>NZ_CP089928.1:0-847500 GCF_021290385.1 Microbulbifer sp. YPW16
GATTGGCGCCGGCAGTGACCAGCAGCAGGGTAATTATCGCGACTGCGTGATGGACTGTCCTGTTGCCTGTGGTGACTGGTCCGGTTCCCATAAAGCTTTCTCCTGTCACAGGGGTGCCCAAAGGGCGCGTCAAATGGCAATACTCGCAGGGCGGTTCCTGCGGGCGGGGTGACACTTCCCAATGATAGTCATCAATCCAGCGGGTGAGCCCGGCGGCAGCTGTGATGGTATGGCAGGGAGGGGGGATGGGAGTGCGGTCCCGGCGAGGCAACGTGCGGGGAGTGGTGCCCCTGCCGCGCGAGCGCAGTTCCGGCGCGGCAGGGGAAACGGGCGGGTATCAGTCTGTCGAGACTCAGTCCCGTTTTGGTCCATCCAGGTAGAAAGATCCGGCGGGGCCGGGGAAAACCACCGGGCTCTCGAAGCCGTCCCTGCTTACGGCGGCAACACCGAAGAAGTAATTGTCGATCACAATATTCTCCAGGGTGTACTCATCCACCTTGCCGACAAAGCGGCTGTTGGTCCAGGTGGGTTCAGAGGTCAGCCGCCAGTAGACCTTGTAGCCGGCCAGGATATCTTCATTCCCGTTGCCCGCTGCTTTCCATTTCAGGGTGGTATCGGGGGACACCGCGCCCTCGATGGTGACATCCGCCGGCGGCGCCGGGGCCCTGGACAGGGCGGCCATGGTGAGTGCGTTGAGGCCGGTAAGCTTGGCGGCATACTCGAAGTTTACCCCCTCGATCACATCGCCGTAGCGGATGCCGTCCTCAGTGCGCAGGTCCTGGTGCTGGCGGTTGTAGTTCTCGTTGGTTTCCATGATACGCACGCCGGGATAGCCCAGGTCATTGAACGGGCGATGGTGGCCGCCACGACCGAAGCGGTCCAGGCGATAGATCATCATCACGTCCAGGTTGGGAATATAGTCCTCGGCGATACGGTGTACGTAGCGCCCCAGGTTGCGGGAGGGGGAGTCCACCTCGCCACCGTAGAAACGGCGCGCGCGGGCCTCATCGGCAGTCTCGTTCATGCGGGTACCTTCCATAAACACCCGCGCGGTGGTGTTGTTGATCACACCATTGATGCCCTCGATATTGCCGATCATGTCATTGTTCAGCACGCCGGTAATACGCCAGCCGCCTTCCTTTGCCGCAGCCGCCATGATCTTGCCGCCGAACAGGCCCTGTTCCTCGCCGGAGAGCCCGGCGTAGACGATCGAGCCGGCAAACTTGTGCTTGCTCAGCACCCGCGCGGCCTCCAGGGCGCCGGCGAGGCCGGAGGCATTGTCATTGGCTCCCGGTGCGTCCGAGGTGTAGTCCATGGGGTCAGAAACCCGGGAGTCGATATCGCCGGACATGATCACATAACGGCCGGGGTCCACGGTGCCGCGCTGCACGGCAATCACATTGACCACTTCCGTGCGCTCGGGAATGCGCTTTTCCCCCTCGACGAAGTCTGACTGGTAATAGACCTCCAGGCAGCCGTCGCAGGCGTCGCTGATACGCTGGAACTCGTCGTGGACCCAGCGACGGGCCGCGCCAATCCCCCGGGTGTCAGATTTGGTCTCTGACAGGGTGTGGCGGGTGCCGAAGCCAACCAGCGTGCGGATACCCTTCTCGATTCGCTCTGCGGACACGTCCTGCCGGATCTGTTCCAGCAGCGCAGAGTCGGTTGCGGGCTGTGCGACGACTGGGGTGGCGACAGCCATTGAGGAGAATAGGGCGGTAGCAAGGGACAATCGGGACACGAGGAACCTCCGGCCTGAATCTGTTATGGATCTTGTGGTCCACATGCTACCCCAGAACGCAACTGGCGTCTTTTGCGCCCGGCGCTCCGGCGGCCCTGGCGCTCATACCCAGGCTTTCCTGTTAAAAACCGATTGACGATCGGTTTTTTGGGCCAATACACTGTGGGTATTGCTGGAATGCAGGAGGCGACATGGGCGCAACCTCGAAGCCAACCCCCGCACTCGGGGACCTGGAGGTGGCAGTACTGGAGATCACCTGGGAGACACCGGAGTGCTCGGCGAAGGAGGTGCATGAGCGCATTGGTCGCCAGCGGGGTATCTCCCTGAATACCGTGCAGTCCACCCTCGAGCGACTGCATCGCAAGGAGCTGCTCACGCGCAGCAAGCGCGGCCATGCCTATCGTTACACCGCCAGCGTCGAGCGGGAGCGACTGATTGCCTCCTATATCCGCGAGACCCTCGGTCGCTTTGGTGGCGATGCGGTTTCCTCCCTGGCGGCCTTTGTGGATGCCGCCGAGGATATCGATGAATCCAGCCTGGAACGCCTTGAAGAGGAGTTGCGCAAGCGCCGCCAGGGGAGGCGTGGCCAATGAACGCGATTCTTTCCCTGGCCTGGCTGTTTGTCCTGCTGGCAGCGGGCGGCTGGGCCATGGGGTGCCTGGCCAGTGCGCTGGTTTCCCGTTTTGCTTTCCGCGAGGGCCTGTCGCCACTGGCACGTCGTCGCCACAGTTTTACCCTTGCCGCCCTGCCTCTGCTGGCCATGGCCGCCCTGGTCGCAGCGGTTGCCACGACGGCACTGGGCAAGTCCCTGGGCTGGGTGGTGGATCACTGTATCTACCACGGCCCGGGGCATCCCCATCTCTGTTTCAGGCACCTGCCGGCCATTGATCTCGGGCTTGTCGAGTTCGTTGCGGCTGTGCTGCTCCTCTCAGGTATCAGCTACATCATCGTCGGCTTTGCCTGCCGGGAGTACCGGGCGGGCAAACATATTCGCAGCCTGCTGCGGCTGGTAGAGGGACGCCGTCCCGATCGCAAAATACACACCGTTGAGGATCACAGTCCTTTTGCCGTCACTGCGGGCACATTTTCGCCGCGCGTGATCCTGTCACGGGGCCTGCTCGACAGGCTGGAAGCGCGGGAGCGGCGCATCGTGGTTGCGCATGAAGTGTCCCACGTGCGCGCGCGGGACCTTCTCTACAACGGGGTATTCGAAATCCTGCTGCTGCTCCAGCTGCCGGCTACCGCGTCCCGCCTGCGCAGCGAGTGGCGCCAGGGGATGGAGGAAAGCGCGGATGACCGGGTTGCGGGCCGCTTCGGCCGGGAAGCGGTCGCCGCAACCCTGCTCAAGGTTTTCCGCCTGCAACGTGGCGAGGTAATGCCCGGGCTGTCGGTGGCGGGGGCCGACGCCGTGATGCGTATCGAGCGATTGCTGTGTCCCATTGAGAGCAGAGGGAATGGCCGTGTTTTTTCTGGAATTCTGCTCGCTGCCATTTGTGCCCTGGCGCTGTTATCGGCTGGCGCGCACCACGAGCTGGAGACCCTGCTCGGACTTCTCACGGGACACTGATTTCATGCGATTGCTTCTATTGATCGGTGCGATCCTGGCCGCCGGGGCCGTGCGTGCCGCGCCCGGACTCACGGAGGCCGAGGCCGTGCGGCGCGGGCTGGCGCAACCGGACATCGCCACTTTGCTGGACGCACGGCGTGAAGCGGCGGCGGGGCGCGCCGAGGCCGCGGGACGCTGGGCGAACCCGGAAATTGAATACAGCAATGAAGGCCTCGACCTGGACAGCGGCACGGCAGAAGAGCGCTACCTGTGGCTGACCCAGCGCTTCAATATTGCCGGCGTACACGGGCTGGAGCGTGATGCGGCAGCCAGTGAGCGCCAGGCGGAAAACGCCCGCGTCGACCTGAAACGCCGTGAGTTGGTGGCCGAGATGCGTCGCCTCTACTACGCCGCGGTTGCAGCCGAGCGTGAGGCCGCTGCGGTGAGCGGCTGGCGTGATCGGCTGGCACAGCTGGCCGGGGCAGTTGCCAGCCGCGCCCGGGCGGGTGATGCCTCGCAGTTTGATGCCCTGCGGCTGGAGAAAGAGCTGGCCCTGGTCAGCGGTGAGGCGCTGGACGCCCGGGCTGCGGCGGAATCGGCAGCGGACCGCCTGTTCAGCCTGCTCGGGTCCGAACCGATGCCGCTGGCCGGCGGGCTCCTCCCTCCGGCAGCTGGCTCGGTGGAGCTGGCGACTGTACTGTCCGGGCATCCGATGCTGCAGGCGCTGGAAGCAGAAGTACAGGCCGCATCCCTCTCCGCCAGGGCTGAGCAACGCCGCCGCTGGCCGGAGCTGACCCTGGGGGTGGGGCGCCGTGAATTTGAGGATCCCGAGGTATCTGCCGACGGCCAGCTGCTGTCCCTGGGGGTGGAAGTGCCGTTGTTTGATAACGGTTCCGGCGAGGCGCGGGCGCAGTCTGCCCGCTCGCACCAACTGCAGGCTGAGCGCGCGCTGCTCGAGACACGCCTCGCGGCGGAGACCCGGGCCGTACTCCGGGAACTGCGCGCCCGCCGGCGTGCCGCAATTACCGCGCGCGAAGCCTCTGCCGGCAGGTCGCTGGTATCGATTGCGGAGAGCGCCTATGACGCGGGTGAGGTCAGTGTCCTGGAACTGATCGATGCCCACCGCACTGAACTTTCTGCGCAGCGCGAGGCGGTGCGCCGCGCGCGCGCTGCGCGACAGTCCTACATCCAACTCCAACTGATAAAAGGTGAATTATGAACAAGCTTGCACTGATCCTGTCCATCGCATTTTCCGCGTTCCTGCTGTCCGCCTGTGGCCAGGACGATGATCACGGGCATCCCCATGAAGGCGAGTCAGGCCACGCCCACGAAGAGGGCGGACATGGCCACGACGACGCCTCTTATGGCGAGGGCCATGATGCCGCGCACGACCACGGCGACGGGGCCCACTCCCACGACGAAACCGAGACCGAGGCGTTTTACGGTGAAGAAGCTGAAACCGGTGCGCCAGCAGAGGAGGGTGCGTCCGGCGAGGAAGAAGGCCACGAGCACGGTGAAGCAACGCACACCCACGAGGACGACACCACTGAAGAAGCCGCAGAGGAAGATTCCCACGAACACAGCCATGATGACGATTCCGAGCATGAGCACTAAAAACCTTGTCCGGGCGCTGGCACTGGCCGCGCTCGGCTTCGGCCTGGCTGCCTGCGGCGAACCCGAAGGCAGCGGCCACGGCCATGCACATGGACCCAGCGGCGGTCATGGGGCAGGAGGCGCTCATGGAGAGGGCGGCCACGACGGCGGTGGACATGGCCATGGTGATGCGGGGCCGACCCTGGTCTTTACCGACTACACCGATACCACTGAATTGTTTGTGGAATTCCCGCCCCTGGTTGCCGGGCAGACCTCGAAATTTGCCGCCCATGTCACCCGGCTTGCCGACTCGGCGCCGCTGGAAAGCGGGCGCGTCGACGTGGTTCTCAAGCGGGGCGACAGCATAGCCGCCCGTTTCCGTGTGCGGGAGCCCGCGCGTACCGGCATTTTTACCCCGGGGGTTAAGCCGCGTGACGCGGGGGAATTCCGCCTGCTGATCGAAGTGCAGGATGGGGAGCTGCAGGCCACCCATGACCTGGGCATGGTGCGGGTCTACCCGTCGGCGGCAGAGGCGGTGGTTGGCCAGGCTGAACCCGAGGGTGACATCAGTTACCTGAAAGAGCAGCAGTGGAGCAACCCATTTGCCTCCACCGAGGCGCAGCTGCGTCCCATGCGCCCGTCGGTACCGGCGTTTGCCACCGTGGATGCACCTGCGGACGCGGGCGCCCAGATCCGGGCACCCGCGGATGGTTATTTCTCCCATGCGGGGATGGCCCGGGCCGGGGATGTGGTTGAGAGCGGGGCCGTGCTGGGATACCTGGTACCGCGCCTGGGCGGCGAGACCGACTTTGGCCAGTTGCTGGTAGCGATGGAGCGGACACGTTCGCAACTGTCACTGGCCAAGCGCGATGTCGAGCGCCTGGAGCGACTCTACCAGCAGGGCGCGATCGCCGAGCGCCGGCTGGTGGAAGCCCGGGAAGAACTGGAGGTCGCCAGGGCAGAATTCGCAGCCGCCAGGGCGCGCGTCGAACAGTACCAGGGCGGCAGTGCCGAGGCCGGCATTGCCTTGCGTGCACCGGTCGCGGGCGAGGTGGTCGAGTTCAATGCCCGCCCGGGCGCATTCGTGCAGGCCGGGGAGCGGGTCTTCCGCATTGCCTCGCAGGATCGTCGCTGGCTCGACCTGGCGGTGCCGGAACGCTTTGCCGCCGATGTCGCCGCAGCCAGTGGCGCCTGGCTAGAAACTGCAGGGGGCGACACGGTAGTGCTGGATGAAGCCAGTGGCGCGCGTGTAGTGCAGGTCAGTTCTGCCGTGGACCCGAAAACACGCACGGCGCACGTCACGGTCGAGTACCCGGTTTCCCTGGGGCCGACCATTCTCGGCGCACGCTTGCCCGCGCACGTGTTCACGGCGCCGGCGGAGCCGCGGCTGGCTATCCCGCGCAGTGCGGTGATTGATGATGGCGGTCGCAACGTAGTGTATGTGCAGACCGGCGGTGAGACATTCGCGCGTCGCCCGGTGGAGCTGGGTATTGTCGACGGTGAGATGGTCGAGGTGCTGGACGGCGTGGCAGCGGGTGAGCGGGTGGCCTCGAAGGGGGCCTATTTCGTCAAGCTGGCATCGGTCGGTGGTGACGAAGTGGGGCACGGCCACGCACACTGATGTTGGGAATAGCGAATGATTGATCGAATAATCCAGTGGTCCCTGGGGAATCGCCTGCTGATCCTGGCCGGCGCAGCCCTGCTGTTCGTCTGGGGCACCTGGACGACGCTGAAGGCTCCGGTGGATGTGTTCCCCGACCTGACCGCGCCATCGGTGACGGTGGTGGCGGAGGCGCACGGAATGCCGCCGGAAGATGTCGAGAGGCTGATTACCTTTCCGCTGGAAACGGCCATGAACGGTGCCAGCGGCGTGCGGCGTGTGCGCTCCAACAGCGGCATTGGTATCAGTGTGGTTACGGTGGAGTTCGAGTGGGGTATGGATATCTACCGTGCCCGGCAGATTGTCAGCGAAAAGCTGCAGACCGTGCGCGCGTCGCTGCCTCCGGACCTGCCGTCGCCGGTGCTGGCACCGGTTACCTCGATCATGGGCGAGATCCTGTTTATTGCCCTGACCTCGGATGTACATGACGAGATGACCCTGAAGACCACGGCTGACTGGGTCGTGCGCCGCCGCCTGCTGGCAGTGCCGGGTGTCGCCCAGGTGATTCCCACCGGCGGCCAGACGCGCCAGTTCCAGGTGATCGCCACACCGGAACGCCTGGCGGCCTATGGCGTTACCCTGGGCCAGCTGCGTGAGGCGGTGGCCGCCGCCAGCCAGAATGCATCCGCCGGGTTTGTCACCGAGAACGACCAGGAGTTTTTGATCCAGGGTGTGGGTCGCGCCCGCGGCCTGGAAGATATCCGCCAGGCCGTGGTGACCACCCGCGATGGCGTGCCCGTGCAGGTACGCGACCTGGCCAGTGTCGAGACCGGCCCGGCGCCGCGCCGTGGTACCGGCTCCTACCGCGGCGAGGCGGCGGTGGTGCTGGGTATCCAGAAACAGCCCGACGTCAACACGCTGGCACTGACAAAACGCCTGGATACCGTGATTGATGATATCCAGGCGTCGTTGCCCGAGGGCATGCGTATTGAGACAGATGCATTCCGCCAGGCTGATTTCATCAACGTCGCCGTCGATAACCTCGCCGCCGCCCTGCGGGACGGGGCCATCCTGGTTGTTGCCATCATGTTCGCCTTCCTGTTCAGTGCGCGGGCAACCGGTATCGCGCTGTTGGCAATCCCGTTGTCACTGCTGGTGGCAGTGCTGGTAATCCGTTACCTGGGGGGCAGTATCAACACCATGACCCTGGGCGGGATGGCCATTGCGCTGGGCGCGCTGGTGGACGATGCCATTATCGTGGTGGAAAACATTGTGCGGCGCCTGCGGGAAAACCATGCCCTGCCGGAGGCCGGGCGGCGCAGCAATGTCGCCGTGGTGTTCGAGGCGACCCGCGAAATCGAGGGGTCGATTGTCTTCGCGACACTGATCATCATCCTGGTATTCCTGCCGCTGTTTTTCCTCAGTGGTGTGGAGGGCCGCCTGCTCGAGCCCCTGGGCCTGGCCTATGTGGTCGCCCTGGCGGCGTCGCTGCTGGTCGCTGTTACCGTTACGCCGGTGTTGTCCCTGCTGTTGTTGCCAAACAGCGACCCGGTGCACAAGGATCACGATACCCGCTTTATCAGCTGGCTAAAGGCCCGCTACCGACCGGTCCTGGCCGGTGCCATGCGCTACTGGCGCAGTGTCCTGGCAGGTTCCACCGCATTGCTGCTGGTAGCCATCGCCGGCCTGGTGTTGGCGGGCCGGGGATTCCTGCCGGAATTCAATGAGGGCAGCCTCACCATCAGCGTGGTCACCCTGCCGGGGACATCGCTGGAGACGTCGGATGAAATCGGCCAGCGGGTGGAGAAGATCCTGCTGGAGCAGCCGGAGGTGGTGGCCACCGCGCGCCGCACCGGCCGCGCCGAGCTGGATCCCCATGCGCAGCAGGTTTTCGCCTCCGAAATCGATGTCACTTTGGTGATGCAGGAGCGGGAGAAAGACGAGTTGCTGGCGAGCCTGCGGCAACGCTTTGCCGGCATTCCCGGAACCAACGTGGTGATCGGCCAGCCGATCTCGCACCGGATCGACCATATGCTGTCCGGCACGCGGGCGAATATCGCAATCAAGATTTTCGGCGAGGACCTGTTTGAGCTGCGTCGCCTGGGCAAGCAGGTGGAGTCCCGGGTAGCGGAGATCCCCGGTGCCGTGGATGTGGCGATGGAGCAGCAGAGTGAGATTCCATTTGTCGCGGTGAATTTCAATCGCCCGGCACTGGCCAATTACGGCATGACAGTCGCTGAAGCGGCCGAATCACTGGAGACCGCCTTTACCGGCACCGAAGTGGGCCGGATCCTGGAAGGGCAGGCGAGTTTCGACCTGGTGGTGCGTTTCCCCGAGTCCGCCCGGGACAATATCGACACCCTGCGCGAGACCATGTTGACCCTCGACAACGGTGCGCGAGTGCCATTCGCGGCAATTGCGGATATCCGTCGTGAACGCGGGGCCAACACCATCAGCCGCGAAAATGTACAGCGCAAGCTGGTGGTGATGGCCAATGTCGCCGGTCGCGACCTGATCAGTGTGGTGGAGGATATCCGCGTGGCCCTGGGGGACAGCATTTCCCTGCCCACCGGTTACCACATCGAATACGGTGGCCAGTTCGAGAGTGCGGAAGCCGCCGGTACCCGGCTGATGTTGCTGGGGGCACTGGTGATTGTGGGCATCTTCCTGCTGCTGGTCGCTGCCTTCGGCAATACCCGTGAAGCCTGGCTGGTGATGCTGAACCTGCCACTGGCCCTGATTGGCGGAGTACTGGGTGTCTGGCTCACCGACGGCATCGTCACAATTGCGGCAGTGATCGGCTTTATCACCCTGTTTGGTATTGCCACGCGCAACGGTGTGATCCTGGTGGACCATATCGGGCGGCTGCAGCGGGACGGGGGGATGGCGCTGGCGGACGCCATCCGGCAGGGCGCCGAGGAGCGACTGGTTCCCATCCTGATGACCGCCCTGGCCACGGCGTTTGCGCTGGTGCCCCTGGCACTGGCCGCGGGCCAGCCCGGCAGTGAAATCCAGGCGCCCATGGCTATTGTCATCCTCTGCGGCCTGATCAGTTCCACGGCGTTGAATATGGTAGTGGTGCCGGTGATGTACCAGCGCTTCTTCGCCGGAAAATCCACCGGCTAACGCTGCCGGCAGGTTGCTGGCCGGGGCGGTGCAGTGGCCGGCCCGTGCTGGCTATGCCAGCGGCAGGTAAATATCGGTCACCATTTCAGCCTCCGGCACGTCCGGGAAGAAGCTGACCCGCTCGAAAAACAGCGGGAAATCCCGTAATTCTTCGTCCGAGCCGGGCAGCCAGTCGCTGTACAGTGCCCGCACCACCCCCTCCAGACCGGAGTCCGGCCCGCAGTGGCGTACCCGCGCACAGCGTCCGCCGGGAATCATATCGGCGTAGATGGCGGTATCGTCGCCATCCACCGGGCCACGGGTCTCCGCGCAGAGACTGAAACGATACTCCGCTGCCGGGGTGGCGGAGGGGTCGTCAAAGACCAGGTTGAAAGTACGGCTCTTCGCCGGCGACAGCCCGTGCAGCCGTCGCCAGGCGATAAACTTGCGGATGGTATCGCCCAGCAACTGTGGCGGGCCGACGTGGTCGAGTCGTGCTACCAGTACCTGCGCAAACTGCACCAACTCAACTGTCGGCGATTGGTTAATGTTATTCACGATAGGAACCTCGCGGCTTGTGGTCTGCTGATCCTGCCCTTCCAGCCATGCCCAGTCCGGCTGTGTCCTGAATTTGGTGGGGCCGCTGCCGGAAAGTCGCTGGAATGCTCGGGAGAATGCCTCAGTGCTGCCGTAGCCCGCGGCAAGGGCAATGTCGGTGACTGACAGGGCAGGGCGGTACGCCAGCTGCCAGGCGGCCCGGCGCAGGCGCAGGCGGCTGATGTAGCGGGCCAGGGTAATGCCCTGGCTGGCAGAGAAGCAGCGGTGCAGGTGGTACTTCGAGAAGTGGGCCACACGGCTCAGCTGGACCAGGCCCAGGTCGCCGTCCAGGTTGGCATCAATATATGCCCTTAACTTTTCGATCCTGTTCCTGGTATTCAAGCAATGCCTCCCCGTTCCCCCGGATTGAATGGGCACATCATAACTCGCGACCCGGTAGTGGAGCCTGATCCATCTTGCGCATCCGGGCAGTTATGGGGAGGAATTCGGTTGAGTTGACTCGGGAGAGGGGTCGTTAGTGGCGAGCAGGGGGAGAGCGCCAGTAAGATGCCCGCGCCTCGCAGCCCCGCACTGGTGCCGGTGGCACAAGGGGGTAGTGGGCCGCGAGCGGGGCATAAAAAAAGCAAAGCGAATGCTTTGCTTTTAACGGCGCATATTGCGCCTTCAGGTACCGCCGCGCAGGCCGGGCCCGCGCGCCGGAGATCGGGTTTAGATAACCACGATGTTCTCAGCCTGCAGGCCTTTCGGGCCCTTGGTGACGTTGAACTCTACCTGCTGGCCGTCGGCCAGGGTCTTGAAACCAGAGTCGGAAATGGCGCTGTAGTGGGCGAATACGTCGGGACCGGACTCCTGCTGGATGAAACCGAAGCCCTTGGATTCGTCAAACCACTTCACGGTGCCTTTTACTGCGTTAGACATAATATAAGTCCTATAGAAAACATGAAAATTACGACCCGTAAGGATCGGGAGCGCCGGAAAATTGGCTGATATTGCGGTACTACAGAACGAGTATTATGACTAATGCTTCGAAACCGGAGGGAGTCAACAGGAGCTGATTTTCTAGCTGCCCCCAGTGTATAGGTGCTGCCCAGTAAGTCAACAACTCTTTTTCAGGGCCACCAGGGAAGGGAGGGCAGAAGAAAGGGGCGCCGTGCAACAGGTGGCAGCTGGACAATCCCGGGTTAACGGCGGTGGTCGCGGAACTGTACGGTATTGGGGGCAGGCTGTACCAGTAAAGAGACGGGCGGGGCGGGGCCCCGCCACCCGTTTACTCCCTGTCCAGCACCAGCTGGAAGGTGACGGGTACTACCGTGCTGATGGCGTCAAGGCCAGCGACCTCGCGCAGCTTTTCAATTCCCTGCACCAGCTCGTAGTTGCCGGCGTTGACAATGATGGGCTCCGACGTAGATACCATGACGCGGCCATTCTCCAGGCCTGTCACCTGCACCATGGCAGGCTCAGTCTGCTTGCTGCCGGCGAGTGACAGTTCCATCTCCAGCTCGGCAGCATAGGTTTGCCCTGCCTGGAGCCTGGCGAGTTTGTCGCTGTCGATCTGCGCCGATACGGTGGCAGTCGGAAAGCGTTCTGTATTGAACAGCATGGACTGCATCCGCTGGTTGCGAATCGGCACCCCGGTTTCAACGCTGGCGAGCCCGATACTGATGTTTGCCTGGCCGGAATCCTCGATACCACCGGTGATGTTGCTGAGCTTGTGCGTTTCTGCAAACGTGGTTTTCTTGACCGACATAAAGCTGATTTCTGATTGGTCGGTAACAACATTCCAGTCGGCAAAGGCAGCCTGCGACAGGCCCCCGAGTGAAGCAGCAAGTACGGCAATAAGTTGCTTGATTTGCATGAAAGCTCCTGCGGTTATGAATGGCGGAAAGTTCCGGATTTGATCGCCTGTTATTTAAACGGTTCCGGGCTGGCTGAAGACAATATCCAAACCGCTCCGGCAAGGCAAAACAGTGTTTGTAACCGGGCTGATCTTCCGGTCCCGCGCAACGCTTGTCAACGTCCCGGTCGGCAGTAAATGAAAAGTGGTGTGAAAGGTTGCGGAATTTGCGGCACCTACCCTGTCCCGGTGGGCCAGTGCGGATTTTTATTGGTTACCGGGGCAAATGCCCCCGGGCAGCAGGGAAAAATACACGCATGCGGTTGAGCCGGAAAGCGGCCCGGCCACGCGGGTATTATCCGGGGAAGCGGCCGCCTGGCTGCGGGTGACGGTCAACAAACCAGGAGCAGCGACCCATTCTTGAGCTTGTCCACCAGTCCGGGAGCCACTGCGTGCTCCACAGCGGGGCAGCCCCAGGAGCGTCCACAGCGGCCGTGGCGCCGGACCCAGTCGTCACCTGCGTAGTGAGTACCGTGGAAAACGATGGCGCGCTTGAATACATTGTTGTTGCTCGGCTCCAGTCCCTCCAGCCGCAGGGATTTACCGTAACGCCCGCGGTATTCATTCAGGGTCCGGCAGAGCCCCAGTGAACTCATATGGGAATCGGGCCGGTTGGAAAATTCCGTGGCGATTCCATCATGATTGGGGTCGCTGCCCTTGCCGTGGGTGACATGGAAGCGCTCGACCTTCCTGGCGACCCGATCAAAGACATACAGGCGTTTGTTACGGGAGTGTTCGCGGATCTTGAAAATCGCCCAGTAGCGGGGGTTGGAGGTGGGATGGTGCTTGCTCTGCCAGTTGATCATCTTGCTGATATCGTCCCGTGGCACACCGACCTGGTCGGCCAGGGTGTAGAGACCGTCACCAATGGGTTCGTCCGGCACGGACTCCGGCGATCTTTCGTCCACGGAATCGGTCTCGATCAGTGTGCGCAGCCGGTTGGCGCGGTTCTTCCAGCCCCGCAGGAAAACTCGCTGTGAGGGCCGCTTTTTTACAATGGCTTCAAACCGCCTGATATTCCGGTCGATGAAGGCGGGGATAAATTCGTCATCGGCGACCCTGTTGATTGCCTCCAGGGTGCCGGCATCCATTTTCTTTGACTCTGGAATATCCAGCACGTCCTGGCACAGCCTGGCGGCCGTGCCCGTCCCGCAGAGCACGCCCATGTCGAACAGGGCGGTGGCGATGCTCTGGTCGACGACATGGTCGAGGTTCAGCACATCCCAGTAGTTGCGCTTGTAAATATCCCTGATGGTCTCATAACTCAGGTTTTTGACCTCGGCCTTGCCTACGTCCCTGCCCAGGTAGGCGGACAGGGTGCCAATGGTGATGCCCTTGTTGGTGGCGCCGCCGCGGTCCGCAGGGTGGTCGACATAGCCGCCCTCGTTCTTCAGGGTGAAGACCAGCGCATGCTCAATACTTGCGCCCTGGTCCTCGATGATGTCCTCGACCTCGTCGGTCTTTTCCGCGGGCTCCTCTGGTTCGGGCTTCTCTACCGCTGGGCGGTCGAATGCCAGTGCCTCGACTTTCTGGATGGCGGTCAGGGTCAGGGGGCCCACAATGCCGTCAATTTTGCCCTCATAGAGGTCCATGGCCTTCAGCGCGAGCTGCAGCAGGCCGGCGTTGTTTTTGGAGAAGATAGTCATCTCGTTCCGGTTTTCAGGTGCCGTGTCCCTAAGGATGGATTCCGGGTGAGATTTTTCCACATGACATGTCGCTTCGCGGGGGCGAGGCGAGGAACAGGGCGAATGGCCTTCGGGGAAATGGTGACCCGTGGGCGTACCGGGTGGGGAATTTTAGGCAAAAAGTAAGGGCAGCCGCGCTGGACGCGGCTGCCCTATTGATGGCTGCGGGTTATGCGCTTTGCGCCAGCTGCTCCGGTTCGGCGCTCTCAGCGGCCTCCGACCCGTCCTCTTCTTCGGAATGGCGAATCAGGTAGTCAAAGGCACCCAGTGCCGCGGTGGCGCCCTGGCCCATGGAGATCACAATCTGCTTGTAGGGCACGGTGGTGGCGTCGCCGGCGGCGAATACCCCGGGCATCGAGGTGGTGCCGCGATCGTCGACCTCGATTTCACCCACGCGGTTCATGGCGACGTCACTGCCGCGCAGGAACTCGGTATTGGGCACCAGGCCGATCTGCACGAATACACCCGCCAGCTCCAGGTCCACGCTGTCTCCGCTCACGCGGTCGGTGTAGCGCAGGCCATTGACCTTGTTGCCATCACCGAGGATCTCGGTGGTCTGGGCGTTCATGATGATATCCACGTTGCCCATCGAGCGCGCCTTGCGTACCAGCACGTCGTCGGCGCGCAGGGTATCGGCGAATTCCAGCACGGTGACATGCTTGACGATACCCGCCAGGTCGATGGCCGCCTCGATACCGGAGTTACCGCCACCGATCACCGCCACATGCCTGCCCTTGAAGAAGGGGCCGTCACAGTGCGGGCAGTAGGCCACGCCTTTGGTGCGGTACTCGGCCTCGCCGGGCACACCCAGCTCGCGCCAGCGGGCACCGGTGGCCAGTATCACCGAGCGGCTCGCCAGGGTGGCACCGCTCTGCAGTTCCAGCTCCAGCATCTTATTGCGCTGGATGGCGGCGGCGCGCTGCTCGGTAATGATGTCCACTCCGTATTCCTTCACATGCTGCTCGAGGCCCGCAGACAGTTTCGGGCCCTCGGTGTAGGGCACGGAGATAAAGTTCTCGATACCCACGGTATCCATGACCTGGCCGCCAAAGCGCTCGGCCACCAGGCCGGTGCGGATGCCCTTGCGGGCAGCGTAAATGGCTGCCGCGGCACCGGCCGGGCCGCCGCCCACGACCAGCACATCGTAAGGCTCGCGCTGGTTCAGTTCGGCGGCCTTGCGCTCGGCGGCGCCGGTGTCGATCTTGTCGACGATTTCCTGCAGGGTCATGCGGCCCTGGGCAAAGTGCTCTCCGTTCAGGTAAACCGAAGGCACCGCCATGACATTGCGCTGCTCCACTTCATCCTGGAACAGTGCGCCGTCGATCATCTCGTGGGTGATGTTCGGGTTCAGGGTCGCCATCAGGTTCAGGGCCTGCACCACATCCGGGCAGTTCTGGCACGACAGCGAAATATAGGTTTCAAAGTGGAACTCGCCTTGCAGCTGGCGAATCTGCTCCAGCACCTGCGGGTCGGCCTTGGAAGGGTGGCCGCCGGCCTGCAGCAGGGCGAGCACCAGCGAGGTGAATTCGTGGCCCAGGGGAATGCCGGCAAAGCTTACCCGGGGCTCTTCGCCCGCCGGGCCCACGGCCATGCTGGGCGTGCGTTTGCCATTGCCTGCGCTGGCCTCGATCTTCTGCGAGAGGCCGGCAATTTCGTTCGCCAGCTGTTCCAGCTCGGCGGACTTGGGGGAGTCGTCACCGGACACACGCACCTCGATCGGATTGACGATATTCTGCAGGTAGGTGTCCAGCTGTTTTTTCAGGTTTGCATCCAACATCGGTGTGTCCTGTGTGTATTCGTTCAAAAAGGGCCCGCGGGGGGCGGGCCAAGTTTGGGGTTGGTCCCTCGGGGAGAGGGGAGGTGCGGGAGCCAGCCCGCCGTCGCAGTCCCGGAGGCTCTGTGGGCCTCGCCGGCAGGCGGGCTCCCGCATGCTTGCCCCGCTTGATCCCGGCCGGGGCCGGAATCAATTGGGAAGTTGCTTAGATCTTGCCAACCAGGTCCAGGGACGGGGCCAGGGTTTCCTCGCCTTCCTTCCACTTGGCCGGGCAGACTTCACCCGGGTGCGCGGCGATGTACTGGGCGGCCTTGATCTTGCGCAGCAGCTCGCTGGCGTCGCGGCCGATACCGCCGGCAGTGATTTCCACCAGCTGGATCTTGCCTTCCGGGTCGATCACGAAGGTACCGCGGTCGGCGATGCCTTCCTCCTCGATCATCACACCGAAGTTGCGGGTGATGGTGCCGGTGGGGTCACCGATCATCGGGAACTGGATCTTGCCGATGGTTTCGGAAGTGTCGTGCCATGCCTTGTGGGTGAAGTGGGTGTCGGTGGATACGGAGTAGATCTCCACGCCCAGCTTCTTGAACTCGTCGTAGTTGTCAGCCAGGTCGCCCAGCTCGGTGGGACAGACGAAGGTGAAGTCGGCCGGGTAGAAGAAGAACACAGCCCACTTGCCTTTAACGTCGGCGTCGCTGATGTCGAAGAAGTCACCAGCCTGGTAAGCCTTGGCCTGGAAGGGTTTCAGTTCGGATTCGATGTAACGGGACATATTGTCGTCTCCTCGTTGCAAGTGAATGTTGCGGTCTGTTTGTCTGGAACGAGGTAAATACTATGGGTTGCAGCCCATCAATAAAAATAATCTATTTAAATGGCTCTGATAGGCTGGTCTAATCAATGTCGGCTGGTTAATAGTTGGTCAGTTGCGGCAGGTTAACGGTGTGGTGTGGCCGGCCGGCCCTGTGGGATACTGGCGCGTGACCATCCCGTCCGTTTTGTTCGGTCCGGGTGAAGTGTTCCCAGAAATTACCCAACAGGAGCCGCCCAGGGCCCATGCGACTGATCCGCTTACTGAAAAACGACCTGGCCCGGGAGTCCGCCGAATGGGTGGACGACGGGCTGATCAGCCGGGACCAGGCGGAGGCAATCTGTGGCCGCTATGGCGTGGACTATGAACAGGCCCGGCACCGCAGCTTTGGCTACAACGTGCTGGTGGGGCTGGGCTTCCTGTTTATTGGCCTCGCGCTGATCACATTACTGGGGGCCAACTGGGACAATATCCCGCGGGCGGTGCGCATGTGGGGCCTGATCGGCCTGACCGTGGGCACCCAGGGGATGGGGCTGAAGCGCTACCTCTCCGGTGACTCCGGCGGCGGGATCGGGCTGTTCCTGCTGGGCAACCTGTTCTTCGGGGCCTCGATCATCCTTATCGCCCAGATCTATCACCTGGGCGAGTATATGCCCGACGGCATTTTCTGGTGGGCACTGGGGTGTTTGCCGTTCGCGTTGCTCACCCGCAATCCGTGGCTGGCCATGCAGGCGGGCCTGTTGGGCCTGTTGTGGTTCTTTATGGATGTGAGTTTCGGCTTTTATCCCGCCCTGTTCCCCCTGTTTATCATCGCCATGCTGTATGTGCTGTTGCGCGGCCCGCAGAGCGTGCTGTTGTTGTTGCTGGTGATTGCCAGTGCCGGATTCTGGATCGAGTATTCGCTGGCGGCGCTGTGGCGTGACGAGAGCACTTTCTACCTGTTTGACCTGCATGCGGAAAACCTGGCGGTGGCCGCGGCCATGTTCCTGCTGCTGTCGGTTTTCAGTCAGTGGCTGTCCGGACGGGAAAGCAATGTGGCCCGCGATTACGCCGCGGTGATTTCGGTGTGGTGCCTGCGTTTCGCGGTGCTTTCCCTGCTGGTGCTGGGGTTTGCCGGGCCCTGGGAGGAACTGCTGGATGCCGGCTGGCAGCACCGGCTGGGCATGTGGCTGGTATTGCTCCTGTTCGCCGTGGCTACCGTGTGGCTGGGTCGCAGGGCAGGGCGCAGGGTGTTCCCGGCAGTGCTGCTGGCGGCCCTGTGGCTGGTAGTGCTGGCGGTCTCGACAGTGCGTAACGAGGACTATGCCGTTTACTTCCAGGTGGCTGCCAACTTCCTGATGATCGGTTTCGGTATCTGGCTGGTGGTGCGGGGGATTCACAGTGGTATTTCCCACTACTTCTTCCTCGGCGTGGCCGCCATCCTGGTGACTGCCTTCCTGCGCTATATCGACCTGATCGGTGATTACATTGGTGGTGCGGTAATGTTTGCCCTGTTCGCACTGCTGTTGCTGGGGGCGGCCCGCTACTGGAAGCACTACCAGGCGGCACTGGATGAAACCGACCGGGAGAAGCGCCCATGACGCGGAGAGCCAAGAAGGGGCTGGCACTGGCGATCCTGTTCCAGTTCCTGGTGCTGGTGGGCATGTACCTGAAAGCACAGGTGCCGCTGTGGACGGGCGAGGAAATCCTGGTGAAAACCATCCCGGTGGACCCACGCTCGATGTTCCGCGGGAATTACGCGCGACTGCAATATCCTTTTTCCGAGCTGGATGCCTCCCTGTTTGGCGAGCATGAGCTGCGCCAGGGCGAGGTGGTGTATATCGCTCTCGAGGAGACCAAATCCGGTGTGTACCGGCTGGCCGGCGCGGGCCTGGAGCCGCCGGAAGAGGGCCTGTTCCTGCGTGGCCGTGTCAGCGGCAGCTGGTTCCGGGACAGTGGCGAGGCCTATCGTGTGCGCTACGGTATCGAGGCGTTCTTCGCACCAAAGGAAGAGGCGTTGCGGCTGGAGAAGGTCCTGCGCAAGGCCGCCCACGCGCGCCTGAAAATTACCGACAACGGCCACGCACGGCTGGTGGCGGTTGAGGCACCGGCCCCACGCTGACCCAGTTCGTGCGAGGATAGTGGGAAAGCCGTGCAGGCCGGTGTTTGCGAAATATCCGAAAGGAGGGGCAATGCAGTACCTGGAGTCACCGGACGCAGCCAGAATCGGCCTGCTGATTCGCATGCAGGTGGCGCTGCTGTTGCTCGCCGGCGGGCTCACTGCCTGGTCCGGAATGCCGTTTTCCTGGTCGGGGAACACCGGCTATGGAGCGCTGTTCTGGGGTGCACTTGGGGGCGTTGTGAGCTATGCGCTGGCCATGTGGCTGACACGCCTGTCACTGCCCATCGGCCGCAGCCTGCGGCGGATTGTCTCTATGCTACGACCCCTCCTGGCCGGGATTACCTGGCCGCAAATGGTGGTGGTGTCGCTGCTGGCGGGGCTGGGGGAAGAACTGCTCTTTCGGGTATTACTGCAGGAGTGGCTGGCCGGGGCGTTCTCCCCGGCGCTGGGCATAGTGATTGCCTCGCTCCTGTTTGCCCTGCTGCACGCCATGACCCCGCTGTACTTCTTTATCACCCTGGCTTTCGGGCTGGTACTGGGGCTGGCCTACTGGCTGACGGGTAGTGTCCTCCTGGTGGCAAGCTGGCATGGGGTTTACGACCTGGTTGCCATTGCGGTGATCACCCGCAAGCCCGAATGGCTGGGCCTGCCGCAGCGCGAGGCGTCTGCGCCGTAAGAAGCGTGCGCGGGAAAGGGGGCGGCGCCCCCTTTTGGCCACGTCCGTCAGGCAATCTCTTCTTCAAACTCCCTCACACGGTTCATCCAGCCGGCCAGGAAAACATCCTGTGACGGATCCCGGTCCACGATCTGGCGGTAGAAGTCGCGGCGCTCTTCCAGCAAAGCCCGCATAAAGGCCGCCCCCAGCTGCGCCTGGGCCCACTCTGCACCCGCCCGGGTATTCGGCCCCATTGCGCCATCCACCACCAGCAGCGGTGTATAGCCGGTCCGGTTGCAGGCCGCCTGGACAAACTTGATGGCCCGCCCCGGGCCGTGATTGACCGCGCAATCAAACACGAATGGCTGTATTTCCTCCGGCAGCTGGTCGATCTGCGGCTGGTAATAGTAATCGCGGGCGTAGATCTGCCGGGCCACCTCCCGATCGAGGTTTCGTACCTCCTCGTACTGTGCCGCACGCCCCAGGTAACTGGACAGGGTGTTCTGGGTAATACCGTAGCGGGTGGGGCCGCCGCGATCGGCCGGGTGGTCGACAAAGCCACCCTCGCGGCGAAGGATATCCTCGATCATTTCATTGACGGACTTCATGGTGCAGCTCCCTTCATAAGGTTGTGCGGGTTGGTGTGGTTACCAAACGGAAAAGCCCTTGTAGCTCCTGCCCCGACTAGCCTGCACGGCCGTACAGAATGCCGGCGGGCAGCGGACATCGAGTACTGGGATCAACGAACCGTACTGCTGTTTTTCTTTTAATAAGCCCGGAAATGCGAGTTGCGCCGGAATGGCGGCTGGGCAGGTAGATAGAAAGGTAAGAGAGGCCGCGGGAGTAAGCAAGCCCGGGACGCGCCCGGCTGACGCAAATCGAAGAAGTTAGGGTAGATCGGTGCGCCATTCTTCCAAAAGGGGAAAACCGTGGGGGCTGGCTTATGCCGCGGAGAGTAAACCGAGCCCAATGGTGACCAGCGTGGTGGCAGTCAGGCAGAAAGCCGCCAGTGCCAGGACGCCGTCATGGGCCACCAGCGCCAGGCCGAAAGCGGCGAGGGCAATGCCGGCGATAGTGGCGGAGAAGGGAACCACCTCCATGACCGGCAGTGCCAGCGCAATCAGGGTGCAGATCAGGGCAATAACAAAAGTGCCGGTACGCCGCACCAGGAACCGTAGCCGCGGCTTCAGCCAGTTATCGATAAAGGCTGCCGGCTTTTCCAGCCAGTGCAGCGCTGTCAGCAGCTTCTGCTTGGAGATGGAGCGTTGCAGCATCCACTGGGGCAGCCAGAAGTGGTGGCGGCCCAGCAGGAGCTGAATCGTCACCAGCAGCACCAGGATCGCCATGGTAGTGGGGAGCCCGGGAATACCGGAGAGAGGCGAAAACAGGATAATGCCCACCAGCAGCAGCACCGGGGCAAAGGAGCGCCGACCGACCGCGCGCAACACCAGGTCCAGCGATACTCGCTCCTGGTTTCGTGCGGTAATGGCGATATGCTCAAGCAGTTGCTGCAGGCTGGTGAACTCGACGGGCATCCGGGACGTCTTGCTGGTGGATTCAGCGCCCATTCTAGCGTGGAGAACGGTCTCGTTGACAGGGGAAGGTTGGCATGCCGCCGGCCAGTCGTGCCAGGACGGCCACACAGCCGCCGTGGGGTTGCCAGTGTGATCCGTGATGGCCTGCCGGTGTCGCCAGGGAAGTTAGCCGGACGGCAGCGCAGTCCTGAGACGATCCGCCGGGCTCAATACACCCAGGCCGCCCCGGTTCACTACATGGGTATAGATCTCCGTGGTGCCAATATCGGAATGGCCCAGGAGCTCCTGGATTGTCCGCAGGTCATAGCCGGATTCCAGCAGGTGGGTGGCAAAGCTGTGCCGGAAGGCGTGAGTGCGGGCCGGTTTATGGATACCTGCGCTGCGAACTGCCTTGCGCACGTGCTTGGTCAGTGTGGAGGCATGCATATGGTGGCGGCGCTCGGTGCCCGAACGAGGGTCGATAGAGGTAATTGTTGAGGGGAACAGGTACTGCCAGCCAAGTTCCCGTGCGGCGTTCGGATACTTGCGGGCCAATGCATCCGGGAGAAAAACCTCGCCCAGGCCGTTAACCAGATCCTGGGTGTGAAGAAGTTCCACCCGCCGAATCTGCCGTCGCAGCTCCGTCTGCAAGCCCTGGGGCAACATGGTAGTTCGATCCCTGTTGCCTTTCCCGGCGCGTACATAAATATTGTTGCTGCCAAAATCAATATCCTTCACGCGTAATGAAAGCAACTCGGCACTCCTCAGGCCAGTGCCGTACATCAGTTCTACCTGTAGGCGGTAAATGCCTTGTAGCTGGTCGAGAATCGCTCCGATCTCCGCTGGGCTGTACACAACCGGTAAGCGACGCGGCTGTTGTGCCGGACTGAAGTTGAGGGCATCGGTGTCCCTGCCGAGGAAGCGCTTGTACAGGTACACGAGTGAGTTCAATGCGATTCTCTGGGTGTTTACCGAGCAATTTCTCTCTACGCTCAGCTCTGACAGGAACCTCTCAATCTCCCCTGGGCCCATTTCAGTAGGGTGGCGCAGCTTATGAAAGTGAATGTAGCGTTTGATCCAGTGAATATAAGTCTGTTCCGTACGGTACGATAGTCCAGCTTCGCGCATGTGCAGCCTCAGACGCTGTATAAACCTCCCTGCCTTGCTTTTCGGGATCCGATGGCGGATATCATCCATAACAACCTCCACTGAACTGTTTTTTTATACAGTATTTGCGACTGGTTACCACTGTCAAACGCCTGGATCACGCGATGCGTCGCCTATCTTCGGCAAAAATTAGCTAAGTGATTGACTTACAAGGGCTGGGCCTTAAGATCAAGTGACAGGAATACTGGTAGAAAAATGCGACGCGTCGCATTTTTGCGGACGCTCTTCCCTAAAAGTAGCGCCAACTTACTGAAATAAAAGAAAAATTTTGATTTCAGAGGCCGTCAGCACTGTAGATAGGCGACAGTTAGATCAAAAGACGCGTCCTTTGAATAAACTGTTATGGCCATTACATGAAACAAAAAATTTTTGTACTTCTAGCTGTCATTAGTTTCAGTTCAGCGGCGACTGAACTTGAAGTTTCTACTGCGAATATCTCTTGTATTGGTCATAATCAAAACGGATTTTACGAATACCGTGTTGGCTTAGTTCTAAAAAATACTTCGGACAAAGAAATTACATTGATTTCAAAGTCACAAGGGGGGTCAAAGCATTATGATGATCCAGCTGTACCTACAGTACTGATTGGCAACGTCAATGAGCTTAAGATCGACGGCGTTTTAATTGTGCCAGATAGTGCGGAACTTGGATTAGTAACCATCCAACCTACAGAGGGTGCCCAAGTGTATGAAATATATAAATCAAGATCGCCTCTGGGTCAAAAGGCTAAAGTGGGTTATCACGCTACATCCGCGTATGGTGGTAGATTTAATAACTGGCAGGGTGTAGTAACTTCAGATGCGGAAGATATTGCAAACTATGCGGCGTGCCAGCCATAACAAGGTGCTGCAGCTGACGTCATACTTATGCGCTTTTCGCGCGGTCGCTATGCTCCTATTTTTGCGCAAAAAGCGCATAAAGTAAGCCGCTACTGAGCACGGCGTTATGAAACCCAATCTGCTTTGGTCATCGTACGGTGCCAAGGGTAATTTAGGCAGAAAATGTAATCGTCCGTGCCGCCTCTTCGAGGCAGTCGGAAAGTAGTGAAGTTGAAAGAAGCAATGGAGTGCTTGGCGAAAAGAGGTTCTTCTCTCTTTTATCAGTCACTCCAGCAATGGCAAATCAATCCTGATGCCATCTGTTGGCATATCAGGCTTGGCGGTAGCGTGCCTGTCGGCATGGGGCAAATCAAACAAGGAAAGTGCAATGGTTCAAAATTATCAGTCCTTGTCCTTTCTAAATAAGCCCTGTGCAGGATTAGGTTTTCATAACAAAGCACAGCAGTCGCTCCCGTTGGTCGCTGGGACCGTCAAAACGCTGCGCTTATTTGCCGGCCCCTGTGTGCGGCGTTATGTGTCAGTATGAATTTAAGTCCTCTAGAGCAAAAAATATTCGATCTGTTGATTCAAGAAGATCCTGAAAAAGAAATCCTTAAAAGCCAGATTTCTCAAGTAGAGATTCTAGAGCGTAGTTATAGCGGCGTAGGAGTATTCACAAAATTTAAGGTGAGCGAGTCCGCAGAAAAATTAGGTAAAGAGAGAGTAAAGCTCGAAGATTTTCCAGGGGCTTACCTTACACATCCTGCTTTAGAGGCAGGCGCAGGTGTCATACTATGGTTAAATTCTGGCTTCCTGGATACCTTAGAGTGTTTTACATATGGTGGTGACTGGCCAGCTAATGAGCAGTTATTCACAGTCCACACATAACAAGCAGCGGCAGAGCGACAGCCAACGCTACGCACCTTTTGTGTTACTCGCTGGCGCTCAAACATTAACACAAAATGCGCTCCGCGCTGGCTGCGCCTGCGCTGGGCGTTCTGGCTGTAGAAAAACTCTTAAAATATAGTGTTTTTTGATAGAATTGGCAGGTCGAAAAGGGGAATCCCGCCATGCCAAACTTCAAGCGGTACAATTACAACCAGGACGCGATGGTTGTGATCAATTTCGAAGAGCAATTGCAGCCGAATACCTTCGAATTTACCCTCCACCACCTGATCGATGACCATATCGACCTGTCTGCCTTCTACGAAAAGTACCAGAATGACGCCGGTGGTCGATCGGCTTACGATCCCGCCATTCTGTTAAAGATCATCCTGTTCGCATACTCCAAGGGCATCACCTCCAGCCGCGAGATCCAGTGGCAATGTGAGCACAATATCATCTTCAAGGCGCTTTCCTGCGATTCAGTGCCGCACTTCACCAGTATCGCCAGCTTTGTCAGCAGTTACCCGGATGCGATCGAGTCGATCTTTGAGCAGGTACTGATGGTATGTGACCAGGAGGGACTGCTGGGCAACGAGCTGTTTGCGATTGATGGTTGCAAGATGCCGTCGAATGCCAGTAAGGAGCACTCCGGTACATTCAAGGAACTCGAGCAAAAGCAGGCCAAGATCCGCAAGAAGATCCGGCACTGCATCAAGGAACACAAGAAGCTGGATGGCCGCAAGCCCGCCGAGCGGGAGCGCAAGCAGCGACTGGCGCAGGCGACGGATACGCTCAAGCAGCACTTCGAGAAGATAGACAAGTTCCTAAAGACGCAAGCCCCAAGGATGGGGCAAGGCAAGACCCCGAAAGAAGTCAAAAGTAATATCACCGACAATGAGTCGGCCAAGATGACCACCAGCAAGGGCACCATCCAGGGGTACAACGGTGTCGCCGCAGTGGACAAGAAACACCAGATCATTGTCGAGGCGCAGGCTTTCGGCGAGGGCCAGGAATACCATACGCTCAAGCCCATGCTGGATGGTCTCACCGCACACTACCGGAAAGCCGGCATCCATCCGGACATCCTCGCCGATGGCACCATCGTGACCGCCGATACTGGTTTCTCCAACGAGGGCAATAATGCCTATCTGAAAGAGGAAGGCATCAACGCCTATATCCCCGACAACCAGTTCCGCTCGCGGGACAAGGCGTTCGCCAAACAAAAAGAAAAGTATGGCAAGCGTCATCGCGATACCCTGGTGGGCGTCAAGCAGGTGATTCCTGCCAGGGAATTCACCTTCGATAAGCGCCGCAAGACCTGTATCTGCCCAGCCGGTAAAGAACTGCTTCTCTACAGGGAGGAGCAAGTCAGTGAGGGCAAGCGCAAGCTGTTCTTTGAGGGCCGCCTGACTGACTGCCGCCACTGTCACCTCAAACACCAGTGCATGCGCAACCCCGGTTCTGCCGATACCCGCGACGGCCACGGCCGGCAGGTGTCCACCACCTGGACCAATGGCCGCACGGCGACCGACTGGATGAAAAAGCGCGTCGACAGTATCGCGGGAAAGACGATCTATAGTCACCGGATGTCGGTGGTAGAGCCGGTGTTCGGTAATATTGGTACCAATAAACGGCTAGGCCGTTTCTCTTTACGTGGTCGTGAGAAGGTCCAGGGGCAATGGCGTATGTTCTGCCTGGTGCATAACATTGAGAAGTTGATGAGATACGGGGCGATCCACTGATTCACAGGGATATCCACACTCGTCTGCGCAAAAGAGGCCCTTAATACGTGCAATGAGTGATTATGTAAAACGGATGTGTTTAAATCGTGATCATTAAACTTATAAGAAAGAGAGCCGATGGGATATCAGGTTGTCATCCTGTTTTTCTACAGGCTCGTTAAGCGTAAAATCTCATGAAGATCATTTTCACTTCTCCATTTAATCCTTTATGGTCTGAAGGGGTGTCTAAAATGGCATCTCTTCTAGAAGCCGAAGTGGTTTCTATTGGAAACTTGTTGAGAGCAGAAGTGAAAAGCAACACGAAGCTGGGAAAAGAGATAGAGACAGCTCTATATGGCGGAGAAATTTTAAGCGCTGATATAGTCAGCAAGCTGCTACTACACAGATTTTTTAGAGACTCGGCGAGAAAAATATTGGTTAACTATCCAATAAATACTATGCAGGCGGAATCGCTTGTGGAATCTATGAAAAAATCTGAATATGGCGTCACTGCTTGTGTAGTCGTCGACTCTACTAAAAAAGTAATTACAAGAAAATTTGAATCACAGTTTCACTGTGCTGATCCATTGCATCCAAGCTTGGAAAGCTCAGCAGGCATTCCTGAGTGTGAAGTGTGCGGGAGACCGATGATTCATTCCTATGATCTGAGTAATGACAAAGTGGCTTATCTAATTGATTCATATTTTAATGAGAATGGTGTCTTATCATCCGCGTCTACATTGAGTGAAAAACTTCGTGTAGAAACCTTTTGGTTTACGACCCCGGAGGAAGTCGTAAACCAAATCCAAGGTTTGAGCCATGAAAACGCTTAACAAGCAGCGGCAGAGCGAAAGCCAAGGCTACGCACCTTTTGTGTTACTCGCTGGCGCTCAAATATTAACACAAAACGTGCTCCGCGCTGGCTGCGCCTGCGCTGGGCGTTACGTGATGGTAGCTAAACATTGAAATTTGTATTTCTACCAGGAATGGATGGAACGGGATTGCTCTTCAATGAGCTAATTCTGAATATCCCAAAAGAAATAGACCGAGAGGTTGTTTGCCTCAACGAAATACAGGGCGTGAGCTACCGCCAGCAAGCTGAGCAGATAGCCGAAAAAATTGAATCATCAAGCGTTGTAGTGGTCGCTGAATCATATTCCGGAAGAATTGCGTATGAATTATGCAATATCCTTGGCAGCAGAGTTTCGAAGGTAGTTTTTATAGCTAGCTTTGTTTCTTGCCCCGGAAGGCTCGCAAAGCTTGCTGCTGTCCTGCCGGAGTGTGTTCTTAAGCCTAATCTGTTTCCAAACTGGCTTATGAAAGTGCTATGTTTTGACGGACGTGGTAATAGGGCGCTAATGGATCAAGTTCGCCAAGCTATTGCACAGGTTGGGCCAAGCGTTTTAAAACAGCGCTTATTGAATATTGCTGAACTTGATGAACCAAAAGGTCATCAATCAACTACAGCCGTGTATATCCGGCCAACAAATGATCACTTGGTTGCGTATGATGCAATCAAAGTTCTGGGTAATATTTATCCCCAGTTAAGTATCGAATCTGTGGAAGGGGGACACTTCATTGCTCAAACGGCCCCGGAGTCATGTGCGAGAGTCATAGTCCGTGCCAAAACCACGTAACAAGCGGTTGTAGTCGCCGCGAAAGTGGTAGCAGATCACGCCCCTAAACCGAGCGTTATGAGTCTTAAGCCATGAGTAGGAACTGTCCAGGCTGTAGTCAGCCCGCTACCAGCTCTCTTGCAAAGTGCCTTGGGCAAGTAGGGTCTATTTGCTGTAAAAGTTGTAAATCCGATATAGGCATACCGTTTGCCAAAAACCTTAAGAATGTTGCTGTTGGGCTATTACTGTTTATCTTAATTTACGTCATATCAAGCAGCTTGCTCGGCGCAGCAGCGTTATCTTCGGCGTGCTTGGTATACCTGACTTACAAGGAGCCGTTCGTTGCGAACGACACATAACAAGGTGGTCAACGAGACGCCAACTGCGCTGCGCTCCGTACCGACGGCTTAGCCCAGGCGTTACGTGTAAAAGAATATGGAAATACTATTCTTCATCGCAGCTTGTGCAATTCTGGTTTTGTTGTACGCGAACACCAGGGCCACTATTTGTGTATGCTGCTCAAAGGAACCAGTGAGACTGAAAATAGGCCTAGTATCTCTAATTTGGCTGCTTCCAATACTCGGAATTTCAGTTTTACCTAAACGGGTTCTGCCAGGAATTCACAAAGACGAAAAAGGCTCTGCAATTTTCGTTGGAGGGGGCTACGGTGATAGTGGCGGCGGCTAAGTACATAACCAGTAGTTGTAGTTTGTTTCGGGACTTCGGCTATCCACCGGACGCCCCTGGTGGGGCGCCGCTAAACAAAAGCATTAGTCCAGTTAATACGGATCTTTTATGAAGTTGTTCTGGAATAGTTTGATCAGCCTAGCTCTATTTATCAGTGGAACCCCTCTTTGTACGAGCGAAACTAAAGCTAAAGAGCTCCTTCAGGGCTCTTACTGCGAAAAACACGGCCAGGCGGCAAGCATGGCCGCTGTAATGAGGGTCGCTCAGCGAATGTCGAAGGAGCCTAAGAGCGATAGCGAGCAGCTAGAGTTTGCGCTTGCAATAGCGGCTACCTACCAAGATGAACTAGATCTTAATGAAGAGGCAGCGTTCGCATTGTTCGCTTATCCGTATCGTGCTCAGGTCCACCCTAATTTTCTTTTAGATAGCAGAGCCCACAGGCATATTTTTTTCAACTTGTGTGAAGCTAAAATTGCGGTTACTGAAGTAAAAAATTTGAACCGTCCCCTGGCGGCTGCTTGCTTCGATCAGGCTAAAGCGGAAGGCCGCTTAAATCGTATTGATTCCTGCATCGTAGACCTATTTAGGTAGGACCATAAAAATTCAAAGCAAGACGACGCGCATACGCGCGCGTCTGTTTGAGGCGTTTAAGGGAAGACTTACCCACATTTAGTAGAGCCCTGTATAGTTGATAAGCTATTTTTAATAAATCATCAAGAAAGGAAGCTCAATCTTATGGGGCAGAAAACGTGAAATCTCTAATAATACGGAAGTACGGATCACCTGACTTTCTTGAAATTCACGATGTCATAAAACCTATCCCAGCTGATGATCAGGTGCTGGTCAAAGTTAATGCTGTCTCAATCAACGACTGGGACTGGGGGTTGCTGAAAGGGGCACCGTTCATCCCAAATCGTTTCATGGCAGGTCTGATTAGGCCGAATATCACCATAGGCTCCGATATCGCTGGTGTAGTTGAAGCTGTGGGCAGTGAAGTCAGTTCATACAAGCCTGGCGACGAAGTGTACGGTGATCTTTCCGGCTGCGGATTCGGGGGATTTGCAGAGTATGTATGTGCCCCGCACAATGCCGTGAAGCCTAAATCCCCAGCTATGAGCTTTGAGCAGGCGGCCGCTATCCCTCAGGCAGGCATGCTTGCTCTGCAGGCAATTGTGGCGGATCGCCAGCCTGAGCCAGGACAGTCAGTTCTGGTAAACGGCGCTGGGGGCGGCGTCGGTAGTCTCGCCATCCAACTCCTGAAGCTCCAGGGCCTTGAGGTGACCGGGGTTGATAGTGCAGAAAAACTGGAGGCAATGCGCTTGTGGGGATTCGATCACGTGATTGACTATCGAACCACGGATTTCACGCAAAATGGAAAGCGTTATGACCTCATTGTCGATGCCAAGAGCGATCGGTCTCCAGCGGACTATGAACGTGCTTTGAACCCTAATGGTGCTTACGCAGCCGTAGGTGGGCCAACACTCAACTTGCTGAAGGTCGCGCTCTCAGGCTTACGCATAAACCGTGAACGAGATAAGAAGCTTCGGGTTATAGCACTCGAGGCCAATCGCGACCTGGCATACTTTAACGAACTTTTCGAGGCTGGGAAGTTCAGGCCAATAATTGATACGGAGTTTGACTTCACAGATGTGGATGTGCGCAATGCATTCCATCATTTCGCTGAGGCGGCACACAAAGGAAAGATCGTTGTTCGCTTATAACAATCAATTGCGCGCAGCCACCTAAAACTGGCGCGTGAATAAGATCGTCGGACTTCCTCTTGTGCAGCGATGTCTGTGGCGATTCGCTGGCAGCCTATGACCAGCCGGTTTATGGGTTTGACGCGAGTTCTGGAGGAGCTTGTGAGTTTGCTTTGCGGCTTGTGCTCGTGCGTCTTCTTCAGTGGGGTAGGTCAGCTGAGAGTCATTGCAGATTCACTGATTTTAATTGTGGTTGATTTAAGATCTATTTTCTTATTTACTGCAAAAGCATGAGCGTTTTGGCGGAAATTTTTATTTTCTGGATGGTGGCTCATATCAGTATCTGCGGGGACTAGGAGCGCGCAGCCTGGCAAAGCGCTGTGTTCGGTTTTTAGTCCCTCTGTGCGGGTGTTATACGTACCTAAAAAGTCGTTTGTCGTAATCAGGGCGAGCTCATCTAAAAATCATAAGGATATCAGGTGCTTTGAGTTCGATATGAATAAGCTGGCCAATTGTTCAATTGCATTTAGGCGAACCTTAAGAGTTCGGTGATTGTCATAATAAGGATAAATTATGAAGCATCTCTATATTTTAAGTTCTCTGCTGTTATCCGCTTTATTTATTACCAGTGCCAGTTATAGCAAAGATGAATTTCCAGTGCTTAAAGGCCCATACCTGGGGCAAACGCCACCTGGTTTAACCGCCAGGCCTTTTGCCCCCGGCATTGTGAATACAGAGGAATGGGGGGACGCTGGTGGTTTCTCCCTTGATATGAACGAGTTTTTTGTTACCAGATGGAAACACTCTCGTGACGCAAGAGAACCAGAATCTGTTATTTTTAAAAAGGTGGGCGATCAGTGGCGTAAGATGGCTGTGCCGGCTGGAGCTCGTAGACCCTTTCACGCCCCAGGTGGGAATGTCCTGTACTATGGTGGCAAATATAAGGAGCGCACAGCTGACGGCTGGTCAGAAATGAAAAGCCTTGGCCCTGCTTTTGAAGAAATACGCATTATGGGCCTTTCAGCTTCCCGCAAAGGCACTTTAGTTTTCGACGAGGTTGGTACAGACGGAGACGGTGTTATTCGCTATTCACGGTTACTGGACGGTAAACGCGAAGAGCCGAAGCCGTTCGGTAAAGAGATTAACACCGGAACATGGAATGCCCATCCGTTCATCGCGCCAGACGAATCCTATATTATGTGGGATGGTGAAAGAGAGAGCGGGTATGGCAAATCTGACCTCTATATCAGTTTCCGGCAGAAAGATGGCTCGTGGGGTGAAGCGATTAACCTGGGGGAGAAGGTAAACACAGATGCTGAAGAAGGGGGGCCACAGGTCACACCTGACGGAAAATACCTCTTTTTCAATAGAATGGTGACGCCAGCAACCGGAGATACGGGTTCCCAATCGGACCTGTACTGGATCGATGCGCAGATTATCGACGACCTCATGCCAACGCAGTAAACCTCCTGGTTCACACTTGAATTCTCCCGGGCCGGCGTCCACAGTGGGGCGGCAGCAGCTTTGCTGCTCCCCGCTGGCGCGTGTCAGGTTAACTGAGGCGCAGAAATACTCATTTGATATTGGGTCACTTGGGGCTGGTGATAACGGCAGGTCTAACTACAGGACGTTTCGGATGGTGATTGAGAAGGATATTTCTAGAGTATTCGGCATTCGTCAGGCCGAAGGGAAAGATGTGCCGGTCCTTATCCAGTTTCTCGCCAATCTGGCGCTCCACGTTAACGGTGGACCTCCGCAGAACCTGAAGCAGGAGGAGCAGGACAGGCTCGCCGAAAGCCTGCGCACTGGCCTTGCCGATCCTGATTGCTTACTACTCGTTGCGGAAACATCTGGCGCCAAATTGGTGGGCATGGGCTATCTTTCGATCGTGCGCAATCATGGTATCTGGGAGGGGGCCGGGAACCTGGAACTGACCGTGGGGGTTATCGATGATGTCTGGGTGGAACCGGATTTTCGGAATATGGGTGTTTTCAGTGCCCTTATGGGTGAGTTAGTGACTTTTGCCGACGCCCAGGGGGTCAGGGAGCTGATGCTGGAGTATTCCACCTCTAACCGGGAGGCCGAAGCGGCGTGGGCAGGGCTGGGGTTTAAGCCGACCGGTGTTCGTGCCGCAGCCCCCACTGAGACAGTCCGGCAGGCCTTATCGAGGCGGTAGTGAGGTGAGGGGGTAAGAGAGCAACCAGAAATTCAAGGGCAGGGCGGCAGAATGACAGGAGAGCGCAGCGTAAATGTTTTTTTCGACGAAATCATGCTGGGGCATAACCCTGAGGTGGACCTGCCCTTCATGCCCAGCCGGGTGGAAAAACGTGTAAGGACGGTGCTCGAGCAGCTCGAGTCCAAGTGGAGCTATCCCGAGCATCCCGGGCGGCTAATCGCGGTCAGGGATTACCTCGAGCAGAACCCGGTTCCCGGCGTCACGTTCACGTCTGGCCCCTGTGCCACCCATGAACAGCTGGGAAGGGTGCATACCAGCTCTTATCTGGACCATATTTTTTCAATGGCGGGCAAGCGGGCATGGCTGGACAGGGACACCACCGCGGTCTCTCCTGCGAGTGTCACGGCGGCTACTGCCGCGGCCGGCAATGCCATTGCGGCAGTGGAAAGCGTGGTAAATGGGGATGCACAGAGCGCATTCGCCCTGGTGCGCCCTCCCGGGCATCACGCCGAGCCAGTACGTGCCCGGGGCTTCTGTCTCCTGAACAACGTCGCCGTGGCTGCTGCTCACGCCCAGGCCAAGCTGGGCTGTGAACGCATCCTGATTGTTGACTGGGATGCCCACCACGGCAATGGAACCCAGGACATTTTCTGGGCCGATCCGGACGTGCTGTTCTTCGATACCCATTGTGCAGCGCCCTTTTACCCGGGGTCCGGGCACCTCGATGAGGTGGGTGCGGGTCTCGGGGAGGGGTTTACCATCAATGTACCGCTTCCCGAGACTGCCGGTGACCTCGCTTTCGAGAAGGCGTTTCGGGAAATCCTGGTTCCGGCTGCGGAGTATTTCCAGCCAGACCTGGTCCTGGTATCGGCGGGCTTCGACCCTCACCGGAATGATATGGCACTCAACCTCACCTATGACGGGTTCAAGGTAATTACTGGCATCGTGCAGCAGATTGCCGACCAGCACTGCGATGGAAAGCTGGTCCTGGTCCTGGAAGGGGGGTACAACCTGACGTCTCTCGCCCGTGGGGTCCATGCGGTTCTGGAGGTGCTGGCCGGGGGCGAGATACCGCAGTTGACGGAGGCCGGTATCCGCGAGGTTTCCGAGGCCATAGCCTTTCACCAGGCGGCGTTTATTGAGGAGTAGTGTGTCGCCAGCCGGCTTTCGAACACGATACGCAGCAGATATGGGGCAGGGTTTTGATGCCTATCGAGCCCTTAAGCCAACTTTGCGCCCCAGCGGCGGCAACCACTGATGCTACCCGGTTTTTGACCGGCCAGGGGAGCGGCTCCCGGGCGCGAGCAGTCTCACAACCGGCTCGGTAGCCGGTGAGTTTGGTACCCATAGTGCGGGTACTGGATGCAAGGTTTTCGAATCTTTGCAGGGCGCGGGAAGCGTTAATGCGGAAATTCCTGATCATTTTTGCTTGGACGTCGATCATCGGCAGTCTTGGCGATGGTGTTATTGCTCTCTACTGAGATTGCATATCGAGTTTGTCTGCTGGGTTAAACAGGTGGCCTACTACGCCTTTCCTGAAACATTTGTGGCGTGGTTGTTTAGCCTTCCAGCGTTAATCTATTGCCCGGTTCGTGTTATCTTAAACTGCCTTGTTGGTTGGTGGGCGCTCTCCACGGCGAGAAAAATTTCACCTCTATCTCAGGGGCACGCCGAACGAGTCCCTGCCTGATGACTGGATGCCAGGAGGATCAATGCTAGGCGTAATCAGAGAAAGTATCATTATGTGTCCTGAGTGTGGCCACGAGAAAAAAGAGATTATGCCCACGGACTCATGCCAGTTTTTCTACGAATGTGAGTCTTGCCATAAGGTGTTCAGGCCAAAACCCGGCGACTGCTGTGTTTTCTGCTCATATGGCACAGTAAAGTGTCCGCCAGTTCAGCAGGGCAGCGGTTGTTGCGGATAGGTGTTTTGTGGGTAGCCCTGATGGGGCGCGAGCCTGCCAGGTTGACCGCGAGTATGGCTGCATGGCTGGCTCTAATCCCTTAATGCCGGCCCATGCCAACGGCTGCCAGCCGTTGCTTTCCAGCTGGTGGCGTGAGCGATGCTCCGCCAGCACCCTGCCGGCCCCATCTCAAACTTGCTGAGCGCTTCCATGATCCGCACCAGGCAGTTGTCCCGCAGGGCTTCCAGTTCGCGAATGGACTGCTCGCAGGCCTGGGTGCCTTCCACCATGCGATCGATCAGGATGTCGTTCAGTTCCGGAGCCTCAAGCTTGGTCCAGGGCAGTTTCAGTGCCGGGCCAAACTGTTCCAGCATATAGGGCATGCCGGTCTCGTCGCCAGCCACCAGCCACCAGCCACCAGCCACGGCCGGGACTGAGCCGAACGCTCCAACGGCGAGGGCGTCGGCATGATGGCGGCCCACAGCTATGCCTGCCGGGGGGCGATGGCCGGCAATAGGCCTGTAATATGCAGGCCAGGGTGTCTCCTGTTGACGAGCCGGTGAACCGGCGATCTGTTGACAGAGCGCGGTAAATAGCAGACCGGAATAGGGTAAGCTATGGGCGCAGTTAATGGGGAAATAGCCAGTGCCGGCGAGAAACCCGGCGCTTCCCAAATGATAAGCCACTCTGGAGGTCACATTTTTGGGTGAAAAGGTGAAATCTGACGATCGCTGGCTCGAAAAATGGTATCCAACTATTCAGGGGAAAGCAGTGCTGGAGCTTGGCTGTGGCAAGGGCCGGGATACCAGCAAGCTTGCCAGGGTTGCCGGCGAGCTTGTTGCTGCTGATATTTCCCCTGCACTAGGCCTTGGTGATCTTGCCCGGGTATTGCAGCTGGATCACTCCAGGAGGCTGCCATTTCCAGGCTGCACTTTTGATGTAGTAATAGCCAGCCTGACCCTTCATTACTTCGACTGGAAAACCACCGGGAAAGTGTTCAGCGAGATAGCAAGGGTGTTGGGGGATGGCGGGAACCTGATCTGTCGTCTCAACTCAGATAGAGATATTCACCATGGTGCTGTCGGGCACCCCGAGCTGGAGCCGGGCTTATACTCCGTCAATGGACAGCTGAAGAGATTTTTTACAAAGTCAGACATTGAGGCGCTGATGGTAGAACCATGGAGACTGGTAGAACTCCACCACAGGAAGATTGACCGGTATGAAAAGGCCAAGCTCGCCTGGGAGTTCTGTGCGGAAAAATCCTGGTAAGCACTGACATTTGATCCTGTCGGCCAGGCTTCCTGGTCATGCAGGTTGACGGGCTTTGCTGGCTTACAAAAGCCTCCATGCCCCCGGAGGTGCCAGTGCCCTCCTGAATGACCGGGTTTATCTATCCAGGTCGGGACCGGATAGGAATGCTTTATCATGCGGCTGGACTCTCCGTGCTCCCCAGGGAAATTATCTTGGGTGCTGAGATTGCTTTTCCCCGGGTTTAAGTGCTGTCAACGTTGTATTCTGCAAGGGAACAATAACATTCATGAAAAAGGTTTTCTGTGGCTTCCTTATTCTGTGTTTTAACCTGAGTGCCAGTGCTGATGATATTCAAGGGTTTGTCGGGAGGTACCTCAAGGACTTTTCCCTGGAGCAGGACCTGAGCCAGTATTTTGTGGAGCAACCGCAGTTCATCTTCGGTAGTCACCTGCTGGTTCCCGAGTCATCCGACAAGGCTGGCGAGTTTATGCTTGGCATTCGCTCAAAACTCAAGAACTCTGAATATAGGGAGTCGTCGATAATCAGCTCCAGGGTAAAGGCGAATATAGGTAACTATTCCCTGGTCACCTTCCATTTGCAGCGGTACAAAGCAGATAGTGAGGTGTTGGATGAGGTATGTAGCACCTACGGCATTTTGCAGGGTGAGACTGGATACAGGATCACGAGCTGGCAACCGAGTGAGGCCCGGGGTGATGGTGGTTGCAATTAATATTTGGCAGTGTTTAATCTGCTGAGAGTCGACGTCAATTGCCGGCGGTATCTGCGGCTTTTCTGCTTTTCGGCGGGGCGGCAGTTTTAAAAGTCGAATAAATTTGGCGTTCTGGTGTGGGGAGTATTGGGAGCTCCTGGATTAGCGGGTCAATAGATGACCGGCGCCCGAGTTTCAGTTCGCCACAGCAGCAAGTGTCTTGAATATGAAAGTCATGCGTATCGTGTCCAATACTGGCACGGCGGACCTGGACAAGGCTGCGGCTTTTTGTGGGGGAATTTTGGGGCTGGAAATGCTGATGGACCATGGCTGGTTCCAGACCTACGGCTCCGGTGAATCAATGACGGTCCAGGTGAGCTTAGGGGCCCAGGGCGGCTCAGGTACTGCAGTGCCTGACCTGTTCATGGAAGTCGATGACCTGGAGGCTGCCCTGGCAAGATTTGAAGGGGCGGGGGTACCTCTTGAGTACGGCCCTGTCAGTGAGCCGTGGGGTGTACGAAGATTCTATGTTCGCGACCCTTTCGGCAAGCTCATTAACATCCTCCAGCACGAATGAACGGTTCAGGGTTCCCTGAACCGGACCACCGGGACATTTATTACGATGGCAGATGACATCCTGCAACGCCAGATCAAGGACGTATATGAAGCCGAGGCCAGCCGGGTGCTGGCGACCCTGATCCGGCTTTTAAATGGGGATTTTGACCTGGCGGAGGAGGCCCTGCACGACGCCTTCGTTGCCGCGCTCAGGCAATGGCCGCGGGAGGGGGTGCCTGCGAACCCCCGCGCCTGGCTGGTCAGCACCGGGCGATTCAAGGCGATTGATCGCTTCCGCAGCCGTTCCCGCTTCGATGCCAGTATCCCGAAATTACTTGCCGGGTATGAGGCCGGTGGAGATCCGGCCGAGGCGGAGCTGGAAGGGATCGGCGATGACCAGCTGCGGTTGATCTTTACCTGCTGCCACCCCGGCTTGTCCCGGGAGGCCCGGTTAGCCCTGACATTGCGCGAAGTGTGCGGGCTCACAACGGAAGCCATTGCCGCGGCATTCCTGCTGCCTACCGCCACACTGGCCCAGCGGATAGTGCGTGCCAAGGGCAAGATACGCGATGCCGCTATTCCCTATGAAGTACCGGAGCGGGCCGAGTTGCCCGAGCGGCTGAATTCTGTCCTGCAGGTTATTTACCTGGTGTTCAATGAAGGCTATTCCGCATCGATGGGAGAGCTGGTCACCAGTGGTGAATTATGCAGGGAGGCGATACGCCTGGCCCGCCTGTTGTACCAGTTGCTTCCGGAGGGTGAAGTAGGCGGCCTGCTGGCGCTGATGCTCCTGCACGATGCCCGACGTGGCGCGCGTACCAATGCCCGGGGTGAGCTTGTGCCCCTGGAAGAGCAGGATCGACGGGATTGGGACAGGGCGCAGATCCGGGAGGGCTGTGACCTGGCTGTCAGCGCGCTGCGCTCCGCCAACGCCGGTCCCTATGCCATGCAGGCGGCGATAGCTGCAGTACACGCCGAGGCGGACCGCCCCGAGGATACCGACTGGCCGCAATTAGTAGGACTGTACGATGTGCTGATGGGTCTGGCGCCCTCGCCGGTGGTTGCACTGAATCGGGCTGTGGCGGTGGCAATGCGCGACGGGCCGGCTGCGGGACTGGCCCTGATTGATGACCTGTTGGCCAGGGGTGAGTTACGTACTTATCACCTGGCTTATGCAGCCAGGGCCGACCTCTTTTCCCGCCTAGGGCAGTTTCCGGCTGCCCGGCAGGCCTATGAGGAGGCCCTGGCGCTGGCACATCAGGGGCCGGAGCGACGATTCCTGGCGCGCAAACTTGCCGATATCCCGGTTTCTTAATTTTTTTCACCCTCCTGTCGAATCGCGTCCTGCCTGGACGACTAATAGATGGAACATCATGAGTCGTACAACAGGAGCAAACCATGAATTATATCGATGCCTTTGTGATCCCGGTTCCCACAGCTAATAAAAAGGCCTTCATCGAACATGCGGAACGCGCCGACCCAGTATTTATGGATCTGGGTGCTACCCGGGTGGTGGAGTGCTGGGCCGATGACGTGCCCGAGGGCAAACACACCGATTTTCAGCGTTCTGTGGCGCTCAAAGCGGATGAAAGCCTGGTCTATGGCTGGGTCGAGTGGCCGGACAAGGCGGTACGCGATGCGGCCATGGCCAAAATGATGGACGACCCGCGTATGAACCCCGAATCCAACCCGATGCCCTTCGACGGTAAGCGCATGATTTTTGGTGGTTTTGTCCCGGTGGTTAACCTGGTCAGCGAGGTGGCTGAAGATGCCGAATAAGACAGGGGATTTTGTCTGGTACGAGTTGATTACCGATGATATTGACGCCTCCCAGGCTTTCTATAGCCAGCTGCTGGGCTGGGAAGTCGCAGAGAAGGGTGGATCGGATCCGGCCTATCGAATCATGCAGGCGCCAGAAGCCGGAACCGGCGCGAGCCATGGAATTGGCGGCCTGTTGCAACTGACCGCGGAGATGAGCAGCGGCGGTGCCAGCCCCACCTGGCTGGGCTACATTGCCGTGGACGATGTGGAATCCTGCGCCGCGAAAGCGGGGGTAGCTGGTGGTCGTACCTTGATGCCTCCCCGCGACATCCCCGAAACTGGCTGCGTTGCCATGCTGGCAGACCCCCAGGGGATACCTTTTTACGTAATCCGCCCCAGTGGCGAGGGTGACAGCCTGGCCTTTGCCGCGGATAAGCCCCGGCCCGGCCACTGTGCCTGGAACGAGCTGGTCACCCACGATGCCGACGCCGCAAAAACCTTTTACGGGCAATTGTTTGGCTGGCAGAAGGATGGTGAGCTGGATATGGGCGCACTGGGTCCCTATGAGTTCCTTCGCCATGGCGGCCTGATCGGTGCTGTTGCCCGTACCAGCGACGTTGCGCCCCGGCCAATGTGGCAGTTCTATTTCCGCGTTAAAGACATCGACCGTGCAGTGGAGCAAATTGCCGAACTGGGTGGCCAGCTTCAGCAGGGGCCCGATGAAATCCCCGGGGGCGAGTACGCCCTCAACGGCACTGATCCCCAGGGGGCGACATTTTCCCTGGTGGGCTCGCGCTAACGTTATTCCCGAGGGCGGAAACGATGGAACCGGATGAGCAGGGATACAAGGGAAAAGTCGTTACCTGCCTGTGGTTTGATGGTGTGGCAGAACCGGCAGTGGAACTGTATACCTCGCTGATTCCCGGTTCCGCGATTACTTCGGGGTTTTTCCCCGAGCCAGGGGCGGCACCGCTGCTGGTGGAGTTTCACCTGGCCGGCGTCCCCCACCTGGGCCAGAATGGCGGCCCTGGTTCCCGCATAGTGAGGCCTCTTCTATCGTTGTTTTGACGGAAGGCCAGGCGGAAGCCGATCGCCTGTGGCACGGCCTGTTGGCCGACGGTGGCAGGGAAAGCCAGTGCGGGTGGCTGAAAGACTGTTACGGTATGTCCTGGCAGATTGTTCCCCGTTGCCTGCCGGAGCTGTTGTCCGCACCGGATCGCGATGCTGCCGGGAGGGCGATGGCGGCCATGCTGGATATGAAAAAACTGGATATTGCAGGCCTGCAAGGCGCATTTGATAAGGCATAGGAAAGCCTGTCGAGAGTAGTGGGAAGTGGTGCAGGGTGTGTAACTGTGTACTGGAGTCCCCGGAGACAAAAAAACTGTGGAGAGACCATGAAATATCTTTGCCTGGTGTATTACAACGAAGCGATCATGCAGCAGATGTCCCAGCAGGAATGGGATGGCCTGAACCGGGAGTGTATCGCCTGTGTGGAGGACATGCAGGAAGGAGGACATTTCCTCGATGGTGCGCCACTGCAAACCACCGACACGGCAACTACGGTGCGCGTTCGTGATGGCAAGACGTTGACCACCGACGGGCCTTTCGCTGAAACCAAGGAGCAGTTGGCGGGTTTCTATATGTTGGAAGCCAGGGATCTCAATGAGGCCCTGCGCCTGGCCCAGAAGATTCCGCCAGCGCGCTACGGCAGTGTCGAGGTGCGTCCGGTGCGGGAGTTGATGGTGGAGGGCAATATATTAAGTGAGAACGCCTGAGTACCCGCTGCCCCGGTATGGTCGAGCGACTGGACATTATCCTATTGGAGTGGAGGTGCCGCTCCTTCAATCAAAAGCTGGATAACCAGGAGTGGAAACAATGATTTTTATCAATCTTCCCGTCAAGGACCTGCAAGCCTCCATGACCTTCTATAAGTCCCTGGGCTTTGGCAATAATCCGCAGTTCACCGACGATACCGCCGCCTGCATGGTCTGGAGCGATACCATCAACGTGATGCTGCTCACTCACGACAAGTGGCGCACTTTTACCGACCGGCCCATTCCACCGTCCACCTCCAGCGAAGTCATGCTGGCCATTGCCTGCGGAAGTCGGTCACAGGTAGATGAGATGAATGACGCCGCAGCCGCGAATGGGGGCACCGCGGATATCAGGCCGACCCAGGACATGGGTTTTATGTACAACCGCAGTCTCGCCGATCCGGACGGCCACATATGGGAACCCCTGTGGATGGATGCGGCGGCAATGCCTGCATAGCAGTAGCCAGGCATCGGCGGGCAGGGCAGGAGGGTTTCCCCGGGGTGTCCTTTTCCCTGTCTGGTCAGCTTCCCGCGTTACCGGCTTGCGGCACAGGGTCCCGGCGCCAGTTCAGCACGATGACGGTCAGCGCCGGCAACATGGTCAGTGTCACCAGCGTGGCCCCGATGATTCCACCCATCACGATCACACCCACGCCCCGGTACAGCTCGGTGCCTGCGCCGGGCAGGAACACCAGTGGTGCGAGTCCACAGATGGTGGTGATGCTGGAGATGGCGATGGGGCGCAGGCGCGAGCTGACGGCTTCCTCCACCGCTGCCACGGCGGCCATGCCTTCTTCCCGTACATTGTCGATGGCGCGGTGCACAATCAGGATGGGGTTGTTGACCACCGTGCCCATGAGAATCAGGAAGCCCAGCATGGAGATCATGTCGAAGGGTTGGTGGAAGCCCTCGAATCCCATCCCGCGCAGGGTGGCGCCCGCCAGGTTGAGCAGTGCGAGGCCGGCGATACCGCCGGCAATGCCCAGCGGGATGGTGGTCATGATCAGCAGCGGGTAACCCCAATGGGAGAAAATGGCCACCATCAGCAGGTAGACGATCAGCAGGGCAACGATGTAATTGCCCCCCAGGGCCGCGCGGGTGGCATCCAGCTGGTCGGCGGCGCCGGAAATGTTCAGGCTCACGCCCGCCGGCACCTGGCCGGTATCCTTCAGGTGTTGCACCAGTTGGGTTTTCACCTGCTCCACGCCTGTTTCCAGTGCCACGGAGCGTGGTGGGATGATATTCAGGGTAACCGTGCGGCGCCCGTCCACGCGGCGCACGGTGGCGGTATCCACGGTCTCCTGAACCCGGGCCAGCTCCGATAATGGCAGTACCTGGCCCACCGGGGTGTACACGAACAGCTGCTCCAGCGTATCGACGGTCGCCTCAGGGCCCTCGCGGTTGTACAGGTACATATCGATCTTGTCGTCATCGAGGAAAAACTCGTTGACGAAGGCCCCGTCGGTAAGCGCCGCCACGGTGAAGCCGATATCCCCGGCGCTCATACCCACTTCGGCAGCCCGGTCCCAGCGCGGGTGGACCTGCAGCAACGGCTGGGACAGCGACAGGCTGGACGGGCGCGTCTGGATACTGGGGTTGTCGAAGATCTCCTCGGCACGGTCGTAGGCGGCACGGGCCACCTGGTAGAGGTCGGCCAGGTTGGGCCCGGAGATATCCAGGTTCACGCTGCGGGTGCCGCCGTCGTTGCTGCTGATAATGGAGCCCCGCGCGGCAAAGGCACGCATGCCGGGGTAGCTCTCGTACTTATTAACGATGGCCTGCATCAGCTCATCGATCTGCCGCGGGTCGATGGTCTCGGAAATAATTCGCAGGCTCTGGGGGGAGACACGCAGGTTGAGGTATTTCATTGCCGGCACCTCAGCCTCACCGCGTTCAAAGGCTTTCGGGTCCCCGCCCACGAAAGGCAGGAAGTATGCCTCGATCTCGCTGGCGATGGCCTCCATGGTGTCCAGGTTATAACCCGGCGGGGCGTTCATGGTGGCGAAAGTCTTGGCTTCCTCCCCCTCGGGCAGGTATTCCGCCGGTGGGGTCAGGAACAGGATAATTGCCAGGCTGGCCGCCACGGTGATGCCGATACAGTAGAGCCGCCGGGCCGGGGTGGCGATCAGCCCGCTGATCCGGTCCAGTACGCCGGTACGCAGCCGGCTGTGGGCGATGTCCTCACCGGTGGAACCGTCGAACTTCAATCGTGCGCTGGCGGTGGGAATCACCGTGATAGCCACCAGCATGGATACCAGGATGGAGGCGGAAACGGCGATGGCAATATCTGAATAGAGTTGGCCCGCCTCCTCGACGATAAACACCACGGGCAGGAACACCATTACCGTAGTCAGGGTGGAAGCCAGCACCGCCGGCCAGACTTTCTGCACCCCGGCGATAGCCGCCTGCAGGCGGTCCAGGCCCCGGCGGCGCTCCAGCTCGATGCTCTCCAACACCACGATGCTGTTGTCCAGCGTCATGCCGATCGAGAAAGCCACGCCGGCAAGGGAAATCACGTTAATGGTACGCCCGGCCACCAGCAGGCCGATAAAGGCGGCGATAGTACAGATGGGAATACCCGAGACCCCCAGCGCGGTCGCCCGGATCGAGCGCAGGAACAGGTACATGATGGCGGTGGCGAGGAGGGCGCCGATTAACAGGTTCTTCCACACATTGAACACCGATGCCTGCACATAGACCACATCATCCGCGGTGCGCTCGAGGATCATGCCGGCGGGCTTGAGGATCTCGCTGTTGATGTCCTCAACCTCCTTCATCATGGCACGCTTGATCGCAATCACGTTGGAGCCGCTCTCGCGTCGCACGGCCAGGGTGATCACCGGGCGGCCGTCCACATAGGAGTTGCTGCGGATCTTGAAGTGGTCGAGGCGCACCTCTGCCACATCCCCAAGGCGCACTATGCCGTCGCCATCCCGCCGCAGGATCAGGTTTCGCAGTTCATCCAGGCTGTCAAAGCGGCCCAGCGTGCGCAGCAGGTAGCGGCGCTTGCCGCTTTCCACCTCGCCGCCGGAGATATCCCGGTTGCGCTGGCCAATGGCCTGGCGCACGTCATCGAGGGTCAGGTTGCGCTGGGTCAGGCGCTCGGGGAACAGGCGGATCTGGACCTGCCGCTCTGCGCCACCCCAGACGTCGACCTGTGCCACGCCGGGCACGCCTGACATGCGCGGGCGCACATTGTCCTCGATGTAATCCCGCATCATGTCCATATCCAGCTTGCGGGGGTTTCCCGGCAGCGGCGAGACGCGGAAGTACATGAAAGAGTTGGAGGAGAACGAGGTGGCGTATACCTGTGGCTCGTCCACGTTCTCGGGGTAGGACGGTACCTGGGTGAGGGCGTTGTTGACCCGGATCAGGGTCTCGGTGATATCCACCCCGAAGGGAAACTCCAGCTCGATTTCCGCCGAGCCCAGGTCGGCGGTGGACTGCAGCTCCTGCAGGTAGGGGATATTGCGCAGGTACTCTTCCTGCTCGATCAGGATTTCCTTTTCAATATCCTGCGGGGTGGTGCCGGCCCAGCGGGTCTGGATGGTGACCGTGCGCACCTCCAGGTCGGGAATCATCTGCACGGGCACGCGCAGTGCCGCGACCACACCAAGGATGGTGACGATCAGCACGCTGACCGTAACCAGGATGCCGTTGCGGATGATTCCCTCGAACATGGCCTAGTCGTCCCCGGTCGCCTGCCGGACCATTACCTCCTGGCCCTCCTGCAGGCTCTCGTTGCCACGGGTTATCACCACCTGGCCGGCTTGCAGGCCGGTGCGAACCTCGATCAGGCCATCGAAACCCAGTCCGGTCTTGACCTGCTGCTCGGCTACCTTTGCCGGCTTGTTCCAGCCGCTGAAGTTCTTCGCGACCCAGACGGTAATGCGACCGTCGGGGTAGCGCGTCAGGGCGTCCCGCGGAATCGCCACTCCCTTGCGCTCGGTGCCCAGTTGTAGTTCGGCAGAGACCGACATCCCCGGGATCAGTGCCGGCTTGTTCTTGTCGACGATTTCGGTGCGCAACACGAAAGTGCGCGCGCCGGTGCGGCTGAGGGGAACCTTGTTCAGTACCCTGGCGCGGTAAGTACGGTCATCGCCCGTGTCGAAGTTGAGGCGCAGGGGTGTTTCCTCGCGGATGCGGGCATAGAGGCGTTGCGGAATTTCCAGGTCGGCGTAGAGGTGATCGGTGGATACCACTTCGAACAGCTCGGCACCAGGCTCCACCCATTCCCCCTTTTCCGCCAGCTTGCGGGAGACGATACCGGTAAACGGGGCATTGACCTGGTGCCGGCGCAGCAGGGCGCCCTGGCGTTGTGCCTCGATCTCTGCCGCGCGCAGTTCAGCCCGGGCCACCTGTACCTGGGACGTCAGGCTGTCCACCTCACTTTCGGCAATGTAGTTGTCTCCCACCAGCCGCCGGGCCTCATCCAGCCGGCGGCTCGCATCGGACAGGAGTTCACGCCGGCGTTCCACATCGGCGAGGGCGGCGTCGCGGGCAATGATGTTCAGTTCCGGGTCGAGCTCCAGCAGGGGCTCGCCGGACTGGATACGGTCGCCCACGTCGGAATGCACTTCACTGACCAGGCCGGCCACCTCGGTTGAGAGGAGTGCCAGCCGTGGCGGCGTCAGGGTACCGTTCACTGGGACTGATTCGACAATCGGGCGGGAGCGGGCGGCCACGGCCTCCACGGTAATCCGCGCGGTTTCCTGGGCCTGTGCCACCAGGGTCGCGGCAATACCTGCCAGTACCGGCAGCAACTGGAACCTCTTTGCGCAATGGTGGCGCATAAACAGACTTACTCACCCTTTGTCGCTGTTATCGGGGCGGCCCCGGGCATCAAAAGTGTGGCGCGGGTAAGCCGTCCGCGTGGCGGACAGACCCTATAGGATAGTCTACTGGTAATGGCGCCGGCTGGATCAGCGGGCCCGGTCGCGGGCAGCGGCGGGGGCTGCAGCAGGAGATGGAAATACCTCGTCCAGGGTGAAAGTTTCAACGCCATTCCCGCTCGACAGGGCCACTTCCTGCATCCGCGCGGCCACCTGCGTGCCGCGGATCGGACGATAGCGTTGCAGCCCGGGCAGGCGACACAGGGTCGGCAGGATCATTGCCGCCAGTCGCTCGCCCACGCGCAGGTGATCGCGCTCGCCGATAAGCAGTGACGGCTGGAAGATGCTGATGCGCGGAAAGCCGAGCTGCCGCACGCGCAGTTCCAGCTCCCCTTTCATCTGCAGGTAGCCGCTGCGGCTCTCCGCGTTGGCGCCGCTGGACGATACCAGCAGGTAGTGGTGAACGCCGTTCGCCGCTGCCAGCTCTGCAGCCTGTAACTGGTAGTCCAGGTCCACCCGGCGCTGCGCCTTGAGGGAGCCGGCCTGCCTGCGGGTGGTGCCCAGGCAGGAGAACAGCATATCCCCCTGGAATAATTCCGGGTGGGCCGCCAGTTGCTCAAAGTCCACCACGCGGTTGTCGACCTTGCCGGCCGGATGCGGTGCGGGGCGCCGGGTAATGGTAATGACGGTGCCGATGGATTCACTGCGGGCAAGGCAGTCGACCAGCGCACTGCCAACCAGTCCGGTAGCGCCGATTACGATGGCTGTTTTCATTGGGGCTCGCGAATAGTTCATTGGTTTTCCCTGCAATCTACCACGCGCTTCCCGGCGATCGTCAATGAGCCCCCGGGTTGTTGTGACTCAGTCTGTTGCCGAAGCATCGTTCCTGTTGTTGCGAGCCACAATCACCAGCGCAATGCCCCCGAGTATTGCAACTGAGGACAGCACCATACGCAGGTCCACCGACTCGTGGAGAAACAACACACCGCCGATCGCGGTGATCACGGGCACGCTCAATTGTACCGTGGCGGCAGTGGTGGATTTGAGGGCGGGCAGGGCGGCATACCAGATGACGTAGCCGATACCCGAGGCCACGGCACCGGAGAGTATTGCGTAGATCACCCCCGCAAGGTCGAACGAAACCTGTTGTCGCAGGAGCAGGCTGAGGGCCAGGGTTACCGGGGCGGCGAGGATAAAGTTGCCGGCGGTGACACGGGTCGGGTCCTCCTGGCCAATACCGCGCAGCGAATAGACTCCCCAGGCTACACCGGCGCCGAGCATCAGCGAGGACGCGAGTGGCGGCGGGGCGGTGGCGCCAGGCAGGAGCAGGACAACAAGCCCGGCGATGGCGATAAAAGTACCGACAAGCTGCAGCGGCCCCAGTCGCTCCCCGGCCCACAGCCCGTGGCCGATCATGGTGACCTGTACAGCACCGAACAGCAGCAGCGCGCCGGTGGCTGCATTCATATTCACGTAGGCAAAGGAGAAACCGGCCGCATAAGCGAAGAGTGCAACGGCCGAAATCCAGTTGCCGTGCTGCCAGTGCTTCCTGTCACCGTTTTCGATAACCGGTTTGTGTAGTGATACCAACCACAGGATCACCGCCCCGGAGAGCAGGCGCAGGGAGGTAAAGCTGGCCGGGTCGATACTGGTTTCCTTGAGGGCAAGGCGGCACAGGATCGAGTTGCCGGCGAAGGCGATCATTGCCAGGGTGGTCAGCAGCAGGATGCGCAGTGAGGGCATAAATACTGTTCCGGCGGCCGGGCGGTCCTGGCCTGGTGCCATCAGGTGTGGGTGGGACCGCGATTGTTGGTTCCGCCGGGGGCGTTTCCGACGCTGGCGCGCAATTGTATCAGTTGTCGCGACCAGCGGTGGAGGTGGGTGCAGGGGCATCGTGGGTGCCCGCCGGGTGGGTCCATGGCATCTTGCCCTCGATCTCCATCTCCAGGGTAAAGCTCAGGAAAGCCCGCATCAGGATAATCAGGGCCAGGATACCGACGTTTTCCAGGGATTCGGAAACAATCACCGTGCGGATGATGTCACCGGCGATCAGGAACTCCAGCCCAAGGATGATCGCCCGCCCCAGCTGTTGGCGGAAATTACGGAAGGACTCTGCCCCGGGCAGGTGGCGGTATGTGGTGAGGAACTTGCCGGTGGAGAAGCAGCAGCCCACCAGGATTACCAGCACACCGAAAATCTCGATGGCCAGCCCGGTGATTTCGATTGCCTGCAGAAATTGCGTTCGCATCCTGTCGCCCGATTACTTCCCTGTGCTGGATAACCTCGCACGGTCCGTTTCAATGTAGGTAGTAGCGCAGGTATTCTCAAATTTGCCCCGAATCGGCTTGCCCCGGGCAGGGGGTACTTTTTCGATCCCCGCCCCGGAGTTAAGCTCTGGCGTGAAAAGCAATGTAAGGAGCCGATTGCAATGCGACTTTTCCAGTTGGTGGTGGCGACCGTGGGCCTGCTGGCCTCATGCCAGGGATTGGCCCAGATTCCCGAGACCTCGTCCCAGTTGCTGCTCACCATTACCGAAGACTGGGATGCGGATACGGGCGTGATGTACCAGTTCGAGCGGGCAAAAGGCGGCTGGGAAGGTGTGGCGGAGCCCGTGCCGGTCAATATCGGTCGCACCGGCCTGGCCTGGGGAATCGGCCTGCACCCACAGCAGCAGGGCCCGCAGAAGCGGGAAGGGGATGGCAAGGCGCCGGCGGGTATCTTCCGGCTGGGCGACGCTTTCGGCTACGCGCCTACGGTGGAAACCGGCCTGGCATACTGGCCCATGAAAGAGACACATTTCTGCGTGGATGTCCCGGAATCCCCCCTCTACAACCGCACAGTGGATACGGAAGAGGTGGGGCGCGCCGCTGTTGAAGGCTCCAGCGAGGGGATGCGCCGGGATATCCACTACGGCGACCAGCAGTACAAGAAAGGGATATTTGTCGCCCACAACCCTGAGAACCAGCCTGGCGCCGGCAGTTGTATCTTTATCCACCTCTGGAAGGCGCCGGGGGCGCCAACAGCAGGTTGCACCGCCTTTGCCGAACCGCAGATGGACCGCGTGCTGGCACGCCTGCAGCGAGGTGCAAGGCCACTGTATGTGGCGTTGCCCCGTGCCGAATACCTGCGCCTGCGGGACTCCTGGTCACTGCCAGCCCTGCCGGTTGGCGATGGGGACAGTGAGGGTAACAGCCTCAGGTAGCCTGTGGCCCCGGGTTCTTGCGCAGCCAGCGCCGGTAGCGCCAGGCGTGCAGCTGGGTGCTGAGGAAATCCCGTACCAGGTTCAGCAAAATATTGAGTTTCGGGTCAGGGCGCTGGTTGCTGGCGATGCGGCGGATATGGGTGCGCGCCGAGGCCATCACGCCCAGGCTGCTCATGGCCTGGGTGCGCAGGCGCCTTGTGGGATAGTGGATCTCATCCAGGTCGCCTTCCAGCATGCGCCGGGGCAACTCCGGCTCCAGGCAGAATGGCTTGGCCATACCGATCACATCCACCGCGCCGAACTTCAGGGCCGCATCCATGCCCCGCCGGGAGCGGAAGCCACCGGTTACCATCAGGGGCATGGGAGCGATAGCCCGGGCCTTTTCGGCAAAGTCGAGGAAGAATGCCTCCCGCTGGGCGGTGCGCTTGCCGGGGGTGGCGTCCTTGCCGCCCATCATCGCCGGGGACTCGTAGTTGCCGCCGGAGATTTCCAGCAGGTCGACCCGGAACTCCGCCAGGCGCTCGATTACGCGCAAGGCATCCTCTTCCGTAAAGCCGCCGCGCTGGAAGTCGGCAGAATTGAGTTTTACTGACAGCGCCTTGCCGCGCGGCAATACGGCGCGTACCGCGGCCAATACTTCAAACAGGAAACGGGCACGGTTTTCCGCTGAACCGCCCCAGCGGTCCTCGCGGCGATTGGTCAGGGGAGAGAGGAACTGGCTGATCAGGTAGCCGTGTGCGGCATGCACCTGTACGCCGTCGAAACCGGCCTCCACCGCCAGGGCGGTGGTGCGGGCAAAGCGTCGGATCTGCTCGCGAATCTCGTCATCGGTCAGTGGGCGGGGGGTATTGAACAGGCCGCGGCCGCCGGGTACCTCAAGGCCCACGGCGGAAGGTGCTACCGGGCGTTCACTCAGGTATTTGGGTATCTGTCGGCCGGGGTGGTTGATCTGCATCAGGAACAGGTTGCCGCCCTGGCGCCCGGCACTGGCCCAGGCGCGGAATTGCTGCAGGCGGGACTCATCCTCGAGGAACACGGCGCCCGGGTCGGTCATGGCACGTCGGTCCACCATTACGTTGCCGGTGATCAGCAGCCCGGGGTTCCCGGCGCTCCAGCGATGGTACAGGTTGATATGTGCGCTGGTGGGGGCGCCGAGGTGGCCCAGCTCTTCCTCCATGGCGGACTTGGCAAACCGGTTGGGCAATAACAGGCCGTTGGGCAGTGTAATGGGGGTGGCCAGCATCGGTACCTCCTGATGATAAATACCAGTGGGTCGGAATCTTAAGAGGGCGTTGGGTTGGCGTCAATAAATACCAACCGGTCGGTATTTATTTGGAGGCCGGCTGTGTTCCATTTATGATGCCCCGCAGGGTAATAGACCATGAGGATTGCAGATATGTCCGCCAGCGGTACAGACAGTTCCCGGGCCCGCGGTGGCTGGAAGAAGCTGCCCGAGCAGGAGCGACGCCGGGCAATCCTCGCTGCGGCCCGTGAATGCTTCAACAGCCGTGGCTTCGGCAGTACGTCGGTGCAGGATATAGCCAGCGCGGCAGGCCTGACCAAGGGCGGCATCTATTTTCATTTCGAATCCAAGCAGGCCATTCGCACCGCATTGCTGGAGGAGTTCACAGCGCCCGAGCGATTTGCCCTGGAGGAGGCGGCGGTCCTGGCGCTGCCGCCACGGGAGCGCCTGCTGGAACAACTGCGGCGCCTGCAGGCCGGCCTCAGCGCGGCCAGCGCGGGGTCGATTGTAACCCTGGCGGAATCGGTGACCCGTGACCATTGTGGTGGGGAGCAGGTAAGGGAATTCTTCAACGCTGCGGTAGGCGCGCTGCGGCGGACACTGGCCAGTGGGGTGGAAAGTGGTGCCTTCCGCTTGCAACTGGATACGCTGGTGGCGGCGAAACTGTCCCTGGCGGCAGTGGATGGCCTGGCGTTGCACCGCGAGTTTGATGCGGCTGGTATCCGCACCTGCCGTGGGACCGACAGCCAGCTGGCGTTGCTGGTGGATGGCTTTATGGATTGAGGCCTGTTACCCCGCTATTCCTGTACGCGAGTGTTAGGTGGTTAACATCACCAAAAAAATTTGATTGCAAAACCCGGGCAGGCTGTGGAATATTTTATTTGCTGAAATTATTCCGCGGCGAATGATAAAACCGATAACAACCGGGTACTGCCATGCCGATTTCCTTTCCCAGTGCCATTGATGCACTTCTATTACGCCCTGTGTCCGCAATCGCAATGCCCGCGCTGAAAACGGTAGCGGCGGCTGTGCTGATTGCCGCCGGCTCGGTGGCGATGGCCGCGGCTTCGCCGGAAACCTATGAACAGTATCGCCAGCCGGGCCTCGACAAGCCCGTCATTCGCCAGGCGGACATTCTGCCGCTGGTGGACCGCTTGCGGGAATCGGAACTGGTGGATGTAAAGGAAATCGGTCGTTCCTATGAAGGCCGGCCCATCTTCCGCCTGCAGGTGGGTTCCGGTCCCATGCGGGTGATGATGTGGTCACAGATGCACGGCGACGAGCCTACCGCCACCCCGGCAATTTTTGACCTGGTGAATTTTATAACCGCGCCGGAACAGGCGAAGTGGCGGGCCGGGTGGATGGACGAAATCACCCTGGTGATGGTGCCCATGCTGAATCCCGATGGCGCCGAGCGGAACAGCCGCCACAACGCCCAGAGCTTCGACGTGAACCGCGATGCCAAGGCCCTGCAGTCGCCGGAGGGCCGGGTCCTGATGGGGTTGGCAAAGGAGTTCGACCCGCATTTCGGCTTTAACCTGCACGACCAGGACCGCCATTACGGCGTCGGCGATACCGGCAAGATGGCCACTATCTCGGTGCTGGCGCCGGCGTACAACCGGGCGCGCGAAGTCAATGACAGTCGCGCCGGAGCCATGAAACTGATCGGCGTGCTGACCGCGGCGATCGAGCCTTTCATCGGGGGCCATATTGCCCGTTACGACGATACCTATGCCTACCGTGCATTTGGCGACACATTCTCTGAAATGGGCATCAGTACCATCCTGATCGAGTCCGGTGCCCACCCTGCGGACCCCAACCGGCAGGTGGCACGGCGGATGAATTTCGAGATGCTGGTGAGCGCTATCGACAGTATTGCCACGGGCAGCTATCGGGATACCCCACTGGCCCGCTACGAGGCAATTCCCTTTAACGAGGACGACGCCATCGTCGATATCAAGATCACCGGGCTGAGGGCAGGTGAGGGCGACACCGGGTATGTCACCGACCTGGCCATCAACCAGCGGACCGGTGGTGCCCAGGTGGTGGATGCCGGCGACCTGTCGAACCTGGCCGGGGCGCAGACCCTGGATGCAAGCCAGTGGCAATACCAGCCGCCGCGTCCCTTCCAGCTGGATGGCGACCCAATCCTGATGCTGGACGACAGCCGCTACCGCGAGCTGCTGGAGGATGGCTACGGCTACTTTGTTGGCGACCCGGCGCGGCTTCGGGTGGACACCGAATTGCCGGTGGCCATCAACCCCCGCAACCCGCAGCGGCAACGGCCACTGCGTCGTCGCGATGCCACCTTCCTGTTGCGCGATGAGGCGGGTGTGCGGGTGGCAGTAATCAACGGCGAGGTGATTGAGCTGTACCAACAGCCTTCCGCAACAGGACAGAAAGCCCGCTGAGGCCTGGCAGGTGGAGCCGCGCTGCCCGCCTGCCATCTCCCCGACAACCAGGCCCTGAAAACGATTGGTAGGAGTAGTATGAGTAGTCGATCGTTACGTCCCCTGTGGGCATGCCTCCCGTTTATCCTTTGTACTGTTGCCAGCGCGGCGGATTACCATCGCGCCGAGTGGCTGCCACGCTGGTCAGACAGTGACCGCGACTGCCAGGACACCCGCCATGAACTCCTGCTGCGCTACTCCCTGGCGCCGGTGACCTTTACCCGCGCCGACCAATGCCGGGTCAAGACCGGCCTGTGGCTGGATCCCTATACCGGCAACTTCTTCACCCTGGCCTCGGACCTGGATGTGGAGCATATCGTGCCGCTCAAGTGGGCCCACGATCATGGTGGCGCCGGCTGGGATAGGGCCCGCAAGCGCCAGTTTGCCGAGGACCCGGAGAACCTGTGGTTGGTGGATGACGGGCGCAACCAGAGCAAGGGGCACCGGGGGCCGGACCAGTGGATGCCGCCCTACGGGCCCGTGTCGCAGGTCTATGTGGAGCGCTTTATGGCGATCGTCCGCAAGTACGATCTCCAGCCCTCCGGGGAGGAGGCGCGCCGCTTTACCGCCCTGGCCGCGGGACGTCGCGGCGGCAGCTGACTTCGCCGGGGCCTGGCCGGACCAGTAGGGAGCCTTCCCCGGAGTGCCTGCGGGGGCAGGACACCTGGACGGAAAAGGCGCCAGAAGCTGCTAGACTCAGGGGGACCCTGGATAAATCCGTCGTATTTCCCCGGAGCTTCCGTAGGCCCCGGAGATGATGGACTGCAGGGGCTCCCCGGATTGCTCCCGAACAGGAGGCTGGCGCTATGTGGCAGTGGGTGTTGGCGACAGGGCTGATGTTGCCGGTGGCGTACGATACACAGATTACGATTGGCCCGGAGCAGGGTGCCTCTGGCAGCCCCTACCTCAGCTTCTGCCAGGAGCGCTTTTACGAGGAGGATGACGGCCTGCTGCGCTGTAACTGGGCGGTCAACTTCAATTTTGCCTGCTTCGTCTCCTATCCCTCCAACAAGGTGATCCAGGCGGGCTCCAAGATCCGCGAGCCGGAAGTGGTCGGCGAGTGCGATAATGGCGAGACCATCATCAAGCTGATGCACTACTGAGGCGTTAAGCCCTGCGACCGTCTCACAAATTGTCATCCAATTGCGACAACCCTGCGTAGATATACCTCGAGCTGGTAGTTGCCGGGTCCTGCCGGGGTGAGCCTGCAAGTGCGGCTGTAGCCATCTACCAGCAATTCCGACTGAATGTGCGAAAAGCAAAACAGGGTGAAAGTGTCGCAAAGATCCGGCATCAGCCCTGTAACCGCGTGAAACTGGAAGGAAACTGGTCAATTTACAATGAGCACTTTTGATCAAGGGCAATCTCTGGCGCAACTCGGCGAGCATTTCCGGCGCTTGCGGCTCGCGCGGAATATCCCCCAGGAAACCCTGGCAGCGGAGTCCGGGCTGGGGCTGAGTACCGTGAAGCGGCTGGAAAATGGCCGCGGCTGTAACCTATCTGCAATGTTGCAGTTGCTGGCGGCGCTGGGCTACGCTGACCGCCTGGAGCAGTTTTTTGCGCAGCTGGCGGTGGAAGCGGCACGGGAGAGCGACGATAGCATGGGTGATCGGCGCCGGGCCTCTGCGCCGCGTAAGGCCACCGAGGAGTCGACGGTGGATTGAGCCGGGCCGGCGGGGCAGGGGGATCTCCGGTCCCTGGCCACCGCGGCTTTTCCCCGATACTTATCCCGATCCCCTCACCGATCCTCGCCCCTAACCGTTTCCCTTCCCCCGGGCATCCGCTTGTAGGTGTGTAAAGGGTGCGGTCCTGATAGCATAAGCGATTACACCTGATTTACCCGCAACGGATAACAACGGAAAATATCGCTATGCAGTTGCACGCACTCTGCCGCGGGGGGCTCCCGTCGCCGCGCGCTATCGCGGCCGCCCTCACGGCCGCCTTCCTGCTTACCGGCTGTGGCGGTGATGACACCGCCGCTGGCAAAGGGGCCGCGGACTTCGCCCGCCTCGATGCCTTTCCCTCCACCTATTCCATCGAACAGTCCCGCCCGGTACTGATTACCGGTGCCACATTGCTCACCGGCACCGGCGAAATGCTGGAAAACACCGACCTGCTGCTCGAGGACGGCAAGATTGCCCGTATCGACGATGGACTCAAGGCTCCGCGAGATGCCCTGGTGGTGAACGGTGAGGGCAAGTGGGTGACGCCGGGCATTATCGATGTCCATTCCCACCTGGGTAACTACCCGGCACCGGCAATCGAGTCCTCCCAGGACGGTAACGAGATGACTGCACCCAATACCGCCGAGGTGTGGACCGAGCACTCGGTCTGGACCCAAGACCCGCAGTTTTCCCTGGCGCTGGCTGGTGGGGTTACCACCCTGCAGATCCTGCCCGGTTCGGCCAACCTGTTTGGCGGGCGCAGCGTGACCCTGAAGAATGTTCCCGGGCGCCGTGTACAGGATATGAAATTCCCCGGTGCGCCCTACGGGCTCAAAATGGCCTGCGGGGAGAACCCCAAGCGGGTTTACGGTGGCAAGGGGCAGGCCCCCTCCACCCGGATGGGTAACGTGGCCGGTTACCGCAAGGCCTGGATCGCTGCCAGCAAGTACAAGGAGAAGTGGGAAAAGTACGCCGAGAACGGCGGCGAGCCGCCCGAGCGCGACCTGGAAATGGAAACCCTGGCGGGTGTGCTGAACGGGGATATCCTGGTGCACAACCACTGTTACCGTGGTGAGGAAATGGCCGTGATGATGGATATCGCCAAGGAATTCGATTTCCAGATTTCCACCTTCCACCACGCCGTGGAGGCTTACAAGGTCGCCGACCTGCTGGCGGAGAACAATGTCTGTGCCGCTATGTGGGCCGACTGGTGGGGCTTCAAGCACGAGGCCTTCGACATGACCGAGGCCAATATAGCCATTGTCGACCAGGCCAGGGCCTGTGCCATGATCCACTCTGATTCCGCAGTGGGGATTCAGCACCTGAATGAGGAAACTGCCAAGGCGATGGTGGCCGGGCAACGGGCCGGTTTTGATATCGGCCCGGAACACGCGGTTACCTGGATGACCCTCAACCCGGCCAAAGCGCTGGGTATCGCCGGGCAAACCGGCAGCCTGGAGAAAGGCAAGATGGCGGACGTGGTGGTCTGGTCGGGCAACCCGTTCAGTGTCTATACGCAGGCAGAAAAAGTCTTTATCGATGGCGAGCTGATGTACGACCGTGACGATCCCGCGCGGCAGCCGCGCAGTGATTTCGAGCTGGGTATTATCGAGGCAGAGGGGGAGCGACTGTAATGACCAGATTCCTGATTCAACTGGCGCTTGCGGGCCTGTTCGCACTCCCGGTACATGCCGAGACCGTGCTGATCAAGGGGGGCAAGGTATACACCCTGTCCGGTATCGGTACCCTGGCCGAGGGTGATGTCCTGGTGCGGGATGGCAAGGTGCAGGCGGTGGCCCCCTCCATTAACGAGCGCGCCGACCGCGTGATCGATGCGCGCGGCAAGGTGGTGACCCCCGGTGTTATCGCACCCCAGTCGGAGCTGGGGCTGACCGAGATTAGTGCTGCCAGCGCCACCAATGATTACGCAGTCAGCGGTGAGAGTATTGGCAGCGGCTTTGACCCGCGCCCGGCGTACAACGCGAAGTCCACCCTGATCCCCTATAACCGTGCGCACGGCGTGACCCGCGCGGTGGTATTCCCGTCGATCAGCACCTGGGGTGAGGGTGCCGGCAAACTGCACCGGGTTTTTGCCGGTCAGGGCTTTGCCATTTCCCTGAACGGCGATTTCGACAGTGTGGTAGCGGAAGAGCTGGGCCAGAAGGCCTACCTGGGTGAGCTGGGCAGCCAGCTGGCCGGCGGCAGCCGGGCCAATGCCTATGCCCGCATCGAGACAGCCCTGTCCGAAGCCCGGGAATACCTGAACAACCGGGAGGCGATCCGCCGGGGCAACTGGCGTGAGCTCAATCATTCACTGGATGACCTGGAGGCGCTGCAGCCGGTCGTACAGGGCCAGCAGCCGCTGATTGTTACCGCCAATCGTGCCAGCGATATCCTCCAGGCCCTGGAGCTGGCCGAGGAGTACAAGCTGCGGTTAATCATCCAGGGTGCCGCCGAGGGCTGGATGGTAGCCGAGCAGCTGGCTGCCGCCCGGGTGCCGGTGATCATCGATGTGGTTAACAACCTGCCGATCAGCTTTGAGAGCCTGGGCGCCCGGTTTGACAACGCGGCGCGGATGCAGAAGGCCGGTGTCACTGTGGCCATTGGCGGCCCGGGTTATGGTTCCACCCACCTGGTGCACCTTGCGCGCCAGTCCGCCGGTAATGCGGTGGTCTACGGCTTGCCGTACGAAGAAGCCCTGAAGGCCATCAGTACCAATGTTGCGCGCATTTTTGGCCTCGAGGGCGGAGTGCTGCAGCCGGGTGGTGTGGCCGATATCGTCGTCTGGAGCGGGGACCCGCTGGAAGTCACCAGCTATCCCGAGCAGGTACTGATTGGTGGTGAGCCGCAGTCACTGGTGAACCGCTCGACGCGCCTGCGCGACCGCTACCTGAAGCCCGAGCAGGGCCATGAAATGGGCTACAAGTTCTGAGCCCGCTGATGGCCTGGACTTGTCCCGGATAAGATTGATAACAGAACAGGGCGGGACCGGGTCCCGCCCTTTTTACATGGGGAGTTTCCAATGATGGTTCCATTGACAGGCCTGTATGGCGGCCTCTGCGCGTTGCTGATCCTGGCGCTTGCCTTTCGCGTGGTGCGTTTTCGTCGCGGCGAGAAGGTGGGTGTGGGCAGTGGCGGTAAACACTATGCAGAGGTGTTGATCCGCACCCACGCCAATGCGGTCGAGTATGTTCCCATTGCGCTGCTGATGATGCTGGTAGCGGAGATCAATGGCCTGTCCGCTTTCTGGCTGAATATCCTCGGTGGCCTGCTGGTGCTGGGTCGTTTCCTGCACGCCTGGGGCCTGACGGCCGGCAGGGGTGGCTACCACTACGGTCGCTTCTGGGGCACGACATTGACCTGGATCGTGATCACTGCCTATGCATCGATCAATATCATCGGGGCATTCTAGGCGGGCAGCAACGGACCCCTGTTGTAGGAGCGGCCGCTGGCCGCGATCACAATAAATCCTGCTGTCAGTACTGTTATATGCCTTAGGGAATGGTCTGAAGGTCGCGGCCAGCGGCCGCTCCTACGGGGGTATGTCTACTGGCAGCGATCGGTGGCTCGGGGCATTGCAATCGCGGCCATGGGCCGTTCCTACAAAGAAGGGTAGGGTGTAAGGCGCAGGGCGCACGGGCAAAAAAAAAGCCCGGCAGATACCGGGCACAGTACAGGGATGGTTTGCGTGACATCCCCGGGTGGGGATTCATGCGGGAAAATTACTGATTCGCGGCCAGCGGGGTGACGCGGTCGTCGGCCTCGCCCTGTTCGTTGCCGGTTTCTTCGGCGCTCTCGCCTGCAGTCTCTTTTTCTGCTTCCAGCAGCATTTCAGGCTTGCCCTTGCAGGCCTTGGCCAGCACTTCGCGGCGCTTGGCCAGCAGCAGGCCAATTTCCTCGCCCGCGGCTTCGGAAATACCGTCAATATTTTTCTCGATCAGCGAGGTAATATTGGCGGCCAGCTCCAGCATCTTGTCGTGTTCTTCCGCATCTTTCTTGTTGTCGAACATAGCTCCGTCTCTATCGCATTTCCAAACAGCAACTACGGCCATGTGTGCCTCCGGTTATTGTTCAAGTAATCATACTGTGTGAACGTACAGTATCTGTATGGCTGTCCAGTGTCAACCGACGGTGACGACCTTGAAGAGATTCTGGCGTGAAATGCGGCAGGTGTGCGGGGCGGCAGGGGAGCGCAGTAGCCCCGGGTTGAACGCAACCCGGTGTTATCTGCGCCAGGCCTTGCCCGGGTGGAACCGCCGTGATGCGATAAAGCGATGGCCGGCTGCGTTTTGCGCCCCCCCGCGGCACCAGTGGGCTGCCATAATAGCCCTGCAGTCGGGCGCCTCCTCCCCCCAGTAGGCGCCCGCAATTGACCCCGCAGTGTGAGATTGAGGCCCGCCACCCGGCGGGCCTTTTTTATTGGCCCGGGATCCTGCGGGCCGGGGAGTGTACCTAGATGGTCAGTACCAGCCGCGCTGCCAGGGCCACCAGCAGGATGCCGAACAGCTGCTGCAGCCGGTGCATTACCGGACCGCCGGACCAGTTGCGGCGGCGGCCGGCCGAGACTGCCAGGGTCACCAGGCAGTACCAGACTGCATCGATCCCGGCCGCCAGGGCGGCCATGCCCAGCTTTATCCCCAGTGCCTGCTGTTCCCCCACAAACTGGCTGAACAACGCCGTGAAGAAGATTGCGATCTTGGGGTTGAAAAAGGCAATACCGAACCCCTGTGCCGCGGCGCGACGGGTGCTCAGGGGGGCGATCTCGGCCCGTTCGCCGTTGGGGTCCGGCGCCCTGGCCCGCAGTGCTTTCCAGCCCAGGTAGAGCAGCATGGCGGCGCCGCCCCACTGGAGGATGTTGAACAGGAGCGGCGACTTGGTGATCAGTACTGCCAGCCCCAGGGCCGTGAGGACCGCATAGATACCTACGCCGGCCCCGTGGGCCAGTGCAGCGGCGATGCCGGGGCGTACGCCGGCAGCGGCGCCCCGCAGGATAATCAGCAGACTGGGACCGGGTGACATGGCCCCCAGGGCACAGATACCGGCCAGGGACAGCCAGGCGACAATATCCATCAGAAGCCACCCCCTTTTTCCAGCCAGGCCTGCTCGGCCGGTGTCGAGGCCCGGCCCAGGGCCTCATTGCGGTGTGGGTAGCGGCCGAATTCCTCGATCACCTCCCGGTGCGCCAGGGCGTACTGGTAGAAGTTCTCGGCCTGGGCCGCACCCTCGGCGCCATCGAGGTGGCTCTTGCGCAGGCGGTCGAAGAACTCGATCGAGCGCTGCTGCATCTCCAGGCTCTCGCCGTGCTCCAGGGGCATCCCCAGGAAAGCCCGCTGGTAGAGGCCCAGCAGGTTGTCGTCGCCGCGCCCTATCACCGCCATGGCCACCTCCCGCGCAAGGGGGTCCCCGGCGAAGGCCCGCGGGGTGCCGCGGTAGATATTGCGGGTGAACTGGTCACAGAGCAGCACCAGGGCCAGCTCCCCGGCCAGGCTGGTGCGCCAGTCCCCCAGTTCCCCGGCCAGGGCCGCCTCGACGGCGGGGCCAAATTCTTCCTCGATCTTCTGGTCCAGTGTCTCGTCGCGGGTAAACCAGAGCTGCCGGTGGCTGTCCGCCACCGGCGCATCCAGGTGTTCGCTGCCAAACCAGAAACGCAGTACGTCGGCGGGCTGGGTCATCGGGCTCCCCTGAATTTTTTTTGCAGCCGGTGCATCCATAGGGCCTCCCGGCGGCATCTTAAGGCTGTAAACGGAAATTATATGGAGGCTACCATGGTAACCCCTGAGACAGGATGTGTGAAAAAGGTTAAATTTTACGTCGCGCTGGTTGCATTCCTGGCAGCGGCCCCGGCCATGTCGACCCCGGTTGTGTCGGCAGAGTCGCTGGAGCTGCCCATTGCCAAGGTCCAGCAGGAACTGGCCGAGAAAGCCGAGCAGGCGGTCTCGGATAAGCTCCGCGAGTGCCGGGAGCGGGAGGCCCGGGAGGAGGAGAGAGAGGTGCGCTACCCAGTGCGTATCGCTGGCCCCTCGCTGACCGGCTCCCCGCTGGCGGCCTTCTGAGGAGTGCCACCGGCAGTTACAGCAACGCGACTTAAAAGAATACTGACAGCAAGCAGAGAGTCACTAATGAGAGCGAGAAACCTGATATCCCCACTGGTCCTGGGACTGGCGACGGTGCTGGGCACCGGCTTCGCCTGGGCCCAGGAGACACCGGCGGAACAGCCGGCTGCGGCACCGGAGGTGCGCAGTGAGCAGCCACCGGAGCCGCCCGAGCCACCCCGGGCGGACATCGAGGACTACGAGGACCGTGTCGAGAAGCAGGTGCGGATCATCCGCGGCGAGGATGGCACCCTGAAAATCAGGACCCGAGATGCCGACGGCCAGCGGTCCGAGGTCGAGGTAGACCTGGGCGAGGAGTTCGGCGGGGCCCTGTCCCGGCGAATCTACGAGAAACTGGAGAAAAAGGGCATCCTCGATGAGTCCGGCCTGGTGATCGAGGAGGCCATGGAGGGAGTGCCGGATAACATCAAGATCGGTATGTCCCGCAATATCTCCAGGGAGATATCCCGGGATATCTCCCGCGATATGGCGCGGGAGTTCGGGAATCGCGGTGACCACCACTGGGAGCACCGGAGTGGCGGTGACGACGACTCCATGGAGCTGACCATCGGGCTCATCGCGGTGCTCGGCGTTTTCGGCATGCCCATCCTGATTGTGTGGCTGGTGACCCGCAACAGCTATCGCAAGAAGCAGCTGATGATGGACAACATCAACCGCATGGTGGCCGAGGGCCGGGATATCCCGCCGGAGCTGCTGGATGCCATGCAGGGTGAGTCTCCCAGTAACCTGAAAGACCGCGGTTTCACCCTGATTGCTGTAGGCTTGGCGCTCTTTATCTGGCTTACCCTCTCCGTGGACGTGGGAGTTGGCAGCCTGGGTCTGATTCCGCTGTTCATCGGTATCGCCCGCTTTATCAACTGGAGACTGGAACACCAGGAAGGCAACCGGGCAGGCTAGGGACAGCGGTTTATGGACCTCAATGACGGGGAATTGATCCGGCGTATCGTCGAAGACGGGGACCAGCGGGCATACGCCCAGCTGGTTCGGCGCTATCAGTCACAGTTGCGTTTCTCGCTCCGCAATCTGTGCGATGGTGACCAGGCCCTGGCCGACGATATGGCGCAGGAGGCCTTTATCAAGGCCTACAAGGCGCTGCCGGCATTTCGTGGGGATGCGCGTTTCAGCACCTGGCTGTACCGGATCGCCTACAATCTCGTCATGAGTTACCGGCGCAAGAACGCGCCGGAGGTGGACCAGGAGGCGGTGGACCGGGCCCAGGCCCAGGAGACGGTCGAAGAGGCCCAGCAGCTGGGCATGGCCCGCGACCTGGATGCCGCCTTGCAGGAGCTCAGCGAGCCGCAACGACAGGCGATTCACCTGTGCATGCAACGCGGCTTTTCACACGAGGAGGCTGCGAGTATCATGAAGCTGCCCCTCGGTACGGTTAAATCCCACGTTAACCGCGCGCGGGCCAGGTTGCAGACATTGCTGCAGGCGTGGCGTGAGGAGGTGGTCAGTGGATAAGTTTGAATGGTATTCCCGCAACGGGGAACAGGGGTCTGGAACCTTGAGTGAAGCCCAGTTACGCAACAGCGACCCGGATTTCGATACCTGGCTGGGGCAGCAGCTGCAGTTCAGCGAGCCCTACCTGGACGATGACGGCTTCTGTGACGGTGTCATGGAGCGACTGCCTGCGCCCACACGGCGTTCCGATCGCCGGGTGACCCGCACCCAATATGGGGCGGTGGTGTTGGCCTCGGCCATTGTCGCCTGGCAGTTCCCCCTGGATGAGGTGCTCGCCGAAGCCGCGCGCCAGTCAATCAGCCTCTACAGCCTGCTGGGCCTCGGGGTGTTGTCCTCCGTGGCCGCCATGTTCGGCGGTATTGTCGCAGCACGTCGCTGAACAACCCTGCACCGGGGGCCATCCGGTCCCCGGCCCAGTGTCTTTTCTTTTCCTTAAATCCCTTTAGCTACCCCGCTTTCGCCCCGTGCGAGTGCTGGCCCCTGCGCGGCTGTCCGGACCGGCGTCTGCGTCCCCGGCAGGGTGCCGGCCGGGCGATGCGGAGAATCAGCGGTTCAGGCTGATCTCGCCGTCCTTGCGAACGCGGATGGAGGGCGGGAATGTGCGTTCCAGGCCCAGCTTGGCCTCCAGGGAATAGGGCACAGTGTCGCCGCGCAGGGACATCAGTTCGGCGGCGGCCATGAATGAGCCCATCAGGTTGGCGGAGGCCTCTACCGCGATATCGTTGCTGCCGTAGGCGGGGATCTGTGGCAGGTCACGGGCGGTGCCGGTCACCACCTCGTGCCCGGCCAGGTCCAGGGTGTAGTAGAGTCCCGACAGGGACAGGGCCACGGAGTTGGGGTTGTCCACCCGCAGGCGAATGCGAAATCGCAGGTCGCCGGCACGATTGGCCGGCAGCGGCTCCAGGCCGGTGACCTGGACCGACGGTTCCTCGAAGTCGGGCGTGAGTACCGTGCACCCCTGGAACAGGGCCGCGAACAATAACAAAACAACAATCCGGTTGAATGACTGCACTAACTGCACGTAAAGCTCCTCAGTAATGTCCCCGCGGGACGATGATGCCCATCCGCAATAGTGGAATAATCCGCGGACAGGAATAATAACGTGGAATGCCAGGAATCCTCATGAAGAAGTTTCTCATTATCCTGACCCCGGTGGCGCTGGTTTTGTTCACAGCGTGGAAGTGGCTGCTGCTGCCCGGGGTGGAGAAAAGGATGAACACCCGCACCGGCGAGGCGCTGCCCGCGCTGTCGGTGCGGGCGCGGGCGCTGCACGAGTCACTGGTGGTGGGCGACCTGCACGCCGACAGCTTCCTCTGGGCCAGGGATATCGGGGATCGTGCCGACTATGGCCATGTGGACCTGCCTCGCGCCCGCGACGGCAACCTGGCGATACAGGTGTTTACCGCGGTGACCAAGTCGCCGCGCGGCCAGAACTACGCCAGCAACGCCAGTGATGCGCCCGACAATATCACCCTGCTGGCAGTGGCCCAGGGCTGGCCGCCCCGCACCTGGGGCAGCCTGCTGGAGCGGGCGCTCTACCATGCCGGGCGAGTGCGGGCGCTGGCGTCCGAAGCGCCGGGACAGATGCGGGTAATCCACAGTGCCGAAGACCTGCGCCAGGCCCTGGCCTCCAGGGCGCAGGGCGGCAAGCAGTTGGCCGCCATCCTGGGAATCGAGGGCGCCCACCCGCTCGAGGGCGAACTGGCCAATATCGGCCGGCTCCATGATGCCGGCTACCGGGTAATGGGATTGCAGCACTTTTTCGATAACGAACTGGGAGGCTCACTGCACGGCCAGAGTGGGGCCGGCCTGACGGAGTTCGGTCGTGCCGCGGTACAGGAAATGGCCGAGCGCTCGATTGTCATCGATGTGGCGCATTCCTCGGAGGCGGTGGTGCGGGATGTCCTGGCCCTGGTGGAGCGGCCGCTGATTGTGTCCCACACGGGCCTCCGGGGAATGTGTGACACGCCCCGTAATATCAGTGATGGGCTGATGAAGGCAGTGGCCGCCGCTGGCGGCCTGGTGGGTATCGGCTACTGGGACGGCGCGGTCTGCGATCCCAGCCCGGAAAATATCGTGCGCACCATGCGTTATGCCATCGACCTGCTGGGGGTTGAACATGTAGCGCTGGGCTCGGATTACGACGGCACGGTGGAGGTGGCCTTCGATGTCGGGGAGCTGGGGGTGTTGACCCAGGAAATGCTGCGACAGGGATTCAGTGAATACGAGATCCGCCGGATTATGGGGGAGAACCTGCGGGATTTCTTCCTGGAACAGCTTCCTGCCTCCTGACGCCATTTGCCGCTCTCGCCGGCGGCATGGTTGAGGCGCATGCCTTTCGCTGGCACATGCCACCGGCAGGCCCCGGCACATCAAGCCTTTCAGCTATAAAAAGGGATGGTGTACTGAAACCGGAGCAGCGTGTTACCCGTGAGCGGCCTCGCATTTTTTCTCAGCCAACTACTGAACTTGCCGGCCCGGCTCCTGGTGCAGGAGGAGGGTGGGGGCAAGGAAGAGAAACCCGCCCTGCAGGAAAACCTGGAGGAAATCACGCCGGAACCGGTTTCCGAGGCGGCAGAGACCGTGGTCAGTTCGCTGGACTCGGTCTGGGGCAACTTCCTCAACCACACGCCGTTTGTAATCGCCAGTTTCATGGTGTTGTTCGTCACCTGGCTGATTGTCCTGACGGTCCGCCATTTCGGCAGTCGTATCTTCCGCCGGTTTGCCTCGAAAAAATCCCTGCAGGACCTGATGGTCCGCCTGCTCACCATTGTGATATGGATGCTGGGGTTGCTGTTTGCCGCCATGGTGCTGTTCCCCGGGCTGACCCCGGCCCGGGCGCTGGGCGCGGTCGGCCTGCTGTCGGTGGCGATTGGCCTGGCGTTCAAGGATATTTTTGAGAATTTCTTCGCAGGCATCCTGATCCTGTGGCGCTTCCCGTTCGAGGAGGGCGATGTAATCGAGTGCGAGGGCGTATGTGGTCGCGTGGAGTCGGTGGAGGTGCGCAATACGACGATTCGCAAGCTCACCGGCGAACTGGTGATCGTGCCGAACCTGTTCCTGTTCCAGAACCCCTGCGAGATCCTGACCAGCCGGGTCAAGCGGCGTGTGACTATCACTGTGGGTATCGCCTATGGCGAGGATGTGCGGGAGGGGGTGAAGGTGATTGCAGAGGCCATGAAGCCCCTGAAGACAGTGCGACAGGAAGATCCGGTGCAGGTATTTCCCGCCGGTTTCGGCGAGAGCAGTATCGATATCGAGGTCACCTGGTGGACCGGCTCTGTGCCCTTCGATATCCGCCAGTCCAAGGGTGAGGTGGTTACCGCGATCAAGCTGGCCCTGGATGAGGCAGGCATAGAGATTCCATTCCCTTACCGCACGCTGACCTTCAAGGAGCCCCTCCGCATAGACGGGGAAGGGGAGGGGAAAGAGGCCTGAGGCCCCGGGGCCGGAAAGGCCGGCTCACTCCCCGAACAGGCCCGGGTAATTGTGTGGCTGGGAGCGCAGGTACTGGTTGGGTGCCGAGACGGTGGCCCCCAGGTGTGCAGCGGCATGCCAGGGCCAGCGGGGGTTGTAGAGCATTCCCCGGGCCAGGGCGACCATATCGGCATCGCCAGTGGCGATGATCGACTCCGCATGCTCGAACTCTGTGATCAGTCCGACCGCGATGACCGGCATCGAAACCGCCTGTTTCACGCCCCGGGCCAGGGGTACCTGGTAACCGGGTCCAACAGGAATCTGCTGGGTGGGATCCAGCCCACCACTGGAGACATGTATCGCCCCGCAACCGCGCTGCTCGAGGGCCCGCGCAAAGGCGATGGTCTGTTCCAGGTCCCAGCCGTTCTCCACCCAGTCGGTACCCGACACCCGCATGGAAAGAGGGTAAGCATCCGGCACGGCATCGCGTACGGCCTCGAACACTTCCAGCGGGAAGCGCATCCGGTTCTCCAGTGAGCCACCGTATTCATCATCGCGCCGGTTGGACAGGGGGGAGAGAAACTCGTGTAACAGGTAGCCGTGGGCGGCGTGGATCTGGATGGCGTCGAGCCCCAGGCGAACCGAGCGCCGGGCCGATACCGCGAAGGCATCCCGCACCCGCTCCATGGCAGCCCGATCCATTTCCAGCGGCGCATGCTCGCCCGGGTCATATGGGAGGGGGGAGGGCGCCAGCGTCTGCCAGCCGTTGGTATCCCCGGGTGCAATCTGCCGGCCGCCCATCCACGGCAGGTCCGTGGACGCCTTGCGGCCGGCGTGGGCGAGCTGGATGGCGATGGGCATGTCGGACCATTGCCTGATCGACTCCAGGGTACGGGCCATTGCGGCCTCGGTGTTATCGTCCCACAGGCCAACATCGCCGTAACTGATCCTGCCCTCTGGCACCACAGCGGTGGCCTCAATGGTGAGCAGCCCCGCCCCGGATAACGCCAGTTGCCCCAGGTGGATCAGGTGCCAGTCGGTCATGCAGCCATCAACCGCGGAGTACTGGCACATAGGCGCAATAACAATCCGGTTGGGGAGTGTCAGCGAGCCGACAGTCAGAGGTTCAAACAGCTTGGGTGCGCCCATGGCCGGTTTCCTGTTGAATGCCCAGCAATTACCACAAAGCTTAAGGGCCGGGGGAGCATCCCGCCATAGTGAAACCTGCAGGGCAGTTGCCTGAAGCTGTCGTATTTCGCCGGGGAGGGGCCGATGGTATACCAGCTGGTGCCAGGTACCGGGCAAGACCATGACGGCCCACGACCGGCTCCGGATGCACGCGGTGGCGCGCTTCCGGGGTGCCGGCCGATCAGGGAAAAGTCCGGGGTGTCAGAGGGTGCTGTCCGGCTGGTTCTCCGGGCGGGCCTCGATAAAGGCGGGGATCTCGTTACAAGCCAGCGTAATCCGGTGGATGGCCGGGTACTCGGCAATATCCAGCCCGAACCTTTCGGCGCTGTACACCTGTGGCAACAGGCAGCACTCGAACATCCCCGGTGTCTCGCCAGCGGCGAAGGGCGCAGGCTTGAGCTGCTGTTCCAGGGCGCTGAATCCCTCGTGAATCCAGTGGCGGATCCAGCCGGTTTTCTGTTCATCCGACAGACCGTACTGTCCCTGCAGGTAGCGCAGCACGCGCAGGTTGTGCAGTGGCTGGATATCGCTGGCACTGGTATGGCAGAGCGCGCGTATATGGGCGCGCTGCACCGGGTCCGAGGGCAGCAGTGGAGGTTCCGGGTGCGTCTCCTCGAGCCACTCCAGGATTGCCAGTGACTGGGTGAGTACCGTGTCACCATCCACCAGTGCCGGGACCAGGCCCTGGGGGTTCAGTTTCCGGTATTCCTCTTCGCCTTGTTCACTTTTCAGCAGGTTCACCGGGTGGTAATCGTACGGTAGGCCCTTGAGGTTGAGGCCAATACGCACGCGATAGCTGGCAGACGAACGAAAGTAACCGTGTAATTCCATAAGATACCTTTTTCTTTGCATCCCCACCCGCCGGGCCGGGGCAGATTTGTCGAGGCTATTTCAACATCTGTCGCCGCAGGGTGCCAGTGTCGGGAAGGACGGGCCCAACGCGGGCATCGTGCGAATCCCCCGGGTATCTTTCCGGCTCCAGCACGCCGCGGCGAATCTGGTCGAGCTCGATGGGTTCGAGCAGGGCCTGGAAATTTCCCTCGCCCGGTGCTCCCGCAGGAATTCCTCGGCCGGTGATTTTTCATCGGCCGATTCATAGATGGGAATGCGGATCCTGCCCCAGTGACTGGTCATCGCCCGGCTGGAGAGCCCGGTCATTTTGCCTTCGATATCGAAATAGGGGATTTCCCGGAAATTGAAGATGCTCGCTTAAAAGCCCGCCCACTGGTCCATGTTGCCGCGGTGGACAGAGCCCCGGCAAATGATCCGGGTTCTGCATTAATGATAAAGTTGGCGTCACCCTGGCGGTGCAGGGTGATATCGCGGTTGCGATGCAGGGATTCGCGGGTGAACCCGAGCTGGCTGAAAAGTGTGCGCAGCGGCTCCAGGTCAGGAGCGGCATGCCCTACAAATTCGAAGCCATCGGTGCCGAGTGGGTTGTGCGGATATTCACAGGCCATTGCCGGGACCTCCATGTCTGTCCGGGTCTGCAATGTTTGATGGGCGGTGGCACGAAATCCCTGTGTGCGGTCACACGATACCCAATAAAAATGACATGGATTTATAATGCTGCGCGATTTTTGCAGCACAACAGTGCCGATTTGGCGAGGGGCAGGGGGTGTTGGCGCCCATTGAGCTGGCGGTAGCCGGCGCTGGTGCCGCTACCTGATTCCGGCCAAAGCGGTTACAATTGAAACCAATTTTAGTTACATTTGTAACATCCATGGCAACTGCAGGTGGAAAAGCCGTATGACAATCGAGAAGACCGAGGCGGAAAAACCGGTGCGTGACGACCTGCACCTGGAGAGGTTCCTGCCGTATCGCCTGTCGGTGCTCTCCAACCGCGTGAGTAATGCCATTGCCCAGGCTTATGGCAGCCGCTTTGACCTGACCATCCCGGCCTGGCGCGTCATGGCTATACTGGGCCGTTTCCCGGACCTCTCTGCCGCGGAACTGGTGGAGCAGACCGCCATGGACAAGGTTGCCATCAGTCGCGCGGTATCGGTCCTGATGCGCAACGATTACATCACCCGCAGCGAGGATCCCGCCGATCGCCGCCGGCAGGTGCTGAACCTGTCCGAGCTGGGGCGGGATGTCTATGAGCGCATTGTTCCGCTGGCCCAGCAGTACGAGGACGACCTGATGTCCTCGCTCTCTCCCGATGAGCGGGCCCAGCTGGAAAGCATTATCGACAAGCTGATGGACCGCGCCCAGGCCTGGGCCGAGCGCGGCCTGATCGACTGAACCTGTACCTACCACGCCCCCGGACAGCTGGGCTTCCGGGGTGCCTGTATCCGAGACATTAAGTACCCGAGGAGTACCCGCATGTTTGAACACCTGAGCAGCCTGCCGCCGGACCCTATCCTGGGCCTGCTGGCCAGTTACCGCGCCGACGAGAACCCGGACAAGATCGACCTGGGCGTCGGCGTGTACAAGGATGAGGCGGGCCACACTGCCATCCTGCAGGCTGTGAAGGAGGCGGAGACACGCCTGCTGCAGTCTGAGGAGACAAAAGCCTATATCGGCCCGGCGGGTACCCCGGGATTCAATGCCGCCATGCAGGAGCTGGTCCTTGGTGCCAACCACCCGGCGCTGGTTGCCAACCGTGTGCGCTCTGCCCAGACTCCCGGTGGCTGCGGTGCCCTGCGGGTGCTGGCAGAGCTGGTCGATCGCGCAAAGCCCGGTGCGACCGTCTGGGTGAGTGACCCCACCTGGGCCAACCACGTGCCGCTGCTGGGCAATGCCGGGCTGCAGATCAAGAGCTACCCCTATTACGATCGCAGCAGCGGTAGCCTGCAGTTCGATGCCATGGTGGAAACACTGAAGGATGTAGGGGAGGGCGACGTGGTGCTGCTGCACGCATGCTGCCACAACCCCTGTGGCGCCGACCTGAGCCGTGAGCAGTGGCAGGTGCTGGTGGAGATGGCGCAGAAGCAGGGTTTCACCCCGTTTATCGATATGGCCTACCAGGGCTTTGGCGATGGCCTGGACGACGATGCCTGGGGCCTGCGCCTGATGGCAGAATCGGTACCGGAGCTGCTGGTGGCGGCATCCTGTTCCAAGAACTTCGGGCTGTACCGGGAGCGCGTCGGCCTGGCCATGGTGATTTACAATGACAGTGCGGCCGCTGATACCGGCCAGACCCAGATGCTGAGTGCAGTGCGTGGCAACTACTCGATGCCGCCGTCGCACGGTGCCGCGATCGTGGAGTCGATCCTCACCGATGCCAGCCTGCGCGCCAACTGGGAGGCGGAACTGACCGAGATGCGCGAGCGCATTAACGGCCTGCGTGCGGGCGTAGTCGAGAGCCTGGCCGCAGCCGGTGCCGCGGGTGACTTCAGCTTTATCCGCGAACAGAAGGGCATGTTCTCCTTCCTGGGAATTAACCCGGAGCAGGTGGCAAGGCTGCAAAAGGAGTATTCCATTTACATGGTGGATTCCAGCCGCATGAGTATTGCCGGCCTGAGCCAGTCCAACATGGAATACTTCTGCAAAGCGGTCGCCAGCGTGTTGTAATATCCGCTGTCGGGCCGTGTCATCAGGGTACGGCCCGGTGGACTGCTGCGGCGCTGGCGGGCCCGGGGCTGCAACAGAGTCTGAAAGCCGTATTTGGAAGAGGTTGGCAATGGAAGTGGAGGTAAAGTCGAAAGTGTCACAGTCAGCAGGTAAAGAATGGAATCCCGAGAGCTGGCGCAACTTTACCGCCCACCAGCAACCCTCCTACCAATCTGCCGCTGAGCTCGGCGAGGTAACCGGCCAGCTGTCCGCATACCCGCCGCTGGTATTTGCCGAAGAAGCGCGGGAGCTGCGTCGCCAGCTGGCCCAGGTGGCCGAGGGCAAGGCGTTCCTGCTGCAGGGTGGTGACTGCGCCGAGTCCTTTGCCGACTTCAATGCCAACCGTATCCGCGACACCTTCAAGGTGTTGTTGCAGATGGCTGTGGTGCTGACCTTCGCCGGCAACATGCCGGTAGTAAAGGTGGCGCGTATGGCGGGGCAGTATGCCAAACCGCGCTCATCGGATACCGAGGTGGTGGGCGGCGTTGAGCTGCCCAGCTACCGCGGCGATATCATCAACGGCATCGACTTCACCGAGACCGCGCGGCGGCCCGATCCGCAGCGCATGCTCACGGCCTATAACCAGTCGGCGGCAACCCTCAACCTGCTGCGTGCCTTCGCCCAGGGTGGGCTGGCAGACCTGCACCAGGTGCACGGCTGGAACCTGAGTTTCCTTGAGAACAATCCCCAGCGGGAAAACTACGCCCAGCTAGCCGAGCGCCTGCAGGATGCCCTGGAGTTTATGGCTGTCTGTGGCGTGACCTCGGAGAATACCCCGGCGATCCGGGAGACCGTGTTGTACACCTCCCACGAGGCCCTGTTGCTGGAGTACGAGCAGGCGCTGACCCGCACCGACAGCCTGACCGGCAAATGGTATGACTGCTCGGCGCATATGCTTTGGATCGGCGAACGTACCCGCCAGCTGGACGGTGCCCACGTGGAATTCCTGTCGGGCGTCTGGAACCCTATCGGCGTCAAGGTGGGGCCGGGCATGCAGCCGGATGAGCTGCTGCGCCTGATCGACCGTCTCAATCCCGCCAATGAGGCCGGGCGCCTGACCCTGATTACTCGTATGGGGGCCGATACCCTGGGTGAAAAGCTACCGGCCCTGGTACAGGCAGTGCAGCGCGAAGGGCACAAAGTGGTCTGGAGTACCGATCCCATGCACGGCAACACCGTGAAGGCCAGCAGTGGTTACAAGACCCGGGATTTCGACAAAATCCTGCGTGAGATCCGCGACTTCTTCGCCGTACATCGCGCCGAGGGCAGTCATCCCGGTGGTATCCACCTGGAGATGACCGGCCAGCATGTCACCGAATGTACTGGGGGTGCCTGGAAAATATCCGAGGATGACCTGGCTACTTGCTATGAAACACAGTGCGATCCGCGCCTGAACGCCGACCAGGTGCTGGAGCTGGCCTTCCGTGTTTCCGACTGGCTGCGCAGCGGGCGGGCTTCCTGAATCCTTACAACTGAAACCAGAGGGGGAGGGCGTATGTACAGGCTTTTTATCGGTAACAAGAACTACTCGTCGTGGTCGCTGCGGCCCTGGGTCCTTTTGCGCCAGCTGGACATTCCCTTTGATGAGCAGCTGGTGCCTTTCGATGAGGGCGGCAGCTGGGAGAAGTTTCGCCACTTTGCCCCCAATGGCCTGGTGCCCTGCCTGGAAGATGGGGAGGTCACCGTATGGGACTCGCTGGCGATTGTGGAATACATCGCCGAACAGTACCCGCAGGTCTGGCCCGAAAATGCCGTGGCCCGGGCGTGGGCCCGTTGCGCCACCGCCGAGATGCATTCCGGCTTTGCCGCCCTGCGTGAGCAGTGCCCGATGAACTGTGGTGTCACTGTCTCGCTCGATACCCTGAGTGCCGGGCTGCAGAAAGACCTGGGCCGTATTGCAGAGCTCTGGGAAGAGGGGCTGCAGCGCTTTGGTGGGCCCTTCCTGGCTGGGGACCGGTTTACGGCGGTCGATGCCTTCTTCGCCCCTGTTGCATTCCGGGTCAAGGGGTTCGGCCTGTCATTGCCCGATGCCGCCGCAGCCTATGCCCGCCACCTGCTCACTCTCCCCGCCATGGGCGAATGGGAGGCCGAGGCGCTGCGCGAGCCCTGGCGCGAAACTGACCACGAAGAGGAGATGCTGCAGTCCGGCACCCTGGTGGAGGACCGGCGCGTCCAGCCCGCCTGAACCTGATTCCTGCCGGTGCCCGCCCCGGGCACCGGGTTATGCGCAGTAACTTCGCCAGCGCCGGTTGAAATTGTTATTCCTGGCCGCGCTGGTGAGGCATCCCTTTTTTATTATCCATGCAATAAGTCGTTATCAATCAGCGCCGGTATTCCTGTTTACCTTTACGTGGATTTAGCCGCCAGAGGGCGGGTGTCACCAGGGGCAGGGGCAAGTGAAGTGAGACGCTTAGTGGCATTTGGCGAAAAAATCCGGTTAAATCAGATGTCAGGACTGCGTTTTCCACCGTACAGGGACCACGGTTTATGCGCGTACTCCACATCGCGTACCAACAGCTTCGCCGATATGGCAAGACCCGGGTCAGCTGGGCCCAGAAGCTGACCAACGGGCTGATCAAGAACGATCATTTCGTCCACACCTTCAGTGATCGCGACGTCGCCGCCTTCGAGGCCCCTCTGGGAATTCGCGACCTGGGCCGGGGCAGGGCGAACCGTAAGCTCCTGGAAACCGTGGAGGCGGTCGACCCGGACCTGGTGATCGCCGGGCACTGCGACATCATCAGCAACGAAACGCTGGCAGAGATTCGCAAGCGCAATCCCTCCGTGGCCATCGCCCACTGCAACAACGATCCGCTGTTTGTCCCCAGCAATGTGGAGCGTATCAAGCATCGCGCCCGCGTTGCCGACGCCGTATTTGTGTCTACCGGCCGCCCGGAGCTGACCCGGTTTGAAGGGCTCGGGGCGAGGATCTACCACATGCCCAACCCAGTGGACCCGGCCCAGGAAGGTATGAACAATGCCGCCCGGACTGACCTGGAAACCGACCTTCTTTTCTGCAGTAACAGCACCAACCTCACCAGGCGCCTGGAGCTGGTGAAATGGCTCCGCGACTCCCTGCAGGGCGAGCTGAATTTCAGGACTTATGGCAGTTTCGGGGAGCCGCCTGTATGGGGGCGCGACTATGATCGGGCGCTGGCCAACACCCGTATGGGCCTGAACCTGAATCGACAGGAAGGGCATTACTGGTACTCCTCCGCCCGTATGGCACAATTGGCCGGTAACGGCATTCTCCAGTTTTCCCACAGTAGCCCACGCTTTGATGAGTTGTTACCTGCGGAATCCATTGTGTATTTTGACGATCAGGACGATCTGCTGCACAAGGTCCGCGAGTTCCACAACGACGATGCAAAGCGTCGCAGCTGGGCTGCCCGGGCGCGGGATTTCTTCCATGCAGAGATGAATTCCCGCCTGTACGCCCAATATATTGTCGAGGCATCCCTGGCCCGCCCGTTCTCCCACGATTATGTTTGGGCCCGTGACGTCTTGCAGGGCGGGGCCCACTCATGACGATCCTGCTTGCTCCAGAAAAGCCTTTCGCCCGGGGAGGCAATCGACTCTGTTTTGTGCACCCGGATGACGACTCGCTCTGTATCAAGGTGCGGCGCCCGGATTTCACGCTGGCAGACCGGCGCCGCAAGAAAGGCTTTCCCAAGAACCTGAAGCCACTTTCCGCATTCGATGACAACCGTGAAGAGTGGAGGGTGATGGCTTCGCTCCAGAAGCGATACGGTGATCTCGTCTTCCATCACGTCAGTCGCTGTTTCGGGTTTGTCGATACCGACATGGGACGGGGATTGGTGTCGGAGTTGATCAGGGATGGCAGCGGGGCTATTTCCCAGACCCTCAAGAAGGTGATCTGGGACGAGGCGTTTACGGATGAGTGCCGCACGGCAGTAGAGGAGTTGAGCCGTTTCTGGGAGGGCAACCTGGTCCCCTCAAGGCATCTCCTTTTGCACAATATTGTCGTCCAGCGTGACATACAGGGCTGCATAGAGCGGCTGGTAGTCATAGATGGGCTGGGTAGCGCGGGGCTGCTTCCCATGAGCATATTCCCGCGAGTGTTTCAGCGGAACAAGATTAAAAAGAAAATTGCCGTCATGCATGGACGCATCGAGACATTGCTCGGCCAGCGGCACCAGGCCAGTTTCCCCGGGTACCACGGGCTCCTGATGCACGACGGTTTGTCTTCCCCATGATATGGATATCACCATGGCAGCTAACACGGAATCATTACGCATCGCCCAGGCCCTGGCAGGGGCGCAGCAAGGTGGAGCTGAGAACTTTTTTGCCCGCCTGGCGACTGGCCTCCAGCAGACGGGTGCTATTACCCAGAAAGCTTTTATCCGGGGGCATGATCATCGCCTGCGGTCATTGAGAAATGGTGGTGTGACTGCGGAGGGGTTCCGCTTTGGTGGCCCGCTCCACCAGATTGACCGCTTTCGGTTCAGGCGCGCCCTGCGTGCCTTCCGGCCGGATATCGTGCTCACCTGGATGAGCCGTGCCAGCAAGCTGACGCCGAAGGGGGATTACACGCTGGTCAGTCGCCTCGGGCATTACTACAACCTCAAATATTACCGGCACTCCGACTACTGGCTGGGTATTTCCCGGGGGATTTGTGATCACCTGGTCCGCGGGGGGATGCCGGCCGAGCGTGTGTTCCTTATTCCCAATTTTGCCGATGAGGCAGAGGTCGAGCCCCTGCCTCGCGACAGCTTCGATACGCCTACTGACCGTCCGTTACTGCTCGCCGCTGGGCGCCTGCATACCAACAAGGGCTTTGACACCCTGCTGCAGGCACTTGAAAAGGTGCCCGATGCCATCCTCTGGCTCGCCGGCACCGGTCCGGAAGAGGAATCCCTGAAGGCAATGTGCCGGGAGCTGGGCCTGGATGAGCGTGTCCGTTTCCTGGGCTGGCGCGAAGACGTGACCGCCCTGATGCGTACCGCTGATATGTTCATTTGCCCTTCGCGCCACGAGGGACTGGGTTCCGTGATCATGGAAGCCTGGGCCCACGGCTGCCCGGTGGTTGCGACGGACTCCCAGGGACCGGGTGAGTTGATCGAGTCGGGAGTCACCGGCGTTGTCACGCCGGTGGATCAACCGGGGCCGCTGGCCGACGCCATTGCCGGCCTGGTATCAGATGAGGCCGGGCGCAGGCAGCTGTCGGAAGCGGGCCGGTCCCACTACTGGAGTAGATTCAGCCGGGCAGTGGTTGTCGGCCAGTACCTGGAGTTCTTCAGCGGGCTGAAAAGCGGGACCTGAGCCCCGGGCAGCAGGCTGCACCTGGAGTCCGGGCGTGGCGTAACCTGATTATGCGGACCGGTACCCCGGATTGGGTCAATGCTTGTTGCCAGCACCGCGGTCTTCACTCTGGAAAAGTTGTCTTGTGGCGCCCGGCCCAGGCCGGCGGGCCGGGTGACTTTTACTCCCTGTTTTGGTTAATAACCACTTGTTAAGTCGTTATCAAATAGCACAAATAGATCCAAAACAACCCTCCTGCGCAATTGTTTGCCAGCTGTGGGGGGATCATCCTGAAAAACTGTCGTTTTACCCCGTGGGGGAGGCGGCTGGGCACCCGTGAATGGCGGTTGGCGCAAAAATACGGTTAAACTCGGGGGTTTACATGTGACGGTATTCTAACAAGAGAGAGGATTTAGCCGATGCGCCAATCACTGATCGCGCTTTCCGTAGCCGCAGCCATCGCCGCTGCCGCGGGCTGTAGCAAGGAGGCCCAACAGGCCGCGTCTGTCGACGGAAACGCCCAGGCCCAGGCGAGCGCTGCCGCTGATGCCAAAAGCTCCGTGGTCGAAAGCAATCCACTGCTGGCCGAGTGGACCGGCCCTTACGGCGGTGTACCGGCATTCGATAAGATGCGCGTCGAGGACCTGAAGCCGGCGATGGAGTTCGCCATGGCTGAAAACCTGCGCGAGATCGATGCCATTGCCGCCAATCCCGAGCCGGCTACCTTCGCCAACACTATTGCCGAGCTGGAGCGCAGCGGTGCCGAGCTGGATCGCCTGTTCTCCTACTACGGTATCTGGGCCGCCAACATGTCCTCTCCGGAATTCCGCGAGGTTCAGGGCGAGCTGGCACCCAAGCTGGCCTCTTTCCAGTCCAAGATTATCCAGAACGACGCGCTCTTCCAGCGGGTCAAGGCCGTCTATGACGCCCGCAATGACTCCGACCTGGATGGCGAGCAAAAGCGTGTGGTCGAGCTGATCTACAACCAGTTCGCCAACAACGGTGCGACCCTGGAGGGCGAGGCCAAGGAGCGCTATGCCGAGATCAACAAGCGCCTGGCCGAGCTGCACACCAAGTTTGCCAACAATGTGCTGGCGGACGAGGAGGGTTACACCCTGTTCCTGCGCAGCGACCAGCTGGCCGGCCTGCCGGAATCATTCGTGAATGCAGCCGCGGCGCTGGCGGAAGAGAAGGGCCAGAAGGGCAACTACGCCATCACCAATACGCGCTCTTCCATGGATCCGTTCCTGACCTATTCCGATAACCGCGAGCTGCGCGAGAAGGTCTGGCGCAACTACTACAGCCGCGGCGACAACGGTGGTGAACACGACAATAACGCAATTATTGCCGAGATCCTGAAGCTTCGCGATGAACGCGTTGAACTGCTGGGCTTCGAGAATTACGCCCAGTGGCGTCTGCAGGACCGCATGGCCAAGACCCCCGAGCGCGCCATGGAGCTGATGGAGGCTGTATGGCCTGCCGCAGTGGCCCGTGTTGAGGAAGAAGTGGCTGATATGCAGGCCCTGGCAGACGAGGAAGGTGCGGATATCACCATCAAGCCATGGGATTACCGTTATTACGCCGAGAAAGTACGCAAGGCCAAGTACGACCTGAACTCTGACGAGGTGAAACAGTACCTGCAGCTGGACAAGCTGCGTGAAGCGATGTTCTTCGTTGCCGGTGAGCTGTTCAACTTCGAGTTCAGCCCGGTAAAAGAGGGCAGCGTGCCGGTCTTCCACGAGGACGTAAAAGTCTGGGAAGTCACCGACAAGACTTCCGGCGAGCATATCGGCCTGTGGTACCTGGATCCGTTTGCCCGCGCCGGCAAGCGTTCCGGCGCCTGGGCGACCATGTACCGCGACCACACCACCTTTGATGGAAAGACCAATGTACTGTCTTCCAACAACTCCAACTTCATCAAGGGTGCCCCGGGCGAGCCGGTGCTGGTGAGCTGGGACGATGCCTCCACCTTCTTCCATGAGTTTGGCCATGCACTGCACTTCCTGGCCTCTGACGTCACCTACCCGACCCTGAACGGCGGTGTGCGTGACTACACTGAGTTCCAGTCACAGCTGCTGGAGCGCTGGTTGTCCACCGACGAGGTGATCGACAACTACCTGGTGCATTACAAGACTGGAGAGCCGATTCCTGAGGAGCTGGTTGCCAAGATCAAGAAGGCTTCCAAGTTCAACCAGGGCTTCGCCACTACCGAGTACCTGGCATCGGCCCTGGTGGACATGAAGTTCCATACTGCCGACCCGGAAGGTATCGACCCGGACAAGTTCGAGCGCGAGACCCTGGAAGAGCTGGGCATGCCGGATGAACTGGTAATGCGTCACCGCACGCCGCACTTTGGCCATATCTTTTCCGGTGAGGGTTACTCTGCCGGTTACTATGGCTACATGTGGGCCGACGTACTGACTTCGGATGCGGCGGAGGCCTTCGCCGAAGCCGAGGGTGGTTTCTATGACCCGGAAGTTGCGGACAAGCTGGTCAAGCACCTGTTTGCACCGCGTAATTCGGTCGATCCGGCGGAAGCCTACCGCGCTTTCCGCGGCCGCGATGCCGAGATTGGCGCACTGATGCGTGATCGTGGCTTCCCGGTACCGGGCGATAAGTCCGAAAAGGAAAATACCACTATCGCAGTGAAAGACTGACGGTAGGTATTTAACCTGTAAAAAAGCCGCGGTGTGAAAGCACCGCGGCTTTTTTGTTTTTGGCATAACCCTTTGTAACAACGACCCGTGGCTGCGATCTGGAGGGGGTTGGGCCCGGAGTTAATCGCGGCCAGCGGCCGCTCCTACGCCACTCCTGGGGTAACAGGGTTTATTGTAGGAGCCCTCCGTGGCCGCGATCTGGTGACCACCGACAGTCGATGGGTGTCTCGTGATTACTGCTCACGGCGATAAACACGCTCGCCTTCCACCCAGGTTTCCGCCACTTTCACCTGCCAGATATCCTGCGGGTCGATTCGGAATATATCCTGTTCCAGCAGAACAAAATCAGCGAACTTACCCGGTTCCAGGGAGCCGGTAACCTGCTCCTGGTGGCTCGCGTATGCCGCATCCAGGGTGAAAGACCGCAGGGCCTCTTCGAGGCTCATTGCCTCCTCCATGCGCCAGCCTTTTGCGGGCATACCCTGGCGGTCCCGGCGGGTCACTGCTGCGTGAATACCGTAGAGCGGATTGACGGGCTCAACCGGGAAGTCGGAGCCGGAGGCAATTCGGGTCCCCTGGTCCAGGAATTTCTGCCAGGCGTAGGCTCCCTCGAGACGCTCTTCACCCAGGCGATCGCCGGCCATATTCTTGTCGCTGGTGGCATGGATCGGCTGCATGGAGGCCACCAGGTTCAATGCCGGAAACCGGGCAATATCCTCCACCTTCAGTACCTGGGCGTGCTCCACGCGATGGCGGAAGGGCTTCTGGTTGTGCTCTTGGTGCAGTGTCTGCAGGTGGTCGAGCACGATATGGTTGGCGCGGTCACCGATGGCGTGCACGTTTACCTGGAAATCATTGTCCGTGGCCAGCTTGAGCAGAGACAGGATTTCTTCCTCGGGGTAAAGCAGCAGGCCCCTTTCCCCCGGGCGGTCGTGGTATGGCTCAATCAGGGCGGCCCCGCGACTGCCCAGCGCGCCGTCCGCTGATAACTTGATGCTGCGCACGTACAGTCGGTCCTGAGGCTTACCGATATGGCCCGCTGCCAGTAGTTCGCGCAGGTTGTCGCTCTCTACCGAGATCATCGGATACATGCGCAGGGGGATCGCCTTCTCTTCTGCCAGCTGGCGATAGGCCGTCAGTGTTTCCCGGTCGATCCCCGCATCGTGGACGCCAGTCAGGCCCAGCGATAGAGACAGGTCGAAGGCCTTGGCGAGAGCGGCTTTTTTGTCCTGCAGCGAGGGTGCCGGGATCACTTTCTCCAGCAGGGCCATGGCATTGTCCACCAGTACGCCGCTGGGTTCGCCGTTATCGAGGCGATGGATTTCGCCACCCTCGGGCGCCCGGGTGTCACTGTCGATACCCGCCTTCTCCAGGGCGGCACTGTTGGCCCAGCCGGCGTGGCCGTCAATACGACGCAGCCAGATGGGGTTGTCAATCTCCAGCGCATCCAGCTGTGCGCGGGTGGGGAAGGCCTTGCCGGGCCACAGTACCTGGTTCCAGCCGCGCCCGACCAGCCACTCGCCCGGTTCCAGTTGCCCTGCAAACTTTTCAATGGCGTCCAGGGTTTCCTGTAAGCCCAGGTCACGAAGCTCCAGCCGCTGCTGCAGCAGCCCCTGTCCCAGCACGTGCCCATGCGCATCGATCAGGCCGGGCAGCAGGGTCTTTCCCTGGCCGTCGATTTTTTCCGCGTCGGGATACTGCTTCGCCAGTGCCGGGTAATCCCCGGTCGCCAGTACCTTGCCCTTGTCAAACGCGAGCGCCTGGAAGCGCTCGAGCTTATCCTCGGTGGCCTGGTAGCCGCTGACATTATGAATAAGGGTTGTAGCGAAACCGCTGCTGGAAACTGTGGTGAGTGCTATTGCCGCAACCAGGGCGGTGATGGGGCGGGGTAGGTGCATGGTTGTTAGCCTTGTTTTTGACCTGTGACGGGGTGTGACCGATAGTAGCAATGGGTCTTTTTGCTTGGCAATTGCAGGGCGCAGGCGGGAGACCGCAGTGATATTCGGGATATGGGGAAAGGAGGGGTTATGTCGCGCTGGTTTATGCTCGCCGGGGCCGTCCTGCTGGCCATCGGGGTGCTGATGCATTTCGCTCCCTGGCTGTTCAACTGGTTTGGGCGGCTGCCCGGTGATATCCGTCTCGAGTCGGGGCGCAGCCGGGTCTTTATTCCCATCACCTCGATGATTGTGATCAGCGTGGTATTGAGCCTGTTGCTGAACCTTTTCCGTCGCTGAGCCTGGGGCGGCCAGGCCGGCAGGGGCGTAATCCGGCCACCCCGGTGGGGGATGGCCGGGCGGGATTGTTATTCCTGCTCCAGCAGCTGTTCCAGCGGCAGCTCTGTGCGGTAACGGACCTGCTTGAGGGAGAAGCTGCTCTTGATATGGTCGATACCCGGCAATTCAGTCAGTTTCTTGTCGAGGAACTCCTGGTAAGCCTGCAGGTTGGGTACCACCACCCTCAGCAGGTAGTCGAAATCGCCGGTCATCAGGTAACACTCCATGACTTCCGGCCACTGCTCAATTACCGACTCGAAATCCTGTAGCTCCTTCTTGACCTGGTGGTTGAGCGTAACCTGGATAAATACGCTGACAGGAAGTCCCACCATCTGGGGCTCTAACAGGGTGACGGCTCGCTTGATAAAGCCCTGTTCATGCAGGTTCTTGACCCGGCGGGAACAGGGGGAGGGGGACAGGCACACCTTTTCCGCCAGTTCGATATTGGGGATGGTGGCGTCTTCCTGCAGTATCTCCAGGATCTTCTTGTCGATGGCGTCCAGAACGTAGGCCATAGCGTTGCAGCTTCTCTCTTAGGGCGGCGCTCCCGGTTGATTATCCTGCCGTCGTATGTGTCCGCAGGGAGCCCTGATTTGATGAATTGTTGCAGGTAGTCGGCAGTCTTTGGTGACTTGTGGCTGTATTATGCCGTATTCCCGCTCAATTTGGTATGACCTGCTTATGGAGGCGGTGGTAGTTTTGTCCGCATAGATATAATCATAAGCAGGTGTACCCATGGCAATGGTAGAGAGCGACCAGGAGCTGGGCTTCGATCGCGAGTATTCCCTCAAGGCCGCGTTTACCCGCGACGAGGGGCGAGTCTTTCTCACCGGCATCGACGCACTGGTGCGGCTGCCGATCATGCAGAAGCAGCTGGATGAAAGTGCCGGCCACAATACCGCCGGCTATATCTCCGGCTACCGGGGCTCGCCGCTCGGGGGCTACGACCAGGCCCTGTGGCGCCACAAGGCATTGCTGGCAAAGCGCGATATTCATTTCGAGCCCGGCATCAATGAAGACCTGGGCGCCACCAACATCTGGGGTACCCAGCTGCTGGATCACTATCGCCAGCAGGCTACCCGCGACGGGGTCTTCTCTATCTGGTACGGCAAGGGGCACGGCGTGGATCGCAGTGCCGATGTCTTCCGCCAGGCCAATGTACAGGGCACTTCCCGCCTGGGCGGGGTGCTGGCGCTGTGCGGCGACGACCACACGGCGGAATCCTCCATGTTCTCCCACAACACCGACCAGATCTTCGAGTCGGTGATGATGCCGCTGCTGTTCCCGGCAACCATAGACGAATACCTGACCCTCGGCCTGGCCGGTATCGCGTTGTCGCGTTTTTCCGGACTGTGGGTAGGCTTCAAGACCATTACCGAAACCGTTGAAAGTGGCGCCTCCCTGGTTGTGCCGGAGCTGCCCCGGTTTGTGCTGCCGGAGGATTTCACTGTTCCTCCCCACGGCCTCAATTACGACCCGCACCTGAACTGGCCGGCGGAGCGGCTCGAGTACGAGCGCCGCATGCTGGAGGAGCGACTGCCGGCAGCGCAGGCGTTTGCCTATGCCAACCGGCTCGACAAGACCGTCCTTGAGGCGCCGCGCAAGCGCTTTGGTATCGTCACTGTAGGCAAGGCCCACGGCGACCTGCTGGAGGCATTGCAGCTGCTAAATCTTTCCGAGGCGGACCTGCAGCGGGCCGGTATCTCCATCTACAAGGTGGCCATGAGCTGGCCGCTGGAGCCGCGCGGCATGCGCGAGTTCGCCGCCGGCATGGAACGCCTGCTGGTGGTGGAAGAGAAGCGGCCGCTGGTGGAAGACCAGCTCAAGAACCTGATGTACGGCTGGCCCGATGGCGAGCGTCCCAAAGTGGTGGGCAAGAAAGACCTGGCGGGGAACGACCTGTTGCCGGCGATCTGGGGCTTTGGCCCGGACCAGGTGGCCAGGGCCATCGCCCGCTGGCTGGGAGACACCGAGCTGGCCGCGAAGCTGCTGCCGGTGGCGCAGAAGCTGGGCGCCGATACCCCGGCCAAAGCCACCGGGCTGCTGGCGCGTGAGCCGATTTTCTGTGCCGGCTGCCCCCACAATACCTCCACCAAACTGCCGGAGGGTAGCCTGGGCAGTGCCGGTATCGGCTGCCATATAATGGCGCTGGGCAAGGGGCTGCGCACGGATACCTACTCCCATATGGGCGGCGAGGGTGCCCAGTGGGTGGGCCTGCACCGCTTCTCCAGCGCCGATCATATTTTCCAGAATATGGGCGACGGCACCTATAACCATTCCGGCCTGCTGGCCATCCGCCAGGCGGTGGCCAGCAAGGTCAATATCACCTACAAGATCCTGCTCAACGACGCAGTGGCCATGACCGGCGGCCAACCGGCTGATGGAGAGGTCACCGCGCCCACGCTGGCCGCGCAACTGCTGGCGGAAGGTGTCGGGGAAGTGGTGCTGGTCACCGAGCATGAGGACCACTGGCGCGAGCACCGGAGTGAGTTGCCGGGTGCATTGCAGGTCGTGCCCCGGGCGGACCTGGACGCGGTCCAGCGTCGCCTGCGCGAAGTAGCGGGCGTTACCGCCATCATTTACGAGCAGGTGTGTGCGGCGGAGAAGCGTCGCCGGCGCAAGAAAAAGCAGATGCCGGACCCGGCGACCCGCCTGTTGATCAACCACCGGGTATGCGAGGGCTGTGGTGATTGCAGTGAGCAGTCCAGCTGTATTGCGGTGGAGCCCCTGGAGACAGCCTATGGACGCAAGCGCCAGGTGAACCAGTCCAGCTGCAACAAGGATATGCGCTGCGCCGACGGGTTCTGCCCCAGCTTTGTCAGTGTCGAGGGCGGCGAGCTAAAAAAGCCACCGGTGCAGTCGCTGGCGGAATCCCTGGATGCGGAAATCGCGCGCCTGCCGCTGGCCCCGCAACCGCAGGTGGAGAAGCCCCTCAGCATCCTGGTCGCCGGTATAGGCGGCAGTGGCGTACTGACGGTAGCGGCCCTGCTGGGGATGGCGGCACACCTGGAAGAGAAGGGCAGCACCACCCTGTATTTCACCGGCCTGTCGCAGAAGAACGGTGCCGTAGTGGCGCACGTGAAGGTGGCGGCGCGGCCGGAGGACATTACCACCGCGCGCATTCGCGATGGCGCAGCAGAACTGGTCCTGGGCTGCGACATGGTCACGGCAGCCGCCCAGCGGACCAAAATGGCTGCCGGCAAGGTCCGGGCACTGGTAAACACTGCAGAAGTGCCGGTGGCGGCATTTGTGCGGGACAACGAGCTGGCATTCCCGGCAGATGCCACCCAGGAGAGTATTGAGTCCCTGTGTGCCGAGTACTTCGCTTTTGATGCCAACCGTTATGCTCAGGCGCTGTTCGGCGATACCGTCTCCAGTAACCTGATGCTGATGGGTTACGCCTGCCAGCGGGGCCTGCTGCCCATCAGCGATGCGGCACTGGAACGGGCCATCGAACTGAACGGCGTGGCGGTGGAAAACAACCTGCGCGCGTTTCGTGCCGGCCGCCTGCTGGCGGCCGACCCGGCAGCGGTGGATCGACTGCTGGTGCCCGAGCAGCAGGTGCGGATCCAGGAGCCGGAAGAGGGCCTCGATGCCATGCTGGCCCGCCTGAAAGGCGAACTTACCGAGTACCAGAGCAGCTCCTACGCCGGGGTCTTCGCGCGTACTGTGGAGCAGCTGCGCCGCGCCGAGCAGGCGGTACCGCATGGTGGAGGGCGCCTGGCCCGTGCCGCGGCCCTCAGCCTGTTCAAGGCCATGGCCTACAAGGATGAGTACGAAGTGGCCCGGCTGTACAGCGGCGAGGATTTCCAGCGCCAGCTGCGGGAGACTTTCACCGGTGATTACAAGCTGCGTTTCCATATGGCGCCGCCCCTGCTGGCACGGCCAGACAGTTCCGGCCGTATCCGCAAGATGGTATTCGGTCCCTGGGTGGGCAAGCTGATGCCGTTGCTCGCCAGGGGGCGGGTACTGCGGGGTACCGTGTTCGATATTTTCGGCTATACCCGTGAGCGTCGGGAAGAGCGCCGCTGGGCTCGCCAGGTGGCGGGGGCAGTCAGGTCAGTGGCGCGGGGACTGCGCGCGGACAACTACGATGCCGCGCTGGAGCTCCTGTCGCTGCCACAGCAGGTGCGTGGCTACGGCCATGTGCGCGAGCGCAAGCACGCGGCCGTGCACGATCGCTGGGAGCAACTGCTGCAGCAGTTTACCTCCGGCGACTTCCAGCCCCGTGGCGGGGCGACGGTGATGACCCGTTCACCGGCAGAGGCTGAGAAGGCACCGTAACCCGGGGGTTGTACAGAGGCACAAAAAAAGGCAGCCCGCACAATACGGGCTGCCTTTTTTATTGCTCAGTTTTGCTGTCTGGGGGCTGCTGCTCCAGCACAACCGGATGGCCTGTTACGCCGGCCTGAAAGACAGCAACGGGTTTACCAGCCAGCCAAGTGGACCTTTCACATGGACGGGGGCCTCGACCACGGACAGGCACAGGCATTCCTGGTCCTGGGTGGCAATCGGCTGGTGCACCTCGCCGGGCTCCCGCAGGAGGAAATCGCCCGGGGTGTAAACACCGTCGGCATCGGAAAAGCTACCGTACAACACCAGTGTTACTTCGCGCCCGCGGTGGTCGTGCTCGACCACCTTGCCGCCGCTGCAGATGCGCTGGAACGCAACCTCGTACCTGTCCTGGCCCGCAGCCAGCCGCGATGTTTTCAGCGATGGTGACACACGGCGCCACTTCAGCGGGCGGTTGCTGCCCACCAGCTTGCGGATGACGCGCGGCAGGCGTGCCAGGGCCGGGTCGCGGTCGTCCCTGGTGCTGCGGGAACGCCTGCTGGGCGGTGCGGGCGCGGCGCACTGTTCCGGTTCGGCTGGTGCCGTCTCCTCGTGGTCGATGCGCTGCATCAGGCGATCCAGGGCTCCGTCGCAGGTTTCCTGGGGTTCGCAGTCATCCAACAGGCCGCCACCAATATGGTTCAGGCGCTCGCTCTCCCTCCGGCACTGCGGGCACAGTTGCAGGTGCGCTGACACTGCCAGGCTCATGGCCCAGGGCAGGCTGCCGGAGGCGTACTCAACCAGCAGGTTGTTGTCGGGATGGTGTCGAATCATGATGCACCCTGTTTACTCAAAATCGCTTCCAGCTTCTTTAAAGCCAGTCTTACACGGGACTTGACCGTACCCAGCGGTAGTCCCAGTTCATTGGAAATTTCACTGTGAGACTTGCCCTCCATATAGGCCTTCTCCAGTACATGGCTCTGTTCGGCCGGCAGGCTGCGCAGGCCCGCCGCGATGTCCCGCTGGCTGCGCTTGTGCTGCAGCACCAGCAACGGCTGGCTCTCAGGGGAGTCATCCCAGATATCATCCACTTCCACATCACCACCGTCGGCATCCTGGCGCCGGCTGTTCCGCCGCAGCATGTCGATGCGGCAGTTACGCATGATGGTGTAGATCCAGGTATTGGCCGAGGCCCTGGTGGGATCGAAGCTGGCAGCCTTGCGCCAGACCCGGAACATGACTTCCTGTACCAGCTCATCCGCCGCCTCGGCGGAGAACGCCTGGGCGCTGCGGCTGTAATGAAAGCCCTTGATCAGGGGGGCGTAATGGTGGAACAGGCGCTCGAAGGCCGCCCGGTCCTGGCGGGAGCCCACCAGTACGAGCAATTTGCTCCAGTCATCATCGCGACTCTGGGTCTGCTGCAAAGTGTTTCCGTTTGGGTCTGTCCGTGTTGCTAAAGCCATCTTATCGGTCTTTCCACGTTTGTCGACCTCGGGTTACGTGGTCGAGCGGCGGGTGGATCACCATCTATATGGGAATTTCCATGTAAATGGGCTATCAGTTCGGGGATGATCCGATAAGTGGCCATCGGCGTAATATTCCGCAAATCTTAACAGGGTGACAGCATGAGTGGCCTGATTGGGGAGTTGCAGTCGTTTTACCGGGACTTTCTCCAGGCGGATACCGACCGCCTGGGTCGTATCTATGACCCATCCGTCATTTTCTGCGACCCGATTCACCGGGTTGAGGGCCTGGACGCCCTGGGAGCCTACTTCGAAGGGATGAGCCGGGGCCTGGAGAGCTGCCGGTTCGAGTTCGGCGAGGCGGTCGAGGGAAGTGGCAGTGCCTGCCTGCCGTGGGTAATGCACTACGCCCATCGATCCCTGAAAGGGGGCCGGCCGCTTGAGCTGCGCGGTTGCAGTCTGCTCCGGTTCGCTGAGCGTATTCATTACCACGAGGACTTTTACGATGTTGGCGCCATGGTCTATGAGCATGTGCCGTTGATGGGCGCCCTGGTGCGCGGCATCAAGGGCCGTATGGCCAGGACGGCGGACTGATGCCCACAGGACAGGAGGGATTTTCTTGAGCGCAATCGAAGGCAAAACCATCTGGATTACCGGCGCCAGTTCCGGGATAGGGGAAGCCCTGGCCCGGCGCCTGGCAGAGCACAACAACTTCGTCATTATCAGCAGTCGGGGCAGGGAATCATTGCTGGATGTGCAGAAGGTGGCACCCACACGTATTCGCGTGCTGCCCTGTGATGTCAGTGATGACGCGGGCATGGACCGTGCTGGCCGGGAGCTGGCTGAACTTACCGACCACCTGGATATGGTGGTGGCCTGTGCCGGTACCTGTGAGTACGACGACGGCCTGAAACTGGACAGCGCCAGTTACCGGCGGGTGTTTGATGCCAACTTCTTTGGGGCTATTAACACCCTGCGCCAGGCCCTACCGCTGCTGTCGCAGAGCAAGGCGCCGGTATTTGCCGGGGTCGGGAGTCTTTCGTCGGTGGTTGGTTTTCCCCGTGCTGAGGCCTACGGTGCTTCCAAGGCGGCACTGGGGTACTTCCTGGATGCCTTACGGGCGGACGTGTCCCGTACCTGCCTGAAGGTGGTGCACATCCGGCCGGGCTTTATCGATACGCCGCTCACCGAGCGCAATGATTTTGATATGCCATTCCTGATGACGCCGGAGGAGGCGGCCGCCTGTATCGAGAAGGGGCTGTTGCAGGGGAAAAGCACAATTGATTTTCCCCGGCGGCTCAGCTGGCCGCTGCGCTTTTTCGGGTTTTTCCGCTGGCTGTGGTTTCGCTTTTCCGCACCCCGGATGACGCGGATACAGTCCCTGTCGGCCCGGCAGTAAACGGGCGAAGCGGCGGAAGAGGGATCGGTTCCGTCGCCAGCAGGCCGGCGCGGGTCGATAGCCGGCACGTGCAACTGCAACAGTATTGGAAGTGAGGCCAGCACAGCGGGAACAGCTGTGGTGGTTATTCGAAGAATAAGGAAACCTGGATGCGCATTGCGATTGTCGGTAGCGGCATTTCCGGCCTGACTGCGGCCTACCTGTTAAACAAGAAACACGATATCACCCTGTTCGAGGCGGCCGATCGGCTGGGAGGGCACACCGCCACTGTGGATGTGGAGGAGGGGGATCGCCGGCTGGCAATCGACACCGGCTTCATTGTGTTCAATGACTGGACATATCCCAACTTTATCAAGCTGATGCAACAGCTGGGTGTGGATTCCCAGCCCACGGACATGGGCTTCAGTGTCTGCTCCGATCGGGAGTCGTTCGAGTACGCAGGAAACAACCTGGACAGCCTGTTCGCCCAGCGGCGCAACCTGCTCAGCCCTGGGCATTGGCGCATGCTGCGGGATATCGTGCGGTTCAATCGCGCGGCAGTTCGCGACTGGCGTAGCGGTAAGCTCGATGATGCACTCTCCCTGGGCCAGTACCTGAGGGATAACGGATACTCTGAAGAATTCACCAATCGCTACCTGGTGCCAATGGGCTCGGCCATCTGGTCAGCCAGCATGTCGCAGATGCTGGACTTCTCGGTGAATTTTTTTGTGCGTTTCTTTTTCAACCACGGACTGCTGAATATCTTCAACCGGCCCCAGTGGCGGGTGATCAAGGGCGGTTCGCGGGAATATATCGGCCCGATGGTGAAAGACTTTGCCGGCCGCATCCGGCTCTCCACGCCGGTGACCAGCGTGATACGCGGCTCCGACGGTGTCACCCTGCAGACAGGGGCTGGCGAGGCGTTGGATTTTGATGCGGTAGTGCTGGCCTGCCACTCCGACCAGGCGCTGGCCTGCCTGGACGCGCCGACAACTGCGGAGCGGGAACTGCTGGGAGCCATTCCCTACGCGGCCAATTCGGTGGTACTGCATACCGATACCCGGCTGCTACCGGAGCGTCGCCGCAGCTGGGCCAGCTGGAATTATCGCCTGCAGGGTGACAGTGACCGTTTGCCGGTACTGACCTACAACATGAATATCCTGCAGCGACTGGACTCGGAGCAGACCTATTGTGTGACGCTGAATGCGGACGATATGATCGATCCGGACAAGGTTATCCGGCGCTTCGAATACGCTCACCCACAGTTTTCCGTGGCGGGCATGCAGGCGCAAAAGCAATGGGAGGCGGTCAATGGCCAGAACTATACCTGGTTCTGCGGTGCCTACTGGCATAACGGCTTTCACGAGGATGGCGTGAACAGCGCGCTGCGTGTGGCCCAGGCATTCGGGGTGACGCTCTGATGGAGAGCGCCATCTACAGCGGTTGGGTCCAGCACCGCCGTTTCGCGCCACGGGAGCACCGATTTCGCTACCGGGTGTTCATGATGTACCTGGACCTGGGGGAGCTGGACCAGGTGCTTGCCATGAGCCCACTGTGGTCCCGCAGCCGCTGGGCCCCGGCAAGCTTCCGGCGGGAGGATTTCTTCGGGGATCCGGTACTGGGTGTCGGTGAGGCTGTACGCCGGCGCGTAGAGGAGGCGTGCGGCGAGCGGCCGGATGGCCCGGTGCGGGTATTGGCCAACTGGCGCTATTTTGGATATAACATGAACCCGATCAGTACCTATTACTGTTTCGATCGGGATGGCCGCGACGTTCGCTGGGTAATGCTCGATGTGCATAACACGCCGTGGAACGAGCGTCACAGTTATGTGCTGGACTGTCGCGACGCGGCATCGGACGAAACACCGGAAAGAATATCGAGAGTGCAGAGAAGCAGTTTCGACAAGGCATTTCACGTTTCCCCCTTTATGCCGATGCGGCAGGCATACCGCTGGCGCAGTATCACTCCCGCGGATCGCCTGTCCATATTCCTGCAGAACCTGCAGGACGGTAAAGCTGTCTTCGACGCCACCCTCAGCCTGAAACGCGAGGAAATCTCCCCGCGTTCGTTGAATCTTGCGCTAATCCGATACCCCCTGATGACCGTAAAAGTCATTACTGCCATCTACTGGCAGGCATTGAGGTTGTGGCTCAAGCGCGTGCCGTTGTTTACCCATCCGAATCGCAGCGTTCGGGCCGATGCAGGAGAAGAACACGAATGAAGACTGTTGAAGCAGGCCAGGCCAGTCGAGTCGAAGACTCGAGTCAGTCGACCTGGATTACCCAGCTTGCCCGGCGCCTGGTGCTGGGAAAACTGGCGGGAATAAAGCATGGCCACCTGGTGGTGGAAGAGGGCGGTGAAGTGCATCGCTTCGGCGAGCCGGAACAGCAGGCTGAGGTGTCTGCGCGGATCTGCGTCCAGGATGAGTCAACTTATACCCATGTGCTCTTCAACGGCACCATTGGGTCCGGGGAGGCCTATATGCAGGGCGCCTGGACATCACCCAGCCTGGTCAATGTGATCCGGTTAATGGTCAACAATATGGCCCTGCTGGAAAATATGGATTCCCGCTGGAGCTTCCTGCAGAAATTCGCATTGCGTATCCTGCATCGTTTCAATGCCAATACCCGCTCCGGTTCGCGCAAAAACATCTCCGCCCATTACGACCTGGGCAATGACTTTTTCAAGCTGTTTCTCGACCCCACCATGCTGTACTCATCGGCCGTATTCCCTTCAGCGAGTGCCAGCCTTGAGGACGCCTCCCTGAACAAGCTGGAGCGTATCTGCCAGAAGCTCGATCTCAATGAACACGACCACCTGCTCGAGATCGGCACTGGCTGGGGCGGAATGGCGGTATACGCTGCCAGGCATTATGGTTGCCAGGTGACCACGACCACGATTTCCCGGGAGCAATATGAGCACGCCCGGGCCTGGGTGGAGCGCGAGGGACTGCAGGACCGTGTGACACTGCTGCTGAAAGACTATCGCGACCTGGATGGCGAATACGACAAGCTGGTGTCTATCGAGATGATCGAGGCTGTGGGGCACAAGTACTACAAGGACTTCTTTTCCCGCTGTAGCCGGCTGTTGAAGGAAGATGGCCTGATGGTGATGCAGGCCATCACCATCCAGGACCAGCGCTATGATCGCTACCGCAAGCAGGTGGACTTTATCCAGCGGTATATTTTTCCCGGCGGCTGCCTGCCGTCCAACCAGGTAGTAGCCGACCATATTGCAGACAACACCGATATGCAGATTGTGGGCCTGGAAGACATCACCTTCCACTATGCCCGAACCCTGGCCGCCTGGCGGGATGCGTTCTTTGAGCGCCTGGATGAAGTGCGACGCCAAGGCTTTGACAACCGTTTTATCCGTATGTGGGATTTCTATCTGTGCTATTGCGAGGGCGGATTTCTCGAGCGGGTGATCAGCACCGCACAGTTTGTTTTTGCCAAGCCGCGTTGCAAGGCGCTGCCAGCCTGACGGGCCGGTAAAGGGGCGGGGTCATGTGGCGGATTGTCGTAAACGCTGTCCTTTTCGATATTGCCTGGCCCCTCTGTGTGCTGGTGGATAGCGTATGGATTATCATCGCGTTCACCGCAGCCAACCTGTTTGTGCACCTGCGAATCGTTGCCGACAAGGCCAATGAATGGCTGTGGATCGCGGTGGTGTGGCTCCTTGGCTTCAGCATCGATACCGCAGTATTCTCCAGTGGCTTGTTGGTCAATGACGATGGTTCACCGTTCCCGCCGGCCTGGTTGTTGCTGCTGTGGGTCAATTTTGCCATGGCGCTCCGCTATAGCATGTTCTTCCTGCAGAAGAGCGCTATCCTTGCCGCATTGCTGGGGGGTATCTTCGGGCCGTTCAGTTACTGGACTGGTGCCTGGCTCAACGGCACTGTGGAATTCAGCCAGCCAGTGATCGTCCCGGTGATTGTGCTCGTATGTATCTGGGCATTGTTCCTGCCGTTTACCACCTGGCTGTCGCGCCGACGGATTTTCACCGGGGTTGAATATGCTTAGTCTCCTTGCCGCCGTGGCACTGAACGCCGCCGCGCACTGTGGTTACCAGGGTGAGGTGCAGGCCCTGGGCCTGGCGCGGGATCCCCGCAATAACAACCTGGCCTACTGTGAGTACTACCTGCCCACCCGCGACAACCGCACGCGGGTCCTCTACTACAACCCCCAGGGCCACCGTATTGCCGAGAAAACCCTGATCACCCCGTCCGGCCAAAAGCCGCGCAATGCACCGCGCCCGGAGGTAGTGCAGCAGGATTACCGCCATGGCGAGGAACGCATCGTGCGGCGACGGGGCGACCAGTGGGAAATGCGCTACCGGGAGAGTGATACGGCTGGGTGGGAGATCGACGTCATTGATGCCGGTGAACTCGATGTGATCGATGCCGGCTTTGACCCGTTTGTGCGCAATAACTGGGACCGCTTGTCAGCCGGTGACGCGGTGGAATTCAACTTCGCCTCCCCGCTGCATGGTCGTGCGGTAAAACTGCGCGCGCGCAAGGTGGATTGCCGGGGAGAGGAACAGGGCAATCTCTGCCTGCGGGTAGACCTGGCGCAGGCACTGTTGCGCATGTTCGCCGGCGATCTCTACCTGGTATACGGGACGGAACAGCGCCAGCTCAGGCAATTCGAGGGGATCGTGAATCTGCTCGATGACCAGGGGGAGAGCCAGAAACTGCGTATCGACTATTTCTACCGGTAGCCAGCAGTAGCCAGTAGCAACACCAGGCCTGGCTATCTTGGATAGCCAGGACCAGGCGGCTGGCTTTTCTATCCATGTCCAGCCCCATGCCCTGCACGCCCCGTCCCCCGGGGGATTTCCGCTTGCGGGGAAATAACTGGTACCTCCCGGTCAAAAAAATTTTCGGCGCCGACTGGCGCACACTTCGACTTGCAGCTAAACCTAAGTGGAAAGAGGCGACATGTTTGCGCTGGCCGCGCCGCGCGGGATAAACCGTGCGCACGGTGGCAGGCGTCAACTCTTCAACCGAGGTAACGCGATGAAGTCTGCATTTCTCTCTGTCGTAGGGCTCAGCGCCATTCTGGCTGCCGGCTGTGTCACCCAGGAGCAGGTTCCGGGGGCCGGTGGCGTGGTAATCGATACTTATGGCGTCAATATGCGCCAGTACCAGCTCGACCTGGCGGACTGTCGCTCGAAAGCCTATTACGCCCGGGCCGATGCCGGTCGCCGCGGGGTAACCCGCGCTGCCGGTGGCGCGCTGCTGGGCGGCGCGCTGGGTGCAATCGTCGGCGACTCCAGTAGTGCGGCTGCGGCCGGAGCCGGTGCCGGTGCACTGCTGGGCGGCGTTTCCGGAGTGGGTAGTTCCTATAGCGAAGAAGGTCGCATCGTCAGGAATTGTCTGCGCGGTCGCGGATATCGTGTATTGAATTGATCTTTTTTTGATCTTTCTGCCGCACTGGCGGTCAAAGAATCAACACAGCCTGTTGATATTCGGCAATCTCACAGGACTTGGCTTGAGCCGGGCAGTCGCCCGGCTCTTTTTTTGGCTGCTGGAAAAGCTATCTGCATCACCCGATCCATCGCGGCCGTGGGCTGCTCCTACAGGAATACGGTGGGATTACCCTGAAGATTGTAGGAGGGTGCAAATAGGCGCCAGCCGTGGGGCGGCCCATGGCGGTGAATACAAAGGGGGCGGGGTTATTACGATTGCGGCCAACTGCCGCTCCCGCGGGCGAGGCCTGGATCCAGAAATGAACCCTCCACGCCGTGACAGAAGCGGCCGCTGGTCGCGATCGGGAACGAATTCCCGGGAGCACCGCAGGCCGCGGTTTCCCCGGAATCCGATTGGCCTTACTGGGCCAGGGAGAACAACTGCGTGTTGCCGCCGGTAGCCACGGTATTGATGGTCTTGGTCTTCTCGTCGGCAAAGCGGAACAGGTAGTGCGGGCCGCCGGCCTTGGGGCCGGTGCCGGACAGTCCCTGGCCACCGAACGGGTTGACCCCGACCACGGCGCCGACCATGTCGCGGTTGACGTAGGTGTTGCCCACATTCACGCGCTTGAATACCGCGCCCGCACGTCCCTCGATGCGGGAGTGCAGGCCGAAAGTCAGTCCGTAGCCGGTGGCATTGATGCGACGGATCACATCTTCGAGTTCACCTGCCTTGAAGCGCACAACGTGCAGGAAGGGACCAAACACCTCACGCTCGAGCACGGAGAAATCCTCGATCTCGACCACCTGCGGGCCGAAGAAAGTGCCTTTCGCCGGCACCTTGTCACGGTCAAAGGCGAACAGCGGCTTGGCTTCGCCGGCCATGCGCTCCCGATGCTTCTCCAGCATACCCAGGGCTTTTTCGTCGATTACCGGGCCGATGTCGGTGGACAGCTGTGACGGATCGCCCAGGGTCAGCTCTTCACAGGCGCCCTTGAGCATCTTCAGCAGGTTGTCCGCAATCACGTCCTGGACGCACAGGATACGCAGGGCGGAGCAGCGCTGGCCGGCACTGAGGAAGGCAGACTGGATAACATCGTCCACTACCTGCTCGGGCAGCGCGGTGGAGTCCACGATCATCACGTTCTGGCCGCCGGTTTCCGCGATCAGCGGGATAATCGGGCCCTCTTTGTTGGCCAGTTGCTTGTTGATCAGGCGTGCGGTTTCGGTGGAACCGGTAAAAGCCACACCGGACAGGCGCGGGTCTTCGATCAGTGATGCGCCCACCGCGGCACCGGTGCCGGTGATCAGGTGCAGCACTTCCTTCGGCACGCCGGCCTCGTGCATCAGCTCGATGGCGCGGGCAGCGATCAGCGGGGTCTGTTCGGCGGGCTTGGCCAGGACAGCATTACCTGCTGCCAGTGCCGCCACCACCTGGCCGGTGAAAATCGCCAGCGGGAAGTTCCACGGGCTGATGGCCACAAACACGCCGCGGCCGGTCAGGTACAGCTCGTTGCTCTCGCCGGTGGGGCCGGGCAGTTCCTGCGGCTCGCTGAAGTGGCGGCGGGCACCGTTGCCGTAGTAACGGCAGAAGTCCACCGCCTCACGCACCTCGGAAATACCATCATTCAGGGTGCGGCCCGCCTCCAGGCAGATCAGCGCGGTAAGGTCGTTGAGGTGCTCCTCGTACAGGTCGGCGATGCGGTCGAGGATTTTCGCGCGCTCGTTGCCGCCCAGGCGATCCCAGGCAATCTGTGCCTCGGTGGCTGCCTGGTAGGCCGCGTCGATCTGGTGCTTGTCCGCGTTGGCGGTATGGCCGATTACCTCGCCGGTAGCGGGGTTGTGGACCGGCTCATCGGCCTTGCCCATCTTGCCACTGATAATCGGGCCGCCCTTGAACTGCTTGCCCTTGAGTTTCTCGACGCTGTGCAGCAACGGCTCTACCGCCACCGGGTCGGTCAGTTCGATGCCGTGGGAGTTCTTGCGGGGCAACGGTTCGCCGCCCAGGTAAATGTCTTCCGGTACCGGGATCTGCGGGTGGCGGAAGGGTTTGGCGTTTTCACTCTGTTCGATGGTGTCCTGCACAAGTTCCTCGATTGGTGTTTTCTCGTCCATAAAGCGGTTTACGAAGGAGCTGTTGGCGCCGTTTTCCAGCAGGCGACGGACCAGGTAGGGCAGCAGGTCCTTGTGGGCGCCCACGGGAGCGTAGACGCGTACCGGGACGCGCTTGCCATGTACTTTTTCCACCTGTGCGAACAGCAGGTGCCCCATGCCGTGCAGGCGCTGGAACTCGTAGTTGTTGGCGTCGCCGGCCAGCTCCAGGATCAGGCCCACGGTGTAGGCGTTGTGGGTCGCGAACTGCGGGTAGACCGCATCGCGGTTATCCAGCAGCTTCTTGGCGCAGACCTGGTAGGACAGGTCGGTGTGAGATTTGCGGGTGTATACCGGGTAGTCGGTGAGGCCCATCTGCTGGGCGTGCTTGATCTCGGTGTCCCAGTAGGCCCCTTTCACCAGCCGTACCATGATCTTGCGGCCAGTGTCGCGGCCCAGTGCAATCAGCCAGTCGGCCACATGGGGAGCGCGCTTCTGGTAGGCCTGCAGTACAAAGCCCAGGCCCTGCCAGTTGCCCAGCTCCGGCGCGCGGGCAAGTTCCTCGAAGATATCCAGGGAAACGTCCAGGCGCTCGGCTTCCTCGGCGTCGATGTTCAGGCCCATATCGTATTTGGCGGCAGCGACGCACAGCTCTTTTACCCGGGGCAACAGCTCGGTCATCACGCGCTCGCGCTGCAGTACGCTGTAGCGGGGGTGGAGGGCGGACAGCTTGATGGAGATGCCGTTGGCCTCCACCACGTCGCGCTTGTCATTGTTCTTGCCGATGGCCTCGATGGCCATCATGTAGGCGTCAAAGTAGCGTTTGGCGTCGGCCATGGTACGGGCACCTTCGCCCAGCATGTCGAAGGAGAAGCGGGTACCGGGCTGGTTTTCCGCCGGGCCGCGCTTCAGTGCCTCCTCGATGGTGCGGCCCAGTACATACTGGCCACCCATGATCTTCATGGCCTGCATCATGGAGGTACGCACCATGGGCTCGCCCATACGGCTGACCAGGCGCTTCATCCAGTGAGAGGGCTGCTCGGTGATATCCGGGTCCAGCTCGACGATATTGCCGGTCAGCATCAGGCCCCAGGTGGAGGCGTTCACGAACAGGGAGTCAGATTGGCCACGGTGGCTGGCCCAATTGCCGGAATGCACTTTCTCGGCGATCAGTTTGTCGGCAGTATCCGCATCCGGAACCCGCAGCAGGGACTCGGCCAGGCACATCAGCGCCACGCCCTCTTTATTCGAGAGGCCGAATTGCTGCAGGAAGGCATCCAGGGTGCCGCGCTTGCTGCGCTCTTTGCGGGACTCCACCACCAGTTCACGGCTGGTGGCGAGGATTTTCTGCCGCAGTGTGTCGCTGGGGCGCGGTGCTGCCAGCAGCTCGCTCACACACTGGTTTTCGTCGGCATGCAGGTACTGGCGGGACTTTTCGCGCGCGCTGTGCAGGTCTCCGGCGAATTGTGTTGGCATGATGACTCCAAAGCTCTAAATTGGACCAGAAGAAAAGTCGGATTATGTGCGATTTTCCTCAGAATTAATCGCCATTTTGCAAACAGTTGTGGTTAAATGTAGCGCCTATTTGCACGATCACCAGTAGGGTATGTTGCTATGTCTCGTCAGATGGAAGACCTTGACCGTATCGACCGCCAGATTCTGCGCATCCTGCAGCGCGAAGGTCGCCTGCCCAATGTGGAGCTGGCCCGGCGGGTAAATCTCAGCCCCACCCCCTGCCTGGAGCGGGTCAAGCGCCTGGAGCGTGAGGGCTTTATCCGCGACTACGTGGCGCTGCTGGACCCGCTCAAGGTCCATGCCGGCCTGGTGGTCTATGTCCAGGTGACCCTGACCGATACAGCCACCGAGGCCCTGGAAGCCTTCAACAGCCATGTCTCCAGCCTGGAAGAGGTGCAGGAGTGCCACATGGTGGCCGGCGGCTTCGACTACCTGATCAAGATCCGTATCAAGGATATGCTTGGCTATCGCCGCTTCCTGGGCGAGAAGCTGGCCTCGGTCCCCGGGGTCCGCGAGACCCACACCTATGTAGTTATAGAGGAAGTGAAGACCGATACCGCCGTGGCGGTGCCGGATCCCGAGCCGAAAAAGGCCAAATCCTCCGCCAAGCGCTAGGGCGGGATCGCCCGCCGATGGCGGGCCCGCCACCTGCACCTGTCACTCCCGCCACACCCCGGAACAAAGTAGTCTGAATGACCGATTCGTCATCCCCGGATAACCGTCGCGCTGTCCTGCTCGCCCTGGCCGCCGTCCTGTGCTGGTCTACGGTGGCCAGCGCCTTCAAGATTTCCCTGAAGTTCGTGTCACCGCTGCAACTGGTAAGCATCGCTGCGGTGGTGTCCACGCTGGTGATGGGCGCAGTGGTCACGAAAGAAGGGCGCTGGGGCGAGCTGCGACTGGCGTGGCGCCAGAACTGGCGCTGGTACCTGGGGCTGGGATTCTGTAATCCCTTCCTTTATTACCTGGTGCTGTTCACGGCCTACGACCTGCTGCCGGCCCAGCAGGTTTTGCCACTCAATTACACCTGGGGGGTATTGCTGGCCCTGTTGTCGGTGCCGGTGCTCAAGCAGCAATTGCGGACCCAGGACCTGGTGGCGGCACTGGTGTGCTACAGCGGGGTAGTGGTGATTGCCACCGGCGGGGATCTCCTGGCCCTGGATTTTGCCGACCCGCTGGGTGTGGGGCTGGCGCTGTTCAGCACCCTGATCTGGTGCTGTTTCTGGCTGCTGAATACCCGCATCGGCGGCAGCGCGCCGGTAAACCTGCTGCTCAGCTTCCTGTGTGGACTGCCCTGGCTGGCCGTGGCACTGGTATGGCAGGGCGGCTGGCAGTGGCCGCCCCTGGCCGGCTGGCTGGGTGCGATCTACGTGGGCCTGTTCGAGATGGGGATCGCCTTCCTGCTCTGGCAGGCGGCATTGATGGCCTGTGACAACACGGCGCGCATCAGTAACCTGATTTATCTTTCGCCGCCACTTTCGTTGGTATTTATTGCGCTACTGGTGGGCGAAACGATCCAGATGGCAACCATTGTTGGCCTGGTTTTGATTATGCTCGGGGTCGCCGTGCAGCAGGGTATCCTGCGCCGGGCGCTTCTGAAGCGTTGATGATTCCGGTTTGTAAATCCCGCAGGAGCGGCCGCCGATCGCGATACTGGCCCGGTCATACGTGGCCCGGTCGCGGCCAGTGGCCGCTCCTGCAATATTGACCTGGCGCCCCTGAAATACTGGCAAAGATGCGCGGATCTTCTTGTATTTCAGGGGCTTGCTCCGAGCTACGCTCGGCGGCTGCACATCCATGTGCAGCATTAACCCGGCAATATGTAATTGGCGGGTTAATAATAACGATTGAGAGAAACTGAAAAGCGATAAAGATAAGCAGGTACCCCCATGGATTTTTCCCTCACTGAAGAACAGCAGATGATCCAGGACGCCGCCCGCCAGTTCGCCGACAGCGAGCTGAAGCCGGTCGCGGCAGAGCTGGATGCCACCGGCAATCGCGAGCTGTTACTGGACAAGCTGAAGCAGCTGGCCGAACTGGGTTTTATGGGCATTAATATTGACCCGGATTTTGGCGGCACCGGTGCCGGTACCGTGGCTTTCAGCCTCGCGATCACCGAGCTCGCCCGCGGCTGCGCTTCCACCGCTACCACTACCTCTGTAACCAATATGGTGGCAGAGGTGATCCAGGCGGTGGGCAGTGAGGAGCAGCGGGCAAAGTACCTGCCGAAGATCTGCAGCGGTGAATATCCTGCCGGTTCCTTTTGCCTGACCGAACCCAGCTCCGGTTCCGACGCCGCCGCCATGCGTACCCGTGCGGTGAAGGACGGTGATGAGTACGTGCTGAATGGCAGCAAGCTCTATATCTCCAGCGCCGAATTCGCCGGTGTATTTGTGGTCTGGGCGGTGACCGATCCGGAAGCGCCAAAAGGGAAGGGGATTTCCTGTTTCCTGGTGGAGGCGGGCACGCCGGGCCTGGTGATCGGCAAGGCCGAGGAAAAGATGGGCCAGAAAGCCTCGGTCACCAATGAGGTTTCCTTCGATGACTGCCGCATCCCGGCCGCCAACCTGATGGGCGAGGAGAACCGTGGTTTCCGTATTGCCGCCGGTGAGCTGGCCGGCGGCAGGATCGGCATCGGCTCCCTGGGCCTGGGTATCGGCCTGGAGGCGCTGGACTGCGCACGCGCATTTATCCAGGAGCGCGAGCAGTTCGGGCAGCCGCTGGCGAAGTTCCAGGGCCTGCAATGGCAGCTGGCCGACAAATATACTGAGATGGAAGCCGCGCGACTGCTGCTGTTACAGGCAGCCTGGCAGAAAGACGCGGGTATGGACTTCGGTCCGGCCGCTTCCATGGCCAAGCTGTATGCGACGGAAAAAGCCAACGAGGCTTGCTACACGGCACTGCAAATGCACGGCGGTGCCGGTTATACCCGCGACTACCCGCTGGAGCGGATGGCGCGCGACGTGCGTATCACCACCATCTACGAGGGCACCAGCGAGATCCAGCGGCTGATCATTGCCCGTCACCTGCTGACCGGGATGCGTTAAGCGCCTCTAGCAACTTCCCTGCGCAGGTCTCCCGCTGCGGAGACCTGCGTTCCTGCACCTGCTTCCTCCTGATCCCCTATTCGCCGGATTCCTTTCAGGGTTCCTTATCCCACCGCATTTGCCTGGTAGCAAGGATTCAGTTCCGGTTGCCGGCGGGCAGCAGGTGCCAGTGATGACACATAATTCGCTCCCGGCACTGCGTTGACTCTAGTAAGAGGTTACGGCGGCTAACCTTAAAAGGTATGTGACACCGGGGCCAGGTGGGAGGAAGTACCGTGCCACGGCCAGGCTTGTCCGAAACTTTCATATTTTTCTTTTTCGCACTGCTGGGCGCTGGCCAGTTGGTGGCACAGGACGAGAAGGACCTGGCAAAGCAACTGGCCAACCCGGTATCGAGCCTGGTCAGTGTCCCGTTCCAGGGCAACTTTGATCACAAGGTCGGGCCCTTTGACCAGGGGCACCGCTTCAGCCTGAATGTGCAGCCGGTCATCCCGGTCAGCCTCAACGAAGACTGGAACCTGGTCAGTCGCACCATTTTCCCGATTATCCGCCAGGACGACGTGCTCCCGGGGACGCCCAGGAAGACTGGCACCGGGGACACTGTGCAGAGCGTGTTCTTTTCCCCTGCGGAACCCACTGAAGGTGGCATTACCTGGGGTCTCGGTCCGGTATTCCTGGTGCCCACCGCGTCTGAACCGCAATTGGGCAGTGAGAAGTGGGGTGCCGGGCCTACCGGTGTGGTACTGAAACAGTCGGGGCCCTGGACCATTAGTGCGCTGGTAAACCATATCTGGTCCTTTGCCGGCGATGATAACCGCGATGACATGGACAGCACGTTTATCCAGCCGTTCTTCGCTTACACCACGCTCGATGCGTGGACGATCACCGTCTAGGCGGAAACTACCTACGACTGGGAATCCGAGCAGTGGAATGTGCCGGTCGGGCTGCTGGCGGCCAAGGTAATCCCGGTAGGTAGCCAGACTTACCAGATCCAGGCAGGGCCAAGGTATTACGCCGACAGCCCGGATGCCGGTGCCGAGGGGCTGGGCTTCAGGCTCAATTTTATTCTGCTGTTCCCCAAGGGGGGGCAGTGATTCGTCAGGCAGAGGGAGCTGGAAATGCGACAGCCAGGAAGTGACAGAAGTGCAGTTATGCCCCTGATGCTCTACCTCGGCACTATGGGGCTTGCCTCGCCGGCCAGCGCAGGCGGGCTGATGGTGTGGGAGATTGGGACCCCCACACTGGGAACCGCCGGTGCCGGTTGGGCTGCTATGCCGGAGGATGCCTCTACCGCGTATACGAATCCGGCGGGAACGGTCTGGCGCGACGGCACACAGTTGATGGCATCGGGGCAGCTTCTGTACGGCAACCTGGAATTCAGTAATGGCGGCCAGAGTAATGTGCCGGGTGATGACGGTGGAAACGCCATCGAGTGGTTTCCCGGTGGCGGTTTCTTTGCCGCGGGGCGGCTCAATGAGCGCTTCGGTTGGGGGTTTGCGCTTGCCGGTAACCTCGGCGGTAGCCTGGACTATGACAACGACTGGTATGGGCGCCGCTTTGTTACCGAGACTGACCTGATCGGCATGAGCGTGATGCCGTCTATCAGCTGGAAAGCAAGCGATTGCCTGTCGCTGGGGGCAGGGTTGAACCTGATGACCGGATACTACCGGTTTGAGTCCCGTCCCCGGGCGGGCCTGGTTGGCGGTGATGCCCGGTTGAAATATGACGATACCGATGTGGCGCCAGGTGGTAATTTTGGCGTCATCTATCGGCCCGGAGAGGCAACAATACTGGGATTGGACCTGACTACCGAGGTGGACTGGGAATTCTCCTATAATCTACGCTTGGCCGGTTTTGGCCCACTTTTTGATGGCGTTTTCGGTCGCTTGAATGACAGGCGCCTGCAGATTGACATGGATGTTCCGCAGACCGCTACCGCCAGTTTGCAGCAACAACTGGCCGCGGATACCACGTTGTACGCTAACCTGAACTGGCAGAACTGGTCCGAGTTCGGACTGGTGGGCATCCAGATAGACAATCCCAACCAGACCAGTGCGACCGTCAATCGTAATTATGAAGACACCTGGCATGGATCACTGGGGCTTAGACACCAGTTTCGTTCTGGGATCCTGGGCGGGTGGGCACTCTCTGCCGGGCTGGGTTATGACAGCAGCATGGTCGAGAACCAGTTTCGCACCGCTGATGTCGTTGTAGACGAACAGTGGCGCCTGGGGCTGGGGGGCCGTAAGGAGCTGTGTCCTGGCCTGCGGCTGGATTTTGGTTACACACTTGTATGGATGGGAGATGTGCCAATAGACCAGCAAGGGCGGCCGCCTTTCAGCCCACGCTTGCAGGGTAGTTTTGATGACTACTCGCTGAACTTTTTTGGGGGCTCGATACAGTTTGAGCTTTAAGGGCTGGTCTGGTCTTCTGCATCACGAATTCATACACTCACTACTTGAATAGGCCATAGTGATGAGACAGCTGTCATGAGCGGACCGACGCCGACCGTAGTTACCGTGGAAGAGAGTGGCGACGGCAAGTTTACGCAGTCTATGCATTCCGGGCCGCACCGGCTTGTCGCCGACGAGCCCGAGGAGTTCGGAGGTGAGAACCTGGGACCCGGTCCCTATGAGTATGTTTTGATGGGGCTGGGTGCCTGCACCAGCATGACTGTACGTATGTACGCGGACCGTAAGAAGATTCCGCTCGATCGTATCCGGGTGATACTCTCGCACCGCAAAGTGCATGCGGAGGACTGCCAGGATTGTGAGACAAAAGAGGGCAAGATCGATGAGATCGTGCGTGAGATTACACTGGAGGGCCAGCTGACCGGTGAGCAACGCGAAAAATTACTCGATATCGCCAACCGTTGCCCGGTACATCGCACCCTGACATCGGAGATTGTGGTTCGCTCACGCCTGTCTTCTGCCTGATACTAACAGCACAATGCCCCAGGCCAGCCAGCAATTCCCGAACGGGAGGTGCTGTTGGCCGCGATGCTCTCACACCTGCGATTCAATTGGCAGGAAGGTCAGCAGCCAGACCACGAAGCGGTCCCAGGCCGAGGTATCGGGATCTTTTTCGTAAGTGACTGTTTTGCCATCTTCCTCGGCGGTCCAACGCAGTCCATCCCCTTCACCTTCTTCACCGAGTGAAAGCTTCCAGGCGGAATCCGGGGTCACCCAGCTGTCAAACAACTGGCGCAGCTCAGAGTTGATGGCGGTGTTTTCGATCAAAACACCGATTTCCGTATTCTGGCGCAGCGAGCGGCTGTCCATATTGATCGAGCCGATAAAGCTGCGATTGTTATCGATCACGAATGTCTTGGCATGTAGCGCTGCACTGGCACTGCCCTGGAACAAGTGCCGCCGCTGCTCCTGGTCCGCCCCGGGCCGCAGTTCCCACAGCTTCACTCCGCCCTGCATCAGGCGCACGCGGTCCGGTGCATAGCCGGCGTGAACCGCCGCCACGTCGGTGCTGCTCAGGCTATTGGTCAGGATCCCGACGTCGACGCCGTTTCGTGCAAGCCCGGTAAAGAGTTCTACTCCCGGGTCCCCGGGCACGAAATAGGCCGAGCTGATGCGGATAAGTGACTCGGTATCGGCAAGTGCCTCCTTCAGGTGGTAACCGGGGAGCTCGTGCTCGGGGAGGTTTTTGTCCAGCGCCTTTTCCGGGGGATCCGAGTAAAGTGTCGCCGGGCCCCAGTGGAATTGCAGCCGGCCCTCCGTCAGCCGCTCGCTGAATTCTGATTTCTCCAGTGCCTCCCGAAATTCACTCCTGGCGTGTTCCCGCAGGAACTTCCGGATCTGGGCACGGATTTCCTCCAGTGTCCTGGAGTCGTCATCGTCCAGCATCAATTGCGAGACAGGCACTGACACTGGGTGGTTCCAGTACTCGTCGAATGTGGCCGCGGCCCTGGGGAGTAGGTGACCGATGACGAGGATGTCGGCGTCAAGGAACTTCACGCTGGTGGAGGAGAAGTACTCGTCGGCGATATTCCTGCCCCCGGTGATCATGGCCAGGCTGTCGGCGACCAGCAGCTTGTTGTGCATACGATGATTGATACGTCCCAGGTTCCGTACCTGCTCCAGTGCCTTCTTGAAGCCACTGCGCCCCGCCACCGGGTTGAATACGCGGATTTCCATATTGGGGTGTTTGGACAGGGTGAGGATATCCGGGTTGTCGATACGTGTGGCCACATCGTCGACCAGCAATCTTACGCGTACGCCGCGGTCGGCGGCTTCCAGCAGTTTGCTGGCGAGCAGGTTGCCGGCAGTGTCATCCTTGAACTCATAGTACTGCACGTCCAGGGACACCCGTGCTTCGTGAATCAGGGCTACCCTCGCCACAAAGGCCGACAGCCCCTCGGGCAGCAGCAGGAAGCCGGAATGCTCGCCGGGATGCTGTTCCGCATGCTTGTTAATAGCCTGCGCCATGGGGGATTCGGTCGCCGGGGGCAGGGCATAGGAGGCCGTGCGTGAATTGGGGTCGTACTCCTGGTCGTTGCTGTTACATGCCTGCAGGCTCAAAACGCTGGAAAGTATCATCATGGGTAATGGCAGCGTTGCCGGTCGGGAGCTGTAATTGGCGTTCATTGGGTTGGCGCACATACTGTCTTCAAAGGCTTGGATGATCACCTGGGCACCCGCAGCGGCCGAACTGCACCGGGCAATGTAAGCGGGTGCCGGTTACTTATAGTAGCCCTGATAGGTATGTCGCGGTGCCCTGGGTATGGCTCCGCTGCGGGTTCTCCCCGGGAGCTTACTGTTGGGACGATGTTCTTATGCCGGCAAAGGGCGGGGCTTTTTACGTGAAGCCACAGCCTGACCCCAGGAACTCACGACCACCATGTTCGGTCAGCTAGTCAATCGGTTGGTGCGTGGCCGCCTACCACTTTTGTTTCTGGCTGTTCTTTAACGTCTTCCAGCATGTGCTGGCCCACGGTTTCCTCAGGGGCGACTCTCAGGAAAATGCCCAGGCACACCAGGAGTAGGGCTGCGGAGAGAATGATAAGCGCCGGGTACAACAGGAGCTGGGGTTGTCCGGTCTGGCCAAACTTGATGACAAAAATCAGCCCCTCCAGGGCAAGCGCCACACAGACCACCACGATAAAACGTGGCGTGGATCGACGCAGTACATGGGTTACTTCACCAATGGCCGGCTTACGTAATTCATGGGACAGGGCGCGTTGAAGCTCATAGATTGCAAGAGCGACGATCAGGTTACTGATGGCGTTGGTGATAAGTTCGGGGATCTGGTTGTCTTTGTAGATAAAGCCCTCAGTAATGATGAAGGCTGCGACGCTGACTGCACTCGATATCAGTATGAGTGCGGTGAGCACCATTAGGAACATTGAAAATACCCCAAGGAAAATGAGGGTATTGGATCGTTTATTTCTTAACTTTTTGAAGAGGACTGAGATGTCTCTAGCCATAAATCGCCGGGTGCTCTTGCAGGGAGGGAAGTAATTACCAGGAAGTTCTAGGTTTTACGCTCCCGCTTCAGGGGGTACCCATTGCGGTCGCTATGTCCAACTCGCTTCCGGCAGTGTAGTAAAGTGTGGCGTGGCGGGAAGTAGTGATGGCCGGGCAGGGCGGCTGAGGTAGGAGGGGCCGACCGATCATCGTCTCGGGGCAAGCCCGCCAGGGGGCAGGCTGTTCACTTTTCAATTAAGGGGGCGTGTGGTCTTTACCATTTGTCAGTCAGTAACGCCTTCCGCTTCGCTCGCGGCTTCCTGTGCGATTGGCATTCGTTTCTTCGGGCGGGGATAGAAGTTGAGAATCCCGTCGTCAATCGGGGATTCCAGCAATATCTTCCGGTCGCGCTCGTAATCGTTCATCAGCCGCCATGGATACCGGGTGCCCTGGCGGGGCAGCAGGTGGTCGGCGCGCTGGACATAGCCCGATTTCAGGGCAGCCATGACGGACTCATCCTCCTTGCAGCCTTCACGATCCACCGGCATAAACACCGCCTGTTGCTCACGCCGCATATGGTTGAGCAGGCGGCACAGGTAATCCGCGGACAGGTCCGCCTTCAGGGTCCAGGCGGCGTTGGTATAGCCGAATACCCAGCCCATATTGGGCACCCCCTCCATCAGGACGCCCTTGTAGGTCAGCCGGCGGTTGATCTCCACCGCCTGGTTATCCACCTTGAGCGTCATTCCCCCCAGTACCTGTACCTTGAGGCCGGTGGCGGTGACCACGATGTCGGCGGGCAGCTCTTTGCCGGACTTGAGGCGGATGCCATCCTCGGTGAAGGTCTCAATTTCGTCGGTTTCCACAGATGCCGTGCCGGCGCGGATGGCATCAAACAGGTCGCCGTCCGGTACTGCGCACAGTCGCTGGTCCCAGGGCTGGTAGTCGGGGGAGAAGTGGCGCATGTCGGCGCCATTGCCCAGTGCCTTACGCACGCCCCGCAGCATCATGCGGCGGACGAAACCGGGCCAGCGCCTGGCGGCCTTGAAAATCCAGCGATGCAGTTTGATATTGCGCTTGCGCGCCATGCGGTAAACCAGGCCCTCGGGCAGGAATTTCTTCAAGACTGCAGAAATCTTGTCCTGTGCCGGCACCGACAGAACGTATGTGGGGGAGCGCTGCAGCATGGTGACATGCGCGGCTTTCTCTGCCAGGGCGGGAACCAGGGTCACTGCGGTGGCTCCACTGCCGATCACCACAATGCGCTTGCCGCTGTAGTCCAGGTCCTCAGGCCACTGCTGTGGGTGGATGGTCTGGCCGCCGAATTGGTCGATGCCCGGGAATTCCGGCAGGTAGCCCTGGTGGTAGTCGTAGTAGCCGGTGCAGGAAATCAGTACATCGCAGCTGTAGCGCACCGGGCGCCCGTCCTGCTCACCACGTAATTCCCAGCACTGGCGCTGGCTGTCCCAGTTTGCCTGCTGGAGGTCAATACCGAACTGTATCCGCTCGGATACACCATACTCTGCGGCGGTATCGCTGATGTACTGGCGGATCGACTCCCCGTCTGCCAGGACCTTGAACCCATTCCAGGGACGGAAGTTGAAACCGAAGCTGAACATGTCGGAATCCGAGCGAATTCCCGGATACCGGAACAGGTCCCAGGTCCCACCGATGCGGTTGCGGCGCTCGAGGATGGCGAAGTGCTTATCCGGGCAGTCCCGGCTCAGGTGGCAGGCGGTGCCTATACCGGACAGGCCGGCGCCAATGATCAGTACATCGTAATGCTGCTGCGACATAGGGATTCCCGCATCATTATTGTTCTATCTGTTTCCGGTGCCCCGGACGCACCAACGATAGCGGATTTCCGGGGCGCGTAACAGGAATGCGGGAGGGATTTTGGCCTGTGGGTTTGGCCTTGAATTCAGCCGCTCCCCCGGAAGCGCTAGCTGGCAGTAGGCTTTTGCCGGGAGCGTTGCCCGCCCGCGGGCAGGGAAGGCGGGGGATTGCGAAAGAGCCTGGCCATATCCTGCATGGCATTCTCAAAAGTAGTGACAGGCCGGTAACCCAGCAGGCGTTCGGCCCTGGCAGGCACCAGTTGGTTGGGGCCGCCCATCAGGCGGTATGTTTGCTGGTTGAGCCATGGCCGCTGTGGCCTGTGCCGGGCCGGGTCGTTGCAGGCGCGCAGGATGGCCAGGACCCGGGCGACCGGCCGGGGAATGCTGCGGGGCGCACGGGTACCGACCGCTCTGGCCAGTGCTCGCAGGAATTGCTCCCAGGTCACCCCGAAACCGTCGCCGGCAACGAAAAGTTGCCCGTCCTTGAGTGGGGACCGGGCGGCTGCAATCAACAGGGCTACCAGGTTATCCATATGCACCAGGCCGGCATCCCAGTTGCCCCTGCCGATCAGGCAGGGCTGGCGCGCCTGGAGACGCGAGATCAATTGACCCACCCAGGGAATCTCCCCGCTCCCGTAAACGTTGCCGGGCCGGATAATTGTGGCTTTGAGGCCAATCTTTGCCACGGCCTCGCGGATCATGGCTTCTTCCTGCTGGCGTATGCTGGCGTAACTTGAGCCCGGTGCCCCGGTCGGGGTTCGTTCTTCCAGGATTCCCTTGCCCAGTGCGGTGCCGTAGCAGCGGATACTTGTGGTAGCGACCAGGTGCGCATCCCACATCAGCGCCAGGTTGATGCTCTGCCGTGTGGTGGTAAGGATCCTGTCAGTGTGTGCAGTTTTTTCCGGTCCTTCAGCTACGCTGTTCCCGATCTGGAACACCGTATCAACCGGCCCGTGGTTCTCGGCCAGGTCGGTAATCGGGCGGGCAGCGACGCGGATGATGGTGACGCGCCCGGCCCATGCCGTGGGTATGGATCGCCCCGGGTGGACAGCTGCCACTACGCGAACCTTCTCGGCCAGCAGCTGGTTTACCAGCCGGCGACCAATAATGCTGTCGGCCCCGGTGACCAGGGCTGAGGTAAGTTGTTGCATCTCTGTTTTCCGTCGGCCTCCGGGAGTCTCGCGGAGGCCCATGGCAGGGGGCAAAGCTCTCGGGTCAATCAAGGTGAGAGTCGCCAGGCGTATCTGGCCTCATCCTGCTTCAGTGCAGTGCCATGGTTAATTTTTAACCGCGCGCTCGAGGACAACCACGCAGTTTATGGCCATGCGTATTCCGCAAACTTGACCTTTGGCGACTAAACTTTGACCAATTGCGACGGTTGTGAGTTGGCGGCACAGATCGCGAGCGGGAGGCGGCATGTTCCTGGTGCGCACAGGCGCTATCGAGGGTTTCGGCGAGCTTGTCAGGCACCTGGGAGGGAACCCGGCGGCCATGTTAAGGAAGAGCGGCCTCAGCGGTGCGCAGCTACGTGATCCGGACACTTACGTGTCTTATCTGCGGGTAGCGGACCTGCTCGACCTTGCCGCGGAAAGCTGCGATGAGCCCCTGTTCGGGCTCCGCCTGGCTGAGCGGCACACCATACAGGTATTGGGGGAAGTGGCTCTCTGGATCAACCAGCAGGAGACACTTGGCCAGGCCCTGGAGCACGCCAACCGGCATTTAAGCCTGCACGCTTATGGCGTCCATGCCCGACTGGTGCCTACCCCTGAGCGGCTGGAATTACGCCTGAACTTTGATTTCACCAACGCGACCGGCCTGCGGCAACTGATGCAGGTTAGTGCTGGCCAGGCGTTTATCGCGGTATCGGAAATGGCCGGTGAGTCCGCTACCCAACCGAGGTTGCACCTTGAGCAGGAACGACCCCGGGCATGCCAGTGGCGCCCGGGCCGGTTCCTGCGGGAACCGGTTTTCGCCAGTCATTTCTGTGGGGTCAGCTTTCCCCTGGGCTGGCAGGACCGTAAGCCAAATTACAGTGAGCAGAGGCTACGGGAATATTTTGGCCGGCGGATAGAGGAACTGAAATCCCTTTACCCCGAAAAGCTGCCGGTGCAGGTGCGCCACCTGATCAGCGGCCTGTTGGCCAGTGGTGAGTGCAACCTGGAGGGGGTTGCCGCAGCCCTCGACCTGCATCCACGGGTGCTGCAGAGAAGGCTTGGCAGTGAGGGCACCAGCTTTAGTCAGTTGTTGCAGCAAAGCCGCCAGGAAATAGCCCAGCGACAGCTACAACACGGCCAGCTGAGTATTACCGAGCTGGCACTGAACCTGGGGTATGCCGATGTTGCGGTGTTCAGTCGCAACTTCCGCAGCTGGACGGGGCTATCTCCACGGCAGTGGCGGGACCGCCACCGTGCCCGGGTATGAGCCTGGATGCCGGCCACGATGCGGATACCGGGCGGGAATCATTTACTGCCCGGCCCGTTCTCCCGATCCCCGGTTAATGGATGCCAGTGCGCTGGAAATCTGTGGGTCCCGGGGAAATTTTTGCAGGCCCTGCTCGAGCGCGGCAATGGCTGCCCGGGTATCACCGGCAGAATTGAGGGCAACGCCGTATACGTAGATATAGCGGGGGATGGTTTCCGTGCTCTCTGCGGCGCGACGCAAGTGCTCCATGGCATCCCTTGTTTTCTTTTGCCGGATAAGGGAAAGCCCCAGTGCGTGATGAAGCGGCGCGGCCCGGTCGTTTGTCTCCAGCGCCTTCCTCAGGACCCGCTCCGCCTGATCTTCGCGCCCCAACAGCCGGTACAGCTCGGAAAGGTTGACATGGGCAGGGAGGTAATAGGGGGCGAGCTCGATCGCATCGCGGTAGAGTGCCTCCGCCCTGGCTGCCTGCTGTTGTTGCGCATGCAGGTTTGCCAGGTTGGCCAGGGACTCGGGGCGATCGGCATTGTAAGTCTCGGATTGCAGGTACTGGTTCAGGGCCAGGGCGAACTGCTGCTGCACCGACTGGGGGAACCGATCCAGCGGCATGCCGGCCAGCGCATTGGCTGCCAGGCCCCGTGTTACCCGCTGTTGGCTGTAAAGTAACGGGATGCCCAGGGCCGGGCGCACCTGTTCCGGCACGGTTTCCAGTGCCCGGGCCAGGCCCAGCTCCAGCAGCGGGTCGTCCTGCTGGGCAATCACCTGCAGTAGCTGTGCGGTGTCCCGGTTCAGGTAGCGGGGCAGCAGGGATACCGCAGTGGCCCTGGCGATGGAGGGCTGCGACTCGTCGAGGGCGAGTTTGGCCAGCGCATCGGCGGCGCCCGGTAACCCCTGGCGCCCGGCATGGATGGCTTCACCGTAATGACCGCCATCCGGTTTCCCGAACTTCTCTTCCAGCACCGCGGTGGCCCAGCTATTGTCGCGCTCCGTATGGCAGCCAGTGCATGCATTGGGCGTGTCGAGCCGATCCGACAGGTCCGGGCGCGGGATACGGAAGCTGTGGTCGCGGCGTGCATCCACCACCATGAAATTCTTCGCCGGCATATGGCAGTTGGCACACTGCGCCCCGGGACTGCCAGCGGGATGGAAGTGATGTTCCGCGGTATCAAACCTGTCCGGCATATGGCACTGCGCGCACACGGCATTGCCCTTGGCGCGGAGTTCCAGGCTGTGGGGCTCGTGGCAGTTACTGCAGGTCACGCCGGCGGCGTGCATCCTGCTCTGCAGGAAGGAGCCGTAGACAAAGACCTCATCATCCACCTGGCCGTCGGCGTGGTACAGGCCCTCATCCAGCAGTGACAGGTTGTAGTGGTCCAGTGGCGAGTCGCCGGGCCTGGCGTCGGGATGGGCGGTGGAGCGGCGGGAGTGGCATTGTGCGCAGGTCTTGAGTTCTCCCTGGCCCCGTCCGGCCAGCTTCGCCCGGGCAATACCGGATTCCGGATCCATTTCCCAGGCCACCTGCTTCCGCTGGGCGAAGCTGGCCACCAGGCCTTTATCGGCAATATTGCTGTCGGGGTTGGCCGCCCATTCCATATGCCTGGCGCCGGGGCCGTGACACGCCTCGCAGCCCACATCGATTTCGGACCACTCGGTGCTGAATGTTCCGCTGGCCGGGTCGTAGTTTTTCTGCAGGTTGGTGGAGTGGCAGTCCGCACACATGAAGTTCCAGTTCTGGTTGATACCGGTCCAGTGCAGGGGATCCCCGGGTGTTATCTCCTCATCCGGGTAGAGGTGAAACCAGCGCTGGCCGCCCTCGGCCTTATCGCGGCTGTCCCAGGCGAACGGGAGTGCCTGCAGCCTGCCCCCGGGGAGTTCCACCAGGTATTGCTGCAGGGGAAAGGCCCCGAAGGTATAGGCAATGGGATAGTCCTGTCGCTTACCTTCCGGACCAGCAGTCTGGACGAGGAACCGACCATCTTTCCTGTAGAAGCGGGTCACGCTGCCGAAATAATTGAATTCTGAACCGTCAAATTGCCCGAGCACAGCCCCACCGGCGGCTTCCTGCATGGAAAGGTCATGATGGGACCCCTGCCAGGCCTTGAGCTGTTTCCGGTGACAGTTGCCACAGCTCCCGGAGCCGACAAACTGTCCCGGGCCTTCAGGAATGAAAGCTGCGTTCGTTGTTGCCCGATCCACCGATGGTGCGGACGCTGACCCGGCCGGACCAGTGGAGGTATCCGCAGACCTGCCCTGTAGGGAGTCATTCCCGCCTGCAGACCCTGCGTTTCGGTCGCAGCCTGAAATCAATGACATCAGGACCAACAACGTGAAGCCGAAGGGGTACAGTTTAACTGGCATTGAATTCCCCGGAATTATTTCCCTGTCGTTATTTTCCTGTTTATGGCTGTAGCGACGGCAGGCCGGCCCATCGGCAAAGGGTGACCGCAACAATTTAGTATAGTCGGGACAGGCGCAGAATTAGCCGAAGATGCGTTATCGCCGAATCAAATAGCTCCCCTGCAGGCATCCGCAGGCTTCTGCAATCCGTGGGGGAGTGTCATCCAGGATGAGCGCAGGCTGTTCCGGGACAGGTGTCACTGGCTTCATCCTCTAGGCACAATCCCCTGCCAGCAGCTAAGGTGTAATGGGGCGCATTTTGCAAACTACGCGTTCCAGTTAGCCTGAGGTACCCATGATGTCGAGATGCATGGCACGCATTTGGGGCGGCATACTGCTCATTCCTGTTTACCTGCTTGCCACGTTGCCGGCTCTGGCAGCCGACCCCCTGCGGTCCTGGACAGACGGTCCGACCAAGGATGCCATTATGGAGTTTGTGGCGAATGTCACCAAGGAGGGTGGGCCCGAGTATATCCCTCCCGAAGAACGCATCGCGGTCTTCGACAATGATGGCACCCTGTGGGCAGAGAAGCCTCTCTACTTCCAGCTGATTTATGCAATGGACATGGTCAGGGATATGGCACCTGATCACCCGGACTGGGAAAAGCAGGAACCATTTGCCTCAATACTGGACGGAGATCCGCGCAAGGCGCTGGAGGGCGGCAAGCCCGCCCTGATGAAATTGATGGCCGCCACGCACAGCGGTATGACCGGCAATGAGTTTCAGGAAAGCGTCAGTAAGTGGCTCGCCACTGCCCGCCACCCGAAATACAAGGAGCCGTATACCGAAATGGTTTACCAGCCAATGCTGGAACTTCTCCGGCATCTCCGCGCCAACGGCTTCAAGACCTTTATCGTCTCAGGCGGCGGGGTTGATTTTATCCGTGCTTTCGCCAGGGAGGTGTATGGAATCCCGCCGGATCAGGTAGTGGGTAGCAGCCTGAAGGCAGAATACCAGGTGAAGGATGGCAAGCCATCCCTGGTCAAGCTGCCGGAAATCAACCTGATCGATGACAAGGAAGGCAAGCCGGTGGGGATATACCAGTACATCGGCCGTCGGCCAATTTTCGCCGTGGGCAACTCCGATGGCGACCTGCAGATGCTGGAATATACCACGGATGGTGAGGGGCCCCGTTTTGGACTGCTGCTGCACCATACGGACTCCCGCAGGGAGTGGGCGTACGATCGCGATTCCGAAGTCGGTCGTCTCGACAAGGCCTTGAAGTTGGCGCCGGAGAAAGGCTGGACCGTGATAGATATGCAGGACGACTGGAGAATGGTTTTCCCCTTCGAGAAGCAGTGACCGGCTATTGGTAAGGCTGCGCTAAGGTGACTTTCGGGCCGACAGGAAGCCGGATAGCTTGTGATTGATGAATCTGGATAGTTTGTTAGGAGCAAGGAGATGTTTATGTGCTCATTGCGGTGGCTGCTGGCTATTCCGGTGGTCATGCTGCTTGGCTTTCACAGTAATGTCCAGGCGCAGGGTAAACCGAATATCCTGGTGATCTGGGGCGATGACATTGGTATCACCAATATCAGCTTCAATAGCCGCGGCCTGATGGGCTACGAGACGCCGAATATCGACCGCATCGCCAAAGAGGGACTCTCATTTACCGATTATTACGGCCAGCAGTCATGCACCGCGGGTCGCGCCGCATTCCTCGGTGGCAACGTACCGGTCAGGACAGGTATGACGAAAGTCGGGCTGCCCGGTGCCAAGGAGGGCTGGCAGGAATCCGATGTCACAATCGCAACCGTGATGAAGAGCCTGGGTTATGTCACCGGGCAATTTGGCAAGAACCACCAGGGCGATCGGGATGAGCACCTGCCCACGAATCACGGCTTCGATGAATTTTTCGGCAACCTGTATCACCTGAATGCAGAGGAAGAACCGGAAAACCGGGACTACCCGAAAAACCCGGAATTCCGCAAGAAATTTGGCCCGCGCGGCGTTATCCGTGCAAAAGCGGGCGGGCCGATCGAGGATACCGGTCCCCTGACGAAAAAGCGGATGGAGACTGTTGATGATGAAACGGTGAATGCCGCAATCGATTTTATCGAGCGCGCTCACGACGCCGGAAAACCGTTCTTTGTCTGGTGGAACGCCACCAGGATGCACTTCAGGACCCATGTCAAAGAGGAACACAAGAACCTGGGTGGGCCAGATAGCAACGAGTATATTGATGGGATGGTGGAGCACGACCAGCATGTGGGCAAGCTCCTCGACCTGCTGGATAAGCTCGGGATAGCCGAGAATACGATTGTTTTCTATTCCACCGACAATGGTCCCCACTTCAATACCTGGCCCGATGCGGGTATCACGCCATTCCGCAGCGAGAAGAACTCAAACTGGGAGGGCGCCTACCGGGTTCCGGCTTTCGTGCGCTGGCCCGGGAAATTCCCCGCCGGGAAAACGCTGAATGGTATTGTCTCCCATGAGGACTGGCTGCCAACCCTGGCAGCGGCTGGTGGTAACACCGATATCAAGGAGCAATTGCTGAATGGCGTGCGCCTGGAGGGGCGCAAGTACCGCAACTATATCGATGGCTACAACATGCTGGATTACTTTACCGGCAAGACTGAAGAGTCGCCGCGTAACGAGTTTATCTATGTCAATGACGACGGCCAGATCGTGGCAATGCGCTACCAGCCATGGAAAGCGGTATTTCTGGAGAATCGCGGCAAGGCATTCGGGGTATGGATGGAGCCCTTCACCGAGCTGCGGGTGCCATTGATATTCAACCTGCGCCGGGATCCGTTCGAGCGGGCCCAGCATAACGCGAATACTTACTATGACTGGTTGCTGGAGCGGGCCTTCGTATTGGTTCCGTTGCAACAGATGGCTGCAGAGTTCCTGAAAACCATGGAAGAGTATCCTCCCAGCCAGACACCGGGTGCGTTCAACCTGAAGAAAATCGAGGAACAGCTGAAGTCAGGTGCAGCGGGGAGTAATTGATATTCCTGCAGGGGGCGGTGGAGGCTGCCGTGATTTCAGCACGGCAGCCTTCATCACTCTTTCCGGGCCTTCAGGGCGTATACCAGATCGGGCTGGAAAAGGCGCGTTCCTGGTGGACCATGGGGACTTTCTTGTCCATATCGATATCGAAGCGAACCTTGTCGTACAGCGTCCAGCGCGGGGTAGGGATCTCCAGGACACGAACGTAGTAAACCGCCTTGTGTAAGGGGTTGAATTCCTGGTCCTCAAAATAGCCGATCAGTTGCTCGGCGCCGATGTCATTTTTGTACCCGGCGGTCTTCAGCTCAACGCTGTTACCGACATGCTGGATCCTTCCCCTGCCATCCTTGCTGCGCTCGCCGGACCACTTGACGTTGTATATTTTTTCGTGGGTTTCGCCGTTGCCGTCCACCCAACCCTTGATGATCTGGATTCGGTCAAGGTTGGCGCCCTCGGGATCCTTCATCGCTGCCACCAGGAAAGTCATGGGCTGGCCGCGCTCCGCGCCCTTGAGTTTGCCACCCATGGGGACGCCCTTTTTATAGCCGATGGCTACAACGTCATCCCCGGCATCCTCCCTGTTGAAGTCGTGGCTGGCGAAAAAGCGTACCTTCATCCGGGGGCCGGTGGTGGCAAAAGTCTCCTTGCGCATCATGGCGTCCCAGATGGCCTCCCGGGTGTTCTCTTTCGCCCATACACCCATAATGCCGGAGGCTGCCTGTTCCCAGCCGTAGAAATCCCCGCTCTTGCCCTCGAGGAGGGGAAAGTTCCAGCGCTGCTTGTTGGAGGGCTCCAGTGTCTTGAATTTGCCGAAAAAGTTGTCTTCCTCAGTCGTGGATAGGCCGGTGTGGGTGTCACTGGCGCCATTAGCGCCATACTGGAAGGGATTGGTACCCAGTTCCGCCTGCAGCCGGAGGCCGGATTTCAGTGCCTCACGCCAGTATTCGGTCTTGAATGCACCCTTGGGCTTGGGGACCAGTATCAGGTTGCCGCGATCCCAGAGGTCCCAGTTGGCGAATTCGTCTTCCGGTGACAGGGAGGGGTGGGATTCACTCTGGCCCTTGATCTGGGTGACTTCAAATAAGGGCTCATACTTGGCCCGCATCTGTGCCCATTCTCTGGTCATCGGCGAGCCATCGAACTGCTGTTCCTCAAACATGCGACCGTTGGACAGGTTACCATTGTGGGGAATGGCGAGGACGCGGCCGCCACTTTTCTGTTCGTAGGCCTGCATCCACTCCCACAGTTTCATCGGATCCTGGGTCTCAAAAGTGGTGAGCGGCAGGATGTCGCGGGTCCGGTCGGCACCATCGCGGAATATGACATTTCGGTGCAGGTTGTTGCCTCCATCGGCATTCACGGTCCACTCATAGGCGATGAAGGTAGTGAACTCTCCCGGCCGGTAATACTTTTCTGCCGCATCGACGGTCTTTTGCCAGGCAGACTTCATCCATTTGGGATCCATCAACACCTTCGGCAGCCGCTCTTCAGACTGCATGGTGATCAGCTCACTCTTGGCCTTACTGGCCTGGTCCGGATCCCCTGAATTGAGCGCCTCGCTCCACTTCTTGATGGTCGGGTCCTTCAGCATTTCCGGGTTGCCGTCGATGATCTCGTTGATTGTACCCATGCCATCGGAGTGATCGGTGATCATGAACCAGTCGTAGGGCCGGTGCAGCTTGGCCTCAATGCCGCTGTTGGACTTCACCTCTTCACCCTGTGCAAAGCGATAGGCGTCGTCAGGAGTGAGGATTGCGCCATCCATGCCTGCATCCGCCGACCAGCCGGTATGTACGTGGCTGTCGCCGAAGTAGGCCTGGGTAGGGTAATCAGCGCCGTCAGCGACACCATTACTCGTTGAAGAGTCCGCTGTTGTACTTTTGACGGCCGGCCCCTTCGCGGAGTAGGGATTGGATTCGGGGTCGCTGTCCAATTCCGCAGAGTCATCCGCCCCGAATTCCTCCCCGATGATCTGGTCACCCCCTGTGCCGAGTTCTTGTTCACCGTTGACGTCAGGGCTTTCCCCGGCGGGAGATTCCTTATCACGGTCACCTCCGCAGCCCACCAGGAGGATGGTTGCGAGCAGGATGGGCAGGCCGATTTTGGTCATGGGGTGCCTCTTGGTTCTATTGAAAGGTTACCCGGATTACCCGTGAGAGTTCCGTGTAGTAGTAATAGCAGAGTAGTCCCAAGGGAATTGCCGGAGACACACAGATAAACACAGCCATTGGTGATGGCCACGGCTGGAGTGTCAACTGATACAGGAGGAGACGACGGCGAATGTAATGGTTTCCGACATCAGGCGCTGGGCCAGTGCGGCTACTCGCCATTCCTCCTTGTCCTGCTATTTAATCTCCTCGATCTCCCCAGCGCGCCACTCCTTGGTAAAGAAGGGCTCCAGCGGGCTGTAGAGCCGCAGAATAGTGAACCAGCCCTTTCCCGGGGTTGTCTGGATCCAGTTACCACTTGCTACACCGTCTGGTTGCTTCGGAGCGAAGTAAATAGTGGTTGATCCATCGCGACCTGGTTTGGCTGCCGGGGTTGGATAGGACTGGCTGCCAGCGCGTGGAAAGCGCTGCGGTGTTGCCAGCATGGAACGGGTCTGGTTGTCATAGGCGGTCAGCGACCAGAATTTTCCCGCCGGTATGTCCTTCGGCAGTGTGACCCTGTAGGTCTTGGCGCCGTCGAACGGTTCGCCGTTGGCGTCCGTAAAACCCATCAGGTATTGGGAGCCGACGTCGGGAATGCGCATGATCATCCCCGGCGAGTCGAGTGTATAGGCGAAATAAAAGGCAGTACGGGAGTCAAGTGTGCGTGCACCGGTGGGAGGGAAGGGCTTGAACATGCCGTCTTTGGTGAACTTTGGCGGCGGTGTTTCGAAAAAGGCGCCGCCTTCCCATAACATATTGCCCCACATGGAATCGGGGTAATAGGCCCAGTCCGGGTGGACCATGGGCCAGCGCCAGTTGAGAATGCGGCCAGTGGCGTTGCCTGCGGCGGCGGCATCGGTCAGGATCTTCTTCATCCGCACGTCGGGCTTGAAAGGCTTACCCCGGACGATGCCGATTGCTGCCAGTTGGCCCGCCAGTTCCACGTCGTAACTTCCCGCAGGTTCATTCTGCAGGTTTGCGTTAATCATTTCGAAGAAGCCGAAGTCACTCGGGGGAATTGTGTTGAATTTCTTTCCGCTTGCCTCGATAAAATGAGTCTCGGGAACCGGGGGATTCTTGCCAAGACGCACCTTGCCTTCCAGTGCCGTGGCGATACTGGTGCCATGGCCGCCAGGGGTATAGGGGTATATTTTCAGGGATTTGCGGATATTGGCCACGGCCGGGGCGGGGTCATTGTCCACCAGGTAGGTTCGGGCGGCGTAGAGGAGGTGGTTGGTTTTGGAGTGTGCGATAAAGAAGCCACCCTCCGGCAATGAGCCCTCATATCCAGGTGGAACCAGTAGATACTTGCCACCCGCACCGCGATCGGGACCGGGAAACCCGATGTCGATTACCCAGTTGAACCACATGTCGTTTATGGTCCCCAGACCCATCGAAGGCTGTTCCAGTACCAGTGGTCCCTTCGACAGGTCCAAAACTGCCATGTAATAGACAGTGTCCGCATTCGCGGTCAAAAACAGCGAATTGGAGTCCATCAATTCGGAGAATATGACGATGTCGTTGTCCTTCGCCCCGATGCTGTGCAGGCCTTCCCGAATTGCGTAAGCCGATGCCCCGCGAAAGCTGTTGTTGAAGGCCTCCAGGGCACGGGTGAAGTCCAGGGTGTCACGGACAGTCCGGGCAGTGTCCGGGGTCGGGACCCCATTGACGAATTCCAGGGTGCCTATTCGGGTGTCGATCTTATCTGGTGTGGTAATTGCTGCCGGCACTTCGGGGGCAGCGTGCGCTGGTGCAAAGGCGAATATGGTTGTTGCCAGAGCACTGTAAACCAGGCTCTTGAGATAGATCACTTGTTTCACTCCGGGAAAAAGGTCGCCTTCAAGAGTAAAGTTGATTCTGGGTGTCACTGAGCTACTGGATGGAAAGAGTGCCGCCAATCATGGCAACTACTATATATGCTGTATTGAGGCGGTGGAGTCAAAGGGGGGCCAGTGCCCTCGAAATCCGGCCACTGGTTTCGGCGCTATTCATCATTGGCGCCCATTGATGCCGCTAAGGCAAATCATTAACTTCAACAAACAGCAGAAAACTGGAAGCACCAATGGCCCAAGGCTCCAAGAAAGCGGTTTTCTATGCCATCTGCGTCAATGGCATCATCACCGTACTGAAAGGATTTGCAGCCCTTGCAACACATTCGGCCGCAATGATGAATGAAGCGGTACACAGCCTGATGGACACACTCAACCAGGTGTTCCTGATGATCGGTCTGTTGCGTGGTGGCCGGCCGGCCGACGAGAATTACGCCTTCGGCCACGGCCAGAAAAAGTACCTCTGGAACCTGTGGAGCGCCATTGGCCTGTTTTCCATCGGCTGTGGCCTGGGGCTGGCCCACGCCTGGCATGCCTACCACCAGCTGCATGTTTCAGAGCGGCCGACCGTGGTGTCGATCCTGGGCGTGGAAATTGCCCCAATCTGGATCTCCGCCGTGGTGCTGTTTATTGCCCTGGTGCTCGAGGCCTATGTGCTGTTAGTGGCGGCGAAGGAGTTCCGCGCGCAGATGCGTGCCCGGGGGGCCACCAACCCTTTCCGTTTCCTGCGGGAAGCCGACGATCCCACATTGATCGCGGTCTTGCTGGAGGACTCAATCGCGGTGACCGGTGTAATTCTTGCTGCCACCGGTATCGGCCTGGCCCAGGTAACGGGTGACAAGATCTGGGATATCTGGTTCTCGGTGGCCATCGCCGTGATGCTGGGCCTGACGGCGATCTTCCTGGGCGCAATCAATATGCGTTTCCTCACCAGTATCCGTGATGTGGATGCCGAGAAGGCTTTTGCGGAGATCTGCCGGGGGCGCCGGGATATCGAGCGCTTCCATGACCTGCGCTCGGTGATTGTCGACGAGACCCACGTGGTGGTGGTAGCCGAGGTGGAACTGCGCGAGGAAGTGCTGGTAAGGGATATGCGTGAGCGCATCCAGGCCCACGAAAAAGCACTGCTGGAGCGGGTGCCCGAGCATCGGCGCACTGAAGCGGTCCGGGCCTACGCCCAGGACCGCGCGGTGGTCCAGGCCACGCTGGAGCGCACCGAGCGGGTGATCGACGAACTGGAATCGGAACTCAAGGCGCGCTGCCCGCAGGTGTTCCACCTCACGGTAGAGGTGGAGGGGATTGCCCAGTCGTCGGTCCTGGATGAGCCCGGAGAGTTGTTATCCTGAGCGCGCCGCGTTAGGCTCTCCGCCCGCACGGTCACGTGCGGTGACAGCCCGTTTCAGGCTGGAAAACCAGTGTTTTTGTGACTGCAGCAAGGGCTCTGTTCACGCCGGTTGGCGGTGCAGCACCTTTACCTGATTCCCGAACAATGAATGCTGCGTGCCGGTGCGAATGGCCGGCGGCAGTTCGATATACTTCCAAGAAATACCGAGTCGATGACCAACGAAGATAAACGCCCCCTCTATATTCCCCACGCCGGTCCGTCCCTGCTGGAGATGCCCCTGCTGAACAAGGGCAGCGCCTTTACCCTGAAAGAGCGGCTGGAATTTAACCTGGTGGGGCTGCTGCCGAACAATGTAGAGACCATCGAGGAACAGGCGCGCCGCGCTTATCACCAGTACCAGCAGTGCAACTCCGACCTGGAGCGGCATATCTATCTGCGCGCTATCCAGGATGACAATGAGACCCTGTTTTTCCGCCTGATCGAGGAGCATATCGAGGAGATGCTGCCGATCATCTACACCCCGACGGTGGGCAAGGCCTGTGAGGAGTTCTCCAATATTTACCGCAACCACCGCGGCCTGTTTGTGTCCTACCCGGACCGCGAGTATATGGATGACATCCTGCGCAGTGCCACCAAGGACAATGTGAAGGTAATCGTCGTCACTGACGGTGAGCGGATCCTGGGGCTGGGCGACCAGGGCATTGGCGGTATGGGTATCCCCATCGGCAAGCTGTCCCTGTATACCGCCTGTGGAGGCATCAGCCCGGCTTACACCCTGCCGGTGACCCTGGATGTGGGGACCAACAACCGCACCCTGCTGAATGACCCCATGTATATGGGCTGGCGCCACGAGCGTGTGTCGCAGGAGGAGTACGATGAGTTTGTGGCCGAATTTATTGCGGCGTGTAAGCGGCGCTGGCCCAAGGTGCTGGTCCAGTTCGAGGATTTTGCCCAGACCAATGCCATGCCGTTGCTGGAGAAGTATCGCGATGAGCTGTGCTGCTTCAACGATGATATCCAGGGGACCGCTGCGGTTGCCCTGGGAACCATGCTGGCAGCCTGCAAGGCCCGTGGCGAGAGCCTGAGCGACCAGCGTGTGCTGGTCGTGGGGGCCGGCTCGGCCGGTTGTGGTATCGCCGAGCAGGTGGTCAAGGCCATGGTGGACGAGGGAACGAATGAATCCAGGGCCCGCGAAAACCTGCTGATGTTCGATCGCTACGGCCTGGTAACCAGTGATATGAAAGGCCTGCACGGCTTCCAGTCACGCCTCGCCCAGGATCCGGCCAAATACCCAGGTGTAAGCGAGTGGGACCTGCTGCAGCTGGTGCAGGCGGTCAAGCCCACCATCCTGATTGGTGTTTCGGGGCAGGGTGGCCTGTTTTCCCAGGAAGTGATCGAGGCGCTCCATGCAGGCTGCCCGCGGCCGCTGGTGATGCCACTGTCGAATCCCACATCCCGCGCCGAGGCCAGCCCGAAGGAAATCCTCACCTGGACCCGGGGCGAGGCCATGGTGGCCACCGGCAGCCCCTTCGAGCCGGTGGAGCTGGATGGACATTCGTACCGGATCGCCCAGTGCAATAACGTCTATATATTTCCGGGGGTTGGCCTGGGTGTTATCGCCGCCGGTGCCTCACGGGTGACCGACGGTATGCTGATGGCGGCCTCCAACGCCCTGGCTGAAAACGCACCGGTGGCCAAAACCGGTGAAGGTGCGTTGCTGCCGGCCCTTTCCAACATTCGCGAGATCACCAGGTATATTGCCCTGAAGGTGGGCCAGCAGGCCCAGGAAGATGGCGTGGCGCCGGTTGTGAGCGAGGAGAAGCTGAGTGCCTCCATCGAGCGCAATTTCTGGTACCCCGGTTACCGCAAGTACCGTCGGCGTTCGTTCTGATATGTCACCCTGTAGAAGCGGCCCATGGCCGCTCCTACAGGGAACTTTTCCTTCCGCTAACCCGATTCCTGTAGCGTCGAGGACTGCCTGCGCAACACCCGCACCAGCACCATGCTGCATATCCGGTAAAACAGCCGCGGGAACACCCGGTTGGCGAATGCGGTGAGCTTGCCCCTGGTGCCCGGGATAATCTGCCACTTGCCCCGGTCCAGTCCCGCCAGTATCTCGTCGCAGGCGGTATCCACATCAAGGGAACCGGCGACCTTGCGCAATTCCATCGACACCGGGTTGCCGTCCAGCTTCTCCTTTTCCACCATCGGCGTGCGCACCTCTGCCGGGCAGATACAGCTGACGCCGATGCCCAGTGGCTGGTATTCGAACCTGAGGGTAGTGGCCAGCCCCACCACGCCGAATTTGGATGCGCCGTAGGCGGCGTAGCCGTAGTTGCTGGTGAGGCCGGCAAGGGAGGCTACCAGGGCCAGGCGGGAACCGGGTTGCAGGTGGGGCAGCACGGCGCTGGCAAAGTGGAAGCTGCCATTCAGGTTGACGTCCACCACACGGTGGAATTCTTCTGGAGAAAGGTCGGGGAATGCCCGGTTGACGACAATACCCGCAGAATTGAGTGCGAGCTGCGGGTTGCCGAATGCTGCCACCGCCTGTTCGGTTGCGGTCTGCAGAGTTTCCTGGTGGGTGACATCGGCCTGGAAAAATTGCCAGCGGCAGTTGCCCTGTTCGGCGGCATCCCGTAGCTGCTCCCCTGCCTGGTCGGGCAGTTTCAGGTCGAGCACGGAAACACTGGTACCCCGGCGCAGGAGGCGCAGGGCAATGCCCAGGCCCAGTCCACTGCCGGCCCCGCTGATTACAGCATGAGTCCAGTTGATCATTATTGTTCTCCCCAACGCTGGTCCGGCAAGTCTGGCATATGGCGCGTTACCGGGCAATCTGTGGGCCCGGAGCGAAACCAAGGGGGGCAACAATGCAGGCGATTACAGATGCCGGGCTTCCACCTCCACGCCGTCCTCGATCCGTTCGCTGGGATGCAGTACCAGTGTCTCTCCTTCGCTGAGCCCATCGAGCACTTGTGCCTGCTGGCCATTGTTGTGCCCGATTGCGACGACCACCCGCTCGGCGCGGTCGTTGATTACCCGGAACACAGCCCACTCACCCTGGTACCGGAAGAGAGCACCGGTAGGCACCTGCAGGATATCCTCGCCACGCCAGATGCGCACCGCCGCGTCTACGCGGTAGCCATGCCCGAGTCGCTGCCAGCTTTCCCGCGGGTCGGTGAAGTCGATGATGACATTGACGCGCTGCTCCTCGATACCCAGGGCAGAAATCTTGGTAAAACCAAACGGCTCCACCAGGCGGACCTTGCCATTCAGGGGCTTTGCGCCGCCCCAGCTGGTCATACGGACATAATCCCCCGCTTCGACCTGGACCGCATCCCTGGAAAGCAGGTCGACTACTATCTCCAGCTGGGCCGGGTTGCCGATTTCCAGCAGGGGCGTCCCGGCATTCACCACGTTTTCACTTTCCTGCCGCACCTGCAGCACCCGGCCACTCACCGGGGCCTTGACCCTGACAATATCCTCGGGGCTGACCGGCTTGCCCTGCCGTGGTTCAATCAGGGCAGCGCGAGCGCTTTCCAGCTCGCTACGGCGAACATTCTCAGCGGCTTCGGCAGTGTCCACCGCCGCTTCGGCACTGTCGAGGGCCAGTTCTATCCGCTCCAGTTCCACTCTCGAGATATGGTCTTTCTTGATCAGGGCCCGGGCGCGCCGCGCATCAGCCTGCGCGAAATTGAGTTGTGCTCGCGCATCCCGGAGTTCCGCCCGGGCCAGCTCCAGCGCTGACTCCGCACTGCGCACCGCTGCCGCTGCCTGGTTGCGGGTGCGTTCGTCGAGAAACTGCGGGTGGGTAGGGAGAAGTTGCGCCAGCTCGGACTCCCCGGCAGTAACGTTATCACCAACCTCGTTCTCCACCCGTAGGAGGTAGCCGGTCACCGGGGCGGAAACCACGAAGACATCCCGGACCCGGGTGTAGCCCTCGTCGCGCACGTAGACCTCCAGGGGGCCGCGGGTAACCCGGGTAAGGTCCACCGGCACTGGCTCGGGCAGGAATGCGTAGGCAAAGAAGAGCCCCAGGCCAGCCAGCAGCCCGATAATTACCAGTCGGCGCAGGAGGTTTGCGCGCATATCACTCCCGTGTCTTGAGGACCGCGATCAGGTCCAGCCTGTCGATGCGCCGGCGTACCAGCAATCCGGAGCCGAGTGCTGCGAGCAGGACCACCAGCGCGGCATAGCCATAGGTGGATGGGCCGATTACCAGCGGGATACGGAATAATTCCGTGTCAAAAGACATCACCAGAGTGGCCGCCAGCAGGTAGCCGAGCAGGGCGCCCAGTGGCAGTGCGATTATTGTCAGCAGCCCCAGCTCGCCCAGCAGGATGTAGGAAATTTCGCCGCGGGTCAGGCCCAGCACCCGCAGGCTGGCCAGTTCCCGGCCGCGTTCCGACAGGGATATGCGCGCGTTGTTGTAGACCACGCCGACGGCGATCAGTCCGGCGAACAGGGTGTTGAAAAAAACAAAGGTCCCGAGGCTGTCCTGCAGGGTTTCATAAAATGCATTCTGCGCCTGTTCCTGGAGGCTGACGCCAGCAACCAGCGGGGTGTTCTTCAGTTCCCGGTACAGCGCGTCGGTCTGCAGCGGATCTACCAGCAGGTATGTGCCGTTGATGGATGTGTCCTCCCCGAGCAGGCGATTCAGGTGCGCCAGGTCCATATAGGCGGCTGTGCCCATGTAGGTCTTCACCACGCCACTGACCGGCACATCCAGTTCGGGGCGGCGTCCGGTGCGCACCTCCACCCGCAGTAACTCACCCGGCCCGATCTGCAGCAGTTCAGCAAGCTTGTCCGACAGGACAATTCCCGCGGGCGGAACCTCCACGGGCTTCAGCTCGGTATCCACGACACGGCTCAGTTGTGCGTCCGGCAATATACCGACGATGCTCTCCCGACGCATGCGCGGGCCATTGCGCAATACCACCGGGATGGCGCGGAAGGGCTCCGCGGTAATGACGCCGGGCGCATGCATGACATCGTAGATGGCGCGATCGTTGCGTGGGTCGAAGAAATTCACGGTCACATCCTGCCGGTCGATGACATTGAAGCTGATATCCACCATATACATCATGGCATCCATCGAGAAACTCGCGCCGATCAGCAACCCCATGGACATGCCAATGCCCAGCACCGCCATGGCCGCCCGGCGGGGCCAGCGGTAAATATGGCGCAGGATCATGCGAGTGGGCTGGTCGATCCATGCCGACAGGCGCTCGATCCAGCGGGCCGAGCGGCTGTAGTCGGGGGGAGGCGGGGGAACCATGGCCACCGCGGGTTCCAGTTGCATGACCCGGCGCACCGACGAGAAGGTGCCGGCCACGGCCACCAGCAGGCTGACCCCGACCGCCACCAGGTAGACCTGCAGGGGCGCGCGAAACAGCAGGAAGGGAAACTTGAAAAAGTCCTGGTACATGTTGGCCAGCCCGCGCCCCAGCCAGGTACCCAGCACGATGCCGACCAGGATCCCGAGTAGCACAATCACACCGATCATCTTCAGGTAATGGATCGCCACATCGCGGTCGGTATAGCCAAACGCCTTGAGCAGGCCGATCTGTTCGCGTTCGGTATCTATCAGCCGCCCAACCACGACATTGAGCAGGAAGGTGGCCACCAACAGGAAAATGGGTGGCAGGATCCGCCCGATGGTTTCCAGCTGGTCGATTTCGTTGGTCAGGAACTGGTCTGAGATTTGCTGGTCGCGGCCGTACGCACCGGTTGCACCATAGCGTTTCAGCAGGGTGTCCAATTGATCGATCAGCGCATCCTCATTACTGCCGGCGGAAGTGAGCAGTACTGCTTCGTTGAAGGCGCCATCCAGGTCGAACGCATTGGCGAGGGCTTCCCGGTTCATCCACAGCACGCCAAAGCGCTTCTTGTCCGGCACGATTTCCCCGGGTGAAATCGCATAGATATATTCCGGGGACAACACGATGCCGGTGATGGTCAGCCGCTTGCGGGTGCCATTGAGGATGGCGTGGAGATGGTCCCCCGGTCCCAGTCCATGGGCTTCGGCGAAGGCGTCCAGGGCCAGGACTTCCTCCTCATGTTGTGGGTCCACGTAGCGCCCGCGGCGCAGGACTATGTCGTTGATGTGTGGCGTGGGGACTTCCGGCAGTGACTGGATTTCGCCGGTAATCGGCGCACTGGAGCCTTCCACATCCAGGATCACACCGGCACGGATTCGGGTTTCCGCCCGGCGCACCCCGGGCAGGGCAGTGATTTCGTCCAGCAGTGCATTGGGGGCCCGCTTTACCGGTGCGACCACATCCGCAAAGCGGTAGCGCTCGTAGTAGGCGGCGCGGGTTTCGGAAAGCGACAGCAGCATGCCCCGGGACATCAGGTACATGCCCACGCCACAGCCGATCACAATGGCAATGGCCAGGCCCTGTCCCTTGATGGCCCAGAGGTCGCGGACAAGTTTGCGGTTCAGTGGCTTGAGCAGTTCTATCAGCATTGGCAGCGCCTGCGGGGTAGACGGCCCTTACCAGCTGAGCTGGTCCGGTGCACAGGGTTCCGGGTGGCGCTCGCTTCTCTGAATACGGCCATCGGCCATATAAAGCACGCGATCGGCCATGTCCGCGATACCGGCATTATGGGTGATGATCATGGTGGTGGTGTCCAGCTCGCGGTTGGCGCGGGCGATTGCTTCCAGCACCACAATTCCTGTTTTACTGTCGAGCGCGCCGGTGGGTTCGTCGCAGAATAGGACATTGGGTTGTTTGGCAATTGCGCGGGCGATGGCGACCCGCTGTTGCTCCCCGCCGGATAGCTGGGCGGGGAAATGTTCCATGCGCTGTTCCAGGCCCACCAGGCGCAGCGCCTCCTCCGGACGCATGGGGTTCTTTGAAATCTCGGTTACCAGGGCGACATTCTCGCGGGCGGTAAGGCTGGGAATCAGGTTGTAGAACTGGAACACAAATCCCACATGCTCGCGCCGAAACAGGGTCAGGTGGCGGTCATCGAAGGCTGTCAGTTCACGCCTGCCGAAAAACACCCGCCCCGAAGTGGGGGAATCGAGTCCACCGAGGATATTCAGCAGGGTCGACTTGCCGCTGCCGGATGGGCCCAGCAATACCACCATCTCCCCGCTGGGAACTTCCAGGTCAACGCCACGCAAGGCGTGCACAGTGGCTTCACCGCTGCCATAGGTTTTGGTGAGCTTCTCGGCACGGAACGCGATGGCCTCACTGTCAGTGGCTGTGCTCTCCATCGAGTGCCTCCATGTACCTGCAGCGCGGCCGGCCTGCTCAACCAGCGCCCGTTGGCCAGAGGAATATCACGGCAATGCCGGTAATAAAGGGTAAGGTAAACAGCAGCAGCACCCCCCTGAACAGCGCCCAGCCACCCAGGGCACCGGCAGCGCCCGCCTTGAAAACCAGGTTGGCCAGTGTCGCGATGATCATTGCACGCCAGGCGGTGGCGGCTTCCAGTGCCCCCCTGCCGGCCAGGTTGGCGGTGGACAGGGTAATGGCGTCCACGTCGGTAAAACCGGAAATCAACGCCACGACATAGATACCCTGGTTGCCGAAATAATCCTTGGCCGCGGCGACGGCGAGTAAGACCAGGGCATACATCAGGCCAAACACCAGTGCCGGGGTCAGTTCCGCCGGGTTGGTCTGCTCGGGCATCTGGTCTTCCCGGGCCCCGATTCTCAGGTAGCCCAGCCCGCACACCGTGACACTTACCACCAGCATAACCGCCAGGGGCGGGATGAGTTGCAGGACCATGCGCGGCGCAACCACGGCAATTTCCACGAACATGCGCAGGAACATGCTGGTGGAGGCAATCAGGATCACCAGGGCTGCCAGCCTGACCAGCGTTGCCTGATTGCGCGCCCTGCGCGCGTAACTGACCGTGGTGGCGGTGGAGGAGATCAGGCCACCAATAAGCCCGCTGAGCAGCGTGCCGGTGCGGGCGCCGACGATCTTGTAGGCGCCATAGCCGCCGAGGCCAATGCCCACGATCAGCACGACAAGCAGCCAGATCTTGAAGGGATTCAGTACATCGTAGGGGCCGAAGGTCCGGTTGGGGAGAATCGGCAGGATGATCAGGGAAATCAACGCAAACTGCATGATGGCACGCAGGTCTTTCTCCGGCAGGTGCTGGGCAAAGGCGTGCATACTGGGCTTGAGGTGTAGCAGTATGGCGATGGTGCCACCAACCGCCACGGCGATGGATTTCTCGCCCACCATCACATAGGCCCCCACCAGGTAGATCATCAGTGCGGTGATTTCCGTGGTAATGCCGGTGGTTTCCTCCTCGCCACGGAGTCGCTCAACATTGCCGAGAATGAGCAGGATAGTGACGCTCAGGAGTCCTGCGGGCACCAGCCACTGGGCCTGGTAGACCATGCCGATACGTGCCGCGAGGGCGCCAAATACCGCAATCAGGGGAAAGGTGCGAATGCCACCAATGCGATCGGTGGTGCGCTCGCGCTGCAGGCCCACCAGCAACCCCAGGCTGAGTGCGATACCGAACGCGATGGCGCTATCCAGGTCGACGTAGCCAATAGCGCCGGGTATCTCGTTGCTGGCGGGGTTCTCCAGTGGCTGTCCGGGGGAACCGGGGCTTCCTTGCAAGTCAGGGTCCATTTATTGGGATTATGCTGTCGGATCATTCAAGCCAGCCGGCATGGGGCGAATGCACTGGTGTGAGTTTTTCGTCAGTCCGGCAGGCGTCCTTAATCTGTCGCGGGTGAGTTCATCCTTTAATATAGTCGCTGGCCGCGGGCCCTGTGGCGGCCTGGTGATCCCGGGGGCGGCGGGGAGCAGGTGCCGGGATAGACATCACAGCCTGATCTGGCGTTGCTCTCAACAGCCTGTGCCACAGGAGGCAGCGGCGGCCAGTTATCAGAACCAGAAGCGCACACCGGCTACTGCGAAGGTGAATTCAGAGTCCTCCCCATCAGCTTCGACCAGGTCGGCGGATTCCCCAATCTTGCGTTCCCAGGAAACACCGAGGTAGGGGGCAAACTTGGGTGTAATCATGTAGCGCAGGCGCAACCCCAGCTCGATAGCGGTAAATCCCTCGCCAATGTTGTAGGCCGGGATATCGGAGAAAGAGAAATCCGTTTCCAGCCTGGGCTCCAGCACAACCCGTTGGCTGAAGTGGAAGCCCCGCTCTATCTCCAGCCGCCAGGAGACATGGCCGTCTTCGCTGATGTAGCCGGTCAGGTCGGTTTCAAAGCCATAGGGTGTCATTCCCTGCAGCCCCGACGCCAGAAACGAGCGACTTTCGCGGGGATTGAAGTCGTGTCGTATACCCAGCTGGTAGTCCCAGAAAGGGCGGATGGCGTGGTTCCAGAAAACCTCGAGCTTTGCCGCCTCGGTCTTGCCGCCGGCTTCCCGCTCGCCCTCGGACTCCAGATACAGTTTGTTATGGTCGCCACCATACCAGGCATCAATTTCCCAGAGCTGCTTTTCGGTATCACCGTCGCGTTGGTACTCGAGTCTCTTGCCCAGCACCTGCATAAATTTCTGGTTGTCGTGGATGGGAATAACACCAAAGTTTCCCTGGGGTTTTCCCGTCGCATCTTCTGCGTACTTGCGAATCTGCTTTCCAGGTTCAGGGGGCAGTGGCGGGCTCCGGTAGCCTTCCGGTTTGGGCTCGGTGCCATCCTCTGAGGCCTGGATCGGGACATTTTTCGGGGGCTCCGACGCTGCCGCGAAGCTCACCGGCAGCAACAGGAGAAGGGGCAGGGCAGGGTAGTTTTTCATAAGCTTGCTCAGGCAACCCGTACCACCTGGAACATCCCCGCCTCCATGTGGTAGAGCAGGTGACAGTGGAACGCCCAATCGCCTTTTTCGATGGGTGTAATCAGCACCGACAGCACCTCTCCCGGCTTGATCAGGATGGTGTGCTTGAATGGTATCCGTTCATTATCCTCGCCGTTTTCCAGCTGCATCCACATCCCGTGAAGGTGCATCGGGTGTTCCATCATGGTGTGGTTGACCATGAACAGCCGCAGCCTTTCGTTGTACCTGAACAGGTAGGGACCGGGTTGTTGGGTAAATTTCTTTCCATCCAGCGAGAAAATAAACCGCTCCATATTGGCGGTGATGTTGATGGTCATTTCGCGGTCGACCGTGGCGCTGTAGGGCTGGGGCTCCGCGGAAACCAGGTCAGAGTAGGTAAGGACTTTCCAGCCATCGTTGCCCAGGCCGATACCGGGCTGATTGAGCCGGCGCTGCGGATTCATCACCACCATGGCCACATTGGGGTTTTTCCTGTTGGGCAGGAAAGGCATAGGGCCATTGGGTCCAGGGATGGCGTCATCCTGCATTTGCAGGCGCTTGCGGTGCAGCTTTTCCTTCATTGCCTCTGACATGCCGCCGAAATACCGGCCCTTCATCATGCCCATGCCAATATCTTCCAGCTTGCGATCCGGCACTGGTCGCAGTTCCGGTACCGGTGCGGTCATTCCGGGTTCCGGGGCAAGGGTCCCGCGAGCGTAGCCGCTGCGGTCGAGCGACTCGGCAAACAGGGTGTAGGCGCGGGCTTCCCGCGGCCTGATGAGTACGTCATAAGTCTCTGCTACACCAATCCGGAATTCGTGGCAGCGTACCGGCTGCACTGCCTTGCCGTCGGCCATCACTACTTCCATATCCAGGCCCGGGATGCGCACATCGAAGTTACTCATTGCCGCGGCATTGATCACCCTTAACCTGACCGTCTCACCCGGAAGGAACTGGCCGCTCCAGTTCATGTCCGGCGAATGACCGTTCATCAGGTAGGTATAGATATACCCGGTGACGTTGGAGAGATCGCGGGGGCTCATGTTCATCCTGCGAAATGGCAGCAGTTCGGCATTGGCTTCTGCAAAGCCTTTTTCCCGCACCTCATGCAGATAGTCGAACACGGTGCGCTTGTAGTAGATGTAGTGTTCGGGGTTGAGATTGATATTGCGGAACAGGGACTCGGGATCGGTAAACGCCCAGTCTGAAAGGACGATTACATGGTCGCGGTCGTAGTGGAAGGGCTCACCGTCCTTCGGGTCAATCACCAGCGGGCCATAGGTGCCGGTCTGCTCCTGAAAACGTGAGTGGCTGTGGTACCAGTAGGTGCCCGCCTGTACCACCGGGAATCGATAGCGGTAGGTCTCGCCCGGTTGGATCCCATTGAAGTTCACCCCGGGCACACCATCCATGCGGAAAGGTACCAGGATCCCGTGCCAGTGAATGGAAGCGTGCTTTGTTCCATCGAGGTGGTTGGTGACATCCATTGTCACGGTATCGCCCTCGCGCCAGCGGATCAAAGGGCCGGGGACGGTGCCGTTGATGGCAGTGGCTGTGCCGTAGCGACCGTCGATACCCAGGGGGGTATATCGCAGCGCCAGGTCAAAATAGTCCTGCGGATGGTAATCCCCGATCCCGCCATGCAGGTTGCGGGGTGAAGCGAGCGCCCAGGAGGCCAGGGGCAGCGCCCCATTGATACCGGTGGTAAACAGGCCGACGCCCAGGCCCCGGAGAAACTGGCGCCTGCTGCAGGTTCCGGCCGTGCGATACGGCTTTTGCCTCGATTCCATTGTGACCTGTTTCCCCGCTGGCGAGATGGGGGAACTCTAGTCTATCCGTGTGGGCGCCGCGCGGATCGGGCCGCCGGCTCAACAAAGAAAAGAAGCCGGGGACCCGTATTGAATGTGCATTCTGCAGCCGTGGCTCAGCCGGCGGAACCCACGCCACAGGAGCCCAGGCGTTGCTTCCAGAGCTGTTCATTGGCCAGGAAATCCGCATACTCCTCGCGGAAATCCTCACAGGCTGCGGTCCCGTCCTCGGAGGAAGCACAGCAGGTCAGCGCCTTCCTGAGTTCGCGCTCGGAAACACTGTCAAAGGCGGTGGAATCGTCCGGTCCGTACATGATGCTGTCTTCCCAGGATTTCACCGGGCGCCAGGAATTATTGCCGTATGCCCCGCCATAGAAGCAGCCGGCGCCGGCTTCGCAGTCCAGGCCGATATCCTCGGTCCCCCAGACTGGCGCGCAGTTGGAGCCGAAGTAGTCGTCCGGGGTTTCCGACCAGGCGCAGCACTGGTAAACCCCGTTCTCGTCTTTGGTGCAGTCCCCGTCCTCGAGCCGGTTGTGGCTGACACACTGGTCACGGGTAGTGAGGGTGGGGCAGACGGAAGTCTCGGACTGCGTGTACTCGGAAGCCGGTTTGAAAGAATTGCACCATTTGGAGCAGCCGGGACCGTCCAGGTTGCGCCATTCCCGCGAGCGCTCGCTGGGCCAGCCTTCCACGGCATCGCCGTTCTTGTTGATGCCTCCACCGTAGAAGTCCGCCAGCCCGAAGTTGTGGCCCACTTCGTGGATTACGGTATTGGTCTGTTTTTCCAGCACTGTCTCCTGGTCCAGGTTCGAGTTCGATCCCACGTAAATTACTTCGCCGGCCGAGCCGCCGTTGGGAGAGTCCGCGAACGCCACCTTGATCAGCCCATTGATGTCACTGACATCGCACTGGGCCAGGATTTCCTGGTGGATTTTTTCGTCGTCGCACTGGAGGAGGTCACCGCCGTTGAGGCCCTGGTTGGTGCCCTTGCAGTTGAAGTCCTCGCCACTGCCGACATCCAGCTGGTAGAAAGCCAGGTGGCTGAAGTATTCGCTGAATGGGGGAATCGCCTGGAATTGCTCGTAAACCGCATTGTTGACCAGCTCGTCAAAATACGGTGCGTCGTTGATATTGAGGAAAAATATCTTCAGCTCGGCGTTTTCGCTGCCCTCGAAGGGTACGCAGTTGCCGACGGAGACATAGTCTCCGGGAAGCAGGCCGGTTGTACCGGTATTGCCGGAACCACCGCTATCGCCGCCGTTGCTGCCACCACTGTCACCGGAGCTGCCATTGTCAGTGGAACTGGAGCCGGGCGGGCTGGAAGGGGAGTCATCGCCACCGCCGCCACCACTACAGGCGGACAGCAGGCAAATAGAGACCATCAACAGCAGAGTGCGAATACAGGGAGACATCATTGGAATCACTTCTGGTGGCTATTTTTTATACATTTCGCGGAGCCGCGCTGCGTGTTATGTCCGCTATGCACCTGCAGCCTTCAATGACCTAATGGTCGCCTCATGGCGACCCGAAACTCCCTGTCTTTTTGGTGAACAAATTTTATGCAGCGCTTTTCGCCAGCCGCACACCCCATATGCGCGACGCAATTGGCGCAAAATGATACAGATTGATTTCGCTTTTGCATACCCTGCAAACGAAGTGGTTAGTAATTGATCAATTGGGGTTCCCCTTAAAATTGCAGGGGGGCGCATGCGAAGTGAGGTATGTGGTAATCGCCGGGAAGAACCCGGGCGAACTCCAGGAAGTTTCACGGCCGGAGAGAACCAGGAATCGGCTGAGCTGGATCCACTGCCGGCTACCGTTTATTTGATAGTGCCGTGAATTAATGATGAGGCAGGTTTTTTACTGCCGCCGGGAGTAAACGACGGTCATTCAGTCGGCAGCTTCCTCGTATCGGATTTCCAGGACGTAATAGGTTACCCACTGCTCCTCAATGCGAATATCCACCTCGTCGTCCAGTCGCTTGCCCAGCAGCGCGCGGGCTACCGGCGAGTCCATGGAGATCAGTCCCTCTTTCACATTGAATTCGTCCGGGCCCACAATGCGATAGGTACTGGTGTTGCCCTTGTCATCCTCAATGGTGACCCAGGCCCCGAAAAACACCTTGTCGCGCTCTTCCGGGATACGGTCCACCACCGTGATTTCTTCCAGGCGCTTGGTGAGAAACCTTACCCGGCTGTCGATTTCCCGCAGGCGTTTCTTGCCGTAAATGTAATCCGCATTCTCGGAACGATCGCCCAGTTTGGCAGCTTCACTCACGGCATTGGTTACGCGCGGCCGTTCCTCTTCCCACAGGAACTTTACCTCAGCGCGCATGCGGCGGGCGCCCTCGGGAGTGATATAGCGTGAGCCGCGGGGCCGCGGCGGTCTCCATCGTCCCACTGGAATTCAGCTCCTGTTATCCGTTGGCACTTTGCTGACTGAGATTCTCGATCTCGATACCGGGGCCGGGCTCCGCCAGCGGAAAGCCGAAAATACGGCTGTAAAACTCCAGCTCTGCAGACAGTGCCATCTTGATACTGTCGGCGGCGCGGAAGCCGTGCCCCTCCTCGGCAAAGGTAATGTAGGCCACGGGAATACCCTGCTGACGCAGGGCATCGACCATCGCTTCGGCCTGGTTGGGCGGCACCACTTTGTCTTCCATCCCCTGGAATACAATCACCGGGCAGTTGAGTTGCTCCACGTGATTGATCGGCGAGCGTGCACGGTACAGCGCTTCCGCAGCGGGCCACGGACCCACCAGCTTGTCCAGGTAGCGGGATTCGAATTTATGGGTGTCGCGGGCAAGCGTGGTGAGGTCGCCGACGCCATAAAGGCTGGCGCCGGCCTTGAAAGTGTGATGGAAAGTGAGGGCGGCCAGCACGGTATAGCCCCCGGCACTGCTGCCCTTGACCAGGAGCCGCTGCGGATCCGCAAGGCCCTTCGCAACCAGGTATTCCGCCCCGGCACAGACATCCTCTACATCCAGCACGCCCCAGCCATCCTTGAGGCGGTCGCGGTAGGCGCGGCCATAGCCGGTGCTGCCGGAGTAATTGACGTCCAGTACGGCAAACCCGCGACTGGTCCAGTACTGTATTTTCAGGTTTAGCCCGGCTGAGGTGGCCCCGGTGGGACCACCGTGGCTGAGGACTAGCAGCGGTGGCAACTCGTCCCCGGGACCGGTGTAGTCCGGGTTCTGCGGCGCGTAATAGAAGGCAAATACGTTCCGGTCGCCCACCGGGTACTGGATAGCCTGGGCCTGGGAGAAATTGTTTGCGGGCAGCCCTGCGCTATTGCTGCGGGCGATCTTGGTGAGTTGCCCGGAGTGGTCGTCAAAAGCGACTACTGAGGAAAAATCGCCGGGGGATGCGGCGATGAATACCGCCTTATGGCTCTCGCAGTGCAGGCTCTCGATATCGCAGTAAGGTTGCTCGATTCGCTCATGACCCCCGCCTTCCAGGTCAATGCGCCCGAGCTGCCAGCGACCCTCTTCGGTGTAGGTACAGAGTATCGAGTCACTGGTCAGGAAACTGTAAGTGGACATACCAAAGACCCACTGCGGCGTGGCGAACTCGGCGTCCTTCTCCCATATCGGTTTATCGTCGCCGCGACGATAGATATTCCACCAGTTACTGCGATCAGAAACATAGAACAGTTCACCCCCGGGGGACCACTGGGGCTGGAAGATTGATTCCTCCGCGCCGCCGGCAATGACTTCGATATTTCCGGGAATGCCGTCTTCATCCAGGTTTGCCAGGCAAAGCTCGGTTCCATCCCAGGGCATATTGGGATGGAACCAGCGCAGGAAACTGAGCCGCTGGCCGTCCGGGCTGAGCCGGGGGTTGGAGTAGAAGTCAGCTCCCTCTACCAGCACATCGGGTTCACCCTGCGTGGCAGTTTCCCCCAGTGGGACAGCCACAATGCGTGCCACTGGTTCATCGCCGCCTTCACATGGGCGGTAGTCCTCCTGGATACAGACCAGGCGATTGTGGTGCTGGTCCAGGGAAAAATCTGCGTAGCGGCAGGGATCATCCGGTGTGAGAGGCTGTGGCTCGCCACCCTCCAGCGGCATCCGGTAAATGCGCTGGTCCGTTGCGAGCACAAAGTACACCTGGTCCCCTGCAACCAGGTAGCTGGCGCCGCCATATTCATGCGCCTTGGAGCGGACACTGAGCGGGGCAGGGGTGATATCCCGGGTACCATGCTCCGGGCAGTGCTGGACCAGGACCGAGCGCCCCTTTTCTGCCGGGCGGGATTCCAGCCAGTAATAGCGGCCGTCTACCAGGCTTGCTTCACCGAGTCGCACGCTGCCCTTTACCAGGAGGTCGGCGGTAACGGCAGATTTCCAGCTGCCGTAGGGTGCGGCGGTAATGCCGTTGGGCTGCTCGCTCATGAATTGGTCTCCATTCTACCGCTGTTTATTTCGGGGCTGCTTGCCCGACTTATGGCGCGCATTCTGCCGAGCCGCCAGGCCGTGTACAAGTCGGCTTTGCCGGCCCGGCGGCCTGTGGTAGCCTGACAAACCAAGCAATTGCTTGGTTTGTGTTCTGTTCCAGCCGGCCCGGATTGCGGCCTGCGGCGCGAATTCCACTATGCCCCGGGATGGCGAGGTGCTTGCCCCGGGCCCGGGTTCCAATAAAGATAATTCAGGAGTCCTGCCCATGTCCGATGAAGTTGTCATTACCTGTGCCCTGACCGGCGTGCTCACCAATCCCCAGCAGCACCCGGTACCGGTCACGCCGGAAGAAATGGCTGCCTCTGCCCGCGAGGCCTTCGATGCCGGGGCGTCGGTGATGCATGTGCATTTCCGTTCCCAGGAACCGGGTATGGGACACCTGCCCAGCTGGGATCCCCAGGTGGCCGTGGCCATTGCCGAGGCGATTCGCCATGCCTGTCCGGGCGTAATCCTCAACTTCAGCACCGGCACCATCGGTCGGGACCAGCAGGGCGCGCTGGACTGCATTCGTGCCGGGCGGCCGGAAATTGCCGCCTGCAATGCCGGCAGCCTCAATTACCTGAAAGCCCGTTCGAATGGCACCTGGGCCTGGCCGCCGATGTTGTTCGAGAACACGGTGGAGAAAATTGAGGAGTTACTGGAGGTCTGCCGCGAGACCGGCACACGGCCGGAGTTCGAGTGCTTTGATGTGGGCATTGTCCGCTCTGTTGGTATGTTCAGCGATGTAGGTATGGTCGAGCAGCCCAACTATAACCTGGTGATGGGAGTCGCCTCGGGCATGCCCGCGGACCCGGACCTGCTGCAACTATTAACGCGATACATGCATGAAGGAACCCTGTGGCAGAGTACGGTGATCGGGCGCCAGGAAATCTGGGCACTGCACCGCAAGACCGCCGAACTTGGCGGCCACCTGCGCAGTGGGGTGGAGGATACTTTCTACCTCTCGGATGGCTCGCGTACCAGTGGCAATGGCCCGTTGATCGAGGCGCTGGTTAATTTGGCGGAGGAAGCCGGTCGTACCGTCGTGTCCCCGCAGCGGGCGCGGGAGATTTTCCTCTAGGGGCATGGGCCCCGTCGCCGGCAGGGGACCAACCGGTCTGCCACGGGTCATATAGTTCCCTCGGGGTAAACTAGTCTTAAACGCAGGTGTAGTCTTTTCCGCCACCAGTTGCGGGCCGGTGTCGTGCCCGCAAACCGGGGCCAACCAGCGGAGTGGCCGAATGCAATCCTTCCTTGATGCACTCTCGACAGTAATCGGCTGGGGCAACTCCCTTGCCTGGGGGGGGATCGGTGGTTTCTGGTGGCTGGGAGTCCTGATTGCGGCGTTGTTGCCCGCAGGCCTTTACTTCACCATACGCAGCCGGTTCATCCAGTTCCGCGCTTTCGGTCATATGCTCTACGTCATGCGCTGTAGCCTGCGCCGCGAGCACTATGACTCGGTTTCCTCATTTGAGGCCTTTGCCACCAGTGCCGCCGCCAGGGTCGGGACCGGTAATATTGCCGGTGTGGCGGTGGCGATTACGGCCGGTGGCCCGGGGGCTGTCCTGTGGATGTGGCTTGTGGCCCTGGTGGGCATGGCCACCAGTTTTGTGGAAAACACCCTGGCGCAGACCTATAAGGAGCGCGGGGAGGAGCACGGTACTTTCCGTGGCGGCCCCGCCTATTACATCGAGAAAGGCCTGGGTCGCCAGTGGAAATGGCTGGCGGTGGTGTTCTCGATTTTCCTGGTGATCAGTTTCGGCTTCTTCTTTAACGCCGTGCAGGCCAATGCAATGGCTTCTGCTATCAGCGCCGCGTTCGAGATAAACCCGCTGCTGGTGGGAGTGATTGTTGCCCTGGTGGCGGCAATGATCGTTTTCGGGGGGATTCATACCATCGGCCGCTTTGCCGGGCTGGTGGTACCGGTGATGGCGCTGGCCTACCTGGCCATTGCGATCCTGGTGATCTTTATGAACCTGGGTGAGCTGCCATCCGTGCTGGGCCTGGTAGTCAGCAATGCCTTCGGCGTGCAGGAAGCCGGGGCGGGTGCTTTCGGGGCGGTTGTTGCCAATGGCATCAAGCGTGGTCTTTTCTCCAATGAGGCCGGTATGGGCTCATCACCCAACGTGGGTGCCGCGGCGGACGTAAAGCACCCGGCGGTCCAGGGCTATGTGCAGATGGCGTCAGTATTCCTGGATACCATCCTGATCTGTACGGCGACAGCGGCGATCATCCTGCTGGCTGATGTGCATATGGTGGGTGACATCGAGGGCGTGACCCTGACCCAGGATGCGCTGGCCAGCGAAGTGGGCAGCTGGGGCAGCGGCTTTATTGCCATCGCGCTGATCTTCTTTGCCTTTACCTCCATCATTGCCAATTATTACTACGCGGAAACCAATATTTTCTACCTCTGGCACACCCGCACATCGATCCTCTGTTACCGGGCACTCTATATCCTGTTTATCCTCTTTGGTGCCTGGGTGGCGGCCAGTGGCAGCTCCGACAATTTCGCGCTGCTGTGGAATATGGCCGATATGTCCATGGGCTTTATGGCGACGGCGAACCTGCTGGCGATGCTGTTACTGTCCGGGGTGGCATTCCGGGTAATGGCTGACTACGAGGAACAGCGCGCGCGGGGCATTGACCAGCCGATGTTCGATGCACGCAAGCACAATATCCCGGGGGTGGAGCACGATGTCTGGGACGCTGATCGCTGGTAACTGTCCCTCTCTTCTCTGTGGTTGCCGTCAGATTCCCATCTGCCGCGACGCCAGGTCCCGCAGGATTTCCTCGGAACCGCCGCCGATCGCGTTGACCCGGACTTCGCGGTAAATGCGTTCCGTGCGGCTGCCACGCATATAGCCCGCGCCTCCCATAACCTGCATGGCTTCGCGGGCACAGAGTTCCATGGTTTCGGTGGCCTGCACCTTCAGCAGTGATACATCGGCAACCCCGAGTTCACCACGCTGCTCGGCAGCGGCACAGAGTTCCAGGTAGGCGGCGGTGGCGTTGATGCGCTGCAGCATCTGCGCAAACTTGTGGCGGATTACCTGGTGGTCGGCGAGCCGCTTGCCGAATGTCTTGCGCTCCCTTGCCCAGTCGATCGCTTCCTGCAGGCAGACGCGACTGTACTCTACGCAGGACGCGGCGATGCCGAGTCGTTCGCTGTTAAAATTGTGCACGATCGGCAGGAAACCGGCATTCTCCTCCCCGACCAGGTTGGCCCTCGGGACGCGAACCCCGTCGAAGAAAATACTGGCAGTGTCGGAGCACCACCAGCCCTGTTTCTGCTCCAGCGCCTGGCGCTCCACGCCGGCTGCATCGGCCGGGATCAGCAGCAGGGAAATTCCCCCGAAGCCTTCGCCGCCAGTGCGCACCGCGGCGGTGAACCAGTTGGCCCGCATACCACCGGTGATAAAGGTCTTTTCGCCGCGGACGATAAAGTCATCGCCATCCCGCTCGGCGCGGCACTGCAGGTTGGCAACATCTGAGCCGGCACCGGGCTCGGTGACCGCGAGGGCAATATGCCTTTCGCCGCGCAGTACCGGGGGAATCACCGCCTCCCTGAGGGCGGGACTGCCGTAATGGACGACTGGTGGCAGGGCGATGCCGTGCACCATCAGGCTGGCGTAAAGCCCGCCCGCGCCACACCGGGCGAGTTCTTCGGCGGCGACAATGGTGTGGAATATATCCCCGGGAATGCCGCCGTAGGCTTCGGGATAACCGAGAGGTAACAGGCCGACATCCGCCGCTTTGGGCCACAGCTCCTGTGGCAATTGGCCTTCCTCATCCCACTGGCTGACAAATGGTGCAATCTCTCGATCGACGAAACGGCGCAGTTGCTCGCGCCATTGATGATGCTCGTCGGTGCGGAAGGGGCTGTACAGGCGGCTGGAATCAATGTCGAACACAGGCTGTCCCTCTGGTAACCGTTGATGCACTTTGGTGGCCGGGTCAGGATGCGGCGGTGGACTGCTCGGCGGAGGAGAGCATTGCTTCCGGTTCTATCCGTACCAGCAATTGCCCACCGCGTACCTGCTCCCCGGGCCGTGCGGCAAGTTCAGCGATGACACCGTCGCAGTCGGCCCTGAGCGCATGCTCCATTTTCATCGCCTCAACCACTGCGACGGAATCGCCCTTGCGGACCGGCTGGCCCTGTTCCACACAGAGCTCAACCACGGTGCCATCCATGGGAGCCTTGAGGGTGCCGCTCGCCGGCCCTTCCATTGTACGTGCCGGGGCATGGGTACAGTCCCGCCATGCCAGCTGCCTGCCCCCGACCAGGGTAACCAGCTCGGAGGCGCGGTGATGAAAGACGACAGTTTCCTCCACTCCATCGACTGCCAGCAGCACCTGCTTTTCAGCAGAGCGCATCAGTGCCATCTCGAGGGTCAAGCCTTCGCAGTGGACACGATAATGCCGCGCGCGAAGTGGGAGCAGCTGGCACTCGAAACTGTTATTTTCCTGTTGCAGGCGGTAAACCAGTGGTGTGCTGTGATCGCCGCTGCGCCAGTCAGCCCGATGGCGGCGCAGGTCTGCAGGATCGAGCAGGCCGTGATGCATCAGCACTACTGCGATGGCGGCGTGCCGGGGAGTCGCCTGGGCACTCTCCGGGGCCTCAACAAGGTATCTTCCCTCATTGCCCAGGAATGCAGTTGTGGCCTGGCCGGCGGCAAATAGCGGGTCGGCCACCAGCCGGTTGAGGAAATAGCCATTATGTTTCGGGCCGATCAGTTCGAGCCGCGCCAGGGCGTCGAGCATGCGCAGCCGGGCCTGTTCCCGGTCCCGGCCGGCGGTAATCAGTTTGCCCAGCATGGGGTCATAATACGGGCTGACAAGGCCACCGTTGATGACCGCGTGATCGCAACGGATACCATCACCGGCAGGTGTCCGCCAGTGGAGTACCTCGCCGGTCTGGGGCAGGAAATCGCGATCCGGGTCTTCCGCATAGAGTCGTACCTCGATGGCATGGCCACAAAGCTGGATCTCGTCCTGGGTCACTGGCAGCGGCTCACCACGGGCGACGGACAGTTGCCAGGCTACCAGGTCGAGGCCGGTGACCATCTCGGTCACCGGGTGCTCAACCTGCAGGCGGGTATTCATTTCCAGAAAGTAAAAGTTCCCGCTTTCGTCCAGCAGGAATTCCACTGTGCCGGCACCGCGATAATCGCAGGCGCCCGCTGCCGCGATAGCCGCGCTACCCATGCGCTGGCGCAGGCCAGTATCTACTGCGGGGGAGGGGCTCTCCTCAACAATTTTCTGGTGCCGCCGCTGGACCGAGCAATCCCGCTCGCCCAGGTGGACAATATTGCCATGGTTGTCGGCGAAGACCTGGACCTCTACGTGACGGGCATTGACCAGTGCTTTTTCCAGGATAACTTCGTCGCTGCCAAAGGCACTGCGGGCCTCGCTGCGGGCTGAGCGCAGGTGGGCCTGCAATTCCTCGGCGGATTCCACCAGCCGCATGCCGCGGCCACCACCGCCATCGGCGGCCTTGATCATCAGCGGGTAGCCGATCTCTTCAGCAGCGCGGACCAGGTCGTTGTCGTCAGCGACCGCGTCACCGGCGGCAAAGCCAGGTATGCAGGGAACCCCGGCATCAGCCACGAGCGCCTTCGCGCGGCGCTTGTTGGCCATGGCCTCGATGGCCTGCGCCGGCGGGCCGACAAAAAGAAGCCCGCTTTCCGCACATGCGCGGGCGAAATCGGCATTTTCCGAGAGAAAACCGTAGCCCGGGTGCACGGCGTTAGCGCCAGCCCGTTGCGCGGCATCGAGTATCTTGCCGATATCCAGGTAGGATTCCTGTGGACTGCACCCGCCAATGGCGACGGCGGTATCGGCCATGCGCGCGTGCAGGGCGTCCCTGTCCGGCTCACTGTAGATGGCCACCGTACGGTACCCCTCACTGCGAGCAGTGCGGATAATGCGCACGGCGATTTCGCCCCGGTTGGCCACCAGAAGTGTGGGGCGGGCGGACGCTGGTGACTTCTCTGGTATCTGCATCATTGCTGCTGCCACTCCGGGGGGCGCTTCTCAATAAAGGCCCGGGTTCCCTCTCGGCCCTCGTGGCCCTGGACCGCATCGGAAAACTGTCGTGCAGCGTGGTCCAGCAGTTGGTCGAGGTCGCCAGCGAGCGGTACGGGGCTGCTGTCGAGGAGCAGCCGCTTGGTGGCGGCGAGCGCATCTGGTGCGCAGCGACCCACCGCCGCGAGCTGCTGTGCTACTGCGGTATCGAGTTCCCTTGCGTCTTTCACCGATGCGTGCACCAGGCCGATGCGCAGGGCCTCTCCGGCACCGATACTGGCGCCGGCGAGCGCCAGCCTGCGGGTCTGCGATGACCCGATACGCGCAACGATAAATGGGGCCACCTGTGCCGGCAGCAGGCCCAGGCGGGTTTCCGGCAGGGAGAAGCGGGCGGTCTCGCTGGCAATGGCGATGTCGGCGACGCAGGCCAGGCCCAGGCCGCCACCCATAATGGCCCCCTCGAGCGCAGCGATGGTTACCAGCGGTGAGCATTCGAAGCGTTGCAGCAGTTCGCCGAAACGGCGATTCATGGTTGCGAATGCATCGCTATCGCCGGCCTCGACCCGCTGCTGTGCGGCGAGCAGGTCAGTGACATCTGCGCCGGCGGAGAAATTCTCCCCGGAACCGCGCAATACCAGTGCGCGGATTGCCGGGTCCTGTTCGGCCTGCTCCAGTTGCGCCAGTAGCCCACCCACCATCTGCAGGCTGAGGGCATTGCGCTGGTCCGGGCGGTTCAGGGTCAGGAAAACTGCATGCCCCTCGTGGCGGGCCAGCAGTTCACCGCTTACTGTTGTGTCAGTGTGCACGCTGGGTTGCCTCCGCTTTGCCGGCATTTGAGCCCGTCGCTTCGGGTTTTCTCGCCCGGGGCAGAATCCCCATCAGTTTGCAGATGATGCCCAGCATTACCTCGTCTGCCCCCCCGCCGATGGCAGTGAGCCGCGAGTCCCGGTAGGCGCGGTTGATGGGCGTCTCTTCCATGTAGCCCATGCCCCCCCAGAACTGCAGGCACTGGTCGGGAATGGAGCGGGCCAGGCGCCCGGATTTCAGTTTGGCCATGGATGCGAGCGTGGTGACGTCCTCGCCCGCCACGTAAGCTTCTGTGGCGCGCCAGGTGAGCGCCCGCAGGCATTCCACCTCGGTCTGCATCTCTGCAAGGTTGAAATGCACCGTCTGGTTATCCAGCAGGGGGCCGCCAAAAACGTCGCGTTCACGGGTGTAGTTGATGGTGGACGAGACACAGTTTTCCAGGCCGCGAATAGTCAGCAGGGCACCGGCCAGGCGTTCCTCCTGGAACTGCAGCATCTGCAGCAGGAAGCCGTCGCCCTCGTTGCCGATACGATTACCCTGTGGGACCCGGACATTGTCGAAAAATACCGGTGCGGTTTCCGAGGAGCGCATGCCCATTTTTTTCAACCGGTCCCCGACCCGGACGCCGGGCGCGTCGGCGGGAATAACCAGCAGGGACTTGTTCCGGTGGGGCTTGCCCTCGCCGGTGTTCACCAGGGTGCAGAAAAAGTCGGCCCGGGGGGCATTGGTGATCCACATCTTGCTGCCATTAACAAGGTAGTCATCACCGTCCGGAATGGCCGTGGTTTTGACACCGGCCACATCGGAGCCGGCACCCGGTTCGGACACGGCGATGGCGCCGATCATTTGTCCGCTAATCGCCGGGAGGAGAAACTCTTCCCTGAGTGCGTCGCTGGCGAAATTGGCCAGCGCCGGTGTCGCCATGGCGGTCTGTACCGCAATTGCCAGCGGCACACCGCCACAGTGGGCCGCGCCAAGCTCCTCGAGGAAGACCGCCTCGTAGCTGAAATCGAGGCCCAGGCCGCCGTACTCGGTGGGCTTGCTGATGCCCAGCAAACCCAGTTCCCCCAGTTTTCCGAACAGCTCCCGGGTGGGGAATTCGCCCGCTTCCTCCCATTCGGTAACATGGGGATTGATTTCGCGCTCGACAAAATTGCGCACGGTGCGCTGAAGCTCGCGATGCTCGTCAGTCAGTATCATGGCGTTGTCCCTGATTCCTTGAACCTGGTTACCAGTCCGGCGCGGCTAGAACCTCGCCACACCGAAAGTATTTTTCCGCTGCGGCGCCAGTTCTGCTTCCCGGCATATTTCCAGCAGCATACCCAGCAGCCTGCGGGTATCGCGCGGATCGATGATACCGTCGTCCCACAGCCGCGCACTGCAGGAGAGGGCGTCCGAGCCGGCCTCCATGAAGGCGGCGGTGTCCTGCTCCAGTTTGTCCAGTGATGCCTCGTCGACAGCGCCGGCACGCTGCATTTTCTGCTCGGTCACTATCCGCAGCACCTTGCCCGCCTGCGCTGCACCCATCACCGCGGTGCGCGAGTTTGGCCAGGCAAAAATGAAGCGCGGGTCGAACCCGCGGCCGCACATGGCGTAATTGCCGGCGCCGTAAGAGCCACCGATCACGATGCTGATCTTGGGCACACTGGCATTGGCCACCGCCTGGATCATCTTGGAGCCGTGCTTGATGATGCCGTTGCGCTCGACTTCCGTGCCGACCATAAAGCCGGTGGTATTGTGCAGGAAGAGCAGGGGAGTGTTGCCCTGCTCGCACAGCTGGATGAACTGCGCCGCCTTGTTCGCCCCGGGGGGAGTGATAGGGCCATTGTTGCCAATTATCCCGATCACGCGGCCCTCGATCCGGGCATGGCAGCACACCGTCTGCCGGTCAAACTCCGGCTTGAAATCGAGGATGGCGGAGTCGTCGACCAGGCGCGCCAGCACTTCGCGCACATCATAGGGGCGCCTGCTGTCGGCAGGAATCAGCCCCAGTAGCTCTTCCTCGGGGTGACGGGGAGGGCGCCAGTCTTCCGTAGCCGTTGCTGGTGTTCCAGCGGGCAGGGCGGCGATTATCTCGCGGGCCATGCGGATACCATCGGCATCGTCTTCGGCCAGGTAGTCGCCGCTGCCGGATTGCCGGCAGTGCATTTCGGCACCGCCCAGGGTTTCCTCGTCGGCGATTTCACCGGTGGCGGCTTTCAGGAGTGGGGGGCCTGCCAGGTACATTCCGGTCTGTCCCCGGACCATTACCACATAGTCGGACAGGCCCGGTTGGTAGGCCCCACCGGCTGTGGCCCCCCCATGCACCACGGTGACCTGGGGGATGCCGGCAGCGGACATGCGGGCCTGGTTGGCAAACCCGCGACCGCCGGGCGCAAACGTCTCGTTGGCGAACATCAGGTTGGCGCCGCCACTCTGGGCCAGGGTAACCACAGGCAAGTGGTTTTCCCGTGCGATCTGCTGCATGCGCAGTGCCTTGTCCATTCCCGCCGGCGAGATGGTGCCCCCCTTTACTGCATAATTGTCGACGCGCACCATGCAGCGTCGGCCGCTGATCCTGCCGATGCCGCAGATGGCGCCGCCACCGGCACCGCTGCCGTCGTTATCGTCGTAGAGCCGGTAGCCCGCCAGGGAACAGAGTTCAATAAATGGGGCGCCGGGATCCAGCAGGCGGTTGAGCCTCTCCCGGGGCAGGAGCCAGCCGCGCTGGCGATAGCGATCGCCTTTGTCCGCCGCCACTGCCACCGGGCGTTGTTCGGCCTCGCGGAAGCGCGCGATGGCCTGGAGCATGGCTTCGCGGTTTTCGGCGAACTCCGCCGACCCTGTTTCCACCTGTGACTCGATTGGCTGCATCAGAGTTTGCCCTCCGCCTCGAGTTCGGTGACCACAGCCGGTTTTACGCTGCGATGGAATCCCTCGAAGCGCTTGCGGTTCCTGGCCGGGGCCGGTTGCCACAACGGGGAGTGGTGCTTGAGACTGGAGCCACCATCGATGCGCAGGGTCTGTCCGGTAATGTAGCCGGCGGCTTCGGATAGCAGGAAGCATACCGCCGCGCTGATCTCGGCCTCCTCACCCAGCCGGTAAAGGGGAATGCTGTCGCGAAACCCAGGAAGCAGTTGGCGCAGGAAATCCGGGTCATAGGTATCGAAACCGCTGGAGAGAACGTAACCGGGGGCGACCGCGTTCACGCGCACGCCGCTGGCTGCCCATTCCACCGCGGCGGTTTCCGTCAGGTTGTCCATACCGGCGCGGGCAGCACCGGAGTGCCCCATGAGGGGCATGCCGCCCGCATTGTCGGCGGTGATATTGACAATGGCGCCACCGTCGCGCTTCATCGACTGGGTGTAAACCTCCCGCGCCATCAGGAAGCCACCCAGCAGGTTGCTGCGAACCACTGCCTCGAACCCCCGGGCTGAAATCTGCTCGAGCTGCGAGGGAAACTGGCCGCCGGCATTGTTGACCAGGCCATGGATACGGTGGTGGTCCCTGAGGATGGTGCCCACGGTCGCGCGCACACCGTCCTCGTCGCGGATATCGAGGCAGTGGTAGCTGCTGTCGCCGCCATCCTCCCTTATCTCACCGCTTACGCGTTGTAACTTCTCTTCAGTGCGGCCGACCAGCACCACGTGGGCACCGAGGCTGGCCAGTTCATGAGCTATGCAGCGACCGATACCACTGCCGCCGCCGGTGACAATATGGACCTGGTCGGCAAAGCTGCCCGGTCGCAATTGGCTCTGGTAGGGCATGGAGCTCTCCTGTCTACCGTGTGACCCTGGGGTTGTTATTGTTTGTGCGGTTACCCGGGACCCGGCAGTTGCGCGAATTTTGCTGGCAGCATCTTGCACGGGACGGGCACATTGAGCATGATGGTCAACGCTACCAAGCAAGCGCTTGGTTATCAATAGTTTTGATTCGGGGGTGAGTCTGTGTCGGGCAGTAATGCGGTGGCGAAGAGTGGTGCGAAGTCGGGGGCTGGATCCGCGGAACTGGTGCAGGCGCTGGTGGCGGGCGGGGAGCTGACTGACCCGGATTCGCCGCGGGGGCGACTGCTCAACGCGGCGGCTCGGCTGTTTGTGGAAAAAGGTTTTGCGCGCACCACAGTGCGGGATATTGCCGCTGAAGTGGGGATACTGTCCGGCAGTATTTTCCACCATTTCCGCAGCAAGGAGGCCATTCTCTGCCAGGTGATGCGGGAAGTAACGACCTTCGCGCGGGCGCGCATGGAGCAGGCGGTTACCCGGGAGCGCTCACCTCGGGGCAGGCTGAGGGCCTGCATACTCTGCGAGCTGGAAGCCATCCACGGTAGGGCCGTGCCCGGCTTTACCATCCTGGTATCGGAATGGCGGAGCCTGAGCCCGGAGAGCCAGAAGCAGGTCCTGCGCCTGCGGGAGGGCTATGAGCAGCTGTGGCGGGAGGTGCTGGCAGATGCCGGCCGGATGGATGATCCGGCGCTGGCCCGGCGACTGCTGCAGGGCGCACTGTCCCACAGTTACAACTGGTACCGGCCGAAAAGGCAGGGCTTGTCGCTGGATGAGCTGGCCGGGCAGGTCCTCTCCCTGTTCGCCCGCCAGGGCGCTGCCTGAGCAGTATGCATGCTTGCTGCTGAGACGCGGTTATCACTCGGTGTGTGTGCGACCACGCTTTTTTCCCGGAATGACCCTTATGGGCCAGGGGCTGTGAGAACCAGTGCCCACCCTGGCCAATAATAATAAATTAGTCTTCGTGCACACTGCCCGACACCCCGGGAAAATAACAGGAACAAGTGTCACCGGAGCGCGCGATGTCTGCCGAGCTATTTCAAGTTGTATCTGCCGGGAAAACCCTGCGTGGTAAGCCCCCGGGAGAAGTCTTGCAGGCGGCCGCAAAGGCCTTTTCCATCCCCGAGGCAAAGGCGCGCAAGCTGCTGTTGAAGGGGTGGGTGATCAGGGACCGCCTCTCTTCCCAGCAAGTACTTGAATACCGTTCACGCCTGCAGCGTATCGGGCTTCGGGTCGAGGTTTTCCCGGCGGGCCAATACGACAACCGGGCACTCATAGCCCGGCTGGAGCACGCGCGAAAGAGACGCCGCCCGGAAGAGCCGGTGGCGAAGTCATCGCCGGGGGATGCTGCAGTCGCCCCTCCACCGGCTCATGCCACCCCGGCAGGGCGTAGTGAGAAGCAGCCGGTGAAGGGGACGCAGGGAGCGCGCGGTTCCAGGGCGCAGCGGCAACTTGAATCGTTGTTCGATGGCAGCGATGCCACTATTGCTGATCCCCTTTCATCCCGGAGTGCTCTATTGGCTGGTTTGCCCGGAGCCGTACTCGTTCCAGCGGCGTTCTCTCTATTGCTGGCGATTTGCATTTACAGTGCCGGCAGCGCCCTGTGGGAGTTCGGCCTGGCGCTGGTGGCCGGTGAGGCGGGCCCGGGATCGGTCGCCGGCCTGCTCCTGTCACTTCTTTTGAGTGGGTTGGTGGCCGCGCTACTGGCATGGCCATTTTTTGGTGCGCCGCGGCTTGCGCGGGACCTGTTGCCAGAGGCGCGTCCGCTCAAGCGCAGTGACGCCCGCGGACTCTACCTGTTACTGGATGTGCTGGCTGAAAAGACAGGCCTGCCCCGCACACCTGCGGTGACAGTTACCGCGGGCAGTGATATTCGGGTAGAGGCAACGAAGCTGTCGGAGGCCTTCAGGCAGAACCTGCCGCTCCAGGTGGGTCTGGGCACGGCCTATTGCCTGACCGGTAATGAGCTGCTGGCGCTAGTGGCGCGACAGCGTGGAATTTACCGTGGTCGCCTGCGGGCGACAGTCGCATGGTTGGCCCTGGAAACACCGCGGCGCCTGCAGTGGATGCAATGGGCGATGGAAAATGACCGCAGCGTTATCGCGCCGGCCGGTAATACGGGCGCGGCAATGCGACCATTGCACCACTTGCTGACCCTGTGCGGTCGCGGTGTGATCCCGATCCTGGACCGGCTCGAGGCATTCCACCAGGTAGTGGCGGGCCCTGCCGCGCGCATGCTGGAGCGGGAGGGTGACCGCTGTGCCGCCTGCCTGATCGGCAGTGACGCGATGGCGCCATTTGCGGAAAAGTGGCATCACATGGTGCATGCGGACCTGGTGGTGGCCGAGGTCAACCGCGAGGCCTCCATCGCGGGCCAGCGCCTGGAGAACTACCCGCGCGCTATTCAGTGGACCATGCGAAACCTGGACCGGGAGACCCTTTCCAACCTGGAGCTGGCGATGGGCCAGCGATCTGATTGCTGGGATACCGCCGCACCGGCGGATAACGACCGGATAGCGGCGGCCGAGGAGCTGGGCCTGCCTGCGGCGATCCGCACAGAGTTCTCCGTGCAGCGCCTGATCGACGACCTGCCTGGCCTGGCAGTGGATGTCAGTGCCGATATTGCCGCTCCGGACACGCGGCCAGTCGACAACCAGCAGCTGCTCACTTCCAGTGAGGACGCCGAGCAGGCCCTCCGGGTTATCGGTGAATATTTCAATCGTATCCCGCCTCGCCGCTTCCTGCTCCTGGAGCCGCCGACTGAGGAGAGCCTGGCGGCCATGGGGCTGCAGGAGTGTATCGACTGGCTGCGCACCAGGTTGGTGGAATTGCGCGAGCTTACAGGTCGCCTCGATGAGCTGGCCGTGCGCACACCCGCGGCGGAACTGGGTATCGAGTTATTGCGGCATTCCGTAAAAATACAGCCTTCTGACTTCTATCTCGAGGGTTCGGGCGCAGCTGCGGCAGAGGCGACCCTGAGGGAGTTCCGGCAGCAGCGCGATGGCGCGCAGGTGCAGTACCTGCAGATCCAGGGAGTATTCGCATTGCGCCTGAAGCGCGCGATTGGGTCCATGAAAAGCGATGACCGCAGCTGGGCGGATTCTGCCCGGCGCGAACTTGAGGCATTCGGCGGCCTGGCACCTCACCTGGACCGGCTCGATGAACTGGCGCGGATTCTGGGCCTCGGGATTGACCGGCTGTCACTGGACTCGGGCCAGCGCGAGACCCTGCAGAAATTCCATGGCCTGGCCCGGCGCGGCCTGCAGATCGTCCAGCACCGGGTGGAAAACAGCGAGACGCTCACCAGCCTTGGCCTGGGCGCAGCGCTGGAGCAGCGGCTGGCGGGTGCGGGACGTGTCGGTATGGAGGAGTTGCCCGGGGAGCGCCAGGCGCTGGTTGACGCCCTGCAGGAAATGGAGCTCCGTTGCAAAACCGTCAGTGCCACGGTCAACGAGCATTACCACCGGCACATCGCGCGGCTGCTCAGGCAGTGTCTCGAGTTGGAAAAAGCCCTGCAGGTGAAGCCGTTGCGGCTGGTGGGGGAGCTGAGCTAGGCAGGGCTACCCTTTGCCGGCGCAGTTGCGCGCCGGTTTCAGCCTCCGGCGAGCTTGACCTTGAAATCGCGCGCCTCCAGCAGCGCCTTGATTTCTGCGCGCTTGTCGCCCTGGATCTCGATGACCCCGTCTTTGAGGGCGCCGCCGCAACCACAGCGCTTCTTCAGCTCGGCCAGCAGTAACTTGAGCTCACTGTCGGTGCCCGGTACGCCGCGCACGCAGGTCACCCCCTTTCCCTTGCGCCCCTTGGTCTCCCGCTGGATGCGTACTACTCCGTCGCCCTCATGGCGCCGTTGCTGTTCCGGTTGTTCTTTGATCCGCCCTACATCGGTGGAATATACCCGGCGGGTATCTTTAGCCATAATCGCTGCCTTCCGCTCGTTCTCCAACTGCGGGAAGCCCGGTACCGGCCCGGGGCCGCTGAATTGGCGGTCCCGGCCAGTTGTACTTCATGCCGAGGCTCCCCGGCGGCAAGATTACAGGCAAAGGTCCGCCGGTGCCATCTGAAGACATTGTCTGGTCCCCCTGCACTCTGGCAGGGGGACGGCTGTGGCGCTATAGTCATGGCTATTGTGGAGGGGATATGGCATTAACCGGAAAGAGAAAGTGGCTCAACGAAGTCATCTTCGGCACTGACACGCCACTGGGGAAAGGGTTCGACGTCTTCCTGATCTGGGCCATCCTGATCAGCGTGTTGCTGGTGCTGCTGGTATCGGTGGAGAGTATCGCCGGCCGCTATGGCGAGTTGTTCTTTATCCTCGAGTGGGTTTTTACCGCGCTGTTCACGGTCGAGTACCTGGCGCGGATTTACTGTGCGGTCGACCGGCGCAGTTATATTTTCAGTTTCTACGGGGTTGTCGACCTGCTGGCGATCCTGCCCAGTTATCTCGCACTACTCTTTACCGGGGCAAGTTACCTGCTGGTTATCCGCCTGCTGCGTGTACTGAGGATTTTCCGGATTCTCAAGCTGGTGCGCTACCTGCGCGATGCCAACCTGCTGCTGCGCTCCCTGTGGCAGGCGCGACGCAGGATCCTGGTGTTTTATGCCGGTGTGCTGGTGGTATGCATTATTTTCGGCTCGCTGATGTTTGTGGTTGAGGGACCTGCACACGGGTTTACCAGCATTCCCAAGAGTATTTACTGGACCATTGTCACCCTGACCACAGTAGGTTTTGGCGATATCACACCGCAGTCGCCACTGGGCCAGGGGATTGCATCACTGACCATGCTGATCGGTTACTCCATTATCGCGGTGCCCACTGGCATTGTGACCGCGGAGCTGGCCTCTGAGCTGGGGCGGGAACGCCTGTCGATTCGCTGCGACAATTGTAGCCGGGCAGGTCACGACCGCGATGCGGAATACTGCAAGCATTGCGGTTACAAGCTGGAGGACGTGGAGCGCGAAGCGGAGAAGAAGCAAGAGCGGAAAGCGGAAAAGAAAGCTGAAAGAAAGGCTCACAGGAAGGTGCGGTCCTATGCCGAGGAGGAGAGCCGGCGGCAGACCGGCAAACCCGAATCTGGTGGGGACGACAGCGGGTAGGCTGGGCCTGTCCGCTACCGCCATCACCTGGTGCGTTACCAGTTGTCGGGCACCCTGACCGCTACCACGTCAGCAGTGGCACAGACCCGGCCATCGCTGGACAGGGTGCAGGCCAGGACCGTCTTGCGCTCTGACCGTTTGGTAATCTTTGCATCGAGTACCACCGGCTTGTCGATTGCGGCCGGGGCCTTGTACTGCACATCCAGTTTACCGGTCGCATACCAGATTTTATCCCCTGTCCCCACCTCACGGCCGGCCTGGCGGTATCCGTCGGCAATCGCAGTACAGATGGTGTGGCAGTCGATTACCGTGGCAATGATGCCGCCATTGAGGTAGTGGGTGGGCCCGGCACAGTGGTGGGTTGCCGGTATGAACTCGCAGTGACTGCTGTCGGGCCCGGTCCAGTAGCTTTTGATCTGCAGGCCCGCGCTGTTCTCGGGGCCGCAACCGAAGCAGTGGTTATGCGGGATCTGGTCCTGGATTGCGGTTTCTGCTGGCATGGGTCCCCCTGGAAGCCGTCATTACAATAGCTGGCAATGCTAACCATTTGCGCGGGGAAGGGGAAGAAACTACCCTTGCGCCTCGTTTTTGTTGCTGGACAGGTATCGATGGAGATTTACGGACACTGCGCCCCCGGGTTCGAAGCACTGTACGACTGCTTTGCCGACAACTTTCGCCACCATGGTGATACGGGAGCGGCCTTTGCGGTCCGCCAGGACGGCGAGACAATTGTGTCCCTATGGGCCGGGTTCGCCGACCGGGCCGGAGAGGTGCCCTATACAGAGGATACACTGGCCAATGTATTCTCCTGCTCCAAGGGCGTGCTTGCACTGCTGACCCTGCAGCAGGTGGCGGCGGGCCGCATTGAGCTGGATCGCCCGGTTGCAGACTATTGGCCGGAGTTCGCGGCCGCGGGCAAGCAGGCGGTGACGCCGCGCCAGCTGCTGTGCCACCGTTCCGGTGTGGTGGCTTTCCGGGAGCGGATGGAGGACGCGGTCATCTATGACTGGGAGCGTTCCTGTGCGGCGGTGGCTTCGACCGAACCCTGGTGGTCGCCCGGTAGTCGCCAGGGTTATTCCCCGTTCCTGTATGGCTGGGCCCTGGGCGGTTTGCTGGAGCGTGCCTGCGGTGAGTCCCTGCGGACGCTGTACCGCCAGTCCCTGGCCGAGCCGCTGGAGTTGCACGGTGGCTTTGGCGGTGTGAACCATCTTTCCGACCGGCTGGCGGACGTCGTTCCGTTGAAGCAGCCCCTGCCGGAGCTGCGGGAGAACGCAGTGGGCCGGGCAATGAAATCGGATCGTGAAGGGCCGGTTGCCAGGGCCTTCACAAACCCTATGAGCCTGATGATGAGCAGCAACAGCGAGCAGTGGCGCGGGGCGCTGATTCCGGCTGCAAACGGGCACTTCAGTGCGCTCGACCTGGCAACCATTTACGGTGACCTGGCGGGAGAGGAGCCGGCGATGCTGCCCCGGGAAGTGCTCTCAGAGGCGGTGCGACAGCAGAGCTGCGAGCGGGATACGGTGTTGCAGGCGGAGATCAGCTTCGGTTGCGGTTACATTCGGAGTGGCTCTGCGGCTGACCTGCGGTTTGGCAGTGAGCGCGGTTTCGGCCACCCGGGAGCTGGTGGCAGCGTTGGCTTTGCCGATCCCGAAACCGGCATCGGGGTCGGTTACGTGACCTCGCGACTGGGGCAAAGCCTGTTTATGGACCGGCGCGCTGTGGCGCTGGTTGACCTTCTGTATACCTTTCTGTGAAACAACACCGGGTGGCCCGATGAGTGAAGAACTGGCAGACCTGCGCAGCCGTGTCGAGGAGCTCGAGACTCGCCTGGCTTTCCAGGAGGATACCCTGGTGCAGCTGAATGATGTGATTGCCGAACAGGATGCAAATATCAGGACCCTGGTGGCACGGCTGCGGGAAATGGGAGAGCGTTACCGGGACCTTAGCGATGAGTTGCACGGTGGTGGGCGCGGTGGCGCGGATGCCAACGAGAAGCCCCCGCATTACTAATGGCTCGTTCATGCCCGCCCGGAACTGAAGGCGGGGACCTGTAGACCTGGCTGCCAGTGGATCCGGGATTTTGGGTGTAGCTTGCTGGTCAAAATATGATCGATCTTCATCTGGGCTGGTTGCCGTGCAGCGGGCTCGGAAAACAGCCTGGAACTATTGCCGCCAGGGACATAGTTACCGCTTCTTCATGCTTGTATAACACGATCGTCTTGGTTCAGCGCCATGTTCGACTGGTGAAGTCCTCGATGACGATTATTTTGCAAAAAAATTCCGGGTTTGCCCTCGTCAAGTGTTGACAAAACTTTTTCCACATGGCGAAGGGGCCATTGTGAATGCTTGGTCAACTTTCCCTAGTTGGTACGATAACTTTTGATGTAGTCGTAACATATTGTTTTTTAAGGATAAAATCCGAAGATTAAAAAGTGCGCAAAACGCTGGGAGCAAGTGAAGTCGCCGCTTGGCGTAGTCTTTTACCCATTCATTAACAGAGTTATCCACAGAAGTTGTGGAAGATATGCCGGCGATACCCGGGTTGTGGCGGTGCAGCATTTGCTGCCCGGTCATGTGGATTTCAACGTGCATGCAGAAAATACCGACTTCTGTTGTCCATAAATGCGCATTGCTTTATGGACCTCGGCGCAAATTCCGCCTAGTCTTCGCAACCTGAGGAAGGGGGGCGGTTCAGCTGCGAGTCAGCTGTTCCGCGGCAACATTTCCACTAATGCGGCGGGCGCCTCTGCCACGCCGCGACGTAATTCCCGTTCACTAAAAGCGTTAGGAGAACCTTACATGAAAAAATGGGTCGCAATTCTCGCACTGGGCTCACTGGTTGGCTGTACCACGCTGGATCCGTACACCGGCGAGAGCAAAACCAGCAACGCCGCGAAAGGTGCCGGTGCCGGTGCCGTGGCGGGGGCTATCATCGGCGCCGCGACTGCCAGCAAGGATGACCGCAAGAAAGGTGCGATCACTGGTGCCCTGGGTGGTGCCGCAATCGGTGGTGGCGTGGGCTACTACATGGATCGCCAGGAAATGGCACTGCGTGAGCGCCTGGAAGGCACCGGTGTGCGTGTCCAGCGTGAAGGTGACAATATTCGCCTGATTATGCCGGGCAATATCACTTTCGCCACTGATCGTGCTGATATCCGCCGTGACTTCTATGACACCCTGGATTCCGTAGTACTCGTTCTCAAGGAGTTCGACAAGACTGCCATCCGTGTCAGCGGGCACACTGACAGCACCGGTTCTGACGTCTACAACCAGACCCTGAGTGAGCGTCGCGCCAACTCTGTCGCCAGTTTCTTTACCAATGGCGGAATTGCCAGCGGTCGTGTCCAGGCTGTGGGTTACGGTGAGCGTTACCCCATTGCCGCAAATGACACCGCGTCCGGTAAGCAGGCGAACCGCCGCGTCGAGCTCGAGTTGCTGCCGATCAAATAATGTGAGACAAAAGAGGGCACTTCGGTGCCCTTTTTTGTGCACGGCACATACTGGATGTCGTCACTTTCCCTGCCTCGGGGGAATGTCCGGCACCATTTCTGCCATCGGTGAAAGTACAAAGGAGTAAAGTACACAGGAGTATTGGAAACTTCCTGTCGTAATGTTGGCGGCAAGCGCCGGGTAGCTGAGACCGACAGAGGCCTGACAGCCCCGAACAGGGTAGTGAGATAAAAGGGATACCAGACACAAGGGAGTGAGAACGGTGAAGAACTTCTTGCTGGGCCAGGATATTACTTGCGATAAAACCCTGCAGGGCCTTACCTGCCGAATACCCCGATCCTTTTGCCGGTCAATATGTTCAGCTGCACTGCTCGCCATGCTGCCGCTCGCCGGTCCCTCGAGTGCAGCCAGCAACCCCGGCGAGGCGTCTGGAGTTTCCTCCGGGCCAGATCAGGAATCCACCCTAACCGATAGTGGCTCTGCGGTAACAACTGTGGGGAGTGTCGGCAATGCCATCGCCACACGCTATCAGGAGGCGGCATTTGTCGCAGAGGTGAAAATTGCCGGGATTCACCGCGACGTGGACCAGGCCCTGTCGGAGCCCGGCATGGTGGCGATCAAGGGCTACGTTTACTCGGCCGTATCAGAGCAGGTCTGGAAAGGCGAGTCCAACCGGCTGGTGGCTTTCCGGCGCGGGCTGGATGCGTGTGAGAAAAAACTCCAGAAAGGTGCACGCTACCTGATTTTTGCCAGTCCCGATATTTACGGCAGGTTGCAGTTGCACAGCTGCGAGGCTGCTGTGCCGGAGTCCGAGGCGGCGCCCCTGTTGGCACGCATGAAGGAGTCCGGGCTGCAGGGGTAGGGGCGCTCTGGTTGGGCTCCAGGCTTGTCTGGGGTACTGCCTGCCACCACACTGCGAACAGCGAGTGATATCCGCTGCCGGCGTTCCCTGGTTTGTCGCGGATGTCGCTTGATGCCCCGGGTGTCTCGCCGTTAATCCCCGTCAGGGTCGCCTGATCGACATCTTTTTAAAACTATTCGTTATTACCACAGCGCCGGCTACAGCAAGACTGCCTGAGGTATAGGAACAATGTTCCTTGAATAACCCGATTGGCGAGTTATTCTTATCAATATTGGCGCCAACATCTTCCAAGTTGAGTCAACAGGCGATACCTCGCCCGGCGTCATGGACAGGCAGCGGGAAAACATTTTCCCGGCCCTTCGGGAACCGACCTTGATTGCGGCCGTCCCGGAGCGGGCCCCGGGCTTTCCGCGGCGATGTCTTGAATTCGTGTTACAGCCAGGGCTCAAAGGTGGGTTTATGAAAAAGTTACTGCTTCCGCTGATTATTCTGCTGCTGATTATCGGGTACTTCATGTCGCGGGGCGGCGATGATACGGCCGGCGATGCTTACGATTCGCTCGAGACGCCTGACAGCGAGACCATGGACCAGGGTACGCCGGACACCACGACCCCCGATGAGTCCCAGACTCCGCCGGACGGCATGGGTACCATGGAATCACCGGACACCGCGCCCGATACCGGCACCCCCGATACTGATACTCCGCGGGAAAGTGATGAGCCCGATACCGTGCCGCCGGGCGAGGAGAGTGCCCTCGAGAGAGAGGCGGAGGAGGCAATGAAAGCCACCAAGGAGGCGGCCGAGGAAACCGGTGAAGTGATTGAGGGTGCGGCTGAAAAGGCCGGCGAGGCGATTGAAGATGCCGGCGAGGCCACCAAGAAAGCGGCCGAGGACACAATGGACAGGATTAGCGGCGACGAGGATAAGGAAACCAAGAGCACTGATGAACCTCAGAATCAGTAACAGTATCCCCGGTTACCGGCAATCGGCGCAGCTTTCCCGCGGCGCCGATTTTATGTGTTGGCTATGATCGAGCATCACTGGCATCGCAATCACTCCGTGCTGGAGGTTGTGCCCAGGGCACCGCTGCAGAGGGAAGACTTTGAGGCGTTGGCACAGCAGGTTGATCCGGTAATCGAGGAGCATGGCAGCCTCGCCGGGGTCCTCATCAATGCCGCCAGCTTCCCGGGCTGGGAGGACTTCTCCGGGCTTGTTTCGCACTTCACGTTTGTACGCGATCATCACCGCAATGTGCACAAGATTGCGGTGGTTTCCGATCAGCCCCTGCTCGGGTATATGCCGCGGCTGGTGGACCATTTTGTCAGTGCGGATGTGCGTCCGTTTCCCGGCGAAGAACGGCGGCGCGCACTGGAATGGCTGGCCGAGCCCGGTTAGTATCCGCGTTTCTGCAGTAACTGGATCGGAACCCGCGTGACCCATACCCTGGCAGTGATCGCCGCAGCACCAGAGTGGCTGCCGGCTGCACGTGAACTGGCGGTGCAGCTTGGCCTCGAACTGCTGCAGGAAATCGACCCCACCCAAATTTCACAATACCCCTATGTTTTGCGGCGTGGCGAGATGTTGCAGCTGTGCGCTACCGGTCGCAAGGCGCCCGGTCCCGTAACGGTGGACTTTGTCAGCGGTGCCGCGGCCCATCGACGTAAATACGGCGGGGGCAAGGGCCAGCAGATCGCCAAGGCCGTGGGCATCCGTGCGGGGTTCAGGCCGCGGGTGGTGGACGCTACCGGTGGCCTGGGGCGCGATGCGTTTGTACTGGCATCACTGGGTAGTGAGGTAGTGCTGCTGGAGCGTAATCCTGTTGTCCGGGCGCTGCTCGCCGATGGCCTGTCGCGCCTGCGCGCGGCGGCCGAGCTGGATCCTGAACTTGCGGGAGTTGCGGCCCGCCTACAGCTGTCCGATGCTATCGAGGATTCGGTGAGCTGGCTGCAGGCGCAGCCGGCCGAGTCGATCCCGGTGGTATACCTGGACCCGATGTTCCCGGCACGCGGCAAGAGTGCGAAAGTGAAAAAGGAAATGGCCGCTTTCCACCAGCTGGTTGGCGAGGACCTGGATGCGGATGCGTTGCTCGAGCCGGCCCTCGCCGCCTGCTACTACCGCACCGTGGTCAAGCGTCCGCGTCTGGCGCCCTGGCTGGCAGGGCGAAAGCCGTCATTGTCGCTGGAAGGGAAGTCCGGGCGTTTTGACCTTTATACCAGGCACGGAGTGCCCGGCTGACGCGCGGGCACGGGGATGGCGGGCTCGATCTTCAGCAGTTGACGGCATTCACAGCCAGGCCGCCCTGGGATGTTTCCTTGTATTTGCTCTGCATGTCGATACCGGTCTGGCGCATTGTTTCGATCACGCTGTCCAGGGGTACGATGTGGGCGCCATCACCGCGCAGCGACAGCCGGGCGGCATTGATGGCCTTGACTGCCCCCATGGTGTTGCGCTCGATACAGGGAACCTGCACCAGTCCGCCGATGGGGTCACAGGTAAGGCCCAGGTTGTGTTCCATGCCGATTTCGGCCGCGTTTTCGATCTGCTGGTTGCTGCCGCCCTGGACCGCCGCGAGTCCGGCGGAAGCCATGGAGCAGGCCACCCCGATTTCGCCCTGGCAGCCAACTTCCGCTGCGGAGATCGATGCATTCTTTTTGAACAGCATGCCGATGGCGCCGGCAGTGAGCAGGAATTTCACCACCTGGTCTTTCAGGTCACCGTGTTTTTCCGGCTTGTGCACAAAATTTACGTAGTAGGCGATGGCTGCGGGGATTACCCCGGCTGCACCATTGGTGGGAGAGGTCACGATACGGCCCCGGGCTGCATTTTCCTCGTTTACCGCCAGCGCATAGAGGCTGACCCAGTCCAGGATAGCCAGGCCATCCTCACGCTCCTCACGGCTCTGCTTGCTCAATTCCTGGTACATTTCCGCGGCCCGGCGACGGACCTTCAGCCCACCCGGTAGCAGGCCATACTGGTGACAGCCGCGCTGGATAGAGGCGTCCATCACCTGCCAGATTTCCCACAGGCCATCTTTCACCGCCTGCTCCGGGCGGAAGGCCTTTTCGTTTTCCATTGCCAGTTCGGCAATGGTCCAGCCGTGTTTTTCGCAGATTGTCATCAGCTCGGCGGCATTGCTGAAATCATAGGGGAGCAGGGTGGCGATCTGGTCCTTGTGGGCAAAGTCCTCTTCGGAGAGTACGAAGCCGCCGCCGATGGAGAAATAACTGCGCTCGAACAGCAGCTCGCCGTCGGCATAGGCCTGGCAGGTCATGCCGTTGGCATGCTGTGGCAGGAATTCGTCCTCATGGAAAACCAGGTCATGTTCGCGAACGAAGCGAATGTCGTGGTCCCCATGCAGGCACAGTTGCTCACCGCGCTCGATGCGCGCCAGCTTGCTGTCGATGCTGTCGACGTCGATGGTGTCGGGGGATTCCCCCAGTAGCCCCATCAGTACCGCCATATCGGTGCCGTGGCCGATGCCGGTCAGGGCCAGGGAGCCGTAGAGGTGCACCTGGACGCGGTCGGTCTGCCTGAGTTCACCGCGCTGCCCGAGATCCGATACAAACTGCCGTGCGGCGACCATGGGCCCCACGGTATGCGAACTGGAGGGGCCGATACCGATCTTGAACAGTTCGAAAACGCTGATACTCATTGACGCTGGCGCTCCTGGACTGACTGGTCCGAAAATTATGGTGTGGTCACTTTGCCGCAACGTGGCAGACATTCAAGGCACACGGCGGCATTCCACAGAATATCCTTCCACTACAGTCTTTGACCGAGTTTAAGTGCCTAAATTGCGTCTTTGTGGCACAAGCTACGGTGTATTTGCGACCAGGATGGCCCTTTTGGGCGCGGGGTGACCCTCGATGGTGCGGTCCGGGAATTCCGGGTCGAGGAAGTCGGCCAGGGACTCAAAATGCATCCAGTCGGTCCGGCGCTGCTCACCCAGGCTGGTGGGGGCAACATCCACCGTGCGCGGATTGGTAAATCCACTTTTGCGCAGCCAGCTTTCCAGGGTCGCACAGCTGGGCAGGAACCAGACATTGCGCATTTTGGCATAGCGCCCCTCGGGCACCAGGCACTGGCCCAGCTCCCCGTCGATCACCAGGGTTTCCAGCACCAGCTGGCCACCGGGCCGCAGGGTTTCGCGCAATTCGCGCAGGTGGGCCATGGGTGAGCGGCGGTGGTACAGCACCCCCATGGAGAAAGTGGTATCAAAGGCGCGCAATTGCGGCGGGACTGACTCGATGCCGATGGGCAGGACATCCACCGGCAGTTCGTCTCCCATGTACTTTTTAAGCGCATAAAACTGGGCGACGAACTTGGCCGAAGGGTCAATGCCGATCACGCGGCGCGCACCCGCGCCATACTGGCGCCAGCAGTGGTAGCCATTGCCGCAGCCGACGTCCAGTACCAGACGATTCTCCATCGACTCCAGGTGCGGCAGGACACGCTCCCACTTCCAGTCCGAGCGCCACTCAGTATCGATATGCAGGCCAAATATTTCCCAGGGGCCCTTGCGCCAGGGGTGCAGGCGGCGCAGCTCGCGCTCCAGGCTTTCCAGTTGTCCCGGTGTGGCGTCACCGGCCTGGCCGATCACTACGCCATCGACAAACTCGGTGGAGTCGCAGGTGATTGCGGGCAGGTTGCTCAATGCCGCGCGCCAGTCGGGCAGGTCGCCCCAGCGATGCTCGCTCAGGCCGGCAGCTACCTGCTGGGGCAGCGTGGCCAGCCAGCCGCGCAGGGCAGGGGTATGCTGGAGGCCTTGATAGAGCTGGGTGTAGTCGATCATTGCTTGTTCCCGACCTCAGTGCGGTGCCTTGATGGCGATCATCGAGGCAAAATTAAAGCACTGGAACCATACGTCGACACTGCCGAACCCGACTCCCTTGAGGCGGTCCCGATGTGCTGCCAGGGTCTCCGGGATGAGGACGTTCTCCAGGGCGGAGCGCTTCTGTGCCACTTCGAGTTCGCTGTAGCCATTGGCGCGCTTGAACGAGTGGTGCAGGTCGATCATCAGCTCCTGGTGGTCGCGATCCTCGAAGGCGACTTTTTCCGACAGGATCAGGACTCCGCCCGGTCTCAGCCCCTCGAATATTCTCCGCAGGATACTTTCCCGCTCGGCAACGGGAATGAATTGCAGGGTGAAGTTGAGAACCACCACGGAAGCGTTTTCGATGGCTACATTTTGCAGGTCATCACAGATTAGCTGGACCGGGAGTTGGCCGCTGTCTGCCGCCAGGACAGTGCGGGCCCTCTCAACCATCGCGGGTGAATTATCGATCGCTACGATCTCGCAGTCCGCTGCCGGGATGCGGTGGCGCATGGCCAGCGTGGCAGCGCAAAGGGAGCTGCCGAGGTCATAGCAACGGCTACCCGACTGGGCATAGCGCTCGGCCAGGGTGCCGATCATGGCGACGATGGTGGTATAGCCCGGCACTGAACGCTGGATCATGTCCGGGAAAACATCCACCACGGACTGGTCGAAGCGGAAGCCCGCCACGTCGCCCAGGGGATTGGCGTAAATGCTGTCTTTCTTGCTCATGAATTTCTGCAAAGCGATTGCGTGGAATAGGCTGGTGGCCGTCGGTGCACTGCACCCGGCGGCCAGTGTGCCCATTTCCGCTTAGAGCTTTTCTTCCTCCAGCCCGAGAGCCAGTCCCGCCTCGCGACCCTGGTTGCCCGTGACTACCGCAGTACCGGCCTTTTCCGGGCTCAGGTAAGTGGCTGCCACGCGTTGCAGGTCGCCGAGTTTTACCTCGGTAACACGGCGGCGGAACTCTTCCCTTACCTCGTGGGTACGGCCGTAGAGCGCGGAGTGGAATGCCTTCTTGGCCTCGCCGGAAGGAGAACCGGGCTTATCCAGCCCGCCGACCACCCCGAGGATGGCCTCTTCCACCTGCGAATCCTGGTGCTGCCCATTGGCGAGCCACTCCAGGGAGGCATCGAAATCCTGCAGGGTCTCCGCCATGCGCGGGTCGCGATAAGAGAAGAATCGGAAGACCCCCAGGTTGTTGTCATGGCCGGCACCGCCGCCGTACGCACCACCCTGTTCGCGGATGGTGCGGTGCAGGAAGCCATTGCGCAGGAAGCCGCCCAGCACTGCCAGCGGGGCAGAGTCGGGGTGGCTCATGGGGACGGTCGCATAGGCTTTGGAGCAGAAGTTGACCTGGCTATTAGCCAGCCACAGCTCCCCCACCTGGTGGGGGTTGAATGAGCCGTTCTCGGTCGCGCCGGCACCGCTGGCTTCGTTGCCCAGGCTGGCCATGGCGCGGGTAAACTCCGGCAGTTTTTCCTCTTCCCCCACCAGCAGGAACTGTCGCTCTGCTGACAGGATCTTGCGATGGATCGCCTGCAGTTTCTCCTGGAGGACGTCCAGTCCACTGTCATCGAAGCTGCGCACCAGGCCCTTAAGGTGGCGCAGGCCCAGTAGTCCCCCGGTAGCGTGGCTCTCAAAGGCGGCACGGTTGAAACCGGCACTGGCGGCGGCCATTGCCAGTGCATGGCCGTTGCCCACCACGCCCTGTTCCCGACGCGCCAGCGTCTGCAACATCAGCTCGCGGATACGCGGCAGTTCGTCGAACCGCACCTGCTCCAGGGTGGCGTCCATAAGTTCCGTGAGCGCTTCCTGGTTTGGCGCCAGTGCCTTGCCGGACAGGACGAAATGCCCGCGCAGTTGCTGCAGGTCGTCGATGGCGGTGCGGCTGCTGGTAAAGCTGTGCAGCGCACCGCAGACGCGGGCCTGCCACTGCTGGACTTCCAGGTAGTCCTTCTCGCCCAGGCCGACTTCACTCAGCACCTGGCAGTAGTAGGGCAGGAGCTGCTTTTCCTCTTCGGTGAATTCCGGCAGGGCGCAGACCACCTGCTGGTAAACCAGGCCGTTGGTGCCGGCGCTATAGCGGGTCAGTTTCTGCCGCCCGACTTCCACTTCCTCGCCCTCGACCCGGGGCATCTCCGGTGGGATGTCCTCCACCCCGACCCGCGGCAGGATTGAGGCGTCGTCCTCGCGCTCCTGTCGCTCCTGCAGGGCGCTGGCGGTCTGGATAATCTGCTGTTTCTCGCCCTCGCTCAGGGCTGCCCGGATCTCCGCCAGGCGCGCTTTCTCGGCCTGGTCGCGGCGCCCGGCCAGCTCAGTGTCGGGGCGCAGCACCAGGCGGACCCGGTGCTGGTTGTCCACCAGCAGTTCGCGGGCCACATCGGCGATGAAGCGGGGGTCCTTGATCTGTTCGCGCAGCTTTTCCAGGGTGGCATCAATATTGAGCAGGCCAATGGCATCGCCGCGGTGGGTGGCGCCGGTGAGGGCGGTCATGATCAATTGCAGGCCGTAGGGGAAACCATCGCCGCCGATCTCCCGTTGCTGCAGCTCCAGCTGGTGCAGGCTGGCGGCAAGTTGCTCGTAGGGGATACCGTTTTCGGCCACGTCCCGCAGCACATCCATGACCTGCTGCTCCAGTTCATCGGCACGGTCGCGCTCGCTGCCCTCAATGCCGCAGACAAATGCCATCTCCCGCTGGGTATCGTCGAGGCCCAGGAGCGGGGAGGGCGAGGTACCCAGGTCGGTGGTTTCCAGCAGCTTCATCAGTGGCGAGGCACTGTTGTCCAGCAGGACGCCTGCCAGCAGGTGGGCGGTCAGCACGGACTCGAGATCGGTGACATCGCCCAGCAGCCAGGCCAGCACGATATGGGTCTTGCTGCCTACGTTCCCGCTGTCGCCTTCTTCGCTCTCGGTTTCGCTGAGGGGGTAGAACTCCTCGACCGACACCGGCGCCAGGTAGCGGTCTTCGCGGCCGACCTCGATGACCTTGTCCAGTTTCTCAAACCTGCCCAGGGCCTTTTCCTCAAAGGCTGCCTGGTGCTCGGCGGCGGGGATGTCCCCGAATGTCATAAAGGTGGCATTACTGGGGTGGTAATGGGTGCGGTAAAACGACTGCAGTTGTTCATAGGTGAGCTTGGGAATGTCTGCGGGCTCCCCGCCGGAATTCCAGTGGTAGGTGGTGGTGGGGAACAGGTAGCGACTGAGCGACTGCCATAGCTGGGAGGTGACAGAGCTCATGGCACCTTTCATCTCGTTGTACACCACGCCCTTGTACACCAGCTCGCTGTCGGCGTTACCCGCCTCACTGAATTCCAGCCGGTGCCCCTCCTGGGCGAAATCCAGCGGGTCCAGCTTGGCGAAGAAAACTGCGTCCAGGTAGACATCGAGCAGGTTGTTGAAGTCCTTGCGGTTCTGGCTGGCGAACGGGTAGGCAGTCCAGTCGGAACTGGTAAAGGCGTTCATAAAGGTGTTGAGGGAACGCCGTATCATCATGAAAAACGGGTCGCGTACCGGGTACTTGTCACTGCCACAGAGCGCCGTATGCTCGAGGATGTGGGCCACCCCGGTAGAATCCTGGGGCACGGTGCGGAGGGCCACCAGGAAGACGTTCTCCGGGTTGTCCGCAGCGATATGCAGGTGCTGCGCGCCTGTCACCTTGTGGCGGTATTCCTCCACCCTGACGCCGAGGGACTCAATCTCAGCGCTGGTGACCTGTTCGAAAGCGGGATGTGAATTACTCAAAAGACAGCTCCATGAGTTAGCTTGCGGGCCGGTGATGCCGGCTGCTCCGGGCGGGCCCGGCAGGATTTGGCCGTTATTCTACCGCCTCGCCGTCCGGGAAAAACAGTGTTGACAAGGGTGCCAGCAGGCCAAAGACTGCGGACAGCTGTTCCAGGCTCTGGCGTCCCGGCACTATAGCCGGGATTCCGGCAGGATAAATGTAGACGAATACGGAGACAGACGTTGACCTGGTTGGACATTGCCAGCGTGGCTGGATTTCTTGTTACCTGGGGCGGGTATACGCTGTTCGCCCGCAAGAAAGCGAAGGTGTCGTGGTGCCTCGCTTCATCCATGCAGTGGTACCGGGTGGAGTGGATGCTGCGGATGCTCGATCGCGACATGCGTATGCCGGATGCGGCGATCATCGGTAACCTGGAGCGGGTGATCGGCTTCTTCGCCTCTACCAGCATCCTGATCCTGGCGGGCCTGGTGACCGCGCTGAGTGCCAATCAGGCGGCGATCAAGGTCCTGAGTACCCTGCCGTTTGCCGAAGAGACCACGGTGCAGCAGTTCGAACTCAAGATCCTGCTGCTGATCCTGATTTTTATCTTCGCCTTCTTCAACTTCACCTGGTCGCTGCGGCAGTATTCCTTCGCCAACGTCCTGATCGGTGCGGCCCCGCTGCCCGACGCGGATGATACGTCCGACGAGGAGCGGCGCCGCTTCGCCATCAGCACCGCCAAGGTGATCGACCAGGCGGGTCACAGCTACAACTACGGACTGCGCTCATACTATTTCGCGATGGCGGTAATGGGCTGGTTTGTTCACCCGTTGCTGTTTGTTGCCGGCTACCTGGTGGTGGCGCTGGTATTGTTCCTGCGGGAATTCCGCTCGCGCACCCTGCGGGCAATCCTGGCGGCCGAGGGCAAGGTCCTCGAGCGTGCCGGGGAAAGCTAGAGAGGGGGAGTGACTATGGATACCGGGCAAATCCTGCGGGAATTCGATGCCATTGCGCGGGCGCGCGACTGGCAGTCACTGCATTCCCCCAAGAACCTGGCCATGGCGCTTGCGGTGGAGGTGGCCGAGCTCGGCCGCCACCTGCAGTGGCGCACCGATGGCGATATCGAGCAGCTGCTGGCGGAGCCGGAAAGCGAAGCAAGGGCGGCCATGGCATCGGAGCTGGCGGATATCCAGATGTACCTGCTCAAGCTGTCGTCGGTGATGGGGGTCGACCTGGAAGCGGCCGTTGCCGGCAAGATCACAGAGAACCGGCGGCGCTTCTTGCCCGCCGAAACGGGCCGGGGTGACTGAAGCGCAATGGCGGACAGGAACTTCGATGACCTGGCAGAGCGTTTCCGCAAGCGTATCTACGGCGGGCTCAAGGGCGATATCCGGCTGGCGGTACTGAACCGGGACTTGCAGCCGGTGCTGGACACCGGCGCCAGGCTGCGGGTGCTGGATGCCGGTGGCGGCCAGGGACAGTTCGCGCTCGACCTGGCGGAGGCGGGTCACCAGGTCACTATCGCCGATATCTCCGCCAGGATGCTGGCGCAGGCGCGGGAGCTGGCGGCCGAGCGCCACCTGCAGGAGCGGGTTGCGTTCGTGCAGGGGCCCCTGCAGGCGCTGGGGCGGGAGGAAAAGCACCAGGGCAACGACCTGGTACTGTGTCATGCAGTGCTGGAGTGGCTGGAGAAGCCACATGAGGCCGTACAGCAGCTCGTGCAGATGCTGCGCCCGGGGGGGCATTTGTCCCTGACGTTCTACAACCGGCGCGCGCTGGAGTTTCGCCTGCTGCAGCGGGGCAGTTTCCGCCAGCTGGATCGCAATATCGACAGTGGCTACTGGGGCGGCCACCCTGGCAGCCTGACCCCGGATAACCCGCTGTGCCCGGAATGGGTGCAGGACTGGGTGCTGCAGGCAGGACTGACGGTAACGGCACACAGCGGTATTCGCTGTTTCAACGATTTTATGACGCCCTCGATCCGCGACAAGCTGCCTGCCAGTGCAGTAGTGGGAAAGGAGCTGGAGTTTTCACGGCGGGATCCCTACCGGCAGCTGGCGCGTTATGTGCACCTGCTGTGCCGGAGGCCCCTCTGATGCGGGGTAGGGTGATTTTCAGGGCGGGCTGGTAGGGCTTGCAGCGGGGGCGGCCTGTTGGAAAGCTGGCCAGGTCATTAATTGGCTAGAGCTGCTTCAGGAGTAATTCCTTGGCGGCATTGATGCGGGAAGCCAGGTAGTCGTTGCCGCCCCGGTCCGGGTGCATCCTCTGGATCAGGCGGCGATGGGCGGCGAGTATTTCTTCCCGGGTCGCACCCTCGGGTACATCGAGAATCCGGCGTGCCTCTGCCACGGTAAGTGGGCTCTCGCCCGTGCCCTGCGTGGATTGCCCCTGTGTATCCTGTCCTGACTCCTGTTGCCGCGCCTGCGCGTGGCGGGCAATCAGTGGAGCCAGCCAGGGCAGGTGCCGGCCCAGCCAGCCCAGGATGCGGCCCAGTACCGGCAGTACCAGCGCCACGGCGGCACCGACCCAGTGCAGGCGGCCCGTGACAGCCAGTAATACCGCCACCATTGCCACGGCCAGCAGCGTCCACTGCAGTAACAATTTGCGGCGTTGGCGCGGGGGGCTGGCGGTAAATTTCTGCCAAGCAATCCAGGCAAAGATGCCGAGCGCAATCAGCAGGATGATTCTGGCCACTGGGTGTTCCTTGTTAAATAACCCGGGGCCGTGAGGTTATCAGATGTCGACGCGCATGCCGACCGCAATCACATCACCGGCGAACGCCGCACCCAGCGAGTTACTGTCATCGATGGTGTTTTCCGTATACAGCTTGACACGGTCGCTCCAGCGATACTGGAAGCCGATGAAATACTTTTTAAGCTCGAACAGGTCCTCGTCGATCAGCGCCTCCTCGAAACCGGGATCATCGGAGCGCAGGATATTGTGGCCGAAATAGAACGAGTAGCAGTCCTTGAGGCCCCAGGTGTAGGTAAAGATGGACTCACTGCCTTCGGCATCGAAGAAGTTGGTAATGCCCTCGGTGGAGCCCTCCGGGGCCAGCTCATTGTTCTGCGAGCGCTGGGCCACAACCCCGGCGTAGAGGCCTTCCTGGTAGGGCCCTTTGCCGTATTGAAATCCGGCGATCAGGGCCCAGGAGTTACTGCTGGCACCGATACTGAAGTCGGTCCTTATCAGGATCGGATTGAGGGGGTCGGTAATATCGAACACGCGCCCGCGCGTGGTTTCCAGGTCAATCTTCACGCGGTTATAGGCCGCGCCGAGTGTGAGGCCGTCGCCGACATCGGCCGTATACTGGAGTGAAATCGAGTGTCCCAGCCCGAATTCACAGTCTCCCTCCGGGCACTCCAGCAGCAGGTCTTCGCCGACCACGTTCTCTACTCTGACATCAATCGGGGCGGTGTGGGCCTGGTATTGCAGGCCAATCTTCATTTCGCCGCCCAGGCCGGCCCAGCTCTTGTGCCAGGTGATGGCGCTGTCGGCGCGACCGGTGCCGAGGATGCCGCCATCGCTGCCCAGCGAGAAGGCACCGCTGGCAAGGCCACCGGAAATCTCATACCAGTCGGTATAGCCAGCGACATCGTAATAGACGGCCCATTGCTTGCCGGCGACGAAGTCACCCCAGTGTTCGTGCTTGGCGAATACATGGCCCTGGCGGATAAACAGCGACCGACCGCGATCGCCCAGGCCCGCCTGTTGGTCACCGGCGATGATCAGCGGTTGCCCCGCCGAGATCGCATTGACCCCCCACTCTGCATTGAAACCGACATTCCAGTCCTTGTAGGCAGAGGTATTGAGGCCCAGGCGAATGCGGTTGAAGCCATCATCCAGAAAGGTGTTGCCATCGGTATTGATCTGGTTTGCGCTGAAATACCCGGAAATAAACAGCGTGACCTCATCCGATTCGTAAACCGGGACTGCGTTCGCCAGGCTTGCGCCGAGCAGGGTGACACCGGCGATACCGGTTGCTATATGCTTGTACATCCTAAGTCCACGATATCCATGTGGTGATTCACAGTGCATTGCACTGCGATTGGTCATTGAAAAATAGCCCAGTAAGCTGAAACCACAGTCCTAAATAGTTAAACTGGCGCCCAACTGACGGCTACTGCCTTGTTTTGGTTGAGCGAACTGAACCCGGGAGCTGAAAAAAACGTGACTGGCACGCAAAACGATACCCGTCGCCTGTTCGGGCTGACCGTACGCAAGAACGCCCATCCGGATATGCGCCGCCTGCGGCGTGAAGCCGGTGACCCCACCCTGCACGGCAACAAGTTCTGGAAGAGTTCCTGCCTCACCATGGACTACCTCAAGCGCCATCCCCTCAGGAAGGGCGCACGTGTGCTGGACCTGGGATGTGGCTGGGGGCTGGGTGGAATCTTCTGTGCAAAGCAGTTTTCTGCTGATGTGACTGGTCTGGATGCGGATCCCAGCGTATTCCCCTTTGTCGACTATCATGCAGAGTTGAATGGGGTCGATGTCAAAACCTGGCGCTGCCGTTACGAGAAAGTCACTGAAAAGGACCTTGCCGCCTTTGACGCGATCATCGGGACGGACATCTGTTTCTGGGACAAGCTGGAGGCGCCACTCTTCAACCTGACGCGCCGGGCATTGCGGGCCGGCGTGGAGAGGGTGGTCCTGGTGGATCCCGGCCGCTCACCGTTCCGGCGACTGGCGGAGCGCGCACAGGACAAGCTGGGGGCGGATTACCGGGAATGGCAGGTCAGCAGGCCGATGAAGGCCAGCGGCTGCATCATGGTTGCCGGTGAAGCCGGGAGTTAAGATTTACCAGGGCCAGCCGGCCCGGAGAGGTGGAGAGACGATGCAATACGACAAGTTCAAGATGCCCTGCGCGGACCAGATACTGCCGGGCCGCAAAGAGCCCATGGACATCACCGGGATTCATTTCGTCAACGACAAACCCATGAAGGGACCATTTCCCGAGGGAATGCAACAGGCCATTTTTGGCATGGGGTGTTTCTGGGGGGCCGAGCGCCTGTTCTGGGAAATCGACGGAGTGTACGTCACAGCTGCCGGATATGCGGACGGCTGTACCGAGAACCCGAATTACAAGGAAGTCTGCAGCGGCCGCACCGGCCATGCCGAGGTGGTACTGGTAGTGTTTGACCCGGACAAGGTGAGCTACGCGCACCTGCTGAAGCGCTTCTGGGAAGAGCATGACCCCACCCAGGGTATGCGCCAGGGCAATGACCTGGGTACCCAGTACCGCTCCTGTATTTTCTGTTTCGACGAAACCCAGCTGGAACAGGCGAAGAAGTCGAAAGAGAAGTTCCAGGCGGCCCTGCAAGACAAGGGGTATGACGAAATCACCACGGAAATCGCCATGGCGCCGGAATTCTATTACGCAGAGGAGGAGCACCAGCAATACCTGGCGAAGAACCCCGAGGGTTACTGCGGCCTGGCGGGTACCGGCGCCTGCCTGATTCGCTAAGGTTTTTCCATAGCCTGATGAGTGGCCGACGCGGCCGGCCCCGATGCGACCAGCAGGGTGCCGGCCGCTTCTGTTTTGGGGCTGGGCGGGCCGCTACCCGGCGTCAGCCGGCCTCATGGGAAGTGGGATGCAGTATGTGGGCGCACCAGTCGCTCCAGCTGCCCGGGTACAGGCGTGCATCGTCCCGACCGATGAGATGCAGGGACAGCAGGTTGACGCAGGCGGTGACGCCGGAGCCGCAGTAGCAGATCAGTGGCTCATCGGAACGGACGTCCTGCCAATGCTCCCTGAGCGCCCGTGGCGATTTCAGTCTGCCGTCCTCCCCGGTGTTTTCCTGCCAGGGTTTGTTGATGGCGGAGGGGATATGGCCCGCCACCGGGTCCATGGGCTCGTCAGTGCCGTCGAAGCGCGCCGGGTCCCGGGCATCCACCAGTTGCCAGGCGGGGTTGGCCAGGCCCGAGTAGATCTCCCAGTGGTCGGCGACCGCGGCGGGATCCGGGCTGGGGGCAAAGGTGCCATGGGGCACCGGTTGCGCCTCGCCGCTTTCCACCGGCAGGCCGGCATCGCGCCAGGCCGAGAAACCGCCATTCAGCACAGATACCCGCCCCAGCCCGAAAAAGCGCAACAGCCACCAGGCGCGCGCGGCAAAAGCCAGGCGCTGGTCGTCGTAGACCACCACACGGGAATCGGCACTGATCCCGAGCCGGCGGGCAACCTCGGCAAATTGCTCTACCGAGGGCAGGGGGTGACGGCCACCATAGCGCTCGTGCGGCCCGGAGAGGTCCCCGTGCAGGCTCGCATACTGGGCCCGCGGGATATGGGACTGCGCAAACCAGCCCTGGCCGGCATCCGGTTGGGCGAGGTCGTAACGGCAGTCAAGGATAACGAGTTCGGGATCCTTGAGGAGATCCGACAGTTCGGCAACTTCGATAACGGCCTGGGTATTCATCTTCCGTAACGTCTTTGTATTGTTATGAGGTAGAAATTACGGACAAACGGTGGCCGTGTCCAGCCTCTAGCGGATGACAGTTGGCGGGGTAAAGACGGCGCTGAGCCAAGCGGCTCCAGTTGCCGCGGAATGGAGCCAGCTGGGTGATGCGGGGGGCATCCCGCGAGGCAGCCGGGCTGCGCCGGGTCCTGGCTGGTGCTCGCGGGGGCAAGTCAGTCTCCAACGAGGTCCATATTGAATTTGTACTTGAAGGAAAACTGCAGGCGCCAGTCCTCCGAGCGAAAATCGTCCCGGGCCTCGCGGTCGGCCCAGATCAGTTCCGGGCCCAGGATTACACTCTTCACCGGGTGGTACAGCAGGTTGATGGACGCATACTCACCCTGTTCATAGGCCCGCTCCAGCTGGCCATCGGTATTGTTGATGTCGAGACCCGACCAGCCGACGCTAGTCGTCCAGTTGTCGTTCCAGTCAATGTCCAGGTATGCCATGAGTCCCAGCATCGGCAGTGGCTCACCGGTGAGAGGGGTTACCGGGTTGTTGAAGTTTTCCACCACGCCGATGTCCGCGGGCGCATCATTCATATAGCTCTGTATGCCTTCCCCGTAAGTTGCACTCAGGTTTAGCTCGGTATAATCCATCTTGATACTGCCGGAGAAGTTGATGCCCCAGCCGGTCACATCGCCGTCCAGGTCAAACTCACTATTCGGTGAATTCTGCCATTCGATCCGGCGGGCGAGGGCGGCCATCTGGAAGTGGCCCCAGTGGGTCGATTGTCGGTACTGGGCGGTAACGTCCGGAAGGCGGAAATGCCCCACAACGCCCTCTAGCTGGATAAATTCGTCGTAGTCGCTCTCGTCCCGGGTTGCCCCGGGGCGTTCCAGCGCCACTGCAAAATGCGAATCACCGTCCCTCCAGGGAGTCCAGCGAAGCTGGACATTGCGGAAGAAAGGAATGCCGTTGGGGCCCCACTTCTCTACCACATTGGGGAATATCGAGGAGTCCATGAACAGGGTCCAGGTCTGGCCTGCGCCCACCTGGCAGAATTCCGCCCAGCCATGGCGAAAACGGAAGGTGGTCTCCCCGACATTGCTGCCGGAACCAAAAAGTTCGTATTCAAACCAGGTCTTTACCTCGCCACAACGGGTTTGCCAGTTTCCCTTGAAGCCCATGCGTGTCTGCCGCACGCTGGCATAGAAATTTCCATCCGGTGGGAATTCATCCTCGAACGCTGGCAATTTGGTAGGCCGCATGACATCAAACCAGTCGTCTGCTGTCTGGTTCTTTTCGTATCCCATATCCAGCTGGATAGTGGTGTAGAGGTTGAGGTGTGGCTTGCCGAACAGCTCACCGCCGTCCTGTGCGGCAGAGACCGGTGCTGTTAACCATGCAAGTGCCAGGAATATTGCCGGCCGCAGTCGCAGTCCTTGCCGGGGGAAGGCAGCGTCAGGTTGTAAAGCTCTCATGAATCTTCCGTGATCATTGCCGGGTGTGGACCGGGGCCATTCCCGGCCCCTGTCGGGTGGAAGCTGCCCCGGAAGCGGGACAGTCAGCAGTTGCAGGTGCGTACGCAGGTAACAGGGCGTTTCACTGCTTTACGTTTTTCTCTTCCCAGGCGCGCACCTTGCGCCGGCCTTCATTGAAAATACGCTCGTAGTTGCCCTTGGTAATCTTCTCTTTCGCTTCCGGTGTGAGCTTGTCCCAGACCGGATTGTACTTTTCATAGACCGCTTTCTGCGCTTCGATGGAGTCGGGGGCAACCACATCGGAACCGAACAGGAACCGGTCGGGATACTTGTTGAGAAGGTCTGCTGTTTTCTGTACAGCCTCTGGAGTCTCCGTGGCGTACTTGGCCACTTCATCCCAGGAAATATCGATATTCACGTGCTTCATCTTGGGATTGGTGACAATCTTTTCCGCGATCGCAAGCTGGTCCTTGATTGGCCTCACCACACGCCCCAGTCCCATATGGGCCCAGATAATGGTTGTCTCCGGGTGGCGCTCAAAAAGGGCCTTTAACTGCTTCAGGGCAAAGGGTTCCTTGCCCGGCTTGGGAAATGGCGTATTGATATCGTTGTGGAGGATGACCACCAGGCCGGTCTCCCCGGCAAAGTCGAAAATTTTGTCGAGCGCGGGGTCCGTGAGGCTGGCGGTATCGCCCGCGACCTTGGACGATACAAACTCCTTGTGGATGGTGAATTCCCCGATCCCGGAAAATACGCCCGGGTAGGTTTCCAGCACGCGGCGGATGTGGTCGGCAGCGTACATGTCTGCCGGGTTGAAGCCGGTGATCATGGGGTCGAGCCGGGCCTTCTGCTCGTCCGAGAGGCTGTTATAGGCCTCGGCAATGTGGGCGTCGGTGAAGGAGTAGTAATACAGGGGTGAGTCCGACTCGAGGTAATAGGTTGGTGCTGTCTCGCCGGTATTCTCGTAAGACCAGGTTTGCTGCAGCGGAATCCCGAACAGCGTAGAGCGCCCGACAGTGTCACCCATTATGTCCAGGTAATCGTCAATATCGGTGCCTTCCTGAACGTAGTTGGTCAGGTGGAAATGGGAATCGTGGAAGAGGGCATCTTCGGGAACACTATTGTCCTGCCCTGTGGCTCCACTGGCGAGCAGTGTCGCGAGACAGAGGGCTACACAGGGAGCCGGTCCCTGCCTGTGGATTGTCCGGAGGAAGGTGCCAAGGTTGCCACTTGAAACACGCGCCATATGAAATTCTCCAATGCTCGTCGAGGCGACTGGTAACGGTAACCGGGCAGAGAGTCCTGACAGGAAACCCCGTTTAGTCTAGAAGGCTGGGGCGCATGGGCGTGGCAGGGGCCGACAACTTCGATATCGTTTCCCCGTGGGGGCGAAGGGAAAGAACGGGGGAAGGTAGGGGCGGAAAGATAGCGGCGACACCTCTGGTGCGCCGCCCCGGGACAATTACTGCGCAGCAGGTGTTTCCTGCGACACCGCGTCGCTACGGCTGCCGGGATCCGCCGGAGAGGTCCCGTCGGTAGCCTGGCCGGTTGCCTGTTCCGGCGGCTCTGCGAGCGGATTCTCCCCGTTGTCGCCCGGGTGCTCCTCGGGTTGCACGGGAGCCTTTTCCGCTGCGAGTTCCTCCTGGCGGCACTGGGCAACCCCCTCTGTGGCGTCGTTGCCTGGGTTGTCGAGGAAGCGGGCGGCGGCGCTCTCGGCGCAGTTACTGGCGGAGATCACATCATGGGCGAGTTTCGGGAACAGCAGCCACTGGTGATTGGGCAGTTCCTGCCGGGCCTCGTCCGCATCCGCGGCATCCAGCACCGGGTCCAGGGCGCCGTGCAGTACCAGGGCCGGTAACGGTGTGCGGATCGGCCTGGACTCGTCCAGTGGTGCCGAGGGAATGGCCCAGATCCGGCACTGTACCTGCAGGAGGTCGACATCGGCGCGCACAGCGCCACCGAGGATGCCCGATTCTGCCGCTTCTGCCCGTGCCCGGTCGAAATTAACGAACGGCGCCTCCTCGTGGCAGAAATGGCTCACCCCGGCGGCATCCCCGAAATAGGGGTCCAGCAGGATGTTCATGAATTTGCCGATCGCCTCTTTTACCGGGGCATTGTTGCCGTTTTCCAGCCCCTCGATCACTCGCGGCAGTTCCGGGTAGAAGCTCTCATCGTACAGGGCCTGGAACAGGACCCGCAGCAGCCGCTGGCCGGTCAGTACGAACGGGTATTCCTCCTCGGAGTAGAGATGCCGGATATCAATCTTGCGTGGATTCTCGTCCAGGGTCTGCACCAGGCTTTCCAGGCGGCGTTGCAGGTCCGGATAGCGGCTGTTGCACTGCTTGTCCTCGCGGCAGAAATCCAGGCCCCGCTGGTACGCTTCCAGGGTGTCTGCAGGCAACTGCTGGGTGTACTTGATTTCCGGGAATACGGCGCTGTTCAGCACCAGCGCACGCACCGACTGGGGGAAGTCCCGGGCCACGGTAAGGGCGTAGCGGGAGGCGTAGGAGACCCCGTACAGGTTGAGCTTGTCGAGATCCAGCTGTTGGCGCAGGGCATCCACATCGCGGGCCACATTGGCGCTGTGGTACTGGGCCAGGTCAGCCTGCTCGCTGAGCCGGCTGTAGCAGCGCTCCATGCTGAAGGTGAAGACCCGGGCCTCCTCATCCCGCGACAGGTGGCGCTGGAAAGCGGTCTCCGCATCCCGGATAAACTCGTCACAGGTCAGCCGGGGCCGGGCCATGCCCGTGCCGCGGGGGTCCATCACGATCAGGTCGCGGCCATCGTCGACCGTCATCTCGGCATAGTTGATCCACAACCACTCGGAGGCGTTTTCAGGTTCCAGCCCCAGTGCCGCACCGGGGCCCCCCGCGCCGAGGTGGAGTAGTGGAAGCTTGTCGGGATCCGGCTCGAAAGCGACAAACCGCACCACCGGGAACTGGATCCGTCGACCGGCCGGCTCAGCGTAGTCCTCCGGTACTTCCATCATGAAGCACTGTGCCAGGGGCCAGTCGCCATCGGTCTCGAACCAGCAGGGCTTGGGGACCAGTCGAGTGGGCTCTTCGCCCACGGCGGCCGTGCGCGGGTCGCGTTCGCAGGCCCAGAGCGTAGCGCACATCAGCAGCGCCAGGGCTGCCCTGGCAATACGGAGTTCAGTCAAGCGTAGTCACCTGTAATCTACGGACCGGGGATTTCGGCCGGTTGCTTTCAATGGTTGCCGAACCGCGCAATAGGCGCGCTCAGGTTCCAGCGCAGGGCGGCCAGGCGGATACCCAGGGTAACCAGTACGGCGATGGCCACCACCGCCTCACCGGGAAGTTTACCGCTGGCGTCGAGTAACACCAGTGTTGCGGCACCGGAGAGCGCAGCGGTGGCATAGATTTCACGGCGCAACAGCAGGGGGATGTCACCTGCCAGGATGTCCCGGATCAGTCCGCCAAAGGTGCCGGTCATGACGCCCATGACAATGGCGATGGCGGGGCTATGGCCAAGGTCCAGGCCCTTCTGGGTGCCGATCACCACAAACACTGCCAGGCCCATGGCGTCGGCAATTTTCAGCAGCCGCATCGGCACCTGCAGGTAGCGGATCAGGTAAAAGCTGACCACTCCCGTACCCGCCGCCAGCCACAGGTAGTGGCTCTCCTGCAGCCAGAAGACCGGGATATTGAGGATCATGTCGCGGGTGGTGCCACCGCCGGTAGCGGTGACACAGGCGAGCACCACTGCGCCGAACAGGTCCATCTGCTTGTGGCCGGCGGCGAGGACACCGGTAAAGGCAAAGACCACAATGCCGATAAGATCGAACCAGTACAGCAGTTGTTCCATTGGGAGGTGCCCGTGTTGAGAGTGCGCCTGCAGGCCGCCCGGGGGCGGCTACAGGCGCATCATACAGGCATCAGAAGAAGGCTTGCAGCCCGGTCTGTGCCCGGCCCAGGATCAGGGCATGCACATCGTGGGTACCCTCGTAGGTGTTGACCGCCTCGAGGTTCATGACGTGGCGGATCACATGAAACTCGTCCGAGATACCGTTACCACCGTGCATGTCACGGGAGACGCGGGCAATATCCAGCGCCTTGCCGCAGTTGTTGCGTTTGACCAGCGAGATCATGGTGGGGTCGAAATCCTTGCCTTCATCCATAAGGCGACCCACCCGCAGGGAAGCCTGCAGGCCCAGGGTGATTTCGGTCTGCATGTCGGCCAGCTTCTTCTGGAACAGCTGGGTCTGGGCCAGCGGGCGGTTGAACTGCTTGCGGTCCAGGCCGTACTGGCGCGCCGCGTGCCAGCAGAATTCCGCCGCACCGATGGCGCCCCAGGAAATGCCGTAGCGGGCCCGGTTGAGGCAGCCGAACGGGCCGCGCAGCCCGCCGATATCGGGGAATTTGTTCTCTTCCGGCACGAACACATTGTCCATCACGATTTCACCGGTGATGGAGGCGCGCAGGGAGAACTTGCCCTCGATCTTGGGGGCGCTCAGGCCCTCCATGCCCTTGTCCAGCACAAAGCCGCGGATTACATCGTCGTCATCCTTGGCCCAGACCACGAATACATCGGCGATGGGGCTGTTGGTAATCCACATCTTGGAACCGCTCAGACGGTAGCCGCCGTCGACCTTGCGGGCGCGGGTCTTCATGCCACCCGGGTCGGAGCCGGCGTCGGGCTCGGTGAGGCCGAAACAGCCGACCCACTCACCGGTGGCCAGCTTCGGCAGGTACTTCTCTTTCTGCGCCTCGCTGCCGTAGGCGGAGATGGGGTACATCACCAGGCTCGACTGCACGCTCATGGCGGAGCGGTAGCCGGAATCCACGCGTTCCACCTCACGCGCCACCAGGCCGTAGGAAACGTAGTTGAGTCCCGCGCAACCATAGCCCTCGATGGTGGAGCCCAGCAGGCCCAGCTCGCCCATCTCGTTCATGATCTGGCGGTCAAACTCCTCGTGGCGGTTGGCCTCGAGCACCCGCGGCATCAGCCGCGTCTGGCAGTATTCGCGCGCCGTGTCGCGCACCATGCGCTCCTCGTCGGTGAGCTGGCGGTCCAGGAGCAGGATATCGTCCCAATGGGCGAGTGGTTGCTGTTTGCTCATTATTTGTCTCGTCTACCTTCGCTGTCGGTTGCTTCCGGGGCCGGCCCCGGGCATTGCTGCTTGCATGGTAATCAGTTGCACCATAATTGCCACGGGTAGGTCCGCGACCGGCGCCTGACTGGGCGGCCGCTAGTATGGCTATGGTCATCCTTGCTGGAATTTGTGATCACTTTCCAGTGGTGGCCATGATACCGGAGTCCGCGGCAGAGGGCACTCCCCAGTTCCGGATGGAAAGGCCATTACCACCCGAAGAACGTAGAGAGGAGCGAGAGCGGAAGGGTAAACAAGCGTAAATACGCTTGTCCGGGCGCCTGGCTGCGCAATAATTTCCCGGCTTTCGATTGAATAACACAACTGGCGGACGTTTTTTGTCTATTTCGCGAATACTGGCACTGCTGTTACCCCTGTTGACGGCCTGTGCCACCCAGCCATTGCCACCGGGACTGCCGCAGCAGGCCCTGGGGTTGCCGGACGCCTTTTCCCTGTCGGGTGAGGCGGAGCCGGGATTGCGCTGGTGGGACAATTTCCGGGATCCGCAGATGGACCTGCTGGTCACCCGAGCGCTCGCCGACAGCCCGGACCTGCGGGGGGTGCTGTGGCGCCTGCAACAGGCCGAGGCCACAGCGCTCGGGGCCCGGTCGGGCCTGTGGCCACGGCTGACCGGCGGCCTCGACCACACCGAGCAGCGCCGCTCCAGTAACAGTGATTTCGACTTTTCCGGTGGTGAGAACGAGGGCGGCAGCTGGAGTGGCCGCCTGGCGGCCAGTTACGAGGTGGACCTGTGGGGGCGGGTGCGCTCCGGTGCACTCGCCGCGGAGGCAGCGAAGCTGGCGCAGGAAGAGAGTCTGCAGGCGGCCGCACTCAGCCTGGCAGCGGAGGTGGCTGCCACCTGGCTGCAACTGCGCGAGCAGTGGGGCCAGCGGGAGCTGCTGGCCAGGCAGCTGGATACCAACCGCAAAACATTGCGGGTGCTGGAACTGCGGTTTGGTGGCGGTACCAGCGCTGCCGCGGATGTCCTGCAACAGCGCCAGCTGGTGGAGCAGTCACAGCAGGAGCTGGATGCGGCCGGGTTCAATATCGAGATATTGAAAGTACAGCTCGCCACCCTGGTGGGCGTGAATACCGGTGAGCTCGAAACCATGGTGCAACCGGCGGCAGGTCTCCCGGCGCTGCCGGCACTGCCCGACACGGGGGTCCCCTCCCGGTTACTGCTGCGCCGTCCCGATGTGCGCGAGGCGCAGCGGAACCTGCTGCAGGGCCACTACCTGGCCAAACAGGCCTGGGCCGAGCGGTTGCCGGTGATCAGCCTGTCGGCGATCTATAGCGGGGGCGGTCCGGCCATCAGTGATATCGCCAGGGACTGGTTGCTGACCCTGACCGCCGCCGCCGAGGGAGTGATTTTCGACGGCGGGCAGCTGTCGTCAGAGCAACAGCGGCAGCAAGCCGCGGAGCAGGAGCAGTGGCAGCTCTACCGGGCCACGGTACTCGAGGCCCTGTCTGAGGTGGAGCAGGCGCTGGTGCAGGAACAGGCGGTGCGCGTGCGCCTGGAACACCTGCGTGAACGGGCGGCGCTGTCTGACCTGATTGTGGAGCGCCAGCGGCGCGCCTATAGCCGCGGCACCGTGGATTTTCTCAATGTCCTGGCTGCCACCAATGACCAGCAGAGCCTGGAGCGGCAATTACTCACCGCCAGGCGAGAGCTGATCGAGAACCGTGTAACCCTCTACCGGGCGCTGTCCGGTGGGATACCCGGAGAGGACCTGCCCCCGGCGCTGCCGGTGGAGCTGGAGTTGTACCGGGCGGGGGAATCCTGATGGCGAGACGCCTCAACTGGAATTTCGTATTGCCCATTGGGTTGCTGGTTGGTGCCGTGTTGCTTGCCAGTTGGTTCCTGCGGGAGAGACCCACCATGAGCCGCGCCGACCGGGCACCGCCTGCTCCGACCGTGGATGTCGCCGTGGCTGAGCGCGGGCGCTTCCCGGTGACCGTGGAGGCGCTGGGCCGGGTGCAGGCCCGGGAAATGGTGGAATTGCAGCCACAGGTGGAAGGTCGGGTGGACTGGCTCGATTACGACCTGGGGCAGGGATCGACACTGGAGGAAGACCAGCTGCTGGCCCGTATCGAAACCGAGCCCTATCAACTGGCCCTGCAGACCGCGCGCAGCACCCTGGCCGAGCGACGTGCCGAGTTACAGCAGGAGCAGGGCCAGCGACAGGTGGCGCAGGAGGAGTACGAGTTGCTGGGCAGCTCACTGCCGGAGGCGGACCGCGCCCTGGTACTGCGTGAGCCCCAGCTGGCGGCAGCCCGTGCCCGGGTAGATGCGGCCGAGGCCCAGCTGCGGCTGGCGCAACGGGACCTGCGCCTGACCGAGATCCGCGCGCCTTTCAAGGCATTGCTGGTCAGCCGCACTGTCGATGTGGGGGACAGGGTGGGGCCCGGTACTGTGCTCTACGAACTGGCCGGGGCCGATCGCTTCCATATCGAGGTGGAGGTGCCGGCAAACCAGCTCGCGCGCCTGCGTAGCAAGGGCGTGGAGGTGAATGTGCAGGGGAGCCAGTGGCCGGCCAACCGTTTTCGGGCGGGCCGTTTCGTGCGGCTGATCCCGGTGCTGGAAGAGCAGGGCCGGCTCGCGCGGGTACTGGTGGAGCTGGAGGACCCGCTGGCGATCGCCAATCCCGGCGAGCCGCAGCTGTTGCTGAATGACCTGGCACGGGTCCGTATTGTCAGCCCGGCGTCACAGGACCGCGTGCGGGTGCCGTTGTCGGCGGTGCAGGACGGCGATGTGGTCTGGGTCGTGGCAGACGGCAGGATCCGTATACAACCGGTCGAGGTGGCCTACCTGAGTGGCGATTTCGCGCTGCTGGATGAGGGCCTTACCGGTGGTGAGATCCTGGTTACCACGCGCCTGAATACGGTGATCGATGGAATGAAGGTCAGCGTCGCTGCCCCGGCCACGATGCGTGGCAGCGAGCGGCCCGCCGGGGACCCGAACCGCGCCGGCAGGCGCCCCACGAGTCGCCCGCCCGGGTCCGGGCAGGCTGGTCCCGCGGAAAGGCCGGCCGATGATCCGGCCGCACCAGTGAAGGACCGGGGAGTGCACAAATGAGTGACCCGTCTGCGGAAAAAACCGCACGCCGCCCGGTGGTGGAGACCCGCGGTGGCGCCATTGCCTGGATGGCCCACAACCATGTCACTGCCAACCTGTTGATGCTGGTGCTGATCGTTGGTGGGCTGGCATTTTCGATGATCGTGAAGAAAGAAGTATTCCCGGATTTCAGCCTGGACATGGTGACGGTGCAGATCTCCTATCCCGGCGCCAGTCCCGAGGAAGTGGAGCGCGGCGTGCTGGTGGCGGCCGAACAGGCGGTGCAGGGCATTCCCGGAATCCGCGAGATGCGTGGCAGTACGGGCGAGGGCAGTGCTTCGCTGACCCTGGAGCTGGACGAGGACGCTGACGGCAGTAAGGTCTACCAGGATATCCAGCAGGCGATCGACCGTGTAACCACCTTCCCCGGTGATATCGAGCGCCCGCAGGTGAGTCTTGCCGACCGCCAGCGGGATGTACTCGACCTGGTGGTGCACGGCGATATCGACGTGCGCGCGCTGCGCGCCATCACCATGCAGATTTACGAGGAGCTGGAAGCTCACCCGGGTATCACCTCGCTGGAAACCTATGGTGTGCGGGATTTCGAGGTGGCGGTGGAAGTCCGGCGTGAGGACCTGCGTCGCTACGGCTTGTCGTTGCCAGATGTGGCGGCACTGGTGCGCGATGCGGCGGTGGATGTGCCCGCCGGGGGCGTCAAGACCGGGGCCGGCGAGGTGCTGGTGCGGGTTACCGAGCGCCGCGACTGGGCGCGGGAGTTCGGTGATATCGTGGTGGTGCAGGGCACCGGTGGGGGCACGGTGCGGCTCAGGGATATCGCCACGGTGCGCGACGCGCTGGTGGAAGAGCCGCGCAACATGACCTTTAACGGCGAGCCGGCAATGGGCATCGACGTGTTCCGTATCGGTACCCAGACCCCCATGAGTGTCAGCGCGGCCACGCACGAGGTGTTGGCCGAAGTGCGTCGCACCCTGCCGGAGGGTGTACAGATCAGCGTGCGCGATGACGACTCACAGATTTTTCGCGAGCGCCTGTCGTTGCTGCTGAAAAACGGGTTTATCGGGCTGATGCTGGTATTCCTGGTCCTGGGGGCTTTCCTGGAGTTGCGCCTGGCTTTCTGGGTGACGCTTGGTATTCCCACCAGTTTCCTCGGTGCACTGCTGTTCCTGCCGGCGATGGATCTCTCCATCAATATGGTGAGCATGTTCGCGTTCATCATTGCGCTGGGTATCGTGGTGGATGATGCGATCATCGCCGGGGAAAATATCTACGAGTGGCGGCGGCTGGGTTACAGCAACCTGGAGGCGGCGATTGCCGGTGCGCGGCAGGTGTCGGTGCCTCTCACATTTGCCATCCTCACCAATATCGTTGCCTTTATACCGCTGATGCACCTGCCGGGATTCATGGGCAAGATTTTCGGCATTATCCCGCTGGTGGTGGGTTCGGTATTCGTAATCTCCTGGGTGGAGGCGCTGTTTATCCTGCCGTCGCACCTGGCATATTCCCGGCGCGGTTACCGTAACAACCAGGCGCGACGTTTCGCCGCGCGCCAGAAAATGGTTGCCCGCAGTCTTGATCGCTTCGTGGAAAAGCGCTTCAGGCCATTCCTGGACCTGTGCATCCGCCATCGATATACGACCATTGCGGTGGCACTGGCGACACTGATGGTGGTAACCGGCTATGCCGCCAGCGGGCGTATGGGGTTCACCCTGATGCCCAGGGTTGAGCGGGACTCGGGCCGGGTGCAGATCACTTTTCCGGCGGGCACCGCGGAACAGCAACTCGAGCGTGCCCGCGCCCAGATTATCGACGCCGCAAACCGTGTCCTGGATGAAAGGGGGCGGGAGGATGTGTTCCTGGGAATGCGGGGGTTGATCCAGGGCAATGAGGTGCAGGTGGATGTTTATTTTGTGCCTTCCGACCAGCGCACTTTTACCACCGGGGAATTTGTCCGTGACTGGCGGCGCGCGGTGGGGCCGGTGGCCGGGGCCCTGAGTTCCCGTTTTGCCGCGGACCGCGGCGGTCCCGGTGCCGGTCCGGCGCTGACGGTTGAGCTGCGCCACACGGATACCCGGATCCTGGAAGAGGTGGCGCTGCGGCTGGCGTCGGCGCTGGAGGATTTCCCCAATGTCAGCGATATCGATCCGGGTATTTCGCTGGGCAAGCAGCAGCTGGACCTCACCCTGACGGAAACCGCGAAGAGCCTGGGGCTTACCGCGGAGGAAATCGGCCGGCAGTTGCGCTCATCGATCTACGGCGCCGAGGCCATGCGCCAGCAGCGCGGGCGCGACCAGGTCAAGGTGATGGTGCGGCTGCCGGAAGCACAGCGGGGCACCCTTGAAGACGTGTCCAGTATCATGATCCGTGCCGGCAACAACCTCTGGTTGCCGCTGCCGGACCTGGTCGAGGTGGACAAGGGGCGTGCCTACGCCGGTATCAACCGGCGCGAGGGGCGCCGGGTAATGACGGTGACTGCCAACGTCGAACCCTCGGACCAGGCCACCCTGGTAATCAACGAACTGAACGCCTCCGTGGTGCCACAGTTGCGTGCAGAGTACGCAGGGCTGGGCATTTCCTATGAGGGACGCCAGGCCGAGGAGCGCGAGGGGCTGTCGTCCCTGGGGCTCACCTTTTCCCTGACCATGGCGGCGCTCTACCTGCTGCTGGCGATTCCGCTGAAGAGTTATATCCAGCCGCTGACGGTGATGGTGGCGATTCCCTTTGGTGTCATCGGCGCGGTGCTCGGGCACCTGGTAATGGGTTACGGGCTCAGTATGGTCAGCCTGCTGGGGATGGTGGCACTGGCTGGGGTGGTGATCAACGATACCCTGGTCATGATCGAGTACGGCAACCGCTTGCGGGAAGAAGGTGTCGAGATCACCGAGGCGATCAAGCGGGCCGCGGCGCGCCGCTTCCGGCCGATCATTCTCACCACTGTCACCACTTTCTGCGGCCTGATGCCGATGATTTTCGAAACCTCGGTGCAGGCGCGCTTTATGATTCCCATGGCCATCTCGCTGGGCTACGGCATCCTCGCCGCAACCACCATTTCCCTGTTGCTGGTGCCCTGCCTGTACCTGATGTTTGCGCGGGACATTCCGGCCCGGTTCGGGTTGCTGCGCACCGGCCGGCGCTCCCCGCTCAGTCCCGACGCAGGTGGTCCTTGATGGCGATCGGGTTGGGGAAATTCAGCACCACAATATAGGACGACACCAGGAAGGTGATAATGGCGGTGGCCTGGATCAGGTGCGAAGCGGCACTGCCGATCAACTGCTGCCCTGCGGCGAGGAAGGCAATCAGCAGCGAGAATTCACTGATCTGCCCGAGGCGAAACCCCACATCCCAGGACAGCACATTCTGCTCGCTCTGGTTTCCCAGCAGGTAACGGAACACCACCGGCTTTACCGCCAGCACAGCCGCCGCCGTCACCAGTGCGGGCAGGGCTATCTCCGGCACCATGGCCAGGTTGAACTGGGCCCCCAGGCTGAAGAAAAACAGGATCAGGAAGAAGTCCCGCAGCGGTTTCAGGCTCAGGGCAATGTACTGGGAGATGGGACTGGTGGCGAGGGTGATGCCACCAATAAAGGCGCCGATTTCCCGCGACAGGCCCGCTATCTCGGCCACTTCCGCCATACCCATACACCATCCCAGTGCCACCAGGAAGACGTATTCGTGGAACCGGTCGAAGCGCGTCAGCAGGGGCAGCAGGACGTATTTCACCACCGCCCAGGCGGCGACCACCAGCAGGGGCAGGGCGGCAAACGACATGCCCAGGCGGACGAAATCGACCTCGCCGGTACTGCCACTCAGGAGGATCATCAGGCAGGCAATGGCGACGAAATCCTGGAACAGCAACAGGCCCACCATGATCTCGCCCAGGTGCTTGTGGTGCAGTACGGTCGTGGGCAGCAGCTTGATGCCGATGATGGTGCTGGAAAACATCATCGCCATGCCGATCACCCAGGATTCGGCGTTGGTGAAACCGAACAGCTGGCCGATGGCATAGCCCATTCCCAGGAACAGCGCACAGCTGATCAGGCCCACAAACGTGGCCTTGCGCATTACCGAAACCAGTGCCCGGGGCTGCATGTCCAGTCCCAGCAGGAACAGCAGGAAGATGATGCCGATGGTGGACATGTCGGCCAGCAGCTGGACATTGTTGACCACGCCCACGCCGGACGGGCCCAGCAGCACCCCCAGCGCGATATACGCTACCAGCAAAGGCTGCCGGCCATACAGCGCCAGGGTGGCAATCAGCGCGGCGCCGCTGAAGATCAGGAAAAAAGACTGGAAGAGGGAGGTTTCCGCCACTGTCGCTCCTTGTGTCGCTGTCCCGTCCGGGGCTGGTCCCCGCATCCATTATCCACGGAAGCCGGCGCAGCGGAAACCACCGAGGCAATGTCGCCCCGGCAGGGGCGAACATTCAGAGGTTGAACCAGCGCAGGTTCTCGGCCCGCTCCGACAGGATCGGTTGGGCGCAGGTCTTGCCCTGTGGTGCGCGCAGGATCTCCCGTGCTTCCGCCAGGAAACCGTCCAGTGCGCCGGTCACCGGGGCCGGGATGTCGGTGCCGGCACTGTCGATCTCCAGCTGCAGTGGCGGTTCGGCCGCCTCGCCCTGGTAGCGCCACACCCCGCCGGCGGCGTCATACTGGTAATAGGGTAGAAGCCGGTAGCCTTCCGCGGCGATGATCTCGATGGCCTCGATCAGGTAATCGGCAGTCTCCTGGTCGAGGAAGTAATTGAAGTTGAGGCGCACCCAGCCTGGCTTGAGGATACTCTCGCCCTCACTGACCAGTTGTTCCAGCGCGGCGCTCTGTTCCGGGGTCAGGTGCAGCAGCTGGTGGCCGTAGGGGCCGGCACAGGAGCAGCCACCGCGGACCTGGATGCCAAACAGGTCGTTCAGCAGGGCCACCACAAACCCGTGGTGCAGGGGCTTGCCGTCGCGAAGAATGTGCATCGATACGATGCTCACCCGCGGTGCCCCGGTACCACCGAGGATCTCGATATTGGGGTTCTGTCCCCAGCGGCTGAAGGCGCGGTCCAGCCACTGGGCCTCCCGCGCCTCGATCTCAGCCGCGCCTACCCGGTCTTTCAGTGCAAAGACCATACCGGCGCGCACGGATTCCACGATGGCCGGGGTGCCGGCTTCCTCGCGACGCTCACCGGCGGGGAGGTAGGTGTGGCTCTCGGGGCCCACCCAGGAGACGGTGCCGCCTCCGGGTACCGCCGGCTGTTCCGCCGGCAGCAGGGATTTGCGCACCACCAGCAGGCCCGGCGTGCCGGGGCCACCGACGAACTTGTGCGGTGACAGGAACAGCGCATCCTTGCAGGTGCTGTTGCCATCCCCCTGCATGTCGATCTGGACGTAGGGCCCGGCGGCGGCGTAATCCCAGAACGACAGGGCGCCGTGGCGATGCAGCAGTGCGGTCACGGCATCCACGTCAGTGCGGATACCGGTGACGTTGGAGGCGGCGGAGAAGCTGCCGATGCGTAGGGGGCGGTCCGCGTACTGGCGCAGTGCCTGTTCCAGCGCCTCGAGGTCCACGCTGCCATTGTCGCCCTGTGGAATGGTCACCACCTCCGCGACTGACTCGCGCCAGGGCAGGTCGTTGGAGTGATGCTCATAGGGGCCGATAAACACCACTGGCCGTTGTGCCGCGGGGATTTCCGCAGAGGCGGCGCCGAAGCGCTGGTAATGGTCGGCGCGCAGTCCCAGGCAATCCACCAGCCGGTTGACGGCGGCGGTGGCACCGGCACCGCAGAAAATTACCGCGTGCTCTTCTCCGGCATTGACGGATTTGCGCACCGCCGCCCGTGCCTGCTCCCGGAAAGCTGTGGTCTGGCGGCCCGTCGCCGATGTCTCGGTATGGGTGTTGGCATACCAGGGCAGGACCTGGTTACGAATGGCATCCTCGATAAATGTCAGGCCGCGACCGGATGCGGTGTAGTCGGCGTAGACCAGTGGCCGGGTGCCGAAGGGGGTGCTGAGCGGCAGGCGCTCACCGATGACGCTGGAACGGATACGCTCGAGAAGGGGGGCAAGGTCTTGCATGTCTACCTCTACTGCCTGACGGCCCGGGACGCGCCCCGGGCCCCACGCCGGCAGTGCTTCCGCTGCGTGGGGTGGTGCGTGGCCCGCCGTCGATCGTTGTTAAAATTATCGGGTACGGTACTCGAGCGGCCGGTGTCACTCTCCGGAGGGGATCGGCAGTTCTGTGGTGCTCTTGATCTGCTCCATGGCAAAGTTGGAGACAATATCGCTGATGCCCACCTGGCGGATCAGTTCCTTGTAGAAGCGGTCATACGCGGCGATATCACTGACTACGATGCGTAGCAGGTAATCGTACTCACCGGCCATGCGGTAGCAGTCGACCACCTCGGGCAGTTTTGCCACCAGGGCCGCAAATGATTCGGCCCACTCGGCTGTGTGCTGGTCGGTTTTCACCTGGGCGAAAACCGATACCGGCAACCCCAGCACCTCCGCATTCAGGAGGGCCACCTTGCGGCGGATGATGCCGCTTTTTTCCAACTTCTGGATCCGCCGCCAGCATGGGGTCTTGGTCAGCCCCACACGCTCGGCCAGCTCTTCAATGGAGAGGCTAACATCTGATTGCAGGATAGCAAGAAGTTGTCTGTCAATCGCGTCAAGTGAGGACATTGCTCTACAAGGCTCCCTATAACGCGGGGTGTGTATCCCTGAACCGTAAACTGGGGGCCGTCAATGGCAACAAAATACCCCGGCTAATTTGTATGCAGTGCGGGGATCCGACGTTGGGAATCGTTGGCCTCTCACTGCACTCACACCGGTAACGTTAATCTCCGGTGAGGCGAGTCGGTAGCCCGGATTTCTCCCCGGGGCTGGGGAGTGGGGAAGCGGGAGGTGGGCATTGCCGAATGCGCGCCACAGGGGGCCTGTGGCGCGTACCGGGTCAGGCTGCGTTCTTGGGCGGGAAGCGGGGCTCGAACAGGCCCCGGTCGATGGCCTCGCGCACATGGCTCATCAGGTCTATTTCGGTGAGCTCCTGCAATTGCTGCAGGTCGTTCAGCACGTAATAAATCGGCTGTACGATATCGATGCGGTAGGGGGTGCGCAGCGCATCGAGCACGTCAAAGTCGTAGCGGGCCGGTTCATCGCCCAGTGCATACAGGGTCTCCTTGGGAGAAGACAGGATACCGCCGCCGTAGATGCGCAGGCCGTCACTGGTCTGCAGCAGGCCAAATTCCACCGTAAACCAGTACAGGCGGGCCAGGTACGCACGCTCCTTGGGGGATGCCGCCAGGCCCAGCTGGCCGTATTTCTGTGTGAAGTTGGCAAAAGCCGGGTTGGTCAGCATGGCGCAGTGACCGAAAATCTCATGGAAAATATCCGGTTCCTGCAGGTAATCGAACTCCTCCGGGGTGCGGATAAAGGTGGCGACCGGGAATTTGCGGTCCGCCAACAGCCCGAAAAAGGTCTCGAAGCCGATCAGGGCGGGCACCCGTGCAACTTCCCAGCCGGTCTCCCGACGCAGGACGCTGCTGACCTCTTCCAGTTGCGGGATGCGGTCCCGGGGCAGGTCCAGGAGCTCGAGGCCGCGCAGGTATTCGTCGCAGGCCCGTCCGGGCACCACTTCCAGCTGGCGTTCGATCAGGCGCTGCCAGGTCTGGTGCTCCACATCGGTGTAGTGGATATAGCCCTGCGCGTCCGGCTCCCGGGCCACATACTTGCTCGGTTTCTTGCCGTTGGCTTGTGATTCTTTCTTCATGGCTCTGCTCTCCCGTCGCTCCGCTTTTGACGTCCCTGCGTACCGATGGCCGCAGGGTCCCGCGGGCGCGTTAACTCTTTGTTGTTATCACCCGTACATTCTTAGACAGGCGCAGGCCCGAACGGCAGTCCCCGGGGCCCATAGTTGCGCCCTGGTGTGCGCCGGGACTAAGATTTCTGTAAATAATTGTTTACAGATTCTTATGCGAATAGAAATAACATGTGAAAATCGTGTAGGTATATTGCAGGAAATTACGGCCATATTTGCCGATTTTCGCGTTAACGTGACTTCCGGTGAGCTCGGTGGCGACAGTGGTGACAAGGTCTACCTTTCGGCGCCGGGGATGCTCAATACCCAGTTCAGCGCGATCGAGAAATCCCTGTTGCAGGTGCCCGGCCTGAAACGGGTACGCCGTATTTCCCTGATTCCCTCCGAACGCCGCCACTTCGAGCTGGACACACTCCTGCGCCATGTCTCGGAGCCGGTACTCTCGGTCGACCGCGAGGGGCGGGTGGTCGCGGCCAACCTGGCCGCAGCACGGGCCTTCGGCGTCAGTATGGACCGGGTGCCGGGCATGCAACTGCAGCGCTTCCTGCCGCTGCTGCAGGTGGCGGAGTTACTGCGGGATTTTGCCGTGCCACGCTATGGGGTGCCGGTTACCGTGCGCGGGCAGGATTTCCGGCTGGAGTGGGTACCCATTGCACTGGGGGACGACAGCGCGGTGGAATCCCTCGCTGGCGCAGTGTTGACCCTGCAGCCAGACGCAGATACAGCGGCCCTGTCGCGACTGCCATCACCGGTAGCGTTGTGGGATTTCGATCTTCGCCGGCAGGCCTGCCTGGACCTGCAGGAAATGGCGGCGTTGGCGTCGCCGCTCTTGATAACCGGAGAGGCGGGAAGCGGCAAGAGCACCTTTGCCGGCGCGGTTCATTACCTGTCGCCGCTGGCTTCCCGGGGGGACTGTATGCGCCTGGATCCTTCCCAGGGATTCGAGGCAGGCTTGCCTTCCGGTGCCTGGCCGGATGCCGGAACCCTGGTGATCGAGGAGCCGGAGCGGTTGGCCCCGGCCGCGCAGCAGTCACTCCTGCGGCAGCTGCGGGCGCTGCCCCGAACCGTCCGGGCAGTGGCCACGAGCCAGCAACCCGCGCTCCTGCAGCCGGCCCTGGCCCAGTTTTTCTCTGAACTGGTACTGGAGCTGCCACCCCTGCGCAGTATGCGTCCCGCGATCGGCCGTTTTGCCAGTGCGACATTGCGAGAGCTGGATAAACCCGGGGCGGCGGGTCAGCGGGAAGGGCTGGCCCTGGGCGAGCAGGCTGCGGAGTGCCTGCATGGGTTTGACTGGCCCGGTAACTTTGCCGGCCTGCATGATTGTCTCGCCGCGGCCGTGCGCCGCTGTCGCGCCCGAGGGGCAACGGAGATCAGCGCTGGGGACCTGCCACAGCCGGCACGGGCGGGAGATGGACTGCCGCTCGACTGGGCGCGGGGCCTGGGTTACCGCGAGGTGATGGACAAGGTGGAGCTGGGGCTGCTGCAGGCGCTGCTGGAGCAGCGCCTGTCGACCCGCGAAATGGCCCGCAGGCTGGGGATTTCCCATACGTCAGTAGCCAACAAGTTGCGCCGCCACGGCCTGGCCCGCTGAGGCCGGGCGGCTCCTCGGCTGTTGTCCGCGGTTCAGCGCTGGATCCGCCCCAGCAGCATATCCCGGAACATCACAAAGTCGCCCAGCAGGCTGTAGAGGGGATGCCTGAACGTGGCGGGGCGATTGTGCTCAAAGAAGAAGTGGCCGGCCCAGGCAAACCCGTATCCCGCCAATGGCATGGCCAGGAGCCAGAGCAGGTTGCCGGTAACCAGCGTGAGCAGCAGCAGCGCGATCACCAGTGAAGTGCCGACAAAATGCAGGCGCCGGCAGGTGATATCGGCGTGCTCACCCAGGTAATAGGGATAGAAGTCGGCGAATGAGCGGAATGCTTCCGGTTGGCCTTCCTCTCCAGGTGTTGAAGTGTGGGATTCTTGCCGGGATTCTGTCGTCATCACTGGGCCCTCCTGTGCTGGGCAGTGTGGGTATTTTTATTCTCGCCAAGAGTGTACGCCCGTACGCGGCCGGCTCCAAGCCGGCCGCCGGCGGTAAACCCCGGCGCCATTCCCTGTGGTGGGGGCCTCTCCCCGGGCACCGGCGAAGCTTCTGGCAACAGCGCGCCGGAGAATCTGGTAGTCTGCGTTCCGGATTTGAGCCCGCCGGGCCTGTGCCACCATTGCAGTAGGTCACGGGTGTGAAGAATAAAGGAGTACACAGTTATGCCGGGTCCGCTTTCCCACCTGAAGGTTCTCGACCTGAGCCGGATTCTCGCCGGCCCCTGGGCGGGGCAGGTCTTTGCCGATTTCGGTGCCGAGGTAATCAAGGTTGAACGCCCCGAGCGCGGCGACGACACACGCCACTGGGGCCCTCCCTACCTGAAAGACGGCCAGGGTGCCGACACCAGTGAGGCGGCTTACTACCTGAGTGCCAACCGGGGCAAGAAATCACTGACCCTGGATATCACCACGGAACAGGGACAGCAGATTGTGCGTGACCTTGCGGCGCGCTGCGACGTGCTGCTGGAGAATTACAAGGTGGGTGGCCTGGAGAAATACGGGCTGGATTACGCGTCCATCCGCGAGATCAATCCCGGCATCATCTATTGCTCCATTACCGGCTTCGGCCAGACTGGCCCCTATGCCAACCGCGCCGGCTACGACGCCATGATCCAGGGCATGGGAGGCCTGATGAGCCTTACCGGGGTGCCCGAGGGCCAGCCGGGCGCGGGCCCGCAGAAAGTGGGTGTCGCGGTTGCCGACCTGATGACCGGGATGTACGCGGTGTCGGCGGTGCTGGCAGCGGTGATCCACCGGCAGCAGACCGGCGAGGGCCAGTATATCGACCTGGCACTGCTGGACACCCAGGTGGCCTGGCTCGCCAACCAGGCGCAGAATTTCCTTACTTCCGGTCGCAGTCCCGAACGCCAGGGCACTGCCCATCCCAATATCGTTCCTTACCAGGCGGTACCCTCCCGGGACGGTTATTTTATGCTGGCGGTGGGCAACGATGACCAGTTCAAGCGCTTTTGCCAGATTGCCGGCCTGCCAGAAGTGGCGGAGCAGCCCGCGTACGCTACCAACGCGGCGCGGGTGCTGGCGCGGGAGAAGCTGGTTCCGCTGATCGAGCAGGCGACCCGGGAGCGGGATTCGGACTGGTGGCTGGAGAAACTCAGTGAAGCCCACGTACCCTGTGGGCCGATCAATAACCTGCAGCAGGTATTCGGGGATCCCCAGGTGCAGGCGCGGGAAATGGTGGTGGAGCAGGAGCACCCGACCGCGGGCACTGTGCGTACCGTGCGCAACCCGGTGCTGTTTTCTGCATCGCCGCTGCAATACGACCAGGCCCCGCCGGTGCTCGGCCAGCATACCGAGGAGATCCTGCGGGACCTGCTGGGCAAGGGCGCCGGCGAGATCGAAGAGTTGCGCAAGCAGAAAATTGTCTGATTACGGGGGCTGACCCGGGGGGAGCAGAGAGGCTGCCCCGGGTTGTACTGCCGGTGTTCACTCCGCCAGTGTTGCAGCCCGGTCCGTTGGGGACTCACCTGGAATTGGCCCGGAACTTTCCCGCCTATCGCTCAATGTGCTGGTCCTGGCGACCTGTGCGGGAATGCCGACAGCGACGGCACCGGCGGGAATATTCTCCAGAACCACCGCGTTGGCGCCAATACGCGCATAGTCACCGATGGTGACAGGCCGGATAATTTTAGCCCCGGCCCCGATGTCGACATTGCCCCCCAGAGTGACCCCGTTCACCAGGGTGACCTGCTGCAACAGCAGGCAGTTGACTCCCACACTGGCACCGGGGTGAATGACAACCCCGTTGGGGTGGGGCATCTGCAGGCCGCCGCCAATGCGACAGTTCAGGGGGATATCCGCCCCGGAAACGATGCTCCAGAAGCGGTGGCGCACTACCGCCAGCTTGCGGCGGAGCCTGTCCAGTGGGCCGCTGCCGGCAGACTGGTACTCGCGTATGCTTTTCAGCAGCTTGCGCGATGGGTCCCAGAAGCCCCTGGGCTGTTCGCGCGTCCAGTCGGGCTCTGTGGCGGAAATCTCCTGTGGCATCCCTGTTATTCCATCCCTGTATTTTCCACTTGCTGCGGGCGGGGTTTGCCCGCGCCGGCGTCCGGGCAGACAACATAGCATTGCTTGCCGGATCCGGGAAATGAAGAAAGCAGAAAGGAACAGCCTGCAGGCACCGGCCAGTAAACTGGTCAGAGGAAATCCCGGGGGATCTTCCGTTGCCAGTTTTCCGCGTACACCCGGCCATCGCCCTCCCAGGCATCCAGTTGTGCGTGGATATAGAAAAAGTCCGCATCCGCAGTGAGCACTGTGCGTGTGGTGGTGCGCACAGACCAGTCGCCACGGGAAAAAGTGCGTTCGGTACGGGTCTCGCCCTTCAGGGAGTTGAAGTCGTTTTCCTGGAACGTGTACCAGTTCCAGATGCGGCTGGCGAACTCCAGGTCGATCTCATCGATGCGGATCAGGCCGTCATCCTTGATCACCTCCAGGGTCCAGATATCCTCGGCCAGGTCTGAATGCACCAGCCAGTTATTGTGTGGGGACTTGATATATTCAGATTGTTCCGGCTTTGCTCCCACCGGTTCGTCGAACTGGATATCCGCATCGCTGGCGCGGGGCTTGCGCAATGGCAGCACCAGGTTGCTGGAGGAGCAGTAAATATCCAGCCTGACCGGCCGTGGTGGCGGCCAGGCCAGGGCCCAGTAGGAAGTCGATACGCTCACCCGCAGTCGGTGGCCCTTCGGGAATACCTGGGCGACATGGTTCATTGCCACGTTGATGCGGTATTTCATTCCCGGCACCAGCTCTGCGGGTTTGTCGTGCCCGTGCCTGTGGGCCAGGTTGAACAGGCCGTAGGTAACCCGGGTCGCGGCCCCGTTGGGATTTACATCCGAGAGCCGCACCGCGACCATCGCCATCGGTTGCGAAGAGGAGAGTTCAATCTCCATGCGCGGTGCGCCAAGGATCTCGATATCGTCCTGCAGGGGTGCGCTCTGGAATACCAGCGCTCCGCCATCCTCCTGGCGCTGGTCGTGGGGCAGGTCGGGGGCGGCGGTGTACGAGCACCATTTACCGGCGAACAGGCCAACGCTGAGGGGGGACTGTACGCTGAGCACATTCTCCATCACACAGGGTGGCTCGTTGCCGAACAGTATCCGGTAGGCGGAGAGATCGTAGACACGCTCGATGATATTGTCCGAGGGCCAGCTGTCCTCGCCGACCCAGCGCCCCGGCCGCTGCCAGTAGTATGTGGTGGGGGGAACACTGTCCTGCATCCACGCCCGCAGGGTGGGTTCGCGGGTAATACCGGTTTCTTCTCCCTTGAGCCACTGGTCCCACCAGCGCAATGCCTCGCCGAGGAAGTCGATGGCCGGGCCCGGTATTCCCTGGTGGGGATACTTGTGGCCCCAGGGGCCGATCAGGGCCATGCGGGGCCCCTGCAGGTGCTGCAGCAGTCGGAAGATGGCGTTGGTATAACCATCGGCCCAGCCGCCCACCAGCATCGTCGGGACCTGGATGGCGTGGTAGTTCTCGCTGACGGAACCGTGTTCCCAGTAGCCATCCCGGTACTGGTGGCGCAGCCAGATATCCAGCCACAGGCCACTGCCGCGCAGTCGCTCCAGCCACATATCGCGCCACCGGTCGCCCACCAGTTCGGGGTCCGGTGGGCAGGTATTGATGGAGAACATGGTGGTGGCCTCCGACAGGTTGTCGGTGAGCAGGCAGCCGCCCATGTAATGCATGTTGTCGACGTAAAGGTCGTCGGTGGAGCAGCAGGACACGATGGCCCTGAGCGGTCCGGGGCGCCGCGCGGCCACCTGCAGGGCATTGAACCCGCCCCAGGAAATACCCTGCATGCCGACACTGCCGTCACACCAGGGTTGCCGCGCAATCCAGTCAATGGCTTCCACCGCGTCGCTGAGCTCCTGCTCCCGATACTGGTCGATCATGACGCCGCTGGACTCGCCGCTGCCACGGAGGTCCACGCGCACACAGGCGTAACCATGCCCGGCATAGTAGGGGTGCATGATGGAGTCACGCAGGCGCGTTTTATCCCGCTTGCGGTAGGGAATATATTCCATGATGGCCGGTACCGGCCGCTGGGGGGCATCCTCCGGCATCCAGATACGCGCCGCCAGCCAGCCGCCGTCCGCCAGCGGGATTTCGATATGTTCGATCGCGGTGATCTTGCACGGGAATTCGGTCACTACCCGCATCGACACTCCCCAGGCGAAGGCTTGCGTGAACGCTGATTTCAGAAGCGAACGCTCTCGAACTGGAACGGCTCGAAACTGCGTCCGTCTGCAAATTCGAATCTCAGCTGGCCGGCCAGTTTCCGGTAGGTTTCCAGGAGTTCATCCTGGTCCTGGGCGCCCAGGCAGATATCGGCTATCTCATAACTGTAGCTGTCCTGGCCTGGCAGGTCGCTCAGTTGCTGGCCCTCTTCTACGATCGGGTGGATGCGGCAACCGGGGATTGACGCTTCCAGGGCCCGTATTTCCGCCTCCGGGGGGACGCGGGTGACGACGGTGTCGTGATAGCGGCGCAACATGAATTTTGCGGCACACCTGAACGGGCCCTGGAGTATGGAAAAGTCCGTGACGCGGTCGAGCGCGACGTCCAGGGCCGCTTCGTGGTTCGAGACGCCGTGGACCTTGACGAACTGGTCACTGTGGGACTGGGAAATCCGGGTATTGATTTCCAGCACCCGGAAACTGTCGGTGGCCGGGTCCCAGAAGAACTCGATCCCGAAGGCGGAGTTGTCGAAGCCGATCTGGCGCAACAGGCGCTCGCCGGCGGCACAGATCTTTTCCTGCGCATAATCCGGCCACACTGACGGGTATTCGTAGCGGGTGAAACTCTGGTTGCGGCTGTCCTTGACGGTATCGACAATCCCGTGAACCCGGTAGCGCCCATTGATCATGGTGCCCTCGATACCGCATTGCTTGCCGCTCAGGAGCTTTTCCGCCAGGCACCAGTTGCCATCCACTGAACCGACCTCGGGGGGAATGTCGACCCGGTCGAGGGCGTAATTGAGCAGCTCCCCCAGCTGGCGGATCTCGCCGCGAATAATGCCGATTGCGCGGTGGAAGCCCGCTTCGTCCTCGACCCGGAAGCCGAGCTGGGAGGAGTGGCTGACCACTGGCTTGAGCCAGAACGGGAAGCCGAACTGGAGTTGGCCCAGGGGATCGTCCGCAAACGGGTCCACCGGGCAGAAGTCCGGTATCCAGTCGGGCAGGGCGGCACGCTGTTCCAGCCGGCTCCAGTACTTGTGCTCGCATTTCAGCACCGCCAGCAGGTCTGCCGAGCGCAGGCCGTGTTGCCGGCAGAGGATGGGGTGCAGGGTGCTGGAGGGGAAGTCCCAGTGGTTGATGATGCCGGCGAGCTCGCCGTTGTAGGCGCTGACCTGCTGTTCGGCGTCGTCGAGCAGTTGCGCCATGGGCCGTTCGGGAAACCAGACGATCTCGTCGTCGGTAAAGAGTTTATGCCAGTGGAACTGTTCTGCACCGCGCACCGCATTCAGGTACTCGCGGTGCAGGGGCGCGAGCCCAAAAACAAAAAACTGCCTGGCCATGTCACTCCCCGTGGGCAGGTATATAAACATCAGGTTTTTGCAGCATAGCAGCCCAGATCTGGCCGAGTGCTGCATGCCGGTGTTGAATTCCTGTATTTCCACAGCGGCTTTCAGTCGGTGAACTTCCGGGTCAACAGGAAAGATTCCTGCGCCAGTGCTAGATTGGTAAAAGACGAATTCCAAGACGGTGAGAAGTGATGTCTGTCTCAGGTTTTCGGCGCAGGGCAATGCCCCTGGTCGGTTGTTTCCTCGCGCTATGGGTTCTTTCGTTACTGGCCATGGATGCCCAGGGGGCGGCGAGCCGGGTCAGTTGCGGAGACCTTTCAGGCCTGGCAATAGAAAACCTGGTGTGCCAGGATGCGGAGCTGGGCGCCCTGGATCGCGTGCTGCGGGAGGTGATGGACGGCGCCGCGACCTTACGGGATCTCGGTGGGGCGGCGCGCAAGCGCCTGCAGGCCTCCCAGCGCGACTGGCTGGAATCGCGCAATGGCTGCTGGCAGGCGGAAAACCCTCGCACCTGTGCATTGCGCCACTATCGTCGCCGCATCGCCGAATTGCAGGTTGAGCTGGCGCTGGCTGGCCCCGCGCGGGTAACCCGGTATGACTGTCGTGGCGAAGCCCTGACCCTGCGATTTTACGATACCAGCGTCCCCTCACTGACAGCAGCGTTCCGCGGCCGGGATATCTTTATGGTGCCCCCCGGGGGTGTCCCGGGCAGGCGCTATGCGGGGGCATCCCTGACCCTGGAGCTGGGCGATGGCGAGCTGCTGTTGCAGCCTGCCGGCAGCGCGGACGCCCCCCTGAGATGCGTTGACAGTCGCTGGTATGCAGGCCAGCAACAGCACCGCAGCGCGTTCGCCCAATGCGGGGACCGGCCCTAGGTCAGGGCGGTCACCAGTTTTCTGGTCGCGCCAGAAACAAAAAGCCCCGGCTTCGGGCCGGGGCTCTGGCGGTGCGCTATCGGTCAGTTGATAGCGATCAGAAGGCTGCGTTGCGCGGTGTGCGCGGGAAGGGGATCACGTCGCGGATATTGCCCATGCCGGTGACGTAAGACACGATCCGGTCGAAGCCCAGGCCGAAGCCCGCGTGGGGTACGGTGCCGTAACGACGCAGGTCCCGGTACCAGTCCAGGTGCTCTTTGGGGATTTCCATTTCGTCCATGCGCGCGTCAAGCTTGTCCAGTCGCTCCTCACGCTGTGAACCACCGATGATTTCACCAATACCCGGGGCGAGGACATCCATCGCCGCGACGGTCTTGCCGTCGTCATTCATGCGCATGTAAAACGCCTTGATGTCCTTGGGGTAGTTCATTACCACAACGGGCTTTTTGAAATGCTTCTCGGCCAGGTAGCGTTCGTGCTCGGAAGCCAGGTCGATACCCCAGGAAACCGGGAACTCGAACTTCTCCTTGCAGTTCTCCAGGATCTCGATGGCCTCGGAGTAATTGATACGTGCAAAGTCGTTCTCGACGATGTTTTCCAGCCGGCTGATGGCTTCCTTGTCGATGCGCTGGGCAAAGAATGCCATGTCATCGGCACGCTCTTCCAGTACTGCCTTGCACACGTATTTCAGCATCTTCTCTGACAGCGCTGCGATATCAGCCAGTTCGGCGAAGGCGATCTCGGGCTCCACCATCCAGAATTCCGCCAGGTGGCGGGTGGTGTTGGAGTTTTCCGCGCGGAAGGTCGGGCCGAAGGTGTACACCTTCGATAGAGCCAGGCAGTAGCTCTCCACATTCAGCTGGCCGGACACGGTGAGGAAAGTCTCCTCGCCAAAGAAATCCTCATTGAAATCCACCGCACCCTTGTCGGTGCGCGGCAGGTTCTCCAGGTCCAGGGTGCTGACGCGGAACAGCTCGCCGGCGCCCTCGCAGTCGGATGCGGTGATGATCGGGGTGTGTATCCAGTTGAATCCCTGCTCGTGGAAAAAGCGGTGGATCGCCTGGGCGATGCAGTTGCGCACGCGGGCCACGGCGCCGCCCACGTTGGTGCGCGGGCGCAGGTGCGCGTGTTCGCGCAGGTGCTCCATGGTATGGCGCTTGGGGGACATGGGATAGGTGTCCGGGTCCTCGACCCAGCCCACTACATGGACTTCGCTCGCCAGCAGCTCGATTGCCTGGCCCTTGCCCTCGGACGGCTTGATGGTGCCGACAATATCGACGGCACAGCCGGTGGTAAGGCGCAAAACCTCGGACTGGTAGTTGCTGATGGATGACTCGACCACCACCTGCAGGGGATCGAAGCAGCTGCCATCGTGGACCGCCAGGAAGGACAGCCCGGCCTTGGAGTCGCGGCGGGTACGGATCCAGCCCTGCAGCCGGGCCTGTTCGCCCTCGCGACCGCTGGATTTCAAAAGAGTATCTACAGACTCGACTTGCATTGTTCTCGCTCTGTATTGGCTAGTCATCGGCGGTGCCTGAATTTTGCACAGTACCGCGCGGGTCAATTACGGCGGGCATATTGGACTGTTGGCGAGCGGAAATCCAGCCCCCGGGCGGGTCCCAGGGGGGTGGTGGAACCTGGGACGCGCCCTGCGGACGACCAGGGGGAGGGAGGGGCCCGTCGTCGCCGACGGGCAGGGTGTTATCCCGCCAGGGGGCGGCGGCGAAAGATGGGCCGGGATTCGTCCACGGCGGCCTGGTAGCTGTCGCTGAAGTCATGCAGGGACGGGAGCAGGTCTTCCAGGGACTCCTCGCCCTCGTAGGCATAAGCGTCAAAACCGCAGCGGCGCAGGTATGTCAGCTGGTCGCGGATAAAGGCGCCCACAGCACGCAGCTCGCCGGTAAAGCCAAAGCGCTCGCGCAGGAGCCTGCCAGTGGTAAAGCCGCGGCCATCGGCGAACGCCGGGAAATGCACGGCAACCAGGGGCAGCTCGCGGGCCGCCTCACCGAGCAGGTCGGCGGTCTCGTTGCTGTCGAGCCATACGCCGATCTCCCCGCTGCGGTCGGACAGGTCCTCGCGCAGTCGTTGCCAGACCGGGAAAGGCAATATGACCTTGCCCGGAGCCAGCGTATCGGCGGTGATCTCCGGGGCCTCATCGCTGGCTGGCAGCAGTCGCCATTCATTACTGGCGACAGCGCCACCGCGGATCAGCTGGGCCGGGTTCTGGGGTTGCGGTCCGGCTTTAGGCTTTGGCATAGACTCTCTCCTTGAATGGCTGCAGGCCAATGCGCTGGTAGGTATCCAGGAACAGCTCGTCCGGGCGGCGCTGCTCCACGTAGATATTGAGGATTGTGCCGATCACGTCGGGGACCTCGGCCCGGGAGAAACTGGGACCCAGCACTTTGCCCAGGCTGGCATTCTCCGACGAGCTGCCCCCCAGCTGCACCTGGTAGAACTCCTCTCCCTTCTTGTCCACGCCGAGGATGCCGATATGGCCCACATGGTGGTGGCCACAGGCATTCATACAGCCGGAGATGTTCAGGTTCAGGTCACCCAGGTCGTAGAGGTAATCCATATCGTCGAAGCGGCGCTGGATCGCCTCTGCCACAGGGATCGACTTGGCGTTGGCCAGTGAGCAGAAATCGCCGCCGGGGCAGCAGATCATGTCGGTCAGGGTACCGATATTGGGTGTGGCAAAACCATGCTTGCGGGCGGCCTGCCACAGGGCCTGGAGCTCGTCCTGCTGCACGTCTGCGAGCACCACGTTCTGGTCGTGGGTGACCCGTGCCTCACCAAAGCTGAACCGGTCAGCCAGGTCGGCAATGGCCTCCAGCTGGGAATCCGTTACGTCACCCGGCGGCACGCCGGTGGGCTTGGTGGACAGCCGCACGGCCCGGTAACCGGGAACCCGGTGCGGGAAGGTGTTGCGTTCCAGCCAGCGTGCAAATGCCTTGTCGCCATCCGCCTGCGCCTGCAGGTCGGACTCCGTCGCGGCGGCATCAAACCGGGCGTAATCCGGGGCGTCGAAGAATGCGCGCGCCCAGTCGAGGGCCTCGGGCGTCAGGCGGTCGGCGCCGTCCCTGATCTGCTCCCATTCCCGCTCCACGCGGCGGCCGAACTCTTCAGGGCCCAGGGCCTTGACCAGGATCTTGATGCGGGCCTTGTACTTGTTGTCACGGCGGCCCAGCTGGTTGTAGACCCGTACAATGGCCTCGAGGTAGGACAGCAGGTCCTGCTCCGGGAGGAAGTCCCGGATCAGCTCCGCAATCACCGGGGTGCGGCCCTGGCCACCACCCACATAGACCTGGAAACCGATCTCGCCGTCGCGCTCGATGATCTGCACCCCGATATCGTGTACCCGGATCGCGGCCCGGTCTGCCTTGGCGCCATTGACGGCTATCTTGAATTTGCGCGGCAGGAAAGCGAATTCCGGATGGAAGGTGGACCACTGGCGGATCAGCTCGCAGTAGGGCCGGGGGTCGGCGATTTCATCGCGGGCGACGCCGGCGTAGGGGTCCGAGGTGGTATTGCGGATGCAGTTACCGCTGGTCTGCACCGCATGCATTTCGACTTCCGCCAGCTCGGCCAGGATTTCCGGCACATCCTCCAGGCGCGGCCAGTTGAATTGCAGGTTCTGGCGGGTGGTGAAGTGGGCATAGCCCTTGTCGTAATCGCGGCTGATGCGCGCCAGGCGTCGCAGCTGGTCGCTGTTCAACAGCCCGTAGGGCACGGCAATACGCAGCATGGGGGCCAGGCGCTGGATATAGAGGCCATTCTGCAGGCGCAGTGGCAGGAACTGCTCCTCATTCAGTTCACCGGCAAGGTAACGCTCGGTCTGGCCGCGGAACTGCGCCACGCGTTCGCCGATGATGGTCCGGTCCCGTTCGTCATATCGATACATAAGAGCTTGATTCCATTGCCTTTTTTGCGCAATCCGGAGCAGCGGGAAAAGCTCCGCTGATTCTCCGATGGCGCATAACATACCAGCGCGCTTATGCAAAAAATAACAATATTTTTTGCTAAATCAGTAACTAATGGTTATATGCAAGACGGGGCCGGACAGGCCCGGGGCCGGTGCTGTGCGCCACCCGCTTGCGCTGCCTGTGGCTATTTGCTCTACTTGGCTGACCGTTGCAAAACGGCCACAGCTACCTGAATAAGAATAATGCGTAAGCGGAGTTTTCCGATGAGTGAAGAAGTAGTTGTATCAAATGATAGCGATAATGCTGTAGATGCCATCGCCGCGGTGGCGCTGGTTGCCATTTTTGTGGTCACCTGTGTTTACTGGGTAGCTTCCCAGTAAGCTGCCACAGCCCCCAGCCGCCCGGGTAGTTGCGGTACCGGGTGGGCTGATCACGCCCCTGCGATTCCTGCCTCCCGCTGGCAAGCCCGGTGACACGCGTCGCTGGTGTCAGCCCATGTTTCCCAGCACCAGTTTCACCACCAGCACCAGTGTCAGCACGAACAGGCCGGTGAAGATAATGCCGGCGGCAATATAGGTCTTGATATTCCCGCCGCGGAAGTCGCGCTCGCGATTCCTGCTGCTCTGGACTCCGATAGCGGCGGCCAGGGTGCTCAGCACGACCTGGCCGAATGAGGGGGGCTTGCCTTGCGCTTCAGCGTCACGCTGCCCATCCCTGTCCCGGTTTTCCTGTGGCTCGTTCAGCATGGGGCTCGATTCCCGTTCATTGCTTAATCGTCGAGATTGGGGCGCAACCAGCGCTCCAGTTCCTGCTCGCCCATGCCCTTGCGTTCGGCGAGGCTCGCCAGCTGGTCGCGGCCGATTTTGCCAACATTGAAGTATTTTGCCTCCGGGTGCGCGAAATACCAGCCGCTTACCGACGCCGCCGGCATCATGGCGAAGTGGGAGGTCAGGCTGATACCGGCGTTTTCCCCGGCTTCCAGCAGCCGGAAGAGTGTCTCTTTCTCGGTATGGTCCGGGCAGGCCGGGTAACCCGGGGCAGGGCGGATACCGGTATAGGCCTCGCGGATCAGCTCCTCGTTACTCAGGGATTCGTCCGGGGCGTACCCCCAGTAGTCGGTGCGCACCTGGCGGTGCAGGTGCTCGGCCAGGGATTCCGCCAGGCGGTCCGCCAGGGCCTTGACCATGATTGCGTTGTAATCGTCATGTGCAGCCTCGTATTCCGCCGCCAGCTCGTCGGCGCCAATACCGGCAGTCACGGCGAACCCGCCCACATAGTCGGCCACGCCGGAGCCCACAGGTGCAACGAAGTCCGCCAGGGAGCGACACAAGCCATCGCCGCCGCGCTTCTGCACCTGCTGGCGCATCTGGTGGAGTCGTGCCAGCTCGGTGGTACGGGACTCATCGCTGTAAACCACCACGTCATCGCCGTCGCTGTTGGCCGGCCACAGGCCGATCACTGCACGGGCCCGCAGTAGCTTTTTGTCGATAATCTGCTGCAGCATCATGCGGGCGTTCTTGTACAGGTCTGTGGCTGCCTCGCCGACCACTTCATCGTTGAGGATGGCCGGGTACTTGCCGGCCAGGTCCCAGGAGATAAAGAAAGGCGTCCAGTCGATGGTGTCCACCAGGGCGTCCAGGGGAATATCGTCGAGCACGGTGACGCCAGGCTTGCGGGGGGCTGCCGCGGTGTAGCCCTGCCAGTCGAATTGTGGCGCCGCGGCCAGCGCCTCTTCGTAACTCAGGCGCTTGTCATTGCGCTTGCGGTTGGCCGTGCGATGGCGAACTTTCTCATACTCTGCGCGGATGCCCGCCACGTAACCCGGGCGGTGCTCGTCCGAAAGCAGGTTGCTGGCAACGCCCACTGCCCGCGAGGCGTCGGGAACGTAAACCACCTGGTTACGCTTGAACTGCGGCTCGATCTTCACTGCCGTGTGGGCCTTGGAGGTGGTGGCGCCGCCGATCAGCAGGGGCAGGTCGAAACCCTGGCGTTCCATCTCGGCGGCAACATGGACCATTTCATCCAGGGAAGGCGTGATCAGGCCTGACAGGCCGATAATGTCGCAGTGTTTTTCCCTCGCGGTCTGCAAAATGGTCTCTGCGGGGACCATCACGCCCAGGTCGATCACCTCGAAGTTATTACAGGCCAGCACCACGCCCACAATATTCTTGCCGATATCGTGCACATCGCCCTTGACCGTCGCCATGAGGATGCGGCCATTGGGCTTGGTGTCGGCGGTCTTCTCCGCCTCGATATAGGGCTGCAGGTAGGCCACTGCCTGTTTCATCACGCGGGCCGACTTGACCACCTGGGGCAGGAACATCTTGCCCTCGCCAAACAGGTCGCCGACCACGTTCATGCCGTCCATCAGCGGGCCCTCGATCACCTCCAGTGGCCGGCTGGCGGCCTCGCGGGCAAGCTCGGTGTCTTCCTCGATATAGGTGGTGATGCCCTTGACCAGCGCGTGCTCGAGGCGCTTGTTGACTGGCCACTCGCGCCAGCCCAGGTCCTCCTTGCGCGCCTGGCCGGCACCATCGCCGCGATATTTTTCTGCTATCTCCAGCAGCCGCTCGGTGCCGTCCAGTCGCTTGTTGAGGACCACGTCCTCGACGTGCTCGCGCAGTTCCTGCGGCAGGTCGTCGTAGACCGCCAGCTGGCCGGCGTTGACGATGCCCATGTTCAGGCCGGCCTTGATGGCGTGGTAGAGGAATACCGAGTGGATCGCCTCCCGCACCGGATTGTTGCCGCGGAATGAGAAGGAAACGTTGGAGACCCCACCACTCACCTGTGCACCCGGCAGGTTCTGGCGAATCCAGCGGGTGGCCTCGATAAAGTCCACCGCGTAATTGTTGTGCTCATCGATACCGGTGGCGACGGCAAAGATGTTCGGGTCGAAGATGATATCGCCCGGGTTGAAGCCCACCCGGTCCACCAGGATCCGGTAGCTGCGCTCACAGATTTCCCGCTTGCGCTGGAATGTGTCCGCCTGGCCTTTCTCGTCAAACGCCATCACCACCACAGCGGCGCCGTAACGCAGGCACAGGCGGGCCTTGTCGACAAAGTCCTCTTCGCCTTCCTTGAGGCTGATGGAGTTCACGATCGGCTTGCCCTGGATGCACTTCAGGCCGGCCTCGATAACCTCCCACTTGGAGGAGTCCACCATAAACGGCACTTTGGCGATTTCCGGCTCGGTGGCGGCCAGGTTCAGGAAGCGGCGCATGGCGGCGACCGAGTCCAGCATCGCCTCATCCATATTGACGTCGATTACCTGGGCACCGTCCTCCACCTGCCGGGCGGCCACCTCCAGCGCGGTGTCGTAGTCGTCGTCGAGGACCAGGCGCTTGAAGCGCGCAGAGCCGGTGACATTGCAGCGCTCCCCCACGTTGACGAACAGGGAGTCCTCGTCCACGGTAAAGGGCTCCAGGCCCGACAGGCGCAGGGCTGGCTTGATCTGGGGGAGTTTGCGCGGCGCGATATCGGCCACGGCAGCGGCGATGGCCGCGATGTGCTCGGGGGTCGTGCCGCAACAGCCGCCGAGGATATTGATAAAGCCGCTGCGGGCGAATTCCGCCACGATCGCCGCGGTCTCTTCCGGTGTTTCGTCGTACTCTCCAAACTCGTTGGGCAGCCCGGCGTTGGGGTGGGCAGAAACATGCTCGGCGCAGACCCCGGAAAGGGCCTCGACATAGGGGCGCAGTTCGGTGGCGCCCAGGGCGCAATTCAGGCCGACACTGAGCGGCCGTGCGTGGGCAATGGAGTTATAGAATGCCTCGGTGGTCTGGCCCGACAGGGTGCGGCCGGAAGCATCGGTGATGGTGCCGGATATCATGATCGGCAGTTCGTGGCCCAGGTCGTCGAACAGGCTGTGCAGGGCGTAGATGGCGGCCTTGGCGTTCAGGGTGTCGAAGATGGTCTCGATCAGGATCAGGTCACTGCCGCCCTCGATCAGCGCGCGCCCGGCCTCGCGGTAGTTCTCCACCAGTTCGTCGAAAGTCACATTGCGGGCACCGGGGTCATTGACGTCCGGGGAAATACTTGCGGTACGCGAGGTGGGGCCCAGTACACCGGCGACCCAGCGGGGCCGGTCCGGTGTCGCCACCTCATCGGCCACGCGCCGGGCCAGCTCTGCAGCGGCGCGGTTCAGCTCGGGAACCAGGTCTTCCAGGTCGTAATCGGCCTGGGACAGGCGGGTGGAGTTGAAGGTGTTGGTCTCGATAATGTCGGCGCCTGCCGCCAGGTAGTCGCGGTGGAGGCGCTCGACCAGCTCCGGCCGCGTGATCACCAGCAGGTCGTTATTGCCCTTGAGGTCGCCCTGGTGGTCGGCGAACCGGGCGCTGCGAAAGTCGTCTTCCTGCAGTTTCTCCCGCTGGATCATGGTGCCCATGCCGCCGTCCAGGATAACGATGCGCTGGGCGAGCGCAGACTGGAGTTGCTCGAGGCGTTGACGGCGGGACTGCTGGGACATTGACGATTCCTTGCTAAGCATTCGGGTCTGGACCGGTGTTCGGGCTGCCTGGCTCTGGGCCATGGGCTCTGAACCTTTGTGGTCGCTGAGTCATTTCAGGGCGGCCATATTAACACGGAGGAGCCCGCCTGCATTGCCCGGAAAGTGATTGGGGTTCGATATAACCGCTTGATCTTAAAGGGAAGTTACTGGTTATTTGGGCGGATTTGGTGCGATCTGGCGACTGCCCAGGTTTAACTCGGGCGCAAGTGAGAGTAAAATACCCGACAAGGAAACTCGGTTATTTGAGAAGTTATATGTCACAAGAACCTGCAGAACTGAATGTCACCATTACAGAGTCCGCCCGGGAGTACCTGCGCGAGCTGCTGGAGAAGCAGGATTGCGAGGGCATTGCCATACGCATGTTTGTCTCCAATCCGGGTACACCGAACGCAGAAACCTGTATTGCCTATTGCCGCCCGGGCGAGGAACAGGAAGACGATGTGATGATGGAGCTGGACGGCCTCAAGGCCTTCTTCGAGGGTCGTTCTGTGCCGTACCTGGACGAGGCCAAGGTGGACTACTCCTCGGACAAGATGGGTGGCCAGCTGACCATCCGTGCGCCCAACTCGCGCATGCCCAAGATCACTGATGACAGCCCGATCGAGGACCGCATCAATTATGTCCTCTACAACGATATCAACCCTGGCCTCGCTGCCCACGGTGGCCAGGTGAGCCTGGTGGAGTTCACCGAGGACAACTATGCGGTCCTGCAGTTTGGTGGCGGTTGCCAGGGCTGCGGCATGGTGGATATGACCCTGAAAGAGGGTGTGGAGAAAACGCTGAAGGAGAAGGTTCCGGAAGTGGTCGGGGTGAAGGACATCACTGACCACACCGACAAGTCCCAGGCTTACTATTGAGCCGTCTCCAGGCATGAAACGAAAGGCGGGCCCCAGGGGGCCCGCCTTTTTTTTGCCGGTTCATGCCTCAGGGATTATTCCGCCTCAAAGAACTCGTATTCATCCACGTAGTCGAGGTAGACCCCGTCAAACGCGGAATCCAGGATCCGGTCGAGATAGTCATCGCCTGAACCGAACAGGATGTCCCGCCACCCGTCCTCCCAATAGCGCACGTGGTAGTTCCCCGGGTTACCGGCCACCTCCTCCACCAGCCAGGTTGGCGGGTTGGTGGGCCAGCTGTTCTGCCAGTAAAAGCGGTTGCTCTCGGCCTGGCCGATGCTCATGTAGGCCAGCAGGAGTCGCCGGCCTCCATCGGGCTTGAGTTGCAGCTGTTGCAGCTGGGCGGCGGTATACGGCTGGCCGTTGAAAAAGAAATCCAGGATCAGCAGGTCATAGTCCGTTGCGGCGAGCGCGTCGATAAGCTCCTGGCGCGTGGAATAAAGCCGGGGGTTGGTCAGGTGCAGGAAGTTGCGGGCCTGCGCCAGCGTATCGATATCGCGGCGATTCAGGCCGGGAATCTCGGCCGGGTAGTCCGGGATGCTATCCAGCTGGCGGTTGGGGGCCACAAAGCCGGTAAAACCGGCATCCTCGATCAGGCGATACGCTTCGTCGATATTGCGCTGGCTGTTGGCGAAGTCGGTTACCAGGACAGTGATACTGGCATTGTCGACCGCCAGGTCGAGCAGGTCGCGCAGCCGCTGGCTTTCCTCATCGGGCGTTGGCTGGTCGACGTTTTGGGCACCGAAAAACAGTCCCTCAACCCCGAGGCCGTTGACCGCCTCCAGGTAGGCTTCCTGGATTGTCCCGGTGCTCCGCCCGTCACTGGTAACCAGTCCGGTGCCACCCTGTGGGACAACAATAAAGTCCTCTTCGATATCCCTGGCGTAGGTGCTGATGTCCCGCACCAGGTTGCGCATGTCGATGCGGTAATTGCGTTTTTCGGTCTGGAATCTGAACTCGGGCAGATCGTCGAAATCGCAGGCGACCAGTAGCAGTGGTACCAGCAGTAACACCAGGTATCTTTTCAATTCTCCTATCCTCCCTGTTCCGCCCCGGTTAATGCCTCTCCGTCCCCACGCAGAATTTGCGGGCGCTCACGTGGCTGTCTGGCAGTGTTCCGGGCTCGTCGTTGGCGCGCTATTGCCAGCACCCCGGTTTCGACATCATAGCTGCCTGAAACACTAACAGGAGAAGCGTGGTGATACCTGATGCGGTGCACATTTCTGGTCCTGGCGGAACCCGGGGGTGCGGGCCAGGCCGCTCGCTGCTCTCTGGTTACCGCGTCGTGGGGATTCCAGGTAGCGCAGTACGGCAAGGGGCGAGAGGTTGGGTTGGAGGGGGATGGCGCCAGTAGTCCGGGAAAGCACCAGCGGGGTTTGGCTATGCGGGAGCTGTTACGGCTCCCGCCAACCGGCATGCACCGGGACTGTGGACCCGGTACACACGGTTGCTGAACAAGCTGTAGGACGCAGGTGGGTCAGATGTGGATGTTGAGAATCTGGATCAGGCCGATGGCAATGAGGTAACCGGCAACGATGTAATTCAGTAACTTCGGCTTGATCAGGATAGCCACGCCAGCCAACAGTGCGAGAACAGGAGCGAGTTCGAGGTGTAAGGTCATATCAAATACCCTTTGGTGTTGTTATGTGCCAAGAGGGTAAACGCTGATTCGTAAATGAAGCAAGCGACCGTGTGGTGATCACGGAATTTCGCAAGGGGCGGGTTTACCCGCAAGGTGGGGCAATCGTTCCTGCAGTGCTATAAGCCGAGAGTAGCCAGCTGTTGCTCCAGCCATTGCTGGAATTGTGCCCGGGGCAGGGCGCCGGAAAGCCGCGTGAATTCCTTCCCACCATAGAACAGCACCAGTGTGGGAATGGAGCGAATCTGGTAGTTCGTGGAGGTCCGGGGGTTGGCCTCCGTATCGACTTTGGCGAATATGACGCGGGTCGCCATTTGGCTGGCTACGTCACTGAAGACCGGTGCAAACTGCTGGCAGGGCCCACACCAGGAGGCCCAGAAATCCACCACCAGAGGCAGTCCGGTTTCGCCGACCAGGCGGCCGAAATTGGCGTCCCCCGCGCTTATGGGTTTACCGGTGAGCAGCCTCGTGCGGCACTTACCACACAGGGGGCGGTCAGCGAGCCTCTGTGGGGGAATCCTGTTGATGGCACCGCATGCGGGGCAGAGTATTTGCAGGGGAGATTTGTCTGTCATGCCGGGGTCCCTGTTGGCGCAGCCAGGCAAATAATGGCAAGCCAGCCCCGGGGGTTCAAGTCGGCCCCGGGAGAGGTATGGGAAGGCGGTTGAGGGAGGGGGCAGGCCCGTTGGCGGGCCCGCACGGGAGGCACTAGCTGTTCCGCGCCTGCAGGGGATCGCGCAGTTGTTCCGCCATCTTGAGCAGCAGCGATTCCGTGGTTTCCCAGTCGATGCACTTGTCGGTAACAGAGACGCCGTACTCCATCTGGCTGTGGTCCTCCAGGATCTTCTGGTTACCCGCCTTCAAATTGCTTTCCACCATGATGCCAATGATGGAATTGTTGCCGTCGATGATCTGGTGCGCGACATTCTCCACCACCAGTGGCTGCAACTCGTGGTTCTTGTTGGAGTTGGCGTGGCTGCAGTCGACCATGATGTTGGGGACCAGGCCGGCTTTCTCCAGTTCCTGTTCGCACATGGCGACACTGACGGAATCGTAATTGGGTTTGTCGTTGCCCCCACGAAGTACCACGTGGCCATAGCGGTTGCCGGCGGTATGGATGATGGAAACCTGGCCGTCCTTGCTGATACCCAGGAAGCGGTGGGGGTTCGCGGTGGACTGCAGCGCATTGATGGCCACATCCAGGCTGCCGTCGGTTCCGTTTTTGAAGCCCACAGCGGAAGACAGGCCACTGGCCATTTCCCGGTGGGTCTGGGATTCGGTGGTGCGCGCGCCAATGGCAGACCAGGAGATCAGGTCCTGCAGGTACTGCGGGGAAATCGGGTCCAGCGCCTCGGTGGCGGTAGGCAGGCCCAGCTCGGCGATATCCAGCAACAGCTTGCGACCGATATGCAGCCCGTCCTGGATCTTGAAGGAATCGTTCAGGAAGGGGTCGTTGATCAGTCCCTTCCAGCCAACCGTCGTGCGGGGCTTTTCAAAGTAGACACGCATGACAATCAGCAGGGTATCGGAGACCTGGTCGGCCACTTTTTTCAGGCGCTGCGCGTAGTCGATGGCGGCGTCGACGTCGTGAACAGAGCATGGGCCGATTACCACCATCAGGCGATGGTCCTTGCGGTCAAGGATATCGCGTACGGCGGCGCGACCGGCTGCCACGGTTGCCTCGGCGGCCGGGGACACCGGCAGCTCGGCCTTGAGCTGTTCGGGGCTGATCAGGATTTCCTGGGAGACGACATTCAGGTCGTCGAACTGCTGTGTGGTCATGGTACTAACTTTCGCTGTTACTCTCTGTGGAACCGGCCCTGTTGAACCGTGCCTGTTATACAGGGCCGCGCCGCGACCCCCAGGGAAGGCATATCCTACTCACAGCCGGCGACAAGGGCGAGTGTTTCAGGTGAAACCAGTTTTGCGCCGTTGATTAGGATGAACCTTTAGGCTCCATGCCGGTATTGTGGCGCAGCCGGGATCAGAACTCCGCCAGTCGTCGCAGCAGGGGGAAGTACAGGGCGCAGCGGATATCCCGCTCGCCCCGCTCGAAGAATAGCCGTCGGTAATTCTCCAGCTGGCCCCGGTAGCGCTCTACCTGGGCCGCAATAAACTCCGCTTCATCCTGCCCGTCCAGCGGTTCTGCTGTCTTGTAATCCACAATCCAGCGGATGCCATCGGTATCGATAAAGGTGCGATCCACAATATGGCGTCGCAACTGTCGCCCGCCACTGTGAATTTCCAGTTCGCTGGCCGCATCGCGGTGGTTGTGGTCCAGCAGCCAGCGGCCCTGGGTGCACCCCAGGGCATTGCGGATGGCGAGCTCCACCTTTTCCCGCGCCGTCGCCAGGCCGTTACCGTGCAGGCCCAGCTGGCGCAGGCGCAGGTCCCACAGCGGGCGTTGCGCCTCGATACGGTTGTCACCCCATTGACCGGGTCCGGTTTCGGCGATGGTGGCCAGGGTTTCGTGGGCGACGGTGCCGGCGTGGCGCAGCCAGCGTTGCGCGACCCGGCCGAGCTCCGGGATATTGGGTTCGTCACTTTCCCGCGGGCGATAGTCTGGCATGCGGTAGGGCGCCAGCCATTCGGTTGCCGGGATTGCTGGTGCCTGCCAGCGTGCCGGGAGGCGCAGGAAAAAGTCCCGGTCGCCGGACGAACTGTCGCCGCCAGGCTCGTTCGCCGTTATTTCATCCGGCTCAATCCAGTGACACCATTCCGTGGACTCTGACAAAGCGGGCCAGATACCAGCCAGTAGCGCGGCGCTGCCGGGAGCCTTGAAGCCCGGTTTCTTGTCTTCGCGCTGGACACAGGCCAGCAGGTGCAGGGAGCGAATGGCCCGGGTGCAACCCACGTAGAGCAGGCGTGTGCCCTCCAGGCGCTCGCGTTCGTTATTGTCGTATTTGAGGTAATCGAACAGTGGGTCCTTTTCCCCGCGGGCACTCTTGGGAGCCAGCAGGAAGCGGCTGTCACCGTCGCTGTTGAGCCACTCGGCCCAGCGCAATAACTGGTCGCCGCCGGGTTTGCCGCCCTGGTCCAGTCCGGGAATCAACACATGTTCGAATTCCAGTCCCTTGGATTTGTGGATCGTCATTACCTGGACTGCCGCGTCCTCGCCCGGGCGGGCGAAAAGCTTCTCCAGCGCCAGCTGGAACTGCTGCCAGTCTCCGATGCTCCCACCCTGGTCGTGTCGTTCCAGCAGCCGGAAATAATCCTCCACGTTCTCGATCTCGGTGGTCCTGGCAATGCAGGCGGGTCCACCCAATGCCAGCCACAGGCCCTCAATCCAGAGGCGCAGGGGTTTGCGGCCACGCTGTTGCCGGGCACGCAGCAGCACATTGCCCGCCTGCTGCAGGCGTTCGCGCCCGTCACTGGAAAGGCCCTCGATGGTGCCTGCACTGGCAATGGCCGCAAGCAGTGGGAGGGCTGTGGCATCTGTAGCCGGGCGCTCACCGTTGCCCCAGTTGGCCAGGGTGTGGAGATCGGCCCAGCTGAGCCCGCACCAGGGGGCGCGCAGCACAGCGAGCCAGCTGAGCCGGTCGCTGGGGTCGAGCAACGCACGCGTGAGGCTGAGCAAGTCCAGGATCACCATCTTGCTGGCCAGCGGCGCCAGTTCGGGAGCCTGGTAGGGGATGCCTGCAGCGGCCAGTGCCGGCAGTACCTGGTCGAGGTGTTTTTTCTTCCGTACCAGGATGGCAATGCGCCCGCCGGGATCATTTTGCTGCAGTTGCTGCACCAGCCGGGTTACCTGCGCAGCTTCCGCCGCCCGGTCCGGGTCTTCGATACAACCGTAGAACTGAACCGCAGGGGCGGGCCAGCCATTGCCGCGGAAGGCGATGGAATCCAGGTAGCGCACGGCGCCACGGCCGATATTGTCCTGCGCCGGGAAAGCACCCCGGAATACCTGGTTCACCCAGTCCACCACCGCGCTTTCGGAGCGGAAGTTTACCTGCAGGTCCAGCGGCTCCAGCGCTACCTCGCCAATCCCGTGGGCACGGGCCTCGAGGAAGATTCCCACGTTGGCGTTGCGGAAGCCGTAACAGGACTGCATGCCGTCGCCGACGATAAACAGGGTGCGACCGTCCTCCGGCTGCCACCCGGCAGTGAGTTTTTCCAGCAGCTGCAATTGCATCTGCGATGTGTCCTGGAACTCGTCGACCAGAATATGCTGCACCTGCAGGTCGAGTTTCAGCGCCAGGTCGGTGGGCGCATCGCTGTCACCCAGTGCTACCAGTGCCGCCTGCGCCACTTCGGTATAGTCGGTGGCGCCCAGCTGCTGGAATACCAGCTTCAGCTGGGCCACCAGCCGTGGCAGGACTTCCGCCATGGCTTCCAGCAGGTCCCACTGTTGCTGCGGCAGTGCCGAGGGCAGGCGGCGCACTTCATTGATTGCCGCCAGCAGTGCGTCGTTGTCCGCCAGTTCTGCCAGCAGGTCCTTCATGCGTGCCTTGTTCGCCTGGGCGCGGTCGTACCCCGGGTCGGTCTTGGCGGGGGAGATAAAACCCAGTTTCTTGTTCAGGCCGCCGCCCTTGCGCCACTCGCCCCTGGCCGTCACCAGTAACTCTGTCAGCGCCGTCCAGGTGGGTAGCCCGCCGTGGTCGGTCGGTGGGGCGCCGCTGATGCCGGCGCAGCGGGCCAGCGGATGGGCCGGGTTGTCCCGCTGCAGGTTGCCGCCGGCGTAGTCCGCCAGTTGCAGCAGTTCGCCGGTGACACTACCCAGTGCGCCTTGCAGCCGCTCGAGGTTTTCCGCTGTCATTTCGTCTACGACGAAATGGAAGTATTCGCGTGCGTCGGCACTGTCGCTGCTGCCAATACCCACCAGCTGGCCGAGCCACTGTTCGCGTTTCTCCAGCAGCATCTGCAGCAGCTTGTCGAGCTGGCCCAGGTCGTTGTCCAGGTGCAGCAGCAGTCGCTGCAATGCCGGGTCGGGAGATTCGCTGGCGAGCCCCTCCAGCAGTTTTGCCACGGCCATCTGGAAGGCGACAGCCGGCTGTTCCAGCGGCTCCCCGGGCGCACCCAGGCCGCTGTCGAGTGGTAGCTGGCTGGCCAGGCTGCGGCACAGGCCGTCGATGGTCTGGAAGCGTAGCCGCTGGGGCGCCTTCAGCAGTTGCCAGTTATGGCGCTGGTCCTGCTCCAGCAGCTGCCGGGCCAGGTCCCAGGTGACGGCGTCGTGGGGGTTGCCCGGGCGCGGTTCATCGCGGGCCTGGAGCAGCGCCCGGACCAGGCGCTCGCGCATCTCGCCAGCGGCTTTCCGTGTGAAAGTGATGGCGAGGACATCCTCGGGCTGGCGGCTGTGGGCCAGCAACTTGAGTACACGCTGGGTCAGCAGCCCGGTCTTGCCGGAGCCGGCCGGCGCCGACACGGCAAAGCTGCGGGTGATATCCAGGGCGGCGGCGCGGGCGTCGGCATCGGCCGGCCGGCGGGTCTCACCGGCTGTGCTTGCCTGGGTATCGCTCCCTTCCGGTGCCTGAGGGCCCGGTTGTACCAGGTCGAATTCGCTCATGATTGGGACTGCTCCCGTTCCGGCCAGCGGTTGAGCGGCCAGAGGTTCTCGTAATTGTCACTCTTGATGCGGTCGAACTGCAGCGAGGCATGACCGGTGCGGTATTCGGTGGCGAGCATTTCCAGGCTCTGCTGCCAGTGCTCCGCCAGCTGTGCCCAGTTGCCGAAGGGGCCGTCTTTCTCCAGGTCGCCCACGGCCTTGATGCCGGCCACCGGTTGCTCCAGTTCGCCGGTGCCACTCCAGGTACATTCGCCAAAGCGTACCTGGCCGAAGGCGATGGCACGGGCATCGGGCCGGGCCAGTGCGTACATGGGCAGCTGTGGCTCGCGCAGCCTCTCCTGTTGCCAGTCCCTTACCGATGGCTGGCGGCTCTTGTAATCGATCACCATGGCAGCCCCATCCGGCAGGCGATCCAGGCGGTCCAGGCGCAGCTCGAAGCGCAGCCCGCCGATTTCCATTGCCTGCTGGAACTCGGTGGCCTCCACACGGAATCCCGGCCGGGTCATTTCCAGCTCCAGCCACTGTGCCAGCAGGCGCTCAAGGCGCTGCTGTTCCAGGCGCCAGAAGCCTTCTGGCAGGTGCGCCTGGTGACGGCGGACCTGGCGAATTGCCTCCGTGACGGACGCACTGATGGTGCTGTCCCGCGCTTCATCGGAAAGCTGGTGCAGCTGCGAAGAATCGCCGCAGCGTTGCCAGAATTCCGCCAGCGCCTCGTGCATCAGCTTGCCCCTTTCGGCCGGGTTGAGGCCCAGGGTCGGTGCGTTGTAAGTCACGGCCCCCAGCCGGTAATGCAGCTGCGCGTTGAGTGGGCACAGGGCCTGGGCCTTGAGCACCCCGGAGCCGCCCCGTACCGGGGCGCACTCGGCAGGGCGCAGGGCGGGAAACACAGGGTCCGGCACGGTTTCCAGTTGGGCGGACTGCGCCAGTGCGCGGTAGTGTTGCGCCAGCGTATAGCCGCTTGCAGCGTCGCTGTCGCAGGCCACTCCGCTTTCCGGTTGCCGGGTGGAGGGGGGCTGCGGGGGGAACAGGGCGCTCAAACCCTGCTCGACGCCGTCGGCCTCGCGGGCATAGCTGACGTCGACCTCACCGCTGGCGCCCAGCAGGTCGGCGGTGAGTTCCGCCGCCAGTTCCAGTTCGCGCTCGGCACTGGCGCGGGGCATCTGCCAGTGTTTCTGCCACTGTACCGGCAACAGTGGATTGGGCGCCGGGGCCGGCGGCCACTGCTGTTGGCCAAATCCCACCAGCCGCAGGTGGTCAAAGGACAGGGCGCCGGCCTCCAGGACCCCGAGGATCTGTACCGGCCCGTCGCGGGTTTCCGCCTGGAAGGGGGTGCGGCTGGCAATGCGCCGCAGGTGCTGCAGCGCCTGGTTGAGGGTCAGGATACCGGTGAAGGGCGACAGTGCCGCCAGCTCTTCCAGTACCTGCTCCCAGAGGCTCAGTTGCTGGTACTCCTGGCTGTCCGGGTTGCGCGGCCCGGGCCAGCCCAGGGCACCCAGCACGCGGGAGAATCGCTCTGCCCAGGTTTCCGCCGGGGCTTTGTGCCAGCGGCGCGCCCAGTCCCCAACCGTCTCCAGCTGCCGGGGCAGGACCGGCTGCGCCAGTTCCAGCTTTTCCGCCAGTTGTTCGGCGCAGTAGCGCAGGGTGTCGCCGCGCACCTGCCACAGCTCGCGTTTCTGTAGCTGGCGGAACAGGGCGCAACGCAGGGCGGTCTCGCTGTCCTCATCGGCAGCCGCGGGGCCGGGTTGGCCATCTTGAACCTCGCTGGCTGCGCCCCAGAAGGGGTTGAACAGTAGGTTGCGCAGCTGCGAGTAGTCCCACTGGTCCTGGAGGATCTCCAGTAACTGCAGGGCACCGCCGCCAACCGGCGTCTGGGCCAGGGGAGTACCCGCGGAAAAGTTGAAGGGCAGGGTGTAGCGGGGCTGGTCGGGGTCCAGGGCCTGGGGTTCCAGTACCCGCGCGAAGATGGTTTCCACCAGGGCCCGGCACTGGCCCAGGTTATTGACCACGATGCCCAGGCTGGCATGGGAATCCCGGGAGAGGTGCCGGGCGGCCCAGCGCGCGGCGCTGTAAAGCTCCTCCTCCAGGTCGGCGCAGGGGACGATGCTGACCCGGCTGTCGAGGCGTGTAACCGGGTGGCGCTCGACGGTAGCGGCAGCCGAGCCAATGATATGTTCAGCCAGCGGTGAGACCTGCGCAAATCCCGCCATGGCGATGCGGGGCAGGGGGGGCAGCACGCCCTCGGTAAACGCGCGCGCCAGCAGCAGGTCGCGCATGTCGGGGGTGATGGCATCGCGCTCACCCAGTTCGCGGATAAAGGCCTGCACCAGGTCGAACAGCGGAAAGGCGTCGCGGGCCAGGGCGAACTGTTCCAGGTGCGGGCCGATGGCGTCTTCCAACGCCTCGCCCTGGAGCTGTCCCAGGTCGAGGATGCGCCACTGGAGCAGCTGCGACAGGGCGGCATCGGCGTCCCGGCACAGCTGCTGGCTGTTCAGCAGCTGGCGCTCGATGGTCTGGTCCAGGGCGCGCTGCCACAGCAGCTGGCGCTGTTCCGGGTTGAGTACCGGTTTCCACGCGGGTTGCCAGCCCTGTTGCTGCAGCCGGAACCAGGTGCTGTCGAGCCAGCCCTGTAGCGATTCCACAGCCGGGGGCGCCCAGTTCTGCCGGTCTCGCTGGCTGCTCGCATAGACCTGCTGGCAGCGATTGCGCAGTCGATTATTGGGTGTCAGCAGCAGCCCGCCCTCGGGCAGCTGGGATAGGATGTCCAACGCGGGAAACGCCGGTTGCAGCATGGGATGGTCCCCGACCGGTGGGTTATTGGTGTTTCTGTTGTTGTTTGCGATCCGGCGCCGAAGCGGGCGCAGCGGGTCCCGGGCCGATGGTCTCACTGTGCAGCGGGAACTCGCTGAAGGCGGTGGCGATCCGGCCCCCGGTGTCCGCGGCCGTCATCAGCAGGGCGCCGTCGCTGGCTGTCCCGGCCAGGGTAAGCTCCAGCTCCCCCAGCCACCACTGTACCCGGCGGGCGATCGCGGCACCGGAATCCAGCCACTCTACCGGTTGCGGCGCGTAGCGATCCAGTTCCTCCCGCAGCAGCGGGAAATGGGTACAGGCCAGCACTACCGTATCAACCCGGTCGCCGCCCGGCACGTCGAAGATTCGCGCCAGCACCGGCGCCAGCTGGTTGCGGGAGACCGGTTCGCCGCGCAGCTTCGCCTCGGCCAGGCGTACCAGTTCCGGTGCCGGGACGTTAATGACCTGTGCGCCATCGGCAAAATCCCGGATCAGCCCGCGCGTGTAGTCGCGATTCACCGTACCCTCGGTCGCCACCAGGGCGATAGTGCCCGTGTGGCTGGCCCGGGCCGCCGGCTTGACTGCCGGCACCACGCCGACCACGGGGCCGGGCAGGGCGGCGCGCAGCTCCGGCAGGGCCAGGGTGCTGGCGGTATTGCAGCCCACTACCAGGATATCCGCCCCGCAGCGCTGCATCATCGCAGTCGCAGTGGCCACGATCCGCGGGCGCAGTTGCTCCTCGCTCTTGTCGCCGTAGGGGAAAAAGCCGTTATCCACCCCGAAGTGCAGGGTCAGGCCCGGCAGCAGGGTGCGTATCTCCCGGGCGATGCTGATGGCACCCACCCCGGAATCGAAAATCAAGGCACTTGGGGGGCGATTGCCGCCCTTGTTAGAATGTGCGTCGCTCAATGGAATGGCATCCAGTTGCATCACTCGGGTCCGCTTGGCCGAAAGCATACCAAAATCCCGGCGTGTCCACGCGGCTTCGGCTCCCGCAAGGATCCATTCCATCCGGACGCAATAAACCAGAAACAGAGTCCCCCTATGGAAGTATTTCCCCTGCAGTTGAACGCGGAACAGGTCCTGGCCGCCGCACTGGTGGTGTTGGTGTTAGCCATTGGCCTTTGTGCCCTGGTGCGCCGCGGGCCGCTGCGCGCACTCGAGCAGGTGCGCAGCGACACTGAAACCCAGCGGGCGGAGCTGGAGGCCTGCCGCAACGAGCTGGGTGTGGCCCGGGCGCGGCTGGAGGGCAGCCGCGAGCGCGAGTCACAGCTGGTAACCGAGCAGGACAAGCTGCGGGCGGAACTGGCGGACAAGTCCCAGCGCCTGGTTCGCAGCCAGGTACTGGTGGAAAAGAGTGAGGCGGCGCTGGCGGAGCAACGCCAGCTGCTGGAGCAGACCCGCAAGGCAATGGCGGAGCAGTTCGAGAACCTGGCCAACCGGATCTTTGAGGAAAAACAGCAGGCATTCGTGCGGCGCAGCGAGGACAGCCTGCGCAAGAGCCTGGACCCACTGGAGCGCCAGCTGGGGGATTTCCGCAAGCGGGTGGAGCATGTCTACGACCGGGAGAATGCCGAGCGCAACTCCCTGCTGGGCCAGATCAAGGCGCTGCGCGAGCAGACCCAGCGTATCAGCGATGAGGCCCTCAACCTGACCTCGGCCCTCAAGGGGGACAGCAAGGTCCAGGGCAACTGGGGCGAGGTGGTGCTGGAGCGCCTGCTGGAGGAGTCCGGCCTGCAGAAGGGGCGTGAATACGAGACCCAGGTCACCATTACCAGTGACGGCAAGCGTCGCCAGCCGGATGTGATCGTACGGCTGCCGGAAAACAAGGACCTGATCATCGATGCCAAGGTCTCACTGACCGATTACGAGCGCTACGCCTCGGCGGAGACCGACGAGCAGCGTACCCAGGCCCTGAAGCAGCACGTGAACTCCCTGCGGGCCCATATCGCAGGGCTGAACAAGAAGGCGTACGAGCAGCTCGAGGGTGTGCGCTCGCTGGACTTCGTCTTTATCTTCGTGCCCATCGAAGCCGCTTACATGCTCGCCATGCAGGCCGACCCGGGCCTGTTCCGCTATGCCTATGACCGCCATATCGTGCTGGTGAGCCCCACCAGCCTGATGGCCACCTTGCGCACGGTGGAAAACATCTGGCGCTACGAGAAGCAGAACAAAAACGCGGAGAAGATTGCCGCCGAGGCGGGCAAGCTGCACGACCAGTTCTCTATGGTGCTGGCGGCCCTGGACGAGCTGGGCAACCGCATCCGCCAGACCGAGGAAGCCTACCAGCAGACCTACAAGCGGCTTGCCAGCGGGCGCGGCAATGCGGTCAAGCGAATCGACAGCCTGCGCAAGCTGGGTGCCAAGACCCGCAAGCAAATCGACCCGGCCCTGCGCGAGAAGGCGGAAGACGCCCACCGGGCCGCGCTACCGGAACCGGAGGCAGAAGCAGAGACAGAGACAGAGGCAGAGCTGGAAGTGAGTACCGGGGAATCGCCCGAGCTGGAAAGCTGATTGCCGATGGAAACTTTCGCCTTTGCGCTGTCGGTTACCGGCCCCATCTTCCTTACCCTGTTGATCGGCTATTGCCTGGCGCAGGTGGGCCTGCTGCGGGAATCGTTTGTCGACGATGCGTCGCAGCTGGTGTACCTGATCACGCTGCCGGTGCTGCTGTTTATCAATATTTTCACTTCCGGTGCGGAGCTGGCCGAGCAGTGGCCGCTGCTGCTGGCCGGGGCCGCCGGCACCCTGTTGACGATGCCGCTGGCATGGCTGGCGGCACGACCGCTCGCACACGGGGACCGCAGCGCATTTATCCAGGGCGCCTTCCGCGGCAACCTGGGGATTATCGGCCTGGCCTGGGCGCTGAATGCCTACGGCAACAGTGGCCTGGCGCAGGCGGCACTGCTGATGGCAGTGGTCACGATCCTGTACAACCTGGCGGCCGTGACACTGTTTGCGGCCTACAGCCTGCAAACCCGCTTCAGCTGGCGGCGCCTGTTGCGGGATATTGCCCAGAACCCGCTGATCATCGCCATTGTGCTGGCACTGGTTTTCCGCGAGCTGGGCCTGCGATTGCCGGAAATCCTGCTGCAGACCGGGGATTACCTGGCTTCCATCACCCTGCCACTGGCCCTGCTGTGCATCGGCGCCAGCCTGGACCTGAGCCAGTTGCGCCAGAGTTCCGCGGGGGCGGTGGGCGCATCGGCATTCAAGCTGTTGCTGGTGCCGCTGGTGCTGCTCGGCTGTGGCTGGCTGCTGGCGTTGCCATCACAGTCACTGGGGGTACTGTTCCTGATGGCTGCCGCCCCCACCGCCACGGTTTCGTTTATCATGGCGCGCGCGCTCGGCGGCAACAGCCAGCTGGCCGCCAATATTGTCGCGCTCAGCACATTGCTGTCGATTATCACCGCCAGCCTGGGGCTGGCGATCCTGGAATCCATCCTGTCGTAGAAGGGGTTGTTATGACCGAGTTTCCCACCTGGCTGCTGGTACTGGCAGCGCTGATCATCTTTGCGCTGGCCGCGGTGGCGGGCTACTACGTGCGCCGCCTGCAGTTAGCGACCCGGAAACAGAAACAGCAGCTGGCCGAACTGGAGCAGGCGGCAGAAGAGCAGCGCCAGCGGGTCAACGACAGTATCCAGATCATCGCGCGGACACTGCTGGACGAGGGGGTCGGCATGACCGAGGCCGCAATCCGTATTCGCGTGTTGCTCGACGCGCTGCAGGTGGAGCAGGCGGTGAAAGATGAATTTGTGGCTTTCTACACCATTGCCGACAAGACTGACCATATCCCCATCCTGCAGGAGTGGAAAAAGCTCTCGCCGAAAGAGCGGTTCAGGTTTGAAAATGAAATGGTGGCGCTGGAAGAGGAATACCGGGATTTTGCCCTGGACGCGGCCAAACGGATCCTGGGCAGGCAGTTCTGACAATTGCCACTGGCCCGAAATAAATAAGAAAAAGGGAAATCCTATGTTGCCGAAAATGCTGGTTTCGATCTGTGTGACTTTCTGCCTGGCCGGCACTGTGCAGGCGGCCAGTGAAAAGTGCCGGAATGATGATGGCTGGGAGTCCCCGGCACCGGCAACAAGGATTTTTGCCAATACCTGGTATGTGGGGACCTGTGGGCTGAGTGCGGTGCTGGTCACCTCGGCGGATGGTCATATCCTGCTGGATGGTGGCACCGCCGGCGCCGCGCCGCTGGTTGAGGACAGTATCCGCGCGCTGGGATTCCGTCCCGGGGATGTCCGCTTTATTCTGAACTCCCACGAACATTTCGATCACGCCGGTGGGATCGCACAGTTGCAGCGGCGCACGGGTGCCACTGTGGTGGCGCGGGCGCCCGCGGCAGAGGTGCTCGAGCGGGGCGCCAGCGATCGCGGTGACCCGCAGTTACTGAGCCTGCAAGAGTTCGCCCCGGTTTCATCCGTACGGCGCATCGCGGACGGGGACCACCTGCGGCTGGGACCACTGGAGCTGGAGGCAGTTGCGACCCCGGGGCATACCCCGGGCGGCACCAGCTGGACCTGGCAAAGCTGCGATGGCAGTGGCAACTGCCGGTCGATGGTCTATGCCGACAGCCTTACCGCGATTTCGGACGATGTATTCCGCTACACGGATTCCGATCTGTTGCCGGCGCTCAGGGAGACCCTTGAGCGGGTAGGGGAGCTGGACTGCGATATCCTGGTGACAACGCATCCCTCCGCCAGCCGCCTGTGGCAACGGCTGGGTCCCGGCGCCACCGAGCCGCTGGTGAACCAGTCTGCATGTGAGGAATACGCTGCGGCGGCCCGGCAGCGGCTGGAAAAACGCCTGCAACGGGAATCGCAGGCACAGGGCGGCCGCTGACTAACGCCGCACCAGCAGCAGGCCGGTCTCGGTATGGTCGGTGTAGGGAAACTGGTCGAACAGCGCGAAACGCTCTATGCGGTGGGTCTTGCTCAGCGCCGCCAGGTTTTCCAGCTGGGTGTCGGGATTGCAGGAGATATACAGGATGCGCGGGAAGCGCGCGACCATGGCACAGGTGTCCGCGTCCAGCCCCGCGCGCGGCGGGTCCACCAGCACGGTGGAAAAGTCATAGCTGTCGAGGTCGATATCCCGCAGGCGGCGGAACGGTCGCACCTTGTCAATCGCCTGGGTGAACTCCTCACTGGACAGGCGCACGATATCCAGGTTGGTGATGCCGTTCGCGCGAATGTTTTCCTGTGCGGAAGCGACCGAGACCTTGGAGATTTCCGTTGCCAGTACCTTGTCAAAGTGCTCGCACAGGGGAATGGTCAGGTTGCCATTACCACAGTAGAGTTCCAGCAGGTCGCCTTCGCTGTCCCGGCAGGCATCCATGGCCCAACCGATCATGGCCCGGCAGATTTCCCCGTTGGGCTGGGTGAAGCTGCCCTCGACCTGCTTGTACTGGTAGGTCCTGTCCCCGATCTGCAACTTCTCGATGACGTAATCCCGTTCCAGCACCAGCTTCTGCTTACGTGAGCGGCCCAGGATGGGGAAGCCGAGCCGCTCCTGCAGGGCCCGCGCCTCGCGCTCCCATTCCTCATCCAGCTTCTTGTGGTAGATCAGGGTAACCAGTGCATCACCGCTCAGGGTGGTGAGGAACTCCGCCGAGAAGAGGCGCTTGCGCAGTATCTCGCTGGCATTCACCGCTTCCAGCACCTGAGGCATCAGGCGGTTCATCAGTTCAGAACCAACCGAGAACTCCTCGATGATAAAGGGCTGCTTGTATTCCCCCTGGCGGTACATGGCATAGTTCGCAGTACCCTTTTCCTGCCAGACCTTGAATTCCGCGCGCAGCCGGTAGTGACTGGGCGGGGAGGGGAACACCTCTGGGGCCAGGTCGGTATAGGCGCTGTAGCGCTCGCGCAGCCGTTCCGCCTTCTCTTGCAGCTGGGCGGGATAATCGTCGGTGTTTACTCGATGCAGGGCCATACCGGTAACAGTCTCAAACAGGGGCCAGTCGCTGTGGCCGGGAACAGGGGCGCGGATTATAACGATCTGCAGCCCGGCCGTATAATCCCCCATAAAGATAGTCCGGCGCAGGAGCCGTTCCCGTATGAATGGCCCCGTACCAGTAAATTCGTTCCACGACAGGAAGGAGGTTGCCCGTGGCAGTAGGAGAGATAGAAGTCGCAGTCAGTGGACAGGGGTTGCATGAATTCACCGCCGAGGCAGAGCGCTGGCTGGCGGCACAGGGAGCCAGCGAGGGGCTGTGCACTCTCTTTATCCAGCACACCTCGGCAAGCCTGCTGATCCAGGAAAATGCGGACCCCTCGGCCCGCCATGACCTGGAGCAGTGGCTGAACCGCCTGGTGCCGGAGAATGACCCGCTCTATACCCATACCATGGAGGGCCCCGACGACATGCCGGCCCATATCAAGGCGTCGTTGACCGCCACCAGCCTGTCGGTGCCGGTGAAGGATGGCCGCCTGATGCTCGGTACCTGGCAGGGGATTTTCCTGTGGGAACACCGCCACCATCGGGGACGGCGCCGGGTGATCCTGCATGTTTAATAGCAGGAGGCCTGAACATTGCCCTGTGAAGAAGGGCATGCCGTAGCTTTGCGAGAGCGCCCGCAATGCAATTGGACGATTCCTGCGGTCACCGTTCTGAAGCGGCAAAATAAAATCACCCATGGCTTTCTCTGCTTACCACTGCAGCAGGCTCGATAAGCAGCTTTTCAGAGAGCATCCCAGTTGTAGAATTGAGCAATCATGGGGCAGGTTCCAGTTACCGAAAATTTCGCTCTATCGCCCACAATCCTTTTTTACCGTGAATACCTTCGATTGACCCGGTGAGCACTGCACCAGTGCTCTCCAGCACCGTAAGGTCGAAGAAGTCTCTGTGCCACTCTGTCCCGAACAGGACTTGGAGGGGCAGGGCGCATTATCGAGGATGAGAACAGATATGAGCGATCTCTTTACTCCCCTGAAACTTGGCGCCGTTGCGGCGGAAAACCGGGTCCTGATGGCGCCATTGACACGCTGCCGTGCCGATGCAGAGCATGTGCCTACGGACCTGATGGTGGAATACTACAGCCAGCGGGCCACTGCCGGCCTGATCATTGCGGAAGCCACCATGGCAATGGAGGGGGCTTCGGCGTTCTGGCGCGAGCCGGGCATCTACTCCGAAGCTCAGGTGACCGGATGGCGGAAGGTTACCGATGCCGTACACGCGAAGGGTGGCAAAATCTTTTTGCAGATCTGGCACGGTGGTCGCGCCTGTCATCCACTGCTAAACGACGGCCGTGAGCCGGTCGCCCCAAGTGCATTGCCGATTACCAACGATGAAGTCCATACCCCGGCCGGTAAAAAGCCCTACACGGTCCCCCGTGAGCTGCGCGATGACGAGATTCCGGAAATTGTCGAGGGCTTTGCGATCGCCGCGGAGAATGCCAAACGCGCGGGGTTTGATGGCGTTGAAGTACACGGAGCCAACGGCTACCTGCTGGACGAATTCCTGCGCGATGGCGCGAATCTCCGGGAGGGGCCCTATGGTGGCCCGATTGAAAACCGCGCGCGCCTGCTGCTGGAAGTACTCGATGCCGTCTGTAACGTATGGGGCGCGGACCGGGTCGGGCTTCGCCTGTCGCCGCTGAACAGCTTCAACAGCATGAAAGACAGCGATCCTGTCGGCCTGGTCACCTGGCTGGCGCAGCGCCTGAATGAATATGGCCTCGCTTATCTGCACTTGATGCGTGCCGACTTTTTCGGTGAACAGCAGGCAGATGTGATATCGCCCGTGCGGGATCACTACCGTGGCAACCTGGTTGTTAATATGGGATACAGCGGTGCGGAGGCCGATGCCGTAATCGCCCGGGGCCAGGCGGATGCGGTGGCCTTTGGCGTGCCGTTTATCGCCAATCCGGACCTGCCCCGTCGCCTGCGCGAAGGCGCGGAGCTGAGTGAGGCGGATCCTTCGACTTTCTACACCCAGGGCGGGGAAGGCTATATCGACTATCCGGCGCTGGAAGAGCTGGTCGAGGCTTGATCGAGCCTGCGGGAGACAAGTGTCTCCCGCAGTTCCGGGGCATTTTGACGCTTGATGTTGTTGCCAATGATCAAGACACGCCCCGGTAACAGGGATGACGCTGTCCAGTGCATCCAGGTCCTGTGGGTACCCGGCGAACCAGGCCGGGAAGCCCTTGAGGAAGTTGCTAGCTTTCCGCACGCACAGCGCAAATTCGGGTATAGGGAGTAAGTCGCCTCAGAGGCAATTGGTGGGCTTGGGCAGGCCGGCGATCTTGCTGCCGAGCTTGGCCGGGCTCTCCGGGAACAGGCGCATCAGGTAGATGCTGCGGCCCTTGTCAGGACCCAGGTGCAGGGCCACATATTTCACCAGCGGTCGCATGGCGGGGGACAGTTCGAACTCCCGATAGAAGTCCTGTAGCAGGCGGATAACCTCCCAGTGCTCCCCGGTCAGCTCAATTCCCTCGGCCTGTGCCAGGGCCTCGGCCACAGCCGGGCTCCAGTCGTCCCGGTTGCGCAGGAAACCTTCCTTGTCCAGCGGGATATCCCGCCCCTCAATAGTTATCTTGCCCATCACTTGAACCAGCTGACGATTGGGTTGTGTTCGGTACACAGGGACACCCATTGGGCGTCGTCGATTGCCTCGATTTTACCAGGAATTGCCAGGCCACGTGCCCGCGCATCAGCGCCGAGGCAGTAAACCGGTTGTACCACTGGTGTATCGGTGAGGGCTCCGGCCAGGGCGTAAACCCCGTCCTCGATGAGCAGCAGGGCGTCCCCCTCGGCAAAAGCGGCAATGCAGTCCGCGAGCGCGGTGCTGGAATAGGGCGACTTGCTGACAATGTGCAGGGTCATGATTCAAAAACTCAGTACGGTGTCGTAGCCGGCGATCAGCCTGCCGGTGTCGGCTACGGGGTGCAGTGCTGGGCCATCCTTTGCCAGGTCATCCAGGGATAGGCCCCGTTGCGCCAGGCTGCGCTGGCAGACAAAGGCACGCTCGATATCAAAGATGGGTAGCGCCTGCAGGTTGCGTTGCAGGCTCTTCTGGTCGATCCCGGCCGGTTGCTGGCCGGGCACCAGCTGGAACACGCCATCCCCGCAGAACAGGAGGTCCGGAGCCTGTTCCAGCGCCGATGCTGCCAGCACGGCCTCCAGGCCCTCGCGGGCGAGGGCGTTGCCGTAGGGTGCCTGGCGGCACAGGGCGAGGGTTCGTCGGGCCATGGGGTTCTCCTCAGCTGCCGAATGTCACCAGGCGGTCGGAATGGGCTACCGCATCGGCCAGTTGTCCCAGTCCTGCCAGCACGAAGCCCTCGGCCAGGTTGGCGGCGGGCCGCTCCAGCCTCCTCGCCTCACTGTCGCTCAGCACCCCGCGCCGCTGGGCGGCGGCGATACAGATTACCAGGTCCAGGCCGTGCTCGGCCTGCAGGGCCTGCCAGGCGGGCAGCAAGTCGGGCTCATCCTGAGGTGGGGTGGCAAGGCTGCTGCCGTTGTGGACCCCGTCGCAGTAGAAAAACACCCGGTACAGCTCGTGCCCCTGGCCCAGCAGCGCCTGCGCAAAGCGCAGTGCACTGGCGGCAGACTGGCTTGAGTGTGGGGCGGCATAGACGGCGAGGGAGAATTTCATGGCAGCTCGGTTGGGGGTATCAGAAATGGCCGGATACAAAAGGCCCCGCTCAAAGCGGGGCCCCGTTGGAACTGTTCAGCCAGTGGCTGGATCAATCGTCGGAAGCGAAGCCGATGATGTGCAGCAGTGCGGTGAACAGGTTCAGGATATCCAGGTACAGGCGGGTGGTGGCCATCAGGTAGTTGGTTTCACCACCATTGATGATCGCACTGGTGTCATACAGGATGAAGCCTGAGAACAGCAGGGCGATAACACCGCTCAGTACCACACTGGCCAGGGGCATATGCACGCCGAAGAAGCCGGCAATCATCATGCCCAGGGCACATACGAGGACTGCGATCAGGCCCACGAACAGGAAGCCGCCCATAAAGCTGAAATCCTTGCGGGTGGTCAGCACGTAGGCGGACAGGGCAAAGAAGATCAGTGCGGTGGTACCCAGCGCCTGGGTGATCACCTGGGCCATGCCGGCGGCAACGTAATAGTTCAGCAGCGGTGCCAGGGAGGCCCCCAGCAGGCCGGTGAACGCAAATACCACGCCCACGCCTGCACCGGAATTGGCGGTGCGCGGCAGGACAAACCATACCAGCACAATCGCGGCGATGGAGCACACCAGCCCCATACCGCGGCCCATGCCCAGGGCCATGGCGACACCCGCGGTGAAGGCACTGAACAGCACGGTCATGGCGAGCAGTGCGTAGGTATTACGCAGCACCTTGGCCGATTCAGCGCGGTCCAGGGCGCCTGAGGGTGAATATACTTGCGGTTGCATTAGCTTCTCCTGCTATTGAACGATTGGCCAAATCATATAGGTGCTGGGTAGGACCATCAAGTTAGTTCACGCTTCTTCCGTCGCGGTGTCGCTGGCGCCCTTGTCGTCTCCCTGTCCGGGGAAGGCCAGGTCGGTCACCAGTGGCAGGTGATCCGACGCAACCTGCGTGAGTTCGGTGCGCGGGACCAGTACCTTGGACACTTTCATGCGCCTGCCAATGAATATGTAGTCAATCCTTGCCCGGGACAGGCGGCTGGGAAAGGTTCCACGGGGACGGTGGTTGGCGAGGTGCACCTGGGCATCATGCAGGTGCTCTGTCAGGCGCTTGTGTTCCGCGGAATTGGGTAGGGCATTGAAGTCGCCCAGCAGCACCTTGTGCCCGGTGCATTCCGGGTGACCCAGCCAGTCCGGGCCCAGCAGCGCGTCCACCTGGCGCAGCCGCTCCGCCTTGCTGAGGCCCAGGTGCGTGTTAACGATCTGCACTTTCTCCCCGTTGTGGTCCACCTCTACCCAGACCGCCCCGCGGGGCTCGTCCACAGTGGGCAGGAGGGACAGGGGCGCTGCTTCCGGCGGGCCCGGCAATATATCCTTCTTGATCACTCGCATGGGCAGGCGGGACAGGATGGCATCGCCGTAGCGCTCCTCCTCCAGGTGGATCGCCGGGTGGAACTGGAAATCCATTTGCAGGTAGCGCGCGATCCGTTCCGCCTGGTCCTCGCCACCGCTGCGGGGACGGCTGACATCCAGCTCCTGTAATGCCACCACGTCCGGCTGGTAGCGGGCGATTACGCGGGCGATCCTGCGGGCCGAATACTTGCCGTCCATGCCCAGGCAACTGTGCACGTTGTAGGTCATCACCCGCAGGGTTTTCACCGCCTGTGGCCGGTGCACCGGTACCAGCGGGTAATAGTGATGCAGGAACTGCTGTGCGGCACGGCGGAGGTCCCCGGCACGCCAGTAGCCCTGGGAGGGGCGCCGGATATCCTTGGGCAACAGGGCAAAGGCATTGGTCTCATTGGGGCCGGGGCCGCCGTGGCTGCCGTTTTCGACCGCGAAGGTCATGGGCTTTTCACCCGCGCACCAGCCACACATGATGAAGTCGCCGGCATCCGGGTGGTGACACAGGCGCGCCAGGTCGATGGCGGTCTGCTCAGCGAAGGGATGCTCGTCACCCATCAGGCGCAGGCCGTCCCGGGGCAACTCCACGGCGCCATCGCGCCACCAGCCATGCACCGGGGCATCGTCCTCGTCAGAAGCCCGGTACAGTACCAGCGGCACCGCTGCGCGCTCCACAATCATTCGCGCTATCTCGGCCCTGGGCGTGCCGTTGGTGCGCAGGTTGTAGAGCATGGCCACCGGTCCCAGCGCCGCCAGGGCCAGCGGAGGCTCGGAGGCCGATACGTCGGAGTCGTCCGGGGGAATGATTTTCTCGATCCACTCACTGCCGAACATGCGCGCGCGCTCCAGCTGCACCCCGCGGCGTCCGGTGCTGCGATAGCTGGCATTGTCTCCGGGAAGGTCGCGCAGTGATTCGGACAGGGCCTCACCGAGGCTGCGGCCATGGCGCACCTCGTAGGGTTCCGCCTGTTCCTGGCCGTGGTCGGAGAAGATCCACACATCGTACTGGCGCTTATCAGAGCGGTGTGCGGCCCGCCAGATTCGCGCGATGGCATCGTCGATACCCTTCAGCACCCAGTGGGCGAAAGCAGAATTGGGACCGCGCCGGTGTGATTGCTCGTCATACCCGAGCAGGTTGACGTAAATCACCGGCAGGCCCCGGGCGATATCAATCTTGACCCCGAAAGTGCACAGCTCGCGCATCAGTATGGTGACCGCCACACGGGTGGGAATAAACATCAGCTCGCGCCAGAAGTTCTCCCCGGCAAAAACACCGCGAATCGAGTCGATCACCGCGAGTACCAGTTCCACCAGCAGCAGTGCGCCGGTACGGACCAGGCCCCAGAGGTTACTCAGGATCAGCAGGACCACCGTGAGTGGGCCGGCCTCCCGCAGGGCCGGGCCCCAGCCACGGGACGCCGGGCAGAAGTGTGCCTCGCCGTCAGACGTGCCAGCCCGGAACAGGCTCAGGTAGCAGCTGCCATCTTTCAGCAACGGGTCGTCTACACGCGCCTCGAGTTTTTCCTCCACGGCGCAGGCGGCATCGGGATCGTACATACGCACCAGCTGCTGGGTGTCGCGCATCATAAAGCCGAATGCGGGCACAATTGCGCGCACGCCATAAAAGAGCTCCGCCTGTACGGCGGGAGTGGTTGAGGGCACGCCGGGAAACAGGTGATCGAGCTGGTAGTGTTCCTTGCGAATCAGTTTCTGCACGAAGGGCATTCTTTTTCTGGCGAGCGCCTTCTGCAGCTGCGGGTAGGCCAGTCCGTCTACCTGGATCAGGATCAGGCCGTGGTCACTGGGATGGCTGTCGCTGGTGGGGAGTTTGAGCAGCCGGGCCATCCAGGCGCTGCGGCTGAAGCGGCGGCGCAGGCGGCGCAGGGCTGTCTCGATACGGCTCATCATAGGCAATAAAAACCTGGCACTAGCGGCGCGGCGGCTGGCCGAAGGCGGCACCTGCGGCACTGGTTACGCCTTCGAGAATATCCCACTGGGCGGCGATGAGGTTGCGCAGCCGCATCCACTGGTCGTAAACGGAGTCGTCGAGGGACCAGCTTTTTTTCAGCAGTGGCTGGTAGAGGTCGAGGGCCCGGCTCGCGCAGCGGTCCATGGAAAATCCCCGGGCGGTTTCCAGGGCCCCCGCACACAGCTGCCGGCGATCGTCGGCCCCGCGACTGTGGAGCCAATCGATGGCCCGGCGGAATTCCTCCCGGTTTTCGGCCATTACCAGGCGCCCGTTGATGCCATCGCGAACCACCTCGCGGGTGCCGTTGGCATCCAGGGCGACTACCGGCACCGAGGCTGCCATGGCCTCGGTCAGGACCATGCCCTGGGTTTCGCTGGTGGAGGCGAAGACGAAGGTGTCCATCGCGGCATAGGCATCGCGTTGGCGTTCACCCTGCAGGGTTCCGGGCATATGGAGCCTGTCGGCCATACCGCGGGCACTGAACAGGTTTTCGATGACTGTACTGCTTGGACCACTGCCCACCAGCAAGAAATGGCTGTCCGCATGTGCCTGCATAAAGTCTGCAACCGCTGCTGCGGTGAACTCGAGGTTCTTCTCCGCCGCAAGCCTGCCCAGGTGGCCGACTACGAAAGCCCCGGCCGGTATGCCCAGTTCGGACCGTATGCTCGCGCCGTTACCTGGCAGGTACTGCTCTTCCTGCAGGCCCGTGGGCATCTCCTCGATCCGGGTTGTAACACCCCGCTCGCGCAGAATGTGCGCAATGCTCTCGCTGGGCGCGAAAACCAGGCTTGCCAGGTTTGCGTAACGGGTTCCCAGCTCGATCACAAATCGCTTGAGGGCCTGGGAATCCGCCGGCACATAATGGGTGTAGCGCTCGTACAGGGTGTGATGGGTAAACACCAGGGGAAGCCCGCGGGAGCGGGCAATCCTCACCGCTGTCATGCCCAGCAGGAAAGGGTGGTGAGAGTGGACGATATCCGGCTGGAAGTCGTCCAGGCGCTCGCTCAGGTGGCCGGAGAAGGGCAGGGCCACGGAAAAGTCGCTGCCATTGAAATTCTGGATGGCGTGGATGCGTATTACATCCTGTTCACCTTTGATGTACTGGGAAAACTCCGGTGCGACGATCAATACCCGGTGCCCGCGCGCCCGGTACTCTGCGGCAAATGCCGCTACCGAGCGCGCCACGCCGCCTACATGGGGCAGGTAGGTATTGGTGAGCATGACAATGTTCACTGGGCGGTGAGCTCCACTTCCTGGGAGCCGGGCGCTACCCTGGCGGGGGCAAACCCCAGCGCCCGGACTTCGATCGGGGGCTCTTCACCGTGCCATTCGGCCATCCAGCTGACCCGCGGGACAATACCGGGTATCACCTCGACAGTAATGCGTCCGAAGCGTGTTGGTGCGGGCCCGAAACGGACCGGCGCAGTGGCGGTCTGGTCGCTCAGCCACTCGGGGGGCAGGCCGGAAACAAGCACCAGTGTGTCTCCCTCCTCGCGCACAAAACAGTTGCGCTGCATTGCCACCCACTCGGCGGCGGCCCAGGCGTGCTGGCCGTCGCCCATACAGCCGCCCAGCGAGTGCGGGTGGATGGCTTCGGGCCACTGGCCAGTCGGGGACGCAAGCTGGGCGACATTGCGCATCAGCTCCACACAACGGGCATCGCCGGCGCGCAACAGGACCTGGGCGATATGCAGGGTGAGGTAGGCATTAATGCCGGAATGGATCATATCCTGGAAAAAGCCGCCGCTGACAAAGCACTTTTCCATCAGGAATTCCGCCAGGTCGAGCAGTCGGGGGTCCTCCGCTGGGTAGAGTGAGAGTGGGTAGCCGGCGGCGATGGAGCCGATGGCGCCAGGGTCGAGTCGCCGGTTGGGCGACGCCGGCATCGCCGGGCGGCCGAGTCGCTCGGCAGCTGCGGCCAGGCTGTCATCGATGGTTTTTTGGAAATCCTTCGCCTGGGCGGCAAAGCGGGTGCTGTCGTTGTGAAGCCCCTCGCGCTCGCACATGTCGGCGGCGGCATGCAAGCCGCCCACGCCCCAGAAATCATCCCAGTAATAGCAGTCATTTGGACCCAGGTGCTCGGCACTGAAGCCTGCGGGCAGCAGTCCACCGCAACGGCTTCCATCTTTGGGCAGGCGCTTGTCGTCGATCCAGCTGGCCCCGCGCAGCACGGCGTCCCTCCAGCCGGGCTTGAGCCGCCGGTTTGTAAGCTGGCAGAAGAGATCGAAGATCCACAGCGCCTCGCCGTTGGAGTCCCACTCACCATCCTGGGAATGGAAAAAGCCATCCCGTTTCTGCCGGTGCGGGAACTGGTCCAGGGCCCGCTCGGCCCGGTCCACGAGGCCGGCATACAGCAGGGACTGGATCATGAATGCCGCGTCCCGGAACCAGAAGCGCTTGTAGGTATAGGGGCCGGGGTAAACATCCTTGGGTGAGTGCAGGATCAGCGTGCGGATGGCGGCGTCGTAAAGGAATTGTATCTTCTGGTCCGGCACCACCATTGCGCAGTGGTTGGCCAGGGTCTCACCCCAGTTGCCGGGTTTAGTGGCGGCGGGGCTGCCAGACCGGCTCACCGGGTCAGGTTCCAGCGGAATTTTCACCTGTACATCGAGGGGCTTACCGGGCTCGATGCGGAACATGGCGGCGGCCGTCGCCATGCCCACTTCGCACTCACCATGGGTGCGGCCGCCCTCATCGTGCAGGTGCAGGTAGATATCACCATGGTGGTAGTCCGAAGCCAGGTGTCGTTCCAGGGCACGATCGAACTCGACAGCGAATTTTTTCTCAATCAGCCATTTGCGCCGGTCATTATCCAGCCGCACCTTGTGGACGAAACTCACCCCTTCCGGGTTATAGGGACGCAGCGCCACTACCAGCCAGCCGCCGGCGCCGCTCTCTGCCTGGAGGTCGAGGAGGCACTGCTTGTCGCCGTTGGAACTTTCCACCATGGCGTGGTTGCGCAGGTGCATATCAGCATGGCTGGACTCGGTCAGGACGCTGATGTTGTCGCCCAGCAACAGCTCCTGGCGGCACTGTTCCAGCCGCGAGGGTATCAATTGTTCACCGCTCTCGCTGACCACCCATGTGTCGATTGACCAGCCGTCGTAGTGGGGGGTCAGCAGCCCGCGCGGATCCACCAGCGGCATTTCCTCGTAGTCCGGCAGGCCCACGGCAGTCCAGTTCCGGTGACTCAGGTTGCAGTGCGTAATGGAAAACGCGCGGGGTATGAATGATTGGTCCAGCGGGTCGAACTGGCGTTCGACCCAGTAGGGCCAGACCCAGTCCAGGTTATGCTGGATTACCTTGCTGTTGATCAGTGCGCGGGCATGGAAGATCACCCCGGCACGCAATAGCTCGATCGGTTCAGCTACCTCTGACGGTTGGGCAAAACGCTGCAGGTGCGCCATGACTGACAGCGGGTCTAGAAAGCCGTGGGAGGTGGCAAATTTGCGGACAAAGAAACGCCAGGGCAGCCATTTCATCCAGGGCATTACAGATCCTCCCGTTCGATTTTCTGTGCGAGGGCGCGCCTTGCAATACGGGTGATGCCGATCAGCGCCACGACCGCCAGTACAAAGCCGATACCATATAGTGTCCACTCTACCGGCGTGCGCTCCGACTCCATCGCTCCCAGTGTGGCCAGGTCCGAAGCGATGGAGCCGACATATACATTGTGAACGGTCAACGGGATGATGCCGATGGAGTTACCAATGACAAAATCCCTTAACCGCACTGGCGTCAAACCGAAAAAATAGTTTGACAGCTTGAAAGGGAAAAGAGGCACCAGCCGGGTTAGCATTACCAGGCGCCAGCCCTCATCCTTGATCACCTCCCCCAGGTGGGGTGGCTTCACATGTGACATCAGCCACCTTGATGGCCGTGGGCCAAACAGGTAGCGGGCGATCAGGAAGGCAATGGTGGCGCCGAGGACGGTACCCGCGACTACCAGTACGGTTCCCTTGATTACGCCGAAAACAAATCCCGCTCCCATGGTGAATATCACGCCCGGGGCCAGCACCACGATGGCCAGTGCAATGACCAGGATGAAGAGCAGGCTGGCCTGCCAGCCACGGCTCTCCATCCACTGCAGCAGCTCAATCAGCCGGTCGTCCAGGTCAAAGTAAAAAAGCAGCCCAAGGCCAATCCCCACCCCGATGGTGCAGAGCACGATGATCCAGACGGGTGCGTACTTGACTGCCATAGGTTCGCTCAAAAAGGATTACGGAAGAACAACTTTCGCGCTCTTCCACATAAGCCTAGCCAAGTGACGGCTGTTTTGTTGGCAGCAATATCCCGCCTGGAGCTGAAAAAAGAGGAGGGCGTCGCCAGTTCCTTGAAAAATTGCCTCCTTTGCCTATATGTAGCCTACCTGCCAGAGAAAGGCGTTCCCGCATGACGGCAGGCATATCAAGGAAGACACGCATGCATCTCTCAACAGGCCACAATTTACTCGTTTCGGTAGCCCTGATCGCAGCGCTGCTGCCGCTGGCGTCCTTCGCCCAGGAGCCTGAAGAGGAGGAAAGTGAAGAGCCCTCCTTTGGCACCTTCGGTGGTAGTGCCATGCTTGCCAGTGACTACATGTTCCGGAGCATTTCGAACTCCAACCTGCGGCCACAGGTCCAGGCGGATATGAACTGGTCCCACGATGCGGGTTTTTACCTGGGTGTGTGGGCCTCCAATACCGACTTTGGTGGCGCCGGAAACAGCATGGAGCTGGATCCCTATGTGGGCATGGCCGGTAATTTCGGCGAAAGCAACTTCAGTTACGACATCGGCTATTGGTCGTACAACTATCCCGGCTCCGAGTTCTCTCTGAACTACGGGGAAGTTTATGTCTATGTCACCTGGACATTGGATGATTTCTCCATTACCCCCAGTGTCTGGTACGCGGACAACTATTTTGGTGAAGACTTCCTCGATGAGGTTTCGGCCCTGGCGTATGAGGTGACCCTCGCTTACCAGCTTCCCGATAACTTTTCCGCGTCTGTGCGGGTGGGTGAGCAGACATTCGAGTCTGCATTTGACAACCTTAATTATGTCTACTACGACCTGGGCATGGATTATACGATCGAGGACTGGACGATGGACCTGCGCTGGTATGACACGGACGGCGTAGACCCATTCCTCGCCAATCCCAAACTGGCTGATGGCGAATGGGTATTTAGTATCACCCGCAGCTTCTAGTCGGCCCTGTTATCGGCACAGGACTCCTGGCCCGGATGGCCCAGGGTACGCCGGCCTGTTGCCGGCAATTCCTGTTTACTCTCCTAAACTCTTCACATGAAACTACTCTGGCCTCCGGGAGCAGCCAATGTCGGATTCCAATGATCGCCTACTCTGGATTCATGGTGAATATGTCGCCCCTGTCGAGGGGGAATTTTTCGATACCCTAAACCCGGCCACCGGTGAGGTGATCTGCAGGGTCGCGCAGGCCGGCGAGTCGGATGTTGACCGTGCTGTGGAGTCTGCACGGAAGGGGCAGGCCGAATGGGCGGCCATGAGTGGCGCAGAGCGGGGCAGGGTGCTGGTGGAGACCGCGAACCTGCTGCGAGGACACTGCGACGAGCTTGCCCGCCTGGAGTCGCTCGATGGCGGCAAGCCAATTGCGGAAACCCCGGAAGCGGATGTCGGCTCTGCAGCAGACTGCCTGGAGTATTTCGGCGGGCAGGCGGCGTCGCTGCATGGCGAGTACCAGTCTGTGCCCGGAGGCTTTTTCTATACCCGGCCAGAACCCCTGGGCATCTGTGCCGGTATAGGTGCCTGGAATTACCCGATCCAGATCGCAGCCTGGAAATCGGCGCCGGCACTGGCAGCGGGAAACGCGATGGTATTCAAGCCGGCTGAGCTAACGCCGCTGTCAGCCCTGCGGCTTGCTGAGCTGTTCAAGCAGGCGGGACTTCCTGACGGTGTCTTCAATGTGGTACAGGGCTTTGCCGAGACCGGCAAGGCGCTGACCGCACATCCGGGCATTGCCAAGGTTTCGCTGACCGGTGAAGTGGGCACCGGCAAGGCGGTAATGCGCGCAGCCGCTGACTCACTCAAGGCGGTGACCCTGGAGCTGGGCGGCAAGTCGCCATTGATCGTGTTTGACGATGCCGACCTGGACAACGCTGTAGGTGCCGCGCTGCTGGGTAACTTCTACACGCAGGGACAGATCTGTACCAACAGTACCCGTGTTTTTGTGCAGGAATCCATCCACGATGCGTTTGTGGAGAAGCTGCTGGAGCGCACCGGGAAAATGCGAGTCGGCGATCCCCTGGATCCTGCAACAGACGTTGGGCCCATGGTCAGTGCCGAGCATATGGAAGGTGTGCTGGCCTATATGGAGAAAGGCAAGGAAGAGGGCGGCAAGCTGCTGATCGGTGGCGGCCGGGCAAAGGTGGATGGGCTGGAGAATGGCAATTTTGTCGAACCGACCGTTTTTGACGGCCTTAACGATGACATGACGATTGTACGGGAGGAGATCTTCGGGCCGGTGCTGTCGTTGCTCAGCTTCTCCAGCGAGGAAGAAGTGTTGCAGAGGGCCAACAATACCGAGTTTGGCCTGGCCGGGGGAGTCTTTACCCGCGACATCCAGCGGGGACACCGTGTGGCCGCGGCCCTGGATGCGGGTATTGTATGGATCAATCATTACAACCTGACCCCGGTGGAGATGCCATTCGGGGGGTTCAAGCAATCCGGCATTGGCAAGGAAAACAGCCGCCGTGCATTCGAACATTACACCCGGCTGAAAACAGTGTATGTCGCGGAAGGGGACGTGGAAGCACCATACTGAATATCAGCGCGTTGCCGGGGCCCGTCGTATTGCACTGGCCGGCCCCGGTGCCCTGTACCAGCGATCAACCAGGGCGATCAGCCAGAGCTTTTATCGAGCGCGCGGTCGGCACTCCCCTCCCGCTGGCTGTCCTCCCAACCCTCTGCAAAATAGCTGTCGGCCCTGGATGGGGCCAGCATACCCTTGCCGCGGATATGGTCCGCGCCTTTCTCACCAATCATGATTGTCGGCGCATTCAGGTTGCCGTTGGTTACTGTTGGCATGATAGAGGAGTCCACCACCCTCAGGTTTTCCACACCGTGCACCCGGCATTCGGGATCTACCACGGCCATCTCGTCCGTGCCCATGCGGCAGCTCCCCGCCGGGTGATAAGCGGTTTCCGCGGTCTCGGCCAGCCAGTTATCGATCTCCTCATCGGATTGCACATCCGGGCCGGGTGAAACCTCGTCACCACGATAGGGGTCCATCGCTGGCTGGGCGAAGATCTCGCGGGTAAACCGCAGGCCGGCCCGGAATGCCTGCTTGTCCTCTTCGCGGGCAAAGTAGTTGAAGACCATCTCCGGTGCCTGCCTGGGGTCTGCGGATTTGAGCTTGACCCAGCCGCGGCTGAGTGGCTTGTTACAGCCCAGGTGTGCCTGGAAACCATGCCCCTTGACTGCACTGGAGCCATCATAGGCGATGGCGCCGGCGAGAAAGTGGTACTGGATATCGGGATACTTGAGGCCGGCACGACTGCGGATATAGCCGTTGGACTCGAATTGATTGGAAGTACCCAGCCCGCGCTTGAACAGCAGCCAGTTGATACCAATCCAAGCCTTGGAAAGCGGACCCAGCGAGCCGTTGAGTGTGATGTTCTGCTTGCAGCGTTGCTGCACCCAGACCTCCAGGTGGTCGTGCAGGTTCTGGCCCACGCCCGGCAGGTCGTGCACCACGTCAATACCATGTTCCTTGAGATGTTCTGCCGGACCGATACCCGAAAGCATCAGTAATTTGGGCGAGTTGAAGGCACTGGCAGAGAGGATCACCTCGCGGTTGGCACGGGCGCGGAATGTCTTGCCGCCCTGCTGGTACTCCACGCCGATTGCCTTCTTGCCATCCATGATCACCCGGGTGGTGAGGGCGTGCATTTTCAGTTCAAGGTTACTGCGGCTTAATGCCGGCTTCAGGTAGCCCAGGGCTGTTGAGCAGCGCACGCCGTCGCGCACGCTCATGTCCATGCGCCCGAATCCTTCCTGGCGGTAACCGTTATAGTCCTCGGTATAGCCGTATCCCGCCTGTTTGCCGGCCTCGATAAAGGCGCGATACAGGGGGTTCTTCATGTTATTACCGTTACAGGCGGTTATCGGGCCCTTGTCGCCACGGTACTCGTCAGCGCCATAGACGCAGTCTTCCGAGCGGCGGAAATAGGGCAGCACATCGGCATAGCCCCAGCCCTCGGCGCCGTGCTCTACCCACTCGTCGAAGTCGCCCTTGCATCCACGGACAAAGGCCATGCCATTGATTGAGGAGGAGCCACCGATCACCTTGCCCCGGGCCTGGTGGATACGCCGCCCGTGAAGGCCGGGCTCAGGCTCGGTGTAAAACTCCCAGTCATACTTGGGCATATTGAGGGGTATCGAGAAGGCAGACGGCATGCGGATAAAGATGGAGTTATCCTTGCCGCCATACTCCAGCAGTAACACACTGGTATTGCTGTCCTCGGTGAGCCGGGTTGCGACCACGGCGCCCGCCGAGCCGGCGCCGACGACGATGTAGTCAAAGGTCTGGTCGAACTTCTTTTCTGTCATCACTTTCCCCTAGGCCGGACCTGGCTCACCCTCTTCACCGGGTGTACGGTTTGCCAGTTCCCGCTTCATGTGGAGGTATTGCATATGGGCGGTGAACTGGTCGACGATATCGCCAATCATTTGCTCTTTTGAATAGCCCATCAGGTCGTATGTCAGGCCGCCGACCCGCAGGTGTGGTTCAAGGCGGTAGTAACTGGAGCGTGGTTTTTCCGCCCGCATGGTAAACGCCGGCATCGAGCACTGGCGTGGCCAGATCTGGTAGGTGAAGTCGACTTCATCACCCATGTCCACATCCAGTGACAGGTGCAACTCATCGCCACTCCCGCCCGAAATACGCACCGGGTGCCCGCGCTCCTCAAGCTCTTCCTTGACGGCCTCGAACGCGGGCTTCGCGGTCCGTTCAATAAACTGCTCTACCTGCTTGAGGGTGGGGAAGCTGATGGCCCGGGAGAGCCGCTGTGTCCAGTTGGTCGCCCCCTCACCCGCGACGGTACGGCCCGAAAGGTGTCCTGCCAGCACGTCCTGCATACTCTCGGATTTCAGGCTCTCGAGGCGCAGCGCCTTGTTGAGGCCCATCATCATCATGATCAACACAAATGCGAATGGAAGGCCCATGATCACTACTGCGCTCTGCAGGGCTGCCAGCCCGTCGGTCATCAGTAGCGCTACAGTAACGATACCAATGATTGCGGCCCAGAGGATCCGCATCCATGGGGGGGCGTCGTGGTTCGGGTCGGAGAGCCGGCAGGTCAGGTTGGAGAGTACCAGTGACCCGGAGTCACCTGAAGTGACAAAGAAAACGATTGAGAGAATAGTGACTGCGATGGTGGTCAGCATGGTCCACGGCATCTGTTCCAGGAACAGGTAGATGGCAGACCCGGGCTTCTCAATTGCCTGGGCGCCAAACTCGGTGGCCCCGCCCAGCACCATGTCAATCGCGGAGTTACCCATGATTGCCATCCACGCGGCCATGAACATGAAGGGCAGGATCAGGGTGCCGGCGACAAACGAGCGGATGGTGCGGCCCCGGGAAATTCGTGCCAGGAACAGGCCGACAAACGGGCCCCAGGCAATCCACCAGGCCCAGAAGAAGATGGTCCAGGCATTCAACCAGTCCTGCGGCGGGTCGAAGGCAAAAGTATTGAATGAAAGCTCGATAAAGTTCTGGATGTAGTCGCCCATATTGGTAACAAAGGCGTCCAGCAGGAAGCGCGTCTGGCCACTGAACAGCACGAACAGCATCAGGATGATGGCCAGCAACATATTGAATTCCGACAGGCGGCGAATGCCGCGTTCCACCCCGGTGGCTGCAGAGATTGCCGCAAACACAACAATCAGGATGGCCAGGACCGACTGGGTGAACGTGCCCTCCGGTACGCCGAACATGTACTTGAGACCGAAGTTAAGCTGGATGATACCAATGCCCAGGCTGGTGGCGACGCCGAACACGGTACCCAGTACGGCGGCGATATCCACGGCATGCCCGATTGGTCCGTATATCCGGTTGCCAAACAGGGGGTAAAGCGAGGAGCGGATTGTCAGGGGCAGTCCATGGCGGTAACTGAAAAACGCCAGTGACATCCCCACCAGCGTGTACACGCCCCAGCCGGATAGGCCCCAGTGCAGGAAAGTGATGGCCATGGCATTGCGAGCGGCTTCCTCGGTCCCGCCTTCACCGACAGGAGGCGTCATAAACTGCGTTACCGGCTCCACAATACAGTAGAAAATCAGGTCAATGCCGATACCGGCGGCGAAGAGCATTGCGGCCCAGGTGACAACATTGAATTCCGGCTCTGCATGATCCGGCCCCAGCTTGATATCACCATACTTGGATACGGCGATAAAAATAACGAAGACCAGGTAGGCCACGACGGCCAGGAAGTAGAACCAGCCGAAACTGCCGGAGATCCATGCCAGCACACCGTAAATGACGTTGCTGGCCTGTTCCGTGAAGATCATCGCCCAGAGTGAGAACAGGAAGATACCGATGACCGAGCTCAGAAACACGAGCCACTTGATCTTTGCTTCTTCAGCTGTCGCCTTTGAGGACGCCTCGGAGGACTTGGGATCGTGCATATACGCTACTCGCGATATTGGGTGACATGAGGATAGACCATGCCCGCTTGGCGAGAGGGCATGGGAATAGGGTACAAACTTACTTTATAGACGATGGCGGGAGTATTTCATTACAGGATGTGGGCTCTGGGGTGCCTGATGGTTTCCTGCCCGCGGAAGTGGCGTGAATATGCTCCGGGAGTGGGCGGCTTCGCTGGCTGTGCAGTGGCCTCGAAAAATTCGCTCGGGACTGTGTCCTGCCGTCGTGAACTTCGGTGCCCCAGTTTGCGAGACAAGTTGGTCGGGTCGAACGAGGGGCCTCATCCAGATCTACCCCGCCACCATATAAAAAACACGGCATGAAGCCGGGTTTCTTTATATGGCGGTGGGGCAGGGATGCGCTTCGCTTCTCTCGCGGCTCTCTGGGCGTCGCCCTCCGAGTCGAACGGGGTTCTCATCCAGATCTACCCCAGCACCACACAAAAAAGCCCGGCATAAAGCCGGGCTCTTTTGTATGGCGGTGGGGCAGGGATGAGCTCGCTGCGCTCACTGGTCTCCGCGGGCTTGCGCCCGCTCCGGCTCGAACGGGGGCTCTCATCCAGATCTACCCCGCCACCATATAAAAAAACCCGGCATGAAGCCGGGTTTCTTTATATGGCGGTGGGGCAGGGATGAGCTCGCTGCGCTCGTTGGTCTCCGCGGGCTTGCGCCCGCTCCGGCTCGACCGGGGGCTCTCATCCAGATCTACCCCGCCACCATATAAAAAAACCCGGCATGAAGCCGGGTTTCTTTATATGGCGGTGGGGCAGGGATTCGAACCCTGGGACCTGTTACAGTCAACGGTTTTCAAGACCGCCGCTTTCGACCACTCAGCCACCCCACCAGATTGTCCGGCGCATTATACCGACGTGGTTGTCGGGTACAAGAGCGTGGATAATTTTTTTAAGTAGTTCAATAAGTTAGCTGTATTTTTGAGCAATTTCGGCGCCTGGCTCGAGTGACGTTGGAGGCCCGTGGCGGGCACGGGCCTCCTGTCTGCTTAGCTCGCCTGGGCTGAACCGTCGTCGTTCGCCTGGCTTCCTTCCCGGGCAACACGTGGGTCGTTGGCCGGGCGGGCGATGGTGCGGGGCTTGTGCTCAATAGCGGCCGGGGTGGACGTGTCCAGCGGCTGCTTGAGTCCCATATCGCGCTGCTCCGTTACGATCGCCAGTGTACCCAGCGGTTTCGGGTTCACGCGCGGATCGTTGCTGGCTCGAGCGGGCGTAGCACCGGTCGGGGCTGCCTGCTTCGGCTCAGCTGCAACCGGGGCTGCTGTGGGTGCTTCAGCAGCCGGCTCCTCTGGCTGCTCTGCAGCTGCGGGTGCCTCAGCAGCTTCTTGAGCCACTGCTTCCGGTTGCTGGACCTCTGCCGCCGATTCGGCAGCTTCCTCAGGCTCGGGCTGCGCAGGTGCCATTGCGGCTGCTTCAGGCGCTTCGGCTTGCGCGGTATCGGCACGCGGCGCTTTGGCGGCTTCCTCTTCGGCAGTGACCTCGGCAGTGGTGACCTTGCTCTCGGCTTCCGGAGCCTTGGCGGGCGCACCTGCAGTTTCCTCCTCGGCAGTTGCCGGGCTCGGCGCCGGAGCCTCCTGTGGGCGCTGCTCGTCCCTGTCGCCACTGGGCTCAGCGGCTTTCGCGGAGCGCTCCGCCTCCTCGCCGGAATCCTTGCGTGCTTCCCGCTGGCGACGGGGTTTCCGCTCGACCTTTTCTTCCGCGGCCTCGCCCTCGGCTTTACCTTTGCCCTTGTCGCTCTCGGACTTGGCAGTCTCTTCCGCCCGGGCTTCCTTCGACTTCCGGGGCTGGCGCTCTGCCTTCGGCTCACGCTTGCCTTCCGTAGCGGCCTCCGGCTTCTGGCCGGCAGCAGCCTCTACAGTGGCCTGCTGTTGCTTGTCGGCAGATTTCTTGGCTTCGCCCTCGGCTTCGTCAATGGCTTCATTGACTTCACGATCCAGCTCTTCCTGGCTCTGGGCTACGGCAGCTGCTGCCTTGTTTTCACCGCGGCGACCGCGACGACGGGGCTGGGGCCGGCCGCGCACATTGCCGGGGCGGCGTGCGGGACGTTCCTGGCCTTCGGTTTCAGCTGTAGTCTCGGGAGCTTCTACCGCTTCCTCTACCGTTGCCTTCTCGGCGGTCTGCTGCTGGCCTTCCTCGCGACGGCGGCGACCTTCACCACCGCGACGGCGGCGGCGGCGACGCTGCGGACGCTCGGCGCCCTGGGCCTCATCACGCTTGGCTGTTTCGGGCCTTTCCTCGCGCTTCTCCTCACGCTTGTCCTGGCGTTTACCTTCACGTTTTTCAGCCTGCTTCTCGGGCTGCTTTTCCTCGCGGCGGGAGTCGTCGCGACGGCGACCACCACGGCTGGAGCGGCCACCACGGTTACCGCGCTGGCTGCCACCGCGGCCGCGCTTCTGGTAGTTCTTGCCGCCGCCCTTGGTCTTCTTGTGCTTCTTGGTCTTGTCCTCTTCCTCACCACCGGAGAAGAGGGCGGAGATCGCGCTGATCAGGCGTGCGACCAGGCCCGGCTCTGCCTTCTTGGCGGGAGCTGCCGGCTTCTCGGTGGGCGTGGGCGCAGGTGCGGTGTGGGCAATCTGCTGAACCGCCGGTTGGGCCGGGGCGCGAGCCGGTTCCTCTTCCTTGTCCGGTGCCTCTTCCAGGGTGCCGGCAATCTTGTAGGAGGTCTCCAGCGTCGCAGTTTCGTCGTCGCGCAGGCGCTGCACCTCGAAATGCGGGGTTTCCAGGTCGGCGTTGGGTACTACCACCACGCGGGTGTTATTGCGCGATTCGATCTGGGAGATCGCCTTTCGCTTTTCGTTCAGCAGGTAGGTGGCGACATTGACCGGGCAGATCGCGCGAATCTCGGCACTGCGCTCTTTCTTGGCCTCTTCCTCCACCAGGCGCAGGATGGACAGCGCCAGGGACTTGGTGCCACGAATGGTGCCCTGGCCGCTACAGCGCGGGCAGACACGGAAAGTGGTTTCACCCAGGGACGGGCGCAGGCGCTGGCGAGACATCTCCAGCAGGCCGAAGCGGGAGATGCGGCCGATCTGGACACGTGCCCGGTCCATGCTCAGTGCCTTCTCCATACGCTTCTCGACTTCGCGCTGGTTGGACTTGTTCTGCATGTCGATGAAGTCGATCACCACCAGGCCGCCCATATCCCGCAAACGCAGCTGGCGGGCGATTTCGTCCGCGGCTTCCAGGTTGATAGAGCGTGCGGTCTCCTCAATGTCGCCGCCCTTGGTGGCGCGGGAGGAGTTGATGTCGATGGAAATCAGGGCCTCGGTCACGTCGATAACGATGGAACCGCCGGAGGGCAGCTTCACTTCGCGCTCGAAGGCGGTCTCGATCTGGCTCTCGATCTGGTAACGGTTGAAGAGCGGGATTGCGTCTTCGTAGTACTTCACCTTGTTGCTGTAGTGGGGCATTACCTGGCGCGCGAATTCGGCGGCCAGCTGGTAAGCACCCTTGTCATCAACGATGACTTCACCGATATCGTCACGCATGTAATCGCGGATCGCGCGGATAATGACGTTGCTTTCCTGGAACAGGAAGTGGGGCGCCTTGGTTTCATCTGCTTCAGTCTTGATTGCTTCCCACAGCTGCAGCAGGTAGTTGAGATCCCACTGGAGTTCCTCACCGCTGCGGCCAACGCCGGCAGTACGGACGATAATGCCCATACCGGAGGGGACTTCCACGCTGGAGAGGGCGTCGCGCAGCTCGGAGCGCTCGTCACCCTCGATGCGGCGGGAGATGCCGCCGGCGCGGGGATTGTTCGGCATCAGGACCAGGTAGCGGCCCGCCAGGCTGATGAAAGTCGTGAGGGCGGCACCCTTGTTGCCGCGCTCCTCTTTGTCCACCTGGACAATGACTTCCATGCCTTCCTTGACCACATCCTTGATCTTGATGCGGCCTTCGATGTCTTTGGGCTGCTTTACGAAGTATTCGCGGGAGATTTCTTTCAAGGGCAGGAAGCCATGGCGCTCCTCGCCATAGTCGACGAAGGCAGCTTCCAGGGAGGGCTCGACGCGGGTGATCTTGCCCTTGTAGATATTGGCTTTTTTCTGCTGGCGGGTGCGGTTTTCGATATCCAGGTCGTACAGCCACTGGCCGTCGACCAGGGCTACGCGCAACTCTTCAGGTTGAGTTGCGTTGATCAGCATTCTCTTCATGCGTGTCTTGTATCCTTGCGTTGCGCAAAGGGGACACACTGGGGTCGCAGGCTTGTTGTCAGGTGCGATGCAGAACCGTCCGCATAGCGTCGCAGGGTACAGGGGTGCGCCTCTGCCGCAGGGGCAGGGTGGCGATGACCCGCTGGTCTCACTGCCGTACCTCGGGCCACACGCAATTGGCTGTGCAGCCTTCGGACCTCCGGTGCTGTAATGCGCACCGCCCGCCGGGCCGCGGGGATTTCCGCTACCGGCAGGACCGCCCTGTAGCTGGTGTGTCACACGCTAACCGGGCGGCGGGGATAACTTTTGTCGTCTGGCTCTGTTGTTTCCGGCTTGTGGCCGGGCCCCTTCATTTCTGTATTTGTGTCGCCCGGGCATGCCTGGTCTTCATATGCTGCCCGGTGGGCCAGTTCGATCGCTGGCCAGCTGAAACAGAGCGGGACGTAAAGTGTCCTGAGTCTTTCTTCAAGCGCTGCGGGCCTCAGCCCGTCTTACCTTCGCGATAAATGCCCGCCGTTCAGGCGGGGGTCAAAAGCCGACGAGGTGCCCGATACATTCTGGTAGTGGGGCTTGCCTCATCGACAGAGTTTTGTTGATGTCGCGGTTGTCCGCGCACCGGCCGATTGGCGGTATTTTCTCTTGAGCGATGCCTGAGCCCACAACTACGGGAGCCGCGCATCGCCGAAAACCAGCCCAATTCAGGCTGCCCGAATATAGCATGGCCCGGATGTTGCTTCAATTGCGGTCGCTCTGCGGCTATCATGCGCCCCATGCGAAGTAATGACCCCTCCGGCAAGGCCAACCCGGCCACCGATTCCACCAGTGCAGGCTCTCCTGGCGTCCGGTTCCTGACAGTTCCGCCCGACCTTGCGGGCCAGCGTATCGACAACTTCCTGCAGGCGCGCCTGAAGGGGGTGCCGCGCTCCCGCATCTACCGGATCCTGCGCAAGGGCGAGGTGCGCGTAAACAAGGGGCGGGTAAAGGCGGAATACCGGCTGCAGGCGGGTGACCAGGTGCGCGTGCCGCCGATCCGGACCGCCGAGCAGGCCCCGCCCGCCGTGGCCGGGGAGTCCCTGCGGAGCCTCGTGGAGCAATCCATACTTTATGATGAAAAGGGCCTGATGGTGATCAACAAGCCGTCCGGCCTTGCGGTACACGGTGGCAGCGGTGTGCGCCTGGGCCTGATTGAGGTCCTGCGGCAGATGTTTCCGCAGAGCCCCTTTATCGAGCTGGTTCACCGGCTGGACCGGGATACCAGTGGCGCCATTATGGTGGCGCGCAAGCGCTCGGTCCTGCAGCACGTGCAGGCGGAGCTCCGTGCCGGCCGGGTGGGCAAGTCGTACCTGGCGCTGGCCTGTGGTAAATGGCCGCGTGGGCGCAAGCTGGTGGAAGCGCCATTGCGCAAGAATACCCTCAAGAGCGGCGAGCGCATGGTGTCGGTGGCTGCGGATGGCAAGCCGTCCCAGACGCGCTTCCAGGTGCTGGAGCGATTTGCCGGGGCGACCCTGGTGTCTGCGGAGCCGGTCACGGGGCGCACTCACCAGATTCGTGTACACGCGCAATTTGTCGGTTGCCCGCTGGCGGGGGACTCCAAGTACACGCCGGATGAGGATAATCGCCGATTCCGGGAGCTGGGCCTGAAGCGCCTGTTCCTGCACTCGGCGAGCGTGTCCTGCTCCCTGCCTGGTGGGGAGTCGGTAAAAGTTGAAGCTCCGCTTTCCGGGGAGTTGGAGGCGGTGTTGGCGACACTGCGCCGGGGCTGACCCGGCAGTTGGCTAAAAGATGTAGAGCAGGTGACGGGAATGCTGGTAATTCTGGACTGGGACGGGACTGTCTGTAACTCCGCAGAGCGGATCGTGCTGTGTATGCAGCGGGCGGCCGAGCGTGCCGGCCTGCCGGTTCTCGCCCCGGAGGCGATTGGCAACATTATTGGCCTGGGCCTGCCGGAGGCGCTGGCGGCGTTGTTCCCCGAGGCTGACAGCGGGCAGCGCCAGCAGATGCGCGAGTTTTACTCGGAAGAGTGGCTTGCTGCCCGTGGCGAGCCGCTCCCCCTGTTCGATGGCGTGCTGCCGACCCTGGACAGGCTGCTGGGCAGTGGTCACCACCTGGCGGTGGCGACCGGGAAAAGTCGTCGGGGCCTGGATCGCGAACTCGGTGAGCGCGGCCTTCACGATCTGTTTCGCTCCAGTCGCTGTGCCGATGAAACGGCCTCCAAGCCGGACCCGCGGATGCTACAGGAAATCCTGCAAGAGACCGGTTGCCGGGCGGAAGAGGCGGTGATGGTGGGAGATACCGTCTATGACCTCGAGATGGCGGCGGCCCTGCAGATGCCGTCCATCGGGGTCAGCTATGGGGTGCATGAGCCCGAGCGCCTCCAGGCCTGGAAGCCCCGCGCCATTATCGATCATTTCTCAGAATTATTGCGCTGGCCGCCCCTCGTACCCTGAATTCCGGCGCCATGGTTACTCCCCTGTGGGGGCTTCAGGGCCGGAGAGTGGGTCGATGCCAAACTCCCCCAGCAATTTAATTAGTCGAATTAATGGAAGGCCAATCAGGCTGTTGTAGTCTGACCCTTCCATTTTTTCGAATAGTGCTATCCCCAGACCTTCCGCCTTAAACGAACCGGAGCAATCCAGCGGTTGTTCGCGCTCTACGTAGCTGCGGATTTGCTCCTGCGACAGGTTGCGGAAGGTTACGGTGAAGGCTTCCACTTCGGTCAGCTGGCGGCCGCTGCCTGGTTCCAGCAGGCTGACGCCGGTGTGGAAGGTCACGCGGCGGCCGCTACAGGCGGTGAGCTGGGCGATGGCGTTATCGCCGGTGCCGGGCTTGCCCAGCAGGGTGCCGGCGCACTCGGCCACCTGGTCCGAGCCGATGATCAGTCCGCGGGGGTAGCGGCCGGCAAGGGCGCTGGCTTTCTCTGCTGCCAGCCGGGCGGCGAGCGCGGCTGCAGTCTCTTCCGGCAGTGCTGCTTCATTTATATGGGGCGAGGCGCTTTCGAAAGGCAGTTGGAGTTGTTGGAGCAGGGCGCGCCGGTAAGGTGAGCTGGAGGCTAGAATCAGGGAGTGGGGCATGGCTTTGGTTGGTCCTTGCATGGCTGCCGGAGTCGGTTTGCAGTCCGGATATTGGGCGGACTGAATTGTTTTGACAAGGGTGGGGCGAGTCCATAGAATTGCGCGCTTATGTCGATACCCCCCTCTAAATCAGAGCTGCCGCGCCGCCTGGACGCACGCAAGCTGGCGCAGCGAGAGCAGAAGCTTTCGGGCACGGTTCCCCTGGCCCAGTTGGAGCGACTGAAGGCAGCGGTGGAGTCTGTGGAAGAGGATGTGCAGGCAGACCTGGAGTTCGCCAGGGACCTGCACGGTCACTTTACCGTAACCGGGCATCTGCACGGCGCGGTCACGCTGCTTTGCCAGCGCTGCCTGCAGCCCATGCCGGTGCCGGTGGAGGGAGAGTTCCATTGGGGGATTGTCTGGTCCGAGGAGCGGGGCAAGGCGCTGCCCAAGGACCTCGACCCGGTCATACAGGACAGTGACGAACTGGAACTGTATGAAGTGTTGGAAGATGAGATTTTGCTCAACCTGCCGATGGTGGCTTACCACGATGAGGAGTGTGTCGCCAGCGAGCACTTCCACGCTGGTGAAGAGTCAGCGGGGGAGGATGAGCAGCGTGAAAACCCCTTTAAAGTGCTGGAACAGTTGAAGGGTTCGTCGGGTAAGTCGTAACAGGCTCCCGCCGAGTTTGGGCTCGCCGGTAGGCGCCCCGGTTCCAGTGTAACTTGTTGATTTTAGGAGCAAGCCATGGCTGTTCAACAAAACAAAAAGACCCGTTCCCGTCGCGGTATGCGTCGTTCACACGACGCCCTGGACTCTGGTGCGGCTCTTTCCGTCGACCCGACGACCGGTGAGAAGCACCGTCGTCACCACGTGACCAAAGACGGCTTTTACCGTGGTCGCAAGGTGATTGATGTCGGCGGCTCTGAAGAAGAGTAAGTCTTGTCCAGCCAATTACGATTGGCCGTGGATGCGATGGGCGGGGACTTAGGTCCCCGCTCTGTCGTTCCGGCCTGCGTCAGGTTTCTCCAGCGTTTCCCCGAGGCGGAGCTGAAGCTCTTCGGCCCCCGCGAACTCCTTACCCGGCTCCTTGAGGAGCAGCACAAGCCTTCCCTGATCCGTCGCCTGCAGGTGGTGGACTGCGAGCAGGTCATTACCCAGCAATGCAATCCCATCCAGGCGGTGCGCCGCAAGCGTGATTCTTCCATGGGGCGCGCGTTACAGGCGCTCGCGGATGGCGAGGTGCAGGCCGTGGTCAGCTCTGGCAACACCGGTGCACTGCTGGCGCTCTCCCGCAGTATCCTGGGGACCATTGACGGCGTCCGCCGGCCGGCGCTGGGCAAGTCCCTGCCCACCGAGAGGGGGTCGTGCTTCCTGCTCGACCTGGGTGCCAATATCGATTGTACTGCCGAGGACCTGCTCCAGTTCGCGCGCATGGGTATTGAGGCCCAGCGTGTGCATGCGGACAAGTGCGACCTGCAGGTGGCGCTGCTCAATATTGGTGCCGAGGCGCACAAGGGTACCGAGGAGATTCGCCGCGCGGCAGAACTTTTCGAGGCCGACCCGGAAATCCATTACGCGGGTTTCGTCGAGGGGCACGATATTTTCACCGGGCGCGTGGATGTGGTGGTCTGTGACGGGCTGCTGGGAAATGTGGCAATGAAGTCCGCCGAGGGCGTCATTAGACTTATGGGTCAAAAAGCGTTTACGATCGAGAAAAAGACGCCGTTTAAGCGTTTTTTTGGCCAGTTAGCCATAAAGCTGTTGCGAAAATGGCGTACACAGGTGGAACCCGCCCGCTATAATGGCGCCAGCTTTTTAGGGGTGAGGGGCAACGTAATCAAGAGCCACGGTGGTGCCAGCAGTGAGGCATTTTTCCGGGCCATGATTACCGCCAAAGAGTGCGCTGATGCGGATCTCGCCGGCCGGGTAGGCCGCGCCATGTCAGAGATGCACCGGCAGGTCCCGCACCAATAATGCAACCAGGTGTAAGGATGTCCCATGACCAATGCAAGGCTCGCATTCGTCTTTCCCGGCCAGGGTTCCCAGCAGATTGGCATGCTGGCCGAGGCCGCGGCTGAATTTCCGGAAATCCGGTCCACTTTCGAAGAGGCTTCAGGGGTGCTCGGTTACGACCTCTGGGATCTCTGCCAGAACGGCGAACAGGCCGCAATCAATCTCACCGAACGTACGCAACCACTGCTGCTGACAGCCAGTGTCGCCCTGTATCGCGCCTGGAGCGCGAAGGGTGGTGCCCGCCCGGCATTGATGGCGGGCCACAGCCTGGGTGAGTGGTCCGCGCTGGTGTGTGCCGGCACCCTGGCGTTTACCGATGCGGTGGCCCTGGTGCGTGAGCGCGGGCGCCTGATGCAGGAAGCCGTGCCGGCGGGCGAGGGCGCCATGGCGGCGGTGATCGGGCTGGATGATGCCGCGGTGGAAGCAGCCTGCAGCGAGGCTGCCCAGGGTGAAGTCGTCGCGGCTGTGAACTATAACTCGCCCGGCCAGGTCGTAATCGCCGGCAGCAAGGCTGCCGTCGAGCGGGCAATCGAGGGCTGCAAGGCCGCGGGTGCCAAGCGCGCCATGCCGTTGCCGGTCAGCGCGCCGTTCCACACCGAGCTGATGCGGCCAGCGGCGGAAAAGCTGGCCCCAAAGATCGAGCAGACTGAGTTTCACGTGCCGGAAATCCCGGTGGTACACAATGTGCATGCGCGCAGGGAAATGGATCCCGCGGCCATCAAGTCCCTGATGGTTGAGCAGATCTACAGCCCTGTCCGCTGGACCGCCTGCGTGCAGGCGATGGCGGCGGATGGCGCCGAGCAGCTGGTGGAGTGCGGCCCGGGCAAGGTTCTTGCCGGGCTGGCGAAGCGAATCGACCGCGGCCTTACCGCAATGAATATTGAAACCCCGGCGCAGCTTTCCGAGGCGGCGCTGGCAACCGCTGAATAAGCGATCCTGGAGCAGTAATGACAATAACAACGTCCCTTAACGACAGGGTTGCCCTGGTTACCGGCGCGAGCCGCGGCATTGGCGCCGCGATCGCCGATACCCTGGGCAGCCTCGGCGCCACGGTGATCGGCACCGCGACCAGCGAGGCCGGCGCTGAGAAGATCAGTGCCCGCCTGGCGGAAAAAGGCATAAAGGGTGCGGGCAAGGTCCTGGATGTGACCAGTGCCGACAGCCTTGCCAGCCTGCTGGCGGCGATTAAAGAGGAGTTTGGTGCGCCCACCATCCTCGTCAATAATGCAGGTATTACCAAGGACAACCTGCTGATGCGGATGAAGGATGAAGAGTGGGCGTCGGTCATCGACACCAACCTGAGTGCCGTCTACCGTGTCACCAAGGGGTGCCTGCGGGATATGACCAAGGCCCGCTGGGGACGCATCATCAATATCAGTTCCGTTGTCGGCAGTATGGGCAACGCGGGCCAGAGCAATTACGCCGCCACCAAGGCCGGTGTGGCTGGTTTTGCCCGCTCCCTGGCTGCCGAGGTCGGTTCCCGTGGTATCACCGTCAATACCGTGGCGCCCGGCTTTATCGATACCGACATGACCCGCGTCCTGCCGGAGGAGCAGCGCGAAGTGCTGATGAGCAAGATTCCCCTGGGTCGCCTCGGGCAGCCCGAAGAGATTGCATCGGTTGTCGCATTTTTAGCCAGTGAAGCCGGTGGCTATGTGACCGGTGAGACCATTCATGTGAATGGCGGCATGTACATGGCTTGAGTTGGTTCTCAAAAACCAACCCTAACTGATTGATTGATAAAGATTTTATAGAGTAGTTTATGGCTGGGGCCGGCGGTGCATTACATACCGGAGAAATCAGGGTACAATGCCGCCTCGCATTAACCATAAGCTGTGTGAGCCGGTCGTTATAACCGCATCAAACAGCGGCTTAAAAGAATAACGACTAATACAGATTTTCATCCACTAGGAGTTAAATTGAATCATGAGCAGCATTGAAGAGCGCGTCAAAAAGATTGTTGCTGAACAACTGGGCGTAAAGGAAGAAGACGTAAAGCCTGAAGCCTCTTTTGTTGAAGATCTGGGCGCTGACTCCCTCGACACAGTTGAGCTGGTAATGGCCCTGGAAGAGGAATTCGAGACCGAGATTCCGGACGAGGAAGCCGAAAAGATCACTACTGTTCAGCTCGCCATCGATTACATCAAGGAAAACCTTGGTTAATCCGAGCTGGATGGAATAAGGCCGGGTCGACACATGATCGTCCCGGTCGCTTGAATATCGCGAGAGCCGTTCTATGTCCCATAGTTCGGCTCTCCTTTTATTGCCACTAGGAAAATGTGACTGCCGGATTGATCTTCGTCCGTAGGCCGCACGTAGAAAGTCCGTCAGTGCAGTATTGATTTTCGGGGGAGCAACAGTGTCGCGCAGAAGAGTAGTCGTAACCGGCATGGGCATGGTGAGCCCGCTGGGCAATACCGTAGACGAGACCTGGGCCGGGGTGCTGGCGGGCACCAGCGGTGCCGGACCGATCGAGTCTTTTGATGTTTCCGCGTTTTCCACACGTTTCGCGGCGACCGTAAAGAATTTTGACCCGACGCCCTACATGCCCGCGAAGGAAGCGCGCAAGATGGACGACTTCCTCCAGTACGGCATGGTTGCGGGTATCCAGGCAATCGAGGACAGCGGCCTGGAAGTCACTGAAGAGGATGCGCCGCGCATGGGAGCCTGCATCGGCTCCGGTATGGGTGGCATTGGCGCGATCGAGGATAATGCTTTCCTGATCGCGGAAAAGGGCCCGCGCCGCGTCTCCCCGTTCTTCGTGCCGGGAGCCATCATCAATATGGTGTCCGGCAACCTGTCGATCAAGTACGGCCTCAAGGGGCCCAATCTCTCCACCACTACTGCCTGCACTACCGGTACCCATGCCATTGGCCTGGGCCTGCGCACGATCCAGTACGGCGACGCTGATGTGATGGTCTGTGGCGGTGCAGAAATGGTAACCACCCCGGTAGGACTGGGCGGCTTTTGCGCGGCGCGTGCACTTTCCACGCGCAATGACGATCCGAAGTCCGCCAGCCGTCCCTGGGATCGCGATCGCGATGGTTTCGTCCTGGGGGAGGGCGCCGGTGTCCTGGTGCTTGAGGAGTACGAACGTGCCAAGGCTCGTGGTGCCAGGATTTATGCCGAGCTTACCGGGTTTGGCATGAGTGGCGATGCCCACCATATGACTTCACCGCCCGAGGACGGCGCCGGTGCCGCGTTGTCGATGCGCAACGCCCTGCATGACGCCGCCCTGACGGCAGGCCAGGTGCAGTACATCAATGCCCACGGCACCTCCACCCCACTCGGCGACAAGGCGGAAGTGGCGGCGGTGCGCTCGGTATTCGGCGATGTGGCGGAGCAGCTTGCGGTAAGTTCCACCAAGTCCATGACCGGTCACCTGCTGGGTGCGGCCGGCGCTATCGAGGCTATATTCTCTGTCCTCGCCGTGCGCGACCAGGTGGCGCCGCCCACCATCAACCTCGACAATGTCGACGAAGCCTGCAGTGGTATCAACCTGGTGCCGTGGGAGGCCCAGAAGATGGACATTGACGCTGTGCTGTCCAACTCTTTCGGTTTCGGTGGCACCAACGGCTCGCTCGTCTTCAAGCGTGCCTGATCCTGTTGTCCCCGTCGCCGCGAGGCGGCGGGGCGACGCTTTCCCTGGCCCGGTGCCCTCCCTGTGAACCTGCCCCTGTATTTCCGCAATGGAATCCCCGCCAGCGAGCTCCCGCCGGATGCCGGGCTGGGGGATGGCCTGCTGGAAACCATGCGGCTCGACCGCGGTTGCGTCCCGCTCTGGTACCTGCACCGGCGGCGGCTGTTGCGCAGTGGCCGGGTTACGGTTGAATCTCTCCGTGAGGTCGAGGCCCTGTTGCAGGAGCTGGGCGAGGTGCCCGGCGCAGCCAGGTTGCGCCTGCGGCTGGCTGCCGGGGCGGCGCCTTCATACTGGGACCTCGCGGTTCATCCGCTGGATCCGCGGGAGGGGATGCAGGGAGTACGGCTCTATCTGAGCGAAACACGCCTGGAAGCCACTGAAACTGCCAACCCCGGCTGCAAATTGCTGCAGCGCGGGCTGTATAATCGTGCCAGCGCCGAGCTGCCCGATTCCGGGATTACGGTTGATGCCCTGTTGCGAGACCGCGCCGGAAGGCTAATTGAGACTACCCGCTGCAACCTGCTGGTGCATTTGGCTGGCGACTGGCTGACGCCCGACCTGGGCCGTTGCGGTGTGCGGGGGGTGATGCGAGACTGGCTCGCGGAGAGGATAGCGCTGCACGAGGTCGATATTGATAGGGCCGCGCTCGAGCAGGCCGATGAACTGGCGCTCTGCAACGGTGTGCGCGGTGTGCTGCCGGTAGTAGAGCTGGATGGGCAGGTACTGGGGCCGGCCGGGCCGGAGACCCGCAGGTTACAGCAGTTAGTGACGGAAGAATTGTGGTAAAGAAAAACAAGCGTGCGAAGCAGGAAAAGCCGGCAAAGGCCACACCAAAGCGAGGTGGAAGGGCCTGGCGTTACCTTCTGCTGGGTACAGTCCTGGCGCTGGTGGCGGCAGGTGGTGCCCTCTGGGCCTACCAGAAAAGCCTGGTTGAGCCACTGGCCGTGGGCGAAGAGGGCCTGCGTTTTGAGGTGGCCAGCGGTGGGAGCCTGTCGAAAGCGCTCGACCAGTTGCACAGTGAGGGTGTGGTCAGCCTGCCCAAAGTGGTTCTGCTCTATGCCTACTACATGGACAAGACCGGAATCCACGCCGGGGAATACCTGCTTCCGCATGGCAGCAACGCGATGGACCTGGTGGAGCGGCTGCACACCGGGGATGTCACCCGCTACCGCGTGACCCTGGTGGAGGGCTGGACTTTCGCCCAGGCCCTGGCGCAGGTGCGGGCCGGTCGCAATATAGTCCAGACCGAGGTAGCGGCCGAGCCGGGGACCGCGGCCGAAGCCCTCGGCTTTGAGGGCGAGAGCCCTGAGGGCTGGATTTTCCCCGATACCTACATCTATCGCTCGGGCACCAGCGATATCGAGCTGTTGCGCCAGGCCTACCAGCGTATGCAGAAAGTGCTGGATGAGGAGTGGCAGGCACGGGACGAGGACCTGCCTTACAGCAGTCCCTATGAGGCACTGATCATGGCCTCGCTGGTGGAGAAAGAAACCGGGCAGCCATCCGAGCGCGATGAGATTGCCGGGGTATTCGTGCGCCGCCTTAACAAGGGCATGCGCCTGCAGACAGACCCCACGGTGATCTACGGCCTCGGTGAGGATTACGATGGAAACCTGCGGCGCGTGCACCTGCGCCAGGCGACCCCGTACAATACCTATGTAATCGACGGGCTGCCGCCCACTCCCATAGCCCTGCCGGGCCGGGAGGCCATCCGTGCGGCCCTGAACCCCAAGGACGGTGACAGCCTCTACTTTGTTGCCAAGGGCAACGGCTATCACCACTTCTCCGCGACGCTAGCCGAGCATAACCGGGCAGTGCGCGAGTACCAGCTCAAGCGCCGTGCGGACTATCGCTCAAGCCCGGACAAGGGAGAGTAATCGTGCGGGGAAAGTTCATCACGCTCGAAGGCGGTGAGGGCGTCGGCAAGTCCACCAACCTCCGGTTTGTGACCAGTTGGCTGGAGGAGCAGGGTATTCCCTTCGTGCAGACCCGGGAGCCCGGTGGCACGCCGCTGGCAGAGCAATTGCGAGAGCTGCTGCTTAGCCACCGCGAGGAAGCGGTGGACCCCACGGCAGAATTGCTGATGGTTTTCGCCGCGCGGGCACAGCACCTGGCCGAGGTCATACGGCCGGCCCTGGCACGGGGCGAGTGGGTGATCTGTGACCGCTTCACCGACGCCACCTATGCCTACCAGGGCGGTGGCCGGCAGCTGGACCGGCAACTTATCGCGCAGCTCGAACAGACTGTCCAGGGCGACCTGCGCCCCGACCGGGTACTGTTGCTGGACCTGGATCCAGAGCTGGGGCTTGAGCGTGCGGCCAGCACGGGCGCCGCTGACCGCTTTGAGAGCGAACAGCTTGCCTTCTTTCGCCGGGTGCGGGATGCCTACCGGGCGCGCGCGGATGCTGCCCCGGACCGCTATGCGGTGATCGATGCGAGCCAGCCGCTGGAGCAGGTGCAGGCGGACCTACGGCAGCACCTGGAAGCGCTCGTCTCCTGAGGGCGGGCAGAGGATTATTCGCGGGAGCAGCACACGCGTGTCAGACACCACATCAGCGAGCACCAGTATTCCATCTCCCCTGCCGTGGCAGGGGGAGCAATGGCAGCGGCTGGGCGCCCAGTGGCGCGCCGGGCGATGCCCCCATGCGCTGCTGCTGAGCGGCGCGGGTGGCCTTGGCAAGCGGCGCTTTGCCGAAGCCTTTGCAGCACTGGTGCTGTGCGAACAGCCCCGCGACGGGCTTGCCTGCGGGGATTGCCGTGGTTGTCGCCTGTGGCAGGCCGGCTCGCATCCTGATTTCCTGAGGGTGGAACCGGAAAAACCCGGCGGTCCGCTGAAAGTCGAGCAGGTGCGCCAGCTGGGCAGTTTTGTCAGCCGCACCAGCGGCCGGGAAGGCGCGCGCGTCGTCTGGCTGGCACCAGCCGAGGCAATGAACGTCAACGCTGCCAATGCGCTCCTGAAAAACCTCGAGGAACCGGCACCCGCTGTGCTGTTCCTGCTGATCTCGGACGCTCCCTCGGGCCTTTTGCCCACTATCCGCAGCCGCTGCCAGACCGTGCCGTTCCCGGCACCATCCCCGGACGTAGCGTTGCGCTGGCTGGGAGAGGGCGGCCTGGACGGGCAGGGTGCCCAGCGCGCCCTAGATCTTGCTGGTGGTGCTCCGCTGCTGGCCCTGCAACTGGCGGATCCCGAAGCACGGGAGGCGCGCGAGCAATTTCTCACCGACCTGACTGAGCTCACCCGCGCTAGCGCGAGTGCGGTATCCCTTGCCGGGCGCTGGGAGAATCCCCCGGAGGGCGTGGCGCTGACGCAGTTACTGCAATTCTGGCAACACTGGGTGGCGCTGATGATGCGCGCTCGCAGCTGTGACCTCACCGCCGATGAACAGGTCGTTGCCCTGTTGCAGCGGCTGCCCGGTACAGGGACCGAAAGCCTGCGATCCCTGTTTGCCTTCAGCGACCAGTTGCAGCAGGCCCGGCAGGGACTGGTGGGCGGCAGTAACCCGAACAAGCGCCTGTTGCTTGAAGAACTGATGATCCGCTGGTCCAGGCTCTTTTCCGCCTGACCGGGCGGCCGCTTCTGGACAGCTTTGGCGTGCTCGGCTAACGTAGCGGCAAATACAACGACAACAATCGAGGATGGACTATGACCGCCATGGGAGGGGGAGCCCGGGGTATCCTGACGCTCAAGATCCAGGACAAGTCGGTGCTCTATGCTGCCTATATGCCGTTCGTGAAAAACGGTGGCTTATTCCTGAAAACGGACAAGCCCTACAACCTGGGCGATGAAGTCTTCCTGCTGTTGAACCTGATGGACGAGCCAGATAAGGTCCCGGTGGCCTGCAAGGTGGTCTGGATCACACCGGCCGGTGCCCAGGGCAACCGGTCCCCGGGTGTGGGGCTGCAGTTCACAGACAAGGACAACCAGGCGCAGAGCAAGATCGAAACTTACCTGGCCGGCTCACTGGAATCCAGCCGGCCAACCCACACGTTGTAACTGATACATGATTGTTGACTCCCATTGCCATCTCGATCGGCTGAAACTCGACAAGTTCGACGGTGACCTGAGTGCCGTACTGGACCTGGCCCGCGAGCGCGGCGTGCACAAGTTCCTGTGCGTGGGGATCAGCCTGGACAATGTCGACCGGGTGGTGGAGATTGCCGGCCAGTATCCCGATGTGGTCTGCTCGGTGGGCATCCACCCGCTGGATGTGGACTCGGGACTGGCCACCGAAGAGCGGCTGATCGAGCTTTCAAAGAAGCCCAATGTGGTGGCGCTGGGTGAGACCGGCCTCGACTATTACTACAGCACCGATACCCGGGAGACACAGCGCGAGAGCTTTGCTGCCCACCTGCGGGCTGCCGGTCGCGCCGGCCTGCCTGTGATTGTGCACACCCGCGATGCGCGCGAGGATACCCTGGAGCTGATTCGCGAACATGGTGACCCGGACCATGCCGGTGTCCTGCACTGTTTCACCGAAAGCTGGGAAATGGCGCGGGCGGCGCTCGACCTGAATTACTACATTTCGCTTTCCGGTATCGTGACATTCAAGAATGCCGAAGAGCTGCGTGATGTGGCCCGCAAGCTGCCGCTGGAACGACTGCTGGTGGAGACCGATTCTCCCTACCTGGCGCCGGTTCCCTATCGCGGCAAGCCGAATATCCCGGCCTATGTGCGCGAGGTAGCGGAATTTATTGCCGACCTGCGCGGCCTGGCGCTGGAAGAACTGGCCGAAATCACCACGGACAACTTTAACCGACTTTTCCCCCGGGCTGCCTGAGCCCGCACGCAGGAAATATCCCCGATGATGCAACAACAGCTGCAGGCCATGCTGGCCCTGCAAGACGAGATCAATACGCTGGTTAACAATAACTGGCGTGAGCAGAACTTTGCCTGGTACCGCGCTATCTGGATAGAGAGCGCCGAACTGCTGGATCACTATGGCTGGAAGTGGTGGAAAAAGCAGCAGCCGGATATGGACCAGGTAAAGCTCGAATTGGTGGATATCTGGCATTTCGGCCTAAGCCTGGAGCTCCAGCAGGGGGCGCCGGAGAAAGTTGCCACCGATATGGCAGCCGAGCTGGCCGCAACGCGTCCCGGGCAGGGTGACTTTCGTGAGCATCTGGAGGCTTTCACGCTGAACACCCTGGCCAGCAGGCAATTTGACCTGGTTGGCTTTGCCCAGCTACTGGCGGACACCGGTATGACCTTCGACGAGCTCTACCGCCGCTATGTCGGCAAGAACGTCCTCAACCGTTTCCGGCAGGACAACGGCTACCAGGATGGCAGCTACGTGAAGAACTGGGATGGGCGTGAAGACAACGAGCACCTGGCAGAACTCAGCACGGCCCTGGACGCTGCCAGCAGTGATTACAGTGACCAGCTTTACCGGGCCCTGGCCAGCCGCTACGCGGAATCCACTGCTGCTTTGGTATGAACCCGGGAACATTCCCGGCGGGCCGCAGGTGAAATTTATCCGTAAGTCTCTATAATGCGGGCCGCTTACAGACGAGGGAGAACTATCGTGAAAGCACCTGTACGTGTTGCTGTGACCGGCGCCGCCGGCCAGATCAGCTATTCGCTGCTGTTCCGCATCGCCTCTGGCGAAATGCTGGGCAAAGACCAACCGGTTATCCTGCAACTGCTGGAAATCACCCCGGCCCTGGAAGCGCTCAAGGGCGTGGCCATGGAGCTGGAAGACTGCGCCTTCCCGCTGCTGGCGGGCATTGTCCAGTCTGATGACGCCAACGTCGCCTTCAAGGACGCACAGTACGCCCTGCTGGTCGGTGCCCGTCCCCGTGGCCCGGGCATGGAGCGCAAGGACCTGCTGGAAGCCAATGCGGCGATTTTCTCCGCACAGGGCAAGGCGCTGAACGACGTGGCTGCCCGCGACGTGAAAGTGCTGGTGGTGGGCAATCCCGCCAACACCAATGCGCTGATCGCCCAGCGCAACGCGCCGGACCTGGATCCCCGCAACTTCACCGCCATGACCCGCCTGGACCACAACCGGGCCCTGTCGCAGCTGGCTAACAAGACTGATTCCAGCGTCAACGACATTACCCACATGACTATCTGGGGCAACCACTCCTCCACCCAGTACCCGGACCTGCACCAGGTCAAGGTCGGTGGGGCCAGCGCCATGGATAAAGTGGAACAGGACTGGTACGAGAACGACTTTATCCCCACCGTGCAGCAGCGCGGCGCGGCGATCATCAAGGCTCGCGGTGCTTCTTCCGCGGCGTCCGCTGCCAATGCGGCGATTGACCATATGCGCGACTGGGCGCTGGGCACCGCCGAGGGTGACTGGACCAGCATGGGTGTCTTCAGTGACGGTTCTTACGGCATCCAGGAAGGCCTGATCTACTCCTTCCCGTGCACCTGCAAGAACGGTGACTGGGAAATTGTCCAGGGCGTCGACATCAATGATTTCTCTCGCGAGAAGATGTCTGCCACCGAGCAGGAACTGGCGGAAGAGCGCGACGCTGTAGCGCACCTGCTGCCGTAACCTGTCCAACGCCACCGGCCGCCATCAGCATGGCACCGGCCCGGTATCGGACAGAGAAGAGCCCGCACCTGTTGCGGGCTTTTTTATGCCTGCCCGGCAGGGATGCAGACCCGCCACCGGCGGCATTTTTGGCTCCCGGTTCGTCCTGACTACACTTGGGGATAAGTAGTATCAGGAACCCAGAACCATGGTTACTGAAGTCGGTCGCGTCTCCCGTGCCAATGCCTGCATCCTGCTGCAGCCCAACCAGTCACTCTCAAGCTCCGGAAACCTGTGGGTATTTATCTCCCTGCTGGCCGTATCCTTTGGGATCAGTGCCGCCTTTGCACTGGCCGGCGCATGGATGATATTGCCATTCGCGGGCCTGGAAATGCTGTTGCTGGGCATTGTGCTGTTTTATGTCTACGCCGAGGGCTCGCGTCGCGAGGTGATCCGCATTAACGGGGAGCGGGTGGTGCTGGATTGCTCCAGGGGGCACCGGGAGCAGTCTGTCTATCACCGGGAGTTTGAGCGGGACAGCCTGGTAGTCCTGGTGCGCATCGACAGTGATACGGAACCGGCATCAATCAGTTTCAGTGGTCCGGAAGGGTGCCTTGAGATAGGTGACTTCCTGACAGATGCCGAGCGCGCCGCCCTGGTGGAAAAGCTCAGCCAGTGTGGGATTTTTGCCCGGCGGGAGCGGGGATACAGCCTGCTGGAGCTGTGACGCCACCGCTGTATCCCCCCTGGGCGTTCAATCCAAAAATACATGTGTCGGGTGGATAAGGGCTGCCGGGCAGGGGCCTGGCGGGGTTTCACATGGCGGGTGAAAACGAATTCCGTGAGCCGCTTGCGCGGCTCCGTTATAATCCCGGTGCGCTAAAACAAACATGTTTAATTCAGGGGGTATCTGTGGCATTTCCCAAAATCGGCAATCTGGCACCGGCGTTTACGCTGAAAAATCAGGACGGCGAAAAGGTTTCACTGAAGGACTTTCGCGATAAAAAAAATGTGGTCCTCTATTTCTATCCCAAAGCCCTGACACCCGGCTGCACTACCCAGGCCTGCGGAATCCGTGACAGTGCGGAAGAGTTTGCCAGCCGTGACACGGTGGTGCTGGGACTCAGCCCGGACCCCGAGGCCAAGCTGCAGAAGTTCATCGAGAAACATGAGCTCAATTTCGACCTGCTGGCCGATGAGGACCACAAGATAGCCGATAAGTATGGCTGCTGGGGCCTGAAGAAATTTATGGGCCGGGAGTACATGGGGTTGCTGCGTACCACCTTTATCATCGACAAGAGTGGCCGGCTCCGCCATATCATCGATAAGGTCAAGACCAAGACCCACCATGAAGACGTGCTGGGCTGGATTGACGAAAACCTGGCCTGAGGTCAACCGCGGGGCCGCAGGGTTGAGTAGGGCGCCGCGGTCCCGGTCCGGCGCCCGGTTCCCCCGCGGTATCGTCCCGGCAATATCGCAAGCGTTCGATCATTCCTGACTTTCCTCGATAAGCTGGTCCGGCGCGCATTCATCTGACTTTCCCGAACCTGCTTTCAGGTTCAGTGAACCTGTTGTCGCCCTGTCAGTGGGTCTTTTTTCCTACCGTTATTGTCTTTCTGGCGCCCCAGCTCACGTGGATTTCAGCCAGTAAGATGTCATTTATGTGTTTTAAAAAAAAAGTTGCCTGTCGCGCCTTGCATTCTCCGTGATTGGTCTATACTGGCTTGTGTAAAGAAGCGCCGGCACAGGGAGCCTCCCTGGAAGGATGTTGCCGGAGGTAAGGTTAGTTTTTGTACAGTTCTGCGATGGATTCGAGGTCTGTTTCAAGTGTATCCCCGCAACGGGTGGTATTCGGCTCTTGAGGTCAGTGGTAGGGGCTAGAAAGTTTGGGGTTCGCAGGAAGCGGGCGTAGAAAAATAACCGCGGCTCACGGAACTTATTTAAGGAGCAGCTCATGAACCATATTCAGCCAGACCAGTCGTCTCTCTCTGAGGACAAGCCCCTGCAGCAGGCGCGTCTCTCGGGTGATCCCAATATCCTGGACCAGTTACTGGCACCGCCGGAAGCCACCAGCTTTGGAATTGCCGCGCGCGTGATCGATGTGCTGGAACAGCGGATCGGTAAAGCCTCGCTGGCGATCCGGCCGGTAGCCTCGGACCTGAGCATGTCCACCCGCACGCTGCAGCGACGGCTGCAGGAGCACAATCTCAGCTTTGCGGCCCTGCGCGACCATGTGCGTTTCCGCCATGCCGTGCATTTCCTCAAGGACACCGCATTGAGCGTGGATGGCATTTCCCGGATCCTGGACTTCTCCGACCGGACCAGTTTTACCAGCGCCTTCAAGCGCTGGACCGGTATGTCCCCGACCGGTTATCGACGCCAGGTCCGCCAGCGCTTCTGATGCCGGCCGACCCCACGGCAACTGCCGCGGGGTCGCCGATTGCCTCGGCAGGATAAACCCGTTAGAGTTGGCCACAATTTATTGGCTGACTTTTCGAGGTTGATTAATGAGCTTTTTCATTCCTGCCGCGGTTGCCCAGGAGGCCGCACCGGCACCCCAGGGAAATCCTATGGTTACCCTGCTGATGTTTGCTGGCCTGTTTGCGTTTATGTGGTTCTTTATTATCCGGCCGCAGCGCAAGCGCCAGAAAGAGCATCAGGAGCTGGTCAGCGCCCTGAAAAAGGGTGATGAGGTGGTGATGACCAGTGGCATGCTGGGCCGTGTTGAGAAGGTGGATGAGGATTACCTCGTTCTGGAAGTGGCTGACAACATGCAGCTGAAGTTCCAGAAGGTAGCCGTGCACGCTATCCTGCCCAAGGGCACGATCAAGAAGATCTAGTGCGCGCGGGCACCCCTACGGTTCCGTGAAAACCCGGCTTCAGCCGGGTTTTTTATGTCAGGGGGTTGCCGGATTTGTAATCAACAACAATATTTTTGATGCCTTCCGGGAGTGCATATGGACCAGCTGAACTTTCCTGCCCGCGTGCAACTGGCGCGCCTGCCCACCCCGCTGCAACCCCTCGACCGTATTACCGAAAAGTACTCCACCCCCTTTGACGGCCCGCGTATCTGGGTCAAGCGCGACGACCTGACAGAGGCGGCGATGTCCGGCAACAAGTTGCGCAAGCTGGAGTTTATCGCCGGTGCAGCGCTGGAGCAGGGCTGTGACACGCTCATTACCTGCGGCGGCCTGCAATCCAATCACTGCCGTACCACTGCCCTGGTGGGGGCCCGGCTGGGACTGAATGTGCACCTTATCCTGCGCGGCGAGCATAGCGGCGAGATGGACGGGAACCTGTTGGTGGACCGGCTTGCCGGTGCAAAAGTGTCCTTCTATCCCCAGCGCCAGTATTTTCGTGAGCAGCAGGAGATCTTCGCTCACTGGGAAAAGGTCTATGCAGACCATGGCCACAGGGCGCTGCTGATACCGACCGGTGCCAGCGATGGCCTGGGTATCTGGGGTTACCTCGACGGTTCACGGGAGTTGCTCGAAGACTGCCGGCGGGAGGGTTTTGAGCCGGAGCATGTTGTCTGCGCCACCGGCAGCGGGGGAACCCAGGCGGGCCTGACGCTCGGCTTTCACCTGGCGGGAGCGAAAACGCAGGTCACCGGTTACGCGGTGTGCGACGATGAGTCCTACTTTGTCCGCAAGGTACAGGAAGACGTGGCCCAGTGGGCGAGTAGTAATAATCAACAGTTTGATGAAAAAACACTCAGGATCGCCGTGAACGCCGATTATATCGGCCCGGGCTACGGGATTGCCGAGGAACCTGTGTACCGGGCAATTGCTGAGGCCGCGGCGCTGGAGGGACTGCTGCTGGACCCGGTATATACGGGCAAGGCGTTCGATGGGCTGCTGCGGGAGCTTGCCCGCGGCCGCTACCGGGACTGCGAGAACCTGGTCTTCGTACACACCGGTGGGCATTACGGGCTCTTCCCGCACCGGGAGCATTTCTCATTCCTGGGATGAAGTGGCATCGCTGTTCAGAGTTTCCCTAGCATCCCGGAAACTGCTAATCTGCGCAGCTATCTGCAGCTTAAGCTGTAAAAATAATCGGAAATAAATAATACAGAGTAGTGGGGGTCAACTTGGAATCCTTCAATCATCTGCTGTTGTCACTGGACGGCATGCTCGGTTCGGCATGGTGGTTCCCGTATGTCCTGCTTGGCGTCGGCGTTTTCTTTACCATCTTCCTGGGCTTTCCCCAGGTGCGGTATTTTGGTCATGCGATCAAGATTGTACGGGGCAAGTACGACAAGCCGGGGGATCCTGGTGACACCTCCCACTTCCAGGCGCTTTCCACTGCACTATCCGGCACCGTGGGTACCGGTAACATCGGTGGTGTTGGCCTGGCGATCTTCCTGGGTGGGCCGGCTGCGCTTTTCTGGATGTGGGTGACGGCCTTCCTGGGTATGACGACCAAGTTCGTCGAGGTGACGCTGTCACACAAATACCGTATCAAGGCCGCTGATGGTTACTATGCCGGTGGCCCGATGTTTTATATGGAACGGCGACTCAACATGAAGTGGCTGGCGGTGCTGTTCGCCGTTGCCACAGTAATCTGTTCCTTCGGTACCGGCAGCCTGCCGCAGGTCAATAACATCGCCCAGGCGATGTACGACACCTTCGGCCTCAACAAGGCCCTGACTGGTGGGGTATTGGCGATATTGCTGGGGATGGTGATCATCGGCGGGATTACCCGGATTGCCAAGGTGACCTCCACCATTGTGCCGCTGATGGCCCTGCTGTACGTCATCGGCGCCCTGGCGGTGATCCTGTACAACTATGAAAACATCATTCCGTCGTTCGCGGCAGTATTCAGTGACGCGTTTAACGGCTCTGCTGCAGCCGGTGGCTTCCTCGGCGCGAGCTTCGCCTACGCGTTCAACCGGGGCGTCAACCGCGGGCTCTTCTCCAACGAGGCTGGGCAGGGCTCGGCGCCGATCGCGCACGCCGCGGCCCGTGCCGATGAGCCGGTGTCAGAGGGCATGGTCTCGCTGCTCGAGCCTTTTATCGATACGCTGATCATCTGTACCCTGACCGGCCTGGTGATCCTCTCCTCTGGCGTATGGACCGAGAAACATTTCAATCGCTTCGAGCGCGCCGATATGGTCGCTGTGGCCGGGCAGTACACTGACCAGAACAGTGAGGATGTGAAGACACTGTTCAATTTCCTGAGTAACGGCGGCAGCGAGGTGAAGCGGTTCAATGGCTCTGTCGTGGTTGCCGATGGCCGTGCACTGAATGAGGGCGAGTTCACCCTGATCAATGCGCGCTCGGTGGCTGAGGATGTTGAGTTCCGGGTAGGGGATGACACTTTCAGCGGTGTGCTGACGGTAAGCGACGGGCGCTTCGTCAACCCGAATGTTGAGATCTGGGGCAATTCACTGGTGCACTCGGTAGCGCTGACCAATATTGCCTTCCAGCGCGGTTTCTTTGGTGACTACGGCAGCCTGATCGTGACGCTGGGGATCCTGCTGTTCGCCTTCTCGACCGCGATCGCCTGGTCTTACTATGGCGACCGCTCCATGATCTACCTGTTTGGTCCCAGAGCTGTAATGCCGTACCGCCTGGTTTATGTCATTGCCTTCTTCTGGGCGGCGATTGAGGACACCACGGTCATCTGGAACCTGTCAGCTGTAGCGATTGTGATCATGACGCTGCCCAACCTGTTTGGTATCAGCATCCTTGCGAAGGAGATGAAAGATACGGTCAAGGATTACTGGAAAGATCCCAGTCACAAGTAAGCACGGGACTGGACGAGGAAAGGGGCAGCGACAAGCTGCCCCTTTTTCGTTCAGGCCTGGCCGCTGTGGAAGCCGGTCGTAAATGCCCGCATCATGGTGTGGCTGAGGCCTCCAGGGTTACACCGTTATAGGAACGGTAGCCGCGGATGCTGATATGCCAGGTCCCGGACTGGGGATTGCTGAACGAGCACAGCTCGCTGTTGCCGTTCCGGTAGGGACGGCAGTCGTAACTGCTGGTAGTGGGCTGGCTGCCATAGCGAACATAAAGGTCGGCGTCACCGCTGCCCTGGGACATCTGCACCTCGAGCAGGGAGCGCCCCTCACCGACGTCCAGGGTGAAGTGCTGCCAGGACCCCTGGCCGCCGGAAAGCTCTGTCCGGGTCAAGCTGTCCCCGGCATCATCACTGTAGCTGCCCACGAGCTCCACGCCACTGAAGCTGCTGTAACCCCTGAGCATCACATGGTAGGTGCCGGCCTGGGCCGGGTTGAACGAGCAGTTTTCGTTGTTGCCATTGCGGTAGGGACGGCAATCGTAACTGGAGGTGGTGGGCGCCGAACCGTATTTAACGTACAGGTCTGCATCGCCGGAACCGCCGGAAATCTCAAAGCTGGTGCTGGTAGCTTCGGCGGGAACTTCGAGTGTGTAGAAAATCTCCTGCCCCTGGCTGCCCGAAAGGCCGCTGACGGGAACGCCATTTTCCAGTTCTGATCCCACCGGTGGCTGTGTATCGGTGCAGGCGGAAGTGGAGACGCCGACCGCATCAAACGCGTCAATTACATCGGCTTCGTCGTAACTGTAATCGCGGGTGGCCTCAACCACGCCACAGGCGCCCTGGTTGAAGTCTGTAGTGCTGCCCCAGTAGCTCTGGTTGGCCAGAACGAAGACGTCGAAAGCCCTGCGTGTATCCCATCCGGTGCTATTGGCCAGCAGGTAGAAGGCCCGGTTGAATACGCCGGAGCTGTGATGGACATCCATGCCGGAGTAGTAGTCGGCCGCATTACCGATGGAGTTGCCATCCCGGGTGGGGTCCTCGAAATAGCGCAGTGCACCGCTCGACTTGAAAATCTCCTGCCCGACCAGCCAATCGTTGCTGCCACGCATATAGTATTCTGCAGCCTCACCGGCCATATCTGAAAATGCCTCGTTGATGCCGCCGGACTGTGCCGAGTAGCGCAGGTTCGAGTTCTGCTCGGTAAAGCCATGGCTCACTTCATGGGCGGTGACGTCAAGGCTGACCAGGGGGTAAAAGCGGGAAGCCCCGTCACCAAAGGTCATCTGGCTGCCATCCCAGAAAGCATTTTCGTAGCTGTTGCCGTAGTGGACCCGCAGGCGCAGTTTCTGGGTCAGGGGCGCGGTGCCATACCAGTCGCTGAACAGGTCGAACACCACGTTGCCGAAATAGTGTGCGTCGTTCAGGGGGGAAAAGGCCCCGTTGATGTAGCGGTAGTCGTTGTAGGGGGTGCCGCTTGCCGGGCAGCTGTCGATCGCGAAAATACTGCCGCCGCTGGTGCGGTTGTCCATGTCGACGGTTTCCACGTTTGGCGAATCGTACCGGCAGTCACTGGATACCAGCAGGGTGGGGAAGTCACTGCCATAGTCGTAGCGACCCGTTTTCTCGTTACCCCCGGGGCCGTTTGCGTCCCGATTGGTGAGACCGTCCCATTGCGAGAGTACCTCCCCGGTAAGCGCGTCGATAAAGAAAAAGGGGCGGGCAGGGTTCTCGCCATACTCCACCCAGCTCACCAGGTAGGCCAGGCGCGCCCGATCCTGTTCATCCAGGTAAACGTATAATTTCTGCCGCTGGTTGGCTGCTGATAGCTTCAGGGCGTTGGCAGACTGGGGGGTTGCCTGCCCGGATTCCATGCGCAGTGCAATGCTCCGGGACATGGCCCGCGCAAGGGCATTTTCCGGTTTGATGGTAGGGCGAGTCGAGGGGACTTCGAGGTCGAGTCCGGCAATCACCTCGCCAGTGACCCGGGCAGTGTTGCCCTTACCGGAGCTGGTGACGGTAGCGCCCCATATCGGTATACCCCGGTGGGTCTGGCGGTAGCGGGTCACGGTCTTGCCATTGGGCAGGGTCCGGGATTTTACCTCTTCCAGGGTGACGTCCTGGGCAGCCTGGGCTGACTGGATGCTTTTCGACAGCAGGTCCGGGGTTGCCGGGATGCGGTCGGCCGCATGGGCGCCCAGGGTCATTGAAATCGCGCAGCTAAAACCGATTAAGTGCTTCATTGCTTATTATTCCTTTTCTATCCGGAAGGACGAGGCTGCGTTTGGTGGGATCGCCTCCGCACGCAACGCACAGGCGGGGAACGGCAATGCCAGCCGCCTGCGATATCGCCGCCATTGGGTTGGGCCGGGGTTGTGGGAACGAGGGCACCAGCGCAGGGGACCCCTGGCTCCATTTCCCTGATCCCACATCCCGGGTCGGTTCACCTGTTGGTGACAGGCGTGATCCAGATTAGCGGGCATTACAGGGGGGGCAATTGGCTCGGGAGAGCTATTTCGCGGTTTGGAAAGTGGGTCAAGTTTTTTTGCGCTGAAAGGATCTTTCCGTAAAAATCTGCCTAATTTTCACGAATAGTCAGCAAAAAAATTAAATTTATAATCAAAAAAGGCCCCTTTATTGGGGCCTTTCCGGCATTGGCGTTTTTCAGGAAGTGTCTGCTGTCGTGTCAATCAGACGTTCAGCAGCAGGTATTCACGCTCCCAGGAGCTGATTACCCGGTTGAATTCCTCGTACTCGTCGCGCTTGATGGCGCTCCAGGCACGCACGAACTTTTCCCCGAACATCTGCTTTGCCTCTTTGCACTCCGCCAACAGGCTGAGGGCATGCTCCTGGGTGCGGGGCAGGGAAATGGGTTCGGACGAGCAATCCCCGGCATAGGGCTCGCTCGGCTCGATACGATTGATAATGCCCAGGTAACCACAGGCGAGAGACGTTGCGATCGCCAGGTAGGGGTTGCAGTCCGCACCGGGGAAGCGGTTTTCGAGGCGCTTGCCCTGCGGTGAGCTGTCGGGTACCCGCAGGCCGGTTGTGCGGTTGTCATACCCCCAGTGCAGGCTGGTGGGGGCGGCAATTTCCGGCGTGAAGCGGCGATAGGAGTTCACATTGGGCGCGAAGAAACTGATAAAGCCCGGGGTGTACTTCTGCATCCCGCCAATAAAATGCATGAATGTCTGGTTTTCCCTGCCGTCCTCGTCGACAAATATGTTTCGCCCGGACTCCATATCCACAATGCTCTGGTGGATATGCAGCGCGCTGCCGGGTTCCTGTTCCATCGGCTTTGCCATGAAGGTGGCATAGATGCCATGGCGCAGGGCCGTCTCGCGCACGGTGCGTTTGAACGTAAAGACCTGGTCCGCCAGTTTTAGCGCATCCCCATGGAGGAAGTTGATTTCCATCTGGGCGGTACCGGACTCGTGGATCAGGGTGTCGACATCCAGTCCCTGTGCCTCGGAGAAGTCGTACATGTCCTCAATGATGGGTTCGTACTCGTTGGCCGCATCAATACTGTAGGATTGCCGGGTTTTCTCCGTGCGGCCCGAGCGGCCGATCGGCGCTGACAGTTTCTCGTCCGGGTCGAGGTTGCGCTTGACCAGGTAGAATTCCACCTCCGGTGCCACCACCGGCTTCCAGCCCATTTCAGCGTATTTCTCCAATACAAACTTGAGTATATTGCGTGTGCTGATGGGGTGCGGCTTGCCGTCCCGGGTGTAGCAGTCATGGATTATCTGTGCTGTGGGCTCGTTGGCCCAGGGGTTCAGGCGGATTGAGTCCGGATCAGGTTCCAGCAGCATGTCGGTATCCGCCGGGTCCACGAGCTCGTTATGCTCGTCGACGTAATCCCCGGTAACGGTCTGTACCAGGATACTTTCCGGCAGGCGGCTGTCCTGGGTGAGGAATTTGTCCGTGGGGGTAAACTTGCCCCGCGCGTTTCCGGACATATCGGGCACCAGACACTCCACTTCGGAAATATCGTGTTCTGCGAGCCACTGTTTAATCTTGTCCATTTTGCACCTTGATCTAAAAGATCTGCCCCTTGGTGGAGTTGCATTAGTATACGCCCGGTGTGAGACAGGTAGCATCACACCGGGGCTTGAGTGAGGCGGCGAAATCGCTGTTTCGCCACAGGCTTTGATTATGACAAGAAACCGAATTATTATTCAATATAAATTGAACGATTATTCGGTTTTCGGGCAATGCCCGGAGACCACCTGCGGAGATGATGAAATGACGGCCACCGGCACAGTGAACAAGTTGATCGGGCACACCGACTCATACTATGCAGCCAGCGCCAACCCGGCACCGGTGTACCCGGCCCTGGAGGGGAATGTGGAGGCAGACGTCTGCGTGATTGGCGCCGGCTACACCGGGCTCTCCTCGGCGCTGCACCTGGCAGAGCGGGGCTACAAGGTGGTGGTGCTGGAAGCGGAACGGGTCGGCTGGGGGGCCTCGGGGCGCAATGGCGGCCATGTGGGTGTCGGCCAGCGCAAGGGGCAGGAGGACCTGGAAAAGATGCTCGGGCTCGACACCGCGCGGCAGCTGTGGGACATGAGCGTCGAGGCGGTACAGCTGGTGGAGCACCTGATCGACAGGCATGGAATCGACTGTGACCTCAAGCGGGGCATCCTGCACTTGGCGGCCAAGCGCAGCGACAATGAGCACCTGAAGCAGGAGGTGGAGCTGCTGCGCGAGCGTTACGGCTACAAGCAGATCCGCTACGCCGATGAAGCCGAGGCCCGGACGATGGTGGGTTCCGAGCGGTACTTCGGGGCCCAGGTGGATGATGGCTCACTGCACCTGCACCCGCTGAACTTTGCCCTGGGCCTGGCGGACGCCGCCGCTGCTGCGGGGGTCACCTTTTATGAGAACAGCCGCGTCACAGGCTACCGCGGAGGCTCCCCGTGCCTGGTCGAGACCGCAAAAGGGCAGGTGCGGGCCAGGAATGTAGTGCTTGCCTGTAACGGCTACCTGGGCAAGCTGGAGCCGCGCATGGCAGGCAAGATCATGCCTATCAACAATTTCGTGCTGGCGACGGAGCCCCTCCCGGACGCGCTGGCACAGGATTTGATCGCCAATGACTACGCACTGCAGGACACCCTGTTCGTGATCGACTACTGGAAGCTGTCCGGTGATAACCGGCTGATCTTCGGCGGGGGCGAGAATTACACCTCCCGGTTCCCCCAGGATATCCGCGCGTTTGTGCGCAAGTATATGCTGGCGGTCTACCCGCAGCTGGCGGACACGCGGATCGATTTCGGCTGGGGCGGCACCCTGGCGATCACCATGAACCGGATGCCGCACCTGGGACGGCTGGAGCCCAATGTCTACTACAGCCAGGGCTATTCCGGTCACGGTGTCCCCACGGCGACATTCGCCGGCAAATTAATCTCCGAGGTGATCGCGGGTACGGAGGAGCGTTTTGATATACTGGCGCAAATTCCAACACCGACCTTCCCGGGCGGCACCTTGCTGCGCTGGCCGGGGCTGGTAGCGGGGATGCTCTACTACAGCCTCAAAGACAAGCTGGGTGCCTGATTCTGGTGCGTTCACGGTCGCCGGGATCCGGGGACCGACTGACTGCCAAATAGAAATTTGAATAAATATTCGGTTTGTGGGATAACACACTCTCAAGCTTTTCGATGGGGTACTGCCATCGGCGGTATTGGATGAGCAACCCTGAATAACAACAAAGACGGGGACGACCATGCCTGTTACAGATAAAACACTTTCCACGCGGAAACACCTGCTGGCCTCGGCCGTTGGTGCCGCCGTATTCGCTGTCGGTACCGGTGCCGGCGCGGCGCAGATCGAGGAGGTGACCGTCACCGCCCAGATGCGTGCCGAGTCCCTCAAGGACGTGCCGATGGCGGTGAGCGCCTTTACCGGTGAGACGGTCAAGAACAGTAACCTGAGCGACTTCAAGGACCTGTTCTCCCTGACCCCCGGTATTTCCGGCGAGACCACCGACTCCTATTTCGATTCGGTCTCCGTGCGCGGGGTAAACAACAACAGCTTCGGCAGCGGCAGTGACCCGGCGCTGGGGATTTTCCTCGATGGTGTCTACCAGAGCCGCACCGGTGCCACCCCGAGCATGTACGACCTGGAGCGGGTCGAGGTTGTGAAGGGCCCGCAGGGCACCCTGTTTGGCCGTAACACCGCCTCTGGTGCCATCTCCATGGTTTCCCGCAAGCCCGGCGATACTGTCGCCGGCGAGGTTTCCGTGGGCGCGGGCCAGTACGGGCGCACCGAGATCGAGGGCGGGCTCGACATGCCCGTGGGTGAGGACCTCGCGGTCCGGTTCGCCGGCAAGCACTTCCAGGAAGACGGCCATGTGGAGAACCTCGCCGGTGGTCCCGACCTGGGCGCCAGTGAGCTGAATGCCATGCGCATTACCACTGTCTACGACGGCATGGATAACACCACGGTAACCCTGCTGGCCCAGTATGAGGACCGCATCAGCGACGGCACCATCTACCGCGCTTTCGACACCGATGCAGGTTACAACTACCCGATCCCGGAAGGGGATTATGACCAGGTCTATAACGACGAGCGGGGCAAGGATGAGTCGCAGATCGGCGATGTGATCCTGACCATCGAGCACGATCTGGCCAGTGGCTCCACCCTGTCTTCGATTACCGGCTACAAGACCCATGACTACAGCTATGTAGAGGATTTCGACGGGACGCCTTTCCCGATCGATACCTACTACCGCGACCAGTCCGGTGACTTCTTCAGCCAGGAATTCCGCCTGACCTCCAACAGCAGCGGCCCGTTCAATTACGTGCTGGGTGCCTCCTACTACAAGGAAGAGCTGGATACCTACTTTGCCGGTGTCGACAACGAGGACTTTATCTGCGACGGCATCTATGCCGACGAGTGGGAAGAGGGCCTCGACAGCTTCGTCACCTGTGACGCACTGCCGCAGGATGTGCTGGACGAAGCCTTCGGCTTCGGGGGCGATTCCTGGGAATACGCCCCGGGTATGCTCTCTATCGAAGAGGCCTACACTGTCGGCGAATACTCCGGCTGGGGCGTTTTCGCCAATACCACCTACGACCTGGGTGAATCCACCACCCTGGGCCTGGGTGTCCGTTACACCGAAGACGACAAGATGTACAGCGTGGACTCCCCGTGGCCCGATACCTGGACCGGCGGCTGGAACTACCAGGCCATGTACACCAACGGTGCCATTATCGGGGACAACACCTGGAGCAACGTCTCCGGTCGAGCGACCCTGACCCAGGTGCTGAGCGACGAGCTCACCGCTTACGCCAGCGTGGCCACCGGCTACAAGTCCGGCGGTTTTGATTACCTGAGCTACAACGTTACAGATCCCGCCTACGGCACTGATGCCGACAGCCAGTACGAGTGGCTGGACGAGCAGGGCTATGAGGTAGACGCCAGCAATGCCGAACCGAGCAAGTTCGACGAGGAGAACGTCCTGTCCTACGAGCTGGGCGTGAAGGCGCGCCTGCTGGATAACCGCCTGGCCCTCAATGCCGCGGCTTTCCAGTACACCTATGATGACCTGCAGCAGGCTTTCTTCGTCGGTGCGGCGGCCATTACCCGCAATGTGGGCGAGTCCACGGGCCAGGGCCTGGAAGTGGATGCCCAGTGGCTGCTGACCGACAACCTGGACCTGTACATGGGCCTGGCGTGGCTGGATACCGAGTTTACCGGTGCCCCGGCGGAGCTGTGTGAAACCTGTGACGGCAACGAGATGGCGTTCTCGCCGGCCTTCTCCTCGGCCACGGTGCTCACCTACCACCTGATGACCGGTATGGGTGAAGTCTCGGTTTCCGGTGAATACACCTACACCGGCGAGCAGTGGTCCGACCTGGAGAACACCAAGGCAGTGCGCCTGGACGCCCGCAATGTGTTCAACATGCGAGTGTCGCTCACGTCCCAGGATGACAGCTGGACCGCGGGCCTGTACGCCGAGAACCTCACCGGTGAGGAGTACTACCACTGGGGTTACGCCGAGGCGCTGTACAACCTGCCGGCAACCAAGACCGACCCGTCGCGGGGCCGCGTACTGGGCGTCAACCTGGACTATCGCTTCTGATCCCCCATTGCTCACAGGATGGGAGTGTAAAAACCGGCGCAACGCGCCGGTTTTTTTATGCCCGTGAATGGTGCAGTCGGGACTGACGCCGGAGCTATTGATGGTAAACTGCGGTTACCTGAGAATGGGGGCATGGATTTGTCTAACTCTGAACAACGCAAGCGCAAGAGCCAGCTCGCCCCACGCCGTGAGCCGGTCCAGGCGCGTGCCCGCGAACGCACCCGCAGGATCCTGGATACCACCGGGCGGCTGCTGGAAGAAGTGGGCCTGAATGACCTCACCACCATCCTGATCGCCAAGGACCTGGGGGTCTCGGTGGGCTCCCTGTACCACTACTTTCCCAACAAGCACGCGATCCTCTACGCGATGGGGGAGCAGTGGCTCGCGAGTATGACCACCGCCCTGGAAGAGCTCGGCCAGTCCGGTGTGGAGGATATGTCACTGCAGGAGTTTATCGCCGAGCTGGTCGATCGCCTGCTGAAGGTCTATCGCGAGCAGCGGGGCCTGTTGCCGCTGGTGCAGGCAATGTGGGGTATTCCCGAGTTGCATGAACTCGACGAGCGCCACGACGAGCTGATCATCACCCACCTGAGTGATATGTTCCGGCGAATGGGCTTCGCCTGTCCGGACAATGAGATGAACCGCCTGGCCCGGGCCACACTGGAAACCTGCCACGCGGTCTTCCTGGTGATCGTCAACCAGCGCGGCGTGCGCTCCGATCGCACCCGCGAGGACCTGGAACGAATGCTGTTCACCCTGCTCAGCGACCGGCGCGACGACAGCCGCCCCAACGGCCTCGAAGACGTGGAGGGGCCGTAATGCCACGCACCGACAAGCTGGTGATTGCGATTTCCTCCCGGGCGCTGTTCAACCTGGGCGACAGCCACCGGGTGTTTGAAGAGCAGGGGCTGGAGGCGTTTTCTGCCTACCAGGTGGAACATGAGAACGACGTGCTGGAGAAGGGCGATGCCTTTCCCCTGGTGGAAAAGTTCCTGCAGATCAACCAGCGCCTGGAAGGGAATCCGCGGGTCGAGGTGATCCTGTTGTCTCGCAACAGTGCGGACACCGGGCTGCGGGTATTCAATTCCATCGAGCACTACGGTCTCGATATTACCCGCGCGGCCTTCTGCAACGGCGACAGTCCCTATCGCTATATCGCCCCATTTGGCTGCCACCTGTTCCTGTCCACTGACGGTCAGGACGTGCGCCGGGCGCTGGAGCAGGGCGTGGCCGCCGCGACCCTGGTGGCGGGTGGCGATCGCTGGCGGGAAGATGACACCCTGCGATTCGCCTTTGACGGCGATGCGGTGATTTTCTCCGATGAAGCCGAGCAGATTTTCAAGCGCGATGGGCTCGCCGCATTCGCAGCCTCAGAGCGGGCCTCGGCACAGCAACCGCTGGGTGGTGGGCCGTTCAAGGGCTTCCTGGAAGCCCTGCAGCAGCTGCAGGCCGAATTTGCCCCTGACAACTGCCCGATACGGACTGCCCTGGTGACGGCCCGCTCGGCGCCGGCACACGAGCGGGTTATCCGCACCCTCCGGGCCTGGAACGTGCGGATCGACGAATCAGTATTCCTCGGTGGCCTGCCCAAGGGTGAATTCCTGCGCGCCTTTGGGGCGGATGTCTTTTTTGATGACCAGCCGGCACACTGTGCTTCGGCCGCCGAGCATGTCGCCACCGGCCATGTGCCCCACGGCATCGCCAATCTCGAGGGGCAGTCCTGACAGCCTGTTGATTAGCGTCCGGGACGCGGGCGGGGCCGCTGAATGGCGGCAGGAACCACACTTGCCGTGTCTGCTGTCACACCATGGCCGATCGGCCGGTTATTGGCTTTGCCCGTCCCGGGAATTCGCTGCTATTCTTTTCTCGCATAAACTTTTATAGTTTTTATAACTGCCGTGAGAGCGGCCGGGGGAGTCCGGGCTTGATGCCGGGTGCCGGGGCCTGATGCCAGGGAGAAACCATGAAGCTGCAGCAGTTGCGATATATCTGGGAAGTTGCCCACCACGACCTGAATGTCTCCGCTACCGCGCAGAGCCTGTATACCTCACAACCCGGGATCAGCAAGCAGATCCGCCTGCTGGAAGACGAGCTCGGCGTGGAGATTTTCGCGCGCAGCGGCAAGCACCTGACGCGTATCACGCCTGCCGGCGAGGCGATCCTCAAGACCGCCGGCGAGATCATGCACAAGGTGGAGAACATCAAGCAGGTCGCGCAGGAGTTCAGCAACGACCAGAAGGGCAGTCTCTCGATTGCCACCACCCATACCCAGGCGCGTTACGCGCTGCCACCGGTCATAAAGTCCTTTATCAATCGTTACCCGGAAGTCTCCCTGCACATGAACCAGGGCACGCCGATGCAGATTTCCGAGATGGCGGCGGATGGCACTGCGGATTTCGCCATTGCCACCGAGGCACTGGAGCTGTTCAGTGACCTGGTGATGATGCCGGTCTATCGCTGGAACCGCTGCCTGCTGGTGCCAAGGGACCACCCCCTGTGCCAGCTCAGCAAACTGACGCTGGAGGAAGTGGCACAGTACCCGATCGTGACCTACGTGTTCGGCTTCACCGGCCGCTCCAAGCTCGATGACGCCTTTATGGAGAAAGGCCTGTCGCCCAAGGTGGTCTTCACCGCGGCTGATGCCGACGTCATCAAGACCTATGTGCGTCTCGGCCTGGGGATCGGGATCGTCGCCGATATGGCGGTAGACGAGGCGGACGAGGACCTGGTCGCGCTGGATGCGAGTGAGCTGTTCGAGTCCAGTGTGACCAAGATTGGCTTCCGCAAGGGCATTTTCCTGCGGGGCTTCATGTATGAGTTTATCCAGCAGTTCGCCCCGCACCTGACCCGCGAGCTGGTGGACCAGGCGGCCCATGCCAGCTCCCGGGCAGAGCTGGATGAGCTGTTCGCCAACCTCGAACTGCCGGTTTACTGAGCCGCCGGGTTCAGTCCAGGCGCTTGCTGAAGCGGCTGATTGCAAGGGTCATCATCAGGGTGATAAATGCCAGCAGCGCCAGCACTTCAGGCCACAACTCGTGCAGGTCGGCGCCCCGTAGCATGATGCCCCGGATCAGGCGCAGGAAATGTGTCAATGGCAGGATCTCTGCAATCCATTTCGCCGGTAGCGGCATGCCCTCGAAGGGAAACATAAATCCCGATAGCAATATCGATGGCAGGAAGACAAAAAACGTCATCTGCATGGCCTGGAACTGCGACTGGGCCCGGGTCGAGATCAGCAGCCCCAGGGACAGGTTGGCGAGGATCAGCAACAACGCTGCCCAGTAGACGTCGATGGCGCTCCCTCGCACCGGCACCCCGAACAGCCACATCCCCAGCAACAGGATAAGCGTGGTCTGCACCAGGCCGATAATGCCGTAGGGCAGTACCTTGCCCAGCATCAGTTCGCTGCGGCTCACCGGGGTGGCGATCAGCAGTTCCATATTCCCCCGCTCCCGCTCCCGCACAATCGCAACCGAGGTAAACATCACCATGGTCATGGTCAGTATGATGCCGATCAGGCCGGGTACGATATTGATGGCAGAAACGCGCTGGGGGTTATAAAAACTCACTACGCTGATTGGTGCACGGGGCAGGGGAATCGAGGCCCGGTCCCGCTCTGTGGCCGGCGTTGTCAGCGGCAGTTGGGCCAGCTGGGCAGCCGCACTCTGGACAACGGTATCGCTCCCATCCACAAGCACCTGCGCCACAGGTTCTCCCCGCGCCAGGCGGCGCTCGAAGTCCCGCGGTATTACGATGCCGACACTGATCTCGCCGCGGTGGATCAGGGCCATGACGTCCTCGGCTGTGGTGGCGTGTGCCGCTGGTCGGATGATATCCGTCGCCAGCATGTCCATTGCCAGCTGCCGCGACGCAGAGGTCTGTGCCTCGTCGACGATTGCCGTCGGCAGGTGGCGCAGGTTGAGGTTGATGGCATAACCGAAAAGGACCAGCTGCATCACGGGAATGCCCGCTATCATCGCCAGGGTTACCCGGTCGCGGCGCAGCTGTCGCAATTCCTTGATCACAATCGCCCAGAGGCGTCGCAGGTTCATGGTGTTTTCGCGGTCTCTCCCGGTGCCCGGTGAGTGGTGACGGCGACAAAGACATCCTCGAGCGTGGGGCGCGCCGCCGTGAGTCGCGCCTGCAGGCCAGCCTCCTCGAGCGCCCGGGACAGGCGCTCCTCGATACCGTCACCTGACTCGCACAGTATCCTCAGGCTGTTGCCGATCTGTGCCGCGCTGATGACTCCGGGCAGGCCCAGCACGGTGGCCTTGGCCCGGCGTGGCTGCTGGGCCTCCACGGCGATAGTGCGCCCTTCCAGTGAGCCGGTAAGTTCCGCGGGCGTGCCGTCGGCCACCAGCGTGCCGCGGTCCAGGATGGCAAGGCGATGACAGCGTTCAGCCTCATCCATGTAGTGGGAGGACACCAGTATGGTTGTGCCGGCGTCGGCAAGTTCGAACAGTTTCTCCCAGAAGTCGCGCCGGGACTCGGGATCCACCGCGCTGGTGGGTTCATCCAGGAACAATAATTCCGGGCCGTGGACAATGCTGCCGGCCAGTGCCAGGCGCTGCTTCTGCCCGCCGCTCAGGGTGGCTGCCAGTTGTCGCTCCATGCCGGAGAAGTGGAACTCCTCCAGCAGTTCCGCCACGCGTCGCCGTGCCGGGGCGGCCGCGAGGCCCTGGACAGCGGCGAGAAACTCCAGGTTCTCCCGCACCGTCAGGTCGCCAAACAGCGAGAAGTGCTGGGTCATATAGCCGATACGGCGCCGCAGCGCTTCTGCCTGCCTGGGGATCTCCATGCCCAGTACATCAATATTTCCCCCGCTCGGGGTGAGCAAGCCGCAGAGCATCCGGATAGTGGTGGACTTGCCCGAGCCGTTGGGGCCGAGGAAACCGTATACCTGCCGTTTATCGATGCGCAGGTCCACTGCATTCACTGCCACCAGGTCTCCGAAAACCTTGGTCAGCCCGCGGGCGATCACGGCCGCCTCCTCACTTGCCATCGGGCTGCGGCCCCCCGTCAGTTTGCATCGGTTTCGTCGTCACTTTCGCTGCGTTGCCAGTCGTTGCCACGCCGGAGGTGAATTCGGCGCGCAGCGGCAGCCCGGAGGGTAGCTGCGCTGCGTCAGCACCGAGCTGGATCTCCGCCAGGTAGCTGAGGCGGGAGACATCCTTGCCGCTGAGGGCATAGTAGGGCGTAAAGCTTGGCTCGCTGCGAATCGTGCGTACCCGTCCCTCGAAGCTTCCGGCGACATCGTCGATGTAAACCAGTGCGCGGTCACCGGTCTGGACGCCGGGGCGTAGCGACTGCGGGACGTAAACCCGGGCATAGGGTGCTTTTCCAACCAGCATGTTGACCAGGGGGGCACCAACCGGAGCCTCATCGCCGGTCCGGAAAGGCAGGTCGTCGATGCGCCCGTTGCGGGGCGCCTGGAGCTGAAGCTTATCGAGCAATACCGCCTGGAGGCGCGCCTCGGCCTCGGCCCGCTCCAGCGCTGCGCGCCCCTGTGCGAGTTGCTCCGCGCGGGAGCCACGTTGCAACTCCAGCAGGGCGGCAGTGCGCGATTCCACCTCGGCCGCCGCGGTATCCAGCGCCGTGCGTGCCCGGTCGATATCGGCCTGGGAAATAAAATCCTCTTCCTTCAGTGCCAGCAGGCGGTGATGGTTGTCGTATGCTTCCTGGCGTGTCGCCCGGGCGGACTCCAGTGCAGCCTCGGCACGCTCTATCTCCTCAATCCGCGGCCCTTCCTCAAGCTCATCCAACTGTGCCCGCAGTCGCGCAACCTCGGCCCGGGCAACCTGCAGCCGGGCGCGGGTGGCGCGCTCGTCGAGGCGCATCAGAGGCTGTCCTGTGGCTACATCCTGCCCTTCAACTACAAGGGTTTCCTCGATTTTTTCTGCCGCGGGAGCCGGTACCGAGATGCGGTCCCATTCCAGTGTGCCAAGGGCACCCGGTTGTTTGTTATCACAGGCTGCAATGGCCAGCACGGCCATGGCCAATGCCGCACGTAGTGTTCTTGAGCCGCTGAAAAAGCCCTCAGGCATGGTGACCCCCGATTCCCTGTGAAACCAGCGCCAGTGTGTGCCGCTCCATGGCCTGTGAATCGATATCCCTGGTGTCCATCAGGTTTCGCCAGACAGGGGCGGCCGCGGCCGGAAACAGGGTCAGGCCAACCAGTGATACCAGGAGTAGTCGCGGATCGATGTCTGGGGGGAGTTGGCCCCGATCTTTTGCAGCTGAAAATGCCGCGACGATCTGCTGGAAGAACTGTTTACCGGTTCGTTCGATCAAGGGGGCACGGAATACGCCGCCTTCAAGAAGTACTTCCCTGGTCCATAGTGGCGGCCACCAGGGATGCCGATCGACGGTTGCTGACACCGCTGAGATAAACCGGCGCACAAGGGCCTCGGGAGAGCCGCTGAGGCCCCCCGGGCCCAACTGCTGTTGGACTTCCTTCAGGAGGGGAAGAACACGCTCGTCCAACACCGCCTGCTGCAGGTGCTCGCGAGAACCAAAGTAATAATGGAGTAGGGCGGGCGTGACACCGGCTTCCCCGGCGATATGTTTCAGTGCGGTCGCAGCGACCCCGCGTTGGGAATAGCACCGTACTGCGGCATCTATGATCGCCGGGCGGAGGTCCGTGCTGGTACGGTGTAGCGGTCTTCCTGGTGTTCGCTTCCCGGTCATCAGTGTCTCCCCAGCCCGGCATGGAAATTGAGCAGTGCTACCCGGAGCTGACCGCTTAATATTAAATTTGAATTTAATTATAGTCAATGTCGCAGGCCCTGGGCTTCCCGCCTGGAGAGAATAGGGGGAAGCCCCGGGGCTGGGGGGGAGAGTCAGGGACTTAAACGAAACCCGTCCCGGTCAGGACGCTTCGGCGGCACGCTGGAGAGGTTGCAGGACTTCCTTGGCGAACTTGAAATAGACAGTGTAGACCTGGGGTTCCCCGGAAGCTGCACTGTCCTCGACGACAAAGAAGGGAGCGCGGGAAACACCGTATTGGCGCGCCAGGACCATGCCGGGACTGGCCTGGTCCCGCTCGTCGGCAACCACGGTCTCGTCGATCAGTCTCAGCTGGTCGTTGTCGCGCAGCTTCTGCTCCACGTCGCGGCACTTGGCGCAGGGGGAGCCGTCACTGAGAATCTTCTTTACCAGGGTAATGCGCATAAACCGGCTCCTGCTTTCATCCTTAGGGCTAACTTCCCTCCCGCAGGGGTAGGGCGTATCTATCCATTGTCTGGCGCAGAATCTAGCAGAGGCTTTAATAACCTGGAAATATCAAAGTGAGATACGGTAATAACTACTGGTTTTATGGGGACTGAAAGCGTTTGTCAGGCCATCGTCTCGAGCGTGGCCAGCAGCATGCCGATTTTGTTCAGGCACTCGTCGTGTTCCGCAGCGGGGCTTGAATCCGCCACGATCCCCCCGCCGGCGGCACCGGTGACAAGTCCGTCGCTGGTGCTGAAGGTGCGGATCGCAATATTGGTATCCGCACGGCCGCAGCTGCTCAGGTAGCCGATGCTGCCACAGTAGATGCCGCGGGGGCTCAGTTCCAGCTCCCGGATTATCTCCATGGCGCGGCGCTTGGGCGCCCCGGTGATCGAGCCCCCGGGAAAACAGGCGCCGAGCAGGTCGGTGAAATAGCTGCCCTCGGGCAGTTCGCCGGTAATGCGGCTGACAAGGTGATGCACGTTGGCAAAGGTGGCCAGTTCGAACAGCTCCGGCACGCGCACACTGCCGCTGCGGCAGCGCTTGCTGAAGTCGTTGCGAAGCAGGTCGACGATCATCAGGTTCTCAGCCCTGTCCTTGACGCTGTGCTGTAGCGCTTCGGCCACCCGGGTATCCTCGACCGGGTCCGGGTGCCGGGGTGCGGTACCCTTGATGGGTTCCGTCTGCACGCTGCTGCCGTCGGCGTGGATAAATCGCTCCGGTGACAGGCTGAGTATCTGCCCGCCCGCAAGGTCAAGGTAGGCCGAGAAGGGGCCAGCCACCTGGCTGCGGAGCGCCAGGTAGGCGGCCAGCGGATCCCCCTCAAAGGGAGCGGTAAAACGCTGGGTAAAGTTGGCCTGGTAGATATCGCCTGCACGGATGTAGTCGAGGATCCGCTCGATGCGCCGGCAGTAATCATCGCGGCTGAACTCATGGGCAAACGGCGCCCCCAGGGCAAAGCGCCCGGTGCTGGCTTCATCCTGCCAGGACACGGCGTTAAAGCGCGCTATCAGGTCGCGGACCTGGATATCTGTGCATGCCGGATGGAATACCAGGTGGCTGGCACACAGCTGGTGATCGACGATCAGCGCCCAGCTGTAGAGCCCGAAAAAACCGGCGGGAAGGCCGGTGGGACGCGGGTCCGGGGCGAGAAAATTCTCCGCCATACCCAGCTCGTAGCCGGCGTAGCCGATTGCGCCACCGCAGAATGGCAGCTGCGCATCGCTGTCCTGTGGCGCCAGCTCGCACAACAGGTCGTCCAATTCGGAAAAGGGTTCACGGGTGTGGGCGTCGAGCTCCAGCGTCGCGAGCGGGTCCGCGCTGATAATGTCGAAGCGCCCGCCGGGTGCTACCGGGCGCCCGCTGTCCAGCCAGACAGGCGCGGGCAGGTCCGCAATGGCCTGAAAGGCCATCGGCGTGTTGATCGAGTAGGGAATGGCGACGATCTGCAGTGATTTCATTCAGGCTTCTATACGCACCACGCGGGACCCGGGTTTCCCTTTTGGGGCTACCCAGGCCAAAAAAGGCGGCTACTTTACCGTAAATTCAGCCGACGCGCCGCTCTATTCCGGCCTGGGACATCAGCTGGGTTGCCAGTTCCTCCACGGACAGCTGGGTGGCATCCAGGTAGGGGATCTGCGCCCGCCGCAACATCTGCTCTACCTGGCGCACCTCGAATTCGCACTGTTCCCGTGAAGCGTAGCGGCTGTTGGCGCGGCGCTCCTGCCGGATTGACATCAGCCGGTCGGGATCGATGGTGAGGCCGAACAGCTTGCGCCGGTAGGGGCGGAGGATTTTAGGCAGCGAGGTGGAGTCCATATCCTCCTCGGTGATGGGATAGTTGGCAGCGCGGAGGCCGAACTGCAGCGCCAGGTACAGGCAGGTGGGGGTCTTGCCCGAACGGGAGACTCCCACCAGGATGATATCGGCGCGGTCAAACTCCCGTACCCGGCGCCCGTCGTCGTTGTCCATAGCGTAGTGCACGGCCTCGATACGGTCGGTATAGCGGCTGTCGTTGGCAATACCGTGGGACACATTGACCGTCTGGGCGGGGTCGCTGCCGAAGAGGTTGGCCAGTGGCGTCAGGTAGCTTTCAAAGACATCCAGCATCAACGCGGGGCTCTGGTGGAGCTGCGCGCGAAACTCATCAGCGACGATACTGCTGATGACAATAGGCTGGCGCCCGGACTCGTGGGCGGCGCGCTCGATCCTCTCCATCACCCGTGCCACCTTATCCGCGGAATCGATATAGGGCAGGGTCACCTGCTCCACATGCTCGCTGCGAAACTGGGCCAGCAGGCTGTGGCCAATGGCCTCGACCGTGAGGCCGGTGCCATCGGAAACGAAGAATGCGGTGCGTTTATCCTTTGCCATGGGGGTCCCCGGGAGCTGTTTGGGTGGTCATGCTACGGCTTTTCCTGTTTGTAGTCTCGCGCGCGTTTTTGTAGAAAAATTACAACATTTTCGGCGCAAATTGCGGGGTATTTTTTACAAAACCCATCCTTATAATCAGCGCCTCAAATCCTGCTGCAGAGGGCGCACAAGTGACGAGTTTTACCATCAGCTTCGAGCAACTGGGCATGGGCGATGTCGACAAGGTCGGCGGCAAGAACGCCTCCCTGGGAGAGATGATCTCTTCCCTCGCCGGTGCCGGAGTCAGTGTGCCCGGTGGCTTTGCCACCACGGCTGACGCTTTCCGCGCCTTCCTCGCCCACGAAAAGCTCGAGGAGCGCATCGCCGCCCGCCTCCAGACCCTCAATGTCGAGGATGTCAGGGCGCTGGCGGAAGCCGGGGAGGAAATCCGTGGATGGATTATCGAGACCCCGTTCCCGGCGGAGCTGGAACAACAGATCCGCGATGGCTACGAAAAGCTGGGCGGTGGTGAAACCGCCGTGGCAGTGCGCTCCTCTGCCACCGCCGAGGACCTGCCGGATGCCTCGTTCGCGGGCCAGCAGGAGACATTCCTGAATATTCGCGGTATCGATGCTGTGCTGACCGCGGTGAAGGAGGTCTTCGCCTCCCTCTACAATGACCGCGCCATTGCTTACCGGGTCCACACCGGTTACGCCCATGCCGGCGTTGCCCTCTCCGCGGGTATCCAGCATATGGTACGCAGCGATATCGGTGCCGCCGGTGTTATGTTCACGCTGGATACCGAAAGCGGATTCCGCGATGCGGTATTTATCACTTCCGCATACGGCCTCGGTGAGACCGTGGTGCAGGGCGCAGTGAACCCGGATGAATTTTACCTGTACAAGCCGGCACTGCTGGCTGGTCGCCCGGCAATCCTGCGCCGCAACCGCGGCAGCAAGGCGATAAAGATGGTCTATGACCAGGGGGGAGAATGCGGCCGTTCCGTCAAAACCGAGCAGGTGGCCGAGGAAGACCGGCTCACCTTCTCGCTGACTGACGAGGAATTGACCAGCCTGGCCCTGCAAGCCTGCAAGATCGAGGAACACTACGGCCGGCCGATGGATATCGAGTGGGCCAAGGATGGGGAAACCGGCAAGCTGTTTATTGTCCAGGCACGCCCGGAGACGGTCCGCTCCCGGGACGAAGGCACCAGTATCGAGCGTTACCACCTGCGGGAGCGCGGCGATGTGCTGTGCGAGGGCCGTGCAATCGGCCAGCGTATTGGCGCCGGTCGTGTGCGGGTGCTGGATTCAGTCGAGGATATGGCTGCAATGCAGGACGGTGAGGTCCTGGTTACCGATATGACAGACCCGGATTGGGAACCGGTGTTGAAAAAGGCCAGCGCTATCGTGACCAATCGCGGCGGCCGTACCTGCCATGCTGCGATCATCGCCCGCGAGCTAGGTATTCCCGCTGTGGTCGGTTGCGGCAACGCCACCGAACTGCTGCAGGACGGCACCCCGGTTACCGTCTCCTGTGCAGAGGGTGATACCGGTTTCGTAATGTCCGGTGAGCTGGAGTTCGAGCGCGAGCAGACCGAAGTGCAGGATATGCCCGAGCTGCCGTTCAAGATCATGCTGAACGTCGGTAACCCCGATCGCGCGTTTGCGTTCAGCCACCTGCCTAACGAAGGGGTAGGCCTGGCGCGCCTCGAGTTTATCCTCAACCGCATGATCGGCATTCACCCGAAAGCGCTGCTGGAGCTGGACAAGCTGCCGGAAGACCTGCAGAAAACGATTCGCGAGCGCATTGGCGGCTACGATTCCCCGGAAGACTTTATTGTCGAAAAGCTGGTGGAGGGCATCTCAACCCTGGCTGCGGCCTTTGCCCCGAACCGGGTGATCGTGCGGCTGTCGGACTTCAAGTCGAATGAGTACGCACACCTGGTGGGCGGGCAGCTGTACGAGCCCAGCGAGGAGAACCCGATGCTGGGCTTCCGTGGTGCCGCGCGCTACCGCTCTGACGACTTTCGCCAGTGCTTTGCCCTGGAGTGCCGTGCACTGAAGAAGGTGCGCGAAGAGATGGGGCTGGATAACGTGGAAATCATGGTGCCGTTCGTGCGCACACCTGCAGAGGCCGCCGAAGTGGTGTCCCTGATGGCGGACAACGGTCTCAAGCGTGGTGAGCGCGGCCTGAAAGTGATCATGATGTGCGAGCTGCCCTCAAATGCCTTGCTGGCGGAGGATTTCCTGCAGCACTTTGATGGCTTCTCGATCGGCTCCAATGACCTCACCCAGCTTACCCTGGGCCTGGACCGGGATTCCGGTCTGGTGGCAGAGCTGTTTGATGAGCGCGACCCGGCGGTTAAGCTGCTGCTTTCCAAGGCGATCCGCGCCTGCAAGAAGGCCGGCAAGTACGTGGGCATCTGCGGCCAGGGCCCGTCTGATCACAAGGACTTTGCCCGCTGGCTGATGGATGAGGGTATCGACAGCGTATCCCTGAACCCGGATACCGCGGTGGATACCTGGCTGTTCCTTGCCAGTGACCCTGAAGCGCAATAACCCAAAAGCGGCCCGTAAGGGCCGCTTTTTTTTTGCCTGCATTCCTGACATCAATCCAGGTTCGGATCCCGGTGTTACCCGGGACATTCACACTGCATTACCGGCGGGGATCAAAGTTTTATTGTGGGCCCACAAAGTAGCCTGCCGACCCCTTTCCTTTCCCCCCGTTAAAAATTCCGGCACTGAGTCATACCAATGTTACCAGCCCGGGACAGGTAGCGACCCAATTTCCCATTCTTTACCCCCTAACGACGAAACCTGTACCAGTGGAAAGCCATTCCCCGGTCGTAATTACCAGTGCCCCAAACCACCTCAATAACGGCCATCCGTGACAGAAGGAATCTGTCTAAGGGTCTCGTCTGGCGGCAATAGAATCGAATAGTGAATGGACCTGCTGCCGCTTTACTTTTGCCAAACAGGCAGTGGGGTTAAGAAGAAGCCAACGAATACGCGGAAGGGACCAGGGAATGAAAACTGATGACGCCCGTGCAGGCGCGATCAATGTCCGCGTCGAGTCAAGTGAGGTGATGTATGCACACGATCAGACGAGAATGGCCCCCACTCGCCTACGCGGGACTGATGCTCTTACTGCTCGCATTCCTGTCGGTTCCGGCCACAGCTAACCAGCGAGGCGTAAACTGGTTCGATGAGCAGGCCGCGGCATCGAGTTCCGGTGCACCATCAATCAAGATCAACCTGAGTGAGCAGCGCGCCTACTTCTACAAGGGCGGACGCCTTGTCGGGGTGTCCAAAGTGTCTTCGGGCAAGAAGGGCTACAGGACCAGCCCGGGGCATTTCCGGGTGCTGTCCAAACATCCCCGCCATCGCTCCACTATTTACGGCAGTTATGTCGACAAGCAGACCGGGCGAGTGGTTAAAGCCGATGTGAATACCCGTACCGATCGCCGCCCTCCCGGTACTTACTACCGTGGCGCGAAGATGCATTATTACATTCGCTTTAATGGCGGGATTGGGCTGCACGCGTCGGGGCACGTACCCAATTACCCGGCCTCGCACGGTTGTGTTCGCATGCCGCGGCATATGGCGCAGATATTCTATCGCTACGCCAGGATCGGAACGCCAGTGAGGGTCAGCTACTGATCGGGCCTATGCACACCTATCAGCGGCTGCAATACCGGGTACTATCCGTGGGGATAATGCCCGGTATTTTTGTGCTTGCTTGCAAGTGCCGGGTGCGGCGGCATACTGGAGTGCAATTACTGTATTTTCCTGACTAGGCGGAAGGGGGCAGCTTGTGAAAATTTCCACACCGGACCTTTGTGATGAACATGGAGATGGGCTTCAGGTACTGGAACCCATGATGGTGAACTACGGTGGGCGTGAATGTTTCGGCGGCCGAATCGTCACCATCAAGTGCTTCGAGGACAATTCCCTGGTGCGGGAGCTGGTGGCGGAGCCGGGACGTGGGCAGGTGCTGGTGGTCGACGCTGGCGGATCCATGCGCAGGGCCTGTCTTGGCGACCAGCTGGCAGAGAAAGCCGTGGTCAATGGCTGGGAGGGCATATTGATGTATGGCTGTATCCGCGATGTGGATGAGATTGGCGAGCTGGACCTGGGTGTGCAGGCACTCGGTGCACATCCGATGAAGACCGAGAAAAAGGGAGTCGGTGAACGGGACCTTCCGGTGACATTCGGCGGTGTTACATTTACGCCGGGTGAGTTCGTTTATGCGGATAACAACGGTGTGATTGTGAGTGCTGGAGCACTTCTGTAATAGCTTGTTTGCGGGCAGCTTTGCTGGCACCTGATCTGTTATTTGACCCCTGGCGTAGCATTCCCTAGCCTGACTCATGGCTGGGGATGGTTGTGCCCGGGGGATGTTTTCCCCCAACTGGCCTTGAGCGGCCTTATCCCCGGGAGGACGCTGATGTCTGTCGTCCTTCGTCGTCGAAATAAGTGTCAAATGTGTTAGGCCGCGGACCTCCGCTGCGATGCAATGCGCCCCGGTCGCCTATCATGTGAGCTGACACCGTCATGCATACGCGGGGGCTTTCAGTGCCCGCCCATCCAGCACCCGGAAGGAAACAATGAGCGACCTGCGAAAAAAATGGTTCACCGGCCCACTGTTAAACCTGATTAAAAAAGTTCTCCCGCCCATCTCCGAAACCGAGCGTGAGGCCATGGAAGCGGGCGAAGTGTGGTGGGATGCGGAACTGCTGTCCGGCAAGCCCAACTGGGACGAACTCCTGAGCATGGGGCCACCGAAACTTACCGAGGAAGAACAGGCTTTTCTCGATGGCCCGACTGAAGAGCTCTGCCAGATGGTGGACGACTGGCAGATCAGCTTCGAGGACCGCGACATTCCCGACGAGGTCTGGGAGTTCCTGAAGAAAGAGCGCTTTTTCGGCATCATTATTCCCAAGGAATATGGCGGTCTCGGTTTCTCGCCTACGGCCCATGCCGAGATTGTCACCAAGATCTCTACCCGCAGCACTACTGTGGGCGTCACCGTAATGGTCCCCAACTCCCTCGGCCCCGGTGAGCTGCTGATGGCACACGGTACCGAGGAGCAGAAGGATTATTTTCTGCCGCGCCTGGCCGACGGCCGGGAACTCCCGTGTTTCGGCCTGACAGGTGTGGAGGCCGGATCTGACGCCGCCTCGATGACCGACCGCGGGGTGGTCTGTTACGGCGAATACAATGGTGAGAAGACGCTGGGGATGCGCGTCAACTGGCACAAGCGTTACATTACGCTGGCGCCGGTGGCAACGATCCTGGGACTTGCCTTTAAGCTTTATGATCCCGATCACCTCCTGGGAGACGAGGAGGAGCTGGGGATCACCGTGGCCCTGGTACCCACCGATACCGAGGGTGTCACCATTGGCCAGCGCCACCTGCCGGCCATGCAGGCATTCCAGAATGGACCCAACTGGGGCAAGGATGTCTTTATCCCCATGGAGTGGATTATTGGCGGGCAGGAGAATGTGGGGCGCGGCTGGCACATGCTGATGAGCGCCCTGGCTGCGGGTCGCGGTATTTCCCTGCCGTCACTCTCTACCGGTGGCGCGAAGATGTCTGCACGCCTCACCGGTGCCTATGCGCGGGTGAGGGAGCAGTTCGGCATCCCGATCGGCAAGTTCGAGGGTGTACAGCACCGCCTGGCCGAGATCGCGAGCATTGCCTACGTGCTGGATTCCGCCCACAAGACCACCACCCGCGCCCTGGACGAGGGGCTCAAGCCCGCGGTCGTTTCGGCAATCATGAAGGCCCACGCTACCTACGGGCTGCGCAATGCCATCAATGACGCGATGGATATCCATGCGGGCAAGGCGATCATGGACGGACCGCTTAACTATATCGGCAATGTCTACCGGGCCGTGCCGGTGGCCATTACCGTGGAAGGGGCCAACATCCTGACGCGCAGCCTGATGATCTTCGGCCAGGGAGCCATCCGCTGCCATCCCTACCTGCTGGACGAGATGCTTGCGGCGGAAAATGAGGATACGGAAGCCGGCACGGAAGAGCTGGACGAGCTGTTGCCCAAGCACGCCTGGTTCCAGGTCAAGACGCTGGCCCGGGGCTTTTTCCATGGCTGGACCGTCGGCCTGTTTGCCAGCAGCCCGCGCGGCGTGGGCGCGGCGGCCAAGTACTATCGACAGCTGAACCGCTATTCCGCCATCCTGACCCTGGCTACTGAAATATCCCTGATGTCCCTGGGCGGCGAGTTGAAGCGCAAGGAGCTGATCTCTGCGCGCCTCGGTGATGTGCTCAGCCAGCTCTACCTGCTCAGCTCGACACTGAAGCGATTCAAGGACGACGGCAGCCCGGAGGCAGACAGGCCGTTGCTGGAATTCTCCATGCGCGCCGGTCTCCACAAGATTGAGGTCAGCCTGATGGAGGTCTACCAGAATTTCCCCCGTCGTTTCCTCGGCCACCTGATGCATTTCCTCACCATGCCCTGGGGCCACAGCGTGCATACCGCATCAGACCGCCAGGCCCGGGCCTGCGCCGAGCTCCTGATGGAGCCGTCCGAGACCCGGGACCGGCTTACCCGGGGAGTCTTCCTGGGTAACCCGGGAGACGGCGTGGACATCATGGAACAGGCTTTCAACAAAGTTTGTGCGACCCAGGAAGCCCGCGACAAGATGAAGAAAGCCGGGCTGCGGCAATTGAACGCAGACTGTATCGACAAGGCGCTGGAGAAGAAGGTGATCAGCGAAGAAGAGGCCAGCGCATTGCAGGAAGCCGCCGAAGCGGTCAACCTGGCAATCCAGGTGGATCACTTCGACCACCTCAGCCCCTGCGGCGACAAGGCGAAGCACGAGGAGTAAATCCGCACCCCGCCCGTAAACCGGGCGGGGCAGGGCAGGAGCAATTCCGTGGAGAAAGAAACACGGCGCCTAGACTGCGCCGAGGCCTGCGTCGATGCAGTGCTGGAAAAAGTGGGCAAACGAATCGTGCTGGGCCTGCCGCTGGGTATCGGCAAGGCCAACCACTTTGCCAATGCCCTGTATGCCAGGGCTGCCGCAGACCGGTCCATTTCCCTGACGATTTTTACTGCCCTGACCCTGGAGCGTCCCCGGGGCAAGGGGGAAATCCAGCGGCGCTTTATCCAGCCGCTGCTGGACCGCCTCTACAACCATTACCAGGATCTCGCTTTCACAGATCCCCGCCACCGTGGCCAGTTGCCGCCCAACATAGAAGTCTGCGAGTTTTTTATGCAGCCCGGGGCCTACGTGCACAACGCCACGGCGCAGCAGAGTTACGTCAGCTCCAACTATACCCATGTGACCCGCGACCTCTTCGACCGTGGGGTGAACGTGGTTGCGCAAATGGTGGCCCCGGATCCGGACGGTTCTGGAGGCGCGTACAGCCTGAGCAGCAATCCCGACCTGACTCTGCCAATACTGCGGGAGGCGGCGGCACGGAAGGACTATGAGCTCTACATGCTCGGTGAGGTCAATCCGCAGCTGCCCTTTATGCCCGGTGACTCGGTGCTGGAGGCCGGTGATTTCGATTTTCTGCTGGAAGGGGATGCCTTTGATACCCCGCTGTTCTGCGCGCCCACCACGCCGGTGAACTTTACCGAGTACAGCCTGGGATTCCACGTGGCCAGCCTGGTACCCGATGGCGGAACCCTGCAAGTGGGGATCGGCGCAATCGGTGATGCTGTCTGCCATGCGCTGCGCCTGCGCCATGAACACAATGATCTCTACCGGGGCATCCTGCAGGACCTGACCTCGGACGACTCGCTGCAATATCGCCAGCGCCTGCCCATGGAGACCGGGACCTTTGACCGGGGGCTGTACGGCGCCAGCGAGATGGTTCCACCCGGGTTCCTGCACCTGCGACGCGAGGGGATACTGACCCGGGAGGTGTACCCGGATGCCAGCCTGCAGTCCCTGCTGGACAGCGGAGCGGTAGAAGCGATTGCCGATGAGCAGCTGCTGCTGGCGCTCAGGGACTGCGGCAGGATCAGCTGCCCGTTGACGCAGGCGGACACTGAGTTCCTGCAGTCCATTGGTGCCATCGATCCCAGTTACAGCTGGCGTGGTCACAGGCTGCTGAGCCCGGACGGCGAGGAGGAGGAGAGCGATCTCCATAGTGCGCATGGCCGGCGGCGGCTGCTGGGTAGCCGTGCAGGACAGAAGCTACGCGGCGGCACCTGGCTTCACGGCGGTTTTTACCTGGGCCCGTCTTCCATGTATGCGGAACTTCGCCAGATGCCGGAAGACGAGCTTGCCGGCATCAATATGACCGCAATCGATTTCATCAATGATCTGCTGGGCGACACCGAGCTTAAAATTGCACAGCGGCAACAGGCGCGTTTCGTCAATGCAGCGATGATGGTAACCCTGAATGGGGCAGTGGTTTCCGATGGGCTGGCGGACGCCCAGGTGGTGAGTGGTGTGGGCGGCCAATATAACTTTGTTGCCCAGGCGCACCAGCTACCAGGTGGCCGTTCCGCAATCGCCCTGGCCAGCACCCGGGAAAGTCATGGCGAAACACGCAGTAATATCGTCTGGGAATACCCCCACTGTACCATTCCCCGGCATCTCCGCGATATTGTGGTCACCGAGTATGGCGTTGCCGACCTGCGGGGGAAAAGCGACCGCGACGTGATTGCCGCAATGCTGGCCATCTGCGATTCACGCTTCCAGGAAGAGTTGCTGGAAAAGGCCAGGTCGGCCGGCAAGATCGAGGCCGACTTCACCATTCCGCTGGAGTTTACGGAAAACACCCCTGAGCGTATCCGCGCGGCCTATAACACTGACGAGCGGCTGGCGCAGTTGCCTTATTTTCCACTGGGGACCGATTTCACGGAGGAAGAAGCCCTGTTGGCAGTGGCCCTGGGGCGGCTCAAAGTGCACAGCAAGAAATGGTGGAAGGTCGTGCCCCTGGCGCTGGCCGGGCGGGGCGCCTCTGCGGACCGCTCAAAGGAGGCGGACTACATCCACCGGTGCCTGGAGCGGATGGCATTCGAGGATACGGATACCTTCGAACATCGCCTCGAGGGTTACCTGGTTGCCGGGGCCCTGCGTCGCTTTGTGGACTTGCGCCGACCGCTGACTGTGGATGAGCCGCCCCAGGGCAGTGATGCATAAGAAAGGGCCGCAGGGCGGCCCGGAAAGTGAGTGAAATGATATTTTCAGCACGGGGCTTACTTGAACTGGTCTTCCTCGGTGGAGCCGGTCAGCGCGGTTACTGAGGACTGCCCGCCCTGGATGACATTGGTCATGTCATCGAAGTAGCCGGTACCCACCTCCTGCTGGTGCGCGACAAAGGTATAGCCTTTATCGGCGTCGGCAAACTCCTTCTCCTGCAGGCGCACATAGGCAGACATGTCTTCACGGGCATAGTCGTAAGCCAGGTTGAACATGCTATTCCACATGTTGTGGATGCCGGCCAGGGTGATGAACTGGAATTTGTACCCCATGGCCGACAGTTCCCGCTGGAACCTGGCGATGGTGTCGTCGTCCAGGTTTTTTCTCCAGTTGAAGGAGGGCGAGCAGTTATAGGACAGCAACTGGTCCGGGTAATCCTTGCGGATCGCCTCGGCAAATTTCTTCGCCTCCTCCAGGTTCGGGGTGGCGGTTTCACACCACAGCAGGTCGGCATAGGGTGCATAGGAGAGGCCGCGGGCTATGGCCTGGTCGATACCGGCCTTGACCCGGTAGAAACCCTCGGCGGTGCGTTCCCCGGTCAGGAAGGGCGCATCGCGCTCGTCGTGGTCGGATGTCATCAGGTCCGCGGCATTGGCGTCCGTACGGGCCAGGACAATAGTGGGAACCCCCTCAATATCTGTCGCCAGGCGTGCTGCTACCAGCTTCTGTATGGCCTCCTGGGTCGGCACCAGGACTTTGCCGCCCATGTGGCCACACTTCTTCACGGAAGCCAGCTGGTCTTCAAAGTGCACGCCGGAGGCGCCGGCACGGATCATGTTCTTCATCAGCTCAAAGGCGTTCAGGACGCCGCCAAAACCCGCTTCGGCATCGGCGACAATCGGCGCGAAATAGTCAATATAGCCGTCGTCCCCGGGATTCTTGCCGGTCTTCCACTGAATCTGGTCAGCGCGCTCGAAGGCATTGTTGATGCGGCGCACCACGGTGGGGACCGAGTCAACGGCGTACAGGGACTGGTCCGGGTACATGGTCTCCGAGCTGTTGGCGTCGGCGGCTACCTGCCAGCCTGACAGGTAGATGGCCTGGACGCCGGCCTTCACCTGCTGTACCGCCTGGCCGCCGGTCAGGGCGCCCATGGCATTGACAAAGTCCTTTTCCGGGCGGAAATCCGGCCGACCACCCTCGTTGATCAGCTTCCAGAGCCGCTCCGCGCCACGCCGGGCGATGGTGTTCTCCCGCTTGATGGAGCCCCGCAGGCGTACCACATCTTCGGCGCTGTAGGTGCGCTCAACACCTTTCCAGCGGGGGTTCTCCGCCCAGTCTTTCTCGATGGCCGCTATTTCGGCCTTGCGGTCATAGTTGCCGGTAGTCATCGGTTGCTTTCCCTCGAAATGGTGGCTGCGAATTAGGTATTGAGCATCTGGCGCCGGGACGGCCCGGCTGGCCAGTCTCCATGGTCTCTGTCGCGCCGTCGCCCGGCACCCGGCTGCGCTCCTGGCCCAGGGTGCTTCCTCATGAGCAGAGGCCCGGACTTGCCTGCGCCTTGCTGATACCGCTCAGCCACTGCATGTCGCCGGAAGGATTGAGCAGGGCAAACTTGAGCAGGTAACAGCCAGAATTAAAGACCAGAACACGGCCTGGCGTGGCCATAGCTTCCGCCAGATAGGCACTGTCCTCCCATAAGGCTAGTCGAATCTGGCGCGATATCCCCCCGATTCGGGCAGGCAAACACAAAAGGCCGCTGCTGTGGCCTGGTTCCCGGAGAAGGCCGGTTTTTCACCATCCATAAAAAAGGGGCCACCAAGTGGCCCCAAAAGTGAGTGAATAAGCTGCAGCAGTTGGCAGTATCTGGGCCTGCCAGGGCTGCTGCCTGATGACAGCGCTTAGCTGAACTGGTTCATGGTGTTGTCTTTACCCGCTGCCTTGAGGGCAGCTTCACCGGCAAAGTATTCCTTGTGATCGTCACCCATGTCGGAGCCCGCCATGTTCTGGTGTTTGACGCAGGCGATACCCTGGCGAATTTCCTTGCGCTGCACGCCTTCCACGTAACCCAGCATGCCTTTTTCACCGAAGTACTCCTTCGCCAGGTTGTCGGTAGACAGCGCGGCAGTGTGGTAGGTCGGCAGGGTGATCAGGTGGTGGAAGATACCGGCTTCACGGGCTGCATCTGCCTGGAAGGTACGGATCTTGTCGTCGGCCTCGCGGGACAATTCGGTATCGTCGTATTCCGCACTCATCAGGTTTTCGCGGTTGTAGGCAGAAACGTCCTTGCCTTCCTCCTGCCAGGCGTCGAACACTTGCTGGCGGAAGTTCAGGGTCCAGTTGAACGACGGGCTGTTGTTGTAAACGAGCTTCGCGTTCGGCACCTGCTTGCGGATTTCGTCCATCATGCCGCCGATCTGGCCGACATGGGGCTTCTCGGTTTCAATCCAGATCAGGTCAGCACCGTTCTGCAGGGATGTCACGCTGTCGAGGATACAGCGGGCCTCGCCAGTACCCTGGCGGAACTGGAACAGGTTGGAGGCCAGGCGCTTCGGACGCAGCAGCTTGCCGTCGCGGTTGATGATTACATCGCCGTTGGCCAGGTCGCCCGCGGCCACTTCCTCGCAATCCAGGAAGGAGTTGTACTGGTCACCCAGGTCGCCCGGTTCCTTGGTCACCGCGATCTGCTTGGTCAGGCCGGCGCCGAGGGAATCGGTACGGGCGACGATCACGCCGTCCTCTACACCCAGTTCCAGGAACGCGTAGCGTACCGCGCGGATCTTGGCCAGGAACTCTTCATGGGGAACGGTTACTTTGCCGTCCTGGTGGCCACACTGCTTCTCGTCGGAAACCTGGTTTTCGATCTGGATACAGCAGGCACCGGCTTCAATCATTTTCTTGGCCAGCAGGTAAGTCGCTTCCGCGTTGCCGAAACCGGCATCGATGTCGGCAATGATCGGGACAACGTGAGTCACGTGATTGTCGATCTTGTCGATAATCGCTTTCTCGCCGTCCTTGTCGCCGGCCTCACGGGCAGCATCTAACTCGCGGAACAGGCCGCCCAGCTCACGGGCGTCAGCCTGGCGCAGGAAGGTGTACAGCTCTTCGATCAGGGCCGCGACGGAAGTCTTTTCATGCATGGATTGGTCGGGCAGGGGGCCAAATTCACTGCGCAGTGCTGCGACCATCCAGCCGGACAGGTACAGGTAACGGCGATCGGTGTTGCCTTCAAAGTGCTTCTTGATGGAAATCATTTTCTGCTGGCCGATAAAGCCATGCCAGCAACCCAGTGACTGGGTGTACTTGGTGCAATCCTTGTCGTAAGCCTCCATGTCCTTACGCATGATATTGGCGGTGTACCTGGCGATCTCGAGGCCGTTCTGGAATTTGTTCTGGAGACGCATACGTGCCACGGATTCCGGGTTAATGGCATCCCAGGAGCTGCCATTGGCTTTACGGAGCTTGGCTGCCGCTTCGATTTCTTGCGAGTAAGTAGACATTGGCTTTGTTTCCTCGAAAAGAGATGACTGCGATTTGTTGTTGCATATGCTAGAGGCCTTGGCATAATTTGGCTAATTTATTGCCATTATTTTCACTATCAGTCAGATAAATACTATGAGCCTGGAAAGAGCCGACCTGAACCTGCTGGTCTACCTGGATGTGCTGTTGCGGGAGCGCAATGTCACCCGCGCCGCCAATTACCTGGGGCTGTCGCAGCCCGCCATGAGCAACGGCCTCAAGCGACTGCGGGAGCTGTTTGATGACCCGCTGCTGGTCCGCACCCGCGAGGGCATGATGCCCACCGAGCGGGCGCTGGAACTGCAGCCGATGGTGCGGGAAGCTCTGGCGTCCATCGACCGGGTAATCCAGCCCAACCGCGACTTCAAGCCTGACGGCGCCCGCCGGACCTTCCGCATCATGGCCAGCGATTACGCCGAGTCCACGCTGATCCCGCCGCTGCTGCGGCGCCTGCGGGACCAGGCGCCGGGCATCAGCCTGGACATCATGACGCCCAGTGACGTCAGCTTTGTCGACGTGGAGCAGGGCAAGGTGGATATGGTGATCAACCGCTTTGACAGCATGCCCCAGAGCTTCCACCAGGCCACCGTGTGGCGGGACAGCTTCTCCTGCGTAATGCGGGCAGATAACCCCATCCTGGAGGACTACACCCTGCAGTCGTACCTGAAGGCGCAGCACATCTGGGTCAGCAAGACTGGTATGGGTGTTGGCGTGGGGGTCAATCCCGAGGATGTGCAGCGCCTGGGCTGGGTCGACGAGGCCATCGGGCGCCAGGGGGAGAAACGCGATATCTCCGTGTTTACCCGCCACTACCAGGTTGCCATGCTGCTGGCGGAGCAGAGCGACCTGATTGTGACGGTGCCCACCCGGCTGGCGCAGCTGGCCAGCGACAACCCCCGGATCGCGCGCCGCGAGCCGCCACTGGATATCCCCCCACTGGAGCTGAAGATGGCCTGGAGCCCGCTGCTGCAGCAGAGTGCGCCGCATCGGTGGCTGCGGCGGCTGATCCTGGATATCGGGCGGCAGCTATAGGGCGCAGTCGCCAGCCACGCCACTTATCCCCGGGGCATCGGAGCTACCAGCGCCCGGGCCGGCCTGGAGGCTGGCGCTTCAGCAGCCGGTCTGGCAGTTGAAGTTGTCGTAGCCGGAAGTGGTATACCAGCTGCTGTTGCTACCGCCAGAGCCGCTCCAGTTACTGAGGTCGAAGCTGCCATGGCCGTCCGCGTCGCCCTGGATCCTGTAGACCGTAGCGGCCTGGCCACCGTTGTCCCAGACCAGGGGGGCGCCAGCGGTGATGCGCTCAGGAAAACTGTTGGGCTCCATGAAATAGGCCGCGCCTTCCCCGTAGACTGTGGCCACACCGTTGCCGTCCAGGGCGACGAAGGTCGCTTCCTCCAGCCCGATGGCTCGTGCGCCCAGGGTGCTCCGGTCCTGGATGCTGCGGGCCAGGAACCCGAATGTGCGTCCATGGCGCGTCTCAGCCTTGCGGCCATTTCCGGTGACCCGGTCCAGGTGGGTGTCGGTGATCACGCCGGCGAGTTGCGGGTGCAAGAGGAAATCGCCGTGATTGATGTCCTGGGTGTTGGCGTGATACGGGTCGTCGAGGATTTCCTTCGACAGGACGCCCAGGTTGGCAGGCGCATAGTAAGACTGGCCGAGAACGGCCAGGCCCGCGCTGGTGCCGGCGATCGGCGCCCGCTTCACGTTCAGGTGGTCATTGAGGGCATCTTCGACCAGGGTATCCTTCCAGAAGTCTTCATACTCATTCTGGTCGCCCCCGGCGATAAAAATGATCTCGGCATTCTGGATGTATGAAACCAGGGAGGGATCGTTGGCGGAGTTCCTGTCGTCGATTGAAAGCTCTGCCGCCGAGCCCAGGTCCGGGCCGAAAGTGTCGCACATCCAGTCTGCCTGGCCACCAGTACCGCCGGTGCGCAGTACGAGGTAGTCACCGCCGCGGGCGTGGTCAACCAGCCATTGGGTAGCGGCGATCTCGCCGGTGGCCCCGGCCTCAGCACCCCCGATGAGTAGTGAGGCCCGGGAAACGGAAGTGCTGTTGTCGGGCGTACCGCAGGCCTGGTAATACTCGGAGCTGCCACCGCCACCACCGCCGCCACCTCCACCGCCGTTTCCGCCACCGCCATCGTGGGGCGGCTTGGCCCAGGCGCCGGCGGCCATCAGGGCTACCATCGCAGCGATTGTCACTTGCTTCTTGCCTTGGTTCATAGAGGTACCTTTCTTATCAAGTTATTTTAAGTTTGCCTTCTCTCGCGCGGCGGCCGTGTATGGCCGTCCTCCTCCTGTGGTCTTTGCTCCCCTGCACCGCAGGGATGCATGACCGGATCGAGAAGAAGCTAGCATTAGGGAGTGGGAAGGAGTGGCGCCCATCCACACGGGGGAAAAAATTCGACAGAATGGGGCGAAAATTTAACAGTACGCCGGTAGCCCATTCTCACCGGAATTCACAATATGAATAGCGGGCATATAGTCAATAAATTAGTGTTATGTGGATGTGACTGTTTAGAATATGCCATCGCCATTAACCCGCAGGAGGCCTGGAAATGACGGAGCGAGTGAAAGTCGGGACGATGTTGGTAGCCAGGGAGCTTCAACAACTGATTGACGAGGAAGTGATCCCGGATACGGGAGTCGAAGCTGGCCATTTCTGGGCCGAGCTTGAAAAAATAGTCCGGGACCTGGCACCGGTTAACCGCTCCCTGCTCGACAAGCGCGACAGAATCCAGGAGCAGATCGACCAGTGGTACACCGACAATCCCGGCGCTTACCGGGACCTCGATCGGTATAAAGAATTCCTCCGCGAAATCGGCTACCTGGTCGCTGAGCCCGCTGATTTCAGTGCCGCTACCGAGAACGTGGACGAGGAAATCGCAACCATGGCCGGACCACAGCTGGTGGTGCCGGTAATGAACGCGCGCTATGCCCTCAATGCCGCAAATGCACGCTGGGGAAGCCTGTACGACGCCCTGTATGGCACCGATGTAATCAGCGAAGAGGGTGGGGCAGAGAAAGGTACAGGCTATAACCCGGTGCGGGGCGAGAAGGTGATTGCCTTTGGCCGGGAGTTCCTCGACCAGGCGGCACCACTCACCGAGGGCAGCCACCGCGATGCAGTGGAATACCGGATTAATGGGAACCTGGTTGAGGTTCTGTTGCGCAACGGTGATATCGCCACGCTCAAGAGCCGTGGCCAGTTCCTTGGCTTTAACGGCGATGCCAACACTCCCGATGCCATCCTGCTGCAGCAGAATGGCCTGCGCTTTGAAATCCAGGTTGACCGGGACAGCCCGATCGGCAAGACAGATGCCGCGGGCGTGAAAGATATCCTGATGGAATCGGCACTGACCACCATCATGGATTGCGAAGATTCCGTCGCAGCAGTGGACGCCGAAGACAAGGTTGTGGTGTACCGCAACTGGCTGGGCCTGATGAAAGGCAACCTTGAGGAGTCCATCGACAAGGGCGGCAAGACCTTTGTCCGCAAGTTGAACGCAGACCGCGAATACAAGGCGCGGGATGGCAGCAGCTTCACCCTGCCCGGGCGCAGTCTGATGTTTGTTCGCAATGTCGGCCACCTGATGACGAACGATGCGATCCTCGATGGTGATGGCAATGAGGTGCCTGAGGGGATCCTGGACGGCATGATCACCAGCCTGATCGCGCTGCACGATATCCGCGGCAGCGGGGAGCAGAAGAATTCCCGCAGCGGCAGCATCTATATCGTCAAGCCGAAGATGCACGGCCCGGAGGAAGTGGCTTTTGCCAACACCCTGTTCGACCGTATCGAAGATGCCCTGGGCCTGGAGCGCAATACACTGAAAATGGGCATCATGGACGAGGAGCGCCGCACTACCGTCAACCTCAAGGCCTGTATTGCAGCCGCGCGGGAGCGAGTGGTATTTATCAACACTGGCTTCCTCGACCGTACCGGGGACGAAATCCATACCTCCATGCTGGCTGGCCCGATGATCCGCAAGGGCGACATGAAGCAGTCCACCTGGATCAATGCCTATGAAGACTGGAACGTGGATGTAGGCCTTGCTACCGGCCTCAAGGGGCGAGCGCAAATCGGCAAGGGCATGTGGCCCATGCCCGAGAAGATGGCGGCCATGATGGAGGCCAAGATTGGCCACCCCATGTCTGGAGCCAATACTGCCTGGGTGCCATCGCCCACCGCCGCGACGCTGCACGCCCTGCATTACCACCGGGTGAATGTGGCCGAGCGCCAGGAACTGCTGGCGGCGCGCGAGCCGGCCAGTCTGGACGATATCCTCACGGTGCCGGTGGCAGAGGATACCGGCTGGAGCGCCGAAGAGATCCAGCGCGAACTGGATAACAATGCCCAGGGCATCCTTGGTTACGTGGTGCGCTGGGTGGAGCAGGGCGTGGGTTGTTCCAAGGTGCCGGATATCAACGATGTCGGGCTGATGGAAGATCGCGCTACCCTGCGTATTTCCTCACAGCATATTGCCAACTGGCTCAAGCAGGGCATTGTCAGCGAGGCGCAGGTCCGGGAAACCATGGAGCGGATGGCAGCGGTGGTTGACCGGCAGAATGCCGGTGACGACAACTACCGCAATATGGCCCCGGACTTTGACCAGAGCGTGGCATTCCAGGCGGCCTGTGAACTGGTGTTCGAGGGCTGTGCACAGCCCAATGGTTACACCGAGCCGGTATTGCATCGTCGCCGCCGGGAGTTCAAGTCCAGGCAGCGCGCCTGATAACCCCGGCTTTTTCCTGCCCGGATGCACCGGCTGCGGCCGGTGTGGGCGGGGACGGTGAAAGCTCTGCAGTAAAAAACGGGGGCTGACGTCCAGGGATGGGCATCGGGCAGGCCACCGTCCTGTTATCCCGCACCAGTCAGAGAAACAGCCTGCGCAGGGCGGGATCCTCTGATGCCTGTTCCCACTGCTGCTGGAATGTTTCTGCGAGCCGGCGGGCACGCACCCGGTCATCCGCCGCGTAAACCCCAAGCCATTGTTCGCGATCCTCGCGCAGCAATACGTCCCGGGTGTCACCGAGCACAAATTCCATCTGCGGTGTTTCCACCGTGGCATTGATGCAACGTAACTGGATGCGGCTGCTGAGTCGTTGCGCCAGGTTGTGGGTGCGGTTGAATTCTCGGGCGAGCCTGTCACTGTCGCGCACCAGGATCTGCAGCTGGGCATAGCGGCTGCGTCGGGCAAATTCGGAGATAGCCCCGGCCACCAGGTGGTCGCTGTAGAGCTCGTGTGCCAGGTGGCCAGAGAAAATAAACACGCGGCGACGGGCGCCCTGCAGCAGCTCGACCAGAGCAGTGCGGAAATCGCCGGCGTTTTCCAGCGGCCTGGCAGCTACAGTGGGTCCCGCTTCGCTGTTAGGTTCTTCCGTGTCGCGGTCAGGCAAGTGTCCGCTCCATCCGGATGTGTGCGATGCCCGCTTCCTCGAACTCTTCACCGACGGGGACAAACCCGGCCTTGCGGTAAAACGCCTCGGCATGGCGCTGGGCATGCAGGTAGACCTTCGGCAGGCCGTTGCCCCGCGCAAAAGTGCAGATGCTCTGCAGCAGCCTCAGGCCCAGCCCGGTGCCCCGCAACTCCGGCAGGATCGCCATGCGACCGATCTTCCCGGCCGACAGAATCCGGCCGGTCCCTACGGGAACGCCATCCTGCAGCACCAGGAAATGCTGGGCGGCATCTTCCTGGTCGTCCCACTCGATAGCAGGGTCTACGCCCTGCTCACGAATAAACACGGCGTCGCGGATTGCGCGCAGGTGCTCCCGGTCGCTATCCCAGTCGGCGGTGCGGATTTCCAGCATTGTTTCCCCGTTTGCCACTTCAGAAGTCCTCCGGCGGATAGATCAGCGTACCCTGGGCCACCAGCAGGTCGACCAGACCGTCCGCGCTGCCGATTTCGGGGAAATCGTCAATATCTCCCTGGTCGACCTGGTGGCTCGAACAGAAGCGCTCGGCAAAGGCCAGCGGTGCCGGGAATGACTCCCCATCGACGAACAGCGTTTCCGGGTCGCGGCAGAAGGCGCAGCGTGAGGCCGGGTTGAGTACCAGCATGGCGCCATCGGGCAGCTGTTCGCGCCAGTCGGTGGCTTCACCGGCATCCAGCGCGACCGTATCCGGGTACTTGGCTTCAGTCATCACCGCGCCGAACCACTGGGCAATATTCTGCGGCTGCAGCAGCCACTCCGCCAGCTGCCCCTGCAGGCGTGCCACTGCGGCGGGATCAATTTCAGCCGGCACTGTCGCGGGCTTGAGGCCGGGGTCCGAGTAGCGCAGGTGGTCCGGCAGGGCGTGGGCCAGCTCCGCCGCCAGGTCCTCGAGAATGGTTTTTGCGGACGGGGCACGGAAACCGATGGAGATGGTGGTGCAACCGCCTTCGGCGATACCCCAGTGGCTGTACTGTGGTGGCAGGTACAGCATGTCACCGGGCTCCAGCAGCCAGCTGTTTTCCGGTTCGAATTCCCTGAGGATATTCAACGGCGTTCCCTCGACGCGGGGGCTCTGGTCGTCCACGCGCGGGCCCTGGTGCCAGAGGCGCTTTCCCTCAGCCTGTAGCAGGAAGACATCGTAGTAATCGAAGTGGGGGCCCACGCTGCCCTGGTCGGCGGCGTAGCTGATCATCACGTCGTCCAGTCGCCAGTCGGGCAGGAACTGGAAGTATTCCTTCAGGTCCGCCACCTCCGACATCCACTGGTCCACCGCCTGTACCAGCAGGGTCCAGTGACTGCGGGGCAGGGAGAGGAAGTCCTCCTCGGTGAACGGTCCATTGCGCAGCTGCCAGGGACCCTCGTCACCGTGCTCCAGCACCAGCCGCGACTCTACGGACTCCTCCAGCGCCATCCCCGCCAGCTCCTCTCCGGTGATTGGCGGCTCGAAATCGGGGAAGGCATTGCGAATCAGCAGCGGTTTCTGCTGCCAGTAATCGCGCAGGAACTCCGCCACCGGCATCTCGCCGAGATGGGTGAGCGGCCGGGGCAGGGAAGTGGTCACAGCAGGCTCCTCAGATCTTCTTCGCCTGGGCGACGGCGTTGCCGATATAGCCGGCCGGCGTCAGCTCGTGCAGGGACTGCCTGGCTTCCTCGGGGATCTCCAGCTTGTCGATAAACGCCTTGAGGGTCTCACGGTTGATACCCTGGCCGCGGGTCAGCGCCTTGAGCTTCTCGTAGGGTTCCTCGATGTTGTAGCGGCGCATTACCGTCTGGATCGGTTCTGCCAGGACCTCCCACGCGTTGTCCAGGTCTTCCTCGAGGCGGGCCGGGTTGATCTCCAGCTTGCCCAGGCCCTTGAGGGTGGCGGCGTAGGCAATGGCTGCGTAGCCCGCACCCACACCCATATTGCGCAGTACGGTAGAGTCGGTCAGGTCGCGCTGCCAGCGGGAAATCGGGAGTTTTGCCGCCAGGTGCTGGAATACCGCATTGGCCAGGCCCAGGTTGCCCTCGGAGTTCTCGAAGTCGATGGGGTTGACCTTGTGCGGCATGGTGGAGGAGCCCACTTCGCCGGCGACGACTTTCTGCTTGAAATAGCCCAGGGAGATATAGCCCCAGATATCCCGGTCGAAGTCGATCAGGATGGTATTGAAGCGGCAGACTGCATCGAACAGTTCGGCAATGTAGTCGTGCGGTTCGATCTGGGTGGTGTAGGGGTTCCAGGACAGGCCCAGCGAGGTCACAAACTGTTCGGCATTGGCTTCCCAGTCGATTTCCGGGTAGGCGGAGAGGTGGGCGTTGTAGTTACCCACGGCACCGTTGATCTTGCCCAGCAGCTCCACCTCATGGATCTGTTTCAGCTGGCGGCGCAGGCGCGCCACCACGTTTGCCAGCTCCTTGCCCACGGTGGTGGGGCTGGCGGTCTGGCCGTGGGTGCGGGAGAGCATCGGGACGTCGGCGAAGTCCTGGGCCAGTTCGGCCACCTTGCTGACGATCTGGTTCATCGCGGGGAGCAACACCTGGTCGCGGCCGGCGCGCAGCATCAACGCGTGGGAGAGATTATTGATATCCTCGGAAGTACAGGCGAAATGCACGAATTCGCTGACCTGGGCCAGCTCCTCATTGCCGGCGATCTTGTCCTTGAGGAAATATTCCACCGCTTTTACGTCGTGGTTGGTGGTGCGCTCGATTTCCTTGATGCGTTCAGCGTCTTCCACCGAGAACCTGGCAATGATGTCGTCGAGTAACTGGTCAGTGGCAGCACTGAAAGCCGGGACCTCGGCGATTTCATCGTGGCGTGACAGCTGTTGCAGCCAGCGCACTTCAACTTCAACCCGCGCGCGAATCAGGCCGTATTCACTGAAGATGTCGCGCAGGGCCGCGGTCTTGCTTTCGTAGCGGCCGTCGATCGGTGAGACCGCGGTCAGCGCGGATAACTCGACTGTCATGATATTTCTCCGAAATTACATATTGGCTTGTTCAAGTTCCGCGATCAGTTGCTCGGTCGCGGCCAGCAGCTTCTTGCGCTGGAAAATCAGGTGCAGCCTGCTGCCGCCAAGCTGGCGCCACAGGGTCGCGGCGCGCACGCCGGCAAACAGCATGGTGCGAATCTCGTTGGCAATCCGCTGTTGCTGCAGGAAATTGAAATCGCCCAGTACCTGGATACGGAAACGGAAAGTGCTCAGGGTGTCCGTATAGATGCTCGCCAGGTTGGAAAACACGTTCTCGTGAGTCAGGCTGAAATGCTCGGCTTGTACCCGCGCCTTGTCCAGGCGGCTGCCAATGATGGCGAGCAGGTCCTGTTTCTTGGCCAGCTGTCGCTGCAGGTACAGTATGGACAGGGCATAGCGCAGGCAGTCGGTATATTCCGGATGCTGGCGTGTCCGCAGCAACTGGCTGGAGACCCGCAGTCCGGGCAGGAGCTTGTCGGCGCCGTCGAATACATCGTCGGCCCGATCGGGGTTGACCTGGAACAGGCTGTAAACCGCCGTCTGCAGCTGCTCATCGGGGGCACTGCCGGTTTTCGCCAGGCGCTCTACGAGCATGGATGCCTGGAATATCCCCGCCAGGGCAATTGCCTGGTCCCGCCACTTGCTCAAGTTCTCTCCTTAGACTGCTCTGTACTGTTGGCGATCGCCATGGCGACCGCACTACAACGTTGCTTGCTGCTCCCCGGGGCTTACCGGTATTTCTCCGGCACTCGCTCGCCGACGCCGGTGGCGCGCTCGATCACGGCACCGCCGAGGCAGATATCGCCATCGTAAAGCACAAGGGACTGGCCTGGGGTGATAGCCCGCTGGGGCTCATCGAAACTGACGTCCAGCTCACCATTTTCCAGGACCCGGACGTTGCAGTCCTGGTCCGGCTGGCGATAGCGGGTCTTGGCCCGGGCCCGGAACTGCTCACCGGGCGCGCTGCCGTTGATCCAGTGCGTCTGGGAGGCGTGCAGCCCGGTTCCATAGAGCAGGGGATGGTGCGCTCCCTGGGCCACGATCAACACATTGCGCTCCAGGTCCTTGCCCACCACGTACCAGGGGGCATCGCCGCCACCCTTGACGCCGCCGATACCCAGCCCCTGGCGCTGGCCGATGGTGTGGTACATCAGGCCGGCATGGCGTCCCATAACCTCACCCTCCGGCGTTTCCATATCCCCGGGCTGGGCCGGCAGGTATTGCTCCAGGAAGTCCTTGAAGCGTCGTTCGCCGATAAAGCAGATGCCGGTGCTGTCTTTCTTGTCGTGGGTTACAAAGCCGTTCTCTTCCGCGATCTGGCGCACCTCAGGCTTCTCCAGCTCGCCCAGTGGAAACAGCGAGCGGGCGAACTCTTCCTCGCCCACAGCGTGGAGGAAGTAGCTCTGGTCCTTGTTGGCATCCAGGCCCTTCAGCAGGTAGGTGTGGCCGTCGATGTCCCGGCGGCGGGCGTAATGGCCCGTGGCGATGGCGTCGGCGCCCAGCATCTCCGCGTACTCCAGGAAGACCTTGAACTTGATCTCCCGGTTGCAGAGGATGTCCGGGTTGGGTGTGCGGCCCGCGCGGTACTCCGAGAGGAAGTACTCGAACACGTGATCCCAGTACTCGGCGGCGAAGTTTGCGGTATGCAGCTTGATGCCCAGGCGCTCGGCCACGGCCTCGGCATCGGCGAGGTCGGCCTTGGCCGTACAGTATTCGGTACCGTCGTCCTCATCCCAGTTCTTCATGAAGAGGCCCTCAACCTGGTAGCCCTGCTGCAGAAGCAGGAGGGCGGCCACGGATGAGTCTACCCCGCCGGACATGCCGACGATGACGCGCTGGGGCTGTTTGACTGTAGATTCAGGCATGCTGGATGGGACTGGCTGTTACTGCTTGAAAAAGGGGCGCAATTTTAACCGCGAAAAGCCGCTGTGGCCATGTTTGGGTTGTTCTACCCTTATAGCCGGCCATCCTTCAGCGGCGGCGGGGTCGTCTTGCCGCCGGTGCCGCAACCGGTGCGGCGAATACCTCTTCCTGGCGGTGCTCGCCCGGCTGCAGTGTCCCCAGTTGCCAGCTGCCGATGGCCGTGCGGACCAGGCGCAGGGTCGGGTGCCCCACGGCAGCGGTCATGCGCCGCACCTGCCGGTTGCGTCCCTCGCGGATGGTCAGTTCGAGCCAGCTGGTGGGGACCGACTTGCGTTCGCGTACCGGTGGGTTCCGCGGCCACAGGTCCGGCGGGTCCAGTCGCCGCGCGCGAGCCGGGGCTGTGCGACCGTCCTTCAGTTCGACACCGCGGCGCAGGGCCGACAGGGCCTCGGCACCGATATCGCCCTCCACCTGTACCCAGTAAGTCTTCGGCAGCTTCTGGCGCGGGTGGGCGATCTGGTGCTGCAGGCGCCCGTCATCGGTGAGCAGCAGTAGCCCCTCGGAATCGAAGTCGAGCCGGCCTGCGGCGTAGACCCCCTTGCGACGGATGAAATCCGCCAGGGTGGGGCGGCCCCGCTCGTCCGTGAACTGGCTCAAAACGCCGTAGGGTTTGTTAAAAAGGATGATGTTGCTCATAAGCCGGTTTAAATGAGTATTGTAATCCAACTACAAAAATGAGTGGATACTGATATAATCCCGCCGATTTTTCATCCCGCCAGCGGAGAAGAAGAGGGCGGGGCAAGCAACACCCGACCGAAATAGTCAAAGAGTTTTGGGAGTTTAAACGATATGGGTCATATCCAAGTGCCGGCAGACGGCGAGAAAATTACAGTCAATTCCGACGGTTCGCTGAATGTTCCGAATCGCCCGATCGTACCGTTTATCGAGGGTGACGGCATCGGCGTGGATATCACCCCGGTAATGCGCAAGGTCATCGACGCGGCGGTCGAGAAGGCTTCCGGCGGCGACAAGGCCATTTCCTGGATGGAGATCTACTGCGGCGAGAAGGCTGCCGAGACCTACGCTGGCGACTGGTTCCCGGCTGAGACCCTGGAAGCCCTGAAAGAATACGCTGTGGGCATCAAGGGCCCGCTGACCACCCCGGTTGGTGGTGGCTTCCGCTCACTGAACGTTGCCCTGCGCCAGGAGCTGGACCTGTACGTGTGCCAGCGCCCGGTTCGCTGGTTCACTGGTGTACCTTCGCCGGTCAAGAAGCCGAACGAAGTGGATATGGTGATCTTCCGTGAGAACTCCGAGGACATCTACGCCGGTATCGAGTGGAAAGCGGATACCGACGAAGCCAAGAAGGTCATCAAGTTCCTGCAGGAAGAGATGGGCGTCAAGAAGATCCGCTTCCCGGAGCACTGCGGTATCGGCGTCAAGCCGGTTTCTGCCGAAGGCACCAAGCGCCTGGTGCGCAAGGCGATCCAGTACGCCGTAGACCAGGACCGCGACTCCGTGACCCTGGTACACAAGGGCAACATCATGAAGTTCACCGAAGGTGCCTTCGCCGACTGGGGCTACGAGCTGGCCCGTGACGAGTTTGGCGCGCAGCCGCTGGACGGCGGCCCCTGGCACAGCTTCAAGAACCCGAACACCGGCAAGGAGATCGTGGTCAAGGACGTAATCGCCGACGCCATGCTGCAGCAGGTACTGCTGCGCCCGGCCGAGTACGACGTGATTGCGACCCTGAACCTGAACGGTGACTACCTGTCCGACGCCCTGGCAGCCCAGGTTGGCGGTATCGGTATCGCCCCGGGTGCGAACATCTCCGACGAAGTGGCCCTGTTCGAGGCAACTCACGGCACTGCGCCCAAGTACGCCGGCCAGGACAAGGTGAACCCGGGCTCCCTGATTCTCTCTGCCGAGATGATGCTGCGCCACATGGGCTGGAACGACGCCGCCGACCTGGTGATCAAGGGTATGGAAGGTGCGATCGCTGCCAAGACCGTGACCTATGACTTCGAGCGCCTGATGGATGGTGCCGACCTGAAGTCCTGCTCCGAGTTTGGTGACGAAGTGATCAAGCATATGGCCTGATCCGTAAGTCGCGACAGTGACTGACGAAAAAGCCCCGCCTCGTGAGAGGCGGGGCTTTTTGTTTGCCTGTTATTTACCTGCTTGGCCGGGGCGGGGGTTGTGCGGGCTTGCCCGGCATATCCGGGTGCAGTGACCTGGCCTGCCAGGAGGGCGGTGCCTGATGCGGGTTTCATCCCGGCGGGGCTGTAAGATGCCCGCCGGGTTTCCTGCGGCAGTCACTGCTCGTGGCAAAAGGTGTGGGGTTGGCGGGGCGTGATGCGCCCGGGCTCAGCCGAGTGCTTCAGCCTCTTTCTCTCTCTGGCCGCTCTCTTCGCTGGAGCTGTCCTTTCTGGGCTGGGCCGCTGCGCCAACATTGATATTGGCCGCATGAAATCCCTTGTCACCCTTGATGATATCGAAGCTGACCTGCTGGCCTGCCTTCAGGGTTCGGTAACCCTCCATCTGGATCGCGGAGTAATGCGCGAACAGGTCTTCACCCCCTTCGTCCGCGAGAATGAACCCGTAGCCTTTGGCATTATTGAACCATTTGACGGTACCGGTAGGCATGGCGAAATCCCTCTAATTGCCGGGGCGACTGCAGGCCGCCTTACAGAGTGTCTTTTATCGTTATCGAAGCTTGTTGCTTGATTACCGCTTGCGTCCCTGCGGTAGCGCAGCCTCAGTGAGAGGCATGCACTACCTCTTGTAGCTAACTGACCTGCTAATGTCAAGGGGTGTGGATGCCTGCCCGGCAAGGCAAATGAGGGTACAATGCCGCCATAAAGCAAGGTGCCCGGAATGCCCGTGGCACTTAAGGTTGCCACCAATATATTGAAAATAGCTATGAGCAGGAATAGTGTGATTGAGCTCAGTTCCGGTGACGGGAATGACATTCCCTACGAAGACGATTTTGACGGTGATCTGGCGCTTGAAGAGGCGCCTGCGCGAGTCAAGCGTCCTCCCATGTACAAGGTCGTCATGCTCAATGATGACTACACCCCGATGGACTTCGTAGTGGAAATTCTGGAGATGTTTTTCGGGGCTGACCGGGAGCGCGCCACTCGCCTGATGCTGCAGATACATACAGAGGGAAAAGCGATCTGCGGTGTCTATACTCGAGATATAGCGGAAACAAAGGCAGCACAGGTCAATCAATTTGCCAGGGACCACCAGCATCCTCTGCTGTGTGAGATCGAAGCTGATGAGAGCGAAGAAGATTGATTCAGGTCCCGTTGCCCGAAAGGAATCGGGCGCATTCACAACCGCCGTTCCGCGGCGCGCACTGGACAGGTGAATGGCGGGTGATTAAGGCATACGAGGGTTCGAGGTTTAGATGCTCAGCAAGGATTTAGAGGTAACGCTCAATCTGGCGTTCAAAGGTGCGCGCGCCAAACGGCATGAGTTCATGACGGTGGAGCATCTCCTGCTCGCGCTGCTCGACAATGAATCCGCTGCCGATGTGCTGCACGCCTGTGGTGCCGACCTGAGTGCGTTGCGCCGCGAACTGCTGGAGTTTGTGGACTCTACCACGCCGTTGATTCCAGAGTCCGACACCGAGCGCGAGACCCAGCCCACGCTGGGATTCCAGCGTGTACTGCAGCGGGCGGTGTTCCACGTGCAGTCGTCGGGCAAGAAAGAGGTGACCGGTGCAAATGTGCTGGTGGCGATCTTCTGCGAGCAGGAGAGCCAGGCCGTTTACTACCTCAAGCAACAGAGCGTGGCCCGGATCGACGTGGTGAATTACATTACCCACGGCATTTCCCGGGTGGGCTCCAGTGGCAACAACACCCACAGCGCCGAACCCTCTCCCGAGCAGACGGACGAGGATCTGGCTCCGGGCGGCGAGCCCGGTGGCTCCGACCCCCTGGAAAGTTATGCTACCAACCTCAACCAGGAGGCAATACTGGGCCGTATCGACCCCCTGGTCGGGCGTGGCCCCGAGGTAGAGCGGGTAACCCAGGTGCTGGCACGCCGGCGCAAGAACAACCCGCTGCTGGTGGGCGAGTCCGGCGTGGGCAAGACAGCCATCGCCGAAGGCCTTGCACGCCGCATTGTGGACGAGGACGTGCCCGAGACGCTGCGCAATGCCACCATCTACTCCCTCGACCTGGGCTCGCTGCTGGCCGGCACCAAGTATCGGGGTGATTTCGAGAAACGCTTCAAGGCCCTGCTGGCCGAGCTGCGCAAGCGGGACCAGGCCATCCTCTTCATTGACGAGATCCACACCATCATCGGTGCCGGTGCGGCATCGGGCGGGGTAATGGATGCATCCAACCTGCTCAAGCCGCTGCTTTCCAGTGGCCACCTGCGCTGCATCGGTTCAACCACATTCACCGAGTACCGAGGCATCTTCGAGAAGGATCGGGCCCTCTCGCGGCGCTTCCAGAAGATCGACGTCAATGAGCCGTCGATCGAGGAAACGGTACAGATCCTGCGCGGCCTGAAGACCTGCTTCGAGGATCATCACCGGGTGCACTTCACCGATGGCGCCCTGGAGGCGGCAGCCCAGCTGTCCAGCCGCCATATCACCGAGCGCTTCCTGCCCGACAAGGCAATCGACGTCATCGATGAGGCAGGCGCCTTCCAGGCGTTGCTCCCTGCGGAAGAGCGCAAGGAGGTCATCGGGGTAGAGGATATCGAGGCGGTCATTGCCAAGATTGCCCGGATCCCCGCGAAGAGTGTGTCTGCATCCGACAAGGAGCAGCTGGCGCGCCTGGATGACAACCTCAAGATGGTGGTGTTCGGGCAGGACGAGGCGATCGGTGCACTGGGCACCTCGATCAAGCTCAGCCGTGCCGGCCTGGGTGCAGAAGAAAAGCCCATCGGCTCTTTCCTGTTCGCCGGCCCCACCGGTGTGGGCAAGACCGAGCTGTGCCGTCAGTTGGCCAAGGTGATGGGTATCGAGCTGATCCGGTTCGATATGTCAGAGTATATGGAGCGCCACACGGTGTCCCGCCTGATCGGCGCGCCTCCCGGTTACGTGGGCTTCGACCAGGGTGGCCTGCTTACCGATGCGGTCACCAAGCACCCGCACAGTGTGGTTTTGCTCGATGAGATCGAGAAGGCCCATCCGGAGGTCTTCAACCTGCTGCTGCAGGTCATGGATCACGGCACCCTGACCGACAACAATGGCCGCAAGGCGGATTTCCGCAACGTCATCCTGATCATGACCACCAATGCCGGTGCCGAGCTGATGAGCCGCCGGTCCATCGGCTTTACCTCGCAGGATCACTCCAGCGACGGTATGGAGCAGATCAAGAAGATGTTTACCCCGGAGTTCCGCAACCGCCTGGACAGTATCATCCAGTTCGGCGCACTCAGTTTCGATGTTGTGAAGACCGTGGTGGACAAGTTTATTGTGGAGCTGCAGGCCCAGCTGGATGAGTCCAGTGTTACGCTGGAAGTCAGCGAGGAGGCCCGGGAGTGGCTGGCACGCCATGGCTACGATGAGAAAATGGGTGCCCGGCCCATGGCCAGGCTGATCCGCGACAGGGTGCGCAAGCCCCTGGCAGAGGCGGTGCTGTTCGGGGACCTGTCCGAGGAGGGCGGTCGCGTCGAGGTCACTGTCGAGAACGACGAGTTGCAGATCAAGACCGCTGTGCCCGCCTGAACCGGTCCCGGACCGGGCGGGGCGACGCCCCCCAAACGAAAAAGGCCACCAGGGGTGGCCTTTTTCATGCCTGTTACCGGCTTCCTCAGCGGGCGCGGTAAGTGATGCGGCCCTTGCTCAGGTCATAGGGAGTCAGCTCTACCTTGACCTTGTCGCCAGTGAGGATGCGGATGTAGTTCTTGCGCATTTTTCCGGAGATGTGCGCGATCACCACGTGTCCGTTTTCGAGCTTTACGCGGAAAGTGGTGTTCGGCAGGGTGTCGATCACCTCGCCTTCCATCTCAATGTAATCGTCTTTCGCCATGCGGCAGTAACCTTCAAAATAACTTTATCTGACCTTTTACCCCGGCGGCACACAGGCCGGGCCGCGGTGCGACGGGCGCGTATTTTGCACGAAAAAAGACGGCAGGGCAAAACCCCGTGCCGGGACCGCTAGCCCGACTTCAGGCGCCAGCGGTTATCCCGCAGCAATTCCACCGGTTCAAAGCGGGTTTTATAGGCCATTTTCTGGCATTCCTCGATCCAGTAGCCCAGGTACAGGCTCGGCAGGCCCAGGCGTCGGGCCCATTCGACCTGGTAGAGGATGCAGTAACTGCCGAGGCTGCGCCGGGTCTCGTCCGGCTCGAAAAAAGTATAGATCGCTGACAGCCCCGCGGTGAGGAGGTCGGTCACCGCAGTGGCCACCAGGCGTCCGCGGGCGCGGAACTCGATATAGCGGGTGCTGCCCCAGGCGGGGGACAGGAAGTCGCGGTACTGGTCCCGGCTGGGAGGGTACATTTCCCCATCCCGGTGGCGCTGCTCAATGTAGCGTGCGTACAGCTGGTAGTGCTCGTCGGTATCGATGGTGTCGACATGGAAGACATCCAGGTCGCGATTGCGCTTCCAGCAGCGCCGCTGGCTGCGGTCGGGCACGAACAGGCCTACGGGTACCCGGGCGGGGACACAGGCCTTGCAGCTGGCGCACTGCGGCCGGTACAGGTACTCGCCACTGCGCCGGAAGCCCAGCTCTGAGAGCTGGCTGTACAGTCGCTGGTTGACCGGCGTCTGGGGGTCGATAAATACCGTGGTTGCTTCCCGCCCCGGCAGGTAGCCGCAGGGGTGGGGCAGGGTGGCCAGTAACCGTACCGAATCCAGCTGGGAGTACGTGCTCATAAGTCCTGCTCAATATTCCACGACAGTGTCCAGGGGCGCGGGAACCCACTCATTGCTGTTCCCCTGGCCAGAAGCCGTTCGAATGCCGTGCGCTCGATTTCCACTGCGCCGAGACTGGCCAGGTGCGGATTGCTTACCTGGCAATCAATCAGTGGGCAGTCCCAAGATTGTAACTGGCGGACCAGGTGGGCAAAAGCCACTTTGGAGGCATCGGTAGCCCGGTGGAACATGGATTCACCGAAGAATACGCGGCCGATGGCAAGCCCGTAAAGCCCGCCGACCAGGCGGTCTCCCTCCCACGTCTCCACGGAGTGGGCGTGGCCAAGCCGGTGCATCTCAACATAGGCGTCACGCATTTCGCCGGTTATCCAGGTGCCCTCATCGTCCGCGCGGGGCTCACTGCAGGCATCGATCACATCACTGAAACAGCGGTCGAAGGTTACGGAATAGCGGCCCCGGCGCAGGGTCTTACGCAGGCTGCGGCCGATCGAGTACTGGTCGGGTAGCACCACGCAGCGCGGGGTCGGGGACCACCACAGGATTGGCTGGCCATCCGAATACCAAGGGAAGATTCCACGCCGGTAGGCGGCCAGCAGCCATTCCGGGCTCAGTCGCCCCCCGACGGCCAGCAGGCCATTCGGCTCCCGCAGTGCCAGGTGGGTGGGGGGGAACTCCGGCTGCCCATCTCCCAGCAGGCTCAGGCGCTCTTCACTGTTCGCGGTCATCTCTTTCCGTATGTGCTCCTCGGGACTGGTCGCACAATGCCAGCTGGCGGCGTTGTATTACCTGGCGTTGTATTACCTAAAGCGTACAAAAGAAAAGGGCGATCACAAAGATCGCCCTTTAACTGGTTTGCGTTTACCGGCGCCGCCGGGATGCGCTCAGAGGCTGTCGAGGAAGCGCTCCGCGTCGAGCGCAGCCATACAGCCGGTCCCGGCAGAGGTGACCGCCTGGCGGTAGATGTGGTCCGACACATCGCCGGCGGCAAATACGCCCGGGATGGAGGTCTGGGTAGCATTCCCGTCGAGGCCGCTCTGGACAATGATGTAACCACCGTTCATTTCCAGCTGGTCGGCGAAGATGTCTGTGTTCGGCTTGTGGCCGATGGCGATAAACACACCGGAAACCTCCAGCTCCCGGGTGCTGTCGTCCTTGGTGCTGCGCAGGCGCACACCGGTCACACCATTGTCGTCGCCCAGTACCTCGTCCAGGGTGTTGTGCCAGCAGACATTGATATTGCCGTTCTCGACCTTGTCCATCAGGCGATCCTGCAGGATCTTCTCGGCCCGCAGTTCGTCGCGGCGGTGGATCAGGGTAACTTCACTGGCGATGTTGGACAGGTAGAGCGCCTCTTCCACGGCGGTATTGCCGCCGCCCACCACGGCGACCTTCTGGTCGCGGTAGAAGAAGCCATCGCAGGTCGCACAGGCGGAAACGCCGCGGCCCTGGAACGCCTCCTCCGACGGCAGGCCCAGGTACTGGGCGGAGGCGCCGGTTGCGATGATCAGGGCATCGCAGGTATAGGTCTCATTGCCCTTGAGTGTGAAGGGGCGCTGCTTCAGGTCTACCGAATCAATATGGTCAAAAATGATTTCGGTCTCGAAGCGCTCGGCATGCTGCTGCATCTGCACCATCAGGTCGGGGCCCTGTAGCTCGGCAACACCGCCCGGCCAGTTCTCGACTTCTGTGGTGGTGGTCAGCTGGCCACCCTGCTGCATGCCGGTAATTACCACCGGCTTCAGGTTGGCGCGAGCGGCGTAGATTGCCGCCGTGTAACCGGCCGGGCCGGAACCGAGAATAATCAGCTGATGATGCTTGTCACTCATAAATGGCTCTTCAACAAATCCGTTAACAACAGTGTATCCGCTCCGTTATGCGGGCGGCAGTCGGCCAATAATTGATCAGCCGAGGCTATCAGGTTGAGCGGTATCATAGGGGAAGGGCAGGGGGTAGCGAAATAGTTTGCCTCAATTTCAATGATTGCACGCCACTATCCCGCTGTTGGTAACCCGGCGCCAGCCGGCATGGCCGCATTCGGGGCCGCAGCCCGGGGCAGCAGTGGGGCCGGGCGAGAGACTTGTTGAACTGTCTCACAATTCTACTTAGGAAAACCCCCTAAGGTATTGATTTGTATGAATTAAAACTATCTTAAAGTAAACTCTCAGGCAGCATGAGAGTGGTATTTCAGGCGTCTCTGTAGTACACAGAGCACTTCCTCGGGGCAGGCGATGCCCCGGGGCCAATACAAGAATCATCGAGGTACGCCAGTGAAGGCCCAGAGCGCAACCGATAAAACAGATACCGAGGACGGAAGCCTGCCCGAGTCGCTGATCGCCCGGCTTTTGCGCGAGGGTGCCCTGATCGCACTGCTGGCCGGGGCCCTGTTGATGGCCATCAGCCTGGCAAGCTACAGCCCCCAGGACCCGGGCTGGTCCCACACCGGGCAGGGCGGGTCGGTACACAACGCCATCGGCCCGACCGGTGCCTGGCTGGCGGATGTGTGCCTGTCCCTGCTGGGTTGGATGGCTTACCTCTTTCCCCTGTTGATCGGCTGGCGCGCATTCGGGATCCTGCGGGATCGCAACGCCCGCTTTCACGGGCCCCTCTTCACGCTGCGCGTCACCGGACTGGCGGTGTTGCTGGCCACCGGCGCCGGCCTCGCCACCCTCTGTTTTGCCCAGGCCGAGGATCCCCTGCCGTTCTCCAATGGCGGGATTGTCGGGGCGGCGATGGCCCAGTCAATGGAAACCAGCCTCGGGTATGTCGGCGCCACCATCCTGCTGCTGGCGCTGTTCGCCATTGGCATTACCGTATTTACCGGCCTGTCCTGGCTGAAGCTGGCGGACAGTATTGGCCGCAACCTGCTGGGTTTGCTCGCCTGGCTTGGCCAGCGTTACCAGCGTGCGCGCCAGGAACGTGCGGAGAAGCGGGCGGCGCAGCAGGCTGTCGTGGTGCGCAAAGCGGCGGTGGCTGAGGAGAAGCAGCGCACCGCGAAACGTATCCCACCGAAAATCGAACCCACGTTGCCAGCGCCCAAGCCCAGTCCGCGGGCCGCCAAGGAAAAGCAGGGCGAGCTGTTCTCCAGCGGACCGGTGACCGGCACACTGCCGCCGCTGTCGCTGCTGGACCCCCCGGACAAGAACAAGAAAGCCGGTTTCTCCCGCGAGTCACTGGAAGCGCTGTCGCGCCTGCTGGAGCTCAAGCTCAAGGATTTCGGCGTGGTGGCAGAGGTGGTATCGGTGCTGCCGGGCCCGGTGGTGACGCGTTTTGAAATCCAGCCGGCACCGGGTGTGAAGGTCAGCAAGATCAGCAACCTGGCCAAGGACCTGGCGCGCTCACTGGCGGTCATCAGTGTGCGGGTAGTGGAAGTAATCCCGGGCAAATCCGTGGTGGGTATCGAGATTCCCAACGAGAACCGCCAGATGGTGCGCCTCTCCGAGGTGTTGTCGGCGGATGTCTACGACAACGCCAAGTCCCGGCTGACCCTGGCGCTGGGGCATGACATCTCCGGCCAGCCGGTGGTGGCGGACCTGGCCAAGATGCCGCACCTGCTGGTAGCGGGTACTACCGGTTCCGGTAAGTCCGTCGGCATCAACGTGATGCTGCTCAGCCTGCTGTACAAGTCCACACCGGATGAGGTACGCCTGATCCTGGTGGACCCGAAAATGCTGGAGCTCTCGGTGTACGAGGGGATCCCCCACCTGCTCACGCCGGTGATCACCGACATGAACGATGCCGCCAACGGCCTGCGCTGGTGTGTGGGCGAAATGGAGCGGCGCTATAAGCTGATGGCGGCCATGGGTGTGCGCAACCTGGCCGGCTTCAACCGCAAGGTACGCGAGGCGATCGACGCCGGCGAGCCGCTGGTGGACCCCACCTGGCAGCCGGACCCGGCCTCCAGCGTACCGGAGGCGGAGCAGACCCCGCCGCACCTCAAGCCGCTGCCGGCCATCGTGGTGGTAATCGATGAGTTCGCCGACATGATGATGATCGTCGGCAAGAAAGTGGAGCAGCTGATTGCGCGGATTGCGCAGAAGGCACGGGCCGCCGGTATCCACCTGCTGCTTGCCACCCAGCGCCCGTCGGTGGATGTCATCACCGGCCTGATCAAGGCAAACGTGCCCACCCGGATGGCCTTCCAGGTCTCCTCCAAGGTGGATTCCCGCACCATCCTCGACCAGGGTGGGGCCGAGCAGCTGCTGGGCCACGGGGATATGCTCTACCTGCCTCCGGGCAGTGGCGTGCCGGTACGGGTGCACGGTGCCTTTGTCGATGACCACGAAGTGCATAAGGTCGTGGCTGACTGGAGCCGCCGCGGCGAGCCGGACTTTATCGACGGCATCATCGATGACAGCAACAACAGCATCCCGGTGCCGGGGCTACAGTCCGAGGGCGGTGAAGACGACGATCCGGAAACAGACGCGCTTTACGACGAGGCCGTCGCCTTTGTGACCAAGTCGCGCAAGGCCTCGATCTCTTCCGTGCAGCGCCAGCTGCGTATCGGCTACAATCGCGCGGCCCGCATCATCGACGCCATGGAGGCGGCCGGGGTCGTTTCCCCTGCCGGCCACAACGGCAACCGCGAAGTGCTGGCGCCGCCACCCGCCTGATAGCCGGCCTGGCCGCCGGGTTCAGTTATTGTTCACATGCCGGCGGCTAGGCTTTAGGGAAAATACCAGCACTGGAGTCTCGCTATGAAACGATTTGTCACTGCCTTCGCGGCTTCCGCGGCATTACTGGCCAGCTCTGCCTGGGCCGATGCCACTGCCGAGCTGAGCCAGCTGCTGCAGCCCCTGGCTTCCATCTCGGGTAAATTCCACCAGACCCTCACCGACGAGCGCGGTGAGGTGTTGCAGAAAAGCAGCGGCACTTTTTCCGTGGAGCGTCCCGGGAAACTGCGCTGGGAAACCGGCGAGCCATTTCCGCAGCTCCTGGTGACCAACAACAAGAAGTTGTGGCTGTATGACCCGGACCTGGAACAGGTAACCATCCGCCCGGTCGACAAGCGCATGAAAGAGACACCGGCCCTGCTGCTGGGTGGCAAGGTCGGTGAGATCCGTAGCTCATTCAATGTGGCGAGTAAGGATGGTGCCTTCCAGCTCACCCCGAAAAGCGCCTCGGCACCCTTCCGCGCCATGGAAATCCGCTTTGCCGACAGCGGGTTGCCCGCAGCGATGACCGTGCGCGACAGCATGGGGCAGACCACTAAAATCAAATTCAGTCGCGTAAAGGCCAACCCGAGCCTCGCCGCTGCCCTGTTCAATTTCGAGCCACCGGCCGGGACCGACATTATTCGCGATGAGTGACCTGTTCCAGTCCGCCCCGAAAAACCAGCCCCTGGCCGCGCGTATGCGGCCCCGCAACCTGGCCCAGTATATGGGCCAGACGCATTTATTGGGCCCGGGAAAACCACTGCGGGAAGCGGTGGAGCGGGGACAGTTGCACTCTATGGTCCTGTGGGGGCCGCCGGGAGTGGGCAAGACGACCTTTGCCCGCCTGCTGGCGGAGGAGTGCGATGCCCATTTCACCACGCTTTCCGCGGTGCTGGCCGGGGTCAAGGATATCCGCCAGGCTGTGGCCCAGGCCGAGCAGCAACGAGCCCAGACCGGCCGCGGCACCATCCTGTTTGTGGATGAGGTGCACCGTTTCAACAAGGCGCAGCAGGATGCATTCCTGCCTTACGTGGAAGAGGGCACTGTCACCTTTGTCGGCGCCACCACGGAGAACCCCTCATTCGAGCTGAACAACGCGCTCCTGTCCCGCTGTCGCGTCTATATGTTGCGCAATCTATCGGAAGAAGAACTGCTGCAACTGTTGCACCGCGCCCTGGCGGAAGACGAGGCACTGCAAAGGCTGCAACCACAGATCGGCGAAGAGATACTGGCCAAGCTTGCGCGGGCTGCCGATGGCGATGCCCGCGGTGCCCTGAACCTGCTGGAAATCGCCTGTGACCTGTCGCGGGAAGAGGGCGGCCGCTACGTGATCGACGAGGCGGTACTGGCGGAAGTATTGAGCGCCGATGTGCGGCGCTTCGACAAGGGCGGCGACTATTTCTACGACCAGATCTCGGCGCTGCACAAGGCGGTGCGCGGCTCGGACCCGGATGCCGCGCTCTACTGGTTCGCGCGCATGGTGGACGGAGGCTGCGACCCGCTCTATGTCGCCCGGCGGGCAGTGCGCATGGCCAGCGAGGACATCGGCAACGCCGATCCGCGCGCATTACAGGTCGCCCTCGGTGCCTGGGATGTGCAGGAGCGCCTGGGCAGCCCGGAAGGGGAGCTGGCCATCGCGCAGGCAATTGCCTACCTGGCGGTTGCCCCGAAAAGCAATGCCGTCTACAGCGCCTACAAGCGGGTGCTGGCGGACGTGCGCCGGGACCCCAGCTACGAGGTGCCGATTCACCTGCGCAATGCCCCCACCAAGCTGGCCAAGAGCATGGCGCACGGGGCGGAGTACCGCTATGCCCACGACGAGCCCGACGCTTTTGCCGCAGGCGAGAATTACCTCCCCGAGCAAATCCACGAGCGAGTTTACTACCACCCGGTGCCCCGCGGGCTGGAGCTGAAGATCGGCGACAAGCTGGAGAAATTGAGGCAGCTGAACCGCGACAGCGCACAACAGCGATATGGCCGGGATGGCGGAGACCAGCAGAAACAATAAGGGCCCGCACATGCGGGCCCCTCGATGAAGGAGTGGGAAGGTCGACCAGGCTTTGAAGCCGCCATCGACGTCGTAGTGCGAACCGGTAATGAAGGCTGCTTCCGGTCCCGCCAGGAATGCCACCACCCCGGCCACTTCTTCCGGGCGGCCATGGCGCTTCAGTGCCATGAAGCACCGGGTGGCAGTGGGGTAACGGCAGGCGGCCGATTCGGACCGCCCCGGTGTCCGTGGCGGCGAATTCCGGTAGAATTCGGGTCATATGACCGGCCCGGAATCGGGCAGGGGGTTCAACGGCGGCGCTCTCTCCCCTACAGCGTCGATAGACACGGGAAAGTCGAATGCAGTGGCTGGCAATTGCAGTGGGTGGGGCGGTCGGAGCCCTGATCCGCCACCTGGTTAGCGTCTGGAGCTATCCGGTATTCGAGGGGCGCTTTCCGCTCGGCACCCTGATCGTCAATATCATGGGCTCTTTCCTGATCGGCGTGGTCTATGTGGCGATCATCGAGCGGGGTCTGCTCTCCCCGGAATGGCGCCTGCTGCTGATGACCGGGCTGTTCGGCGCCCTCACCACATTCTCCACCTTCTCGCTGGAAACACTGCTGTTGTGGCACAATAACCAGCCCCTGATGGCCCTTGCCTATATTCTGATCAGCCTGGTGCTCTGCCTGGCTGCCACCGGCGCGGCTATCGCCCTGACAATGAAATATCTATAAGCGGTAATCAAAGCACCATGCTCGACCCCAAACTCATTCGCACCCAGATGGACCAAGTGGCCGCGACTCTGAAAAAGCGCGGTTTCGAACTCGATACTGCCCGCCTCCAGGAGCTGGAGGAGCGGCGCAAGGAACTACAGGTTCGCACCGAAAGCCTGCAGAGTGAGCGCAACAGCAAATCGAAGAACATTGGTCGGGCCAAGGCGCAGGGCGAGGATATCGCCCCGCTATTGAAGGAGGTTGAGTCCCTGGGCGGCCAGCTGGGTGAGGCCAAGGAGGCGCTCGGCGAACTGCAGGGGGAGCTGGACGCGATCCTGTCGGCGATCCCCAACCTGTTGGATGACGCCGTACCGGAGGGTGAGACTGAGGACGACAATGTCGAGGTCCGCACCTGGGGCACGCCCCGCAGCTTCGACTTCGAAGTTCGCGACCATGTCGACCTGGGAGCCCAGCTGAACGGCCTGGATTTCGAGGTTGCAACCAAGCTCACCGGTTCCCGCTTCGCGGTAATGACCGGCCAGGTAGCCAAGCTGCACCGCGCACTGGCCCAGTTCATGCTGGATGTGCACATTGAGCAGCACGGTTACCGCGAGGCCAACGTGCCGGTGATCGTCAACAGCGACTCGCTGTTCGGGACCTCACAGCTGCCCAAGTTTGCCGAGGACCTGTTCAAGCTGGAAGACGAGCGGGATTTCTACCTGATCCCGACCGCCGAGGTGCCCCTGACCAACCTGTACCGCGATGAGATTGTCGAGGAGGGGGAATCCCTTCCGCACAAGTATGTGGCACACACCACCTGCTTCCGTTCCGAGGCGGGGTCCCACGGCCGCGATACGCGCGGCATGATTCGCCAGCATCAATTTGAAAAAGTTGAACTGGTCTGGTTCGCCCGCCCCGACCAGTCGGAGCAGGCCCTGGAGGACCTTACCGGCCACGCGGAAACCATCCTGCAGAAGCTCGGCCTGCCTTACCGCACAGTCATCCTCTGTGGCGGCGACATCGGTTTCGCCGCACGCAAGACCTACGATATCGAGGTGTGGATTCCGTCGCAGGACAAGTACCGCGAGATCTCCTCCTGCTCACTGGTCGGGGATTTCCAGGCGCGCCGGATGAAGGCCCGCTGGCGCAACCCGGAGACCGGCAAGCCGGAGCTGCTGCATACCCTGAACGGTTCCGGGCTCGCCGTCGGTCGTACCCTGATCGCGGTACTGGAAAATTACCAGCGTGAAGACGGCACCATCGAAGTTCCCGAGGCACTGCGCAGCTATATGGGCGGTATCGAAAGTATTGGCTGATGCCCTGTACCAGGGCGTGGGCCGCATTGAAATAACGGATAACAACCAGTGCGCTATATCCCCCTCGCATTTGACCTGATCGACCGCCCCTGCCTGCTGGTGGGTGGCGGGCCCGTCGCCACCCGCAAGGCACGCCTGCTCCGCAAGGCGGGCGCCCGCCTGGTAGTGGTCGCACCGGACATTACCGACGAGTTGCGTGAGCTGGTGCGCGAGAGCGGTGGCCAGTATTACCCGGAGCCGTATCGCACAGAATTTCTCGACCTTGGCGAGCTGGTAATTGCCGCGACCTCGGAGGAATCGGTCAATGCGATCGTGTCCGCCGATGCCCGGGCCCTGCGCCTGCCGGTCAATGTGGTCGACTCCCCCGAGCTTTGCACTTTTACGGTGCCCGCCCTGGTGGAGCGCGGTCCGCTGTCGATTGGCATCAGCAGCGGTGGCGCGGCCCCGGTTCTGGCGCGGAGCATTCGCGCGCAGCTGGAGGCTCTGCTCTCGCCGGCGGTGGCCTCCATGGCGGAAATGGCCGCGCGGACCCGGGACCGGGTAAAGGAGGCGTTGCCGGAGCCCCAGCGAAAGGATTTCTGGCAGTGGGTTTTTACCGGCCCGGTTGCCAGCAAGGTGGAGTCCGGCAAGCCGGAAGAGGGCGAGGCGCAGCTGCTCGAGGTGCTGGAAAAGTGGGCCGGAAGCCCCGAGCCCACCGGCGAGGTCTACCTGGTGGGCGGCGGGCCCGGTGACCCTGACCTGCTGACTTTCCGCGCGCTGCGGCTGATGCAGCAGGCGGATGTCGTGCTGTATGACCGGCTGGTATCGAAGGAAGTGCTGGAGTTGGTGCGCCGCGATGCCGAACGGGTTTACGTCGGCAAGAAAAAAGAGTTTCACTCGGTTCCCCAGGACAATATCAACCAGCTGCTGGTGGACCTGGCCCGGGAGGGCAAGAAAGTCCTGCGCCTGAAAGGGGGTGACCCCTTTATTTTCGGCCGCGGTGGTGAGGAGATTGACCGGCTGGCGGATGCCAGGATTCCGTTCCAGGTGGTACCCGGTATCACGGCGGCTTCAGGCTGTGCCAGCTATGCGGGTATCCCGCTGACCCACCGTGACCATGCCCAGTCGGTACGGTTTATTACCGGGCACCTCAAGGAGGGGGAGCTGGTCCTGCCCTGGAAGGAGCTTGCCTCCCCGGGCCAGACGCTGGTGTTCTATATGGGGCTTACCGGTCTGGATACCATCTGCGCGCAGCTTGCGGCCCATGGGCTGCCGGCGGAAACACCAGCGGCACTGGTAGAGAAGGGCACCACGCCGGAGCAGCGGGTCGTGGTCGGCAACCTGCAGACACTGCCGGACCTGGCCCGTGAGCGTGAAGTCCAGGCGCCCGCTCTGACGATTGTCGGTGGTGTTGTCAGCCTGCATGAAAAGCTGCAGTGGTTTCGCTGACGACGACTTCACTGCCCGGTTTTTTGCCGACGTGCCCGCCTGACCGTCGGGACCCTTCCACTGACTGACAGCTGCAACCACTTTGAACGGTGGCCACAAGCCACCCGAGACGTCACGGCTATCTATACTGCAGATAGATTTTCCCAGTGGTGTCTAGCATGGTTGTCGCGCTGATCCGATTTTATTGCACGCTTTTAGTGCACTGCTTTACGCCGGCGGAAGAAGAGATTTCCCTGCCGGACCCAAATGACAGCCATACCCGGCGCTATACCCGGGCTTACCGGGTAAAGCGGGGCTGGGTTAAGAATCTCTGGATTGCCGCATCCCTGTTGATGCTCTGTTTCCCATTGTTGCCCTTTGTGGCGGCGCTGGGCTTGCTGACTTCTTTCCTGTCTTTCGCCATCCTCGACGAAACTGCCTGAGACGCAGGCCCGGGCCACAACAGCTACTGGAGTGTCAGGGTGTAGCGGGTCTTGCCTTCCATCAGCGGTGAGGGGTTCCCCTCGACCCAGTCACGGTGGCCGTTAGCGAAGAAAGGCGAAAGCGGGTGGGCGCTCTGCCCGGTCGCCATATGGAAAATGGCGCTCTCCTCTGATCCCGGTGACACCACCATGCGCTGGGAGGCACCGGTGGTCGGGGACTGTGCGCGGGGCAGGTGGGTGTCGCCGGACAGCCGATCCGCCGGCATCGCGGTCAGCCAGTTTACCGGCGCCACTGCGCGGCCAAGCGGGTGCCAGATGCGGGCGGTATTCTGCACGCCCCAGGTCTGCTCCTGCAGCGGAAGCCCGTCCCGGGCCATTCTCTCCAGCACCGCGTCCAGGGCGGCCAGCTTCAGTTCGCGCCATGACGCGAAGTCCGGGTTGAGCAAATGCGCTGGCTCAGAGTGGTTCATTTCCCAGGCGGCATATTCCAGCTGACGCTTGCGCGGCCCGAAGGAGAAATCTTCCTGGAAGCGGCGCATGTAGGTCAGTACCGGCGCTGTGGTGAACTCCAGGAACTTGAGGCGGAAGTTACGTACGACTCGATAGCCTACGGAATCGGCGCTGGCCCGGGCGCCCCAGTTTTCCACTTCGGCCCGCACGTCGGCGTACTCATCCTCACCGTCTAGCAGGACCAGCAGCTGTTGTTGCCAGCGTTCCAGGAACAGTGCGCGGTCATCCAGTTGCAGGTCGAGCAGGTCCTGCTCGCTGAAGGAGTCCCGGGCAAACAGCGCATCGCGGATCTGGCGCTGGCGGGCGCCCAGGGCATAGCCGTGGTCGCCCATCACTGCCAGTTGCGGGCCGTCCATGACACGGCTGTTGGCAGTCCAGATGCGGTGAGAGGGCGGGTTGTAGACGCGGGGTTGCTCCTCAGCACCCAGGTAGCCGTCCCAGTAAGCGGTACCGTCGGCCCAGGAAACGGAGCGGCTGCCATCCAGCCCCACACGCCGGGGAATGGCACCGCCTACCGTCCAGCCGATATTCCCCTGGCTGTCACCGACCACCAGGTTCTGGTGGGGGATGCCCAGCCGGGGGCCCAGGTCGAGCGCCTCGCTGGCAGTTTCCACCGTTTCCATCAGCAGCAGGTTCAGGTTTCCACCGCGGGTGTCATGGGCCACCCAGCGGTAGGCCAGGGGCTGGCCACGGTGGTCCTCGCCCACTACCGGGCCCCAGATGGTCTTGCGCACCTCCAGGGTTTCCGGCTCCCCATCCCTGACGGCGATCTGCTCGGGCTCGACGGTAAACTCAGCCCAGCCGTCGGGGGTCCGGTAGCGGTCGCCTGCTTCATTCAGCTCCAGCGGAATCAGGTCGCCCCAGTCGCCCATGGTATTGGTAAAGCCCCAGGCCACGCGGCCATTGGTGCCGACGACGGCAATGGGGCCGCCGGGCAGGGTGGCCGCCCGCATCTTGCGATCGGTGCCGGGAATGCTCCAGGCCGCCCGGTACCAGATATTGGGCACGTCGAGCCCCAGGTGCATGTCATCTGCCAGCATGGCACCGCCGTGCGCTGTGAGCGCACCGCCGACAACCCAGTTGTTGCTGCCGTATACCTGGTCGTCGCTCTCCATGGGTTGGTAGGCAATGGAATCGGCCTCTTCCAGCAGGGCGGCGATATTGGTTTGCGGCAGGCGCACCGGGCCGCGGGCCTCGCCGATCAGGGGCGCGTCCCAGCTGCCGCCCTCCGGGAAGAAGAAACCGTAGAGGTCGTCCGGCAGCAGGTCGGCCAGGGCGGTGTCCCGTTGCTCGAACTTGCCGATCGGGCTCTGCAGGCTCAGGTACATGCTGAAGACGCTCAGCATGCTGTCAGCTGCGGTCCAGGGGCGGGGCTCCTGGTTGAGCAGTACATATTCCCAGGGCTTGCTGCCCAGTTCCTCCAGCCCCAGGTTGACCCCGCGCACGTACTGGGCCAGCACAGCACGCTGGTCCTCCGGCAGGGCCTCGACATTGCGCTGTGCCCGTTTGCGGAACTGGTGCACGCGCACTTCACGGTCATGCTCCAGCGCTGCATCGCCTACCAGCTCCGACAGTTCGCCAGCCGAGTTGCGGCGCAGCAGGTCCATCTGGAAGAAACGCTCCTGGCCGTGCAGGAAGCCCAGGGCGAAGGCGATGCTGTCGCGGCTGGTGGATTCGATGAGGGGAATTCCCTGGGCGTCACGCCGCACGGTTACCGGATGATCCAGCTGGCCGGTTTCCAGGCTTCCCTCCAGTAGTGGCAGGCTCTGGCGCAACCATAGCCACGCCACCAGCAGGCCGATGGCTATCAGGGCTGCCAGCAAGAGGGCAGTGCGGGTCAGGAAGCGAAGCGGGGCATTGAGGGACATGCGTACATCCAGTGGAGCTTAGGGTTGTGTTATCCGGAGATATTATCAGCCACTCGTGCACCAAAATAGTTACCGGAGGACATCGACGAGTCACAAATATGCCTTTTCTGTGGAATAGAGTGCCATTAGAGTCCGCCACTAACTGGTTACCGCCTGCAGAACTGACTGGTCACTAGAAAAAAGTCATAACAGGCTTTCACATTTGTTTTTTGGCACGTAATATGGCGCCCAATAACAAAAACGTAACTGAACATCACGCTTTTCTATAACAACAAACGCGAGGACGCGATGATGCACGACGCCGATCAGACCGGTAGCAACCGGAACTTCCGTCTGTCCATTCTCTCCCAGGCTGTTGCCTTTGCCACCGCCATCAGCGGCTCTGCCTATGCGGCCGAGATCGAGGAAGTAGTGGTAACCGCGCAGAAGCGCTCGGAGAACCTCCAGGATGTCCCCATTGCGATTTCCGCCTTCACCGGCGACAACATCGAGAAGATGGGCGCACAGAGCCTGACCGACCTGGGTAAGTCCACGCCCGGTGTCGAAATGAATAACGACACAGCCCTGCAGCCGACCTACAACATCCGCGGCATCCAGACTTCCGACTTCACCGTTGGTTCTGACCCGGCCGTGGCGGTGTATGTCGACGGTGTCTACACCGGCCGTGGCGCCGGCGCCGAGGTGCCGCTGGCTGATATCGAGCGGGTAGAGGTATTGAAAGGCCCGCAGGGTACCCTGTTTGGCCGCAACGCCACCGGTGGTGCCATCCATATCATCACCAAGCGCCCGTTCAACGAGGACCAGACCCAGGTCTCCATGACCGCCGGCAACTACGGCCGCCTGTCCTCGGATGTGATCATCAATCGCGCCATCAACGACCGCGCGGCGGTGCGCCTGACAGCTTCCAGCGACAAGCGTGACGGCTACTACCCCAACGCCCTCGACGGCGCTGACTGGGGCGGCCAGGACACCAAGACCCTGCGTGCGTCCGTATCACTGCTGCCCACCGACGACACTGAAATCCTGTGGCGTGGTGAATACAGCCGCCTGGACCAGAACGGTGCCACCCGCGTCTCTACCAACGACGCTATTTCAGTTGGCGGCGGCGATGTCTTTGGCGACGTAGCGCTGGACTTCAATAACCTGGAAGAGCGCGACCTGTACGGTACCTCCCTGCAGGTTACCCATGACTTCGATAACGTTACCCTGACCTCCATCACGGCGTATCGCACTTTCGAGGCCTATATTCGCCAGGATGAGGACGGCGCGAACAACCCGGACTTCTTCTTCGGTTCCGCCAACTACGATGACCAGGAGTACTTCTCCCAGGAATTCCGCCTCAACGGCGAGAGCGACACCCTGAAGTGGACCCTGGGTGCCTCCTACTCCCAGGAGAAGCTCGAGCACAATACCGAGGCGTTCTTCACCCCGAGCACCTTCGAGTCTTTCGCCCTCTACACTGCGCTGCGTGAGAGCCCGATGGACCTGCTGGGCCTGGCCGGTGCGCTGCCCCCCGAAATGCAGCAGCCGGTTATCGATGAGCTGACCCCGCAGCTGATGGCCATCTCCCAGATGACCGACGAGCAGGTTCGCGAAGTTGTTCCTGGAGCACGCGAGATGATTCGCGGCTACGGCCTCGACGGCGCCCTGATCGCCAGCTTCTTCGGCCAGAACCTGCTGCCGTCCCTGGTTGCCCGGGCGCAGCAATCCCCGGAAGCCTGGGGTCAGTTCCTGAGCACCTTCTCCTGCGCCCCGGCGCTGAGCGACCCGGCCCTGCTGCAGGGCTGCCTGTTCCAGGGAGCGAATGCGTTCGTACAGGGCACCGATGCCAACTGGCGTGAGAACGTGCTGAACACCGGTGATTACCGCTCTGCGGCCATCTATGGTGATGCCACCTGGTCCCTGACCGATCGTATGGACCTGACTTTCGGCCTGCGTTATACACAGGACGAGAAAGACTTCAGCATCGACACCCAGTACCAGAACGAACTGTACGGCCTGCCGTTCGGTATCGCGTTCTTCAGCGGTGGCCAGCCGATGATCTCCGAGTCGCCGTCCGACAGCTGGTCTGACCTGTCCGGTCGCGTGGTGCTGGATTACACCTGGAACGACAACGTCATGACCTACGCCTCGCTGGCGAACGGCTTCAAGGCAGGCGGCTTCAACAGCCTCAACTACGGTGAGAATATCGAAAACTCCTTTGACCAGGAGAACGTTACCAACTTCGAAGTGGGCATGAAGTCCAACCTGCTGGACAACCGCATGCAGCTGAATGCGTCCCTGTTCGCTTACGAGTACGAAAACCTGCAGGAGCTGAGCCTGATCGGCTTCCCGATCCCCAGCTACAACCTGCGTAACGCAGACGCTGAAGGCCAGGGCGCAGAGGTGGAGGTGCTGTTCGCAGCCACTGACAACCTGCTGATCGGCGGTAACTACTCCAACCTGCAGACCGAGTACACCCGTTACCAGGTGATCGAGGCTGCCGGTGAAACTGCCGAGGATGACCGTACCGGCCAGCCGCGCGTCGGCACCCCGGAAAACAAGTTCAACCTGATGGCGGAATACACCATCGGCATGAACTCCGGTGCTGATGTCGTCCTGCGTGGTGACTACAACTGGACTGACGAGCGTGTCGGTACCATTTCTGATCCGTCCCTGGTGGTTCCGGACTACAACCTGCTGAATGCCCGTGTGGCATTCCATAGTGCCAGCGATACCTACAGCGTATCCGCGTGGGTCCAGAACCTTACCGACGAGGAAGTGGTGGGCTCCTTCGGTGGCCCGGGTAGTGCTATCGGCTCCGAAACCGGCTGGCGCTTCCAGCCGCGCATGTTCGGTGCGGACGTGACCGTTCGCTTCTGATCAGCGTGCTTTCAAAGCAGTAGGAAAAGGCCGGCATTCGCCGGCCTTTTCTTTTTCTGGCGAGGCAATCAATACAAAGAAATAAGCGCCAAAAAATCCCGCCGCACTGGCAAATCTATCGGAATCACGCCAAAACTGCGTATGATCAATGAAAAGCAGCAGCAGTGATCCATCGCATGACGTTACTGGCGCGAGAGGTATCTGACGAAACCCAGGCTGAACTCATCTCCCGGTACCAGCGAGTGCGGGCCGAGACAGAGGCACTGGCCGATCCACTCTCGGCAGAGGATATGCAGCTGCAGTCCATGCCCGACGCCAGTCCCAGCAAATGGCACCTGGCCCATACCACCTGGTTTTTTGAAACCTTCATCCTGCGCAACGCGCTGCCCGGCTACCGGGTGTTCAACAGCCACTATCACGAGCTGTTCAATTCTTATTACAACAGCCTGGGTACGCCTTTCAGTCGCCCCCGGCGTGGACTGCTGTCCCGGCCGGACATAGACAGTATCTTTGCCTATCGCCAGTCCGTGGACCTGGCCATGCAGGAGCTCCTGTCCGACTATCCGGCTTCTGAGGCTCTGCAGGCACTGGTTGCCCTGGGCCTGAACCATGAACAGCAGCACCAGGAACTGCTGCTCACCGATATCAAGCATGCCTTCTCCATTAACCCCCTGCAGCCAGCCTATGCAGATCTCTCCTGCGACCCGGAAGAAGAGGAGGGCGCCGATGCGCCGGCACTCCGGTGGCTGGAAATTCCCGGCGGGGCCTATGCCATTGGTGCCGAGGGGGACCATTTTTATTTCGATAATGAGAGCCCGGCACACCAGCAGCTGGTGGAGGATTTCCATATCGCATCGCGGCTGGTAAGCAACCGCGAGTTTATCGAATTTATTGAGGATGGTGGCTACCGGAACCCGAGGCTCTGGCTCTCCGATGGCTGGTCATTGCTGCAGCAGGAGCGTTGGGAGAAGCCGCTTTACTGGCAGCAGAGGGAGGGGCGCTGGATGCAGTTTACCCTCGGTGGGTTACAGCCGCTGGTCGATGGTGAACCCGCCTGCCACCTGAACTTTTACGAGGCTGACGCGTTCGCTACCTGGGCCGGCAAACGACTGCCGACAGAAGCGGAGTGGGAAGCCGCTGCCTGCCAGATCCGCCAGCCCGACCAGCTGGCTTCTGCCAACCTGCTGGAGAAGCGCCAGTTCCGCCCACTTTGCGCAAGCGCGGGCCAGCACCAGTTCCTCGGCGACCTGTGGGAGTGGACCTCCAGCGCCTACCTGCCATATCCGGGCTTCCGCGCCAGTGATGATGCGGTAGGTGAATACAACGGCAAGTTCATGTGTAACCAGAAAGTATTGCGAGGTGGCTCCTGTATTACTCCGGCAGATCATATCCGTATGACCTACCGTAACTTCTTTTACCCGCACCAGGGATGGCAGTTTACCGGTGTCAGGCTGGCAGGAGACCCAGTATGAATATGGCCTTATCGCCAGCGAATGAAGTCAGTGAAACAGAATTTTTCCGCCGCGATGTCATTGCCGGCCTGCGCAAGGAGCAGAAAACGCTCCCCTGCAAATACCTCTATGACGAAGAGGGGTCGCGCATCTTTGAGCAGATCTGCGAGCTCAGTGATTACTACCTGACCCGCACCGAAGCCGGGATTTTCCGTGACCACCTGCCACATATGGCGAAGCTGATCGGGCCCGACAGCGTGATTATCGAGCCGGGCGCCGGTAACTGCGAGAAAGTGGAACCACTGTTGCAGGCGCTGGAAGAACCGCGGGTATACATCCCCATGGACATCTCGCCGGAAATCCTGCTCGCTGCACGAACTCGCATTCGCAGGCAATTGCCTGACCTGAAAGTGGAGGCGCATGTTGGTGACTTTACCGCACCGGAGGCCTGGCAGGGCGTGTCGAGACAATCCCCTGGTGGCCGGCGGGTAATCTTTTTCCCGGGGTCCACCATTGGCAACTTTGACCCTGAAGCAGCGCGCCAGCTGCTGGCGGATTTTGCGGCCCATCTCTCTACCGGGGACGGCATCCTGATTGGCACCGACCTGGTCAAGGACACGGTCGTACTGGAGCGGGCTTACAACGACAGCGAACATGTTACCGCGAACTTCAACAAGAACCTGCTGACACGTATTAACAGTGAGCTGGGTGGGAATTTTGACCTGGACGCCTTTGCCCACCGCTCATTCTACCATGCGCTCAAGCAGCGGGTGGAGATGCACCTGGTGAGCCTCAAGCCCCAGCGGGTGCATATAGCAGGCGAGTGTTTTGATTTTGCCGAGGGCGAAACCATTCACACGGAAAACAGCCACAAATATACCCTGGAGGGGTTTGCTGAAATGCTCCGTGAAGCCGGCTTTACACTGGTACACCAGTGGACCGATGGGGGAGGCCTGTATGCCATTCATTATGCGGAAATCCGCTGAATCATCGGTTGTTTCCCCGCTTGCCCTGGTGGTGGCAGTGTTGTGCCTTGCCATAGTCAATCCCACCCGTGCCGATGATAGTGCGACTGAACCGGGGCGAACTGCTGAGCAGCAACAGGCAGCAGTACAACAACCGGTCATCACGGTCTACAAGCATCGCTTCTGTTTTTGCTGCAAAAGGTGGATGGAGCACCTGCAGGGCAATGGCATGCAGACACCGGTGGTGAACGCCAGCAACGATGAACTCAGCGAATTGAAGGGCAAGTGGCGCATCCCCACTGGTATGCAGGGATGCCACACCGGCGTGTTCAATGGCGAGTATGTATTCGAGGGCCACGTGCCAGCCCGGCTGATCCGGAAATTCCTCGCCAATCCTCCGGAGGGTAGTATTGGGTTGACCGTGCCCGGGATGCCGAAGGGGAGCCCCGGAATGTACGACGGTGATAAATTTTCCCCCTATACCGTTTACCTGGTGATGCGTGATGGCGATTACCGGTTTTACGCACGGGTCGAGCAACCGGAGGCTGGCCCGGAAGGTGACGCCGCGATGACCGCCGAGCGCGCTGGAGAGGTAAGTGCAGATGCCGGGTCCCCACAGGGCGGTTCCTGACCCCCTTGTTTCTGGTAAGGTAGCGCCTCCCCGAACCGGATTGACTTGCATGACAGAGAAGTTTCGCCCGGCCACCGGCCTGGGCAATTGTCACCTCCAGACCGTATTTCCCCGATTCCATCGCCCGAAGCCCTGGGTCCGGACACACAGCCGTTGGCTCCATACCCCGGATGGGGATGTCATCGCGCTGCATATGCCGGAGGAACTCCACGATGATCCTGCCAGGCCTCTGGTGCTGGTCCTCCACGGACTGGAAGGCTCGGTCAACTCTCCCTATGCCCAGGGCATCATGCAGGCATTGCAAAAGCGCGGCTTCCAGGTTGCGGTAATGCATTTTCGTGGCTGCGGGGGCATCCCCAACAAGCTCCCGCGGGCCTATCACAGTGGCGACAGTGATGATCCGCGCTGGCTGGCGGGTGTCCTGCGCAGGGAACTGCCGAATACACCATTGATGGCCGTAGGCTATTCGCTGGGCGGGAATGTATTATTGAAATGGCTGGGGGAGGACAGCGACAGCAGCCCCCTGGTGGCGGCAGTGTCGGTTTCGGCTCCGCTGGACCTGCATGCCTGCAGCCGCAGGATCAACAGCGGGCTTTCCCGGGTCTACCAGCGCCACCTGCTGGACAGCCTGCGCCAGAGCCTGCGCCGCAAGAGCGCCGATGTTGAGCTTGCCCGCCAGCTACCGGACGTGAATGATGCCGAGCTGTTCCGCAACTTCCGCGTTTTCGATGACAAGTTCACGGCGCCCTTGCACGGCTACCTGGATGTCGAGGATTACTACACCCGGGCGTCCAGCAAGCCGCTGCTCAGGCAGATAGCAAGGCCGACCCTGATAATTCACGCACTGGATGACCCCTTCATCTGCCCGACGGCAGTACCGGAACCGGATGAATGCAGCCCCTCGGTAGAACTGGAGATCTCTCGACGGGGTGGGCACGTGGGCTTTGTCAGCGGCAGCCTGTGGCGGCCGGAGTACTGGCTGGAAATCCGTATCCCCGATTTTTTACAGCAAATAGCCCGCTCTCTCACCGCGACCCCGGCATAGCGCAACCAAAATAGCTGGCTTACCTGATCCTGTTATGCCCCCAGCTGCGCAGGCCCTTTATGCAGGGCCATCTGCATGGCCTTTTTTGGCGGGTTGTCCGTCAAGCGACCCCGGCCTTCAGGCATATAATCAGGTCCCCGGACAGGAGCCAGCTTCAGGCGGATTAAGGGATGTCACCGTTAAAGTCCGGTTGCTGCGGCTGACCCAGGTTGGCTGGCGGCCAATCTTTCAGCCGGAGGAGCGCGAATATGCCCGAATGCCAATCCGTGGATGCAATCCCCGGGAGTCGGGAGGCTGGCACTGATACTTACTGCTTACCGGAAGGCGGGGATTCCGGGGCCGACCGTTCTCAGGCCCACCGCCAGGGGCTGGCACAGGAAGCCGCAATTGCCATCAGCTATAACGGCCTGAATCACGCCGTAATGATGGCGACCCCGGACAACCTGGCGGATTTTGCCGTTGGGTTCAGTATCAGTAACCGGGTTATCGATTCTCCGGATCAAATTCTCGATATCAGTGTCGACTACCAGCAGCATAGCGCCTGCCTGGAGATCACCCTGGTCCAGCGGGCACTGCACGGCCTGAAAGCCATGCGGAGAAACCTGGCAGGCAGCGGCAGCTGCGGGCTCTGCGGAACCGAGGCGCTTCAGCAGGCCCTGTTACGCCCCCCGGCGAACTCGATTGGCCCCAATCGGCCCCTCCCACCACAGGCCCACCTCCGCTCGGTGCGGGAACGCTTTCAGCAGGTACAAAAACATCGTCACCACAGCGGGGCCATGCATGCCGCACTGTATGTGAGCTCGCACGGACAAACGTTACTTTGCCGGGAAGATATCGGTCGCCACAATGCGCTGGATAAACTGCTGGGTGCCTGCTTTCGCCAGGGAATCGCACTCGAGCAGGGATTCGTTGCGGTTACCAGCCGCTGTGGCCTGGAGCTGGTGCAGAAAGCGGTAAGGGCGGGGGTCGGCACCCTGGTGAGCCTGTCTGCACCAAGTGATTTCAGCGTGCGCTGGGCCCGGGACTGTGGCCTCAACCTGTTACACCAGACCGCCCGGGGCGAAGGGCGGATCTATAGCCCGGCACCGGAGTCGGATGAGGAACGCCTATGAAGCCCCCGATAGAGCCCTTTCGGTTTCACCCCTATCGCAGGCCCGCGGCGGGGTGGGGCGCCCTGCGCAGCGTGGCCCATACGACCCGGGCCAGCCAGCAGGCCCTGAAAAACCTGCTGTTGCTACTGCGTATCAATCACCACGGTGGATTTGACTGCCCGAGCTGTGCCTGGGGTGAGGCCCCTGATGAGGGCCGGATCCGCTTCTGCGAGAACGGCGCCAAGGCCACAAACTGGGAGGCGACCAGTCGCAGGGTTGATGCCGCATTTTTCCGGGAAAACAGCATCACTGACCTGTTGCGACACACGGACTACTGGCTTGAGTTCCAGGGCCGGCTGACCGAACCGATGTACTTTGACAGTGAGGGTGACCATTACCGTCCGATTTCCTGGGATGCAGCGTTCGAGCTGGTTGGCCGGCACCTGAATGCGCTTGCGTCGGCGGACGAAGCCGCCTTTTACACGTCCGGGCGCGCCAGCAATGAAGTGGCTTTTCTCTACCAGCTGTTCGCGCGGGTTTTCGGTACCAACAACCTCCCGGACTGCTCCAATATGTGTCACGAGGCAAGCGGCTATGCCCTGAAAGAAAGTATCGGGGTGGGGAAGGGGACCTGCACCTACGAAGACCTCGAACAGGCGGATACCCTGTTTATTTTCGGCCAGAATCCGGGCTCCAATGCGCCTCGCATGCTGGACCCTGTCAGCAGGGCGGTCAAGCGGGGAGCACAGGTAGTGGCAATCAACCCGCTTCGGGAAGCGGGCCTGCAACGGTTCCAGGCGCCCCAGAACCCGGTTGAAATGCTGACAGACGGAGCGACACCAACCAGCAGCGCATATTTTCGCCCCGCACTCGGCGGTGATATGGCAGTGGCACGCGGCGTGGCCAAGATTTTGTTCGAGCGACAGGAAAGGGCGGACAACGATGGTGGCGCCGGCCCCCTGGACCTTGAATTTATCCGTGAGCACTGCAATGGCTTCGGCGAATACCGGGAACTGGTAACGGAGACTCCCTGGGAGCATATCCTGCAGCAGAGTGGGCTTAAAAAAGAAGAGCTGGAACAGATCGCCGATATTTATGCTCGCGGTAAACGCGTGATTTTCTGCTGGGGCATGGGGATTACCCAGCATTATCACGGTGTGGCGACGATACAGGAGCTCACCAACCTGCTTCTCCTGCGCGGCCAGATAGGCCGGCCCGGCTGCGGTGCCAGCCCGATTCGCGGGCACAGCAATGTCCAGGGTGACCGGACTATGGGCATCAACGAGAGGCCCGCTGCGGATTTTCTCGATTCCCTGGAAAAGCGCTTTGGTTTTAGCTGCCCACGGGAACCGGGTGTGAACGTGGTGCAGGGCATCGGCGCCATGATCGAGGGCCGGATCAAGGTGTTTATCGGTCTGGGGGGCAACTTTGCCCAGGCGACCCCGGACAGCCAGCGTACGCACGAGGCGCTGCGATCGTGTGATTTAACGGTCCAGATCAGTACCAAGCTCAACCGCAGCCACCTGGTTACCGGTCGCGAGGCCCTGATCCTGCCGTGCCTGGGGCGCACGGATATCGACGAGCAGGCTGCGGGTCCCCAGGCGGTAACGGTGGAAGACACGTTCAGCATGGTGCACGCATCCTATGGGCAGCTGCGGCCATTGTCGTCCCGGATCCGCTCGGAATGTGCCATAGTTGCGGGCATCGCCAATGCCACTGTAGGTAGTGAGATTGTCGACTGGCTGCATCTGGTGGAAGACTACAGCCGGATCAGGGACCTGATCGAGAGCGTCATTCCCGGGTTTGATGACTTTAACCGCAGGATCGGGCAGCCCGGCGGCTTTTACCTGCAAAACGCGGCGGCCAAACGACACTGGAAAACCGCTTCCGGCCAGGCCAGCTTCAAATCCAACCCGCTACTGGATTCGCTGGTGCGAAGTGAGATGTGCGACAAGGGCGAGCGCCGGCCAGATCTGCTACTGCAAACCATGCGCTCCCACGACCAGTTCAACACCACTGTATACAGCCCAAACGACCGCTACCGGGGTATCACCGGTAGCCGCCAGGTACTGTTCGCCAATCGGGAGGATATCAGCCGGCTGGGTTTCAGCGAGGGACAGCGAGTGGACATCGTCTCCCTGTGGGATGATGACGTCGATCGGAGAGTGGAGGGATTTACCCTGGTTGCCTATGACATACCCCCGGGGCAGGCCGCCGCCTATTACCCCGAGACCAACCCGCTGGTGCCACTGGAGAACTACGGTATAGGCAGTTTCACACCGGCATCGAAGCTGGTCGGCGTCTGCCTGGAGGAAAGCGCAGCAACAGAGCGTATCCTCTGATCCCCGGGCGAGCCCTGGTCACGCCAGGTGCGCGGTAAAGACGGCCATCAGGACAAACAGGTCGGCGATCAGGATCACCAGCAAGAGGTCAAATTTACTGACCTTATCATCGGGCTCGGCCTGGTTATCGATTTGCTTGCGGTGCACGCGCATTCGCAGGTATGCCAGCAGGATCACCAGGCCGCCACTTGCGAGCATGGCAACCTCGGACCACGGTGACACCGGTTGCTGGCCCAGGCGGCCCGCGGCAAGCCCAAAGCCGACGACAGCCACGGCGGTTCGCACCCAGGCGAGAAAGGTGCGCTCATTGGCGGCGTGATCGGGGAACCTGCTTGCCATAACGGTTGCCAGCACCAGATTCAGGGAACAGGGGTGCAATTGTAGCTCCCATTGTTGGTGGCAGGTGTGTTATGTGAATACTTAATTTAACATAATCTATATTATGCGAACTATGGTTGGGGGAGCCGACAGCCAGTGCTTGTCCTGTATGGCCAGCTAAACCAGGCGGTTCCTTCGAGCCCACCAACGGTAAGCCACGTGACTTACCGCGAACGTTCAATCTCTGCTCACCAGCTCACTCGCCTTCTTATCCACGGCTTCTAGCGCCTGGTGGACTTTATCTTCCCAGAATGGAATATCTTTGTGATCAATGTCGGACGGAATTCGTAGCGGTTCACCGGCAACAAGTGCCACCCGCGTGAACATCCCCGGCAGTTCCATACGGTCCCATCGCCGATTCATGACGTGTTTGCGACGGCTTGCAGTGGACACGGGAACAAGGAGAAAACCCAGTGATGAGGCAAGCTCAATCGCCCCCCTTTTTACCACATGATAAGGCCCGAGCGGTCCATCCACGGCAAGCGCGGCAGCAGATTGCGTAACTAGCTCGGCCCGCATGAGATCAAGCAAATTTGCTTCGTTATACCGGGCTGGTAACTGGATACATGTATAGCCAAAGTGACGGCATATCTCACAGATAATTGCTCCCCGAAACGAATGGCTCGCAAAAACACAAGCCTTTCTCCCGCGTAACAGGGTGAACAGCGGCAGATACTGGCCATGCCAGAACACAACTATAAGCCGCTTGCCCCTGTAACGCACATCATCCAGGCGGTCCAGCCCCTCGATTTCAACGCGCCATGTTGTGCATTGCAGCCGCAGAATCCCTGCGCCAATCAATCCCAGAATACGTGCCCACATGCCTGATCTCTGATGAGCTCCTTTGCGGCGATCACCCCACACCTGAATTGCCCCTCCTGGCTCACATTAGCGGACGTTAGTTGGTGCTTTGCTCCTGGGCGTGAGTCCCTTCAAGTTAGCCTGCAGTCACGATTCGCACATCCTCAGATGTCGTCAATATCCATCTGGCCCTCCAGACCCTGAACGCGACGCAGCAGCGACGGCTTTGCGATGCGGTGCAGGCAGTGGTCGCGAACAATCGCAGTAAGGCCCTTGCTGGTATGAAGTGTTGACATGTATTCGCGGACCCAGGTGCGTGCCTCAGCCTCTGTGCCGAAATCTGCGCAGACAAGCTGCCATAAGAACTGGTCCAGGCTGATAGATACCCGCTTTGTGTCCGCATTCCTGCCGTCGATGATGATTGACGCCATATTGAGCTCACATAAAGTTTTATGTGCATTATACATAACTATTTATGGCGAGCCCGCGCGAACGGTTTACATAAATATTTATGTGCGTGCGCCTCACTGCCTTGGCCATGGAATCCTTCAACAGATCCGCGGCAGCTGCTCGCCGGGCAGCCGGTGCAACAGCCGCTCACAGCCCAATGCGTTCTGCAGAATAACCTGCTGGCGATCTCCACCAGTAACTGTTCCGATGGCCCGGCTCCCCACTGTGACTGGATCTGATTCCAGCACGGCGAGTGCCGATTCAACCTGGTCCGCGGGCACAAAGGCAATAAAGCGCCCCTCATTGGCCACATATAACGGGTCCAGGCCCAGCATTTCGCAGGCGCCCCGCACGGCATCACAGGTGGGAATGTCGGCCTCCCGCACCAGGAATTCCCTGCCGGCGGTTTCCGCAAGCTCCACCAGTGCCGTAGCCAGGCCGCCGCGGGTCAGGTCACGCAGGCAGTGGATGCTGATGCCTGCGTCCAGCAGATTTTGCACGGGGCGGTGCAGGGGTGCGCAGTCACTTTGCAGCGGGGAATCAAACTCCAGTCCCTCGCGACGGGCCATTACCGCCATGCCATGGCGACCGATATCCCCGGACAGCAGAATCACGTCACCGGGCCGGATCTGGCCGGGTTCTATCGTGAACGATTCGTGCAGTACGCCAATGCCGGCGGTATTGATATAGATACCATCACCCTTGCCCCGCTCCACCACTTTGGTGTCCCCGGTCACCAGCTGCACGCCACAGCGCGTGGCCGCCGCGCCCATCGAGGACATCACCCTGGTCAGGGTATCCAGGGGCAGCCCCTCTTCCAGGATCAGGCTGCAACTCAGGTACAGCGGCCTGGCACCACTCATGGCCAGGTCGTTTACGGTGCCGTATACCGCGAGCCTGCCGATATCGCCACCGGGGAAAAACAGTGGAGTAACCACAAATGAGTCGGTGGTGAATACCACCTGCCCGGTTGCCGGTGGTAGCGTAGCGCTGTCGTGCCCCTGGGCAATCCAGGAATTATTGAAATGCGGGAAGACACAATCCCGTAGCAACCTCTGGCTGAGTTCTCCCCCACTGCCGTGGCCCAGGCGCACGATTTCGCCGGTATCTGCAGGTAGTGGGCAGTCAATGTTCATTGGCAGGTTCCTGTCTGCGGTAGCCGTAGTAGGCGGCACAGGCGCCCTCGGATGAAACCATGGGCGCGCCGAGGGGCTTTTCCGGTCGGCAGCTGTTACCAAAATGTGGGCAATCACCGGGTTTTTTATGCCCCTGCATGATCTCCCCACTGATGCAGCCACTGGTATCCGCCCGGGCAATAATATCGGTGCAGAACCTGCGCCCGGCATCGAACAGGGCGAAGTCCTGCCGCAGGCGCAGCCCACTGGCAGCGACTGCGCCAACCCCGCGCCAGTTCTGGTCGACGACTTCGAATACCTGCCTGACCATTTCCTGTGCGGGCAGGTTGCCATGGCGTTCTACTGCGCGGGCATACTGGTTTTCCACCCGGCAACTGCCCTCCTCCAGCTGCCGCAGGCAGAGCATCACACCCTCGAGGATATCCAGCGGTTCGAAGCCGGTGACCACAATGGGGATCTGGTATTTCCTTGCCAGTGGCGGGTACTGCTCGTAGCCCATTACCGCACACACATGCCCGGCCGCCAGGAAACCCTGCACGCGACAGTTTTTCGCAGAGCAGATGGATTCGATCGCCGGTGGCACCAGGAAGTGGGAGACGAGCAGGGAGAAATTCCGCAGGCCCTTCTCCCGGGCCAGGAATACCGCCATGGCATTTGCGGGGGCAGTAGTCTCGAAGCCTATGGCGAAGAAGACCACTTCCCTGTCCGGATTCTCTTCTGCCAACGTGACCGCCTGCAGGGGCGAATAGACGATACGGATATCCCCACCTGCGGCCTTGACCGACAGCAGGTCACGATCGCTCCCGGGCACCCGCAGCATATCGCCGAAGGAGCAGAAAATAACCTCCGGCCTGGAGGCAATGGCGATCGCGCGGTCGATGGCTTCCAGCGGCGTCACGCATACCGGGCAACCCGGTCCATGGACCAGTTCCACTGCAGCAGGCAGGAACTGCTGTAGCCCGTATTTGACAATGGCATGGGTCTGGCCGCCACAGACTTCCATAATGGTCCAGGGCCTGGTGTTGAGCCGGGCAATTTCTGCCGCGACCTTTTCGATACTGTCCCGCTGGCGATACTCATCCAGGTATTTCATGGTTCACCCAACTCCCCAATCTCCTCCAGGTAACGGAATATCCTGCGGGCCTCATCCTCGTTGACCCGGCTGATGGCAAACCCCACATGAACAATCACATAGTCACCTACGTCGGCTTCCGGGACATACGCCAGGTTCACCTCCCTGGAGATGCCGCCAAAACTGACCCTGGCACTGCGCTCCAGGGGCTCGGTGTTGAGAAACGCCTCCACGCGTCCGGGGATACCTAAACACACAGGGTACTGCCCTCCCCTTTATGCGTCCCAGGGGATGCCATACAGCAGGCATAGTAAACCTGCCCCAGCGCGATACCACCGTCGTTCGGAGGCACACTGCCGTGGCAGTGGACACGGAACCCGGCCTGCCGCAACAATTTCGCAGTGGTCTCAACCAGTCGCCGGTTCTGGAAAACCCCGCCGGACAGGAAGATATTGTCCTCCCCGGCTTTTTGCGCGATGGCCAGTATCATCCGGGCCAGGGTGTTGTGAAACGCGGCAGCCCTGTCCGCAACTTCGGTCCCTGCAGCTCCTGCTTCCAGCAACGCGGTAATAACCGGCGCCCAGTCGACAAGCCAGAGACCGCCACGCTGCTGCAGACCGAATGGGTAACTGGATGAATCATCTGATTCCAGTGCGGCATGCTCCACCGCCATCGCCGCCTGCCCCTCAAATGTGACTTCAGAGGCAAGACCCAGCAGTGACGCCACCGCATCAAACAGGCGACCGACGCTGCTACAGCGGGGGCTGTTGAGTTCCCGTTCGAGCATGCATTTGAGAATCCTGATTTCGCTGCTGCTGAATTGCCTGCTCAGGTATTGTTGGGTCTCCGCCCCGTCGCCCAGGGCTTCGAACAGCACACTGGCGCCAGTTCGGCGCGGCTCCCGCACAGCACGCTCGCCTCCCGGGAGAGAGAATTCCCGCAGGCTCGCAAACGGGGTAACCGTAGTGCTGCCATCCCAGCGCAGGAACTCTCCTCCACGTATGGCGCCGTCGCCATCATAGCCGGTGCCATCCCAGCAGATACCCAGGGCGGGCCCATAGTGGGCATGTTCTGCCATGCAGGAGAAGAAATGGGCCCGGTGGTGTTGGATACCGGTATTTTCCAGCTCACTGGATCCCGCCCAGCGGTGTGACGCATACCCGGGATGCAGGTCGTTGAGCAACACGCATCGATCCAGCTGGTAGAAACGCATTAGGTCTTCGATTGCTCCCCTGAAGGCTTCCATTGCCATCGGGCTGTCGAGGTCACCGATATGCTGGCTCAGCTGCACGGTATTCCCCCTGGCAATAGCCACGCAGTTTTTCAGGTCCGCGCCTACAGCGACCCGGTCAGTACTGCTGGCCTGCCCAGGTAACTGTAATGGCAGTGGTGCATAGCCACGCGCCCGGCGCAGCATCACCGGTTGGCCATCGATGATCCGCTGTACCGAGTCATCCAGTGCGCGCACAATGGGGCGGTCATGCAACAGGAACTGGTCGGCGATCCCGCCCAACCGCTCAAGTGCCTGGGCATTGTCGGTGCAGATGGGCTCCCCCGCCAGGTTGCCACTGGTGGCAACCACCGGGCGTTGCAGTATCTGCATCAGCAGGCTGTGCAGGGGAGATGCCGGGAGCATGACTCCCAGTAAGGGATTCTGCGGGGCGATACTTGCAGCGATATGCATGTCAGCCTGACCTTTTGCCGTCAGCAGGACAATCGGTCTCTCCCGGGAACAGAGCAACGATTCCTCCTGCCTTGAGACATGGCAGTCCCTGCGCACAGTGGCGAGGTCCGGGTACAAAACCGCGAAAGGCTTGTGCGGACGCTGCTTGCGCTGTCGCAGCCGCCTTACAGCGTTCTCGTTACTGGCATCGACCAGAAGCTGGAAACCGCCAACGCCTTTGAGGGCGACAACCTGGCCGCTATCGATTGCGGCTGCTGCCAGTTGCAGGGCCTGCCCCATGAGCGCGATAGAGCGGCCCCGCTGATCCACAAGTTCAAGCTGAGGGCCGCATTCGGCGCAGGCATTGGGTTCCGCATGGAATCGCCGATCCCGGGGATCCGTATATTCACGGTGGCAATGTTCGCACAGGGCGAAGCTTTTCATTGCGGTGTTGCCGCGATCGTAAGGCAGGCGCTCCAGGATGCTGAAGCGCGGGCCGCAGGCCGTGCAGTTGATGAAGGGGTAACGGTAACGGCGGTTCGCCGGGTCGAACAGCTCGGCCAGGCAGTCATCACAGGGCGCCAGGTCGGGCATTACAGTCGCGGACGGTGCGGCACCGCTGTCACTCTCACGGATACAGAAACCGATATCATCCCGCAGGGGAACGGGTGTGCTCACCAGCCGGTCGATGCGGCTGTGTTTGGGTTTGTGCTGTTGTAGTCCCTGCACAAAATCCCGTATTTTTGCGCTCTTGCCCTGCACTTCCAAGCACACGCCCCGGGCGTCATTGGCGATCCAGCCATGCAGCCCACTTCCGTGCGCCAGGCGGTGCACAAACGGGCGAAAGCCGACCCCCTGGACCACCCCGCCGATCTCGATACGCAGGCGCTCTACCGAATTATTCTGCATCGGTGCCCTCGAACTCCAGGCTGTCCAGTACGATCTGCTGGGCCTCGGAATGGTGTATATCGGACAGTTCATCGATATACAGTCGCAGGCCTTCCAGGGGCGTGCCCGCAGTCTCACGCTCAAAGTGTTCACGCAGGTGATCCGCCGAGATATGTGCCAGCGCACCGAGGCGAAGCCTGGCGGCAACCAGCCTGCCCCTCTCGCGACCGGCCAGCAACCGGATCTTTCCTACCAGGTCCTTGATCAGGGACTGTTCGTGCATCAGGGGCCTCCTGCCTGAACTTTCAAAAATTCCAGAATTTCCTGTTCGACCTGCGCTGCTGCGGCTTCCACCGCGGGCGTCATGGTCGCGCTGGTGGAAAAGTCCTTGCCGCAGATGGCAAATATCCTCAGCGTCAACGGCAGTGAATCGAGCAGCCTGGCGAGCTCCAGGGTTTCGGCCAGCGTAAAGCCATGGCTTGAAGTAATACTCAGGCCTGCGGGCAGGGTTTCATCCAGTCCGTCCAGACGAATGATTTCACCCGGTGCCGTGCCGGAGACCACCATAGCGTCCACGAGCACAACCGGGCGAGCCTTCCAGTCGTCCAGAAGCCTCGTCATATCACCGCTGTTTTCAATATACTCGGCAATACCGCCGAGCCTGTCGCGCAACCGGTGTAACAGGTACGGGCCCACACTGTCGTCACCGCGAAAGCGGTTGCCCAGGCTGATGATCGCCCACCCCTTTACCGTGTCCCGTGTCACCCGTCGTTTCCCCCGGAGTTGCCTCCCGCGTGTTCCAGGTGCAATTGGAGGAAATGGGTCGAGCAGGAGATGCAGGGATCGTAATTGCGAATCGCCTGCTCACACTGGGCCTGCAGCCGGTCCTCAGGCAAGTGCAGGTACTGCGGCAGCATATGGCGCAGGTCATCCTCGATGGTCTTCTGGTTCTGGGAGGTGGGCGCGACAATCCTGGCGTCAGTGATCTTGCCTTTATCGTCGATCCCGTAGCTGTGGTAGAGCAGCCCCCGCGGCGCTTCCGTTGCCGCGCACCCATGGGACTCCCGCGGCTTCGTTTCCAGGTAAGCCTGCTGTGGCTGCTGGTAGTTGTCGATAATCCGCAGGGCCTCGTCAAACGCGTAGAGCACCTCCAGGCTACGGACCACAATGCTCTTGAATGGGTTGGCGCAGAATGGTGGGAAGCCGACATCCTCTGCCGTCTCCTGTACCAGAGGCGACAGGCTGTCGTAATTGAGGTTATAGCGGGCCATGGGGCCGACAAAATAGGCTCCCCGCTCCACCAGCGTACTGTGCAGTGCATTGGAGTACTCGATATGTTCTTCCCGGAAATGCGCATCATAGGCCTGTACCGGGATGTCCAGGCCGCGGGTGGAGACGATACGGCCTTCATTCATCGGGTATTCGTTCGGATGCGAGAGAGCGACAAACTCGTATTGATCGGCCGCGGCCCGTTCGAACTTCGGGAATGATAATGACGCAGCCCATCGAACCCCTTCCACTGCCAGATCCCGCGCCCGCAGCAACTGCTGTCGCAATGGCTCCAACTCGGCCCTCACCGGCACCCGGTAAAACCCGCCGACGCGCACATTGATCGGGTGAATTTCCCGGCCCCCCAACAGGCTCACCAGTGCATTGCCGGCCTTTTTGATCGCCAGCCCATCCTGCACGATTTGCGGGTGGTCCTTTGCCATCGCCACAGCGCTCTCATAGCCGAGGAAGTCCGGCGCGTGCAGCATATAGATATGCAGGCTGTGGCTCTCAATCCACTCACCGCAATAGATCAGCCGGCGCAGTGCCCGCAGTTCCGGTGTGGGGGCCAGGCCAAGCGCGTCCTCAATCGCATGTAAAGAACTCATCTGGTAGGCCACCGGGCAGATACCACAGATGCGCGCGGTAATATCCGGGGCCTCAAGGTAGTCCCTGCCGCGCAAGAATCCCTCAAAGAAACGGGGCGGTTCGAAGATTTTGAGTTTGACGTCGTGCACACCGCCATCGTCATAACGGATATACAGCGCCCCTTCGCCCTCGACCCGGGCCAGGTAATCCACCTTGATGGTTTTAGTCCTGGCCATCGGCCTGCTCCTGGTTGCCGGTGCTGGCCTGGCGGCGGCTTTCCCGCTCGAAAGCCGGCGCGGCCGCATTGAAGTTGCGCAGGTTCTCAATGATCGTGACACGTTCAGCGCCGAGCTCTTCCCGCCACCAGTGGCACAGGGACTCCGTATTGGGGTTTTCCTTGGGGCCATAGCAGCTGTAACAGCCGCGGTTATAGGTGGGGCAAATGGCCCCGCACCCGGCGTGTGTTACCGGGCCCATACAGGGCGTTCCGTGGGCTACCCAGACACAGACATTGCCCCGGATCTTGCACTCCACACACACCGAGTGCGGCGGCACCTGGGGTGGGCGTCGGTGCAGGAAGGCGCTGATGACCTCCAGCAGTTGGCGCTTGTTGATCGGGCAGCCCTGTAACTCGAAATCCACCGGCACGTGGGCGCTGATGGGAGTCGAGGTTGCCAGGGTGGCGATGTATTGCGGGTGGGCGTACACGACAGCGGTAAATTCCTCTACATCGGCAAAATTGCGCAGTGCCTGGATTCCGCCGGCGGTCGCGCAGGCGCCGATCGTTACCAGGGCGCGGGACTGGGCGCGTACCTCACGAATGCGGAGCGCATCCTCTGTGGTGGTGATGGATCCTTCCACCAGGGAAAGATCATAGGGGCCCGCCACCTGCCGGCTGCTGGCCTCCATGAAATAGGCAATATCGATTGTGTCCGCCAGCTGCAAAAGTTCATCTTCACAGTCAAGCAGGCTGAGCTGGCAACCGTCGCAGGAAGCGAATTTCCATACCGCCAGTCTGGGTTTGGTGGGCTCTTGCATATGGCTCATCGCCTGCGAGTAGGCTCCTGCCCCTCAGTCACCTGAATCATTACAGGGCCCTGATGTTGAACCACTGCCGGATATCCCCGTAGCAGAACACCGGGCCGTCCTTGCAGACAAAATTCGGGCCCCACTGGCAGTGTCCACAGTGTCCCGTTGCGCACTTCATATTGCGCTCCATGGAAAGGAAGATAGCTGATTCCGGTACCCCCGCCTGGCGCAGGGTCCGGATGCAGAAGCGCATCATGATCTCCGGGCCGCAGACGAAGGCGACCGTCCTGGCCGCGTCGAACTCGGCTGCCTGCAGGGGGTCGGTAATAACGCCGATATGCCCCTGCCACTCGTCGACGGCGTGATCGACCGATTGCACCAGTTCCAGCGCTTGCATCCACCGCTCCAGTTCCGACTGGAAGAGACGCTCTGCCGGGCGTCGCGCACCATAGAAAAGCCTTACGCGACTGGTCTGGATACCGCTGCGCAACACGCTGTAGATCACCGGTCGCAACGGGGCCAGGCCCAGCCCACCGGCGATAATCACCAGGTCACTGCCGGCCGCTATTTCCAGCGGCCAGCCATTCCCGAAAGGGCCCCGAACACCCACCTGGTCCCCACGCCGCAATCGTTCCAGCGCGGCCGTTACCTGGCCCTGTGTGCGGATGGTATGAACCAGGCTCCCGTCCCGCGATTCCGGGCCACTCATCGAGATGGGGACTTCGCCGGCACCGAAGGCATAGAGCATGTTGAACTGCCCGGGACGAAAGGCATCCGAATCGTCCTGCTCAGGGGACAGATGCAGCGTGAAGGTGCCGGGATATTCCTCCTGACGATGCTCGATACGGTACATCTGCGGAATCACTGGCGATCCCCAACCAGCGGAGACGGTTGGGCGTAAACATCCAGCAGCTGGATTCGCGCAGCCTGTAGCCGCTCGGTGGCGATCCGGGCAAAGCGCTGCATCAGCTGGAACCCCAATCGTGGCTCTGCCTCACATTTTTCCCGCAGGCACTTGCCGTTGAGGCGTATCGCGTGTACCTGATCCATCGCGCGGCCGTCGAAGGTCCACTGGTAGGGGGGGAACAGCCAGGACCAGCCAAAGACGTCGCCGTCATGGAGGGTCTGCAGGCAGATTGGCCCACGATCCGGACGGTAGGTTTCCACTGCGACCCTGCCCTTGCGAATCAGGAAGAAGTAGTCCGCCGGCTCGTTCTCCTGTGCCAGGTAGTCCCCGGCAGCGTATATAGCGTTCTCTCCGCAGCCAGCGATGAACTCCAGGTCTGCCGGGGCCAGGTCGCGGAAGAAAGGGTGTTCACGGAGCATGTCGGGGATCTTCTGCATTATTGCTCCGGGCCGGGTTTCTCGAGTTCACGGATGTTCCGCACTTCCTCGGTAAGGTCGATACCCACCGGGCACCAGGTAATACAGCGCCCGCAACCCACACAGCCGGAAGAACCGAACTGGTCGTGCCAGGTGGCCAGTTTGTGGGTCATCCACTGCCGGTAGCGAGATCGCGTATCGGCTCGTACGGGACCACCGGTGACATAGCTGAAGTCAGCGGTAAAACAGGAATCCCAGCGCTCCCAGCGTTCGGCATGGTCGCCACTCAGGTCGGTGGTGTCCTCCACCGTGGAGCAGAAGCACGTCGGGCAGGCCATGGTGCAATTGGCGCAACTCAGGCAGCGCTCGGCGACCTGGTCCCACGATGCACTCTCGTAGTTGCGGTAGAGCAGTTCCTTCAGGTCGGAGCTGTCAAACCGGCGGGGCCCCTCTTCCATCTGGCGCACGGCATTCTGAACGCCCCGGGCCGCAGCCTCCTCGTGCCGTTTCCCAGAAGGCGTCACCGGTAACTGGCGCAGGACCTGGCTGCCGCGGTATGAATCGCTGCCAATCAGGAAATAATGCTCATCACCATCGATTACTTCGGTCATCGCCAGGTCAGTGGCGAGGGTCACCTTCGGTCCAGCATTCATCGAGGTGCAGAAGCAGGTGGCGGCTGCGGAAGTGCAGTTCACCGCGACAATAAACAGATTGCTGCGCCTCTGGGCGTAATTTTCATTGGAGTGCTGGTCGTCGACAAATACCCGGTCCTGTATGGCGATGGCATGAAGCTCACAGCTGCGTACGCCGAGAAAAGCCATTCGGGGTGGCTCTTCAGTAATTTCCGTTACCTGGATGTCATTAGTGTCCTTGCGCGCCTTCCATACCTGTCGGCGCGGCAACTGCAGGAATTTTTTCCATGAATGCGGCCCGACCGCATAGCCGAAATAGGCGTCATCGTCACGGCGCTCCAGGCGGTAACAGCCCTTTTCCTGCCTATCGGTCCAGCCCTGAGGCAGGTCTGCGGCGGACGCAACGGTGTCGTAGGTAATTGCCTTGTCACGCAGCACAGGTCCCATCACCTGGAAGCCTTCCTTTCGGATCGCCTGGACCAGGAGGTCGAGGTCACCTGCCTGCAATATAAAGTCCTGCATCATGTGCTGCCGTGACCGTTATTCCCCCTGGTGCGCGTAAATAAATCTGTGCGGTTGGCCCTAAGTACCAACGCAGATCTATTATTTAGGCTGATTGTAGGAACCGGCAGGCCAGCTTGAGAGGAGGCAGGTGACAATGTCCGAGGAGCAGCACCAAGAGGCACTATCGCGAACTGTGACGGAAAAGCTCCGGAATGGCCAGGTGGTGACAATACGCCCAATAAACCGGGGCGATATTGACCTGGAGCGGGAATTTATCACCAACCTGTCGGCGGAGTCCCGTCATTTCCGGTTCCTGGGCGGTGTCGGAAAACCGAGCCAGCAGATGCTGGAAAGGCTGACAGATGTCGATCACAACCAGCGCGAGGCATTTATCGCCATCATCAGCGAAAACGGGGCAGAAAAGGAAATCGGTGTCTCCCGCTACGCGCTGGAAGCGGGTGGCGCAGCTGCTGAGTGTGCCGTCGTGGTTGCGGACGACTGGCAGATGCAGGGCCTGGGCACCCTGCTGTTGAATCGACTGATCGAGTCGGCACGGGCCAGGGGCGTCGGCCACCTCTACTCGATTGACTCGGCGGAAAACACACGGTTGCAGAAAGTAGCCAAAGCCATGGGTTGGGAATGCCATACGGATCCCGAGGATCACACCCAGCTCATTTACCGGCTTGATCTCACCGCAGAATCGTAACCAGGCAGGCATGGCGGGGGGCGCGCCGGGGCGCTCCCTCCCCCCCCCTCTCCATCAGCTGATACTACTGCACCCGCCGGTTTCCTCAACGTACCCTGTTTACCCAGCCGTCTCGCCCGAGGACCCGTATCATGCCGCACAGTCATTACATCCGTTGGTTTGAGTGCATCTCACTGGGCGATATCGCGGAAGTTGGCGGAAAGACCGCCTCTCTCGGTGAAATGTACCGGGCCCTGGCGCCCCAGGGCATTCGTGTCCCCAACGGGTTTGCCATCACCGCCAATGCCTACCGCGCAGTACTGGACCAGGGCAATACCCGGGATACTTTGCACGAACTGCTGCGTGATGTCGGCAATGCCGGAGGTGATAAGCAGGGCCAGATTGCCGCGGAAGCCCGTAAAGCCGTGTATGAATCAGGATTACCGGACGACCTGGCCCGGGAAATCACCGATGCCTATGTCGAACTGTGCGAACAGTATGGCCCGCAGCTCAGGGTTGCCGTGCGCAGCTCCGCCACCGCAGAGGACCTGCCCGACGCCAGCTTTGCCGGCCAGCACGACAGCTTCCTCAATATTGGTGACTCCGAAGGGCTACTGGAGGCCTGTCGTCGCTGTTTTGCGTCGTTATTTACCGAGCGTGCAATCAGTTACCGGGAGCGCAACGGGTTCGATCATTTCAAGGTGGCACTCACCATCGCGGTGATGAAAATGGTCCGGGCGGACCTGGCCGCCAGTGGCGTTATGTTCAGCCTGGACACGGACAGCGGTTTCCGCGACGTAGTCTTTATCAATTCGGCATATGGGCTGGGCGAAAATATCGTCCAGGGGGCCGTGGACCCGGATGAGTTCTACGTGCACAAGCCAACTTACGAGCAGGGCCATCGTTGTGTCTTGCGCCGCCAGCTGGGCGCCAAGCAGCAGACACTGGTCTGCGATGAAGACCTGAACAGCCAGGAGCTGCATAACATCGATACCCCCGGGGCCCGTCGCGAAATTTACAGCCTGGATGACGACGATGTACTGACCCTGGCGGATTACGCGATTCGCACCGAGAAGCATTACAGCAGCGTACGGGGCGTGGACTGCCCCATGGATATGGAGTGGGCAAAGGACGGCGATGACGGGCAGCTGTACCTCCTCCAGGCGCGGCCGGAAACCGTTGCCTCGCAGAAGCCGCGTAACCAGCTTAAGCGTTACCATTTCAGGGAAAAGCCAGACAGCGAATCCCTGCGCGCCAGCGGGCGGGCTATCGGTACCGGTATTGCCAGTGGCACCCTGCGCAGGGTGGACAGCGTGGACCAGCTGGCAGGCTTCGGGGATGGCGAGGTACTGTTCGCCGAAAGCACCAGTCCCGACTGGGGCCCGGCCATGCGGCGCGCGGCGGCACTGGTTACCGAGCGTGGTGGCAGGACCTGTCATGCGGCCATTGTTGCGCGGGAATTTGGTATCCCGGCGGTGGTCGGCATTGGCGACGAAGGCCGCAACCTGCAGGCGGGCCAGATCGTCACCCTTTCCTGCGCCCAGGGTGACGTGGGCAGGGTCTACGACGGGGAGATACCGTTCGAGGTAACCACGATCGAGCTGGACCATGTTCCCCGGCCAGAGACCAGGATGATGATCAACCTGGCCAGCCCGGACCAGGCATTTCGGCTGAGTGCCCTGCCCTGCGATGGTGTCGGCCTGGCGCGTATGGAGTTTATCGTCAATGAACATATCATGGCCCACCCGATGGCGCTGGCCCACCCAGAGAGGGTCGAGGATGAAAAGGACAGGCAAAAGCTCCAGCAACTGACGGCCGGTCACGAAAGTGGTGGGGCATTTTTCATCGAAAAACTGTCCGAGGGAATCGGCACCATTGCCGCTGCTTTCTACCCCCGGCCAGTGATTGTCCGTACTTCGGATTTCAAGACCAATGAGTACGCGCGGTTGGTGGGTGGAGCCGGCTTCGAGCCCCATGAAGAGAACCCGATGCTGGGGTTCCGGGGGGCCGCCCGGTATGCCCACGAGGCCTATGCCGATGGCTTTGCGCTGGAGTGTGCCGCCCTGAAACGGGCACGGGAAGCAATGGGCCTGGATAATATCAAGGTGATGATTCCCTTTTGCCGACGCATTCCCGAGGGCGAGCAGGTGTTGCAGGCGATGGCTGACCACGGGTTGAAACAGGGGAGGAACGGCCTGGAGGTCTACGTCATGTGCGAGATCCCCAATAACGTGGTGCAGATAGACGCATTCAGCCAGCTGTTCGACGGTATCTCCATCGGCTCCAATGACCTGACGCAGCTGGTGCTCGGTGTAGACCGGGATTCAGACATTGTCGCCTTTGATTTCGACGAGCGGGATCCTGGCGTATTGGAAATGCTGCGGCTCGCTATTGAGGGCGCACAACGCAACGGTATTCCGGCCGGTATCTGCGGCGAGGCGCCGTCGAACTACCCGGAAGTGGCCGAGTACCTGGTGGAACTGGGGATCGATTCCATCAGCCTGAGCCCGGATGCATTGTTGCGCACCATCGAGAGGGTGGCGGCCATCGAGGAAAAGAAAAAATCGGGATAGGTGCAGCCGGCGGTCGCGTCGCGGCCAGCGGCCGCTCCTGCGGGTGGGGATGCGCACTCACCGATTTTGTAGGAGCGGCTGCCAGCCGCGATTACCTCCGGGTTATCGAGCCCCGATCGCGGCCGCGGGCCGCTCCTACAAGGGGTGAAGCACACTCACGGATTTCTTAGGAGCGGCCCATGGCCGCGAAAAATATGTCCCAGAAGATTTCCCAAACGTGGCGGTTCACCGCGCTATCCGGCAGCTGTATTACTCTCGCGCCAGTTCGAAATGCGCAACAGCAGCTCCATCGCCAGCAACTGCAGCATCGCCAACGACAACAGGCCTGTCCAGTGTGCCAGGCTCACTGGCGAAACGCCCAGCACACCCTGCATCAGAGGCGAGTACATCGACAGGATATGCAGACCCTGGGCCGCCAGTGTCCCCAGTAGCAGCACCGGGTTGGAGAAAAACGGCTGGTGGAAGATGGAGCGGACTTCCGAGCGGCTGTTGAACACCTGCACATTCTCAAACAGCACCATCAGCAGCAGCACACTGTTACGCGCCTGCTCTACCTGCCAGCCCTGCTGCAGGAGCCAGTAAAAGCAACTGAAGGCGACACCGCCCATCACCAGGCCGGAGGTAATGACCCGGCGTAACATCAGCGGATCGAACAGCGACTCCCTGGGCGGGCGCGGCGGGCGCTGCATCTCATCACCCTCTCCCGGCTCCAGTGCCAGGCCCACGCTCTGCACACTGTTGGTAACCAGGTTGAGCCATAACAGCTGAACCGGCGTCAGCGGTAACGGCATTGCGAAGGCGGTGCTCAAGACGAACAGGACAATTTCAGCGGCGCCAGTGGAAATCAGGAAGAACACGACCTTACGGATATTCCGGTAGGCGATGCGCCCCTCCTCTACCCCGGCCACCACCGAGGCGAAATTGTCGTCGGTCAGCAGCAGGTCAGCGGATTCCTTCGCCACCTCGGTTCCCCTTTCTCCCATGGCCACACCGACATGGGCGCTATGCAGCGCCGGGGCATCGTTGACCCCGTCTCCGGTTACCGCGACAAACTCACCCTGGCGCTGCAGAGATTGTACAATGGTCAGCTTCTGGTCCGGCGAAACCCGCGCGTAAACACGGGTACCGGATGTCAGCTGGTCGACAGCCCTGCTGCCCTGGGCCTCCGCCCGTGCCAGCTCCATACCGGTCACAGCCCCGTCTTCACGGTCCGCAAGTTTCAGTTCCCGGGCGATGCTCAGGGCAGTGTGCGGATGGTCGCCGGTGAGCATGCACACATGGATGCCGGCGGTACGGCAGTCCGACACCGCCTGTGCCGCTTCCGGGCGCAGTGGATCCACCATGCCGACCAATCCCAGCAGGCAAAGGTTATGCAGCTGTTCGGGGAAAACACGGTCGCTTGCGGGCAGTTTGCCCTCGGCCAGCGCAAGGACCCGCGCCCCGCGCTCGGCCAGGCTCTTCATCGCGTCCAGAGCGCGACTGTTGTCCAGGGGGACATCGCCCGCTGCAGTGGCCATGCTGCTGCACATGGGCAACAGTTTTTCCAGCGCGCCCTTCACGCAGCTAAGTCCCCGTTCGCCGTCATTGTGCAGGGTCGCGGCATAACCCAGAGCGGGTTCGTAGTGGATCTGGGAGCAAAGCGGATATCGAGCCAGTAAATGACCGCGCTCGATACCACATTTACAGGCCATGGCCAGTAGTGCCTGGTCCACAGCGTCGCCGCTGCCCTGCCACTGGCCATCATCTGTCTTGTGTACCTCCGCCTCGTTGCAGAGCGCGGCGACGCGACACAGTCGCTCAATCACCTCGTCGCTGGGATGATTTGTGCCGATGTGGTAATTGCGGTCGTCCAGCAAGGCCACCTCGCTGGCCGTGAGCCGGTTCTCTGTCAGGGTGCCGGTTTTATCAGCGGCAATAACGGTGCAGGAGCCCAGGCTCTCCACGGCTACCAGTTTGCGGACAATGACATGCCGCCTGACCATACGACGTGTGCCAATGGAAAGCACCACCGTCAGCGCCATCGGCAGGCCCTCGGGAATGGCAGAAACTGCCAGGGCTACCGCCGTCATGAATATCAATAGTGGCGGGGTATCCCGGGCGAGTTCGATCGCAGCCAGCAGCGCCACGCTGACCAGTAACGCGATGGTGAGTTTTTTGCTGAAGCGCTCGATACGCTGGAACAGCGGTGGCTTCGCCTCCTCCGCAGATTCCAGGCTCAGGCTCAGCTTGCCAACCTCGGTCGCGAGGCCGGTACCGGTGACCACCCCCCTGCCACGGCCCGAGGCAACCAGGCTGCCAGCGAAACACTGGTTGAACCTTTCCGCCAGCGGTGCGTCCGGTGCACAGAGTAGGTCACTGTCCTTGCCCACCGGCAATGACTCACCGGTAAGGACGGACTCATCCACTTCCAGGCCTTTTGCCTCTAGCAGGTACAGGTCGGCCGGTACCCGATCCCCTGAACCCAGCAGCACCAGGTCTCCCGGTACCAGCTCCTCTCCAGGAATCTCGATGGTTTCGCCGTCCCGCACTACCTGTACCCGGTTCACCATCAGTTTGCGCAGGGCCTGCGCACTGCGATGGGCGTGGTACTCCTGCAGGGCCCCGATTAACGCATTGAGCAGCAGAATCAACCCGATAAACGTGGCATCCGCCAGTTTGCCGACACCCAGGGATACCGCCATCGCCGCCAGCAGCACATAGATCAGTGGGCTGGCGAACTGGCGCAGGAAGAGCCGCGGGAACCCGGGCAGGCGTGGCGTTGGCAGCGCGTTGGGGCCATATGTTGAGAGCCGCCGGCTGGCCTCTGCCGTGGTCAGGCCCGCATCGCTACTGTCGAGTAACGCGGTCACTTCCCGGGGCGACAGGGATTGCCACTGGCGCTGGGGGTTGCTGTCAGGCATTGCAACTCGGGATTGGGGGAACTGGATAAACAAACATTAGCAGCCCCGGCCAGATCGGCGGGGCGTTCTCCGGCAGTGCCAACCGGGGAATCCAGCTGCATTCCGGGCTAGCTATACGGTTGCACTCACGGCCGGAAGCCTGCCACTGCCATTACGTCTTTACTGAACAGTGACATGCCAATACAGCGGTTGCCAATGAGTTTTCTGCAAACACTTCGGATGTGCTGGCCAGTCTTGCCCGCCCCAGGCTGGCGAGTACGATTGTCGGTTCCTGTCCGGACCATGCTGGTTTTGCTGTCACTGGCCGGTGCGGCAGTGGCGGATCAGGCGAAAGCGGAACAGGTGCTGGAAGTATTCGTGCGGGATGGATGTCCCCATTGTGCCGCAGCCAAGGAATACCTGCCACAGTTCGCCCACGAGCACCCCGGGCTGCGCATTGTCTACCGCTCACTGGACAGTGACCCGCGAGCTGCTGAGGACCTTGCCCGGCACTCACGCCGCGCCGGCGCCTGGCCACCGGGCGTGCCCACTTTCGTGATCGAGGACCGGGTACTGGTGGGTTTTGCCAGCCCCGCGGTTACCGGGCCGCAACTGGCGGAACTGGTAAAAGGAGGCGCCGCAACGCCGGGAAAGACTGAAGCGGCAGGCCCCGGCGGACTGGATGTCGCCGACCTGGGCCTGCCGCTGTTCACAATCGCCCTGGGGCTGATCGACGGCTTCAACCCCTGCGCCATGTGGGTGTTGTTGATACTGCTCTCGATACTGGTCAGGTTGCAGGATCGCCGTCGCATGGCACTGATTGCGGGTACCTTTGTACTCGTCAGCGGGGCTGTTTATTACGTGTTTATGGCAGCCTGGCTGAACCTGTTCCTGCTGGTGGGGGTTTCCGCACTGTTGCGCTGGTTGCTCGGAGGCGTGGCGCTGGCGATCGGTGCCCTCAACCTCCGGGACTTTTTCCGCAGCGGCGTCCGCAGTGGACGCGAGTACACGCTGTCGATCCCGGAATCCGCCAAACCGGGGCTCTACGAGCGGCTGAGGCGGGTACTGCGGGCCGATAGCCTGGCAGCGTCACTGGTTGGCGTTGCGCTGCTCGCGATCCTGGTGAATTTTATCGAGCTGCTGTGCACGGCCGGGCTCCCGGCAATCTATACAGCGGTACTGTCCCGGCAGGAGCTGGGGGCCGGCGCGTATTACGCCTACCTGGGGCTTTATATCCTTGCCTACATCGCCGACGACCTGTTGATGGTAAGCATCGCGGTTATCGCCCTGGGCAGCCGCAGGCTGACAGACAGGGCCGGGCGCTGGCTGAAATTTACCAGCGGGCTGGTGATGCTGGTCCTGGGCGTGATCCTGGTGCTGTTCCCGCAATTGCTCGTATAGCTTGCTGGCCTGGCCATCGTTGCGGTAACCGGACCCCGCTGAGAATCCAGCCTTGCATCGCACGAAGCGGTGATTACCGGTTGGCATCCCCCTTGTCTCTCTCGTTATCCCCCTGCAGGGATTCCTGATCGCGAGGCATACTGGCGCTGTCTGCATTCAGCAGGATCACTTCGATCTCCTCGGTGATTTCCTCCTGCCGAAGCTGGCTGGCTTTGCGATGCAGCAAATCCAGTTTCTCATCCAGGTAATGACTGGCACCTTCCAGGTGCTGCATGCGTTGCTGGTTCTCAGCCATCAGTGACAGGTAAATGATTTTCTGCAACGACTGCAGAAGGTATTCCTCCGCCAGTTCACGCACAAGGGTTGCCGGGGAAAGGTTGAGTTGCGGTGGGCAAGGATAACGCTGCACGCGATTTCGCAGCCCCTGGAACGGCGGCAAAAGCTCATCCTCCACCACCGCCTTCCGCTGTGGGTCCCGGTAGAGCACTGTAAGTGCCGTGGCGCTTGCACCCTGCAGCTCAGCCAGCCGCACCAGCAGTTGCTGCAGCCGCGAGTTGACCTCATCCGCCAGCGCTGCACCGTCCAGCGCCGCGACAAACCGGGGATGGCCCTCCAGCCTTGCGCATAGCCGGCGTCCCCAACCGATAATACCGGGCCAGGCATCGCTGCGGACCGGTTCCCGCGCGAGGCACTCCTCCAGCCTCTCTACCAGGCTCTCATTAAAGCTTCCGCAGAAGCCACGTTCGGAGCCGATCAGCAGGTAGACGTGGCGCAGCTCCCCCACCGGCGATGGCAGAGCATCGGGAAAATAGCTGAGCAGGTCTGCTGCCGCAGTGTTCATCGTCTCGACTACCCGGCGCTGGCTGTCAAGAGTCTGCGCCAGCCGGCGAACCTCCATAAAGGCCATCGCTTTCATTGCTCCGACAATCTCACGGGTTTCGCCCAGTTGCCTTTCGTGCCGGGCCAGCTCCTGCTGGCGGCTCATGTTGCTGCACCCTCAACAGTGGAGAACACCTCCCGGGTTAGGCAGGTCCAGTGTCGGCGCGGGTCGTCCAGGACTAATTCACTGGTTTCCATCCTCGCCTGCAACTGTGCCAGGAACTGCCGCACCTGCTGTGGGTCCAGGTTATCGAGCAGGCCATCGTTAAACGCAACCATCCACGCCAGCTGGTACTCGATCGACAGGGGCGCAAGGCGCTCCTGCTTGAGAACTTCCCGCAGCACCCGGCCACGCCGGATAGCCTTTTCCATTCCCGCTTCCAGCCGGGCACCAAAGCGGGTAAACATTTCCAGCTCGAGAAACTGCAGGTAATCGAGCTTCATACGCCCTCCTTCCCGCTTGACCGCCGGGTGCTGCGCACGGCCGCCTATCCGGGATACCGACATGGGGATATCGATGGCGGGCCGGAACCCCGCAGTGAACAGTTCACGGTTCAGGTAGACCTGGCCATCGGTGATGGAAATCAGGTTGGTGGGGATATAAGCGGCGATCTCGCCCTGCTTGGTCTCCACAATTGGCAGCGCGGTCATGCTGCCGCCACCCTCATCCGGGCCCAGGCAGGTAGCACGCTCCAGCAGGCGCGCGTGGACGGAAAAAATATCGCCTGGATAGGCCTCGCGACCCGGCGGGCGCCGCAACAACAGGGACAGTTCCCGATAGGTTTTTGCGTGAGTAGAGAGATCGTCGTATACCACCAGGGTGTGGTGGCCCCGTCGCATCCAGTACTCGGCTATGCTGCAGCCGGCAAAAGGCGCCAGGTGCTGCAGCCCTGGTAGTGCGCTGGCTTCCGCTACCACCACGGTGGTGTAGTCCATGGCGAAATAGTCCCGTAGCAGGCGGATGCTGTTCACCACTGCCGAGCGCTTCTGGCCGATCAGCACATAAACACAGCGCACGCCCGAGTTGCGCTGGTTGATCACCGCGTCCAGGGCGAGCGCGCTGCGCCCCAGGCCCTCGTCCCCGATCAGCAACTGTCGCTGACCGCAACCGATGGGGATAAGCGTGTCCAGCACCTTGTTGCCGGTATACATCGGCCGATGCACGAAGTCCCGCTGCGTAATCGGTGGAGACGCCATTTCCATACGTCGCCAGCCCTGGCTATCCACTGTCCCCTTGCCATCGAGCGGATTACCCAGCGGGTCCACGACCCTGCCCAGCAGTGCATCCCCCACCGGCAATCCCAGTGGCCGCGGATACCGGTGTGCGGTTGTACCGGCAGTCAGTTGCTCGGTCTCTGTCAGCAGCACAGCGCCCAGCAGGTTGCCCGAGAGGTCGAACACAAGGCCCCGGCTGCCATCGGCGAATTCAAGCAGGTCATCCATAGCCGCGGTTGGCAGGCCTGCGACCCAGGCGATGCCGTCACCGACTGAAACCACCCGTCCCTGCTCGTGGATGCGCAGCTGTGGCCGATAGCCCTCCAGCCAGCGTGCCCGGTCCGGCAATAGCCTGTCGTTCACGATCCCGCCTGTGGCAGTTCGGTAAATGCCTGCAGCTCGTCCCGGACACTGGCCCCCAGCTGCCACGGGCCGACAGTAATGCGCAGGCCAGCTAGCAACTTCGGGTCCTCGACAAAGTGGCAGCGGATACCAGGTTGCAGGACCTCGCCCAGTACCTCCTCAATGTCCCTTCGCTGGTCCTCCTCCAGCGGGAAGGCGCTGGTGACCTCAGCCAGTTCGCCCCGCTCCGCAAGCTGCTCCCGCAACGGCGCGCGCTGTTCATCCGGGAGCTCATCCAGGGAGCGCAGCAGGAGCTCCAGCAGGCGCTGCTCGAGCTCCGGCCCTGCGCCCTGCTGCAGTAGCCGTGCCGCGAACTGGCCGCCCTGGCGCAGGGCTGCCTGCTCCAGCTGCCGCTGTAGCTCCCTCCGCTGGCGCTTGTCGGCAACCTCTGCCTGCTGGCGCCGCTGTTGCAATGACTCCTCCAGTTCTGTTTGCCGCTTTGTGCGTTCGGTGCGCATCTCGGCCTGGAGTTCCTCCCGCATCTGCTCGCTCTCAATTGCCCACTGGGACAGCCGCTGCTCGTATTGCCGCTGTAGGCTGGCGGCCTCCGCACGGGTCTGTTCAGCCGTGGCCAGGCTTTCCTCGATGCTTTCTTGCCGTCGGGCAATAACGGATTGCAGCGGCTTGTAGAAAAACCGCTTGAGGATCCACACAAGTACCAGGAAGTTAATGATTTCCAGCAGGAAGGTCGACCAGCTGAGCTCCACGGCTTACCCCTCCTGCTACGACGCCGACTCGAGCAGGTATTCCAGCAGTGGATTGCGGAACAGGATGATCAGCGCAATCACCAGCACATAGATTGCCAGGGATTCAATCATAGCCAGGCCGATAAACAGGGTACGCATGATCGAACGTTCTGCTTCCGGCTGTCGAGCCAGGGCATCCAGCGCGCTGCTGATGGCCCGCCCCATGGCAAATGCGGGAAGCAGCACGCCAATCGCGATGCCCAGCATGGCTGCGATGGTTGAAAGCAGCGCAAACCAGGATATGTCATTCATCGCGCTCTCCTTGCGGCTGTTGCCTGAGTTGTTGGGACTGAAGCCCACCGGCAATATAGATCAGCGCCAGCATGCCAAAGATATAGGCCTGTACCAGGGCTTCGACAATATGCAGCATCAGTATAGGAACCGGGGCCAGGAATCCCGCTACCAGCAGTATCAGCAGTGCCGCCATTTCCAGGCTCATGATGTTCCCGAACAGGCGAACTGCCAGTGCAACCGTGCGGGTGACCTCGCTGATCAGGTGGAACGGCAACAGCAAGGGGCTGGGGGTCAGGTAATGGCGCAGGTAGGGTCTCAAACCCTGGCTGCGGATACCGAACCAGTGCACTGAGAGGAATACCAGTATCGCCAGGGCTGCGGTGGCCGACAGGTCCCGCGTCGGTGAATGGACCCCGGGCAGCAGGCCGCAGAGATTGGCCACCACCAGGAAGATCCACAGGGTGGCAATAAACGGCAACAGCAGTCTGACATGGTCCGGCGCCACTGCGCGGATGGCACCCTCTATGGCCCCGACGACCCCCTCGGCCACAGCCTGTGCAGGGCCGGGTCGTTCCCGCAGGCGTCCCGAAATCAACCAGGCCATCAACCAGAGCCCCAGCATTACTGCCCATGTGGTCACTACTGTGCCAGTGACCTGGACCGGTCCCAGATTGAAGAATACGGTGGGAAAGAGCTCGCCGTCGCGCATTCACTTTTCCCTGATCAGCAGGTAGACATTGGTGGCGCCTACCACCAGCCCGACAAAAATAAGGCTCAGGGTCCAACGGGTGGAGTAGCCCCCGGCCAGGCTGTCCAGCCAGAGCCCCAGGTAGGCACCGCCGACGACCGGCAAGACAAGCACCAGACCCAGGGTGCCAATATAAATGGTCTGTGCGAAAAGGGTGGGCCGTTCCCGCTCTGCCCTTCGCATTCTCCGCGCCTGGCGCTCGACCCTGTTCTTCAGGGCCCTGTCGTTGTCTTCCCTCATTGTGGTCTACTCCTGCAGGATCTGCTGATGGCCCGACTCCCAGAGACGCTTGAGCAACGATTCCTCAAGGCGCCGGAGACTCTCTTTCATATCCTGCAGCGCCCGCTCTTCCTCCAGTAACTGCTCCTGCAGCAATCCGGAGATCCGTTCGTAATCCCTGTCGACCATAAAGTGCCGGGTGCAGACCTGCAGCCGGTTGTCGAGAAAATAGAGCAGCCCGCCGGGCAGTGCCAGGTAGTGCCATTCCCCGTCGATACAGCGAAAGCGGCTCAGGCCGAACACCAGGGAAGTTATGCAGCGCATATGGCCGGCGAGGATACCGAAGCTGCCGGATGCATCCTCACCGACGAAAGAAATGACACCCTCGACCTTCCGCAGCTCGGTGGCGGAAAGCAGTTCCAGGGTAAAGCTGTTCATTTTGCCCGGTCCCGCATGCTGCCGCGCATGTAGCAGTCGTCTTCCCCCAGCTCATCATAGTCGCCACGCAGGAAGGCCTCGCAGTCCGCAAGGGTTTCCTCCAGGGGGACAGAGACGCCTGCGATACCCGTGTGGGAGGCGATGACGTTAAAGGGTTGGGTCAGGTAGCGTTGCAGTTTACGGGCACGCAGCACAATCCGTCGATCCTGCCGGGACAGCTCCTCGATACCCAGCATGGCGATAATGTCCTCCAGCTCCCGGTAGCGTGCCAGGTGTTCGCGCACTCCCTCGGCCACTGCATAATGGTGGTCGCCGACAGTCTGGCGGTCCATCGCGCGGCTGGCGGACTGCAGCGGCTCCACAGCCGGGTAGATCCCCTTCCCCGCCTGCGCCCGGGATAGCACAACCGCAGAGTCCAGGTGGCCCAGGATCGCGTCCACCGCCGGGTCGGTCATATCGTCGGCGGGCACATAGACTGCCTCTACCGCGGTAATCGCCCCTGAGCGGGTGGAGAGTATGCGCTCCTGGAGCTCGGCCACCTCACTGATCAGGGTGGGCTGGTAGCCGACCGTGGCCGGCATTCGGCCAAGCAGGCTGGAAATCTCACTGCCGGCCTGTACGAAGCGGAAGATATTGTCCATTACGAACAGTACTTCCCTGGCCACGGAATCGCGCAGGTACTCGGCGTAGGTAAGCGCCGACAGGCCGATGCGAAAGCGCACCCCCGGCGACTCGTCCATCTGGCCAAAGCACATCAGGGTCTGGTCCATAACCCCCGCCTCGCGCATCTCGTGCCATAGCTCGTGCCCCTCGCGAATCCGCTCTCCCACACCAGCGAATACAGAGACGCCGCTATGGAGAGCGGCCACGGCGTGCATGAACTCCATCACCAGCACGGTCTTGCCTACACCAGCACCGCCGAACAGCCCTGTCTTGCCGCCGCGCACGAAGGGGCACAAAAGATCGATCACCTTGATACCGGTCTGGAGGATGTCACCGGTATCGACCGCATCCCACAGGGCAGTCGGTGGCGTATGAATATTCCGATATTCATCCGTTTCAAGCGCAGGCGCGCCGTCGAGCGGTTCACCAAAAATATTCAACAGGCGTCCAAGGCAATCGATGGAAACCGGGACGTGCAATGGCGCGCCGGTATCGTAAACCGGCCTGCCCCGGCACAGCCCGCCGGTGCGGTGCAGGGTAATGGCCCGCGCGTGATGCTGGTCCAGGTGCTGGTGGACTTCAAACAGGTAAGTCTCACCATCGACAAAAGCCTTCAATGCCCTGCGCAAAGGCGGGAGCCGCTGGCAACGGATCACCACCACCGGGCCGTGTACCTCGGTAATGACACCGATTTGGGCTGCCGGGGTGACGCTGCACTCATCAGGACTTAACTGATCCACAGTTCTCCTACTCGCCGAATCTGTTCCCCACAGGATAGAAACACCAGGGGTGCGCGAGCGACTTATCGACAGGGAGGGCAAATCATTGCAGCACCGGGCGCCTGTCTGCCCGTAAGCCTTGCCCCCAGCATAGCTGCACATCCCGGTATATTGGCAGCCAAATGCGCAGCTTTCAGGCCCTTCAATTGATAATTCTGTCAAGCTTCTCCGGAGCAATCCGAATGGGCCGTTACCATGAAAACCGTTAGTTCGATCGGGAAGATACTGCTCCTGCTATTGACACCACTGGCGGTGAGCGCCGAGCCAGAAGAGAAACAGGCCGTGGAGACCTTTATCAGTGAGTTTATGGAGGATTTCTCTGACAGCAGCCTCGCGCCAGCCAGAGTAGCTGATGAGTACTTCGCCGGAGCACCGGTTTTTTACGTGGGCGAGATGCCCGGGCTGAGTGATAGCCCGGAAATTAGCGCGGTGATGTTGAATGTTTTCCGTGAAAAGTTTCATGTTACTTCCCACCCCTTCACCAGGCATGTAATAGAGACACTGTCGGTCGGCGATGATGGAACTGCCGCGATTCTTGTCGCCTTTCGCCGTCCCCACGAAACAAATCCCCGAGTGGACGATTTCTGCAATATCTTTAGCCTTGCGAAACTGGGTGGCGCCTGGAGGATTACCACCTGGTCACTCTTTGCATTGGGCGGCGCTCCGGACTGCTCCCGGCGGTTTTAGCTAACCCCCCCCAGGCAAGTTTGGTGCAAACTGGTTCGCCTACCACCCTTTCATGTCGCGTATTCGCGCTCACCGGCCAGCCGCGGTAAACGGTTGCTCGGGAAGGGCTATATTGAACTCGCTCGGCCTGTTTTTTTGCCAATAATCCACCGAAGCCACGCAGTTGAGGTTGACTCAATGGCCGTCCTTGCCCTGATCAGAAATCACCGGGAACTCGGTCAGGTGCTCCCTCTGGCAGCGGAGGTCGCACAGGCGCGCGATACGTCTGTTTGCGCTCTCTGCTGGCAATACGCTGAAGCTCCGCCTCCAGGCGGGGAATCCAGAAACAGCAGCCTGAGTGAAGCGGCCAGCCGCTACCTACAGGAGCATCAGCAGGTACCTGCACTCGCGCGACTGTCGAAGTACGACAACTGCGAGATACGTGTCCAGCCGTCTCCCGATGCAACTGAGAGTGCGCTTGAAATTGCGAAACATGAGGAAATCCAGTTCCTGGTCGCCACCGCAGATGATCAGGACGGTGCCGAGGGCGCAACCTACGCTACCAATAGCCTGCTGAAAAAGGCCCCCTGTAGTGTGGCCATTCTGTTTGGCGGCCCCGCACGCACCAGCCAAGCCAGGAAAATATTTGTCCTGGCTGATGACAACCCACACGATGGCGCGGCCCTTTTCCTGGCGCACCAGCTGGTAGAAGCCAACCAGGGTGAAATAACTCTTGCCCGCACTGAGGCCGATTATGAGGATGTGAATATAGAGGTCGGCCAACAGGGCTTGAATCAACTGATACGGGATACCGGCCTGGAAGATAGTGAGCACATTGAATGCCAGATCCTGCGCAAGAGTCAGCGCGCAAAAAATGCCAGGACAATGGACGCGCACGACCTTGTGCTGGTCGGAGCCAACTCCAGCTTTGTGAGCACGATCATCGAATTCACTCGGCACCCTGCGGTTGCGGTGATCAAGCGCGCCCCGGCGCTGAAACCCTGGCGGCATGGCACTATCGGTGAGGAGTGGAACCCGCTTCTCAGCCCCGCGGATTACGCCGACCTGCTTGGCGCCTTGCGCCGCGGTTCGCTGTTAACCCTCGATTTCCTGATTATGCTGGGCCTCGCGACCATCGTCGCATCCATGGGGTTACTGCAGGACTCCCCGGCGGTAGTGATCGGCTCTATGTTACTGGCCCCGCTGATGACCCCGATGCTCGGCTGCGGTATGGCGCTGGCGCAGGCCAATCCGAAACTGGGAAACACCTCGCTGGCCTCCATCGGTTCGGGCACGCTCCTGACCGTATTGATCAGTTTCGTGATCGGTGTGCTGACTCCCGGCGTCGAACTCACCCCCCAGATTTATGCCCGGGGCGCGCCGAATGTGCTCGACCTGGTAATTGCCGCAGCATCCGGTGCCGCTGCCGCGTATGCATCTGCGCGCCCCAACCTTGTCGGTTCCATCGCCGGTGTCGCAATTGCTACTGCACTTGTGCCGCCCCTGTGTTCAGTCGGCATTTCCATTGCCTATTTACAGTTCGGTAATGCCAATGGTGCGGCATTGTTGTTCCTAACCAACTTTATCGCCATCGTACTTTTCGCAGCCCTGACCTTTCGATCGATGGGTGTCCGTACGACACGAACGCGCTCTCGGCAGCGTCGATGGGTGGCTGCTACTGTGGCGGTAATGGCGCTGGTAACAATTGTGTTGCTCGGCCCGTTGAAAGTCTCTCTGGTCAGGGACCTGCTACAGGGCAAACCAAAACCCAATCTGTACCCCCTGTCCCGAACGGTGATCGAGCCCCTGAAAGATTACGTAGAGGAAAACCCCGACGTTGAGATTTTAACCGCGGGCCGCCCGGCATCACCCTACCACCGTTCGGATGTGGTCCTTGTGATCGGTGCGCCATTTGACCTCGACAGGCAATATGCGCAGGAACTGATCAATATAGTGAGACGGGAGATGCGCGACCCGAACCTCAAGATCGAGGTGCACTGCGTGAGGGAGTTGTGGCAGGAGAGTAGCAACTGAATTGCATAGCCCTGTATAGGGCGGGATCCCGGCCGGGGCACACCATTGCGGGTATTCACAGCCCTGCCCTACATAGATGAAAGGAGAGGAAAATGAAGGCTTTTGTCGTAAAGGCACCCGGCGGGCTCGACCGGCTCGAAATCACGGAGAGGCCGGACCCGGGCGAACCCGGCCCGGGAGAAATCCGGGTCGCACTGCATGCCACGTCTCTCAATTTCCACGATTACCTGGTAGCTGCCGGGCAGATTGCCACGGAAGACGGCCGGGTACTGATGTCCGACGGCGCAGGTACTGTGGAGGCTGTCGGCGAGGGCGTCACCGAATTCAGTCCCGGTGACCAGGTTGTCTCCTGTTTCTTTCCGCAGTGGTCCGATGGGCATGCAGGGCTGGGCGTTGGCAGCTTCGCCGGTACCCCCGGGGATGGCATCGATGGCTTTGCCGCGAGTCACGCGGTGCGCCCGCAGAGTGCCTTTACCCATGCACCCCACGGGTGGAGCCACACAGAGGCGGCAACCATTACCACCGCCGGGCTTACCGCATGGCGTGCACTGGTTGTCGATGGGGGACTCAAGGCGGGTGACACGGTACTGACACTGGGAACCGGGGGCGTGTCCATTGCCGCCCTGCAAATCGCCAGGGCCATGGGCGCCAGGGTTATCGCCACTTCGTCTTCCGACGAGAAACTGGAGCGCGTCAGCGACATGGGCGCCGGTCACACCATCAACTACAAGCGTGAGGAAAACTGGGGCAAAAAAGTACTGGAACTCACCGACGGCCGGGGTGTGGACCACATCGTAGAGGTCGGGGGGCCCGGCACCCTTGAACAGTCCATCAAGGCAGTCCGTATCGGCGGGCATATCGCCCTGATCGGTGTATTGACCGGCACATCCGGCGAGGTGCCCACCGCGATGCTGATGGCCAAGCAGGCTCGGCTACAGGGGTTGGTCGTGGGCAGCCGCCGTAACCAGCAGGAGTATGTGGCCGCGCTCAACCAGACAGGAATCCGCCCGGTAATTGACCGCACTTTCCCGTTCGAGGAGCTGGGTGACGCTTTCCGCTATGAGGAGAGCGGCGCGCACTTTGGCAAGATCTGTGTAGAGTGGTGATGCCGGTGCGGCCCCCCCCCTGCAGAGCCGATGCCATGTTCCGGGCTAACCGATAAACTCGCCCAGGTAGTCCAGCAACATGCTCACCTTGGGCGACAGGTGACGGTTGTGGGGGTAGACGCCCCAGATACCGTCATCCTCCTCCCGGTAGTGCTCCAGCAGGGAAATGAGGCGGCCTGAACGCAAGTGTTCGTCGACGTAGTAGTCCGGCAATTGCACGAGACCGATCCCCTTCAGCGCCGCATCTACCAGCGCCTGTCCACTGTTGCAGCGGATACTGCCACTCACCCGGATATCCCTCGATCGCCCCTGCTCCCGGAAGCGCCAGTATTCGAGGGTCCCCGGCAGGCAGTTGTGTTGCCCCAGCTCCGACAGGCTGTGGGGTTCACCGTGGGCGGCCAGGTAAGCGGGGGAGGCGCAGACATACAACGTGCGGGATCCCAGTCGCCGCGCCATCATGCTCGAGTCGTCCAGCTTGCCCAGGCGGATGGCGAGATCGTAGCCCTCCGCCACCAGGTCCAGCTTCTGGTTGGTCAGCTGCATATCCACTTCCAGCTCCGGGTAGCGGAGGGCAAAATCATTTACCAGTGGCGCCAGTGTGGTCTCGCCGTAGGTGACGGGGGCGGTCAGCCTGAGCCGGCCCCGTGGCACCTGCTGCAGGTCGCTTACAGCCCGCTCAGCCTCCTCAAGGCCGTCGAGAACCTGGCGGCAATGCTGGTAGTACACCTGCCCCACCTCTGTCACCGACACCTTGCGCGTGGTGCGATACAGCAGTTTGGTCGACAGCCTGGACTCGAGGGCGCTGACCTGCCGACTGACCTGGGCGGTGGAGATCCCCAGCCTGCGGGCGGCGCCGGTAAAGCTGCCGGCCTCGGCCACTGCGACAAATTCACTGACTCCTTCCCACTCGCGCATTGCTTGCCCCATCAATACTTCGCCACAATTATTACCACCTGGTAAATATGATTTACCAAAAGCGCCGATTATAACCCGAATGGAAACAGTTAGACTGCCCGCCATATCGCGGCATACCGCCGCCCTATTACCGAGGAGAGCCTTATGACCGGGACCATCAAAGCCAGGGCCGCCGTGGCCTGGGGAGCGGGACAACCGCTATCGGTGGAGGAAATTGATGTGATGCCACCGCAGGCCGGCGAGGTCCGCATCCGTGTGGTTGCCTCCGGGGTGTGCCACACCGATGCCTTTACCCTGTCCGGTGACGACCCGGAAGGTATTTTCCCGGCCGTTCTCGGCCATGAGGGAGGCGGTATTGTGGAATCTGTGGGTGAAGGCGTGACCAGCCTGGCAGTAGGCGACCATGTGATCCCTCTGTACACACCGGAATGCGGCGAATGTAAATTCTGCCAGTCCGGCAAGACCAACCTGTGCGGCAAGATCCGCGAAACCCAGGGCAAGGGGCTGATGCCGGACGGCACCACCCGTTTCTACAAGGATGGAGAGCCGATTTACCATTACATGGGTTGCTCAACCTTCTCCGAGTACACGGTGCTGCCGGAAATATCGCTGGCCAAGGTGGACAAGGCGGCACCACTGGAAGAAATCTGCCTGCTGGGCTGTGGTGTCACCACCGGTATGGGCGCGGTAATGAATACCGCAAAAGTTGAGGAGGGAGCGACCGTCGCCATCTTTGGCCTCGGCGGTATCGGCCTGTCGGCAGTGATCGGCGCCACCATGGCCCGGGCCGGGCGTATCATTGCCATCGACATCAATGAGGGCAAATTCGACCTGGCCCGCCAGCTGGGTGCCACCGACTGCATCAACCCGAAGCACTACGACAAGCCGATCCAGGATGTGATCGTCGAGCTGACCGATGGGGGCGTGGACTATTCCTTCGAGTGTATTGGCAATGTCGACGTGATGCGGTCCGCGCTGGAATGCTGCCACAAGGGCTGGGGTGAATCGGTCATCATCGGTGTGGCCGGGGCCGGCCAGGAAATCTCCACCCGTCCGTTCCAGCTGGTCACCGGCCGGGTCTGGAAAGGCACCGCTTTCGGCGGGGTCAAGGGACGTTCCGAACTACCCGAGTACGTGGAGCGCTACCTGGCCGGAGAGTTCAAGCTGAACGATTTTATCACCCACACCATGGGATTGGAGGCCATCAACGAGGCCTTCCACCTGATGCACAGCGGCGAAAGCATTCGCTCCGTGATCCATTTCGATCACTGACCGGGGCCTTCCCATGACCTTTGAAAACCTGAGCAGTAACAAGAGCTTTGGCGGCTGGCACAAGCAATACCGCCACCGCTCCGATGTACTCAACTGCGATATGCGCTTTGCCATCTACCTGCCGCCGCATGCGGCAGATGGCCAGCGGGTGCCGGTGCTCTACTGGTTATCCGGCCTGACCTGCACGGATGAGAATTTCATGCAGAAAGCCGCCGCCCAGCAGATTGCCGCAAGGCTGGGCATGGCGCTGGTGGCGCCGGACACCAGTCCGCGAGGCGAGGCGGTAGCCGACGACGAGGGTTACGACCTGGGCCAGGGCGCGGGGTTCTATGTCAATGCCAGCCGCGATCCCTGGAGCCGTCACTACCACATGTACGACTACGTACTCGATGAGCTACCGGCCCTGGTCGAAGAAATGTTTCCCGTAAATGACAAGCGGTCCATCAGCGGCCACTCCATGGGTGGCCACGGAGCCCTGGTGCTGGCGCTGCGCAACCCCCGGCGGTTCCATTCAGTGTCTGCATTCAGCCCCATTGCCAACCCGGTCGACAGTACCTGGGGCAGGAAGGCATTTACGGCTTACCTGGGAGAGGACACCGCGGGTTGGGAAGCCTACGATGCGAGCCTGCTGATGCGTAGTTTTGCGAACGAGGCACAGGTACCGGCACTGGTGGACCAGGGTCAAGCCGACAACTTCCTGTCAGAACAACTGAAGCCGGAAGCACTGCAGATGGCAGCGCTGGTCAGCAACTACCCGCTGCAATTACGGCGCCATGATGGTTATGACCACAGCTACTTTTTTATTGCCAGTTTTATTGGCGAGCACCTGCAGTTCCATGCACGGCATCTGGGACTCCAGGCACCTGCACCGGGTAGCTGGAGCTGACAACCGCTGGCACCAACTGGCCGGGAGGCTGGCTGGTGCTACCCCGCCGGTGTACGAATCGCCAGTAGGCGCTCCTCGGTCATGTCGGCAATCGCCCAGCGAATGCCCTCGCGGCCCAGGCCGGAGTCCTTGACCCCGCCATAGGGCATATTGTCGACCCGCCAGCTGGGGACATCACCGATAATCACGCCACCCACCTCGAGCTGGTCCCATGCTTTCTGCGCCCGGTAGAGGTCGCGGGTAAATATGCCTGTCTGCAGGCCAAAGGCGCTGTCATTGACCCGCGCCAACACGTCGTCGAAGTCTTCGAAAGACTCGAGGACAGCCACTGGGCCAAAGGCTTCTTCCTCTACCACTGCGCAGCCCCGGGGCACATTCTCCAGCAGGGTCGGGTCCAGCATGGCCCCGTCCCGCTCGCCACCGCACAGCAGTGTTCCACCCTGCTCTACCCCTTCCCGGATCCAGTTGTGCAGTCGCGTGGCTTCCCCTTCGGAAATCATCGGGCCGATAAAGGTTTCCTCGTCGTGCGGGTCCCCCTTGACCAGCTGCCGCGTGCGTTCGACCAGCCGTCGCTTCAGCTCTGCATAAATACTGCTGTGCCCGTATATCCTCTGCACACCGATACAGCTCTGGCCGGACTGGTAAAAGGCACCGAAAACCAGGCGCTCGACCGCGTCGTCCAGGTCGGTATCCGCATCCACTACACAGGCCGCGTTGCCCCCCAGTTCCAGCACCACTTTCTTGCGTCCAGCACGGGCTTTGAGGTCCCAGCCGACGGCCGGTGACCCGGTAAAACTGAGCAGTTTGAAACGATCATCCACGGTAAAGAGGTCGGCGCCCTCCCGGTGACAGGGCAGCACCGAGAAGGCTCCCTTTGGCAGGTCCGTCTCCGCCAGGACCTCGGCAATAATCAGCGCGCCCACCGGCGTGCGACTCGCGGGCTTGAGCACAAACGGGCAGCCGGCGGCGATCGCCGGCGCCACCTTGTGGGCGGCCAGGTTCAACGGGAAGTTAAATGGCGAGATAAACGAACAGGCCCCCACCGGTACACGCTTGACAAAACCGCGATAGCCCCTGGCACGGGGAGATATTTCCAGGTTGATGACTTCGCCATCGATACGTACCGACTCCTCTGCGGCTACCTGAAAGGTGTCGATCAGCCGCGTAACCTCGCCGCGGGCATCCCCGATGGGTTTGCCGGCCTCGATGCAAAGTGCCTCGGCCAGCTCGTCATAGCGCTCCTTAAAACGTGTGACACAGTGGTTGAGTACCGCCTGGCGCTCGTACGGTGCCATTGCGGCCATCGGTTTCTCGGCTTTCACCGCCCAGTCGATGGCCCTATCGATGGTTTCTGTCGCTGCCAGCGCCACCCGGGTGGCCACATCCCCGGAATATTTATCGAGCACTTCCAGGTCGGTGTTGGCCGCCACCGCCTCATTGGCCAGGTAATAAGGATAGGATTCCCGGAGCATGCCGCTCTCCTTCTGGTATTGTCAGGTGGCCCAGCCGGGCTGGCCATTAATCACAGCTTGCCGGACAGCTCACGAATTTCGCGGTTGAGTATGCGATCGTTGTCCGCGTAATCGACCTGCACGTCGATCAGGTGCACGCCGCCCTCCTGACAGCACTTCCGGATCAGTGGCTTGAGTTCGGCGGTGGCCTTGATGCGATGGCCCCTGGCCCCGTAGGCCTCCGCGTAAGCAACGAAATCCGGGTTGCCGAAGTCCAGCCCGAAATCGTGGAAGTCCATCTGCTTCTGCTTCCACTTGATCATGCCGTAACCATCGTCGCGCAACAGCAGGATGATCAGGTCCTGCTTGAGCCGTACGGCAGTCTCCAGCTCCTGGGAGTTCATCATGAAGCCGCCGTCACCACAGATGGCCATCACCTTGCGGTCCGGGAAGACCAGCTTGGCCGCCATGGCCGATGGCAGGCCGGCACCCATGGTGGCCAGGGCGTTGTCCAGCAATACGGAATTGGGGGAGTGCGCAGGATAGTTACGCGCGAACCAGATCTTGTACATGCCGTTATCAAGGGCAAGGATGCCGTCCTGCGGCATGACATCGCGGATTTCCTTCACCAGGCGTTGCGGCTTGATCGGGAAGCTGTCATCGCCACAACCATCGTGAATATGTTTCTGCAGCGCATCACGAATCCGGTGTGCGTCGGAAAAACTCCAGTGATCCTGGGGTTCCAGTCGCTCTTTCAGCTGCCACAGGCTGTTGGCGATATCGCCTACCACCTCGATCTGCGGGAAATACACCGGGTCCACCTGGGCTGAGTTGAAGTTGATGTGCACCACCTCGGCACCGCCGGGGCGCATAAAGAATGGCGGTTTCTCCACCACATCGTGGCCGACATTGATAATCAGGTCGGCCTGGTCGATGGCCCGGTGCACAAAATCGTGATCGGAAAGTGCGGTGTTACCGATAAAGTGCGGACCCGACTCGTCGATCACACCCTTGCCCATCTGGGTGGTAACCGCGGGAATGCCCAGTTTTTCGACGAACTCCCGCAACATTTTGGCGGTCAACTTGCGGTTGCCCCCCGCACCAATCAGTAACAGCGGTCTGCGCGCGGCGGTGATCGCCTCCGCTGCCTGGCGGATCGCTTTTTCTTCGGCAATGGGCCGGCGGGTATAGCTGGGCTCCAGTACCGGCATGGTGGAATGCTCGTGGGCAATATCCTCGGGCAACTCCAGGTGCGTCGCGCCGGGGCGCTCCTCCTGCGCCTGGCGGAAAGCCTCCCGCACATGGGCAGGCACATTGTCACCACTGACGATGGTGCGCGTGAACTTGGTCAGGGGCTGCATCATGTCGACGATATCGATAATCTGGAATTGACCCTGCTTGGAGCTCTTGATGGGTTTCTGTCCGGTAACCATCACCATGGGCATGGCGCCCAGCTGGGCATAGGCGGCGGCTGTCACCAGGTTGGTGGCGCCGGGACCGAGTGTAGACAGGCACACAGCGGATCTGCCGGTCAGCCGGCCATAGGTTGCAGCCATAAAGCCCGCAGCCTGCTCATGGCGCGTGATAATGAGCTCGATCTTCGAACCGCGGAGGGACTCCAGTAAATCGAGGTTCTCCTCGCCCGGGATGGCGAATACATATTCAACGCCCTCGGCTTCCAGTGCGCGTACAAACAAATCGGATGCTTTCATTGACGTCTATCCTGTTACTCTTGTGACTACTTATCGCTCTGCCTTACAGATATATCATTGTCGCGGCTTGGATGCGAACAGGTTGAGCGCCATGCGCTCGGAGAGGTAGCGGGTCACCTGGAGCCCCTTGATACTGTTACCGGCGTCATCCAGGGGCGGGGAAAAGGTGGCCAGGCCGCCCTTCCCGGGGATCACCGTAATCAGCCCCCCGCTGACACCGCTCTTGCCGGGCAGCCCGGTCTCGTAGAGCCAATCACCAGTCAGTTCATACAGCCCGGCGGTTGCCAATACCGCCAGCACCCGCTTGGATACAGCGGTACCCACGACGCGCTCACCGGACAGCGGGTTCACACCGCCGCCGGCCAGTGTGGCACTCATTACTGCCAGGTCCCGGGTCGTGACATTGATAGAACACTGTCGTGTGTAGACATCCGTTGCCTCCATGGCGTCGCAGTACATCCGCTCATATCCCTCGAGCAATTTAGCGACGCCGCGATTGCGCTGGTTGGTCGCCATCTCCGAGTTGTAGGCAGTTTCATTAATTTCCAGTCGGCGACCCGCGAAGCGGGACAGACCGTCTAGCACAAAACGCCATTTTTCCTCCGCGGTCTTACCCGGCGCCAGGCTGGTGGTGGCAATGGCACCGGCATTGACCATGGTATTGGTAAGGCGATCGGGGCTGAGTTCCAGGGCGATCACGGAATCGTAGGGCATGCCGGTAGCGTTGACGCCAATCTTCCTGCGGGCCTCCTCCACGCCTATGGCCTGGCATACCAGGGCGAACACAAAGGGTTTGGACACGCTCTGGATCGTGAAAGAGTGATCCGCATCACCTTCTGCATGCTGGGTGCCATCGACGCTGGTGATGCACGCGCCAAACAGGTCCCGCGGCACCTCTGCCAGCACCGGGATGTAATCCGCCACCCTGCCCTCGTCGCCAACCCGGTACAGCTCATAGGCATCGTGTAGCATGGCCGCTACCGTGCCGGCGGCCGGGAGGCTGCCGGTGGAAATAATCGAGGTCTTTTCCTGGGCCTCTGGCGGTAGGGGTTCGTGCATGGCGAGGGGTCCGGTGCCTGGCAAATCGGGATGCGGCTGCCGGACCAGTCTAGACCAGGGAGCGCCCTGTCTCGCAGCCGCAGCCGCAGCAGGACTCAGGGACGATAGTGGCTGGGCAGGTGCGAGAGGTTATCCAGCTCGCACTCCTCACTGTAGTGAATCAGCGCGCGCTCTATCCTGTCTGGGATATGGTTACGCAGCTTCCCGGTCTCGGCGATGATCGCCTCCTCAATATCGCTCAGCGAAACCTGCATCAGGTCATAGCGGACAAGCACCTCTTCCCCTTTAATCCAGAGACCGTCGATACCCTTGAGTGACTGAACTGACGCCATCACCCGGTCACGGGCCTCTGCATTGAGCTTTTTCGTCAGCCTGATCCTGTGGGCCTTGAACACAGCGGTACCGAGCTGTTTCTCCGCCAGCCCGAAGGTGGCCTCACCCACATACAGGTGTGGCCAGCGCTGGAAGCGGGAACGGCAGTGCTCGGAGCAGAAAGAATACTTGATATGCCGGTGTTGCCAGCTGTGAGCCCCCTCCGGCACCGTGGCACCGCAGACCGGGTCGCGCGACTGTCCAAGCAATGAGTGAGCCATCGGCTGTACCGTTGTGTTCGGGTGTTCGTGCTATCCGTAGTTTAGCAAGGGGCCGACACCATGCCCGGGACCCCCCGGCTAAAGGTCAGTGTGCAACATAGCGTGCCAGGGCGAACATCAGCAGCAGCCCAAGGGCAAAGAAACCGAAATGGACCGCCGCGGCGCCGGCGCCCCCGCGATGCTTGATTTCCGGGATCAGGTCCGAGGCGGAGATGTAGATAAAGCTGCCAGCCCCGAACAGGACCAGTGTGCCCAGGTCAAAGTGGCGCGACAGCAGGTAAGCCAGTAATGCGCCCAGGGGAAATGTCAGGCCGGAGATAAAGTTCCAGGCCAGCGCCCGGCGGCGCGACCAGCCACCGTGTACCAGCACTCCAAAATCCCCAAGCTCCTGGGGCACCTCGTGTGCCGCAGCGGCAAGCCAGGCGGCAATACCTGCGCGCGCATCAATCAGGAAGGTGCTGGCAACCGCCAGCCCGCCGATAAAGTTATGGATCCCGTCCCCGAGCAGGATCAGGTAGGTGACCGGCTCCCGGCTGTTGGAGTGGGTGCCATGGGAGTGGTGCCAGCTGAGTAACTGTTCAAGCAGGAGGAACGTACTGAAACCAACCAGGACCCAGAGCCCCGCATTGAGCGGTCGAACAGATGCCAGCCCCTCGGGCAGCATGTGGAAGAAGGCCCCACCCAGTAGGGTTGCCGCCGCCAGGGACACCAGCGGCAACAGGATCCTCTCCAGGGTGGCTTCGCGCATCAGCAGGCTGATGGCACCGGACATGGCGATGCCACTCATCAGCAGTCCGCCCCCCAGGATCCAGGGGAGTTCAGTCATTGCACTCATGGGTCGCCGGGGTTGCAGGATGCCTTGCCATAGCGGTTGTTCCCTGGTCCATATCCCCCGCAAGGATAGGTCCTCCCCCTGAGTCGCCAGCTTATTCCGGGGGCAGCTTTCGTTAAATTGCTATCAGCCCCGTGGGTGGCTGCGGGCGTACCGTGCGCCCGGGTGGCTACTTATCCGGGAAGGGTATGTACTCTTCCTCATCACCGGGGACCCTGGCGAAATTGCCCTGTTTCCAGTCATTCACAGCCTGGTCGATCCGTTCAGCCCTGCTGGATACAAAGTTCCAGACAATATGGCGCCGGTCGAATGGCTCGCCACCGATGATCGCAATGCGACTCTCCTCGGCAGCCACGAGTTCCACGCCGGACTCCTGGCGGAAGACCGCCATGCTGAATTCCGGTATCTCCATATCGCGCGCATTGAGCTTTCCGGCGGCCACATAGACGGCCCTTTCCTCGACATCCGGCAGGGTGATCCGCTGGCCGGCCTGCAGGTGTGCCTCGACATAAAGGGTTTCCGCATAGGTCTTTACCGGGGATTCGACACCATAGGCGCTGCCCATGATCACGCGGACCGGCACATCGTCCACGGTAATGGCGGGGATCTTCTGTGACGGGTAATGATGGAACTCGGGGGCAATCTCCTCCTGTCCCTTGGGCAGGGCCAGCCAGAGTTGCAGCCCGTGCAGGCGGTGGGACAGGCTGCGCACTTCGTCGCGCTCCCGCTCCGAGTGGACAATGCCACTGCCGGCGACCATCAGGTTGATGTCCCCGGGCCTGATCGGTTGCAGGCTGCCCAGGGAATCCCGGTGCAGGATCTCCCCCTCGAACAGGTAGGTGACGGTACAGATACCGATATGCGGGTGCGGCCTGACATTGATTCCCTGCCCCGCAGCAAAGTCAGCCGGGCCCATATGGTCAAAGAAAATCCACGGCCCCACCATTTGCTGTTCGCGGCTGGGCAGTGCGCGCCGTACGGAAAAACCACCGAGCTCCCGCGATTTTGGCTCGATAATTTCGGCGATGGCGCCGCAACCCACAACGAAATCGCACTCCTGCTCCGCGGTCCTGGTCAGATTGCTCACGGTTGTTCCCCTGCTCTGCTGCTGTCGATGAATCCTGGTTATTTGATTCCGTTCCCCGGCTGCCCGGGACATATGCATTATGCGGGGACGGAGCCGCATCTGCTTCGCAATCTATCGAACTCAAGGTTCGAAAGGATCGATAGTCCCTGAAAGCCAGAGTCTATCCTTTTTAGAGTCATCGTCGTCTGTCCTTGTGGCATGCAAAGCATTAATATGCCCGCTCACCAGAGATGACCAACCTGTAGTGAAGATGGGGTATCAATGCTACAGCAACTGCTAGAAAACAAATTATTGCTGTCAATACTCGTTATTGTCGCAATCCTGATGCTGCGGTTCCTGCTGGGTTTTGTATTTGCCCGCCAGAAACGCTGGGCAAAACAGGATCGCCGTCGCCGCATCAACACTGTCCATAATCTCAGTAATCTCCTGATCGTCCTCGGGCTGGTTGCGGTCTGGGTATCGGAGTTGCGGGAATTTGCCCTGTCCATCGCCGCCTTCTCCGTGGCGATCGTCATCGCCCTGCGGGAGGTGGTGCAGAGCCTGGTGGGCAAGATTTACCAGGCCAGCATGCGATCGTTCCAGGTGGGCGACTGGGTCAAGGTTGGTGACCAGTTTGGTGAGGTCATCGACAGCGACTGGCTGAGCACGACCTTGCTGGAGATCGATCCCCACGGGCTGGGCAGTGGCTATACGGGTATCACCCTGTATATCCCCAACAACGTGTTTTTCACCAAGCCAGTGAAGAACCTCAATTTTATGCGCCGGTATATCGAGCACTCGTTCTCGATCGTGCGCGAGAACAAGGGAGGCAACCCTTTTGCCGCCAAGGAATTCCTGCTGGAGCGCATCCGCGAGCACAGCGAGGCCTTCCACGAGGTGGCGGCCCGCTACTGCCAGATGATCGAGCATCGCACTGGCGTCGAGCTGGTGGGGACGGACCCCAAGATCAGTTTTACCACCAACGAGTTCGGCCATGATGTTGTCACCATCACCCTGTTCTGCCCCCGGGAAGAGGCGCACGATATCGAGCAGAATGTGACCGAGGACCTTTATAACTTCTGGTACAGCGGGCCCCAGAACCAGCTGGCGACCGGGGAGTCTGGCGAGGCCTGATCCCTGCAAGCCAGCGGCCACCGGCAGGCTCGGGGTTCATTCTAAAAAGTAGGTGTCTTCTACCTGAATTTTGCGATTTTCTGTCGAATTCCTGAGTGTTTAAATGCCTCCATCAAACGCAGCACTCCGATGGAGGTACAAGCAATGACCCGTTTACTGAAAATCAAAGCCAGCCTGTTCAACAATGATGGCCAGTCTTCCCAGCTGGTGGACGCCTATGCCGACAAGTGGCTGCAGGAGCACTCCGGCGCTACCGTTACAGAGCGCAACCTGGCCGATGAGCCGGTGCCCCACCTGGACCAGGCGCGCTTCGGCGCTTTCACCACCGCACCCGAAGAGCGCAATGACGCCCAGAGCGACGTAGCTGCTTATTCGGACCAGCTGATCGGTGAAGTGCAGGAGGCCGATATACTGGTGCTGGGCGTACCTATGTACAACTTCAGCGTGCCCTCGACCCTGAGCGCCTATTTCGACCATATCGCCCGGGCCGGTATCACCTTCCGCTATACCGCCAACGGACCGGAGGGCCTGCTGAAAGGCAAGAAAGCGGTGGTGTTTATTACCCGCGGTGGCGTTTACGGTCAGGATCACGCGCAGACAGCCTATCTTCGTCAGTTCCTGGGCTTTATAGGTATTGAGGACGTGGAGTTCGTCCACGCCGAGGGCCTGGCCATGGGGGATGACTCAAGGGATGAGGCTCTGAATGCGGCGCGCGAGCGTATTACTGAACTCGCGGCCTGATACCATTAACGACGACCGGCGGGGCCTGATCGGGCACCGCCGGCCCCACCTCGCAACCGCCGCGACTCCCCCTCACTGATTCGCGCTCTATATTCCCGGCCCCCACTACTCACCGCCAGTTCCACTAGGCTTTGGGAATGGCAGGAGGCAGCCGGCATGCGATCAGATCCCGACAACAACTCAGCAGAAAAGCACCACCGGCAATACCTCGAGCGGGCCGTGGCCCTGGCAGACGCCAATGTAAGGGAGTCGGGCGGGCGGCCATTTGGCGCTGTGCTCGTCCACGACGGGCGGGTGATTGCCGAGGGCGTGAATACCATCCACGAAAACAGCGACCCTACCGCACACGCGGAATTAGAGGCGATCCGTGCGGCCACCACCGCTGCGGGTGACCCACGGCTGGACGGCACGGTGATGTACGCAAGTGGACATCCCTGCCCCATGTGCCTGGCGGCCATGTACCTGTGCGGGGTGAAGCGCGCCTATTACGCCCTGTCCCAGGAGGACGGCGAGGCCCACGGTCTCTCGACCGCAGATATTTATGCCGAGCTGGCGCGGCCCGCCGGGCAGCGTACCCTCAGGATGATCCATATCCCGCTCGACCACGGCCCGGATCCCTACACCAGCTGGAGTGCGCTGCAGGAAAGGTCCTGACGCCTCAGAAGCGGTGCGTTAACGCCAGATCGATATGCCGGGGTAATTCCGGGAATACCAGCGTGGAACCGAAATAGCCCCCCTCGAATACCGGAGCCCAGTTCTCCTCGTCAGTCAGGTTGAAAATATCCAGCCGCACGGCAGTGTTCTGCTGGTTAAAGCGGTACTCGATATTGGCGTTGAGGGTGAACTGCGCAGGTATCTCCACGGTCTGCAGGTAATCCAGCGGGTAGCTACCGGAAAATACCGCGGAGCCGCCGAGAGACCATGCCTCGTTTAACCGGTAGCCCGCAGCTGCGGATGCTGTCCATTCCGGCAGGCCCTGCAGGCGGGCATCTGCTGGGGCGAAGCCGGCAAAGTTGGGCGCCCCCAGCCCGGTTCCCGCCACAATATCCGGGCGTGAATCGTCGAAGGCATCCAGCACCTGCTGCGAGTCCTGGAATGCAGCGGAATTGTCAAAATTTGCCTCCAGGTAGCTGGCGCCGGCACTGGCCCAGAGTTTCTCGCCCCGGTAGAAGAGCTGCATCTCGAGTCCCTGCGTGCGAATCCCCGAGTTACTGCCGTCGCGGTTGCGCAGGCTGCGGGTCTGGTCGAACAATGCCGCATCGGCATACCAGGGGCTCCCATCGGGCTGGTACTTCAGGCCCACCTCATACAGCGTGTTTTCAGTGGCAAAGTTCAGTGGACTGATGGTGTTGTTACCGGACAATACATTGCCGCCCCCCAGGCTGTTGGACGTGGACTCCTGGTAGGCAAGCGTGGCATAGCCGGTGAAGGCTTCCAGGGGGCGGTAGTGAAGGCTGGCGCTGCCGGACTTCAGCCAGTCGCTGTAATCGTCACTGGCACGCTGCACTCCTGCCGGGGCCAGCGGGTCCCGCGCCTCCACATCGTAGTAGTCGCCGCGCAGCCCGGCTGTGATCCAGAGCCGTTCGGTAAGATCCTGGCGATGCTGCACAAACAGGCCGGTCTGCAGGCTGCTGGAATCGGTGGTGTCGGACAGGTTGAAGTCGCCCGCCCCGCCTCCGTCGAGGTCGTACTGGCCGCCGGGTGACACGAACACACCGGGCCGCAGCTCCACCAGCCGGGCCTTCTGCGCATCGGTCAGCGGGATGCGGCGGTTTTCCAGTGGCCCGGTGAGGTCGATGGGCAGGTCCGCCTCGGTGGTGAACTGGCTGTAGCCCAGCACATCGTTGTAGCGCAGGCCGATACCGGCGACCGTATCACCGAAGTGGAGTTCTGTCCGGTTCTCCAGGGTATCTGCCCCGTCGATAATCTCGACAAAACTGTTCTGCGCTATCTCCTCCCGTTCCAGGTGCTCATAATAGGTACGGTTAATCAAGGCCAGCCCGTCTCCCAGTTCACGTTGATAGACGGAATGCAGTAACAGGGTCTCGGCGCCATTGATATCCAGCGGATCGGTGAGCACGGTACTGCGGTCTATCTCCACCAGGCCGGCGGGACTTACGATTGCGCCGGCGCCGGGAACAGTGGAGCCATCGGGCCGCACGCCCTGTCCCTGGACGTAGAGGCCGTCATCGATCAGCTGCTGCGTGGGGCGGTTGATACCGGCGTTGTCGGTCCACTCGACGTCGTAGTATTCCAGCGATACATTCCACTCACTGCTGCTGTCGGGCCTGAGGCGATAAGCGAGGAACAGGTTGTCACTGTCCATCCCGGCGTAATCGTAGAAGCTGCCCTCGTCGCGGTGCTCATAACTGGCCCGTACCGCCGAGCGGTCCTGCTCCAGTACCTGGGAGTAATCCAGCTGGCTGCGGTAGCGATCCCATTCGCCGCCGCGAACCTGTACAGTGCCGCCGGAATCATTTAGGTCCGGACGCTTGGGTTGCAGGTTGACGAAACCACCGGTGCGCTGGGTGCTTCCGAGGATCACAGAGGGTGTGCCGCGCACCACGTCCACCTGGCCTACGGCATTGAATGAGAGGGGAATTCCCAGGCCGTTGTTACCCACCTGCCGACGCATGCCGGCTTCAAAGACCTCACCCAGCTGGCCCCGCAGTGTTGGCAGGCTGGGCGCACCAAAACCGGTTGCGCCGTAGGTATTCGGCGTGACGCGCTGGAGATCGCGCAGGTCCTCCACCGCCACCGCCTCCAGCAGCCACGCGTCGATAGGGGTGACCGAGCGCGCGATATCCTCGCTGGTAAGGCCGGAACCGAAGGCATCGCTGACGGTATTGTCCGCAATTCCCGCACGGGCCGGGTCATCCTGGCTGCCTACTACCTCCACCAGTTCCGGCTCTCCCTCCTGGGCGATGGCCGGGGCGGCGGCAAGCAGCAACACGGAGAGCGCGATGGGTTTTTTGCGGAAGGTAATGTCGGTCATTCCTGGCCTCTGTTGGTTATCCAGAATTCTGTCTGGTTGTCTTGTGTGTCACCGGCGGTTGTTATCGTTCAGGCGCCAGTCGTATTCGAGATAGATGATATCCATTTCATTGGCCCGCAGGGCCGCAGCCTGTGCGGCACTCAGGCCCAGTGCCTCGCGGTAATCCAGCAGGAACTCGCCAAGACTACTGTGGCCGCGCCAGCCTCGACTGAAGTCGTCGCGATACCACTCGAATATCGGTGACAGCCTCAGCCCCCCTGGAGTGGCGCGGTTGCGCGAGCGATCCGACAGGAACCGGCGAGCCTGCTGCTCCAGTTGCTGTTCCAGCCGCTCCCCGGTATAGGCCTCCTCGCGCAGCATCGGGCAACCGACACTCGCACAATTGACGGCGAAATGGATGCGGGGCTCATTGAAATCCCGGCGGATCATGCCGTGCTCAATCTCGTCCAGAGAATACCTGCGGCCGAACAGGGCGACGAACTCCCGGCGCCAGGGTGCACCCGGAAGCCAGCCGATATCACGGATGGAATCAAGGCCCGGGTATTCTGCCAGCACCAGCTGGATGGTCGCGGCATTATAAGCGTTGATGAGGAAAGCCAGTTGGTCAGCCTCTTCCCAGCCATCAAAGGTATTCCGGTCCACCTCGGCCAGTTGTGCCAGGTAACGGACCAACTGTTGCCGGTCTGCCTGCATTCCCCTGTAATCCACGGTAGAGGAGTGACCGCCATCAGCCAGGATTACATGATCCTGCAACAGGTTCGACCAGATGTGGTGATCCGGAACAGTGGCCCGGGCCAGGGTAAACTGGCTCAAGAGCAGGATGATAACGAGAATACGCGGCATCGGGTGACTCTTATCGATCGCTGGTGACGGTTTCCGCCTATGCTGGAACAAGAGTCGTGCCGGGCGCTGATTTATTACAGTCAATCGCCACTGCCATTATCCGGGTCCTCGATAGTATCCGGCTGTCACAGCTGCAATGCTAACTCGGCATAGAGAGACCGTGATTCCCCGGGGAAGTACCGGTCGCCACTGAAGTTACTGAAATCCGCACGCTCCGCGTATTCCTCATCCAGCAGGTTGAGTAACCGCAGGCCTACTGACCAGCCCTCGCCCAGCTGCCGGGTGGCGCGCGCGTGCAGCAGGTCATGGCCCGGGTAGCTGTGCTGGTTGAGTGGATCTGTGTAGTAGCGCCCCTGGTGCAACCATTCGAGTTCCACCTGCGTGGCGGCATCCGGCTGCCATTGGAGCCGGGCCGAACCAAAACTGCGCGGCGCGGAGTCCAGCAGCCTGCCATCCAGGGCGATTCCCTCTAGCAGTCGCTCATCGTCGAAGCGGTGCTCCGCATAGCTCGCTGACACATCCACCAACCAGTTCGGTGCCAGCTGGTAACCCAGTGCCAGCTCCAGGCCCTGATGGCTAGTGGTCCCGCCGGACCGGTTAAAGAAGTCGGCATCGCGAAAGATCACATTGTGCTTCTCCATGGCATAGCCGACCAACTCGTAGTCGATGCGACCTCCCCCACCCCGCAGCCCAAGTTCGACGCTGCGAATCTCCACGGAGTCCAGGTCAGCCACTTCCTGCTCCCGCTGCAGGCGGTAGAGCTCCGTCGCCTGGGGGGCACGAAAACCGTGGGCCAGGTTTGCGAACACTTGATGGGCAGGCGTCCAGTCGTATACCAACCCCAGCTGCGGTGACCAGTTTTCAAAGCCATCGCGACGATCGGCGGGACGGCTATAGCGGCAGCCGCCAAAACCACAGCTGCTGCCATCCTCGCGGGATCGGCCGGCCAGCATGTGGTTGTCATAGTCATAGGACAGGCTTTCCAGCCGCAGCCCCGCCTCCAGGACCAGTTGTTCCGTCAGCCGCAGGGATGCCAGTGCATAGGGCGACAGTAACAACGCATTGACTCGATAATCGTAATGCCGACCCGGTGGCACGGTTTCCGCCAGGAATTCGGATCCTGTGGCAATGCCGGACTGAGACTGGCGCAGGGAGGCCCGGGTATATTCCCCATCGAGGCCCGTTGCGACGCGGAGCGAATCACTGACTGGCAGTATAAGGCTGGTCCGTACACCGGCGCTGCGATGGGCTGTTTCTTCGAGGGGCTGTCCGGGCAGGAAGTGCTGCAGGAACTGCATGTCCCCGTAGCGGGCGTACGGCGTGACCTGCAGGGAATAGCCGTCGCCCCACTCGGTTGCCATGCTGTGCGACAGGCGTGCGGTGCGCACATTGCGAAAGGCCTCGGGGTTTGGGTTTGAGCGCCGCAGCGTGACGTCCCGGTAGGCTTCCTCCCCCACCACATAACCGGCGGTCTCCTGCTCCAGGTTGGTGGCATTGAAGCGGGTCTCGGAACTGGACTGCCCCCTGCGGTGCACCACGGTCAGCTTCTGCTGGTCATAACCGGAACTGGCCCGGTAACCGCCGTCACTGGCCAGGGAGATGGCGGTAAGCAGGCCCGACTCAGTCCCGGTAGCAGTGGGGACACGGCTGGAGAATTTCCAGCGGTCGTTGGGCCCGGCTTCCAGGCTCATGGCTCCGGTGTCCCCGGATTGGTACGACGGGCCCAGTACATTAATCACCCCGTGCATGGCGCCCGCCCCATGTAAGGTGCCCGCCGGTCCACGCACTACCTCGATACGCTCTGCCTGCTCACTGTGTGCCGCAAACAGTTCATTCACATTACAGAAGCCGGCGGGAAACAGTGGGATGCCGTCCTGCATGGCCAGCACGCTGCCGCAGGCACCGGCGCCAGTCAGTACCGGTGAACGGAGTGCCGGCAGGTATTCCTGCCCGTTACCGCGGCTCAGGTTTGCCCCGGGAACCCGTGCCAGGCTCTGCTGGATATGGCTGTGGTTCACCAGTGCCAGCGCATCGGCACCCAGCACCGCCATGCTGCCGGCGTAGTCAGCCCGACTGCTGTGCAGCGGGCTGCCGGTGACCACCACGGTTTCCAGCTGGCCACGAACTTGCTCCACGGCCTGGTCGCTGGCAAAAGCGTCCCCGCTCAAAAGTAACGCCGTCACGAGTGCCGCCCTGCGCATCCCGGTCTCCTGTTGCGATTATTTGCTGCGCATTCTAACGCACAAAAAAAAACGCCGGCGAATGCCGGCGTTTCCAATCAGGCGGGATGCGCCTGTTGTCAGGTCATATTCGCCCGGTCAGGTCACATCTGCCGTCGCACTTTCACGCAGGTCTCCCCTGGCGGGCGCCACTGGTTCACTTGCGGACTCTTCCGTATTGCGTGAGCGACCAAACAGCCGCTGTACGATAACGAAGAACAGCGGGATAAAGAAAATCCCCAGCGATGTCCCAACCAGCATGCCGCCCAGCACCCCGGTACCGATAGCCTGCTGGGCACCGGAACCGGCACCGGAGGCAATGGCCAGCGGCAGTACACCCAGGCCAAAGGCCAGCGAGGTCATCAGGATCGGGCGCAGGCGATCGCGCACTGCGCGCATGGTGGCCTGCACCAGCTCCATGCCCTCTTCCAGGTTCTGCTTGGCGAATTCCACGATCAGGATGGCGTTCTTGCTGGTCAGGCCCACGGTGGTGAGCATGGCCACCTGGAAGTAGATATCCCGCTCCATGCCGCGCAGCGTGTTCGCGAGCACGGCCCCGAGGATGCCCAGCGGTGCGACCAGCAGTACCGCAGTGGGCACCGTCCAGCTCTCGTAGAGAGCCGCCAGGCACAGGAATACGATCAGCAACGACAGCGTATACAGCAGCGGTGTCTGTGCCCCCGCCTGGCGCTCCTGGTAAGACAGGCCGGTCCATTCCAGGCCGACGCCGCCCGGCAACTCGCTGACCAGTCGCTCCATCTCCGCCATGGCCTCACCGGAGCTGACACCCGGTGCGGCAGAGCCGTTGATCTGCATCGCCGGAACGCCGTTGTAGCGCTCAAGGCGCGGGGAGCCGTACTCCCACTCGAAGCTGGCAAAGGTCGACAGCGGCACCATTTCGCCGTCCCGGTTACGCACGGACCACTTCTGGAAATCCTCCGGCACCATTCGATACGGCGCATCAGACTGCACGTAGACCTTCTTGACCCGGCCACGGTCAATAAAGTCATCGATATAACGGCCGCCCCAGGCGGTGCCGATGGTGGTATTGATCTCGTTGATCGAGAGACCGAGTGCAGCTGCCTTCTCGGTATCAATGTTCAGGCGGAACTGGGGTGTATCGTTCTGGCCATTGGGACGCACATTTGCCAGCAGCGGGCTCTGTGCCGCCGCACCCAGAAGCTGGTCGCGCGCTTGCGTGAGCGCCTCGTGCCCCAGGTTGGCATTGTCCTTCAGGTAGAAGTCAAAGCCGCCGGAGGTACCCAGGCCCGGCAGTGCCGGGGGGGAGAACGCGAAGGCCATGGCGTCCTTGATCTGCATCAGCGCGCCCATGGCCCGCATGGCTACCGAACCCGCGTCCTGGCCAGGCTCCTCGCGCTCTTCCCAGTCGTGCATATTGATGAAGGCAATACCGTTGTTCTGGCCGCTACCCGCAAAGCTGAAGCCCTGCACGCTGAATACAGATTTAACGGTGTCCTGCTCGTTCTCGAGGTAATAGTCCTCTACTTTCTTGATCGACTCCATGGTGCGCTGCTGGGTGGCGCCCACCGGAGCATTGATCATGGAAAACAGCACACCCTGGTCCTCTTCGGGAAGGAAGGAACTGGGCAGGCGCAGGAAGAGCACCAGCATCACAGCGGCGAGGCCGGCAAACAGCAGCATAAAACGGCCGCCCCGCGCCACGATCTCGCGTACACCACGCTGGTAGCCGGCTGTTCCGCGTTCAAAATTGCGGTTGAACCAGCCGAAGAAGCCCTTCTTCGCATGCCCCTCGCCTTTCGCAATTGGCTTGAGCATGGTGGCGCAGAGGGCCGGTGTCAGCACGATGGCCACCAGCACCGACAGTGCCATGGCCGCGACGATGGTGGCCGAGAATTGCCGGTAAATTACCCCGGTGGCGCCTTCCATAAATGCCATGGGCACGAATACCGCCGAGAGCACCACGCCGATACCCACCAGCGCCCCGGTGATCTGCTTCATCGACTTGCGAGTGGCCTCTCGGGGCGAAAGGCCCTCTTCGCTCATCACCCGCTCTACGTTTTCCACCACCACAATGGCGTCGTCCACCAGCAGGCCGATGGCCAGTACCATGGCAAACATGGTGAGCATATTGATGGAGAAGCCCATCGCCGCCAGCACACCGAAAGTGCCCAGTAGTACGACCGGCACGGCAATAGTGGGAATAATCGTGGCGCGGATGTTCTGCAGGAACAGGTACATCACCAGGAATACCAGGATCACCGCCTCGATCAGCGTCTTGATCACGCCCTTGATGGATACCTCGACAAACGGTGTCGAGTCGAATGGCACCACGGTCCGGATCCCGGTGGGGAAATAGGGCTCCAGCTCCTTGAGCTTCGCCCGCACACCGTCGGCCGTCTCCAGTGCATTGGCGCCAGTGGCCAGGTTCACTGCCAGGCCGGTGGCCGGCTGGCGGTTGAAACGGCTGATGAAATCGTAATTCTCCGCACCGATCTCGACCCGCGCGATGTCCCCCAGCTTGAGCACCGAGCCATCGGGATTGGAGCGGATCACAATGTCGCGGAACTGTTCAGGAGTCTCCAGCCGGCCCTGGGATACCACATTGGCATTGAGCTGCTGGCCATCGATGGCCGGGGTTCCACCCAGGCTGCCCACCGCCACCTGCTGGTTCTGCGCCTGTACCGCCGCGATCACATCACTGGGGACCAGCTTGTAGGTTTCCAGCTTGTTCGGATCCAGCCAGATACGCATGGCGTACTGGGAACCGAATACCTGCACACCGCCCACGCCGGGCACCCGGCTGATAGCGTCGACAATATTGGCATTGATATAGTCGGCGATATCCGCACGGTCCATGCGGCCGTCCTCGGATACGAAACCCACGACCATCAGGAAGCCGCTGCGGCCCTTGCCAACATTCACCCCCTGTCGCTGCACCGCTTCCGGTAACAGCGGCAGGGCCAGTTGCAGTTTATTCTGCACCTGTACCTGGGCAATATCGGGGTCTGTGCCATTGGCGAAAGTCAGCGAGATATTCACCCGGCCATTGGATTCGCTGGTGGCGGACATATACAGCAGCCCATCGAGCCCGGTCATGCCCTGCTCGATAACCTGTGTCACCGATTCCTCCACCACCCTGGCAGATGCACCGGGGTAGCTGGCACTGATGGATACCGTGGGGGGCGCGATATCCGGGTAACGCTCTACAGCGAGCTTGCTGACCGCGAGCCCGCCACCGAGCATCACGACGATCGCGATCACCCAGGCAAAGATGGGACGGTCAATAAAGAAAGATGCCATGGTACGCCCCCTCAGGAATCAGCTGCAGCAGCGCTTTCCGCCGCAGGGGCAGGCTGTTCAGGTTCAGCGGACACGGTGGTGACCTCAACGCCCGGGCGGACTTTCTGCAGTCCCTCGACGATAACCCGGTCACCCGCCTGCAGGCCGTCCTCAACCAGCCAGTGGCTGCCAACGGTCTGGCTGACAGTCAACGGGCGCATTTCAACCTTGTTATCTGTGTTCACGACCATGGCATTGGTGTTGCCCCTGGGGTCGCGAGTGACGCCCTGCTGCGGTACCAGGATCGCATTATCGCGCACGCCGCGGCCAACCACGGCACGGACGTACATGCCGGGCAGCAGCATGTGCTCGGGATTGGGAACCACGACCCGCAGCAGGACACTGCCGGTGGTGGGGTCCACGGTGGCCTCGGCAAATTCCAGCTTGCCCTTGTGCTCGTAGGTAGATCCGTCATCAAGCAGGATCGTCACCGGGAGATCTGTGGTGTCTTCCACTTTACCGGCCTCCAGGGCACGGCGCAGTTGCAGCAGCTCGCTGGTGGACTGGTTAAGGTCGACGTATATCGGGTCGAGTTGCTGGATAGTCGCCAGTGCCTGTGCCTGGTTCGCTGTCACCAGGGCACCCTGGGTCACTGATGATTTGCCGATCCGGCCACCGATCGGGGCACTGATGCGGGCATAGTCCACCGGGATACGACTGCGCTTGACCGACGCCAGGGCATTGGCAACCGCGGCCTCGGCCTTCTTGAGGTCCGCGCGGGCACTGTCGTTATCCTGCTTGCTCACCGCGCCGGTTTTCACCAGGTTGGCGACACGGTCGGCGCGCAGCCGCGCCACCTCAAGCTCGGCCCGGGCGCTCTGCAGGTTGGCCCGGGCGCTGTCGTAGTCGGCACGGTAAGTGGCATCGTCAAGCTGGTAAAGCGGCTGGTCGGCCTCGACAATCCCGCCCTCGCGGAACAGCTGCTGTTCCACCAGGCCGTTCACCCGTGGGCGAACCTCGGCGACTTTATACGGATTGGTACGGCCCGGTAACTCACGGGTCAGGGTTACTGACTCGGGCTCCAGGGTCACCACCGCCACCTCCGGCGCCATTTGCGGCCGTCCGCCCTGGTCCTGGCTACATGCCGTCAGCAGTGACAACGCGGCCATCAGGCCGGCCAACAGATTCCGTTTCCGCATCTACACCTCTCCAGTGACCCGATGGTCCAAATGCTGCCAGCGGACCGGATGGTCAGTTCGCTTTGACAGTTATGAATGGTTAACAATGCCGCGCATTCTATCGCTTCGCCGAGATGTGCAGCAAGTATTCATTCATGCATGAATATGAATTAAACTTCGCGCCCGGATGGACCGGTAGCGCCGGCCATCCTACCCCGTATGTGGACCAATCCCGCGGGCGAATAGATAAACGGTTGCCACCAGAGGACAGAAAGTTGGCCAATAAGCGGAAAGAAGACGCGCTGGAGACAAGGGAACGCATCCTGGATGCGGCCATCACAGTATTTCACCAGCAGGGCCTGGCGCGTCCGTCACTGACCGAGGTGGCAGAGCTCGCGGGCGTCACACGCGGTGCGGTATACGGGCACTTCCGCAACAAGGCCGATGTCTTCAATGCCCTGGCCGAGCGGGTCCAGTTACCGGGTGAAAAGCTGTGCGAGGAAGGCGGCTGCGAGCCACCGGAGAACCCGCTGGGAGTCCTGCGGACCCGCTGGCTGTGGCTGTTCCAGGAAGTCGCGTGCAACCGGGACTGGCAGCTGATCCTGGATATCATCTTCCATCGTTGTGAGCTGGTCACAGAGAGCGGCGAGATCCGCCAGCGCATGCTCGACTGCACCGAGGAGGGACAGGAACGGGTCCGCCAGCTGATCAGCTGGGCGGTTGACCGGGGCCAGCTGCCCGGCGACCTGGATATCGACCTGGCAGCTCCACTGCTGCACAGTTCGCTGGTTGGCACCCTGGGCGACTGGCTGCTCCAGCCCCGCGACCGGGACCTGGCCTGTATTGGCGAGCGCTACCTGGATGCCATGATCGAAATGCTGCAGCACTCCCCTACCCTGCGCCGCAGTATACCCGCCTGAGTATTGGGGGGCGCATGGCACACAAGCGCGATGCCCCTCCCCGTCTGCAACCGACTTACAGGGCGAAGCCCAGTAACAGGTAGACGCCCAACAGCAACACCACCCCCGCGACCATACTCCCGGTCAGCCAGCTCCGTGCCAGCACGCCCGCCGGCCTGTGGTGGCTGGCGACCGAATCCATCAGGGCCCCCACGCCACCAATGGCCGCGCGGCGGACGCGATTGTCGAGGCGGAAGGCGGCGGTCACAAAGCCGCGTATTGCCTGCGGGAACAACCGGCGGTACAGCCATTCAACGTCCAGGTTGACCGACGGCAATTCCGGCGGGTACAGGCGGCGCAGGTTCAGCCATACAAACGCCAGCGCAGAGAAGAACAGCAGCTGCAGCTGGGTCAGCACATGGGTGACGTCGTAAGGTGTATACGCCATCTCATGGGGCAACAGGCTGTAGAGCGCTTGCGGGTAAATACCGATGGCCAGGCACAGGGACGCCGCAATTGTCATTGCCACCAGCATATTGGCAGGCGGCTCCTTCGCCCTGATACCCGAGTCGTGGGCAAAGAAGGCGAAGTACGGGATCTTGATGCCGGCATGGTGGAAGACACCCGCGGACGCAAACAGCAGGATCAGCCACACCCAGTCATAACCATTCTTGATCGCCGCACTCATCACCATCGACTTGCTGACAAAGCCGCTGAACAGCGGGAAGGCGGAAATCGAGGCCGCACCGACGATGCACAGGATGGTGGTCTTGGGCATGGTCTTGTACAGGCCGCCCAACTCCGAACCATTGATGCGGCCGGTGACGTGCAGGACTGCCCCCATGGACATGAACAGCAGCCCCTTGAAGATCACATCGTTAAACGCATGGGCCACAGCGCCATTGATGGCCAGTGAAGTACCGATACCAATACCCACCACCATAAAGCCCAGCTGGTTGATCAGGCTGTAGGCCAGCACCCGGCGCAGGTCATTCTCGATCACGGCATAAAAGATCGGGAAACAGGCCATGGTCGCACCGATGTAGACCAGCAACTCTGTGCCCGGATAGGCCCGCGCCAGTGCATATACCGCCGCCTTGGTGGTGAATGCACTCAGGAACACAGTGCCGGTCGGGGTGGATTCCGGGTAAGCATCGGTGAGCCAGTTGTGGAAGAAAGGGAAGGCACACTTGATACCGAAGGCCAGGAAGATCATCCAGCTGTAGGCGTTGTCGCCCAGCCCGATCTGCCCGAAAGCGAGAGAGCTGTGGGCCTGGCCGTAGAAGATAATCCCGCCTAGCAACAGCAGGCCCGAGAGAATATGCAGCGTGAAGTACCGCAGGCCGGCCATATACGCGCGGCCATTGCGGCGCGCCCAGACCAGGAATACGGAAGTGACCGCGAGCAGCTCCCAGAAAATAAACAGGGTCAGCAGGTCCCCCGCAAATACTGCGCCCAGGGCACTACCGGCATAGAGCAGGCTGGCCACCTGCTGCAGGGTGTCGCGCACATGCAGTGCGTAAATGATCGCAATCAATGCCGCCACATGGAACAGGTAGCCGAATAACAGGCTCAGCTTGTCTGCACGGAAAAGCAACAGGTCAAATTCGAGCACCGAATAGGCCCCGAAACTGCCAGCGCCCAGCATCCACAGGTTGGCCAGTCCCAGCAAGGGTACAGCGATCATTACCAGCGCGCGCGGCCAGCCACGCAGGACCAGTGCCAGCAATGCGGCGACGAAAAACGGAATGAAAGGTGCCACCTCAAACATGTTCCTGACCTCCACTCATCCCTTCCTCCTGCGACCGTGATTCCGTACCGGTCGCACCATTGGCCCCGGTAGCCGTATCACCGCCGAGCTCCAGCCGGTCGTAATAGTCTTCCGGGCGCATCAGGAACTTGCGCATCCACTTGGCAATGATCACCAGGATCACACAACCAACGAATCCATACAGCGGGTAGAATCCGGGTAGCCCTTCCCAGCCGTGTTCTGTATGCCGGTGGACCACGAAATCCGCGAGCACCAGCAGCGCGCAGATCGCGTAGAAGGTGCGCAGGATCCGCTGGATATTCTCCGGCTTGTCGAAAAAGTCTTGCTTGTCACCAGTGCTCATCGGGTCAGATTCCGGCCTTGATCAGCTGATAGATAATGTCGGGGTAAATCAATAGCAGGACACAGCCCGTGGCTGTAATCCCCAGCGCCAGCAACGACGGCCACGGGGCCTCGCGTACGGCGACACTGGCGTCGCCGGTATCGGCCGGTAACGCATCGGAGAAAAATGCCCGCAACGGGATCGGTAACAGGTAGGCGATACTGAGCAGCGAACTCACCATCAGCAGCCCCATCAGCCACAGCTCGCCTGCCTCCAGGGTACCCAGTAACAGGTACCACTTGCTCCAGGTGCCGCCGGTTGGCGGAATACCGATAATACAGAGGCTGGCGACCAGGAAGGCGCCCATGGTAATTGGCATCTGCCGGCCCAGGCCGCGCAACTGCCCCACCTCGGTTTTGTGGGCAGCCACCAGGATGGCACCCGCACAGAAAAACAGGGTGATCTTGCCAAAGGCGTGCATCACGATGTGCATCGCACTGCCGGTCATCCCGGCGCTGGTCGCCAGTAGTGCGCCCAGGGTGATATAGCCAAGCTGGCTCACGGTGGAGTACGCGAGACGCTTCTTCAGGTTTTCCTGCCGCATTGCCACAATGGCGGCCAGCAGGATTGATGCGCCCGCCAGGTAGAGCAGCCACTGGGTGGCGGGAATCTCACGCAGGGTCTCAAGGCCAAAAATCAGCAGGCACACCTTGAGCAGCACAAAGACACCCGCCTTTACCACCGCAACCGCGTGCAGGAGAGCACTTACCGGAGTTGGCGCCACCATGGCAGCCGGCAGCCAGCGATGAAACGGCATGATCGCCGCCTTGCCCACACCGAATACATAAAGGACAAGCAATAACGACAACAGGCCTGCCGGGGTATCCCCGCTGAATACGCCCCCGCGCTGGAAAGACAGTGTCCCGGCCAGCAACCAGGTGGCGATGATTGCCACCAGGAAGAAAGCCACCGAGGTGCCCAGCAAGATGCCCAGGTAAACGCGACCACCCTCCCGCGCCTTGTCGGTACCGGCATGGGTGACCAGCGGATAGGTACACAGCGTCAGGATCTCGTAGAAAACGAACAGGGTGAACAGGTTCTCGGCAAAGGCGATGCCCATCACCGCAGCGATGGAAATCGCAAAAAATGCAAAGAAGCGGGTCTGGTTCTGCTCGCCGTGCCCCCGCATATAGCCAATGGCGTAGAGCGTGGTGACGATCCACAGGCCACTGGCGACCATGGCAAACAGCAGCCCCAGGGGCTCAACCCGGAATGCCAGCGCCAGTCCCGGGAGCACCTCAAGCCACAACAGCTCTACCGCCTGCCCCGCCATGATCACCGGGTAAAGGTTGCAGACCGAGGCAAACAGCAGGGTGCCGGCGACCAGCGATACGCTCTCACGCAGGTTCTGGTGCTTGCCCGTGAGCGCGATACCGGCCGCTGCCAGCAGGGGAATCAGGAGGCTGAGTTGCAGGAGGCCTACAGCAGACATTATTGGATACCTCCCAGCAGGTACTGCGCCACGGCACCGGTGACTTCAACCGGCAGGCGCGTATCGATACCAAAGTAGATGTTCGCGCCGATAAGGATCCACGTAGGCACCAACAGGGACAGCGGGGCTTCGCCAACAGTCACGTCCCCGCCCGCGGGTGCCTGACGGAAGTATCCCGCCTCTACCAGGCGCCAGACATAGATTGCAGCGATCAGCGAGCCGAGCACCACCAGCAGTGCCACCAACCACATATCGCTCTCGATAGCGGCAGTAATCAGGTACCACTTGCTGACAAACCCCACGGTGAGCGGCATGCCGATCAGGCTGATCCCGCCGATCACGATGGCCGCCATGGTCCAGGGCATGGTGCGCCCGAGACCGTTGAAGGCATCGATCCGGCTGCTGCCCAGGCGATAGACCAGGCCTGCCAGTGCCAGGAACAGGCCACCCTTCATCAATGCATGGTTGAACAGGTGCAACAGTGTTGCCTGCATGGCGACGACACTGCTGATACCGATACCCACCACCATGTAGCCGATCTGGGCAACACTGGAATAGGCCAGCATCCGCTTGATGTCTACCTGGTAAATGGCGACAACCGAGGCCACAAACACACCCACCAGGCCCAGGCCGATAAACAGGGACTGTAATGGCAGGCTGGTGAGTGAGAAGTCGATACCGAATACGGTGACGATAAAACGCACCAGCAAGTACAGGGCCACCTTGGTGGCTGTCGCTGCGAGAAAGGCGGTAACGATGGACGGTGCAAACGCGTAGGCGTTGGGCAACCACATATGGAGCGGGAACAGTGCCAGCTTCAGGCACACGCCGACAACAATAAAGGCGAAGGCAGCGAGTACTGTACTGGAGCTACCGAGCTCGGGGAGGCGCAACGCCAGGTCGGCCATATTGAGGGTACCGGTCATCATGTACAGGAAGCCGATACCAATGAGGATAAACGTCGCCCCGATGGTCCCCATGATCAGGTACTGGAATGCGGCCCACAATGAACGCCGGTCCCGCCCCAGTGCAATCAGTGCATAGGTGGCGAGGGAAGAGATTTCCAGGAATACAAATACATTGAATACGTCACCGGTAGCGACGATACCCAGCAGCCCGGCAAAACACAGCAGGTAGAGGGTATAAAACAGTGTCTGCCGCAGGTCATCCATTTCGCGCTGCACACTCTGCCGCGCCGCGGCAATTACTGCAGTGCCCAGGCCGGTGACCACCAGCAGCACCCAGGCGTTGAGCAGGTCGATCCGGTATTCAATCCCCCAGGGCGCCTCCCAGCCCCCCAGACGGTAGCTAATGGGCCCGGAGTCGATCACCTGCTGTAGCAGCAGGACACTGACAACCAGTGCGCCAGCACTGACCAGCAGGGAAAAGAACCAGACCAGGCTGGAGCGCCGGATCAGCATGCACGAGGGTGCGGCTACCAGCGGCAGGATAACCTGTAAAATCGGTAAGTGGCTCAGCACTGCACTTCCTCCGCCTGCATCTCACGCTTCTCCTGTTCTGCCTGGATCTCACGCTTTTCTTCCTCTGCCTGGATCTCACGCTCCTCTACCGAGCCATAGGCCCGCATGATCCGGATCACCAGGGCCAGGGCCAGCGAAGTGGTGGCGATGCCGACCACAATTGCAGTGAGGATCAATACGTGGGGCAGTGGGTTGGAGTAGACATTTTCCCCCTCTATCAGGATCGGCGCCGCACCGCCATCCACTTTGCCCACACTGATATAAAAGATGAAAACAGAAGTCTGGAAGATATTCAGGCCAATGATTTTCTTGATCAGGTTGCCCTGTGCCACAACCATGTACAGGCCAATCATCATCAGCGCGATAACAATCCAGTAGTTGTACAGCGATGTTATTAACACCTTATCCGGCCCTCCCCGGGCTTAACTGCTCCGGCGCATCGTTGCGATCCTGTAGCTGCTCCGAGAACAGATAGAACACCAGCATCATCACAGCGGCCACAGTAATGCCGACCCCCAACTCGATGACGATAATACCTATGTGCTGCCCGCTTACCGGGTCTCCGGCAAGCGCACTGTAATCGAGGAAGTTTTTACCGGTTGCCATGCCCAGCAGGCCTACTGAACCGTAAATCAGTACTCCCAGGGCGGCGAGGAATTGCACCAGGCCATTCCCGGCCACACGGCGAACTGCGTCGAGGCCAAACACCAGGGCGTAGAGGATAAAACCAACAGCGAAGATCACCCCGGCCTGGAAGCCGCCGCCGGGGCCGTACTCACCGTGAAACTGCACGTAGAGCGCATATACCAGTATCGGCGGAATCAGTACCTTTGCTGCCATACGCAACACCAGGTGCTGGCGCGGTATAGCCTGGAGGGCCGTCCCCGTCTCGCGCGCCCCCCGCATTCCCAGCAACAGGCTCAACACACCCAGGCCGGCAGTAAAGATCACCACCACTTCACCGAGGGTGTCGTAGGCGCGATAACTGGCCAGTACCGAAGTCACGATATTGGGGATGCCGATTTCAGCCATGGAATCCTGGATATAGCGGGGTGCCACGTGGGTCTGGGCTGGCGCGGTGGGGTCGCCAAACGCGGGCATATCCAGTGTTGCCGCCACCAGCAGGGCACCAACGGTGGCCACCAGGCCCAGCGCCAGCAGGGCGCGTTTGCGATCGGAACGCTGCTTGCGGCCGCACAGGGCCAGCGTGGCCAGGATCAGCAGCGGTGAAATACCCGCACCCACCGCAGCCTCGGTAAAGGCCACATCCACCGCACCCATCGTCATGAAGAAGCTTGCGGACAACAATCCGTAAATGCCGGCCAGCATTGCGGCACTGAAGAGATCCCGCGTCCAGGCGATAGCCACCGCTGTGGTCAGCAAGAGGCTAAGCAGGACAATATCGAGTACTAAATCCATGTGGTCACCCCAGTTCAGGCGCGGTCGGCATTGGCTGCGTCCGCCTCGAGGGCCGGTTCCGCGATTTCTGTCCCCTGCCCCGGTTCAGGGAATGCCTCATCGGCACCCTGCTCTGCTACCGGCTCCAGCCGCAGTGGGCTGTGCTGGGCGGCCTTGGCGAGTGCATGGCTGGCAGCGGGACTGGTAAAAAAGATAAACAGGAGAATCAGGCCCAGTTTGAACAGTGCAAGGCTCCAGCCGGCCTGCAGCATCAGCGCACAGACAATCAGGAAGGTGGCCAGGGTATCGGTCACCCCCGCCGCATGCATGCGTGTATAAAAATCAGGAAAGCGCAACAGGCCGACTGCCCCTGAAACCATAAACAGGCAGCCCAGCGCCAGCAGTAGCCCGCTCAGGCCGTCCACCAGCAAATCGCTCATGAGCCAGCCCCCCCTTCACCAGGGGTATATTCATGCCGGCCAGCCCCTTGGTCCCGGCTACCGGAACGAAACTCGAAGTAGCGCAGCACGCCCACCACGCTGACAAAATTGATCAGTGCGTAAACCAGGGCAATATCCAGGAACTCGGGCTTACCCAACGTGAAGCAGATCACCGCGATCAACACCACCGTTTTGGTGCCAAACACGTTCACCGCCAGGATACGGTCATAGATGGTGGGACCCAACAGGGCCCGGACAAGTGCCAGGACCATAACCACCAGCAGAGCTAAAATTGTTGCAGCGAGCATTATTTTTCCAGAGCCCTCACTTCGCGTTCCATTTCCCCACCGCGCAGGTCTTCTAACCCGCCGGCAGTCAGTGCATGCACCAGGACCTCATCGCCCTCGATATCCACAGCCACGGTACCCGGTGTCAGGGTAATGGAGTTGGCATAAAGCACCTTCCCCAGATCGGAATGGAAGCGTGCGGGGATCCGCGCGCTCACCGGACTGATGGATGCAGGCCCGCGCCATACATTAATCACCACGTCGATATTGCTACGCACAATCTTTGTGAAAAGCCACCAGTAGTATCGCGGCAGGCGGGACAAAAGATGCACGGGCTGCGACTCCTGGTCTATCAACCCCATGCGCCGTGCAATCACCATAACCAGTAATACCGAGACCAGGCCAAAGGAAAGCAGGAGCCCGGTGTAATGGCCGGAGTTGGCCAACCAGACGAATGCAAGAATCGCGAACAGTGCCAGTGTGTAACGCATCAATGGACTCTCGTGGCCAGGGGGGAGATAACGGTGCGCATGGCGGGATTAGCGCGCTCTGCAGATGGCATAGGCACCGGCCCACAAATTCGGGAAACCGTGCAGGTCGCCGCTGGCAGAACAACGTGGGACACGTGACTCAAGCGGGGACATGAGTCCTCCGCACAAGGAAAGCAGCAAGGGTCTTTTTGTTGTGGCCATACCTGCCTGTTTTGTGCGCAATTTATTGTCAACCAGGTCGGCCCACTTATAGGGGACCAGGCCCTGTGTATTCATCGTTCTTTTGCTTGCAACGTTCCCGACCACTGCAGCACTTTCTGCCGCAAACGTTGTCGGGTTCGTAAGAAAAATCTCACCAACCGTATCAGTGTGTCAAGAGATACAAGAGATTCACATAGTCCCGTCACGCCCATCGCCCGACTTTCCGGTCCCCCTGCGCTGGTCACCCCCGGTCCCGCCTATTCGCTAAGGGAACCGTAGCTTCTTCTCACAGCCAAGTAATGGTGCGGGTTTGGAGGTGGCCGCCAGGTCCGCAGTAGTCCTCCAGGAGTGCCCCACCTGGCAACCTCGGGACCAGTTACCGAAAAGCGGTCACATCCAGGCGGTGACCAGTGCGTCGAAGGTGACTGGGTGGCAAATTGGGAGCTGGGGCCGGCTATTGCGAGTTGCCGGGCAGTAGTCACAGGGCCAGCTGCTGTGCAAAAAAAGAGCAGAATCTCGGATCAGCGCAATCTACTATCGTGCCAGTTGAGTATATACACGCGTCAAACCGGTCAAATACGCAACAAAATGTCTAAAATAAGCCCTTCACGACACCGTCTGCCTCGGATGAGAGGCAACTCATGCCTTTTGGAGCTTTCAGCCTTTATACTTGTCCTAAGCTATAAGTCGCCAACGCCCCGGGTTCGTTCCCGCCGGGTTGCGCGGCGCCTTGAAGTAGGACGTATAAAGAGACTCCCTATGCTTACCAATCGGATCACATCCCTGTTCTCCGGTCTCCTGATTCTTGCCTTTACTGCCGCTACCCCGCTTCACGCGGCAGAGGTGGACACCCTGCAGCCCGAGGACGGCCAGGGTGGCACCGCGCGCGAGATCGTGGGCAAGCTGGAAATGCTGCACTACAACAAGCAGAAGGTGGGCGATGAGATGTCCGCCGAACTGTGGGATGAGTACATCGATGCCCTCGATCCTACCCGCAGTTATTTCCTGGCGTCAGATATCGCCGAGTTTCGTGAATGGCGCGACGACCTGGATGACCAGCTGCGCACAGGTGAGGTCAATGCCGGGTTTGAGATCTACAACCGCTACCGCCTGAGGGTTACCGACCGGTTGAATAATATTCTGTCGCAGCTGGACAAGGGCCTGCCCAGTTTCGACTTTACCCGCGATGAGTCACTGGTAATGGACCGCGAGGAGGCCGAATGGCCGGGTTCCATCAGTGCCGCCGATGAGCTTTGGCGCAAACGACTCAAGTCCAGCATCCTGAACCTGCGGTTGACCGAAAAGGAAGACAAGGAAATCCAGGAAATGCTGGTGCGCCGCTACCAGGGCCAGCTCAAGCGTATCAAGCAGCAGACCAGCGACGATGTGTTCGAGCTCTACATGAACTCGCTGACGCGCCTTTACGACCCGCACAGTAATTACCTGTCACCGCGCTCGCTGGAAAACTTCAACATGAGCATGTCCCTGTCGCTCGAAGGTATCGGCGCGGTCCTGCAGATGGAGGAGGAGTACACCAAGGTAGCGCGCCTGGTTGCCGGGGGGCCGGCGGATCGCACGGGCAAGGTCAAGCCCAACGACAAGATCGTCGCTGTGGGCCAGGGCAAGGAAGGCGAACTGGTGGATGTGATTGGCTGGCGCCTGGACGATGTCGTCGACCTTATCAGGGGCTCTGCAGGCACCTTTGTGCGCCTGGAGACCATCCCCACCGGCGGCGACGGCTCCCATCGCACCATCCTGATCAAGCGCAGCAAGGTGAAGCTGGAAGACCAGGCGGCAAAGAAAGCGATCTTCGAATTCTCCGATGGCGAGAAGAACTACAAGGTTGGCGTGATCAACCTCCCGACTTTCTACATCGACTTCGAGGCCTATCGCCGTCGCGACCCGAACTACAAGAGCACCACCCGTGACGTGGCACGCCTGCTCGACGAGCTGAAGGCGGAAAATGTCGACGGTATCATCCTGGACCTGCGGAACAACGGCGGCGGCTCCCTGCAGGAAGCCACTATGCTGACCGACCTGTTTATCGACCAGGGTCCAGTGGTGCAGATCCGCCATGCCAACGAGCAGATCTCCCGCCACAACCGCTCCCGTTCACGGGCCATGTATCGCGGGCCGCTGATGGTCCTGATCAATCGCCTTTCCGCCTCGGCGTCAGAAATTTTTGCCGGCGCCATCCAGGACTACAACCGCGGTATCGTGGTGGGTAACCAGTCTTTCGGTAAGGGCACTGTGCAGACCATGGCGCCGCTGAAAGAGGGGCAGCTGAAGATCACCCAATCCAAGTTCTACCGGGTCTCCGGCGATAGTACCCAGCATGCTGGTGTGACACCGGACATTTCCATGCCGCAGCTGATCGATGCGGAGAGCGTTGGTGAGAGTGCCTACGATACCGCCCTGCCCTGGGACCGTATCCACGCCGTGCCGCACGCCAAGTACTTCAACCTGAAGGAGATGCTGCCGGACCTGGTCAGCAAGCATAACGAGCGCACGGCAGCTGACCCGGACTTCATCTACCTGCGAGAGCAGTTCAGCTTTGAGAGTGAGCGCGCCGACCGCAAGTTTGTCTCCCTCAACGAACTGGCCCGCAAGCAGGAGCGTGAGGATATCAATCAGCGTCTCCTGACAATGGAGAACCGCCGCCGCTCCGCCAAGGGGCTGGAACCCTATGAGTCCTTCGAGGCTTACGAGGAAAGCGAGTCTGAGAACACTGCAGCCATTGGCGGGCCGGTAGAAATCAAGCTGGAGGATGACCCGATCCTCAACGAGGCCGGATATATCATGTCCGACTTTATTGGCATGACCGAGAAAACCGCCAAGGCTCCGCCGCAGGTCGCCAATTTCTGACTGTTCCGGACGGCGGGCCCGGCCGGGCCCGCCGTAACACCGGTATCCATTTGATATTATGCAGGTTGGGCTATGCCCGACCTTTTTATTTTGTGTGGGGGAAAAATGAAAGTCGTTTCATTCAATGTAAACAGTATCCGTGCGCGACTGCACCAGCTGGAAGCCCTGGTGGACAGCCATGCCCCGGATATTATCGGCCTGCAGGAAACCAAGGTCACCGACGAGGACTTCCCGGTGGATGCAGTGCGTGACCTGGGTTATGAGGTGATCTATTTCGGCCAGAAAACCCATTACGGTGTCGCCCTGCTCTCCCGCTACCCGTTTATCGATCGTGAATACGGTTTCCCCAAAGACGAGGACAACGCCCAGCGGCGCATGGTCGCGGGCAAGTTCGATATCGGTGGCGACTCTCCGCTCACCGTCATCAACGGCTACTTCCCCCAGGGTGAAAACCGCGAGCATCCGGTCAAGTTCCCCGCCAAGCGCAAATACTACGCGGACCTGGACGACTACCTGCAGACCACCTGCAAACCCGAGGCGCCGGTGCTGGTGATCGGTGATATGAATATCTCCCCCACCGACCTGGATATCGGTATTGGAGAATCCAACCGCAAGCGCTGGCTGCGGGATGGCAAGTGCAGCTTCCTGCCGGAAGAGCGTGAATGGCTGGAAAAAATCCAGGGCTGGGGCCTGGTAGACACCTTTCGCAGCAAGCACCCCGATACTGATGACATCTTCAGCTGGTTCGACTACCGCAGCCGCGGCTTCGACCGCGATCCCAAGCGCGGGCTGCGTATCGACCTGATCCTCGCCACCCAGATGCTGGCAGACAAATGCGTGGACGTGGGTGTGGACTACGATATTCGCGGCATGGAGCGCCCCTCGGATCACGCCCCGGTTTGGGCCGACTTCGAGCTTTAAACCACGCCCCGCCCGGCTATCCGGGCGGGGATAAAATGGCCGCCGGACTCAGTTGACGATTGCGGCTGACTTGACCTGGGCCCAGACCCGGCTTCCGGCGGCGAGTCCCAGGTCCGCCAGGGAACGTCGGGTAACCCGGGCCAGTATCACGCTACTCCCCATACGGAGCTGCACCAGGGCCAGGGCACTGCCCTCCTCTGTTGCTATGGCGGACACGGTTGCCTGCAGCCGGTTCAGGATGCTGGTGTCGTCGTGGCTGTGCAGCGCAATACTGACATCCCGGGCGAAAATCCGGACCCGCAGCGACCTTCCAACTGTGAGGCCATGGTTCGCCAACCACAGGTGCCCCCCGGGTATACTGATCCGTGCCAGGTCCCATTGCGAGTCACACTCCGTGACAGACCCTTCCAGTACAACACAGCGCTCATCATCCGGTGCCACAGGCATATAAGGGTCTGCCAGTATTTCAGCCTGGCTGCCCGCCCCCACCTGGCGCCCGCGTTCCATGACAATGACGTGATCCGCCAGGCGGGCGATCTCGTCGAGGGAGTGGCTGACATAGAGAATTGGCAGCGCAAACTCCTCCCGCAGCCGCTCCAGGTAAGGCAGGATTTCCAGCTTGCGACCTGTATCCAGTGACGCCAGTGGTTCATCCATCAGCAGCAGCCTTGGACAGCTCAACAGCGCGCGCGCGATGGCCACCCTCTGCCGCTCCCCGCCGGACAGCTGGTGCGGGTAGCGCCCCAGCAGCGGCCCTATAGCCATCAAGGCCTCGACATGTTTGTAAAGCCCTGGTGGCGGCGCCGGGCGCGCCCGGCGAAATGCATACTGCAGGTTTCCATCTGCGGTCAGGTGATTGAGGAGGGAGGATTCCTGGAATACGTACCCAACCGGTCGCCTGTGCGGCGGCATGAACACAGCCGGGCCTTGCCAGGTTTCCCCGCCCACTGTCAGTTGGCCGTCATCACTTTTCTGCAGCCCCGCGATGCACCTCAGCAATGTAGTCTTGCCCGATCCTGACTGGCCGAAAATGCCGGTAATTCCGCTACCGGGCAGCCTGGCATCCACACACAGGGAAAACCCCGGGTCACCTGCGCCGGCAGGGTAACTGAACTGGAAGCGCGCGATAATCTCGTCCGCTGGCACGGCTTCCTGATTCGCTCCCGGCTTCATTGTACGGCCCCCATGCGCAGCGCGGCATGCGAGCGCTGGTGACGGAAACCGTAAAGCGCAAGCAGTACCACAAATGAGAACAGCAGCATGCCACCAGACAACCAGTGAGCCTTGTCATACTGCATCATCTCAACGTAATCGTAGACCTGCACCGAAACCACGCGAGTCTCTCCGGGAATATTGCCCCCGATCATCAGGATGACGCCAAACTCCCCTACCGTATGAGCGAAGCCCAGGATCGCGGCACTGATAAACCCGGGCCGGGCCTGGGGCAGCACCACCGTAAAGAAGCGGTCCCAGGGCCCCGCCCGCAGGGTCGCGGCTACTTCAAGTGGCCGCTCCCCAATCGCCTCAATCGCATTCTGGATTGGCTGGACCACGAACGGCAGCGAATAGAACAGCGACGCCACGACCAGCCCCCAGAACGTAAACGGCAGGGTGCCCCAGCCCAGTGAGGTGGTGAGCTGGCCGATCGGCCCGCCGGGCCCCATGGAGAGCAACAGGTAAAAGCCCAGTACTGACGGGGGCAGCACCAGGGGCAATGCCACCAGCGCGCTCACCGGCCCTTTCCAGCGGGAACTGGTGCGGGCCAGCCACCAGGCAATGGGTGTACCCAGCAATAGCAGCAGTATGGTCACCGTCACCGCCAGCCGCAGGGTCAGGCCAATGGCAATCCAGTCCGCCTCGGAAAAACCCATGGCTATTCCTCGCTCACGGGTAGCTGGTAGCCGCGGGACTCGATCAGGGCCGCAGACCTGGGCGAGCGCAGGAAAGCGAGCAAGGCGCGGGCGGCCGGGTTTTCTGCGCCTTGCTCCAGGAGTACTGCATCCTGGCGGATCGGCCGGTGCATACTGGAGGGCACCACCCAACCGGAGCCCCGCGCGATTCGCCCCTCTTTCATTACCTGGGATAAAGCAACAAATCCCAGCTCCGCATTGCCAGTGGCGACAAACTGGAACGCCTGGGAAATATTTTCACCCTGCACCCAGCGGCTGCGAGTCGTCTCAACCAGCTCCAGCGAGCCGAGCACCTGTACGGCTGCGGCGCCGTAAGGGGCCAGGCGTGGATTGGCGAGCGCAAGTTTGCGATATCCGCCTTCCCGCAGCGCCCCTGGGCCGTCGGATACCCTGCCGGTTACAGGAGACCAGAGCACCAGCCGGCCAATGGCATAGGTGAATGCACTACCGGGCTCGGCCAGGCCGGCATTCAGGAGGGCGTGAGGCTTGGCCTGGTCGGCCGAGAGGAAAATATCGAAAGGGGCGCCATTGCTGACCTGGGCGAAGAATTTTCCGGAGGAACCGAAAGCCAGGCGCACCCGATGTCCGGTGGACTCCTCGAATGCTGCCGCGATCACCTTCATGGGTGCGGCAAAATTGGAAGCCACGGCCGCAATTACCTCTTCGGCCCGGGCAGGCAGCACAATGGCGGTGAGTATTAATGAAAGGAGTATCCGGCGCCCGCGCAAATTCCCTCCCCGCACCTGGCAAGCTGCTGTCTGCCCCTTCACGAGGCGGCCATCTCCACATAATTACTCTTATACTGCACGATACACCCATGGCCTACAAGCACGGCACCATCGGGACTTTCATGCCCCGGCGTGTGCCGGTATGGCATAAACATTCCCACTGCCACATATATGGATTTCCATATATACTGCCCGGAGTTATTCAACATTACCCCGGGGACCCGGCCTTGAGCCCGTTGCAATTCTATAAGTGCCTTGCAGATGGCACCCGCCTGCGTAGCCTGCTACTGATTGCCCGGGAGGGCGAACTCTGTGTATGCGAACTGGTGGAAGCCCTGGGCGATAGCCAGCCAAAAATATCGCGGCACCTCGCCCAGCTCCGTGAGTGCGGCCTGCTGAGCGACCGGCGCCAGGGGCAATGGGTATTCTACCGGCTTGCCCCGCAAATGCCGGAATGGGCCACGGCTGTCCTGCAACATACTCTTGAGGGCGATGAGGCGTTGCTGAGTGAGCCGCTGCAGCGACTTGGGGGAATGGCGAACCGCCCCGAACGCTGTTCTAGCAACTGCTGAGCGAGCTCCCGCCCGAACCCGACAAACCACTTTTCAGGGAGATTTCTGTAATGGCAATCAGGATAGGTATCAATGGTCTCGGGCGGATCGGCCGCCTGTGCCTGCGCGCCGCATGGGACTGGCCGGAGTTCGAGTTTGTGCAGGTCAACGATCCGGGCGGCGATTCTGCCACGTTCGCGCACCTGCTGAACTTCGATTCCGTACATGGCCAGTGGGAACATGAGGCCCAGGCCGGTGAAAATACCATCGTAATCGGCAATAAAAACCTGCGGTGCACAAATAACCGGGAGATTGGCGACACTGACTGGTCCGGCTGTGACCTTGTAATCGAGGCCAGCGGAAAGATGCGCAGCACAGACCTGCTGCAGGCCTATCTCGACCAGGGCGTGGCCCGGGTTGTAGTCAGCGCCCCGGTAAAGGATGCCGCCGTACTGAATGTGGTGATGGGTGTGAACCACAACCTGTTTGACCCGGATCAGCACAAAATCGTCACTGCCGCGTCGTGCACCACCAACTGCCTGGCACCGGTAGTCAAGGTACTGCACGAAAACCTCGGTATCCGCCATGGGTCCATGACTACCATCCACGATATCACCAATACGCAAACCCTCCTCGATGCGCCCCACAAGGACCTGCGCCGGGCCCGCGCCTGCGGAATGAGCCTGATTCCCACCACCACTGGCTCAGCCACTGCGATTACCGCAATTTTCCCCGAGCTGGAGGGCAAGCTGAACGGCCATGCGGTACGCGTACCACTGGCTAATGCCTCCCTGACCGATTGCGTGTTCGAAGTTGGGTCCGCCACTAGCGCTGAAGAGGTCAATGAACTGTTCCGGCAAGCTGCCGAAGGGCCCCTGCAGGGCATCCTCGGCTACGAGGAAAGACCACTGGTGTCCATCGATTACCGGACCGATCCGCGCTCCAGTATCGTCGATGCGCTCTCGACCATGGTGGTCAACGGTACCCATGTAAAGGTCTATGCCTGGTACGACAACGAATGGGGCTACGCCAACCGCACCGTGGAACTGGCACGCATGGTCGGGGCCAGGCAGTAAGGCAACCCCTCTCACGGGCACGTATTGAGATAGGTCAACTTGTCGATGTTTCAGCACCTTTCACCGGGAATCAGGCAGTACCTGGTAGTAACCGGGAATTACTGGGCGTTTACCCTTACTGATGGTGCCCTGCGCATGCTCGTGGTACTGCACTTTCACGAGCTGGGCTATTCGCCGCTGCAGATCGCGCTGTTGTTTTTGTTCTATGAATTCTTTGGTGTGGTCACCAACCTGCTGGGAGGTTGGCTGGGCGCCCGCGTAGGACTGAACCGCACCATGAATATCGGGCTTGGGCTACAGGTCGTAGCGCTTTCCATGCTACTGCTGCCATCGCCGATGCTGACCGTCCCGTGGGTAATGGCGGCGCAGGCCCTGTCAGGTATTGCCAAGGACCTCAACAAGATGAGTGCCAAGAGCGCCATCAAGTTACTGGTCCCGGGTGAAGCCCAGGGGACCCTGTATAAATGGGTGGCAATACTCACAGGCTCGAAGAACGCCCTCAAGGGTCTGGGCTTTTTCCTCGGGGCCCTGCTGCTGAGTGCAATCGGCTTTACCGCTGCCATTGGCGCAATGGCTCTGGCACTGTTCCTGGTCTGGCTCCTGAGTATCTGCCTGCTGAAGAAAGACCTGGGCCGGGCAAAACAGAAGGCAAAATTCCGGGATATCTTTTCCAAAAGCCGGGCAATCAACCTGTTGGCAGCTGCGCGGTTGTTCCTCTTTGGGGCCAGGGATGTCTGGTTTGTTATCGCCCTGCCCCTCTACCTGGGAATGGAATTCGGCTGGGACCACTGGCGTATCGGTAGCTTCCTGGCCATCTGGATCATAGGCTACGGCGTCATCCAGTCACTCGCCCCCAGGTTCACCGGTTCCGTCGCAACCAGTGGTTCCGCCAACCGGGCCGCGACCGGCTGGGCACTGTCACTGGCGCTTGTAACCGCCGCCATCCCCATAGCGCTGCAGGCAGGGCTGCCGCCCCAGGCCAGCCTGCTGGGGGGACTCCTGTTGTTCGGGGCGCTGTTTGCCGTCAACTCGTCACTGCACAGTTACCTGATTGTGCGCTATGCCCGCGAGGACGGCGTATCACTGGATGTGGGCTTTTACTATATGGCGAATGCCATGGGCCGCTTATTGGGGACGGTGCTTTCCGGCTGGGTATTCCAGGTGGCAGGCCTGAACGCCTGCCTGTGGATCTCGGTCGGCTTTATCCTGCTGGCCGCGGCGTTTGTATGGCCACTGCCGGCGGAAACGGCCAGGGCCAGCCATTCCGCCGGGAGCCTGTAGCGCCCAGTGCCGGCCCCCCGCCGCTACTGGCGCGCCGGCGCCAGCGCGTTATTCAACAATGCCGCCAGCCTTACCCCGGCCTGTTGCAAGCGCCTTTCGATAATCGGCCGGTTGCGCAGGTAGTAGTCTTCACCAAGTACCCGGCTCTCTGTATACGCATACTCATGCACCAACTGGTGGGACTCTGCGGCCCAGTCCTCCGGCGTGCCCCGGCGCCATGCATCTAACGGCCTTTTCCCCAGCCCGGCGGCCTGCTTTTCCGCGTATGCCTGCCAGTCCGTCAGGAAGCCCCCCGGCAGGAAAACATCCCACAGCGCATGGAGGTTGGTGCCAAACCCGAAAAATTCCACCTCCACATCATTGCCCCCGCGGTCTGTGGCCAGTCCGGTGTGGAGGGGCTGGTGCAGGTCACCGACGAAATGGACAATAAACAGCAGGGCCTCCGCCCGCTCTCGCTGTGGTGCATCAGGATCAGCCAGGATTTGCCGGAACTTTGCAATGGCCTCCAGGATGCATCCCTGCTCCGGGCAATCCCGGCCCGGCTGGTATCCAGGCCAGTGACGCGGGAGACTGATGTAATGCAGGGGGGCAGCCCAGTCGTACTGCCCATCACCACGGATCCGATCCGCCCAGGTCGCAGCCTCGGCCAGGCTCCCCTCTCCCTTTACGTCCAGCAGTTCCTGAACCGGTTCCTGCACTGAAGAATCAAGTAGCCTCCAGGCGATCTCCCCGGTTACCCGATGACCGTCCTCCCCCCAGCCCCAGGCCGTGGCGGAAAAGCAATTCAATATCAATGCAACCAGCAATGCAGTCACTGCGGTACTGCTATTCACCATGTTCAAAGTCCTTTGATTATTTGAGTGCCCGAGGATAACCACCTGTCATGACAGTTTGTAATCAGTAACAAAAATATAACCGCACGGAGATAAACCGGAAACCTCACCGTCACAGCAGGTTAAAGCAAGGCTGTTACAAAGTGTCCGCGCGACCGGGCTCGCGTAAACAACAAAAAACAGTCTCTGGCGGGCATGCTGCAACGCGGCAATTCCCAGGGGCAGGAATCTCAACCACCCTTCCAGGGAGCAGGAGTATTCAATGAAACGAATTAATTTTACCCGCGCACTGCTGTCAGCAGCAGTGTCGGCTTCCATCAGCTGCGCACCGGGCGTCATGGCCCAGGAAACGAGTGCCGGCATTCGGGGACAGCTGACCGGACTCGACGGGCAGCCGCTGGATAACGCTACTGTGACCGTAGTGCATACCCCGTCAAACAGTCGCCGGGAGATCACCAGCGGCGAATCTGGGCGCTTTAACCTGGACGGGCTCCGGGTAGGCGGCCCTTACCGGGTGATCATCGATGCCCCCGAGGGGCGGCGGGTAGTCGACGGGGTTTATCTCTCACTGGGTGACACCCTGCCGCTGAACCTGAGCCTGGCGCCGGAGGCGATGGAAGAAATCAGTGTGGTGGCCAATGTCCAGGACCCTACTGCCACTGCGGTAGGGCCCTCCTCGCACTTCAGTCTTGACGACCTGGAAAGTGCCCCGGCGATTAACAGGGACCTGAAAGACCTGGTACGGCTGGACCCGCGATTGTACGTCGATGAGGCCTTTAACGATTCAGTACAATGTGCCGGCGCCAACCCGCGCTTCAACAGCCTTACTGTCGACGGCGTGCGGATGAATGATAATTTCGGCCTGAACAGCAATGGCTACCCTACCGAGCGGATGCCTTTCTCCTACGATGCCATCCAGCAAGTGGCCGTGGAGCTCGCCCCGTTCGATGTCCAGTACGGCGGTTTCAGCGCCTGCAACATCAATGCAGTTACCAAATCCGGGGACAACCAGTGGCACGGGTCGGTGTTTTACGATTACACCGATGACGGCATGCGCGGAGACCAACTGGAGGGCGACGATATCAATATTGCCCCGTTCGATGAGCAGCGCTACAGCACCACCCTGGGCGGCCCGATTATCCAGGACAAGCTCTTCTTCTTCGCCGCCTATGAAAAGCTTGACGGCGTGGCGACTTTCGATCGGGGCCCGGCCGGCAGTAACACTGCCACCCCGGTCCAGGGTGTCTCGCAGGCACAGCTGGAGGAAATCCTGCGTATCTCCCGTGATATTTACGGCTATGACCCGGGTGGGCTCCCATCCAGCCTCCCGGAAGAGGATGAGAAACTGCTGGTCAAGTTTGACTGGAATATCACCGATACCCAGCGGGCAGCCTTTACCTACAATTACAATGATGGCTTCAGCATTGCCCAGTCCGACGGCGACCCGGATGAACTGGAGCTTTCCAACCACTACTACGAGCGCGGCGCAGAGCTCAATGCTTACGTGGGACAGCTGTATTCCGACTGGAGTGACATCTTTTCAACCGAGGTCAAGATCGGCTACTCGGAACTGGACAACCGCCAGCTCTCGCTGGGAGGCACCGAGTTTGGGGAGGTGCAGATTCGCACCGAAAACGATGACGACGGTGATGGCAATGCGTCCCGGGCGACCGTTTATCTCGGCGCTGACGATTCCCGCCATGCGAACAAGTTGAGCTATGAAAGCCTCAGCCTGAAGCTCGCCGGCAACCTGCAGCTGGGTGAGCACCGCCTCTACGGTGGCTATGAGCGCGAGACGTTCGATGTCTTCAATATGTTTGTCCAGGAAGCCGAAGGCGAGTACCGCTTTGGCAGTATCGCGGAATTTGCCGCAGGTACCCCTTCCGTCCTGATTTACGAGAATGCCAGCGGGAGCAATAATCCCCAGGACGCTGCGGCCGAATTCAGCTATGCCATCGACACCTTCTACCTGCAGGACGAGTTCACCTTTGCCAGTGTCGACCTGACCCTGGTGGGTGGCTTCCGCTACGACCGCTATAGCAGTGATGAGCGGCCGGTAGACAATGGCGATATCGTTTCAGCTTACGGCTTCTCCAACCGGGCCAACCTCGATGGCAAGGACCTGCTGCAGCCACGTATCGGCTTCAACTGGAGCCTGGCCGACAGCGCTGAGATTCACGGTGGTATCGGCCTCTATTCCGGCGGCAATCCCAATGTCTGGATTTCCAACAACTATTCCAACGACGGCGTTACCCAGATAGAGACTTCACTCGCCGATTTCAGCCAGCAGAGCCTGTTCGACCTGGCCTGGACCGGCTCCGGCCAGCCGATCTACGACGTGCCGGCGGAACTCTATGACGCGGTCGCCAGCGGCGAAGGTGACAATGGCGGAGTCAACCTGCTGGACCCGGATTTCGAAGTGCCCTCGGTCTGGAAATATGCAATCGGTGGCAGCTACGAATTTGGCGACGGCTACCTGGCATCAGCCGACCTGCTTTACAGTGACTACCAGGATGCGGCAATCGTACGCGATATCTCCCGCGTCCAGGTGGGCACAGCCATCGACGGCCGCCCCATTTATGGAAGCGACACGGGGCGTTCGCAGGACTTCATGCTGACCAACGCCCGGGGCGATAGCGGCTACTCAACCGTAGTCTCCCTGGGGCTGAGCAAGTCCTTCGAGTCCGGCTTGAGCGCTGCTGTGGGCTACGCCTACACCGAGGCAGAGGATGTCAATCCCATGACCAGCTCGGTCGCGTTTTCAAACTACGTGAATATTGCCACCGCCGACCCTGAGAACCCGGGTACCGCGACATCCAACTATGTCGTACCCCATCGGTTCACCCTGAAGCTGGACTACGCACAGGAGTTTTTCGCCGGCCTGGAGACCCGCATCACCCTGTTCGGCTCCGCCAACGAGGGGCGCCCCTACACCTACACCTTCGATGACGGCTTCAAGTTCGGTGACTCTACCGGCTTTATCTCGCGGCACCTGCTCTATGTCCCCAGTGGTCCGGACGACCAGAATGTCGTCTTTGCGGAAGGTTTCGACACGGATGCTTTTTTTGCTTTCCTGGACAGTGAGGAGCTGGACCGGGGTGGGATAGCGGAGCGCAATGAACTCAGCAGCGACTGGTGGACCAAGTTCGACCTGAAGATCAACCAGGAACTGCCGGGCTTCCGGGCCGATGATCGCGCCAACGCCTACTTTGTGGTGGAGAACCTGGGCAACCTGCTGAACGATGAGTGGGGGGTAATGTACGAGGGCGGCTTCCCCCGTTACCAGGCGGCGGTCAGTGCCGGCGTGGACGAACAGGGACGCTATGTCTTCGAGGAGTTCCTGGATCCGGCGGGCCAGACCCGGGTGGCAGATGCCTCCCTCTGGCGCGCGCGGCTGGGCATTCGCTACCAGTTCTGATGTAACGACGTAGCCCTCAACCCGGGGCCAGCAAGGCCCCGGGTACCTGGCTCAGCTTACTCAGGCGTCGCCCAGCCAGCGTTCCAGGGTTTCCTGCAGGGATTCCTTGTTCAGCGGCTTGGTCAGGTAGTCGTCCATGCCTGCGGCCAGGCAGCGACCCTCGAACTGCTCTTCGGTGGTACTGGTCAGGGCAACAATGGGCATCCGGTCATCCGGCGAGTGCTCCGACTCCCAGTGGCGCAGCCGATCGATGATCTCCGCACTGTGGTCGGTATTCTGCTGGCAGTCCACCAGTAGCAGGTCGTAACTCTTATCCCCCAGCCGTTCCAGCGCCTCTTCCACTGCCGCAGCCACATCCACCTGGTACCCGAGTGCGCTCAGCATTTCCTCAGTCACCCCCTGGTGCTGGCGGGACTCTTCGATCAGCAACAGCGACCGCTGGCGGGGGTGGGCACTGATGGTGGAAACGATACGCCGGCTGGCCTTCTTCACCCCACCAAACAGCCGTTCGATCAGGGCATCATGCAGTTCCTTTCGGGTGACCGGCCGCCGGATGTACTTGGCTTCGGGCAACGCCTGCATCAGCGGAGCGAAATCGACCTTGTGTCCCGGCGCCCCCAGGCACACGACTTTAGATTGAGTCCCATCGCCATTCAGGCTGTTGAAAAACTCCGAGACCTCCACCAGCATCTGCCGGGCCCCCATGGCTGGCACCATGATCAGGAGTTGCTGCCGCTCCACTGCCCGCTGTAATTGCAGCACGGTCTCGCTGTTGGACCTGGACCACTTGCCGCAATCCACTTCCATGCCAAAAGACCGCAGCTGTTGCACCAGGCCGGAAACAAACAGGCCGCCCTCGTGCAGCACCAGCACTTCGCTGTCCTGCAGGCGACGATCGGGAGTCAGGTAGACCCTCTGGTTAGGCTCCATCGCAAGTTTGACCACCACTTCATAGCGGTTGCCCTCGGGCGTGGAGTTCACCTGCAGGTAGCCTCCCATTGCCTCGGCCAGTCCCTTGGCGATTGAGAGCCCCAGCCCGCTGGTCACCTGGTTGGTGTCGAGGCGGGCAAAAGCGCCGAACAGCTCGCTTTCGTCAGGCAGGATCTCTCCCCGGCCATCGTCATTGAGGTGGATGGTAAGCTGGCCCTCGAAACTGGTAATCGGGGCAAAATTCACCTGGCCCCAGAGCTCGCCGGCCTGGGCCACCGCAGTGGCGGAGTCAACCAGGTTTCGGATCAGTTGTGCGGTTTTGCGGTTGTCGCCGGTCACCATCACCGGGAGGTTGTCGTCAATCTGGAAGTTGAACTCCAGGTTCTGGCGATGAGCGGCCCGGGCGGCAAATTTGAAGGACTTTTCAATCGTCTTGACCAGGTTGAAAGGACCCTGGCGCAGCCGTATATCCTTGCGCGCGACACGCGTGAAAAGGCCGACGTTATCCACCAGCTTCAGCTGCTGGCTGCCGGCGTTCTTGGCCAGCCTTACCCATTCCCGCTGGCGCTCGCTGAGGTCGTCTGCCTCGAGAAGCGCCAGTGCGCCGAGCGAATCGGACAGCTGGCTGCGGAATTCCTGGCCGATATTGGCGACAAACTCGTTGGTAAGCTCAACCGCTGCCTCAGAGTGCTTGCGCGCGGCCGCCAGGTTGCTCGCCCGCTGCTGCAGTTCCTGCATTGCCGACAGGCGGTCCCAGTAATTCTGCGATTCCCTCCGCGCCTGGTGAGCGGTCAACCAGATAAAGGCAAAGGTCAGGGCACCATAGATGGTGCCCAGGATATCGGCGGACAGGATCGCCTTGACCGCGGCTGGAACCAGGCACGCGGAGACGAACCAGATAAGGAAGCGGTGGTATGGGGCAAAGACCGAGGCCACACTGGAGCAGAAAACCACCGTGTAGAGCCAGAGGAAATGGGTCACCGGGGCGAAGCCCAGTAACCACTCGTGGAACAGCAGGATTACCCCCCACCAGGCCGCCCCGAGGGTGGAAACGAAGAAGTACCGTCGGCGCCAGCGCACCGGGCCGGTGGCATAGAGGTGGCTGAAGCGGAATACATAGTAGCCCCGCACCAGTGTCAGCAGCACCAGCACCACACCCAGTACCAGCAACAAGCGTGGAGCCTGCAGGCGCAGGTCGCCCATGGCGGCGGCGATCGCAAAAGCCAGCAGGGTCAGCAGCATACCCCGGCGGCTGTATTTGGCGATCCGGGTATCAGTGGCCCGGCAGACTCGCCGATCTTTCTGTACCTTGAGTTCTGGGCGGTCAAATATTGGCATTATGCCCTTCCCTGAATAGGCCCGGCGGCCCGAATGCATGCATCGGGTAATCCCTAGCCGATACCCATGACTTCTACCAGCACCGTCTTGATAATAAACCCGAGGAGGCCGAGGCCCAGTGCCAGGAAAAGAATGAGGGTACCGAACCTGCCGGCCCTGGACTTTTTAGCCAGGTCCCAGACGATAAACAGCATAAAGAGGATCAGGCCACCGATACCCAGCCAGAGGGAGTACTCTTCAAATTGCGCAAACGTCATGGGTTACCACAGATACAAATTTGGCGCGCATTTTACATTTTACCGGGTCCACCCGCGAGTATTTTGCCGCCTAATGGCCAACTCTCCCGGGAGAAATTCAGGCCCCCTGGTAATAATCACCATCTTCGGCACGTGTGCCGCATTTCAGGCGCCGCACTTCGCGGTCGCGGTAACGGCTGTCATGCCAGCAACGCGGTAGTGCCTCACCGGAGAGGAAGCTCAGCTGGGTCTTGTCAAAGACCTCAGGATCCTGCACCTCCTCGCCCCACAGGTATCGCCCCACCACCGTCAGCTCATAGGGATTGGCGAGCGTTACGATATCGGCCACTTCCACGAGATGGTTGGTCGAAGTATCTCTGAACAGCATCTTGGCACCCTATTCATCATCTCTATCGACAGTATAGGGGCAATTTGTGGGAACCGGCCGGCTGTGGTGTAGAAATTCAGAAGCGGCCCAAACTTCATGCAAGCCCGAAAAAATCGAAGCCCTGCGTGCTATAGGGCCGATTACCATACGATTTTTACGAATTCAGCTACCGACAAAACATCGAAAGTATCGAGGTTTACCTGCATCGATACCGGAGTCAGCCCTCCAGCGTGAGTCTCGCCGATACCATGCCCTCTTCAGGCAGCGCATCCAGGTTTACCGTCCGGAGCATAAATTTCTGCTCTATGAGGGTATTGAACCAGGGCCGCAGGTCCTCGTAGCGCGCGCGCTCAATCCAGAGCCGAATCCTTCCCTGCCCCTCGGGCTCGAAGCGCTTGATGGTAATCTGGTGGCGCTCTGCTGCGGCCGTGACACGCTGCAGCAGGGTGCCCGCGCCCTGCTCGGTCATCGCGCCCGCTACCGGGTCCAGCTGCTCCAGTACCGGGCGCTGGGATTCAATCCAGGCGACAAGCTCCCGTGACTCCTCTGCCCTGGCACGGGCATCGTCGAAGAAGTGCTTGGCGGGCATAAACAGGCCGTAGACCAGGAACATCCCGCCGAGAAAAAGGGTCAGGGCCCCCAGGGCCCGCTGGTCATTGGGCGGCAGGGCCCGCCATCGCTGCTGCAGTTGCTCGATCTTTTCTTTCATCTTCCAGGGTGCTTATGTCTATTTATTGTGCTTGCTCAGCGCAGCCGGATCCGGCCCGAAACTCCGTCTTCGAGCTCGTTGGCAGCCAGCAGCTCGGCCCGGTACTGCCCGGAGGACAGGCGTCCCACAAAGCCATCCAGCTCCCCCAGGCTCGCGGCCTGCAGCTGGATCACCATCTCCCCACGGTTGCCATCGAAGCGCAGGGACTGAAGCTGTAATGGCTCCCCGCGGTGCTGCTCCCATGCCTGGCTGAGTGTGGTCACCTGTCGGGCGAAGCCGGCACCACCATTACCGGCCTGGTTCAGGTACCCCTGGATCTGGCGGCGGACATCGGCACCGGCACGTGCATTGGGAAATAGCTCGGCGAACAGCGCCCGCGCCTGCGCGTCCTGTTGCCCGGCCTGCCAGCTGTAATAAGCGCCGCCGGCGAGGAACAGCATCAACTGCAATACAAAACACGCAGCGGCCACCTTGAGTGGCTTTATCCACCAACTGGACTCATCCGCGCTGCCCACGGGCCGATAATCCCCCACCAGCAGGTTGGCCAGGAGGGGAATCCTGAGCCGGGAAAGCAGGTACTCCCCGGCATCCCCTTCAACCCGCTGCAGCCCATGGCCGAACAGCGACTCCAGTTCAGCCACGGCCATTTCGTCCTGCTCACCCGCACCCAGCAGGCTCAGCGAATGATCGGCCCGGGAAACCTCACCTACAGGGGAGCCACCATCCGGAGATTCACCGGACCGCTCGTCACCCGGCTCCGCCAGCGAGGCCAGCAGAGGCTGCAGGTAACGCCGGCGCACAGTGAGGCCATGCCCGGCGGCACGCCAGATATGGGCCCGATCCCCATCGAGCCACAGGCTTACGTCAGTATCGAGGAGATCCAGCAACTGGTACTCCGGCAGGGCTGCAGCCACTGGCCATTGCAGGCGTTGCAGCTGGGCACTGAGGGCCGCCATCTTCTCGTGACGGATCGCGTAAACCGAACAGAGGTCCCCGGTGCGCGGCTGGCAAACAAAATGCAGGTCTTCCACATCTTCCGCTAGGCGCTCCTCGACCATATAACCCACGGCGCTGCTCTGCTTTCGTGCCGCCCTGGGAATCGACTCGACGCCACTCCAGACCCAGCTGCCGGGCAATAAAAGGACGACCCGTGAACCCACAGGGAACTCCGGCGTCGCCGCACCGTCGACAGCTGAACCATCGCCCTCACGGGGCTCCACCATACCTGCAGAGACAGGGGCCACTGCGGGAGCGCTGTCGGCGGAAAAGGCACCGGCGAACTCCGCGTCGACTGGAACCGGGCGCCAGCCCTGGTCCGTCCAGGACTGCACGGTAACCCGGTCCGCCTCAGCCGTCTCGGCCAGTCGCAGCAGCACCAACGGCTGCCGACTACCTGCTAATTCTTTGCGCTCACTTAAGGTTTCAGTCATACGTCATTGTTTTCATTGGTTTTTTCGCCTGAAGCTGATTCGCTTTCAAGTAATTCCCGAACTTCATTGCCGGAGAACATGCGTCGCTGGCGCTGAACCATCGATACTTCGCCGCGCCCCTGATCGAGCCTGAAGGTCGTCTCCCAGTACTGCCGGTTTTCCGGCCCCGGCCCGAGCTGTACCGCAATCTGGGCGAGGAAGTACTGGCTATGGAACACCAACCCGGCGACTCCCCCCAGGCCGTAAGGGGCGAGTTGCGAGGCTTCGGTAAAAACCCCGTCCGCTTCACGGAAGCTCTTGATCTGCGATGCCCTGGCCCCCGGGGCCATGGCTTCCAGCAACTCCGCCGGGGCAAAGTTTACATTGATCACGGTACCCGACTCCGGCAAGGCGCAAAGGAACGGACGCAGGGCCTCCCAGTCCTCGCGCTCCATACCCTGCACTGCCGACAACTCCGAGATATCGGTAATCGGGATATCCGGGGTCCGGTGCGCGATCTCGCGTCCCAGGTAGCCATTGTCCTCAGTGCCCGGGGTCAGCGGCGTATCACCGCTGTCGACCCAGTCGAGCATTGCCGAGGCCAGGTCCCCCTTGCCGCTGACACTGCGCACCAGGCGCTCAAATATCGCCCGCTGGTCCGCCGATGCCTGCCCGGATCCGGCGAGATTATTCACATTAAAACAAGAATTTAAGTCCTTGATTTTAATGCGCATTTTTCCATTATCAGGATTGAATTGCAGGGCTTCGAGTGCCCAGCTGTCGAGTGCCGAGTCAGCCGACTGCGGATTCTCGCGATCCTGCTCGTGGTCACGCTCAAGCGCAATCTTTGTCCAGGCTTCCGCCCCGTGCACAAACTCCGCCATCTGCGTGTTGGCCAGCAACGCCGCTGTCCGGGAAATAGCGATGCGATTGCGCAGGATGGTATGGGTCACAGCAGCGATCGCAATTACCATCACCAGCAATACGGTGATCAGCGCGACACCCCGCTGCCCGGCCATGGATTTAGGCGTCATCCCGGGCCTCCCCGGAGCGTTCACCTGAGTCCTCACCCGAGCCCTCGTCAGTTCCGGGCTGGTCGCCTGCCCCCCCGGAGTCACCGGCACCATCACCGGGGTCTTCCTCGCCCCCGGGCCCCCGGCCACCGCCGGAGCCTGAAATAAACGAGGCGACCTGCGGCAATGTGTAGACTCGCCGCATTTCACCGGCATTGCGGGTTGTTACCAGCATTTCCACCGCCCGCGGCAAACGGCTGTCCGGCGCACCGGTCCCGGAGTTCGACCCGAGCGGCGGCCACTGGTCCAGCCACGCCTCGCTGTCGCCGTCGTAGTAGCGGAATGACAGGTTGTCCACGCCGGCAAGGAGTGGCTCGGTGATTGCCTCGGTGTCGGGCGCACGGTCCAGCACCCGCCAGCGCCGCCGCAGTAACAGGCCGCCAGTCTCGCTGGTGGAGTCCGCGCTGTCCTCCGGGAAACCCAGGCTGTAGGCCAGTCGCTGCAGCTCCCCGCGGGGTTCCCCGGTCAGGTTGGCGGCCCCCAGGCGGGTAAACTCAAGCTCATCGGCATCGCCGCGCAGGGACGGTTCATAGCCCGTGTAGCCGTTCTTTACCGGTCGCGCAGTAACCTGGCGCATATCGTCCTCGATCCGGTACATGGCCATGGAAATACGCCGCAGTTGCTCGGCCCGGGCCTCGAGAGCCCGGTCGGTACTCTGGAAGGAGTCGAGCAGCGCGTAAGACCCGATACTGATGATGGCTACCAGCACCAGCACCACCATTACCTCAATCAGGGTAAAACCGTGCTGGCGGCCGATTGGCCGGGACACTGGAGAGGCCGCCATTACTGGCGCCTCCCACCCGATGGTGCATTGCCGGCACCGGCGGTCGTGACGCCTCGCGCGGCCCAGGCATCCAGTGTCAGGCTCGGGGTTTCACTGTCGGGTTCGGCCACCTCGATGATGATATGCCGCAGGCGCTCTTCATTAGTGCTCTCGACCCGCGCGGTAACCTGCCATTCCCGGGCGCCCTGGGGCACGCGCTCGGTTTTCTCCCCCAGGGGCGGCCAGTCTTCTTGCAGGCGAATCTCCGCCAGGGCCTGCTGGGCGATCCAGCTGGCCGCCAGGCGTTCCTCCATCAGCGCCTGGTGTCGCACGCTGTCCTGCATGGTTTTCAGCACGCTGGCCGCGATCACGCCGAAAATGACCAGCGCCACCAGGACTTCGACCAGGGTAAAGCCGCCTTCGCGGCGGCTACGCTCAGAGGTCATCGGCCTGCCATTCCAGCTCGAGGCCATTGAGGCTGCTGTATGAAATCTTTGCCGCCCGGGCATAATCGCCGTTCTCCACCAGGATGACCGCCAGCTCCACCGGCAGCACTTCGCCGCTGGAGAGTGCCACAAATTGTGGGACCTGGGCTTCATCATCCCCGGACCCGGCGGGGGCAAATGCGGATTCTTCGGCACCGGGCAATTCGGCCTGCTCCAGCACCTCAAGGCGAATATTGTCGGGAAGGCGGTGTGCAGCAAAGCGGCTGGCCGAAGACCGGCCGGCCCCCTTCCCTCCCGGTTTTTCCCAGCGCATGGTGGCCGGCTCGAAGCGCACCACTGAATACTCGCCGCGCTCGAGCCGCACGCCGTAATGGGCCTTGTCGATCACCGCGCGATCGGCGACCAGCCTCAATATATTTGCCAGGCGCTGGGTCTCTCCGGTCCACACCCGGTGCCCCGCACTCCCCAGTGAAATAACCGCCATGCCGGCGAGCGTGGCAATAATCACGATCACCACCAGCAATTCGATCAGGGTAAAGCCACGGCTGCGGCGAAGCGAAGCGCCCATCACAATCGGCGTCAGCGGTTACAGTTCGCTGACAAAAATGTCCGAGGCCTCTCCCTCACCACCGGGCTTGCCGTCGGCACCCAGGCTGTAGAGGTCGTAAGGGCCCTCTGTGCCGGGACTGATGTACTGGTACTCATTACCCCAGGGGTCCTTGGCCTCACGCTTGAGGTATGGCTGGGTCCAGTTCTTGGCTTCCGGGAAGCCGGATGGCTTGCTGACCAGTGCCTGCAGGCCCTGTTCGGAACTGGGATAGACAAAGTTGTCCATGCGGTACATATCCAGCGCGGTCTCGATGGCGCGCAGGTCGGTCACCGCCGCCTTTACCCGCGCCTCGCCGGTCCGGCCCATGATGTTTGGTACCACCAGTGCGCCCAGGACCCCGAGGATCACGATCACGACCATGATCTCGATCAGCGTAAAGCCACCGTTTCTCTTCATTGTTTTCATCTTTTCTACCCTCTTGTTTCCAGGCCGATGCGGGACCCCCGGGTACCGTCCAGCCTTTATACCACCATCTGGTTCATGCTCATGATCGGCATCATGATCGCCATGACAATAAACAGTACTATCCCGGCCATGATCAGCAGCATGGCGGGTTCGAACAGGCTCACAAAGGCGGTTACCGCCCCCTGCAGGTCCTGCTCCTGGGATTCCGCGGCCCTTCCCAGCATCTCGTCCAGGGTGCCCGAGGACTCACCACTGGCGATCATATACACCATCATCGGCGGAAAGTACTGAACATCCTCGAGCGCACGCCTCAGGCTGCCACCCTCGCGTACGGACTTCTGTGCGGTTTTCAGCCGCTCCTTGAGGTATTCGTTCGACATTACACCACTGGCTATTCCCATGGCCTGGACCAGGGGTACGCTGCTGCCGGTAAGGATCGCAAGGGTGCCGACATAGCGTGCGCTCTGTGCGCCGCGGACCAACCAGCCGATCACTGGCATTTCCAGAAGCCGGTGATGGAAGCGATAACGGATTGCCGGCCGGCGCAACAGCGCGACCACCAGCCCCACCAGCACGGCGAGTGCGGGCGGCACCAGCCAGCCCCAGGCAGAGATGAAATCGCTCATGGCCACCAGGATGCGTGTCGGCAGTGGCAGGGCCTGGCCGGTTCCGGTAAATACCTCGATCACATCCGGTACCACATAAACCATCAGGCCGGTGACAACCAGGACGCAGATAAATACCAGCACAATCGGGTAAATCAGGGCCAGCTGGACCTTCTGGCGGAATTTCTGCTGGTTCTCGGTGTAATCCCCAAGTCGCTCAAGCACTTTATCGAGGTGGCCGGAGTGCTCACCTGCCTCGACAGTAGCACGATAGAGTCCCGGGAAGGCCCGGGGAAAACTGCCCAGTGCCTGGGCGAAACTGTGCCCCTCCAGTACCTTGCCACGCACGGCCAGTACGATCCGGCGGATCTTGTGGTTACGGGTCTGGTTGGCGATGGCCCCCAGGGACTCCTCCAGCGGGATACCTGCACGCAGCAGGGTCGCCAGCTGCCGGGTCAGCAATGCCAGGTGCTTGACGCTCAGGCCGGGGCTTCCCGCCAGCAGGCCGCCCGAATGGCTCTCTGCCGGCCCCGCGGCCGGCTCCACCTCGAGTGGCACCAGCCCGCGTGAGCGCAGCTGCTGCCGCGCGGCCCGGGCACTGTCGGCTTCGAGGGTGCCGCGGTTCTTGCGGCCCGAGTCGGTCAGGGCGATGTACTGGAATGCGGCCACAATCAGGACTCCTGGGTTACCCGCAGGACTTCTTCCAGTGAAGTCACACCGGACAGCACCTTGGCAATGCCATCCTCCCGTATGCTGGGGGCCACCTTGCGGGCCTCGATCACCAGCTTGCTCTCTGAAGCCCGGTCGTGAATCAACTGGCGCATGGTTTCGTTGACCGGTACCAGCTCATAAATACCAACCCGGCCGGTATAGCCGCTGTGGTTACAGGCCTCGCAGCCACGGGGTCGATAAATCGTGACATCCTCGTCACCGCCAATCCCCAGCATGCGGCGTTCAGTGGAATCAGCCGGGTGTGCCTCGCGGCACTCCTCGCACAGCACCCGCACCAGCCGCTGCGCCAGCACGCCGATCAGGCTCGATGACAGCAGGAACGGCTCGATACCCATATCGACAAGGCGCGTTACCGCGCCCAGGGCGGTATTGGTGTGCAGGGTGGACAGTACCAGGTGCCCGGTCAGGCTGGCCTGGATGGCAATCTGCATGGTTTCGAGGTCACGGATCTCACCGACCATCACCACATCCGGGTCCTGGCGCAGGATCGCACGCAGGCCGCGGGCAAATGTCATATCAGCCTTGGTATTGACCTGGGTCTGCCCCACCCCCTCGAGGTTGTACTCGACCGGGTCCTCAACCGTCAGGATGTTCTTCTCGCGGTTGTTGATACTGCCGAGTCCGGCATAGAGGGTGGTGGTCTTACCCGAACCGGTGGGCCCGGTTACCAGCAGGATACCGTGGGGACGGGTCAGCAGGTCGGTCATTACTTCAAGGTCGTGGCCGGCCATGCCCAACTGGCGCAGGTCCATCTTGCCTGCCTGCTTGTCCAGCAGTCGCATCACGACCCGCTCGCCGGCACTGGAGGGCATGGTGGAAACACGCACATCGACCTCGCGGCCGGCCATCAGCAGGGAGATCCGGCCATCCTGCGGGACCCGCTTCTCCGCGATGTCCAGCTTCGCCATTACCTTGATACGGGAGACCAGCAGTGGTGCCAGGGCCCGGCGGGGCTCCAGTACCTCGCGCAACACGCCATCCACGCGGAAGCGCACCACAAGGCGTTTCTCGAATGTCTCAATATGGATATCCGAGGCCCCCTGCTTGAGGGACTCGGCAAAAATGGCATTAATCAGCTTGACGATGGGCGCATCGTCTTCCTGCTCCAGCAGGTCCTCGGTCTCGGGCAGCGCATCGACAACGGCAGCCAGGTCCAGCTCATCGCCAAGTCCCTCGACATCCGACAGGTTGCCACCCTCGCGGTTTTCATAAAGTCCCTGCAGGGCCGCCTGGAACTCGCTTTCACCGACCGCCTCGATATCCAGTTCGGCGCCGGTCAGCCGCTGCACCTCACCCAGTACGGTCGGGTTGAGTGGCGCCACATACTGGCAACGGGGCTGCCCGTTCACATCCACCAGCAGCACCCGGTGGCGCTTGGCGAAGGCATAGGGGAGACGCCGGGAAGACGCCGCCGCGGATACCGCATTGGCCGTCATTTTTCTGCCCCTGCCTCTTCCGCTTCCAGCACCTGGACCGGGGGGGCAGATTCGGCATCATCGTAGGAGCCCGAAGGTGGCAGCAGGTCCGGGAGCACGTCACCCCGGTGCCAGTCCCAGATGTAGCTGGTGTTGTCCTTGATGTCCAGCTGCTTGCGCTGCAGGTCCAGGTAGCGCTTGCGCGTCTCCTCGTAGCCGGCGCGGCGCGTGGTGAGGATCCGCGGGCGCAGGAACACCATCAGGTTGGTCTTGGTGACATCCTTGAAGCTGGACCGGAACAACCGCCCAATGCCGGGAATATCCCCCAGTAGCGGCACTTTTTCCTTGGTCTCGGTAACCTGGTCCTCGATCAGGCCACCCAGTACCAGCATCGCCCCATCGTCAATCAGTACCCGGGTACGGATCTCGCGCTTGCTGGTGACGATATCCGAAGCACCCTCGTTGGTGGGGAGCACGTTCTCGACTTTCTGCTCGATATCCAGGGTTACAGAATTATTGTTGTTCACCCGCGGGGTGACCTTGAGGGTGGTACCGATATCCTGCCGCTGGATGGTGGTGAACGGGTCATTGTTGCTGCCGGACAGCAGCTGCTCACCGGTGATAAACGGCACGTTCTGGCCCACCAGGATTTCGGCTTCCTCGTTGTCGAGCGCCATGATGGTGGGCGTCGAGAGGATATTGGCGTTGCTCTCCCGCGCGATTGCATTCACTGCCACGCGGATATCGGTACCACTCAGGTAACCCAGGTTCAGTGCGCCCGGGACCAGCAGGTTGCGGGGATCCAGTGAGAAGGGATTGAAATCCTCACTGACGACGTTGCCGTCCTCGTCGACCACGTTACTGCGGGCGGCATCGTTGCGGAAACCCGCCACTACATCGTCGCTGGCGCCGGCGATCCACCGGATGCCAAGCTCGTTGCCGGTACCCTCAGTCACTTCGACAATAATCGCCTCGATCAGCACCTGCGCCCGGCGCACATCCAGCTTGGCAATCACACCCTTCATGGTTTCCAGCAATGCTGGCGGTGCGGTCAGGACCAGGGAGTTGAGGGATTCATTGACCTGGATGCTGACCTCGACATCGGCCGCCTGCTGGTCCTTTTCCGTCTTCTGGATACTGCCACTCATGCCCTCGAGAATCGGCTTCAGGTCGGCAGCCTTGGCATACTGCACGTAAATGACGGCGGTATTGCCGTCCCCCTCGAGCGGCTGGTCGAGCCGCATGATCACGTTCTTGAGCTGCTGGCGGGTCACCGGGTCGCCGGTCAGCAGTACGGAATTTGAGCGTTCATCGACCGCAATGCGCAGCGGCTGGGCCTCGTTAGCCTGCTTGCCGCCGGACTGCAGCAGCTCGCTCAGTACCTGCTTGACCTCCTTGGCGGAGGCAAACTGCAGCGGCACCAGCTCGATATCGATGGCCCCGGCACGGTCCAGCTGCCGAACCAGGCGGACAATCTGGTCAATGTTGGCGGCGCGATCGGCGATGATAAGGGTGTTCGTGTCGGAATAAGCAGCCAGGTGGCCGGTCTGGGGGATCAGGGGCCGCAGCATGGCGATCAACTGGGTCGCGGAGATATTTTCAACCCGCACCGTGCGTACTACCAGTGACTCCGCCGGTGCGCGCGAGCTGTCGTCGGTGACTGGTATCGCCTGCTGCTTGGCCAGGGCATCCGGCACCACTTTCCAGGTACCGCCCTGCTCCACCAGGCTGAAGCCGTTGACCTGCAGCACCGACATGAAGACATCAAAAGCCTCCTCATGGGTCATCGGGTCGCCGGCCACCACCGTGACCTTACCCTTGACGTTCGGGTGAACGATGATGTTCTTGCCGGTGAAGTCAGCTGCCCAGTTGATCAGGTCGCGAATATCGGCGTTATCGAGAGACAGGGTGACTCTTTCCGGGGATTGCGCCACGACTGACGTTGCTAGCAATGCCACTGCAAATGCGGCTAGCAGCCGCCGGTAAACCATCCTGATCATTGATTAACTGACTCTTATTTGAGATGTCGCGATGCAAATTTGGGACGTCGCGATGCAAAAATCTTGTTGTTTTATTCAGTACTACTGGGTCTGGCGCTCTGCCCGGCGCTCCTTTGCCAGGCGCCGCAGCTCCTCCAGCCGATCGCGCACCGAGGCCCGTGACCGCTCGTTATTGGTGTTGCTACTGCTCGAGCGGAGCGCCGCCCTGGCCGCAGCGCTGGCACTGCTGGCCGAATAGTTGCGTTGGGGAACACTGGGCCGCCCATCCGCATCGGGATAGGTCAGCTTTTCCATCTGCCCCCCGCGTTCCAGCACAATATGGTCAACAGCCACCGAGTGCAACTTTGCGCCACCGGGCAAAGCTTCACCGACGTAAACCCGTTCGGCCGGCTTGCCCCGCTCGGCCACCAGTGCACTGGCGCGCTGCTTCTGGCTGCTGTCCAGTACGCCTGACAGCACCAGGTTCAGCTGGGTGATGGGTATATTGGCCAGATCCAGTTCCGGTTCTTCCCCACGCTCTTCGGCCGCCGCCGTGCCGAAAAATGCAGTTGCAGGCAGGCGTGCGGAGCGCGCATTGGCTACCGGACCGGCCTCACGGGAAGCAAGGAGAGAGCCCTCCGGGGAAGAAGGGATGAGCAGTGAGCCATAGGCGGTCGCATTCAGCAGCAACCACCCACCGGCCACGGCGGCTGCGGCCACGGTGCTGCGCGGAAGTGACTTGCGGCCTTCAGTGCGCGCGAAACGATCGCGAAAAGCACTGAACGCACGAGATACTGCGGTCATGGAACACCCTGTGAGTCAATAACGAGATCGACTTACCTAAACTGTTATTGACGCCTATTGTCTTTGGTCACACCCGGAAAGGCAATGTTCCGTATTTGGCGTCGGGTACCACTTAGAGGGCACCCACAGGTATCCAGACGAGAAAAAGTCCTGATACCGCCCGGCATTGCCTGGCTGGCGCAAAGAAGGCGGCCCGGGGGCCGCCTTCCGAATGCCGGGTAGTATATTAACCCAGGATTACAACTTTGTTTCGAGCTCCGGCACGGCGTCAAACAGGTCTGCCACCAGGCCGTAATCTGCCACCGAGAAGATCGGCGCTTCCTCGTCCTTGTTGATAGCGACGATCACCTTGGAATCCTTCATACCTGCCAGGTGCTGGATGGCACCGGAGATACCAACGGCGATATACAGGTCCGGGGCTACGATCTTGCCGGTCTGGCCCACCTGCATGTCGTTGGGCACGAAGCCCGCATCCACGGCTGCGCGCGACGCACCCACAGCGGCTCCGAGCTTGTCGGCAACCTTGTAGAGCATCTCGAAGTTGTCGCCATTCTGCATGCCGCGGCCACCGGAGATGACCACCTTGGCAGCCGTCAGGTCCGGGCGATCGGACTCGGCGAGCTCCTCACCGACAAAGCTGGACACGCCGGCATCATCGGCAATATCAACGGCTTCCACCGTCGCAGAGCCGCCCTCAGCGGACACGGCGTCAAACGCGGTAGTGCGCACAGAAACCACCTTGATGGCATCGGAGCTCTGCACGGTGGCAATGACGTTACCGGCATAGATCGGGCGCTTGAAGGTATCGGCGCTCTCGACTGCGATGATGTCGGAAATGGGCTGCACATCCAGCAGCGCCGCAGCGCGTGGCAGCATGTTCTTGCCGGTGGTAGTGGCCGGGGCCAGCACGTGACCGTAGTCCTTACCCAGGTCAGCAACCAGCTTGGCCACGTTTTCTGCCAGCTGGTGGCCGTAGGCTGCGTTATCGGCAACCAGGACCTTGCTGACACCTTCCACCTTGGCAGCCGCCTCGGCAGCCGCGCCGCAGTCGGCACCGGCAACCAGTACGTGAATATCATCACCAATCGCCTTGGCAGCAGCGATGGTGTTCAGTGTCGCGCCCTTCAGTTCGGCGTTGTCGTGTTCCGCAATAACCAGGATGCTCATCAGATTACCTTCGCCTCGTTCTTCAGTTTTTCCACCAGTTCCGCTACGTCAGCGACCTTCACGCCCGCCTGGCGCTCAGCCGGCGGCTCGACCTTCAGGGTCTTGAAGCGCGGGGCAATATCGACACCCAGCTCAGCCGGGGTGGTGGTATCCAGCGGCTTCTTCTTGGCCTTCATGATGTTCGGCAGGGAGGCGTAGCGCGGCTCGTTCAGGCGCAGGTCGGTGGTGACAATGGCCGGCAGCTTCAGCTCAATGGTCTGCAGGCCACCGTCGATCTCGCGGGTCACCTTGGCAGAACCGTCTTCCACGACCACCTCGGAAGCGAAGGTACCCTGGGCCATGCCGGTCAGTGCGCCCAGCATCTGGCCGGTCTGGTTGTTGTCGCCATCGATGGACTGCTTGCCCATGATGACCATTTGCGGCTCTTCCTTCTCAACGATGGCTTTCAGGCACTTGGCCACGCCCAGGGGCTGCAGTTCTTCATCGGTCTCGACCAGGATACCGCGGTCGGCACCCAGGGCCAGGGCGGTACGAATCTGTTCCTGGCACTGCTTTGAGCCCATGGAAACAACAACGATCTCGCTGACTACACCCTTTTCCTTGAGGCGAACCGCCTCTTCGACGGCTATTTCACAGAAGGGGTTGATCGACATTTTCACGTTTGCGGTATCGACGTCGGAACCGTCCGCCTTCGGGCGAACCTTGACGTTGTAGTCCACAACGCGTTTCACAGCTACAAGAACTTTCATGGAAATCCCGTCTCGCTAATCTATTTTGGAGCCGCGACTGACAGGTCATATCGCGAACAAATATGATTCTTCGGTCAAACAGTTGTTTGAACGCGGTGTATGTTGAGCCTTCTAATGCGCAAAATCAATAGGCTGATAATAGCTGTCCAGACTATTCATATGACTGATGACCGGGCATCCGTGTCGCCGATAAACCGGCGCAAGCCGTTGAATTTCGGCGCATTTGCCACGGGAATTGAATACTCCTGCAATTGGTAGGGCTGTTCAAACACCGTTATACTCGCCGACCAATATAAGAACCGTGACCCCTGTGGTCCCTGAATACTCGAGTGCAACCAGCGGAGGAGAGCGCCGTGGAACGCGAATCAATGGAATACGACGTAGTTATCGTGGGCGCCGGTCCGGCGGGATTGGCGGCGGCCTGCCGTATTCGTCAGCTCAACGAAGACATCTCGGTGTGCGTGGTCGAGAAAGGCTCCGAGGTGGGTGCCCATATCCTCTCCGGCGCTGTATTCGAGCCCACCGCCCTGAACGAGCTCTTCCCCGACTGGAAAGAACGCGGCGCGCCGCTGAATACCCCGGTCAAGGGTGATGACATCTATGTAATGGGCGGTGCAGAAAAGGCCACCAAGGTGCCCAACCTCTTTGTGCCCAGCACCATGCACAATGAAGGCAACTATATCATCAGCCTGGGCAACCTGTGCCGCTGGCTGGCGGAGCAGGCGGAAAACCTGGGCGTGGAGATCTTCCCGGGCTTCGCCGCAGCCGAAGTCCTCTACAACGAGGACGGCTCCGTCAAGGGTATCGCCACCGGGGATATGGGTGTCGGCGCCAAGGGCGAACACAAAGACGCCTACATGCCGGGCATGGAACTGCATGCCAAGTACACCCTTTTTGCCGAGGGCTGTCGCGGACACCTGGGCAAGCAGCTGATCAGCAAGTTCAAGCTGGATGAAGGCAAGGACCCTCAGCACTACGGTATCGGCATCAAGGAAATCTGGAAGGTTGCCGACGACAAACACCAGGAAGGCCTGGTAGTCCACACCGCCGGCTGGCCCCTCGACGAGAGCGGTTCCCACGGCGGCGGCTTCCTGTATCACCTGGAAGATAACCAGGTCGTGGTGGGCCTGATTACCGACCTGGCCTACAGCAACCCCCACGTCAGCCCGTTTGACGAGTTCCAGCGCTACAAGCACCACCCGGTAATCAAGCAGTACCTGGAGGGCGGCCAGCGCGTGGCCTATGGCGCCCGCGCCATCACCAAGGGCGGCCTGCAGTCCCAGCCCAAAATGACCTTCCCGGGCGGCCTGATGATCGGCGACAACGCCGGCACCCTGAACTTTGCCAAAATCAAGGGCAACCATACCGCCATGAAGTCCGGCATGATCGCTGCCGAGGCCGTGGCAGAAGCCCTGGCCGCAGACCGGGCCAGTGACGAACTGACCGGATACAGCGACAAGTACCGCAACAGCTGGGCCTGGAAGGAACTGCACAAGCAGCGCAACTTCGGCCCCGCCCAGCACAAGTTCGGCAACATTCTCGGGTCCGCCTACGCCTTCCTGGATATCAACATCTTCCAGGGCAAGCTGCCGTGGACCCTGCGTGACACCAAGGCGGATCACGCCCAGCTCAAGCCGGCCGCGGACTGCAAGAAGATTGACTACCCGAAGCCCGACGGCGTGCTGAGCTTTGACAAGCTCTCCTCGGTATTCATCTCCAACACCAACCATGAGGAAGACCAGCCCTGTCACCTGACACTGAAGGATGACGAGATCCCGCTGAACCACAACCTTCCCATCTACGACGAGCCGGCGCAGCGGTACTGCCCGGCGGGCGTATACGAAGTGGTTGAAGATGCCGATGGCAAGCGCTTCCAGATCAATGCGCAGAACTGCGTGCACTGCAAGACCTGTGACATCAAGGACCCGACCCAGAATATTGTCTGGATCGCCCCTGAGGGCGGCGGTGGTCCCAACTACCCCAACATGTAAAGTTTCCAGGCGCCTTCGGGCGCCTTTTTTTTTGCCCCCAATATCAAGCCAGCCGGCCACGGGGATCACCCCTGGTCCCGGTGGCGGGCCCCGCCAGGCCTTCACTCCTGTCTACACTGAAGCATACCGCCATAGAAGAACGTCGCCCTGCGACACCGCGAAGACAGGTTATCCGGATGAAAGCCGCCCTACTCTGCATTGACCTCCAGTACCTTGTGGCCGCTCGCGGTCATGGGATATTCAGCGCCGACAGCGAGGCACCCTTCGACCAGCCGGGCCAGGAATACTATTTTGACCGGCTGGAGAAGCTGGCCCTGCCGAACATCCAGGAGTTACAGGCGATCTTCCGCGACAAGGGCCTGGAGGTGATCCACCTGCGCACCCGCTGCAAAACCACTGACGGGCGCGACCGGACTTACTGGCACAAGCGGCGCGAACTCTTGTGCCTGCCCGGCTCACGGGAATCGGAATTTCTCGATTCAGTGCGGCCCCGGGAGAACGAGCTGATTATCAACAAGACCGGCTCCGGCCCTTTCGGTAACAGCAATATCCACCCCCTGCTCACCGAGCTGGATATTTCCCAGCCATATTGCTGCGGTGTGTTTACCCATCAGGGTGTTGAATCCACCGTCCGCGCCCTGGCCGACTTCCATTACCGTCCAGTCCTGGTCACAGACGCCACGGCCACGGGCAGTGAACAGGTGGAGAAAGACACTGTGGACCGACTACAAGGGGTTTATTGCGATGTCATCGAAACCGAAACGCTGGTAGAAGACCTGCGCCAGCATATACGCTCGGTACGCTGATACAGCACTTCGACGACATCCGGACAATAAAAAACCGGGCGCTGGAACCAGCGCCCGGTTTAAGCTTGCCTGGTCTGCCTGGCAAGTCCCTGTTTGTTCTCAGAACTTGTACTGCGCGCTCAGGGCAAATGAGGATCCCGGCTGTTCTTCGTAAACGATGACGCCCTCCCGCTCGATCTCTACAGACTCATCCAGCAGGTTCTGCATCTTGGCCTTGATGGTTAACTCCTGGGTGGGATACCAGGAATAAGTCAGGTCCAGCGAGTGGAACGGCTGCTCGAATGCATCCGGCGAGCCGTTACGGCCGGCCAGGTACAGGCGCTCACCGAATACGTTGTAACCCAGGGTAGCCGCGTGGTAACCGTCGGGCGAATCAAAACCAACCAGCATATTGACCACGTAATCGGAAGCACCGGTCATTTCACGCACGGCGTTGGTCGGTGCGTCCGCCTCAGTGCCGGCAACCAGCTCTGACTCCTGCAGGGTGATATTGCCCTGGACAAAGAAACTGTCCATGGTTTCGCCCAGGAAGCCCATGGTCTTCAGGCCCTCAATCTCGACACCGGTGATCTCACCGGACTCGGCATTGATAATCTCCCGCGCGACGTTGGTATCACTGGAGCCCAGCTCGAAGAATTCGATCGGGTCGAGGATGTCCTTGTAGTAGGCAGAGAGAGTCAGGTTGTCGCCGTTGTCCAAGAACCACTCTGCGCGCAGGTCATAATTGGTGATCTCGGACGGGCGCGCACTGGGATTACCCTTGATCTGCTCATCGGTGATCGGGTCGATATAGATGGCATCGGTGATCTCACGCAGGTCGGGACGCACCGCGGTCTTGCTGGCACCAAAGCGCAGCTGGAAGGTTTCGGCCCAGAGATTACCAATATACGTCAGTGCCAGAGATGGATAGACCGCATCTTCGCTGAACGTTGCATCTTCCAGCTCCTGGCGATCCATGGTGACCTGCGGATCATCGATGGTGTAGCCGTAGGGGTTCCAGTCCAGCGCCACCTGGTTGTAGTCCTCCCAGCGGGCGCCGGCGGAGACACGCCAGGTTTCATTCAGTGTCCAGTCGAACTTACCGAACGCGGCATCGGTCAGGGTTGCGGCGATATAGCTCTGGTTGTTTGCACCGGCGCGATCGAACACAAAGTTGTTGTTCGAGTCGGTGATGTTCTGGTCGCTGAGCACCTGGTCCAATGAACCGTTCAGGGAATCAACACTGTCGACATCCAGGGCACCCAGGCGGAACTCGGTCTCCTTGTAGGTACGCCCCTTCTCTGTGCGGGCAAAGCCACCGCTCAGCTCCAGTGTGGAAGAAGAGAACTGCAGCGGCAGGGTTGCAATCCAGCCATAATCCTTGACCGTGTCTTCCAGATCCGTAAAACGGAAACCTGAAGTATTGGTGCCAATGCTGACGGCCGAGCTGACAACTGCACCGGATTCGTCAGTAGTGGTATCTGCATTCACTGACACCTCATTGGGAATATCAGTGGCAGCGGTGGCTTCGGAATAGAACCAGTCGAACGCCAGGTCTTCCGGCACCCAGTTGAGCATGCCACCGGGCATCATTTCCCTGGTCTGGGCACCAACCACATGGCTGCCCTTGACCTGGTTAACAAACAGGTCGCGCTCTTCGTACTTGATGCTGTACTCACGGAAGCCCCGGCCGTCAGCGAGCTGGCGATTCTCGTTGAAGTAGTCGCGGATGGCAGTTTCGTCATCGGTATTGCGCAGGTACAGGCTGGTGCTGGAGATTTCGTGATCATCCCCATAACGGACACCCAGGTTCAGGTTACCGCTCAGGTCGACAGAATATGTGGACTTGTTCTGGGTATCGAATTGCTGGTCGGGCGAGCCGAAGCTGCGCTTGACACGCTCCTCTTCACGCCACTTGTTCTTGTAGGAACCCCCGGCCAGGAAGCCCACTTCCAGGTCATCACCGATATAGAAGCGATTGCCGACACTGCCCTTGATATCAGTATCCGGCGCACTTGATTCCTCCTCAATGGCGACATCGCGGTTGAGGTACAGCGCCATCTCACGATTCAGCTTCTGCGCCGCAGAGAAGGCATCCTGCGGGGAATCGTATTCAACGCCTTCTTTTTGCAGGGTATCCCGGATATCGGCTACACCCAGGCGCCCCTGGAAACGCTCCAGGTACCAGTCTATTTCACCGGCAAGTTCCCGCGTTCCATCGTCAGTGCCGAAATCATCATCGTCACCGCCACGATAGCTCAGCACATCCCCGTCGGTCTCCGAGTTCGTGCCGGTGCCGAGCTCAAGAGAATACGTCAGCGACTCCGGGATGCCCCTGGTGCGGATATCAACGTTACCGCCCCCAAAGGTCGCAGCCTTGTCGGCAGAATAGGATTTCTGCACGGCGAGGGAATCAACCACCGAGGTGGGGAAAATATCCAGGGGGATTACATTACGGGTCAGGTCCGGTGAAGGGACCGTAGCGCCATTCATGGTGGTGCTGGAATAGCGCTCACCCAGGCCGCGTACATAGACAAACTTGTCGCTTACCAGTGAAAGGCCGGAAACGCGGCGGAGAGCTGCGGCAACCGTGGAATCACCCACGCGCCCGATCATCTCCGAGCCCAGCACGTCAGTGACGACCTCTTCCTCCAGGCGCTCACTGACCAGCATCTCCGCCGAATCACGCAGGCGGCCCTGGACCATCACTTCTTCGATTTGCTGTGCTTGTGGAGCGGGAACATCATCCATCTCCACCTGGGCCCAGGCATTGGGCGTCAGGGTCGAGGCCGTGGCGATAGCCAGTACCAGCGGCGCTCTTTGAAACTTTTCGATCTTAACCATTTCCAGGCCTCTTATATTTCCTGTTGATCCTGCGGTAGAAGCAAACAGGGCGCCGACTCCCTTTGCGAAAGTGGCGCCCCGGGTGATCAGGGACCAGGCCCCCGATCAAGTGCCCTGCTTAGTTTGCAAACCACAGCGGCTCGCCGTCGTGCAGGCCGTAGGTCCAGCCCTGGGTCCAGTCCAGGTCACCCTGGCTCAGCGCACCGAAGTAGGCGCGGGAGATTGGGCTGATGCTGATGGGTGCATCGTTGACCATCATGTTCCCGGTAGCGATGGAGAACACAGAGGGGGTGCCCTCGAGAAGCTGCAGCTGGGTAGCGTTCATTGCGGTCGGGTCAACGGCGCCGGTGATATCGGCGAAGACGTTGTTGTTGGCAACGGCCCACTCTTCCAGGGTCTGTGAGCCAACCGGGCCACCCTTGGTGCGATCTTCACAGGCGAAGATATTGGACTCGATCTGCAGTTGGGTACCCATTTCCGCTTCAACCAGGGTCTCCGGGTCTTCAACACGCAGGCAGTAGTTGCTGCCATCAACACCGGTAGTGTCCGCATTGAAGGAAGCCAACACCATGGAGTTGGTGATCTTCGGGAAGATGGCTTCACGGAAGCGCCAGCCGGCACCCGGATCGTGGGTAGCGGTATCAGCACCATTGGCGGAGATAATGCAGGTAAGCCCGTCGATGACCGGACGGCTGTTGATACCGGCAGAAATCATCGCATCAATAGTAGCGGCGTCTTTGTCATCGTAGCTGCCGATACCGTCAGACTCGATGCAATGGTTGCCATCGGTTTCCGCCTGAATTACCAGCGCGTTGGTGATGGAGCCGTTCCAGCCCTCGTCAATATCGATCGAGTCATCGCGCACGTACATGGCCAGGTAGTTTTCGAAGCTGACCGCGCCGCCGAACATCTCGATGCCGTCGTCGTAGGTGGAGTAAACCTGCAGGTTCTTGACAATGGTCTCGCCGCCCACGGCACTGAAGGTAATACCGTTCAGCTCGTCACCGTTGGCCACTTCCGCACCGGTGTGCTTGACTCGCACGTATTCCAGCTGGCCGGAGCTGTCACTGTTGTTGTCACCACCGTAGTTGGACTGGTCCTTGCCGGCAGCGCCTTCGGCCAGTACGTGACACTCGGAAGTGTTCAGGCTGGCGTCGTAGCTACACTTGTTGGTGATACCGAAACCATTGATCACCATGCCGCCCCACTGCTGTACCGCATCGAAGGCAACGGCGTTGTCAACGGCATCAGAGGTGGAAGTGAAAGTGATCGGGGCATCTGCAGTACCCACCGCGAACAGCTGGGAGCCACGGTTAACGACCATGAACTTGGTGCTGTCCGGGAAAGCGATGGTGGAGCCGGCCTCGATGGTCAGCTTGGCGCCGTCGCCCCCTTCAGCAATGCCGGCCGCCGCCATGGTCGCATCGTCGTCGTAGTTGTTGCCGACAAACAGGCTGCCTTCAAAGATGTGAACACCACCGTTGTCCAGCGCAGGGATAAACAAGTCCTGGGTCAGGGCGTTACCGGAGTCAACAAAGCTCGCCGAGTAGGTGCAATTTGCACCGTCGAAGGAGCCCTGCATTACCTGCCCGCTCTCCTCGTAAGAAGCGCAAGGGTTATTTGCGTCGGTGGGAGTGCCACCGCTTACAGAATTGTCGACTGAATTGTCGACAGTCTCCGGCTCGATGCTGATACCACCGCTGTCGCAGCCGGCTAGCAGGGCGGCAATGGCCGCGGAAAGCAGCAGCTTCTTGTTCACGTGTTTCATGTTTCCCCCTAACGGAAGTGTTGCAAATTTGGGCAGCCAAAATTCTGACTTTTTTCTTCAGCTGTGCGTCCTGAATCCAAAAGCGTTTTTTCAGCAACCCGGAAACCTTAAATTTTTTGTTCGCCTTGGCGATTCGGACGAGGGGGAGTGTAGGAATGCATTGTTGCGAAAATGTTACTTTTCGGTTGTTTTCCAAAAAAACTTGCAACATCTGGCATGAATAGAAACAAAGATTACACTTATGTTGCGCCCATGTTTCAATCGAATAGTAATCGATCAAATGGAGGACAAATTCTATTCGGGGGAGATACAGCCAGAGGGCAACGGGGAAAAATTGCGGTTGGAATTACCAGCGTTACCTGGCCGGTAAGACAAAAAAAGTGAAGCCACTTTTAATGTCCCGTACTGGTCGGGCGGAGGAAGACAGGGATCTCTATCGGGCAGACAATAGGAATATAATTGCGCAAGGGAACCGGCTTCCGGCAGCCGGGGCGCTGCTACTCAGTATTGCCCCAGCGGCCATTCGCCTCCAGCACTCTTGATGACAAGGGTATCCTGTGGTCCCTCTGCGGGCGTCGCGGCCCAGCCGACGAGTTCGTAATAGACGTCACGGGAAATCCGGGCGAATAACCCGTTGCGCACTTCTATATAGGGAATGGGTTGCGGCGGACGGCCAAACGGACGCAGCTCCCACTGGTGTTCCGCATCCAGGGGCACCACGTCGCCGGTATTGGTGGTGAAGAGCAGCTTGTCCTCGCCGTGCTGCGAGTCACCCTCCTTTCCGCGTGCGACCTGGGTAGCGAGGAATGGCACATCCTCAACCCGGATACGCCATTTCTCCACCGGGGTTACCAGGAAGTACTCATCGCCCTCGCGCTTCAGGATACTGGCAAAGAGGTTCACCAGCGGCTTGCGGCGGATGACAGTGCCCTCGTGTACCCAGTTTCCGTCGCGACGAATGAGCATGTCCATATCGCCGCAGAGGTCCGGGTTCCAATCGGAGACTGGTGGATGCCCGCTGAACTCTTCCTGTAAGCGCTGCAGTTGCTGGAACAGGGGTTCAGCCAAAAGAGGAACTCGCGCTACCTTCTGACGGGGAGCCACCTTCAGGCCGGCGGCCGGACACGTCACCAATATGGACACCCACATCCATAATGAACTCCATCAGTCCCTCACGGTCCTCGATCACATCGGCAAAGGACCGGGAGTGGTAGAGTTCGACGGCGCCCTGTACCAGGGCCCAATATGTGGAATAGTAGAAGTAGGCTGGCACCTTCTTGAGCACGCCCTGCTCCATCCGGCGCTCGAATACGCGGTTCAGTGCCGACGCATTGGAGTTACGGATGGCATGGAGTTCGGCGATCATTTCCGGGGCCAGGTTCAGCGCAATGATTTTCTCTTCGAGGCGCTGGAACAGGCGGTCCTTTGCCGGGTCGGCCATCCGCGATTCGAAGTAGGCGCGGGCCGGGGCGGTAATGTCTCCCTGCTCTGCCGTCGCTACGGCGGACTTGAGGCGCTCGGTCAGGGCCTTTTCGTAGTCCATCAGCAGGCGCATGTATATCTCTGTCTTGGAGATGAAATGCTTATAGATGGTGCCCTTGCCGATATCGACCCGCTCGGCGATCTGCTCGACAGTAACCTTCTCCTCGCCATGCTCGAGTAACAGTTCGAGCGCTGCATCAAGGATCCGCTGCTCCCTCGCGCGGAAGCGCTGAACCTTCTCCTTTGCCTTATCCATACTTCCGACCTTAGGTGCCATACGGTTTTGAGACTGAAATTGACTATCCATTCATGAATGATAGGCAATTAGTGGACATTGGAAAAGCGTTGCGGGGGACTTTGTGTGGAAAGCGCCGCTCGATCACGCGCCCCGCCGCCCCCGGAAGCCCTTGCGCCGGCATGGGCTGGGCCCAACCCAGTCGCATATGGCGCCAACAGGTCCATCATGGCCCGCTAAAGGAACATCCATACTGAGCAGATTGGTAATGGTCGTACCCTCCCGGGTTGTTATCATGCGCCGCTGGAATGCCCTCGGTTACTGGCCAATACTCAGACCGGGGCGATGGATCACTCAGAAAGTAAGGCACACAATGGAAAAACTGAGCAAGCTGCTGGACGTAGAGGAGCTGGACCGGAATCTGTTCCGCAGCCGACAGCACGTGGAAAACTACCGCAAGGTGTTGTTCGGCGGCCAGGTGCTGGGACAGGCCCTGACAGCGGCCACCCGTACTGTTGAGAACCGCCTGCCCCACTCCCTGCACGCCTACTTCCTGCGTCCCGGCAGCAGCGACCTGCCCGTGATCTACGACGTGGACCCGATCCGGGATGGCGGCAGCTTTACCACCCGGCGAGTGGTGGCCAAACAGCACGGACGTGCCATTTTTAACATGTCGGCGTCCTTCCAGATCCAGGAGCCGGGCTTTGACCACCAGGTGGACATACCTACCGACGATGTCCCCGACCCGGAGTCGCTGAAGAACACCCAGCAGCTGGCTGAGGAGGCCGGGCTGGTCAGCGAGGCCCACGACCAGCGGCGCTATATGATCGACTTCCGCCCGGTGGACCCAGAGAGTTATTTCGACCGCAAGCAGCGCGAGGCCCGCTGCATGTTCTGGTTGCGGGCCGAGGGAGAGATGTCGGATGACCCGCTGGAGCACCGCTGTGCCCTCTCCTACGCCTCTGACCTGGCGCTGCTGGGGACCAGCCTGCAACCCCACCCCATCTCCCTGTTCGACCCGCACCTGATGCCCGCGAGCCTGGACCACGCCATGTGGTTCCACCGGGACTTCAGGGCGGATGACTGGCTGCTCTACGTCACTGACAGCCCTTCCGCCAGCGGTGCCCGGGGCTTCTGCCGGGGCCAGCTGTTCACCCGCGACGGTGTACTGGTGGCGTCCACCGCCCAGGAGGGGCTGATCCGGCAAATTAAAAAGTAAATCAATGGTTTACAAGTGGAAAACGGCTGTTATAATGCCGCTCGCTTCGTTGATGAGGCGACACACAAATCGGTGAGTAGCGCAGCCTGGTAGCGCACTTCCTTCGGGAGGAAGGGGTCGGAGGTTCGAATCCTCTCTCACCGACCAATTACGAAAAGCCCGCTTTATAGCGGGCTTTTTTTATGCCGTGTGAAACCCATTCCCCTCTCGAATCATCACTTCGGTTGCCTCAATCCAGATGGCACCGTTACCCTCTTGCGCTGTCCAATCCCACTGACAACCTCACAGCGACAGGAAAGATGTTTAGAAAACTGCACTCCCTGCTGGGTCCGCTTCTCGTCTGTACGGTATTTGCCATATCTACGCCAGCCGCAAGCAGCGAAACCTTCAAGCTGCTGTACCAGGCAGAAATCCAGCCCGAATCGGGCCGCGCCCTGGTCGAAATCCGGCTAGAGGGTGAAAAGTTACCCCGCAAACTGGAACTGCATCTCAACCCTGAGCGCCACCAGGAACTGGAAAGCGACGGTGACCTGGAGGTCAATGGTGACGAGGCGGTGTGGCACCCCAAGGGTAAATCTGCCAGCCTGCGCTACCAGTTCACAATCAACGAACAGAAGGGATCCGGCAGTTTTGATTCCCGCATTACTGACAAATGGTCAATCCTGCGCAGTGACAAGCTGATCCCGCCGATTTCCGCCACTATGGAGAGTGGCCTGCGGTCCCGGGCCGAGCTGAAACTGGTACTGCCCGAGGACTGGTCGTCCGCCCTGCCCTACAAGGAAATTGCGGACGACCACTACCGTATCAAAGATCCTGGCCGGCGCTTCAAGCGACCCAAGGGCTGGATGATCGTGGGCCGGATTGGCAGCCGGCAGGACATCATTGATGGCGTGGACACCACTGTCGCCGCCCCGCTGGGCCAGAATGTGCGTCGCCAGGACACCCTGGCTTTCCTCAACTGGAACCTGCCTGAGCTCAAGAAGGTATTCCCGGAATTCCCGCAACACCTGCTGATCGTCAGCGCTGACGATCCCATGTGGCGGGGTGGCCTGTCGGGCACCCGCTCACTCTTTATGCACTCCGACCGCCCATTGATCAGCGGGAACCGCACCAGCAGCATGATCCACGAACTGGTGCATGTGGCCACCGGAATCCGCGGCGACCACCAGAGTGACTGGATCGTGGAGGGCCTGGCCGAGTTCTACTCCCTGGAGATCCTGCGGCGCACCGGGGGCATCAGTGAGCGCCGCTACCAGGGAGCAGTTGATGAACTGGAGGAATGGGGCAAGGAAGCCCCGACATTGCTGGTCAAGCGCTCGTCCGGGCCTGTCACCGCACGGGCGGTCGGTATCATGCGCCAGCTGGACCGTGAAATCCGCGCGGCCACCGATGGGAAAGCAAGCATTGACGACGTGGCCCGGGCACTGGCTGAAGACCGGGGCAAGGTAACCCTGGCCCGGTTCCGCAAGCTGGCCGAGGAAGCCGCCGGTCGACCGGTCAAGGCCCTGGACAAGGACAACCTCCGCGACGCGGAACAGTGAGCAAATGACAGGCAAAAAAAAGCCCTGACGACGGGGGGGGGGAGAGCGTCAGGGCCAAGACCATTAGGAGTGAAACTTGGAGGATTTCATCCTTGCTACACAGCGGACAGCTGCCGTATGGGGCGCGTCCTACCGGCATTACTGAGCACCTTGGGGGGGAATGTGCTAGCCAGTTAAAGCAAGTATTGGCGAAGTCGCCGGGATTGCCAGTACGGCCAGTAGAAAATCTTAGAACAATTGGTAATAGTTTGGAGCGCGTCCATAGAGAATGCGCTTAAAACACGCCAGCAACCCACACGCCAGGTGCCGGGATGCGGATAGCGGATGAGCGGCCCCCCTCTCACGCAAGAACGCTTGACTAATCGCGCCCAATCCCTAGAATAGCGCCTTCTTCGCACCCGTGCGGAGACGTAAGTATAAGAAAATGCTGGGATTTTTCGGCTCCATCCGGTAGAATCCAGCGCGTTTTCAAGCCCGCTGACGCGGACGCTCTTGATTCAAGAGCACACAATATGGCTAGGTGGCAGAGTGGTTATGCAGCGGACTGCAACTCCGTGTACGCCGGTTCGATTCCGACCCTAGCCTCCATATTCCCCTCACCTGCCCGAATCGCGGCGGGTGATTCGCGAGAGCCCCTCTGCGGATAACCGCAATACCACCTGCTCTCGCAACCCTGCCCGGGTGGTGGAATCGGTAGACACAGGAGACTTAAAATCTCCCGGCCTTACGGCCGTGCCGGTTCAAGTCCGGCCCCGGGCACCAATCCCTGCGTCCACTCCTGCGCGACCAACGCCACTATTCCCCGACCCGATCCAGGCCCTGTATTCAAGCCAGCCCACAAGAAACAAAAGCCCAGGTTTAGCCCGTTAACTTCCACGCCCCAATCGGCACCAGGCTGATGACGCTGCGCGGGCAACTTACCTGGTACCATCTTCAAAGATTGGGGTTTCGAATCCAGACTCAATGCGCGCCATTAACGAATGCGCATCCTACCATCTCCACTTCCTGATCAAACTTTATTGTTATTTGGTCAAATAATATTTACTCGCACCCGAGCGACCGTTTAGATAGGTACAAGCGCCACTGCGCTGTTTTAAGCGACTTCTCAGGAGTTCGCGGTAGGGAAGCCGCCACCAAAATAAAGTTCGAATAAGCATTGAAGGAAGGAACCCTATGTTACGCAAGCAATTTATCGCGCTCGCCTCGACGCTGGCGATGGGCATAATCGCCTCGCCGGCGGCCCTCTCAGAATCGTGGGTAGTGGTCGCCCATGGCAACGACGTAAAACAGCAGACACTCGACGAGATAGCCGCAGCAGGCGGCACCGTAACCCGCCACATGCCGCAAATCGGTGTGCTCAAGGTCGAGGCCGGCAGCAATTTTGGCGAAATTGCCCGCACAATTTCCGGGGTAAAGCACCTGAGTGCCGACAACACCTTCCAGTTCTATGAGCCGGTAACTTTCGATGGCCCTACCCTGGACTACGCCGGCAACCCGCCCAGCAGCGGCGATGATGATTTCTTTTTTGACCTGCAGTGGGGACACGACGCAGTCAATGCACCCGAGGCCTGGAATGCAGGCTTTACCGGCCGGGGTGTGCGCGTCGCCGTGATCGATGGCGGCTTTGATATGGACCACCCGGACCTCGCACCGAATATCGACTACAACGCTAGTGCCGATTTCACCGGCGAGGGCATCGGCTACAGCTTTGATGACGCCTTCAGTCACGGCACCCATGTGGCGGGTACCGTCGCCGCGGCCGACAATGCCTTCGGTACAATCGGTGTCGCCCCCGAAGCCACGCTGATCCTGCTGAAAGCCCTGGGCGATGCAGGCACCGGTTCGTTTGCCGATGTGGCCGCGGCCATCGTGCATGCTGCAGACGTCGATGCGGACGTGATCAATATGAGCCTCGGGGCGTCCTTCCCAGCCAGTGATGAGGGTGCTGCGGCGCTGAAGGTAATGATGTCCAGGGCCACGAATTACGCCCATCACGCCGGGGTAACCATCATCACTTCGGCCGGCAACGATGCGCGCGACGGCGACAAGGATACCAACGTGGTTACCCTGCCCGCCGATTCGCCCCACGCAATCTCCATCTCCGCCACCGGCCCCAAGGGATGGGCAGCCGGCGAGGAAAACCTTAACCAGCTGGCAGTCTACTCAAACTACGGCCAGTCGCTGATCGACTTTGCCGCACCGGGTGGCGACTACGAGTACTACTTTACCAACCCGGAGCCGGCCTGTGCGGTTGCCGGTTTAGTGCGCTCCTGCGGAGTGTTTGATTTCGTATTCAGCACCGGCAACGGAGGCTGGTACTGGTCCGTGGGCACCAGCATGGCCTCTCCGCATGCCGCCGGCGTTGCCGCCCTGATGATCGAAGCGAATGGTGGCTCTATGCATCCGGCCCAGGTAGTGGCAGACATGGCCCAGCAGGCGCTGGACCTGGGCAAGCCTGGCAATGATGACGATTTCGGTGGCGGGATGCTGCAGGCACCGCACTAAACCATCACCGGCAGTTGCAACAAAAAAGGCCCGTACCAACGGTACGGGCCTTTTTCGTGCTGGATTTTTTCATTACATCCTGCGGCTATTCGCCAGCACTTTCATCCTTGCTCTCACCACTATCCATCAATGCCGGCCAGGCGGCGCGCAGGTAGATGAACATCGACCAGAGCGTAAGCGCAGCGGCGGTGTACAGGAGGATGTAGCCGATCGTCTCCATCACCGGGTATTCCCGCACGTCAAATGCCAGCAATACGATGATTGCAGCCATCTGTGCCGTGGTTTTTACCTTACCAATAAAGGAGACCGCAACGCTGCTGCGCAGGCCCAGCCCCGCCATCCACTCTCGCAGTGCCGACACCGCGATCTCGCGACCGATAATCACGGCTGCCGCAATAGTAAACCAGGCATTCTGGTGCAGGCCCACCAGGAGGACCAGCGCGGTCGCCACCATGAGCTTGTCCGCCACCGGGTCCAGGAAGGCCCCAAATGGCGTGCTCTGGTTCATCTTGCGGGCGATATAGCCATCCAGCCAGTCAGTGATGGCGGCGAGGGAAAAAATAACGGCGGAGGCCAGGTAGCTCCACTTGTACGGCAGAAAGAATACCAGTACCAGGACTGGTATCAGTGCGACTCGAAAGAGCGTCAGTTGATTGGCGAGTGTCATGCTTTTCCCTGTACTTACGGTGCGGGTACGTTACCAAGTCGCCACTGAAAAAGAAACTTTAAGCGCCCCGCAGTCACGTGCCGACAACAAACGGAACCTCAATGGCTGTGCAACGCCGAGTATATATCCTCTGCCAGCTTACGGCTCACCCCTTCAACCGCGGCGATTTCCTGTACGGTTGCGCGCCGGATTTCCTGCAGGCCGCCAAAGTGACGCAGCAGGGCACGCCGCCGGGCCGGGCCGACGCCGGCAATGCCCTCAAGGGGGGACTCGCGGCGCTTCTTGTCGCGCCTCTGCCGGTGCCCGGTAATGGCAAAGCGATGCGCCTCATCCCGTACCTGCTGGATCAGGTGCAGCGCTGGCGAATCGGCCGCAAGCACCAGCTCGCGACCGCCCGCAACCACGTATAAGGTTTCAAAGCCCGCCTTGCGGGTGGTGCCCTTGGCCACGCCGACAATCTGCACGCCGACGACACCCAGGGCATTCAGTGTATCCACGGCCTGTCGCACCTGGCCCTTGCCGCCGTCGATCAGGAGGATATTCGGGAACTTGCCCTCCCCGCTCGACAGTCGTGTGTAGCGCCGCTTGAGTGCCTGGGCCATGGCCGCATAATCATCACCGGCCTGGATGTCGTCGATATTGAAGCGGCGATAGTCAGACTTCACCGCCCCGCCGGTGTCGAATACAACACACGAGGCCACAGTGGCTTCGCCACTGGAATGACTGATATCAAAGCACTCCAGGCGCTCCGGTAGCTGCTCCAGTTCCAGCACCTCCTGCAACGCCTCAAACCGGCTTTGCAGCTTCTGCTGGGCCGCGGTACGGCTGCCGAGGTTCTGCGCCGCAGCCTGTTGCGCCATGGTGACCCAGGTAGCGCGGTTGCCGCGTAATTTATGGGAGATGGTAACCTCGCGACCAGCCTGCTGGCCCAGAGCCTCCTGCAGCGCTTCCCGGTCCTCCATGTCCTCGGAGGTGAGAATCTCGCGCGGCACCTCCCGCTGGCTGCCGAGGTAAAACTGGGGAATAAAGGCCGACAACAATTCACTGCTATCGAGACCGAGCCGTTCGGCCGGGAAGAAGCTGCGGCTGCCGAGGATACGCCCCTGGCGGATAAACAACACATGCACACAGCAGGCACCACCCTCAGTGGCCACACCCATGACATCGGCGTTGCCAGTGGAGCGCTCGGCCACCTGGTCGGCCTGGAGGCGGCGCAGGTCTGCAATCTGGTCGCGCAACCGGGCAGCCCGTTCAAACTCGAGCTCGCGCGAGGCCGTATCCATCTGGTCGGCCAGCTCGCGCAGGATGGTGTCGCTCTTGCCCGCCAGGAACATCTCCGCGTGGCGCACGTCAGCTCGATAGTCCTCCTCGCTGATAAAGTTCACGCAAGGGGCTGTGCAGCGCGCGATCTGGTACTGCAGGCAGGGCCGCGAACGGTTGCGGAAAACACTGTCCTCGCAGGAGCGGATACGAAAGGTCTTCTGCAGGAAGTTGAGGCTGTCCCGTACCGATGAGGCATTCGGGTAGGGACCGAAATACTGCCCCTTTTTCCGTTTGGCGCCGCGATGGAAAGCAATCCTGGGGAAGGTATCGGCACTGGAGAGAAAGATATAGGGATAACCCTTGTCATCCTTCAGCATCACATTGTAGGGCGGATGCTGCGACTTGATCAGGCTCTGTTCCAGCACCAGGGCCTCAGTCTCGCTGCGGGTGACAGTAATTTCTATGCTGTTGATGCGCTGGACCAGGGCCATGGTCTTGGCCGTCAGGCCCGAAGCACGGAAATAGCTGGACAGCCGGCTGCGGAGGTTCTTGGCCTTGCCGACGTACAGGATACGCCCCTCCGCGTCGAACATCTGGTAGACGCCAGGCTTACGGGTAACGGATTGCAGGAAACGCTTGCTGTCGAAGGGATGAACAGTGCTCGAAGCGTCACTATCTGTCATGGATTTCGCCAATTACTGCTGAGCGGAATACAAAGTGAGCCAATTCCCCCGGGGAATTCAGAGCACTGCTTCGGGATCCAGGACCTGGTACTTGACCGCCAGCAGTGTCAACTCGACGTCACTGTGGATACCGAGCTTATCGAAAATACGGTAGCGATAGCTGTTCACTGTCTTCGGGCTGACAGCAAGTGTCGCCGCGATATCAGCCACCTTGCTGCCATTCACGATCATGGTGGCAGTCTGCAGCTCGCGCTCGGAAAGGTCGTCAAACGGAGAGGACTTGCTGGAATTGCCATTCACCTTCCGCAGTGCCATTTTCATGGCAACCGAGCTGCTGAGGTAGACGTTGCCGGAGTGGACTGTCCGAATGGCCTTGACCATCTCTTCCAGGTCGGCGCCCTTGGTGACATAACCCAGCGCACCGGCCTGCATCAGCCGATCCGGGAACATTTCGTCATCCAGGGCACTGACTGCCACAACACGGGATTCCGGGCAGCGCAGCAGCAGTTTACGGGTGGCCTCCATCCCTCCCATGCCCGGCATCTTGACATCCATCAGGATGACATCCACCGGCTGCTGGCGAACAAAAGCGAGTGCGTCCTCGCCACTGCTGGCCTGGCCGACGACTTCAATATCAGAGACGTCACCGAGCATGCGCGAGATTCCCATGCGCACCAGATCGTGATCGTCAACCACTAAGACTTTGATCAATTTAGCCCCAACTACGGATTATGCAGGTTCCGAACCTTCCCTTGTCCGGGCTTGCATTCTTTTTTACAGATTTTTATACCCGGCCGACATCACCGCCGGGCGAATCCACAGAGCCTGCAGTCAAAATACCAGACAAATCACCGGGTGCAAAGATACCTACATCACGCAGTGGGAGCGACAGTCATGTCCGCTGCTAACCAATCTGTCCCAATATAACCAAATGACATGAAAGGTCGTCCCACAGAGCCGTTCTTCGTGTCGGCGCCCCCGAAAGACGACGGCAGGCTTAGCCGGGAAAGGTACGGAAGGTCAGGCTGACGCGCTGCGCCAGGGCCCTGCGGGACTTGGCCACCTGGTGCAACCAGTGCCCCTGGACCGCGCCGGAGGTCAACAACAACGTCCCCTGCCCCAGCTCCAGGCTGGTGCGCCCGCCTCCATCACGCCGCTTGAATGCCAGCCGCCGGGGCGCCCCCAGGCTGAGGGTGGCGATTACCGGGTGCGGTCCCAGCTCGCGTTCGTCATCAGCGTGCCAGCCCATGCTGTCGGATCCGCCACGATAATGGTTGGCCAGCACCGAATTGAAATGGAAACCGCAGGACTCCAGCCGGGTGCGAACCCGCACCAGTGGCCCGATCCAGGCCTGCGCCACCTGCTCCAGGCCCGACCAGCGGTAAGTGATACCCGGGTCGGCGACGAACGCGTGGCGCCGGGGGATCGGGTGACTGCGGCCGAACATGCGTATCTCGGGTTGGTCCCACTGCAACTGGCCGAGGCAGGCATGCATCAGGGCGGACTCCTCAGCGGGACCCAGCCAGTGCGGGATCAGCAGGCCGCTGCCGGGCTCCAGGTGGACCCACTCCGCGTCCGCCCAGCTGGCGGCCAGCTTACCGGCCGTTGCCCGGAAGGCATCTTCGTCCAGCATCTGCCAGGCCTCCGCAGTCGCTACCGGTCAGGGATAGAACCGGGGTTCAGGCTCGAGCTCCACACCGTACTTTGCGTGAATATCGGCGGCGATCTCCTGTGCCAACCCGGTCACTTCGGCCCCTGCGCCGTGGCCCGGGTTCACCAGCACCAGTGCCTGTCGCTCGTGCACGCCCACTGCACCCTGCCTCTTACCCCGCCAGCCGGCACGATCAATCAGCCACCCTGCCGCCAACTTCCAGCGTTCACCCACCTCGTAGGCGACCAGGTCGGGATGCGCCTTTTTAAGTTCGCGGTAGAGGTCGCCGTCGATAATGGGATTCTTGAAAAAGCTGCCGGCATTGGGGATCTGTGCCGGGTCGGGCAGCTTGCTGTTGCGTACAGCGATAACGGCCTCCGCTACAGCGCGCGGCGTCAGGCCGCTGCTATCAATCTGTTGCTCACGGAAATACTGTTGCAGGGCCGGGTAATCAACCCGCGGATGCCACTCACCGTGGAGCTCCAGGCTTACGCTGGTAATGATGTACTGGTCTCGTGCCCTGCCCTTGAAGACACTGTCACGGTAACCGAACTCGCAGTCTGAGACGGAAAAACTGTGTATTTCGCCAGTGGCGATATGCAGCGCCTCGAGGCTGCTGAAGCTATCCCGCAACTCTACGCCGTATGCGCCAATATTCTGGATCGGCGCGGCACCAATCCGGCCGGGAATAAGGGCCAGGTTTTCCAGCCCGCCCAAACCACGGTCCACAGTTGCCATTACCAGCTGGTGCCAGTTTTCCCCGGCCCCTGCCGTCACCAGGGTGCGCTCGCCCTGCTCGCGGACTTCCAGGCCCGGATTGTCCAGGTGAATCACCAGCCCGGGGAAATTGCCCGTCAACACGATATTGCTGCCGCCACCAAGCGGCAGGATCGGGAGTCTTTTCCGGCGCGCGAACTCCAGAGCCTCACGCAGCTGGTCAAGGTTCTCCACCTGCGCGAAGTGTGCTGCCCGGGCAGCAATAGCCAGGGTGTTATAGGGCTGCAGGTCTACATCGGCCTGGATCATGTTACTCCGCCAGCAGGGTACGCATGCGCTGCAGGTCCTGCTCCGTATCCACACCACCGGGAACGTCTTCACAGGCATCAGCCACGTGGATGCTCTCATCGTGATAGAGGAAACGGAGCTGCTCCAGGGATTCAAGTCGCTCCAGCGGTGCCACCTCCCAGCTGACAAACTTTTCCAGCAGGGCCACCCGGTAGCCATAGATACCGATATGGCGGCGCGGGACAAAGCCTTCAGGCAGCGCACCCCGCTGCACGGCAAAGGCATCCCGCGGCCAGGGAATCGGCGCACGGGAGAAATACCGGGCCAGGCCGGATTCCGCCGTCACAACCTTGACGATATTGGGGTTCAGGAAGTCATCCACATCCCGGATGGGCTCCGCCAGTGTGGCCACGCCGGCTGCGGGGTTGCCAGCCAGGTTGGCTGCCACCTGGTCAATCACTGCCGGGGGGATCAGGGGTTCATCACCCTGCACATTCACCAGGATGCGCTCCCCGGGCAGCGCCAGGCTGCGGGCCACCTCGTGAAGGCGATCCGTACCCGACACATGGTCAGCAGAAGTCATGCAGACCTCGCCACCGAAAGCCCGCACGGCTTCAGCCACGCGCATATCATCGGTGGCGACAAACACCCGTTCGGCGGCACTTTCCGCCGCCCGTTCGTAGACGCGCTGCACCATCGACTTGCCGGCGATGTCCGCCAGTGGCTTGCCCGGCAGCCGGCTGGAACCGTAGCGCGCGGGAATTACAACATCGAAAGGAACGGGCTCACTCATCGCTGGAAAAGTCTTGCAGGTGTTGGTGGATTCTCTGGTAGAAAAGGTCCGGCAGGATGGCGCGCACTTCCAGTGCCCACCAGTGGCCCTGCCAGAAATCGCGGCACTTTACCGCGTCTTTCATGGTCATGATCACCGGCGTTTCACCATCGAAATGCAGCTCCTGGGGACTGAACTGGTGGTGGTCGGCAAATGCCTGCTCCATTACCTGGTATCCCATCTGGCGCAGCTCGCGGAAGAAACGCTGCGGGTTGCCGATGGCCGCCACCGCATGGCATGGCCCCACTTCCGGACCCGAGGCCAGCTTGAGCGTGGATGTCTGGTCCAGGTTGAACTGGTGCCAGCTGGCCGGCCGCAGGTTCATGGCAAAATCAATCTGGTCCCCGCAGTACTCTTCTACCCGCTCCTCGGGCTCGCCATTCACCACCACAATATCGACGCTTTCGAGGCGCTCCGGTGGCTCGCGCAACGGGCCCCGCGGCAACAGGTGGCGGTTCCCCAGCCCGCGCTGGCCGTCGATCACACAGATCTCCAGGCTGCGCCACAGGCCATAGTGCTGGAGGCCGTCATCGGAGAGAATGACATCGCACTGGTGATAATCCACCAGTGCCCGGGCCGCCTCATTGCGATCCGGCGAGACCATAACCGGCAGGCCGGTAATCAGGTGCAGCATCAGCGGCTCATCGCCGGATTCGAGCGGATGGGACTGCGCGGTGACCTGGTACGGGTACTCTTTCGCCCGGCCGCCATAGCCGCGGCTGACGATACCGGGATTGAAGCCGCGCTCCCCCAGCCAGCGCGCCAGCTCCGCCACCAGCGGCGTCTTGCCGGCACCACCGACGGTGATATTGCCTACCACGATTACCGGTACCGGCAGCGGTTCCGGGGGGCTTTCGCGAAAAGCGCGCCGGCGGAAGCCCGTGACCGCCCGGTAGATGGCTGACAACGGGGTAAGGAGTGCCGTCGGGGAGAGCCGCTCCCGGTCCGGATACCAGTGCTTGTTGAACCAGTCTTCCATCGACATCCGCCCGCTTATCCCGCCGTCTGCTGCTGCAACAGCGCCGCATAGCGGCCGCCGTGCTCTATCAGTTCCTGGTGGTTACCGCTTTCGATGATGCGCCCCTGCTCCATGACCAGGATCCGGTCCGCGCCCTCGATGGTACTCAGGCGGTGTGCGATCACGAAAGTGGTACGATTCTTCATTACCTCTGCCAGTGCTGCCTGGATGCTCCTCTCGGACTCGTTATCCAGTGCCGAGGTCGCCTCGTCGAGGATCAGCACCGGCGCATCCTTGAGCAGCGCCCGGGCAATCGCCAGGCGCTGGCGCTGGCCGCCGGAGAGCATCTGGGCGTTGTCCCCCAGCCGGGTGTCCAGTCCCTCGGGAAGCTCCGCCACAAAATCAGTGGCATGGGCCAATTCAACCGCTCGCTTCACCGCCTCCGGCGGGGAGCCTGCCAGCTCACCATAGGCAATGTTGTTATAGACAGTATCGTTGAACAGCACGATGTTCTGGGAAACCATGCTGATCTGGCCCCGCAGCTGCTCGAGGGGGACATCGGCAATATCGACGCCATCCAGCAGGATGCGTCCACTGGTAGGATCGTAGAAGCGCGCCAGCAGGCTGACCAGGGTGCTCTTGCCCGACCCGGAAGCCCCCACAAGTGCCACCGTCTGGCCGGCCGCCACCTCGATATCGATATCGCTCAGCACCGCCGGGGCGGCCTCGTCATAGCGGAAGCCCACGTGCTCGAAAGTGACTGCACCGTTCACCGGTGACGGCAGTGATGCCGCGCCACCAGTGGGTTCACGGGGGGAGTCAAGTACATCGAAAATGCTCTCGGCGGCGGCGATACCCTTCTGGATGTCGGCGTAAACCTCGGACAGGCTCCGAACCGGCTTGGCCAGCGATGCCGCCGCACCGATGTAAGACGCGAATACACCGGCGGTCATGGACTCGACCATGCCCGGTGCCAGTGCCAGCCATACAATGGAAGCCGTCGCCAGGCCCACCAGTATCTGGATTATCGAGACGCTGCCGTTATTGGCCACCACCAGCTTCATAAACTGTTGGCGGTTGTTGTCACTGGCCGATTCGAAACGGGCATTCTCATACTTCCGCCCGCCATACATGCGCACTACCTGGTAGCCGTTGATCGCCTCCTGGGTGACATGGGTAACATCACCCATACTGTTCTGGATGCGGTGGCTCAGCTTGCGAAAGCGCTTGCCCACGATGCGCACGATAAAAGCGATCAGCGGTGCAAACAGGAAAAACGTCAGGGTCAGTTTCCAGTTGACCAGCAGCAGGTAGGTCAGCAGCCCCAGCGCGGTGAAGGACTCGCGTATCAGGACCTTCATCGCCTTGGTAATCGAATTGGTGACCTGCTCCACGTTGTAGGAAACCTTGGAGATCAGGTAGGCGCCGGTGTACCGGTCGAAATAGGCACTGGGCAACTGGCCGATCTTGACGAACAGGTCGGTGCGCAGCTGGTGAATCACTGCACGCGCCACATAGGCCAGGCCGTAGCTACCGATAAAGTTACCGGATGCCCGCAGGACGATAATCGCCAGCATGGCCAGCGGCACCATCCAGCGCGCAGCTTCCTGCGGCATGACACCGCCGGGGAAGTAGCCGGCCACCCATTTCGCCAGAAACCCCTGCCCGACCTGGATACCGGAGCCCACGGCATCCAGCAACAGCTCGGTCACCGCGATCAGGCTCACGTTCATGGTGGAGAACAGCAGGAAACCAAGGACTGCCAGGGCGAAAATCGGCCAGTGTGGCAATGCGTAGGAAAGCAGGCGGCGGTAGGTCTTTGTCCCGCTTGGCGGGAGCCCTGGGGCATTATCCATAGATAGCCATATCGTACAGCGGACGGGGATCGCGGCGATCAGCCCCCGGAGGGTACTGGCGCGGCGGTCTCCGGCCTCAGGCATCCGGCAGGCGCATCTTGCGACCCGCCAGACCCCTGTCGGTTAACTCTCTTCCGGTTGCCGCGTGGTAATGCTCAGGTGGACAAAACCCAGCTGCCCCGCAGCATCCATGGCGCGCACCACAGCCTGGTGCTCCGCCGTGGCATCGGCAGTAATAATCAGGGGGCGATTGTACTCGCCCGCAGAAACTTCCGACAGGGCCGATTTCAGGGTAGTCAGCTTTTTATTGACCAGGGCACGCCCGTCCACGGAGTAAGACCCATCCGCGTTAATCAGCACCTCGATACTGCGCGGCGGGTTTTCCGCCTGTGGGCCCGCTGCCTCGGGGAGATCCAGCTTGAGGTGGCTCTCTTTGGTAAAGGTGGTGGAGACCATGAAAAAGATCAGCAGCAGGAATACCACGTCAATCAGTGGCGTGAGGTTGACCCCGTCCTGCTCTTTGGCTTGGCGGCGAAACTGCATGAGCTATACCTCAGGCCGTTTCAACGCGGCGATCACTGTGCAGCGCATCAACCAGCTTGACGGCTTCCTGCTCCATGGTGACTACGATTGTATCCACCCGGCGCTGGAAATAGCGGTGCGCCATCAGGGCGGGAATAGCCACGGTCAGGCCTGCGGCAGTCGTAATCAGCGCCTGGCTGATCCCCCCGGCCAGCACACCCGCATTACCGGTGCCTTCCAGCATGATCGCGGTAAACACCTGGATCATACCGACCACGGTACCGAGCAGGCCGATCAACGGGGCCACGGCCGCAATGGTGCCCAGGGCGCCGAGAAACCGTTCCAGGTCGTGGATCACCTGGCTCGCGGCCTCTTCAATGCTGTCTTTCATCACGTCGCGCCCATGGCGGGAATTGGACAGGCCGGCGGCAAAGATCCGGCCCAGCGGGCTGGAGTCGCGAAGTTCCTTGAGCTTTTCGCCGTCAATCTGGTTATTTTTGAGCCAGCTCCAGACTTCCCCGAGCAGGCCTCGCGGCGCGATACGGCGGGGATTGAGTGTCCAGAGACGCTCGATAAAAATAGCAATAACCGCGACAGAACAGAGCAGGATCGGCAGCATCAGCCAGCCGCCGGACTTTATTATCTCTAACACTTTTCTTATTACCCGTACTGCGAAAGGTAGAGCAGCACTTTACCACAGCTGTTGGCGCCAGCTAAGTCTTGCCAACGGCGTCTTTTCCCCGACTGTGACATGGGTTACATCGTGGCGCAGGAGCGGGCCCGTTTTACCCGGACATAAAAAAACCGCCGGCAGTGCCGGCGGTTCAGGTTCGACGCCTGGTGGCCTGGGCCAACCAGGATCAGGTTAGCGTCCCGGACGCTCGGGCTTGGCCGGCTTTTCCGGGCGCTCCGGCTTTTCCGGACGCTCGGGCTTGGTGGGCCGCTCCAGCTTGGCCGGGCGTTGCGCCTTGGCCATGCGGTCGACCTTATCCACCTTCGGGCCCGCAGTTTCCGGCTTCATGCCTTTTTCCATTGCGGTGGCCTTCTCGGCCCGCTTGTCCTGCCCGGTCATCTTGTCGGCCTTGGCAGTACCTGCGGTTTCCGGGCGATTGGAACGGATGCCGCTCATCACCTCACCCAGGTTGAAACCCATCGCCTTTGCAATCTGGCCCCAGCCCATACCCTCTTCGACACGCATGAACAGGATTTCATTGATGGCATCATCGGCAGTCATGCCGGTCTCACCCTCGAGCGCCTCAGCGGCAGAGGCCATGGCCATCTGCTCAGCCAGTGCCAGGGTGATCACCACATTGCCGTAACCCATACCGACAGTAGTGCCTTCGCCTTCAACTTCCTCGACATCATCGGTCTCGACCACATCTTCCGCGGCGTCACCCTCTACATCACCCTCGGCGTCTTCCGGCGGAACGTATGTGAGCTCGCCACTGCGCAGGCCATCGACGTAGCTCTGGGAATCCTCGCCGAGGAAATCGCCGAACATGCCGGCGATGCTGCCGGAAGGTACATCAGAAACTGACTCAACCACTTCAGTGTCAGTAGCATCGTTGTCCGGCATCTCATCCTGGGCCCATGCTGCGCCCGCGAGCATTGCCGACAGTACAGCGGGAAGTACTGCATTCTTATATGGGATCTTCATCGCTCGTTCTCCTGTGAGTACTATATTTTTGCCGGCACTTACTGGCCCGGGCGGTAACTGATTTGGACGCCAAATCCAAAATCGGGACTGCCTTCCGACAGCCCCTTGTAACCGTAGAGCATGCCGCTCCACTGTTCGCTCAGTTTCTGGTTCAGGTAACCGAAAAGTTCTGTGGAAGGATCACTGGTCTCAGTGGTTGCCTGCTGGTAATCGAGGGAAGCCCCGACGCTGGTGTTATTGCCGAGGCGATAGCCGCTACCCACGGAGGTGTACCAGACATCGTTGATCTCTGTTTCCGGCAGGTCACCCTTGATCTTTCGTGCAAGAGTGGCGAAGGGGGTAAAGTCACCGACCACGGTAAATACTTCCGCCTGCAGCGTGTAGTCCGGCTCACCGGTACCCAGCCCCTTTTCCTCATCGGCGGTCGGCACCTTGTACTTGCCTGACAGATCCACGAACCAGCGTTCCGCAATCGGGTCGAGGCTGTAGGTACCCGTCAACCACAGGTCGCCGAGCCCCGACTCCTTGACGGTTTCAACATCGGTAGTATCGGCACCACCACTATTGCCAGGGCCGAAGCCACCGCCATTTCCAGTGTTGCCATTGCCGCGGCCGACAACCACGCCACCGTCACCACCGGGCACTACACCACCCGGGCCCTCGATCTGCACGAAAGGCAGCGAGGCTTTGAAGGTCCAGCTGGCAGAGGGCTTGTAGCTCACGGTAAAAGGCGTGGACATGATGTCGGTATCGACCGAATCACCGTAGTCACCGCTGCTGATATCCGTACCAAGGGAATACTTCCACTCGGGCTCGGCCATCGCCTGACCGGCCGACATCGCGGTCACCGCGGCAATCGCCCCGCACAAGAATTTCCTGTTCGTATAACGCTTCATCAAACACACCACTACTTTATGTTTTATGCCCGCAAGCATGTCCTGACTGGTCAACACCGAGATCGGTCGCCCTGCTTATTTTTTGATCGACCGCACTGCTCGGAATTTAATCAAATATTAACAATTATTAACGGATCCGATTTGACAGGCATCACAATAAAAGTTCCCTGCCAGGCTGCACGGGAAAAGTGTGACGATGGTCCCACTCAAGCAGGGAGGCCTATCCTGCGAAGCCTGCAGGCGACCCTGTCCGCCTATTTTTTAACCGGTCCGTTCAGCCAGAACTTACCATTAACACGGCCGAACGTGATATTTGGTTCCCGCGAAATTACATCCCAGGAAAAAAAAAGCGCGCCGGAGTCGGCAGTGTTGTACACGCGCGCACCGGAAGCGCGGTAGCGTGCGACGACTTTGGGGTGAGGATGGCCGAAGTGGTGGCGAAAACCAGCACTGAATACGACATGCCGTGGACTGGCCCAATCGACAAAGCGCCGGGAGGAAGAAGAGCCCGAACCGTGGTGGGGAGCCACCAGCAGGTCAAACGGCCCGAGGGATGGATAGGTGTCAACCAGCCGCGACTCGACTCGCGCAGAGATATCCCCTGCCAGCAGGATCCGCAGGTCGCGCCAGTACAGGGCGACCACGCAACTGTGGTCGTTATCCTCACCGCTGACCGATGGATCCCCGGGCCAGAGCACTTCCGCCCAGGCCGCCCCTACATGGAAGGTGTCACCGGCCTGGCAGCGCGCCGCGGGCATGCCCGCTGCCTCGCCCAGCCGGGGGGCGAGCGTCCCCGGCGCCCGGACCTGTCCCGCCGGCACACTCGCCAACAGGTCCGCCAGGCCGCCGCTGTGGTCGCTGTCACCGTGACTGACCACCACCGTATCAAGCGACCCGATGCCCTCGCCCAGCAGGTATGGCGAGACAATTGCCGCACCGGCGTTCCAGCCGCTGCGGGAACGGGGCCCGGTGTCGTAAAGCAGGTGCGCCTGTCCCGTCCCCGCCAGCACCGCAAGGCCCTGCCCCACATCGAATACCGTCAACCGTAACCCCCGGGGCTCGCGCTGCTCCGGGAAGAGCAAAGGCGCGGCGAGCAGTATTGCGAACAGCCAACCGCAATGCCGGCCGGGAATCCCGTTTGGCAGTGCCAGCAACAGCAGGCAAACCGCGCACAGCGCCAGGCTCGCCGGGCCTCCCGCAAAACCCAGCGGTTGCCAGGCGCCCAGTGAACCCACCAGCCCCAGAAATTCCATCAACAGGTCCAGCTGCTGTCCCGCCAGCCCGATCAGCAGCGCGCCCGCCCCGCTCTCACCCAGTAAGGCGCCCAGCATCAACAGCGGCAGGATCACAATGCCGATCCATGGAACCGCAACCAGGTTGACGGCAAAGCCCGCGATACTGACGCCGGAAAAGAAGAGAAGCGAGGGCACCAACAAGAACAGTGTCACCACCCACTGGCCACGGGCCAGCCCCAGAGTCCCCCGCCACAGCTTTTGCGCCCACAGGCGTGTAACTCCCACCACCGTCCCGCCTGCCAGGTCGTTGCCGGCGCGGGATCGACTCCCGCTCCTGCCGCAGAAAGCCAGCAACAGGGCCCCTACCGCCACAAATGAAAGCCAGAAACCGGGACTGAACGCCGCCAGCGGTTGCAGCGTCAGCACCAGAGCCAGCGCTACCGCATAGGCGAGGCCGGCACTGGTCCGCCGCCCCCAGGCCAGTGCCAACATAAACACTGCCGTCATCACCATGGCCCGCTGTGCTGAGAGCGGGGCCCCGGCCAGCAGCGTATAGGCCAGGGAAGCCAGGATTGCCGCGCCACCCATGACCAATGGTGACAGCTGCCAACCCGCCCCTCCTGCTACCCGGCACAGCAATCCCGCCGCCAGGGCGAAGAAACCGGCCACCATGCCCACGTGCAGGCCGGATATCGCCACCAGGTGGGCAGTTCCGGTGACACGCAGCAACTGCTTATCCCTGTGGCGCAGGCCACTGCGGTCCCCCAGCAACAGTGCCTGCACCAGCTCCAGCCGTGGCGGGTCCTGGCGCGCAAGCCGGTCCCGCAGCGACTCCCGCATTACCTGGATCCCCGGTGCCCGGCCCAGGAAGCGGGGTGTTGCGTCCCGGGGCCGAACGTAGCCAGTGGCGTATATCCCCTGGCGCAGCAGCCAGCCCTCGTAATCGAAACTGTGGGGATTCACACTTCCCCTGGGGCGCTTGAGGCGCACGGGTAGCAGCCAGCGCGTTCCCGCTCTCAGTCTCGCGGCGAAATCCGGCGATGCCCGATACCAGGTGAGGCGCAGCTCCTGCCCTGGCATATTGCGGGTAATCCCGGCCATATCCGGGGCTCCCAGTACACGGGCGACGAACCGGACGTCCTGCGGCCCATCCACCGGATCGCGGCCAGCGGCGCGTTCGGGCAGCGAACTGATTTCAACAGGTAACAGGAAGTCGGAGCCATGGAGCTCCAGTGGCAGGCGGTCGTGCAGGGCCTGCTGGTTTGACCACAATGCCCAGCCCGACCCCAGGCAGGCCGCCAGCAGCAGCGGCAGGAGCTGTCGCAGGCCAGGGCGGGCCAGGCACAGCAGTGTCGCCAGCCCCCATACTCCAAGCCACGCCCCCAGCCATACCCACCAGCCCGGAAGCTGTGGCAGGTACCCGGTGCCTGCAATGCCGCAGGCATAGCACCACAACATTAATATCGTGGGGGCCTTGAATCCCCCGCACGGCCGGCCGCCGCCGGCCAATCTCCCCAGCATGGCAAATCCTTTTGCGACGCTCCTGTGACCGAGGCTCGGCTCTCCCCTGGCCGGGCTGCACCGGCAGGACCAGGGCTGGCCAAAAATCAGGCAAACCCAGCCCGGACACCTGTCATTAGTGTCACTGACGGCACCAATCAGTCACATTTCATTAAAAAAAATGACTTCTTTAACTTTTTTGTAATATTGCGCCCGCAGAATGCGCAGCAACTCGAGGGATGGCCGGCATTCGGACAAATAAACGGCCTACCCGGATTCCAATGAAAACTGTGCGAGACCACCGATGAAAAAGACCGCTATTTCCCTGGCTATGATCGCTGTGGCCCCTGCCCTGGCGAATGCCCAGGCAGAATCAGAAGCCCTGACACTCTACGGCAAGGCCAATGTCACTTTCCAGTCCGCGGATGAGGGCGATGGCTCCACCACCGGCCTGAAGAGCAACGCCTCCCGCCTGGGTGTCAAGGGCGAGCTGCCTTTCGACAATGGTCTGACCGGCATCTACAAGATGGAATACGAGACCGATGTCGACGGCGAGGCTGAAGAGATTTTCAAGCAGCGCAACATCTACGCCGGCCTCGAGGGCGGTTTCGGCCAGGTGATCGGCGGCAAGTTCGATACCCCGCTGAAGAAGGCGCAGAAGAAAGTCGACCTGTTCGGTGACCTGGAAGGTGACATCAAGAGTGTCATCACCAAGAGCGACAACCGCGAGGCCAACAACCTCCAGTACTCCACCCCTTCCTTCGGTGGTTTCAAGGCTACCGCGGCCTACATCAGCCACGGTGACGAGGAGCTGACCGACGGCGAAGGCGCACCGCTGCTGGACGAGAACGGCAACGTGATCACCCGCGATAACGGCACTTCCGTGTCTTTCGCCTACGACAATAACGGCATCTACGTGGCCTACGCCTTCGACCAGGACGTGGAAGCCAACGACTGGAACGTGCAGCGCCTGGTGAGCCAGTACAACATTGGCCCGGTGCAGGTGGGCGCCCTGTTCGAAGAGCAGGAAAAGCCCGACGGCAGCACCCAGGACGGCTGGATGACCTCCGCCGCCTACAAGATTAACGCCTGGACCATGAAGGCCCAGTACGGCCAGTCCGACATCGTTGTGGAAGATGCGGAAACCTACAGCGTGGGCCTGGACTACAAGATGTCCAGCGCTGCCAAGGTCTTCGCCTTCGTCACCGACGAGACCGCAGCCAACGACTACGAGCGCAGCTACTTCGGTGTGGGTACTGAACTGAAGTTCTGATATCAGGCTTCGGTAGACACAAAAGAGGCGGCCGCTGGGCCGCCTCTTTTATTTTGGGCGAACACAAGGTTCGCCCCTACGGCCACCCCACAGGCCATCAAGTGGATACGGAAACCCCTGCATACGCCTGCCGGCATCAGATCACGAACAAATCCATAAATTCATGTACCGGCAGCTGCCCCAGGGTTTGCCGATCACTGCAGAGCGCGAAAATTTCGCCGCAGCGCCTGGCGGGAAATCGCGTCGCCAGGCTGTCCCGGAATTTTTGTTCAAGCAGGGGAATCCCCTCTTCCCTGCGGCGGCGATGCCCCACCGGGTACTCCACTTCGATTTTATCCGTTGAACTCCCATCCCTGAAAAAAACCTGCACCGCATTGGCAATGGACCGCTTGTCCGGATCCAGGTAGTCGGCTGAGTAGCGCGGTTCCTCGATAACCTCCATTTTCTCCCGAAGCCGGTCTATCTCCGGGTGTGCGTTATGGAAACCATCTTCATAGTGCTCGGCCCGCAACTCCCCGAATATCAGTGGTACCGCTGTCATATATTGCAGGCAATGGTCTCGGTCCGCCGGGTTCGCCAGCGGTCCTTCCTTGGAAATAATACGGATGGCGGACTCGTGGGTGGTGATAACAACCCGGTCGACTTCATCGAGTCGCCCCCCGACCTGGGGGTGCAGGGTCACGGCCGCCTCGCAGGCGGTCTGGCTGTGGAACTCGGCGGGAAACGAGATCTTGAACAGGATGTTTTCCATCACATAGCTGCCATAGTCCCGCGGGAACCTGAATTGCCGCTCCCCCTCCGCCTTTACCTTCTGGTCCGCATTGGTCTTGCTGAATGACACATCGTAGAAGCCCCACTGCTTCGCGGTCAGCGCCCCCGGGATCCCCATCTCGCCGCGCATGCAGATATCGGCCAGCTGCACGCCGCGACTGCTGGCATCACCGGCAGCCCAGGACTTGCGCGAGCCGGCATTGGGGGCGTGGCGATAGGTACGCAGCGCACTGCCATCCACCCAGGCCTGCGACACCGCCGCCATCACCTGCTCGCGATCACCGCCCATCAAGCGCGCGGCCACTGCCGTGGAAGCCACCCGCACCAGCAGTACATGGTCCAGCCCCACGCGGTTGAAACTGTTTTCCAGTGCCAGCACACCCTGGATCTCATGGGCGCGGATCATTGCATCCAGCACATCGCGCACCCTGAACGGCTCCCTTCCCTGAGCCACATTCTGCCGGGACAGGTGGTCAGCTACCGCCAGGATCGCCCCCAGGTTATCCGACGGGTGGCCCCACTCCGCCGCCAGCCAGGTATCGTTGTAATCCAGCCAGCGGACAATACAGCCGATATCCCAGGCCGCCTTGACCGGGTCCAGGCTGAGTCGTGTTCCGGGAACCCGCGCCCCATGCGGCACCCGGGTACCGTCGACGACCGGCCCCAGCAGCTTGGTGCACTCGGGAAAGCCCAGCGCCAAGAGCCCACAGCCAATCGAGTCCATCAGGCAATAGCGCGCCGTATCCCAGGCTTCTTCCGACTCGATTTCGTAATCCAGCACATAGTCAGCGATATCCTGGATTACCTGGTCATACTCCGGACGAATATTCTGCTCCACATTGCTGGCCATTTCCGGCTCCCTCCAGCGTCTATTGGTTGGACTACTTGTGTCTTTGCATGCGCCCTGCAGCTTCGCCGATCTGCGCAGTTGTCGGCATATCCATTTAGCTTGTCGCGGTTTGATCTAGACTTGGTGTGGCCACGACCCCGGCCAATCCCCCAGCAGCGGAGGAAGCCCGATGACAATCAGCATAGCGAACCGGGCAAGGCTGGCATTCGCGATGGTGGTGCTGCTGGGCCTTGTGGCCTGGGCTGTCTGGTACTACCTGGCAGCGGGCCGGTTTACGACCTACCAGATTGTCACCGAGGATTCCGTGTCCGGGCTGATCACCGGTGCACCGGTGGAATTCCACGGGGTGGATGTGGGGAGGGTCACACAGGTCGAGCTGACCGGCCCCCACTCTGTTCGCATCCTGTTTGAGGCGGAGAATGACGCCCCCATTTCCCGGGCGACCGTCGCCACTATCACTGCCCGCGGACTCGCTACGCGGGGATTCACCGGCTACGTGTACGTCCTGCTGGAAAATACCGGAACAGGCCAGGGGCCACTTACCGCCGCCCCCGGCGACCGCTACCCGGAGATACCCACCGCGCCATCCCGGTTTGTGAGCCTGGATACCGCCATCAGCCAGGTCAACCAGAACGTACAGCAGCTGACCGACCTGCTCCATACCCTGCTGGACGAGAAAACCATTGCCTCGCTCCGCTCCGCCGCGCACGACCTGCAGCAGGTCAGCCATATGCTGGCGGAAAACCAGGAAAAGCTCGGCTCGCTCATCGCCAACACCGAACGGGCCAGCCGCCGGCTCGGGCCTCTGCTGGATTCCAGCACCGACACGGTCCAGGCCCTGCAGCAGGTGAGCCGTATGCTGGCCGGGCACCAGGAGAGACTCAGCACCATTATCACCAACACCGAGGCCGCCAGCGGCAGGCTGGGACCGCTGCTGGACTCGGGCAATGACTCGGTCAACGCACTCCAGCAGCAGGTGCTGCCCGAGGCGTACCGGACCATGACCGCCCTGGGCAGGCTGACCAATTCGATGGAGCGCCTGACGGTCAAGATCAATCGCGACCCGTCAATCCTGCTGCGCGGCAGCGCCCAGCCACCGCTTGGCCCGGGCGAAAGCGAATGAACGCAATCCGCTGCGTGCGCCACTGGGCCTGCGCCCGGGCCGGCATCCTGCTGGCGGCACTGTCCATGGCAGTACTTGCCGGCTGTTCGCTATTCTCCCCGGTAGAGGACGATATCCAGGTGGGCGTGATCGACCAGCTGCCGACCGAACTCCCCCGGCGGGAACCCCATGCCGCCACATTGATGGTGCTGCCGCCGGCCATCAACCCCGTCTACGACACCGTACGGATGGCCTACCGCCTCCGGCCACACCAGGTTGAGTACTTCAGCCGGCACGAATGGGGCGCGACACCAGCGCAGATGCTGCAGCCCCTGCTGGCCCGAACGCTGGAAAACACCCACTACTTCCATGCCGTACTCAGCCCGCCCTACTTCGGCCCCTACCACTATGCGCTGCGGACCGAGATCCTGGAGCTGACGCAGGACTTCACTTCCGAGCCGGCCACCCTGCAGCTGTCCCTGCGGCTGCAGCTGGTGGATGGCGACTCAAACCGGGTTATCGCCGAGCGGGCCATCTCACTGCGCGAACCCCTGCTGCAGCAGACCCCCTACGCCGGCATCGTGGCCGCCAACGAGGCCACCGCAAAAAGCCTGCGACAGGTCGCCTGGTTTGTAATCGGGGAGATGCCCTGAGTCAGGCCTGGTTGCCCGCCCCGGGCAGCATCTTTTTCAGGGTGTTGTCGCGGGAAAGGAAATGGTGCCTCAACGCCGCGCCCGCATGGATCACGATAAAGCCGATCAATGCATAGCCCAGCCATTTGTGAACCTCGATCAGTACCTGGAACCGGTACTCATTCTGGGCAATCAGGTCCGGCAGCCGGACGCCGAAGGCGTATACCGGAATGGCCGCGGCGGAAGACATCAACCAGCCGGTCACCGGCAGCGCGAACATCAAGGCGTAGAAGCAGAGGTGAACAAACCGCGCCGCCACCTTCTGCCAGTCCGGGAACTGCGTGGCCAGCGCCGGCAGCACATTGCCGAGGCGCCATGCCAGCCGCACCGCAGCCAGTCCGAGCGCCACCATGCCATATTCCTTATGCAACAGGACCAGCCCGATTTTCCTCTTGTCGAACCCGACATCCGGCAGGCCGCTCATATACAGGCCGAGGACGACCAGGCCAATGAGCAACACGGCCATCAGCCAGTGGAGTGCGATGGCGACGGTGCCGTAACGCTGTGGGGTGTTTTTAAGCACGGTCATCGATCACGTCGGTCAGGGCTGTCCACGCATGCTTCATTTCCTATAACGGATGACGGCGGAGATGACAGCGAAAGAGGTGCGGGAATAGAATGCTGGCGCGGTCAATCACCATCGGTACCGTAGTGCTCTGCCAGGTAATTCGTGATGCGCTCGAGTGTTTCCGGGGGGAGTTGCGGCATACCCTGGGTTTCGGTCATCCATTTCAGGGTGTCCTGCCAGGCCGCCTTGCTGAGCCGCTGTTGCTTGACGATCATCAGCGAATGGCAGGCGGAACAGAGCCCGTACACTTCCTCCCGGCCTTCACCGGGCGGGAGACCGCCGAACTCCTGCGCAGCGGGGGCGGTGTCCTGGGCCAGGGTTGTGCCGGGCAGCCCCACCGCGAGCGCCAGGAGCAGTCCAGCGCAGCTGCGCGCCATTCGGCCTCGCCTGTCCATTCGCTTTTTCCGGGCCACCGTTAAACCACCGTAACCGCCACGCGGTGATAGGAGTTGTTAAGGTAACCTTTGGGGTTCCAGGCAATGCCGAAGGGCTGGCTGACGCCATCGCTGTCGACGGCCCTGGCCCAGACCTCGTAATACCCCTGCTCCGGGAATTTCACCTTCGCGCGAAAGCGCTGCCAGGCAGCCTTGTTTGCGGGTGGAGACAGGTCTGCCTTCATCCAGGTTGCGCCGAAGTCGATGGACAGGTGTACCTCGGACACCTCGCGATCGCCGGCCCAGGCATGCCCGCGCACTTCCAGCTCGCGATTGTTGAGCTTTGTGCCGGTCTCAGGCGCGGTGATCAGGGACTTCACCGGCATGCGCTCGATGATCACGAAATCCTTTTCGTCCACTTTCTGGCCCGGTGCCACGGGATATTTGGGTATGCGATAGGCGGTGCCGGTCATCTTGGGGCCATCGTGTACCTGGTCGCGCACCTGGATGCGTGTCAGCCATTTTTGCGAACAGGAGCCGGGCCAGCCCGGGATCACCAGGCGCAGCGGGGCGCCGTTCATCGGGTGGATATCCTCGCCGTTCATGGCAAAGGCGATCAGGTTCTCCTCCCCCATGGCCTTCTTGATAGGCACACCACGAGAGAGCGGCAGCTTGCCGGGGATACCGGACAGGTGGGTGTCGGCGCCATAATGTGCCGTATAGACTGCACCGGGTTTAATGCCCGCCGCCTTGAGCACATCCGCCAGGCGCACGCCGGTCCAGGCCGAACAGGCGACGGCGCCATAGGTCCACTGGTTCCCCTTGGCCGGTGGCTTGAAAAAGGCCCGCCCGTTGCCGCCACATTCAATGGCCAGGTTTTGCGTAACCACTTCGAACTCTTTCTTCAGGTCGGCGATGGTCAGTTTCAGCGGCTTGTCGACAAGGCCGTCAATGGTCAGCTCCCAGCTGGCGGCGTCCACGTCAGTGGGTGGTGTGCCGTTATTCCTGATGAAGTGGCGGTTCTTCGGGGTCACCTCGTCGTCGAGCAGATGCGCTGGGGTTTCGGCATTGACCGGCCTGTCGTTCAACACGATCAGCCCATCCTTGCCTTTCAGCGTGAATGGCCTGGTTTCATCTGCCAGTGCGGCGGGGATCAGGCCCGATGGCATATTGCGGTGAAACGGAATCGCGCTTACCCCCAGGGCAGCCGCCATGGTCCCGAGCCCCAGGCCCCTGAGAAAGCCACGCCGGTCTGGATTCGGTTTACGGCCAAACACCGCTTCGTCCGCCCGCTCGGGATCATCACCATACAGCGCATGGAGCCCGACACTCCGGGGTTTGTCCTCCTCGCTCATCGCCCGCTTCCTCCAGACCCTACCTTCCTGAATGATCGGAAAGTATAGTCAGGCGTATTCGCTAAAAGGCGCCACCATCGCAGAAGATGGTTTAGCGTGGCAGGGTTTTAATGGTGTTGGCCAACTGTCAGAAAAATAGCTCTAAGGGATGCCTGGTGCCCCTTAGACCAGCCCTCACTTTACGCGCATCCGGGCCAGGCTTCCCGGATACCAACTGGCTTGTCAACGGTAACTTTTCCAACCACTGCGCCCCGTGAAACCCAGTCGGCACCTGGTGATGCCTGTCGGGTTTATTTATCGTCGAACAGGCCCGAGGTCGCAATCGGGCGCGCAAAGCGGTGGCCCGAGTGGTCGTCATTGCTGACATTGAAATAGACGATCACCAGATCCCGCGATGGCGATACGTAAAGGCCCTGGGTCATCAGGCCGCCTTTCCACATATCCCCGTCGGGCCAGATTACATCCCACTGGCGGCTGTTGGCGATAAAGTCATCCGAGCCGAGGTAATCGGCGAACACCGCGCCGTCAAACCCCGCCATGACAAACTCATGCGTGCGTACCTCGTTGCGAATACGATTGAGGATCTCGTCCGAAACGACCTGCTCGACGGCAACCTTGTCCCAGCTCGGCGTGTAGAGCATGCCGAAGCGGGCAAAGTCCCTCAGGTTGCTCGACACCAGCCCGTGCGCCGCTGCAATGCCGTCCGGCGTCAGGTGGATTTGCAACACGCCCTCGGCGCCAACCTTCGACCAGACACGACGATCGAAGAGCTGCGGCCAGCGCTCGCCTTCCACCTCCTCGGCCAGCAACACCAGCATTTGCGTCAGCCCCGAGGCATACTCGAATGCCAGGCCGGGCTTTTCTTTTTTCGGTGTACTTCTCAGTACGTCGCGCAGTTTCTCGACGCCCCTTGTTTTATTCGGAAAACCGAACTCGGCTTCATATACACGGCGGGCAATGTTGTCGGGGTCGAAGCGGGATTCAGACGTATCCTCAAGGTCCATGCCGGTGGCCATATCCAGCACATCCCCGGTGGTGACACCATCCCAGTCGGTGCCCTTGAAGTCGGTCAGGTACTTCGTGATCGGCGCGTCTTCATCGATTTTGCCCTCACTGATAAGTTGGTCAATAACCAGGCTGGCAGTCGGTTTGGCTGAAGACATCCAGAGGTGATAATCCGCGGGTCTCATCCGCGGATATTTCTCGTAGACGATATTGCCCTTATGAACCACAAGAAAGGCCTGGGCGGTATCGGACTGCTCCAGGAACTCGTCCAGGGTCAGCGGTCCTTCCAGCTCGCTTTCGGATGTCATTTCGGCTTTGATTTTGCCGACTTGCGGCATCGACTTGCTGCCAAGGGGCATCACACCCGGCCGCGAGGGGAGTATGGCCGTCGGCATGAATTCTGACGCGCGCATGTTGAAATAGGCGGAAGGATCGCCACCCCGGAACAGTTCGTTGTAATCGGCTTTGCGCGTCTGTTTTTCGAGCTCCAGCGGGAACCCATCGACGAACTCGTCGAGCGGCGTATTGTCCTGCGCCACGGCGACCGCAGCTGCCAGAACGAAAGCTGACGACACCAGTTTCCTTCCAGGCATGGCTTCACTCCTCCGGAGTATTTTTGTCGACAATGCCGCCATTCCTGACCCGGTCCCAGTGCTCATGGGGGTGAACGGCAAGGTGGGTACGCCCCACGAGGCCGGCCTGGCGGGAGCGGCCATGGCAAAAACTACTGGAGTTTAGCCCAGTGCCCGCCCCTACCGGTGGGCCAGCACGTACACGATCGCCGCGCACACGGCGACGGCCTGCGCGGAATTACATTGTCCGGGCGTGGCGCGGGGACTGTCGGCGTAGACCTCGGTGGTGGTCTTGTAGGGGGCGTTGGTGATGCTGGCGCACAGGCCCAGCTTTTTGAGCGGGTATTCGATCACGCCGCGCGCGACCACCGGCGAGCCGATGACCTCGTTGTTTGTCGTCGGCCGGGGCGATATGGGTGACCAGACGCAGGTTCAGAGCACTGAAGCTGGCGGCTGCTACTGCCGCTACAGCTTTACCTCGATATCGGCAATCACCGCATTGGCGGTGTTGCGCGCAGTTTCGGTATCGTCGGCCCGCGCCAGGGCGACACCCAGGCGGCGCTTGCCGGCAATTTCGGGTTTACCGAACAGGCGCAGCTGGGTATCGGGACGCGAGAGCGCGGCGCCCAGGTTGCCGAACTGCACCTGGGTGGAATCGCCCTCCACCAACAGCACCGATGAAGCGGAGGCGCAGTGCAGCTGGATATTGGGAATGGGCAGCCCGAGAATGGCCCGGGCATGCAGGGCAAACTCGGAGAGATCCTGCGAGATCAGGGTCACGAGGCCGGTGTCGTGCGGCCGTGGCGACACTTCACTGAAAATCACATCATCGCCTTTGACAAACAGCTCCACGCCAAACAGGCCGCGGCCACCGAGATTGTCGGTCACCGCTTTGGCAATCTCCTGCGCGCGGCCCAATGCCGCTGCCGACATCGCCTGCGGCTGCCACGACTCCTGGTAATCCCCATCCGCCTGGCGGTGGCCAATGGGCGCGCAGAAACTGGTGACAATATTCCCGTTGCCGTCATCGTGGCGAACGGTCAGCAGGGTGATTTCGTAATCGAAGTCGACAAAGCCCTCGACTATCACCTTGCCCTTGCCGGCGCGGCCACCCTCCTGTGCATAGGCCCAGGCTTCCTCAACCTGTGAGGCATCCCGCACCAGGCTCTGGCCCTTGCCCGATGAACTCATGATCGGTTTGACCAGGCAGGGAATGCCAATCTCGTCGACAGCGGCCTTGAATTCGGCCTCCCCGGCAGCAAAGCGATAGCGGGAGGTGGGCAGCCCAAGGGTTTCCGCCGCCAGCCGGCGGATACCTTCGCGGTTCATGGTCAACTGGGTGGCCCGCGCGGTGGGGATGATATTGACCCCCTCCCCTTCCAGCTCGGCCAGGGTGTCGGTGGCAATGGCCTCGATTTCCGGCACCACCAGGTGCGGCCCCTCCTGTTCGATCACGCCGCGCAGGGCATCGCCATCGAGCATATTGATCACATGGCTGCGGTCGGCGACCTGCATCGCCGGGGCATTCCCGTAGCGGTCCACCGCAATGACTTCGCAGCCGAGCCGCTGCAGCTCGATCACAACTTCCTTACCCAATTCCCCGGCGCCGCAGAGCAGGACGCGGGTAGCGGTAGAAGAGAACGGAGTGCCCAGGGTAGCCATAGAGTTTTTGCCTTATTGTGAATGTTGCGCGAGGAAGATCATCAGCATCAGCGGCCTACGATCCTTCCCAGGCCGGAGCGAGGCGCTCGGCCTCTTCTTCAAGCACGTCATCGATGACGTCCATCAGGTCCCCGACGTCGACGCTGGTCGTGTCTTGCTCGAAATATCCAGTAAGGGGACTGTCCGGGTGCAGTTCACCCGCCTCATAAAGGGCCCAGATTTCCTTGCCGTAATCGGTGGTCAATAGCTCCGGGGCAAAGCGGCCGAAATAGGCCCGCATATTGTTGACATCGCGCTCCAGCATCATGGCGGCGTTGTTGTTGCCGGCGGCATCCACCGCCTGGGGCAAATCGATGATGACCGGGCCGTCGCGGTCCAGCAGCACATTGAACTCGGAAAGGTCACCATGCACCAGGCCGGCACACAGCATGCGCACCACGTCGGCTATCACCTGGCCGTGGTAATCCCGGGCCTGCTCCGGGGTCAGCGTGACGTCATCCAGCCGCGGGGCGGCATAGCCCTCGTCGTCGGCTACCAGCTCCATCAGCAGCACACCGTCGACGAAGCCGTATGGTCGGGGGACGCGCACGCCGGCCGATGCCAGCCGATACAGGGCATCCACCTCGGCACTCAGCCAGGCCTGTTCCTGCTCCTTCTGGCCGTAGCGGGTCTTCTTCGACATCGCCCGGGCGCGGCGGCTGTTGCGCCCCTTGCGGCCTTCCTGGTACTGCACCGCCTGCTTGAAGCTGCGCTGCCTGGCCTCCTTGAAGACCTTGGCACAGCGCAAGCCGTCGCCGCAGCGCACCACATACACTTGTGCCTCCTTGCCGCTCATCAACTGGGCAATGACCTCCTTGATCATGCCGTCGTCGACCAGCGGTTGTAATCTCTTGGGTACTTTCATGCTTCTGCTCTGATCGTTGGCGGAGGCGGTCCGCTGGCCGGGTCGGGCCGCGCTCGGCCTGCAGCCGCCAACTCTCAGTCATATTACCGGTGCGCCAGCGCGTAGTCGATCGCCGCACACACCGCAACGGACTGGGTAGTATTGCGCTGCTCAGGCGTGGGACGGGGGCTGTGCGGGTAGACCTCCGTGGTGGTCTTGTAAGGGCGCTGGTGATACTGGCACACAGGCCCAGCTGCTTGAGCGGGTACTGGATGACACCCCGCGCGGCCACCGGCGAGCCGATGCCGGGGCGGAGTGGATCACCTTCTCCACCGCCGCGATCACCGCCTGCTGGAATTCGGGCTGCGGGTGCTCGCTGTCATCCACCAGGTAGAAGCCATCGGGAATCCCGCGGTTCGAGCGGCTTGCCGGCGCGGGCGGCCTGGTCCCGTTTATTTCTGGATGACTTGATCCTAATCAGGACGGGCGTTTTGTCTGACGGTACCGTTCATGCGGCGTTTCTCTTCAGCCACTGATTAACGAACAGCCATGAGGCATCAGGTGTTCGCGGTGACAATGTCCCTCGTGTTATGCACTGCCGTGAATAGTCGCGGAAAGACGACGGGACTACCCGGCATAAATCAATGACTTGATTGTAGGAGGTTTCGTGGACGCATTTCCCCACGAGTACAAAGTGGCCGCCAGTGCGGCAAGTGAAAGTGAAATCACCCTGACTGCTGAAGGGCTGGAGGCCCTCCCCTCTGCGGCACCGGCCCAGTTCGGCGGGCCCGGCGACCGCTGGTCACCAGAAGACCTTCTGGTAGCTTCCGTGGCGGACTGTTTCATTTTGACCTTCCGCGCCATTGCCAAGTTTTCCAAGCTTGAATGGACATCACTGGAATGCAGCGTCACCGGCATTCTGGATAAGGTCGAACGCACACCCTGCTTCACCGCTTTCGAGGTGAACGCCAGGTTGCAGGTACCAGAAGGCACCGATACAAATAAGGCGCACAAGCTGCTGGAAAAGTCTGAGGCGAGTTGCCTGGTGACAAATTCCCTCAAGTCCTCCATAACGCTGAATGCAGAGGTCACGGTTTCGTGACCTCCGGTATCACCCTCCGTTAGAGCGCGTCGCCGGCAACACGCACCTCGCCTTCTTACCGGTGTGCCAGCGCGTAGTCGATCGCCGCACAGACCGCGGCCGCCTGGGCGGCATTGCACTGCTCGGGCGTCGCGCGGGGGCTATCGGGGTAGACCTCGGTGGTGGTCTTGTAGGGGGCGTTGGTGACGCTGGCACACAGGCCCAGCTGCTTGAGCGGGTACTGGATAACGCCGCGCGCAACGGCCGGCGAGCCAATGAGGTTGCCGTCGGCATCCGCCGGGGCGATATGGGTGACCTTCTCCACCGCCGCAATCACCGTTTGCTGGAACTCCGGCTGCGGGTTCTCGCTGTCGTCCACCAGGTAGAAGCCATCGGGAATCCCGCCCGGCGTGAACGGCTTGCCATCGCGGGCCGCCAGTGCGGGGCGGAACTCGGATTCGTCGGTATCGGTGGTCTCGTGCAGATCGATGTGCATCAGCACACGGTCGCGGACCGGCGCCACCAGCCGCATCAGCGCCGCTGACTCCTGGGCGGGGCTGTTTTCGTAGAAGGAGCGGTTCGGGTCGATCGCCTGGGCGTTCCAGCGCTGGATATGCTCATAGCCCCAGGGGCTGACACAGGGCGCGACCAGCAGGTTGACGCGGTCCGCGTACTCCGCGGCATGCTGATCCACGAACTGCAGCGCACCGTGAACGCCACTGGTTTCGTAACCGTGCACACCGCCGGTCACCAGCACCACCGGCAGGTCATCGTTCCAGTCGCGGCTGCGGATTGCCATCAGCGGATACTTGTCGGCGCCGTATTCCAGAAGGCCGTACTCCTCCACCTCGAAACGCGGGCGCAGCTGCTCGATCTTGCTTAACACCTCAGACTCGTAGCTGCGCTGGCGGGCCTGGCGTGACAGCCACTCGGAGCGCTCCGCGTCGCCCCAGGGCGTGCCGGGGGTACCAATCGGGTAGGCTTCGGGGGTCGTGTTCATCGCGCTTGCTCTCCAGTGATGGTCGATACTGGCGGGGATTCTACACCCGCACAGCCACATCGTGGAGCCGGGCGACTCCGCGCAGCGAATGACGAACTTGGCGTGCCCAGTGGGCCGCTCGTGAAGTTCGGTGACAAAGGAGCACAGTCAGGTCGTTCAGATCAAGGCGAGAAAGCGCTGGAATAGCAGCGCTATTTCAAGCTTTCTCAACGCGGAGCTGGACGGTCTGGCGCAGCGAACTATTACCGAACTTTGCGTGCGGCCCACTACCTACATCCGTGGCAACCACATACCCATGGTCGCAGCAAAGATACCAACGGCCATAAAGGCGGTGAGCGGCACCAGCGTACTGACAAAGGCAATCTGAGTACCCTGCCCGGATTCGCGCTTCTGGCAATGGAAATACCACTGCAGCATGGCCAGGGGAAGCAGGTACTGGCCAACGCCCAGGGCGTACAGGAAGGGGCCGGTGAAGGAGTCCCAGTCGACTCCCCACCCACCGGTCAGCATTGCCCACCCCATCAGGGCCACACGAAAGAACCATACCGCGCTGGCAGCCATAAACAGGCGCAGGGCCCAGCGCCGGTGCCCGGCAAAGCGGCCGGCCACGGCGTTGCGTACCGCCAGGAACGCAAACACCAGGATCAGTATGCCGTCGATGGAGATGGTGACCTGGGACACCAGGTCGCCAATGGTGTGACGGGTCCAGGTCATGTACAGCCCGCCGACACTGCTGATGACGGCCGCCAGCAGGTAGCTGCGCCCCAGCCAACGATGGAATGTGGGTGCGTGCCGGCGCACGGCAGGCACCAGCTGCAGGGGACCGCCGCCGATCACTATCGCGGCCAGCAGGACGTGGGCCACCGCAGCGATGTTGCCCAATGTATCCCCCTCGCGAAAACCCGCGGGCAAGTGCAGCCCCTGCAGGCCGTGAAGCCCGGACTGGGCAATGGGCGGGTAGAACACGGCGAGGATGTAGGCCAGGAATATCCCGTGGCCAATCGCCGCTATGCAAAACCACGTCTTTACCGATAGATTGACGGCCCGCCGGGCATCGAATTGGCGCAGCAGTGTGGGGCTGAGTACAGCGTTGTTCATCGTTGTTCTCCATGCATTGATAAAGCGGGACGCACGACATACTTTTCTCCCGTGTGGTCCTCGCAGGCCTGGACTGAATGTGCCTGCCGGACATGGTCGGCCTTTTATAACCCCTGCACATCCGCCACAGGCAGGAATCTGGCCTCCCCCAAAAGGGGGAGTCCCCCCTGCTGTGCCCTCACCCACAAGGCCCATGACAGCCTGCCGGGCCTGGTTTAGCATGCGGAAATGAAATCGCCGTCTCCCACCACGCAGGCATCGCATTCAGCTGATGGCAGCCCCGAATTGGCCAGCCCCCAGTTAATGAGGCAAGAGTTAGCGAGGCAAGAGTTACCCAGGCTCCCGGTCTGGCAGCCCATCCGCGGGCCATTCGAGCGCTGGCCGCAGCTGACCGACCTGCTGATCGTCCTGTTCGCCTTTTTGCTGACGCTGCTGATGTGGTCGCGGGATGACACACACCAGGTGCTGGCCCTGCAAAGCATTTGGGATGTCGCCGCTTTCCAGTGCGCCTTCATCGGCTGTTTCGCCCTGCTGTGGCGCCGCACCCACCCCTGGCAGGTGCAGGCCGTTATTCTCGGGGCCACGCTGGTGCTGGAGCTGGGTTTGCCGGCCGAGGGCATCGTTGCCCTGGCGTTTTCTCTCTACAGCCTTGGGCGCTATGAGGCCAACACCCGGGCCAGCTGGATCGCGATGCTGGCGACGCTGGCTTTTGTGTTGATCGACGAGAGGGTGCTGGCCAGGCCCACGGCCGGGGGCACCGTGGCGGTGATGCTGGCGTGGGCACTGTGGTATACCGGCCGCCGGTTGCGCTTTCGCGGCGAGTACCTGCGCTTGATGGAAGAGCGAGCCCGGTACCTGGAACGGGAGCGCAACGCGGAGTCCGAGCGGGCTGTCGCGGCCGAGCGCACCCGGATCGCCCGCGAGATGCACGACGTGGTGGCCCACCAGGTGAGCCTGATGACGGTCCAGGCCGGCGCCGCCCGGACCATCGGCCGCAACAACCCGGAGGCGGCCAGTGAGGCCATGGCCTCGGTGGAAGCTGCTGGTCGCCAGGCGCTGACGGAGATGCGCCACCTGCTCGGCGTACTGCGCCCGGCCAGTGATGCCGCCGCCCTCGCCCCGCAGCCAGGACTGGCGGACCTGCCCGCCCTGATCGACAAGGTCCGGGAGGTGGTGGCCAGGGTGGACTACGCCTCTCACGGCGAGCTCGACGATGTGCCTGCCAGGGTCGCCCTTGCCGCCTACCGGATCGTGCAGGAATCACTGACCAACGTCATCAAGCATGTGGGTGCCGGGGCCAGCGTCCGTGTCAGCGTGAACGCCGAAGCGGACCATCTCGCGATCTGTGTGCGCGATGACGGCCAGGGCCCAGGTGAGACAGACGCGCGGCGCTCTCACGAGCAAAGTGGAGAGCAAGCCGGCGGTGGGCACGGCATTGCCGGCATGCGCGAACGCGCGGAACTGCTCGGCGGCTGGCTCAATGCCGGCCCCGCCGAAGGCGGTGGCTTTGAAGTGACCGCACAACTGCCCACCATGGAGAGGGGGAATTAATGATACGAGTGATGGTGGTGGACGACCAGGCGCTGGTGCGTCGCGGCTTTGCCCTGGTGCTGGATAACGAGCCCGATATTGAGGTGGTGGCCGAGGCCGGCACCGGCATCGAGGCAATAGAAGCCGCACGGCAGCATCAACCGGATATCATCCTGATGGATATCCGCATGCCCGAGATGGACGGGCTGGAAGCCACCGCGCAGATCTTAAAAGCCGGGGAGGCAGCCGAAGCCAGTGACACCCCCTGCCGGGTCATCATCCTGACCACCTTCGATCCCGATGAGTATGTGTTCCGTGCGCTACAGGCAGGCGCCAGTGGTTTTGTGCTGAAGGACATTCCGCCGGAATCGCTGGTGGAAGCGGTGCGCACCGTTGCCGATGGCGGTGCCATGCTCGCGCCCGGTATCACCCGCCGCCTGATCAGCCAGTTCGCGCAGAAGATGGGCACCGGCCGCAACCTGGCCGAACGCCTGGAGCGCCTGACCACGCGGGAGCGCGAGGTGCTGGCCGCGATCGCCCATGGCAAGAGCAATGCCGAGATCGCCGAAACCCTGTTTATTGGCCCGGCCACCGTCAAGACCCACGTATCCAGCGTGCTCTCCAAGCTGGGCTTGCGCGACCGGGCCCAGGCCGTGGTGTTCGCCTACGAATGCGGGCTGGCCACCGCCGGAGGGCGCGATGTCGGATTCTGATTCAAGACAAGATCTGCAGCGCAATTCCCTGTATAGCCTCGCGGCCGTCGGTGCGGTGCTGCTGGGTGCCCTGCTCACCCTGGGCGCCTACGGCCATTTTGCCGCTGTCTGGGGGCAGATGATAAGTGAGGATACTGCCCTGCCCCGTCGCCTGCTGCTGATGTTGCCCGGGGTGACGCTCGCCGGTGCCGCCGTGTTGAACATCCTGCTCAGCAAGCCGCTCTGGCAAGCCCGCGGCTACGCACTTACCGCCACCCTGGTGGGCAACCTGGTTGCTACAGCTTATCTCGTCTACCTGCTTGTAAGAGGCGTACCGGGCCACCCCATTGGAATCTTTCTGGCCCTGGAAATGTCGCTTGTCATCCTGCTGGTGAGTATACGGGCGGGGCTGGTGTGGCCAGCGCTAGCTGATGCCAATATAGAAAAGTCATAGAGCACCAGTATTTTTCCCTGACCCCTACATTCTGATGCTCAATCGGTCACGCCAAACAGGCCCAGCTGGTCATCCACCAGGCTGTCAAAATCCAGTTCTATGAATGGCAATATGGCATCGGCCACCGGCTTGAGCTGCCGGTCGATATAGTGCTGGTAATCGATCGGTGACTGGCGGTAATCCACCGGCTCCGGGCCATTGAGGGTGATCACGTAACGGATCCAGCCCTTCTTCTGGTAGCGGGGTGGCAGCCCCTGCTGGCGGCGGTGTTCATCGGCCATGCGCGCCGCACGTACATGGGGCGGCACGTTTTTTACGTATTGCTCCAGCTTGCGCCTGAGCCGCTTGCGGTACACCAGCTGCTCGTCCATGTTTCCGGCCCGGGTTTTCTCCACCGTCTCGCGGATATAGTCGGACGGGTCCTCGCCGTGAAACACCATCCCGTAGAGCTGGGTCTGGAACTGCTTGGCCAGGGGCGTCCAGTCGCTGCGCACGGTTTCCAGGCCCTTGAATACCAGCTTTTCCTCACCCCCGTTCACCACCAGGCCCGCATAGCGCTTCTTGGAGCCGGCCTCCGAGCCGCGAATGGTGGGCATCAAAAAGCGCTGGTAGTGGGTTTCAAATTCCAGCTCCAAATCACACTCCAGCGCCAGCTCTTCCTTGAGCTTGTGCCGCCAGCGCGTGTTGATCTCGCTGGCCAGGCGCTTGCCGATCGCATCTGCCTCATCAACGCTGGGCTGGCCGCTCAGCCAGACAAACGTGGAATCGGTGTCGCCGTAGATGACCTGGTGGCCCAGCTCCTCGATCCAGCGGGCCGTCTGCTGCATGATCTCGTGACCGCGCAGGGTGATGGAGCTGGCCAGGCGCGTGTCGTAGAAACGGCAGCCCCCACTTCCTAGTACCCCGTAGAAGGAGTTCATGATGATCTTGATGGCCTGAGAGCGGGCGGCATCCTGCTCCTGCTTGGCGATGTCCCGCTGGGCCCAGAGGTTGGTAATGATGTCCGGCAGGAAATGCTTGTCACGAGAAAAGCGCGCGCCGCGAAAGCCGGGGATGCTGTTTTCATCCACCCGGTCATCCGCCGCGCCCTCTTCCGATTCCTCTTCCGCTCCCTCTTCCAAACCCTCGCCCGCCGCTTCAGCCAATCCCTCAATCAAGCCCATGGGGTCGATCTTGAAGGTGCGGATTATGCTGGGATACAGGCTCTTGAAATCCAGCACCAGCACGTTGTCGTACAGGCCCGGTCGGGAGTCCATCACATAGCCGCCCGGGCTGGCCAGGCCGCCGTCGGCCGGCAGGTTGGGCGCCACATAGCGGCTGCGGTGTAGCCTGGGCAGGTAGAGGTTGGTAAAGGCCGCTACCGAGCCGCCGCTGCGGTCGAGCTCCAGGCCGGTGAGCTGGGCCCGCAGGCGCAGGTAATCCAGCAAGCGGGTGTGCTGAAATATGTCCCAGACCAGGCGGCAGTCTTCCAGGTTGTACGCGGCCAGCTTGGGTTTGTTATGGCGAAAGTCGTGTTCAATCGCCGCCAGGCGGTTGTCCACGTCTTCGGTGTCCTTGCCCCTGCCCAGCAGGGTCTGGGCCACGAACTCCAGGCTGAAGCTTTCAAAGTTGTAGGTGGCATTCTTCAGTCCGTCGATGCCGTCCAGCACCACCCGGCCCGGGAGCGTAACGAAGCCCTGGCTGCCTTCCCGGCCATCCCGCCAGCGGGCATCTGTGCCACCGCGCCCCAGCTTCAGGCGCAGGCCATAGCGCCCGGCCCTCTTCAGCAACAGCCGAAAATCAAAGTCCACCACGGCCCAGCCGATGATGATGTCCGGGTCCAGGTATTGGATCCTGGCCTCCAGGGCCTCGAGCAGGGCCCGTTCGTCATCCACCCAGTGGATGGCGGTGTCGGCGCTCTGTGGTTGGGCCTCCGTTAAGCCCACCATCAGCACCTCTTCCACGCCATGACCATAGAGACCGATGGAATACAGCTCACCCTGGCCGGAGCACTCCACGTCCAGGGAAACCACCTTGAAATCCGGCTGCATCTCGGCGCCCTTGAGGCGCACCTGGCGATATTCCGTATAGCCGTCCCTGGCCTGGGCCACACCTTCAAAGTAGAGGCCACCGCGGGCAAAGCGCTCCATCAGGTAACGGTCGTGGAGACGAAAGTCCGCTTCAAACACCTCAATGCCGCGATTTTGCAACAGCGTCTGGGCCCGGCGGTGGGCGTCGATGGTGGGGAAATACAGCATGGCCGCTTCCTCGCGGCCAAAGGTCTGGAAGCCCAGCTGCTGCCAATCGCTGGGCACGCCGGCCAGCGCCTCTGTCACCTGGGCCCGGTCCGCCACCTTCACCATAAAGACCGGGCGCTCTCCTTCAATGACCAGCTTGACCGGGCCCTCTAGCGTGGCCAGCCAGTAGTGGATGCAGGTACTGCCGCGCTGGTCAAAGCTGTGGCGGCTGAGGAGAAATCCTTGAGGCAAGAGGCGGTTCCGGGTTAAGGCTTCGGTTGAGGCTTTTCTTGGTGATGGGCGCCATTCTACTGGATAAATACACAGATATCAGCAATCGCCAGAGATAGACGAAAGGGCTCTGGCGACCTACCTAAGCCGAATGGAGAGAGGAAAAACGCACCGAACGCAAAGTTATCCACAGAACCCAGGAGGCAACAGTCAGGTGACCGGATGGCCGTCCCAGTTTGTTTTTAGAGGCACATTGGACGAGTGCCAACGGCTAACGTAGCTCTGGATATCACTCAAATCGGATTCAACCAATTTCTCCAATTTGGACAATCTCTTAGACAATCCCTTCCTGGTTAAATATCCGCCAATTTTGTGTTGAGGCATGCCAGCTAATATTAGACCTCTAGGTGGGGCCAGCCTGGTTCTGGTTCGACTGTTTGGAGGCAGTTGAAACTGTAATCCATCAATGCCTGAGAGGCTTTCTATAGTTTGGCATTTCGGCGACAAGCTAAAGATATTTAAGTGCTCCTGAATCCAATTGTCTCCAAGGCATATATCGACTTCAATTATTTGGAGTTCCGATTTATTCGTAAGGCGACAAAGCTCGTAGCTATATCCTCCAATATCATCCTTGCCAAACCAGGCGTTTGAAAAAGGTGATTTACAGAACCCTTGTTTTTCTAGTGCAGGAAGGCCCTTTTCAAGAAATATCCTATTCCTCTCCTCCTTCAACTCCTTTTGAGAAACGCTATAAAATAAGCTCACGCAACCTCTCCTCTGCGCTTAAAGCTATACTCAGCCCGCTCGTCAGCAATCGGCTGCAGCTTCTTGTATGGTGAAATCCCCCAAAAATTCGGTAAGGTGAGGCCCGTAACTTGCCACGAACAAGTTACCGGCGTGACAGCTCGATGCAGCGCAGGTGCAGGCGATGCCTAGCCCGTTAACAAGCATGTAGCGTCACGCCGACCCTATGTACAACCCGAACAGTCGAATGGGCCTCACGAGCCCGAATGTAGCAAGGATGGGAAGATCTCACAATGAACAAGAAGGCTACAGCAGGGGTAAATGTTGGCGTGGATGTCGGTAAGACATTCCTGGATATCTACATCCACGAGCGTGATCGGTATTGGCAGATTGAGAACACCCGATCTGATATCGGTAAATGGATTAAGGCGATTCGCCGCTTCAACGTTGAGAGAGTGGTCATGGAGGCCACCGGTCGCTATGAGAGGTTGCTGTATGAGCTGCTGGTGGAGGCGGGGCTACCGGTGGTTATCGTGAACCCGCGGAACGTGCGCCGGTATGCGGGCGCCGCAGGGCAGCTCGCCAAGACCGACAAGGTCGATGCCAAGCTGATTGCCGCTTTCGGGGCTGTGATGCAACCAGAGGTATTGCCGCCCGAGTCGAAAATTCAACGGCAGATCAAAGACTTACTGGCACGGCGCCGTCAGGTTATGACCATGCGCACCATGGAGCTTAACCGGGCTAAAATCATGCCCAAAGCATTCCAGGCTGACTATCGCCGCCACATCAAGTTCCTGGATAAGGAAATCGAGCGCGTGGATCAGAAGCTGGATAAGGCGGTAAAGAGTGAGGAGCTCTGGCGCGCCAAACGGGAACAGCTCGAAACTGTACCAGGCGTCGGCAAGCTGCTGGCCACCACTCTGATCGCGGAGCTGCCCGAGCTGGGAAGCCTCAACCCGAAGGAGATTGCTGCCCTGGTTGGTGTGGCGCCCTTCAATCGCGATAGCGGCATGCTGAGAGGCAAGCGAAGAATTAAGGGAGGGCGGGCACAGGTCAGGACAATCCTGTACATGGCGACGCTTTCAGCGACGATCCACAATCCGATGATCCGTGATTTTTACAGTCGCCTGGTCAGTGAGGGCAAGCACCGGAAAGTCGCGCTGACGGCGAGCATGCGGAAGATGATTGTAGTGCTAAATGCGATGGTGAGGGATGGGACTTACTGGGGAGAGTGCGATGTCAAGCAGGCTGCTTGACATCACAGTCGCTTGTTATGCATGCTGGCTATGGCTTGCTAAACAGACGAGCCCAATAGTTTTTACCCCAATATGCAGCTAGTCGTTCTATATTTAGGAAATACTTTTCAACGGCCTCCGGGCTCTCCTGGTCCAGTTCTAGCCAAGTTTTGCTCGGCGCCAAATACAATGAATATGTATCTCCATCATAAGGCCTGAACTGCCTTGCTTCGAAATCAGGGGATAACAAGCAATTTATTACCAGGAACAACTCTTCATGTTTCAGACCCGATTTGGCCTCAACACTTTTTTGGCCATAATGTATTCGAAAAGTATCTTCATCTACCTCCTCCACCAGAAGTTTATCTCCTGTAAGAAAAGCAGAAAATGCATTCACCACTTCGTCTAGTTGATCTCGCCAATCAATAACCACGCAATAATCACTACCACCAAAGACGGCTATAGCCTCCGAATCACCACGTAGAACCTGACTAATTAGCTCCTTGCTCACAGAAGCAGACCTCCAACGCGGACTTTGAATACACAATAAATAATGTCAGATCACCATTTTGGCTTGACATACTATAAATCAAATTAACGTCACAAAGTTGATCTGACCCCATTTATTCTTGCTCGATAAATGCACAGGCGTCAGCAATCACCAGAACTGGACGAGCAGGGTCTGGAAGCCCACCCAAGCCAGGGGTGAGAGGGAAAAGCGCCCCCACTCCAATGAACGCCATAACGTTGATCTACCCCCATTTTCAGACAGCTCAATCGATCCGCCGGCGTGCTGCATTGGAGGGGCGGTTAAGGCCCACGCACCAGGCGTTTCTGATCACGCCTATCCGTTTTCTTTTTGGACTTCTTTTCCTTTTCCCGTTTCTTCTTCTTTGGTTGCTCGTTCTTGGGTTGCTCGCGCTCCTGGCGCGGAGCTGGCTTCGCGGCAGTATTGCGCCGATCATTTGGCGCATTGCGCTGGCGCTGGGGCTGGCTGCGCTTGTTTTGTTGCTTGGGCTTCTCGCGCACCGTGCGGCGATCGGTTGCCGGATCCTCTAATGCAGGAACAACTCGTGGGCCGCGAATGCCGGTGGGCTTGTCCGCGAGTTTAACTGCCCGCTCGTCCCGACTTGGATTCCGACGTGGCTTCCGGCGTTCATTACCGCGATCCCAGCTCCGGTTATCCGCCTGAGACGCCCGCCGCTTTGGCTCGGCTGTGGCAGCAAACCCATGTTCACCGCGTCGGCCACGATGCTGGCGCTCCTCACGACGATCCCGGCCCTTCTCACGATGATCCCGGCCCTTCTCACGATGATCCCGGCCCTTCTCACGACGATCCCAGCCCTTCTCACGACGATCCCAGCCCTTCTCCCGACGATCCCAGCCCTTCTCCCGACGATCCCAGCCCTTCTCACGACGATCCCAGCCCTTCTCGTGTTGATCCTGGCGCTTCTCACGGCGATCCCAGCCCTTCTCACGACGATCCCGCCCCTTCTCACGTTGATCCTGACCCTTCTCCCGGCGATCATGTCGATGCGCGTTGCTGTCATATCTGTCCCGCCGGTCATAACCGTCGTCATGAACGTGCCGGCGCGGCGGTCTGTAGTCGTGTCCTCCGGCATAGCGATGGCCGTGGCGGCGCAAGCGCGAATGCCAGCGATCATTGAAGTTTCCCGAGATAGTCAGATTCGGGGCCGGATACCAGGGGCCACGCCAGTGATTGGCACTGATCCAGTGGTCCTGATACCAACGATAGTAACGCCCCTGTCGATAGAAAACGTCGCTGCGGTCGTAGAATACGTAGACGCCGAGCGTATCGTCGTAGTAGCGATAGCCGGGATCGGTGATCACTGAATAGGAGTAAACCGGAGGAGCCTCCCGGACATAGGTACTCCCGACGAACACCGGCGGGGCTGCTGGGTAGGTGACACAGCCACCGAGCGTCAAAGTGATGGTGAGAGCGGCGAGTAATCGGTATGGGACCTGGCGCATGGTGCGTTTTCCTTGGATTCACACCTGCTTTTTAACCCGGCACAACTGAATCGCCGCTGAATCTACTTTGAACAAATGAATAACGGGGTCAGATCAACATTGTGTCAGGAACACCAACATTCACGGCAAAGCGATGCGCGGCCGACCCAGCGGAGCTTGCGTCACCCGCCGGGCAAACTGTTCCTCGATCTGCGCCTTGAACCGGTCATTACCCAGCGCCAAGCCCCTGTTTAATGCACCCCGGATCTTGTCGAGAGCGGCCGCATCCAGCGCATGGCGGAACAGGGCCCGGTAGCGCTCCTGGCGCTGCTTCGGGTAGCGACCGAGCGCCAGATGCTGCATATGAGGTATAAGCAGGCTGGATGACCCGCCCAGCCCATTGCAGCCATAGCTGGACCAGAAATACTCCCCCGGATCTGGCACCATGCCCGCGCGCACCGGATTTAGCTCTATATACCGATAGCACTGCAGAAGATAATCCTCAGACTGAACCGGGCAGGATTTGTAGCGCTCCTCCCGCAGAGTTTCCGAACGCCGATACTCCCGGTTGAAGTAACGCTCATAAATACGCCCAAGGGCCTGCATCATCCTGCTAGTACCCTAATCAGACTGCGGGGTTACCAGCAGATTGACGTGATTGGTCATCAACACCCAGGCATGTACCTGAATATCGAATTCCTTTGCATACTGTTTTAGCCAACTGGCGTAGGCGATCATGTCCTGTTCTGAACAGAAGCAAACCTGCCGGTTGTTGCCCCGCTGTATGACATACTGCGAAATCCCTGCAGGTCCGAGGCGCGGCAATCTGGCCATCGAGCTTTCCCTTCCCTTTTTGCCAAGGCCATAGACTAATGAATGGAAAACTCAGTGGGTGTTAATAGGTGTCATAATGTTGATGTGACCCCATTTATTTAAGAGCCTCCAATTCAACTAACGTCATAATTTTTATCTGACCCCATCTATTTTTAGGCAACACCAGCATGAACTATCTTAATAGCTCTTTCTGCAAAATTAAGGAGCTCTCCATCTACAATCTGAACCTGATCTGCAGCGGGATTCGTATCGTGATGAAACTGACCAGCATAGCGATTGATCTCATTAAGTTCAGTGGTGATATTTTGCGCGTGGACTAATGGACTCGGAGGTTGGGCATTATTGATTTGATCTATTATCTGTCCAAACAATAACCCGCTGGTTATCATCCCTGGGAATCTCCTATGCAAATAACCTTCAAGCATAGGTCTAATTGACCTCGCTATCTCCATACTGCTTTGTGCATTCCCAGCCATATACTCATCTAATACTCTATGACTCCTGAAGTACGCACCTTCGCACTCCTGATCAACGTTAATCTCATCAAAATCACTATAACGATTAGCGACCGCTTTTAACTTAAAACACTTAACATTATTTGGGTTCTCCGTTCGCAATACGTCATCTCGAAGGTTGCGCAGGAAATGAACATCGTGCGCGAGGACTATAATCTGTTCACAATTATCGTGTAGACGCTTCAATACAGTACGAGTTTGTTGCTTACGATTAAGGTCTAAGCTACACATTGGATCATCGATTACAATTATTTTATTAGATATGTCAGGATCAGACTCTGCCGAGGCTATAAAGAATGCAAAAGCCAATGTTCTTTTGTCACCTTCACTTAGCGATGTCTTAAAATCCGGCACACCACCATTCAACGCAATGTTTCCACCACGCATTTGAAGCGCATAATCGCTTCTTAAGCCGCCACGGTAGTTAAAATCAATATTAGGGATGAGAAATTGGGCGCCAAACCCTCTCAAAAGCTCGTTAATACGATCTTTGTAGCTCTCAAGTGTTAGCTGCATGATCCGATTTAACGTATCTTTTTTTAATTGCTTTTCTCTTTTTGCATCAGCATCCTGATTTCGTTGCTCTTCTAATTGAGCTAGAAGAGCAATAACATCCTGCCTATGACGTGTTTTTGCCAACTCCAAATCACGAATTTGCTGCTGCATGTCCTCAACATTTAATGCAGTCAAACCAGCTTTGTATTGTGAGATCTGTTCTGAAGCGTTCTCAATTGTCTCATTACAAGCGGTAATTACATCTGTAATGGTTTTCCATTGTCTATCGATTAAGTCTTTATCCTCTTCTGTACCAACCTCATCTAGCAAATTGACTTCTTTTCTGTTTTTTAAGTTTTCCAACATTGCTTTAATATTTGAAAGAGCGTTCCTTGCTGAGCTTTCGTCGAATACAGGCGGTGAAACATCTACATGTTCTTGCCAGCCATCTACAACAGCACTAGCTGTTTCAAACCGTGCTCTTAATCGATTAATTATTTCATTATCACAAGCCGCATCCACAAGTGCGGATAGCTGAGCAACATTGGATTTAAGCTGATTATAATCTTGATTAAAATAGCTACGATATGCCTGTATTAGATCCACACCTTCTAAAGATTGATTGCAGAACAGGCAATTTTCTTCTTCTCCATATGCATAACCATCACTTATCCATTTTTCTAAGCGATCTTTGTTATGGTTGCTTAAATGATTCCTTACCCTTTGCTCTGCAGCCAAATCAATATTATTAAGTGATGTGGCAAGAACCCTAAAAATTGGCTCAATATCCAGAGTGGGCAAGGGTAGTTGCTGCGGTTGCGCCTTTGCCTGAATAAGTTCTATATTTCGAGCTTCGACTATTTTTGCATTAAGGGCTAATATTTGCTCATCAGCATTAGGAACTTCTGCAATTTGTTGAAATTGCGCTAATGTTACGCCTTGATGTATGAGTGATAATTGGCTTACTGTTTCGCGAACAGCATTACTGGTCGCCTGGACGGCATTATCTGCATGATCATATTCTCGCTGAGCAACTACTGCGCTCTCACCCAAAGCGAATTGCAAAAGGTTTTTACGTTGATCAGGAGTAACCTTGCCACCGGCGTAAACATTTTGCTCTACAAAGTCAGCATCAAATACTAGAAGTTCCGGGCGCCCAATATTCCAATTACCATTTTGAAATACAGCGCGCTGACCGTTTGAGAACTGAAGTGTTGCTTCAGGGTTTTGATTTCCGTCAATCGTACGGCGATTTAAAAGCAAAGCAGGATTGTTTGTAGAGCAGGAGCGAAATAATGAAGCTAAAGTTGATTTTCCACGCCCGTTGTCCGCATAGATAAAAGTAGCTTTTTGCAATCTTTGGGCTCTTCCATCTGCATCATGCAATAGCCCAATACCTTTTATCCGATGTATTCTTTCTAACATTTAAATCCCTGTTTTACAAAAAGAGTTCGACACTCCGCAATGTCTCAAAGCACATATCGCCGCACTCAGTGACAACTTATTTTGTGAGCGTTTTACTTAGAAATAGATGTGCACAAAACTAGCAAAGGCCCTATAAAATAGGGCTGCCGCTACAGAATATTCTCAACTCTGATACGGCAGCGCAATAACATACACAGCACTTTCAGCTCTAGGTATACCAGTCTGACTCTTACCATTGGGACGATCATAACCTTCACGATCATCCAAAGGTTGAATCATAGCTTCTCGGATAGATTCAACATAATCTTTTGCGTCGTTTATAGCCTTTACTTTTTTACCTACCGAGCACCCCATAACTTGCTCTATAAAAAGCCCCCATCGAGGAGCTTTTGCAATAGACTTATGAGGTGTACGAGCTTGACTGTTATCATACCAAGCATTTAGATCTCTCTTTTCGCTCTGCTTTGGCCGCCAGAAAAGGCAATGATGTATTGCCTGCCGTTTGAACTCACGATTAACGAATGTAGGTAAGCAGTAGAATATTTCCGGGAACTTCATTACTAGATCGAATTGTCCTGGAGGATTATGAAACTTCCAGTTGAGCCGACCGAAGTCTTTTGGTCTCTTTCTATTGTCTTTGTACTCAACTTTTTTAAGCTGTAATCCTACCAGCTTCTTACCAACTACCAACTTTTCATCTGCAGGCCAACTCACCTCTTCATCCGGAGAGACCGCCCAAATCGCAACTTTCACTCCAAGCGAAATGAAGTAATTTTCAATACCTTGGATAATCCAAGCCTCATACTCCCTCTCCAATGGAGTGGAAAATTTAATATCTAATGGATGCATCATAAACCTTGAGAGTTAACGCCTCAATCAGCCGCGTTATTGGCCGACTGCATTGATTTGTTAGGGTTATTGCGACGGTCTATAACCGTTTGCCTTGTGTAAATCGGCGCAACATTAACCCGTTTCATTCCTAAGTCCCGTCTAATATCGACTCTCAAAGCATTAACTAATCCATCCGCACTATATATTTTTTCATCCGACAGTTTCTGTACAAGCTCATTCGTTAACTTTACCTGCTCTTCATTTCCATAAAGGTGAATCATTACAATGGCTTGCTCAACCTCCCGGGCATAGGTTTCAAGCTCACCCTCATGATTTTCCCTTGCAGGGATTCCTTTATCCAATCCCAGACGAATAAGTAGATCGTATGAATTGGATAGGGCTTCGATCCGCCGCTGCCTTCTAGCATTTTTGAGATCCCTTCGCGAAGTGAAAAAGTGAGTAATTATCCACCCAACAGATGCAACCGAAACGATTACAAAAATTTTTATGTAGAACTCCATAGGATACAATTCCCAATACTGCTTAACGGTTTACTCAAAAGACGTGCCTATAAAACTCAGTTCTTTTCAACTCGGCCCGGCTTTACAAGGGATCTATAGAAAAGCCCTCAAAATCAGTAGCTTACCGAAGCTTCGAATATTTCTCTTCAAAATTAGCCTGCAGAGCGTCTTTATAATTCTGGATATACCGCAGTCGATGTTATTAGAATTGCTTTTTAAGTCAATTACTTAGCCTCACACCAATCAATTCAGTGATTCTTGCTGCTGATCTAGCGGTTCCCCACTCCGCTTTGTCTGAATTTTGTACAAAACCTTTCAGGCACAAAAAAGCGAGCCTCAATTGAGGCTCGCTTTTTCGACTTCCGAAGCCAGCTTGAACAGTACCCACCGCTATTCGCGGCTCATACTGCGAAGCAGACTAAAAGGAATCGCCGGGAACTCGCACCCAACCTTCCATCAAAACCCGCGCACTGCGGCTCATAATGGCCTTGGTAGCAGTCCACTGTCCGTTGACCACTTCCGCTTCTGCCCCCACCCGCAAGGTCCCGGACGGATGGCCGAAGGTGACGGCATTACGCTCCCCTCCCCCTGCGGCCAGGTTCACCAGTGTACCGGGGATGGCAGCGGCAGTACCGATGGCAACCGCCGCAGTGCCCATCATGGCGTGGTGGAGTTTGCCCATGGACAGGGCGCGCACAAGCAGGTCGATATCGCCTGCTGCGACCTTCTTGCCGCTGGAAGCCACATAGTCCTTGGGAGGCGCCACGAAGGCCACCTTGGGGGTATGTTGGCGGCTGGCCGCCTCTTCCACGTTGCTGATCAGGCCCATTTCCTTTGCGCCATATGCACGAATAGTCTCGAACATGGCGAGCGCCTTGTCGTCACCATTGATGGCTTCCTGCAACTCGGTACCCACGTACCCAATTTCGTCGGCGTTGACGAAAATGGTGGGGATGCCGGCGTTGATCATGGTGGCCTTTAGCGTGCCCACGCCCGGTACCTCCAGGTCGTCCACCAGGTTGCCGGTGGGGAACATGGCTCCCTCGCCGTCCGCCGGGTCCATGAACTCGATCTGCACTTCGGCCGCCGGGAAGGTGACGCCGTCCAGCTCGAAATCGCCGGTCTCCTGCACTTCCCCATTGGTGATGGGGACCCGGGCGATGATGGTCTTTTTGATATTGGCCTGCCAGATACGCACGGTGCAGGTGCCGTTGTCCGGGATGCGGTCCGGATCGACGAAGCCGCTGTTGATGGCGAAGGCACCCACGGCGGCGGTGAGGTTGCCGCAGTTGCCGGACCAGTCAACGAACGGCTTGTCGATGGCCACCTGGCCGAACAGGTAATCCACGTCGTGGTCGGGCTGCTCGCTTTTCGACAGGATCACGGTCTTGCTGGTGCTGGAGGTGGCGCCGCCCATGCCGTCGGTCTGCTTGCCGTAGGGGTCGGGGCTGCCGATTACGCGCAGCAGCAGGTTGTCGCGGGCTTTTCCTGGTACCTGGGCGGATTCTGGGAGATCCTGTAGGCGGAAGAAGACGCCCTTGCTGGTGCCGCCGCGCATGTAGGTGGCGGGGATTTTGATTTGGGGGCTGTGGGTCATGGGAGCCTCGTTAACTCTCTAATTCGAAAAGGGTACGCCGCCGGGTTGGGTGGATATCCTGTCTCGCCTTGTGCGGCCGAAGGGAGCGGGCGGACACAAGGTCCGCCCCTACGGGCGATACATTTGGGGCCGAGCCGGGTACCGACACGTCCGGGGAGTGGGCGGACACGAGGTCCGTCCGTATGGACGATATTCCCGGGGCCGGGTCGGGCACTGGCACATCCGGGGTGTGGGCGGACACGGGGTCCGCCCCTACGGGTGATACCGCCTGGGCCAGGCCGGGCACCGGCAATCAGGCGACCTCTTCGGCTTCCAGGAAGTCCTTGGCGAAGCGCTGCAGTACGCCGCCGGCGGCGTAGATGGAGACTTCTTCCTGGGTATCCAGGCGGCAGGTTACCGGCACCTCGACCTTCTCACCATCCTTGCGGGTGATGACCAGGGTCAGGGGTGCACGGGGCCGGAGTTCACCGATTACATCGAAGGTCTCGGTGCCGTCGATGCCCAGGGTTTCACGGGTGGTGCCCGGCTGGAATTCCAGCGGCAGCACGCCCATGCCGATCAGGTTGGTGCGGTGGATGCGCTCGAAGCCTTCGGCCACGATGGCTTCCACACCGGCCAGCGCTACGCCCTTGGCGGCCCAGTCGCGGGAGGAGCCCTGGCCGTAGTCGGCGCCGGCGATAATGATCAGCGGCTGCTTGCGCTCCATATAGGTTTCGATGGCTTCCCACATGCGGGTCACCTGCCCTTCCGGCTCGATGCGGGCCAGGGAGCCCTGCTTCACCTCACCGTTTTCGTCACGCACCATTTCATTCAGCAGCTTCGGGTTGGCGAAGGTGGCGCGCTGGGCGGTGAGGTGGTCGCCCCTGTGCGTGGCGTAGGAGTTGAAGTCCTCCTCCGGCAGGCCCATTTTCGCCAGGTATTCACCGGCGGCGCTGCTGGCCAGGATGGCGTTGGATGGCGACAGGTGGTCGGTGGTGATGTTGTCACCCAGCACGGCCAGCGGACGCATGCCTTTCAGGCTGCGCTCTCCCGCTAAAGCGCCTTCCCAGTACGGCGGGCGGCGGATGTAGGTGCTCATGGGGCGCCAGTCGTACAGCGGTTTGCCCTTCTCACTCTCGCCCTTCTCCAGGTCGAACATCGGGATATAGACCTCGCGGAACTGCTCCGGCTTGACGCTCTCTTTCACAATCGCGTCGATCTCTTCGTCGCTCGGCCAGATATCCTTCAGGGTTACCGGGTTGCCGTCCTTATCATGGCCCAGTACATCCTTTTCGATATCGAAGCGGATGGTGCCGGCGATGGCGTAGGCCACTACCAATGGAGGCGAGGCCAGGAAGGCCTGCTTGGCGTAGGGGTGGATACGGCCGTCGAAGTTGCGGTTGCCGGACAGTACGGCGGTGGCGTACAGGTCCCGGTCAATCACTTCCTGCTGGATTTTCGGGTCCAGCGCGCCGCTCATGCCGTTACAGGTGGTGCAGGCAAAGGCCACCACGTCGAAGCCCTGTTGCTGCAGCTCCGGCAGCAGGTCGGCTTCTTCCAGGTACATTTTTACGGTCTTGGAACCCGGTGCCAGGGAGGTCTTCACCCAGGGCTTGCGGGTCAGGCCGAGCTTGTTGGCGTTGCGGGCGATCAGGCCCGCCGCAATCATGTTGCGCGGGTTGCTGGTGTTGGTGCAGCTGGTGATGGCGGCGATGATCACCGCGCCGTCGGGCATCAGGCCCTCTTCTTCCTTCCATTCCTCTTTCCAATCACCCTGGGCAATACCGCGGTTGCCCAGTTCGGACACCGGCAGCAGTGCGTGCGGGTTGGACGGGCCGGCCAGGTTGCGGCCGACGGAGGAGAGGTCGAACTTCAGTACGCGCTCGTATTCGGCGGTTTTCAGGCTGTCTGCCCAGAGACCGGTTTCCTTGGCGAACTTCTCTACCAGGGCTACCTGCTCGTCGTCGCGGCCGGTCAGCTTCAGGTAGTCGATGGTCTGCTCGTCGATGGCGAACATACCGGCGGTGGCACCGTATTCCGGGGTCATGTTGGCGATGGTGGCGCGGTCGCCCAGGCTCAGGCTGGAGGCGCCCTCGCCGAAAAATTCCAGGTAGGCACCCACCACGCGCTCGCGGCGCAGGAACTCGGTCAGGGCCAGTACCATATCGGTACCGGTAATGCCGGGCTGCAGCTTGCCGGTCAGTTCCACGCCGACGATGTCGGGCAGGCGCATATAGGAGGCGCGGCCCAGCATGACGCTCTCGGCTTCCAGGCCGCCGACGCCTACGGAAATCACACCCAGCGCATCCACCATCGGCGTGTGGCTGTCGGTACCGACACAGGTATCCGGGAAGGCGACGCCATCTTTCTTCTGCACCACCGGGGACATTTTCTCCAGGTTGATCTGGTGCATGATGCCGTTGCCGGGCGGGATCACGTCCACGTTCTCGAACGCGGTCTTGGTCCAGTTGATGAAGTGGAAGCGGTCCTCGTTGCGGCGCTCTTCCACCGCGCGGTTTTTCTCGAATGCGTCCTTCTCGAAGCCCGCATGCTCCACCGCCAGCGAGTGGTCGACAATCAGCTGGGTGGGCACCACCGGGTTGACCTTGGCCGGGTCACCGCCCTTCTCGGCGATGGCGTCGCGCAGGCCGGCCAGGTCCACCAGTGCGGTCTGGCCGAGGATATCGTGGCAGACAACGCGCGCGGGGAACCAGGGGAAGTCCAGGTCGCGCTTGCGCTCAATCAGCTGCTTGAGGGCATCGGTGAGCATTTCTGGCTCGCAGCGACGCACCAGGTTCTCTGCCAGGATACGGGAAGTGTATGGCAGTTTTTCATAGGCACCCGGCTGGATTTTTTCGACGGCCTCGCGGGTGTCGAAAAAGTCGAGGTCTGTGCCGGGGAGTTTTTTGCGGTATTCGGTATTCATAGTGTGATCAATAATTTGGGGTCCGCTGCGGGGCCCATCGAATGTTTTGTAGCGGTATTTCTGCAATCAGGTCCAGCGCCCTTCCAGGCTCGGCCTGAAGCACGGCAATCCAACCGAATGCAGACAACCACCGCTGGGCAATGGGAAGGCCCGGTTGACGGTGGCTACCCCCGCGACTGTCTGCGAGAGGGATCTCGCAGACAAGCCCCCATGGATGGGTTTACGGCGGGTCGCGGGGGCGGTCACCGGCGGCCGGGCCGCCACTGCACCTGAGCAGCGGCACAACCCTCACGGCCGGTGGCCGTTAAACGCGATTAGCCGCGCTCCGCGATCGGCGTCACCTTGCGCAGTTCCGGACCGACATATTCCGCGCTCGGGCGGATAATGCGGTTGTCGGCGCGCTGCTCGAACACGTGGGCGGCCCAGCCGGTTACGCGGGACATCACGAAGATCGGCGTGAACAGCTTGGTGGGAATGCCCATAAAGTGGTACGCGGAAGCGTGGAAGAAGTCGGCGTTACAGAACAGCTTCTTCTCGCGCCACATCACCTCTTCACAGCGCACGGATACCGGGTACAGCACCTCGTCGCCAACATCGGCGGCCAGCTTCTCGGACCACTGCTTGATAATGGCGTTGCGCGGGTCGGACTCGGTGTAGACCGCGTGGCCGAAGCCCATGATCTTTTCCTTGCGCTCCAGCATGCCCAGCAGCCCTTTCTCGGCCTCGTCGGCGGAGGAGAACTTCTCGATCAATTCCATGGCCGCCTCGTTGGCGCCGCCGTGCAGCGGGCCGCGCAGGGAACCGATGGCACCGGTGATGCAGCTGAACAGGTCGGACAGGGTGGAGGCACAGACGCGCGCGGTGAAGGTGGACGCGTTGAACTCGTGCTCGGCGTACAGGATCAGGGAAACGTTCATCACCTGCGCGTGCAGCTCGTTCGGCTTCTCACCGCGCAGCATATGCAGGAAGTGGCCGCCGATGGAATCGTCGTCGGTCTCGGTCTCGATACGCACGCCGTCGTGGGTATAGCGGTACCAGTAGCAGATGATGGACGGGAACGCCGCCAGCAGGCGGTTGGCGCGGTCGTACTGCTGGTCGAAGGACTCCTCGCCCTCCAGGTTGCCCAGCATGGAGCAGCCGGTGCGCATCACATCCATCGGGTGCGCGTCGGCGGGAATGCGCTCCAGCACTTCTTTCAGCGCCTGCGGCAGGCCGCGCATGCCCTTGAGGGTGCCCTTGTAATCTGCCAGCTGCGCACTGGTGGGCAGCTCGCCGTTGAAGATCAGGTAAGCGACTTCCTCGAACTCGCAGTGTTCTGCCAGGTCCTTGACGTCATAGCCGCGATAAGTGAGGCCTGAACCGCTTTTGCCAACGGTGGAAAGTGCGGTTTTACCGGCAACCTGGCCGCGCAGGCCGGCGCCTCCTACTTTTTTCTCTGCCATCTTCTGATCCCCTTTTTTAGGAAAGAATTTTTGCTTCGCCATGCCGGGGCCCGGTATGGCGATGGGTAAATATCGAACTCGGGTTTACTTCTTGAACAGGTCGTCGAGCTTCTGCTCGAAGTCGTGGTAATTCAGGTAGTCGTACAGTTCGGCGCGGGTCTGCATGGTGTCCACCACCGCCTGCTGGTCGCCGTTTTCCAGGATGCTGGTGTAGACGTTTTCCGCGGCCTTGTTCATGGCGCGGAATGCCGACAGCGGGTACAGCACCATATCAGCACCGGACTCCGCCAGCTCTGCCTTGTTGTAGAGCCTGGTTTTGCCGAACTCGGTGATGTTGGCGAGGATGGGCACATTCAGCGCATCCTTGAAGGCGCGGTAATGCTCCAGCTCGGTGACCGCCTCGGCGAAGATGCCGTCGGCACCGGCCTCGATGCAGGCCTGGGCGCGCTCGATGGCGGCGTCGAGCCCTTCCTGTGCAAAGGAGTCGGTACGGGCCATGATAAAGAAATCGTCGTCGGTACGGGCGTCAACCGCCGCCTTGATACGGTCGACCATCTCTTCCTTGCTGACAATTTCCTTGTTCGGGCGGTGGCCACAGCGCTTCTGCGCCACCTGGTCCTCGATGTGTACCGCGCCGGCGCCGGCACGGATCATTTCCTTGATGGTGCGGGCAATATTGAAGGCACCGCCCCAGCCGGTATCGATATCCACCAGCAGCGGCAGTTCGCTGGCGGCGGTAATGCGGCGTACGTCCTCGAGCACGTTGTCCAGGCTGGTCATGCCCAGGTCAGGCAGGCCGTAGGAGGCATTCGCAACCCCACCACCGGACAGGTAAATCGCCTTGTGGCCGATACGCTCCGCCATGATGGCGCTGTAGGCGTTGATGGTCCCCACAACCTGCAGCGGGTTGTTTTCGGCGAGGGCACGGCGAAAGCGCGCGCCAGCAGAGAGAGTGTGGCTCATTGGCTACCTCAGTTTGTTTTCTATGTTTTGCCGGGAGGCGCGGATATGGCGGCGCATCAGCAGCTCCGCCAGGTCACCGTCCCCGGCCTCGATGGCTTCGATGATATGACTGTGTTCACGGAAGGCCCGCTGGGCACGGGGGCTGGCCATACCCAGCTGGTACCGGTACATGCGCACCCGGTAGTACAGGCGGTTGCACAGGGTGTCGATCAGCAGGTCGTTGCCGGAGGCCTGCACGATGCGGAAATGGAAGTCGAAATCGCCCTCGGGCTGGAAATAGGCGGTACCGGCCCGCAGCTCTTCCTGCTGCTCATGGTGCTCGAGCATCCGCCGGAGTTCCGCCAGGTCGGCGTCTGTGCGCTGGGTGGCCGCCAGCCGGCAGGCCATGCCCTCCAGCGCTTCACGCACGTCGTAAAGCTCCAGCAGGCCGCGCTCGCTCAGGTCCACCACCCGGGCGCCGACATTGACACGGCGCTCCAGCAGGCCCAGCGCCTCGAGCCGCATCAGGGCCTCGCGCAGGCTGCCCCGGCTGGCCTCAAAGCGACGGGCCAGTTCCGGCTCGCTGATCTTGCTGCCGGCGGCAATCCGCCCCTCGACGATCTCAGCGCGCAGGGTCTCATACAGGCGGTCAGCCAGGCTCTGGCCGGCTACAGCGTTCTGTGAAGTGGCTGCTTTCAAGCTGGGCTTCCCCTACTGGCGCAAGATTGTCGACAATCTGGATGTGGCGGACACCATAAATCAGGTGAAAGCACCCGTCAACCGGCAAAATATGCCCCAATTGTTGACAATAGAGGCGGAAATTGTACGAAAGGCACAATAGTAGTCTTGAGGGCCCTGAGCGGGCATAATAGCGCCCGCAATGGCTGGGCCGTGCCGCCCACCCGGCCACAATCTATCCTTGAGAGTGAGCCAGGACAGGTGGCGGACCGGACCCGCCCACCTCCCCTGAGAGTTGAATCATATTCGTCCGGGCCGCCGGTCTTCGGGTACAGTGACGTTATGCCGAAAAGTATCATCAGGCGCTGGCTGCCAACCCCCGAACAGGTGCGGGCCAACAGGGGCCTGGGCTTTCTGGGGACCCTGCTGCACGATCCCAACCTCTTTCACCTGAACCGGCACTCGGTTTCTGTCGCATTCGCCGTGGGTGTCTTTACCAGCTTCCTGCCGCTACCCGGCCAGATGGTAATCGCCGCCCTGCTGGCGCTGTGGTTCCGCTGCAACCTGCCCCTGTCGATGATACTGGTGTGGATCAGCAATCCGGTCACTATGCCGGCAATTTTCTACAGCACCTACAAGCTGGGCGCCTGGATCCTGGGCACGCCGCCCCTGGACTTCCGGCTGGAACTGTCATGGGAATGGCTGACCGGCGAGGTGGGTAAGATCTGGCTGCCGCTGTTTTTCGGCTCGCTGCTGAGCGGGATCTTCTTCGCGACAGTTTCTTATTTTGGCATGCAGGCCCTGTGGCGCTGGCACGTGGTGAAGCGCTGGAAGATGCGCCTGGCGCGGCGCTCAGCGATCCAGTGAAGCCCCTGGCTGCCCGGGGTTGTTAACCCGATTCCAGCAGTAGGCCACTGCGGAGTAATAGGCCAGAAAAAAGCAGAGCATTACGCCCAGTAGCGGCAACAATTCTGCGGTGCCCAGGCCCTTCTTCAAAAAAAGAATCACCGACACCAGGCACCACAGGTAGAGTGGATAAAGGGTCGCGCAGGTAAACAGCCGGAAACGCCCGAATGGCTGCCCCTCATCGGGACGAAGAAAGGGAAATGGCCACCAGAAGATCGACGGCCGGTGTATGGCCGCCATAAATCGCACAAAACTCATTCCCCCTCCCTGAGACCCTGTTTTTATTTATTGCTCGTTCCGCAACGCTGCTGCCGGCTGCACCCGGCTCGCCTGCAACGACGGGTACAGGGTAGCCACCAGGCTCAGGACAAAGCCGGCCCCCACCACCAGTGCCACGTCACCCCAATGCAGCTGCGAAGGCAGGTAGTCCACCGGGTAGACGTCGGACTTGAGAAACTGGATTCCAAACAGGGACTCGAGCCCCGCCACCAGGTCCGTCACCACCAGTGACCCGAGCACACCGAGCAGGCCACCCACGGTGGCACCAACCAGCCCTACCAGCGCACCCTGGCTGACAAACGTCAGCAGGATCTCGCGGGTGCTGGCACCCATGGTGCGCAGGATGGCGATATCGCTGTGTTTGTCGATCACCACCATCACCAGGGTGGAAACCACATTGAAGGCGGCAATGGCAATAATCAGCAGCACCAGCAGGCCCACCAGGTTGCGCGACATCTGGATTGCCTGGTACAGGTTGCCGTGGGTACGGCTCCAGTCACTGCCGTAGAAATTCTGGGCCGGCAATTCGCCCAGCAGTTGCCGCATGATCCAGTTTGCCTCCAGCATTTCACCCACACGCAACTGGACGCCGGCGCCCCCGGCACCGCCCGCCAGGTTGCGGGCCTGGTCCCAGCTCAGCAGGGCCAGGCTGTGGTCCAGCGCGGTGCCGGAGTGGAATACATCCACCACCTGGAAGCCCGCCAGCCGTGCGGCACGGCGGCCGCCCTCGGCCCCGCCACTGTTGGGCACAATCAGGGACAGGTGCTCGCCCCGCTTGACCCCCAGCTTCTCTGCCAGCCCACGGCCCAGGATCACGCCCGGCTCCGCCGGGTTTTCCAGCGCGGCAAAGCTGTCCGGCGACACGAACTCGCCAATGTTGGAAACCCGGGTAATGGTATCGGGGTTGACCCCCTGGGCCAGCAGGGGCGTGACTTCCCTGCCCTTGCGCGCCAGCGCATTGACCTGCCAGACCTCGGCGGCCGCCTCCACTGCCGGGGCCGCCGCCAGCTGGTCACGGATTGCCGGCCAGTCGACATCGGGACTGCTGTTGTAGATGGTGGCGTGGGGCATGATGCCCAGGATCCGGTCGCGCAGTTCGCGATCGAAACCGTTCATCACCGACATCACCACGATCATCAGGGCCACACCCAGTACCAGGCCCACCATGGACAGGCCGGAAATAAAGGACACCAGGCCGGCGGAGTCTTCACCGCGACGCTGCGCGCCGGCATAGCGCAGGCCGATATAGGTGGGCAGCGGCCTAAACATGGTCGCCCTGCTGCCAGTCACTCTCGAGCCGGCCGTCGATCAGGTGGAGCGTGCGGTCCAGTGCCGCCGCCAGGTCCGGGTCATGGGTAACGATGACAAAGCTGATACCCAGCTCCCGGTTGAGCCTGTCCATCAGGCCGTGGATTTCCCTTGCCGTGGCCCGGTCCAGGTTACCGGTGGGCTCATCCATCAGCACACAGGCCGGATGCGTCACCAGCGCGCGGGCGATGGCGACCCGCTGGCGCTCGCCACCCGAGAGTTGCGATGGTTTGTGGTCGAGGCGTTCCCCCAGCCCCACCGCCCGCAGCATGGACGTGGCCTCTTCCCGGGCCTCGGCAACCGGGCGCTTGCCGATCAGCAGCGGCATCGCGACATTTTCCAGGGCGGAGAACTCCCCCAGCAGGTGGTGGAACTGGTAAACAAACCCGAGGCTGCTGTTGCGCAGCCAGCCCCGTTCATTGGCATTCAGCGTGGCCAGGTCTTTGCCCGCCACCTGGACCTCACCCGAGGTGGCGGTGTCCAGCCCGCCGAGCAGGTTGAGCAGGGTCGACTTGCCGGAGCCAGAGGCCCCCACGATCGCCAGCTTTTCCCCGCGCCGCACTTCCAGCTCCACACCGCGCAGCACTTCCAGCTCGTTGGTTCCCTGTCGATAGGATTTGCGCAGGCTGCGGCAGGACAGGACCACCACATCATTGTGCGTGTCGTTGTTGCCGGTCTCCGGCTTGTCTTGCAGTTCTACTTGGCTGTTCATCATTTATTCGGGCCAGTCATTTTCATTGTCGGTCGCGGCGGCCGTTGCCCGGCGGGCCGCATTCCGGGATGCGTTATTCGTTCGGTGCTTTTACTCGTAGCGCAGCGCCTCGGCGGGCTCAATCTGCGCGGCGCGCCAGGCGGGGAACAGGGTCGCCAGCAGGCTCATCAGGATTGCCGCGGTCAGCACGGTGACGGCGTCCGCGGTCCGGAATTCAGAGGGCAGGAAGCTGACGAAGAAAACCCGCGGATCAAAAATCTTGGCACCGAGGACATTTTCCACCCAGCTCACCATATCGGTCAGGTTGAGGGCAATCAGGATACCCAGAAGCGCCCCGGCGACGGCGCCGATAATCCCGATGGCGCTGCCCTGCACCACGAACACGCCCATGATCTGCCGCGATGTCAGCCCCAGGGTGCGCAACACGGCGATGTCCGAGCGCTTGTCGGCCACCATCAGCACCAGCGCGGAAACAATATTGAACGCAGCCACCGCGACAATGATCATCAGCATCAGTGTGACCACGGTTTTTTCCATTTTCACCGCCTGGAACAGGCTGCCCTGGGACTTGCTCCAGTCTTCACCGCTGAAGCCCTCACCCAGCTCATCCGCATAACCGGAAACCCTGCCCAGGGCGTTGTTCATATCGTCGAAGCGCAACTGCAGGCCCTGTGCCCTGCCGGGCATTCGCAACAGGCGGCCCGCATCCTCGATATGCACCAGGGCCATGCTCTGGTCCACCTGGGCACCGACAGAGAAAACACCGCTCACGGTAAATCGCTTGGTGCGGGGAAAGATACCGGCCGGGGTAATCACCACTTCCGGCAGGGTGAGGATGACACTGTCCCCGGGAATCACATTGAGCTGGCGCGCGAGGATACGCCCCAGGACGATGTTGTAGCTGCGCGGCTGCAGGCTGTCGAGGCTGCCCAGCACCATGTGCTCCCCCACCTCGCTGACATTACGCAGGGCCACCGGATCCACACCCTGGAACTCCACCCCGTAGCTCTCATTGCCGGAACCGAGCAGGGCAAAGCCGCGCACAAACGGGCTCGCTGCCTCCACATGGGGCTGCTGCACCAGTTGTTCGGCGGCGCCGCGCCAGTCCTCCAGGCCTCCCTCTTTCTCCACAAAGCCGTGGGGCACCACGCTGAGGATCCTGGTTTTGAGTTCACGGTCAAAACCGTTCATCACGGATGTCACCACAATCAGGGCCATGACACCCAGTGCCATCCCCAGTAGCGAGAAGCCGTTGATAAAGGAAATAAACTGCTGTCGGCGGCGGGCGGCTACGTAACGCAGGCCGATAAAGAGGGGGACGGGACGGACCCACATAATTCACATAACTCCATTGCGGGGCGGTTGTGGCGCTCTGTTCGCCCATTGCGGCCAGTGGCCATCCGCCCCCGGACCAGCAGGGCCCTGCAGCCCAGACTGGCCACCGGCTGCCCGGCGACATCCCGGCAAGCCTAAAGAGGCGATCATAAGACGTGATTTAAACGGATATGGCGCGAGAAATCCAAGGAATTGGACACATTTACCGCTTGTTGTATCCCTTCAGCTTTTCCCGCAACCGGTCCAGGTCAGCCTCACCCCAGCCCTGCGGTTCGGTCAGTGCCAGCCAGGCACGGACGTAGTCGGCCGGGGCATAGCTGTGGCCGAAACCCATCGGCGCGATACCGGCATGCATGTCCGCCGCCAGATGGAACATGGTGACGATGGGATACCACTGCAGGTCCGGCGAGACTTCGGGCCCGCGCGGCTTGTTCATCCACGCCGGCTTGCTCCACAGCGCATCCGGGGTAAAGAACACTATCGGGTCGCTGGAGTGTTGCAGGAAGGCAAGGCGGAAATCCCCCCAGGGGGCGCTGCCCCGGTCATAACCGCCGAAGTGATTGCCGAACCGCACCACGGCACCGTCGCCAAACTCGGGCAACCAGGCGGGGGAGCCGGGATCGCGGTTGGCGGTAACCGCGCGCCAGGTATCGGTGCGGAATGGCGGCCCGGTCCACAGGGCACCGTGGAAGGGATCATCAATGATGTCGTAGAAGTCGAATGAGCGGTCGGAATTGAGCGCGCCCAGGCTGAGGCCGAAGAGGTACAGCCGGGGCCGGGAATCGCGCGGCAGTGATCGCCAGTGCCCGTATATGGCCTGGAACAGGGCTTCCGCCGACTCACGCCCGTAGGCGTCTTCCGTCATCAGTGCAATCGGGCTCGGCAGGTAGGAATACTGCATGGCCACGCTGGCTATATCACCCCGGTGAAGGAACTCGACGGAATTGATGGCTCCCGGGTCCACCCAGCCGGTCCCGGTAGGCGTAATCAGGATCACCACCGAGCGCTCAAAGCCCCCGACCCGGATGAACTCATCCAGCGCCAGTTTGGCGCGCGCCTCCGGCGTTTCCGCCGCATTGAGCCCCACGTAGACGCGGACCGGCTCGAGGGCCCTGCCAGCCACCTCGCGGATATCGGCCTGTGTCGGCCGCAGGGCCAGGTACTGCCGCCCCTGGTGCCCCATATCCTGCCAGCGCACCAGGGAGTTGGCGCCCCCGGGGCTATCCGGGTTCTCGGGGGCCGGCATATCCGGCGCAATGCGCGCATCGAGTTTCTGGTAAATCGAATCCGTGACCCGCAGGCCGATATTAATCAGGACGTCGTTGACTGCCGCCCAGAACAGCGCGAATGCCGCCACCAGTCCCAGCAACAGGGAGACCCGCCGGGGAATAAAGCGTTCCAGGTGTCGGGACAGGAAGCGCATGATGCGGCGGAACAGCCGCGCCAGCAGGAGAATCACCAGGAAAAGCGCCAGTGCGGCCAGGGTGATGGTCACCGGCCGGCCGCTGTCCACGTCCTCCAGCCCCATCAGGGACCGCACGGAATTCTGCCACCCGGTTGCCTGCCAAAGGAAAGCGAGGGCCAGCAACACACAGGCCACCGCTGTGACCCAACCGATCACCCTGCGGGCACCTTCACGGGGAACAGGCAACTCCAGGAAGCGCCACAACCACACCAGGAGCACGCCGATGCCATAGCCGGCGGAAAATGATATCCCCGACACTATGCCCTGCATCACGGCATCGCGGGGGATCAATGAGGGAGTCAGTGACAGGGCAAAGAAGATGGTGCCAAGCAACACCCCGGGTATGGAGAGGAAATGGGCGAGTCGCATCCGTGACTATCCGCAGGACAGGATTCTTCTCTCAGCCTAGCACAGGCAATCCGATACCCCGGCCAGCGCTGCTGGCCGGTCCCGGGCCAGACTAAAAACGTGAATAATGCCAAATGTTTAGGCACAATATCTGCTTTAATGGCTGCAAAGCTGGCCAGCTTGAGAATAACGACAGAACCTGTTCGCCGGAGAACAAGAATGCACAACAAACCGACTAACCGTGACGCCCTGCCCCGCCTCGGAATGCTGGCAGGTATCCTGGCACTCGGTATCTCAGTGGGAAGCCTGGCTGAAACTGTTGAAGTACCCGTGGGGGAACAGGGCCAGGTCGCCGAGGCATCAACCATGCGCGGACTGGACAAGGACCAGGTAACCGCACGCCTGGGCGAGCCGGTCGGCATCCAGGGCCCTGTTGGCGACCCCGCCATCTCGCGCTGGGAGTATGCGGATTTTTACGTGTACTTCGAGTGGGACAAGGTGCTGCACGTGGTCAGCAAGCCGCGGGGCTGAGGCCCGCCTGCGCCAGGAAATATGGCCTGGCGCCAACCGGGCCGCTCTGGCAGGGCCCGTCAGTAGAGAAAGGTCGCGGTTCCCGTGGCAATCAGCTCCCCGGCATCGTTGAGCAGTTCCATCCGGGTTACCACCAGCTTGTTTCCAGCCCTCAGGATGGAACCGTGGCATACGAACCGCTCCCCCCTGCCCGGCTTCAGGTAATCGACCCGCATATCCACGGTACCGAGCTTTGACAGCCGCTCGGTTTTCTCCTTCCAGTCAATATCCCCCATACGCTGGTAGGCGGCCACCATAGCCGTCAGCCCACCCACGGTATCCAGGGCAGTGGCGATCACGCCACCGTGCAGGATCTTCTTCCAGATATTGCCGATTAGCTCCGGGCGTAGCTCGAAGGATGCCGAAAGCCGCTGGTTCTCCAGGTCGAGCTCCTGCATCTGCAGCCCGATCTGCTGGTTGAAGGGAATCTGCTCAAAGAATCCCCTCACCAGCTCGCGGAACTCGCTGGGCGACGGTTCCGTCACAGGCGCATTACCCGGTTGAGCCCGTCCAGGGCGGCGCTGCGATAGGCCTCTGCCATGGTCGGGTAATTGAAGGTGGTGTTGACGAAGAAGTCGATCACGTTATTGGGCGACGGTTGCTTCATGATCGCCTGGCCAATATGCACGATCTCCGCGGCCTCGGCACCGAAACAGTGGATGCCCAGGATCTCATGGGTCTCGATATGGAACAGGATCTTCAGCATGCCCACCCGTTCACCGGAAATCTGCGCACGCGCGGTGTGCTTGAACAGTGCCCGCCCCACTTCGTAGGGCACCCGGGCGGCAGTCAGCTCAGACTCGGTCTGGCCCACGGATGAAATCTCCGGCAGGGTGTAGATCCCGGTAGGGGCATCCTCGATCACCCGGTGCCCGCGACCGGCGATAGCTGCGGCTACCGCCCTGCCCTGGTCGTAGGAGGCACTGGCCAGGCTCGGCCAGCCGATCACATCGCCCACCGCGTAAATGCTGTCCACGGCGGTGCAGTAGTGCTCATCGACCGTCAGCTGGCCGCGGTGGTTGGCCTCCAGGCCGACATTGTCCAGGCCCAGTGAGCCCGTATTACCGGAGCGGCCGTTACACCACAGCAGTGCGTCCGCGTGGATACGCTTGCCGGACTGCATCTCCATGATGACGCCGTTATCGGTGGGCACCACCTTGGCGTACTCCTCCTGGTGGCGGACGGTCACGCCCATATCCCGCAGGTGGTAGCTCAGTGCGTCGGAAATCTCATCATCGAGGAATTCCAGCAGGCTGCCACGGGTATTGATCAGGTCGACCTTGATCCCCAGTGCGGCGAAGATGGAGGCATACTCGCAACCAATCACACCGGCGCCGTAGATCATCATGGAATGCGGGGTGTGCTGCATTTCCAGGATGGTGTCGCTGTCGTAAACCCGCGGGTGGTCAAAATTCACATCGGCGGGACGGTACGGGCGCGAGCCGGTGGCGATCACAAACTTGTCGGCCTTGAGTACCTCTACGGCGCCATCCTGCAGTTGTACCTCAACGGTATTGGCATCGCGGAAACGGGCTTCACCGAGAATCAGCTCAACCCGGTTGCGGGCATAGAAACTGGTGTGCATCTCCACCTGGTAATTGATGACCTTGTGCACCGATTCCATTACCTGCGGAAATGACAGCCGGCACGGCTCGCCCAGCGCACGGAACACCGGCTGGGTGTTGTAACGCATAAGCTGCTTGACCGAGTGGCGCAGGGCCTTGGACGGAATGGTGCCCTTGTGGGTGCAGTTACCACCCACCGCCGGGCGCTTCTCGATCACCGCTGCGCGCATGCCTTTCTTGGCTGCGCTCATGGCCGCCGCCTCGCCGGCGGGGCCGGATCCGATCACTACCAGGTCAAATTTCTGTTCTGCCATCTACCAGCTCTTAATAGTTTTGGTTTTGTTTAGCGTAGAAGCGGCCCGCGGCCGCAAAACCGAACAGGCCGCAGGGTATCGCTGCCACGGGGCGCTCCTGCGGACTGGTTAACAGTTATTCTCAGTGCTTGCGGGTGGCGTCGTAGGCCAGGTCAGCCTGTTGCGCCAGCTGCTCCTGCCGCTCCTGCTCCTTGCGGCACTCATCATCGTCGCCACCGCAGATATCGCAGTTCTCCTTCAGGCCCAGGGTGTTCAGGCCACCGCAGGAGCCCTTCAACGGCTTGTTCTGGACGATGGCGCCGACCGCCATCCCCGCAATTACCAATACCATGGCAACGAAGGCAAAAATATAAACAGTCATGATTCAGACTCCTCCAGGTAGGGAGCAAATGCGCTGCTGTAACGCTCTTGGAAACCGTTCCCGGTTTTTACCAGCATGAAAACGGCCAAGCCCTCCCGCTCTGCCAATTGTAACCCCGCTTCCGCACCCATCACATTCAGGGCGGTGGCGAGGCCATCCGCCTCGGCACAGTTATCGGCAATCACCGTTACCGAGGCCAGTCGATGGGACAGCGGGCGACCCGTGCGCGGGTCGATACTGTGCGAGTACCTGACACCATCGCGCTCGTAGTAATTGCGGTAGTCGCCGCTTGTAGCCACTGCACGGTTGCTTACCCGCACCGGCTTGTGCACCACCTGCCCTGCGGCAGTGGGACTCTCGATGCCGATACGCCATTCCCTGCCATCCGGATTCCGGCCACTGGTTCGCAATTCACCACCAATTTCCACCAGGTAATTGGTGATGCCCTGCCCTTCCAGTAACAGCGCAACCCGGTCGACACCATGGCCCTTGGCGATGGCCGAGAGGTCGAGCTGCACATCCCGCTTGCGCGTCAACCGGTCCGGATTGCGCTGGAGCGCCAGTGCGTCCGACCCGATCTCGGCGAGCAGCCTGTCGATCTCCGCCTGCGCGGGCACCTGCTCGGGCTCGGCTGTCGGGCCGAAGCCCCACAGGTTCACCAATGGCCCCACTGTGATATCGAACGCGCCGTCACTGCGCCGGTAGATATCCAGCGACAGCTCCACCACCTTTGCCAGCGGTGCACTGACCGGTACCGGCTGCCCAACCGGCCCGCCATTGAAGCGCATCAACTCCGAGTCGGGGATATAGGTGGACATCTCCTGGTTAACAGCTTCGAGCTCACTGTCCACCAGTGCCTGCACCGATTCGCGATCAACGCCGTCGGGCGCATCCACCACGGTGATGTGATAGCGGGTACCCATGGTGGGTCCCGTCAGTTTCCAGCTCTGCTCCCCGGGGACACACGCCGCCAGTACCAGCGCTGCGAAAACCGTACACACAAGCAAAAACAGGGCCCGGAATGCGGGCCCTGTTTTTGTTGTTATCGGGTGCTTAACTGCTCTGGGCAAATCAATCACTCCGATCAGCCGCCAAAGTCATCCAGCATGATGTTGTCATCCTCAACGCCGAGATCCTTCAGCATGTTGATAACAGCAGCGTTCATCATGGGCGGCCCGCACATGTAGTACTCGCAGTCTTCCGGTGCCGGGTGATCCTTCAGGTAGTTTTCATAAACCACGTTATGGATAAACCCGGTGTAGCCACTCCAGTTGTCTTCCGGCTGCGGATCGGACAGGGCCACGTGCCACTGGAAGTTATCGAACTCGTCCTGCAGGCCGTTGTAGTCGTCCTCGTAGAACATCTCACGCAGGGAGCGTGCGCCATACCAGAAGCTGATCTTGCGCGTGGAGTTCAGGCGCTTCAGCTGGTCAAAGATATGGGAACGCATCGGGGCCATGCCGGCACCACCGCCGATAAATACCATCTCGTTATCGGTGTCCTTGGCGAAGAACTCACCGAAGGGCCCGTAAACGCGGATGGTGTCGCCCGGCTTCAGGTTGAAGACGTAAGAGGACATCTGGCCCGGCGGCACACCTTCGGTGCGCGGCGGCGGGGTGGCGATACGGATGTTGAACTTCACCACGCCCTTCTCTTCCGGGTAGTTGGCCATGGAGTAGGCGCGTACCACCGGCTCGTCCACCTTGGACTCCAGCTTGAAGAAGCCGAAGTTCTCCCAGTCGCCACGGTACTCTTCATCGATATCGAAATCGGAGAATTTCACGTGGTGGGGCGGGGCCTCCAGCTGTACGTAACCACCGGCACGGAAGTCGACGTTCTCGCCTTCAGGCAGCTTCAGGGTCAGCTCTTTAATAAAGGTGGCCACGTTGGGGTTGGATTCCACAGTGCATTCCCACTGCTTCACACCGAACACCTCTTCCGGCACCTCGATTTCCATATCCTGCTTTACTGCAACCTGGCAGGACAGGCGCTTGCCTTCCTTCGCCTCGCGCGGGGTGAAATGGGCCGCTTCGGTAGGCAGCATATCGCCACCACCGGCAGTGACCTTACACACACACTGTGCGCAGCTGCCACCACCACCACAGGCGGAGGCCAGGAACAGGTTGTTGGCCGCCAGTGTCTGCAGCAGCTTACCGCCGGCCGGCACGGTGAGGGTCTTCTCACCGTTTACCAGGATGTTGACGTCGCCGGTGTTTACCAGGCGGGAACGGGCAACGAGGATTACCGCCACCAGTGCCAGCACGATGACGGTAAACATCGCAACGCCGAGAATAATTTCCAGATTCATCGTATTGCGCTCCCCCGATTAGATATCGATACCACCGAAGGACATGAAGCCGAGTGACATCAGACCAACGGTGATAAAGGTGATACCCAGACCCTTCAGGCCATCCGGTACATCACTGTACTTGAGTTTTTCGCGGATACCCGCCAGTGCGGTGATCGCCAGTGCCCAGCCGAGGCCGGCACCGAAGCCGTAGGCCACACTCTCGCCGAAGTTGTATTCGCGCTCCACCATGAACAGGGACGCACCCAGAATGGCGCAGTTCACGGTAATCAGCGGCAGGAATACACCCAGGGCGTTGTAGAGCGCTGGTACGTACTTATCCAGGAACATCTCGAGGATCTGCACCAGGGCGGCAATCACGCCGATATAGGACAGCAGGCCAAGGAAGCTCAGGTCAACGTCCGGGTAACCCGCCCACGCCAGAGCCCCGTCTTTCAGGAGATAGATGTAGATCAGGTTATTGACCGGAACGGTCAGGGTCAGCACCACGATAACCGCGATACCCAGGCCCACAGCCGCCTCGATCTTCTTGGACACTGCCAGGAAGGTACACATACCCAGGAAGAAGGCCAGAGCCATGTTCTCGACGAACACGGCCCGAACTACCAGAGAAATATAATGTTCCACTTATCAGGCCTCCTGCGCTTTGGTGTTGTGCGCAATCTTGAACTCGTCCTCTTCCACCTGCGCAGGCTTCCAGGTACGGATCGCCCAGATAAACAGGCCGATCAGGAAGAAGGCGCTCGGCGGCAGCAGCAGCATGCCGTTGGGCACATACCAGCCACCGTTATTGACGGTCTGCAGGATCTCGACGCCCAGCAGCTTGCCGGCACCAAACAGTTCGCGGATGACCGCCAGGCCAATCAGGATCACGCTGTAGCCAAGGCCGTTACCCAGGCCGTCGAAGAAGCTGGCCACCGGGCCGTTCTTCATGGCGAAGGCTTCCGCACGACCCATCACGATACAGTTGGTGATGATCAGGCCGACAAATACGGACAGCTGCTTGGAGATGTCGTAAGCCAGGGCCTTGATCACCTGGTCCACCAGGATTACAAGCGAGGCAATCACGGTCATCTGCACGATGATGCGGATACTGCTCGGGATCCGGGTACGAATCAGGGACACCAGTACGTTGGAGCAGCAGACCACCACGGTCAGGGCCACACACATTACCAGTGTCACTTTCAGGGAGCTGGTTACCGCCAGTGCGGAACAGATACCCAGGATCTGCAGCGCAATGGGGTTATTGTTAAAAATAGGTTCCAGCAGAGTGTCTTTGACTTTCATGCTTACGCCTCCCCTGCTTTCAGGTTTTTCAGGAAGGGACCATAGCCCTCACTGCCGAGCCAGAATTCGATCAGGTTGTCGACACCCTTACTGGTCAGGGTCGCGCCGGACAGGCCATCGACCTTGTATTCAGCGTTCGGGGTGTTGCTGTCGACGCTACCCTTGATAACGCTCAGGGCAACATCACCATCCTGGTCGTACACTTCCTTGCCTTCCCAGATCGCCTTCCAGTTGGGGTTGTCGACTTCACCGCCCAGTCCGGGAGTTTCTTTATGCTCATAGAAACCCAGGCCGGCAACGGTGTTGAGGTCACTCTGCAGGGCCAGGAAGCCATACAGCTGACCCCACAGGCCGTAACCGCGAACCGGCAGGATGATCTTCTTCAGCTCACCGCCCTCTTCCACCAGGAATACTTCCTTGATGTTCTCGCGACGGATGATCTTGGCAACATCCTGCTCCGGGGTCAGCTTTTCGCTGGCATCCGGGACCTTGGCCGCTGCACGACCGCTGCCACCAGCCGGTTGCTCATCGGTGAACTTGCCGGTGCGCAGGTCGACGAACTTCTTGGTGACGTTGGCAAATGCCTCTTCCACCGCCGCCTTACCGGCCTGGTCGGGATCGATCAGGCCACCGGCCAGCAGTACATTGCGCTTCAGGTCCAGCGCCGCATTGGCCTGCTGCATGGGTTTCAGCATAACGGCCGCGGTGGAGACCACGACGGAACACACGATACACAGCACCAGGGCTACGATCAGGGTTCCCTTGACAGTTTCTTTATTAGCCACGTGCCAACCTCCGTTTGATATGGGACTGCACCACGAAGTGGTCAAACAGCGGGGCGAACAGGTTGGCGAACAGGATCGCCAGCATGATGCCTTCCGGGAAGGCGGGGTTCACGACACGGATCAGCACGGTCATGACGCCGATCAGGATGCCGTAGTACCAGCGGCTCATGTTGGTCATCGCCGCCGATACCGGGTCGGTGGTCATGAAGATCAGGCCAAACGCGAAACCACCGACTACCAGGTGCCAGTACCACGGCACATTGAAGAACGGGTTGGTGTCGGAGCCGATGAAGTTGAACAGCGTGGCGGTGGCCATCATGCCCAGCATGGTACCGGCAACGATGCGCCAGCTGGCGATCTTCATGGTCATCAGGATGGCACCGGCAATCAGGATCACAAAGGTGGAGGTCTCACCAATGGAGCCGTGCATGTTGCCGAAGAACGCATCCCACCAGGTCAGCGGACCGGCGGCAGCGGCCACCACACCGTTCTGGACACCCTCGTTGGCCAGCACAGACAGCGCGGTAGCGCCGGAGTAACCGTCGACGGCGGTCCACACCATGTCACCGGACATGGAGGCCGGGTAGGCAAAGTACAGGAACGCACGGCCGGTCAGCGCCGGGTTGAGGAAGTTCTTGCCGGTACCACCGAACACTTCCTTACCGATCACCACGCCGAAGCTGATACCCATACCTACCAGCCACAGCGGCAGGTCCGGCGGGCAGCTCAGTGCGAATAGGATAGAGGTTACGAAGAAGCCTTCGTTCACCTCGTGACCGCGCACTGCGGCGAACAGTACTTCCCAGATACCGCCGACCACGAAGGTGACGAGATAAATCGGCAGGAAGAACATGGCACCGTAGACAAAGTTGTCCCAGGTGCTGGCCGGGTTGTAGCTGGTCAGCGCACCGATAATCGCGTGGCGCCAGCCATCGAACTCGGTAGTGCCCATATCGGCAATAATCAGGTTGGACTGATAACCGATATTCCACATACCCCAGAATGCGGCCAGCATCGCGCAGGCCCACACACTGATCATGATGCGCTTCAGGTCAATACCGTCGCGCACATGCGCGGTGGTCTTGGTGCGTTCGGCGGGCTGGAACAGGCCAGTGTCGATCGCCTCGTAAAGCGCGTAGAACTTTTCGTATTTACCGCCCTTGTGGAAGTGCGGCTCAATGGAATCGAGGAATTTGCGCAGCATCCTTAACCCTCCTTCTCAATACGGGTCAGGTTGTCCCGCAAAATGGGGCCGTATTCATACTTGCCCGGGCAAATGAAGGTACACAGGGCCAGATCTTCTTCGTCCAGCTCCAGCGCGCCCAGCTGCTGGGCAGTGGCGGTATCCCCCACGATCAGTGCACGCAGCAGCTGTGTGGGCAGGATGTCCAGCGGCATGATCCGCTCGTAGGCACCGATCGGCACCATGGCACGTTCCGAGCCATTGGTGCTGGTGGTGAAGTTGAACTTGCGGTTCTTGAACAGGCGCGAGAGGTAGATCGGCAGCGCGGAGAAGCGCTTGTTACCTGCGCGCAGGTAATGCAGGAACGGACGCTCATGGCCCTCTTCCAGCACGCTTACCTGGTTGGCGTAGCGGCCCAGGTAACCCAGCGGGCCACTGGCCTTGCGACCGCCGAAGACGGAACCGGAGATGATGCGGTTATCGCCTTCCTTCAGGGAACCTGCGGTCAGCTCCTCGAGGTTCGCGCCCAGGCGGGTACGCAGCAGGCGGGCTTTTTCCACCTGCGGGCCACCCAGGGCCACCACGCGGTCGGTGAACAGGCGTCCGGTCTCGAACAGCTTGCCCACGGCAATGACGTCCTGGTAGCCAATGGTCACAACACTGCGACCCGGCTTGACCGGCTGCAGGAAGTGGACATGGGTACCGGACAGGCCGGCCGGGTGCGGGCCGGCGAAGGCTTCACGGCTGATACCGGCACCTTCCGGCACCGGGATATCGGCGTCCGGGGCCGTGCAGACAAAAGTCTTCGGCGCCAGCTTGGCCAGGATCTCGACCCCGCGGGAGAAGGCATCGCGCTGCTCGGCAATCACCAGCGCCGGGTCACCCGCCAGCGGGTTGGTGTCCATGGCATTGATGAAGACGGCTGAGGGCTCGGCATCCAGGGCCGGGACCTTGCTGTACGGGCGCGTGCGAAGGGCGGTCCAGAGACCGGACTGCACCAGGTTCTCACGAACCTGCTCCGCGGTCAGGGTCTTGAGCTGCTCGGCGCTGTAGGAAGCGAACTGCTCCGCCTCGTCGCCGTCAATCTCGATCACCACAGACTGCAGCACGCGGCGGGCGCCGCGATTAATGGCGACTACCTTACCGGCCGCGGGTGCGGTGTAGCGCACACCCTCGGTCTTCTTGTCGGTAAACAGCAGCTGCCCCAGTTTGACGCTATCCCCCTCTGCCACCGCCATGGTCGGCTTCATCCCGTGGTAATCGGGGCCGAGCACAGCGACGGTCTTGAGCGCAGGTCCATCATGGATGGCCTGCTCGGGCGCGCCGGATATGGGTAAATCCAATCCCCGACGGATCTTTCTCATACGCCTATGCCTAAGTTACTAGTTTAAGAAACTGTGCGAATACAGCTGTCAGACCGGTGACATCTGGCCCGGCCCGGGGGCTGTATCCAGGAATTCACGCTTTGCGAGGACTTAAACCGCAGTCACCCGATGGACGGGCGGGAGGAGCTAATCTCGGCGCACGGTGGCCCCACTAAAATCGCGCGCATTATAAAGATGGGACCGTTGCTTTACCAGAGCAGAAGTGGCCGAAATGGCCGATCAGAAGGAAATTTTTGCTGGAAAAACAAGGATTTGAGGTGGGGAGCCGCGGAGGTCCGGGGCTCGGCCCCCGCCGGCATGAGGCCGGCGGGGCCGGCGGCCACTGCTGTGACCGCAGGGACAGGTCGGTCAGTCGCGCTTCGGGAACAGCTTGTAGCGGACGCCGGCCATGTCCTCCAGGCAGCGGACCACCTGGCAGCTGTAGCCAAACTCGTTGTCGTACCAGCAGTACAGCACCGCATTGTCGTCCTCGACAATGGTGGCATTGGAGTCGAACACACAGGCACGGCGGGAACCCACAAAGTCACAGGAGACCACTTCCGGGCTGTTTGTGTAGTCGATCTGCTGGCGCAGCGGTGAGTGCAAGGCCACCTCGCGGACGTACTCGTTCAGCTCTTCCTTGGTGGTTTTCTTGCCCAGGCGCAGGTTCAGGATCGCCATGGACACATTCGGGGTCGGGACCCGGATGGCATTACCGGTCAGCTTGCCCTTCAGGTCCGGCAGCGCCTTGGCCACCGCCTTGGCGGCACCGGTCTCGGTCAGCACCATATTGAGCGCTGCGGCACGGCCACGACGTTCACCCTTGTGGTAGTTGTCGATCAGGTTCTGGTCATTGGTATAGGCATGGACCGTTTCCACGTGGCCATGCTCGACACCAAAGCCGTCCATCATTGCTTTCAGCACCGGCACGATCGCATTGGTGGTGCAGGATGCGGCGGAGATGATCTTGTCATCGTCGGTGATATCACCGTTGTTGATACCGTAAACGATGTTCTTGATGTCGCCCTTGCCCGGGGCAGTCAGGATCACCTTGGAGGCGCCGGGGCTCTGCAGGTGCTGGCTCAGGCCTTCCTCATCACGCCATACGCCGGTGGAATCCACCACGATCGCATCGTGGATACCGTGGGCAGTGTAATCGACCTCCTGCGGGGAGTTGGCGTAGATCACCTTGATCTCATTACCGTTGCAGATCAGGGAGCTGGTCTCCTCATCAACACGGATGGTGCCCTTGAAAGCCCCGTGGACAGAGTCGCGACGCAGCAGCGAGGCGCGCTTCACCAGGTCGTTGTCCGCCTTGCCCTTGCGCAGCACGATTGCGCGCAGGCGCAGCACATCACCACTGCCGGCCTTCTCGATCAGCAGGCGCGCCACCAGGCGACCGATGCGGCCGAAGCCGTAAATAACTACATCGCGCGGCTCGGGAATCGGCTTGCCGGCACCCTCTGCGCCGGCCAGCTCTGCGCGCACAAACTCATCCACGGACATGCCGCGGTCGTCACGCATATATTTGTTGGTCAGCGTTCCCAGGTCGATATGCACCGGCCCCAGGTCCAGCTTGGTAATCGCTTCCAGCACCGGGTAGGTCTCCCACTCGGAGAGTTCGTTACCCTCGACCTGCCGCACGAAGCGGTGTGCCTTCATGATGCTCAACACGGAGCGGTTTACCAGGTTGCGGCCGTACATGTAGATGCCGGCATTACGCTCACGGTTGAGCTTGCCGATCATCGGGATCATGGATTCAGCCAGCGCTTCGCGCTCTTTCCAGTCCTTGAAAAAATCCGCGGGCTTGGGTCGCTTCTGAGTCACTATCAGACACCTCTGCAATCAGTTGTGTAGGCAGGCAAATCGCGGCCGGAAAAAGGCTCCCAGGCCGCGTGGCTGCGCATTATCAGGATATGCCCCGGGGCGCGCAACCGGGCAAAAAAACACCAAAAAATTGTAGTAAAACTACCAGTTCATCCCCACCGGATCCCCGGTCCCGGAATCGCTTCACACCCCACCTTTAACGACCCGAATGGCGCCCACGGACAGGACCGGCCTGCACCGCGATCTGTTCGCAGTTACAATAACCGCCGCCCGGGCCGAGGCCCGCCTGAAAGCGTGGATATATAAGGAAAGATGACAGATTTGCAGCCCCTCTCCCCGCCCCCCTTCCGATCCGGAACTGACCGCCAGTTCTGGGGTGGACTGCATGGCGCGGCCGCCGCACTGGCGATCCTGAATACCGCCCGGCAAAGCCACGCGCCGACCCTGCTGGTGGCCCGTGACAGCCTGGAAGCCCAGCGCCTGGAAGCCCAGCTGAAATTTTTTAACAGGGGTTTGCCGACGGAGATCATCCATTTCCCGGACTGGGAGATCCTGCCGTACGACACTTTCTCACCCCATCAGGACATCATCTCTGACCGCCTGGCCGCCCTTTACCGGCTGCCGCAGATGGGGCCGGGTATCGTAATTGCCCCGGTAAGCACCCTGCTGCACCGGCTGCCGCCGCGGGACTATGTGGCTGGCAATGCGCTGATCCTGAAGGAGGGACAGCAGTTCGACCTGGACACCCAGCGCCGCGTACTCGAGCAGGCCGGGTACCACTGTGTCGATACTGTCTATGAGCATGGCGAGTTCGCGGTACGCGGCGCCCTGATGGATATCTTCCCCATGGGCAGCTCCCTGCCCTTCCGCATCGACCTGTTCGATGACGAAATTGAGAGCCTGCGCACCTTCGACCCTGAGACCCAGCGCACCGTTGAGACAGTGGACAGCGTTAACCTGCTGCCGGCGCGCGAGTTCCCCATGCACAAGGCCGCCCTGAGCGGCTTCCTGCAGAACTGGCATGAGCAGTTCGACAGCGATCCCAGCCAGGTCTCCATCTACCAGGACATCAGTGCGGGGATCGCCCCGGCCGGCATCGAGTATTACCTGCCACTGTTCTTCGACCGCTGCGACAGCCTCTTTGATTACCTGCCCGAGGGCAGCGCGGCCTTCCTGCAGGGGGAGATCCAGGAGCCGCTGGAAAACTTCTGGCGGGAAGTCAGCAACCGCTACGAGAGCCGGCGCGGCGACCTGACCCGGCCAATCCTCGAGCCGCGGCAGATCCTGCTGGAAATCAACGAGTTCAATGGCGCCCTGAAAAACCTGAAACGGGCCATCTTCTCTTCCGATGAGGTTCCGGAGGCGGAGGGCAATTACAACTTTCCCACCGTCACCCCACCCAGGCTGCCGGTGGACGGCAAGGCCGAAAATCCCCTGGCCGCGCTGGAAGCCTACCTGATGGAATACAGCGGCCGGGTATTGTTCTGTGCCGAGAGCAGCGGCAGGCGTGAATCCCTGCTGGAACTGCTGGACAGCATCCGCCTGAAACCGGTGCTGTTCAATTCCTGGTCCGAGTTCCTGGAAAGTGACGAGACCCACGGCATTACCGTGGCCCCCATCGACCAGGGACTGTGCCTGCGGGAGCCCGCCCTCAACGTGATCGCGGAGCCACAGCTGTTCGGCGAGCGGGTACTGCAGCAGCGCCGGCGCAAGAAAGCCAAGGATGACGCGGAAAACGCGGTCCGCAACCTGGCCGAGCTCCGCATCGGCGCACCGGTAGTGCATATTGACCACGGCGTCGGTCGCTACCGGGGCCTGCAGCACCTGGAGATCGACGGCCAGCCGGCAGAATTCCTGACCCTCGAGTACGCCGACGAGGCCAAGCTCTATGTCCCCGTGGCCAGCCTGCACCTGATCAGTCGCTACTCCGGGGCAGACGAGGCACTGGCTCCACAGCACAAGCTCGGCAGCGAACAGTGGCAGAAAGCCAAGCGCAAGGCCGCCGAGAAGGTCCGTGATGCCGCGGCCGAGCTGCTCGACATCTATGCACGGCGCGAAGCCCGCGTCGGCCACGCCTTCGCCGACCCCGGACTCTCGTACCGGGAATTCGCGGCGGGCTTCCCGTTTGAGGAAACACCGGACCAGCAGCAGGCGATCGAGGCAGTGGTGGCCGACATGCTGTCAGCCAAGCCCATGGACCGGCTGGTCTGCGGCGATGTGGGCTTCGGCAAGACCGAAGTGGCCATGCGCGCGGCATTTGTTGCCGCCCATGCCGGCAAGCAGGTTGCCATGCTGGTACCCACTACCCTGCTGGCCCAGCAGCACTTCCAGTCCTTCCAGGACCGTTTCGCCGACTGGCCCGTCAATATCGAGGTGATCTCCCGCTTCCGCAGCGGCAAGGAGGTTGAAGGGGTCAAGGACCGTGTCGCCAGCGGCAAGGTCGACATTCTCGTGGGCACCCACAAGCTGCTGCAGAGCGACCTGGACTTCAAGAACCTGGGCCTGCTGATCATTGACGAGGAACACCGCTTCGGGGTGCGCCAGAAAGAGCGCCTGAAGAGCCTGCGGGCCGAGGTGGATATCCTGGCACTCACCGCCACCCCGATTCCCCGGACCCTGAATATGGCCATGGCCGGCATCCGCGACCTGTCGGTGATCGCCACGCCCCCGGCGCGCCGGTTGTCGGTAAAAACGTTTGTGCGGGAGCGGGACGAGGCCCTGATCAAGGAGGCGGTGCTGCGGGAAATCCTGCGCGGCGGCCAGGTGTATTTCCTGCACAACGAGGTCAAGAGCATCGAGCGCATTACCCGGGAGCTGGAGGCCCTGGTTCCCGAGGCCCGTATCGGTATCGGCCATGGCCAGATGCGTGAGCGCGAGCTGGAACAGGTAATGAGCGACTTCTACCACAAGCGCTTCAATGTGCTCGTGTGCACCACCATTATCGAGACCGGTATCGACGTACCCAGTGCCAATACCATCCTGATCGAGCGTGCCGACAAGTTCGGCCTCGCCCAGCTCCACCAGCTGCGCGGCCGCGTAGGCCGCTCCCACCACCAGGCCTACGCTTACCTGCTGACCCCGCACAAGCGCTCGATGACCGCCGATGCGGTGAAGCGCCTCGAGGCCATCAGTGAGGCCCAGGACCTGGGCGCCGGCTTTACCCTGGCGACCCACGACCTGGAAATCCGCGGTGCCGGTGAACTGCTGGGTGAGGAGCAGAGCGGCCAGATCCAGAGCGTCGGCTTCACCCTCTATATGGAAATGCTGGACCAGGCGGTAAAGGCCATCCGCGAGGGACGCACACCGAATATCGACGAGCCGCTGGAATCGCCGGCGATCGACGTCAACCTGCGCGTACCGGCCCTGATCCCCGAGGATTACCTTCCCGATGTGCACGGGCGCCTGATGATGTACAAGCGTATCGCCAACGCCCGGGATGCCCAGGAGCTGAAAGAGCTGCAGGTAGAGATGATCGACCGTTTCGGGCTGTTGCCGGAGCCGGTCAAGCACCTGTTCCGGACCACCGAGATAAAGCTGAAGGCGGAGCAGATGGGCATCCGCAAACTGGAGGCCTCGGCCGCGCGTGGGCGCATCGAGTTTTCCGAGGAAACCGCCGTGGATCCACTCACCCTGGTCAAGCTGGTGCAGAACCAGCCCGGGCGCTACCAGCTGCAGGGTGCCAACCAGCTCAGTTTTGCCCTCGACGAGGAGGGTGCGGACATGCGCCTGAATCAGGTCGCAGGAGTGTTGGAGCAACTGGCGCAATGATAGACTGTGCTCTTTGGCGCCGTGCGTCGGCGCCCCAAACATAACAAAGCAAGCGGTATCAACATGACCCGATTCATCAAACTGTGCACCGCCCTGCTGCTGGCTACCTGCGCTGCAGGCACCCAGGCCGCCAGCTATGCCGGCAATACGTTCGAGATTGAAATGATCGTCTTCAGTCGCACCGCCGGCATGGAGGGCGCTCGCGAGGACTGGCCGGCCGCGCCACGACTGTCTTACCCGAGCCGCTGGATCGATTTCTCCAGCACCGATGACGGGGGCAATCCCGTACTCACACAGGTCGCTACCCAGCTGGATAACAAGGCCGCCGCCCTGCAGCGGTCCAGCAGTTACCGGGTACTGTTCCACAAGGCCTGGCAGCAGCAACTCTGGCAGAAGCGCCGCTCGCCCTCGATCCTGGTCAGCGGTGGCGAGACCTATGGCAGCCACAGCCAGCTGGAGGGCACAGTCAAGTTAAGCGTGTCACGCTACCTGCACCTGAGCACGAATCTCTGGATGAGTGAATTTGGGGGGCCGGAGACAGCCACCGGCGGGATACTCCTGCCGACACCAACAAAGCAGGAAGACGAGCCCCTGGACCTGGCCACCGGCAGTGCCGGCATCGCGCCGCTGCGAGCCGAATCACCAGCCTATGCCGCCCGGGTTGCAACGCTGCAGCAGGAGCGACGCATGCGCAGCGGTGAGCTGCACTACCTTGACCACCCCCTCTTCGGCGTACTGATCCAGGTACGCAAGGTGGATGAGACCGAAGAAGCGGCGGATGCGGGCGTATAGCCCGCACCACTGCGAAATAAGACCAATAACGACAATCCACAGACCCCCAGCAGGAATCCATGATTACCAACGACGCCATCATTCTCGGCATGCTGGCCGCAATTCTCGGCTTTGTCTTTTATACCGCTGGCAGCGAACACCGCTTCTGGAAACGCTTTTACCGCTTTGTCCCCGCACTGCTGCTGTGCTACTTCCTGCCCTCATTGCTGACTACATTCGGCATTATCGATGCCGAGGCATCGCAGCTTTACTACGTGGCCTCCCGCTTCCTGCTGCCGGCGAGCCTGGTGCTCCTGACGCTCAGTATTGACCTGAAAGGCATTGTGAGCCTGGGTCCCAAGGCGCTGATCATGTTCCTGACCGGCACACTGGGGATCGTGATTGGCGGACCGCTGGCACTGCTTGTCATGGCGCAGCTCGACCCCGGCATGCTGGGCGTCAGTGGCCCGGAAGCTGTCTGGCGCGGCATGACCACGGTGGCCGGCAGCTGGATCGGCGGCGGTGCCAACCAGACCGCCATGAAGGAAATCTTCTCCGTTGGCGACCAGGTGTTCTCGGCGATGGTGGCCGTCGATGTGATCATTGCAAATATCTGGATGGCCGCGCTGCTGATCATGGCCGGTAATGCCAAACAGCTGGACGCACGTCGCGGTGCCGACACCACGGCGATCACCGAATTGCGCGAGAAAGTCGAGGCAATCCAGAAAAAGCACTCGCGCATCCCCAGCCTGCCGGACCTGATGCTGATTGCGGCGGTCGGGTTTGGTGTCACCGCCATTGCCCATGCTTTTGCCGATACCCTGGCGCCGTGGTTCGAGACCAACGCGCCACAGCTGGCCCGGTTCAGCTTCACCAGCCAGTTTTTCTGGCTGATCATCATCGCCACTACCCTGGGCGTTGCCATGGCGTTTTCCCCGGCCAAGAAACTCGAGGGCGCGGGCGCCTCAAAGGTGGGATCGGTCTTTATCTATTTCCTGGTGGCCACCATTGGTACCCATATGGACATTACCGCGCTGCGCGACAGCCCGGAACTGTTCCTGCTGGGCGCCATCTGGATGGCCGTCCACGCCGGGCTCCTGTTACTGGTGGCCAAGCTGATCAAAGCCCCCACCTTCTTTATGGCGGTGGGCAGCCAGGCCAATGTCGGTGGTGCCGCATCAGCACCCGTCGTCGCTGCCGCCTTCCACCCCTCCCTGGCACCGGTGGGCGTCCTGCTGGCAGTAATGGGCTACGCGCTGGGCACTTATGCCGCCTGGTTCTGTGGCCAGCTGTTACGTGTGATCGGGGCAGCATAAGGCTGCGGACCGACAGCTGCCGGGAATGGAGCCCCGGCGCTGTCCACAGCGCTGGTATAGGGGGGCCAAGAGAAGAATGGTTCTCGATATCGTGGGGGAAGTGGAAGCAGGACGTATCCCACAGGCGCGCGAACATGAGGCGCTCACACCATATTACAGGCAGCGGGAATTATTTGAGGCGGGTTAGAAGAAAGCGACCTGCCAGCCCTGGTCAATGCGGCTGGGCCATTCCGGCCCGGTAAACATCAATTCAGACTGGCGAGATCGACAATCGGGTGGGGTCACTCACACGGAACGACGTCTTCCGCCAGCAGCCCCTTGTCGCCCTTCTGCATTTCGAACTCGACCGACTGGCCCTCGTTCAGGGTTTTGTACCCTTCGCCGCGAATACTGCGGTAGTGAACAAAGATATCTTCCGTACCCTCTCCACAGGTGATGAAGCCATAACCCCGGGCGTTATTAAACCACTTCACAGTACCTGTAACGCGATCACTCATTAAGACAACCTCATTATTGTTATTGCGCCCACCACCGGTGCAGCGAACGACTCTCCATTGCAGCGGCCGTTCCTCGGCTCACTGAACCACAATGTGTCCACCGGTTCACCAACGAACACACTACCTGATTCTTAGATAAAACGACGCCAGTGTCTAGGTTTGAGCGTGAAATAATTACTACAGATTTCGTGAGCTGCGCAATAAAAGGACAAAAAAAGGGGGCCAGGCCCCCTTTTCTGAACATTTGTGCTTTTCCTGTCTTGCCCCGGCCGTGTGCGCGCCGTGTCGGCAAGGCAAGCTCCCCTGCGATTCGCCCTAGGCCGTACCAGTCGCCTCGGGTGCGCCAATCCCGTGCAGCTCCGCCGGCAACTCCGCCACGTGCAATGTCGAAGTCGGGAAAGCGCAGGATGCGCCATGCTGTTCGACAATGTTCAGGGTTTTGAGCAAAACATCCTGCTTGATCTCGTGATAGCGGATCCAGTCAGTGGTTTTCGTGAATGTGTAGATAAAAAAGTCCAGTGAGGACGGCGCAAAACTGTTGAAGTTCACAATGAGCGTCAGATTGGTATCAATCTCCGGATGCTCCTGCAGCATCGCCTTTACATCAGCCACAATGGCCGCCATCAAAGGCGCATCCTGGTAACGGATACCAATGGTTTCAAAGATCCGCCGGTTCAGCATCCGGGAGGGATTCTCCACGGAAATCTGGTTAAAAACCGCGTTGGGGATATAGAGCGGGCGCTTGTCGAAAGTGCGGATCCGCGTAAGGCGCCAACCGATATCCTCAACCGTGCCCTCGATCTCTTTGTCCGGTGAGCGCACCCAGTCCCCAACCTTGAACGGGCGATCCAGGTACACCATCAGGCCGCCAAAAAAATTCGCCAGCAGGTCCTTCGCCGCGAAGCCCACCGCCAGGCCGCCAATACCACCAAATGCCAGCACGCCGCTGATGCTATATCCCAGGAACTGCATCACCACCATCGCCGAGGTGATGACAATGGATGCACGCACCAGCTTGCCCAGCGCCCGCACCGTAGTCGCATCCATGGGTTTGGCCATATACCGGGGATCGCGCAGGTTGTGCTCGACCGTCCGGGCGAATCGCAATGCAAACCAGGTAATGACCAGAATCAGCCCGATTTCCCGTACCGTACCAGCCAGGGAGAATATCTCTGCCCCGGTGGCCTTGCCCGCGCGCCCCGCCGCGATCGTGAGGCCAAACAGCCAGATCAGGACTGCGCCGGGTGGGTTCAGCGCCTTGACCAGCGCATCATCCCAGGCGTTGACAGTACGCTCGGCGCGCTTCTCCAGCCGTGCGGCAAAGCGCCCGAACAGCCATGCCGCCAGCGCGGTCACCAGGATGATCGTAAAGATTGCGACGATCCAGAACCGGTTGTCCCCGATCCAGGCCATTACCATCGACTGTGCAGATTCCACCAGCGGTTACTCCTGATATAGCGATATTCAGATTCAATGGTTGCGGAAAATAACGCGGGTGGCGGGGGGATTTCCAGCACCAATCCCTGAAGAAAACAGAATTAGCCCCCAGTGTCGGGGCAGTACTTCAGCCCCCACGGGCCAGCAGGTCTTCCAGCCAGCTCCGCGTACGCTGCCAGCGCTCGTCCTGCTGCAGTGCCTCCCAGCCCATTGCCCCGGGCTGGCCGCGCATGCGCCGGAGCCTGGCGGCAGACTCCGGGGGTGGTGTAAAGCCCTGTAGTGCCTCCAGGCATTCCAGCGCCCCCTGCCGGTTATTGCACACCACTCCCATATCGCAACCAGCATCCATGGCCGCCCGGATCCTGGCCCCATAACCGCCGGCGGCACCCGCGCCTTCCATTGACAGGTCATCGCTGAAGATTACACCGTCGAATCCCAGCTCACCGCGCAGTATCTGCTGCAGCCACAGGCGGGAAAAGCCAACCGGATTGCGGTCGACGCGAACAAAACGGATATGTGCGGGCATGACCGCATCCAGCTCCCCGGCCCCCATGCACTCGATAAAGGGCAGCGCATCGGAGGCCATTACTTCCTCCAGCGTGCGCTCATCCTCAGGCAATTCTTCGTGGCTGTCCTCCAGCACATGGCCATGGCCGGGAAAGTGCTTTCCGGTAGTCGCCATGCCGGCCTCGTGCATCCCCTCCATGAAAGGACGCACCCGGGAGGCGACCTGTGCCGGGTCTGCGGCAAAACTGCGGTCACCGACAATGCGGCAGTGCTGGTCATCGGCGTCCAGCACCGGGGCAAAGCTGAAATCCACATCCTCGGCACGCAATTCCGCCGCTAGCAACCAGCCCGCATCACGCAACTGGTCCGCATCCGCATTGGCGGCCAACAACTGCATGGAGGGGATGCGGGTAAAGTCGTCACGGAAACGCTGCACGCGCCCGCCCTCCTGGTCAACTGCCAGCAGGATCTCCGGGCGCAGGTCACGGATCTCGGTGACAAGCGCCCGCAACTGTGCGCGACTGCTGTAGTTGCGGGCAAAGAAAATCAGCCCACCCACCAGCGGATGGCGAAGCACTTCCCGGTCCTCTGCCGTGAGCTCGGTGCCCTCGACATCAACCATTACCGGACCAATCAATTCACCCATCTTATTCCCTCATTGCTTAACACTGGCGGTACAGCCTGCATCCGCCGGCGCTAAAGTCTCGCTTATGACTTCTCCGTATCCGCCCGCAACATGGCCGCAGCTGCGGGCACGAGGCGGTCGAGCGTTTCCGGCAGGCTGCTTTGCGCGTCGAAATCCTCCCTGAGGATAGCGTCGATGGCATCAAAGCTCGAAAGGGTAAAGATCGTCGCCCCCAGCATAAAATAGAGCCGCCAGTAGAAAGTGACCGGGTCGATTCCCGGCAATGCCTGGCTCAGCAGGCCGGCGAAACGACGATAGCTCTCGCCATAGCGGGACACGATATAGCGACGCAGGTGGCCCTGGTGTTGGGTATAGGCCATGCCCAGCAGGCGCATGAACCGCTGGGGATCACGCCCCTCCGCCGCCAGGCTCGCCACACCGCCGCGGAAGAGGCTACCCAACAGCTCCTCCACTTCCAGCTTTTCGCCTGCAGCCACCCGCCGGTCCAGGTCTGCGGCCAGGGTCTCTGTAAAGGGCGTCAAAAAACGCTCAAACACCGCCTGGATCAGTTCTTTTTTTGACCCGAAATGATAATTTACCGCTGCGAGATTGACCCCGGCGGTACTGGTAATGGTGCGCAGTGAGGTCTCCGTGAAGCCACGTTCGGCAAACAGTACCTCTGCGGCATCCAGAATCCGACTGACCGTATCTGTCTGGGTCATACAAATTCAAACCAACAATTTAAACACTTGTTTTGATCTGGCTGAGATTAGCACACTTGTATCCGAAAAATCGCGGGTACTGAAGGCGGCAGGCAGACATTAGATTGGAAGTCAAACGCAAGGGGACAAGGATCATGGCACATAGCCACCCTGACATAGGCAACTGGTTCGAGATGCTGGAGAGTGGACAACTGTTCGAGGTGGTCGCCCTCGACGACCTGCACAGGACAATCGAAATCCAGTACCTCGACGGCACCCTCGATGAGCTGGACATGGAGCAATGGCAGGTATTGCCGCTGGCTCCGGCTCCTCCACCCGAAGACGCCAATATCGCCTATGGCATGACCGCACGGGAGCACAGCCCCAGCTCCAGCGATCCCGGCATACCCGAAGAGCAAAACCCGCTGGATTACCTGGAGGGAGAGAGCTTCAGCGGTACCGATGAATCCCTCTGAACCGACTGACTACTGCTCGCGCTCGCGGATGTAGTCGATAATAATTTCTGCCGCCTCATCGACGGTATCGACAACATGGAAGAGGTCCAGGTCGGATGCGTCGATACATTTGCTCTGCAGTACCGTATCCACCAGCCAGTCGCGCAGGCCCGCCCAGTAACGGCGCCCTACCAGAACAATCGGGAAATGAAGGACTTTCTGCGTCTGCACCAGGGTCAGGGCCTCGAAGAGCTCGTCCAGCGTGCCGTATCCGCCTGGCAAGCCGACAAACCCCACGGCGTGCTTTACGAACATGAACTTGCGCACAAAAAAGTAGCGAAAGTGGAGGCTGATATCCTGGTATGGGTTGGCCGTCTGCTCGAACGGCAATTCAATATTGAGGCCGATGGATGCCCCCGGCTGCGGGTGTGCCCCGCGATTGCAGGCTTCCATCAATCCCGGCCCGCCGCCGGTGATTACCGAGATTCCCTCCGCAGCCAACAGCTCCCCGAGCCGTACTCCCTGTTTATATTCCGGGCTTTCTTCGGTAAACCGCGCGCTGCCAAATACGGTCACCGCACCAGTCAGCGCAATCAGGCGCTCTATTCCATCCACCAGCTCGGACTGGATACGCAGGACGCGCCAGGCCTCGGGCATCTTGGCATCTAACATTCCACTTTCCCTGTTCTGTCGCGTTTCTCAACGCTTGTTATTTTGTCGGTTCTTCCCTGTCTCTCCCTCCAATGTAGCAGTATGTGACGACAGCGCTGTGAATTTGCGCCGGGGGTAAATCTGTATATAATCACAGCAACTGTATAAAAATACAGACACACGACCAGGTGAATCTATGACCAATCTCACGGCCCGCCAATCCCAGGTACTCGAGCTGATCAAGACCTACCTCGATGAAACCGGCTATCCCCCTACCCGCGCGGAAATTGCCCGGCAGCTGGGGTTCCGATCCCCCAATGCCGCCGAAGAACACCTCAAGGCGCTGGCCCGCAAGGGTGCCATCGAAATGGTGGCGGGAGCCTCCCGCGGAATCCGTATACCCGATTATCACCCGGGGTTGCCGATCGTCGGTCGTGTAGCAGCGGGTAACCCGATACTCGCCGAGGAAAATATCGAGGATTACTGTGACCTGCCCACAGACTTCTTCCACCCGCCGGCAGATTACCTGCTGCGCGTCCACGGAATGAGTATGCGGGATGCGGGAATTCTCGACGGCGACCTGCTGGCCGTGCAGCGCACTGACCAGGTACGCAATGGGCAGATCGTTGTCGCCCGGATTGAGGACGAGGTAACCGTCAAGCGCTTCCGCCGCAAGGGCAACCAGGCAACCGTGCAACTGCTGCCGGAGAACGAGGAATTCGATGTAATTCAGGTAGATATGCGCGACAAGCACTTTGTCATTGAGGGCCTGGCCGTGGGCGTGATCCGGCAGAGTCCCTGACCCGGGCACACTCTGTAACGACGAAACCCCTGCCCTCCCAGTTGGGCAGGGCCTAACCCCCTATCTTCTCAGCAACACCACGCCTTCGCACTATTCCGCGGGTTTCGTATAGTCCCGCGGGTACCTGCCGCCGTCCGTAACTGTCACCAGCATCAGCCACGCACACGCGTCTGCGCCCCTGGCGTGCGCCCGGGCAGGACGGCGCGGCGGCCTGGCACAGTTCAACAGCCGGTTCGGGATGGGTATCAGGTGGGCCCGGTGAGGGGCTGGAGGGTATTGGATGGGCGACCAGCAGCAGCATCGGCTCGCTGGCCGGCCCCGGCGAGGGGATCAGTGGATTGTGTGGTTAACAGGCTCCAATTCCTCTTCCTCGAGGTATTCGGCCGCAATCTCATCAATATTCTGCACGGCGTCGATGCCGGCTTCCAACATGGCACGGGCCACTGCAATCTTGTGCTCGCGCAAGAATTCAGAGCTGGCGTCCGAAAAATGAATACGCACCAGCGGATCCTCCTTCTCCCCGGCACGGCGCAGGGCGACATCGCCGTTGGCGAGTTCGATAATTTCAAAAGTTTCGGAGGACATTCGCTTCTCCTGCAACATCAAGTTTTGCGCAGTGTAACACAGGGAAGGAGGTAGAATCAGTGTACGGGAGGCTCCGGACTGGCCCGCGGGCCTGGGGCGGCCAGGGCTGCTGCAGCCGGAGCGCAGCAGGCAGTTGCTGGATCGCGGCCCCCGGGTTGGCCGCTAATACTCTTCCATATGCGCTCGCTGGCGCCGGATTAGCTCCACCATCGACTCCCGCCAGTTCCGCAGGGCATCCAGGTCAGGGGCGGCAGATTGCCGTGAAAGGTCGCGAAGGGGAATTACCTGCGCCGGGGAGCCCGCTCCATTGCCTTGCGAGGCGCGGCTACCGGAGAATTGCCATAACCCCAGCCAGGCCGCTTCTATACCCGCCAGCCAGCTCTCCGGGTCCCCTGCCAGGGCCTCCAGTTCGGCCGCCTCGGAAGACGACATACCGCGGGAGGCAGCATCACGGGCGAGCTGCCCCGGCGACTCCGGCTGGCTGCCCAGTTGCAGCTGGTGCGCCAGCTCACACAGGAACGCCCGGTATGCCAGCCACAGTTGCAACACCACGGCATCCTGCACGGCAGCCTGGTGCAGCCCCCCTGCGGGAGCGGACTCAAGCAGTAGCTGGCTTTTGCGCAATGCCGCGGCCACGCTGCCGGTGTAGGGGTTGGCCATAGACCCTACTTGTCCTTGGCGGCGGCTTTCTTGCGTGCCGGCTTGCGTTTGGTCGCCGCTTTCTTGGTCGCCGCCTTCTTGGTCGCTTCCACCTGCCACTTGCCATCGCGATAGAACGCGCGCCAGCCGGTGGCCTTGCCGTCTTCCTCGGACTGTACGTACTGCTCCTGGGTCTTGCGACTGAAGCGAATTACCGTATCGCGGCCCTGGTCGTCCTCGGTGGGCGCCGAGAACAGGTAACTGTACTTGGGATCGATCTCATCCTTGTGCGGCAACACCTCTTTGACCAGCGGTGCCCGCGTCTCGCGGTTCTTGGGGAACTGGCTGGCGGCAAGGAAAAGCCCCGAGGCACCGTCGCGCAGGATATAGTGGTCTTCCACCTTCTGGCAGGGCAGTTCAGGCATGGGCACCGGATCCATTTTGGGCGGTGCAGGCTGTCCATTCTTGAGCAGCTTGCGGGTGTTCTTGCACTCGTCATTGGTGCAGCCAAAGTACTTGCCGAAACGGCCCGACTTGAGCTGCATGTCGCTGCCACACTTGTCACATTCAATCACCGGGCCATCGTAACCCTTGATCTTGAAGGTGCCCTTCTCTACCTCGTAGCCATTACAGTCCGGGTTGTTGCCGCAGATATGGAGTTTGCGCTGCTCGTCCAGCAGGTAACTGTCCATGGCCGTGCCGCACTTGGGACAGCGCCGCTTCTCTCGCAACTGGCGGGATTCCGCGTCCTCGTCCTTGTCGGCATCCACTGCCTCGTCCCCGGACACCAGGTTCATGGTGTTGGTGCATCGTTCCTTGGGTGGCAGCGCATAGCCGGAACAGCCCAGGAAAACCCCGGTGGACCCGGTGCGGATCTGCATATGGCGCCCGCACTTACTGCACTCGATATCGGTGTCTGTGGGCGTGTTGCGGCGCATGCCGCCCTCTGCCGCCTGGGCTTTCTCCAGGCGCGAGGAGAAGTCGGAATAAAATTCGTTGAGCAGGTCCTTCCAGCCCTTGTCACCTTCGGCGACAGAGTCCAGTGACTCCTCCAGGCTGGCGGTGAACCCGTAATCCATCAGGTTCTTGAAGCTCTCGCTCAGGCGGTCGGTGACGATGTCCCCCATCTTTTCGGCATAGAAACGGCGGTTCTCGAGCCGCACATAGCCGCGATCCTGGATGGTGGAAATAATCGATGCATAGGTCGAGGGCCGGCCGATACCGCGTTTTTCCAGCTCTTTTACCAGCGCCGCCTCGCTGAAGCGCGCCGGCGGCTTGGTGAAATGCTGTTTCGGGTCGAGTTTCTTCAGGGCCAGTTTTTCACCGACCTTGACGTCCGGCAGCACCGCATCCTCTTCTTTCTTACTGGTCTGCGGGGCCACCTTGAGGAAACCGTCAAAACGGATAACACGGCCACGGGCACGCAGCTCGAAGTCCCCGGCGGAGACAACAACCGAGGTCGAGGTAAACTGTGCCGGGGTCATCTGGCAGGCGACGAACTGCTGCCAGATCAGGTTGTACAGGCGCTCGGCATCGCGCTCGACACCAGTCAGCATATTGGGCTGCATCCGCACATCGGATGGGCGAATGGCCTCGTGCGCCTCCTGGGCCCCCTCTTTGCTGGCGTAATTATTGGGGCTGTCCGGCAGGTACTTGTCACCGAACTTTTCACCAATAAATTCCCGTGCGGACTCCACTGCCTCCTTGCTGAGGTTGGTGGAGTCGGTACGCATATAGGTGATGTGACCCGCTTCATACAGGCGCTGGGCAAGCATCATGGTTTTCTTGACGCTGAAACCAAGGCGGTTACTGGCCGCCTGCTGCAGTGTCGAGGTAATAAATGGTGCTGAGGGCTTCGAGCTGGTGGGCTTATCGTCCCGGGCACTGACGGTAAAGTCGCTGCCCTGCAGCGCTTTCGTCGCCGCCATGGCCTGCTCTTCGTTAGTGGGCCGGAAGGCCTCACCCGCCTGCTTTTTCACTTCCAGGCGCAGGGCGTTGGCTTTCGCGGTCTCGGTGTCGGCGAACAGGGTCCAGTATTCCTCGGGTATGAAGGCGCGGATCTCGCGCTCGCGTTCCACCACAAGGCGCACCGCTACCGACTGCACGCGCCCGGCGGACAGGCCGCGGGCTACCTTCTCCCACAGCAGTGGCGAAACCATATAGCCAACGATCCGGTCCAGGAACCGCCGCGCCTGCTGGGCATTGACCCGATTGATATTCAGCCGGCCGGGATCCTTGAACGCTTCCTGGATCGCAGATTTGGTGATCTCGTTGAACACCACGCGCCGGTAGCGATCCTCATTCCCACCAATGGACTCGCGCAGGTGCCAGGCAATGGCCTCCCCCTCGCGGTCGAGATCCGTCGCGAGATAGATATGATCGGCGTTCTCCGCCAGCTTGCGCAGCTCGCTGACCACCTTTTCCTTACCGGGCAGGATTTCGTACTGGGCCTCCCAGTTGTGGTCGGGGTCAATCCCCATGCGCCGGATCAGCTGTTCGCGGTTTTTCTTGCGCTTGTACTTTTCCTTTGCCTCCGGGGACAGCTTGCGGGTTTCCGCCGCGCGACGGGCGCGCTCTTTCGGATCCACAGGTTGCTTGTTACCCCCGGCGGTGGGCAAATCACGAATATGACCGACGCTGGACTTCACCACGAAGTCCTTTCCGAGATACTTGTTGATCGTTTTTGCTTTGGCCGGTGATTCGACGATGACCAGTGATTTACCCATAAGTACTTGTTTTTTAATGAAAATTTCTTAGTGCTAAGACTCTGGCACCGCCACTTTGGACAGGCCGCTGTGCGCGAATATATAAGCCCCGCCCCCAGTGGGGTCAAGCGAGAGCGCCAAAATAGTTGCCCCGCCGACCCTCACAGGGATGACCCCGGGGGCCTCTGCCGGGCCCCTTCCCGGCGGCCTCGCAGTGCAGCCCGGGAGCCGCTATCGCCCCCCGTCAGCGGGGGCGGGACGGCGGATCGCCTCCTCGATTCCAGGCCGGAACTTTTCCAGGGCCCCAAGGAGGCTATCCATACCGGAGTCACCGCTCTGCTCCCGCCACTGGATGCCCAGGCCGGCCTGGGTGGCGTGCAGGGCGAGCGCATCCGGCGGCATCGAATCCAGCAACTCATGCAGCAAGGGCCAGGCCTGCCGGGGCGCCGACTTGTCCCCGCGCCAGTCCCAGCGACCGCTGAAATGCATGCCGTGTTCCATTCGCTGCAACTCGAGCACCCAGCCGGTTTCCAGGCGTCGTGGATCTTCCCAGCGGGAGATGTAAACCGCCGCGGTGCCCTGCCCCTGGGATTCCGGTAACCGGGACATCTGCACCACCATACCCGCGCCGGCTGCACGCTGCCGGAGGCCCGCGAGCCGCCGGTCCCGGCTACTGGGCTTGAGCCACATCACGGGACCAATCACGAGTGCGATCGCGAGAATGATGATTAGCACTGGAAGCCAGCCAGACATGCGAACTCCATTTCGGTGATTGAGGCGCCTATTGTGTTGCGCCCGATGCCAGTTGTGTCAACCGGTTTGTTTTACATTAGACTCTTTCGAGGGTAAAACTGATCGAGCATTCGGGACAGTTATCACCAGCCAATAAAAAAGGAGCAGCATGCCGATGGCCAGTTATAAGAAGATTCTCGTGGGCCTGGACCTTTCCGAGGATTCCTCCCAGGTACTGAAAAAAGCAGAGGAAATTGGCAAGGCATTCGGGGCAGAGCTGAGCCTGTCTCACGTGATTGAACCCCTGACGTTCGCGTACGGCGGCGATATCCCCATGGACCTGTCGGAAGTGCAGGAACAACTGCAGGACCAGGCCCGGGACCAGCTCAAGAAGGCCTCGGTATCCATGGGCATTCCCGAGGAACGCCAGCATGTGGTGCTGGGCCAGCCGGCTTCAGAGATTCATCGCCTGGCAGAGGAGATTGGCGCCGACCTGGTGATCATCGGCAGCCACGGGCGTCACGGCCTGGCGCTGCTACTGGGCTCCACCGCCAATGGCGTTTTACACGGAGCAGGCTGTGACGTGCTGGCGGTGCGCGTGCACTCCGACGAGTAAGACGAATAGAAGGAGGGAATGCCGCTCGTGGACGGCAGCACTAGCCTGACACTTCCGCAGCGGTGACGGCAACGCCGGCACTCGGGCTGAACGGGCTCCTCAGGCGCCCTCATCCAGCTCGGCCCAGCGCTCAAATGCCGCCTCCAGCTCTGCCTGGCGATCTGCCAGCAGGCGCAACCGCTCCTCTACAAGAGACTGCTCCTGCTGGTAAAAGCCCGGGCCGGAAACCTCTTCTTCCAGCTCGCCGATTTGCTCTTCCAGCGATTCTATTTTGCCCGGCAGGCTGTCCAGCTCACGCTGCAGCTTGTAACTGAGCTTTTTGCTCTTCGCAGCGGGTTTCGCCGCTGGACCCTGGTCATCCCGCGGCTTTGGCTTTTCCCCAGCCTTTGCAGCGCCCTCTCCTTCCGGCGAGGTGAACCGGCCACCCTGGCGCAGGAAATCCTCGTACCCGCCCACGTACTCGCGCACGACACCATTACCCTCGAAGGCCAGGCAGGAGTCCACCACATTATCCAGGAAGGCCCGGTCGTGACTCACCAGCAGCACGGTGCCGGAAAAGTCCAGCAGCAGCTGCTCCAGCAATTCCAGCGTTTCCACATCGAGATCGTTGGTTGGCTCGTCCAGTACCAGGATATTGGCCGGCTGGCTGAACAGTTTTGCCAGCAGCGCACGGTTGCGCTCCCCACCACTCAGGGCCGACACCGCTGTGCGCGCCTTTTGCCCGGAGAAAAGGAAATCCGCCAGGTAAGACATGGCGTGGCGAGTCTTGCCGCCGACGGTAATTGACTCGCGCCCACCGGCCACGTTGTCCAGCACGGTCATTTCCGGGTCCAGCTGGTCCCGTCGCTGGTCGAAATAGGCTACCTGTTGTTTCGTCCCCAGGCGCACGTTGCCGCTACCTGGTTGCAGCTCGCCCAGCAGCAGCCGGATCAGGGTGCTCTTGCCGGCGCCGTTGGGCCCGATCAGTCCCACCTTGTCACCGCGCATCAGGGTGAAATTCAGGTCCCGCACCAGCGGCGGCTCCCCCGGGTAGGCAAAGCTGACATCCGTCAACTCGGCCACCAGCTTGCCCGACAGCTCGCCGGAATCAACGGACAGCCTGGCCGTGCCCTGGCGCGAACGGCGCGCCTCCCGTTGGCGACGCAGGTCCTGCAGGGCGCGCACCCGGCCCTCGTTGCGGGTCCGGCGGGCCTTGATGCCCTGGCGGATCCAGGTCTCCTCCTGGGCCAGCTTCTTGTCGAACAGGGCCTCGTGGCGGGCCTCCTCGGCCAGCAGCTTTTCCTTTTCCGCCTGGTAGCGGTTGAAGTCGCAATTGAAGACCCGCAGGACGCCCCGGTCCAGGTCCCAGACCGTGCGGGCCAGTCGCTGGGCAAGCGCACGGTCGTGGCTCACGAACAGCAGCGCCCCGCGAAAGGTGTCCAGGAAGTTTTCCAGCCATTCGACGGCGGCAATATCCAGGTGGTTGGTGGGCTCGTCCAGGATCAGCAGGTCGGGCTCGATCACCAGTGCGCGGGCCAGGGCCGCACGGCGCTGCCAGCCTCCGGATAGATCGCCGACAATTGACGCCGGGTCCAGGCCCAGGCGGTCGAGCACACTATCGATACGCGGCATCAGGTCCCAGCCATGGGAATCCTCGATACGTGACTGCAGGTCAGGTCGGGGATCGTCGCGGTAATCCGCCAGCCACAGGCCAACCTGGCCCAGCCCCCCGGCGACGAAGCGGTAGACACTCTCGCGGCACCCCGAGGGCAACTCCTGCTCCAGGGCCGCAACCACAGTACCGGTGGTGCGCACCAGCTCGCCGCCGTCGGGGTCCACCTGGCCGCCAATCAGGCGCAGCAGGCTCGATTTGCCCTCGCCATTCCGCCCCACCAGGCAGATCCGGTCACCGCGATCGACCATGGCGCTGACATTGTCCGCGAGGACCTGGGTTCCATACCGCAGGCTCACGGCATCCAACTGAAGCAACATACTTTTACAACTACACTATTTGAGGGTGTACCCGTTCTCATTCTCGCCCGGGACTGTTGCCGGCCGGCGATTCGGGCTTGTGCGAAAAGGATATTTTACGCATTATTTGACGCGCTGTTTTACTTTTACCGGCGCGAGTTATCAATCGGGTGAGTACTATGTCGATTGACGCAAAGGGAATCGCGTTAACGCTGTTCCTGGTGCTGGCTGCCTTCCCGGCACTCGGCGAAACCAACGCGGAAAAAGCAGTTGCCCAGCGGGAGAAACTGCAGGAAGCCCGCGAGGCTATTGGCCGCGGCGATACTGCCGAGCTCAAGCGCCTGAAACAGGAGCTGCAAGACTACCCGCTCCTGCCCTATCTCGACTACTGGGCCATCAGCCGGAAAATCCACCGCCTCCCCTACGACGAGATCGACCAGTTCATCAGCCAGCACCGGGACACCGCCATCGGTGACTGGATGCGCGTGCGAATCCTGCGCGAACTGGGGAGTCGCAAGCGCTTCCGCGCCTACCTGAAGTACTACGAACCGGACAAGATCACCCGGACCTCACTCAAGTGTTACTACGCCGACGCGCTGTCCCGTCACGGCGACAAGGATACCGCATACGCGCTGGTTGAGGAGCTGTGGATGGTGGGCCGGTCGCAGGCCGAGGAATGTGACCCGGTATTCAACCGCTGGATGAAAGACGGCGGCCTGACCCCCGAACTGGCCTGGGGTCGCCACCTGCTGGCAGTGGAGAACCGCAACCTGGACCTGGCGGAGTATATCGCCCGCAAAATGGAGCCCGGACAGGCCCGCCTTGCCGAGCTGCTGCGCTCCGTGCACCGGGATCCCGGCCAGCTCTCCAATTACACGCGCTTTATCAATGAGCGCCCCGAGTACCGGCAGATTGTCCTGCACGGGCTCGAGCGCCTCGCCCGGAAAGATGCCCGCCAGGCAGAGCAGGCCTGGCAGCGGTTCGAGACCAGCTACCTGTTTGCCGATGCAGAGCGGGAACAGCTGCTGCGCAACCTGGCCCTGCAGTTTGCCCGCCAGGACGATATCGACGGCCTCCGGGCCTTCTTCAAGCGGACCGAGAAGTTTACCGACCCACGCACCATCGGCTGGCTGGCAAGACAGTCGATGCGCGAGCTGGACTGGGCCCAGGTGGAATTCTGGATCGATCGCCTGCCCGCAGAGGAACAGCTACAGGATGTCTGGCTCTACTGGAAGGCGCGCTCCCTGGAAGAGCAGTACGGCAAGGGCCGCGCGGACGAGGCTGTACAGCTCTATCGCCAGGCGGCGGAAGAGCGCAGCTATTACGGATTTCTATCGGCCGACATTCTTGGGCTGAACTACAGCTTCGTCGATCGTCCCGCCAAGGTCACACCGGAGCTGGTAGAGGAGATGGCTGCCCGCCCCGGCATGCTGCGTGCCCGTGAACTGCAGGCCATTGGCGAGCTCTACCATGCCCGGCGCGAGTGGAATTATGCCACCGAAGGGCTGGGTCACACGGAGCTGCTGACCGCCGGCAAGGTCGCCAGTGCCTGGGGCTGGTACCACAAGTCGATCCGCTCGGTGCTCGCCGCAGACTACCTGGACGACCTGGAGCTGCGCTTCCCCCTCGCCTTTGCCGATATTGTGACCGATGTCAGCAACCGGATGAGCGAGAAAACCGCGCTGGACCCCTACCTGATCTACGCCGTAGCGCGGCAGGAAAGCCATTTCGCGCACGACGCCAGGTCCCACGCCGGTGCCCTGGGCCTGATGCAGCTACTCCCATCCACTGCCCGCGCCACGGCCCGCAAGGCCGGGGTGAGCTATCGCCGCAGCTGGGACCTGCTGACCCCGAAAACCAATATCGCACTGGGCAGCTTTTACCTGCGGACCCTGCTGAACCGTTTCGACAACAACCGGATCCTCGCTGCCGCGGCCTATAACGCAGGGCCCACCCGGGTGGCCGGCTGGCTGCGGGAAACCGGCCGACAGCTGCCCTACGACGTTTGGATTGAGACGATTCCATACCACGAGACCCGCAAGTACGTACAGAATGTACTCGCGTACTCGGTGATCTATGCCTATCGCAGCGGCACGACAAAACCTTTATTGAGGGATAACGAGGCCGCCAGCAAGCTCTGAGCCTGGAGGGTCCGGGGGAATCCCGGACCCTGGCGTGAAAGAAGCAAGCCTGCACAGGAAAGAAAAGGAAATGAAACCGGGAGCCCGGGCTGACTCTCCAGCCCTGGCCTCCAGCTATGGGTGCCGGATACGCACCCGCAGCCAGTCCACCAGCCCATCGCGATCGAACGGCCACCCCAGCACATCCTCCGGATCGCCGAGGCCCACAACCGGTATCCGGGTACCGAAGCGCTGCTCCAGGTCGTCATCAGCGGCGATATCCACTTCCCTGAGCCGTAACCCAAAGCTATCCAGCACCGGCCAGATTTCTGCCTTGGCCTTCTCGCACAGGCTGCAGCCGAGGGTGGTATAAAGCAGAAGCTCTGCCGGTTTATCTCCCGCCATGATTCAGAGCAGGCCCTGCTGGCGGGCCCAGAGAACACCTGCCACACCCAGCCCCAGCAACAGCACCACACTGAACCACAGCCAGGGGCTGCCACCGGCCTCGGCGGTGGCTGCGTCACCAGCGTAGCGCTGGCGCTCGCGGGTCATTTCCGCTTCAGGTACTGGCTCGCCATGGACCGCCGACGCCTGTGCCTGCCCGCCGGTATGCTGTGTCGCAGGCTCATGCTGCGGCGGAATTGTCACGGCGGGGCGCACAGTGGTCTTGTCGAGTTCATCCGCGGGGCCCACCACGCTGAAGCTCAGGGTGTCGAAACGCAGTTCATCACCGCGGCGAACCCGCGTCTCGGATACCCGGCGGTTGTTCAGGTAAGTGCCATTGGCGGAACCGAGATCCACCACGAACAGCAGCCCGTCGCGAACCTCCAGGCGTGCATGCCTGCGGGAGAGGTGTGACAGGGAAAAAGTGATATCGCACTCATCCGAGCGCCCCACCACACTGGTCTCCTTGACCGGGAAGACCCGCCCGGCGATGGCCGGATGATTGGCTCGCAGCGCCCACGAAACGGCACTGCTGGCAGAAGAGCCGGACCGGAAACGGGTCACTTTGGGGTCGACAACCCCGAGCTGGCGATCACCGACTGTGACACGATCGTTCAAATTCAGCTGGCACGGACCGGTAACGGGCTTGCCATTCACAGCCAGCCCGCCATAACCGGCAAGGTCGCGAAGGGTCAGTGTGTCACCGTCGACGACAACCTCGGCGTGCAGTTTTGCCACCGAGTCGCTGGCGAGGGTCAGGTCACAGGTCGAGGCACGACCGATAGTTACCCTTGGCGCCACCAGCCAGACGCCCTGTCCGGCATCCTTGAGATCGCAGAGTTTAAACATTGATTATGTTCCTGATGATGCGGGGTCAGGCACGCCATCACCGGGGAAGGGTTCATAGCCTTGCCCCGGCCGGCGTTTCGACTCACTACTTTATTGTCCCTGAGGCTCCGGGAAGAGTTGTGAGACCACCCATCTTGTTGTTAACGGAAAAAGTCTATCACGAAGTTTTTGCATGGCATGTGATTGGGTTTGCAGCGTACAATCTCTGACTGCAATATGCTCCCTGTCACAGAATTCCTGCCTTTCGCAGTAAGCCCCAGGCGTTCTCTGGCAGTCCTTCCCGCTGCTGTGCCCACGGAAATGCGAAGTACGGGAAGGCATAAACTCAGCCCGGTTAAGGAATCGGCGCCCCTGGTTATCTGTTGCACAGTCACGCAACTTTGACGGGAAAGCCCCTCTGGTGGCTGGCGCCAAAAACCACAATAAGACACAGGTAGTTGCACGCAGTGAGTGAAGCCAAAGTACGCGATGTATCGAGGCACACGGTTCCCCAGCGACCGGCAGAGCCAGAACCGCCGGCGCGCAGCGCTGGCGCGACACACCCCGGCTTCAAGCGCGAGCAGAACGAGGACGCACTCTGGTCCGATGAGCAGCGCGGCGTGTGGGTTGTGGCAGACGGGCTGGGTGGCCACCAGGCCGGTGAAATCGCCAGCAAGACGGTTGTGGAGGAAATCCAGCGCTCCTCCGCCACCGACCGCCACTATGAACACGCGCTGCAGCGTGCCCATGCCCTGCTCCTGGGTGATGAACAGAGCACTGGCAACATGGGCTCTACCGCGGTGGTGGTAGCCGAGGAAGGCGCATATTTCCATATCTACTGGGTTGGCGACAGTCGCGCCTATCTCTGGTCTCCCGGCGAGGGGAACGGCCAGCTGAAACAGCTCACCAACGACCATTCCTACGTGCAGATGCTGGTCGACTCCGGGGCCATCAATCCCCAGGAGGCCGCCAGTCACCCGAACCGGCATGTCATCACCCGCTGCATCGGCGGCAGCACCAACCCCAGCCTCGATGTGGACCGCATGTCATCCCCCTGGAGGCCAGGCGACCGCCTGCTGCTGTGCAGCGATGGCCTCAGTGCAGAGGTCGAACCGCAGGTGATCGCGGAAATCCTGGCAAACAATGCCGATTGTCGCCGCGCCGCAGACCTCCTGGTTGCCGCCGCGCTGGACGCCGGAGGTAAGGACAATATCACCGTGCAAATCATTGACGCACCGGACCCGGCCGCCACACCGGGTAAAAACACCGCTGCCGCCAACGGCAACACCGTCCGGATTATCCTGGCAGTGTTGGCGGCCACCGCGATAACCATGGTTTTTACCGGCTGGCTTCTCGGCCTGCTACCGCGTTAGGGAAAGAAAGATCGATGGAGGTTGTCAGCAACAGTAACAACACGCTGGAGATACCGGGTTACCGCATCCTGAAGAAGATCAACCAGGGCGGGATGTCTACCGTGTACCTGGCGGTACAGCGCAGCGTGGGCCGGCAGGTGGCACTCAAGGTGATGTCGCCGGTCCTGAACGCCGACCCGATTTTCAGTGAGCGTTTCCAGCGCGAAGCCAATATTGTTGGCCAACTGTCACACCCCAATATTGTCGGCATCCACGATATCGGCCGCTTTCGCAGCCTCAACTATATCGCCATGGACTTTATGCCGGGCGGCTCTGTATCCGACCGGTTCTCCAACGGTGTCATCGACCCGATGGACGCCCTCAATATCACGCGGCAGATCGCCCTTGCCCTGGACCACGCCCACGGCAAGGGGTACGTACACCGGGACCTGAAACCGGAAAACATCCTCTTCAGGGAGGACGGGTCCGCGGTCCTGACGGATTTTGGCGTCGCCCGCGCCGTGGCGCGCACCACCCGTATGACCAGCAGTGGAATGGTGGTGGGCACCCCGCACTACATGAGTCCGGAGCAGGCACGTGGGGCGGCCATCGACGGACGCGCCGATATCTACAGCCTCGGCATTGTTTTTTATGAAATGCTCACCAGTGTCGTGCCCTTCCAGGCCGATGAGGCGGTGGCCATCGCCATCAAACACCTCACCGACCCGGTGCCGCGCCTGCCGGCCCGGCACTCCCTGTACCAGGGATTGATCGACCGTTTCCTGGCGAAGGACCCGCAGGATCGCTTCCAGCGTGGACTCGATGTAGTCGACGCCATCGACCAGCTGATCGCCACGCTGGCGGGCAAGCCCTCGCCCCGGGCCACCCAGCTGAACAACACCGCCGTGCGTACCTCTAGCCTGGTGCGCGCCCTCATCATGACCCTGTACGGCACCGCCCGCGACCACATCGCCGCAGCCTGGGCCCGCTGGCGGGACAAACCCCTGCACACCAACCATCCGCGCGCCGAGCAGGCCACCATCATGCGGATCCAGGAGGTGATCCAGCAGGCCCCCAGGAAAAAAGTACAACAGTGGACCTTCGGCTCGGTAACCGCCGGCGGGCTGCTGGTCGCCTGGATCCTGTTCAGCCTGCTCAGCTACCAGTACGACTGGTGGTCGGATGATTCCGCTATTAGCAGTGCCAGCGAATTCACGGCAAGGTTACTGCTACCCGAACCACAGGACGATCCGGTAGACACACCCGAGGCACCCCCCGCCGGCGACACCCAACCGGTCGCCGCTGCAGCAGCTACAACCGACCAGGGAAACCAGCAACCCGCCGGGGAGACTGACACCACTGGCCCGGCAGGGAATGAAGCCGAATCCGGAGCAGTCATTGCAGAGCAGCCAGCCGATTCACCCGGGGAAGCTGCAGGAGACACCCAACCAGCGGGGAGCGGATTAGTCGCGGACGCGACTGGCGCGGAGACCGGCGAGGATCCCGGGACTGGGGCTGGGACCGAGACAGCAGCCGAAGCAGCCCCGGGCGGTGCGGAAAAGTTCACGCTCAATGTCAGGACCCGCCCCGCCAACGCGCAGGTCCGGATCATGAATATTGCCCCCCGGTACGAGGCCGGCATGGCACTGGCGCCGGGACGCTACGATGTGGAGGTGAGCAGGCCCGGTTATAACACCGAACGCCGCTGGATCCAGATCAGCAATGCAGACCGGGATGTCTCCATCCGGCTCGCGCGCAGTTACCCGCGCGGCGAGGTATTGCGCCCTGCCCTTGCCGATGGTGGCAGGTCGCCCAGCCTGGTAATCGTTGGGCCCGGCAGCTTTACCATGGGAGATGACAAACGGGCTTCGGCGAGTCCCGAGCACCGGGTTTCCATTGAGCAGCCGTTCGCGATTTCCCGGCACGAAATCACCTTCAACCAGTACGACCGTTTCGCGGAAGCCACCGGTGCCGCACTGCCGGGCGACGAGGGCTGGGGGCGCGAGCACCGCCCCGTCATCAATGTTTCGTGGAGAGATGCACAGGCCTACACGCGCTGGCTTTCGGAGCAGACCGGCAAACGCTTTCGCCTGCCAAGCGAGGCCGAATGGGAATACGCTGCCCGCGGCGGTGAAACGCAACCTTTCTGGTGGGGCGATGCAGACCCCAGGGGTAAGGCCAATTGCCGGCGTGGCTGCGACAGCGAATTCGTGGGCATTTTCCGGGCCGGCAGCGCTCCTGTAGGCCACTATGCGGCCAACGGCTTCGGGCTTTTTGATACTGCGGGCAATGTCGCCGAGTGGACCCGGGACTGCTTCGTGGCCGACTACCAGAATGCCCGCAGTGACGGCCAGCCGGCAAAGGTGAAAAACTGTAACCTGCGCACCGTGCGCGGCGGCTCTATGCGCGATCCGCTATACAACGTGAGTTCCGTGCACCGGGCCGGGCAAAACGAGATTTCCATGTCGAAAGAGATTGGGTTTCGTGTAGTCATGGAACTCGACTGAACCCGGGTGAATTACTGGACAGGAAACAGGCCATGAGAAAGATCCCGCAATTTACGACTTACCTTCTGGTTGCCGGCCTTATGGCCGGCTGCAACGGCGTCGACTTCCGGACGAATGTGGGCCCCTATGCCAAGAGCCGTATCGCCAGCGCCGGAGTGCGGGAATACTCGCCCGTGGAGATCGGCCGCTACGATGCGGTTTCACTCGGCTTTGTGGATTCTTCTGCATGCCAGGACCGCATCGACGCACCGGAACCGGAGCGCTCGGACCTCGTTCGCAAGATGAAGCAACGGGTGCACGACATGGGCGGCAACGGCATTGTGGTGGAAAGCTGCGGCAAGGCTGCGCTGGGCACTTGCCGGGTGTACCTGGAATGTCGAGGCATGGCCTATTCAGTGCCCGAGCGCCAGAGCCGCCCTTAAACGGCCGGCGCTCCCTCCCCGAAAAGCGGTCAACCCCGGCGTATTTCCCAGACATTATGGATCTTCGGGTTGCGCTGGAAATCCCGGTCCAGCAGCTGGCTGGACAGTTCCCTCACCGCAAACTCTCCCGAGACACCCTCCCCCATCTTGAAACTGCGCAGGTTGTTGGAGAACAGCAGCGTCCCGGACGGTGCCAGCAGGGCCATGCACTGGCGAATCAGGGATTCATGGTCACGCTGGATATCGAGCACGCCACGCATCCTGGCAGAATTCGAGAAACTCGGCGGATCCAGGAAAATCAGGTCGTACTCCCCGCGGCGATTTTGCTGTGCGGACTGCAACCATTGCAGGCAATCCGCCTCTACCAGCTGGTGGCGGTACGGATCCAGGCCATTGCGACGGAAGTTACGTGCCGCCCAGGCCTGGTAGGTTTTGGACATATCGACGCTGGTACTCTGCGCGCACCCGCCCAGGGCCGCCTGCACTGTGGCGGTGCCGGTATAGCAGAACAGGTTCAGCAGTTTCTTGCCTGAAGCCAGCGTTCTCAGGTGTTGCCGGACCGGGCGGTGATCCAGGAATATCCCGGTATCGAGGTAATCCCAGAGATTAACCTCGAACTCGGCACCGTACTCCTCAACCCAGAAAGACCTGCCGGAGTCATCGCGACGCTGGTACTGGCTGCCACGGCCCTTGTGGCTGTGACGGCGTCGCTCCTTGATACTGATATTGCGTTGCGGGATGTCGAGCACCACTTCTACCGCGCGCACCAGTTCCCGCAGGCGGGCCCGGGCCTTTTCCTCGGGTATCTGTGCCGGGGCGCGGTACTCCTGCACGTGGGCGAAGTCTTCTCCCTCCAGTGAGCGATAGAGGTCAATTGCCGCGGCGTACTCGGGCAAGTCCGCGTCGTAAAGGCGGTAGCAGCTGAGACCGCCCTTGCGGGCCCATTTACCGGTTGTCCGGAGGTTCTTGCTTAGCCGGTTGGCCACCATCTCTGCCTCTGCCGACAGGCGCGGGCCGCCAGTACCAGCCTGCCCGCCAGCCTCCGCAGCGGCACGGATCTCGAACAGTAATAACTGGCTGGGGATACTGCCGTTGTAGAGTTTGTACTGCTTGTGGGAACGCAAGCCGGTAGCATGGCCAAGCTCTGGGTTCCCGGTAAAGATACCCACCAGCCAGCCCGGGAACTCTGCCTTGAGCTGGCGTCCCAGCTCGGCATAGGTCTCCCGCAGGGCCTCCTGCTCTCCCAGGCGCTCTCCGTAGGGAGGATTGGTTAACACCAGGCCCGGCTTGATCTCGCGATGGCTGGGCACCTTGAAGGCGGCGACCGGCCGGCAACTGACCCGGACCTGGCGCTCCAGGCCGGCCCGCGCAATATTGGCCTCAGCCGCGAACAGCACCTTGGCGTCGGCGTCATAGCCGCGGATCTCGGGAAGTTGCCGCTGCATGCCGTTCCGGCGGCGCTCCAGGGCCTCCTCCCGGAGGCGATTCCAGACATCACTCTGGTGGTTGAGCCAGCGCTCGAAACCAAAGCTCCCCCGCAACAGTCCCGGTGCAATATCCGCGGCCATCATGGCACCTTCAATCAAAATCGTGCCCGAGCCACACATGGGGTCGAGCAAAGCCCCGCCGTTTGCCGCAATATCCGGCCAGCCACTGCGCAGCAGCAGGGCCGCCGCCAGGTTTTCCTTGAGCGGCGCGGCGCCGATATGTGTGCGGTAGCCGCGCCTGTGGAGACTATCCCCACTCAGGTCGAGGGCAATATCGAGTGAATCCCGCTGCAGGCGCAGTGCAACTGTCAGGTCCGGTTGGTTCCGGTCTACCAACGGCCGCTCCCCGGTCTTCTGCCGAAGCCGGTCAACCACGGCATCCTTGGCCTTCTGCGCGCCGAACTGGCTGTTGCGAATTTCGCGGTTGGTACCGGAGAACTGCAGCCAGAGCTTGCCGCTGGGATTGATATGCTCCTCCCAGGGCAGTGCCGCCACTGCACGGTACAGGTCATCGGCAGTGCGCACTGTGGTCCGGTCGAGACGCAGCAACACCCGGTTCGCCAGTCGGCTCCAGAGGCAACACCGGTATGCCAGCTCCAGGTCACCGGCAAAATGCACCGCAGCCGGCTGCTCCCGCAACTCCACCGCGCCCAGGGCCTGCAGTTCACTCGCAAGCAGGCCTTCGAGACCACGGGGGCAGGTTGCAGTCAGGGGGATCATATCTTTTGGCAAAACTTCTCTTCCACGCTCTATTTGCTGTTCAGAAACGGCTATAGCGGTTTCTTCTATCAATCAGGTTTTTGAGACCCAAGCGATCATTCACACAAAGGCAACATTCTGCTCTACTGGAAATCCAGATAAAACAAACGCCGGAACACAATTACCGGCAATCGCCAGAGTCAGGGCGGGAACCTGTGCAGCTCCCGGCAAACTGTTCCAGAGACCGGCTCCTGCGACCCACTTATTGCGCCCAGCGGCTGTTCCACAGCACAAAGCCAGAATGTGAAATTCAACGCCTCAGGCTGACCGGTCACCAATAAACGGTCCCGTACATACTATTTCCGGGGGCCATGAATGCTTAAAAATATACTTGATGCTGTCTTACCCGACAGGCTTACAGGCAACACTTGCCAATGACAGTCGCCTGTTTGCGTCCCGCGCTTCCAACCCGGGGAGAATGCTTGGATTCCCCGGTGGCCACAGTAATCTAGAAACAGCAATACAGAACTAACCACCAGGCGGCAACCCGGCCATAACTTTCACTAAGCTTAGGGATAAAGGACCATAAAAAGTACGCAAAGACCATCTGCGGGCCAGAAGGTCCGTAACAACCAGCCCAAACTGACCGAGAGGTGCTGTATACGATGAAACGCCAAAAACGTAACCAGTCCAGCAGAGCCTTTTGCAAGGGATACCTTGCCGCCACCCAGAGAAGACCCATGGACAGCTGTCCCTACATGAGCGGATACCTTCACCAGGAATGGGTAAATGGATGGCGCGACGGCCGCCAGGATTACTGGAACGGATTTGGGGACTCCACGAAGGCCCAGAAACTAGAAACCTACCGCACCGTAAGTACCAATATCCACCATCCCAACGGGTGGAGCACCGTCTGAATAAAGGCAGGCGCCCGGTGGCTGGGATCAGCCTCCGGGCGCGTTCCGGCCCGATTTATACCATCCCCCGACGCCCACCAGGGAACCCGACTCCAGGGTCCTAGCGATTCTCACCTTCCGCCTGGGGCTGGGCGGCACGCTTTTCATCGATACCACCCTGGCGACGCAGCAGCGCAATCGCCTCGACCGCCTCGCGAATGACCGCCGGCCCGCGATAAATGAAGCCCGTGTAGATCTGTACCGCGGTGGCACCCGCGCGGACCTTCTCCACCGCACTCTCGCCATCAAAGATACCGCCGACACCAATAATCGGCAGGGCTCCCTGTAGCTCGCCGGACAGGATCCGGATTACATTGGTCGACCGTTCCGCCAGCGGCCGACCACTCAGGCCGCCCTCTTCCTGGCCATGGGGTAAATCACTGACGGCTGACTTGTCGACAGTCGTGTTTGTGGCTATCACCCCATCGATCTCGTACTTGCGCAGTGCGGCGGCCACTTCGGCAATCGCCTCCTCCTCCATGTCGGGGGCAATTTTCACTGCCAGGGGGACATAGCGATCGCCATCCTGTGCCAGCTGCGCCTGCTTGGTCTTCAGCGCATCCAGCAGGCTATTGAGGCTTTCCCCGAACTGCAGGTCCCGCAGCCCCTTGGTGTTGGGGGATGAGACATTGGCGGTGATGTAGTCCGCGTACGGATAGACTTTCTCCATGCAGTGGCAGTAGTCGTCCGCTGCCCGCTCAACCGGGGTATCGAAGTTCTTGCCTACATTGATGCCCAGCACCCCGCCGTAGCGACGGCGACGCACGCGCTCCACCAGGTAATCCACGCCCTCGTTATTGAACCCCATCCGGTTGATGATCGCCTCGGCCTCTTCCAGGCGGAAGATCCGTGGCGAGGGGTTGCCGGGCTGTGGCCGCGGCGTCACTGTGCCGACCTCGACGAAGCCAAAACCCAGGGCGCCCAGCCCATTGAATGCCTGCGCATTCTTGTCGAGGCCTGCAGCCAGGCCTACCGGATTGGGCAGGGTCAGCCCCATGACCTCCACCGGGTCGTCGGCCGGCGGGTCAGCAAACAGTGACAGTAGTCCCAGCCGCTCCGCGGCCCCGATACCATCCATGGAAATATGGTGCGCCCGCTCCGGATCGAGGGCGAACAGGGCCTTGCGTAGATACGAATACATGCTCTCTCGTTACCTGAATGTCTTACCGTGTATCACTTATCCAGCCGGGATCTCGTCCGGATCCGTAAGGCTTTCCTGGTCGGCGGTGGCATTGGCCAGGTACATCAACTCCCGCAGGGCCACCGTGAACATCGCGAAATCCGTGCTCGGTGCTGCCCGCAGCTCGGCCAGGATGCCATTCCAGCGCTGGATTGCGGGCGCCATGATAGCCTTCCAGCGGTCCATCGCGCCATCCACATCGAGATCGCTCTCCGCCGCCAGGCGCAGGATGTTCACCGCCAGGCTGCTCAGCTGGTTGTCCAGGTCATCCATGCTGGTCTCGCGCGCCTGTGCATGCCAGAAGCTCTCCACCGGAAGGTCGATGATCTGGCCGCCGAACCAGGGCAGGTCCAGTGCGTCGGCCAGCTGGAAGTAGATCCGCGCCACCTCTTCCACCGGGCGGTTGCTGACCCGCGCCGACTCGGAGATACCCAGGGCGGAGTACAGGTAGGTGGGGGAAGCCGCAAGCAGTGCGACACCCTCCGGGATACCGCCAGCCAGCAGTTCCTCGTACTTCTCCTCCCACAACTGCCTGGGACGGCCGCTCAGGACCTCCGGCAGGGCCTTGATCACCCGCTGTACCGAATCCCGGTACGGCATCTGCCCATCAGTAGCATCCAGGTCACTGCGGCGATTGCGGATAAACCAGCGCGCGGCACGGCGCACGCGGCCGATCATCGAGTTCAGCAATTCCAGCTGCAGGTCTGCCGACACCTGGTAATCCAGCGCCGCGATAGCCTCCTGGAAGTCGTCCATGAGGTAGACGTCACGGGCACTGATGTAAGCGGCGGCGATGCTATCGATATCCGCTCCGGTTGCACCACTGATGCGGTGGTAGAAAGTGATCCCCATATTGTTGACCATCTCATTGGCCACCTGGGTCGCCACTATCTGGCGGCGCAGGGGATGGTCGTAAACCATCTCCCGGTAGCGCGCCACCAGCTCCTCGGGGAACGCCGATTCCACGGCTTCCAGCACCCGCGGGTTCTCGATGATCGCCGCCTCCAGCAGCTCTTCCTTGAGCTTCACCTTGACGTAGGAGATCAGTACCGACAGCTCGGGACGCGTCAGGTACTGCCCCTTGTTCTGGCGCTCGTTGATCTGCTCGTTGTCCGGGATAAACTCCAGTGCGCGGCGCAGGCGGCCCTCACTCTCCAGGGCGTTGATGGTGCGGCGATACTCGTCGAGGCGCTCCGGCACCTGCCGCTCGGCAACACTGAGGGCCTGGGTCTGCTCGTAGTTGTTGTGCAGCACCAGCTCCGACACCGACTCGGTCATTTCCTCCAGCATCTGGTTGCGCTGCTTGCCGGTGAGATCGCCATTGGCCACCACCTTGTCGAGGAGAATCTTGATATTCACCTCGTGGTCCGAACAGTCCACGCCGCCGGCATTGTCGATGAAGTCGGTATTACAACGGCCACCTTTCAGGGCGAACTCAATCCGGCCACGCTGGGTCATGCCCAGGTTCCCGCCCTCGCCAAACACGCGTGCACGGAGTTCATGGCCGTCCACGCGCAGGTTGTCGTTGGCCTTGTCGCCCACCTGCGGGTGTGATTCCGTCGAGCCCTTGACGTAGGTGCCAATGCCACCGTTCCAGATCAGGTCCACCGGGGCCTTCAGCATCGCGTTGATCAGCTCGTTCGGGTTGAGCTTGTCCGCCTCGATCGCAAAGGCCTCTTTCATTTCCGGTGTAATCGCGATCGACTTTGCACTCCGGTCAAAAATACCGCCGCCCTTTGAGATCAGCGAAGTATCGTAATCCGTCCAGCTGGACCGGGGCATATCAAACAGCCGCTTGCGTTCGGCAAAGCTGGTGGCGGCATCCGGGTTGGGGTCAACGAAAATATGCAGGTGGTTGAACGCGCCTTTCAGGCAGATGTGTTCGGACAGCAGCATGCCATTGCCAAAGACATCCCCCCCCATATCGCCAATGCCGATTACCGAGAAGTCCTCTTCCTGGACATTCACGCCCATCTCGCGGAAATGGCGCTGTACTGAGACCCAGGCGCCGCGGGCGGTGATCCCCATCTTCTTGTGGTCATAGCCCTGGCTGCCTCCGGATGCGAATGCATCACCCAGCCAGAAGTCGTATTCCGCGGCAATGCCGTTGGCGATATCGGAGAAGCTCGCGGTGCCCTTGTCCGCCGCCACAACCAGGTAGGGGTCGTCCGCATCCCGGCGTACCACCTGCTCGGGGGGCAGCACCTCGCCCTCCTTGAGGTTGTCGGTAATATCCAGCAGGCCGCGAATAAATGTCTTGTAGCAATTGATTCCCGCCTCGAGCATGGCTTCGCGACCACCATCCGACGGTGGGCGGCGCACCACAAAGCCGCCCTTGGCGCCACTGGGCACAATCACCGCATTCTTCACATTCTGGGCTTTCACCAGGCCCAGGACCTCGGTACGGAAATCCTCCAGCCGGTCGGACCAGCGCAGCCCGCCGCGGGCCACCTTGCCGCCCCGCAGGTGGACGCCCTCGACCTGGGGCGAGTAGACGAAAATCTCGAACTCCGGCCGCGGCTCCGGCAGGCCCGGGATATTGCGCGGGCTGAACTTGATGGAGATGTAATCCTTGGGTTTGTCGTCCTCGGCCGGCTGGAAGAAGTTGGTGCGCAGGGTGGCAAGGATCAGGTCCAGGTAGCGACGCAGTACCTGGTCCTCGTTCAGGTTGTCCACCTTGTCGAGGCCATCGTGGATCTTCTTGACCAGGCGCTCTACCCGCGTCTGGTCCTGCTTGTTGCTGCTGCCCACCCGCGGATCGAACATGGCCCGGAACAGGGCTACCAGGTTACGGGTAATCTCCACATGATTGGCGAGCGTCGCCGCGATATAGGGCTGGCTGCCGCTGAACTTGGTCTGCTTCAGGTAACGGGCGTAGGCACGCAGCATGGTGACCTCGCGCCAGTTCAGGCGCGCCGCCAGCACCAGCCGGTTGAACCCGTCACTCTCGGCAACACCATTCCAGATGGCCGCGAAGGCATCCTGGAACAGGTTGCGGGATGCCTGGGCATCGATGCGGGTCGGCAGGCCGAACTCCAGGTGGAACTCGTGCATCCATACATCGCTGACGCCTTTCGGCCGGATGGTATAGGGGAACTCGCCCATCACCCGCAGGCCCAGGTGCTCGAGCACCGGAATTACATCCGAAAGTGGCAGGTTGCCGCCCCAGTTGAACACTTTGAAACGCAGGCTGCCCGGGGCAGCGCCCACCGGCTGGTAAAAGCTCATCGCGACGCGGTTGTGGGGGTTCAGCTCCGCCATTGAGGAGATATCCTGCACCGCGATACGAGGCTCGAAGTCCTCGCGGTAGCCGGCCGGGAAGGCGCGACCGTAGACACCGTAGAGTCGGTTGCCCTCTTCCTCGCCGTGACTCTCAACCAGGGACTTATGGAAAACGTCTTCCCAGGAACGGGTTATATCCACGATCTGCGCCTCCAGTCGCGCCTCGTCAATCTCCAGGGTCTCGGCCGGGTCGACCCGGAATACGAAATGCACCCTTGCAAGAATGGATTCAGAAAAATAAGTGGTAAATTCGGATTCACGGGCATCGATCGCCTTGGCGATATGCGCGCAGATCTCCTCGCGGACATCACTATTGAATTGTTCCCGCGGTACATAAACGGTTGCGGTAACAAACTTGCCAAAAGGATCGCGACGCATGAACAGCCGGATGTGGGCCCGCTCGTTCATGCTCAGCACGCCCATCACCGTATCGAACAATCCCTGCGTACTGCTCTGGAACAACTCATCCCGCGGAAAGGTATCCAGTATGCGGCGCAGCGCCTTGCCGTCGTGGCTGTGCGGGGAAAGACCGCTGGATTCCATGATCGAGGCGATCTTGCGGCGAATAATCGGGATCTTGACCGGGCTCTCGGTATAAACCGGCGAAGTATAGAGCCCCATGATCGCGGACTCGCCAATCACTTCACCTTCGGCATCGTAGCGCTTGATGGTCACATAATCGGAATAGGCGGCGCGATGAACCCGTGATTTCACCGAGGACTTGGCGAACGTCAGGTAGTTGGGCCCCTGGTAAAAACGCTGCTTGCCTTCGTTAAAGGCAGCTTCCGGGGTGGGTTCTGCTGACTCTTCTAGCTTCTTGAAAATCCCCAGCCGGCGGTTCTCGACCTCACACAGGACCTTGCGATCCCCCTGCTGGGTAAATTCGTACTCGCGGTAACCGAGGAAGGTGAAGTTGCCATCGCGCATCCACTGCAGGAACGCACAGGCCTCCTGCAGGTTGGCGTCGTCCTCGGCCACGCCGTTATGCAGCTGGTCCTCCATGGCGCTGCAGGTATCCAGCATCGGCACATAGTCATCAACAACCAGCTCGACATCACCCAGCACGTCTTCCAGGGCCGATGACAGGTCGGCGTGGCGGCCGGCGGAGGTGTCCAGGTTGATTTCCACGTAGACCAGCGCCTCGGAAGTGGCGCCGACGGGCACGTCGTCATCGGGCTTGAGGCGGGGCAGCAGTTTCTTCAGCTTGCCCTTGGCGGTGCGCTCCAGATGCAGCACCGTACTCTTGATAGAGTGGATAACCGTATCGCGGCGGTTGATTTCGATACGGACGGAGTCCACCAGGAACGGCATATCCCGCTGCAGGACGCCCACCACCGTGTGGGAGCATTCCCATCCGTCATCCTCGAGGCGGGGATTGAAAACCCGCACCTTCGGTTTGCCCGGGGTCCGCTGCTGGATAAAGTCCCACCAGGTGTAAATACAACCGTAGACATCGGCCATACGCCGGCCGGCAAGGTCCTCGAGCGGGTACTGGTGCAGGAACTGCTCGGCAAATGCCACCACCGGTTCCGCCTTGTCACCCAGCTTCTCGCGGATTAATACGCTGACCTGTTCAACCAGCTCCTCGCGGCTATCGGTGATCACCGTGGCCATATTCACACAAAACCTCCAAAGTTCACTCAGTGGCGCCGGCAGGAATGGTTGGCCGGCTTATCCTTATAGTCTTCGCAGCTTGTGGCCGCGCATCATCATCGCCTTGGCCGCCCGCCAGCTGGTATGGGCCTGGCTGGGCGGCGAACTTTTGAGCAGACCGGCAGCCTAATGCAACCGGCGGTTGCCTCTCCGCTGTGTGCCGCTAGAATCAACGGAATCACGTCTCCGGTCGCGGGCGACTATATATAAAAGATGATAGATAGCCGCCCGCGGGAAAGGGAGCAGGACCATCCTCGACAGAAGAGACATTATGGAATCGACGACGCAAGATATCAGGGATCGCGTTAGGGCCCTGGGCGAATGGCTGGAACAGCAGATCATCGGCCAGGAAACACTGGTCAACCGCATACTCATCGCCCTGCTGGCGGATGGCCACCTGCTGGTGGAAGGTGCGCCGGGCCTGGCGAAAACCAAGGCAATCAAGACGCTCGGCGATGCTATTGAGGGAGATTTTCATCGCGTCCAATTTACGCCGGACCTGCTGCCGGCGGATATTACCGGCACCGATATCTACCGACCGGAAACCGGAGAGTTCCATTTTCAACCAGGGCCAGTGTTCCACAACCTGGTGCTGGCGGATGAGATCAACCGCGCGCCGGCGAAAGTCCAGTCCGCCCTGCTCGAGGCCATGGCCGAGCGCCAGATCAGTGTCGGCCGCAAAACGTATCCGCTGCCCCAGCTGTTCCTGGTGATGGCCACACAAAACCCTATCGAACAAGAGGGTACCTATCCGCTGCCTGAGGCACAATTGGACAGGTTCCTAATGCAGGTGAATCTTGCCTATCCCGATGCTGGCGCGGAAGCAAAAATATTGCGACTGGCCAGATCCGAGGCCAGTATTGGCGAAAATCGCCCTACCGCCGTGGTCAGCCAGGAAGAGGTTTTCCGCGCCCGCAACCAGGTGCTCGAATTGCAGATGGTGGAGGCCGTCGAGACCTATATTGTCCAGCTCGTCATCGCCACCCGCGAGCCGGCGAAGTATGACAGCGAGCTCGCCAGCTGGCTAGATTTCGGTGCCAGCCCCCGGGCCACGATTGCCCTGGACCGCTGCTCCCGCGCGCGCGCCTGGCTCGCCGGCCGCGACTTCGTCACCCCGGACGATGTGATGGAAGTCGCGCCCGATATCCTGCGCCATCGCCTGTTACTGAGCTTTGAGGCCGAGGCTGCCGGCATAACCGCGGACCAGGTGATCCAGCGGCTGCTGCAACTGGTGCCGGCAATCTGATGCCAAAAGCGGTTTCCCATATCGAACTCAGCCCCCGGGGCGCCTATCCCGAAGTGACGCCACTGGTGAAGCTACGTTACATCGCGCGCCAGCTGCAGATGTTCCAGCCCCGCCTGGCCCGCAGCGACCAGGCCGGCGGGCTGCTGACCCGTTATCGCGGCCGCGGGATGAATTTCGAGGAAGTACGCAACTACCAGGCCGGCGACGATGTGCGCTCGATCGACTGGCGCGTAACCGCCCGCACCGGCGAAACCCACACCAAGCTTTACCAGGAGGAGCGCGAGCGCCCGGTGGTCATCCTGGTGGACCTGCGATCGCCGATGTTCTTCGGCAGCCGCCGCGCGTTCAAGTCGGTGGTGGCGAGTGGTATCGCCGCGGCCCTGGGCTGGGCCGGCCTGCACCACAGCGATCGCATCGGCGCCATACTGTTTACCGACGATGGTATCGATACCGTGCGCCCGCGCCGCAGCCACCACGCGGTGCTGGCAATGATCCACGCGATGGTCGAACTCGCCGGGGAATTGCGCAACCCGGTACCCGCCCCCGGCAGCCAACCGCTCACGGTCCTGCTGGAAGAGGCACGGCGTATCAGCCGCCCGGGTACCGCACTGTTCCTGATATCCGATTGCCACGACCTCGATGACAGCTGCGCCCAGGCCCTGTACCTGCTGACCCGCCACGCCGACCTGCAGGTGCTCCGCATCACGGACCCCCTTGAGCTCAACCTGCCCCGGGAGTCGCTCACCATCTCGGACGGTCGCCAGCGCACCTTCCTCAATGGCAATAACCGGCCACTGCGGGAGCACTTCGCCGAGCGCCAGGCGGGAGCGCGGGAGGCCGTGGAGCAACTGTGCCGGCGGCACCGGTTGCCGCTGCTCGACTTCGACACCAGCGAACCGCTGGTGCCTGCCCTGCTCAGTTACTTCGGCACCCGCCAGCCGGATACCTCCCCGCGCGGCTCCACAGCCGATAAGGTGGTGGTCCCATGAGGATCCCCATCGCCCAGCAGGCACCGGCCCAGCCGCCCCTTTCGCCAGAGCAACAGGAACTGCTGGCACAGCTGCGGGATATTCACGAGCCGGCACCACTGGCCTGGTGGCCGCCTGCGCCGGGCTGGTGGTTGCTGGCCGCCCTGGTGGTGGCAGCGGTGATCCTGGCCGCACTGTGGATACAGCATGCACGGGACCGGGTGCGCCGTGGACGCTACCGGCAGGAGGCGGTTCGCCTGCTGCAGGAAGTCGATATTGAAAGCCCCCGGGCAACCGAAGAGCTCAATGAGATCCTCAAGCGGGTGGCCGTCGCCAGCTACGGCCGCCGCCGCGCCGGCACCCTGACCGGCAGGCAATGGCTCTCTTTCCTGGAACAGAGTGGCGGCAGGCCCTGCCCGCCCATGGCACAGCAAGCGCTACTGGAACAGCTTTACCGACGCGACGCATTCGACGCGGATGCCAACAGCGCCCTGCAGCAGTTCGCCATCGACTGGGCCAGGTCGCACAAAACCCGTATTGATGATGCCCGGAGCACAAACATAACGGAGGCCCAAAGTGTTTGAGTTCGCTCTGCCCTGGGCCTTCCTGCTACTGCCCCTGCCGCTGCTGACCCGGCAGCTGCTGCCCCGCTCCCGGCCGCTGGACAGCGCCCTCAAGGTGCCCTTCTATGCCGAGCTTTCCCAGCGCGGCAGCGGCACCCCGGGGAAAATGGCCAACCTGCTGTTGCTGTGGCTCCTGTGGCTGCTGCTGGTCGCGGCAGCCGCCCGCCCGCAGTGGTATGGCGAGCCGATTACGCAGACCAGCAGTGCCCGCGACCTGCTGCTGGCGGTGGACATTTCCGGCAGTATGGAAACCCCGGACATGCTGCTCAATGGGCGACCGGCAATGCGTATCGATGCCGTCAAGCGGGTTGTGGGTGACTTTGTCGAACGGCGCCAGGGCGACCGCCTGGGCCTGGTGCTGTTCGGCACCCGCGCCTACCTGCAAGCGCCACTCACCTATGACCGGGAAACCGTGGGCACCCTGCTGCAGGAGGCACAGATCGGCTTTGCCGGCCAGGGCACCGCAATCGGCGACGCCATCGGCCTGGCGGTTAAACGCCTCACCCAGCGCCCCGCCGAGCAGCGGGTCCTGATCCTGCTGACTGACGGCGCCAACACCGCCGGCGAAGTCGCCCCCCTCAAGGCCGCTGAACTCGCCCAGCAGGCCGGCGTCACTGTATACACTGTGGGCGTGGGCGCGGAGGAAATGGTACGCCCCGGGCTGCTGGGCAGCCGTTTCGGGTCGCGGCGCATCAACCCGTCCCGGGACCTGGACAGCGAAACCCTGCAGGCTATTGCCGACCGTACCGGCGGGCAGTATTTCCGCGCCCGGGACCCGGCGGAACTGGCGCGCATTTATGAAGAGCTGGATCGCCTGGAGCCTGTGGAGCAGGAAGCCGCCTCCTACCGTCCGCTGCGCTCACTGTTTATCTGGCCCCTGGCAGCAGCCCTGTTGCTGGCACTGCTCTGGGCACTGGTACCCCTGGGCCGCTCGGGCATCACATTCCTCGCCGGACGAGTTGGGGCAAGACAGCGCCAGCGTGGGGAGGAAATGACATGAACCTGCTGGCCGACCTGCAACAGTTTCATTTCCTGCGGCCGTACCTGTTACTGCTCCTGCTGCCGGCCGCACTCGCGTGCTGGGGCCTGGCGCGAACGGTGTTCAACAGCGGCCAGCTGCAGAAGCTGGTGGATGCCGACCTGCTCCCCCACCTGTTACTGCGGGGCGGGTCACGCCGCCCGCTGCTTTTTTCGCTGATCTTCCTGCTACTGGCGGGCATGATCATCGCACTCGCCGGGCCCACCTGGCGCAAGCTGCCGACCCCGGTATTCAGCAACCAGGATGCCCTGGTGATACTGCTGGACCTGTCCCCGTCGATGATGGCCACCGACCTGTCACCGGACCGCCTTACCCGGGCACGGCTGAAAGTGCTGGACATCCTCAAGCAGCGGGAGGACGGGCTGACGGCCCTGGTCGCCTATGGCGGCGAGGCCCACGTTGTCACGCCATTGACGGAAGACACCGCCACCATCGCCAACCTGGTACCGGCGCTGTCACCGAAAATCATCCCTGTACCGGGAAGCAATATTGAAATGGCTGTGGAAGCGGCGATCCGCCTGCTACAGGATGGCGCCAACGGTCGCGGCCGTATCCTCGCCGTGACAGATGGTATTGACGACGCGGCGCTGGGCCCCCTGGCACAGATGATCGACAGTTCGGCCATCGATTTTTCCGTACTCGCCGTGGGCAGTGGCGAGGGCAGCCCGATCCCGCGGGGTAACGGCGGTGGGTTTATCACCGACGCTAACGGCGCCATCGTGATTGCCGGCTACGATGAGGGCCAGCTGCGCAAGCTCACCCGCAAGGGCGGCGGCCGCTTCGCAGAAATTGCCGTAGACGACCGGGACATCACGCACCTGATGGCCCGGGGAGAAACGCCCGAGCAAGCCGCCCTGACCGAACGCGAGTTCGACCAGTGGCGTGAGGAGGGACCCTGGCTGGTGCTGCTACTGCTCCCCCTTGCCGCCCTGCTTTTCCGGCGCGGGGCCCTGGCCTGCACCCTGCCACTGGCACTGACATTGCCAATGACCCTGGCGCTACCCGAGCCGGCCACTGCGGATGGATCGCGCCAGGCCCAGGCTGACAGCCAGGCCGATATACCCCAACCAGGCGGGACCCGGCCCGACTCCGCCCGGGCCGGAGCATCGCGATCAGGCGGGCTGTGGCAGGACCTGTGGCTGCGCGAGGACCAGCAGGCCCGTCGCCTGCTGGAACAGGGCAACCCGGGACAGGCAGCAGAGCTATTCGAGGACCCCCAGTGGCGCGGCACAGCGAAGTACCGCGCCGGGGACTTCCCCGCTGCCGCCAAGCAGTTTTCCCGCGGCGGCAGCGATCCCGAGAGCCTGTACAACCTGGGCAATAGCCTTACCCGCCAGGGACGCTTCGACGAGGCCATCGCCGCCTACGACGAGGCTCTCGAGCGCCAGCCGGTATTCCCGGACGCCGAACACAACCGCGAGATCGCCCGCAAGCTCCGCGAACAGCAGAAAAAACAGCAGGAGCAGCAACAGCAATCACAGCAGGGCCAGCAACAACAGCAGCAGTCCGGGGACCAGCAGCAACAGCAGGGCGAACAGCAACAGGACCAGCAGGGACAACAGGACGGCGAGCAGCAGTCCGGCTCCCAATCCGGCCAGTCTCCCCGGGAACAGGAGCAACAGGCCGGCAAAGACTCACAGTCCGGTAGCGACGAAGAACAGCAGCAAAGCCAGCAACAACAATCCCAGGGCGGCCAGGGCGAAGAAACCGACCAGGAAAGCGATTCGCAGCAGAAACAGCCAACCGCCGAAAACGCGCTCGACCCGGAAACGCAGCAGGCCCTGGACCAGTGGCTCCGACAGATTCCCGACGATCCCGCCGGACTGATGCGGGAGAAATTCAAGTATGAGAGCCTGCAACGCCGGCGCGAGTACCGCACTGGCGACTGGAAGCCGCCGGAGAACGGAGCCACAGAAAGATGGTAGCCTCACTGTTCAGATTTACTGTAGGAGCGGCCCATGGCCGCGAAAAACCAGGAGAACCCTTTAGCTGCATGTTCAGAGTCACCCTGCTGCTCATCGCAACCATGCTACTGCTCCTGGCCAACACCGCCGTCGCGGACAGCGAGCTCACCGCCACCGTCGACCGCAATACCATCGGTGTGGACGAGACTTTGAACCTGCGCCTGCGCTATTCGGGCAAGGAGAGTGGTGGCCAGCCGGACTTCGAGCTGCTGGAGCAGGATTTCGATATTCTCTCGCGGCAGCAGTCCAACCAGTACCGTGTAATCAACGGACGCGCCGAGAGTTATGTGGAATGGATGCTCACCCTCGCCCCCAAGCGCGAGGGCCGGCTGTTCGTCCCCTCCCTTCACCTCCACGGCCAGGTATCAGATGCCATCCCCATTACTGTCACCGAGGCCGGCTCGGCCCCGGACAGTGAGGACCGCAAGGCATTCCTGGAAGTGGAACTGGACAAGGAGCAGCTCTACGTCCAGGAACAGATGCTGGTGAAAGTGCGCCTGTATACTGTCATTGGCCTGCACGACATCTCCACTGAGCCGCTACAGATTCCCGGCGCCCATATCGAGAAAGTGGATGAGCAGCGCTATGAGCGACGCATCAATGGTGTCGGGCACGCCGTCTACGAACTGACCTACGCCATCTTCCCGGAGAGCTCGGGCAAATTGCGTATCCCCGCCCTCACCTACGTCGCGGTCGCCGGCCGGCGCGACCCCTTCTCCCTGTTCAATCGCAATACCCAGCGGCTGCGCCTGCGCTCCGAGGCAAAGGAGATCGAGGTACTGCCAAAGCCGGACAGCTATAGTGGCGAGCACTGGCTCCCGGCCGCCAGCCTGGGCATTGTCCAGAGCTGGAGCCAGGATCCCGACAGTTTCAAGGTGGGCGAGCCCATCACCCGAATCATCACCATCCGCGCCGAAGGGCTGCGCGCCGCACAGCTGCCACCGTTGCCCAAGATCAATGTGGATGGGCTCAAGACCTATCCCGACCAGCCCCAACAGGATGACCAGGCCGGCGCCAACGGCATCAGTGGCAGCCGCATCGAGACCACTGCCATCGTCGCCACCAAGCCCGGCGAGTACCGGCTACCCCCGGTGACCCTCAGCTGGTGGGACACCAAGTCCGGGCGCCAGCGCGTGACCCAGCTGCCCGCGTTCCGGTTTACCGTCAGCGGTACACCCGCGGCTATGGGCAGTAACGGCAGTCCAACCGCCCTGCCCGGTCCGGCCCGCACCAGCCAGCTACCCGCCGAGAACTTCTGGCGCACCCTGGCCATTGCCGCCGTGGCCTCGCACCTGTTGTGGATTTTCTACTTCTGGTGGTTCCGGCGGCATCTCGCGGCGCCAGCGCCAGTCAAGACGAGAAAACGAGCACCAGATGCAAGGTCTGAGGCCGAACGACTACTGCATGCCGCCGAAAGTGGGGACGCCGGACGGGTTCACCAGGCGCTCCAGGCCTGGCTAAAGGCACGCTGGCCCGACCTGGCAGGCAAAAGCCTCGATGAGATCAGAATGGAACTGGGGCTTGAGGAGCTCGAAAAACTGCACCTGTTGCTCAACGCCGCACTTTACGCGCAGCCGCCACGTCCCCTTAACCGTCAACAGGTAGAAATACTGGTACGCCGGTTAATCAAGACTGAGCGCCCTGTGCACGGCCAGTCCCGCGATGAGGCATCGCTGCCCGAGCTATTTAGCTAGCCGGGGGAGTCAGTGCCGCTGGCCGCCTGCCCCCATGGCTGCAGGCGGCCACAGCATGCGCACAGCGCTTTCGTGCCGGACATAAACTGGTTAGAATCAATCAACGCTACCAAGCGACACTAATCGAAGGCGTCGTGTCGAGGACCCCATACCGGTTTCAGCTTGCGGGCAAAAAGCCATAGTAGTGACTCCCTGGTCCCCCCAAATCACCGCAACCTCCTCACGCACACCTGCGAACGACGCCAACTATCAATTGACCTGAAACGCCTGATGCCCGCTACACCTGACACAGATGACCTCCATCACCGGATCTATGTTTCCGTTGTCTCCCACGGCCACGAAAAACATATTATCGAGACGCTGCAACCCGCTTCCTGGATAGCAGAGACCACAAGCGTAGTGCCACTGGTGCTCTCAAACCTGCCCAGCCCGCAATTACGCCAGTACTGCCAGGAATCAGGCATTCTCTATCTCGAAAACAGCGAGCCATTGGGCTTCGGGGCAAACAACAACAAGGCTTTCCGACATCTCGAGTCGAAGTTCGGTGTGAGCGACCAGGATTTTTTCTTTACCATCAACCCGGATATCCAAACCAGTGGTCGTGATATAGAGGCAATGGCCAGGAAGATGGAGCAGGAAGGGCTTAAAATTGCCGCCCCCAACCTGGTGAACCAGGAGAATGTCCCTGAAGACAATATCCGGAGCTACCCAAGTCTTATTGACTGTATTCTAAGGTTCACGCTTGGAAGTGAGAGATCCTGCGTAAGTAAAGCAGAAATACAAAGTACCCGGGAAACAGACTGGGCCGCCGGTGCTTTCCTCGGTTTCTCCGTCAACGCCTACAGAGCGGTCAACGGTTTCGATGAGAGGTACTTCATGTACTATGAAGACGCTGATATATGCCGGAGAGCCCGCCAACAAGGCATCGGCACATACTACCTGCCAACCATCTCCGCCACCCATCTTGCCGCCCGGGACAGCCGAAAACTGTTTTCCAGGCAGCTGATCTGGCATGTCACAAGTGCACTCCGGTTTACCCTCACGCGATCATCGAGCTGACCACCAGATGACCGACCTGATTCTACATATTGGAAGGCACAAAACCGGGACAACAGCAATTCAACGCTTCCTGGCAGCCAATCGCGACTGGCTGGCCCAACGCGGCTATATGTACCCCAAAACAGGTGTTCGGGGATACGGACATCACCGTATCGCTGAATCCATGCCCAGGCGCAGGATCGGCATAATTAATGCCCCTGAGGCGCGAGATCTCGCATCCAGCGTCCTGGAAGAAATCGGTGAAAATTCCGGGCTTACCCCGATACTGTCCTCAGAAGCCTTCCAGCAATGTCCACCCTGGATTGTCAGGCACTACCTCCGCGCACAGCAATGCAAGGTGATTGTCTACTTACGCAATCACCTTTCGTACTTGCCTTCAGCTTACACGCAGAAGGTCCATGCGACTGGTTACTCAGGCACACTCCAGGATTTTTACCAGGAATTCTACAAGCAAACTGACTACTTGAAGTTCACCAGGGGCTGGGAGCGAACATTTCCCGGGGGAGTAGACCTCAGGATCTACGACAAACCCCAACTGTACCGGGAAAATATTGTGCTGGACTTCATAAGGCATGCACTGGATATCCAGGAGGAAGAGGTATCACCCGAGAGGCTTCCCTCCGGCGATGCCAACCCCTCCCTGAATGAAAAGGTTGTCCAATTCAAAAGACATATCAACGAGACTGGGGAAGTGGCCCGCTATTCAGGAAAGGGCCTTTATCGAGCATTACCAAAGCTCAACCAGCTCTTTCCCGCACCAAAAGTGATGGTCACACCAGAGCTCGCGAGCAGGTTAATCGAACGCAACGCCAGACGTGACGGCATCGTGGCCAGGACCTACTTAGGCAAAGAGACCCTTTTCGATTATGACGGGGAACCGACAAGGAAGGAACAGCAGATTAGCGGGAATGACATTGCGGCAATGAGGGAAAAGCTCGAAGAGATACTTTCCCCCAGTTGAGCAGCCGAAGCCGCTCACCCCTTGAAGTGTACGCGAGCGTTGAACCCCATGGGGCTGTGAATCACGAACGGAACAGTGGAAACATAGCCGTTCAGTTTTAGGCAAGTCCCTGAACGCCGACGGATATCCCTGATAATCTTGCTCACATGCCGTTCATCCCCATCGGCGACCGCATCAATCCCATAAGAGTAAATCTGCCAGTCGTAGTGTTTGACAGCCCCATTACGAGCAAGCTCATCGAGTATTTTGATAGCCCCAGCCCGGGAGACAAGGTATCCGTCTGCCCCAATTGCACGGACATCAGACGCCACATCATCATAAGCCTGATTGATATTGACCAGCTTCATTGACTGACCAGGAACCCTCCACCAACCTGGAACAGACCGATCGTTGAGGAAACAAATATCAGCGTCTTTTGGTAAAGCGTCCAGCAGGCCTTGAAAAGAAAAGTGGAATGCAGGCAGGCCATCATCCTCGACTATCATCCCATAGTCGTGCCCTGATTCCACTATCACCTCAAGAGCCCTGACCTGAGATGACCAGCAGCCGACGGAATTTGGGGGTAACTCAGCCTTGAAGAGTGTCTGCTGCATCAGCCGGGGAACAGCACTACCAAGAACTCCGGCCTGTCGCCGGACATCACAGCCCACCTTGCGATACAACTGCTCGAGCCCCATAAAGCGATGGACGTCTCGATCCAGGTTAATACAGTGAACGGGTATGGATGCGTTCGAGGATTCAAATCGATTACTTCGGGTCAGGATGCTGAACTTACTGGATATTTCGCTGTAGACGTCTTCTCGGGCATGCCGCTTTACTTCGGCAAGCCGGCTGCCCAGATGATCCCAGTCGTGGTACGTCATTAACAGAGTTGAGGCAACCGTCGCTGTCCAGTTGCACTTGATATTGATACTCCGTGCGTATTCGATTGCCGCGTCGACATCACCACGTCGAAACATTACCTGGGATCGATTGATGGGGAGCACTGCAACGTCTCCAGCATCCTCATACTTGAAAGCAATGGAGTATGCAGAATCTATATCGCCGCGACTTATCAGGAAGGCGCAGACGAGGTTCAGGACCTTTCCGAAGGCCTGCCCACCACTTTTTAGAGCACTATTACAAGCGTCAATAAAGAAACTCAAGCGCTCACTGTTCGAAGAGAACCTGTTTCCGATCTCTTCAACCAATGCCCTTGGACTGTCAGAATCACATACACGATCAACAAAGTCAGTTGCGGGGCACTTCTTGAAAAAACTTAAAGGCATCTATCGATCACCTGAGTACGGTTAAAGGCCGCAATCATCTATGGTTGTCCTGCAGAGATTCAGGCTATTTGTGCCTCAGGCACATCCTGATCGGCCTCGAGCCTTTGCTGATTGGTCCAGTAGGATACACAGGGTATCTTCGACCGGTCACAACGGTCTTCGTATTTCCTGGCCACGTCATTTACCTCAGACAACAACCCTTCTGAGAGCAGGATGGGCTCCAAGCCCATTTCAAGGAAGCAGTCATTTGCCACGAACAGGTCGTTCTCTGCCGCTTCGTTCCTGGGATTGCTCATATAGTTGATCTCGACACCTGATAACTCCGCCACCAGCCTCGCAAGATCCCTTACTTTGTGGGTTTCCGTCATCTGGTTGAAAATCCGCACACGCTCATTGGATGCAGGCTCATTCTCCACTGCAAGACGAATGCAGCGAACGGTATCCCGGATATGAATAAATGCTCTTGTCTGGCCGCCAGTCCCATGCACAGTGAGCGGGAACCCAACGGCCGCCTGAACAACAAAACGGTTGAGGACGGTGCCGTAATCACCGTCGTAATCAAATCGATTCATAAGTCGATCATCGCGGCTGGTTTCTTCCGTGTTGGTACCCCAGACGATGCCCTGGTGCAGGTCGGTAATTCGAAGTTTGTCATTTTTGTTATAGTAGGCAAAAAATAGCTGGTCCTGAGTCTTGGTCATGTGGTAAATACTGCCGGGGTTCACCGGATACAGGATTTCCTGCTCTACCGTTTCGCCGGCATCGGTCTGAATCCGGACATTGAGATAGCCCTCAGGAATCTTCATTCCGGCGCTGCCATATCCGTAAACACCCATAGTCCCCAGGTGGACGAGATGGATATCAAGGCCGCTCTCGACTATCGCAGCCAGGACATTATGTGTAGCGTTCAGGTTGTTATTTACCGTGTAAATCTTATGCTTCGCTGATTTCATGGAATAAGGCGCCGCACGCTGCTCAGCAAAGTGAATGATGGTCGTCGGCTCAAATTCCAGGACCAGGTCCAGGAAGTCACGGTACTCACTGGCAACATCAATATTGAGGAAGCGGATCTCCCGGCCACTGACTTCCCTCCAGGCCGTCAGTCTCTCCTCGACAGGAGAGATAGGCGTCAGGGAGGTGATACCCAACTCATTATCGATATTTCTTCGTGACAGGTTATCAACGATAAGAACTTCATGCCCGTGCTCAGACAAATGCAGCGCAGTTGGCCAGCCACAAAAACCGTCACCACCGAGAACTAATACCTTTTTCATACCGATCCCTACTCAATTTTTTCCAACTGCTAAAGGGGGACGTAACCTAATGAAATAATGGCTAACGCCAGTGCGGCCATTTTTCAAAAAGGGCAGCACCCAAGCTATTATTCACGTAAGCAGCCCAGAAGCAGATATCAACAATGCCAACAACAGGACAATCCTAGTCCCTTGCTGTTACATTAATATGTAGAAACCATTGCAGAAATATTTTCAGCGGAAACGAAAACAATATCTCAGGTAATAAACCGGAGGGAGCGGAATAAGCAGTGGGGGATTGATAGCCGTATAGACCGTATGGGACCACCTATCGAACAAAGCTAAAGACTGGTTAACCAGGGAAAGGCGACTACTCCCCAAGTCAATAAGAGAGCAGCAAGCAAGAAATCGTCCAGGAGCCCACGAAGCTGGCCATCGCCACTGCTACGCTCAAAACCGTGGGCTAACACCTGATCAAAGGTATATCCTGGTAAATCCCCCGTCAGCCGAAGCAAGAGGCCTGCTTAACTACTGGAGAATCGGGTAAATTGGCACCTGAAACGCCAAAACACGAGAGTTTCGTGATCCCCACGCCTCAGGATCAAGCCAGGTGAAATGAGATAGTCCGGCCTACTTATCCCAGACTACATCACGATAGATTGAGTTTTCCTTCTGGAACCTGGACCAGTGCTGACTGGTGCCTCGAGTATTTGGCAAGCCCAGATGCACACCCTGGCGCCTGAAAAAGGCCCGCTTTGTAAATACAGACACCTGGGAGACAAACTCTTCCTGTATTTTGTATCCTGGCTCGTCCCCGTAAAGCGAATCACATAGCAATGAACGCCAAACACCGGGTCCAGTTACGTTAAACACATTATTCGGCCTGCCTGGATCGGTCAGGTTGGCGTACATCCTGTCAACAAGTTTCCCAAGCACAGGATGACCTTTTGGAGCGTAGAAAACACCATTAACGATAGTACCATCATGCCATTCACAGACATGAAACTTCTCCGGCTCGTTCTTGATAAACGGGGGAATACCTTTCAAGCCAAACTTGGAATCAATATAGCAGCCGCCCAGGGAGTACACGGCTAGCACGCGGAAAATATCAGACTTCATGGCCCAGGGAATACAGTTTTCGTAGGCCCTGAACCAGGCATCGCCATATTCACGCTTGATGAACCTGGCGGCCATTTTTGCATCGAACCCAAGGAAGTCTAAATCATCCTTTTCGTTATAAAATTCTTCATATGAATCGACCTTCCGCTTGAAGAAGCCGACAATTCGACGCAAATCATGTTGAAAAACTATTACATTCATCACTAACAACCGTGAGTATGGCCCTTCAAAAAGACCCGATTCCACAGAATGCCGCACGAATCTGCGGCATTCCAGTACAATAACTATAGATCTCCGCCTGGCCACGCCAGACAACAGGTTTAAGCTCAGGGTTTTCCCTGCAATCCAGAAGCCCAGGGACTCCCTGTAACGCACAACGACAGACCGGCATCCTATACCTATCCACAATCATGCGTTGGGGATTGTTACGGGATTATGAAGTGAAAACGCCAGTACTCAGTCGCACCGACCGCAGCCAAGAACTTGACTCTATCTATGCCTTCCCTTGCCTTCAGGTTTGCAGCAACTGCAAGGCCGCCTGACTATTCAAGTCAAGGAACTCACCGATCCGGACTACATCCTGGGCTGCAGTTATCGCCGGCTTGCGCTCAAAGAGGGCTGCGACGCTAGTAGAGTCCCAGCCCAGGTAACGGTTAAGTTGGCGCTGGAACCGGAAACGTCTGAACCATCCCGATAGCAGACCGGAGAATACCTCGAACCCCGGGGACTCGGTGAAAACCGGACCCTGCCCATCCAGCATCCCAGCGTCGGCGACAAACTGCCTGAGGCTACCCAGACTCTCTTTGTCGACCCGCATCCCCTCTTTATTCGCCCACCTGGAGATCTCTGCCAACACAGCACCACCACCAGGGTTGGACGTTTTCTTTACAGCGGGAATCTTATCGTGCGGGATATCAATCAGTGACAGAAGGTCCTGAACAACATCCAGCCCGCGGTAGTAGTGGCGTATACAGAGCTTTCCATTAAATATCGAAGTTAGCTGTGAACAGATGTTCAAGTAGCTCAGGGCACCGCCGCGCCAGACCGGGTAGAATTCATCAAACTTCAGGTGATTCCCCCTTCTCAGGCAAAACTCACGGTAATAGGAGCGAACGTAATCATAATAGTTACGAAGATACAGGACGCCGCAGACCTCGACACCCTGCGCCCTGAGCATATCACAGAGGGTTAGCAACCCCTTGTGCTCACTTGGACGTGACCACGCCTCGCAGGACAGGACTGACACTGGAGCCGGACTGGCCAGGATCTCATGAACCAGGTTTGTATGGTACTTATCGAGATTACGCTTCCTGCCATCACCGTAAACCAGACAGGCATGGCGTATACCTACGTCCGGCTCTGAGTAATATAGCCCGGCACCGGGGTACAGCACCCCCTCTTCCAGCAATTCCTGCGAACGCTGGTAGAGAAAGTTCTGGATACTGGAGGTCCCAGTCTTGAAAGTCCCTACGTGAATAAAGACTTTTTTTGGCTTCCCCTCGGCCATCAACTACAACCTTTGTGCGAGCGATATCAGGTGATCACAGACGTTCAGCAGCTCCTGCTTCTTTTCCTGCTTAACTGAAGAAACAAGCTCCTTGATCTCTGTGGTAGAGATATCCTGGGTCCTGGGAAGATAGATCACCTCAACAATATCTGCCAGGTCATCAAACTTTCCCGCCCAATCATCGCCCATTGCGAATATGGCAGCTTGCTCCCTGAGGATATCCTCGCGTTTCTGCTCCCAGTTCGATTCCGGGAACACGCTATCCACATAACGGCAGGCCTCCAGCATCTCTTTCCGCTGGGCATAGCTCATGATGGTACGCTTGCCCTTCAGCTCATTAAACTGATCGGTAGAGCAGCCAACGACCAGGCGATCACCGAGCTTGGCCAACCTCTTCAGTAGCCGCACATGCCCGACATGGAACAGGTCGAAAGTCCCATAAGTTATAACGGTTCTATTCATAACAGTATTCTCCGGATCGCCCTGACTCACTGTTTGCCGTGCTCATTCGCACGAAAGTGCTTGTCAGGCGTGCGCCAGGTCGCGCCATATCGAGCTGCCAGGAATTCCTCAATTTTGGCCGGGACAGAATAAAGGCGGCCAAAGAAGGGCCTCTCTTCCACCGGCAGCAAAATCGACGCAGGCACGCTGGAGTAATTAACATTGCGCATCGGCAGGAAGATCTCACTCGCCTCGCTATAGGCCAGGAAAATATCAACATGTACCTTGTGCACCCTGGAGAAAACCTGGACGAAAGGAAGGTTTTCCCTGCGATTATTGAAGTTAACCTGGGCACGAAACCCTGCGGAACCCAATACCGTAACGATATCACGGGCTACTTTCTCAAGGTCACCACACCCCTGACCAGGAATACACAGGAGGTCAATGTCGTCATCATGGGCAATAAAATCATTATCGCGATAAAAGCCCAAAAGGGTGCCGTAGCACAAGACAATTGGCCAATTGCAATCAGCCAGGGCTTCTGCAACCGCATCAATCGTATCAAGTAGTGTTTCCCGCGGATAACTGGACAGCGGCCGGGCAAACGTATGCGCTGCGGCAATCAACGGGTGGCCTAACTTTTGCTCGCCTATGACCCTGGCATCGGCCTCAATTACCTCCAGATGCTCCCGGGAGAGGGCACGACTGGCGATCGAGTAAATCTTGAATGCATCCCTGCGGTAGCCGTGGCACAGCAACATGTCGACCACAAAGCGGGAGGTAAGGAAGCCCATTTCTGAATCGTAGAAACAGAAAACATTCGCGAGCAGATACGCGAGATCCGAGCCCAGAAATTCTACGGAATCGGGACAGTCCGAGGGAAACTGGAACTCTGAAAAGAAGGAGTCCAATACCGAGCGCAACTGCCCTGGCCGGTTAACGCCTGCCCGCAGTCCAGAAACCAGTTTACTGACGCTCGATGGACAGCCTGCAGTCTCCTCAATGCTCCCAATGTTCGCATCCAGCCATGCAAGACGTGAATTCAGGTCTGAGCCATCATAGAAGCAGCGCCAGCCTTCCCCACATTTGGCGTTGATCCGTAAGCTCCTGGCTCTTTCCCAGAGACCATCTTTCCTGTTAACCACCCTCAGGGCCTGCAGAACGATGGGGGATGGGAAGCGAATAACCAGATAAGGCTGTTCCTCCATACGGGTCGAGAAGAAGGCGCTTGAACCGTCAGCAACCGCGACAATATCAAAAGCCTTATCACCCCGGGCTACAGAGCTCTGCTCAAAAGCCAGGTTGTCATAATCCTGCAACGCCAGCCACTTACCATCCACTTTAAACAGGATATTCGCCAGGTGCAGGTGATTGACGCCTGCCAGGTCTATCTTGAGCTCAGTAATCCGGTCGCCAATGGGCACTTCAAATGGCATCGACTCGACACCCAACAGCGGGGGGCCGATATAGGCTTTGCCCCAGGGGTATACATGGCCGCCCTTCCCTTTTCCCAGTACTGAACGAACTAAATCAATAATCATAAAAATTCCTGGTTCCCTGCCCGGGAGCCACGTACAACATCAACACCGAGCCCGCACCAACCAGTAAGCGGCTTGCCGTAACCGGTGTGCACAGCAGCTGTTGGAACCCCTCCTTATACAGCACCGGATGCGTCAGGCTGACGACTGGCTGGATATATCAGGGAGCTCTCTTTACGAATCTAGGCCCTTTTCTTATCTTCACTGAGCGCTTCACACCTGGCACGATAATCTGCCAACAGGGCATCAAAATTATCTGTTTTGTCGACCTTTTTCTCCAGGGAGTCTTTTGCCATCCGGTACAGGGCAAGATCAAAACTATTATTTTCAACCAGCAAGTCAAAAACCTCGCCTAGCTCATTGGCGATATAGTTAATATTGCGCTGCTCGCCTTTTACTGCCCGGCCTGTATTCTGGCGCAAATAACTCAGGTCAATATTCGGGAAGTGCTTGCCCAGTTCCTGCTCGATCACTGTCATTGAGCGATCGAAGTCCTCCACCAGACCGACCAGGGAACCATCCCCGAATCTTTTCGCAGCACTGGACAGATGGTTGAGACCGACATTTCTTGCATTAGAAACCTTAGGCCCAGAGGCGAGGTACGCAACCTGGTAGTCGCGAATCGTACGACCCACCTTAGGTTCCATCCGCCACTGGACGTAATCCTTAAAGCTGTATTTCTTGGCCGCCTTGGCACCGGGTGTTTCGGAATTCTGCTTCCGTTCGAAGCTGTACACTGAAAGCGCACGCAGCAGGGGGTGCCTCAGGAAGAAAACCGGGAGGGACTTGATACCTTCCAGACCCGATGTGTTACACATATGATGGGAGGAGAGAGCCTGAATGCCTGGGTTCTCTTCAAGGAACTCCTGCAGGTACTCGACACCCCTACTTCTCATAGGCATATCGTCGCGATGGTCACAGAATGCATCACCGAAATAGCGCCGCAAGGCCCAGTCAAAGGTTGTCCCCGCGTTCTTGAAAATATGCCCATGGGTGATCACTAAACGCATAAAACCACAATCCGTTAAATTAACAGCTGCCTGCTATCAAACAGGCCTTCATATCACTCGATATCAACCGCCGGGCTCCCGGTGGACGCTCAGCGAACCTACCGGTTGAAATTATTTTCAGAGTTAAGCGGTTTCCGCTATACCCTGCTCTTCGGCCATCTGGGACTCGTGCATCTCAATGATGCGCCCCACTACTTTGAGGCCCTCGCGCAATCGCCCACTCCTGCAATGCCGCTCCAGTTCAGCGAATAGAGTGCACAATCGAATGTGTGACACCACGCCCCCTACGTCCAGGCCTTCCGCGACCGCCCCGCTTGAAATAAGACGCTCGGCCATCTCCTCCGGAGAGTCGGACGGCCACAAGGAGAAGCCCACCGGCTCAAGCTTCCAGTCGCCCAGTCCCAATAGGGATACAGCCTCCCCATTACTAACGGCCAGCTGTTTGAGGACAGGATCGGGGGGAAGTAATTTGAGGGGCAAAGCTCGTACCCGCTCGGAAATCGCAGGAAGTGCTTCGAGGAAACTATCAAGAAGCTCCTTTTCGTCACTATCGGCCATCAGATACAGGCGTGACAACAGCGACAGGTTCAAGCGGTCCATCAACGTGGGATGAACGGAGCAATATTCCTCCACCAGGGCCTGGTCGAAGGTCAGTGGCAGAAGCCGCCGGCGCAAGCCGATAATCGCATCCTGGTCCCGTGCAAAGGCCCAGTCATTAGATAATTTGAAAGCGTGAACCTGGTGACCGTCAAGTTCAGCAATCCCGATGAAGCTGGGGATGATGCCCTGTGATTCGAGTTCCGGATAGAGCTCGAGTTCATTCTTGGCGGTTCTCGCTTTATTCGACTCGTATACCTTGAGGACCAGGATCTCATCCGCTGCCGCAACCTCAGTCGACGGCAAGCTGCACTGGACAAGGCTCATCCAGGGCAAGGGAGACTCCACCCATTCGCACCCCTGCAACTGCCCGGAATCCATACCCAGTGAATCCATTACACGGGCTACAAAGGCCGGCAACGATTCCCGGGACACGCTATCGATAAAAGCACGTGATCCCCCCGCCCCCTGGGATAGCGCGGCGTGCCCCCGGTAGAAAAGCTTCTGGATCGCCGCCTTCTTCTTCTTGAACCAGACAAGGTTCCCAACCTTCTGCGACAGGGCGGTAAGCAGCCGCCGGCTAAGGATAATAGAGACAATCGCCTGCAAAAATTCTGGTGGCTGCTCAGACAGGATAAATGCATAAACCAGGTAACAGAAGCAGGAAATAAAGACCAGGTTGGAAATCTTGCCCAGGACCGCCGGCGGGCGGGCGAGAAAGCTTTCAGCAAAGTGCTTCGAGACAGAAGCCAAAGCGATGACACCCAGTGCCGACAGGGATACAGCCACCACAAAGAACAGAAGGAACTGGGTGTATACCAGCCCAATAACACCGCTCAGGGCGACAAGGAGTAACGAACCGCCTCGTGCGTCCACTATCCCAGTGTATACGGATGTCAGGAAATCACTGTCAGCGAACCGGCCCTTTTTATGCTGAATGGCAAATTTCTCGGTGTACCTCTCGGCGGACCTCTTCAGGTACCAGTCTGCCATTAGAACGACAATATGAAGTACAACAATAAGTCCCGTAAGGATCCCGGCCCATTCTGGCCTGGAGAAGCCGGGCAAGACCTTGTCAAACATGACCGGCATCTCTGGCGCGGCAATGATAAGTACAATCTTGATGGGCAGGATGAAGACAAATAGCTCGAGAATGCTTTTGACAAAGCCGACTACGACGTCAATGAAGAACCGTACCGGCGCCACGGCTACAAATTCCCGGCAGACCTTCCTGCGGTTTGAGAAAAGCGCTGCGGTATTCTTCGTTAGACTAATCATGCAAAACCACTCGTTTTATCAATGCCCGTCGGGCAAAGACACACTCAATCAAATAGCCAGGGCCTGTCGCTTGACAGGCCCTGGGATTCAGCCAGAAGGTCACCTGGAACAGCCGGGGGTTCCTAGCCCTCACTTTCACAGGCAAAATGCTGCTCGATGGCTGCTCGCACGACGCCGGAACTAAAGTGATCCGCCACATAAGCGGGGCGTGCCGCCAATTGGCGCAGGCACCGGCTCTCATCCGTGTAAAGGCCAAGGAGCCTGTTCGCAAACTCTTCTGCCCCCTCGGCAATGTCCATCACCTGCTCGGGGACGGGGATACCCTCCGCGCCAATGGGTGTTGTAATCAATGGTACTGCCGACTGTATCGCTTCCAGTACTTTCCCCTTAACGCCAGCACCATAACGAAGCGGGACGACACAAACCCGAACCGAGCGGTAGAGTGACTCCAGCTCCCCGTCGCTGACAAAGCCATGAACGACAATGTTCTCTGACGCCAGGTTACTGATCGCTTCGGGCACATTCGAGCCCACCACATGCAGGCGCACATCCGGGTCGGAAGCCAGGATCCGGGGCATTACCTCGCCGGCAAACCAGAGCACGGCATCCACATTCGGTGTATGGGTAAAGCCACCCACGAAAAGCAGGTCCTTGCGGGCCGCGAAGTCGAAACTATCCACATCGGGCGCATCCAGCACGTACAAGGGCAGCTGGGCGACATTCGTGCCCGGTGATATCTCCTGTACCGCATTTACCTCTACATCGGAGGGGTAAAGCACGGTATCAACCTGGTCAAAAATCCTGGTTTCCCGCTTCTTCCAGTCATCAGCCACCTTTAGCAACTTGCTGTCGTCAGTGACGGCAGCCTCACGCTCGGTGCGCAGGTAATGCAGGTCATGGCCAAAATAGACCAGTCGCGGACAATCCTTCAGCGACTTGATCTCATCGATAAAGTCTTCAGTGATGTGCGGCCGATGCAGGTAGATTACATCAATAGACTTTGCATTCTCTTCCAACCAGAGCTTCCAGTTGCGCGCAAAGCGTTCACCATAGAGCACCTCGACTCCCAACTGCTGCAGGGTTTCGGTGTACGGCTGGTGAGGGAAAAAGTTTGCACCGAGGAACTTCACCCGATAGCCCATCTCCACCATGCTTTTCACATAGAGGAATGTAGAGCGCGAACCGGCATCCTTATCGTAAAAAGGCACATAATGGTCAATAAAGAGTACGGTGGTGCCGCTATTGTGGCGCTCACGCGCATCAAAGACGTCTGTCCCCAGGTCACGGTTCTCGGCGAGCAGCTCGCCACGCCACTTCTTGCGGAACACCCCCTGGTTAATACGCTGCTGCTTCTTGATACCGGAGTTCAGGTCGTTACCGTGACTCACGCCCTCAAAGTGCACCACTTCTGAAGCGGGCTGGTAAATGGTACGCAGCCCCAGCTTACGAATCTCAAACGCCAGGTCTGTATCTTCGTAGTAGGCCGGGCGGAACTGCTCGTCGAAGCCACCAATACGGTCCCAGACATCTTTGCGGAACAGGATGCAGGCACCAGAGATGTAATCGGTATCCCGGACATAGTTGAACTCAGGGGCATCCGGGGACTGGCCGCGGCCGTAATTCCAGCCACTGCCATCACGCCAGATAATACCACCCGCCTCTTGCAGGACACCGTCTTCGAATAGCAGCTTGGGCCCGACAAGACCGGCATCTTTATGCTGCTCGAATACGCCCAATAGCGCCGTCAGCCAACCCGGCTGCGGATTGGTATCGTTATTCAGCAGCAGTACGTAATCACCTCGGGCAGCGCGGACTGCGGCATTGCAGTTCCCCAGGAAACCCTGGTTCTCCGGATGACGGACTACGCGGACATTGCCGATACGGTCACCGAGTGTACGGGTTTCATCGCTGGAACAGTCATCAGCAACGATAACCTCATACTCAACGCCGTCGGTATGTGCCAGTACAGCCTGGAGGCAGGAGACTGTTGTCGCGTATTGGTTGTAAACCGGAATAACGATCGACACCAGCGGCGCCTTAACCTCTGGAAAGTTGAGTTCAACACTCTGTGCGGTTACATCATCCACCGGGAAGATCACAGGCTGGCGGGAAACGGAGCTTTCTGTAGGGAACCGCTGGTCGATCCAGGAAATACTATCCAGGGACTGCGAACCGACAAGCACTTGCAGCAGCCGCTTGACACGGGCCAAGCTCAACAGCCTCAAGCTACTGACTGGATGGCGCAGAAAATACCGGAAAACCTGAAGCAACAGGCTGAAACGCCCCCTGCCAGCAGCGCTTGCCCGGGCAAAGTCCTCTGGATGATGTCGTTTGAAGTCCCTGTAATCCCTAAATAGCCGGGCCAGCTGGCCTTGCCGCGGCGATTTCAGGGAGGCGAGCCGCAGGAAGGCCTCTGTTGCTCGCGCAAATATCGCCCGATTGCTACCAAACAGGCGCTTTAGCCGGACATTAAACTCGAGCAGCTTCAGGTAGACTTCTTCATTGCGGCGCTCGAGCGCTTCCATGTCCTCTGTATCAAACGGCGCCTCGTCCAATTCGACAACCTGTAACTCGTCAGCCTCGATCTCCAGCTCGAGCATGATGTCTTCTTGATCAACCTCAAGCATTGTCGGGTCAACAGGCCCTGCAGGACTCAGGCGTTTGCCGCCCTGAAGCTTATCCGCCTTTAAAGACAGCTTTCCAAGCTGGGAAGTCGGCAACTCTTCAAACATTTTCTCAAGGCGTTTAAGCCGAGCCACCAGGTCAATGTTTTCGCCCCTTTTATCGTTCAGGAGCTTTGCTGCCAACGTAATTTGTTCAGGCGGATTACTACTACTCATCAACTTTTTGCCATCAACGGTGGACTATCAACCCGCTTGCGCAAGCACCTCGCGCAGGGAGATATTGTGCTCTTCTTCAAACTGCAAAGCAGCCTCATACATCTGGGTCAGCTCACTTTTCGCAGATGGGCGGAATGTTAGATATCGAACGGCACGCTCGAAATGGCCGATTAGCCTACCCAGGAAGGAGCGGCGAAATGCATAGACCCGCGCGTACCCCAGGGCCAGGCGATTAAACAGGTACTCACCTTTTTCCTGCTCAGCCCGGTACTTCTCAATCAATAACTTATCAACCGAATCCATTTTTTCCTCAACAACAATAGAATAAACAAAAATCAGCCCGCTTGAGGTACAGTCGAGAAGAACTGTTGCCTGGCATATTTATAGAACTCCAAGTCGAGCTTGTTTTCTTGCTCCAGCAATCTATATAACTCAGCGCCCAATTCTGCGCGAATTCCAACCAGCTTGGCATCCAAGTTCTGATCCACTTTTTGTGTTGTATTTATCACTCTGTTAACCACATTCAATTCAGGAAAATGGTATTTCAGATAAAAGTGAGCCCGTACCAAAGACTCTTGAAAAAACTCAACCAAGCCGAAGAACGGTAATGAATCAAGTCGCTCTTTGGCCCGGGCGAGCCTTGCCTCCGGAGATTCGTCATGGACAGGACGCTTACCCTGTATAGCCACATTAGAAAGCTGACATACATGAAAATTGCTTATCGCGCCGCGATCATTATCAAGAACTTTCTCCTGCACATAATCGCTGAAGCTGCCTTTAGGTCTCTCTAAACCTAATTGCTTTTGCCACTCAAATAAGTACGCGGATTTTGCGCGTGCAATTGGGTGCCTGATAAAAACCAGCGGAAAAATTTCATACGCATCACTCAAGGGTAATGGTGTGAGCGCATGATGCGAAGAAATTGCACGAATACTTGGATTTTCGTCAATAAAGCGATCTAATTCATGGGGCAGGATTTTCGCGCTTGGATCAGATTTATCGAATGAAATCCAATGCTGCCCAAAACTATGCCGCAATATAGCATCTACTGACGATCCAGCATTTTTAAACAAATGATAGTGAACAATTAATTTTCGCACTTTCTGTTCACTTCCATTTTGCTAACATAGGTTCGAGGGCGGAAAACATCATACCCGGTCACAGCCAATCCAAGCTGACGACCATCAACGCCTTGTCCAATTTCACTAGGGCTCACTGTTCGCTTTAGCTGAACAGTAATTTCAGTCAGACACTGGGTCTTACAAGGCGGTATAGCAATCACTATACCCCGAGCTTTACCATCACAATCAATACGGAAAAATGCAGACTGATTGTCTACAAAAGCTTTGGCTTCGGTCACTTGCAATTCTTCAATCGCGGATATAAAGCTGAGGCGAAATATTTTCTCTGAATCACGTTCAACCGGAACTTGGAACTCTAAATCAGGTGATGGACCAGTCCACGCATAGGCTACCCCCTCATCTGTGTATTCAAGAGTATAAAAATTGGGCTTGTGAAACAATAAGCTAACTGGTACCTGGAACTCGTCCAACAATAAATTATCACGAGCTCGAGTGACCTCCTCTCCTTCGCCCACTAACACGCTAACCTCTGCTCCACCTTGAAACCCAGCCGTAGCACTTCGATCTTCACGATCTGACGCTCCAGCCCTAAATAAAGTCGACTGGTCGTCCGCAGGTAACGAACGCCTAACGAGAGCCCTTCACTATTGATCCCCATGCGGCAATTGACCTCAACTATCACTCAGGCTCTAAACGTCCCTGTTGAACCGATTGAGCCAGCAATACTGCAGGGCCAGCGAATTTCAAACCCACGAAGAGAACGCAAAACAACCACTTCGAATACTTTTTAACCTGAACATGGATTCCTTAAAGGTCAATTGTACCCCACTTATAGCAAGCCAATCACCCACACACCGCAAATTCGGGTGAAACTAACTGGCTACGAGAGACAGACGGTCTGCCACTAAGCCTAAAATTAAGGCAGCAACCCCGGGGACTGTCCCAGGGAGCAGGAGTAATATGACAAAAAGAGAGAGTACTTGTTTAGATTTATCGGTCCGGCCAAACCCCAATAGACATAATTGGCATGAAAAAAAGAGAACTAAAAGTAGGCCCATGGCGCAAAGCACATGCGCTGTTAATAAACGTATACACAATAATTTTTACGGTGAAAAAGCAATTCCAAATGAAACTGAGCATCTGCCTAAAAATGATCATGATAACTACACAGGGAAAAGGTGTGAACGTCGAGTTCGCTTGGCCAGATTTGATAGAAAACCAAAAGCAACGCTATGCTGCTAAAAAATAGTAAGATTCCAAGACTAACTGCAGCTAATCGAAAATACTGGTTATAAGCCGCACCTATCAATCTATACCTTTGGTCCAAAGAGACTGAAACCCTCTAACTAGGGCTTTTACAAATAGTTAAAGTCTATCAATAGAGCCAACCGCTAAAAAGTGGGCTTACTTTGTTTTTACGAATTGAAACCTTTCCAGCGCAAACTCATAAAACGCTAGATCGAGTTGATTGTGATCAATTAAACTAGTGTATAGCCTGTCTCCCAACTCGTCTCGTATACGGGCGAGCTTTTCTCTCAATGAGAGGTTACTCTTATCAGTGGCATTGACCTCATAGTTAACGACTCTTAGCTCGGGAAAATGATATTTCAAATAGAAGTGCATTCTCTCCAAAGATTCTTGGAAATGCTCAACCAAACCAAAAAAAGGAAGTGATTCGAGAAAACATTTTGCATCGTTAAAGCGTTTAACAGGATCTAAATCTCTAACAGGCCATCTACCACTTCTTACTTTATTGGCCAATTGATATACATGGAAATCTGCAATAACACCACCATTTCCAGGGTCAAGCTTCTCCTCTACATACTCGGAAAATGAGCCTTTAGGAACGCTGAGACCTTTCTGCTTCTGCCATTCAAACAGGTACGCTGATCTGGCCCGAATGATAGGATGACGCAGGAAAAAAATCGGAAATATTTCGTAATTTCCAGCTGGCAAGGGAGGAACTGCTTGATGTGAAGATACGGCACGCAAATCAGGCCTAGATATTAGGAAAGACGAAAGCTCATCAGGGAGTATTTTATTTCCAGCAGGACTCTTATCAAACTTCGACCATCTCTCTCCAAAACTGCTCTGTAATATTTCATCTATAGATGAACCAGCATTCTTAAAAAAGTGATAATGGACGATAACTTTTCTTTTTTTTTGGTTCATCTAAAGATAACCTAGCCGTTCCATTAGAGCACCACAATATTTCTCAACGATAGACACATCGCCTGCGGGCAAATCCTCACGCCAGGAGTCAGCACGCCCTTTTCGAATAAAGTTTTTTCGCCCGGAGACAGCTTGGGCTGAGTAATCTTCCAGAGGGCGATTCGAGAGAACATGCTGGATATCATTCTTTTTTACAGCAGCTCTAATCGCATCTTCAGGAACATTAATGTCGAGCCAACCATATATTGAATCGAGTGTTCCCACAGGATTTTCAATCAGCTGCTCATATTTGATTCTCTTTATTCGGTCACCAAGCAGATATTTGGCATGGTCTCCCTCTATGATATATCTAGACCAAGTTGCGCAAATATCAAACACGCTCTTTCTTGCCCAGCGCCCCCAAGACTCTTTTTGAGCTGCACGCCAAGAACTGACAACCGCCCTTGGATCCCTCACAATTTCGACCATTAAAAAAGGGATCCCTAGCCGGTTTATCAACTCAACGTAACGTATATTTGAGGGGGTTTTCTCTAAAACTATCTCCTCGGAACCAATTCCTTCCGCATACTTGTTAAAAACAGAATCAATGAAAGGCTTTACCAGCTCTGTTTCAAAACTCTTCTTGTCAAAAAGAGATCTAAGGCCATCCCCTGAGTTAAACAGGGACTTTTCTGAGCTGTAGAGCGAGCACAACTTTTCAACATAGACATCATATAAGTGCGTCTCATTAGGACGCGAATATACTGCTTCCGAATCTGCGAGTAATGTTTGAAGCCAAGTAGTGCCACTCCGTGGGCACCCCCCGATTAACAGCAATTGCGGTGCAGTTTTGTTTATCATTTATTATCACTCAACCTTAAATGCCGACATCCAGGCACCCAATGTTCGTTTGTCGCCATTACCAGAGTACTCATCTGGAATAGATGGGTTTTCAAATGAAAAAGTCAAATCTATATGACGATCCTCATTAACCTCAAGTGGAACATTGATCCACTGTGCGTCAGCCCCTCGCTTTAGTACTTCAGTTGCAATCAGACGCCCTTTAGAAAGAATCCGAACTTTTTCATAATCCTTCACCCCTTTATCCAATGTTCCTGTCAAGATTGAAAACTTCACAGGATCACTGCCTTTTACTGTAGAGGGTAAAGCAAACTGTAAATTTGCTTTTTTTGCTACAGACCACGAACTACCACTAATGACATCAGACCACCCATCACCTAGCACAGCCATATAATCTGTCGACTGATCAAAATCATACCTACGGGCCATCTCAAGCACTGGCAAATTAGTTACAAAGCTTTTGGCATCAAGATCTGAATATCTCTTAAAAGGGAATGATTCTAGTAGTGACTTAACGCCACACTTGAAATCAGGAACATTAACTACATCAATTGCTCTCTCAATCGAATCCACAGGTACCGGTGCAGCTCGCTCAGTACCACCGAAATAGTCTTCATATTTCAGGCTCGTCTCAAATCGGCTCTTATATAAAGTCGATGGTTTTCCTTCAGCATCAGCAAATACGATCCCATGAAGAGAACTAGAAACAACCCTCTGAGAAAGCCTAATGTGCGCAGCAACCTCAATTGGATCTAGAGTTGGGCTTAAATAAAGCCAATCTTTGGGTAGCTCAGCCTTTTCCGGAAAGTAAAATCGCTCATCATTAATATTTGGAATGAAGACAACTTCAGGTCTCTCCATTCCATTTCGCTGATAAAACGTGTCAAGTTCAGCTGCCTTTTTAACAATTTCATTATCGAACAAAAATGTAAATAGAATCCCCGGATCTCCATAGTTCTCCGCGACCTCAAAACCATACTGACGCATAGCGTCTCTGGTAACCGGCCCGCGTACAGAGTAAACCTGGATTTCCTTCTGGGTTTCCAGATTACGGACCCAGCACTTACCGTTTACACCCGACCCCCAGACCGCATCTCCATCAACAGCCTCATGAAGAATTGATCCTACAGATAGGAGCTTATTCTCATTACCTTTGGCAGCCTTAGCATTAAAGTTTAGGCCAAACTTCTCTGCGAGTCTTTCCACGATCATAGGGCCAATTTCATCTCCAAAATTGCCACCCACTTTCGGAGACCACTTATAAACGCCAACCTGTTTAACAATTTCCATAATAAAACCAAAAATACAATATGAAAGACAACTTTATACGGACTGGTAGATTTTCAAGTGCTGATCCGCAATAGATATCCAACTCATACATTTCTTTTTAAATAAAAAGCAGGCCGCTTCATTTTCAATTTTTTCCAATTGCTCCCGCTTAAAGACCGACAGAATAGCATTCACAGCATCATCGACATTATTCTTACGATAGACAACGCCTCTCGTGACGTTAAGGGACTCAGAAAGTGTCACCTCATCAGAGCATACGACCGGCACCCCAAAACTGTGAGCCAAAAAGACAACACCCGAATTTAATCGCTCAGCCCGAGGTATCAGGACAACATCCGCCTTCTTCAGCAGTGCCTTAACATGCTCATTTTGCACCCTCTGGTGAAGCCTTAATATCTTAGACCGCTCCGGATTTTGAATTCCTTTACGCTCCTTCCAATGCATCGCTTCGTCTGACACCGGGCCGGCCAAAATAAGATTATGCCCCTGTTGCGCAAGCTTATCGCCAACATTCAGAGAAAAATCTAATTCATCCTTATTGCGAATTCCGCCAAACACCAACACAGTCGAACCTGATCCATCTAACTGTGTTAATTCGGGCCAATCCTCTTCAACCATTCGGTAATAGTCAAAATCACCATGCCGACAAACATAGTGATTATCTTTTTCCACCCACTCACAACCTTTATATTGCTCTTTAATCTTAGCAATTGACTCGTTAGAGAGGTGAATAAAGGCACTCGCATACATTGCAACAATGTCTAGCAGCTTAAAACCAAGGCGGCCGAAATCTTTTTTAGGCAATAGATTATGGAAAGTGAAGACTATTTTTGTAGTCTCAGCGATTTCCTGAATCCGATGTTCAATTTTTTCTACCATTTCTTCTGTAGGGGCCTTCCAGCCACAGAGCACTTCCATCCACTGAATATGTAGAACGTCAATTTTACTATAATCAAGGTCCCAAAACCCATCTGCACCGGTAATCACGTTTGCGCCGGATAACCTTAGCCCCTTCGCTAACTCCATCGAATATGGATTATCCGGATCCATTTCATCAATATTGACACAACTGTGAACCGTCAATTTTCCCACTGAGAGATCAGATCTACGCGATTTAGGAAATCCACACCATGAAAAATCAAACGCTGAAAAGCACGGGGTATCATTTGTTACTCTTGAATATAGCGTAGAAAGTGCTTCAAAAAAATCTCTCCCATTGGTGAGAAAGCCCTCCCCCTTAATTTTGGGCCGGCTACATATTTCATCCCAAGCTTGCCTTTCAGATACGGAAAATTCGTACAACTTCCTCATTGGACCAGTATAGTGACGGATATAATCTTTAAGCTTTATATCCCAGGTATTGTTCCACTTTAGGGAAACATTCTTGAATCTTTCGTATTTTCTTAGCTCATGAATGACGTAACCATTTTCGCCCCACCCAACGCTATCAATTGATGCCAGAGGCTTGCCATAGCCCTGAAGAACCCTTTCCAGCATCGCTTTAACTTCTGTCGTTGATTTTATAATTATTACACCAGAGTTCGGTCTGCCAGAATGACCGTTTGCCAAATATGCATCGTAACCATCTTCAAAAAGCGCTTCGAAATTTGGACACTTTTTTTGAATAGCTGCATCACCGTCGACGAACATGATAGATTCGTAACCAGCATCTATCGCACCGATGAGAAGAGGAATTTTTAGCCAAGCGACTTCACGATTCAATACATCGGAGCCTGGACCACTAACTAATTGGTAATCGTGGCCGTACTTTTTCGCATAGCGACGATGACTTGTAATATTTCTCGCGAAAGCTTGATCATAACCATCTGTCGCGACTGTAAAAACTAAAGACTTTGCCATACCCAACTTAATAATTTCTTGATTTAGTAAAAAAATCTAGCTTAGCTTCAACTTCTGCCGTAAATGTCATCAAAACGAATGATGTCATCTTCACCCAAATAGCTGCCACTCTGTACTTCAATTAACTCAATCGGCAGGATTCCGGGGTTCTTCAGCCGATGCTTGGCACCAATCGGGATATATACGCTCTCATTCTCCGAAAGCATAATTTCTTCCCCGTCACGCTCGACGATGGCTGTTCCGGATACCACCACCCAGTGCTCCGCACGATGGTGGTGCATTTGCAGTGACAGGCTCGCACCCGGGTTCACCGTGATGCGCTTCACCTGGAATCGTGGCCCGCTGCCGATGGAGTCATATTTGCCCCACGGGCGCACCACCTCGCGGTGGATTTCGTGCTCATCACGCCCGGCTGTCTTGATCTTGCTGACAATGGCCTTCACTTCCTGGGCGCGGTCTTTTGGTGCAACCAGGGTCGCGTTCTTGGTGTCGACAATCACCAGGTCTTCCACGCCCACTGCGGCTACCAGGTGATCTTCACCGAATACCAGCGAGTTCTTGCAGCCTTCCATGATCACGTCACCCAGGGCGACGTTTCCGTCCTGGTCTTTTTCGAGTGCTTCCCACAGGGAAGACCAGGAGCCCACGTCGGACCAGCCACAGTCCAGAGGCACCACGTAGCCATTCTGTGTCTTTTCCATCACCGCGTAGTCGATGCTGTCTTCGGGGATATCTGCCACATCCTCACTGCGGAGTTTGATGAAATCGCTCTCCACCACGGCGTTGTCCATCGCCGTGGCAGATGCCTGCGCAATGCCACTGGCGTGTTCAGCGAGTTCGGTCAACAGGCATTTGGCCCCAAACAGGAACATACCGGCGTTCCAGTAGTGGTTGCCGCCATCTATATATTGTTTTGCGGTCTCCAGGTCCGGCTTTTCGACAAACTGCTCGATCTTGCGGATGGCGTCTTCGCCACCGTCAGCTTTCTGGATATAGCCATAACCGGTTTCCGGCGCGGTGGGCACAATGCCGAAAGTGACCAGGCCACCATCGACGGATTTCTGCAGGCCAATATCCACTGCCTGGTGGAACTGTTCCACGTCTTCAAGCAGGTGGTCGGCGGGCAGGACCAGCAGGTTGGTGTTCTCGTCTTCACGTGCCGCGGCGATAGCAGCAAAGGCAATCGCCGGCGCGGTGTTGCGCCCCATCGGCTCAGTGATCAGCGTGATTTCATCGAAGCCCACTTCCTGCGCCTGCTGGGCCACCATAAAGCGATGGTCTTCATTACACACGACAATCGGCTTGGCGAACCCGCGAACGCGCTCGAGGGTCTGCTGCAGCATGGTCTGCTCACCAGTCAGGCTCAACAATTGCTTGGGCAACATCTTCCGGGACTTGGGCCACAGCCGGGTGCCGGAACCGCCGCATAGAATGACTGGTGTAATACTCGTGTTACTCACGCTTAACCTCTATGTTCTCGTCGTGTTCTTTTTAGTTATTTTGCCAGTTCAGTTTTGAACGGCAGGTCTCGTAAAAATTGTGGTCAATCGGATGGATCAGGGTCAGCCGATGGGGTTTCTTATGGATGCGGATAACGTCACCGGGTTCCGTGATGATCTGGTCATGGCCGTCACATGTGACGTGTGGCCGTGCAACGTTGTGCTCCCCTACTATGACTTTGAACTCGCTACTTCCCTCAACAACAATTGGCCTGCTGCTGAGTGTGTGCGGGTTCAGGGGGACAAGCACGATGGCATCGAGCTTCGGGTGCATGATCGGGCCGCCGCCCGACAGGGCATAGGCGGTGGAACCGGTGGGTGTGGAGATGATCAGGCCGTCTGAACGCTGGGTGTACACGAATTGACCGTCGATAAAGAGGTCGAATTCGATCATGCGGATAAATTCGCCGGGGTGGATGACCACATCGTTCAGGGCGGAACCATGGCCCACGGGCTTGCCGTCCCGGGTGACCGACATATCCAGCAGGAAGCGGCTTTCCGCCATATATTTCCCGGCCAGCACCTCGCCAACTTTCTCTTCGATTTCATCGGGAGTGATGTCGGTCAGGAAGCCGAGGCGGCCGCGATTGATACCCAGCAGGGGAACACTGAACTTGGCCAGTGCGCGCGCAGCGCCCAGAAGGCTGCCGTCGCCGCCGACCACGATGACCAGGTCGCATAGCTCGCCCAGTTTTTCCCGCCTGGAGATACGTGCCTTGTGATTGCTGAGCGCTGTGGCGGTTTCTTGTTCCAGCACAACATTTAAGCCTTCCCGCTCCAGGAAGGCCATAAGGCGCTTTAGCGATAGAACCGCGCTTTCACTCTCTGTTCGGCCTATCAGGCCTATGTTGTGGAATTCTGACACCGATCCCCCGAGGTGCCCGAACCCTGGTCCGGCCACTAACCCTGTTTAGTATTGTTCTTTGACATCCGTGTCCACTTCATCCCCAGCCCCACTTCTGAAGAACGCTCAATCTATGAGCCAGTCGAGCATTTTTTAGCCCAAAATTCGGCCTGTGCCCGATCCAAAAGGAGATACTACCGCAAATCACTTTTGTGACGCAATTCTCAACCTATTACATGGGATTACACGGGCTGATTCGGAGACAACAGGAGTACGAACACACATGCCAAAGCATGAAGCTGGTGATGAAACGAACATCCCGGCCACAAAACCACCATGGCAGTTCAGTGCCGCCCATCACCATTTGACCAGCCCCTACTGCTCGACAGCTTTATTCAGAATCGCGCCTGGTCGGCAGTAGGCACAAGGTCAACCCTGGATCAAAGGACCCCACCAACCAGGGTTCGACAGGTACCACTCGACGGTTTTGCGGATACCTGACTCGAAGCTCTCATGTGGCGAGTAACCCAGCTCCTCGCGGCTCTTCCTGGCATCGATCGCATAGCGGCGATCATGCCCGGGCCGGTCCGTCACATAACGGATCAAATCCCGGCTCTTGCCGGAAGCGGCAAATGAGGCCGTGGGGTATTCTGCCGCCAGCTCGCCATTACTGGAGAAAGCCTCATCCATCAGCTGGCATACCAGGTTCACAATGTCGATATTGTGCCACTCGTTGTGCCCGCCGATGTTGTAGTTCTCGCCGATTCTACCCTTCTGGAGCACCAGTTCGATGCCCCTGGCGTGGTCCTCAACGTAAAGCCAGTCCCGCACCTGCTTGCCGTCACCGTATACCGGAATCGGCTTGTCATGCAGGATGTTGGTAATGATGAGCGGGATCAGTTTTTCCGGGAAGTGATAGGGTCCATAGTTGTTGGAGCAATTGGAGGTTGTCACCTCCAGCCCGTAAGTGTGGTGATAGGCGCGTACCAGGTGGTCAGATGCCGCCTTGCTGGCCGAATACGGTGAATTGGGTGCGTAGGCAGTACTCTCCGAGAAAGCCGGGTCCTGCGGTTCCAGGGTGCCGTATACCTCGTCGGTGCTGACGTGATGGAAGCGGTGCTTGACCGGCTCCAGCCCGTCCGCCGCCGGCAGGTCTATCCAGACCTTTTTCGCCGCCTTGAGCAGGCTGTGTGTGCCGATGATATTGGTCTCGATAAACGCATCGGGGCCGCTGATCGAGCGGTCCACATGGGACTCGGCCGCAAAGTGCACAATGGTGTCGAGCCCATGATTGATGAGGAGCTCCTCGACCAGTGCGGTATCGCAGATATCGCCATGGACAAAAGTGAAGCCGGGATTGGACTCGAGAGACTCAAGGCTAACCTTGTTTCCGGCGTAAGTCAGCGCATCCAGGACTACCACCGAGTCGCCGGGATATTGCTGGAGCCAGTAATGGACAAAGTTGGCACCGATAAAGCCGGCGCCCCCGGTTACCAGGAGCTTCCGTGGACCTTCAGCCGCTTGTTTTTCTGTCTGTGTCATTACGAGATACTTATTCGAGATTCTTGATTCTGGATATTTCGTTCTGTTGGTTACTGCCCTGCCTCGGCTTCGGCGAGGTCATCGAGCATACACCCCAGCTGGTTGCGCCAATGTTGCGGCTGCACAGCAAATTCTTGCGCAAACCCAGCCTTGTCCAGCACGCTGTACGCCGGACGAGTCGCCGGAGTCGGGTAATCGGTATGGGGGATAGGGTGGATGGGAATCCGGCCTTCCAGCAGGCCCCGCTCCAGGGCCAGCTCCTGGATGGCAACCGCAAAATCGTACCAGGAAGCGACCCCCGCGTCGGTCCAGTTGAGGATCCTGGTGCCGCCCGGATTCTGCCCCGCGCACATCATATCGCCAGCCGCCCAGATGGCCCGGGCAAGGGCACGCGCCCAGGTCGGTGTTCCCACCTGGTCACAGACAATCGAAAGGTGCTCCCGCTGCGGGTCAGACATGAGCCGCAGCATGCTCTTGACGAAGTTCTGCCCATGGGATGAATAGACCCATGAGGTGCGCAGGATCAGTGCATTGGGGAGTGCCCGGTCGAGGATTTCCTGTTCCCCCGCCAGCTTGCTGGCACCGTAGACGCTCAGTGGTGCCGGTTCGTCAGCGGCGGTATACGGGCTGGACTTGCTGCCATCGAACACAAAGTCCGTCGACAGGTGTACCAGGGGAATGCCCTGCTCTGCTGCGATAGCCGCGATATTCGCGACTGCCTGCTGGTTGAGGGCATAGGCCTCATCCCGCTCGGACTCCGCCTTGTCCACCGCCGTGTAGGCAGCGGCATTGATCAGCAGATCCGGCTCGAGCTCGGCAACCTGGCCAGCCAATGACGAGAATTCTTGCAAATCTACTTCTTCACGCCCACAAGCTTGTGCTTGCCAGCCCTGCGGGCAGGCACGCATTAGCTCCCAGGCGACCTGGCCATTCTTGCCCAGAATCAGTGCCTTCTTCATTATGAACCTCAATGATGACTAAGCGGTGGCAGGTAGTGTGGGCGCCTGGTCCAGTTGCAGGCCGTCGATATCTTTTTGTGACAACCTGGGCTGCTGCCCCTGACCGAGGGGCCAGGAGATCCCGATTTGGGGGTCATCCCAGCGGATACTGACTTCGCTCTGCGGGTGGTAATAATCGGTGCACTTATAGACGAACTCAGCCGATTCCGAAGTCACCAGGAAACCGTGGGCAAAACCAGCGGGCACCCAGAGCTGGCGGCGATTCTCAGCGGACAGGAATTCACCGACCCACTGGCCGAATGTGGGCGAGCCTTCGCGGATATCCACCGCAACATCAAAAACCTCGCCATGCACCACCCTGACCAGCTTTCCCTGGGTATGCTCCATCTGGTAATGCAGCCCGCGGAGGATTCCGTTGGCAGACTTGGAGTGATTGTCCTGTACAAAACTGACGTCAGCGACATGCTCCCGGAACCAGGAGTCACGGAAGGTTTCCATAAAGAAGCCGCGTTCGTCGCCGAAGACTTGCGGTTCGATAATCTTGACGGCGGGTATTTTTGTATCCAGCACCTGCATGATCAAAATACCCGGTCTTGCAGTACTTGCAGGAGATAGTCGCCATAACCGCTCTTGCGCAGCGGTTCCGCCAGGGATTCCAGCTGGGAGGCACCGATATAACCCATGCGGTAGGCCACCTCTTCCGGACAGGCGATTTTCAATCCCTGGCGGGCTTCGATGGTCTGCACAAAATGGTTGGCTGCCAGCAGGTTGTCGTGGGTACCGGTGTCCAACCAGGCCGCACCCCGCCCCAGAACCTCTACGGTCATGGTCCCGGCCTCAAGGTATGCCCGGTTGACGTCGGTGATTTCCAGCTCGCCCCTGGCGGAGGGCTGGATGGACTTGGCGATATCGATCACCGCATTGTCGTAGAAGTACAGGCCGGTGACCGCGTAGTTTGATTTCGGCTGCTCGGGCTTTTCCTCGATGGACAGTGCCCTGCCCTCATCGTCAAACTCAACCACCCCATAAGCACGGGGATCCTTGACGTGATAGCCGAATACGGTAGCACCGTGGTCCTTGGCTGCCGCGCGCTGCAGCAGACCCAGGAAGTCGTGGGAATAAAAAATATTGTCGCCAAGCACCAGGGCGCAGTCGTCATTGCCAATAAATGACTCACCGATCACAAAAGCCTGTGCCAGGCCGTCAGGAGAGGGCTGCTCCGCATAGGAAAGGTTGATGCCCCAGGATTCACCGGAGCCAAGCAACTTCTGGAAAGCAGGAAGGTCGTCGGGCGTGGAGATGACCAGGATATCCCGGATGCCCGCCAACATCAGCGTGGTGAGCGGATAGTAGATCATCGGCTTATCGTAAATCGGGATAAGCTGCTTGCTCACCGCTTTAGTCAGCGGAAAGAGACGACTCCCGGTCCCCCCCGCCAGAATGATTCCCTTTCGCACACATTCCCCCAGAAACTTCTTCTTTTGACGATTTTGTGACTATTCGCACCGCCGCATCCCATCGCCGAGGCGATCGGCAATTATGCAGGAGAGCGCCAGTCAGGTCGAGTCCGGGCACCCCTGTGTCAGGCCGCGTAATTGCACATTTTTCAACCAGAATAGCCGCGCCTTCCCTGCAATCCACCTGAGTGCAGCAGCAGGACTTTTGATCCCGAGGGGACCTTTCCGAGCAACAGCTCAGACTGCAATCCACAGGCCAACTTTGCCGTATAGACGGGATCCAGGGGAATGCCCTCGCCGCTCTCGAAATCCTGCATAAACTGGCGCAGTTGTGGCTTCATCCGCGCATAGCCGCCGAAGTGGTATCCCTCTCGAAGCGGCTGCAGTCGTCGCCGGCACCCCGACCGGTCGAGCCACCTCCCGGCCTGTTCAAAGATTGAGCTCCCCGCCTTGAGAACAGGCAGACCAATGACTGGCGTGCCCCCAAGGCCCGCCTGTATTCCGGCCAGCGACAAGCCAGTGCCACATGCCAGCCAGGCCTGGTCGAACTCCACCGGAGCGGTCTCCGCGATCACCTCGCCGAGCAACCTCAGGCCCATAAAGCCTTCCAGGTTCGCCCCGCCCTCCGGCACAAAACAGGCATTGCGACCATCCAGCCCGACCCTTGGCAGGAATTCAACAGAATGGCGCTGCCGGTATTGGTCCCTTGACACAAAATAGAGTTCCATCCCTAACCGCTCGGCATCACGAAGCATGGCACTGGGTGTCTCTGGCTTGTGCCCCCGGATAATCCCGACGGTCTTGAAACCAAACCGGCGGCCAGCCGCAGCTGTCGCATGTATATGATTTGACCAGGCGCCGCCGCAGGTAACGATGGTATCGAGCCCCATCTCCCGCATGCGCTGTATGTTGTAGAGCAGCTTGTAGGCCTTGTTACCCGAAACCAGGGGATCCAGCAGGTCGTCACGACGCATCCACACCTCTATACCCGGGAAGAGTCCCCCTTGCAGCCGCTGGTATGGAATCTGGCGAGCGACGCCGCGGATATAGTCCGGGTCAAAGCGGGTCAGGTAACGCGGGAGCATGGCTGGGCCTCGAGAGAAAGTTCCTTTGCCGGCCTGGAGCAAGAACGCACCAGGCCTGGCGGGCGCGGGTCAGGCCGGCTGTGGCAGGCGGCCGCCGACCCGGAAAGCAGTGGCGGGAAAGCGATGGGTAACGGTGCCGTCACCCAGCTTGAGCAGGAAGGCGACCCCATCGGCACCGGTTTCCGCCGTAACCTCCGCCTCCTGCATCGGCGCCCGCCGCAGCAGGACCTCCGGGGAGAACAGCGCCACATTGACGCCCTCACTGTCAGTGGGCGGAAATGGCGAGATGCCAGCCTGGCGGGCCCGGGCGGAGGGAGCTTCAATGCCGACAATTCCCGATGCCCGCATACGCGCCCCCAGTTGCTGGCAGAAGCTGTAATTCACCGGGTCGGCAATCCTGTCCCAGTGCGACTCCCAGTCCGGCGCCTGCAGGCGCACCCCGGGATCGGCGGCATAGCGGGCGGAGAAAATACTATGGTAACTGGTGATCGGCACCGCTGGCGGGATTTCCATGTCATTGAAGAACAGCTGGCGATAATAGGCGGATTCCGCCAGTACGGTGGGAATGGTCTTGCTGCCATAGAAAATGCCGTTCTCCGCAGTGCTGCCGAAGCGGGATCCCCAGGGCAGTGGTGGATAGCGGAAAGGCGTGGCCAGCAGGTAATGGAGTTGTTCTGTGCCGGGCAGGCGCTTCGGCTTACTGCGCTCGAGCAGGTTTTCCAGGGCCTCCTGCTTCTGCAGGCTGTCCACCAGGCTGCGGGTAGCGACATCCTCCTGTGACTCCACCATCCGGAAAAGCCTGCCCATCAGTCGCTGGCGGCTGTTGTCGATCAGCTGGCCCAGCCCGTCGCTCATACCTTGCCCCGCATGGCATCGAGGTAATTGACCACCCGCACCAGGCCCTCAATCTGGACAACCATTTCCCGCGGGGTGCCATTGAGTGACTTGTTGGGGGTATCGAACCAGTGCCGGGCCCCTTCCGCGCCGCCCATTAATACAAAGGCCGCTCGATAGGCCCGCACCAGCAACAGGGCCAGCTGGCCCGGGGCACTGTCCGGGGCCAGGCCGGATTTTCGCCTCAGGGTACGCTCATCCATATGGATGATGTCGGCCAGCTCGCGCTTGCGCAGGCCCAGGTAGGATGCGGTATTCAGCAGGGCCTCCAGCAATACCTCGTCTTCTGCCGGCTGCGGCTCCAGGGAAGGCATTGACGCCATATCCACCCCTCCGTTTTGGTCTGGACATATGACCAAATTTATCCGCTTTTCGGCCATTTGGCAACCCTGGCAAGGATCCACGGCACCGCCCTGACCTGACGCTTATCAAGCTGCGTGATAAGGCGCCATCAATGATTAAAAGTGGTCACGGCAAAAACAGATCGACTAAATTGCGGTCCATGGTTCTAACGGAAGCCAGAGACCCGAAACAGGAGGAGCAACAGATGCTCAAAGCAGAATACCAGTCCCGCGGCCCGGTACCGCAGGAAGTCATCGAAGCAGTCGAATGTGAAACACCCGAACTGAAGGAAGGCGAGGTGCTCCTGGAGCTCCTGGCCTCCCCCATCAACCCTTCCGACGTCCTGACCCTCACCGGTGATTACGGCATGCTGCCGCCCCTCCCCGCTGTCGGCGGCAACGAGGGGGTCGCCCGGGTGGTCGAACACGGGCCAGGCGTCAGCGCGCCAGAAATCGGGCAGACAGTACTGCTCCCGGTAGGCATCGGTACCTGGCGCACCCATTTCACGGTTCCGGCAGACAAGTTGCTTCCCCTCCCCAATGAGGCAGACCCGCTGCAGCTGTCGATGATTTCCATCAATCCGCCGACGGCCTCACTGATGCTCAGCGAGTTCGTGGATTTGCAGCCAGGTGACTGGGTAATCCAGAACGCAGCCAACTCCGGTGTGGGAAACTACCTGATCCAGCTGGCGCATATCCGCGGGTTCAAGACGGTCAACATTGTCCGCCGGGAATCCCTGGTGGAGCCTCTCAAGGCACAGGGCGCCGATGTGGTGCTGGTAGACGGTGACGACCTGCCTGCCCGGGTCAAGGAGGCGACTGGCGGGGCGGATATCAAACTGGGGATCGATGCCGTGGGCGATACCGCCACTGGCCGTATAGCTGATTGCCTGGCTGAAGGTGGAACCCTGGTCAATTACGGCATGATGAGCGGCAAACCGTGCAAGATCTCCCCCACCGCGCTGATCTTCAAGGGGGTTTCCATGCGCGGTTTCTGGCTGGCCCGCTGGTTCGAGGCCGCCTCCCCCCAGGACCAGCAGAAAGTGTACGGTGAACTGACAAAGCTGATTATTGCGGGCAAACTGAAAGCGCCCATCGACAGCACTTTCAGCGTGAAGGATATCAAGGATGCGGTTGCCGCAGCCGCGGAGGGCGGCCGGGACGGAAAGATACTCGTTACAGCCTGAACCTGCCTCCCAGGAACCCTCCAGTAAAAGCCCGCTACCGCGGGCTTTTTCTTGCACGCATGCCCGGCACTGAACTTCGGGACCTGGCACAATCCCGACATTGCAGAAGGCAAGTATTTAACCTACCTGGATGCCAGCTTGATAACACTGTCCCCCGCCAACTGGTACTCCCTTGCTATCGCGTCCCCAAACGCAAGGGAGAACTCAAGGCTCAAGTGATGCTGGTCGTAAGTAAAGGGGACACCATTGACAGACTCCGCGCAGTCGCCCTTCTCGCACATCAGCTCGAATTTGTTGATATACAATGGCTGGAGCACTTGCGCTACATCACTGCCAGACCATGCGGCAAAGGCCTCTGACTCATCGTCAGGGCCATAAGTGATGTAATCCGGATCGAGGCAGGCACCCATCTCCCCTGCCTGGCCGATGTAGTATGAGCAATCACGCCGCAAATTGAAGTAACCACCCAGCACGACAAACTGAATTTCCGGGTTAACAGCCTTCATTTCTGTAAACAGGCGGAAGAGGGAATCCTTGTTACGCGCGAATGGCCTGTTTGAATTGTAGACAACAATATCAAGTGACTGGACAAAGCTTTCATCACGCAGGTACCTGAACCGCTCGGCACACTTGCGCTTGTCGGGAACATCCGCGCCGGCATCCTCAATGAAGGCATTGCACGTGTTGGTAGAGCCAAATGAAATGATATTCTGTTCTGGTGTATCGAACGCCCGTTTCCACATGTTATAGCCATCGGGCTGGTGTGAATTCCCGATTACCAGTGTCTGCAGCCTTGCCGCTGTATCACATTGCCCGGAAGTCTCTAACTCATGCAGCCGGCAGCTCTTCCGGGTCAGGTCATATCGCTGGTTCTTACCATTAGCGACATCTTCGGCAGTGAGCGCGGTGGACCGAGCCAGAATTCCGCTATTTGTGTGGAATAAAACAGCACTCAACAGGCAAACAGCCAGGGAAGAGGATGCATAAATTGCCAGCGGGCTTCTTCTCACCGCATCACCTGCCGCCGAACCTGCAGGCATACTGGCAACTCGAAAGTACTGCTCCACCCAGCGCCAGCTTAGGTACCCGAGCCCGATGGACAACGCCACGATTGCGGCCTGGTCCCCGGCCTGCAGCCCCTCGGGATCGAGGTATAGCCAGAAAACCACCAGCGGCCAGTGGACCAGGTAGACAGAATACGAAATTTTCCCCAGCCAGAGCGCTGCCCGGTTCTGGAGCACAGGACGGGAAACGGCGTTTTCCCCGGACCAGATAACCAGGGTTGCACCAAAGCACGGCAGCATCGCCAACAGTCCCGGAAAACGCGTATCTTCCCCAAACACAAAAACAGGCACCAACATGAACAGCAGGCCTGTTAATGTGACCAGCCGCCGCTGCCACTCCCCCAGAAGTTGCATGGCACTGGGCAGGAAAACCAACATGGCGCCAATCACGAACTCGCAAACCCTGAATGGCAGAAGATAGAAAGCGGCCGAGGCCGAGTCCCTCTGAATAAGTATTTCAGCCGCCGCTAGCGAAAGTGCCCCAATGGCCAACATTGCAAGCAGCTTTGCCTTTTCTCCCCTCAATAAACTGAAGACAAGCAGTAGACTTGGCCAGAGCAGGTAAAATTGCTCTTCAACGCTGAGCGACCAGGTATGTAACAGCGGTTTCAGGTTTCCATCGAGGTCAAAGTAGCCAGATTCACTCCAGAAGAAGAAATTGGATACGGAAAATAGCGATGAAATAATCTCCAATCCAAAACGAGAGAGGTGTTCAGGAGAGAAAAGTGCCCAGGCCAGTATTGAACTAACTGTTACCGTGGCAAGCAAGGCGGGGTAAAGACGGCGAAACCTGCGGATATAGAACTCTTTAAGGGAGAAGCTTCCCGCATGAATGCTTTGCTGGATATTCCTCGTGATCAGGTAGCCAGAGATCACAAAGAAAATGTCCACTCCTGCATATCCCCCCGAGAAAAGGGATATATCGACATGGAATAGAAGTACCGCTAGAACTGCGAGAGCCCTGAGCCCGTTGATCTCGGGCCTGAATTTATTGCTATCAAGGACATTACCAGGCATTGCCGCCCCCCCATTTTTATTGTCCTGGCCACAGCCCTTCCAGGGCTTGTGCGCCACCCAGCCAACCTGGTCTGCCAGTCTCTGGCTCCTCAGCGGCCCTGTCTCTTGTTATTCCCCATAAGGGGATAGATGATTCACCGGGGCATTCTATCCGCTCCCCCATAACCGGTGAAGCAAACCCGAGCCCCACATGGCGCGTGACGCTCGAGCTGTATGAGTCTGCAGCGTGCAGAACTGTTCCAGGGAGTTTTGCCGCACGTCGATACAGCACATACAAAAACGCCCCTCTCTTGGATAGATCGTTCCGTGCCAGCTGAAAGATCTGTGGCGGGACTGACTCGGGCCATCCATGGCCCTCGCCCTGCGGGCGCCTTTCGGCGTCCAAAATTGCTCCAGGCAATTTAGTGACTCGGGCTATTCATGGCCCTCGCCCTGCGGGCGCGTTCGGCGTCCAAAATTGCTCCTGGCAATTTTGTCGAACGGGGGCTCTGTCACGACGATCAGCCATATACGAAAAAGGCCCACACTTTCGAAGAACGCCCCTGCCAACTGAAACTCCAGTTGCGGGACTGACTCGGGCCATCCATGGCCCTCGCCCTGCGGGCGCCTTCGGCGTCCAAAATTGCTCCTGGCAATTTTGTCGAACGGGGGCTCTGTCACGACGATCAGCCATATACGAAAAAGGCCCACACTTTCGTGTGGGCCTTTTTCGTATATGGCGGACCGGACGGGACTCGAACCCGCGACCTCCGGCGTGACAGGCCGGCATTCTAACCAACTGAACTACCGGTCCGCGGTAGGCGCATCTCTCAATTTTTGCAGGCTACTGCCAGAGAGATGGTGGGTGGTACAGGGGTCGAACCTGTGACCTACGGCTTGTAAGGCCGTCGCTCTCCCAACTGAGCTAACCACCCGTATTGCTCCGGGCTGTGCCTCTCGAGCGACGCGAATCATACCCGATTGGGCTGCCCTGTCAACAAATTCCGCGCCACAATTTGCATCTTTTTCCTTTCATTTCCGGCACTTGGGGTATACCAGTGCCGGCCTCAATCGCTGTTACTGGCCGGCAGGGCCACCGGCTCGGGGGTGACAGGGTCCGGGGCGTCTTCTTTGTCCCCGGCAAAGCGCTGGATTGGCTGCCGGTAGTCCGGCAGGATCATGTGGCCCGCGATCGAAACCGGGGTCCGGCCGGGTATCAGCTGTTCTTCGGGGCGGGCCAGGTCTGGCGCACTGTAGTCACACACCCCGGATGGGAACACCCGCTCCAGGTCCTGCAACCGCTCGGCGACGGATTCGGTTGCCCCACCGTATACCCCCCGCTCAACCGCTGCCGCAACGGGCTGAAGGCGACACTTGAATACGTCATCCGTCATCGGGCCACCAGCCATCTGGCGCGGAGTGCTATGAATCGGGTATTTCCGCATGCAGGCACCTGCCGGGCGGCCGTTCCATTCCCCGTCCCAGACACCCTCCCCCGCCGCAATCACATTGCCCTGGCTATCGAAACACTGGTCGCTGGCATCCACCGGGCGGTTTGCGGCAACCCCGAGTTGCGGGCTGTCGATGATGTTCTGCATCCACCGGTCTATGGTATCCAGGGCCTCATCCAGCGGCGTATAGTCCTTGTGGCTGGTCCAGATCAGCTGGTTATCCGCATGGCCGCGGGCCCGCCGGATGCGCTCCCGCGCAGAAAAGGAGGCCACACTGTGATGCATGTCCAGGTCGTCATCCAGGTAGTGACGCAGGTCGATAATAGGGATTTCCACATCACCCAGGAAAACATGGCCGGACCGGTAAATACCCTCGATTGCCGCCGTGCTGGCGCGGGATCGCGGCGCAGGATTATCCAGGCTACCCAGGTTCATGTTGTGTTCGCTCCAGACGGAGAGTTCCATCGGGAACACGCGCCCATTCAGGAACCACAGCTTCTCCCCGCCCTGGTTTTCAGGGGCCTTCCAGCCACCCACCGTGGCGTTCATCCGCAGGAAGGTGTCCATCGACAGGTCACCAGACCGCAATGCCTCCAATCCGTACTGGACGCCCTCGTTGTCCCAGGCGCTGTTGGCATAACCGGTTTCATCGGCACCATAGAATGCCCGCAGGTCCTCCCAGTGGGACCAGTGTGTTTGCTCCGCGACATCATCCGCATAGCTCTTGATAAAGTGCACGAAATTGGGGTTGTTAACCAGCGGCACCAGCCCCCGCCAGCCCTGGGTGCACTCGGTGGTGCCATCCCGCCCGGTGCGGTATCTCCCATCGAACAATGCGGCCGCTGTCTCCAGTACGTGGAAACGACTGGTGACCTCCCGGCTGGCCGGCAGCCCCTGCACCAGTGAACGCTCCGTGACCTGTCTCCAGCGGGGATTCTCCGCATCCACCACATCAAAAAAGTACTCCAGTGGCTCGCAATCGAATACGTAAATTGTCTGGCTGACCATATCCGGGTAGGAGTAAAGCGGCAGCGCCGCATCGATCAGCCCCGGGGCGTTCTGGGCAAAGAGATACTGCTGGATCGCACCACCAGAACCACCAACACCGACCGTATACAGCGGCTTTCCATATAGCGCGACAAACTGCTGCTTGAGACGGCGGGCCACATCCTCTGCGAGCCAGATGTTGTAGTGATTACTGGTCTGGTTACCGGACGAATAGACAATGGCGTAGCCGCGCGCCAACTGGTCGGCCCGGCGACTGACAATGTCACCCTTGCTGATATCCCCCTGGCGCCGGCCAACCCCAACGCCACCACGAAACTGGTAGATCAGCCGTCGATTCCAGTTGGCAGGGTTGGGCTTGCCGGCAGTTTCACCCTCCCCCCTCAATGCGGCGATGGCATAGAAAAAACGATTGATGGTCCCGGTCTCGAGCCGCACGACAAAATCGACCGAGCGCCCGTTGACCGTCACCTGGTCGATGTCCCCGTTCGCCGCCTCAAGCGGGTGGAAATCGCCGTCTTCCGTGCTCCGATAATAATAGGCAACCTGTGTGGGGTGACTGCAGTCCCTGCTGTAGCCGATCACTTCATCTGTCCGCTTGCCCTCCTCGTCCAGGGCAAATACAGGAACCCCCTCCCGGTCATGGTTATCCACTAAAGGCTGGCGGTTGGTCACGTTGTTTATGCCGCAGTAGAAGGGATAGGTCGAAGGCCCGGAAAACAGCGTCTCAACGGGTCCTATCTCGCCAATACTGATCGGGAAGGGAAAGTACTCGGGTGGTCGCTCTGTCGTGCGGGGGTGCGGTCCGGAATATGCCGGTGTGGGGGCATGCTCGAGTGCGCCATCCGGCACTCCCACGACCGGGGCCGGGGGTGTATCGGGAATATGCGGGAGGCGATCGATAAAAAACCATCCGCCAGCCGCCACTGCAACCAGCAGCGCGAGCCCTACCCCAGAGAGAATCCTTGCTCTCCGTCCCTGCATAATCGCCTCCGCTCAGCGAACTTCCTTTTGGTACAGCATGAGTATAAGAAGGGAAAACCCGACCATCCGGACAGATGGCGTTCCCATCAACGACAGTGCGGAGAGAGACGAACGGGGGGCGCAACAACAATTACCTACGACGAGAGAGCCGACACCCGGTTTGGAACCATGGCAGGGAAACCGGCAACAGGGTTATTGCTGGCTACGCAGGAAATGGGAAAGGATATTCTGGGAACAGCTGGGGGCGGATAACTGGGATTTCGAAGAATTAACCGGGCTGGCCCTTTATGGGAGGCCAGCCCGGCGCGCGATCATCTTCAGACGATGATCCCGCGCTCCTGCAGGTTCTTGATGATGGCATCAACTTCCTGCTCCAGGGTCATCTCGGCCGTGCGCAGGTGCAGCTCCGGGGCCTCAGGCGCCTCGTAGGGGTCGTCGATGCCGGTAAAGCCCTTGATCTCACCCGCCCGGGCCTTTTTGTACAGGCCTTTGGGGTCGCGGGATTCCGCTTCCTCCAGCGGGCAATCAACGAATACCTCCAGGTACTCCAGGTCATTTTCCTCGTGGATACGGCGCACCATATCCCGATCCTGGCGATAGGGGCTGATGAAGCTGCTGAGCACAACCACACCGCTGTCGGCGAACAGGCGGGAAATCTCACCCACCCGGCGAATATTCTCGGCGCGATCTTCCGCCGAAAAGCCCAGGTTGGAGTTGATCCCGAGGCGGATGTTGTCCCCGTCCAGGCGATAGCTCAGGACACCGCGGGCGGCCAGGGCCTTCTCCAGCGCCACTGCCACGGTACTCTTGCCGGAACCGGACAGTCCGGTGAACCACAGGGTCACACCCTTGTGGCCAAGAATGCTCGCGCGGTCCTGGCGATTCACCTCGCCATGATGCCAGTGTACGTTGGTTGCTTTAGGCTCTGCAGATACCGTCACCAAAATGTCCCCTGTTCCCGTTAAACAAAACCCCCGCTAAAGCGCGAGGGTGAATTAATCCAGATTGCGGACCAGCGGTCACAGCCGCCGCCGCGAGATGCCCATTATCCTGTATCCCGCCGGCTGGCGCAAAAGTTACCGCCATCGATTTCGGCATATACAAAAAAGCCCCGCTTATAAGCGGGGCTTTCTCGCGCCTCCGGGAGGAGGCAAAATATGGGGTGGCCGACGGGGATCGAACCCGCGACCTCAGGAGCCACAATCCTGTGCTCTACCAACTGAGCTACGGCCACCATTGAAAGTGCTATGTACAGCGTCTTGTGGCAACGCTGAACCTGCCCTGGCACGAAGCCTGGCAGGGCCGGAATAGTCCTGCGACTACAATCCGGCAGTGGACCAAGTCGAGACTGCCTGACTATGACCACCTTTTAAAGGTTGGCGCACCCGGCAGGGCCGCTGCAAACGCCTGCGAAGCACTGCTTCGCGTTTGCTTCGGCGCCGATCAGCCGGAATAGTCCTGCAACTACAATCCGGCAGCGGACTAAGTCGAGACTGCCTGACTATGACCACCTTTTAAAGGTTGGCGCACCCGGCAGGACTCGAACCTGCGACCATCCGCTTAGAAGGCGGATGCTCTATCCAGCTGAGCTACGGGCGCAAGGAAACCCGGTCTATGTCTGGTCGGGGCAGAGGGATTCGAACCCCCGACATCCTGCTCCCAAAGCAGGCGCGCTACCAGACTGCGCTATGCCCCGATACATCATCTAACTGTATCACGGAGCAACAACCCGGGCCTGCGCCAGCCCGACTCGCAGGCTGTTCGGGCCCGAAAAATGCCCCGAATCTCACCGGTCAGCTGCCGCCTCCCCTGCGAGAGCGCGCATAATACTGACACCCCCCGGGGGAGTCAACGCCGCTAAGCTATTCTTTTTGCAGAAGTTTACCCGATGACCAGCGACCGCAGCCGGGAACGGTGACCACATGGCGAAATTATTCTCGGCCTGTGCGAAAATAGCGCGCCCTGAGCCCGGCGCCCCTGCAGGTACGCCATTTATTATCCTGCAGACTGCGGCGTCCGGATGATTTCCCAAGCGGGTCCGCCACCAGCGGTCCCGCACTGACGGTTAAGTTGAGAATACTGTATGTCTGCACTGGTTCTGGACGGCAAAGCCCTGGCACAGAAGACCGAGGAAGAGCTTTCGGCCCGCGTGGCGGCCCTGAAGGAAAAGAGCGGGGGCCAGACCCCTATCCTGGCCACCATCCTCGTAGGTGATGATCCCGCTTCCGCCACCTACGTAAAGATGAAGGGTAACGCCTGCCGGCGCATCGGCATGGATTCCATGCAGGTAGAGCTGCCCTCTTCCACCACTACGGAAGAACTGCTGGCCAAGATCGAAGAACTGAACGCCAACGACAACGTGCATGGCATCCTGCTGCAGCATCCGGTGCCGGAGCAGATCGATGAGCGGGCCTGCTTCGATGCCATCAGCCTGGACAAAGATGTGGACGGGGTGACCTGCCTCGGCTTCGGCCGCATGGCCATGGGCGAGGAAGCCTATGGCTGCGCCACTCCCAAGGGCATCATGCGCCTGCTGGAAGCCTATGAGATCGACATCGCCGGCAAGCACGCTGTCGTGGTGGGTCGCAGCCCGATCCTGGGCAAGCCGATGGCCGCCATGCTGCTGAATGCCAACGCCACCGTCACCATCTGCCACTCCCGTACACAGGACCTGGCGGAACATATCAGCCGGGCAGATATCATTGTCGGTGCGGTGGGACGGCCGGAGTTTATCAAGGCGGAATGGATCAAGGACGGCGCCGTGGTGGTGGATGCCGGTTACCACCCGGGCGGACTGGGCGATATCGAACTTGCCCCGCTGGTCGACCGGGTCGCCGCCTATACGCCGGTGCCCGGCGGTGTCGGCCCCATGACCATCAATACCCTGATTTACCAGTCTGTTGATTCCGGTGAGCGCAAGATCGGGCGCTGATCCGTGCCCTTACGCTCCCCCGCGGGCATTGCGGCACCGGGGGAGCAAAGCCCACATCACTGACTGAAACCTCCCTCACCGGGAGGACCAGGGAGATATCATTCCCATGCGACTCGACAAAGCCGTCAGCCAGGTTACCGACCTGTCCCGCGCCGATGTGAAACGTGCCGCCCGCGCCGGGCGCATTACCGTCAACGGCGAACCCGTTTCCGACACCAGCACCAAGATCGCGGAAACCGACGAGATCTGCCTCGACGGCGAAACCGTCGGTGAGCCGGGCCCTCGCTACTTTATGCTGAACAAGCCCCTCGGTTACGTCTGCGCCACTAAGGACAGCGAGCATCCCACCGTGCTCGACCTGATCGACGAGCCCAACAAGCACCAGCTGCATATTGCCGGCCGGCTCGATATCGACACCACCGGCCTGGTGCTGCTCACCGACGATGGCCAGTGGTCCCACAGGATCACCTCCCCGCGCCACCACTGCGACAAAACCTATTATGCGCACCTGGCCGATCGCATAGAGGAAGACGCAGTCGCCAAATTCGAAAAGGGATTGTGGCTAGACAGCGAGAAAAAACGTACCCGTCCCGCCAGGCTGGAAATCCTATTTGCCAACGAGGCCCGGGTCACGCTGAACGAGGGGCGCTACCACCAGGTCAAGCGCATGTTCGCGGCGCTGGGAAACCGGGTGCTGGAACTGCACCGGGAACGTATTGGCGATATCGTCCTGGACGAGGAGCTGGTCGAGGGCGATTACCGCTCCCTGACCCCGGAAGAAATCAGCTCGGTGAAGTGACTATTGCCGGGAACAGGGAATAATACTGAAATCCATGCCACACCTGCTCCAACAGCTGCTACAGCAAAATCCACGCGAGACCCTGTGGATCGCAGACGAAAACAGTAAGGCCCTGCTGCAGGCCGGTTTCACTTTTGCGGGGGACCTGATCACCAACCGCTGGGATATCGCCCACCTCGCAGACGGTCGCTGCAATCGCAGCTTCTTCAGTGACTTCCATTTCACGGAGGCCGGGCGGCACTACCGCCGGGTCGTTTTCCCGGTTTCCAAGGAAAAAGCCGTGGTGCACCACATCATCAACTGCGTTCCCCGGATCCTTGGCGAGGGCGGTGAGCTCGTTCTACTGGGAGGCAAGCAAAGCGGGATCAAGACCTATGCCACGAAGGCTGCGGCTCGACTTGGTTGTGGCAAGAACCTGGACAAACACGGCCAGGAATACACCAGCACACTGGTTTTACACCATGACGGCGGAGAGCTGCTCGATGACCAGGACTATCCCCGCTTACGCCAGCTGGATTCGCTGGCAGGCCTGTACAGTAAACCGGGCTTGTTTGGCTGGAACAAAATTGACCGGGGCAGTGCCCTGCTGGCTGCCCAGTTCCTTACCCACCTGCCCGGACCCGGTGCAAATATCGTTGACCTGGGGTGTGGCTACGGCTACCTGAGTTGCCAACTGGCAAAGCTGGGTGAGTTTCATTTTACCGCCACAGACAATAATGCCGCTGCGCTGGTCGCGTGCGAACGCAACTTTCATGAAGCGGGAATTGCCGGCGTTGTAACCCCATCCGATGCCGGCCGGGACCTGCAGTCCGGGTTCGCCGACCTGGTGATCTGCAACCCGCCCTTCCACCAGGGTTTCCAGGTAGAGGGTGATCTCACCGGGCGCTTCCTGGAGAATGCGGCGCGCCTGTTGAAGAGTGACGGTATGGCACTCTTCGTGGTGAACGAGTTTATTCCGCTGCAAAAAAAGGCGACTGCCTACTTTAGCGGGATTACGCCCCTGGAACATCGGGATGGATTCCGTACCTTCCGGCTGGCACGTTAGCCACTCCCGCACATTATCCCATCACCGCGACTCACCGATTACCGGCGTTGCCCAGCAGCTGGCAATCATCAGTAGTCGCGCAGGTTGTAGAGGTTCATTGACAGGTGGTGCTCGTCCAGCTCCTCCAGCTCCAGGAGCCTCTGGAAGGCGTCCTTCGCCGAGGGCGTATCCGCATCCTGCAACAGGTCGCGATACTGGTCGACAAGATACATATCGATGTCCATGGCCAGTTTGGCGATGCCGTCCGCGTCGTGGAGGTCAATTTGCCGCAGGCGCTGCAGGAATTCAGGCTCCCGCCCCTCGGGCGCAAACTGAACCCAGGTATGCAGGGCCCCCGGGGACACATCCATGAGGAATTCCTCCAGCGTGTGAGTCATTTCATTTTCACGCCGCTTCAGCTGGTCAAGTAACAAGACCACCCGGCGATCCCCCGCCAGCTGTTCGTACTCCCCATACTGCCGGGCCAACTTCTGGTGGAACTCCCTGCCCTCCTGGATAACATCCTCGACGGTTTTGTAACGCATGCACCAACCCCGGAAATGACCGTGTTTCCATTGAGTATAGACAGCTAGTCGTAAATGACGCCAAATCAGACACGGTGAAAATCCTGGCGCCCCGGCTCCCGGGCAAACCTAACCGCGCAGGCGGCCCAGCTTGCAGTGAAGTCGGTTGGAGGCACTGGCGGGATTGATGGCGGCGGGCGCACGGGCAACCAGTTCAGCCCGGGACAGCGGTGCCCGACTGACTGCCAGGACACAGTTTTCGTAGCCTGGCAGTTCGGCGCTCCAGCTTCCCTGCAGGACCCGGCGTATCCCAGGTGAGCGCCAGCCACTGGCGAGCATTTCACGGCGACTGCCGAAGTTGCCGACCAGGACCCCCGCGGGGCTGAGAGAGCCCAGCAATCGATGGCACCAGGCAGGATCCGCGGGCACCGTGCGCCGCGCCTCGCCATCGATATGGCCGAACAGGTCATCGATCACCAGGTCGTACTGACTGGCCCGGGAAGTCGTGTCTGCCATGAATTCACGGGCATCCGCACATACCAGCTCGATCTGGCCGGTACCGGAGCCGGCACCGAAATAGTTACGGGCTACATCCAGGTGCACCGGGTCGAGGTCAACGCCGACAATGCGCTCAGGGCCGACAAAGCGTTGCAGGAGGCGAATGACCGCCCCACCGCCAACCCCCAGGACCAGCACCGATCGCAGCTGGCGCGCATCACGGAAAAATGCCGGCAGCAGCAACAGCTCCCACAGGGACCCCTTCAGAGGGTCACGGGGATTCCACTGGCTATGGAAGACACCGTTGGTGTACAGCCGCACGCTGGCGCCGTGGCTACGCACCTGGTAATGGTTCCCCTCAAGGTGCTGCTCCCAGACCAGGGCCATCAGCCGGTGGGCAGGTCGGACTGGGCCAGCAGGACACGGGCAAACGACTGCAGCCCGGCGAGGTCTTCCCGGGTAAAGCGCGACTTGCTGGGGCTGTCCACATCCAGCACCCCGAGGCACTGGTCACCGTTATAGAGCGGAATCACCACCTCCGACGCCGACACGGCATCACAGGCGATATGTCCGGGAAATTCATGCACATCCTCCACCAGCTGCGATTCCCCGGTAGCGACGGCGGTGCCGCAGACACCCGCACCTACCGGAATACGCGTGCATGCCGGCTTGCCCTGGAAGGGGCCGACCCGGAGTTCATCCCCATGCAGGAAGTAGAAACCCGCCCAGTTAATGTCCGGCAGCTCCATGAACAGGAGCGCACTGGCATTGGCGGTATTGGCGAGCCAGTCGCGCTCACCGGAAAGCAGGCCCTCGAGCTGTGCAGCGAGGGAGGAATAGAAATCACTGGAAGACATGGGTCTGACCTCAGCCGGGAAATCGTGTCCGGGAGGCAACTGGCAAGCCGGGCCGGAATGCTCCCGGCCCGGATACAGCGCCTCTCACTGCGCTGTATCTGGGGGCGGCGCCACGGCTTTCAAGGCGCGGGGCGCCGCTGATGGCAAATGGGATTACTGGTAGGGATCGGTGACTGGCTCCGCGTCAGTATCCGCCTCGCCCTCGGGGCGATACTCATCTGCGTCCATTGTCGGGCGGGCCCATTCGTCGTCCTCGGCCTCCCTGCTGATTGCCGGTCCCGCGGAGGTCACATCCGAGGCCACCAGGCCGCTGTCACTGGACTGCCCTGTGCGAGCCTGGCGCGTCTCGGCCGGCCGGGTCGCCTGGGAGCGACGAGCGCTCGCCTGGGAGATATTCCTGAGGCTTGGCCGGCGGCGCTCGGCTACCTGCGAGGCTTCCAGTTCACTGCGGAGCTGCTTGACCTCTGCCTGCAGATCGCCCACCTTCGCCTGAAGGTCGGTGATCTGGCTCAGGACACCCTTTACCTTGCGGCTTTCTTTCTCGTAAAAGACCGCCGCACCGCCAAATGCCAGTACGAAAAACACCAGAATCGGAAAATAACGCATACTATCCCCCCGATAAGTCCCTTTATTACAACTGTTCCAATTATGTAATCAACGTGGGGCTATCTTCTGCGAATCAGCGCAAGTCCCGCAAGCTACCCGGGCAGATTTTTGTGACCGGAAGCTCAATTTCCGGTCGCAAAGTCGCCCTCCCCCGGCCGCCAGGGCCCGGGTCAGGCATCCACCAGTTCCATAAAGTCCAGCGACGCCTGCTGGCGGATGGTGCGGCGGTGATTGGCCCATAGCTCGGCAATTCTCTCCCGGTTGCAGACCTTGCGGTCCACGAAAACCCGCGTGTTCAACTCGCCCACAGGCTGGCTGCTGGGACACTTGCTGAACACGAACTGGTTCGAGATCAGGTCCATAAATGGCCCCGACTTGCTGCTGGGCATGATGAACAGCAATTGCAGGCCCAGTGTCTCCGTCAGGTAACGAATCACCTCTCGCGAGCGGGTTTCATCCATCTTGGAGAATGCCTCGTCCACCAGCACCATCTGCAGGTGTGAGCTGCCCTCGTTGAAACGGAACGCCGAGGTCACAGCTGCCGAGCGGATGATATAGGCCGGCGTCTCCAGCTGGCCACCGGAACCGGTGCCGTACTGGCTCAGGGCGATCGGCTCCTTGCCCTCCGGCTCCTTGTAGATCTCGTAGCTGCGGTAATTACGGTAATCGCTGATGCGCTCCAGCTCCCGGCGGGCCAGCTGCTCGTCCTCGGTCAGCAGCATATCCAGCAGGCGGTCCCGCACCCGCTGGTGCTTGGCCGGCAGGTCGGCATCGAACAGGCTCTGCTCCTCGCCCAGGTTCGGCAATTCAATGACCGCCTTGAAGAAGTTCCAGTACTCACGGAATTCCGGCACCCAGCTATACGCGAAACGGAATCGCTCGCGGTCGGCGCCAAACCGGTGGTGTTCCAGCTCGCTGTTCAGGTCGTCCAGCACCCGCTTGCCATCGTTGATTGACTGGTAAATCGCATGGCACAGGTGGGTAACGAATGTGGTGTTGAAAGACTTTTTCAGCCCCTGCAACTGCTCGTGCCGCTCCACCAGCATGTTGTTCTTCAGCCGGTTGTGCAGCGTATCTACCTGGTCGCGTAGGCCACAGACCAGCTTGAAGGTCGGCTCGCCGTGCCCTGCACCCGGATCCGGCTCGAATACCAGGGTATCGCCAGCCGCGGTGGCGGCATTGTAGTCCATCACTGCCCGGTCCAGCTGGCGGCTGTATTTTTCCAGCCGCCCCTGCCATTCCTCGATCTCAGCAGCGAAGTCGAAGGTGTCACCGGCCTGCGCCACCTGGTCATCGGCGCGCTGCAGGGCCACCTCGGCGTCAAAATCCGGGTAAATAGCGGCCACCCTGCGTACTGCAGCCTCGCTGTCCGTCAGCTCCTCATCCAGCACATCCAGCTCTGTCGCCAGCGCCTTCAGCTGCTTCGCGGTATTCTCAAGGTCGCGCTCCAGCTTGCCCGCCGCTTGCAACAGCGCCGAGTGCGCCTGCTGCTGCCCTTGCAGCTGGGCTTTCAGGTCAGCCACCTGCTGCTCCAGTTGCTCACTGTCCTGCAGGTCAAGGTTCTCCAGTGCGGTTTCGGCGCTGCGCCAGTCCCGCTGCGCCGCCAACGCGGTATCCACCAGGGACACCAGGTCGAGTTCCTCCAGCTCCCGAACCGAACGGGCAACCCGGCGATATAGCGCATGCTGGCCATTGACCTGCTGCGCCTCAACCAGCAACTGCTCCAGGGCCTGCTGCTGGGCAGCGAGCGCCCGTGCCCGCGCGCCCTGGCCGAATACCAGTTCGCCCTCGTCAATATCGCAGCGCCACATGGAGTAACTGCCACTGGCTAGACCGTCGGCCGTCAGGCCCCGGCGGGTACCGCGCAGCTCCTCAGCATCCCGCACCTGCAGCACGGAACCATAGGATGCCCGCAGGTAGTCCTCCGCCGTGCGATGACTGAACGCCATCAGGTCGACAATCGAACCCTGGGCAGTGGATGCGCGTTCGGCGTCGCGACGCGCCTTGTCCCCCTGGATCACACGGGCCCGGCTGCCACGGCCGGAAAGGCCCCGCACGATTCGGATCGCCGTGGCCTCGTGCTCCGGCTCCACCAGGATCGCAAAGCGGGCACCGCCCAGGTAACCCTCGACCGCCATCTGCCAGCGTTCGTCGATGATCTCCACATAATCACAAAGGACCCGGGGATCAGCCTGCGGGCACTGCTCACGGATGGCTGCCAGGGCCAGCTCAACCGACTGCGGGTAGCGCACCCGATTGGCCTGCAGGTGCTGGATACGGTTTTCCTGCTGGTGCAACTGCTTCCGTGTCTGCTGGACCCGCAGCTCCCAGCGGGAAACCTGTTGGTTCAACTCCTCCCGCAGGGATACCTCGGCGGAACCGGAACCGGACAGCAGCGAACACAACCGATTGTGCAATACCTCGATGGAGGCGGCCCCCTCCCGCAACGGCTCCAGCGCTGCAAGGTCGATCCAGTCCTTGCCCAGCAACTTCTGCAGGTCGGGCAGGCTCTCCTCCCGGGCGACCTGTTTGATGGTTTTCACCAGCGCAGGATCGCGCAGCGCCGGCAGCTCCAGCTCCGCGGCGGAACCGTTCAACAGCGACAGTAACTCGCCGGCGGCCTCACGGTTGCCTTGCCAGCGCGTCTCCTGGGCCGAGAGTGGCGCCCCGAGACCGGAGAGCTGTTGGTGCGCGCGCTCGATACGCTGCTCCAGCTGGTCCTTGTCCCGCAGTGCGCCGACGCCAAGCCGCTGTGCCTGCAGTTCCACCAGTTGCTGCCCCAGCTGCTCGACCCGCTCCGCAGCCACCCGGGTTTCACGTTCGTTATCCCGCTGCTGCGCCTGAAGCTGCTGCTGGCTGTTCTTACCGGCAAGGTAGGTTTTCTGCACCCGCCCGTGACGATGGCGCGCCCGCCGGTACTCCTGCAGGCGCAGCTCCAGCCATTGTTCACGGTAGAGCCCGGCACACTGGGCAAGCTGGTCGAGGGAAGCGACACGATCGACGATCTGGCGCGCTTCCTGCTCCATGGAATGAATGGTTTTCATCAGCTCCGAGACAGAGCGGATGGCCTCCCCCAGGTCGCGCTTTTCCAGCACCTCCCGGGCGACAAAGTCATTGATACTCTTGACCGGCTTGTAGGCCATGAAGTTGGCGAAAGTACGCGCGGCATGCATGGCCTCCCGATCCGGGACAGCATCCCGGCGCCCCCGCAGCGCGCCATAGAGACGACGCAGGTAAGCCTTTTTCTTGTCGTACTGCTCCACCTTGCCGAACTGTTTGCCCAGCACCGGGTAGAACTTGTCCAGCGGGACCAGGTGCTTGCCGTCCTTGTACTCGCGGACAAAGTCCCCCATGGCCAGTTGCTCGCCGGGGAAAAGGAAGAAGCGCAGGTCATCCTGCCGCGCCTGGGCCGGGCGGCTGCTCCTGTCCAGGTGGGCACGAATTGCCATCACCGCGGTAAACGGCTCACCGTCTTCACCCTCAGTAGGGTGGAAAATTCCGGCAATGTAGCAATCGGTGGGTTGCAGGCGCGCATAGCTGCCATCGTCACAACCCAGCACATAGGAAGCCAGGGTCCGCACCTGCTTGCCGCCTCGCCCGCGCTGGGTGGTTTCATCCTGGCCCGGGTTGAAGGTAAACAGGGTGTCGTGGGCAGCCGTCATCAGGGTCTGGATGGCATCGGCAGCGGTGGTCTTGCCGGAACCATTGCCCCCGGAAAAAAGATTGATCGGCCCGAAGTCGTATTCGAGTTGCGGGATATTGCCCCAGTTAATCAGTATCAGTTTTTTTAGAAACATATTTTTATCTGGCGCCAGTGCCTGAACAGAGCGTTGATGCTGAATAGTGCCCTGCAGGGGCGGTCCGGCCGGGAGCGGTCCCCGTGGAATGCCCGCGCCTGCAGTTCTTAAATTCGTGGTCTGGTTATGATTCGTTGGCGGCGAAGAGGCTGTGGTCCTCGCTCTCCGGCGTGAGGCGCTCATCACTGCCGGTGGAGACTGCGGGCTCGCCCGCGCCAGGCTGGGCCCCATCCGCTGTGGTGGAGCCAGCCGGGTCACCAATCACCTGGTCATTCCCGGGTTCGAGCAGTTGTTGCAGTGCGGCTTCAGTCACGAAGTGGGCGATGGTCGGCCGCACCCTCAGCCACACTTCCGCCACCGATTCCGACTCTTCACCGGCCAGCTGTACCAGCCGCAGTTGCCGCAGGCGGCGCAGCAGGCTGCGACGCTCGGCCAGCTTGTCCGGCAGCGACATCTTCAGCAGATTGCGCAACCCCAGCTCCAGGGCCTCGAGGGACAGCGCCACGCAGCCATGCTCATCGACCTGGCCTTCGCGCAGTGCCTTGTCGTACTCCACCCGCAGCACCAGGATTGCGGCCACCTCCTGCTGCGTCAGGCGCGCGCGGAAGCCCCCATGGTGCGGCTCTTCCTGGTCCGGCATGCCCGGCACCTCGGCGCCCGGGGGATAGACCCGGATAAACTGGAAGCGACTGTCATGCTGCAGGCGCAGGCCGAGCGGCGCCAGCCACTCGCGCAGGAGTTGCTCGCAGCGCAGGAAACGGTCGTACAGCTGGGTCTCTACCTGGCTCTCGTCCCGGCAGATGACACCATAATCGAGCAACCGGACCAGCAACTCGGAAAATTCCGCTCTTGTCACGCGGCTCTGTGCCAGCGCTTCTTCCAGGGCCTGTTCAATCACTTTCTTTCAGCTCTAGGTAATATTCATCGTACGCGGCGAAATAATCGTTACTGGCGGTCTCGCCGGTAAACTCCACCGTCACTGCCGGACCGCCACCCTGGCTGACGGCGGCGGCCTCCAGCGCGTGACTCATGGCAAGCAGGTCGCGCGCAGTCTCCAGCGGCAGTTCGCTGCTGTGGACGCGGCGGCCGCCCCGCAGGGCCCGGGCCAGGTAGTCGCGCAGGTCAGCGCTATTGAAATTGAAAGCCTGGTCCAGCATCTGCTGCAACAGGATATCCCGGCGATTGTCCTCGCCCAGCTCCACTGCCTCTTCCACACGGGTGTTGACCGGTTCGCGGCGCTGGCGCTGCCAGAGTTGCGTCTGTTTGGGGTCAAACAGCCGCAGCTGGAATCCTCCCAGCTGATCGCCCAGGCTGCCCAATAACTTGTCCCGGTCGTCCCGCTCGCCCAGCTGCTGGCTCAGGTCGGCAAACTGGCCCTCGGCCTGGCTGTTGATATAGCTGAGCTGGCGAATAATGATATCGGCACGCTTGGTAAAACCCTGCAGTGCACGGCGCAGTGCCGGCAGTTTCACCTCGCAGGCGCGGCGCATACGATCCTCGATGGTGTCGAGCATCAGCCACAACAGCGACCGGCCCTCTTCCACAAATTCCGGCAGCAACTGCCGCAGGCGCCGCTCCCACTCTGCCTTGCGCTCCCGATCCTTGCGCCGGATACGGGCAATCACCCGACCGATCGCATCGCGGTGCTTCTCCACACTGTCGGCAGACAGCCGGATTGCCAGGTCCGGCTGGAACCGGCTCTCCATAAAGGAAAAGAATTCGTCCGTGGCCTGTTGCACCAGCAACTGTGCCTCCACCTCGCGGACCAGCTCGCGCTTGCGCTCTTCGAGCTCGGCAATCATATCGGTGAAGTCGGCGACGATACGCTCGGAGTATTCCCAGGCATCGATCAGGTCGTGGATCTCGCCGCGTGCGGCAAAGGCTTCCAGGGCGTTGAGGGTATTGCGGGTGTTGCGGTGTCGCGTGCGCACCCGGGCACTGTTTACCTCGACCAGCGGCTGGGTGAAAAGACGGCCCCGCCGGCTGAACGGGTAAGTCGCGGTCAGGGTGGCGCTGTCCACCTGCTTCTCCAGCCAGCCGGCCTCGAGCAGGCTGTTGAGGGTCCAGCCAGCCTGCTCCCGCAGGTTGCGAAAGCGATGCTCCCTGGTGGTGGCAGACGCATGGTTCCCGGGAGTCCCCGCCTCTCCCCTGTCATCCCCATCGAGCTGGGGCGCACGGGTCAGCGCCTCGGAAAAAATCTCGAGGATCTGCTCGCGCCCGAGCGACTCACCATAGTCCGCCTTGGCGGTGTAAAGCCGCTCGTAGAGCAAACGCAGGCACTCCACCACCTGCTCCCGGTACTTACCGGTGAGCGGGCGGAAGAAGTGCTGGTAGGGGTCATCGAAAAACAACGCGGTCAGGTCCGGTTACTGGCCGCTTTTGTCTTCGCCCGGCTTCTGGTTGAGCACGCAGTACTTGGTGTAATCGCCGGCGTCCTGCAGGGTCCACTCGGCCTTGGGAACGTCATCCATCTTCTTGCACCAGGCATCGGAACCGCGCTCGGGCTCGCAGGCAGTCAGGGTAACCAGGGCGCTTGCAGCGAAAATCAGGGTAAAGAGTTTTTTCATGGAACTGTTCCTTTTTATCAGGGCTTTGTTGTACGGCCTTGTTATGGAATATATGAGTAGGCTTTGCCGGCTCCCATCGCTCGCAGGCAAAGGGAAAACCGGCAGGTGTCATTCACGCCGCCACTTGGTTCCTTCGCGGCTGTCTTCGAGCACTACCCCCTGGGCCTTGAGCTCCTCGCGGATCTCGTCGGCGCGGGCATAGTTTTTATCCTTCTTGCTCTGCTGGCGCTCGGCAATCAGTTGTTCGATCTCTTCCTCGGAAATTGATTCCCCACCGCGCGCCTGCTTGAACCAGGTTTCGGGGTCCTGCTGCAAAATGCCCAGCAGCTGCCCGGACGCAAGGAGGGCAGCCTTGAGACGCGGTTTCTGCGCCTCTTCTGCCTTGTTCAGCTCGCGGGCGATACGGTGCAGCTCGCCGATGGCGACAGGGGTATTGAGGTCATCGTCCAGGGCCTCAAGGAATGCCGCATCCGCGGACGCGTCACCGTCAACCGCCAGTTGCTCCACATCACGCAGGAAACCGTAGAGCGTATCGAGGCTGCGCCAGGCCTGGTCCAGCAGGTCCGCACTGAAATTCAGCTCAGACCGATAGTGTGCCGACAGGAGCGCGAAGCGCAAGACCTCACCGGGGTACTGCTGCAACAGGTCATTGACCATACGGAAATTGCCCAGCGACTTGGACATTTTCTCGCCTTCGATATTGACGTAGCCGTTGTGCATCCAGTAGCGCACGAAGTCGGTACCGTTGGCGCAGCAACTCTGCGCACGCTCATTCTCGTGGTGCGGGAAAGTCAGGTCCCGGCCACCGCCATGGATATCGATGGTCTCGCCAAGGTGCTTCTTGATCATCGCCGAGCACTCCAGGTGCCAGCCCGGGCGCCCGCGGCCCCAGGGGCTGTCCCAGCCCGGCTCATCGTCTTTTGACGGTTTCCACAATACGAAGTCGCCGGCATATTTCTTGTACGGCGCAACCTCTACCCGCGCCCCGGCCAGCATGTCGTCAAGGGAGCGCCTGGACAGCTTGCCGTAGTCCGGCATGGACTCCACCGCAAACAGGACATGACCCTCGGCTACATAGGCGTTGCCCTTCTCCAGCAGGGCCTCGATCATCTCGATCATCTCCGGCAGGTGCTGGGTGGCGTAGGGAATGATATCCGGCTCGAGGTTGTTGAGCGCGGCCATATCCTCGAAATAGGCCTGGGAGAAACGGGCCGACAGGGCCCCGATCTCCTCACCCTGGTCTCGGGCGGCCTTCATGATCTTGTCGTCAATATCGGTGATATTGCGCGCGTAGACAACGTCGCTGAACTGCTCCTTCAGCAACCGGTACAGGGTGTCAAATACCACCGCAGGGCGCGCATTGCCGATATGGACCCGGTTGTAGACCGTGGGGCCACAAACGTACATGCGCACGCGGTCTTCCACCAGCGGCCGGAAGGGTTCTTTCGTGCCTGAAAAGGTGTTGTAGAGCTGGAGTGCCATAACTTCCTTCAATGCCTGAATCTTGTTTTGCACCATCTGGCGCACTCAGTGGGCGCTGGATTCCGGCCAGCGCCGGAACCCAGTGCTACAGCCGCTCAACGGGCTATTACTTGTTCTGCTCTTTCGCCCAGCTGTCCCGCAGGCCGATGGTACGGTTGAACACCGGCTTGTCGGCACTGCCGTAGCTGTTGTCGCGACAGAAGTAACCCTGGCGCTCGAACTGGTAGCCCTGCTCAGGCTCGGCATTGGCGAGGCCGATTTCCGCCTTGCAGCCGGAAAGCACTTTAAGGTTTTCCGGGTTTACGTGCTCGAGGAAGTTCTTGCCGCCGGAATCCGGTGCAGGGTCGTCGAACAGGCGGTCGTACAACCGCACCTCGCAATCCACATGGCGATCGGCAGACACCCAGTGGATCACGCCCTTGGGCTTGACGCCGTCAGCCGGGTCCTTGCCCAGCGTGTCCAGGTCCACGGAGCAGCGTACCTCAACGATCTCACCGGCATCGTCCTTGATCACTTCCTCGGCCTGGATCACGTAGGCATTGCGCAGGCGCACTTTCTTGCCCAATACCAGGCGTTTGTATTTCTTGTTGGCTTCCTCGCGGAAGTCTTCCTTTTCGATGTACACGGTCCGGCTGAACGGCAGCTCGCGCGCCGGGAGGTCATCCCGTACCGGGTGCCCCGGGGCCGAGAGCGTCTCCACCTGGCCCTCCGGGTAGTTGGTCAGGGTCACCTTGAGCGGCTCCAGCACGCACATGGCGCGGGGGGCCTTCTTGTCCAGGTCATCGCGGATGCAGTATTCCAGCATCCCCACATCCACCACGGAGTCGGAGCGGGTTACGCCGATCATCTCGCAGAAGTTGCGGATGGCCGCCGGTGTGACACCACGGCGGCGCTGCCCGGACAGGGTCGGCATGCGCGGGTCATCCCAGCCGTCCACGTGCCCCTCGTCCACCAGCTGTTTCAGCTTGCGCTTGGAAACCACGGTGTAGTTCAGGTTCAGCCGGGCGAATTCATACTGGCGCGGGCGGGCCGGAACCGGCAGGTTCTCGATAAACCAGTCGTACAGCGGCTTGTGGTCCTCGAACTCCAGGGTGCAGATGGAGTGGGTGATGCCCTCGACAGCATCGGACTGGCCGTGGGCAAAGTCATAGCTGGGGTAGATGCACCATTTGTCGCCGGTCTGGTGGTGGGCCATCTTCTTGATCCGGTAGATGACCGGGTCCCGCAGGTTGATATTGGGCGCGGCCATGTCAATCTTGGCGCGCAGGCTGCACTCGCCCTCTTCCATCTCGCCGTTCTTCATCTGCTCGAACAGCGCCAGGTTCTCTTCCACACTGCGATCCCGATAGGGGCTGTTCTTGCCCGGCTCGGTCAGGGTACCGCGGTACTCCCGTGCCTGCTCCGGGTTCAGGTGACAGACATAGGCCTTGCCCTCCCGGATCAGGTGCAGGGCCCAGTCGTGCAGCTGGTCGAAGTAATCGGAGGTGTACTTCACGTCGCCAGCCCATTCAAACCCGAGCCATTCCACATCGCGTTTGATGGAGGCCACGTACTCGGCCTCTTCCTTGGCCGGGTTGGTGTCGTCAAAGCGGAGGTTGCACATGCCGCCGAACTCCTGCGCCAGGCCGAAGTTCAGGCAGATGGACTTGGCATGGCCGATATGCAGGTAGCCGTTGGGCTCCGGCGGGAAACGCGTGACCACCTGGGACACCCGGCCCTCGGCCAGGTCCTCGCGGATGATGTTCTGCAGAAAGTGAGCGGGCTTGCTCTCGGATGTCATAATCTTCTCTTACAGCTGTGCAAACTTAAGCGGCGGATTATAGCCTAGTTGGCGCCGGGAATACCGACCGCGCACTGGTCGATTTTTGCGCAAAACGAACCCTGCAGCCCGGACGCGATCACTTTTCGACCACTGCTACGGTAGTCAGCGAAAGCCCGTTTCACAGCTACCAGCGAACAGGTATCATGCCGCCCCAACTTCACCCTGATTAGGATGTTTTATGATCACCCTACACACAACCCACGGCGATATTGCCATTGAACTCGATTTCGACAAGGCGCCGAAGACCGCCGCCAACTTCCTGCAATACTGTCGCGACGATTTCTATACCGGCACCATCTTCCACCGGGTGATCGATAACTTCATGGTCCAGGGTGGCGGCATGACCCCGGACATGGAGCAGAAAGCCAGCCGCGACGCGATCGAGAATGAGGCTGACAACGGCCTGAAGAACGACACCGGCACCCTGGCCATGGCCCGCACCATGGACCCGCACTCCGCCAGCTCCCAGTTCTTCATCAACGTCAACGACAACGACTTCCTGAACCACCGCAGCAAGGACGCACAGGGCTGGGGCTACTGTGTATTCGGCAAGGTTGTCGAGGGCATGGACGTGGTCAACAAGATCAAGGGCGTCAAGACCGGCAGCAAGGGCTTCCACCAGGACGTGCCGCTGGAAACCATCGAGATCACCGGTGTAACCATTTCCGAAGACTACGCCGATAAGTAAAGCAGACGAAAGGGCGTCACTTTGTCCAGTTACCTGATTTCAGACCTGCATCTCGATGAGAACCGCCCGGAGATTACCCGGGCCTTCTTTGACTTCCTGCGCGGGCGGGCCGCCGGCGCAGAGGCCCTGTACATCCTCGGGGACTTTTTCGAGGTCTGGATCGGGGACGACGACGATGCCCCCCTCGCCCGCGAGGTAGCCGACGAGCTCAGCCGCTACAGCGGCACCGGCGCCGAGCTGTACCTGATGCACGGTAACCGTGACTTCCTCCTGGGCGAGGAATTTGCCCACCGGGCCGGCGCGGTGCTGCTGCCCGACCCGAGCCTGGTCACCCTGGCCGGCCGCAAGGTCCTGCTGATGCATGGCGACAGCCTCTGCACCCGCGACGAAGAATACATGGCCTTCCGCCAGCAGGCCCGCGACCCCAACTGGCAGGCGGCTCTACTGGCCAAGCCGCTTGCGGAGCGCCGCCAGATCGCCGCGGAGATCCGCGCCGCATCCAAGAGCATGAACAGCCGCAAGGCGGAAGACATCATGGATGTCACACCCTCCGAAGTGGAGGCCGTTATGCGCGAGCACGGTGTCCGCACCCTGGTGCACGGCCACACCCACCGCCCGGCCACTCACGACCTGGAAGTCGATGGCGAAGCTGCGCAGCGCATCGTGCTCGGCGACTGGGGGGAAAACGGCTGGTGCATCCGCGCGGACAAGAATTCCCTTGATCTGGTCCACTGGCCCATAGCATGATTTCCTGAGATCGAATCTGGAAATGATTCACGGAAACGGCCAGCCCCGGTTTCTGCCGGGGCCGAACGGAGTGGCAGTTTGGTCAGGAACCTCAAAAAACGCGTACTGATTCTCGGCGGTTATGGGACCTTTGGCTCCCGCATTGCCCGGCTGCTGTCGGACCGGGACGACCTGCAGCTCATTATTGCCGGGCCCCACAGGTCAAAGGCAGAACAACTGGCTGCGGAATTGCCCGGCCCGGCCGAAGGCCTGCGGCTGGAGCGGGACTCAGTCAATCTCACAGCGCAGCTACAGACACTGCACCTGGATCTCCTGGTTCACTGCGCGGGCCCCTTCCAGGAGCAGGATTACCGGGTAGCCCGGGCCTGTATCGATTCCCGCACCCCCTATCTCGATATCGCCGACGCGCGCCGTTTCGTGTGTGACTTCCATCGACTCTCCCCCGCCGCCGAGCACGCCGGTGTGCCGCTGGTCTCCGGTGCCAGCTCACTGCCCGCCCTCAGCTCGGCAGTGCTGGCGGAGTTGCGTGACGAGTTCAGCCGCATTGATTCCGTCGATATCGCCATTGCCCCTGCACACCGTATCGACCGCGGCCTGGCCACCGTGCGCGCCGGATTCGAATCCCTGGGCCAGGGCTTCCCGGCCCTGCAGGAAGGACAGTGGCGGGAGTCCTACACCGGCGCCCAGCTGCGCAAGATCCAGCTGGCCCACCCGGTGGGGGACCGCTGGCTGTGCGACTTCGATGTACCGGACCTCGAGCTGTGGCCCCGCGCCCTGCCCGGGCTGCAAAATGCCCGTTTCGGTACCGGGGTCCAGCCCCGAACACTACAGCTGGGCCTGGCGCTCTGCGCCCGGCTGGCCCGTGCTCACCTGCCACTATCAATGCCGTGGCTCGCCCGGCAGGGACATCGCCTGGCTGCCCGCTGGCCGGGGGGATCGCCCCATGGCGGCATGGTGGTGCATATCGGCGGGCTCGATCACCAGCAGGCCCCACTGGGCTATCGCTGGCAGGTGCTGGGCCTGGGTGGCGATGGCACCTGGATCCCGGCCGCCCCGGCGGCCGCCATGGCCCGCAAGATCCTCGATGGCACATTCAGCGAAAGTGGGGCCCGGGCCTGCTGGCAATTGCTGGACCTGCGGGACATTCTGCTGGAGCTGAACCGCTTCTCGGTGATCAGTGCCTGTGAACGACTGGATGAAACCTGTGGCCGGCAGGTGCTGCCGGATTTCCAGGTATGAATGCATACCTTGTATTCAAGGCGCTGCATGTACTGGGCGCGATGGTGGTATTCGGCACGGGAATCGGCATTGCATGGTATGCGCTCCGTGGCTGGCGCACCGGCGATATTCATATCATGCAATGGATCAGTGCCGAGACCGTGGCGGCTGACTGGATTTTCACCGCCGCCGCGATTCTGCTGTTGCTGGGCAGCGCCAGCGGCATGCTGTATGCCAGCCCCACTCTTCTGGAAATGCCCTGGCTGCGCCTCTCCGCGTTCCTGACATTTCTGGTGTTTTGCCTCTGGGTACCGGTCGTGTTTATCCAGTACAACATCCGCAGGCGCCTGCGAACTGCGCCCGCCCGCGAAGCCGCCCCGGGCATCCGGCGCTTGCTGGTTTGCTGGTACCTGCTGGGTGCACTGGCCCTACCGCTGATGGTCGCGATCGTATTCCTGATGGTAATGAAGCCCGCCTTCTGACAACCGCACGAACCGTCGCAGTCAGAGAACCTTGCAGACCTCGTCAAAGTCGAACCGCGGACTGCGGGGATGCAGCATCTCCGGGTTGCCATAACCCAGGTTGCACAGGAAATTGGACCTGATGTGACAGCCCGGCCCATGCTCCTGCTGGAAGGTGATGCCATCACCCTCATCACTGAAGAACTCACTGTCTACCTTGCCGTTGTCGAAGCCCGACATGGGGCCACAGTCCAGGCCCAGGGAGCGCGCCGCGAGGATAAAATAACCGCCCTGCAACGAGCCATTGCGAAATGCCGTGGCTGCAGCCAGCTCAGCGTTATCGACATACCAGTCGCGCGCCGGGGCGTGGGGAAACAGTCTCGGCAGGTAATCATAAAACCGCATATCGTAGGCGATAATCGCCGTCACCGGGGCCGCCATGGTCTTGTCCACATTGCCCTCGTTGAGGGCCGGGCGCAGGCGCTCCTTGGCCTCCCTGCTGCGCAGGAACAAGACCCGCGCGGGGCAACAGTTGGCACTGGTGGGCCCCATTTTCATCAGGTTGTAAAGCTTTTTCAGGGTGTCGTCGGTCACCGGGCGCTCGAGCCAGTGGCTGTGGGTACGCGCCTCGGTGAACAACTGCTCCAGCGCATGCTGTGAAAGCGAATGGCCCATAAACATCTCCTGTCAGTCGGTTTCCATTTTTGCAACTGAAGCCCGCGAAATATCTTCAGCTGATTACTGGCTGGCGAATCAGCAACAAGGCCAACATCACCACGTGGCAGCCCATTACGATATAACTGACCCGGCTGCGTGTACGAAAGTATGCATAGAGCCCCGGCACATTGGGATTGAGCCGCGCTTCCGCCCAGCGCGTAAAGGCGAACCCAAATAGCAGCAGCGCCAATCCCATTGGCGAGCGGAACAACAGGAGCGCCACCCAGGCTCCAAGACATACAGCATTGCTCAGTATCCCCAGCAGGATACGATGCGGGTGCGCGCCCCGGTTCAAAGCCCCACCCCACCAGATGCCACAGAGGAAACTCAGGATGCAGGCACTGTAGGCCACGAACAGGAAAAGGCCGCCCACGCCCATTACCTCCACCCCCGCCAGCTCCATCAGGATACCGATCACAAACGGGGCAACACCGGCATAGGCCAGCATATTGAACAGGCGGGTACTGGGGGCTGGGGTTGTTATTGTCTCGCTGCCTTGAGTCATGTGGTCTAAGCTGACAAGCTGCAATTGTGCGCGCCGCCAGGTGGCAGTCCAAGCTTAGTCCATACAAAACCGGGAGTCCCAGTGGAACAGGAACACAAGATTGACGTGAAGCAGGCGCTGCGTGTGTTTGACCGGATCACGCGGGAGGGAGAAAAACGCGACGATGGCTGGCACTACCGGGGACTGACCGCGGAAACCGATTTCGATGGTTACACCGTGTTTATCAGTTCACCAAAAGTAAGGCTCACCGTGTTCTTCCATAACAAGTACACGGTGGACTACAAGAACGCGCACGAACTGGGGGAGTTTGTCGAACTGCTGAAGAAGCTGGATAAATAAAGGCTTCTCGCGCCGAACCGGCCCACTTCCCGGGGATTCGAACGCACCTCGTACTGGACGCAAACCAGCCCTAGCCCTTGGCAGGAACCCCACTATGGAAGCGGAACTCACCATCGACGTCCTGCACCAGTGACTTTTCCACTTCCAGCAACTCCTGCACACGCGGCGCTATATCCTCTTCCGTGGCTCCCTGCGCCAGCGTCAGGTAATCACGGAAATGCCGCGCCTCGGACTTGAGCAGTGAAAGGTAAAACTTCTGTAACTCGTCATCCAGCTGTGGCGCTATACGGGCGAAGCGCTCGCAGGAGCGCGCCTCGATGATGGCGCCACAGATCAGCGTATCCACCAGGCGCCCCGGCTCGGCACTGCGCACCTGCTCGCGCAGACCCGCCGCATATCGCGAGGCGCTCAGGTGGGGATAGGCGATACCGCGCTTTTGCATGATGGACAGCACCTGTTCGAAATGTCGCAGTTCCTCCCGCGCCAACCGTGACATCTTGTTCAGCAAATCGAAATTGTCCAGATAGCGGAACATCAGGTTCAGGGCCGTGCCGGCTGCCTTTTTCTCGCAGTTGGCGTGGTCCACCAGCATAAGTTCGGGCTCGGCCAGGGCTGCCTCGACCCAAGCATCCGGCGTGGGACACAGCAGGAAATCGTGAATGGCAGAGAGGTCGGGAACCTGGGCAGTCTTGTCAGTCATCGGCACACATCATCGGGCTGGCAGTATCAGGGGGCGCGATTATAGCGGCGTCACCGCTTCCCGTGAATCGCAGCAGGCCCGCGCCGGCGAACACCAGGCCACTACAGCCACACCTCCGGGAGGCCAGGATACCAGGAGTCCCGGGCCCTACCCGGCCGCCCGGACATGACCGGTCACCAGGCCACACTGCCCGGCCAGCTCATCCCGGTAATGGATCCAGGCGTGGAGCACGTGGCCCATCCACGTGAGCACCGCGGGGCGCTCCCGCTCATCGACAAAATCCAGCATCAGGTGCCAGGCGGCCTTGCGGTGCGCGCTGTTGACCGCGCGCTGCGCGCGCTCTAGAGCCAGGCAGCCCACAGGCAGGCCGTAGTGCTTTACCAGGGGGTGGTGGTGCGGTCGGGGCACGGGCGGCTTTTCCTGGCCCGGCTCGATTACCCACCGCTCGTGGCGTGACCCCTCCAGGAACAGGGTGGTAACCGCAGAAGCCACTGCCCAGCCTTTCTCTCCCGTGGCCTCATCCAGTACGGCGCGGTATGCGGCCGCCTGCGGCAGCAATTGCGGGTGGCGAAAACGGTCCACGTTCATCCCCAGGCCCCGGGGGATTTCCAGGAACAGCTCTGCATGGGGCCCAGAGCCACTGATCTTGCCGGTCTCCTCTTCATAGAGGCTCTCGGCCAGTTCCCGCCTGACCTTTGGCAGCGGGCACTGTGTATAGGCTCTCCCCAGGAATATGCCGTAGTCCCGTACCCAGGTGGCATATTCCTGCTCAAGCAGGATGTGCAGCCGGTCGGGCGGCAGCTGGCCATGCTCCACTGCCGGGTCGGACCAGTGCACTTTGCGCTCCATAACGCGCAGCAGGGAATCCCTGAATTCAGTTCGGTTCATAGCCGGGAATATTAGGGCGCAGCGGTCCCGGCGGGTAATCGCCCTGCCTGGCTAACCGTCGATGGTGGCACGAGGCCAAGATGGGACCATACAAAAAACGATAAATTGATAACGACTTATTACATGGCTATTATCTGGTTGTCCCAACAGGAGTTTTTTCATGGCGAACGAGACCGGGCCGCAACAACAGCGCGAGATCGCCCAGCTGGCGCGAAAGGTCGGGCCGCAACTGGAGAGGCTGCATCATTGCGCGCATGTGCTGCAGGGCGATCTGGAGCGCATGCAGGCGTCGTCCCGGCAGTGGGAGCATTACCTGCTGCAGCCGGCGTTTGCGCAGGACGCGGCACAGCAGCTTGGCGGGAGTTTCGAGCGTCCCTTCTCCCTTGCCGGCGCGCTTTATTCCGCCCTGGAACACACCGATCTCACGGGCGGGGACGCCCGCGGCACCCTGCAAATTCCCGGGGTACTGGCAGTACCGGAGAATGTGATCAGCGCAGCGGCGGAACTCAACAGGGCCAAGGAAAGCTTTGCCGGGGCCGTGAGTGCTTTCCGCCACGCAGTCGAAGACCACCCTGCCCCGGAACGGGACCGCCGCCTGCGCGACCTGTTTGCAGAAGTCGGCCATCCGCGCACGCACCTGCGGCAGTGTTACCGCCAGGTGCTGCTCTGCCCCACCCATCCCGACGCTATTGCGCTGAGCTGGATCAAGGCGCGCAAGTCGATCCGCAAGGTCACGGTCAGCTGGTGCGATAGAAAGCTCGTAGCCATGGATCCACAGGGAGCAGATCCGGGTATCCAGTACCAGCGCCAGCTACTGGCCAACCTGCCTCGGAACCGTCATGACGACCTGCGCCAGGTGCAGGTACAGAGCCGCCCCAACCTCCAGGTGGCGGAGATTTTCCGTGAAGACGTGAATGGGCAGGGTTCGAGTGATGGGAGCGCGGGAGAAAGCTATCGCCAGGTGGGGTACGCGGCCATGCCGGTACTGGTGAGATCGGATGCAGCGGGCCGCCTGCCCGACTTCAGTCGCGTGGACCACGAGCCCGGCGCCGGCCGGCGCCGCCAGCGCCGTGACCTGGCCCTGCCCCGCGAGCCTTTCCTGGCGGCATTGCGGGTGCACCTGCGCGGCGGGAGCTGAGCGCCCAACCGGCACTGAGGCTTATTCGCTGTCGAAATGCGCCAGCGTGTCGCTCACACTCGCCCGGCAACGCAACAGGAGGTCGCTGTAGCCTTTTTCCAGCGGCGATAGATCCTCACCCTCCAGCCAGGTCAGCAGCTCCCGGTCCGCCTCACGGCGCTGCGCCATGACCTCCCGGGCCTGGTCCGCCGAAAAGAGGGACTCCAATCGCTGCAGCAACTGCTCGCCCACCTCGCGCTCACTGTCCGGAACCGCCGGCAGGTCACCGGCTTCGCGGACCGCTGCAGCCACCAGGGCGGCCAGCTTGTCACGCTCACTGGCAATGCTCCGGCAGCGATTGCTGGCGCCCGCATCGTTGAGGAAATCAGCCGCGTGGCTGTAGCTATCGGCGCTGTGTTTCAGTGCCACATGCAGGTCGTGCAGGGCCACCTGTACATCATCGCGAATCAGAGCCATCTAAGCCTTTCTCCCTGTTATTGCCCACTCAAATTATTTTCCGCCGCTTCCGGCCCGTTAGCGGAAAGCCCGGGCGCATCCTGGGGCACAACCACCTCCAACACCCGGGGCAACACCCTGAACATCGCCGGCGTGCGTGTCACCGGCTCGCCGTCGGCATGCACCTCCATCCCTTCAGGGACCGTCACCAGCTCGATCTCCCGGCCCGATGTATTGAAGACCCGTCGGGCCAGGTCGTGGCGGCCACCTCGTAGCAGCGGCGCCAGGGTCAACAATTCCCAGAGCCGCTGCGGACGCAGGCTGTAAAGATTGAGTAACCCGTCATCAATGGTCGAATCGTCATCCACCACGTTACCACCACCATAAAAGCGACCATTGCCAATCGCCAGCTGGATGGAGCGCAGGACCCTCTTCTGGCCGTCGATCATCAGCCGCACGCGAAACTGGTTGCTGCGGGCCAGGGCCAGGCCCAGGGCCCGGAGGTAACTGAAGACACCCCAGCGCTGCTTGACCTCGTCCGACAGCTCCCGCGTCACCATAACGCCCAGCCCGATATTGGCGACATTAAAAAAGTACTTGCCGTTCACCTCGCCCAGGTCAATCTGCCTGCGGTGATTGGCCGCGATAACCGAAAACGCCTGTTGCAGGTCATTACCTATGCCAAGGGAACGCGCCAGGTCATTGGCGGTACCCAGCGGCAGGATTGCCAGGGGCAGTTTGCATTCCAGCAGCACCCCGGCAGCGGAACTGATGGTGCCGTCCCCACCGCCGATGATTACCAGGTCAAATTCACCACAGCGGCTGCGGATAGCCTCGCGCGTCTCCTCGGGGCTGCTGGAGGCAACCTCCTCCACTTCCATGCCGGCATCGCGCAGCAGCGCCAGCCCGGCATCCAGGTCGGCACTGGAACCACTGCGACTCTTGGGGTTCAGGACGAGCAGCGCGCGCAGGGGCGCCGACGGCATCTGGCTGATAGGCAGAACTCCTGTTCACTGCGCGGGCCCGGCCGCGCGCTTCTTCCGATTCTAGGCCAGCCGCCGGGCGACCGGTCAGGCGCTTTGCAGGCCCGGGGTGACAAAACGCAGGTAATAGGCAACCGACAGCGCGTAGAAATCCTCATCGATCCGCCGGCGCAACTCCACCAGGGAAGCATCCCGGCCCTGCACCGTCGGCTGCAGGCCGTAGTCGGCCGGGTCGCTGATCTGGCTGGCGCCGGCGCGCAGCAGTTCGAACACCCAGCAATAGGGATTCTGCTGCTCGTCGAATCGGATCTGCTGGTGGCGCAGCTGGGCCTCCAGCAGGCGCTGGTCGACAATCTCCAACTGGCTGCGCACCGCGTTGGCCAGGTATCCCTCGCGCCGTTCGGCAATAATACGGCGCTGCTCCTCGGTGTAGGCATTCCAGTCGATTACCTCGTGGGCAAAGCGCTTGCAGCCACGACAGACATCGTCACCGATACCGGTGGAGCAGACGCCAATACAGGGAGTGCGGACTTTCTTGTACATCAATTAACCAGAAGTTGCGCGAAGTTTTCACGGGCCGGTCGCCGGGCGGCGGTAAAATTGAGCCCGTAGACTATTTTGTTTGCATTCCAATGGGAAGATGCCAGACCGTCGCTGCATATTTTACGACCAGAATTCACCAGACAAATAGTGGCAATTCGCATAAGTTATTGATTTTTCAATAAACTTAACAGCCGTGGGGCTTTCCTGTAGAATCCGCGCCCATCCCCAGCGGCCAAGAAACCGGAAAAATCCGCACTGAAATAACTGCGGTGAATTCCACCAGCTGTTGGTCCACCCCACACACAAAGAGGGACTTATCCGTGCTTGAAGCCTATCGCAAACACGTCGCCGAACGCGCCGAACAGGGTATTCCGCCCAAGCCCCTGGACGCCGAACAAGTGGCCGGGCTGGTTGAGCTGCTGAAGAACCCGCCGGCCGGCGAGGAACAGGAACTGGTCGACCTGATCACCCACCGCGTACCGCCGGGTGTGGACGAGGCCGCTTACGTGAAAGCCGGCTTCCTCTCCGCCATCGTCAAGGGCGAGGCAGAATCCCCGCTGATCGACCGTGAACACGCTACCAAGCTGCTGGGCCAGATGCTGGGCGGCTACAACATCTCCACCCTGGTGGACCTGCTGGACGACGGCGACCTGGCCGGACTGGCAGCCGAGCAACTGAAAGGCACCCTGCTGATGTTCGACGCCTTCCACGATGTGGAAGAGAAAGCCAAGGCCGGCAACGAGCACGCCAAAGAGGTGATGCAGTCCTGGGCCGAGGGCGAATGGTTCACCAAGCGCAACAAAGTACCGGAAAGCATCAAGGTTGCCGTGTTCAAGGTAACCGGCGAAACCAACACCGATGACCTCTCCCCTGCCCCGGATGCCTGGTCCCGCCCGGACATCCCGCTGCACGCGCTGGCCATGTACAAGATGAAGCGCGACGGCCTGGAGCCGGAAGAGCCGGGCGTTACCGGCCCGCTGAAGCAGATCGAGGAAGTGAAAGCCAAGGGCATGCCGGTCGCCTTCGTGGGCGACGTGGTCGGCACCGGCTCCTCCCGTAAATCTGCCACCAACTCCGTGCTGTGGTACTTCGGCGAAGACATGCCCGGCGTACCCAACAAAAAGGCCGGCGGCATCTGCATCGGTGGCAAGGTGGCCCCGATCTTCTACAACACCATGGAAGATGCCGGCGCACTGGTATTCGAGGCACCGGTCGACGACCTGAACATGGGCGACATCATCGAGATCCGCCCGTACGACGGCAAGATCCTGAGCGAGGACGGCAAGGTCCTGTCCGAGTTCGAACTGAAGTCCGAAGTACTGCTGGACGAAGTCCAGGCCGGTGGCCGTATCAACCTGATCATCGGCCGTGGCCTGACCACCCGCGCTCGCGAGGCGCTGGGCATGGAGCCGTCCGACCTGTTCCGCAAGCCGGAGCAGCCCAACGACACCGGTAAGGGTTTCACCCTGGCGCAGAAGATGGTGGGCAAGGCCTGCGGCATGGAAGGCGTGCGCCCGGGCACCTACTGCGAGCCGAAGATGACCACCGTGGGCTCCCAGGACACCACTGGCCCGATGACCCGCGACGAGCTGAAAGACCTGGCCTGCCTGGGCTTCCAGGCCGACCTGGTAATGCAGTCTTTCTGCCACACCGCCGCCTACCCGAAGCCGGTGGACATCGACACCCAGCACAAACTGCCGGACTTCATCATGAACCGCGGCGGCGTTTCCCTGCGCCCGGCGGACGGCATCATCCACAGCTGGCTGAACCGTATGCTGCTGCCCGACACCGTGGGCACCGGCGGCGACTCCCACACGCGCTTCCCGATGGGCATCTCCTTCCCGGCCGGTTCCGGCCTGGTGGCCTTTGCCGCGGCTACCGGCGTAATGCCGCTGGATATGCCGGAATCCGTGCTGGTGCGCTTCAAGGGTGAGCTGCAGCCGGGTATTACCCTGCGTGACCTGGTCCATGCAATCCCCTACTACGGCATCCAGCAGGGTCTGCTGACCGTTGAGAAGAAGGGCAAGAAGAACGCCTTCTCCGGCCGCATCCTCGAGATCGAGGGCCTCGAGAACCTGACCGTGGAGCAGGCCTTCGAGCTGTCCGACGCCTCTGCCGAGCGCTCCGCCGCCGGCTGTACCATCAAGCTGTCCAAGGACACCATTGCCGAGTACCTGCGCTCCAACATCACCCTGCTGCGCTGGATGATCGCCGAGGGCTACGGCTCTGCCCGCACCCTTGAGCGCCGTGCGCGCGCCATGGAAGAGTGGCTGGAAAATCCGGAGCTGATGGAAGCCGACAAGGACGCCGAGTACGCCGAGGTGATCGAGATCGACCTGGCCGAGGTCAAGGAGCCCATCGTGTGCGCCCCGAACGACCCGGACGATGCCCGCCTGCTGTCCGAAGTAGCCGGCGACAAGGTAGACGAGGTGTTCCTGGGTTCCTGCATGACCAACATCGGTCACTTCCGCGCCGCGGGCAAGCTGCTGTCCCAGCACAAGGGCAGCATCCCCACCCGCATGTGGATCGCTCCGCCCACCAAGATGGACGAGCACCAGCTGATGGAGGAAGGCTACTACAACATCTACGGCGCTTCCGGTGCCCGCACCGAGATGCCGGGCTGCTCCCTGTGCATGGGTAACCAGGCGCGCGTGGCGGCCAACAGCACCGTGCTGTCCACCTCCACCCGCAACTTCCCCAACCGCCTGGGCGACGGTGCCAACGTGTACCTGACCAGCGCGGAGCTGGCCTCTGTGGGCGCCATCCTGGGCAAACTGCCCACGCCCGACGAGTACATGAAGTACGCCAACAACATCAATTCCATGGCGGCAGAGATCTACCGCTACATGAATTTCGACCAGATCGAGGAGTTCCAGAAGTCTGCCGAGGAAGGCAAGCGGATCGCCGCGACCGAGATTCAGGAAGTGAGTGTTTAAGCGCTAGCCTGGCCTGAAATGAAAAAGCCCCGCATCGCGGGGCTTTTTTTTGCCTGCAGGACCGCGGCCCAGGCATGGCCCCGGCATTGAGACCTAACTCAACGCTTCCTGAGGGTTGAACCCCGGGCGTCAAGTCCCGCCAGGATCGCTTTCATCTCAGCGGCCTCTTCCTCGGCCCGCTTTGCCCTGGCAGCTGCGATGGCCGCCTTCTCGGCCTCGATGGCCTCCCTGATCTTCTTTTCCTTGGCGGCGCTGCCGGTACGGCCACTCGGCAGCTTTTCCTTGACCACCCTGGTGGCAACTTTGGAATTGGAGCTACTTTCTGTCTTGGTCTTTCTGGAGGCGGAGGTTCTGGACCCGGGCTTGGGCCGTGGCGCCAGGGCCGCTTTGGTGGTGCCGGGTCGGACCGTTTTTATGCCCGCAAGGCTTTTCCCCCCATAGGCCTCCAGCGCCTCCTCCAGGAGCATCTTCAGTTCTGCCGCATCTTCCGCCGCTGCGAACAGGTTCACCGAGAAAGCATCCGGGCCAAATTCCTTTAGTTCCTTATAAAAGGGATGGTCAATCCCCAGCTCAAGCGCATCCTGAAACTGCCTGAACCGGGCTTCCGGTGACACACCCTCGCGCGCGGTGCCAACCCAGACATCGTCCGTCACTTCATTAATAAGGGTAAATACGATCATACAACCTCAAACAACAACACTGGCACCCATTCAGAAGTCTCCAAACGGGTAAATGGGCGCGCATTCTAATGAGATATCAATAAAAGTGCAGTCTTGACGTGGTGGGAATACAAGCAGAATTGAGCCGGTCCGCTCAGGCAGTATCCAGCGGTGACCGTGTTCAGAAATTAAACAGGGTTTGGTTTCCCCTCGCCAGCCACAACCGACGGGCTGTGTATGGCCGGCGGCAGCTTCACAGCGGCTTTTACCTGGTTCTTTATGTTGAGCAATCTAGCAAAAAGTAGCGACGTTGCAGCTGCGTTACTTAGGCATTGGACTTCCAATTAACGGCCGTGGCACTTGCGGCATGGTTTTATCCGTCCCGACACGCGAACAGCTTACTGCTCCGGATTGACAATAAAGGCGATTGGTAAATTCAGCGGAAAGCATTGGGCGGGAAGCTATGACTTCCCGCCGCGTCAAGAAGGAGTCGGGAATAGCGCAGCTGCCTTTTTACGTTTACAACCTGCCGCCCTAAAGTCAAGGAAACAAAAAAGGGGCCTTTCGGCCCCCTACCCGCCCAGCAGTCACCTGCCTGCGGTCTGCTGCGAACCATCTTTCGGTTTATCAAACCGATCCAGGTTCATCACTTTCACCCAGGCATCCACAAAGTCATTCACAAACCGCTTCTCGCCATTCTCCGTGGCGTAGACCTCAGCCACGGCCCGCAACTCGGAGTTGGAGCCAAAGATCAGGTCGACCGGGGTGGCGGTCCACTTAACCTTGCCACTCTTGCGATCCTTGCCTTCGTAGATGCCCTCCCCTTTCGAGGACTTGGACCACTCGGTATCCATGGTCAGCAGGTTGACGAAGAAGTCGTTGGTGAGGGTACCGGGCTTGTCCGTGAATACACCGTGTTTTACGCCTCCGGTGTTGGCATCCAGCGCCCGCATCCCGCCGACCAGCACGGTCAGTTCCGGTACGGTCAGCGTCAGCTGGTCGGCGCGGTCCACCATCATCTCGGTTGGGGACATACTGTTGTCCTTGCCATAGAAATTGCGGAAGGCATCCGCCCTGGGTTCGAGGAAAGCAATAGAGTCCACTTCGGTCATCTCCTGGGTGGCATCGCTACGTCCGGCCGTGAAGGGCACGGTGACGTTATGGCCGGCTTTTTTAGCTGCCTGCTCAACCGCGGCATTCCCGCCCAGCACGATGACATCCGCCAGTGATACCTTTTTGCCACCGGACGCGGATTTGTTGAAGTCCTGCTGGATGCTCTCCAGCTTGCTCAACACAGAGGCAAGCTCCTGCGGATCATTTACCGGCCAGTCTTTCTGCGGTTCCAGGCGGATACGGGCACCGTTGGCGCCACCGCGGAGGTCAGAACCACGGAAGGTGGAGGCCGAGGCCCAGGCGGTGCGGACCAGCTGGGGAACAGTAAGCCCTGAATCGAGTATTTTGGCTTTCAACTGTTGGATGTCCCCGTCACTGACCAGCTTGTGATCCACCTTGGGCACGGGGTCCTGCCAGATAAGGTCTTCGTCGGGTACTTCCGGGCCCAGGTAGCGGGATTTGGGCCCCATGTCGCGATGAGTCAGCTTGAACCAGGCCTTGGCAAAGGCCTCCTCCAGCTCTTCCGGGTTGTTCTTGAAGCGCTCGGAGATCTTGCGGTACGCAGGGTCCCTTTTCAGTGACAGGTCCGTGGTCAGCATCACCGGCGCATGACGCTTATTGGGGTCATGGGCATCCGGTACCAGGTTCTTGGCATTCTCATCCTTGGGAATCCACTGGATTGCCCCGGCCGGGCTCTTGACCTGTTTCCACTCGAAGTTATACAGGTTCTGCAGGTAATTGTTGCTCCACTTGATCGGGCTGACTGTCCAGGCGCCCTCCAGGCCGCTGGTGAAGGTATCCTTGCCCTTGCCCTCACCGCACTTGTTCTTCCAGCCGAAGCCCTGCGCCTCGATGGGCGCCGCGGCGGGCTCGGGGCCGATACAGTCGGGCTTGACGGCCCCGTGGTTCTTGCCGAAGGCATGGCCACCGGCAATCAGTGCCACGGTTTCCTCGTCGTTCATGGCCATGCGGCCAAAAGACAAGCGGATTTTTTCGGCTGCAGCCAGCGGATCACCATTGCTGCCCGGCCCTTCGGGATTGACGTAGATCAGGCCCATCACAGTGGCGGCGAGGGGGTTCTGGAGTTTCCCGCCATCCTTGAAGCGCTCCTTGTGCTCCAGCATCTTTGTTTCGGGCCCCCAGTACACCAGGTCGGGCTCCCAGTCATCCTCGCGGCCACCACCAAAGCCAAAGGTCTTGAAGCCCATGGACTCCAGTGCCACGTTACCGGTAAGCACCATCAGGTCGGCCCATGACAACGCTTCACCGTATTTCTGCTTGACTGGCCACAGCAGGCGTCGCGCCTTGTCCAGGTTGGCGTTATCGGGCCAGCTGTTAAGGGGATCGAATCGCTGCTGGCCCCCGCCGGCGCCGCCACGACCATCCGCCACGCGGTAGGTACCGGCACTGTGCCAGGCCATACGAATCATTAACGGGCCATAGTGGCCGTAATCTGCCGGCCACCAGTCCTGCGAGGTTTTCAACGTCTTTTCTATATCGCTTTTGACCTGCTTGAGGTCGAGACTGTTAAACGCCTCGGCGTAATTAAAATCGGCGCCTAATGGATTGGACGCCTCACCATGGGCTCGCAGGGGCGACAGGTCGAGCTGGTCGGGCCACCAGAACTGGTTGGATTTCGGTTGCCCGGGTTGTGGTGGATCCTGGGCTTGTGCCGGTCCGTATGGGTTCAGCAATGCGAGTGCTAATGCAAACGCCCCGCAACGGGATATCGTTTTATGAAACATGGCGGTGTTCTCCTCCGGAATAGCAGACTGCATACCGGTAAGAAATATAAGAAAGATTCCGGACGAGAGAGCTGAAAGAAGCAGCAAAAGAAAATTCAGGCGGCAATAGACGCCAATGAATGTCATAGGTTAAATCAATGACACCAACACTGGTGTAGTCGGGCACCCGGTTCAACGGACAGGGGCAGCATGTAGATATGGATGCCAGAAGTTTGAATGGACCCATACACGACATTTCCACTGCCGTTTTCATGCTATAAGGTGACGTAACAATCTACGGCTACGTGTGTCGGTAACGATGTAGCAGTGGCCCGGACACCAGCGAACCCGGGAAATATTGATAAAACGATGCAAGGTCCACTAGGTTCCGGGCCGCCAGGGAGCCACAGAGCGAATCAGGTCCAATCGAATACCCGGATGCCAGGGAGCACTTACCATGGCCAAGCGCCTGTCTTTAGCGGTGTGTATTTTTCTTTTTGCCGGGATTGCTCTCGCCAGCTGGCGGCCCCCCCCTTCGGCAAATGACGAGCGAGACCAAGGCAAGTTTGACCCCGCCCTGGTAAAAACGGGAGAGGTACTCGCCGGCATAGGCAACTGCAGTACCTGCCACACGGTGTCAGCGGACAAACCCTATGCCGGCGGCGTCGACTTTCCCACCCCGTTCGGCACACTCTATTCCACCAATATCACTCCCCACCCCCAACAGGGTATCGGCAGCTGGTCCCGCGAGGATTTTTTCCGGGCCATGCGCGAGGGCGTGTCCGCAGACGGATCGCACCTCTATCCCGCTTTTCCCTACACCCACTACAAGAATGTCACCGACGAGGACCTGGACGCCCTCTACGCGTATTTCATGACGCGAGAGCCGGTGGACCACACCCCACCGGAGAATGCCCTGCGCTTCCCCTTTAACCAGCGGTTCCTGCAGTGGGGCTGGAAGCTGATGTATTTCGATCCGGAGCCCTGGCAACCGGACCCGGCACAGAGCGACCAGTGGAACCGGGGCGCCTACCTGGCCAAGGGCCTCGGCCATTGCAGTGCCTGCCACACCCCCAGGAACGCCATGGGCGCCGAGGAGAAGGACCGGGCCTACGCCGGGGCGCTGGTGGACAACTGGTATGCACCGGCGCTGGACGCGAGCCAGCCGGTGCCGGTGCACTGGGACGAGGAAGCGCTGTACCAGTATCTGCGCAGCGGGCTCTCCGCGAATCACGGGGTCGCAGTGGGTTCCATGGGTGAAGTCGTGCACCGGGGCCTGAACCGCGCCGCGGACGATGATATCCGGGCGCTGGCGACCTACCTGGTTTCCCTCTCGGGGGAAGAGAACAGCACCGAACAGGTTCAGCCCGCCGAAATCATCACCGCGGCCCAACAGCGTGCCGATACGGACCACAGCGCTGGCGAGATGCTCTACGTCGGTGCCTGCGCCGCCTGCCACTACAACGCTGCCGATAAACCGATGGCAGCGCGTGCAGAACTCAGCCTCAACAGTGCAGTAACCGCCGAGGACCCCACTAACCTGATCCGGGTGGTGCTCGAGGGCATTGGCACAGACAGTGGTACCCCTGTCCTGGTGATGCCGGGCTATGCGGCCCTGAGCGACAGCGACCTGGTAGCGCTGGCCCAGTTCCTGCGGCGGCGCTCGGGCCTGCCGGAATGGAAAAACCTCCGGCAGCGGGTGGAAGAATTACGCGAATTACACCGGCAGTCGCAGGTAACCGAAGCGCAACAGGCAGGGGAATAAGCATGGCTATCAAGTTCAAGATCAACCGCGAGCCGGTGACGGTCGATGTCCCGGCAGATACCCCGCTCCTCTGGGTCATCCGCGACGATATCGGGTTTACCGGTACCAAGTTCGGCTGCGGTATCGGCCTCTGTGGTGCCTGTACCGTGCATGTCAATGGCCGTGCCACACGCGCCTGTATCACCCCGGTAAGCAGCGTGGAGAATACCGTGGTGACCACCATCGAGGGGCTGGCGGAAAACGGCCACCCCCTGCTGGAGACCTGGGTCGAGGCCCAGACGCCCCAATGCGGTTATTGCCAGCCTGGACAGATCATGCAGGCGGCGGCCATGCTGCGCGATTTCCCCGATCCCACCGATGAACAGATCGACCAGGTGATGAGCGGCAACCTGTGCCGCTGCATGGCCTATATCCGCATCCGCGAGGCCATCAGGATGGCAGCAGGTCGCCTCCGGGCCGCCGCGCCGCAGGGTAACGATGAAGACCGGGAGGCCAGCCATGCTTAAGTACCTGACCGGCAGGAACCAGCAGGGCCCGGGGCATACCAGGGATAACGCGGACACCGAACTGCCCTCCCCCGGGCGCCGGGGATTTATCATCGGTATGGCCGGTGCCGGCCTGACTCTGGCCTTCGCCCGCTCGCCACTGGGCCTCGCCAATCCGGCCAGGGCCGTGGCCGATGGTGCCTTCGAGCCCACCGTGTGGTACCAGATCCAGCCGGACGGGCGCATCATCGTCAATATCGCCAAGGCCGAGATGGGCCAGCATATCGGCACCGCGCTGGCCCGGATTGTCGCCGACGAACTGGAGGCCGACTGGGACCTGGTGGAACTGCACCACGTGGACAGCGACCCCAAATGGGGCTACATGGTGACCGGCGGCAGCTGGTCTGTATGGCAGAGTTTCACCCCGTTGAGCCGGGCCGGAGCCGCCGGACGCCAGGTACTGATCGAAGAGGGGGCGAAAAAACTCGGTGTTCCCCCGGATCAGTGCCGGGCACGCAACAGCCGGGTTATTGGCGGGGGCCGCTCCATCAGTTATGCCGACCTTGTCAGCAGCGGCAATATCAGCCGCAGTTTCACCGACGAGGAGCTCAAGCAGATGCCGATAAAGCCAGCCTCCGAGAGGCGCATTATCGGCGGGCAAACCCGGGCGCTGGATATCCCCGGCAAGGCAGACGGCAGCACCCTATATGGCCTGGACGCCAGCCTTGAGGGCATGGTCTACGGCCGCCCCATTATCCCCCCGACCCGCTATGGGTCCGCCATCAAGAGCATCGATGACAGCGCCGCGAAGGAGATACCCGGCTATCGCCAGACGATTACACTGGAAGACCCTTCAGGCACCGTGCCCGGCTGGGGAATGGTGATCGCCGACAGCTTCCATGCCGCCAACCTGGCGGTGGATCGGATCAAGGTGGACTGGTCTGCCGGCAAGACGGCCGGTGTGGATGAGCAGGCACTGCTGGATCGCGGCCGCGAGCTCATCGGTACCGCCGACCAGGGGGTACTGGTGCTGGACGAGGGAGACGTGGACGGCGCCTTCAGCAATGCCGCGGACACCCTGGAATCCGAATATATCACCCACGGGGTTTTGCACTTCCAGCTGGAGCCGGTCAATGCCGTCGCCAGGGAAAAAGACGGACGCTGGGAGATCCATACCGGCAACCAGTGGCAGTCGCTGATCCTGCCTGTGCTGTCCAAGGCGCTCGGGGTGCCCGAAGACCGTATCGTCATGCGCACCTACATGCTGGGGGGTGGTTTTGGGCGGCGCCTGAACGGGGACTACGCCGTGCCCGCCGCCCTGGCGGCCAAGGCCCTGGGCCGGCCGGTAAAAATGGTCCTCACCCGGGAGGACGACACGCTGTTCGATTCCATCCGTTCGCCGTCGGTGCAACGGGTACGCATGGCCTTTGACGACGACGGCAGGATCACGGCGATGGAGCACCACGCCACCGCCGGCTGGCCCACCCAGGTGATGGCACCGGGGTTTATGGCCGAGGGGGTCAACGGCAAGTACGATCCCTTCGCCATCCAGGGCGCCCTGCACTGGTACAGCATGGACGGGCACCGGGTAAGGGCCATCCCCAATGACCTGGCCAACGATACTTTCCGCCCGGGGTGGTTGCGCGCGGTGGGCTCCGGCTGGGTCAACTGGGCACTGGAGAGTGCCATCGACGAGGCGGCACACAAGGCCGGCGAGGATCCGCTGGAGTTTCGCCTGCAGCGGCTGAAGGCCGAGGGCCGCAATGCCGGCAGCGCGCCCAATTCGGTGGGCGGTGCCGCGCGCCAGGCCAATGTGCTGCGGCGGGTACGGGAAATCTCCGGCTGGGGCGAAGAGATGCCGGCGGACACCGCCCTCGGTGTGGCCACCACCTACGGCCAGGAACGCAACATGCCCACCTGGACCGCCTGTGTGGCCCGCGTCCGGGTGGACCGGGAGAGCGGTCGCCCTACGGTGGAAAAACTCACCCTGGTGACCGATGCCGGCACCATCGTGCATCCCGACGGCGCCCGTGCACAGGTTGAGGGCGCAGCCCTCTGGGGCATGAGCATGGCCCTTTACGAGGGCACCACCTTCAGGGATGGCAACGTGGTGGATAACAACCTGAACACCTACACCCCGCTGCGGATGCGCGATGTCCCCGAAATCGAGATGGAGTTTGTGGACAGTACCGAAACCGCTGTGGGCCTGGGGGAACCCGCCACCACGGTAGTAGGTCCCGCAATCGGCAATGCCATTTTCGCGGCGGTGGGCGTGCGCATGCGCGAGATCCCGATCCGCCCGGAGGCAGTACTGGCGGAATTGCAGAAGAAGGCCGATGCCTGAGTCATTCCAGCTGGCCCGGTAATCGGCAACAGCTATCTCCCGTGCCTGCCGGCGCCTGTTTCCCCCGCCTCCGCTGCGGGACAGGTAAGTGTGCACCTGCAGAACCCACGGCCCTGCTAGCAAATTTAGTGCAATTTCCTGGTTGCCGATCGGCGGAAGCGATACGGCATTTGCGGGAAAGCATCACTGGCTGCTAATTCATCAGGGAGCCACCACACGCTACTGATGCGACATATTCTTGCTATATGTACCCAGTGGGACGGGAGCCAGGCCTTGCTACATGCAACTCCCCGGAAAATCACTCTATAACCGACTGTGCTCCCCCCTGTTTGGTCAGGATTTTCCCCAGGGGCGGGACATTGCCTCCCAAATCCACGAACCTTGAACGGGGCTTAACGTCCAATGGAAATAGAATCAGGATCGAAAGATACGGAGGACCCGGGAGCAACTGCAGTAATCACCCACCGTGTGTGCGAAGAACACCAGGCTGCCTATGAGCAGTGGCTGGATGAAATTGCACCCAAGTGCAAAGCATATCCGGGTCACCTGGACTGGAGTATCATTCGTCCGATCCCCGGAATCACTTCCACCTTTACCGTGGTGATCCGCTTCGACACCAAGGCACACCTGCAGGCATGGATGGACTCCGGGGATCGGCAACGGCTGATAGACCAGGTCCAGCCTTTGTTACTGGAGGGCGATGATTTTTATATCAGCAGTGGTCTCGATTTCTGGTTCACCCCCAGTGGCGCCAGGGCGCAGTTACCCACCCGCTGGAAGCAGTTCCTCGCGACCTGGTCGGTAATCTATCCCCTGGTACTCGGCATGCCGTTGTTGATTTTGCCGGCATTGCGTGCAGCAGGATCTCCCGAAAACCGGCTACTGGACACTTTCGTGCTCACCGGGAGTATCGTGTTCCTGATGGTCTATGTGATCATGCCCCGCTACACAAAGCTCATTCGACACTGGTTGTTTGACTGACAGGCATGCCTGGAAGCCCTGCCAGCCTGCTCACTGCCCGCGTAGCTGCAGTCAAGCCCGGGCAATACCCAGGTGAACTGGAAAACGGGAGCCACAATGTCTGGCCGCGTTATTTTTTTTGATGTGATAGAAACCCTGTTCTCTCTGGCTCCATTGCACGACCGCTTTTCCAAGCTGGGCCTGCCGGAGCAGACAGCACCGCTATTTTTCACACAGTTGCTGCGGGATGCTTTTGCCCTGTCGGCCGCCGGCAGGTTCCAGCCCTTCCCGACGATAGCTCGCGCGACCCTGGAAGTTGTGCTCACCAACGCCGGCAGTCCTGTGAACGATGACCGGGTCGAGCGCATTCTGGGTGAATTCTCACGGCTGCCCGCGCACCCGGATGTGCGCCCGGCGCTCGAGCGGGTGCGGGCAAGCGCCGATACCCGGGCGATACTGCTGACCAACGGCTCACGGGACAATACCGAGAAGCTGGTACAGGAGGCGGGACTCGAATCTCTGGTGGACGATATCGTCTCCATCGAGGAATTTCGCGTATGGAAACCCATGGCACAGGTATATCGGCAGGCCGCTGCGCGGGCGGGCGTTGCACCGGAGCAGGCCACCCTGGTCGCGGCCCATGCCTGGGACACCAATGGCGCCATTGAAGCCGGACTCAATGCAGTCTGGGTCAGGCGCCAGGACACTACCTACCATGCCCTGATGGCCACGCCGCGGGCCTGTGTGGCAAACCTTGAAGAGGCTGTGCGCGCAGTGCTCAGCCCCACCTGAGCGGGTTGCCAGCTGCGTCCACTCAATACCCAGGTTCCAGGCACTGGAAGTTTCCCGGGGGCTGGCTGCCGGGCTTGGCATTCAGCAGCAGGAAGCTCATCACGTGCAGGTTCTCGAAACGCGCCTCGTAGGGCGGGAAGCTCTCCACGCCGTGCGGGAAGGCGTTCAGGTGGCAACGGGCACAGCTGAAGCCCTTCTGGGTATAGGTTTCCAGGGTGGTGTTCACCAGGTTCTGCACATTGGAGTGCTGCGGCCCCGGGATACCGGGACCCAGGTGCGGGTTGGGCTCACGCAGGTTCTTATTCTGGGTCCCGATCAACTGGTAGTAGGACCAGACGCTGTCCTTCAGCAGCGCCTGGTATTTGTAATTCACCAGCTGCACATCCGGCGGGATCGGGGTTACCCTGGAGACATTGACCATTTCCCGCTCTTGCTGCGGTACCAATGCTTCGCCCGCCTTGTACGGTAACGGGATAACATTGGCCACCCCGCCCTCGCCGTTCACCTCGTAGCCATTGGGATAGCGGGCCGGGCGGCCATTGACCCCACCGGGATTGAGGGCCGGGCGCGCCGGTTTCGGCAGCGTATCGAACAGCTTCCTGCCCACTTTTACGTTATCGATATGCTCGAAAGTGGATGGCAGGTGACCAAACGGCGTCACCCGGTGAATATGGAACCCCACCAGCCCCATCAACGTGGGTTCGCTCAGGGAGCCATCCGGCAACGGGAACTGCAGCACCCGGCGGAAATAGCGGCCGGGAATATCGGCATCCTCACCCTCGGTCTTCAGTACCTTCCAGGCCGCCTTCACCTCGGTCATGCCCTGCTGTGCCCAGGGAGGCAATGCATCAATATAAAATTCGGTTCCCTCCGGCACCCGCTGGAAATAACGCCGGGCCGGGTCACCCGGGTGTTTTGCCAGCGGCGGCGCGGCATTGTTGGCATCGGCGTAGTCGATGTAATCCTGCACCACCTGCGCCTGGGTATCGGCATCGTAGTAACCGAACTGCTTGATATAGGTGAAATAGGGCTGGCTCTGGGTGACCTCGACCCGCAGGTAGCGGCGGTTCTGGTCCACCACCGGGCCGGTGGGTACATTGGCGTTGGTGTATGGCTGGTTGATACCCGGGGCAAAGGGCTTACCGTAGGCGTAATCCCCCACGTAGCATGGGGGGCGGGCCACCCGTTGCAGGCCGGTAAAGTCCGGCTGCCCCCACTCCACCGGCCACTGCTGCGGGTGGACGAATACGGTCTCCGGCGACATATAGGTTTCCCATACCACGACACGCTCGGGATCGTAGGTATTCGAGATCGGGGCCAGGCGCGCCCGCGGATCCGGTTCCCCGCGCAGGCCACCCTCGCGATAGGGCCAGTTCAGGGCAATAAAGCTCTGCCAGGCAAATTCATAGATATCCAGCTGGCTCGGGTCACCGGCCGGTGTATTGCCCGGGAGTTGCGGCCGGAAGCGCTGGTTCACGTCGAACGGCATGATCCAGGGCCTGTCCACGAGCAGGGATTCCGCCGTGACGGGCGGCGCCCCCCCGGCAGCGACAATCAAAAACAGCCCCAGCCAACCAATTCTGCCCGCCCTGTCCATACGCCGATATCTCCCTACTTCAGTTGGAGTGCAACTGGCGTTCCACACCTAAAGCCTAGATCGGGATGGCCACCGTTCCCGCGATCCCGGGATCATTGGCGCACGTTTGCTCCCGCAGCACGCTGGAATGTGCCCGGAGCAACGCAGCCGGCCCGGGTTTTGCCATCAACTACCCGGTTACTTACACTGGGCTTTGGTAAATTCGCGGGTCCTGCCCCCTCACACGAAAAGTGGTTTGCCCATGCGAAAACGACAGGAACAAGTGCACCCCCAGTCGAAAATCAGGCGGGGGCTGTCCATGGCGGTTATCCCCATTGCCGCGGCGGCCGGGCACCTTGCCAGCGCGGCCTTTGGTGCAGGTGAAATTTCTGTCGAACCAGCTTTCGCCCTACTGACCGTACTGGCCAGCGCCATCGTCTTTGTGGCCAGCTACTGGCTCTATGGCTGGTCCGAACGGGCTAACTTCCGGCACGCCCCAAAAAAACCGCTGCGCCGGCTGGCCTCGCCCGTTTTGTGGATGCCCATGATTATTGTGCTGCTTGCCGCTTTCGCGCACCTGTTGAACCAGTCGTGATGCGCCGGCAGGCCGCCAGGCGCGGGTTGATCCCGGCTACTCTCGCGTGCGTATATAAACTCAATGGGAGCGGCACAGAACAGGAAAGCGCGGGGATACCTTGGCCGATAACCGATTCACGATGTTTTACGATGGTCGCTGCCCACTGTGCATGCGGGAAATCCGCCACCTGCGCCGCTGGGACACCCGACATCGCGTAAATTTCATCGACATCAACTCGGCCGACTTCAGCGAACGCTATCCGCAGATCGACCGTGAACGCGCAATGGCAGTATTGCATGCGCAGCTACCTGATGGACGTGTGATCACCGGTCTCGATGTGACCGTGGAGACCTGGTCCCGTGTAGGCAAGGGGCACTGGGTCCGCTGGCTGCGCTGGAGGCCGATCCGCCCCTTCAGCAACCTGGCTTATCGCTTCTTTGCCCGGCACCGTGACCGCGTCGCTCAACTACTGACCGGGGAGCGCCGCTGCCCCGACGACCACTGCAAATGACCGGGGGACGCATTGCAAAAGACCAGACACTGGCACCGCGCCGATTTTGACCAGCTGGAAAAACTGTACCGGGTAAACCTGCTCAACAGCCTTTCCGGCTTCAAGAGCGCCAACCTGATCGGCACTGCCGATGCCAGCGGCCACCCCAACCTGGCGATGTTCAGCTCGGTAGTGCACCTGGGGGCCAACCCGCCCCTGATCGCCTTTATCAACCGGCCAGACAGTGTCGAGCGCCATACCCTGGAGAATCTTTTGGCCACCGGCTGGTTCACCGTCAACCAGGTCAATGACGACATGTGGCAGAAGGCCCACCAGACTTCCGCCCGCTACCCGCGGGAGGTATCTGAATTCGACGCCACCGGCCTTGGCGTGGCTACCTGCCCGGTGTGCCCCGCCCCGTTTGTCGCCGAGAGCCGCCTGCGCTTCGCCTGCCGCCTGGTAGAGCACCAGACCCTGCAGGTAAACGGCACCGTGATGGTTATCGGGGAAATCGAGTACCTGGAGGTAGAGGGCGAGGCCGTCCGCAATGATGGCTATATCGATATCGAACGCCTGGGCACGGTGGCGGTGAGCGGCCTGGACAGCTACCACCGCACCCGGCGCCTGGACCGGCTGCAGTACGCCAAACCGGACCGGCCGGTGCGCCCGCTGGGCAGTGCAGGCGACCGGGACTAACATAGCGCTGATAGCTTATTATGCGAGGAGGCGGTGTGAACAAATCAATCTTACTGATGGGCGCCGTGCTGGCACTGTTGCTGGCAGCCGGAGCTGGCGCCAGTCCCCCGCCGCTCAAGGACCTGTCGTCGCTCGTGTCGCAGAAGCGGGTACTACTGATCAGTGGCGTCCCCGCAACTGCTGGTTACCCGCAGCGGCTGCGCGAGGCGCGCGTCGAAATAGCCGAGCGCGACCTGGTGTGGTTTCGGCTGACGCCGCCGGCGATCGAGACCAACTATGCCGGACCGCTGGCACCCGGGTTCGGAGAGGCACTGGCACAGCGCTATTTTGGCGACGAAATCCCCGGTGCCACAGTGGTCCTGATCGGCAAGGACGGGACGGTGAAGGTGCGCTACCGGAAACTCGACCTTGAGGGGCTCTTCGAACGTATCGACAGCATGCCCATGCGCCGACAGGAGATAAGACAGTAGCGGACCCGATAGCGCCGCGCGGATGCCGACTGAGTTGCCCGGCTCTCCGCTGGCGCGGCCAATCACCATTTGGCCTGAACAGCCACAAAGTGCCCTGCCAACTGGTCCAGCCCGCGCTGTGGATCGTCCTCGGCACGCGGTCCGGTACCAGGGCACTGCTGTATTTCGTGCTCGCTGCGTTGACAGGCTTCCTGCTGCCTGAAACTGTCAACTACATTAAGCACTACGGCCCTGCCACGGGCAGCTGGCATGCGGTCGCAACGGAGGGGTGACGCCGGCGCACTCCTGGAGCGCCAGCCATCAGAGTGGGCACGTGTCGCTGTTTGAGCTTTCGCGCCACTCCGATCATCATTTCCGCGCAGGCCGCAAATACCCGGTGCTTCGCCACCACGACGGCGTTCGCAGATGCCCAGCGGCTGTCCCGGCATGATACTGCTGGCGGCCGTGCCCGTGCCCTGATTCCGGGTAATGGACCGGCGGCTGCAGCAGAACAGGCAACCGGTAACCGGACCCGATATCATGTCGAAAACACACAGAGAAAGGATGCAGCCATGCCAGTCGTTCAGAGAGACAGCCTCGCCCTTCACTACGAGATCCAGGGCAGCGGGCCCGCCCTGGTACTTCTCCATAGTTTCCTGTGCTCGGGCGCCATGTGGCGCGAGCAGGTGGAGGCACTTGCCGAGCACTACACCGTCATCACCGTGGATATTCGCGGCCACGGCAAGTCATCAGTTCCGCAGCAACCGTTCAGTATCTACGACCTGATGGAGGATGCGCTCGCGGTGCTGGACCGTGAGGGGATCGACAGCGCCATCTGGGCGGGCCTCTCCATCGGCGGCATGATCGCACTACGGGCGGCGGTCAAGGCACCACAGCGGGTCAGGGGCCTTATCCTTATGGATACCCACGCGGGGCCGGAAAAAATGCTCAAACAGCTTCGCTACCGCCTCATGGTTCTCGCGGCGCGCATCTTCGGGATCCGGTTGCTGTTACCGCAGGTAAACAAGCTGATGTTCGGTGACTTCACGCTCGTCAACAAGCGCGACCTGGTAAATGAATGGCAGGAAGAATTTGCCCGCGTGCCCATGCCTACCATTGCCCACGGCGTCAATGCCCTCTGCAGGCGCGACTCACTGCTTTCCCGACTGGGACTGATAGAGAAGCCGACACTTGTGATTGTCGGCGACGACGACCGCTCCCTGCCACCACACCTGTCCAGGGAAATTGCCGATGGTATCGAGGGGGCGCGACTGGAGATGATCGCCAAGGCCGGGCACCTGACGGCACTGGAGCAGCCGCAAGCAATCAACGAAAAGATGCTCGAGTTCCTCCGGGAAATCGACGCGGGGGAAGCGGCGTCCTCACCGAGCGAAAATTCCACGCCGGAACATTCCTAGGCTCCCGCACGAGTCACTCGGGCCCGTCATGCTGGCGGGCCCTTTTCATTGTATTTTTCAATCGCCCTAATTACCGGGTGTATGGGAGCGGCCATAGAGGGACGCTCTCCAGCAGCGGTTTAAGCCGGCAGGGCAGTAGTTCGCAGCGTGTGCCGATACCTGAATTAAACTTTTACATCGACTCTCCGGAAAAATCATCCTGTTTGCACATGCTCCCTGCAGTTTATTAGGCTACTGGGCACATTTTCCGCGGGCGAGTTCGCACCGGCCGCGAACCCGACACCGACCACTTACTGGAGGTCCAATGTTTGTCGAATCGATCAAGTCACCCGGCCTGGCACAGATTTCCTACCTGATCGGCGATGGCAGCGAAGCAGCTGTTATCGACCCGCGCCGCGACTGCGAAATCTACGCAAAGATGGCCCGCGAAAAGGGGTGCCGAATTACCCATATTTTCGAAACCCACCGCAACGAGGACCTCATTTCCGGCGCCCCCATCCTGTCGGGCATCACCGGCGCCCCGGTCCACCACGGCCCCAATCCCGCAGATGACGTTGTCTATGCCGATACCGTTCGAGAGGGCGACTCTTTTACCTTTGGCCACATGCGAGTTGCGGTGCTGGAAACGCCGGGACACACTGACGACAGTCTGTCGTTTGCAATTTACGACGACAACTTCGGCGATGAAGCAGTGGGCGTCTTCACTGGCGACGCACTATTTGTCGGCGATGTCGGGCGCACGGATTTTTATCCCGATCGCGCCGAGGAGGTGGCCGGCAACCTCTATGACAGTCTGAAGAAAATTACAGGGCTTGGCGACCAGGCGATTGTCTACCCCGCTCACGGCGCCGGTTCTGTATGCGGTGACAATATGGCCGACCGGGATTTTTCCACGATTGGTTACGAGCGCCGGAACAACCCGATGCTGGGAATTGAAAAGCGGGACGAGTTCGTAAAGCGCAAAGTCAATGAGCACCACTACCAGCCGCCCTATTTCCGTGTGATGGAGCGCCTGAATCTCGAGGGCGCCGCGCCCGTCGCATCCGTCGTTACCCCACGGGTGCTGGACATGCAGGCGTTCGAGGAGCTGTCCCGCAAGGGGACGCTGGTGGATGTCCGGGGGATCGCGCCTTTCCTCGGTGCCCATATTCCCGGCAGCCTCGCCCTGCCCGTGGATATGATCACGGCCTTTGCCGGCTGGTTCCTGGATGAAAACGATGAGCTGATACTGGTTGCGGACAGTGCGGCCCAGGCTGAAGAGGCGGCCCGTAACCTGGCGCGTATTGGCTACGACTGCATCCTCGGCTACCTGGATGCCGCCATGCCCGGCTGGGCGGCAGGCGCGCGCCCTTTCGAGCGCGTGCAGGTAATCGACGCGGATGGCGTGCAGAAAAGGATCGACAAGGGAGAGGACAACTGGGCCCTGCTGGATGTGCGTGGCAAGGGCGAAGTGGAACAGGGCATCATCAAGGGTGCCGAGACGATCTACGTAGGCAAACTGCCACAGGAGATGGACAGGCTTGCCCGGGACCGGCATTACACCGTCATGTGCGCCAGCGGTGCCCGGGCAACTGTCGCCGCGTCGGTGTTGCTACGCGCCGGTTTCCAGAATGTCGATGTATTCCTGGGCTCCATGGGCGCCTGGCAGTCAGCCGGCCACAAGGTTGTCGAGCCCGGCTGAGTGCCAAGTCTGCTGCAGCGGCCAGCGGCTCCCGGCTTCAGGCCGATTCGGAGCCCGCTGCCGCTGCGGCGGCCAGGTCGCGGGATGCCGACCCCCTCGCCACCTGGGCACGGGCCGCATTAAAGGCCTGGAACTGCGTCAGGTAAACCTTACCGGACAGGTGGGCCAGGAAGCCGGTGCGCTTCAGGCTGTCCATCACCGGTCCCTTTACCTCCGACAGGTGCAGGCCGATACCCAGCTCATCCAGGCGGTGGTTGACGGCCTCCAGCACTTCCAGCGCACTCCAGTCGATCTCGTTGATGGCACTGCACATCAGGATCACATGCCGCACCTGCCGGTTTACCGCCAGGTCACCGTAAATCCGCTCTTCCAGGAAGGCGGCATTGGAAAACATCAGGCTCTCGTCGACACGGATGGTGAGGATCTCCGGTACCGTGAGCACCTTGTGGCGACGGATATTGCGAAAATGCTCGGTGCCCTCCACGAGGCCCACTTCGGCAATATGGGGCTTCGAAGTACGAAACAGGAACAGGGCAATGGACGCGCCCACACCACAGGAAACCCCCGCCTCCACCCCGAACAGCAGGGTCACCACGATAGTGACAAGCACCGCGAAGAAGTCGCTGCGGCTGAAGTTCCAGGTCTTGCGCAGGATGGAAAAGTCCACCAGGGTGAGGACCGCAACGATAATGGTTGCCGCCAGAGTGGCCTTGGGCAGGTAATAGAGGTACGGCGTCAGGAACAGTGCCGCCAGGGCGATGCCGATCGCTGTGAGGATGCTGGCCATCTGCGTCACCGCGCCCGCGTCGAAGTTGACCACCGAGCGGGAGAAACCGCCGGTAACCGGGAAACCACCCGAAAGGCCCGCACCCAGGTTGGCCGCGCCGAGCCCCACCAGCTCCTGGTTCACATCGATTTTTTCCCGGCGTTTTGCCGCCAGCGTTTTGCCCACCGACACCGACTCCACGTAACCGATGATGGAAATCATGATGGCGGGAACCAGCAGCGCCTCCACCAGGGCCAGCGAGGGCCAGGGTAACGACAGTTCGGGCAACCCTCCCGGGATCTCCCCCACCAGGGCAACACCCCTGCCCTCAAAGCCAAAGCTGGCCGCCACCACGATGGTGGCAATCACCCCCACCACCGGTGCCGCCTTTACCAGCATACTCGCGGCGTGCGACGACAGCGGCAGACGGCCTAGCAATCGCACCGCGCCGCGGCGCGACCACAACAGGAAGATAATCACCGCCAGCCCGGTGCCCAGGGTGTACTGGTTGACCTGGTCAATTTCCCCAACCAGGGAAACCGCCATTTTCATCAGCGTGTCCCCATCCGCACTGACCCCGAGCAGGTGCTTTAACTGGCTCAGGGCGATCAGCAGGCCGGAGGCGGTAATAAAACCGGAGATGACCGGGTGCGAGAGGAAGTTGGCCAGGAACCCCAGGCGCAGCAATCCCATCAGGGTCAGGAACAGGCCCGACAGGAGGGCCAGCACTGCCGCAGCCACCAGGTAGTCGCCAGTGCCCTGCACCGCCACTTCGCCCAGGGCCGCCGCACTCATCAACGACGCCACTGCCACCGGGCCGACGGACAGGGTCCGGCTGGTGCCGAACACCGCGTAAGCCACCAGCGGCACCATACTCGCGTAGAGCCCCACCTGCGCCGGGAGGCCGGCCAGCAGCGCATAGGCGAGTGACTGCGGGATCAGCATGATGGTGACGATCACCGCCGCAAGAAAGTCCCGGCTGAATGTGGTGCCGTCGTAATCCCGCAGCCAATCGAGTATCGGCAGGGACCTGGTGAGGATGCTCGGCCTGAATTGCATATTCCAGATTACCCGGTATCAGTACTGCTCTTGCGCGCCCGGCTCAGGGCGCGAATGCTGTCACGACGCCGGACACATCAAAACCGGCGGCGCGGGCGCGATCGACCAGATCCCGCGGTTCGTCCCCGCCCAGGCATTTTGCCCCGGCCCAGAGATTGGTGGAGCGGTTACCGGTACGGCAGAAGGCATGCACCCGCTGCCCGCCGGCCAGCACCTGCTGGAACTGCTCACAATGCTCGCGAGTCATCTGGCCGCGCATAAATGGAATGGCGACAAACGCCATACCCTGCTCTTTCGCCGCCTGCTCCAGTTCAGCAAATGAAGGGTCGTTCTCGGCTTCGGTTTCGGTGCGGTTGCACACCAGCACCTGCACTCCTGCCGCGGCCAGCTGCGCCATGGCCTCGGGGCTGCACTGGTCCGATACACTGACCTGCTGGTCCAGTTGCTTGATTTCCATCGATACCTCCACAGGCGGGCCCGCGGCCCGCCGGAAATTATTGTTCAGGCTGTTTTCACCGGTTTCTTCCCCGGCAACTGTCCCGTTTACCTGAGGATATTAATCGGTACTTTGAGGTAGACGACGCCGTTGTCTTCAACCGGTGGCATTTCGCCGGCACGGATATTGACCTGGATCGACGGGATGATCAGGCGCGGCATACCCAGCGTCGCATCGCGCTCGGTGCGCATTTTGACGAACTCATCCTCGCTGATACCGTCGCGCAGGTGAATATTACTGCGCCGCTGTTCTCCCACCGTGGTCTCACACTGGTGCTCACGCTTGCCCTCCGGCGGGTAGTCATGGCACATGAACATGCGAGTCTCTTCCGGCAGCTCCAGCAGGTTTTTCACTGACTGGTAGAGTTTGCACGCGTCGCCGCCCGGGAAATCACAGCGTGCACTGCCGACATCCGGCATAAACAGGGTATCGCCGACAAACAGCGCGTCCCCGATCAACCAGGCCATATCCGCCGGCGTATGGCCGGGGGAGTAAATCACCCGTCCCTCCAGCTCGCCGATGGTAAAGGTATCGCCGTCATGAAACAGGTGGTCAAACTGGCTGCCATCCACCAGGAATTCCTTTTCCAGGTTGAACACGTCACGGAAGATGGTCTGCACCTCACGGATATGGTCACCGATGGCAATCTTACCGCCCAGCTGGTCACGGATATAGGGCGCCGCGGCCAGGTGGTCCGCGTGTGCGTGGGTCTCCAGGATCCACTCCACCGTCAGCTTTTCAGCGCGTACGAATTCGATGATCTCGTCGGCACCGCCTGTGCTGGTGCGGCCGGAGGGCGCATCAAAATTCAGCACGGCATCTACCACAGCCGCAGAACCCCCGGCATGGTCGTACACCACATAGCTCCAGGTTTCAGTATCCCGGTCCAGGAAGGATTTGACCTGCGGTCGGCTTGTTCTGGCAGTCATTGCTTGCCTCCAACTTCTGAATTACGGCCACAATATACTTTTCAATATTATATAAATCAATATAATATAAACCTGTAAATCATAGCGGCAGCCAGGTGGACCCTCCCATGCCCGACACATCGACCATCAGCCTCGACAAGATGCGCGCCTCGGCGGGCAATGCCTCGGCACTGTTGCGCTCACTGGGCAACCCGGACCGGCTGTTGCTGATGTGCCAGCTGAGCCAGGAAGAGCTCTGTGTGGGCGACCTGGAGGAACGACTGGATATTCGCCAGCCGAGCCTTTCCCAGCAGCTGGGCGTGCTGCGCCGGGAGGGACTGGTGGCCACCCGCCGGGAAGGCAAGCATGTGTTCTACCGCATTGCCGACCCGAAGGTCCTCACGCTGCTACAAACCCTGTATGAACTCTACTGTGCGGAGTAACCCAATCCATGACTATTGACTGGAATGCATTCACACCCTGGTCAGCCCTGGCCGGCGGTGCACTGATCGGCCTGGCGACCGCCCTGCTGCTGGTGGCCAACGGCCGTATTGCCGGCATCTCAGGCATCCTGGGCGGGCTGCTGGCCCGCCAGCCGGGCGAGACCGGCTGGCGGCTGGCCTTTACCCTGGGCCTGCTGGGCGGACCAACATTGTGGCTGCTGTTCCGGGACCTGCCGCCGATCCGTATCGAGGCCGGCCTTCCGGTACTGGTGGCTGCTGGCCTGCTGGTGGGCATCGGCACCCGCTATGGCTCCGGCTGCACCAGCGGCCACGGGGTCTGCGGGTTGTCGCGACTGTCGCCGCGATCCCTGGTCGCCACCCTCTGTTTTATGGGCGCGGGCTTTGTCACCGTGTTTGTTGTCCGCCACCTGCTGGGAGCCTGATCCATGAACAAGACCACAATCACCGCATTTGTCGCCGGACTTATCTTCGGCCTGGGCCTGCTACTGTCGCAGATGGCCAACCCGGAGAAAGTGCTGGCCTTCCTGGACCTGGCCGGCAACTGGGACCCGTCGCTGGCTCTGGTAATGGTGGGCGCCATCGCCGTGGGCCTGCCGGTGTTCGCCTGGGCAAAGGGGCGGCAGCAATCCCTGCTGGGAGAGGCGCTGGAGTTGCCAAGCAGCAATGCCATCGACCGCCCGCTGGTAGTGGGCAGCCTGCTTTTCGGCGCCGGCTGGGGCCTTGCGGGTTTCTGTCCCGGTCCCGCGGTAGTCGCCACCGGTGCCGGCGAGTTGAAGGCGGTGGTGTTTACTGTCGCCATGCTGGCGGGAATGACTGCCTTCCGGCTTTTCCGGCGCCAGGCCCAGCCCGCCTGATCACCGGGCCGGGAACTGCCGGGCCGCCAGTCCGCCCGTAACGCCGCCGGGGATCAGGTCTATCTTTGCAGAGGGTCTGGAGTACAGTACCCGTTCCCCGGCACCGACAGATAACGGAACAGCGGCAACATGCGGGCGAGCACCCTCGTACCCAGTTGGTTGAGAAACTACGAGCGCCAGTGGCTGGCGGGGGACACGCTCGCCGCCGTGGTGGCGACCATGATGATCGTGCCACAGGCCCTGGCTTATGCCGCCCTGGCCGGCCTGCCCCCCCATATCGGCCTCTACGCCAGCCTGCTGCCCCTGGTGGGCTACGCCATGTTCGGGACCAGTTCCGCACTCTCGGTGGGCCCGGTGGCGGTACTGGCGCTGATGACGGCCTCTGCACTCACCCCGCTGGCGTCACCCGGCAGTCCCGACTGGATCCTCGGGGCGGTCACCCTCGCCGCACTGAGCGGCATTTTCCTGTTCGTGATGGGCCTGTTGCGAATGGGCGCCCTGGCCAACCTGCTTTCCCACCCGGTCATCCACGGTTTTGTATCCGGCGCCGCCACACTGATCATCATCGGCCAGCTGGGCCCCCTGCTGGGGATTGAGGCCGAAGGTGACACGGCGCTGGAGATGATGCCGGAAACCGTCGAGCAGCTGCCGTATGTGGTCTCACCGGGCACGCTGGTGGGGATCGTTGCCCTGCTCCTGCTGGGCGCGGCACGCCTGTGGCTGTCCTACCTGCTGCGGCGTGCCGGGATGAAGAAGAAACGCGCAAAACTGATTGCGCGCCTGGCGCCGATGGTGGTGGTGGCGGTGGCAATCGCGCTGTCGTGGCTACTGGAATGGGACCGGCAGATGGACGTGGTGGGTGCCATTCCCTCGGGCCTGCCGGAAATCGGCCTGCCGGCACCGGAGTGGGGCATGACCTACCGCCTGTTGCTGCCGGCGCTGATCATTGCGCTGCTGGGGTTTGTGGAAAGCCTATCCATCGCCCACGCCATCGCCCTGCGCCGGCGCGAGCGGCTGGATGCCGATGCCGAGCTGCGCGGCCTGGGCGCCGCCAACCTGTTCAGCGCTTTCTCCGGCGGCTTTGCCGTCACCGGCAGCTTCGCCCGCACAGCCATTAACGATGAGGGCGGTGCAAAGTCGCCACTGAGCGGGGTGATCGCCGCCGGCATCCTGGCACTGGTGCTCCTGTTCGCCACCACACCCTTTGAGATGCTGCCACTGAGTGTTCTCGCCGCCACCATCATCGTGGCGGCCAGCAGCCTGATTGACCTGCCCGGCTTCCTGCATAACTGGCGCTACGACCGTACCGACGGCGTGGCCATGGCCGGGACTTTCCTGGGCGTGGTGCTGTTCGGCGTGGAGGCGGGCATCGGCATCGGTATCGGCCTGTCCTTCGCCACGCTGATCTGGCGGACCAGCCGACCGCACATCGCCGTGGTGGGACGCGTGCCCGGGACCGAGCATTTCCGCAATGTGTTGCGCCATACGGTGAAAACGCAACCCGGTATCCTGTTCCTGCGTATCGACGAAAGCCTGTTCTTCAGCAATATCAATGCGGTGGAAGAACGCCTGCTGGCAGAGCTGAAGCGCAACCCGGACACCCGCGACCTGGTGCTGATCCTGTCCTCGGTCAGCCGGATTGACGGTACCGCGCTGGAGCGATTGCAGCAGATTAACCGCGACCTGCGCGCGCGGGATATCCATATGCACCTGACTGAAGTAAAGGGGCCGGTACTGGATCGCCTGAGCCGCTCACGGTTCCTGGAGCAACTCAGCGGGCGTGTATTCCTGTCGTCCTACATCGCAGAACTGGCACTGCGCCGGCGCGACCGGCAGGACGGCAGCACCGCCCCCGCCTGAGCCCTGTACCCACCGGCCGGATACTGGCAAAATATCCAGTATTTGAGCCAGTGGTATTCATGTCGACATCGCTCACGGAAGAACAGCAGGCCATCGCCAACCATCCCGGCGGCCACGCCAAGATTATTGCCGTGGCCGGGTCGGGCAAGACCACCGCCCTGCTCCACTATATACGCAACCGGCTGCAGGCCGGGGTAGCCCCCGCGCGTATGCTGGTACTGATGTATAACCGCAGTGCGCGGGAGGATTTTGCCGCACGCCTGCAGCAGCTGGTGGACGGACCCGTGCCCGGGGTGCAGACCTTCCACAGCCTGGGTTACCGCCTGTACCAGCGCATGATTGCCCGGGGGCATATTGCCCCGGCCAATCTCTCGCCCCTGCCCCAGTCCACCGTGCAACTGCAGATCTGGAAGGCCATCGAGGCATGCGCCCCGCCGGAGGAGCTGGAGGACATCCGCGCACGCAAGCAGACCGAGGTGGAAGCAGCGGAATTCTTTATCGACTACACCAAGACCATTCTCACCGGGGACCTGAGCGCCTTCCAGGAACTGAAACTGGGCGACGAGTACATGTACTTCCTCAAGGTGTTTCGCGCTTTCGAGGAGTGGCGCCGCGAACAGCAGGCTGTCACCTTCTCCGACCTGGTCTACGACCCCGCGATCCTGCTCAGCCTCAGCCCCGAGATCGCCGCAGAGTACGGCAGCCACTATGAGGATATCCTGGTGGACGAATACCAGGACATCAACGAGGTGCAGCACTTCCTGCTGCGGGTGCTTTACGGCAAGTCCGGCAACGTGATCGCCATCGGCGACCCCGACCAGACCATCTATGAATGGCGCGGCTCAAAGCCGGCCTATCTGTTGAGCTATTTCGATGGGGATTTCCCTCCCTCCAACGTCTACCGCCTCAGCCGCACCTTCCGCTACGGCCACGCCCTGTCGCTGGCTGCCAACCACTGCATTGGCAACAACCGCGAGCGCGCCGATATCTTCTGCATCTCTGCAGACGGGGAGCGGGATACCAACATCGAGCTGGTCAACACCGCAAAGGAAACCCGCTGGCTGGTGGACCACCTGCGCCGCTGTCGCAAGCGCGGCGAGCCCCTCGAGCAAGTCGCCATCCTGGTACGGTTGTGGTCGGTGGCGGCACCGATCGAGCTGGCACTGCTGGCAGCCAACATTCCCTACCGCTCGGGTGCCCGCAACACCGTATTGTCGCGCCGGGAATTGCGCCCGCTGTTCTGGGCGCTCAATATCGCTTCCGGTCGCTTCGCCACGCTCCCCCCCGAGCGGCGGCGCCAGGGGCTGTACGAATGGCTGACCGCGCCCCATATCCGGATTGCCCGGCGTGTACTCGAACCGCTCTGTGCGCAACTGGCACAGCAATCCAGCGGCTGGGGCAACCACCTGCTGGCCATGGAGCCGGACTCCCTGAGCAAGCCGCAGTTGAAGCGCCTGCACCAGCGGGCCCGCCTGTTAACGGAAATAGAGAACTGGCGCGGCCATGCCGGTGAGCTGCTGCGCCGCCAACTGGGGGCGCTGGATTTTCTCACGGGCATTGCCGACGACAGCTTCACCCCCCAGCAGGGGGAGGAACGACAGCAGACGGTAGTGGCGTTCTGCCAGTACCTGGACCAGCTGAAGCAACCACCGGAAGAGGCCCTGGGCCACCTGCAGGAACTCCAGCGCCAGCACCGGGAAGGCACGCAGAGTACCGCCGACGCAGTCCAGATCACCACCATGCACCAGGCCAAGGGGCTGGAATGGGACCAGGTGATCATCCCCTCCCTGACCCGGCACAACATGCCCTACCAGCCGCAGCGGGACTTCAGCACGCCCGCCTCACTGGAAAGCGAACGCCGCCTTTTGTACGTGGCCATGACCCGCGCCCGGCGACAGCTCTACCTGCTCGCGCCAGAACCGGTGATTGAACAGCGCGATGGGAAGAAAGCCGCTACCGGGCCCGGCACGGGAACAGAAAATGACGAGCAACAGCCGTCACTGATGATCGAGGAGATGCAGTTACCCCTGAGCCTCCTGGTGGCCGGGGGCCTCCGCTTGCGGCCCCCGGCCCTGGAGAGCCCGGTACCGGTCTCCCGGATGGCGTTACGCTACATGGAGGCAATGGACTACAACCCGGATATCGAGGCGCCACCGGCAGCAGTGCGGCGGCCGCAAGCGGGGGAAGGAATCCGACACCGCAAGCTGGGTCACGGGCGGGTGGTTCGCTGGGAAGACGACCGGGTGGAGATACTGTTCAGCGACAGCCAATCGCGGCGGTTCGACTGGGAGCGCCTGGCCCCCTTCCTGATGTAAACCGGCGCCTGGCGCTGGTTGGTGCTAGTCAGTTGCCGCTGTTGGCCGCAGTGTGGGCGAACTGGCGGCTGACATTGAAATAGAGATCGTATTCATCCCCGGATTCCGGGTCGCGGACCTGCATCTTGTCATACACACCCTGACGGTCGTAGACAATCGACTGGTCCAGCACCTGGAGCCCCTTCAGGCGCACATAGCCACGCAGTTCTGACGTGGTGATGGTGTGGAAGGCACTCTCCTGGCTGAGGCCATCGCCACTGCTCTCGATCGCCTCCATCAAGCCCTCCACCATGTAGCGGTGGCGGTCCTCACGGGCGAAATCCGAACTACGGCCACTGCACAGGACACCGATCATGTGCGCCTCCAGGCTCATGTAATTGCCTTCCAGCACCCGGTCCACGTGCCCGAGGCACTCACCAAACTCGGCTTTTTCCACGGCGCTGTAGGCCTCCGCCAGGCCGTCCAGCCGCACCCCGCCATGGGGGTTGTAGTCCGCTGACTCGACGTAGGCCCGCCGCAACGCATTGAAATCGAGTGTGAAGGAGAGGCTCTTGGCCTCGCCCAGCAGGCGCTCGTACTCCGTCAGGGGCATGGACGGCGCCGTATCCGCGGGCGCCGCGCCATCACCGGAGCCGCCAGTGGGTGCGCTGCAGGCCGTCAGCAGCCCCATCCAGGCGAGAAGTGCCATCAGTACAAAATTCTTATGTGTGCGTATTGCCATTTGCTGATTCCGTTGCCGGTTTAACTCTCAGTCCGAACAATCCCCTGCGTTCAGTCTCCGCCATTTCCACCTGCGGTTGCAGGAACTGGCGCAACTTTTCCTGCTCCCACATCGCGTCCTGGTACCCAAGCTCGACCAGCTCGCCGATAAAAGGTTTCTCAAACAGCAGGTAACTGGCGGCTGAGGCCCCTCCTCCGGAAGTGGTAGCACCGGTGGCGCGAAACAGCCAGCGTACCGCCGGTGGCAGGTAGCGGACTTTACGCCCCGCCAGCCGGTCGAGACTCTGCGATGGCTCGATCACTGCAGAGTCCACCGGTCGCAACGGCGCAAGGCCTGCGAGCTCCCTGTCGGACACGGACTCCAGCAGCTGGTTGACGCGATCCAGGTGCTCGAGGTCCCCTTCCAGGCTGTCGATAAAGGCCGCGTTGAACAATTGCCCGGCTATCTGGGCGATGGACGGTGAATGGCGCGGGGCCTTGATCTTGCGCTTGCCCCAGTGCACCGGCGAGCGATTGTCCGACACCCCCACGACAAACACCCGGTTGGCCCCCAGGTGCAAGGCCGGGCTGATTGGCGCCAGCTGGCGCACGGCACCGTCCCCGTAATACTCATTGCCGATCTTCACGGTGGAAAACAGTGTCGGGATTGCCGCCGAAGCCATCAGGTGATCCACCGTCAGGCGGGTGCGCACACCATAGCGGCGAAAACGGCGCCACTCGCGCAGGTCGTCGGCGCCCTGGAAGAAGCTGACGGACTCACCGGCGCTGTAGGACATCGCATTGACGCAGACAGCCCGCAGTTGCCCCTCATCGATTTTGCGCTGCACATTGTCGAACTGGATAACCTCCCCGATCAGTTCCCGCAGCGGCGAGTTATCCAGCAGTGCCAGGGGCTTCTGCCGGCCCACGCCCTGGTTAAAGAGCGAACGCGTGATGGAAAACATGTTACCGAGCAGGCTGCGCCAGCTGCTGCCATAGATATCGTCCACGGACAGCCCCAGCCACAGGTCGCAAAGGCGGTCTACAGACTCCTTGAAGGTCCCCGGGTGTGACGCCAGCAGGAGCGCATTCACGCCACCTGCGGAAGTGCCACAGATGATCTGGAAGGGGTGCGGGGTATCGTCCGGCACCAGCTCGCCCAGCGCCTTGAGCACGCCGGCCTGGTAGGCCGCGCGGGCACCACCGCCGGACAGGACCAGGGCACTGGCCTGGTGGGTGAGACGCGGAATTTCTTTCTCTGAGGACAACGCTGCTTACCAATAAACCCGAACTGGGAAAAGTTACCGCCGAACCTCACGGTGCTCATGGGCAGCCGCCTGGCTCATGCTGCCGGACTACAGAGAATAGCAGCCGGCCGCGGCATTTCGATTACCGACCGGCTCAACCGGTCACCTTGGCACCCGCAACCTGAAGCGGCTAGAGCGCCATATCAACAACATAGCGCCCGATACCGTGGCCGCGGTGCAGGCGGGCGAGAAACTCCGGGGCCTGCTCCAGGGATATATCCTCGGCAATTCGCGCCAGCTGCTCACCGATATACCAGTCGCTCGCCAGCCGCTCCCAGACAGCCGCCTTCCTCTGTAAGGGCAGCTCGACACTGTCCACCCCGAGCAGGCTGATGCCTCGCAGGATAAACGGGAACACATTGGCCTGGAACTGGGCACCGGCGGCCATGCCACAGGCTGCTACCCCGCCACCATAGGCCAGTGACTTGATGACATTGAAGAGGGTCTCACCGCCAACCGTGTCCACCGCCCAGGCCCACAACGGCTTGGCCATTGCCTTGTTGGCGAAGGGCGCCAGGGTCTCGCGGTCCAGCACTTTCCACGCCCCCAGCCCGGTCAGGAAATCGGCGGACTCGAGTTTCCCGGTGACTGCCGCAACCCGGAACCCCAGGTGCGCCAGCAGGGCGACGGCAATAGAACCCACTCCGCCAGTGGCGCCGGTAACCAGTACTTCGCCCTGCTCGGGACGGGCGCCGGCTTCCAGTAACTTTTCCACACACAGGCCCGCAGTCAAACCGGCCGTGCCAAGGATCATCGACTCGCGCGCGGTGAGGCCATCCGGCAGGGGCAATGCCCACTCAACCGGGATGGCGATTCGCTCGGCCAGCCCGCCGGCGGTGTTCATGCCCAGGTCATAGCCGGTCACCAGTAGCTGCTGTCCCTCACTGAAGGTGCCACTGCGATCTGACACGACAGTACCTACCGCGTCGATACCCGGGGTGTGGGGGTACTCGCGGGTAACCCCGGGGCTGCCGAAGGCCGAGAGTGCGTCCTTGAAGTTAAGGGAAGAGTGCGACACAGCGAGCTGCAACGGATGCGCCGGCAGATCACTGACCGCTTTTTTTACCACCAGCTGGTCGAACTTGCCCGGGGCAACTTCCTCCACCCGGATCGCACGGAATTGCGCTTGCTGGTTCATGGGCTACTCCCTCCTCCTCGGGTCCAGCGGCTGCAGGGGCTTACTGGGCCTGGTGGCGCCAGGCTGCCAACCGCGACAGGAAGCGCATCAGCGCTGATTCGACACCGCTTTGTGCAGCCAGCCCCATCTTTTTGGCGATATTGGTCTTTTCCTTGTATTCGACCTCGTACAACGCGGCGTCCGCAGAGCGCCCGGTGAGATACTCATCGGAGGTTTTCAGCTCATCCACCAGGCCCAGGTCAATCGCACGCTGGCCGAACCAGACTTCACCGGTGGCCACTTTTGCGACATCGAGGCCGGGGCGGTACTCCGCCACAAAATGCTGGAACAGCGCGTGGATTTCCTCCAGGTCGCTCTGGAACTTCTCCCGGCCCTCTGCGGTATTCTCACCAAACATGGTGACGGTGCGCTTGAACTCCCCGGCTGTGAACAGCTCGTAGTCCACATCGTGGCGCTTGAGCAGCTTGTTGAAATTCGGCAGCTGCGCCAGTACACCGATGGAGCCCACCATGGCAAAGGGCGCCGCGATAATTCGGTCGGCGACACAGGCCATCATGTAACCGCCACTCGCGGCCACCTTGTCCACGGCGATGGTCAGGTGGATTCCCGCGGCGCGCACCCGTGCCAGCTGGCTGGCCGCCAGGCCATAGTTGGCCACCATGCCGCCGGGACTCTCGAGCACCACCACGACCTCATCACCTTTGTCAGCCACCTGCAGGATGGCAGTAATTTCCTCGCGCAGGTTGGTCAGTGCGCTGGCCTTGATATCACCATCGAAATGCACCACGTAAACCCGCGCAGGCTCTGCCGCGGCACCCGGGGCTGCAGCTTTCCCGGGCTGCCCGGCCTCCGCGTCTGCCTCAGCCTGCTCCGGCATATCGGCAAGCTCCGGGGCATTGCCACCCTTGCCTTTCTTTTCCGCCTTGTGCTTTTTGGCCAGTGCCTTGTCACGCGCCTTCTGCTCTTTGGCCTGCTGCTTCTTGCGCTGGGCAAAAGCGTGTTTGTCCAGTACCGCGTGCAGCAGGGCCTCTTTCATCTGCTCGTAGCGATCGTTGAGGTGCGTGACGCTGATATGGCCCTGCACCTGCTCTTTAAGGTGGGCGCGGTTGGCGACAATAAAACCAATGATGACCAGCAGGGCCACCACGATCGTTACCACTTTGGCCAGGAACAGGCCGTACTCACTGAGAAATTCCACTGAAACTCCAGATTAATCCGTTTACTGCCACTGCTCCATGGCGGACGTGGCCTGCTTGTTGAGCGGTCGCGCCAGCAACCCGGTATGGGAAATCTTCACCTCGTAGACAGCGCCATCCTCCATTGGCAGGAATGTCGCACTGCCGTAGACCGTGTCCACAAGGGGCAGGCGCGGGTCGATATCCCGCAGCAGCTTCCAGACGTCGACCCCGTAATTACTGCCGTTAAGCTGGTGTACCGTGCGCTGTTTTTCGCGTTCATCCTGGAGCGTCAGGTAGCGCCCGCTGAGGCGATCGAGGCGATACGCCGGCTTGATGCCCCAGCGGGACAGCGGCCCCTTCCACTTGAGCATGCGCGCGTCCAGCTGCCACTGGTCACCGCTCAGCTGGAATTCCTGGGTGACGCCGTCGGCGTCGGCAAACTTCACCATGAACTGCTGTTCTTCGAGTTCCTCAAATGACACGGTGCCGACACTGTGCTCATCGGCCAGGTTGCGGTAACTGTATACGTCCGCCGCCACCAGCACGATCATCAGGGCCGCGCCGAGCAGCGCCAGCCCCACGGTGCCGCGAATAAAGCCCAGTAGCCAGGTGCCCTTCAACAGCACCTTGCCACCCCAGAAAACCAGCAGCAAAGCGATCAGCGCAATCAGGAAGGTGATGGCGATATACATGATTTTCAATGCTCCGTTTAATCTGACTTCGCGTTTGCCGCACTGACAAAACCCCGGATCAGCTGCCCTGACAGGGTCTGCGGGGGCGGTATCTCCGCCGGCAGGTCACGGTAATGAAACCAGTGCGCCTCGGCGATTTCATCCAGGTCCGGTGCCAGTTCGCCGGCCACCCAGGGAACGGTGTAACCGAGCATTAACTGCCCCGGAAAGGGCCAGGGCTGGCTGCCGATATAGCATGGGTGGCCAACCCGCAGGCCCACCTCTTCATGCACTTCCCGCGCCACTGCCTGTTCTGCGCTTTCCCCGGGCTCGATAAAGCCCGCAAGCGCGGTAAAGAGGCCATGCCGGTGATGGGAATGCCGGGCCAGCAGGCACTCTTCCCCACGCGTCACCAACATGATGACACAGGGTGAGATCCGCGGGTATACCGACAACTGGCACTCGGGGCAGACACGCGCGCGCTCCCCTCCCGGGGACAGCGTAGTGGCCGACCCGCAACGACCGCAGTAGCGATGGTCTGAATCCCAGTTGGCCACCTGCATCGCGCGCCCGGCGAGATAGAACATTTCCTCATCGACCATCCCGAGCAGGGACCGCAGGCCACGCCACTCGCTACCAGGCACGTCGATGCGGGCCGAGAGCAGGTGGACCCCACAGGCTTGTCCTGACAATTCACCGAGATAGTGGGAGGCGAGCAAGAGGTCTGCGGGCAGGTCGAGGTGGGCGTGAACAAAGGAGCTGCCGGCACACAGGAGCTGGCCGCCGGCAACCACGATATGGCACGACAATTGGGGTTGGGGACCCGGCTGGGCCGCGGGGACAAAGCTTTGGTTCACTGCGCGCGACCGTTCAGGCCGCCTCCACCGGGTAACCCAGCGCCTCGAGGCTCTCGAGTGCCAGCTTCAGTGATTCGGGATCAGCCTTGCGGTGCATCTTCACCTCACCCAGGTAATACTCGAGACTGATGATGGCGTCGGCAAAGGTATCGAGTGCCTGCTCGATCTCGGGCACCGCCTCGCGCTGCTGCATCACTGTCTCGACAAAATCGATCAGTCGCTCGGTCACACCGGAAGCACGGGAAAGGTTCAGCACGATCAGGCCGCCGCGAACCGAGTTCAGGGTGGTGGAAACATTGCGGATATGCCCGTAGTCATAGTCTGACTCGGCGTAGGACGCCAGCGCACGCTTGATCAGGGAGAGCCCGGCCTCGGCCTCTTTCAGGACCGCCATCTCGGCTTCCGCCAGCTGGCTCATTTCCACCGCGGCATCCGCATGGCCGAACTCATCCACATCAATGCTCGAACTCTGGCGCAGCGCGCGAATGGCATTATCAACCTGCAGCACCTGTTGGGTCAGCTTCTGCAGCGCGGCCTCGCCCGCTGCTCCGCTGACGCGGGCATCAGAGCGAAACTCCTGTACGGCCTTGCCCAGGCCCGAACCCACCTTGTGGAAGTTCAGCATCAGCAGGATACTGGAGATTCGCTGCAGGTCGCCCATCAGGCCCTCGTCCTCGCACAGGCCGGCAACGCCCAGGGTCTCCACATCATCCAGCATGCGGCGCACGCCGGCGAGCTCCTCGTCCAGCGCCGTTGCCACGGCGGCAATTGCTGTGGCCCCGGGCCCCCCCAGGCTGGCGCGTTCACGCTCCAGCTCCGCTTCACCGTAACCGAGCGGAGACACATTGAACGCCTCCAGGATACGTCCGCCCTGCCCCCGCGGCGAAGATAATGCCAGCCAGTACAGGCTTTCCTTCAGCAACACCCCGGGCGGTGCCTGGTCCAGGGCCTTGTCGCCCTCCCGCTGCAGGGCACGCAGGCGTCGGTCAAACATGCTGAAAACCATTACCCGCGAGCGGCTGATATGCATCTTGCTGGAAGCCATCCCGGCCAGTGCCGCACCGGCAACCGCCCACAGCTTACCGATCGGCCGGCCCGCCGATACGCTGGCGACACGCTGCAGCGCGCGGGCCATCATGGTATAGGCAGGCTGGCAGGGCTTGCCCTGCAACAGCGCCAGCAGGCCCACCTGGTACATGTGCCGGAACCGGCGAACGAAATTGCGCAGGTCCTCTGACATAACGGCAGACGACACCGCCCCCGGCACATTGCCCTCCAGGCGGCACTGGAAGAAATGGCTCTCCGGCACAGGAGGCTCATTGCGGGCGGCCCGGAGGTGATTGATGTAGGGAATCAACAGCTCCGGACGGGCAACACCGCGGTGCTGCACAAAATCAAGATAACGGGTGATCACATAGAAGGAGGTACTCAGTGCTTCCAACACCTCCGTAGGGGGCTGCTGGGTGGCGGCCTCCAACTCATTGAGGGCGCCGAGCATTTCCTGGGCGAGAAGCTCCGCCCCCTTGAGCTGCACCATCTGCAGCACGCCGCAAATCTGGCGCACCGCCCCCATACAGGACTCCAGCGACTGGCGGTTTCCCGGGTCCACCGCAAACTGGTCCAGCTGCGCAGCGGCACTGTCGACGGCCGTCACCAGTTCTTCCTTAACCAGGTTCACCGAGGTTACATTGATTTCGCGCGATTCTGTCACTGCTTAATGTCGCCTTTTATCTCATCAACATGATTATTTTCTGACCGCCTACAGGCTTCCCGGCCCGTGGTGGCTGGCCAATTTATACTAAACTCATCGAGATTCCACTATCGGGGTGGCTATTTCCATCGATCAATCGACATTTCCGCCCCTGCATCAATTGACAGGCAGTAGCCCCTGGTGAAATCAGGCTGTTCCGGGATTCCCGGGGCATCTCGCCGCCCAGCCAGTCGCCATCGAACAGCGTCACTGGCACAAGCTCTCAAAGCCCGGCAACAACCAGCCCTGCGACACGCCAGGGCCCGGGGAAGGATACGGATTGATGACCCGCCAGCCCGCCCGCGCCCCTGATCCCGCCAAGCGTCACACCGGCGACGGGCTCGGGCGCGCCTTCGCTGAAAACTTCCTCGGCGAGGCACCCGACTGGTACAAGCTCACTATTATCATCTTCCTGCTGGCCAACCCGTTGCTACTGTTACTCGCCGGCCCCTTCGTGACCGGCTGGGTGCTGATCGGGGAGTTTATTTTTACACTGGCAATGGCCCTGAAATGCTACCCGCTGCCGTCAGGCGGGTTGCTCGCCATCGAGGCCATCGTTCTGGGAATGACGTCCACCGACGCGGTTTTTCATGAAGTCATGGACAATATTGAAGTCCTGCTGCTCCTGATGTTTATGGTAGCGGGCATCTATTTCATGAAAAGCCTGCTGCTATTCCTCTTTACCCGAATCCTGCTCAGGGTCCGCTCGAAAACCCTGCTGGCATTGCTTTTCTGCGGTGTGTCCGCTGCGCTGTCCGCGTTCCTGGATGCACTGACGGTCACGGCGGTACTGATCGCGGTTGCCGTGGGCTTCTACTCTGTATACCACCGGGTCGCAAGCAATCGCCCGCACCACCACGACAGCCATGACCATTCATCCGACGAGCATGTGGTTGAGTACCATCGCGAGGACCTGGACCAGTTCCGGGCCTTCCTGCGCAGCCTGATCATGCACGGTGCCGTGGGTACCGCACTGGGCGGCGTGTGCACCATTGTCGGTGAACCGCAAAACCTGCTCATTGCGGAAAAGGCCGGTTGGGAGTTCCTGCAATTCTTCCAGCAGATGGCACCGGTAACCATTCCCACACTGTTCGCAGGCCTTGCAACCTGCGTTCTGGTGGAGAATATGAAAATCTGCGGCTACGGCGCACGACTGCCGGCGGCCGTGCGGGAGGTGCTGGACCTGTACGCCCACGAGCAGGAAAGGAAACGCGCGAAGCGCGATGTCGCGGAGCTATGGATACAGGGGGGCGTGGCCATATTGCTGGTTTTCGCCCTGGCTTTCCACGTGGCCGAGGTGGGCATTATCGGCCTGGTGGTTATTGTGCTGCTTACCTCCGCCAACGGCGTGGTGCAGGAACCGCGTATCGGCCACGCTTTTGAAGAAGCCCTGCCCTTCACCGCGCTGCTGGTGGTGTTTTTTGCCATCGTCGCGGTGATCCACGAGCAACACCTGTTCGAGCCGGTCACCCACTGGGTCCTGGCCATGGATGAGGAGCGACAGCCATCCATGCTTTTTATCGCCAATGGCCTACTGTCGATGATCAGTGACAATGTCTTTGTGGCAACAGTCTATATCGATGAGGTCAAGGGTGCGCTGGAGGCGGGCGAAATCAGCCGTGCGCATTTTGAGAAACTGGCGGTCGCCATCAACACAGGTACCAACCTGCCCAGCGTGGCGACACCAAACGGCCAGGCGGCCTTCCTGTTCCTGCTGACATCCGTCCTGGCGCCGTTGATCCGGCTGTCCTACGGTCGCATGGTATTGATGGCACTGCCCTACACACTGGTACTGAGTACGGTGGCCCTGGCCTGTATGGTCTGGGTTATTGGCTGAGCCGCCGGCCGCGGTAATCCGGCTCCCGGTAGCGGGATCACTTCCAGTAATGGGTTCCGGCGCTATCCTGCAGCAGCGCAAGCATCTCCTCGTGCGCCTGCACCTCTTCCGCGGACGCCGCAACTACTGTGAGAGGCTGCCGGTCGGCCGCCAGGCGGCGAATAGCCCCCGGAGCCAGCTGGTGATTGTCTTGCCCCGCTTCCCCTTCGGTGCCCTGGTCACCGCCCTGGGCAAGGGCCAGGTCCGTCTGCCCACCGGTCATGGTCAGGTAGACGTCGGCCAGGATCTCCGCGTCCAGCAGCGCGCCGTGCAGGTCTCGCTGGGAGTTGTCGACGAAGTAGCGCTTGCACAGTGCATCGAGGCTGTTCTTCTGGCCAGGGTGCTTTTCCCTCGCCATGGTCAGCGTATCCAGCACACCGCAGTGCGCCGCTACGCTCTGCCAGCGCGGACTGCCCAGCAGCTTCAGTTCCCAGTCAATAAAGCCGACGTCAAAGGGGGCATTGTGGATGACCAGCTCAGCACCCTCACAGAAGGACATGAACTCGTCAGCTATTTTGGCGAACACCGGCTTGTCGTGCAGGAATTCATTGGTGATGCCGTGCACTTCAATCGCGCCGTCATCCACCTGTCTTTCCGGATTGATGTACTGGTGGTAATGACGCCCGGTAGGCTTGCGATTGACCAGCTCGACACAACCGATTTCAATAATCCGGTGACCACTCTTGGGATCAAGGCCGGTGGTTTCTGTATCCAGGACAACCTGACGCATCTCAACTCTCCAGTTCGTCTATTCCGCGGTTGGCCAGCTCGTCGGCCCGCTCGTTACCGGGATCACCGGCGTGCCCCTTGACCCAGTGCCAGTGCACTTCGTGCCCGGCAATTCCCTCGTCGAGGGCGCGCCACAGGTCGGCATTTTTTACCGGTTTCCTGGCCGAGGTTTTCCAGCCATTCTTCTTCCAGGAATTAATCCAGCTGGTGATGCCCTGGCGCAGGTACTGGGAATCGGTATGCAGGTCGACACGGCAGTGCTGCTTCAGGGCTGCCAGTGCCTTGATTGCAGCCAACAGCTCCATACGGTTGTTGGTCGTATGGGCCTCTCCACCGTAGAGCTCTTTTTCCGCGTCGCCATGAATCAGCAATGCGCCCCAGCCGCCGGGACCAGGGTTACCCCTGCAGGCGCCATCGGTATAGATTGTTACTTGTTTCAATGTGACTGTTTTTTTCCGGGTTCAGCGTTTCGAATGGCCCCGGCGTGCGGCCACACGCGGGCTTGAGGGGACTGGGCGCAGTGCAGGTTTGCGCTCACCGCGCCACTGGATGCGCAGTGTTCGCATGCGCGCCACTTCTTTGCGCGCGACTATGATGTAAAACCCTCCCCAAGGCAAGTGCCAGCGCGCGCCCAGCCGCTCCATCCAGGCGGTGCGGGCGAGCAGTTCCCGGTGCTGCAGTGGCAGGCGGAAGAAGCCCCGCTCGACCCTGCTTGCCTGCAGGTCCAGCAGGTTCATCCAGTCCTCAAGCCGCGCGGCCCGCAGGTGGTTACCCTGCTGCATGGCAGCGCGGGAAAAGATCAGGCGTGACGCCCCAAGCAGCGAGAACGGGTTGAACCCCAACAGCACCAGGTGGCCACCGGGTATCAGTACCCTCGCGGCCTCACGGAGTACCTGGTGGGGATGTTCGGAGAAATCGAGCAAATGGTGAAGCACCGCAACGTCAATCGATTCCGATGGCAGCGGCAGCTGCTCAAACTCCACCAGTGCGGCACCGCGCTGGCGCGGTGTCGGGGTCAGCCTGAAACAGTGATTGATACGGCTGCAGGCGGCGAAGTCGATAGTATCTGTCACACCCGCCTGCATCAGGTGATAGCCAAACAGGCCCTCTACCAGCGGCTGTGCCAGGGCCAGCTCCTGGGAGAGGATTTCCTGCCCCAGGCCACTCTCGAACCACCGGGCAACGTCGGCGCAGGACTGCGCCAGGCTGCTCGCCCCGGTACCCTGCCTGCCTCGTGACTTGTTTCCCATTGGTTCCCCGCGTGCATTTCTGGTTCCCGTCCCGGACGCCAGCCGCAACAGGCTTGCACAGGACCTGAGAGGGCGCAACCTGTTCCCGGAAGAACTGGATTTGCGACAACAGTGTGCTCGGCACCATCGCCACGGCACACCCGTTACACTATGTTATCGTTACCCATCCAAGATTAACCGGCGAGAACCATGCTCACAATATCTCCCATCCCGGCGTTCAATGACAATTACATCTGGCACCTGGAACGGGACGGCGAGCACTGGGTGGTGGACCCCGGCGATGCACGCCCGGTCATCGACGCCCTTGGCTCGAACAGTCTCGCAGGTATCCTGATCACCCATCATCACCTGGACCATACCGGCGGTGTGGCAGAGCTGAAAAATCGTTATGACTGCCCGGTTTTCGGGCCCGGCTCCATCGAGGGCGTAACCGACAGCCTCGAGGACGGCGACCAGTTCCGCGTGCTGGGCTGCCCGGTGCGTGTGATCTCCGTACCCGGGCACACCCTGGATCACCTGGCACTGCTGATGGACGACGACACTGGCGGCGGCCTGCACCATCATCTCTTCTGTGGCGACACCCTGTTCGCAGGGGGTTGTGGACGCCTGTTCGAGGGCACGCCTGAACAGATGTACGCCTCACTTTCCCGCCTGGGTGCCCTGCCACCCGAGACCCTGGTCTACTGCGCACACGAATACACCCTGGCCAACCTGCGCTTTGCCTCGGCGGCCGAGCCGGGCAACAGCACCCTGCAGAAACGCATCTCAGAGACAGAGTCCCTGCGCGCCCACGATCGCGTTACCCTGCCCTCCACGATCGGTGAGGAGCTGGCCACCAATCCCTTCCTGCGCTGCCATATTCCCGCCCTCGCTCGCTGCGCGAGCAATCACGGCGCCGACGACAACCCCGGCGAGGTCGAAGTGTTTGCCAGCCTGCGCCAGTGGAAGGATAATTTTTAACCAACCCGATCCTTCCATATGGCAGCAAAATAGTTTGTTTATTCCTTAATCAATGCATTTTGCGCAAAAACTAGCCAGTTTCCATTGACCGAAACCTAAACAGCTCTTTAGAATCAGAACATTAGAAAGAAAAGCTCAGGTCCAATAGCAATTTAAACGCCTGGGCTCTCAGAATGCACAAAACTTGCGGAAACCGGCATGGTTCACAAAAAACTGGCTGTTGCTGTATTGGCAGCAACAATGGGGGCCTGCGCGCAAATTGAGGATCAAGATGCGCAGCAGGGGAATTCACCAGAGGAATGGGAAGGAACCCATGTACAGGCAGAACCAATAGACCCGACGCCGACAATGGAGAAGGCCCTGCCGCCGGTCGATATCTGGGACCGTCTGCGGCGCGGCTTTAACCTGGCGCGACACACCGAGCATCCCAAAGTCCGCGACTACATCGCTTACTATTCGCGGAACGAAGGCTACATGGCCCGGGTTACCGAGCGCTCGCGGCGCTATATCTTCCATATTGCCGAGCAACTGGAAGCCGCCAACCTGCCGATGGAGCTGGCGCTGCTGCCCATTGTCGAGAGTGCCTACGACCCGTTTGCCTACTCCCATGCCAGCGCTTCCGGGATGTGGCAATTCATTCCCGCCACCGGTCGATCTTTCGGCCTGCACCAGAACTGGTGGTATGACGGCCGGCGTGATGTGGCCGCATCGACCCGGGCAGCCATCAAGTACTTTGCCTACCTGAACAAAAAGTTTGACGGCGACTGGGCACTGACCCTGGCGGCCTACAACGCCGGCGAAGGCACCGTGCGCAGGGCCCGTGAACGCAACGCCCGTCGCGGTAAGGGCACCAGTTACTGGGACCTGCCACTGCCGCGGGAAACCCAGCGATATGTGCCCCAGCTGCTGGCACTGGCGGAGGTTATCTCCCGCCCCGACCACTACCGGGTCCCCCTGCACGACGTCGCCAATGAGCCCTACTACACCGCGGTTGATGTGGGCAGCCAGATCGAACTGGCGCAGGCGGCACAACTGGCGGATATCGAAATTGAAGAGCTGCAGCTGCTGAACCCGGGCTTCAGCCGCTGGGCGACCGACCCCAACGGTTCCCACCAGCTGCTGATCCCGATCTCCAAACGGGACCAGTTCGTGGCCGCCCTGGCCGAGATCCCTGAAGAGCAACGGGTCAGCTGGGAGCGCTATCGCATCGTGCGTGGCGACAACCTCTCGACTATTGCCCGCCGCTACGAGACCTCAATTGAGGCGATCCGCCAGGCCAACAACCTGCGCGGCAATAATATCCGTGCGGGTAAGACCCTGCTGATCCCCCGGGCATCCGGAGCCAACGGCCAGTACGCCTACGCGCTGGACCAGCGTGTGGGTGGCGGCAAGAGCGGTTCCGGCAGCCGCAAGACCAACTATACCGTGCGCCCCGGCGATACCCTGTGGGGCATTGCCCGCACCCTGGGCGTCAGCGTGCGCCAGCTGGCCAGCTGGAATGATATGGCCACTGGCGAGACCCTGCGCCCGGGCCGCAACCTGGTGGCGTACAGCGGTGCGGGATCCAGCGGCTCTGCTACCCGGAAACTTTCCTACCGGGTACGCAGCGGCGATTCGCTCTACCGCATCGCCAGGAAATTCAGCCTTGAGATCGATGACATCCTGCGCTGGAACAAGCTGAGCAGATCCAGCTATCTCCAGCCCGGCCAGCAGCTGACCCTGTTCGTCAACGGCGCCAGCAGCGGCTGAGCACTCCAGGCCAACTGACTGAAACCCGGCTCCGGCCGGGTTTTTTATTGCATGCCACTCGCGCAGCAATTCGCAACAGCGCAACAGCCGGCGGGCCTCCAGGCATAAAAAAACCCGGCCGGAGCCGGGTTTTTCACACTGGCAGGATTTTGCCCTGGCGTCAGTCCGACGCCTCCACCAGTTCAATATCAGCCTGCTCGGCGAGGTACTTCTGCACCGCCGCGAGCTCGGCACTGCCACTCATGGCCGCCAGCTGCTGCAGCAGCGCCGAGCGCTGCTCGGGGCTCTGGCGGGACAGGTCGCCCTCCCGCACATCGCGCAGTTGCAGCACCACCTGGTCCCCACTGCCGGTGGCAAAGGTCTTTACCTTTCCGGACTCCGGCATGGCAAACGCCGCCTCGACGATCTCACCACGCTGGCCGAAGCCACCACGGCGAGTCTTGTCGCTGGTTTCCAGTGCCAGTTCGCGCTCTTCTGCGAGCTCGTCAAATGGCTTGCCCGAACGGAGCTCCTCGCCGATCGCCTCAGCCTTCTCCGCCAACTGGGCGCTTGCCTTTTCACGCTTCAGCAGGTCCACGATCTGCTCCCGAACCTCCGCCAGCGGATAGATACCGGCAGGCTGGTGCTCGGTAACCCGCAATACTACAGAATGATCTTCGGTCAGGTTCAATACATCCGAGGTGTTGCCATCGAGCATGACTTCCGGTGCGAATGCCGCCGCAACCACCTGTTCGTTGGCTGCGACGCCGGGACCACCTTCGCGACCAAACAGCGGTGCCTGTTGCAGCGGTACCCCCAGTTCCTCGGCGGGTCCGGCCAGGGTTTCCGCGTTGTAAGCCAGGTCCGCCAGACGGCCCAGCGCGGCAACGAATTCGCGTTCCGCCTCGGCATTGCGCAGCTGGGCGGTAATGGCGGCCTCGCGCTCCTCGAAAGTCGGGGGCTCGGCGCCTTCAATCTCCAGCAGTTTGATGAAATGAGTGCCGGCATCGGTGGTCACCGGGCCGGAAACCTGGCCTTCCTGCAGTTGCGCCAGTGCCTCCTCAAAAGCCTCCGGGAAAACCTCGCCGTCGGTGAACCCGAGATCGCCGCCCTCTTCGCTGGAGCCGACGTCATCAGAGTAAGTCCTGGCCAGTTCGGCAAAGTCCTCACCAGCATCAAGCTTTGACTGGATCTCCGCTACTTTGGCCTCATCGGCCTCCTCCAGCAGGATGTGTGCCGCGCGGCGACGCTCACTGGCCTGGAAGGTAGCGGCTTCCTGCTCGTACTGGGCACGCACATTCTCGGGCGACACTTCAATATTCCCGGCGAAAACCTCGGGCTTCAGCTCGATATACTCGATCGCAACCTGCTCCGGCCGCTGGAACTGAGCCTGGTTCTGGTCGTAGTACTCCTGTACTTCGCTGTCAGCTACTTCAATGCCCTCAAGCATTCCGGCCACCGGCAGTACCACATAATCGAAATCGCGCTCCTCCATGGAAATCTCGACCACCTGCTCGGCGTCGGCGCGCGTGGCAAAGGCTGTACCGCTGACACCGTCTGCATATTGCTGCAGGACCAGGTCACGCTCCATCACCTGGCGAAAGTTGGCGGGGCTATAGCCCATCCGGCGCAGGGAATCCCGGAACACCTGCGGGTCGAATTTGCCATTCACCTGGAATGCCGGAATCTGCACAGTCTCCCTGTCGACAGCGGCGGCACTCATGACCATTCCACTGTCCTGGGCTGCCTGGCGCAGGACCGAACTGGTGACCAGTTGCTGAAGTACGGGGCCACGCAGGCGCTCGTCGGTAAGCAGGTCCGCAGGGGCATTGTCGCCATACTGGCTCATGATCATATTGCGGCGATTCTGGATCGCACGTTGCAGATCCAGGTTGGTAATCTTTTCACCATTGACTTCCGCCACTTCATCGGTGGCACCACCACTGGCACCGGTGAAAAAATCAATTCCCCCAATGACCATAATAAAACCGAAAAAACCGGCAACAATAATCGCCGCCGTGCCTTTCAGGTTGTCGCGCATGGACTGAAGCATGCTCAGCTCCGAAAAATAACTCTGTGAAATTTATATGAATCAGAAACAAAAAAGGCGCATCCCAGCGATACGCCTCCTTGAAGCTGTGAACCTCTGGGGTCCCAGGCCTCTTAGTTTACTGCGTCCTTCAGGGCTTTGCCGGCCTTGAAGTTCGGGATTTTGGCAGCGGCGATTTCGATCGGGTCGCCGGTGCGCGGGTTGCGGCCGGTGCGTGCAGCACGCTCTTTAACGGCGAAAGTGCCGAAACCTACCAGTGCAACCTGATCGCCTTTCTTCAGGGCGTCAGTGATGCTGTCTACCATCGCGTCCAGAGCACGTCCAGCTGCTGCCTTCGGAATATCTGCAGATGCGGCAATTGCTTCAATCAGTTCGGACTTATTCACGCTTAATCCCTCTGTTCTTTTCTAGATATGTATCGGGGACCCCATGCCGGGATCCCTCTGCGTTCGAGCCTTGGCTATCGGCGATTTGCGCGCCGATCAATAAGCCACGTGTTATACCAACTGCCCGATAGCGGGTCAAGGAATCACGCGGGTTTCAGGGCAGTTGGGTATGAAAATGGGGCGACTGAACTGCAGTCAGATTATTTTTTAAGCGAACGCGGAGGTGGCTTCAGGCGCCACCTCGCGAACATTTTTTAGTGCGTCTGTACCTGGCGCTGGGAACGCTCCTCGGCGCGCTTCTGCAGTGCTGAGTACTCCTCATCGGTCAGGGACTGGGGCTTGTGCTCCAGGGCCAGGTCCAGCACCTGGTCGATCCACTTGACCGGCTTGATCACCAGGTCCTCGAGGATATTGTCTGGGATGTCCTTGAGGTCCCGCTCGTTATCCGCCGGTATCAATACCGTCCGGATACCACCGCGACGGGCGGCAAGCAGCTTTTCCTTCAGCCCGCCGATTCGCAACACTTCACCGCGAAGGGTAATTTCGCCGGTCATGGCCACATCGGATCGAACCGGGATACCTGTCAGTACCGAAGCCACCGCCGTACACATCGCAATACCCGCTGACGGCCCATCTTTCGGTGTGGCCCCCTCAGGCACATGGATATGGAGGTCGCGCGTCTCGTTAAAGTCCGGCGCGATACCCAGTGACTGCGCGCGGGCCCGGACCACTGTCAGTGCTGCCTGGATGGACTCCTGCATCACATCACCGAGGGAGCCGGTCTTGATTACGCGACCCTTGCCCTGCACTGCAGAGGATTCAATGGTGAGCAGCTCACCACCGACCTCCGTCCATGCCAGGCCGGTAACCTGGCCAATTTTGTTTTCCTCTTCCGCCCGGCCAAAGTCGTACTTACGCACGCCCAGCAGGTCTTCCAGCTCCTCCGGCTGTACTACTGCCTTGCTGGTGGTGGATTTCCGCACATGCTCGGTGACGATCTTGCGGCAGATTTTCGCGATCTCCCGGTCCAGTCCGCGCACACCCGCCTCACGGGTGTAGTAACGGATGATGTCCTTTACAGTGTCGTCCGACAGCTGCAACTCGTCTTCCTTCAGGCCATTGGCCTTGCGCTGCTTCGGCACCAGGTAGCGCTGGGCAATATTAAGCTTTTCGTCCTCGGTGTAGCCGGGCAGCCGGATAACCTCCATACGGTCGAGCAACGGCCCGGGGATGTTCATGGAGTTGGACGTACAGACGAACATGACATCGGACAGGTCGTAATCAACCTCCAGGTAATGGTCATTGAAGGTCTTGTTCTGTTCCGGATCCAAAACCTCCAGCAGTGCCGACGCCGGGTCGCCACGCTGGTCCATACCCATCTTGTCCACCTCGTCGAGGAGGAACAGCGGGTTTTTCACCCCGACCTTGGAAATTTTCTGGATCAGCTTACCGGGAAGCGACCCGATATAAGTGCGGCGGTGGCCACGGATTTCCGCTTCATCGCGCACCCCACCCAATGCCATGCGTATATATTTGCGATTGGTGGCGCGGGCAACTGACTGACCCAGCGAGGTTTTACCTACCCCGGGCGGGCCCACCAGGCACAGGATTGGCCCCTTCACTTTCTTGACCCGCTTTTGCACCGCGAGATACTCGAGGATACGCTCTTTTACTTCCTCGAGACCGTAGTGATCCTTGTCCAGGATTTCTTCGGCCTTCTTAAGGTCATGGCGGACACGGCTGGCCTTTTTCCACGGTACGCTCAGCATCCAGTCGATATAACTGCGCAGTACCGAAGCCTCGGCCGACATCGGCGACATCATCTTCAACTTTGCCAGCTCGGCGCGGGTCTTCTTCTCCGCTTCCGCGCTCATGCCAGACTCGGCAATCTTGTGTTCGAGTTCCTCGATCTCGTTCGGCTCTTCCGTGATTTCGCCAAGCTCCTTCTGAATGGCCTTCATCTGCTCATTCAGGTAGTACTCGCGCTGGCTCTTCTCCATCTGCTTTTTGACGCGGCCACGGATCCGCTTCTCTACCTGGATCAGGTCGATCTCGGAATCCATCAGGCCCAGGAGGGTTTCCAACCGCTCCTTCACACTGGACGTCTCCAGCAATTCCTGCTTCTGCCCCAACTCCAGCGACATATGCGCTGCAATGGTGTCGGCAAGCCGGCCTGGCTCGTCAATTCCAGACAGGGAGGTGATTACCTCATTCGGAACCTTCTTGCTGACCGAGACGTACTGCTCAAACTGCCCCATGGCAGAGCGAACCAGGGCTTCCGCCTCCGCTTCCGGCAGTTCCTCGGTCTCAAGCGTCTCTACGCTGGCGCGGTAGTGCCCATCTCCCTCGGTGATGTCGAGGATATTGACACGGTGACTGCCCTCTACCAGCACCTTGACGGTACCATCGGGCAACTTGAGGAGCTGCAGCACGCTCGCCACAGTGCCGACGCGGTAAACGTCTTCGGCGCCTGGATCATCCTCGGATGCCTGGCGCTGGGCGACCAGCAGCACCTGCTTGTCGGTGCGCATGGCTTCTTCCAGCGCATCGATAGATTTTTCCCTGCCCACAAACAGCGGAATCACCATGTGCGGATAGACGACAACATCGCGCAGCGGCAGCAGCGGAAACTCTTGTTTGGTGTCGGATGGCTGATCCATAGAACTCCTCTCGGCCCGATCACTGGCTATTCAGTCGCGCCACGGATGGCTGCAACGCAAAACTTGGTCCGCCTTTCAGCGGGATAGGCTAGAGATGGGGTAAAGTTGGCCACATTACAAGGGCCGGTCACGGGGAAATTTCCCCCAGCCACTCCCGGCTGCCCACCAGCTTGCCCTGACCGTTAATAATATAGGGATAGTTGCCGATTAACGGGAATATATCTCACCCTTCCCCACAGGCCGCAAAACTCCTCGCGTCATTCCACCCACCCTGCTCGCGCAGCAGCCACTTGTCGGGATACGGACTGCAGTACTGACAGGATCAATTAACCACACAAATCGAGCGGGCATAAAAAAAGCCCCGGACGGGGCTTTTCGGCTTGCGGCACCGGTTACTCTTCCGGTGCCGCCTTCTGTGAAGTGGATTCGTTGCTCTCGTACACCAGCAGTGGCGCGGATTCTCCCTTGATGACCGCTTCGTCGATTACCACCTTGGCGACATTGTCCATTGATGGAATGTCATACATGGTTTCGAGCAAAACGGACTCCATGATCGAGCGCAATCCACGGGCGCCAGTCTTGCGCTCCATGGCCTTGGCGGCGACCGCGTCCAGGGCGTCGGGCCGGAAGTCGAGCTCCACCCCTTCCATCTCGAACAGCTTCGAATACTGTTTGGTCAGGGCATTGCGGGGCTCGGTCAGGATCTGCACCAGCGCCGGGCCATCAAGCTCTTCCAGCGTCGCGGTGACTGGCAGGCGACCTACGAACTCGGGGATCAGGCCATAACGCACCAGGTCCTCGGGTTCCAGGTCGAGCAGTATTTCACCGAAGTTGCTGTTGCTGTCCTTGGATTTGACCTCGGCACTGAAACCGATACCACCCTTCTCAGAGCGGTCACGAATCACTTTGTCGAGACCCGCGAATGCGCCGCCACAGATGAACAGGATGTTACCGGTATCCACCTGCAGGAACTCCTGCTGCGGGTGCTTGCGGCCACCCTGCGGCGGAACTGACGCCACGGTACCCTCGATCAGCTTGAGCAGGGCCTGCTGTACGCCCTCACCGGAAACATCACGGGTGATCGACGGGTTGTCAGACTTGCGCGAGATCTTGTCGATCTCATCGATGTAAACGATGCCCTGCTGCGCCTTCTCCACGTCGTAGTCGCATTTCTGCAACAGCTTCTGGATAATATTTTCCACGTCCTCACCGACATAGCCGGCTTCGGTCAGGGTCGTCGCATCGGCAATGGTGAATGGCACGTTGAGCAGGCGGGCCAGGGTCTCGGCCAGCAGGGTCTTACCGCTACCGGTGGGGCCCACGAGCAGGATGTTGGACTTGCTCAGCTCAACCTCGTCCTTGCCCTTCACCCCGGATTTGCTGCGGAGACGCTTGTAATGGTTGTAAACCGCGACCGCCAGCACGCGCTTGGCGCGCTCCTGACCAATGACGTACTGGTCGAGGATCTCGGTGATCTCCTTGGGCGTAGGCAGGCGACCCTCGGGGCCTTCCGAACTCTCCTGCACCTCTTCACGGATGATATCGGTGCAAAGTTCGACACATTCGTCGCAGATAAAGACAGACGGTCCCGCGATCAGCTTGCGTACTTCCTGCTGGCTCTTACCGCAGAATGAACAGTACAGCAGTTTACCGTTGTCTTCTCCACTGCTCTGGTCGGTCATCAAAATACTCCGTGCTCAGTCGGCCAGCCGGTGACCCGGCTTCTAACGTGGTTCTATAGCAAGATGCTGCCTTTCGGCGCGTTTTTCAAGCCTTTTGTCATTCGGGAATACGGACGATAAGGCGGACCAGATCGCCGGCCGCCCGGTCACCCCTACTTTTCGAGCCCCTGGCGGCGGGACAGGACATCGTCCACCAGGCCGTACTCACTGGCCTCATCCGCGCTCAGGAACTTGTCGCGCTCGGTATCGCGCTCTATCTCGTCGATGCTGCGGCCAGAATGGTGCGCCATCAGTTCGTTCAGGCGCTGGCGAATCTTGAGGATTTCCTGCGCGTGAATATGGATGTCGCTGGCCTGCCCCTGGGCACCGCCACTGGGCTGGTGGATCATTACCCGCGAATTGGGAGTCGCAAAGCGCTTGCCGGTGGCGCCAGATGCCAGCAGGAAAGCCCCCATGCTGCAGGCCTGGCCGATGCACATGGTGCTCACATCGGGCTTGATGAACTGCATGGTGTCGTAGATCGACAGGCCTGCAGTCACCGATCCCCCCGGCGAATTGATGTAGAGGTGAATGTCCTTGTCGGGGTTTTCCGCTTCCAGGAAAAGCAGCTGCGCCACCACCAGGTTCGCCATGTGGTCTTCCACGGGACCCACGAGAAAGATCACCCGCTCCTTCAAAAGACGGGAATAAATATCGAAGGAACGCTCACCGCGGGCAGTCTGCTCTACCACCATCGGCACCAGGCCGGAGGCTGAAGGTTCAATCGCGGAATGGGAATTATCAAAACGTGCCATAAATACCGTCGCTTCCTTTTTTGGCGTGTAAGGCGAGATGCGCAACTGGCGCGGGAAATCCACCAGCCACTGAAAATCGGGTTTTTCTGAGCTTAACCGGTCGGGCGCAAGAAAGCCAGTCGGTGAAAAAGGGGAAGGAGGGAGCCGGTGGTCGCGAGATGCGACCACCGGTAAAGGGGTCGATCAGCCCTGCTGCTGGGGCTTGATCACATCGTCGTAGGAGCTCTTCACTTCCTCGACCTTGGCCTTGTCCAGGACGAAGTCCACTACCTGGTCTTCCAGGACGACAGACTCGACACCAGACAGCAGCTCGCGGTTGCTGAAGTAGTATTCGACCACTTCCTCGGGCTGCTGGTAGGTAGAGGCCAGCTCTTCCACCTTGGCCTTCACGCGATCGGCATCGACGTTCAGCTCATTCTGCTTGACGATCTCACCGACTACCAGGCCCAGCACCACGCGACGCTTGGCCTGGTCCTCGAACATGGCATCCGGCAGCATCTTCTGCGCGTCTTCAGCCTTGATCTGGCCACCGAACTGCTGAACCATCTGGTTGCGCAGGGTCTGTACCTCGCCAGCGATCAGAGCAGCCGGGATCTCCACCTCATGCTTCTCGGCCAGCTGGTCCATTACCTGGGTCTTGACCTTGTTCAGAGCCGCGTTCTTCAGCTCGCGCTCCATATTGTTGCGCACTTCCTCGCGGAACTTCTCTTCGCCGCCTTCCTCGACGCCGTAGGCCTTGAAGAACTCTTCATCCAGCTCCGGCAGCTCCGGCTTCTCGGAGGACTTCACCTTGATGGTGAAGGTCGCTTCAGCACCGCGCAGCTCTTCCGCCTGGTAGTCTTCCGGGAAAGTGACCTCAATCTCTTTCTCTTCACCGGGCTTCATGCCCAGGATGCCGTCCTCGAAGCCCGGGATCATCTGGCCGGATCCCAGCACCAGCTGGTGATCCTCGCCCTTGCCGCCCTCGAACTCCTCGCCGTCCTTGCGACCGACGAAATCGATCACAACGCGGTCGCCCTTCTGGGCCTTGCGCTTGGTTTCCTTCCAGCCGGACTGCTGCTTGCGCAGTACGTCGATCATGTTGTCGACATCTTTGTCGGTCACTTCGGCTACCGGACGCTCGACAGTGATCTCGGCCAGGTCAGCCAGCTCCACTTCCGGGTAGACTTCGAAGGTCGCCACGTACTCCAGGTTCTCACCCGGTGCGGTCTGCTTGGCTTCGATGCTCGGCTGGCCGGCAGGCTTAACCTGCTCCTGCTGCACTGCCTCGTAGAAAGAGCGGCTCATCACCTCACCCAGGACTTCCTGGCGCACACCGGCACCGTAGCGCTGGCGAACAACTTTCATCGGCACTTTGCCCTTGCGGAAACCGTTCATACGTACGGTTTTGGCCGCCTGCTGGAGACGTTTATCCACTTCTTTATCGACGACTTCCGCCGGCAGGTTGACGGTCAGACGACGCTCCAGGCCGGAAGTTGTTTCGATGGAAACCTGCATCTTAATCCTCGTGAGACTCTCTGTAGTCGCGCCGCAGCGCCAGCTCGTGATGGCCGCCGGGCTCACCCGGTCGACCTCTCTCAGGCGCGGGCCGGAGCATGGGAGCACCGGGCCCGGTATACGCCAAATACAAACAGCCCGCGCCTCGCCACTGATCCAGGGCCGGCAAACGGACTGCGCTTAACATTGCTTGGTGGGGACGGGGAGACTTGAACTCCCACACCTTGCGGCACCAGAACCTAAATCTGGCGTGTCTACCAATTCCACCACGTCCCCGTGGCCACTGCCGCTAACTCATTGATATATATGCATTTTACTGCATTGACCCGAGGGCCCCGCGACAGGGGGAGCAGATTGTGCCACAGCCACCGGGGCGCTTCAACAAATTGGGGCCTCGCCGGGCCGCCACGCAGCCCCCACATGCAGAAAGGGCGCCCGAAGGCGCCCTCTCTACGTCTGGCTGGATCTATCAGACCCGCTCGACGATCGTGGTGATGCCCTGGCCCAGACCAATACACATGGTCGACACACCCAGGTTACCACCCTCGTTCTGCATCACGGACAACAGCGTACCGGTGATCCGCACCCCGGAGCAGCCAAACGGGTGACCCAGGGCGATGGCGCCACCATACAGATTGACCTTGTCGTCCATCTTGTCCAGCAGGTCCAGGTCCTTCAGCACCGGCAGAGCCTGTGCCGCGAAGGCCTCATTCAACTCCACCTTGTCGATGTCGTCGATAGTGAGGCCCGCCTGCTTCAGCGCTTTCTTGGTGGAAGGCACCGGCCCGTATCCCATAATGGAGGGATCAACGCCCGCCAGGGTCATTTCGCGCACCTTGGCAATAGGCTCCAGCCCCAGCGCCTTGGCGCGCTCGGCGGACATTACCAGCATGACGGATGCGCCATCGGTAATCTGCGAGGAAGTACCGGCGGTCACCTGGCCATGCTTGGGATCGAACGCCGGCTTGAGCTGCGCCAGCCCCTCCGCCGTGGTATCCGGGCGGATGGTCTGGTCAGTCTCCACCAGGAAGGGTACGCCGTCCTCGTCGTGCCCCTCGATGGCGATGATCTCCCTGTTGAACTTGCCTTCCTTGGTGGCAGCGGCAGCGCGCTGGTGCGAACGGGCCCCGAATTCATCCATCTGCTGGCGCTGAATACCGTGCATCATCGCCAGGTATTCGGCGGTCATGCCCATGGAGCCGGCAGCCTTGGCCATATGGCGACCCAGCATCGGGTTGGGGCTGACATGCTCCATCATATTGAGGTGGCCCATATGCTCGACACCACCAACCACATATACATCGCCTACGCCGGCACGGATATTGGCGGCAGCAGTGTGCAGTGAGGACATGGAGGATCCGCACAGGCGGTTCACGGTCTGCGCCGGAATTGTGTGCGGCAGGCCGGCACGCAGCAGGATAAAGCGAGCCACGTTGAAGCCCTGCTCATCACGCTGCATCACGCAGCCCCAGATCAGGTCATCAATCTCAGCCGGATCCAGTTTCTCGTTGCGCTGCAGGAATTTCTTCAGCAGCTCCGCGGACATATCGTCCGCGCGCACATTGCGGTAAACGCCATTCTTGGAACGGCCCATGGCCGTACGGGCGTAATCGACAATTACGGCATCTCTGGGATCTAAACTCATCGAAACTCTCCTCACTTGTCGCCGTAGTAAGTAGTGCCGTTGGCGGCCATTTCGCGCATGCGCTCAGTGGGCTTGTACAGCTCACCCAGCTCGGCGTACTTGTCTGCCATCTTCACGAATTCATCCATACCGACCTTGTCCAGCCAGGCAAAGATGCCACCGCGGAAGGGCGGGAAGCCGATGCCGTAGATCAACGCCATATCGGCCTCGGCCGGTGAATCCACAATGCCTTCTTCCAGGCAACGGGCCAGCTCGGTAGCCATGGGGACCATCATGCGCTCGATGATCTCGTCCTTGTCGAACTCGCGGCGCTCGGCCACATGCGGCTTGAGCAGCTCGTAGGCCTCATCGGTAGCCACCTTCTTGGGCTTGCCCTTCTTGTCTTCTTCGTAGTTGTAGAAGCCCTTGTCATTTTTCTGGCCGTAGCGCCCGGCCTCGTACATGACATCGGATGCAGCTTTGAAGGTTTTGCCCATGCGCTCCGGGAAACCTTCTGCCATCACTTCCTCGGCATGGACACCGGTATCGATGCCAACCACATCCATCAGGTAGGCCGGACCCATCGGCCAACCCCAGCGCTCCATGACCTTGTCGACTTCCTGGAAGTCGGCACCGTCGCGGACCAGCATGGAGAAGCCGGCAAAGTACGGGAACAGGACACGGTTCACCAGGAACCCGGGGCAGTCACGCACTACAATCGGCTTCTTGCCCATCTTGTTGGCGAACGCCACCACGCGGGCAATGGCGTTGTCAGAGGTCTTCTCACCCCGAATCACCTCCACCAGCGGCATCTTGTGCACCGGGTTGAAGAAGTGCATGCCGAGGAAGTTTTCCGGGCGCTTCAGGGCTTCGGCCAGCTTGTCGATGGAAATGGTCGAAGTGTTGGAAGCGATCACGGTGTCGTCACTGACCTTGCCTTCCACCTCGGACAGCACCGAGTGCTTGACCTTCAGCTTTTCCACTACTGCCTCGACCACTACGTCGACGTCGTCGAAGCCGTCGTAGCTCAGGGTCGGCTCGATGCGGTTGAGGGTCTCGCCCATTTTTGCCGGCGTCATGCGTCCGCGGTCGACGAGCTTGGTCAACAGCTTGTTGGCCTCTTTCAGGCCCAGGTCGATGCCCTTTTGCTCGATGTCCTTCATCTTGATCGGCGTGCCCTTGTAGGCAGACTGGTAGGCGATACCGCCTCCCATGATGCCGGCACCGAGCACGGCGGCGCGCTCAATCTTCTTATCGGCTTTCTTTTCCCAGCCCTTGGCAACCTTGCCAATCTTCTGGTCATTCAGGAACAGGTTCACCAGCGATTCGGCGGTATCGGTCTGGGCGCACTCGATGAACTTCTGCTGCTCAATCTTCAGGGCCTCATCGCGGTCCACCTTGTAGCCCTGCTCGATGGACTCAACCGCCTTCACCGGTGAGGGGTAGTTGCGTCCGGCCTGCGCACCAACAAAAGCCTTGGTGGTGAAGAAGGCCATCATGGCCTCGGTGTCATTCAGGGGGATGGGCGATTTCTTGATCTCGCGGCGCGCCTGGTAATCCAGCTCGCCGTCAATGGCGCGACCCAGCAGCTTGAGCGCAGCGTCTTTGAGCTGGTCATTGGCAACCACCGCATCCACGGCGTGGGCGGTGAGGGCCGCATTCGGTTTCTGTTCCTTGCCGGCAGCGATCCACTCGGCCGCAACATCCACACCTACCACGCGCGGCAGGCGCACGGTGCCACCCCAACCCGGGATCAGGCCCAGCTTGACTTCCGGCAGGCCAACCTTGCCCTGGTCACCCATAACCCGGTAATCACACGCCAGGCAAACCTCAAAACCACCGCCCAGGGCGAAACCGTTGATGGCCACCACGGTGGGCACACCCAGGTCCTCCAGGCGGTTGAAGTTCTCGTTGTTCTTGTTCATCAGGTCGGCGATGCCTTCCGGGCCGGCCGAGAAAGCGCCGCCAAATTCGGTGATATCGGCACCGACGATGAATACACCCTTGCCACTGGTGAGCAGCACGCCTTTCAGGCCGTCCGCCGCCTCAATCGCGTCCAGCGCTTCGGAGAGCTCCCCCACAGTCTGGCGATTGAATTTGTTGACAGACTCCCCTTCAAGATTGAAGTTGAGCTCGGCGATGCCGTTGTCCAGCATCTGCACAGTTAGCGCTTTGCCTTTAAATAACATTGATTGACCTCTTGGATTCAGGGCACGGGTCGGCCCGGGGTCGAAGTTTTTCTGTGACCGGGTGAAGCGTACGCCAGGCAGTGACGCCTCACTCCATTTCGGTCAGCCAGCCCTAGTATAGCCAGATTCAAACATTCGTTTGAATACCATTTCTTACAAATTGGATGGCCCCACAAGTATCAGAGTTCAGAAATTCACCAACCAGTATCGACGCTGGCAAAAGGCACCGGCGCCAATGGCGAGACCGATCAGACACTGGGCGGTGAATTGGCAGTGACGAGAATACAGTCGCAGTCCCCGGGATTGCGAAAACGGTGCGGCCTGCGACTGCTGAAATAGTAGCCGTCCCCGGGCCCCAGGACGGCAACCTCGGCGCCCACCGTTACCTCCAGTTGGCCGGATACGATGACCCCGCCCTCCTCGCCCGCATGGCTCAGCATCTCCGGACCGGTGTCCTCGCCCGGCGGGTACACCTCGTAGAGAATGGACATTTCGCGCCCCTGGATCCCCGCGCCCACCAACCGGTACTGGATCACACCGGTACCCATGTCCGGCATTTCATCGGCACGAAAAAAAACCTGGGAGGAGTCGTCGAACTGCAGCGTAAAGAATTCCGCCAGCGACATGGGGATGCTGTCGAGCACCTTCTTGAGCGAGCCCACTGAGGGGCTTACCCGATTCTGCTCGATCAGGGAGATTGTGGCATTGGTGACGCCAGCCCGCTTGGCAAGCTCCCGCTGGGACCAGCCATGCATACTGCGCACGGCCTTGAGTCGCGAGCCGACGTCATCTCCATCCTTGAGGTCCGGCGGCTTTACCGCCGGTTCGCTTTCCGCCATAAGCCACCTGCCTGTTGCGTGGGATCAGTCTACGCCATTCGCAACCGGCAGCAACAGGCTTTAGCACATATCATCAAAAGGATTGTCAGCAGGGAGCTCTACGGGCTCCAGGCCCGGCAGGGTCATGCGCTCCGCAGACACCTCGATGGCACTCTCGTCCACCAGCCCCTCGCCGAAACGGTAAATCGCATTCAGGTCGCCCCGGGAAGCGCGGCGGTCGTATTCCATCGCCCGCTCCTGCACTGCCTCATTGCGCTGGCGAGCCGCGGACAGGGCTTTCTCCCCGTGCCGCCGGGCCAGCATTTTCTCCACCAGGTGCGGGGCGAGCACGCTCGCCGTGGCATTGTTGCCGCCGAAGCCCTTGGAGTTGAGGAAAGCGACATCCAGGGATTCCGGCGCCCGTTCGCGGTGCTCCAGTGAGATATCCAGGTGCTGGTGATGGACATCATCCGCCACCCTGTCGATGGTGGTGATCCCGGGCAGGATGCCCCGCCTGAACATACCCAGGCTGGTGATCAGCTGGTCGCCACTGGCGGCGGCCACTGTGTGCCCCAGGTATGCCTTGACCGCGCATACCGGCCAGCCTTCAATGCCGAAAGCGCCGGCTACCCGGTCGAAAATAGCGGACTCGGTGACGCGGTTCTGCGGCGTGCTGGATCCATGGGCCTGGACAAAGCTGCGCCGGCGCAGGCTCTCCTCGCCAACAATTGCCCGGGTTTCCGCCAGTGCACGGGCTACCGTGAGGTAATTACCGGGCCCGGGGGCGGAAATGGATTTTTTGGTGCCATCCGCGTTGACGAATACGTTGGCCACTGCACCGTGGATACTGGCACCCAGCTCCAGGGCCAGCTCATCATCCATCAGTATCGCCCACTGGCTGCCCTCACCGAGGGTAAAACCGCAGTTTTCCCCGAACGGCCGGCTCGCGCGACGGTAGTCGATTTCCCCCGGGAACAGCTTCCGCAGCCCGTCGACATTGGCCAGCGCCCCCATGGTGGTGTAGCCATCCACCACCTCGGGCACCAACGGGGCCTCGGCGGCACCCACCACGGCCACGCGTGCACGCCCGTGGCGAATATCCTCCACTGCCGCACGCAGGTTGTAGAGATAGGTGGCGCAGGCACCGGCAACCGCGCCGGTCGTACCCACACTACCCAGCACGTACGCGTTTACAAAGTCAGCAGGCATACTGGTCAGGCCCAGCGCCAGCTGCTTCGAGCTTACCCGTGTGCCGCGCAAGCGGGATTGCAACAGGCCGCCATTACCGTAGGGGTCAAGCTGGCTCATGGCGGAACTGGCGTAGACCGAGATTTTGTCGGGACCCGCCGCGGACACCACCGTATCCCAGTCGATTCCCAGGGACTGCACCGCATCGGAGGCGCCAAGGATCGCAAGCTGCAGGCCGCGGGGATGGAATCTGGAGTTATATTCCCGGGAGGGTTCAAAACCGGTGGGCAATTGCCCCGCCGAAGCCACCGGGATCTCCCGGTAACTGTCCAGCATCACTGACAGCCCGCTGCAGTGGACCCGCACCCTGCCCTCGCCCAGGGACTCAACCTGCCAATCTTCCGGCAACGGGTCCGGCAGCTGGCGGGCCGTCATCTCGAAGGTGAAACCCTCGGTGTTGCTGAGCTCTGCCGGCTGGTGATAGTGGCACTTGCGGTAGTCGTAGAAGCGCTGCTCCAGCTCCCGCACCAGGGTGCCGTCCAGCACGCGCCGCTCCAGTGCAGCATCGACGGGCTGCCCGGCTTCCTCGCCCTGGCGCAGGCCCATCAATGCGGCGAGGTCCGCCAGGGTATCGGCGCGCTCCGCCGCTCCCAGGCTGTCGAGCACCAGGCGGTGATAGCCCCGGTGAAAGGAACTGCGTCCGGCGGGGTTGAAACCGCCAAATGCGGTGATGACGGGTAGGCGCTGCATCCTTACCTCCAGCTGCAAGGCTGAGAAATTGACTAAATTCGACGGTAGGTCAGTTTAGGGGGTGGCGAATCGGCCTCGTTATGGGCATACTGGCCAGCAAAATTGAGTATCTGGCCAGCGGCATCCCCGGGGCCTGCTTTTCCTTGTTTCAGGTATCCAGAGTTCAGAGAAGTAATGCGAACCGTCACCTTTGTACTGATCGACCAGATGCTGGCAACCGGAACCGTGTTGCCACTGGAAATGCTTCGCGGCGCCCAGAGCCGCGCCCGCGCCGAGGGACTGGACGGCGGGGACGGTGACAGCGGGATGCGTATCCTCACCGTAAGCCTCGACGGCAAACCGGTGAAAACCCGCTCCGGCTTCCCGCTGGCCCCCGATGCGGCGCTGGCGGATGCCCCCGACAGCGATATCATCTACCTGCCAGCACTGTGGCGCAATCCGCGACCGGCCCTGCGCCGCTCCGGGGCACTGCTGGAGTGGCTGGAGAAACAGGCCGCCGGCGGTGCCGCAATCAGCGCCGTGGGCACCGGCGTATGCTTCCTGGCGGAAGCGGGTCTACTGGACGGAAAACCGGCAACCACGCACTGGCATTACTTTGAGCGCTTTGCCAGTGACTACCCCCAGGTGAAACTCAAGCGGCAGTACTTCATCACCCAGGCGGAAAAGCTTTTTTGCGCAGCCAGCGTCAATGCGCTGGCCGATGTAACCGTCCACCTGATCCGCCAGCTCTACGGCTCGTCCGTGGCCAGTCATGTGGAGCGTAACTTTTCCCACGAAATCCGCCGGCCGTTCGAGGAGATCGCCTACTCCGAGGGTTCGGTGCACCTGCACCCGGACGAGGAAATTGTACAGGCACAGACGTGGCTCAAGGAACACTGCAGCGAAGAGGTACGCCTGAGCGAAGTGGCGGAACACTTTGACATGAGCGTGCGCTCCTTCAACCGACGCTTCAAGCTGGCCACCGGGCAGACCCCACTCCAGTACCTGCAGAATGTCAGGGTCGATATGGCGCGGGAATTACTGCAGTCGAGCAACCTGTCGGTCAACGAGATTGCAGAGAAGGTGGGCTACCAGGACATGGGCCACTTTACTGCGCTGTTTAAGAAGTTTCTCGCCACTACACCCAGCGAGTACCGCACTACGGTCCGCGCGAAACTGTTTCGGGTCAACACGTAGGGCAACCCTGTGCCCGGGCACGGCGGGTGATGCAGCACAGCTGCCGCCTGCTGCGGCCGCGGCTGTGTCTCTATTTACGCAGGAACACCACATCCCGGTCAGCCAGCCGCATGCGGGCCCCCAGGCGATCCGCCAGCCATGCAAATGTCCTTTCACTGAAAAAACAGATATGGGTCGGATCGCGGATATAGTGCCAGCTGGCAAAACGCTCTGGTGATATCACCAGCTTGGTCATCAGGGCGAGAAGCCCACCGGGATTGAGTCGCGACCAGAGCAACTCCAGTATTTCGCCCGGCGCGGAAAGATGCTCAACAACCTCTGTGGCCACGATAAAGTCGAAGCTTTCTTCCAGCACACTGGTATCGGGGGCATAGAATGCATCGTAAATGGAGACCGAGTGTCCCGCTTCGGAGAGCATCTTCGCCAACAGCGGAGCCGGCCCGCAACCAAAATCCAACCCACGGGATGCCGCAGGCAAGGCTTCCAGCAGGGGGACAGCACAACGGGACAGGAACCGGCGGTAGCCCGGATCTTCCAGAGAGTTTTCGTGAAGGTCGTAGTAGGCACGCTCCTGCGCGGCCCCGAGATGAAATTCCGCAGGCACAAATACCAGTGCGCACTCCGCGCACTGGTAGTAAGGTCGATACTTATCCGTGTGGTAGGGCTGTGCGGCGCTGTGGCCGCACAGTGGACAGTCCTGGTTCAACTGGAAAAGTGTCAGGCAGCCTGCTCTTCACCGGTGGTATTCCGGTCTGACTGCAGCAACCGGCCTTCTCCGATCTCGATCGAACGGGGCTTCATTGCCTCGGGAATTTCCCGCACCAGCTCGATATGCAACAGGCCATTGGAAAGGTTCGCGTCCACCACCTTCACATGATCGGCCAACTGGAAGCGCCGCTCGAAGTCCCTCGCCGCGATACCGCGGTGCAGGAATTTACGCCCATCAGCCGATTCATCAGACTGCTTGCCGCTTACGGTGAGGCGATTCTGCTCCACCTGGATATCCAGTTCTGACTTGTCAAACCCGGCAACCGCCATGCTTATCCGGTAGCTGTCCTCGCCGGTAAGCTCAATATTGTAGGGCGGGTATGCGGGCTGGTTCTGCTCGCTCGCAGTCATTGTATCCAACAGGTTGGCCATGCGATCAAAGCCAATAGCGGAACGGTAAAGCGGGGAAAAATCAAAATTACGCATTGTCATATCCTCAATTCAGAGCAATATTCACGATATGCCCGTCCGAAGACCGGGCGCTGCGGGAGAGCCTCATTCGAGCACCCTGCCCGTACAACTGATATAGGGGCATGCGTAAGCTTTTCAAGACTGGAAAACAGGGATTTTTATGTCGAAACGGAAAGGGGAGAAGAACGCGCCCGGGCAGCCAGGGAGCGACTCGGTTCGCCTGTTTATCGGCATCCAACCCGACCGCGCCACCCAGCACTTCCTGGATGGACTGGTTGGTCACGCACGGCGCCTGCTGCCCCCCGGAAGGGATAAAACCCGCTGGACCAGTGCCAGCAACCGCCACCTGACACTGGCATTCCTGGGCGAGACCTCTCCCGAGCTGGTTCCCGCCATCGAGAGGGGCCTGGTAGAGATCGCCGACAACGCCACCGCCTGCTCGGCCAGGGTCGTGTCCCTGGGCCCCTTCCCACGCCCACGGGCCGGCCTGCTGGCCGCGGAAATGATCAGCAACCCGGGCCTGGACCGGCTGCACAACGGCTGCCGGGAGTTAATGCGCGATCTTGGCATGAAACCCGAAAGCGCCGCTTTCCGCCCCCACTTTACACTGGGGCGTAACCGCCGGGGATTCGGCCGCTTTCCCGCCGAGCAGCTGGACTTCGTGGTGCAGCTGGACAACCTGGTGCTATATCGCAGTGAAATGGCACCCGGTGGAAGCCAGTACACGCCGCTGTTCGAGGCCTTACTGGAAGTGCGAGCGACTCCGGGCGACGATGCCGCCCGCAACTGACAACCATAAAAAAAGCCCGCTGAAAGCGGGCTTCTTTACAAGACGGCCTGGGTGAATTCCCCGGCCGGCACCTGCAGCAATCAATCCAGGTAAGACAGCGCGTATTCGGGATACATGATTAACCGCGGCCGCGACAGGCGGCGTGCATCGAGGATAAACACGTAGTTTTTGCCCGCATCCTCTGCCGGGATGGTCCGCCGGAACTTGAGGGTACTGAAACCACTTACCTCATAGGTCTGCAGCCCGGCCTCTACCGGGGCCACGACGCGATACTGGTTATGGCCCAGAAACTCAAAATCATGGGGATCTCCCCGGGATGACTCCAGTGTGAGGGATTTGAAGGTGTGCGTACCCTGCCCCTCGCCTTTCTCTGCCATCAACTCTTTCAGGCGTGCCTGTTCCCGCTTTACGTAAGCCAGGAGCTCCTCATCGATTTCATCCAGCGCCTCGCCCTGGGCTGCCGCGGAAGAACCTGTATCCTGCGCCTCGGCCGCCTTTGCCATGGACGGCTCCGGCAGTTCCGGTTTTTTTACCGGGGGCTGGCTTTTCGCGAGCTTCTCTGCGCGGCGAGCCGATTCAGCTTTTTGCAGCATTGCTGCAACCAGTCCATCCACCTTGCTCTTCTGGGCGGCGATTCGATCACGGCTGCGGGCAATCGCCTGCTGGACGCTCTGCTCCTCTGCCTTGAGCTCCTCGTAATTGGACTGGATGATCTCCACCCTCCGGGAACGACTGTCCACGCCACGCTGCGCCATCTTGAAGGCATGCTTCGCCTTGCGTAGCTGGCGCTCGGAGTTGGTGTCGGCGTTGCGCTTGTGCTCGCGCTCTGCACGGGTCAACTCGATACGACTCTGTTCATAGTTTTCGCGCGCCTCTTCCAGGGAGTCACGTGCCTCACCGAGCTTGTAGTCGTAGGCGAGGAGCTCATTCTCGAAGTCCTCGGCTTCCACCATGCGGTTTTCCAGCGACTGCTCCATCCGCGCAAGACGGTTCTTCTCCGCGTTCAGGGTCGCCTGGGTCTGGGCAACAGCCGTCGCTCCCCAACCCAATGCAACCGCCAGCCCAACCCACTTGCAGTACCTCGCTACCACCATAATCAAGAACCTGTTACCTATTTTGCTCTCGTTTTACGCACCCTGCCCCGCCCGGGCCCCCGAAGGGAAAGCAGCTGCAATAACCAGGCCAGCTGCTGGAAGGCAAGTGCGTCACGGATAATCGCTTTATTTGTTCCCCAAATTGCCGAGCGCCCACGCCGGGCACTGGGCTCTCATTCTACGCAGCGCCCGCCGGCACTGCAACGACTGGCGGCTTGCAGTCGGTCACTAAACACTCACCTCGCGACGGAACTTTTCGCTGCCCGGGGGCACCATTTCGGGTCACATTTTTGTGACATTTTTACCGTCGCAACGCTTGATTTTTTTCTTGGCGGGAGCATTATGGGTAACAGGGAGCAAAAAGCTGATCTCGATGAGATTGGAGCCCGGACGTAAAACACCTTGAGCCGCACGGCGGCAAAATAATCGTTGCGAATCCGTTGGCCTCCGGTCCCGAAGCTCTCAGCTACTCCCTAAAAGGGCGCCCTTCCTTTTATCCGGCAAACCGCACAAGCGGCCTGCATGGTTTTCCTATAACCGGAGGTAAGTGCCCATGAAAATTGCGCCGAACGATAACATCGTGTTCCGCGATATCGACAAGTCCCCTGCTCTCGCAGATACGGTATCGAAAAAACTGCATAAACTGGAACGTTATTGCGGCGACATCATCCAGAGTCGTGTCGTGCTCGAAGCCCCCCACCAACACAAGAACAAAGGCCGGCAATACCGCGCCTCGGTCGAACTGGCCGTCAGCGGTACTCCCGTGACCATAAGCAACGAAAGCGAATCCATTCATCGGGCAATCAAAACCGCTTTCGAATCTGCCGAACGCTGCCTGAAGGAGCGCAGTAACCGGCGTATTGCCCAGCGGCACCAGGGAGTGGCAGGCTAGCAAGTGACGAGCTAGTCACCGCCTTCGCACCCTTGCCCGAGTTCCGGGCAGGCATTGCCAACCGGGGCTGGCAGGATCGCCGGCCCCGACACCCAAACCCGCGTCAGCCGATCAATAAGCCTGCTTTGCCGAGTGACCTTCGGGAACCCGGCCTACCCTTTCCCCGCCTCAATGACTCCAGCTGCAGGTGCACAGCACCGGGCAGAATAGGCAGTTCAGCTTTCCCATTCCCCCTTCAGGTTTCCTCCCCGCCAGACCTCGCTATCCAGCCGGCAGGGAGTGCAATGGATCAGGTAGACGGCGTCCGCATGGTGACAAACTCCTCTGCTGCGGTGGGATGAATACCGATGGTCTGGTCGAAGGTCGCCTTGGTAGCCCCGGCCTTCAGGGCCACCGCAATGCCCTGGATGATCTCACCCGCATCCGGGCCGACCATGTGGGCACCCAGAACCCGGTCGGTGCTCGAATCCACAACCAACTTCATCAGGGTTCTCTCATCCCGGCCACTGACCGTGTGACGCATGGGTCTGAACTCCGACTTGAATATGGTTACCTGCAGACCGGAGTCACGGGCTTCCTCTTCCGACAGGCCCACCGTACCGATATTCGGCTGGCAAAAAACCGCCGTGGGGATATTGTTGTAATCGATCTCTGCCGTTTCACCAGTCTGGAAGTGTTTCACCAGGGCCATTGCCTCGGCCAGGGCTACCGGAGTCAACTGGGGCTCTCCAGTCACGTCGCCAAGGGCATATACCGAGCGCACATTGGTGCAAAAATTATCATCCACGGAAATCGTGCCATCGCGGTGCATGACCACTCCCAGTTCACCGAGCCCCAGTTCCGCGGTATTCGGCCGGCGGCCGGTAGCAAAGAGCACCGCATCCACATTCAGCGGCGCACCGTCACCGGAGTGCACCAGCAGGCTGCCATCGTCCTGTTTTTCGATAGACGTGACCTGGTGATTAAAATGCAGGCGAACACCTTTCTTGCCAATCTCACCGCGGGCAAACTCGCGAATCTCGCGGTCAAAGCCCCGCAGGAACAGCTCGCGACGGTAAGAGAGATGCGTCTCCGCACCCAGCCCGGCAAAAATACCGGCAAACTCCACCGCAATATAACCACCGCCAACCACCAGGATGCGCTGGGGAAATGACTGCAGGGAGAAGATCTCATTCGAGGTGATGGCGTATTCCCGACCCGGAATCTCCGGCACGAAGGGCCAGCTGCCGGTTGCCACCAGGATGCGTTCCGCACTGAACTCCTGGTCGCCCACCGCCACCGTGTGTGGCCCGGTCAACCGTGCACGGGCATCAAAGGTCTGCACACCGGAGTTCGCCAGCAGGTTGCGGTAGATACCATTCAGGCGGCCAATTTCCGCCGCATTGTTATCCCGCAGCGTGGCCCAGTCGAATGAGGGCTTCCCGGGTTGCCAGCCGAAGCCAACCGAATCCTCAAAATCCTCGCTGAAGGCGCTGGCGTAGACGAACAGCTTCTTCGGCACACAGCCAACATTCACACAGGTTCCACCCATGTAGCGATCCTCTGCCACCGCCACCCGCATACCTGCCGTAGCCGCCATCCGGGAGGCTCGCACACCACCCGATCCGGCGCCGATGACAAAAAGATCAAAATCATATTCCGACAAAATAAACTCCTGTTACTCCTGAGCCTGGACGCGCGGCCCACCCAGTACGTCCACAAACCGCAAGGCTACCGGGATTACCACTCAACGCCAAAACGAACCAAATTGACTTTTGTTTCTTAATAGCCGTTGACTTTAGCCTCGCTATTCGATACTTATGAGATGTTTATCACAAAAAGAAGCCTGTTAACGACTAGAACAAACTATAGGCAGACAAAATGGACGCTTTATCCTCAAGACCACTGCGGGTTTTCTGGTTTCTCTGCCTGCTACTGTTTACCAGTGCAGCGAGTGCCAAGGAGCACCCCTCTTACCTCACGCCACAATACTGCGATGGCCTGGTGCAACAATTTGTTGACTCGGGTATGCGCAGCCTGGGCAAGTATGTCAATGACCACTTCGACCCAAAGTATCGCGGTGGCATTCGCAATACCATCCACTTTCTCAAGCAACGGTCCAGCTGGATCTCTGAGTGCGACGCCTACCTGCAGGATACCGCCAACGGCAGTGCCTTCTACAACCGCGCGCTCACCGACAACATCCTCAGCGCAATCGATGCACTCGCCCGGGAGCTGCAGCTCGTGCGTGATGGGGTCGAATACTCCGACGAAAATGGCGTGAACAATCCTACGCCCTTTATCAAGGAACGTTACGAGCAACTCGCAGAATACGTCGATGAACACCACACTCGCTTCCTGATGAAGAAGCAATTCCAGTAAGCGACTGCACCCTCCAGGTTACCGGCCATCTGCGCGATGGCCGGGCTCCTCGCCGAGGTACGCCGCCAGTGCCGAGAGCTGCTGACCCAGCACCTGGTCCACGGGAGCGGCAACACGGTCCAGCTGGGCGCTTGCCGCACCCCAGACCCGGTACTCCCAGGTCAGCGTGGCGCCACTGCCCCGGGGCACTATGCGCCAACGCATAAGGCCGCTCACCGGCATGGTCTGCAGCGGGCCCAGCTCCCCCCGCAACCGCACCTCGCGCTCCGGTACGGCATAGATCACCCGCAGGTGCTCGGCCGAAGCCCCACCCCAGCGCTCGCAGAAGCAACCGCCAGCGGCCAGGTCAAAGGAGAAGTTGCCCGCATCCCCGGAATAACTGTGATCACCGCTCCACCACTTCGGCAATGCCGCAAGCCCGGCGAAAACCACATCACTCGATACGCCCAGTTCGACTTCATGGCGAATAACAAATTCGTCACTTTCGCTGTGCAGCACCGCGGCGGTCGGGGCAGCTGAGGCAAATGCCAGCGCCCAGGCAGCCGCTCCATTGCGCAGTCTACTTGGCATTCCCTTGGCTCCTGTTCTTCCCGCTCATCTTTTCAGGTTGTCCCGCGCGCGCAGTTCAGCCTCTCCCAGCTGACGCTGCAGATCATTGGCGCCCGACGCACCGGCCCCCAATACACGCTCTTTGAGGCTGGCGGCAATACGGCGTGTCAGTGCGCCTAGGCGCGGCCGCTGCTTGTCGGAAAACGGGACGGGGCGGCAGGCCTGCAAGGTCGCAAGTCCGATCCTGCCCATAAAGAGGCTCGCCCCCATCCCCTGCCCCAGGCGCGCAGAGACGCTGCTGAGCATGCTGTCGCCAACCAGCTCCGGCCACAGTTCGCTTACCGCGTACTCGCTGGCGCCGCTATAGGCCACCAGTGCCAGCACCTTTTTGAACAGTCGCCAGCGGATGACCATGGAGGGCCGCACTCCGTAGATCTGTGCCACATCGTCGATCATTCGCAGCGACTGTCGCAGGGCCACCAATACATCGAGGGTGGCAAACGGACTCAACCCCACCAGGGCGCCGGTACTGGTGGCGTGGCGGACGATCCTCCGCAGGGCCTCCTGGTCCAGCGCCTGAAGGAAAGTGACCTCCAGGTGCTGCAGCAACTCACTGCTGTCATAGTAGTCCGGCGCCTCGTCCAGCACCCTGGCCAGCAGCACGCCCTGAGGCTTGCCGCCGAAATGCTGCTGGAGCTGGCCACGGAATTTTTCCGCATCCTCGTTACTGCGGCAATCGCGCAGCTCCGCTGCCAGCTCCTGGGTCTCCTGCAGGCGGCGCAGGGGCCTCCCGGCACGGAAGAACTCCCATACGGAAGCAACAATCGTCGCCGCCAGCGATACGATAATGACGCCGGCCAGCACCCCCAGGGTCCAGTGGCGCTCCATCGCCCAGCCAAATAACTGGTGCAGCTCCCAGGCAACTGCCGCTGCGGCAAGGGCCAGCCCCGCAGCCAGTGCCGGCTTCCAGAAGCGCAACCGGAAAAAAGGCACCCTCAACTCGGAAAAAGAAATCCTGTCCGGGAGTGATTCACCGGTGGTAATCGAGCGCGGCAGCTCATCATCTGCATCGCTGATATCCTCAACCCGGGTCGAGGACCGCGAACTCGTCCGCGGCTCGGGCTCGTCCACAGGCTCAATACGGGTCTTGCGGCGGGTCTTGTCCTGCTCACCGTTCATTACAGTCGGTCTCCCAGCAACAGGTTCAATAATGCATCGAGGCGAATATGCGGAATAGTGCCGCCGGAGGCCATTCCAGTCGGTGGCCGCAGTTGCGGCGGTGCGGCTCCGGCATAGTGTTCCCAGTCGTTTACCTCCTCGGGAAGGCGGGCAAGGATCTCTGCATTCTCAAACCCCAGGTGCCGCCCCTGAAGGTCATGCCCGACAAGCATACGGCGGCCATTGCGCTGGCTCTCATTGGAGCAACGCACCGCGGCAATCGCTTCACAGAAAAGGGGCAGGCCCTGGTGCCGGGCCCCGGAGAAAGCCTGCTGCAGTTGCTGCCCCAGCAACTGGCGCAGGGCGTCATGGTCAGCGGCCAGTACCTGGTCCACCTTGGTGGCGGCAAAAACCAGGCGATCCACCCGCGGCCGCCATAACTTGCGCAGCAGGCCTGTACTGCCATAGCGGAAAGTATCGGCGATATGCCCGAACGCGAGGCGCATGTCGTCAAGGGCCTGCTCACCCGCATACAGGGTACCTATCATATCCACCAAGACCAGCTGGCGATCCAGGTGCCGAAACTGCTGCTCGACAAACGGCTGCACCTGCTCTTCCACGTACTGACTGTAATACCGCTCCAGGGTTTTGAAGTTACTGTCATCCGGCAGCGATGACAGGCTCTCCGGCGGGTGGCCGCGGAGATCGAGCATTGGCAACACATTGTGGGACAGCTCATCGGTCAGGGCGCGACCTGGCTGGAGGTAACTGAGGCGGCGTTCACTTCGGCACTCCAGCAGGAACTGCCGGTAGTCCCGCCAGAGGTCCGCAACGCGGGCGGGATCGGCGCGGTCGCGGGGATCCAGCGCTGCCAACTGTGACATCAGGCGCGGCGCCAGCCCCGCACGGGAGTCAGTACCAATCAGGTGGGCCTGGTGACGGCACCAATCCTGGTAGGACATACCCAACAGGGGCAGGTCCATCAGCCACTCGCCCGGGTAATCGCGCAACTCTATCACCAGCGTGCGTGTGGTTTCGCTGCGCAGGCGGCGCCGGTGGCGCAGGTGCACATGCAGCTCCATCGCGGAAACCTCGCGAGTGCTCTCGGGCCAGCGTGGCGGCTGTGACAGCAGCGCATCGAGGCAATGGCGGTAATCAAACACCGGGAGCCCGGAATCCACCGCGGGAAGGATCTCTGCGCCCAGCAGGTCACCGTTGAGCGCAGGCGCAAAGCCCGGCAACTGGGCCCGCTGGGGATGGCTCAGCTGGTAAATCAGGCTGGTCAGGAGGGTGGACTTGCCGGCGCCACTGAGCCCCGTAACGCCCAGGCAGAGACGGCGGTCCAGCAGCCGCTCAGCAGCCCACTGGGACTTCTCCCCGGCCTTCTTCCCCCAGCGGCGGACTTTATCACGCAGCTTTCTGCCTTTTCCTGGCTCCACTTCACTCATGCTACGACCGAGCTCCCTCGCTGTCTCCGCGGCACCAGCGCCCCGGAGAAACTGCTGACCCGGCAAGGATAACAGGTCATGGAAAAACCTGCGTCGCCGCATGAGATCGGCCTGCCGTCATGCTGCAACAATCCATCGTTTTGCCGGCCCCGGATACAAAAAAAGCGCACAGGGCTACTGTGCGCTTGTCTGGGCGGTGACACCCGACGGGATCAGTCCACCAGGGCAATATCCCCGGATCCCATTACCGTGAAGGACTCCTTCGCCGGTCGGCGCAGCACCACGTCACCGGAACCCATGACGGCGCCCTCTGCAGAATCGGACTGAAGGTTGCGCCCCAGGAAATCGCCAGAGCCCATGATGCTGACGGAGAGCGAAGCGACCTTGCCGCCCACTACCATATCGCCGGAGCCCTTGATCTCGGCGCCAAAAGAGTCGCCGATAACACTGTCCAGGCGGATATCGCCAGAGCCCTTGATGGACGCCCTGGCCTCTACTGCGAGGACCGTACCCAGGGTCAGGTCGCCGGAGCCGGTAACCGCGGCCTGCAGGGATTCAGCCGCCACCTTGTTGACCCTGAGCGAGCCGGATCCGGTCACCTCCAGGTCGAGGGTCTCGCTCTCCAGCAGTTCCGCCCGGGCATCGCCCGACCCGGTTACTTCCAGCGACTCGAGTCGTGGCAGCACCACCCGGTAATCGACCCCCTCACTGTCACTGACCGTGACCACACCGAAGAAGCGGCGGTGCTTGTCCCGGACCGACAGTTCCAGGGTATCGCCCCGCACTTCGGCCACGGCCAGCTCGACGACTTCCTTCGACCCGGTGGCGATCACCTCGAAAGTGTCCCCCTGGACCACTTCCAGCTGGGAGTTGCCCTTGAGCTCGATGCGGGTAAACCCGTCCAGCGGGAACTGTTTACTCACGTCCTCAGCATGGGAAGCCAGCGAGACGGCCAGCAGCATTACCAGCGCCAGGCCCCCCAGCGGGCGTTTCAGGAAAGATTTTGCGGCCATTTGATCCTCACAGATACTCAGTTGTCCCCTGTTACCCACTTATGACGCAGCAAACACGGGTTGTGGATGCAGCGCTGGCGAGATTTTTCACGCGAACAAGTGACTCAGGAGTCTATCGCGGCTTCGGCGAAGCCCAGCTCGGTCAATGCACTGCGCACCTTCTTAGCTTCCGCTGCCAGTTCCCCAGCCTCGGCTGGCCGTTGCTTGGAGAAGTCAAAGTCGTCCAGGGCCTCAACCGGAACCAGGTGGATATGGGTGTGGGGAACCTCCAGGCCCGCCACCATCACCCCCACCCGGCGGGGCTGGTACACCGACTTGAGGCCCTTGGCCACTCGCTGGGCCACGTGCATCAGGTGCGCGGACAGATCCTCGGGCACATCATCCCAGTGATTGATCTCCTCGACCGGGATGACCAGGCAATGGCCGGGCTTGATCGGGCTGATGGTCATAATGGCTACCGCCCGCTCATCGCGCCAGATGAAATGTCCCGGCAGGTCGCCATTGATAATCTGGGTAAAAATACTCGCCATAAAACTCCCCTTGCCACTTTATGAATACACGCACCACCGCAATGGTATGCGAATGGAACCGCCCTATCAGTCAGGCCTGACAGTCTACCAGCCTTATGGGATTACGCAGCTTGTTTACTGCCCCTCTCGCTAGATGCGGGGCCAGGTGGTTCTGACTTGCCAGTTCGGCGCCTGGGTCCTTGCACAATTTTGTCATCCCGGTGCCGGCGCGGAACACCCGAAGAACAAGATGACAATCTCGAGGCAGGCCGTTGGCAGCTCCGGGGCGTTCGCGTAGTCTCGCCGCATAAATTGGTTCCGCCGGGCAGGCATCACCCTGGGGACGGGTACCCGCGGGACAACCACAACAGCTATTCCACGACTTCCATACCGGGGGGAACCAATGAGCAATCTGCTGGACCAGATTGGAGGCACCGCTGTACTCCATCGCACCGTCACGGAATTCTACCAGGCACTCGGCCGCCACCTGTCCACCAATGACGCCCGTGATCATTGCAAGCAGCAGGCGCGCCAGGCCCAGTTTATCAGCAATGCCCTAGCCGGCAGTCCCGAGCCCGTTCGGTCGAGCCGCGCCCGCTTTCTCGCTCGCGGGCTCAACGGGCCACTGTTCGAGGCACTGCTGGAATACCTGCAGCCGCGGCTGGTGGAACTCGGCATCCCGCATTCCGTCAGCAGCGACCTGGTGGAGGCAGCCGAGGGCCTCTACGACCACTGCGACGCCCACTTGTCCCTGGCCTGCTGACCCTCCCCCGACCTTCCCCCGGGCAGGCTATGGTTGCGACCGGCCCGGGCGGTCAATACAATACGCCCTTCAAAGCCTTATCTCTCCTTTTTGCATGGCTTCCGCATGCGGTAAGCGCTACTTCATTCACCCACCTTTCTCAGAGACTTTTCATGAAGATTGCCAACCACTCCGTAGTGGAGATGCACTACACCCTGAAAGACGCCGACGGCACCGTTATCGACTCCTCCGAGGGCCGCGAGCCGCTCAAGTTCCTGCAGGGCGTGGGCAACATCATCCCCGGACTGGAAAAAGAGATGCTGGACAAGGCTGCCGGCGACAAATTCACTGCCGTGATCCCGCCCGAAGAGGCCTACGGCCCGCAGAACCCGCAGCTGATCCAGACCCTGCCGCGCAGCGCATTTGGCGGTGTCGACAAGCTGGAAGTGGGCATGGCGTTCCGCGCCCAGAGCACCGAGGGCCAGCCGATCGAAGTCGAAATCATCGAAATCGACGGCGACAACGTCACCATCAATGGCAACCACCCGCTCGCCGGTGTGGAGCTGCACTTCGAGGTTGAAGTGGTTTCCGTACGCGAAGCCACTCCGGAAGAGATCGATCACGGCCACGTGCACTGATCCTTTTCCCGGCGGCCCCCGGGCCGCCGAACTGCCTGCCTTCGTTTTTATTTCCCCTCCGACTACCATTGCCAGCTGACCCTGACACTACCGATGGCCAGCACCTCTATGGCGACCAGCCTTCCCGATCGCATCATCCTTTTTGACAGCCTCTGCAACCTGTGTAATGGCTGGGTGCACTTTGTGCTGGAGCGGGACCGCACAGGGTTATTCACCTTTTGCCGCGCCCAGTCCCCGGCCGGCCAGAAGCTACTTGAGGGGCTGGGCCTACCACTGGATGACTACGAATCCGTGGTTTACCTGGAGCGGGCCAACGGCCAGCACCGGCCCCACTTCAAGAGCGAGGCGGCCCTGCGGGTACTGGGTAAGCTACCGGGCGCAGCGCGGCACCTTCGTTTACTCCGCGCTTTGCCACTTGTGCTCCGGGACGCGGTATACGATATCATCGCGCGCAATCGCTACCGGCTGTTCGGGCGCCGGGATGACTGCCGGCTACCAGCCGCAGCGGAGCAACACCGTTTTCTGGGAACGATCGACGAATGAAACTGAGTGAGCAGTACCAGCAGAGATTTGGCGGGATCGCACGACTTTACGGGGACGCGGCATTGCCCGTGCTGCACAGTGCCCACTGCATTGTGATTGGTGTTGGCGGCGTCGGCAGCTGGACCGCAGAGGCCCTGGCCCGCTCAGGGGTGGGCACAATTACGCTGATCGACCTCGACGACGTTTGCATCACCAATACCAATCGCCAGAGCCACGCCCTGCAAGACACCATCGGCCAGCAGAAGGTGGCAGTACTGGCCGAGCGCCTGCGCCAGGTCAACCCGGAAATCCACGTGCATGAAGAAGAAGATTTCATTGCCCAGGACAACCTGGCAGAGCTGATTGACCCGGACGCCCGGCCTGTCGACGTGGTGATTGACGCAATCGACTCGGCGCGGGTGAAGGCAGCACTCATCGCCTACTGCAAAGCGCGCAAGCTGCGTCTGGTGACCGTGGGTTCCGCCGGTGGCAAACTGGATCCGCGCCGAATCGAATGGGACGATTTGGGACGCACAGTAAACGACCCGATGCTGGCCAAGGTGCGCCAGCACCTGTACCGATTCCACAACTTCCAGAAATCGCGCAAACGGGTGTTCGGCGTGGATGCCATTTATTCCCCGGAGCAGATGGTCTACCCGCAACCCGATGGCCAGGTGTGCGCCCGCAAGAGTGCCATGCAGGACGGGGTGAAACTCGATTGCAGCGGCGGCTTTGGTGCTGCCACCATGGTGACCGGCACTTTTGGCTTCGTCGCCGCCTCGCGCGCTATCGAGCGCCTGCTGCAGAAGAAGCTCAGCCGCTGACCTGTGCGTGAATCCGCTGCAGCAGCGCGTGAAAGCCGTTGCTGCGCGATTCACTCATGTGCCTGGCCAGGCCCAGCTCGGTAAACAGGCCGGACAGGTCCCGGCCGAGAATCTCCCCGGCCTCGCGACCATTTACCTGTGACAATAGCAGGGCTGCCAGGCCCTTGACCACACGGCTGTCGCTGTCAAAGGCAAAATAGTGCCGGCCAGCCTCCTCCCGGTGGACCAGCCACGCATCCGCCTCACAGCCCCGCACCAGGTTTTCCGGCCGGCGGATCTCAGGCTTACCAGAGATCGACTTGCCCCAACGCAGCAGTTCACGGTAGCGATCCTGCCACGAGCGCTGTGCCGCGAGCCGCTCCAGTTGCAGGGCACCCAGCTCGTCGGCGCTCCACCGGGAACCGGCCCCTTCCACACTCACCAGCGACTGGTCCAGCTGCAGGTAGTCCGCGACCGCCAGCAGCAGTGCCTCGATCTCCGCAAACGTATTGTAGGCGGCCACCGAGGCCCGCACTGTAGGCCCGCTGCCCGCCGCCCGCAGCAGAGGCTGGGCACAGTGGGTGCCGACGCGCACAGCGATATCCCGCCCGTCCAGCCAGTGCATCAGGTCGGTGGCCTCGCCGGTTTCCGGTGCGAATGCCGTCACTCCCAGGTTGTGCTGCGGCTGGCTCAGCAGGCGCAGGCCGGGCAGCGCGGCGATCCCCTCGTGCAAGCGCGCCAGCAACGCCTGTTCGTGCGCGGCCATGCCCGGGCGGTCCTGCTGCCCGAGAAACTCAAGCGTTGCGCCCAGGGCGGCGATCCCGGCGAGGGACGAAGTACCCGCCTCAAATCGGTGCGGCAAACCGGCGTAATCACTGTGATACAGGCCCACCCCGGTAATCATCTCCCCACCGCCCTGCCAGGGGGGCATTGCGGCCAGCCATTGCTCGCGCCCGTATATCAGGCCGATTCCGGTGGGACCGTAAAACTTGTGCGCGGAACAGACCAGGAAATCGCAGCCGATCGCCTGCACGTCGAGCGGCTCGTGGGCTGCGAGCTGCGCGGCATCCACCACCCAGCGCAGGTCATATTCCCTCACTTGTTGGCGAATGCGGGTAAAGTCCGGCCGCAGGCCCAGGGCATTGGAGCCACCACTGAGCGAGACGATGCGGGTGCGCGGCCCCAGTACTTCGTGCAGCCGGTCAAACTGGGGCACTCCGGCGGTGTGCGGCACATAGCGCAGGTTCAGCCCATGGCGCTCGGCAGCCATTTGCCACGGCACGATGTTGGCGTGATGCTCGATAGTGGACAGCACTATCTCGTCACCGCGCTGCAGGTCCTGGCAAAGACTGTAGGCCAGCAGGTTCAGGGCCTCGGTGGCGCCACGACAGAAAACCACTTCCCGCGGCGACGCCGCATTGAAAAAGCCTGCAGCCTGCGCCCGCACCCGCTCAACCATCTCGGTTGCCCGGCGGGCCAGCCGGTGACTGGAGCGATGGGTATTGGCATTACTGTGCCGGTAGAAGTCGCCCAGGGCCTCGATTACCACGTCCGGTTTCTGCGTGGTGGCAGCATTATCGAGATAGACCAGGTCGAGATTCTCCGGCTGTGCGAACAGCGGGAACTGGCTGCGGAAATGCTCCGGCGAAAACGTTGGCTGGCTCATAGGGAAAATAATTGCCTGGTATTGCGAAGTGCCTGTACCGCCACTTCTTCTACGGGGACTGCACGCAGGCTTGCCAGTTCGGCGGCAATGTCGGGCAGGAACTCGGGACTGTTGCGTTGGCCCTGGCGCCCGGACAGGGGCATATCCGGTGCATCGCTTTCCAGGAGCAGGGCTTCCAGGGGCACTGCGGCTACTGCCCTGCGGGTCTTGGCCGCACGGGGGTAGGTGATTGTGCCGCCGATGCCCAGGTAAAAACCCAGCTTCCAGTATTCTCGCGCGATTTCTTCACTGCCGCTGAACGCATGGATCACTCCCCCCCGCAACGGGCGGTACTCCTTTAACAGCGCGAGCACATCGGCATGGTAACGATGCACATGGATGATCAGCGGCAGCTGCAGCTCACACGCTGCTCGCAAATGCACCCGGAAGATGTCGCGCTGCAACGCCAGCGGGGTATCGATGGCCCTGTCCAGTCCGCACTCCCCGATCGCCACACAGCGGCTGTTGCGCCCCCAGTGGAGCAGCTGGCCCAGCAGCCACTCCTGCAATTCCTCACCCGGCCCCGGGTGATCCGTCGCCAGCTCTTTCACCCACCAGGGGTGCACACCCACGGCACCATGCCACTCGGGCCGGCGCTGCAGCAGTTCGAACAGGGTGCGCCACTGCGCAATGCTGACCCCGGGAATGACCATCCCCTTGAGGCCAAGCTGGCAGCATCGCTGCCAGACCTCGGACCGGTCGAGCGCGAAATCGTCAAAATCGAAATGGCAATGGCTGTCAATCAGTTCCACGGAGCGCCTGTCAATCCATCGGGTTACCGGGCAATTTTAACACGCAGCGGACAGCCCCGTTGCCGGGCTGCATAACGGGCAGACTGACGGGCCCGCTGCCGTTACAATGTGCTGCCACCAAGCCGGAGACCCCCCTTGCCCGAAGCCCTTTTGCCATTGGCCCTGTTTGTCTTTACCACCAGCATCACACCGGGCCCCAACAACCTGATGATCATGACCTCGGGCCTCAACCACGGTGTCGCGCGCTCATTGCCACACTTCCTGGGTATCTGCCTGGGCTTCCCGGCAATGATCATGGCCATCGGACTCGGCCTGGGCACGCTGTTTACGGAGTTCCCTTTCCTGCACCAGCTGATCCGCTGGGCGGGCATCGCCTACCTGCTGTACCTGGCCTGGGCTATTGGCACCACCCGCGAGGTGAGCAGTGCCGACCAGCGTCCCCCATTCACATTCCTGCAGGCAGCAGCATTCCAGTGGGTCAATCCCAAGGGCTGGGTAATGGCAGTGGGCGCGCTGGCGGCCTTCTCAATCCCCGGTGGCGAAGCGTGGCTCGACGCCAGCAGGGTGGCATTGGCTTTTATCCTCATCGGCGGCCCCTGCATCGTCACCTGGCTGCTGTTCGGGGTGGGCATGCAGCGCCTGCTGTCAAACAGCGATCACCTGCGCCGCTTCAATATCGCCATGGGCCTGCTGTTGGCAGCCAGCGTGATACCAATGGCATTTGAATAACAGGATGCCGGCGGGCACCAAATTCAACTTTTCCTTCCAGAACGGCCCTTGAAAAGCCCCAGACTCGCCTCAGGTTGAGTAGTGACGGCGGCGGTCGGCGTGATCTTCCGCCAGGCCGCGACAATGACAATTTCTGCAACTCAGTGGAGGTAGTCATGGATATGAAGAAGCTCGCACCATGGAACTGGTTCAGGGACGAGGAAGCCTCTGAATCCGCCCACTTAGCCCAGGCCGGCAGGCCCGCCCTGGAGTTCCCGACGGTTGCACGCCTGCAGGACCGGCTGGACCGCATGTTCGAGGAACTGTTCCACCGGTCCTCGAACCCCGACGGGGCCGGTGCGGGGCCGGTCGAGAGCCTGTTGCTAAAACCCAATGTGGACATTGCGGCGACCGAAGACAGGTACCTGATCTCGGTCGAGGTGCCAGGCATCGATGAAAAAGATATCGAAGTCCGCCTCGCCGACAACACCCTGACGATTCGCGGGGAGAAACGCCGCGAGCATAGAAAGAGCGACGACACCAGTTTTTACCGGCTGGAACGCAGTTACGGCGCTTTCCAGCGTGTGCTGTCGCTACCGGAGGACACCGACCGGGATGGCGTGGATGCCCAGTGCCGCAACGGTGTGCTTACCATTACCTTCCCGCGCAAGGCAGAGCCGCGGGACCAGGGCACCGTCATCGATATCCGCACAGCGGCCTGACGACAACTGATTCACGCACAGGGACGCCGCTCCCGAACAATAACCACTATTTCCAGACTGACAGACGGAGGTAATCAATGCGCAGCATGCGATTTATGATTCCAGTGCTGGCCGGGCTGGCAACCATCTCCATGCAGGTCGACGCCAGGACGCCGGAGGTCCTACAGGAGGACGGGGTTCGCTATGTGTCCGGCGGAATCGGTAAACAGGAACGACAGGCCCTGGATGCACTGGGCAACACCCTGGATGAGGAGTTCGATGCCCGGATCCACCTTAGCGCCAATTCCGGGCACTACCTGGGCAGCGCCCGGGTGGAAATCAGGGATTCAAGTGGGCGCACGGTACTGGACACACAAACCGCGGGCCCGCAGCTGCTGGTGGACCTGCCTGCCGGCACTTACACCATCGAGGCCCGCAATGGTGATCGCCCCCAGGGGGCCCGCATTGAGGTGGGGCAGAATGGTGGCATTGAGCCCGTTTACCTCACCTGGGCCATCTGATGCCCCCTGCCCGGGGGCCGGCCTGCTGGCCGGCGCCCGGCGGTCTCACAGCGTCCCCGACGGTACCGCCTTGCCCGCCTCGAGCTCCGAGCGAAAGTTCTTCACCATTTGCCTCATAAACAGGCGAGGCGCCAGGCGATAGAGATAAGCCCCGAGCAATGTCATATCCCGGGGGAACAGGCGCTCCTCCCCTCTGCGGTATGCCGTGACAATTCTTGCTGCCATCCAGTCGGCGCTTCTCACCGCCCCGACAGTGCTTTGCTTGTGCTGGGCCTTACCGCCATCGCCGGACAGCGCATTGCGGTCAATATTGGTGGCGACGAAACTGGGGTAAACCATCAGTACGGAGATTCCCTCCTCGCGCACCTCTTCCCGGAAGGTCTCGAAATACTGGTGCAGGGCACTCTTGGCCGCACAGTAACCGGCACGCCCCAGCACCGGCATCCAGCCAGCCATGGAGCTGATATTCACCACGCAACCGCCCGCGCGACGCAGCTCATGAAGCAGGCCCTGGGCCAGCTCCACCGGCGCATGGTAATCCACCGCCATAACCCTGCGGATAACCGCGTTGTCGGTCTGGCAGGCCAGGCTGCGATGGGTAATCCCGGCATTGTTAACCAGTAAATCTACACGCTCGTAGGCCGATTTCAGCCGCGCTACCAGGCCTGCCACTTCCTGCTCACTGGAGAGGTCAGCAGTCCAGGCCCGGGCCCGGATACCACGTTGCCGCAATTCCGCCACACGGTCCTCGAGTGCGCTGCCGGCCAGGTCCACCAGCGCAAATTCCGTATCCCGGTCACCCGCCAGGGCCTCCACCAGGGCCCACCCCAGCCCCCCGGCAGCGCCGGTGACAACCAATACCCGCCCTTCCGCCACCGAACTCATGCCGAATCCCCAACCGGCTGCCGCACCGGCTCCAACTTGAGCGCCTCACGGGCGAAGAAGTCGAACGCTTCGGCCGAGGTCTTCTGCGGAATGAATCCCAGCTCTTCTTTCAGGCGTCGATTACACAATACCGGTCGGTACTGCAGGAACTTCACCTGCTCTGGCTGCTTGTCGGTCAGGTGCAGCGTATAGCCGGTTCCCAGCAACATCTTGACCAGCCATACCGGCGGTGTGCGCAGTGGCTTGTCCAGGCGCGCGGCAATCTCCCGCGGCGTCAGCGCACCGTCCCCGGCAAGATTGAAAATACCGGAAGCATTGCGATCCACCCCGAACTCGATCGCCCGCACCACGTCCTGGTCCCAGATAAAGACAAACGGGGAGTTGTGCCCGCCCGGATCGAGGATCGCGCTACCGGAAAAGAGCTCGGCAATCTTGCTTTTGGTCGTTGCCCCGATCACGGAGCAGGGGCGGAACACCAGCTGCTTCAGTTGCGGATACTGCTCACGGTAGGCCGCCAGCATCTCCTCCACCAGCCGCTTGTTGTCAGAGTAGCCAAACTCCGGATTACCCCGCAGGGGGTGACGCTCCTCCAGCCACTCCGGGTTGTCAGGATGATAGCCGTACGCCGCCCCGCTGCTGGTCACGGTTACATGCTCCACGCCCGCGGTCAGGCAGGCCCGCAGCACATTTTCGGTCCCCTCGACATCAATCCGGTATTCGGCGGCACGGTCGCGCCCCGCTGCCATCACCGAGGCCAGGTGAACCACGTGGGTTACTGCCTCGGCGCGCATCAGTTCGCCCAGTGCGGCGTCACAGATATCCAACTTGAAAATCGGGAAGGTTGCCGGGCGGGGGTGAATATCCACCCCAACCACCGGCATTTCCCCGGCCAGCCGCTCCCCCAGCTGCTTGCCGATATATCCCGAGGCACCCGTTACCAGTACTTTTTTGCGCGTCATAAAGCTTTTCTTGTCTCTTCGGTTGAGGGGCGCAGCCAGTTCGCACCGCGTCCGGAAAAGTTCCAGTAGCCCGCCAGGGCCAGGCCGCCGACCAGGTGCCAGACACCCCAGAACCCGGCGACCACCAGCATCTCGCCAGCGCCGGGGTAGAAGGTGAAGAGCACGGCCAGGGCGAGGCCGGAATTCTGGATTCCCACCTCCATGGTCACCGCCCGCCGCTCGGCAACCGGCAGCCGCATCACCCGGCCACTGACATTGCCCAGCAGGAATGCAAGCGCGTTGTGGGCCACCACCAGCAGCAATACCGCGCCGGCCACCTGCATCGCGGTTTCCCAGTGCTTGCTGAAAGACACCACCACAAACAGCAGGAACACCAGCAGCGACGTGCTGCGAAAAAACCGCTCACTGCGAACCGCAAAACCGGGGAAACGCGCCCCGACCAGCATTCCCAGCAACATCGGCAATGCCAGCACCAGGACCACCAGTAACACCATACTGCCGGCCGGCAGTGCGATCTCCTCCAGCAGCCCGCGGGTGGCGGGATTGAGCCCGCCATAGAGGGCGAAATTGAGTGGCGTCATTACCACCGCAGCCAGGCTGGACACAGCGGTCATGCTGACTGAAGTTGCCACACTGGCCCGCCCGATCCAGGTCATTACATTGGAGAAGGTGCCGCCGGGACAGCACGACACCAGGATCATCCCCAGCGCCAGTCCGGGGCTGACCTCAAACCACCAGGTCGCCAGACAGGTAATAGCAGGTAGCAGCAGGAATTGGGCGACCAGCCCGGTCACCGGTGCCACCGGACGACGCAACACGGCGACAAAATCTGCCGGCCGCAATCCCAGTGACACCCCGAACATCATGAACGCCAGCACTGTATTCAGGGCGAGCAAAGCACCGGGCGACATCTGGAAGCTTTCCGCTACCTGCAGGGTACCTTCCACTAGACTGCCCCCACGCTCCGCTGGCCACCGGCAGCCACCGGCGCCGGCAGGTCGTGCTGCAGCTGGCGGCGGTGCGTGCGCAGCGCCTTGAGGTAAGTATCCTTGTGCACGTAATAGGCCATGCGCTCCAGCTGCAGGTACTTCATGCCGCCATCAGCACGGGCAGTCGCCCGCTGGCGCTTGATGGCCTGGAAATCAGCGGCGGATCGGGCGCCGTCCGCAAGCTGGCGGATGTAGAGCGCGACCAGCTCCGCCTGTTCGTTGCGCCCCTCCCAGCCAAGCCCGGCCGCTTCCACCATTCCCATCAGGAACAGGTTGTCGTACTCCGGGTGGAACGCGTTCAGGTACAGGCTTGGCGCCATGCCCTGCCAGTTGAGGTGCTCGCGATCGATAAACGGGTAATGCAGCTTGTAACCCGTTGCCAGCACGATCATGTCGTACTCGGCACTGTGGCCATCGGCAAAGGTGACGGTGTTGCCTTTGATACTGGCAATATCCCCCCGCGGGTGCACGTCGCCGTGGCCGATATGGTGCAGTATGAGGGAGTTGATGACCGGGTGGGACTCAAACATCTTGTAGTCCGGTTCCGGCAACCCGTACTGGCTCGGCCGACCCAGCATCAGGCGGGCCAGGGCTGCACTGATGCGCTGCTGTACGAAGCGCGGCAGGCGGATCTTGCCGCCCACGGCATCAGTGGGTTTGCCGCCGATAAACTTGGGCAGGAAGTAGTAACCACGGCGCAGGCTGATATCCACAGTGCGCGCCCGGTGCGCCGCATCCACAGCGATATCCGCACCACTGTTGCCACAGCCCACCAGCAGTACCCGTTTGCCATCAAACACGGCCGGGTCGCGATAATCACAGGAGTGAATCAGCTCGCCATCGAATTCCCCGGGGAGCTGCGGCATGTTCGGGTGATGCAGGGTGCCGTTGGCAATCAACAGGCCGCCAAAGGCACGGGTCTGCTCCTCACCGTGACAGCGGGTGGTAATCAGCCAGTCGTCCCCATCGCGCTCGCAGCGCACCACTTCCGTGTTGAACTCGTAACAGTCATACAGCCCGAACTCCCGCGCATAGGCCCGGAAGTACGCCCGCAGCTCACTGTGATGGGGGAAGTCAGCTACCCGTTCGTCCATCGGGAACTCGGCGAACTCGGTCATTTTTTTCGACGAGATCAGGTGTGCAGATTCGTACATGGTGCTGGTCGGGCTGTCGATATCCCACAGGCCGCCAACATCGGAGTGAATCTCAAAACCGATACAGGGAATTCCCTGTTTGCGCAGGTTGCGCACTGTGCACAGCCCCATGGGGCCGGCGCCAATCACCGCGTAGGGTTTCATTGTTATTGTCACCTCTGTTCAGTTGGCTCCGGGCATCTTCCCGGCACGTCACCGCAATATACAGTGACAACCCTTCGGGTGTTCGTCATAATCGGGCCATAACTGGTGATTTACGGACAAGCAGTATGTTACCCAGAGATTCAAGAAGTGTCACATTAAACTATTCACGCGCGCTTGCCTCGGCCCTCAATAGCATGGGCAAGCCCCTGCCTTTCGATGCCAGGAACATTCTGGCCGATATTGACCAGCAGGAACGGGTCCCGATGGAGCGCCAGGAGCAACTCTGGCAGTGCCTTGCGGACAGCCACTCCGACCCCCTGCTGGGGATCCGGCTGGGCCAGGCGATCCAGGCCAGCCAGCTGGGACTGGTGGGATACCTGCTGATGACCCAGGAAAACCTGGGCGAAGCCGTCGACCAGCTGTTGCAGTACCACCCCCTGGTCGGCGAGGGAGGACAGTTCGAGTTGCGCCGGGGAGCACAGCATGTCGACCTGTGCTACCTGCCCAACTACGTCTGCTGCGCACAATTGCGCGTGGAGACGGTGCTGGCCGCGTGCCTGACCCAGATTCGCGAGATGACCGGGGGACAATTGCGCGCCCACAGCCTGCAGCTGGCCTACCCTGCCCCCTCACTGGCCATCCAACACCAGTACCAGGCGGCGCTACAGACTCCCGTTCACTTCGGCGCCCCGGTATCGGCCATCCGGCTGCGGCCAGAGGATCTCCGCACCCGACTGGTAGCCGCCGATCACCAGGTGATGAACCGCCTGAAGCCGGAGGCCGATGCGCTGCTCAAGTCCCTGAACAACAAGAGCCTGCACCTGCGCGTGGCCCACCTGCTGCAGCAGGAACCGCAACTCACCCGGGAGCAGGTAGCCAGCCGCCTGTGCATGAGTCCCCGCCACCTGGGCCGCAAGCTGACCGCGGAAGACGCCAGCTTCAGGGCGATACAGGACGAGGTGCGCAGCCACTACGCGCGCCGCTGGTTGACCGAGGGGAAAAGGAATAATTCGGAAATCGCCGCAGCCCTGGGCTACTGCGATGAGAGTGCCTTCGGCAAGGCATTCCGGCGCTGGACCGGGGCCTCGCCAAAAGCCTGGCGCATGACGGGCCAACGGGAACAGGAACCGGCCTGAACAGCAGCCACGCAGGGATTGCAGAGGGTCACCGGCCCGTGAATAACTTCCATCCCGGGGCCCACCCCCCGGACGCCAGTAACCCGGGGCACCAAGCGCCTGCCGGCATCCCACAGTCGCGCCGAACGCGGGCAAGCCATACCCGGCAGGGCCCGGCCTGGACGGTCATCCAACGGGGATTACAGGCCGGGCCGGCAACAGAACCTGTTGAGCAGCTGGCGGGAGAACGGGATGAAAGGGAGAAGCCGATCGCCCAGATGGGCGTAGCGATCGCAGGAGCCGGGACCAGTCGCGGCGCAGCTTTTATCCTGCTGTGGGAATGACCCGGAAGTACCGCACTGGCACAACCGGGCCGGGGGCAGGGGCCGGCGCGGCCCCATCACCTCAGAGTGCGGCAGTGCGCTCAGCCCGGGCGGCCCGCAGTGCGGCGAGATCCTCTACCCAGACGATATCCTTGACCGCCACCTGCTGACCGGTCGCGGAAGACAGGGTTGCGCCCAGCTGCTCGAGGTTGTCGGCATCGGCGGAAACCTTGTTGACCGGCATCTTCAGCCAGACCTGGCCCTGCTGGTCCACAACTTTTTCCGCGCCTTCGACGTCGGCTGCGCTCACGTGACGATCCACCGCTGAGCTGCTGCCTGCGGGCAGGTAAATGGCGCCGGTGGCGAAATCCACGGCGAAGGCCACCACGCCCGGCAGAATACCGAACAACAGGGCTGCACCGTCCAGGATCACCACGGTGGGATCAACCCGGCCACCGCTCTGGCCCTTGCGCTCGGGGTACAGGAAGTAACCGCAGGCGGTCAGGTTCATCATCATTACCAGCAGGCAGCTGGCGGCGATACCGCGCTTGGCAGTTCTATTCATGGTCTCTCTCTCGTATTTGTCAGAGTCAGAAAGTCGGCCGCATAGCTTACCCAATTGGGACAGCCGCCGGAAGTGGCGCACTCTACCACCTGTGTGCGACATGTCGCAAAGCGGCCATTAACTGCTCGAGCCCCGCCAGCCGCTCTGCTTAAATGGACCAACACAATAAAAATGAGGAATCAGCCATGTTGCGTAGACTCGCCCTCGGCACCCTGGTCATAAGTGCCCTGCTCACCTCTGCCTGCACCGCGCCCGGCCAGACACGGGATGACCGCCGGCAACATATCGATCGCACCGAGCGTGAGGTACTGACCGAGCTTTACCGGCTGCAGCCGGACCTGCGCGGTGAAGTGGCGGCTGCGCCGGGCTACGCAGTCTTCAGCAACGTCAACGTCAACCTGCTGCTGGCGAGCGCCTCGACCGGTTACGGGGTGGCCGTCGATAATCGCAATCGCCAGCGGACCTACATGAAGATGGGCGAGGTGGGTGTCGGGCTGGGCTTTGGCGTCAAAGACTTCCGTGCCCTGTTTGTCTTCGACTCCCCGGAGGTGATGCAGCGCTTTGTGGAGAGCGGCTGGTCTTTTGGCGGCCACGCCGATGCCGCCGCCAAGGCCCAGGATAAAGGCGCCGCAGTGAGCCGCGAGGTCGTGGTCGATGGCATGCGTGTCTACCAGCTCACCGAGAGTGGTATCGCCCTGCAGGCCACCCTGAAGGGAACCAAGTTCTGGAAAGACCCGGAATTGAACTATGACTAAACAAAATGGTCACAAGTTAACCAATCTGACGCCAATGTGTACAGAGGACGCCCCCCGCACCCCCGCACTGCCTAAACTTTAGACAGCACCTGACGCGGAATGTAAGGGAGCAGTACAAAATTTCTGATGTGCGGGATCGCGCGCTAGTGGCAAGCCGGGACAGTCAGCGGTCGTCCCGACCACCACCGGGAATTTGAAGGGAGCAGTAGTCGCTCAGGTGCCGCCAGGGATGGCAGGGGCACGGTCTCGAACTGAGGTCGTGCCCTTTTATTTTACTCGCCCGGTACGCCCCTCGCGCGCCGGCAAAACAACTTCTCCCCTCCTCGGTAATAAATCGACGCCCGCCCTGTTATCCTTGCCGCGCACATCAGGATTGGAGCTCAATATCCATGCATATCAGCAGCGCTTTCGACAGCGGCAATATCGAAGTCATCAACAGCGACAGCCGGCCGGTTGAACTGGCGATCCGTCGCGACAACAACTCCGATTTCTATCAATGGTTCCACTTTCGCCTGGAGGGCAAGGTGGGCGAGTCTCTGCCTTTCCGCATCGTGAATGCCGGCAAGGCCGCCTATCCCGAAGGCTGGGAAAACTACCGCGTATGCGCTTCCTACGACCGGCAGGACTGGTTCCGGATTCCCGCGGAATACGACGGCAACACCCTCGATTTCACCGTGGAGCTGGACCGACCGGCGATCTACCTGGCTTACTTCGCCCCCTTCTCCTGGGAGCGCCACCTGGACCTGCTGGCCTGGGCCCAGTGCCACGACCAGGTGACGCTGGAGACCCTGGGTCAAACCCTGGACGGGCGCGACATGTCCCTGCTTACCATCGGTGATGCGGACAATGCCAAAAACCGGGTATGGATGATCGCGCGCCAGCACCCCGGCGAAACCATGGCGGAGTGGTTTGTCGAGGGCTTCCTGGAGGCACTGCTGGACGACGCCAACCCCTCGGCACGCACACTGCTGGAGGACACTGTTTTCCACGTGGTGCCCAACATGAACCCGGATGGCAGTGTACGTGGCCACCTGCGAACCAATGCGGCCGGCGCCAACCTGAATCGCGAGTGGCAGGACCCGAGCATGGAGCGCAGCCCGGAAGTGTTCCTGGTGCGGGAGAAGATGCTCGAGGTTGGAGGTGATATCTTCCTCGACATTCACGGGGACGAGGCCCTGCCCTTCAACTTTGTCGCCGCCTGTGAGGGCGTCCCTGGCTATGACGAGCGGCATGCGCAGCTGGAAGAGACATTCAAGCGCGCCTTCGTGGCCGCCAGCCCCGACTTCCAGACCGAGCGGGGTTACGACCTGGACAAGCCGGGTAAGGCCAACATGACCGTGGGCACCAACTGGTGCGGGCACCAGTTCCGCACCCTGGCACTGACCCTGGAAATGCCGTTCAAGGACAACGACAACCTCCCCGACCCGATCGAGGGCTGGTCCCCGGCCCGCTGCCAGCAACTGGCCCGCGATATCCTGTTCCCGATCCGCGAGACTCTCAAGACCATCAGGTCTGCCTGAGTCACGCCCCCTCCTCCGACCGCCCTCCCCGGGCAGCCGCGACCGGTATCAACGGAAGCGGCTCCCGCCGGAGGGCGTGATGGAACAAAAATCCCTGCGGATGCCGCCTTTTTCAGCACAGAATCTCTCGGCTGGCGCCGCTTATTTTGTTAATTTAAACCGTCCAGAATAAGACTCACAGGAAACAACCATGCACAAACCAACCCCCTGGCACCGCCTGGGCCTCGCCGTGGCTGTGACCACCGCCCTGGCCGCGTGCGGCAAGGATACCCCGGCCAGCGAACAGGCGGCCGCACCCGATGCCGCCACCCCGAAAAAGGTCGAGCAGGCCAGTGCGTCCACACCCTCGCTCAGCGAAGCCGGCCTGGCACAGGTGGACGCGATCGCAGCGGACCTGCACAAGCACGTCTCGGTACTGTCCTCCGACAAGTTCCAGGGCCGCGCACCTGCCACCGAGGGCGAAGAACTCACAGTGAATTACCTCGCCGAGCAGTTTGCCGCAGCCGGCCTGGAGCCGGGCGCCGTCGATGCGGAAGGCCAGCCCAGCTGGTTCCAGCAGGTACCGGTGGTGGAAATGCAGATCGACACCACCCCGCTGACCATCGAAGGCAATGATTTCAGCAAGTCACTGCAGCCCCTGTCCGACATGGTGGCCTTTACCCAGCGCCAGACTGACAGTGCCGCGCTCGAGAATAGTGAGCTGGTGTTTGTGGGCTACGGCATCGTCGCCCCGGAAAACGACTGGAACGACTACGCCGGGCTCGACATGACCGGCAAAACCGCCGTGATCCTGGTCAATGACCCGGGCTACGCCACCCAGGATGAGGCCCTCTTCAACGGCAACGCCATGACCTACTACGGCCGCTGGAGCTACAAGTTTGAAGAGGCGGCCCGCCAGGGCGCCGATGGCGCGATCATCATTCACGAGACTGGCGCTGCCGGATACCCCTGGGAAGTAGTCAGTGGCAGCTGGTCGGGCGCCCAGATCAGCCTGGCTGCAGAAGACAAAAACCGCGATCGCGTGGCGGTGGAAGCCTGGATGACCGGCGACGCGGCGCAGGACGTTTTCCAGGCCGCCGGCCTCGACCTGGCCGAGGAAATGGCAGTGGCCAAGACCCGGGGCTTCAAGCCCAAGGCCCTGAACCTGAACGCCAGCGTCAAACTGGAAAACGAGCTGCGCACCTCTGACTCCCGCAACGTCGTGGCCAAGCTGCCGGGCAGCAAGTACCCGGATGAGGCGGTAATCTATACCGCACACTGGGATCACCTGGGCGTGAACAAGAACGCTGCCGGTGAAGACCATATCTTCAACGGTGCGGTCGACAACGCCACCGGCACCGCCGGCCTGCTGGCAATGGCGCGCCAGCTCTCCGAGCAACAGGCAAAGCCGGAGCGCTCCATGCTCTTCGTAGCAGTAACCGCAGAGGAGTCCGGCCTGCTGGGTTCCAAGTACTACGCAGCCAACCCGGTGGTACCGCTTGAGCAGACCGTAGCCGGTATCAACTTCGATGCCATGGGCGTACTGGGGCCGATGCGTGATGTGATTGTCGTGGGTTACGGCAACAGCGAGCTGGAACAGCAGCTGGAGAAAGCGGCGGAACAACAGGGCCGCTACCTGGCACCGGAAGACCACCCGGAGCGCGGCTACTTCTATCGCTCGGATCACTTCAGCCTGGCCAAGAAAGGCGTACCGATGCTGTACTTTGACTCCGGTACCGACAGCTTCGAGCACGGTCGCGAGTGGGCACAGGAGAAGGGTGAGGAATATACTGCCCACGCCTACCACAAGCCCGGCGACGAGTACGATCCCGAGTGGAACCTCAAAGGTGCTGCCATGGACCTGCGACTGGGCCTGGAACTTGGCCTGGAGCTGGCCAATAGCCGCGACTGGCCGAACTGGTATGAGGGCAACGAATTCCGCGCAATTCGCGATGCCAGCAGCGCCAGCCGCCAGTAACGCCAGCGCCTGAGCAGAAAAAGAGAGCCCGGCATATGCCGGGCTTTTTTGTTTGTGCCGCCGATCTCAGCCTTTCCTTGCCACCAGCCAGTAGGTCACACCGAGGGCCGCCACCGCCGCGGAAATCGCCAGAATCTGTTCCGGGCCGACATCGGCGAGATCCAGCACGATTACCTTCCGGGCAATTGCCATCAATGCTGTCGCAACTACCAGCTGGATGGGAAGCACATTGGAGCCCAGGTACAGGCGGATATTGATAAAGATCTCGATCGCGATCAGGACCAACATCACTGTACCGAATACATCGAACAGGTCCCTGTAGTTCAGCAGCCACACCGGCTCCGTGCTCAGGCGTTGGTAGAGGACGTAAATCACATCCGCCACTGACCACAGGATTACCAGTGACATCAGCACTGCCAGCAATCGCACGGAACTGCGGATAACCACATGCAGAGCACGGATCAGCGGGTCGTCGTGTTCCGCTGGCAGCTCCTGGTGGACCAGTCGATTGCGATCCTCGCCCTCTTCCATCCCCAAAACCCCAATAGCCCTGTCGAACCACAGTTATAGTTCATCAGGGAAAACAGCAACCGGGAGCATGGGGATATCGACTAATCCGCCCGGCAGGCCATCGCTGCCCGCACCCGAAATAAAAAGGCCCCGCTGTCTCCAGCGGGGCCTCAATGCTTTTACTTTGTTAGCAGCAGCGGCTGCTGGAATCAGGCGCTTTCCAGGGCCTCGATCTTTTTCATCTCCTCGTCGCGCAGCTCGCGGCGCAGGATCTTGCCCACATTGGTTTTGGGCAATTCCTCACGGAACTCCACCTGCTTCGGCACCTTGTAGGCGGTCATGTTCTCGCGGCAGTAGGCAACGACCTCCTCCTCGGTCAGGGAGTCGTCCGCCTTCACCAGGAACAGCTTGACCACTTCGCCGCTCTTTTCATCGGGAATGCCAATAGCGGCTGCCTCGGCCACCTTGTCATGGCCACTGATCACATCCTCGATCTCGTTCGGGTACACATTGAAACCGGAGACAATGATCATGTCTTTCTTGCGATCGACGATCTTGATATAGCCATCGTCCTGGATCTCGGCCATATCGCCGGTCCGGAACCAGCCCTCACTGTCGATGGACTCGGCGGTGGCTTCCTCGCGCTGCCAGTAGCCCTTCATCACCTGCGGGCCGCGCACACAGAGTTCACCGGGGGAGTTGTTAGGCAGGTCATTGCCGTTCTCGTCGATGACCTTCACTTCGGTGCCCGGCACCGGCATCCCCACGGTGCCCAGCTGCACAGCCTCGGCCGGGTTGAAGGATACCACCGGCGAGGTTTCGGTCAGGCCGTAACCTTCAGTGACGGTGCAGCCAGTCATCTGCTCCCAGCGCTTGGCGGTGTCGCGCGTCAACGCCATACCACCGGAGGCCGTTGTGTGCAGCTTACTGAAATCCAGCTCGGCAAAATCCGAATTGCGCATCAGCCCGTTGAACAGGGTGTTGAGCCCGCAGAAGCCGGTAAACCGCACACCCTTGAGGGTTTTCACAAAGGTCGGAATATCGCGCGGGTTGGGAATCAGCAGCGAGTGGTTGCCAGTGGCGAACAGGCACATGCAGTGAATGGTAAAGGCGTAAATATGGTAGAGAGGCAGCGGCGCAACGTAGAGTTCCTCACCCTCCTTGATGGATTTCCCCAGCGCCTCGCGGACCTGCTCCATGTTCGCGACCAGGTTGCGGTTGGTGAGCATCGCACCCTTGGCAACGCCGGTGGTGCCGCCGGTGTACTGCAGGACGGCGACGTCTTCCGGCTTGCACTGGACGTCCTTGTGCGGGTTCTGCTCGCCAAGGCCCATGGCTTCACGGAAATTCACCTGGTTGGCAAAGGAGAACTCGGGCACCATCTTCTTGATGTACTTTGCCACACTGTTGATCAGCACCCGCTTGACCGGGTTGTGCAGGTCAGCGATCTCGGAAACGATCACCTTCTCGACACCGGTTTCCCCAATCACCTGGGAGGCGGTATCGGCAATATTGGCCAGCACCACCAGCGCCTTGGCACCGGAGTCATTCAGCTGGTGCTTCAGTTCCCGGCGGGTGTAAAGCGGGTTGGTGTTTACCACCACCATCCCGGCACGCAGGGCGCCAAAAACGACGACGGGGTACTGCAGGACATTGGGCAGCTGTACCGCAATGCGGTCGCCGGGCTCGAGATTGGTATGATTCTGCAGGTATGAGGCGAACCTGGCGCTGAGTTTATCGATATCGCCAATGGTCAGCGTCTGGCCCAGGCAGGTAAATGCCGGCCTGTCGCTGTATTTGGCGCAGGCGTTAGAAAATACGTCGAGTATGCTGCGGTCGATGTCCAACTGTCTTCTCCCAGTCCTGTTGTTGTCGCTTGTCCGCGTGTTTCGTTTCTTATAGACGAAATTCCCTCTCTGAGAGCGCGAACGTGTCGTTATTCTTCGTAAGCTTATGTTGCGGGAAACAGGTCCGCCAGTGCGGCGGCCAGTTCCCGGTCACCGGAGTATGTGATATCTCCCAGAAGAAATGCATGGCGGGCACTGAGGCGCCCTTCCATGACGGCGTCCAGGGTCGATTGCGACATTTCCAGAATCAGGGCCGCACCCTCAACCTCCCCATGGCGGGCAACCGCCGCGGGTTCACCGGGTTCCTGCGACAGAACAACGCAGAAATCGCTGGCATCCGGTAGCCGGAACTGTACCCGAGTGCATGGGTGCAAACAAGAGAGGCGGCGCAGCCGCGCCACCACCTGATCTGGCAACTGCATAAAATACCCTGAATAAAAAAACCGCCGGCAGGGCCGACGGTTTTTTGTTACTGCGTGGTTCAGAACGCGAAGTGTTCGGCGTCCAGATCCATCAGGTTGGCGGCACCGCTCTTCATTGCCGCCGCGTGGGCCGCGGTGCGCGGCAGGATGCGGTCGAAGTAGAAGCGCGCGGTCGCCAGCTTGGCGCGGTAGAACTCGGCCTCGCCCTCGCCGGCCGCCAGCTTGTCACTGGCCACCTTGGCGGCACGGGCCCACAGGAAACCGAGCACCACGTAGCCGGAATACATCAGGTAGTCCACGGATGCGGCACCCACCTCGTCCGGGTTCTCCATGGCCTGCGCCCCCACATGCATGGTGACATCGCCCCACTCTTTGTTCAGCTCCTGCAGGCGGGTGACAAACGGGGCCAGGGCCTCGGTGTCGATTTCCGCCTGGCAGAACTTGTGCACCTGCTTGGTGAACTTGCGCAGCAGCTCACCCTGGCTCATCAGGACCTTGCGGCCCAGCAGGTCCAGGGCCTGGATGCCGGTGGTGCCTTCGTAAATGGTGGCGATACGCGCGTCGCGTACGTTCTGCTCCATGCCCCACTCGGCGATGTAACCGTGGCCGCCGAAACACTGCAGGCCCAGGTTTGCGGCCTCAAAGCCGGTCTCGGTCAGGAACGCCTTGGCAATCGGCGTCAGGAAGGCCAGCAGCTCATCGGCTTCCTTCTTCTCCTCATCGCTACCCTTGTGGGTGCGGTCGACCTGCTGCGCGCACAGGGAAATCAGCATGCGGCCACCCTCGGCAAAGGCCTTCTGGGTCAGCAACATACGACGCACATCCGGGTGCACGATGATCGGGTCGGCAGCGCCGTCCGGGTTTTTCGGGCCGCTCAGGGAACGCATCTGCAGACGATCCTTGGCATAGGCCAGGGACTTCTGGAAGCCGGCTTCAGCATGTGCCAGGCCCTGCAGGGCGGTACCCAGGCGCGCAGTGTTCATAAAGGTGAACATGCAGTTCAGGCCCTTGTTGGGCGGACCAATCAGGAAGCCCCTGGCACCATCAAAGTTCAGGACCGCAGTGGCGTTACCATGGATACCCATCTTGTGTTCCAGGGAGCCACAGGCGACGCCATTGCGCTCACCGGCGGAGCCGTCCGCGGCAGGCAGGAACTTGGGAACGATAAACAGGGAAATACCCTTGGTGCCGGCCGGGGCATCCGGCAGGCGCGCCAGTACGATGTGCACGATATTCTCGGCCATATCGTGTTCGCCGGCGGAGATGAAGATCTTGGTACCGGTGATGGAGTAGGACCCGTCGTCATTGGGTTCCGCCTTGGAGCGCAGGATACCCAGGTCGGTACCACAATGGGGCTCGGTCAGGCACATGGTGCCGGTCCAGGTACCCTCTACCAGCTTGGTCAGGTAAGTGGCTTTCTGCTCCTCGGTACCATGGGCCTCGAGGGTATTCATGGCGCCGTGGGACAGGCCCGGGTACATACCCCAGGACCAGTTGGTGGTGCCCACCATTTCGCTCATCAGTGTGCCGAGTGAGGGCGGCAGGCCCTGGCCACCGTGCTCAACACCGTGCGCCAGTGACGGCCAGCCGGCCTCCACAAACTGCTGGTAGGCTTCCTTGAAGCCCTCGGGCGTAGTGACCTCGCCATCTTTCCAGGTGCAGCCCTGCTGGTCACCCACTGCATTCAGCGGGGCCAGTACGTTTTCACAGAACTTGGCACCCTCTTCCAGAATGGCGTCCACCAGATCCGGTGTGGCTTCCTCATAACCCAGGGAAGCATAGTGCTGGTCCCAATCGAGCAATTCGCGCGTGGCGAAGCGCATATCGCGCAATGGAATCTTGACGTCGGTCATCCTGCTACCCTCAAATTCTCGCTGTTTTATCTCGAGCCGGTGATGAAACCGGCTGGTCAGGTTTGTGACTAGATCTCACGATTGGTTCATCATAGTAGCAGGTGCGCGCCGGTCTCTATGGCGAAAACCGTCCAAAGCGCTGACAAAAACCGCACACGGCAGGCCCCTGAAACAGCGGACCATCAGTCATCAGCTGTCGTGACCGAACGGCCGCTCTTGCGGTATTCGCCGGGGGTGATACCCGTCCATTTCTTGAAGGCGCGGAAGAAAGCACTGGACTCGTCAAAGCCCAGCATCTCGGCGATCTGCCCGTTGGAGAGGTCCGGGCAGCTGAGGTAGTGAAAGGCGGCCTCCATGCGGCATTCGTCTTTCAGTTTCTGGTAGGAAGTGCCCTCCTGCTGCAACCGGCGGCGCAGCGTGGTGACCGACATGTTCAGGCGTTCCGCCACCAGCTCGGCCGCCGGCATGGATTCGCTGACATCCCGGTTGAGGATGGTCTTTACCTTGGTCTTGATGCTGTTGGCGCTGCCATCGCTGATGACCAGGTGATAGGGGGCAGTGCGAATGAAATCCTCGACCGTCTGCGGATTCTGCACGATGGGGTAGTCGAGATAACGACTGTCATACTCAAGCGCATTGGAGGACTGTTCAAACAACAGCTCGCCGGCCTCACTCTGTGCCAGCGTCCGGAACTCCTCGGGACACGGGAAAGAGAAGTGCAGCCGTGCCAGCGGGATTTCGCGCCCTACCAGCCAGCAGTAGAAACGATGCCAGACCGCCAGTGTGGTGCGGATCACCCCGGGGCTGGTCTCTGCGATCAGCCGCTCGAACTCTCCCTCCTCCAGGGAGCTGATCCCGCGAATCGCAACCCGCTCACGCCCCTCCTGCGGATCCTCGAGGATCGGCTTTACCTTGAACCCGCGACAGATCTCCATAAATTCAGCGCTGAGCTGGATGGCCTGGCGGACAGTCGCGCAGTTGACCACGGTGAGGCACAGGAGGCGGAAGGAGCCAGAACGCACACGCCCGCCACTGAGCATGCCAAACCATTCGTCCTGCACCTGCCACATGACCCGCTGGTAAAGGCGGCCGTATTTCAGGGCCGAGAATGCCGCGACACCCTCCAGTTCCTGCTCCTCTATTCCCACTGCACTGAGCAGTTCCTGCCGGTCACAGCCATGGCGGGCCGCCTCCTCCAGCAAGCGCTCGAGGTAGGCGATGGGAATACGGATATCCTCTTCCGTCACGCTCATCTATTTCTTGCGCCTGCGCAGCCAGCTCAACAATGCTCCACCGGCAAAGCCGGCTACGATCAGGACCACCAGGAATCCGAGCAGTAATACCAGGTATGCCAGGACATCCCTGACCGGCAGGTCCCAGGCCCAGACTGCGGCGACGATAAAACCGATACAGGCGATAAGGCTGGTGAGGAAGGAACGGCGACGTTTACTGGCCATGGGCACCCAGAATGATTAACAAGCGTGAACAGTAGGTCATGCCGGAGGCCGGCACTACCATTGAAGAATCGGCAACGATAGCCGGTGCGGCGCAGAATCGTGAGGCATTGCCCCATCGCTGTCAACGCCGCAGGAGGTTCCATGGGCAAGAGATTACTCTATCGTCGGGAAGATCGCGTCACCGTACGGCATATTTTCATATGGCTTGAATGCCTTACACTGGCGGTAGGCACTCTGGTGGTCGCCCTGATCCTGTTTGCCTGAAAGGCCTAACCCACGGCGACTCACTCCCCTCCCGGCACTCCGCCCCTCGCCAATTTGGCCGGATCCAGCAGGCGTTTAAGCTCCTGCTCACCCAGCTCTGTCATTTCGGTCGCCACTTCGAGTACTGGCCGCCCCTCCCGATAGGCTCGTTTGGCAATCTCGGCCGCCTTGCCATAACCGATCACGGGATTGAGCGCCGTAACCAGGATTGGATTCCGGGCCAGGGCGTGCTCGATGTTTTCCCGGTTGACTGTAAAAGTGGCGATGGCTTTATCGGCGAGCACCTGCGAGGCCCCGGTTAGCAAGCGAATACTCTCGAGCAGCGACGCAGCCACCAGTGGCAGCATAACGTTAAGCTGGAAGTTGCCGCTCTGCCCCGCAACGGTAATGGTGGCGTCGTTGCCTATCACCCTGGCTGACACCATCGCCACCGCTTCGGCAATCACCGGATTGACCTTGCCGGGCATGATGCTGCTGCCCGGTTGCAGCGCCTGCAGCTCTATTTCACCGAACCCTGCCAGGGGACCGCTGTTCATCCAGCGCAGGTCGTTGGCGACTTTCATCAGGGCCACAGCCAGCACTTTCAGCTGGCCGGAGAGTTCCACCGCCGTATCCTGGCTACTGATTGCGGCGAACGCATTTTCCGCCGGGCGAAACTGCTGGGTGGTATTGGCACTGAGTTTCTGTGCAAACAGTTCGGTAAAATCCGGGTGCGCGTTAAGCCCGGTACCCACGGCTGTCCCGCCCTGCGCCAGCTGCGCCAGCCGGGGCAGCGTGGAGCGAATCCTTTCGCGACTGTGCTCCACTTGCATTGCCCAGGCCGAGACCTCCTGTTCCATGGTGATCGGTACCGCGTCCATCAGGTGGGTTCGCCCCGTCTTTACCACATCCGCCAGCCCCGCGGCCTTCTCGTCCATCACACTGTGCAGGTGCCGCAAAGCCGGCAACAGCTGGTCCCGCACGGCTAGCAATGCCGACACGTGGATGGCACTGGGTATCACATCGTTGCTGCTCTGGCTCATGTTGACGTGATCATTGGGGCTCACCTCAATGCCACTGTCACGCGCCACAATCCTGGCCAGCACTTCATTGACGTTCATGTTGGTGCTGGTGCCGGAGCCGGTCTGGTAGATGTCGACGGGAAAATGCGCGGCCAGCTCGTCATCACCTACTGCATCACAGGCGCCGATAATCGCCTCCGCCCGCTCCTGGTCGAGCAATCCCAGCTCGCAGTTGGCCTGCGCCGCCGCCTTCTTGATCATCAGGACCGCGCGAATAAACTCCACCGGCAGCGGCTGGCCACTGACCGGGAAATTGTCCACGGCACGCTGGGTCTGCGCACCATAGAGAGCGCCCGCGGGCACACGCACTTCGCCCAGGCTGTCTTTCTCGGTTCGGAATTCATCGCTCATCGGACACCCGTCTTGAGTTGGCGTAAAGAATTTCCCGGCCTACTCGCCAGAGCCTGGCCGGCATTCCCGGCATGCTTAGGGCTGCCGTATGCAGGCCTGCATACAATTGCAGGAACCCCGCAGCGGCCCGCGCGAAGCCGCAAGTATCATTTAACAGCTTATCGCCACTTCCGCGCAACGCCAAACCTACACCACCTATACCAGGGAATCATATTCCGTAAAGAAATAAAATAATTGGAAAGCTGTTCCCAGCAACAGGAAGCTGCCGTGGTAAATTCGGCTGGAGGTCGCAATTGCCACCAGGCTGCCGACAATAAATGCCAGGTTGCGGTAGACGTAGACACTGCCCAGGTTTGCCAGGTATTGCCCGCCTTTAAGGATGGTATCCCCAAAATCGACCAGGAAAACCAGTGCCAGTACAGTGAAGAACCACTTGCGGCGGAGGAAGAACAGCGAGCGATAGTCCTTGGGGGCCGAGTTCTTTTCCGGGAACAGCAGGGCGCAAAGCAGGTACAGCAGCAGGGTGTAACAGATCAGGTAGAGATAGGTGGCCAGGTCATGTACGCCAGTGTGGGAAAAGCGAAACTCCCACCACCAGAAAAACAGCAGGTACAGCACCATGAATGCGACCCAGCCCAGGTGCATCCAGTAGAGCCGGTCTTCCCTCGGCTCCTCGACCAGCCGGGCCAGGTTGCGCAGCAGGTGTGTCAGGCCCAGCCCGATCACAATCCCCATGATCACACGGATATGGGCATAGAGTGTCGCGAACGCGGGGACACTGCTGGCTGCAAGCTCCGATGGTTCCACGCGCCTCATACCTCCGGCCGCTACTGCCCCCGCCCGCATGCAACGCACACAGGTAAGTCAAGCATAGCAGGTTAGAGGATTAGCCCGCCCCGCTTGCCGCCAGCATTGAGGACAAGTGACCGGCGGCAGCGACCGGATTCAGATGCTGACCCGACCCTCCTGGGTCCACTCACAACGAACCTGCATATCGCCGCTACCGGGTTCGTGGTAGAGCCCGGCGGCCTCCCAGGTAAAGGAGTGGGTGCCCGAGAGTTCAGTCTCCAGGTGCACGGTGGCAGAGACCCAGTACATGCTGCGCAAAAGCTCTTCAAACTTCAGGATCCAGTGATTCCATTCGTACTCCACCGCACGGTAGGAAGCACCAAAATGAATCACATCGGTCTGGTACTGGGACTGTTTCACCTTGATGGTGGGAATGGAAAACATGTCGCGGCAGAGAAAAGGCCACTCGTCGGCACTGGGCAGGGCCAGTACTGCCTCGCGATTGCAACGGCGACGGTCAGCACCACCGGCAAGGCTGTTACTGTCCTTGATGCACCCGTAAACGATGGATTCCTGATCAGCCTGTACCACTATTGTGTCCCTCAGCACAGCGCAGCCGCGCAAATTTTGCACGGCCTGTTGAGTGTTAGCCGCTCCACTTTAACGATCACCGCTGGAAAATACCATAACGACAATCGCATTTTATGCGCACCAGCCCCGCTGCCCGAACGCAGCGGACGCACGCGACATATTACGGCCGTGGGAGGCTTAAATCTCGATCCCGCGCCCGCGCAGCATTTCCAGGAATTCATCCTCGTCGAGCGTGGGGATCTCCAGCTCACGGGCCTTGTTCAACTTGGATCCAGCTCCGGGCCCTGCAACTACCGTGTGGGTATTTGCAGAGACACTGCCCGCCACCTTGGCTCCCAGTCGCTGCAGGTAATCCTTGGCCTCGCTGCGGGACAGTGTCTCCAGCTTGCCGGTGAGGACCCAGGTCTGCCCCGCAAACGGCTGCTCTTCACCACCGGTTTCCTCGGCAGCCCAGTGCACACCCGCCTGGCGCAGCGCCTCGATCTCTTCCTGTGCGTGGGGCTGCTCAAAAAACTCAGCGACAAAATGGGCTACCACCGGCCCGACATCCTCCACGTCCTGCAGCGCTTCCTCATCCGCCTGCATGAGCGGTTCGAGATCACCGAAATGCCGGGCCAGGTTGCGTGCAGTCGCTTCCCCCACTTCGCGGATTCCCAGGGCATAGAGGAACCTGGGCAGCGTTGTGTCCTTGCTGCGCTCCAGCGCATCCACCAGGTTCTGTGCCGATTTCTCCCCCATCCGCTCCAGCCCCGCCACCTGCTCCGCCTCGAGGCGATACAGGCCGGAGACTGAATGCAGCAGGCCCTCGTCCACCAGTTGCTCCACCAGCTTGTCGCCCAGGCCATCGATATCCATGGCCTTGCGCGAGGCGAAATGCTTGATTGCCTGCTTGCGCTGGGCGCTACAGATCAGGCCGCCGCTACAGCGCGCCACCGCTTCCCCGGGAGTCGACTCAACCGGCGAGTCGCACACCGGGCAGTGGTCGGGAAATACTATATCTCGCGCGTTCCCTGGGCGCTTGCTCTCAACCACCGAGACCACCTGGGGTATCACATCGCCGGCCCGGCGGATAACCACTGTATCGCCGATTTTCACTCCCAGGCGCTCGATTTCATCGCGGTTGTGCAGTGTGGCATTCGACACTGTCACCCCTCCTACAAACACCGGTTCCAGTCGTGCAACCGGCGTCACTGCGCCCGTGCGGCCCACCTGGAACTCCACGTCGCGCAGCACCGTCATCTCTTCCTGGGCCGGGAACTTGTAGGCCATCGCCCAGCGCGGCGCGCGGGCGACAAAACCGAGGCGGCGCTGCAGGGGAATACTGTTTACCTTGAACACGATGCCATCGATATCGTAAGGCAGCTCCGCGCGCTTCTCGCCCAGCTTGCGGTGATACTCGATACAGTCATGGATATCCGCAGCGACCGCCATCTCACTGTTGATGCGGAAACCCCAGCGGTGCAGCTGCTGCAGGATCTCCGTATGCTTGTCCGGCAGGCTGGCCCGCTCCACCAGGCCCACGCCATACACGCACAGCTCCAGCGGGCGACGCGCCGTAATGCGTGAATCCAGCTGGCGCAGGCTGCCGGCGGCGGCATTGCGCGGATTGACGAAAACCTTGTCACCGGCTTCACGGGCCTTCTCGTTCAGCTCTGCAAATCCGGCCCTGGGCATGTAAATCTCGCCGCGCACTTCCAGCACAGCCGGCACGCCGTTCTCAATCAGCCGCAGGGGCACCGAGCCGATGGTGCGCACATTCTGGGTAATATCCTCCCCTGTGGTGCCATCGCCGCGCGTGGCAGCCCGCTCCAGTACGCCATCCCGGTACAGCAGGCTGATGGCGATTCCGTCCAGTTTTGGCTCACACGCATACTCGACCGCTTCCCTGCTGTTCAGGCGGTCGCGCACTCGCCGGTCGAACTCCTGCAGCTCATCGTCATCGAAGGCGTTGTCCAGGGACAACATCGGCACTTCGTGCTGCACCTCGGCAAACTCAGTCAGGGGCTCCGCGCCTACCCGCTGCGTGGGCGAGTCCGGCGTTAGCAGCTCCGGGTATTGCTGTTCCAGTTCCTGCAATTCACGCAGGCGACGGTCATATTCCGCGTCCGGCAGCTCCGGCGCATCGAGCACGTAATACTGGTAGTTGGCGCGCGACAGGATGGCGTGCAATTCCTGGGCCCGCTCACGCTTTTCAGTGGGGATATTCTTATTGGTCATCGATTATTCGCAGAGAATAAGGAAAGGTCATGGGGAGGGAATTTTACACGAATTGCGGCCGCCGGCTGCATCGAGCGCAGCGACAGCCGCACGGGGGACGCGGCATGCAGCCGCGCAACGCTCTACCGGTTCGGGTCAGGCCTGCGCCCGGGCCAGCGCACGCCGGCGCTGGTATTCCATCACCCGCTGGCGATAGTGCTCGGCGGTCTGGGCGGTGAAAACGCTGCGATTCTCATCTTTCAGCTCGCCACCGAGCTGTTCGGCTATCTCCCGTGACACTGACAGCATCAACTCGAACGCCTTGATCGCCTCGCCATCGATGGGCAGCGCCAGGAACAGGCTCACACCCGGGGTGGCGAACTCTTCCATACGCCCCAGGTCGAACACCCCCGGAACCACCATGTTGGCCAGGCTGAAAATCACCGGGCCGTCGTCACTGCCGCCCAGGTGATAATGGAAGATATCCATGTCACCAAAGCGCATGTTCACAGCCATCAGGGCCCGCAGCAGGTCGTTACCCTCGAACAGGTCGCCCTCCCGCGCCATGATATTGATGATCAGCACCTCTTCCACCGGGGACTTGTCCGCGCCATCCGCCTGGTGCCGGTCGTGCCGGGAGCCGCCCCGGGTGTTGCCCGACTGGCGCATTGTCTCGCTGCCACCGGAAACGGGTTCCGGCGGTTTCTTTTTCTTCAGCACTGGTTCGCCCCGCTCTTCCTGTTCGGTTTCACTCAGGGCTTGGAGGCTGTCAGCCTCGTCGAGTTCCGGCTCACGACGGAAGTCTTCCCCAATGGCCTCTTCCGCCGCATCGGCAAATGAGTCCATCAGGGTAGGCACCTGCTCTTCCAGGTTCAGGGAAGCCTGTTGTGGCTCAGCCTCACTTTGCTGCTGCTTGTTGGCCTCGGCCGGCCGACGCCCGGTCTGGAAACCCTCCTGCAACTTGCGGTTTACCTGCAGCGCGTCTTCCAGCGCGCGGCGTTGCACCACCCGTACACTGCCCGGCAGTTCACGGGCAATCTGGGCACGCTTTGCCGCCTCCTCCGGATCGAGGAAATCATCCTCATCAGCGGTGGCCCGGCCCGGCCTGGCGGGAGTGGACGGGGTATTCCGGTTGCCGTGCATGGCGCGACTCAGGCTATCGGCGGTGCGGTCCGCATCGCGGTGGCGCAGGATCGCCCGACGCACCCCATCCACCAGCGCCAGCACCAGCACCAGCGCCAGAATCGTGATCAGCCAGTTGTCCATATCAGCGTTTCTCCTTTCACGCCCTTATGCGGATGCCAGCTCGGCCGCCTCTTCAACGTCCACCGTCACCAGTCGCGAAACGCCAGGCTCGTGCATGGTCACACCCAGCAGCTGGTGCGCCATCTCCATGGCAATCTTGTTGTGGGTGATATAGATGAACTGCACGTGCTCGGACATTTCCTGCACCATCCGCGCATAGCGCCCCACGTTGGCGTCATCCAGCGGTGCGTCCACCTCGTCCAGCATACAGAAAGGAGCCGGGTTGAGGCGGAAAATGGAGAATACCAGCGCAATGGCGGTGAGTGCCTTCTCGCCGCCCGACAGCAGGTGGATGGTGCTGTTGCGCTTGCCCGGGGGCCGCGCCATGATCGCGATGCCGGTATCCAGCAGGTCCTCGCCGGTGAGTTCCAGGTAGGCGTGGCCGCCGCCAAATACCTTGGGGAAGAGTTCCTGCAGGCCGCTGTTGACCTTGTCGAAGGTTTCCTTGAAACGGGTACGGGTTTCCCGGTCGATACGCTTGATGGCGTTCTCGAGGGTCTCCAGCGCATCCATCAGGTCACTGTACTGTCGATCCAGGTATTCCTTGCGCTCGGACTCCTGCTTGTACTCGTCGATGGCCGCCAGGTTGATGGCGCCGAGACGGGAGATACGCGCGGCCACCAGTTCCAGTTCCTCCTGTACCTGGCCAATGGTCAGGTCGCCGGGAAGCTCTTCCAGCACCTGGTCCACGTCGTAATCGGATTCACGCAGCTGCTCAACCAGCCCATTGCGCTGCACCTCGAGGGTCTGGGCACCCAGGCGCTCCTGCTCGAGCTGGGCACGCACGCCCTGCAGCGCCGACTCCACTTTGTGGCGCTCCTGCTCCTGTTCGCGCAGGCCGCTCTCGACCTCCTCCAGTTTCTTGCGCGCCTCGGACAGCTCGGTTTCCACCTCCATGCGCTCGCCCAGCTTCTCCTCCAGCTCGGCCTGGAAATCCTGGGACGGGTCGTCGCTCTCGGCCATCTGCTCCTGCAGCTGCTCGCGGCGGGTGCGCAGGCGCTCCAGCTGCTCGCGCATCACCTGCAGCGTGCGCTCCAGCGACATCATCTGGGTCCGCACTGACTGCTCACGCATGGCCAGTTCATGCGCCTTGTCCTTGTCTTCACGGGCGCGCTGGCGCGCCGCATCCAGCGCCTCGCGCAGCTCGTCGCGGCGGGCCAGCAGGGACTCACGGCGGTCAGTGTCATCACTCATCGCCTCCAGCGCCTCCTGCAACAGCAGGCGTGCCTCGGACAGGGACTCGCCCTCCATTTCCTGCTGCTCGCGCACTTCCGCCAGCTCCTGCTCAACACGGGTGCGGCGCTCGCCCATCTGTTCGGCGCGCGCACGGCGGGCGGACAGCTGGCTGCGCAACTCGGACTCGCGCCGACTCAGCTGCTCCAGCTCATTGCGGGACTGCTCAATGGCACTCTCCATGTCGGAGGCCTGGTTGCGCAGTTCTTCACGCTGCTCCGAGAGGGTCTCGATCTGTTCTTCGCAGGCGGCTATCGATGCCTCCAGCTCTTCCAGCTCCTGCTTGCGCTCCAGTACCCCGGCCTCGGCGTCGGAGGCACGGCTGACCCGCAGCCAGTTAGGCCCCAGCCAGAGACCGTCGCGGGTTACGATGGATTCATGGGCCTGCAGCCGCTCCCGCTGGGCAAGCGCGGCGGTGAGGTCCTCAGCGGTATAGATGCCGGACAGCAGGCCAGCCAGTGAGTCGGGGCCCTCGACCACTTCCGCCAGCGCCGGCAGGCTGCCGCCAGCGGTGGCGGGAACCGGGCTGCCGTCGACGAAGATCGCCTGCCCGCTCTCGAGGCTGGCAAGCCCCTCGCTCAGGCTCTCCAGCTGGTCCACACAGACTGCCTGCAGCTGGGTGCCCAGCACCGTTTCCACGGCCTTTTCCCAGCCGGCCCGGGCGCTGATCTGGTCGGCCAGTCGCGGGCGGTCCGCCAGCGACTGCTGCTGCAGCCAGTTATCCACGGCCTTGCCCTGCCCCAGCGCCGCCTGCTGCAGCGCCTCGAGGGAAGCGAAGCGCCCGCGGCTGGTCTGCAACTGCAGGCGCAGCTGGTCCAGCTCCGCAGCGCTGTCACTCTCGCGGGCACGCAGCTCAGCCAGGGATTCATTTTTCTCCGCCACGGCCTCGCGGCGTTCGCCGGCCTGCAGCTCCAGCTCGGCCAGTTGCTCGCCCAGCTGTTCAAAATCGTCGTCATCGCCGCTCTCGGCGAGGCGGCCACGCTCTTCCTGCAGCTTGTTGATACGCTCCTGCAGGCGCTGCGCAGAGGTCTCCAGATGCTGGATGCGGGACTGCTGTACCTCGGCTTTCTGGCGCGAACCCGAGGCACCAGTGTTGAACTGGTCCCACTCGTTCTGCCAGTCGCGCATCTGGTCCTCGGCGGTCTGCAGGGCCAGGGCGGACTCCTCTTCTGCGGCCTGGACCATCTCCAGGTCCGGGTTGATCACTTCCAGCTCGGCCTCAAACTGCGCCGCCTTCTCCCGGTCAGCTTCCAGGCCGGTTTCCGCCTCGCGGTATTCCTGCTCGGTCTGCTGCAGGTCGGACTGCAGGCGGGTATTGCGCTCGCGGGCATGGGCGATGCTCTGCTCCAGCCGCGCGATATCGGCGCCGATGGCGTAGAACCGGCCCTGTACCTCGTTAAAGCCGTCGGACAGCTCGTGGTAACCGACGCGCTTCTGCTCGATATCGGTGTCACAGCTCACCTGCCGCGTTACCAGTTCTTCGACTGTGAGCTCCAGCTCGCCGATCTGCTGCTGCTTGGCCTTGGCCTGGTCATCCAGGTCGCGGTACTTGAGGGCCTGCAGGTGCGCCTTGTGACTGCGCTCCTCTTCCTTGAAGCGGCTGTACTTCTCAGCCGCGGCAGCCTGCCGCTCGAGGCGCGCCAGCTGGCGCTCCAGCTCATCGCGGATATCTGTGAGGCGCTCCAGGTTCTCGCTGGTGCGGCGCATGCGATTCTCGGTGTCGCGGCGGCGCTCCTTGTACTTGGAGATACCCGCCGCTTCCTCGATAAATACCCGCAGCTCCTCGGGCTTGGCCTCGATCAGCTTGGAGATCATGCCCTGCTCGATGATGGCATAGCTGCGCGGGCCCAGGCCGGTGCCCAGGAACAGGTCAGTCACATCGCGGCGGCGACATTTGTCGCCATTCAGGTAGTAGTTGTTCTGGCCGTCGCGGGTCACACGGCGCTTGACCGAAATTTCGGCAAAACCGGCATAGGGGCCGGTCAGCTTGCCCTCGGAGTTGTCGAATACCAGTTCGATGGAGGCCTGGCCCACCGGCTTGCGGCCGCTGGAGCCATTGAAGATCACGTCGGTCATCGAGTCACCGCGCAGGTTTTTCGCGGACGACTCACCCATAACCCAGCGCACGGCATCGATGGTGTTGGACTTGCCACAGCCGTTGGGGCCCACCACAGCACTCAGGTTGGACGGAAAATGAACGGTAGTCGGGTCAACGAAGGACTTGAAACCCGCAAGCTTGATGCACTTCAGACGCATGTATTTGTAACTCGGTATTTTGTTATTCGCCGGCGCCCGACAGCGTGCCGGCGATGGCCGCACCAAACCGCCGATTGTACATGGCGGCGCCGGTGGTTTCAGCGGTAATTTTCGATTAGGGGATGCCGCAACGGCTGCCCGCAGGGGCCGCGCGGCACCCCCGGCCGCTACCGGAACGGGGCAAAGGGGAACCCCGGGGCGCCTACAACTGGCGGTCGATCGTAATCGATACCGGCTGGTCCCAGTCGGCCTGCGGCAGCGACTCGATGCTGCCCTGCCAGTCCCCGGGCGCCGGCCGGGCATCGCCGTTAATCGCCAGGCGCGCCACCAGCTGCACCCGGTCCACCCCGGCCAGGGAGCGACCCGGCATCATTGCCCGCGACTCATCCAGCACCACCTCTGCCGGCAGCTGGCCGGCACTGAGCCGGACAATCGCCAGGGGCATGGGGCTATCGGAACCACGGGCATAGATAAATACCGGCGTCCCTGCCGGTGCCTTGACCGCCTCTGCCAGGCTTACATTGATACGGATCGCCGGACCATCTCCCTCGCCAGCGTCCGGCGCGCGGGCTTCAGCCACAGCTTCACTATCGACCGCCTCGCCCCGCTCTGCCAGCGCCTGCTCTGCCCGCGCCACACCGGCGGCCAGGGCCTGGGCCGCCGCAGAACCCGGCGCCAGCTGGTTGAGGGCGCGCTGCCACAGGGCCCGCGCCACCTGGAATTTCTGCTCCTCAAAGGCGGCGATGCCGGCCAGGCCCAGCGCGGTACCGTTGTCCGGTTGCACTTCCAGCACCTCACCCACCAGCCTGCGGACTTCCCCGGTCACGCGGGAGCCCTGCTGGAAAAACAGCGCCTGTGCCAGCTCTGCCTTCACACCCGCCGCCTCCGGCTGCTGCTCCACTATGTAGCGATATGCCGCCACCGCGCCGTCCAGGTCACCGCGAACCATCAACCGCTGCGCCAGGACATAGCGGCTGGTGAGGTCATCAGGATGGGACTCCGCCCGCTCCTGTAGCTGACGGGTAATTCGTTCTTCTGTCGCCCGGTCGGTCTCGCCCTGCTGGCTGGCGAGGATATCGCGATACAGCTCGAGGTCCCCCACGTGCCCCCTGTCCAGGTACAGCGCCAGCGCCGCCAGCGGCAGCACTACCGCCAGCCCCAGCAGAAGGCCACGGCCGCCCTGGCGGGATTCGCCAGCTGCCGACTGCTCTGCCGCCAGCAGGTTGCGGGCCATTTCCGCCTCCAACTGGGCAAACTGGTCTTCGTCGATGGCGCCACTGGCGCGTGATGCCTCAAGCTCTGCCCTTTGCTCCCGGTACAGCGTCGCCAGTGCCGCCCGCTGGCGCCCGGCTTCTGCCTGCACGCGCCGGTGGGCCCCCGCTCCGCGCAGCGCCGGCCACAGCAGCACGAAAACCAGCAGCAGAACCAGGGCCGCCACGCCCAACCACAATTCAGTCATCACGCCCGGCCCCACGGTCACTCTCCCGATCCGCTTTCAATTCCTCTTCCCCCAGCAGTGCCTGCAGGCGCTGCCGCTCGTCGGCGGTCAGCTCCCCACTGGCATCATCCTGCCGCGCACCTGTGCCCGAGCGGGAGCGCATCACCACCACCACCAGCGCCAACAGGCCAAAGGCGGCAAATACCCCGGGTGCAATCCACAGGGCCATGGTGTTGCGCTGCACCGGGGGCCGGTAGAGGACGAAATCCCCATAGCGGGCCACCATGTACTCGGTAATCTCCTGATCGGTGAACCCCTCTTCCAGGAGTCGCCGGATCTCCCGGCGCAGGTCCTGGGCCACCGGGGAGTCAGACCCCGCCAGGTTCTGGTTCTGGCACTTGGGGCAGCGCATCTCCTCGATCAGCACCTGGTAGCGCGCCTCCAGCTCCGCAGTCGACAACGGCTCGACCTCCACGGCGGCTACCGCGGCCAGCGACAGGCAAAGGCCGCCCACCAGGGCCACGACCCGGTGATGCCACCCGGTCTTTCTTTCTCGTTCTCTCACCCAGTTCTCTCCGTCGATGCGTGCGGTGGAAATTTGCGCGATTATAACAGCCTCCCCCACCCCCCGCACTCGCCCCCGCAGCTCCCCCGGACCGCTTAACTCATTGAAAGGTAAAAAAATTTTTCACAAAGCGTTGACGCACCGAAAAATATCATTACTATACGCAGCTCCTGACGCGGGGTGGTTAGCTCAGTTGGGAGAGCGACGGCCTTACAAGCCGTAGGTCACAGGTTCGACCCCTGTACCACCCACCACTTCCCCTCACCTGCCCGGCAGGTTACAACGGGGAAGCAAGGAATGCGGACCGGTAGTTCAGTTGGTTAGAATGCCGGCCTGTCACGCCGGAGGTCGCGGGTTCGAGTCCCGTCCGGTCCGCCACATACAAAAAAGGCCCACACGAAAGTGTGGGCCTTTTTTGTATGTGCTGGATCGGCGTGACAGAACCCCCGTTCGACAAATCGGCAGGACAGCCGATTTGGACGCCAGAGCGAAGCAACGGCGCCCGTAGGGTGAGCGGCGCAGCCGCGAATCAGTCCCGTCTCGTCAAGCGCAGTTGGCAATGCAGCCCCGAAGAACCGCAAGGCTTTAACAGGTGCTGGATCGGCGTGACAGAACCCCCGTTCGAAAAATCGGCAGGACAGCCGCTTTGAACGCCGCAGCAAAGCGACGACACCCACCTGTCCCGCCCAGCCCAACAAAAAAAGCCCACTGAGAGCGGGCTTTTTCTTACGGGTTCACCGTCAACCTGCAATGCATGGACCGCTCACCCACTTAACCAGTATCAGCAAATTGACAATCAGCCCTCCCCGGCCCCGAACACCTGGCCAATCAGCACACTGCCCCGGGCCACAGGATCCCGGCGAATCAGGGCCTCTTCCTCACCGATACGGCTGAACAGGGTCATCATGCTCTGGTCAATCACGTAGCGCTCCAGGTCCATATCCGGCTTGTTGGCGATGGGTAACTTCTCGTAGGTAGAAAGCAGGCTCTCATACTGGCCGTAAAAGCCGGTCTTACGCAGGTTGGCTTCCACAATCGGCTGGTAGCGCATGCGCAGGGCGCTCTCGGTCTGGCGCTGGAAGTAATCCGTGGCCGCAGTCTCACTGCCGCGGATAATGCCCAGCGCATCATTGACCGTCATTCCGGTAATTGCCTGCTTGAACACCGGCGCCGCCTCAGCCACCGCCTGTTCCGCGCCGCGATTCATGGCATCCTCCAGCTGGTCCACATAGTTGCCGAAACCAAACTGGCGCAGGCCATCTTCCACCGGGCGGACCGATGCAGGCAGGCCCAGGTTGAACGCGCCCACCTGGGACAGCCGGCTGCTGGCCCGGTCAGTGCTGGTGCGCAGGGTTTCCTTGATGCCCCGCGCAAGCCTTGAGTCGGTATCGTAACCGGCATTTTTGGCCACCTGGTTGCCGACATCGACCCAGGGCGAGACCGCCTCCATATTCTGGCAGGCCGCCAGCACCAATCCCCCGGCCAGGACAACGGCCAATTTCCAATGATGCGTCATGATAATTCTCCTCGAAATCCGATTGCGCAATACTAACCCACCCGGGCCACCTGGAAAGTGACTGGCTTCCTGCTACGCACAGGCAAACCATGCCAAACGTAGCTCCCCCGCAAAACCCGCCACCCCTGCACTGGCCGACCACCGCCGCGCCTCCCGAATTTTTGGAAAAGGGCATTGACTCAATAAGATTTACCGGTAAGATACGCAGCCCTTCGAGGGTGGTTAGCTCAGTTGGGAGAGCGACGGCCTTACAAGCCGTAGGTCACAGGTTCGACCCCTGTACCACCCACCACTTCCCCTCACCTGCCCGGCAGGTTGTAACGGGGAAACGAAGACTGCGGACCGGTAGTTCAGTTGGTTAGAATGCCGGCCTGTCACGCCGGAGGTCGCGGGTTCGAGTCCCGTCCGGTCCGCCACATACAAAAAAGGCCCACACGAAAGTGTGGGCCTTTTTTGTATGTGCTGGATCGGCGTACAAGAACCCCCGTTCGACAAAATTGCCATCGGCAATTTGGGACGCCAGAGCGAAGCGACGGCGCCCGCAGGGTGAGCGGCAATGCCGCGAATCAGTCCCGCTACAAGAGCTTCAGTTGGCGAGGAGCGATCTACGCAAGAGCGCGGCTTTTTTGTATGTGCTGGATCGACGTACAAGAACCCCCGTTCGACAAAATTGCCGGGAGCAATTTTGGACGCAGCAACGAAGCGGAGGTGCCCGCAGGGCGAGGGCCATGGATGGCCCGAGTCACTAAATTGCCAAGAGCAATTTTGGACGCCAGAGCGAAGCCACGGCGCCCGCAGGGTTAGCGGCATAACCGCGAATCACAAATACGCCAAGAACGAACCTGGACACCGGTGCACTGCCACTCAGCCAACCTGCCGCCCATAGCAGAATCAACGCGGCTCCCCCACCCCCTGGACTAACAAAACCACCAGCGATCCCGCACTCCCCAACACAATCAACAGTCCCGGCAAACCCGCAAGGTTTGCCAACATCTTGATACCGTCGCTACCGAGAAAGCTGGCACTGCACCACCCCACCAGGCCGACCAATCCAGCCCACAACAACTTCACCCCAAACGGCGATCCCATATGGGCAGCGGTCACCGACTTCATGCACAGCCCGCCAATAGCATCGGTATTGGAATCCGTTGCAGTGATAAAGGAGATAAAGCAACCGCAGATGAAAAACAGGCTCAGCAGGGTGCTGCCCGGCAGGTAACTGAACAGCTGGTAGGCCATCGCAGCGAGCCCCTGTTCCCGGTACACCTGGTACATGGCACCGCCCCCGAGGTTATCGAAGTAAAGGGCGGCACCTCCAAAGGTGGAGAACCACAAAACGCCAAACAGTGACGGCAACAGCAGGTTCACAAGGATAAACTGCCGCACTGTGTAGCCCCTGGCGATTTTCCCCAGGAACAGGCTCGACAGCGGTGCCCAGGCGAACCAGCTGGCATAAAACGCAGTGGTCCACCAGCCGGACCACTGGCTATCTTGCGGCTCACTCAGCAGTAACTGGCGGGGAAAGAAGTTGGCCAGGTAATCGACCAGTGAGCCGGCACCAAGCCCCGCGATAAAACCAGATGGACCCACCAGCAACAGGTAGAGCATCAGCGCCACAAACAGGATGGTATTGGCCCGCGCCAGCACCTGGATGCCCTGGCGTAGCCCGCTGGCAGCAGACAACAGTGCCACCGCGACAATAAAACCGGCGGTTGCCGCGTAGGCTACCGGCGACCTGGCGATGCCAAACAGGACCTGCAGGCCATCACCGATCAGCAACAGCCCGGCGCTCAGTACCCCCGACATTCCCACCACCACCGCAAACAGCACCAGGCCATCCACCACCTGTCCCGCAACATTGCCCAGGTGCCCGCGCAGCAGCGGCCGCAGCATCGCCCCCACGGAAAACTCGTATCCGAGGTTGTAAAAGCACAGGGCAAACGTCAGGGCCGCCACGGTGTAGATGGCATAAGGTGCCAGGGTCCAGTGGACGAATACTGATGAAAGCGCGAACCGCATCGCCGCCTCACTGCCCGGCTCGATACCAGTGAATGCCGGCGGCTCGCGAAAATGCACCACAGGCTCCGCTACCGCCCAGAACAGAATCCCCATGGCAATCACGGTGGTGAGGGAAACCGCAAACCAGCGGAAAGGCGGATAGATGGGCTCGGCCTCGGGCCCGCCAAGCCTCACCCGGCCCAACGGCAATAGAAACACCACCAGGCAAAGGGCCAGAAGCCCCAGGGCTGAATAGAGGAAAAGCGAGGAGAAATGCTCGATAACCGCCGCATTGGCCGCGGAGGCCATCTTGACGAAGGCCTCCTGGTCCACGGCTGTAACAAGCAGCACAACCAGCACGCCTGCCAGCGCCGGCCAGAACGTAATGGGTTTCAGGTGTCCCCGAAAGGCGGATGTTATCCGGCGGCGAAGGTTGATGGCACCATCCCGCTTCAGTTGCCTATCGCTGCCAGCCCGATACCCAGCAGGATATCCACCGCAATGGCAACCACAAACACCAGCGCCCCGTAGCCGCAGGCGGTTTTCCAGCTGAAATCAAACTGCAGTCGCAGCATCAGGGCAGGCACAACAAAGTACAGGGTGAGCAGCGGAAGCAACAGTTGCTGGGGCAGGCCACTGAATGCCACCGCCATGCTCGCCAGCCAGACCAACAGTGCCGGCACCAGCACAAACGTGATTGAGGTGAATCCATCCAGCCCCCGGTCGCGACCGCGCTCCAGTAAGTTGAACAAACCGTAAACAACACCGCCGGCAATTAACGCCTGTAGCATAATCCTTTCCCCTTGTAGTTCCCTGGGCAGGTCGCCCCGTGAGGGTTCTTGTTTTTCCGGCTGGCCGGGCACTGCCTGGCGAGCGGGCTCTTCCGGTGACCTTTATATCGGATCGGGAGGGAGGGTAAAAGTCTCGGGACAGGGGCAGCCGTCCGGCCGGTATCAGTTGCCGTCGCGGTGTACCCGGCAACCCTCAGCAACAAGGGTCGCAGCCAGCGCATCCCAGTGATCCTGCGGCAGCGCAATGGGCACGGTGACTCCCTCGCCGTACGCCGCTTCGTCGCAGTGCCCACCAGCCTGCCCCACCAGGAAACGCAACCGCGACTCCTGGGCAAAATCGCAGGAGACAGAGGCGCTTACAAAGGGAATGAATGGCTTCAGCTCAGCCTGCCGGAGTGCCGCCCCCACCGCGCCGCGGTAGGCGCGCATCAGGCCACCGACGCCGAGCTTGGTGCCGCCGAAGTAGCGCGTGACAATCGCACCAACGTTACCCACTTCCTGTTTCAACAGGAGTTCCAGCATGGGGCGGCCGGCACTGCCGCCGGGCTCACCGTCATCATCCGACTGCATGACTAACGGGTTGGCCGGGTTGCCGATCACCAGTGCCGTGCAGTGGTGGCTGGCATCGGGGAACTGGCTGCGCACGGTTTCCAACTGCTGCAGGAACGCCGCCTTGTCTTCAGCCGGACCCAGCCAGCAGATAAAGCGGCTCTTCTTCTCTTCCGTCTCACTGACAACGGGAGAGCAGGGAATCTGGTAACTCACCGGCAAATTCTTCCCATGACTGGTCCTGCAATCTTTCGTACAGCGGCTGGAGCTTGGTCTGCCAGATACGGTCATCTACCACTCCGACATGCTTGCAGCGAATAGTACCGCCAGAGTCCACCAGGAATGTTTCCGGCGCGCCAAACACACCCAGGTCCAGGGCCAGCCGCCCTTCCCGGTCAGCGACACTGAACAGGTAGGGGTTATGGAATTTCTCCAGCCACTTCTGCGCCTCGGCGTTGTCGTCCTTCAGGTTGACGCCAATGATGGGCACGCCCTGGCTGGCCAATTTGTTCAGGTAGGGATGCTCCACCCGGCAGGCGATGCACCATGTCGCCCACACATTCAGCAACAGGGGTTCGGCCGGCAGGTCCGCCAGCCCGGCCCGGGCCTCACTATCCGCGACTTTCGGCAGGGAAAACTCAGGTACCGGTTTGTTCAGTAGCGCCGAGGGCATTTCCTGCGGGTCCAGCGAGAGGCCCCGCCAGAACAGCAGGGCCAGCGCAGCGAAAATAATCAGCGGCAGGAACAGCTTGAGTCTGGCCATGGTGATTTCGATCTCCCTCTACTTATCCGCGACTCAGGCACCCGCCGGCATCGCATCGATGGCTTCGGCACGGGCAGCACGGACCTTGCGGTAGCGCTTGTCGGCCACCGCGATGCCACCACCAATGGCCATCAGCAGCGCACCCAGCCAGATCCAGACCACAAAGGCCTTGTACTGCAGGCGCACGGCCCAGTCCCCGTTAGGGTTACCCTTGTCCAGCGGCTCACCCAGGGCCACGTAGATATCCCGGAACAGCCCCGTGTCGATAGCAGCCTCGGTCATGGTATTGCCGCCGGACAGGTAATTGCGTTTCTGCGGGTGCAATTCCGCCACCGGCGAACCGCCGCGACTGACATGCACTACCCCTTCAAACGCGCGGTAATTGGGGCCCTGCACCTGGCGCACACCGTCAAAGCGGAATTCATAACCGGCGACCCGGTGCGTATCCCCCGCTCCCAGGCGGACATCGTCCTCCACGCTGTAGATTGTGGTCAGGGCCACACCCAGCGCAGTCACGGCCAGGCCGACATGGGCCAGGTGCATGCCGTAGTAACTGGCCCGCTGGCGTCGCAGGCCCGCCAGTAACGAGTCAGCGTTGCGGGTCTTGCCGAGGATATCCGCGAGGCTGGATGCGGTGACCCAGCTTCCGACGAAGATTCCCAGCGCCGCCCCCCAGTGGAACTCGCCCAGTGCAAACGGAATTGCCAGGCCCGCCACCACAGCCACCGCCAGGGGCAACTGCCACAGACTCCACAGGCGGTCCCAGCGGCTGTCCTTCCAGTTGGCATGAATGCCCAGGCCCAGCACAACGCTGAGAAACACCATCAGGGGCACAAAAAACAGGTTGAAGAACGGCGGGCCCACGCTGATCTTGCCCCAGTTGAGGGCATCGGCCAGCAGCGGATACAGGGTGCCGGTCAGCACCACGCCGGTAATCAATACCAGCAGGATATTGTTGGACAGCAGGAATGTTTCCCGGGAGCGGAACGAGAACACACTGCCCGCGCTGACTGCTGGTGCCCGGAGGCCAAACAGTACCAGCGACAGCCCCACCACGATCACCAGGAACGCCAGGATAAACCCACCGCGCAAGGGGTCGGTGGCGAAGGCATGCACCGAGGTGAGTACACCGGAGCGCACCAGGAATGTTCCCAGCAGGCTGAGGCTGAAGGCAAAGATTGCCAGCAGGATGGTCCAGCTCTTGAACAGGCCGCGCTTCTCACTTACTGCCAGTGAATGCAGCAGCGCCGTGCCCACCAGCCAGGGCATAAACGAGGCGTTTTCCACCGGGTCCCAGAACCACCAGCCGCCCCAGCCCAGCTCGTAATAGGCCCACCAGCTGCCAAGGGCAATCCCCAGGGTAAGGAAGGACCAGGCCACCGCCGTCCATGGGCGTACCCACCTGGCCCAGGCCGCATCCAGCTGCCCACCCAATAGCGCAGCGATGGCAAAGGCGAAAGCCACCGAAAAGCCCACATAGCCCATATACAGCAACGGTGGGTGGATGATCATGCCGGGATCCTGCAGCAGCGGATTCAGGTCATTGCCCTCCACGGGCGGAAACGGCAGGGTGCGGTCAAACGGGTTGGAGGTCAGCAGGATAAACAGGAAGAAACCCACCAGCACAAAACCCAGCACCGACAGTACCCGCGCCACCAGCTCCGCTGGCAGCTGGCGGCTGAACAGGGCTACGGCGGCGGCCCAGCCGGCCTGCATCAGCAGCCACAGCAGGATAGAGCCCTCGTGGCCGCCCCACACGGCGGTAATCTTGTAGTGCAGGGGCAACAGGCTGTTGGAGTTCTGCGCCACATAATTGACGCTGAAATCGCTCTGGACAAAGGCCGCCGTCAGGCACAGGAAGGCGATGGCAGTAAACACCAACACCCCCAGGGCCAGCGGGCGCCCGGCTTCCATCCACAGGGGCCGGGCGGTATAGCTCCCGGCCACGGGTACCGCGGTCAGGGCCACCGATAACAGCAGCCCCACCAGCAGTGCGAAGTGTCCCAGCTCCGGAGTCATATTTTCGCTCCGTCCCCACAGGTGGCGTTACCAGCCATGGACTCGGCCACCTCCGGCGGTGTGTAGTTCTCGTCGTGCTTGGCCAGCACCTGGTCAGCACGCATGGTGCCGTCACGCATCAACTGCCCGGTTACCACGGCGGCTTCACCCTCGGCAAACAGGTCGGGGAGGATCTTGTCGAACACTACCTGCAGGTCCGCCTCGCCATCGGTAATCGCAAAGTGAACGTCGAGCGATTCTTCGCTGCGCCGGACACTGCCCGGCACCACGCAGCCGCCGGCCCGGATTCGCTTCTCGAACGGCACCTCCCCCGCTGCAAAGGCAGTGGGGGCGTAAAAATAGTCCATATTGTTACGCATGGCGTAGGTGACAAACCCCACGGCGGCACTGGACAGGGCCACCAGGACCAGCACCAGGATAAGGCGTTGTTTACGTGCGGGATGCATGAGCGGTCATTTCCCCCGGAAATCAAGTCAAGTAATGAATCTGTTACGACCGGGCCGCGATTACTCGGCCAGCGCGGCCTCGGCTGCCGGTCTCTCTGGTTGGCGCCGTGCGGCGCGGCGCTCGCGGATACGCTGTTCGCGGCGAAACTCCGCGCGCAACCTGCGGCGCTCCAGCAACGGCTGGGTAACCAGCCCGGCCATGGTGAGGAGGGTCACGCCATAGGCAACCCAGACAAACGGGCCGTGGCCGTTCATGGCGATAAAATCCGCCAGGCCGGCAAACTGGAATTCCATCCTATCGTCCCTCCCCCAGCAGCTGCTGCACCCACTGGGTTCGCGATTCCCGCTTCAGCACCAGGGTGCGGGTGTGGAGAATCAGCACCCAGGCATAGAAACAGTAAAAGCCGATGATCATGGTCAGCAGCGGGTAGAACATGCTCGGATCAATGCTGCTGGACTCGGTCAGCTTGATGGTCGCCGGCTGGTGCAGGGTGAACCACCAGTCCACCGACTTGTAGATGATCGGGATATTGACGGTGCCCACCAGCGCCAGCAGGGCACAGGCCTTGTCGGCCAGCTGCTCGCGGGCAAAGGCACCGGACAGGGCGATCACCCCCACGTAGAGGAAGAACAGGATCAGCATGGAGGTAATACGGGCATCCCATACCCAGTATGTGCCCCAGGTGGGCTTGCCCCAGACCGCACCGGTAAACAGGGATACGAACGTGAGCGCGGCGCCAATAGGTGCGGCAGCCCGCATCACCACGAAGGAGAGCTTCATTTTCCAGATCAGCCCGATGGCTCCACTGATTGCCATCAGGTAATAGCCCGCCAGCGCCAGGAAGGCCGCCGGGACATGGATAAAGATAATGCGGTAGCTGTTGCCCTGCTTGGCATCCTGCGGGGCAAACCCAAGCCCCCAGGCCATACCCACGGCCAGCAGCAACGCGCTGGCAGCCGCCAGCCACGGCAGCCAGGCGCTGGTCTTCTCATAAAACCAGCGCGGCGAACCCAAGCGGTGAAACCATTGCCAGGCCAAGGGCAAACCTCCTCAAGAATCGGTACTGATGCGGATGGCGCCGGCGGCCGCCAGTGGCGCCAGCGCCGCGGCAGCCGCCAACAGGGCCGCCAGGATGGCGAGCTGCACGCTGTAGGCGTAACCATCGACGGCCGCCTGGACCGCACCGGTGCCGAAGATTAACACGGGCACGTATAACGGCATAACAATCAGCGCCAGCAGCAGGCCGGGACGACGCAGCGCCACAGTGAGCCCCGCCCCCACGGCGCCGATCAGGCTCAGGCTGGCGGTGCCCAGCAACAGGGACAGCAACAGGCAGGCATAGCCCGCAGCCGGCAGGTTGAGCATCAGCCCCAGCAGGGGCGACAGCAGCGCCAGTGGCAGGCCGGTCACCAGCCAGTGCACTGCCACTTTCGCCAGCACACCAAAATAGAGCGGCTGCGGGGACAGGGTCAGCTGCTCCAGCGAGCCGTCCTCGAAATCACTGCGGAACAGGCTCTCCTGCGACAACAGTGTGGCCAGCAGTGCCATTACCCAGATCATTCCCGGCGCCAGGCGTGCCAGCAGCCCCGGTTCCGGTCCCACTCCCAGGGGCAAGAGGGCCAGCACCGTCACGAAAAACAGCAGTGGGTTGGCGATATCGGAGCGGCGTCGCAGCGCCAGCCGTAACTCTGTCTGCAGCAGCGCGCCAAATCCCGGCCCGCGCCGCTCACGGGGCGAAAGGTCAGCGGGAGTTGCGGAGACCGGGGGCAGGTGACGGGTATCAGGCGTGGACATATTCGCCCTCCCCGGCCGGCGCGTAATCCGCCAGGTCCACGTGTTGCAGGTTTGCCAGGGCAACCGGCTGGTGCGAGGTGAACAGGATCGCCCCGCCCCGGCCCAGGTGGCAGGCCATCTGCCCCTGCAGGCTGGAGACGCCGGCTACGTCGAGGGCTGCCAGGGGCTCGTCGAGAATCCACAGTTGCGGGGCATTGGGGAGGTAGAGCCGGGCCAGTGCCACGCGGCGGTTCTGGCCCGCGGAAAGCTGCTGGCAGGGACTGTACTCGAACCCGTACAGATCCACCTGCTCCAGCGCGGCCAGGGCCTCATCCTCGGTCGCGCCGTACCAGGCCAGGTTTTCCAGTGGTGTCAGGCCGCGGCGCACTCCCGCCTGGTGGCCTATATAGAGCAGCGCACTGCGCATTTGTGGCAGTGCCCGTGGCAACGGCTCCCCGCGCCACAGAATCTCTCCGCGGTAGTCCGAAGCACTGCCGATCAGGGTGCGCAACAGGGTTGTCTTGCCGGAGCCATTGGCGCCCTCGACCTGCACGGCTTTCCCGGCTCCCAGCTCCAGGTCCAGCCCGGCGAACAGGCACCGGCCATCCCGCTCACAGGAGAGCCGCCGCAGCTGGATAAGGGGGGATGAACTTGCAGTCGCTGACATAGTACCGGTGCCGCCAAAAACCTCGGGAACAGGCAATTGATGAAAATCTGAGCGGCATTATACCGGCTGTGGCGCCAATTGTATGGTACTTGTTTGCTCCGAGGCCCGGATTAAACCTTTGCGGGGGCCCCTTCCCGCTCCCAGGGACTGTTCTCCTCCTGCTCCCAGCTGAGTAGTGCCCTTACTTCACTCGCGCCCGGCTGCCACTCCACCCTGCGGCAGATACTCTGCAGGAGTGCCAGTCCCCTGCCCGAGTATGCATTGGCCGCGCCAGTGCGCGCCGGCAGGCCTGGCCCGCTATCGGATACCGACACCAGCAGCCCGCAGTCCCCACCTGCCCGGCAGCTGCTGAGGCGGATCCGGATCCAGCCATCCTGCAGTTGCCGACGGCCGGACTCCAGGCGGCGGTAGTATTCACCGAATCCATGCTCCGAGCGCTTGAGGCTGCTGTCGAGCTGCAGCAAGCCGTGCTCGATTGCATTGTTGAACAACTCCCCCAGGACGATGGAGAGCGTGTCGCGCAGACGCCCGGACTCGGGAAACTGTGCCAGCACCCGGTGCATCAGCGGTACCGGGTCCATTTGCCTCAGGTCCTCCGCCGCCAGGGTGACCCCGAACGACCAGTCGCCGAAGTGGCCCGTGCCGGGCGGGTCCGGAAGCGGCTCACCGATTTCCACGGTCTCAGCAGTGATCTGGTCCAGGGAAAGCTCAACCAGGGAGAGATCGTCCTGCTGGCCGACACTGAAACGACTGATCTCGGCCAGGATCCTCTCAAAACGCGCCGCCGGAAAGGCATTGCGGATAGTGGCCAGCAGTCGCTCCTCGCCAAACAGCTCGCCGGAGGGGCCCCGCGCCTCGTGGATACCGTCACTCCAGAGATAGAGCCAGTCACCGGGCTCGAGGGGAACATACTGAACCGCCTCCTCGAGATTCAGCCAGCGTACCACTCCCAGGGGCAGGTGACGGGACTCGAGCATCTGGATGCCTCCCCCGGCCCGGCAGAGGCAGGCACTGGGCATGCCCGCATTGAGCACACGCAGGTGCTGCTTGCGCGGGTCGAGTTCCAGCAACACCGCGCAACAGAACATGCTGCGGGGTAATACCAGGTGCAGCTTCAGGTTCAGTTCGCGGGCGATCTGGCTGAGAGTGAACCCCTTGGGCACCATCGAATAGAAAATCGAGGTCAGCGGAACCGCGCCCACCGCAGCAGCCAGCCCGTGACCGGTGAAATCCCCCAGCAACAGCATCAGCTTGCCGCCGGGTGCCCAGGCAGCTGCCAGCACATCACCATTGAGCACAGCCCGGGGCGACAGGTGATAGCGGATGGCATCAGTCTGTTCCAGGCAACTTTCCCGCCCCATATTGCGGAAAATCTCCTGCGCCCCGGCCTGCTCCTTGAGCAGGTCCGACTGGCTGCGGCGCATACGATTGCATTGGGCGATCAGGTTACGGTTGAACTGGCAGTAGCGCCGCAACGCGACCAGCTTCAGTCGCACCAGGTGCCGGTTGTAGGGCCGCCGCAGGACATCATCACAGCCAGCCCCGACGCCATCGGCGGGCAGCGCGTGCTCATCCAGCACCGCCAGGACCGGCACCGGCTCCATCCCGGCCCGCGCACGCAACTGGTGCACACTGCGGGGTTCGGGAGCCGCACCCGCGTGGGGGCCGAATACCAGCAGGTGCGGGCGGATACAATCGAAAGCGGCGAGCGCCGCAGGCACACTGCCCACAACACGGACTGCCACATCCATGGCCCGCGACTCCGGGCCGGACTCACCCCGTGCATCCAGCGGCGCACAGCTATCCAGGAGACTGGAGAGTTCCCGGGCGTCGGCATCGCCGGGCTCGATAACGAGAATATTAAAGGGAGAGGACACCACTAGCGAATGGTGAAAATCTTGTCGAAATTGGAAACCGCCAGCACCTTGGCCACATGGTCGTTGGCATTGACCAGCTCAACGGTATGTCGCTGGCCACCATCATCCTGCCCCTCCAGGCTGTGGTCGCGGAGCAACAGGAGCATTCCCAGCGCGGCGCTATCCAGGTAGCGGGTATCGGAAAGGTCGACGCTGTAGGATTTCGGTGCCGGGTTACAGTCGCGGTACGCGCGCTGGAATTCACTGTGGAGATTGAAATCGAAGTTCCCGTCAATCCGAATGGTCAGCGCTTCGCCGCCATCCGACAATTGCGTGGAAACCCGGGAGGCTGTCTGTTCAAACATCAGCATGGCGAATCTCCTTATTCATCCCCGTTTACCCGGCGCGACCGGTGGAACGCGGCCTGCCGGTACAGCATCCATCCACCGGGCGGGTAATCGCACGACCGGACCGGACCGGCGACGTTTGCCCGACAGCCTTAACAGGACGGTTCTGAACCGTTTTACCTCAACGCACCCACCTGCAGAGCCGGGTGCCCCGACAGGAACTCGCCACCGGCACACAACAGACCGGGGGGGGGGTAACTACCGCAGTCCACCCTGCCCGAGCGATCGTCCCTGCAGAACGCAGAAAGGCGCCCAGTGGGCGCCTTTCTGGTGCAGGTCAGTCGAAATCGTAATCCATCAACTCGCGCTGCAGTCGTATTTCCTCCAGCTTGTCCTCGACCATTCGCCGGGCATCCCGGGGAGGCTGCGAGGTTGCCTGTTTCAATACTTCTGTTGCCAATTGGGGGATATCGTCGTAGTCAAAATCGAAGGTCTTTTCGCTAACGTTGCCGCTCATACGAAACTCCAATATTTCGATCTGCCAGGGCAGATTCACCCTTGTTGTTTTTGTTGTGCACCTGCAGATTAATCAGCTCCGAGGATGCTGGTCAAGCAAAATTTGCATCCCCAAAACCGGCTATTTCGCCGTCGTAACACACCCGGGTTCCGGCGGGGAAAACTTCCCCTTAACCGGCTACCCGGGGCGGCAAATTAGCTGTCTTAAGTGACCGTCGTGCGACAATTTCTCGTCAGGAATATGAAACCATGTTCCCCGCCCCGCCCGGGCCACGGAAACACCCCTGTTACTACCGGTGACACTGGGCGCCACAGGCGCTAGAATACCGACCCTCCAGGCCGCCCGATCCCCGGATCTACCCGGCCTCACGCCCCCGTCGGTTAACAGGATAAACCACGGACCTCCTAAGTCCGCACTGCAGGTTCGAGTCCTGCCGGGGGCGCCAACTCTGCGCCGGAAGCCGATTTCCCCCACCCAACCTCCCGCTGAACAGCGGCACTCTCCCGACCAGCCCCACGCCCCGGACTGGCCGCTGGAGGCCCACGCTGCCAATTACAGCCCCCAAATGACGCCCTGAAAGCGCTGCTGGCACTCGTCGACTATTCTCTCGAATGCCCTCTCGCCCAGCGGTGCCGACTGTGCTCGCCCGAGACCCTGGCAGGCAATTGAGCGCACCTGCCCTGAACGCAGTCCTTATAGCGCCAGGCGGGCGGGCCCGGAATGGATGCCGGACGAGTCACAAACAAGGAAAAGGTAACGAAGTGATAAAGCATGGTACGGCCGTCGCACTGGTTGCCGGCAGCCTCGCGGTGCTCCCGGCCGCTGGGCTCACAGCTCAGTCGACGGGGACCCTGGATACTCCCGCGCCACCAACCGGGCACGACACGCCCAAACTGGCCCAGCGAGTAGTCGAGGCCCCACCCCGGGCACCGGCCCCGGATGAGAATCGCGCCCCCGCGCCAAGCTACTATCCCAGCGGCACACCGGCGCCGCCGTCGGCCTGGGGCTCCTACGAACCCGGCAAGGGGTTCGTGCTGTTGCGCTCGGATATGGGCGAGGTGAACTTCAGCATCTTCAGCTATGTCCGCTACCTGAACCAGGAAAACCTCGAAGACACCTACACCGACAGTTTCGACAGGACTTTCGATGTCAGCATCCGCAACCAGATGCAACTGCAGAAGGTCAACCTCACGTTCAAGGGCTGGATTTTCGACCCGAAATTCCAGTATCGCTTTTACACCTGGACCAGCAACTCCAACCAGGGCCAATCGGCCCAGGTGGTGGTGGCCGGTTACCTGAGCTACCTGTTCAATGACAATTTCAAGCTCGGCGCCGGCATCAATGCCCTGCCCACCAACCGCACCACCAACGGCACCTTCCCCAACTGGCTGAAGGTGGACCACCGCACCATTGCCGATGAATTCTTCCGTGGCTCATACACCACTGGCTTGTGGGCCTGGGGCGAGATCACGGACAAGGTCGAGTACCGGGCCATGATTGGCAACAACCTGAGCCAGCTGGGCGTGGACGCCGATGAGCTGGACGACCATTTCAACACCCTCTCGGGCGCGCTGTGGTGGATGCCCACCACCGGTGAGTACGGCCCCGCCAATGGCTTCGGCGATTTTGAGTTCCATACCGAGCCGGCCACCCTGTTCGGAATCCACTACACCCGCAGTGACGAGGACGCCCAGGGCCAGCCCCAGGTAAACAGCTTTGATAACAGCCAGATCCGGCTGTCGGACGGCACGCGGATTTTCTCTCCCGACCCTTTTGACGTCGGCGTTAATATCTCTGACGCCACGTACCAGATGGCAGCTGTCAACGGCGGCATCAAGTACTGTGGTTATTCTCTCGACGTGGAGTACTACTGGCGCAAGGTCAATGATTTCAGGACTATTATCCTGAACGATACCGATACCGGCCTGCCGGTGGATGACCTCTGGGATCACGGCTTCCAGCTGCAGGGGTCGACCATGCTGAAGCCCAAGACCCTGCAGATGTTTGTGGCCGGCTCGAAAATCAATGGTGAGTATGGCGATCCCTGGGACCTGGCGCTGGGCTTCAACTTCTACCCCTTCAAGCGCCGCGAGCTGCGCCTGACGGCACAATTCCTCTACCTGGATAATTCACCAGTAGGCTACAACAGCGTGCCCTTCTCCCTCGGCGGCAATGGTGTCGTATTCAACACCGAGTTGATGCTGGCTTTCTGACCCGGCCGGCCCTAGCCCTCCGAACCTGGGGAGCCCTCGGGAGGATAGTAGACGGTATTACGGAGGGCCGCGCGCTGTTCCGCGGTAAAGTTCGGGAATGGCATCTGCTGTGCTGCGGCCCACTCGCGCACATGGGCTTCAGCTGTTTTCTGGACTTCCTCATCAATACCGCCATCGCGGGTAAAGTAAACGGTCTGGGAAGGAAATGCGAAATCGGTGCCTGACCGCCGCACGATCCGGAAAACCCGGAAATAGATATCCTCGGAGATGGCACGGAACTCCGGGTACTCATTGGTACTGACATCCACCCGCAGTTCCACCAGCAATGCCGAGTCGCCGAAGCCGGCAAAGCGCACCGAGGGCTCATCGTCGGCAACCCGGGGATGCCCCACCAGCATCTCACGGATATTCACCAGCACGTAGCGCAACTGGTCCTCGCTGGTCTCAAAGCGCAGCGTCAGTACCGTGCGCAGGAGGATATGGCTGCGCGTGGAATAGTTGACGATATGCATCTGGCTGAAGTCGGCGTTGGGGATGGTCGTCAGGCTGTTGTCAATGCCCCGCAGGCGCGTCGAACGCATACCGATACTCTCCACGGTGCCCGCGCGCTGGAAATCCTCGCTGGAATCTTCCCCGTAACGACAGAAGTCACCCACCCTGACCGGTTTATCGCCAAACAGGTTGAGGCTACCAATGAAATTCTCGAATGAACCGCGCATCGCCAGGGCGATGGCGATACCGCCGATACCAAAACCGGCCAACAGGCTGTAAAGCGGGGCCCCGAGGCGGCTACTCAACAGGAAGACCACCCCGATCACCCCGGCGATTCCCACCGTCCGCGCAATAAAGCGCAGCAGGTGGGCATCCAGGCTCTCACCGTGAACGCTGGAGCGATTGATATAAATTTCCATCAGCGCCGGAGGCAGGGTCCAGGCCAGCCAGGCCATGGCCAGGTGACTCACCACTTCCGCCAACAATGAGACTCCCCCGCCAATCACGTCAGTCAGGGTCAGCTGCTGGTGCAGGAAAGCGGACAACGGTTGTATCACCAGGAGCACCGCCAGTGGCACGATAAAGCGGGACAACCTCACCAGCAAGTGGGGACTTTTCCGGAAGTTTGTAATGGCGCGCTGGACGACAAACAGGACGGCAATAAACAGGGAAAAAATCCCCACCAGCGCAATCCACTTCCATACAGCCTGCCGGAACACGCTGCGCTTCATCCAACCCGGAAAGGATTCAATCAGCTCGGGAGGCACCAGCCAGCCGCGCATCGCCAGGTAGGGACGCATGTCGGCGTAATGGGGAATCGGCACGTCGCGCCGGTAGGGAAGATGGCGCACACGCTGGTAAAACTCGGCCGCGCGCGCAACCGTATCGGCGGAAAAGAGGAATTCACCGCTCTGCGGGCCCTCCGCTACCCGCACCAGGGTGATATCCGTGTGGGGAATGGTCCAGCTCACCGAGCTGGCGATACCGGTGGACTGCCCCTGGGTCGTATCCCCTTGGCTGCCAGTCCCGGGTAGCGGGGATGTCACCGGCTTTTCGGCAGATGCATCGGCTCCGGAAACCACTTTCGCCAGGCTGTTCACCTCCTCCCTGCCCGGGATTTCCTCAAGAGGCGGCAGTTCGATGCGGGACAGGACCTCGTAAAGGTAAATTGCTGCATCGTTACCCACGTCGGCTCGCGCCGCCGGTGGGATCCGACTGAGGTCCAGCATGCGCCTGACCCGCGCCTGCTTTTCATCGAGCTTCTGAGCCAGTTCACGGCTCGGGTCGCCCCAGAACTGTCCCTTGGCGAATTGCCCCATCTGGTCACCCACGGCCAGGAATGAGGTGATGGTGGCACGCGGACTGGCCAGGTCGAGGGGGTCCAGGGGGTAATTACGGCGCTTTTTCCCCGCCACTTCCTCGACTATCGGCGCACTGGGCTCCTTGTGATCGTGTGGAGCCTCATCATCGGTGGCCTGCCCGGACACCAGTGCGGGGATAAACAAGAGACAGGCGAGACCAATTCGTAAGAGCCGCACGCACACCCCAGCAGCGGGCTCCCGACAGGAGCCCGGTCAACTCGAAACCAGTATCCCAAGAAGATAGACGAAGCTGGGCGCTGTGGCACGAATGGGGGCACCGCGCGGCCAGTGGGGTCACGTCAGTGTCCCCGAAGAAATCACCTGCCAGTCGCGTTTTAGCCCAGAGCCTGGTACATCAGCAGGACCGCAAACAGTCCCGCCAGCAATACCCAGCCCCAGAAAATGCGCACCGAGCGCTCTGCCTGGCGGTTGCGGCGATGTCGCGTTGCTTTGCGTGTCATACGGACTCCCCCTTTCAGAACGAATGCACAGCAAATGTAGCACAGGGCGACGCGGCCATCGGCCGCGGGGCCTGCAAGTCACGCGGGGCGGGAATTACTCCCCAAAAATCGCTACGCTCGCCGGCTGGCTGCTGGTCCGGCTGCCCCGGTACATGCCGGCGGTATTGAATACCAGTGCGACATTCCCCTGCGCATCGAGGACGATGACTCCGCCGGTGCCGCCCACCGGTTTGAGCACATCGTTGATGACGGTTTCTGCTGCCTCGCGGACAGTCTTGCCCTGGTATTGCACCCGCGCGCAGATATCCGCGGCAACACTGAAACGGATAAAGTATTCCCCATGTCCGGTGGCGGAAACAGCGCACGAATCATTGTCGGCGAAGGTTCCCGCCCCGATCACCGGCGAGTCGCCGATACGCCCGTAGCGCTTGGCGGTCATACCACCAGTAGAAGTGCCCGCGGCAATATTGCCCTCGCGATCCAGGGCAACGGCGCCGACAGTGCCCATTCGGTATGGCACTGGCAGCGCGTTTACCGAGGCCTGGTCACCACCCTTGCGGTCCAGCTTCTGCTTCGCCTCGTCCAGCTGCCGCCGCCGGTGCTCGGTATCAAAAACACTGTTCTCGACCATGGCCATACCCTGCGCCCGGGCAAACTCCTCTGCGCCCTCGCCGGCCAGCATCACAAACGGTGACTTCTCCATCACCATTTGCGCCAGGTCGATGGGGTTGGCTATGCGGGATACCCCGGCCACTGCGCCCGCCTGACGGGTGCGCCCATCCATAATCGAGGCGTCCAGTTCATGGGTGCCGTCATAGGTATAGACGGCGCCCCGGCCGGCATTGAAGAGCGGCGAGTCTTCGAGCACATTAATTGCCGTCGTCACCGCGGCCAGGCTGGTGCCCCCCGCCTCCAGGATCGCATAGCCTTTTGCCAGGGCCTCCTCCAGCTTGGCGCGATAAGCTTTTTCACGCTCAGCAGTCATCTTGCTTTTCTCGATGGTACCGGCACCGCCGTGAATAGCGATGGCGAGCGGGCGGTCTTCCGCCGCCGTCACCACGCCACACAGCAGCATACCGACGATACCGGCCAGGGAGATCATTCTTTTCATGGGAGTTGACGCCTTTTTCTTTTACGTTTGCAGCATTTATTAGTACCACTTTGGCCCGGGTAGCGAAAGAGTTCACCGACAGACCGCACTTGCAGACAAATCATCAACGGGGTAATCCAAAAGCTGAAATACACGAATAAAGGAACCTCAGGCAGCCTATGATTGCCAACAGAGTGTGCGCCGTGTTCGGGGCGACCCGTGCGCCACAATTGCAACCAAGTATCGAGGTAACCGAACGATGAAGATCCTGATGGTTCTGACTTCCCACGACCAACTGGGCGACACCGGCGAGAAAACCGGCTTCTGGCTGGAAGAGTTTGCCGCCCCCTACTATGTATTCAAAGATGCCGGTGCCGATATCACCCTGGCATCCCCGCAGGGGGGACAGCCACCCCTGGACCCGAAAAGCGATGCCCCCGATTTCCAGACAGAGTCCACTGAGCGTTTTGCCAAAGACCAGGAAGCCCAGCAACAGCTGGCAAATACAGGCAAGCTGTCAGGTGTCAACCCGGGGGACTTCGACGCGGTATTTTATCCCGGTGGCCACGGCCCGCTCTGGGACCTCGCGGAAGACCAGGACTCCATCAAGCTGATTGAGTCCATGTATGCCACCGGCAAGCCGGTGGGAGCAGTATGTCACGCCCCGGCCATCTTCCGGCATACCGGGAATAGCGAGGGCCAGCCCCTGGTAAAGGGCAAGAATGTGACCGGGTTCAGTAATTCCGAGGAAGATGCTGTGGGACTGACCGATGTCGTACCATTCCTGGTCGAGGATATGCTCAAGGAAAAAGGCGCAAACTATAGTCGCGGCAGCGACTGGGAAAGCTTTATTGTAAAGGATGGCCACTTGGTAACCGGCCAGAACCCCGCCTCCTCGGAAGCGGCTGCAGAAGCCCTGCTCAAGTTACTCTAGCTCCTGGCGCCGGCGATGCACGAATCGCCGGCGCACCCCTCCCGCTGGCCAAAACCGCGTTCCTGCCCATCAAGCAGGTCACTGCCGGGGCATCCTCAATATCCCAACAGGTGTTTTGGCGCGGTATTAAACCGCACCAAAAGAGATCACAATTGGCTTCTTCCCAGGCTTCTGATAAATTTTTTATTGCGAATCACTTAAAACAATAATCGCGACAAGGGTTACGGGACACTCGTCAAGAAAAGGTCTGCTCGGGCTGATTGGCAGCCTCATAGAGGACATAATAAGATGACAGCTGTAATCGAAGAATGTGCTGAGTGGCTGACCCCAGCCTCGCTGAACAATGCAGAACCGCTTGTCAGGTCAGAACCCTTCCACTTCCTGGTTGCAAGGAACCTACTGCCGACTGGCATGATGGACTCAGTGTCGGCCCACTTCCCAAAGCTTAAAGGCGCAGGCTACCTGCCCTATGAAGCTGAACAGTGTGGAGACAGTGTAAATGCCCTGGTCGCACGACTGGTCGATCACGAGTTTGCCAATGCACTGGGCGACAGGCTTGGTATCGACAACCTGGCGCAATACCCTACCTACGTGTCGATTTCACGCACGCTGAAGAAGCGCCATGGCAAGATCCACACCGACGGCAAGTCCAAGGTAGCCACCGCCCTGCTCTACCTGAATCAGGACTGGAAAGGCCGCCGCGATGGTTGCCTGCGGTTCCTCAATCGGATCGATGACTTTGACGATACCGTCATACCTGAAATCCCCCCCGTATATGGCACACTGGCGGCCTTCAAAAGGGCCGATAATTCTTTCCACGGTCATCTGCCATTCCAGGGCGAACGCCATGTTATCCAGGTGGCCTGGCTGGTAAACGCAGATGAGAAACTGCGCAAGGCGAAACGCGGCCGACTGTCCCACAAGCTGAAAAGGCTACAAGCCTGGTTGGGAAAAAAGCTCGGTGGTCGCAATCCGGGATAGCCGACATGATGCCACCGGAACCCCTGGTTGCCTCCCGCCCCCACGCAGTCCACCCTCCACTCCGGAAAATCACAGCCCACAAAAAAGCGGTGGGCAACGCCCACCGCTTCAAACCCAACCCGACCTCGGAAGAATACGGAATTGGACAGTTCAAGGTGAAAATCCGGATTTCCCGCAATGAAGCAAACGGAAGGAAAACCCGGCGTCCCCGGCAGTAACACTGGCTCGATGCTGTGACCAAATATCACTACTTACGGAACAGATAAGAATATATTATTCCTACACGCCCGCATCAACCCTTGCGACTGAAAAGCGGTGCAATTGCAAAATTAAAGGGATGATTGGCAGGACACCTGCCACAAATGACAGCTTAGTCGCACCCAAAACTCACCGGGGATGCGTCGCCGTATCTAGTCGCGACCCCGCTGTTCACCGGGTACGCTTGCCGCCCTTGCCGCGCCGGAACACATTTACCGCTGCCCGGCTGCGCTCGAACAGCTCCTTCGCCTGCCCATCTCGCTGCGAAACCAGGATAAACAGCAAGTCGGTAATCATGTGCTGCGCCGTGCGTGCGAGAATTGAAGAGCTGCGCACCTCCGACTCATCAGAGACGCAGAAAAGGTTAATCCCGGCCAGTTCCACCAGCGCATTGCGGGAAAAGCCGGTCAGGGAAATCACATCGGCCCCACAATTCAGGCCGTTCTCCGCCACCTGCAGGACGTCCTGGGTCTGGCCGGATTCGGAAATGGCAAACACCAGGTCACCCTTGCCCAGGGTCGCAGCGTTGGCCACCTGGACATGGCTGTCACTCTCCGCGAGCACTGCCTTACCCAGCTTCATCAGCTTGAATGCCAGGTCCCGCGCCACCAGCGATGAGGCGCCCACCCCGGCGAGCAGGATCCTGTCGGCACTGTGCAGCAGTTCCACAGCCTGTTGCAGGTGCTCCTCGCTGTTTACGGTGAGGCTCTCGTTCAGGGCCACGGTTTTGCGCGCAATCAATTTTTGCGCCACCGTCGACAGATCATCGTCAGTAGAAATGTCACCGTGAATCACTTTCGGCAGCAGCGACGTCCTTGCCAGCGATTCAGTCAGTGAGAGTTTGAGGTCCGAATAGCCCTTGTAGCCGAGCTTCTGGCTGAACTTCACCACGCTGGACTGGGATACGCCCACGGACTCTGCCAGTGACTTGGACGAATGGCTGCGAACTTCCTCGACATTTTCCAGGAGGAAGTCCGCGATACGTCGCTCATGATTGGACATGGATTCCCGCATCGTGCGGATCTTGGCGATTGAGCCCATAACCATTTCTCTCTGCAGGGGCTAACCCGAACGTGAAAAAGATGCCAACGATAACATGCCAGTGCCCCGCTGGCGGTCCCCGGTTGGCAGCCTTTGCGCCGCAAAGGAATAAATGATACCAATAAGAGTATAACTAAGGAATAATTACTCACTGCATGGTGAATGGCGTGCCAACCAGGCTGGCCGCCAGTATATGAATCGACAGGTATGCCGGTTATGAATCTCCAGTTCACCGCCCTGGATTGGGCCATCTTTGCGATTTATGGCGCCGTGCTGGTGGCCAGTGGCTGGTATTTCAGCCGGCAGAGAGCAGACGACAGCCGCGATTATTTCCTCGCCCACAATAGTATGCCCATGTGGATGGTGGCCATTTCCACGCTGGCTACAACCCAGTCCGCGGCAACCTTCCTTGGCGGTCCGGACCTGGGCTACCGCGGCGATCTCACCTACCTGTTCACCAACCTGGGCGCACTGCTAGCGGCCCTGGTCGTGGCACGCCACCTGATCCCACGGTTTTACGCCCAGCGGGTCACCACCGTCTACGAGCTGCTGCAATCCCGCTTCGGCGCCAATTCGAAATACCAGGCCGGGGGGATGTACCTGCTGGGGCGGGTCTTCGCCAGCGGCGCCCGGCTTTACATGGCGGCGATAGCCGTTTCCATGATCCTCTTCAACGATATCGACTCCGACCACGTGGTGCTCGCGGTCCTGCTACTGACCCTGGTGGGCCTTTTGCAGACCTTTGTCGGCGGGGTGCGCTCGGTGATCCAGAGCGACGTTCTCCAGTGCATGGTTTATGTCAGTGCCGCGTTCGCGGTGATCGCAGTGCTGCTCTGGCAGATTCCCACAGGTCCCGCGGAGATATTCGCCGCACTGAACCAGCCCGCCGGGGGAGAGCCATCCAAACTGGCACTGGTGGATACCAGCTGGGACCTGGGTGATCCCTTCAATATCTGGTCCACCTTTACCGGCTTCGTACTGCTGAACATCGCCGCCTTCGGGCTGGACCAGGATGTCACCCAGCGCCTGCTGACCTGTAAGAACCAGCGCGACGGTGCCCGGGCAATGATTACCTCGGTGGTAATGGTCGCACCGGTCATGGCTGTCTTTATGGGTATCGGCCTGCTGCTGTATGTTTTCTACCAGCGCCCCGAGCTGATGGGGGGTATGGCGGTATCCACACCCTCCGGCGGTGATATCACCGTGTTCATGCACTATGTGCTGAACGAAATGCCAGCCGGCCTGCGTGGCCTGGTTACCATCGGTGTGATTGCCGCCGCCCTGTCGACGCTGAACTCCAGCCTCAACTCCATGGCCAGCGTCCTGACCGAGGACCTTTATCGCCCCTGGCAGGAAAAGCGTGGCGGGGACAAACCGGCACGGCATTTTGTCGTTGCCGGGCGTGTGTCCATGGCGGCAATTGCGGCAGCTCTGAGCGGTATGGCCATCCTGTGCTTCTACTGGCAACAGGTCAGCGACCTGCCACTACTCACTTTCGCCCTGTCGGTGATGGTCTTTGCCTACTCCGGCCTGCTGGGGGTTTTCTTTACCGTGCTGTTTACCCGCCGCGGCAATGGCACCAGTGCCGCCCTGGCACTGGCGGCCGGTTTTGTCGCCACGCTGCTGCAGCAACCCTGGATGATCAGCCTCTATACCGGCGACGAGAACCCGGTGGCGCTGGCTTTTACCTGGCAGCTCTGCCTGGGTACAGCCATCGCCTTCGCCCTTTGCTGCCTGGGCAAACCGGCCGTCGAAAAGGCCGCGGAGCCAATGCGGAGTGCCAGCGCATGAGCGACTGGAGCATCGGCATCGACGGCGGTGGCACCAAGACACTGGCCCGGCTCCAGGGAAACGGGGAAACACTGGAACTCCGCGGTGGACCGGCGTCGCTGACCCAGGACCAGTCCGGCGCCATTGGCAATATCACCACGCTGTGCCGGCAATTGCTGGCACAGCGGCAGCTGGCGCCAGAACAGGTCGCACTCGCCTGCGGCGTGGCCGGGGCCGGTAACAGCGCCGCGGCCGAATCGCTTCAGGGCCACCTGGAATCCATGGGCTTTCGCAGTGTCCGGGTCTGCTCCGATGCCATAACGTCACTGTTCGGCGCGGCCGGCGGTACCCCGGTGGTGGTGGCCGCGGTGGGAACCGGCTCGGTGGTGATGCGACTGAACCGCGACGGTACCAGCCGCCAGTTTGGCGGTTGGGGGCTGGCGGTTGGTGATGAGGGCAGCGGAGCCGCCATCGGCAAGGGCGCGGTGCGCGCCCTGCTGTGGGAGCTGGACCTGCACGGCCGGGCCGAAAGTGATTTCTGCCGCACTATAATGCAGCGCGTGGGCGGTGATCGCGCATCGATATTACCGTGGTTGCAGACTGCAGGGTCATACGAGTACGCGGCGCTGGCTCCTGCCGTCTTCGAACACCTGCCCACTTGCGCCCGGGCGCGGGCGATCGTAACCGAGCGTGTGGCCGAGGTGGAGCGCCTGGTTCGTGCTGCCCTCGGCGACGACGACCTGCCGCTGACCCTGCTCGGGGGGCTGGCAGATCGCCTGGCGCCACACTTTCCGGCAGACCTGCGGGCGCGGCTGGTCCCGCCCCGGGGCAGTGCGCTCGATGGCGCCTGTGCCCTCGCCCGCCAGGAGGTCCGGGAACATGCCTGACCTGCCCCGGTCAGCTGCCCCGGCCAGCACGCCCACTTCGCCTCCACTGGCAGGGGAATCCGTAACCGGGCCATTACCATTACCAGAAGCGACCAAAATGGAACACAGCAAAATGGAACACAGGTGGAAACCATAGCGATGAAGCAAAATCTGATTCAGGAACTGAGTCTCCTGACCAGCGAGGCGCGCAATCCGGACTCGCAGGATATTGACCTGCTACCCACGTCCGCGGTGCTGGAAAAAATCAATCGTGCTGACCGCGAGGTACCCGAGGCGGTGGGTAAAGTGTTGCCGGAAATTGCCGCTGCGGTCGAGAGTATCGTGAGCGCCTTTAAGAGTGGCGGCCGACTGGTTTATATGGGCGCGGGCACCAGTGGTCGGCTGGGGATCCTGGACGCAGTGGAATGCCCGCCCACTTACGGCGTTCCCGAGGATATGGTGGTTGCCCTGATCGCCGGTGGCGATGCGGCAGTTTACCGCGCCCAGGAGGGCGCCGAGGACGATCCCGCCATGGGCCGCAAGGATCTCCAGGACATAAATTTGCGCGCCGAGGATGTGGTAGTGGGGATCGCCGCCAGCGGTCGCACCCCGTATGTGCTGGGCGGGCTGGAATATGCCAACCAGGTCGGCTCTACAACTGTGGCACTTTCCTGCAACAAGGCGGCGGCCATCGCCACAGAGGCCGATATTGCCATCCTTCCGGAAGTAGGTCCGGAAATCCTCACCGGTTCCACCCGCATGAAAGCCGGGAGCGCCCAGAAACTGGTACTCAACATGCTGACCACTGCCAGCATGCTGCGACTGGGCAAGAGTTTCCACAACCTGATGGTGGATGTGCAGGCCACCAATGAAAAACTGGTGGGCCGCACTCGCCGGATCGTGATGGAAGCAACCGGCGTTTCTTACGAGGAGGCAGACCAGGTACTGGGCCAGTGCGACCACAACGCCAAGCTTGCCATAATGATGATCCTGGGAGACCTGGATACCGAGGCTGCGCGGCAGGCCCTCGATGAGGCAGACGGATTCCTGCGACTGGCCCTGCAGAAACTGGGCAAAGCGGATAACGAACCCGGGGGCCCGGGTGGTGGTGCCGGCACAGCCGTCAACGGCTGACCCGCAGCCCGGCTCTCTCGCCTTAACAAACCTCCCGTCGGGCCCGGCCACCGGGCCAGACTTACCTTTAACTGGCGGAGCTGCGACCGGTAACCAGCAGTAGCCCCCTTTTCGACTCAGCGTCAATCCAGCGCCGCAGCCACGGCCTCCAGCCAGTGGCGTACGGGCCGCCGGGTACCGCCCTGCAGGTGCAAAAGGCAACCGATATTGGCGGTCAGGATCTCCTCCGGGTCACTCGCTTCCAGGTTTTCGAGTTTCTGCCGGCGCAGCGCGCGCGCGATTTTTGGTTGCAGGATGGAATAGGTTCCGGCGGAACCGCAGCACAGGTGGGCATCCTTTACCGCCGGCAATTCCACCCCCTGCTGCTGGAAAACCTGTTCCACACTGCCTGCCAGCCCCTGGCCGTGTTGCAGTGTGCAGGGACAGTGAAATACCGCCCGTGCCGGCAGTTTTGTGGCATCGATACCCAGGCGTCCCTCGCTGATGAGGTCTCTGACCACTTCCACCGGGTCGCGCATTTTATCCGCCAGTATCTGCGCGCGTTTCGCATAGTAGGGGTCATCGGCCAGCAATGTCGGGTAATCTTTCAACTGCACCCCACAACCGGAGGCTGTCGAGACGATCGCCCGGATACCCCTGCCACCCTCACTTTCCGCCTGCTCCAGCATCGGCCACCAGGTGTCGATGTTGTTGCGTGCGTATTCCCTTCCCTCATCCGGGGCGCTGGTGTGGGCACTGACGGCCCCGCAACAACCTGCGGCCCTTGGCGCCAGCAGTGGTACCCGGCAGTGGGACAGGATGCGCCTGAGCGCCCCGTCGATACCTGGCCGCAAGTCGGGCTGCACACAGCCTGGCAACAGGATCACCGCCCCGCCCTCGGCTGACGTCGCCGAAACCCGCGTGGCGCTGGCAGCGCTACTGCGCGCCTTTTGCCGGGGGAAGTAAACCCGCCGCAACCGTGGCGGCATCAGCGGGGCGGCAAACCGTCCCAGGCGCAGCAGCGAGGACAGCAAACCGGGAGTCAGCATCAGCTTCCGCAATAAAGCGCGCAGGCCGTCACCCACACGCCCGCGCGGCGCCAGTCGCTCGGTGGTGGCACGACCGATGGCCACCAGCTTGTGGTACTCGACACCCGAGGGGCAGGTTGTCTCACAGCTCTGGCAGGTAACGCAGCGGTCCAGATGCAGGCGGGTGACATCACTGGGGGTACCTGTCTCAAGCATCTCCTTGATCAGGTAAATTCGCCCGCGCGGGCTGTCCAGCTCGTTGTATTCCTGCAGGTAAGTGGGACAGGTGGCAGTGCAGAACCCGCAGTGAACGCAGGCATTCAGTACTTTTTCAGCCCGTTGCGCATCACCGGGAGTGAGCAGGCCGTCGATGATGTTGACCTGCATGCGTCAGTCTCCCGCACCGTGGAAATGGGTTGAATAGAGGGCACGATTGAACAGGCCCGCGGGGTCAAAGGCATTGCGGACCCGTCGCTGCCAGTCCCTGGCAGGCGCCGGCAGTGCCAGCGCCTTGCCGCGCAATACCTGCAGGAAACCGCCCTGCTCCCGCGCCTGCCGCTGTAATTGCAGATGGTCCCCGCCACGAACCCAGACTCGTGCGCCCTCCCACTCCACCATTGCCTCCCCGGTCGCGGGCCGGAACTGCGAACGCGGCGGCAGGTTTACGCAGGCGAGCTGGTCGGTACAGAAAAACGGGTGGCGCAGGTCGCGCACTGCGAGCCAGTCCAGGTGGCTTTGCTCCCCGCCCAGGGAAGCAAGCGCGGCGGACACCGCCCGCTCGCGGCCCCGCAAATGCAGGTGCAGCTCCCCGTCGAGATAACAGGTCCCCCGCAGCAGGGGCCCGAGGGACCGCGCGCGGCGCCACCACTCCGGCAGGTCTTCCGGTGTCACCCGGAAGAACCGGCTGGCACTGGTCTCGGGGCGCGGCAACAGCCGCAGGCTAACGTCCAGCAGCACGCCCAGGGTACCCAGTGCACCAGCCTGTAGTCGTGCCAGGTCGTAGCCGGCGACGTTTTTCATCACCTGCCCACCAAAATTAACCAGGTCACCACGGCCGTTGATCATGCGGCAACCGAGCACCGCGTCGCGCAGGGACATACCATAGGGGCGCGCCGGACCATCCCAGCCGCAGGCAATGGCACCGCCGAGGGTACTGGCCAGACCGGGCTGCGGCATTGACGCGGCAAACTCCTGGTCGTGGCTGGCGAGCAGGGACTCCAGCTCCGACAGTGGTGTCCCGGCGCGCGCGCGCAAAACCAGTTCATCCGGCTGGTACTGGATCACGCCGCAATGGGCACTGCTATCGAGCACCGGTACCGCCTCATCCGTGTAGTCCCCCGGCAACAAGTGCGCACGGGTATTGGCACCGCGGATCCGCAGGCCCTTGCCGGCGGGATTTTCCAGGGCCTGGCGCACCGCCCGCTGTAGTTGCTCACTCATATTGTGCTCAGCCATTGCCCGTGTCCCGTCGCTGCTCACGGATCGCCCGGTATTCCTGGCAGTGCGCCAGGGTAGGAATCAGCTTGTCCGGGTTCAACAGGCCCCTGGGGTCGAGGGCCTGCTTGACCGCCAGGAACTGGGAAATTTCCGCATCGGAAAACTGCACCGCCATCTGGTTGATCTTTTCCATACCCACGCCGTGCTCCCCGGTAATCGTGCCGCCCACCTCGATGCAGTACTCGAGGATATCTGCGGCCAGCAGTTCCACCCGCTTGAGGGCATCGGCTTCCTCACCATTAAACATGATGATCGGGTGCAGGTTACCGTCTCCGGCGTGGAACACATTGGCGACACGGAGATTGTAACGGTGGGAAAAGGCGTCAATGGCCTCGAGAACATCGCCGATTCGGTGTCGCGGTACCGTGCCATCGATGCAGTAATAATCGGGACTCAGGCGGCCGATGGCGGGAAAGGCGCTCTTGCGGCCCTTCCACCACAATGCCCGTTGGGCCTCTCTGTCCGCCAGTTGCACCCGGCTGGCCCCGGACTGGCCCAGCTCCTCCCGTACAAGGGAGAGTTCGGCCTCCACCTCATCGGGTGCGCCGTCCAGGTCAATAATCAGGATCGCCGCCGCATCCAGCGCATAGCCAGCGTGGCAGAACTCTTCTGTCGCGGAGATGGCAAGGGCATCCATCATTTCCATTGCCGCCGGGATCACACCGGCACGGACGATTGCGGAAACTGCATCGGAAGCGGCGCGGACGCTCGGAAAGTCAGCCATCAGGGTGCGGGTCTGCTCCGGCAGGGGCGTCAGCTTCACGGTGACTTCGGTAACAATACCCAGGCATCCCTCAGAGCCATGCACCAGTGCCAGCAGGTCATAGCCGGGCCGCGCCAATGTATCACCGCCTACAGACAGCACTTCTCCCTCGATTGTCACAATGCGCAGGGCGACCACATTGTGCACCGTGACCCCATACTTCAGGCAGTGCACGCCACCGGCGTTTTCCGCCACATTGCCTCCGATCGAGCAGGCGATCTGGGACGAGGGGTCGGGGGCATAATAAAGGCCATGTGCCGCAGCAGCACGGGAGATCTGCTCATTGATGGCACCGGGCTGCACCCGGGCGGTCAAGCTGTCCGGGCACAGGGAGAGGATTTCACTCATCGGCGCAGTCACCAGCAATACGCCACGCCCATAGGGCTTTGCCCCTGCCGACAGGCCGGTGCCGGCCCCGCGGGTGACCAGTGGCACACTGTGCTGGTGGCACAGGCGCGCCGTCGCCACCACATCCGCCTCACTGCGGGCCAGCACCACGGCCACGGGGCGCTCACAGTAAACGGGCAATGCATCGCACTCGAATGGTGCTACCTGTTCGCGCCGGCTCAGTACGCGTCCTGCGCCAACGGCGCGGCGCAGCGCTGATATGATCGGTGCTCCCTGCCCCTCAGTCATGCCGTGAATCCTTTACAGGTTCTATACCTTCCAGATTATCTGCCGCCGGTACATCTGCCACATCACCCAATAGAAGCCCAGCAGGCAGGTCAGTGCAAATGCCAGAGAGCCTCCGTAACCGCCGAACAGGGGCTGGTAAAGCGTATTGAACACCCAGCCTTTCAGTGTCATGTCACCCACCGGGATCATGATCAGCAGCCGCCCGACCACCCCCGCCAGCATAAACAGCGCTATCGCATTGACCCCGAAAACCGCCAGGGGCGCGAGCGCGCGACGGTGGCCATTGATGTCAGCCAGGAAGTAAAGGCCCGCCAGTAACATGAGGGACACACCGCCGGTCGCCATGACAAAACTGGGAGACCAGAGGGCCTTGTTGATGGGAACCCAGGGATGCCCCAGCTGCCCCGCCACCAGCAAAGCCAGGCCAGCCAGCAGCCACTGCAGGCAGAGCGTTTTCTGCGCTGCCACCGACTTCCCCGCCTGTCGCCACTGCAAACCGGCGAAGACCCCGAGCAGGCAGGTGGCCACCGCCGGCAGGGTGGTCAGCAACCCCTCCGGGTCAAAGGCAAAGGGTTCGGCGGTGCGGTAATAGACATGGGCACTGCCGAGCAACTGCTGGTCGAGCCAGGCGGAAAAGTGATTGCCGAACTCCAGCTGTCCCAGGAATATTTCGCCGCCGGCCCCCTGGTAAGGGACAAGCAGCATCAGGCCCCAGGGCACCGCCAGCAGGAGCACTGCAACGCCGGCAAGCGCGCGCGGCGAACACCAGCGCAGCAGGTAACAGGTGATGATATATACCAGCGCAATACGCTGCAGGACACCCAGCCAGCGGATCCCCTCGATGCGGTCCTCGAGCCAGCTGTAGGAAGCATCGCGGAAATTGTAAAAAAATACCGCCAGGAAAAGCCCCAGCCCGAACAGCTTCAACGCCCGTGACCATTGTGGCCAGCCCACCGGCGGGAACGCCTTGCGGCTGCCGTTCGCCAGTACCAGGGAAATGCCCACCACAAACAGGAACAGCGGGAATACCACATCAGTGGGAGTCCAGCCATGCCAATCGGCATGGGCCAGGGGCGCATAAACGTAGGACCAGCTGCCGGGATTATTCACCAGCACCATTGCGGCGATAGCGAGTCCGCGCAGCAGGTCCACCGATACCAGCCGCCCCTGCGGCTGCAGTGCCATGATCCGGTCGATATGCTGCCGCAACATGCCTCAGCCCTCCGGGTAGAGCAGGTAGGGCTGGCGCCGCTCGAGGTAGGCGCGGATATCCGGCTGCCAGCTGTGGCGGATTTCCTCTGCCCCCTGGCCAGCCAGGATCGCCCGGCGCAGCGCATCGGTACCGGCCAGCTTGTCGAAGAAACCGGGGCGGGAAAAATACTGCTCGCCACCCTCGCCCGTACGCTTTTGCCAGTCCACCAGGTACTCCAGGTTAAACCGGATCGACAGCGGCTCTCTACGCAGGTCCTGCCCACTCAATTGCTTGCCACGGTGCTTGGGATTTTCGCTGGCACCCGGCACCGGCCGCGGGGTAAAGCTGAATTTACCCACCGTGTCAGCCGGGTGGCCGATTACCTGGAACGGGAAATCGGTCCCGCGACCGATACTGACACTGGTACCTTCAAACAATCCCAGTGACGGGTACAGGCGAACCGACAGGTCGTTGGGGAGGTTCGGGGAGGGCTTTACCGGCAGCGAATAAGCCATGGATTTTTCGTAGCCCGCCACCGGGATCACGGTCAGTTCGCACTGCGCGCCGCCCTCCAGCCAGCCCTCGCCGTTGATCATCTGCGCCAGCTCACCCACAGTCAGCCCGTGTACCAGCGGGATCGGGTGCATGCCGACAAAACTGCGAAAGTCCGGCTCCAGCACCGGGCCGTCCACGTAATCCCCATTGGGGTTGGGCCGGTCCAGCACCAGCAGCGGCACGCCGTAATCGGCGCAGGCCTGCATCAGGTAATGCAGGGAACTGATGTAGGTATAGAAACGCACGCCCACATCCTGGATATCGAACAACAGCCAGTCCAGGTCCGCGACCTGTGCTTCACTGGGGGCATAGCTGCCACCGTAGAGGGAGACCACCGGCAGTCCGGTGGGGCCATCCACCCCACCCTCGACCTTGCCGCCATTCTCCACATCACCACGGATACCGTGTTCCAGCGCGAATATCTTCTGCACTTTTACCTGCCGGTCGCGCAGGAAGTCGATCAGGTGGCGGTCGCCGACCCGGGAAGTCTGGTTGACCACCAGGCCCACCCGCTCATCGCCCAGCAGCGGCAGGTAGGCGTCGGCGCGCTCAGCGCCAGTGAGCAGGGGATTCTCCTGTTCTGCCTGCAGGCAGCCGCTGGCCACCAGCGCCACCAGGACCAGGCAGAGTCGACCAAACCATTGCCTTTGCATTTTCCAATACCCCTGCTGTCGAACTATTGATACAGAAACTTACCGGGAGTTCCCGCCGGGAAATTTATTCGGTGGGGCTGCTGTCACTCCACTGGAATATCAAAATACTGCTCCGGCCAGGGTTCCGGCTTGTAGGTATAGTGCCACCATTCCTGGGCGTAATTGACGAATCCGTGCGCCGCCATGGAATCTTTGAGCAACTGCCGATTGCGCACGGCTTCAGGGTTTTCCAGCGGGAATGCAGTCGCGGAACGCTCGTCCATAAAGTCGAAGCCGGTACCCATATCGAGCGATTCCCCGCTCTGCAGGTTGTACAGACCCAGGTCCACTGTCGCCCCGCGACTGTGGCCGGAACGCTCGGCAATATAGCCGCGCTCGAACATCTGTGATTTTTTCTCGCGGGGATAAAACTGCGACTTGGTGGAAAAGTCCTCTGGCGCGCCGGCCCAGCGGACGAAATGATCCACCGCGCGCTGGGGCCGGTAGCAATCAAAGACTTCCAGCCCCAGCCCCCGCCTCGCCAGGTCATCGGCGACCTTTTGCAGGGCTTCGGCAGCAACCGGGACCAGCAGGCAGTGGTTGGCCCGGTAACCGTCGAGCGGCTCACCCACCAGGTTATCACCAGTAAAATATTTCATTTCGACCCGGATACCATCCCCCTGTACCGATACCGGCTGGAAACCGGCGTCAGCCCCGACGTCATCGCCCGCACAGGCGGCCAGCGCGAGAATCAGCGGCGAGAAACATGCCAGGAACCTTTTTCGGTGCGGCCTGAGGGCCGGCTGGCAGCCGGCCCTCCACTGCAATGGCCCGTGCGATCCGGGGTATTGCCGCTCGTTCAATCTACTGTCCCTGTCATGTCCTTCCATGGGTAATCTCCCGATCAGATATCCTGCAGTTCGCGGCGTGCCGGCTGTGCTTCGGAATCGGTCATCACCCGCAAAGCCACCCTGCCCCCGGTATGGCGTACGCCATGCATTTCCAGGTCCTCACGTTCGAAGACATAGGACTGGATTGCCGCGAGTATCTCCGCGGTGATTTCCTGCCCCGGCACCAGCAGCGGGATGCCCGGTGGGTAGGGAACGATTTCGTCACAGGAAATCCGGCCTACCAGCGCGGACATGTCCTCGCGCTCCAGCGGCAGTAACTCACCGCGGGCGTAATAGGCCGTGCGCGGCAGCGCAACGATATCCGCCAGTGGCGGCAGCGATTGGCCACGGTCGGCCCCGGCGGCATCGCCGGCGCTCTCCGACAGCTTGCGCAGCGCCTGTTTCAGGCGCAGCAGTTTGCTCTCGGTGGTGCCGATGGTGACCAGGAAAGACAGGGTATTGTGGGTATTTTTCTCGACCTGGATACCAAACTCATTGAACAGCCGGTACTGCGCCGCGGGCGCAGACAGGCCGGCGCAGCCGACATCGATGGTGACCTTGGTGGGATCCAGGCGAATGCCGTCCTGCGCCACCTCCTCACTGCACAGGTCATCGACGCCCAGGCAGCGGAAGGCGGTGGACTCCCGCACGAAACTGCGGATCTCTTCCGCAAACCCGAGCGTGCGGCTCATGACATTGAAACCCTCGATGCTCATCTGCTTGCGCGCCACATCGAGGCTGGCGATCATCCCGTACTGCGGGCTGGTGGAAGTGTGCATATTGATATCTTCACGGAAGCCAGCTGCATCAAAATTCTCCACGCTCTCGCCCACGTGGATCATGCTCGCCTGGGAAAACGCCGACAGCATCTTGTGGGTCGACTGGGTGACAAAGTCCGCCCCGCACTCCAGCGCCGTGGGGCGCAGTTCCGGGTGGAATCGCCCGTGCGCATACCAGGCCTCATCGATCAGCACGTACACGCCGTGCTGGTGCGCAAATTCAATGATCGGCTTCAGGTCATAGCGCAGGCCGTCATAGGTGCAGGAAGTCAGTACCAGCAGGCGCGCCGACGGGTTTTCCTCGATTGCCCGGAAGATGCTCGCTTTCGGCACCGGGCCGTAGACACCGTAGTGCTGGTTCACCGATGACTCCAGGTACACCGGCACTGCGCCGCTCATGATCATCGCGTGGTGGACAGACTTGTGGCAGTTGCGGTCAACCACTACGCGATCGCCCTGGCGCAACAGGTGCTGCAGTACAATCTTGTTCGAAGTGGAAGTGCCGTTGGTGACGAAGTAACTGTGCTTCGCCCCAAAGGTTTTCGCAGTCAGGTTCTGGGCCTGGCGGATCACGCTGATGGGATCCATCAGCGAGTCCAGCATTTTCACACTGACCGATAGATCCGTGTTGAAGATGTGCTCACCCATAAAGCGATAGAAATCCACCACCCAGGGACTGGAGCTGAGGCTGTCGCCGCTGGAGTGACCGGGCGTATGCCAAGAGTCCCGCGCGGCATAAACATATTCCTTCAGGGCGTCGGCAAACGGGGTGGCGATGCGCTCCAGCAGGATTCGCCGCAGTGTCCGGTAAACCACACCATAGTTGGATTCGGCCCGGGAGATGACGCACTCATAGATGCGTTCCTCGGTCGGCGTCTTACACGCGGTCAGCAGCACACAGTCGATCTCTGCCCGCAGGCGACGCAGTTCGCGGTAGCACTCCACCAGGGAGTCGGCATCGAGCGCGCCGTCATCCAGCGCCACCACCTGGGTGGCGCCATCGCCCAGCTGTTCCGTCAGCGATTGGCCAGGTTCGCAGTAATTGAACACCAGGCCCAGTGGAGAACCCTCATCGCTCTCCGCTACCTGTGCCAGTTCATTCACCCAGCGGCGGCCGAACTGGGCATCCGCAGTAACCAGTACAACTTTACAATCCATTTCCAAACCCATATTCAGTTACAGCATGACCACACCCAGCAGGACAAAGCCCGCCGCGCTGATGGCACCGGCCTGCAGCGCGTAGGGCAACTGTGTCCGGACGTGGTCGATATGTTCAGTGCCGGACGCCAGCGAAGAGACAATCGTGGTGTCCGAGATTGGCGAGGAATGATCCCCAAAAATACCGCCGGAAAGCACGGCGGCAACGAACAGGGCGGGTTCAGCGCCCAGTGCCGATGCGACCGGAATCGCGATCGGCAGCATGATCGAGAAAGTGCCCCAGCTGGAGCCTACCGAGAAAGCAATCAGGCCCGAGACCAGGAAAATCACCAGTGGCAGCAACCACAATGGAATCGCGTCACCCACCATGCCGGCCACATAGTCCCCGGTGCCCAGGGTCTTGGAGACCGATCCCAGTGCCAGGGCCAGTACCAGGATCACTGCCAGCGGCAGCATACGCCCGGCACCTTCCATCCAGGTATGGCTGAGCTCGTCCAGCTTCATGATCCGCTGCGCCAGCACCAGCACCGAGATCACCGCGAGCCCGGCCAGCGAGGCCCATAGCACCGAAGTGGATCCGGAGCCGGCAAAGATCTCGCCGTTGCCGGTAATCCACAGGCTCGCCGGCATCGCCAGCACCAGCACCAGGATCGGCAGGAGCATATTGACCGCTCGCGGCTTGCTGGTCTTCTCACCCTTGATCGACGCGGTGAGCTCAATCCCGTCCACTTCACCACCATCAGTCCGCGCCTGCGCTGCAGCCATGGGGCCCGGGTTGTAATTGCGTGAGATGGTAAAAGCCGTCAGGGCCACTGCCGTAATGGCGTAGAGATTCAGGGGGATACTGGACAGCAGCACTGTCAGCGGGTCGCTCACATCCAGTCCCTCAAGCAGGCCCAGGTTGAAAGCACCCCAGGCATTGAGGGGGATCAGCATGCAGATCGGGGCAGAGGTGGAGTCGATGATATAGGCGAGTTTTTCCCGCGCCACGCGGAAACGATCGAACAGCGGGCGCGACACGGTGCCGGAGACCAGCACCGTGATATTGGATTCAATAAAGATCAGCACCCCCACCAGCCACGCCATCCACTGGGCGCGCTTGCCGTTGGTGACCCAGCGGCTGCGCTCCAGGAAGCGCACAAAGCCGGTAACGGCACCGCTGCGCTCCAGGGTGAGGATAAAGGCACCGATCACCAGGGTGAACATGACCACGCGCGCATCCCCGGGGTTGGCCAGTACCGCCAGCACGCCGTCGAGGGCTTCCGCCAGGGAGGGCAGCACCCCGGACTGGTTGAGCAGGAAATAGCCAAGCCAGATACCGGCAAACAGGGCCAGGTATACCTGGCGGGTCAGCAGGGCCAGGCCGATGGCGATAAACGGGGGAAGCAGGGTAATCCAGGTCAAATCAGTCATACAGGCTTCTATTTATTATTGATTTCGCCGGCCAGCCCCCGGCTCCCGCCAATCCGGCAGGCATCGCCCGGTCACCCGGACGCCGGGCGACAGGCCCGGCAGAACGCATCATAGTGGTTTTGTGATCACGTAACTACCGGCTCGAGCAGTTTCAGAGTGCCGGCATCACCGTCAAGTTCCGCCATGGCCCCCACCGGCACGACCGTCTGGTCGTCCACGTGACCGATCATCAGGCCCCGCACCACGGGAACCTCCAGCCCCGCACAGCGCTCCCGCAACACGTGCTCGACGCTGAAGGTGTTGCCGTCCGTGTCGGTCTCCGTGAACTTGCCAAACACGATACCCGCCACCTGGTCGAGCTTCCCGGCCAGCCACAACTGCGTCAGCATCCGGTCAATACGGTAAGGCGCCTCACCCACGTCCTCGAGGAACAGCAACCGGTCGCGGAAGTCGGGCTCGAACTCGGTGCCCAGCAGGCTGCACACCAGGGTCAGGTTGCCCCCCACCAGGCGACCGCGGGCGCGCCCGCCGCGAAAGCGGGTAATGCGGTTGCGGTGCTCCGCCCTGCCCGGCCGGGCCTCGAAGGGCGGCGGCGCGCCCAGCAGGGTCGGGGACTCACCGCGCACCAGCACCTTGCGGTACTCCTCAAGGGTGTAATCGGTAAAGTTCTGCGCGGCGATGGGGCCGTGAAAGGTAACGAAACCGCAGCGCTGGTAAATGGCATTCAGCAGCGCGGTGATATCGGAGTAGCCCAGTAATACCTTGGGATTCCCCGCAATGGTGTCGTAGTCCAGCATCGGCAGGATTCGCGGCGTGCCGTAGCCGCCCCGCAGGCAGAACACCGCATCCACACTGTCATCGGCAAACATGGCATTGATATCCTGGGCCCGGGCCAGGTCCGGGCCGGCCAGGTACTGGGTGCGCTGGTAGAGGTGTTCGCCTTCCTTTACCCGGAATCCCAGCGACTTCACCACATCGATGGCGAAGCGGATATCCTCGTCCTCCCAGGCGTTGCTGGCCGGAGTGACCAGGCCTACGGTCATGCCCTTGCGCAGCCTGGCGGGTCTACGCGGCCGCTGTTCCCCGGCGGCCGCGACATGGGTGGCGGCACCGGCCATTGCGCCCAGTAATGGCGCCGATACCAGGCTCTTGATCAGGGTTCTTCTGTCCACGTTCACTCCTGTCACTGCTTATTCTTCTGTTTCTTCTGTGCCAACAGACCCACCGCCTCGCCGTTTTCCCCGGCCGGGCCGGTACGGACAAAGCGCAGGTCCGGGAAGTCATAACTGAAGTCCACCCCGCGGGACAGGGGCTGCATGGTGACCACCAGCTCGCCATCGTCGCCCCGTTCGGCTACCAACCAGGCATCTGCCTGCAGGCTGCGGTCGTCCCAGCGCAGGCTCCAGACGCCCGGTGCAGCGGATTCCATAGTGCCCACAAGCCGCGGGGATTTCAGTGAGCGCCAGCGCAATTTGCCCGCCGCGCCTGTGTAGATCTCCATCGGCCCGAACCAGGGATCACGGTAGCGCCCCTCAACCTGTTTGCGGGCGACCGGTGCACGGCTCTCGGGCCGGGGCAGCAGTTCCGGTTCGCTGGGCGCCGCGGCGCCCCCCCAAAGCTCCTGGAAGTGCGCCAGCCAGTCCCGCGGCTCGGCCCCCAGGTAGGGCTTCAGCAGCCCGTGGATCAGTGCCTGGCGTGCGACACCGGCACTGCGGTTCATCAACACCACCATGGCCAGCTTTTCTTCCGGTACGATCGCCGTCCACGCATACATGCCCGACAGCGAACCGGTATGGTGAATCACCCGCTTGCCATACATATCCTGCACCCGCCATCCCAGCGCGTACGCATAGAAGTGGCCACCATCACGCTCGGCACGCTCGGGCGACATTGGCATCAGGGTGACCGGCTGCCACAGCCGATCGCGGGATTCCTCGCTCAGCAGGCGCTGCCCGTCCGGGCTCACACCGCCCGCCAGCAATGTGCGCAACCAGCGCAGCATATCGCCGGCACTGCAGTGCATGCCCCCGGCAGCGGCGAGGACAATCGGGTGGTCGGGCGCCAGGTTGGGCGTATCGACCACCAGGCGATCGCCCTCCAGCCGGTGGGGGTCGGCCAGGTTGTCCCGCGCCGCCTCCGGCACCGGTCCGGCGTAACAGTGCTCCAGGCCCAGCTCCGCCAGCAGGCGTTGCTGCACAAACTCCTCATAACTCATGCCGGATACGGCGGCAATCAGCTCGCCGGCCACGATATAAAGCAGGTTGTCGTAGGCGTAGTCGGCCCGAAAGCTGCCGGTCACCGGCAGGTGCCTTAACCCCTGCAGGATATCCGCACGGCTGAAGCTGTTGGGCTGCGGCCACAGCATCAGGTCGCCCGCGCCGGGACCCAGCCCGGAACGGTGGGTAAGCAGGTCCACCACCTGGAACTCGCGGGTAATCCACTCGTCCCCCAGGGCAAATTGCGGCAGGTAATCCGCCACGCGGCTGTCCCAGTCCAGCTTGCCCTCTTCCACCAGCAGCGCCAGCGCCGCGGTGGTGAACGCCTTGGTCGTGGAAGCCAGCTTGAACAGGGTTTCCTGGTCAACCGGGCGCGGACTGTCGACGTTGGTCACACCGAACCCCCTGACCAGCACCGGCTCGCCATCGCGCCAGATCCCCACTGCTGCCCCCGGCACCCGCTCCTCCTCAATTACCCGCTGTACCAGGGCTTCAGGGTTTATGGGCGACTGGTCCGCATCGCGGTCGCTGCCACAGCCGGGTAACAGCGTGACTACCGCCAGGCCAGTAGCCGACAGGAATAATCGTTTCTTCAGGGAGGTGGGTCGCATCGGATCTCCAATCGGCCGTCAGGCGCCAGCCACTCGCAGTAAACGCACATCGCCGAAGCCGCCACAGGCCTGGCACAGGCGAAGCGGCATACCCTTTGGCGCTCCATTTGCCCTCGACTGACTTGACGCTGGCACTGGTTTAGAATAATTTTCAGAATAATTTATCAATACGAATTTGCCGTGTAAATATAATTTATTCAAACCGAAGGCAAACGACCCCGGAGCCCCACTGTGCGCAAGACCTTTTTGAGAAGAAAAAACCCGATGTTGTCCGTGCGGGTGAGCCGCCCATCTTTCAAAGCTTTTATTCCCGCCGCACTGGTAGCGGCGATGGCACTGGCGGGATGCAGTGCAGCAGAAAGCTCATTGACCCGGGTGCAGCAACTGGCCGACCAGGGGCATTACAGCAAAGCACGCGAGGAGATCAGGAAGATGCTGGAAAGCGATCCCGCCGACAGTGAAGCCGCGTCCCTGCAATTCGAGCATGAGCGCATGCGCCGTATCGAGATGGATTTCCAGCTCACCGGTGATGAACTGCTGCCATCTATCCAGCGCTACATCCCCGACGCCACGGCCGAGGATATTCTCGCCTGGGACCAGCAGGGCCTGCTTGAGTCCAAGGTAATCGACGGCGAGCGTCGTTTCTTCAACAAGACCGCATACAACCTGGTACATATTTCAGATGCCGCGGCACAACGCACGGATGACTACCAGCGTTTTACCGGCAAGGCACCGCTCTATGCATTGCACCCGCACCACCGCGAGGTGATCGCCGCCGACACACCGCCGCGCAACCGTATCCGCATCCAGTACACGCTCACCGTCGATCCCGACGTGGTCCCCGATGGGGAGATGGTCCGGGCCTGGATTCCCTTCCCCCAGGAAATTGCCGGCAAGCAGGAAAATATCGAGCTGGTCACGACCTCCCCGGCTGAGTTCCAGCTGGCACCGACAGACCAGGCCCAGCGCACGGTCTATCTCGAGCAGCCCGCCCGGGCCGGCGAGCCCACTAAATTTCGCGTCAGCTACCGCTATGACAGCCTCGCCCGTCATACCGCGATCGATCCACGGCAGGTAGAACCAGTGGAATTCACCCCGGCCCTGGAACCCTATTTATCCGAGCGCGCACCGCATGTGGTGTTTACCCCGGAGCTGCGCGCGCTTTCCGAGCGTATCGTCGGAAAGGAGAAGCACCCCTACCGCATCGCGCAGAAACTCTTTGCCCATGTCGACCAGATACCCTGGGCCGGCGCGCGGGAATATTCCACCATCCGCAATATCAGCCAGTACGCGGCCCGGGCCGGCCACGCCGACTGCGGCCAGCAGACGCTGCTGCTGATGACCCTGATGCGCATGAATGGCATCCCTGCACGCTGGCAGTCGGGCTGGGAATTTTCACCGGAATCGTTTGACACCATGCACGACTGGGGCGAGTTCTACCTGGCCCCCTATGGCTGGCTACCAATGGATGTCACCCACGGCAAGCTGGACGGCGCCAATGAGTCCGAGACCTGGTTCTACCTGGGCGGGCTGGATGCCTACCGGCTAATTTTCAACACGGACTACAGCCGCCCCTTCTCACCGGAAAAACAGCATTTCCGATCGGAGACTGTGGACTCCCAGCGCGGTGAAGTTGAGTGGCAGGGCGGCAACCTGTACTTCGACCAGTGGGACTACAACATGGAGTGGGAAATCGAGGGCGCCGACAAATCCACACTGGCCACCAGGTAACCAGACCGGCCCAGCCGGGACTCTACCCCGGCTGGCCCCGCCTTTCGGTCAACCACTACCGGCGCGAACGGGAAAGGAATGAGGGAAAACAGGTCGCCGGCTTACTGCTCGGCGACCAGCAGACCGCTGACCAGGCTCTCAATCAGGTGCAGCTGGCCAGAGCGGAACAACAGGCGCTGCAGCGGCTGCTCTTCTTCGGAGGGCATGACATACAGGCGTATGTCGGCGTGGATGCTGGCTGCGTTGTAGTTGTAGCGGGTCAGGCTCAGCACCTTGATGCCCTTTTCCCGGGCGTGGTTGGCCGCTTCAACCAGGGACTCCTCACCGTGCATATCGCAGATGATGCACAGCATATCCTCCTCGCCAAGGCTATCCACCATGGAGCGCTGCAGCATTCCACCCTGGTCGAACACGGCCCAGCAGCCCAGCTCAAGCAACTGGTAGGTGAGGTACTGGGCCACTGACACAGATCCATCACAGGCGGAAACCTGGATGCAACGGGCATTGCGTATCGCCTTGACCGCCGCACGCAAATGTTCCAGGTCATTGATGCCCGCGGTGTTTTCCAGTACCTCGAGTTTTTTCTGGCCCAGTTCGCTCAGCGGTGTATTGGCCCCACCGAAAGGCAGCGGCGCATCATCGCCGCCGACCGGGCTGGAGATGCCGCCGGCATAGCTTTCGTATACCGCCAGCTTCAGGCTCGGGTAACCCTTGTAACCGAGCTTCTGGGAGAACTTCACCACACTCGACTGGCTCACACCAACCGCATCGGCGAGCTGCTGGGAGGAGTAGTCCCGCAGCAGCTTTGTATTGTCCAGAATAAAATCGGCGAGCTTGCGCTCGTTCACCGACATCTGTTCGCGCATCGCGCGCATTTTCAGTAAACAGGTCATCGCTTTCTGTTCCAGCGGTGGCAGCTCACCGGCGCATACCACTAGGCCAGTAATTTCAGCCCTTCAATCTTTTCGATACCCAGCCCCGGCGTATCATTGAGAATGACATCGGCATCGGTATAAGTTGCCCCGCCAATGACAGGGTCAAACTCGCACAGGGATGGCACATCCAGGTCCAGCTTTGACACCACCGCTGAGCGGGCCGCAGCCACGTGCGCGGCGGCGGACACACCAATGCTTGTTTCCAGCATACATCCTACCATGCATTCCACATCGTACAGGCCGGCCAGGTCCGTCATCTTAAGGGCATTGGTGATGCCGCCGGTTTTCATCAGCTTGATATTGATGATCTCGGCAACCCGCCCCTGGATGATATCCATCATTTCCAGTGGGCCGAAAACACTCTCATCGGCCATGATCGGCGTTTTCACACGCTCGGAGATATAGCGCATGCCCTCCAGGTTGCGGGCCTTGACCGGCTGCTCGACGAGTTCCAGCAACACACCGGCATCCTCCAGGCTGCGGATGGCCTGCACGGCCTGCTTGGGGCTCCAGCCCTGGTTGGCATCCAGGCGCAGCAACGCCCTGCCCTTCACTGCCGCGTAGACTGCCTTGATGCGCTCGATATCCAGGCGGATATCCTTGCCCACTTTCAGCTTGAGGATTTCAAAGCCCCGCTCCACGGCGCTCTCGGCGTCCGCCACCATCTTGTCGATGTAGTCGACACTGATCGTGATATCCGTGGTGAGGCTGTTCTCGCCACCACCGAGGGCACGGTACAGGGGCACACCGAAGCCCTGTGCGAACAGGTCGTAAAGTGCGATTTCCACTGCGGCCTTGGCACTGGTGTTATTGACCATGGCGCCGTCGATTTCGCGCGCCAGCTGGTTCAGGTCGCCCACGTCCCGGTTGAGCAGCAGCGGGGTGAAGATTTCGCGGATAGCCGCGATAACCGAGGCGTGGGTATCGCCGGTAATGACGGCGGTCGCCGGCGCATTGCCGTAGCCGATGCGACCGTCATCGGTCTCCAGCATAACGATCACATCTTCCACGCACTCGACAGTCCGCAACGCGGTTTTGAACGGCGTGATCAGGGGCACCTTGAGCATGCCCAGCTTGACGTCAACTATTTTCATGGCATCACCGGTTGAATGGTTTTGATGGCGTAGATGCTGTCCACGAAGCTGCGCTCACGGCCCAGCTGCAGGGGTTTCAGGGGCGTCACCGAGACGCCGGACAGGGTACCGCGATATAGCTCGTCACCCCGGGTAAAGTAACTCAAGCCGGTTACATCGTGGATCACATACGGCTCGCCACCGGCGTGGCCGATATACATCATCACATGGCCGGGAATATAAATGAGGTCGCCAACGGTCAGGTTGTCCAGGGCCTGCAGCCGCTTCCGGTCATCCCCCGGCTCGAAAAACTGTGTCGGCGCAAAGGCCCCCTTGCCCTGCTGGCCGGAATTGCGCGGCATCAGGATCCCGAAGGATTTGTAAACCTCGCCCACGAACCCGGTGCAGTCGCGGCCATTGTAGTCGTGTCCCCAGCCATAGCGTTCACCCAGGAACTTGAACGCCTGTTCCAGAACCAGCGAGGGCCGGTATTCCAGGTGCCCCACATTGACGTCACGGCTGCGCGCCACCAGGGTGGGCTCGAATTCGAGCCGGCCATCCTCTCCCCGCACCGGCAGGCTGACGATATGGCTGGCAACCGGGTTCTGGCCATTCACATTGTGCCCCACCTCCGCAGCACTCAGCAGCGGCAGCGAAACACCCATGTCCAGCGCCTTTTCGGATGTGCGCGTATCGACAGGGTTGAAGTTGGTACTGACCTGCGCACCGGTCACCACCAGGCGAGGTGCCATGCCCAGCCATTGCTCCACCTGCCCACGCTTACCCACCGCCACCGCGGACTTGGGCAGCCAGGCAGCATAGTGGTAATTGACGGCAAACCACCACTCGCCATCCGCACTCTCGTGCAGGAGCACCACCTGCTGGCCGGGAAACACGCCGGTCTCCTGCAAGCGGTCCAGGTCCTGGTCGTCGGGTGCCTTGAAAATACGGTCGCCGGTCGGGAAGCTGCGCATACTGGCCCGCTCCACCACCACGCCCCACTGCAGTTCGACGACGTCAGGAACCTGCTCGCGCTGAACAGCTGCCTGCATCCGCCCGTAGTCGGCCTCACTCACCTGGCGGCCATCGCGGTAGTAGCGCGGCGAGGAAGCCGGCCGGCTGATACCGTCGAGCAGATCGCGCACCTGCTCACCCGGCATGGTTTCGCCCAGCGCCTGCAGGTCGTGCAGATATTCGCCCCGGGCGAAATTGCGGGCATTGAATGAATGGACCTGCTCAGAGCCCATGCGCAACGGATCGCCGTCGAGCCGCTGCACCCAGTAGTCGGCAGAGAGCATCTGTTCAGAGATACCGGGGACGTCACTGACAAAGACGGGAGAGGCCCCGCCGGCCCCGGGACCTGCCCGGTCGCCAGCATGTGCGGTGCCCGTCAAAACGAGCCCCGCGATCAGGATGTGAAGGGAAACCTTGAGAATCAACGCTGCCTTACCTTGTTGTCGTCACGGATGCCTCGGCCCCGTGTTTTTATTATCCGGTTATTCGGTGGCCTGGATGACGGATCCTGTACCTGCCCCAACAGGACTGACGCGCATCACCACAACAACCGACATGGTAGAAGAATACATTATTCAATCAACCACAACAACAAAGAATAATCTCGTAATAAAAAAAACCGGCGCAGAGCGCCGGCCAATGACAAGGACGAGAAAATCATGCGAACCGACGCCAAACCTCCAGCCCACATGCCAGGGAGATAAGAGAGAGGACTTACCACCCGCACCTATCGACGGCTGCCACTGCCGCCTTGAAGACAACGCTGTCTCAAGGAATAAAATATTAATCTAGGGTTGGACGGTCAAGAATTATTTATGTTTAATAGGCAGGATTGCACACTGGTGCAGCTTTGGGAGCTGGGGGTAAAGCTTCCGATGTAGTGAATGGCGCCAGCGACGACACGCGCAATCCCGCAAAGACCAGGATGAAGAACAAATGACTAATAAAGACAGCCGCTGTCCCCACTCAGTGAACCCGTCGTCCAGCAGGTTTTCCCACCCTATGACCAGCACCGGCCATGCAAGAGGTTCCACCATACCGGGCTGGCGACGAATCCTTGCCGCCGCTGTCGCAGCTTCAGCACTGGCCGGCTGCAGCAGCGCAGGAATGAATCACACCCCCGGCAGTGACTATCGTATCGAGACGGTGGAATCGCAGAATGCCAGTGAGCGGGTGCGCTTCCTGGTGATGCACTTTACCGCCATCGACTTCGGCACTTCCCTGCGGGTCCTCACCCAGCCCAGCTCCGCACCGGTCAGCTCCCATTACCTGATTCCCGAAAGCGACGACCCCAGTTACCCCCACGACGAGCTGCGTGTCTACCAGCTGGTGGACGAGAATCGCCGGGCCTGGCACGCGGGGCCTGGCAAGTGGAAAGACCGCACCCAGGTCAATGACCAGTCGATTGGTATCGAGATCGTCAACAAGAGCCACTGCGTCACACCAGTGGAAAGTGGCGAAGTAGCCGTCGGCGATGAAAACTGCTTTTTCCCCGAGTTCGACCCGGCCCAGATCGAGCTGCTGATCGCCCTGTCGAAGGATATCCTCGCCCGCTACCCGGACATCACGCCTACCAATATCATTGGCCACGGCGACGTGATTCCCCAGTACAAGATCGACCCGGGCCCTCGCTTCCCGTGGCAACAGCTGGCCGAGGCCGGCATCGGCGCCTGGTACGAAGAAGAAACCGTCCAGCGTCACCTGGAACACCTGCAGGGCAATACTTCCAGTGACCGGGAAAGCCTGCGTCGCCGGTTTGCCCAGTGGCTCGCGGACTACGGCTACGGCATTGACCCGGAGTCCGCCACCGACGAGGACATCAGCCTCTATACCCGTGCCTTCCAGTACCATTTCCGCCCCTGGAAAGTGGACGGCGAAGTGGACAACCAGTCCCGCGCGATCCTGCTGGCACTGCTGGAAAAATACTCCCCTCGCAAACTGAGCGGCTACCCCGAAATCAATACCAGCGTGCTGGCCGAACTGGAACGCGAATAATCCGCGGGCAAATGACGGACGCCCGGGCTCGCCGCGCGCCGGGTGTCTTCCCTGCCCCGGGACGGGGTAGAATTCCCGCAGGAGAAACACGGGAGCCTGAACCAGTATGGACACCATTGCCCGAACCCCGCAGCCCCCCTACTACGCGGTCATCTTCACCAGCCTGCGCAGCGACATCGACGATGGCTACGGCACCATGGCCGCACGGATGCTGGAACTCGCCACGGACCAGCCCGGCTTCCTGGGCGCCGACAGCGCCCGCGAGAGTGTGGGCATTACGGTTTCCTACTGGCGGGACCTGGAATCCATCCAGCGCTGGAAGCACCACACGGAGCACTGCGAGGCCCGCCGGCTGGGCCGCGAAAAATGGTATACCGCTTTCAGCACGCGGATTTGCAGGGTCGAGCGGGATTACACCTTTGACCGGAGCGGGACGCCATGAAAACCATTGGCATCCTGGGCGGCATGAGCTGGGAATCCACGCTGGAGTATTACCGCCTGCTCAACCAGGGTGTACGCGAGGCACTGGGTGGCCAGCACTCGGCGCGGATCGCACTTTACAGTGTGGACTTCGCCCAGATCGAACAGTTGCAGCACGAGGGTAACTGGGAAGCCACCGCCGAGATCCTGGCCCGCGCCGCGCAGGGAGTAGAGGCGGCCGGTGCCGATTTCCTGCTGATCGCCACCAACACCATGCACAAAATCGCAGACCAGGTGCAGGCGCAGGTCGGCATACCGCTCCTGCATATCGCCGATGCCACAGCCGACAGCCTGCGCCGGCATGGAATCGGGAAAGTTGGCCTGCTGGGCACGCGATTTACCATGGAGCAGGACTTTTACCGCGAGCGCCTGCGGCAACAGGGGGTTGAGGTGCTGGTCCCCGATGAGGGTGAGCGGGAGCTGGTACACCGGGTGATCTATACCGAGCTGTGCCAGGGTAGGGCCAACCCCGACTCAAAAGCGCGCTACCTGGAAATTATCGCCGGGCTGGCAGGCCGCGGCGCAGAGGGCGTTATCCTCGGTTGCACGGAGATTTCACTGCTGGTGCAACAGCCCGATACACCGGTGCCGCTGTTCGATACCACCGCCATCCATACAGACAGGGCCGTGGCATACGCACTGGACTGATGCCGGGAAGACTGATGCCAGGAAAAGGAGCCGGGGCTAGCGCCGCTCACCCAGCGCCCGGCGGATGTCCACAATCGTGGCGACACCTTCCGGGTTATCCCCGTGCACACAGATGGTGTCCGCCTGCAGGGCATACTGCCGGCCGTCACTGGTGGTGACACTACCGGCAGCAATTTCCTGTACCTGGCGCAGTATCTCGTCTCGCCGGTGCAGCACCGCCCCCTCCTCACTACGCGGCACCAGCAGCCCGGCAGGGGTATAGCGCCGGTCGGCAAAGGCTTCCAGCAGCACATCCAGCCCGTATTCCGCCGCCAGCTGCCGGTGCCGTTCGGCATCCGGTGTTGCCATCAGCATCAGCGGCAGGTTGCGCCCGTGACTGGCCACGGCCGCGAGAATTGCGCGTAACACCGACTCGTCCCGCAGCATATCGTGGTACAGGGCCCCGTGCGGCTTGACGTACTCCACCCGGGTGCCCACTGCCCTGGCCAGCCCCTCGAGGGCACCAATCTGGTACAGCACCATCGCGGAAATCTCATCCGGGGAGCACTGCAGCGAGCGGCGGCCGAATCCCGCCAGGTCCGGGTAAGCCGGATGGGCACCCACCTGTACCTGGTGATCCGCCGCCAGGCGCAGGGTACGCTGGATAGTCAGCGGGTCGCCCGCATGGAAACCACAGGCAACATTGGCCATGTCGATATGCGGCATTACCGCGGCTTCCCCGGCCACCTGCCAGCGGCCGTAGCCTTCCCCCAGGTCACAGTTCAGTTTCATGCCGGCCTCCCAACTGGTTTATCTCGCTTCATGCGCCCGTTTCCATCACCCTCGCTAACCGGTTTCGCACTCGAAAAAGCGCCGCTGCTGCCGCAGGGCCTGCTGCGCCCCTTCCAGCGTGCCGAGGCTGAATAATACCGTCGCCCCCGGGCGCGCCTGCGCCAACAGGTCCAGGTCCACGCTGTAAACATGGCCGATTTTCGGGTAACCGCCGATCGTCTGGCAATCTGCCATCAAAACGATCGGCTGCCCGTTACTTGGCACCTGGACTGCGCCCGGCGCCACTGCCTCCGAAATCATACTTCCCGGCAACCCGGTCATGGGTGAGCCCTCCAGGCGCACCCCCATCCGGTCTGAAAGGGGCGACACCCGGTAAGCCTGCGACAGCAGGGTTTGCCGGTGCGCGGAAGAGAAAAGCTCAAACTGGTTGGAAGGCACCAGCCGCAGCGGGATATCGCCGCCGTACTCGCGAATATACTCGCGCGGCACCCCGGCCAAGAGCGTCTCGGCAGCGGCGATATAGGGCAACCGGTCGCCGGACCGCAACGACCTGCCGGCAATGCCGCCAATCCGCTCGCCCACCGTTGTGGCCCTGCTGCCCCAGACCGGTTCAGCCTGGATTCCCCCGGCCAGGGCCAGGTAACTGCGGACACCACTGCGGGCCACCTCAGCCTCCAGCAGGCTGCCGCTTTCAGCACGGTGTGCAGCCCAGTTGGCAACCGGCCTGCCGTCGAGGCGCCAGTTGCACTCGGCACCGGCCAGGGAAAATGTGGTGGCGTGGGAAAAGCGCATGGCAAAGGGACCCAGGGTGATCTCCAGCAGGGCATCCCCCGGTGCATTGCGCAGTAACCTATTGGCCCAGCCAGCCGCGTGCCGATCGAGGGCACCGCCGGGACTGACGCCCAGGTGCCGCTGGCCATGGCGACCGCTGTCCTGGATCAGGGTCAGGGGCCCGGCACGCTCCACCGTGGCGAATTCACCCATCGAGTTCGCCCCCCAGCTGCTCGAACTTTTTCCTGGTCACCGGCACAAAGCGCACCCGGTCGCCCACGGCCAGCAGGACGCGCGGTGGGTTGCTGCTGCGGTCAAACAACGTCTCCGGACAGCGGCCGATCAGGTTCCAGCCACCGGGGCAGCTGTCCGGGTAAACCGCCGCCTGCGCACCGGCAATGGCCACGGCACCGGCAGGCACCCTGGGCCGGGGCGAATCCAGCCGGGGCACTCGCAGGGGTTGCGGCGTTTTACCCATAAAAGCAAAGCCCGGGCGAAAGCCGAGTGCGTACACGCGGTACTCTTCCGCCGCATGCATATCGATAACTTCCCCGGTGGTGAGGCCGGCAAATTCCGCCACCCGTTCCAGGTCCGGCGCAGCTTCCCCGCCGTAATAGACCGGCAACTCCACCATCCGGCCCTGCGGGGCTGCCTCTACCTCATCCGGCTCCAGCAATACCTGCTCCGCACACTCTTCAAGTTTCCGGTGAACCTCGCGGTATTCACTGCGCAACAGGTCGTAAAAGACGGTGACACTGCAGTAAGAGGGCACCACATCGGTGACCCGGTCACCCATCTCGCGGCGCACCAGCGCGGTCAGTCGCGCGATACGCGCCAGCGTCCGCTCGTCATAATCATCGGAAAGGTAGAGTGTGAGGGATTCGTCGCTGGAATCTGCGATCCGCATCATAAGGCCACTCCCTGCTCTCGCCGCACCCCGGGATAACGGGGCACCGGCCGTACATATCCCCTGGAATTCCCCTACAGGTTATCTCAAAACAGCCCGCCGGCGCAGCACCGGCGAGCCGGGTAATTGCGCCGCATTCCATCCGCTATATCAGGTACCGGGGTTACCCGGGGAGCCGGCCGGCAAGGGCGATTCCACTGGCAATACCGTCACCGGTACCGCACCAGCGGGCAGGGTTTTCCGGGTCAGCGCCTCGGCCAGGGCCATATAAATCGGCCCATGTAGCCGGTTGTCATTGTCGATAAACGCCTTGTAGTCAAAGCTGGCGATATGGATATCCGCCAGTTCACGGAAGCCCGCGGCCTCGTACGGCGAGCGCATGCTGACAAACACGGTCTTGCATTGCCGCGCCCGTGCGCGTTCCAGTGTCTTGCGATACTCGCGGTACAGTGCGTGCACCGGCAGGCGCGCGCGGCGCAGTCCCGGCAAGTCTTCCATACCACCCCATTCCACCGCACTCTCGCCGGGAACAATGCTGGCGACAATCACCAGGTCGGCGGGTTGGTCCTCGATCCGCGCCGCTGCTTCCTGCGGTGGCACTATCTCGATCCGGGCACGGGTGACCGCCTCCAGCGAAAGGCGGAAAGCCTGGCCCACCTCCTCCGATGGGGCGACAACCTGGATGGTCTGCACCCCCTGGTCGATCACCGGCAGCGTCCCGGCCTCGACCGGGTAAATGGCGCTGAGCGCCGCACCGGCCAGCTCACGGGCAATTGTCCGGTGCCCCGGGCTGGCCATTACCTGTCGCGCCGCGGCGACTTTCTCCCGCTCCCCCGCACCAATCCAGTCGCGATCGATCACACGCTGCTTGAGGGCGGCAATGCGGTCGATCGAAGCATCAATTTCCGCCAGGGACAGCTCGCCCCGCTCCACTGCCGCCACCACGTCGGTGATCAGCTGGTCCAGCTTTTCCAGGTCCTCAGGGAAACGCACCTTGATCGGCATCAGGGCAATATCCGCACCGGCGGCGAAAGTGCGCACCACCGCCTCTTCCGGGGTGAAGTAGTGGCTGATACCGGCCATATGCAGGGAATCGGTAATGATGAGCCCCTGATAATCGTATTCGTCCCGAAGAATTCCGGTGAGGATTTTCCGTGACAGGGTGGCGGGCACGACGATTTCCTCACCGCTTTTCGCAACCAGAGTGCTGTCATCCAATGCCGGGTACTGGATATGCGCGGTCATGGTCAGTGCCGGCGCAGCGGCGCCGATCACATGCCGGAATGGCAGCAGGTCCGTGGCCCGTGCCTGCTGCCGGCTGCGCTCAACCCGCGGCAGCCCGGTGTGGCTGTCGACCGAGGTATCACCGTGGCCGGGAAAATGCTTCAGGGTTGCGGCAATACCGCCCTGCTGGAAAGCCTGCACGCTGGCAGTCCCCAGCTCCGCCACCACCTGTGGATCCTCGGAATAGGAACGGACATTGATCACCGGGTTATCCGGGTTGCTGTTCACATCCACCGTGGGGGCAAAATTGACATTGAACCCCAGTACCTTCAGCTGCTCTGCCATGGCCAGGGCGGTCTGGCGCGCGAACACATCACCGTGCTTCGGGTAGGTGGCACCGATGGCCATATTGCCGGCAAATGCCGCACTCTCATTGCGGGGCAGGCGATTCACGCGCCCCCCTTCCTGGTCTATCCCCAGCAGCAGCGGCCAGCCGGTAGCAGATTCAAGTGCCGCCCGTTGCAATGCGTGATTCAGCCGCACCATCTGGCCACTGTCCCGCAGGTTATCGGCAAACAGGATCACCCCCCCCAGGCTGTTGCGGGCAATCAAGTCCCCCAATTCCGGCGGCAGCTCGGTGACCGGTTGCCGGCAGTTCTCCCGCATGCCATCTCCGCGGTTGGTCGTCCCACAGTAATAACGCAGGTCCAGCATGATCTTCTGGGCAATTTTCTGCCGCAGGTCCAGGTCCGATACGGCTGCCACCTCAGTGTCGTCGCACGCGGAAAGTGAGAACAAGGCGGCCAGCAGGGCCGCGGGCCGGGCAATTCTGGACAGGCTAGGAATCTTCATCGCGGGAGATAATCCATTATTTTGCGGCTTTCTGGATGGAATATTTTATTCTGCCGAAGATCTTTCCCGTTCACAAGGAAAAACCGCGCAGCGTCGGGCCGCTGTCCGCCCGGCTCGGGGGCACGCATCGACATTTCCAGCGGATACCGACACAGACAGCCGGGAAATGACAAAAGTCCCTCATCAGGGCAGCCCCTGAGGCGGCGATTTCTACATTCGGCAAGCTTATCCCACCCCGGGGCGGCCCGCGGCGATGAAACGCACAGGATTGTTTACGCTTAATTCAACATATGGCTGGTAAACGGTTCACAAAGTGAACCACCTGGCCGGATACGGATGCCTGCATTCTGGTCCATGGGATCATGGAGGCAAGCGTGTCATCGAGCAGCTGGAATGAAATCATCGACAAGCCGACCTTTCTCGGCTCGCTGTTCCTGCTGATGGCGGTCACCCTGCCCCTGGTGATCTTCCCCGAGGCTGGTGCGGCCTGGGTGGCGACGGCCAAGGCCTTTGTCACCGACAAGCCGCACAAGGAGGCGGGGGCGGGGCCACAGCCACCCATCCAGGCTGTAACCAGCGCGGTGCGCTTATCCAGTCGTTAATTCCAGCTTATTCAGGGTCGCGAGGGGAGCCCAGTGAATCCTTCGTATACAGGCGCTGGACCACCATGATCACGATTGCCGTGGTCCAGCCGAAAATGATGATGCCACTGGCTGCCTGCAATGATGAGAGCAGGCGCCACTCTTCCCCCAGCACAATATCGCCGTATCCCAGGGTGGTGAATGAAACCATCGAAAAATACATGGCCGGTTCCAGTTCCCGGAACGCTCCCAGCATGCGGTAGGCGGTGGCCCAGATCCAGACCTCGAATGTCGAGGTCAGGAACATCAGCAGCACAGTGAGTGAGACCACCGCGGGGCGGCCGGGCACCAGAACCGGATGCCCCGGGCGCAACTGGTTGAGGGCGCGAGTCCAGTGAATGGCAATTATCATGGCAACCGCGTGAACCATGGTTGTCAGGATGATTAGTACCGATGCGATCAGGATCACCTTGAGCATTACTTTCCCGCCTTCCCTATTGCAGCACCTTCTTCCACTTACCGGTACGATCGAGCATCTCATCCCGGACCGGCACCGGCAGCAGCTGCTTAACGCTGCGGCTCTCACGTACCTCCCAGCCGCCGCCCAGTGATCGGTATACCTGCACCAGGTTGGCAGCCACTGCACCCCGGGCCCGGGCGAGCAGGTCCTGCTGCTGTGCGTCAGCGGTCAGGGTACTGATCACCGTGTTGAAACCGACCAGCCCGTTGGTGTACTGGGCGGACGACAGTGCCACCGAGCGGCTCGACGCCGCCGCGGCGCGGCGATAGCTTTCCAACTGTTCGTGGGATTTCAGGTACGCCACAATCGCATTCTCCACGTCAGCCTGGGCCTGCAGCACGGCCTGGCGGTAGTCCTCCAACAATTGCTGGAAGCGCGCATCCTGCAAGCGAACATTGCTACGCAGCCGGCCGTAATTAAACAGGTTCCACTGGAAGCCCCCGAACAGGTTCCAGGCTTCACTTTCCCCCTCGAACAGCCTACCGGCTTCCATCGCGCGCGAGCCGATCGAGCCACCGATGGAAAAGGCCGGGTACAGCTCAGCCTCGGCGACACCAATCTGCGGTCTCTGTGCCGCCAGGCGTCGCTCCGCCGCCCTCACATCCGGCCGCTGGCGCAACAGGTCCTGGGGCATACCGATGGCAATCTGTGCTGGGACAACCGGAATCGCGCCCGGCATCCCCGCCAGTGATGTGGCTGCCGTGGGCGGCATTCCCAGCAGCACCGCCAGCGTGTTCTTCAATTGCTGCAGCGTGGTTTCCAGGCTGGGTACAGCCGCGCGGGTGTTATACAACAGCGCCTCGGCCTGCTCGGCATCGAGCGCACTGACCTCCCCGGCCTCGAACTTCGCCCGGGCGATACGCAGGCTTTCTTCCTGCAGGTCGATATTATTCCTGGCCACCTTCAGCCGTGCCTGCGTGGTTCGGATCGCCACATACGTCTGGGCAACCTGGGCTACCAGCGAAACCAGGACACCGTCGTAATCGGCCACACTGGCGCCAAGGTCGGCGCTGGCGGACTCCACCTGGCGCCGGAATCGCCCCCACATATCCAGCTCCCAGCTGAGATTGAAGCCAATATCGTATTCCTCGATGATCAGCTCGCTCTCCTTGGTACGCGAGACAGAACCGGCCAATTCCTGCAGCTGCGGGTACTGGTTACCGACGGCAATAGCCAGTTGCTGCTGTGCCTGCATTACCCTCAAGGCAGCCGAGCGAAGAGTGAGATTCCGGTCCAGCGATATAGCCACCAGCTGGTCCAGAACCGGGTCGCTGAATGCATGCTCCCACCAGAGCGGATCGACAGGCTGGCCGCTGTCCAGGCGTGCACTGCGCTCTTTACTCCAGCTGTCCTCGAGCGGCACCGGCGGGGGCCGATAGTCCGGCCCAAGGGTGCAGCCCGCTAGGCAACAGACCAGTACCAGTAGGGTCCACGGGCTCTCAAGCGCCCGCACGGCCTGTGGCAAGGACCTACTTTCCAGAGGATACCGGTCCATTCTCTTCCCGGGCGGCGGTGCCGCTTTTCACCATCACCGAACCGGTGATTCCAACCCGCAGCTCGACATCGTCGGGCACATTGTCCAACACGATTTTCACCGGCACGCGCTGCGCCAGGCGAATCCAGTCGAAGGTCGGGCTCACCGCAGGCAACAGTTCGTTGCCGGTGCTGCCATCCTGCTGTGAAATCCCGCGGCTGATACTGTCTACCCGCCCCGCCAGTGGCCGGTCCGGATATGCCATCAGGGTAACGACGGCACGATCTCCCGGCGCAATCCGTGCAATGCTGGTTTCCTTGAAATAACCCTCTACCCAGAAGCTGCCGGCGTCGACAATTGCCAGGGCGGCCTTATTGGCGACAGCCTGGCTCCCATCGCGCAGCCTCAGGTTGGTAATGTAACCATCCACTGGCGCAGTTACCCGGCTAAACTCCAGGTTGAGTTCCGCCTGCCGGACGGCCGCTCGCGCAGCCCGGATACTGGCATTTCCCTCGCCGACAGTACCCAGCCGTGCACGGGCCTCTTCCAGGTCAGCACGGGCCCCGTCGAGCGAAGCCCGCGCCTGTGCCAGTTTCGCCTCTGCCCCCTTTCGCTTTTCCCGCGCAATGGCGTGTTCCGCCTGCGCGCGCTCTAGCGATTTTCGTGACGTGGCGCGCTGCGGCAACAATTGTCGTTGCCGCTGGAGTTCGGCACGGCTCTTCTCGATCTCGGCATCAATTTCCTTTATAGCGCTCTCAGCCTGCCAGACAGCAGCCTCGGCCGCCTCAACCTGCGCCGCCGCAACCTGTACCTGCTGCTCGGTGGCCAGGTAGCTATCACCGGTTTTGTCGTATTCTGCGCGGGCACGCGCCAGTTCCGTCTCAAAGGGGCGCGGGTCAATCTGGAACAGGAGCGCGCCACGCTGCACATACTGGTTATCACTCACCGGTACATCCACTACCTGCCCGGTCACGTTAGGCGTCACCTGAATAACCCAGGCTCGCACCTGGCCGTTTCGGGTCCATGGGTTTTCGAGAAACTTCCATACGGCCAGGAGTGCTACCACCATTGCAAGCAGCAGGACCAGCCCGGAAAACAAGTAATTTCTCGCGGCATTCATGTTTCAGATGCCAATAAAAAAAATGCCGAACAGCAGGGTGTATATGATCACCATGCCAATCAGGACCAGTGGGGGACTGGCAAAATACCGGGAGAGTCGATAATGATCGAATGCTCGTGCCGTCATCGTGGCCGCCCCGAACCCCAGGACAGCGGCAAGCAGCAGGGGGGGCAGGTAAATCCCTCCCAGGGATATTTCATGAGGTATTGGCAACATCGTGTATATCACTCCGTGAGTTGCTGTGCCCTGGCAATTGCTGTTCCTTGCTAGAAAAAACGCGGTTCACTCCATTTTCGCCAGTCAATCCCGCGCAGCTGCTCAGTGAGGGAGGCCAGTAGCTCACTGACACTCCGGGACACCCCCAGCAGTAATAGTGCCCCTTCCAGCTGACGCCCGTCCGGCTGACTACCGGCAGGCGCCCCTGTCGCGCCATGGTACTGGCGCAGCAGGTTTTCGATTTCCCGCAGTTGTGCACCTTCCCGTGCGCTGGAATTGGCGGGGGCTGGACGCTCCCCCTTCCGGGTAACAGCCGCCAATCGCTCCAGCGCATCAGCCGCGGCCCCCTGCCAGGATTCCAGTGCCGCCCCTGTAGCGTTTTTGCCCGCAACATCGCCGGCGTGCAGGCGCGCCTCCACGAGCGCATTGATACGCGCGGCCAGTGCCTCGCACCGGGCAACCACAGCCCGCAAGTTAGCCTCACTATCCCCTGGCAGGTAGCGCCGCTCAATAACCCCCGCTAACAGGGAGAGTCTGGCAGGAATCCGGGCGACCAGGTTGCGGTGATAGCGGCTGCGCCAACCGGTGGGTCGGCCCGTGAGGAGCCACGCGCAGCTGCACATAAACTGCCCGAGTTGGCGCTGGAACATGTGCTCAGGGCGTGGCGAGAAGGGTATATAGGCAGCAAAGGACAGTAGTATCAGCAGGAGGGTGACAACAACCAGCATGTTGGCGACAGCGCTGAAGCTGTAAACCTGTGAGTTGCTGATACCCATCACGGACACGAAAAATGCCAGCGCTATGGACCGCCCGGCAGCCCTGCGGGGACCGGAAAACAGCAGGCAGAGGGCGAATGTCACGCCGAAGATCAATGGTCCCAGCGACCAGAAAGTTGATAAGTGCGGCAGCACCAGCAGGTAGATGGCCCCGGAACAGAGAATGGCCACCAACACTGGCAGGAATATTTTGCGCGGTGCAACAAAGGGCATTGCCGCCAGTGCAATCGACAGTGAAGCGGCCAGGGAGAGGATCAGTGGCCCTGCCGGCAGGCCGTCAACGTACAGGTAACCCAGGTAAGCCAGCCAGATGGTGAATATTACCCGGGCAACCCCGCCGAGCCGGTCTGGATCGGGCATCAGGTTCCCCAACATCCTCGACGCCGCACCCGTGTCGGCCACGGCCGGGAATTTACTACCGCGACTCTTAGCTTCATTACTAATCGCGCATGCGGCCTGGGCTACGCTATCCACCTGCTCGGAAACCCGCTGCAACAGCCTCCTGAGGACGGTAACCACAGCCGAATCCAGTAGCCGGGAATCGGGAATGCGCGCCGCCTCGACAGCTATTTTGCCGTATTCTTGTGGCTCGCCGGGCTGCATTTCTCCGACGGGCCCCGTCAGCGCCTGCAAGCGCCTTTCAACTCCGGAGCAGTAACTGTCGATACCGGGTAGCAGTTCCCGCAACAGTCTGTCATCCACCTGGTAGAGACTTTCGCTCAGCCGCTCCAGTAACTCGGTCAGCTCTGTCGACGATGCCAGCAGCTGTTGCCATTCGCGGCGTCTCTCGTGGACCAAGTGGCTGTCTGCAATGGCCGCATCCAGCAACGGACTGACCGCCGACTGCGCGTGGACAAGGTCGCTGCGCGCGTTCACCAGTGCCGTTGTTCGCCCGGCGCCGGCAAGCACTGCCCGGCACTCCTGAAAAAGCGCCAGCTGGGCAGACTGTAACCGCTCGAAAGCCTCCCGGAGATCCCCTCTGCTGTTGCGTGGCCATATCAGCAGGGCCACCAGGGAGTACACCAGGATACCCAGTCCCGTCTGCTGGGTACGCAGCATCGCGATTTCAAAGGCGCCGCTGTGACTGGTGGCTGCGTTGACGCAGATGATCACACTGACCCAGCCGCCAATTTGCCAGAAGTAGGAGTCTTTTGCCCCCAGCGAGAGATAAGTGCACACTCCCAGCCACGATGACAGTGCAGCCATAAACAGCCACCGGTCCTGGGGAAAATGCGCCACTATCACCAGCGCGGCCACCACAGCCATCAGCGTGCCCAGCATTCGTAATGCTGCCTTATTGAGCGACATACCGAGCGACGACTGGCTCACCACTGCCACCGCGAGTCCCGCCCACGCCGCCTTACCCCAGTCGAGGCTGAGGGTAATGCCATAGACTGACACCATCGCCAGGGCGGTCTTTATTGATTCGCGAGTAGCGACGCTCAGTGGGGGCAATTTCAGCATCAAGGTAAGTCCTCCCCTGCCCCGCTCACCGTTCGTGATGGTCGGTTTCACTGCGCGCGAGCCGGCTGGGCTCACCGGCGGCCAGCCGGCGGACAAAGGAGTTGGCGGTGAGGCCGTGGGCAATGACGCTCAGCAGGATCGTACACACCACTGTCACTGCGATCGTCCCTCCGCCGGGCAGCCTCTCATTCAGTACAATTACGCCGAAGACAATGCTCGCTAGCCCGCGCGGGCCGAACCAGCCTATGAATAGCTTTTCCGACGTCGAGGAACCGACGCCAGCAAGGCACAGGAAAACCGGCAACATGCGCACCACCGTCAGGCTCAGGACCGCATAGCAGAACACCTGCCAGGAGAGCAGGTGAAGATAATTCCCGACCACCCCAGCCCCGAAGGCGACCCAGGTCAGGAGGGCCAGGGTATCCCCGGTCTCCTCCGCGGCCGTCAGGAGCGGTTCTTTCTCTGCCCGGGCCAGCCAGCCGAACAGCAACCCGCCGGAAAATGCTGCGATGAAGCCGCTGCCACCAAGCCACTGCGCGGCGGAAAAACATCCCAACGCCATGGCCAGTACCGGGACCTGGCCCCAGGTCTCTGTGACCCAGCCACGCCCTGACGCAGCCCGGAGGAGGTGCGCCATCAAAAGCGTCAATCCCAGCCCCACCAGCAAGCCCAGGCCCAGCTCTTTCAGCACGAGCATCAGCCCCAGTCCTTTGGAGGCCTCCGGTGTCACCGCACCAGAGGCCAGTGCCAGGAATACAAACAATATCGGGACGCAAATACCATCATTGAGCCCGCTCTCCGCACTGAGCCCCTGGCGGATATAGGGAGGTACCGCGGTGTTGGTCACTACCGCTTTGCCCAGCGCAGCGTCCGTCGGTGCCAGCATCGTCGCCAGTACCGCCACTTCGAACAGGCTCAGCCCGTCGAACAGGAAAGCACCCACGACAACACCCAGCACAATGGTCAGGGGCAGGCCCACAAGTAGCAGGCGCCGCGGCACCCTGATCGTCTGCCGCAGCACGCCCAGGTCCGCGTTGGCGGCATCGGTGAACAGCACCAGGGCCAGGGTCAGCTCCGCCAGCGCACGCATCCCCCCGGAGTCAACATTGAGATCCAGCAATCCCAGGCCCTGGGCCCCCATCAGGAACCCGAACAGGGTGTATACCAGGGCACCGTTGATCGGTGTCCGGTCCGCACGACCGCCGATGACGCTGTAGAGAAATACAAACAGCGCCAGGATACAGACATTCTGGTAATTCATGGGTAACCCAAGCCTTGTGGCGCGTTCCAGCCATTGCCCACCCACGGCAGCGCAGGGACCTGGAAGCTGTCCTTAGTCTAGATGACACTATCGCCCTACCCGCCTGCCCACTGAGCATGCAGGCAAACCGAACGCCATCGGATCGGGCGGTGTCAGCGCTGTATAGGGCCACTGTGCTGGCGGGCTTGGGCGGCTGGGGCTTTGCCATACCATGGAATGTACCATCCGCCCTGAAGTGCCCCTGGTATGGCCGCTAGGGTGTTTATTGCACTACCTTTCAGCCGGGAGTACGCGGCAGGCCGCCGCGCCCCGGCGAACTGCGGACAAACGACATGAGTAGAAGCCGGGCATTCAATGCGGGCCAGCAGATCGTGTTAGCGGCAACTAACAGCCCGCCCATCTAAATCAGCGCCATTACCGGAAAGCATTATGGATCAGTGTGTCATTTGCGGAAGGGAAGCCGAAGTAACCGAAGGCTACTACTATAAAGTCACCTGCAGCACCTGCTTTGGCGGCAAGCCGTACGGCGTGGCGGGCGACTTGTGGAGGAGTGGCATTCCCATCGATGGCACAAGGGCGGAGGAAGTGCTCTCTGAGAAGTTTGCACAGGGACAGGACTTGCCAGTACTTGACTGGGATGGCACGGAATATCTTTAGCCTGTTTCCTGAACCTGGCCAGCCAAAGCCAGCTCGGGACGGTGATCACGCCCACATGTCTCTCAATGTGCGAGAGGACTCGGTTACTCTCCCACCTCCTGCATATTCCCAACAACGCCGCCCCCGCATCGCCCACCTTCCGGTAACTGCCTGCTATCCCGTCCGCGCCACCGGCAGCTGCCGGAAGTCAGTGGTATATGCCGGTGACAGGTGTTCGCGTTTCATTTGCCATTCGTCCGACAGCCGGGCACTGGCGAGCACCGCCCCGCCCCGCCCGAACCGGCGGTTGATTTCCGACAGGCAAGCCGACAGGCGTTCATTGTCGTCGTCGCCGGCATTGCCGAACAGGTCGTCCTGTTGTTCCTGCGCCGGTTCCAGAGCCGAAAAACAGACCGAAGCGCGGCGATAGTCGCGCCCGGCTACATATATCTCCTCCAGGCAGCCCCTGGCGGCAGACGTGAGCGCCCTGCTGTCTTTCGTTGCCGGGCGGAATTCCGCCTGCCCCGACACATGCCGCCACTCCTGCCCGGCAGCCCGGGTCTGGACCGACACGGTGAGCCGGCCGGTGACGCCATCCTGGGCGGCAAGCTTCTCTCCCGCCAGCTGCACATGGTTGGCCACCGCCGCCATTACATCGTCAAACGACACGAGCAAACGGCCGAACATACGCCCGGAGACGATCTCGTTTTTCGCCTGCGCCAGCGGCGCCAGTTCAATACAGGGAATCCCCTGCAGTTCCCGCACGGTGCGCTCCAGCGTTACCCCAAATGCCTTGCGGATAGTGGGGACATGGGACGACGCCAGGTCCCAGGCGGTGTGGATGTCCAGCGTTGCCAGCCGCTTTGCCAGCCGGCGGCCGACGCCCCACACGTCGCCTGCCGGCATCTGCCTGAGCAGCTGCTGGCGGTGGTACTCGGAACCGATGTGCAGGACACCCCCGGGGACACCCAGGGTCTTGGCGAAATGGTTGGCCGCCTTCGCCAGGGTACAGGTGGGGGCAATCCCCGCGCAGCAGGGCATGGATGTCCACCGGTGTACCGACGTCACCAGTTGCTGGCAATGTGTCGCCAGCCCCTCGCCGAAACCGGCAAAGTGCAGGAAGCTCTCATCGATACTGTACTGCTCTACATCCGGGCAGAACTGTTCCAGCGACGCCACGAAGCGGGTGGACATATCGTGGTAGAGCTCGTAGTTGCTGCTGCGCACCACAACACCGCGGTCGCGGAACAGCTGGCGCACCTCGAACACCGGCACGCCCATTTTCACCCCCATCGCCTTGACCTCGCCACTACGGGCGATCACGCAGCCATCGTTGTTGGAAAACACCACCACCGGCCGGTGGCGGATGCGGGGGTCGAAGGCGCGCTCCGAGGACACATAGAAGTTATTGACGTCCACCAGGGCGACCTGGTCGGGCTGCTGGTCCCAGCGCTTCACGGTTTCCCCCTGTGCCGGGTGAGGCTGGCAATCACCACCCCGTCCAGGTCGAACTGCGGCGAGCGCGCCAGGACAATATCCGGGTAGTCCCCGTGGCCCGCCAACAGCCGGGGCGGGTTGCCCCGGTATTGCTTGACCAGGAAGCCCTCTTCGGACCCGGCGATGACAATGTCACCATCGTGCAACTCGCAGCTGCGATCCACCACCAGCAGGCTGCCGTGGTGAATACCAAAGCCGGTCATGGAATGCCCCTCGGCCCGCACCAGGTAACTGGCGTGGGGCCGCCGGATCAGCCAGTCGTGGATACTGCCGGGCGCGGGGCCGGGATCGGGCCGCCGCCGGTAAAGGGCGATGGTGGCCGCGATCACGACCCCCGTCCCCTCCCCTGTTTCCGCGCCTGCCGGCGGCCACTGCAGCGGCTCCGCATCGGCGCCGACCCATACCCGGTCGCCCGCCACCGGCTGCAGGGACCGGTCCAGCACAAGGTGCACCCGGCCATGCCCGCCCAGGGGAACCAGCTGGCAACTGGCGCGGCTGGGCCACAGCCAGTCATCCAGCACCAGAGGCCGGGCGGCATAGGCTGCCGCCGGTGACGGGAAGCCGGCGGACACGGCGACTGGCAATAACGGGACAGGGTTAGAAAATACTGTACACATATCCAGTATTTTCGGCAGGTAGCCCCAGCAGGTCAAGCACCGCGGTGCCGACAGGACTGACCGGCAGTCCGGCGCCACGCCAGTCGCTCCCGGTATCCGCGCGCCTGCACTTGGCACCCCATGCCAACATGGTGAACCATCGGCTTCCGGGGGCCGGGCACTGGCTATTGCACCGGCCCTTCTGGCGCTAAATTAAACATACTGCTGCGCCTCTTTTCCGGTCGATCAATAAAATCTGTAACCGGCTGCATCCAAACTACTCCCCCATCCCGTCAATAGAATCGTTGGCAACAGGAATTCATCGCTCGACCGGCTCAACCCGGCTTCGCACCTGTAGCCGCTCTTGGGGTTTCGTGATCTTATCGCACACGGTCCATACCAACTCACACCAACTGACGCCGGCAAGGATTTCGGCGAATCTGGCGAGATGAGACAAATGAAGAAGAAAGTTTTGAAAGCTGCCGCACCAGTAATGGTGCTGGCGCTGGGGTTCGGGGTAGTACAATTCATGTCCGCCGCCAAGCCGGCACCGGAAAAGAAAGAGGAAGAGCAGCGCCCGGTATCGCTGCTGTTCAGCGAGGCCCGGGAGGAATCGGTACACCTCGCGGTGAGCACCCAGGGGGAAGTGCGGGCGCACACTGAGATCGACCTGACACCACAGGTTTCCGGCCGCATTATTGCCATCTCGGAAAACTTTGCCGAGGGCGCCGGCTTTGAGTCCGGCGAGACCCTGATCCAGCTTGATGATGCCGACTATCGCCTGGCGGTGGCCCGAGCCGAAACCGGCGTAAGACAGGCCGAGGTCCTGCTGATGCAGGCGAAAGCCGCTGCCGACATCAAGCGCAAGCAATGGGAATCCATCAATCCCAACAAAAAGCCCACCCCACTGCAGGTTAACCAGCCCCAGGTAGCGGAAGCCGAGGCCAGGTTACGTTCCGCCAGGGCAGAGCTCACCGATGCGAAACTGAACCTGGCACGCACCCGCATCAAGCTGCCCTTCCGTGGCCGGGTGATCAGCCGCGATATCGGCGTGGGCCAGTATGTCACTGCCAGCATGCCCCTGGGCCGGGTATTTGCCACCGACCGCGTTGAGGTGCGCCTGCCACTCACCGATGCACAACTACAGGAACTGGAGCTGCCCATGGGCTTTGTCGCCAGCAACGACAACCCGGGCCCGCAGGTAACCCTGTCAGCCCAGGTGGGCCGGCAACAGCGCCAGTGGCAGGGACACATCGTCCGCACCCAGGCTGCGGTGGACCAGCAGACACGTCTGATCTATGCCGTGGCCGAAGTGAAAGATCCCTATGGGGCGGGCGCCAGTGACGGCGTCCCGCTCGCTGTCGGGCTATTTGTCACTGCCGAGACAGAGAGCGTGCAGGAGCGCCGCGCCACGGTGCTCCCCCGGGAGGCCCTGCGCAATGCCGACAAAGTCTACGTGATCGACGAAGAGGATCGCCTGGATATCCGCACGGTGGAAGTCCTGTCCACTTCTGAAAGCCGGGTCGTGGTCGCCTCTGGCGTCGCTGATGGCGAGCGGGTGGTGACCTCCACCGTCGCCAATGTGGTGGACGGCATGGCCGTACAGCCCATTACCCAGTTGGCCCGCAAGTAACGGAGTGCGCGCATGAACAAATTGATTGAATGGTGGGCCCGCAACAGTGTCGCCGCCAACCTGGCCATGATGGGTATCTTCGTCGCCGGCATTATCGGCTTCGGCCTGATGGAACGGGAGATGGACCCGCAGGTGCGCTTCCCGGGCCTGGAAATTCGCGTCGCCTGGCCCGGCGCCGCCCCCGAGGAAGTGGAAGAGCAGATCGTCGCCCGGATCGAGGAGGCGGTCAGCGACCTCGATAATATCGAGTGGGTCCGCTCAACCTCGTCCGAGGGCTTCGGTGAAGTCTACATCCTCGCAGAGACCTCAGTGGACTTCAGCCGGTTTATGAACGACGTGAAGATCCGCGTGGACAGCATCTCGTCCTTTCCCCGGGACATAGAACCGCCGCAGGTCCACCAGTGGGTGAATCGCCAGGAATATATCCGTGTGGCGGTACACGGTGACCTGGGCGAGCGTGAACTGAAACGACTGGCGGAGCAACTGCGGCGCGAGGCCGCTGCCCTGCCTGCAATTTCCGTGGTGGAGCTGTTCGGCACCCGCATGGAGGAAGTCTCCATCGAGGTCAGTGAACTGGACCTGCGCCGCTACGGCATTACTTTCCAGGAAGTGGCCGATGCCATCCGTGCCAGCTCCATCAACCAGTCCGCCGGCACCGTGCGCACCGAGGTAGGCGCCTACCAGCTGAAGGTACGTAACCAGGCCGACACCGAACAGGAGTTTGCCAATATTATCGTGCGCCAGACGGCGGACGGCGGCACCATTCGCGTGGGCGATGTGGCCACAGTGGTGGACGGCTTCGAGGACAACGAAATCCTCGCCACCCTCAACGGCGAGCCCGCGGTATTGCTGCAGGTGATGAGCACCGAGACCATGGACATCATCACCGCATCACAGTCCATTCGCAAATGGATTGCCGAGCGGCAGGAAACCATGCCGGCGGGCGCCAAGCTTACTCTCTGGACCGATAACGCCGAGGACTTCAAGGGTCGCCTGGATACCATTGGCTCATCCGCCTTCCAGGGCCTGTTACTGGTATTACTGGTACTGGTGTTCAGCCTGCGCCCGAAGGTGGCCTTCTGGGTGGCCATTGGTATTGCCACCGCTTATGCCGGTGCCTTCGTGCTACTGCCGAGCGTGGGTGTGTCCCTGAACATGCTGTCCACCTTTGCCTTCCTGCTGGTGCTGGGGATCGTGGTGGACGATGCCATCGTGGTGGGTGAGAGTATCCATACCCAGTCCCACAATGTTGACTACCGGCATCCCGATGCCGGGCTCAAGGCTTCGGTGCTCGGCACACAACTGGTCGCCAAGCCTGTGGTCTTTGCCGTGGTCACCACTGTCCTGGCATTCCTGCCGTGGCTGTTTATCAGTGGCTCCACCAGCGATTTCACCCGCCATATCACCTGGGTGGTGATCCTGGCGCTGCTGTTCTCCCTGATCGAGTCCCTGTTTATCCTGCCGGCGCACCTGCGCCAGCTGAAGCCACGCACCGAGATGGGCCGCTTCGGGCGCCTGCAGAAAGGTATTGCCGACCGCATCGTTTACTTTGCACAGAACCACTACCGCCGTATCGGCCAGTGGGCGGTGGACCGCCGCTACCTGACCCTGAGCATTTTTATCGCAGTGCTGATGATTGGCTTCGGCATGTTCGGCAGTGGCTGGGTGAAGAAGAGCTTTATGCCCGAGATCGAGTCCGACGAAGTCATTGTCAACGTTGTGATGCCCGAGGGCGCGCCCTATAGCCGCGCACTCGAAGTGCTGGCCCAGCTGCAGGACGCGGAAAAGCGCCTCGTGGAGGAGGTCAACCAGCGCACCGACGGCCAGGGCGTATTGATCGAGAACTGGTATACCCGCTCCCGCCGGGACAGCGTACTGGCCATCGTCAAGCTGGCACCGCCGGAAGTGCGCGAGATGTCCGCCAAGGATGCGGCGCTGCGCCTGCGGGAACTGCTGGGCGAGATTCCGGATGCCAAGGAAGTCTCGGTACAGTATTCCATGGGTAACAACGGGCCCGGCTTCGAGCTTTCCATCCGCCACCCGGACCTGGAGGTGTTGCGCGCGGCCACGGCCGAACTGGAAGGCCAGCTGCGCAGCTATGAAAGCCTCTACGATGTGCGCAACAACCTGGAGGGCGCATCGGAGGAGATCCGCATCGACCTGCAGCCCGGCGCTGCCAAGCTTGGCCTGACCCTGGCAGACGTCAACCGCCAGGTGCGCCAGGCCTACTTCGGTGAGGAAGTGCAGCGCCTGCCCCGCGCCGGCCAGGACGTGAAAGTAATGGTGCGCTACCCGCTGGAATCCCGCCGCTCCATCGAGAGCCTCAAGGACTTCCGCGTACGCACCGCCGATGGCCGAGAAGTGCCCCTGCTGGCGGTGGCAGAACTGGAATACGCACCGGGCATCAAGCGCATCCAGCGCTGGAACGGCAACCGCGCCGCGCGCGTGATGGCGGACCTTAAGGACGATGTGCGCGGCGAGATCATGAAGGACCTGAACGAGAACTTCTTCCCCGCCTGGGAAAAGCGCTACCCGGGTATCATCCGCGGTGCCGTGGGCCAGGCAGAGGGCGAGAAGCGCTTTATCCAGGAAGTGCTGGGCCTGTACACCATGGCCTTCTTCGCCATGTACAGCCTGCTGGCAGTGGCCTTCCGCAGCTACTCCCAGCCGATCCTGATCCTGGTTGCCATTCCGTTTGCTTTTGTCGGCGCCATCTTCGGGCACGCCGTTACCGGCATGACCATGGCGATCTTCAGCTACTTCGGTATCGCTGCTGCCGCGGGTGTGGTGGTCAACGACAACCTGGTGCTGATGGATCACAGCAACCGGCTGCGTGACCAGGGCATGCATCCACTCAAGGCCATCGTGGAAGCCGGTGTGGCCCGCTTCCGCCCCATCCTGCTGACCACCGTCACCACCATTGTCGGCCTGATGCCAATGATGATGGAACGCAGCATCCAGGCGGCATTCCTGCAGCCGATCGTGGTGGCACTGGCATTCGGGGTATTTGTGGCCTTCTTCGTGACACTGCTGCTGGTACCGGCGCTCTATGGGGTCGGCGTGGATATTGGTGCGGCAACCGGTCGTGCCAGGGACAGGGTGAAGTCCCTGCTGGCAGGCCCGAACCACAGCGCCGATACCGCCAGCGACTGAGCCAACATCACTGGAGCGCGACCAGACGCGGTTTCCACCTGAAACTTCACTGAATGAACAGGCCCGGCAATATGCCGGGCCTGTTCATTCAGGAGCCAGTCCTGCCAGGCGGCAACCCTGCAGTATGCCGGACCCGACTCTCCCGGCAGTACTGACACGGGCATCTTTACCGGCTGGCACTGCCGACACACCCTCCTATAGTGCGAATGCCACTGCCATCCGGCGCAGCCCCCCTCGCCCACGACCAACCTGATCACGGCTATGGCTCACTCATTACCGGCCGCCGACCGGGCCAGGTACAGGCGCAGCAACTTGATTAGGCCTGACTTCTCTGTATCCGTAAGGACTGACAGGAGCCTGTCCTGGGTCGCAACGTGGTCAACAATCGCCTTTCTAATCACCGCCCGCCCCCGGGTGGTTAATTTTACCTGCCTGCTGCGCCTGTCCCCGGGGCTCACCACCCGCTCAATAAAGCCTCCCCTCTCCAGGGAGTCCAGGCGGCTCGTCATCGAGCCGGAAGTCACCAGCATCTGGTCGAGCAACTGCGAGGGGGTGAGCGTGTACGGCGGTCCGCTGCGCAATAACGTGGCGAGGACATCGAAGCCGGCGTCAGTCAATCCGTGACGGCGAAATGTCGCCGACATTGCCTGCGTCATCTGTTTATTGACCAGCTGTAAACGGCCGATCAGGGCCATCGACGAAGTGTCCAGCCCGGGCATTTCTGCCGCCCAAAGCTCCTGAATGCGGTCAAGGTTATCCATACCGGTATCGCCCTACTATCTTGAACTCAAGACAATCATGCATTATCTTGAATTCAAGGTAAAATCCGGAACTCGAGGTATCCCAGGCAATGAACACGGAAAACCCGCCTTTCCTGGTTGCACGATATGCATTGATCATCGCGATTGTCGGCGGACTGGCCGCGCTGCTGACCTTCGCCGCAGGCGGTCTGGGAGGGACCGGTGTCACGGCACAGGAATTCGTCGACCTGCAACAGGGCCACACTGTGCATGCGGGGTTTCGCCGGGCACACGCCAAGGGCTTTTGTGTGGCCGGTGAATTCGTTTCCAGCGGGGCTCTGGAACCCCACACAACCGCGACGCTCTTCGCCAGCCAAACCACGCCCTTTGTGGGGCGGCTCTCCATCGCCGGCAGCAACCCGACCGCGCCCGACCTGAAGGCCCCGGTAAGAAGCCTGGCCCTGAGTTTCGCTGTGGGTGAGCGTGAGGCCTGGCGCACAGCAATGAATACCCCACCGGTGATGGCGGTTCGCACACCGGAAGACTTTTTCCTGCAGCTCTCGGCATTGGCACCTGACCGGGAAAGTGGCAAGCGCGACCCGGGCAAGATCAGCCGTTTTTTCGACGAGCACCCTGAAAGCAAGGCCTTCACCGACTGGGCCTCGAACTACCAGCCCACTGGCAGCCTGGCCACGGAGAAGTACCACAGCATCAATGCGTTCTATCTCGTTAATTCGGGTGGAAAGCGGCAGGCAGTCCGCTGGCAAGCGCGACCGGTCGCCCGGGAAACAGGCATCCGCCCGGCCCCGGGCAGGGACGCGCTGCACCGGGAGTTCTTCCGCAGGCTCGGGCAGGGCCCGGTAAAATTTGACCTGGTATTTACCCTCGCCGCCCCGGAAGATGACGCGGATGACCCCACCCGGCCATGGCCGCAATCCCGCCGACAGCTGGTGGCTGGCCAGCTTGTCATTAATAGCGCGACACCCCAGGCGGGCGGCGCCTGCGAGGGAATAAGCTTTGATCCCCTGGTTCTTCCGCACGGTATGGAACCGACCCGGGACCCCATCCTGCGCGCCCGCTCCGCAGCCTACGCCGAGTCATATCGCCGCCGCGCAAGGGAACACTGGTTGGGCCGTGCCGGGGAGGCAGGAGAATGAAACCGGATAATACTGTGGCAACTTACAGCTTCACCGTGCGCATCATCCACTGGGGGATGGCCGTTCTGCTGCTCTCGCTCTTGTTGGCCGGGCTTACCATGGTCCGCAGCCTCGAGCCCTGGCAACCCGCATTGCTGGGATTGCACAAATCCCTCGGGACCATTGCTTTCATCGCGGTCATCACCAGGCTCTCTGCGCGCCTGGACAGCGCCAGCCCTGGACTGCCACAGGCGATGCACCCGCTGCAGCGTGCAGCAGCCAGGTCCAGCCACTTGCTATTATATGTGCTTATGATCGCCCTGCCATTGTCCGGTTACCTGATGCAAAGCGCCGCGGGCCGCCCTATTCACGTTTTCGACTCGTTGACCATTCCCACCGCCTTTCCGGTAAACCAGGAGCTTTACGGTTTGTTCCGCGAAACCCACTTTGCGCTCGCAGCAAGCCTTGCGGTATTGGTTCTCATACATATCGGGGCCGCGCTTCACCACGGCCTGGTCCGGCGTGATGGGGTATTGCAGAGCATAACCCTGCCGAAGGGCAAACTGGATAAGGCATAAAAAAAGGGACTGGAGCGGGACTGAGACCGGATTAAAGAAGAGCCCTTTTCTCCCCACAGCACGGTTAAACAAAAAAATCCGGCATTTGCCGGGCTTTCATTCTGTGCCTCAAAGAGCGTCAAGCGGGTATCACCCTGACGGGATTAGCTTCGCTTCGCTCGCTGGTCTCCGGCAGCTCCGCTGCCTCCGGCTCGAACGGGGGTTCTCATCCAAATCCCCCTCGCCGCGGTAAACAAAAATCCCGGAGTAGGCGGAAAACCAGATCGGAGTAAAAATACGGGAGGGATGGACTCAAAACACGCTGAGCGTGTTTTGACCCTGCGGGCTCGGCGGGACGCCTCGGTCCCAACTCGCGTACGCGAGCTGGTCGAACCGCGAGGGTTCTCACCCTCCCCGCAACGCGGTTAAACAAAAAAGCCCGGCGATTGCCGGGCTTTCATTCTGTGCCTCAAAGAGCGTCAAGCGGGTATCACCCTGACGGGATTAGCTTCGCTTCGCTCGCTGGTCTCCGGCAGCTCCGCTGCCTCCGGCTCGAACGGGGGTTCTCATCCAAATCCCCCTCGTCGCGGTAAACAAAAATCCCGGAGTAGGCGGAAAACCAGATCGGAGTAAAAATACGGGAGGGATGGACTCAAAACACGCTGAGCGTGTTTTGACCCTGCGGGCTCGGCGGGACGCCTCGGTCCCAACTCGCGTACGCGAGCTGGTCGAACCGCGAGGGTTCTCACCCTCCCCGCAACGCGGTTAAACAAAAAAGCCCGGCGTTTGCCGGGCTTTCATTCTGTGCCTCAAAGAGCGTCAAGCGGGTATCACCCTGACGGGATTAGCTTCGCTTCGCTCGCTGGTCTCCGGCAGCTCCGCTGCCTCCGGCTCGAACGGGGGTTCTCATCCAAATCCCCCTCGTCGCGGTTAAACAAAAAAGCCCGGCGATTGCCGGGCTTTTTTGTTTAATGGCGGTGAGGGAGGGATTCGAACCCTCGATACCTTTCGGTATACACACTTTCCAGGCGTGCTCCTTCAGCCACTCGGACACCTCACCGAAACTGCTTGTTGCGTTTTGGGCGCTGGTTGCTGCCTCTGCACGCCTGCATCAACTTTCCTTGCCCTGGGGCATTTGCTTGGAAAATTGTCTTGCTAATCAGGAACATAGCTCCCGTCCAGCGAGCGCGCACTTTACATAAACGCAGGCCGGGACGCAAGCCTTGGGGGCAAAAAGAGTGAAAATTCAGCTCTCTGGGCCCCGATCATGCACTCAGTTGCCATGCCAATGACCGAAATAGTCCTCTACTGCCAGCTCGGGAGCCTCGCGGGGTGCCTTGGCCGGGGTGCCCAGATAGATGAAGCCCTCGATACGCTCATTGTCGGCCAACCCCAGGCCCCGGGCGACCAGTGGGTCGCTGGCCAGCGGGCCGGTGCGCCAGTAGGCACCGACGCCCTCGGCAAAGGCAGCGGTGAGCATCGCCTGCACGGCGCCGGCGGTGGACTGGCGCTGCTCGATATGGGGCACCTTGGGATGATCCTGCAGGGTGGTGATGGCCACCAGCACCAGCGGCGCCCGCAGGGGCATGGCGAGGGTCTTCTCTCGTTTCGCCTCGGACAGCGGGCCTTCGGCCCGCTCCATCGCCTCCAGGTAAACCTGGCCCAGTTTTTCGCGCGCCGGTCCCTCTACCTGGAGGAATCGCCAGGGACGCAGGCAGCCGTGGTCGGCGGCGCGCAGTGCGGCCCGGAATATCCGCTCGCGCTGCTCCACCGGGGGTGCGGGTTCGCTCAGCTTGCCTACGGATACCCGGTTGTGGAGGGCGTAGAGCGCATCCATGGTTGTCTCCTGCTTCAAGAAAATCTGGGACTTGTTGTACTGGCGGCTATTCTAACGGATTCACCTGACGCACTCATTATTCTAAACTGACATACCTGTCACACCGAATGCGGCAACAAGATTTCACATTATTCACTGTTCCGGAGTACACTGCACTCCTGTCCTTGGGGGACAGGATAAGCGTCATAACAAGCCGGATAATAAGAACAACGCCAGCCACAATGCTGGCTACTTTTCGTTCAAGGGCATATAGAAAACCATAATGTCGATGCTGGACCAGTCAGAGACCACCGCCGGGGCCAGGCGTGACCTGGAGTCCCTGTATCCGGTCTATTTCCGCACCCTGATCTGCTTTGCCGCCGCCGGCACCCTGTTTAATGCTGTCGAGTGGTCGTCGCCGTGGACACCGGACAAGATGCTGGTCACGGGCGTGGCAGTGATATTGCTGCTCTATACCGGCGTCGCCTTCCAGATCAACCGGCGGACGGGTCCGGAAAATGCGGATTTTGTCGGCCGCTGCCTGTCCTTCTGTGACACCACCCTGATCGGCGTTGCCATTGCCCTTGCCGACTTCAGCCTGCTCCCCACCATGCTGTTCGTTACCATGGTGCAGTTCAATGCCCTGACCCAGGGCGGCGGGCGACGCTGGTTCGAGCACAATACCGGCCTGTTGCTGGGTGTCGCGGTGGGCTACATGCTGCACCGCCCGGCACTGGTGATCAACGCTGACCTGAGTATCAGTGTTGCCAGCCTGATCGGCGTCTTTACCTATTTCTGTGCCTATGCGTTTTATACCCATTCCCAGATTGACCACCTGAAGCGCGCCAATCGCTCGCTGACCGCCGACCAGCACCTGGCCAAGATGCGCACCTACAAGCTGTCCAAGTACCTCCCCCAGCGTCTGTGGCGCGCTGTTACCACCGGCAAAGAGGAAGAGCTGGTAACCGAGCGCAAGCTGCTTACCGTATTCTTTTCCGATATCAAGGACTTCAGCCAGCTCACCGAGGAGCTGGAGGCCGATACCCTCACCCAGCTACTCAACAGCTACCTGTCGGAAATGGCGCGGATCGCCGGGCAGTACGGCGGCACCATCGACAAATTTATCGGTGACGCGGTGATGGTGGTGTTCGGTGATGACGAGAGCAAGGGACCCAAGTCCGACGCCCTGCGTTGCGTGGCCATGGCACTGGCGATGCGCAAGCGCGTGCGGGAAATGAAGCAGGAGTGGTACAACAAGGGCATCGCCCGTCCGCTGCAGGTACGCATGGGTATCAACACCGGCTACTGCACCGTGGGTATTTTCGGCACTGCCAACCACCAGTCCTATACAGTGATGGGCACCCATGTAAACCTGGCGGCGCGCCTCGAGGGTGCCGCCCAGCCGGGTGAGATCCTGATCAGCCACGAGACCTGGGCGCTGATCAAGCAATCGGTAATGTGCCGCGACAAGGGCCATGTAACGGTGAAGGGCTTCAGTACCCCGGTGAAGGTTTACCAGGTCACCGACCTGCGCAAGAACCTGGGCGGGCAGCAGAGTTACCTGGAGGACCACGCCCCCGGCTTCTCCATCCATATGGACCTGGACAAGATCCGCAATTACGACAAGGACAAAGTGTTGCAGGCGCTGGAGAAAGCCACCAACACCCTGAAGAACAAGGTCATTATCTAGTCGTGGCGGCCGCCCGCCGCCGAGAGCTCCTCCCCCCCATCACACCCCCGGCAGCATCAATCCAGTTGCATAAACTGCACTGCCCGGTCCTCCAGCCAACTGTAAAAGGGATTCCAGCGCAGGCGCAATTGCGTCGAAGCGCCAATCGCCAGGGCACCGCGCTCCCCCCGCAGAGCCAGGTTGCCCAACTGGATACCCGGCCCCGGGCCGGCCGGGCTGCCGCCATAGATAAAATCGGACGGCGGGAACGGCAGCGCCACGTGGGACAGTGAATATACCCCCGCTGGCCAGCTGAGCCCGAGGGGCCACCGGCGGTCGCGGTTCGCACCCGGTGGCCATTGCCGGGCCACCGCCTCCCGGGTTTCGGGGCCGGCGTTGGTGACCAGGGTCAGCGTATAGCGCCGGCGCGGCACATCCCGCACGGCGGCGATCATGGGCTGGGGATCCCAGGTAAGGAGGTGTTCGATATCCGCCTGCCGGTTAAGGTCAAACAGCACCAGTTCATGCCCACCGGCAGGCAGCAGGTTGAACAGGTTGCTGACAACCGCAGTAGCCTCCACTGTGGCATCCACGACCGACGAGAAAGACAGGACAGGAGGCATTGCCTGCAAGCCGTCCCCGGAGGCAAGTTCGCGCAGCCGGTGCTGAATTTCGACGGTGATCTCATGGGTGACCGTGCCCCCATTGACCGCAAAAGACCCGTACTTGAATGGCTCGTACTCCAGCTGGTGCACGCTGTCCCACTGGAGCTTGTCGATGCCCAGCAGCCATCCCAGGCGTGCCTGCCAGATTGCCAGCGCCGCCATCCGCGATACGCCGATCTCCGGCGAAATCAACACCAGGCTTGCCACCGGCGGCAACCCGCTATCGTCCAGGGCGGCGAGTGCGTAGTGCACGGCGAGGGCCGCACCGTTGGAGTAGCCGACGATATGGATCGGGTGCCCGCCGCCGGCATCGGCCAGGTGGTGCATGGCCAGTTGCACCGCGGCGGCCATATCCCGCCAGTGCACCGAAACCAGGCCCGACGGTGCCGTACCGTGCCCCGGGATACGGAGCCCCAGCACATTCGCCCCCGCAGCGTGAAGGCGCCGGCCCAGGTGTCGCAGGCTGTAGGGGGCATCCGTCAGGCCATGCAGGAGGAGTACCGACGCCCTGGGGTCCTCGGCTTCCAGGAGGTAACTGTGATTCCAGTTTTTCGGCCAACGGCCAGGGTCCGCCATACTGCCGCGGCGGTAGCGATTGATCGTGTTGGGGGAAGCGGGCCGGGTTTTCGCATATACCTCCCGCTCGAGCTGCGCAAACAGGCGCTTCTCCAGTACCAGGTATTCCTCGAAAGTGGCTACCGGGGATGCCCGGGTGAATTCGGCATCCAGTTCAGCGGTATGCCAGACCTGCAGGTCGGGCAGACGCTGGATATAGAGCACCAGCCCCACCACAGCCGCCAGCAGGACGCCACTGGCAGCGCAAACGAGAAACCTCAGAGCCCTGCCCAGTAGCATGACATCATACCGGGTGGGGGCCAGCTGCCGTCAGCATGGATACGCGCGCAACTGCTAGGCACGCACTGCCCTGCCGCCCGCAATCATGATCATCCCGACGAAAAACAGCTTGATCCCGAACAGGATCCCCAGCGCCCAGACACCGGAAAACGGGAACTGGGCCCAGAGCATGATGCCCAGCAATATGGATACTGCCCCGCCGAAAATCAGCCATCCCCGGCTTCCGGCTCCCGCGGCACTGAACCCCGCCGCCAGTTCCGCCACACCGTCGGCCAGGAAATACAGCGCCAGCATGATGGTCAGTGCGCCCGAGAGAATAATGGGATTGGCGAGCAGGATAATGCCGGCCAGGACAGTCAGCACGCCGAGTGCGAAACCGAGCAGTCCCTTGCCTACACTACCGGCGCGAAACGCCCAGAACATGCGGAACAGCCCGCCGACCAAAACCAGCCCCCCGATCAGTAGTGCGATGGAAAACCCGGTAAAACTGGGGGCCAGAATTGCAAGGATTCCCAGGATGACCGTAATCACGCCGAGCAGCGTCATTGATTTCCCGGGGTTCGCAGTGTCGCTCATGGTTACCTCCCGGAGCCAACAGGCTCAATGGATGTACCAGTAGTAAAGACCCTCAGCGGGATACTGCGCACATTCTTTTGTCACTGCCGGCGTATTGTGCGGAAATTCGAGCCGAGGATGGCAGGGAAGCAGGCGGCAGGGGGGGGGGTGAGGCCGGGTCCAGCGACCCGGCCCAGGGCTCACTGGCGGGCAAGGCGTCCCGGCAGCTCCGCACCCGCCCTCTTGGCGCGCAGGGGGTTGATGTCCAGCCCGCCGCGACGGGTATAGCGGGCGCAGACCGTGAGTTCCTTGAATTCAGCCAGCCCCTCCAGGTCGCAGAAGATGCGCTCCACGCAGTGCTCGTGGAAATCCTGGTGCTCCCGGAAGGAAACCACGTAAGCCAGCAGCCCTTCCCGGTCGAGTGCAGGCCCATGGTAGTGGACAAAGACCGTGGCCCAGTCCGGCTGGCCGGTCACCGGGCAGTTGCTGCGCAGCAGGTGACTGTAGAGGGTCTCCTCGACGATCCGGCCCTCGGCATCCCCGTCCAGGCGCAACAGCGCGGCATCCGGCTGGTAGCGGTGGGTTTCGATGTCCAGCTGGTCCACGCAGTGGCCCTTCGGCCGGTGTACGGCAAGCTCCTCGCTCGCCACATCGTACAGGGTCACGCCTACCTGCTCCCCGGCAGCGCGGGACAGGTCCGCGGCCAGGGTGTCCCGCACCTCTTCCCGGGAACCGAACTCGGTCTGGTTGAGGGAGTTCAAATACAGCTTGAAAGACTTGGACTCCACCATCTGCGGGCTGTTGGCCGGGAAATGAAACCTGCCCACCGCCACCTGTGGCACGCCCCTGCGGTTCAGCCATGACAGCTCAAAACCCCACCATTCGTCGTATCCCACGAACGGCAGGTCCCCCTCGGTGATACCCAGGTGGGCCCGGGACACATGGCGGGGAATCGGGTGCAGCAGCTCGGGGTTGTACTGCGATTCGTACTCGGTCTCCTGCCCCAGCGGCAGGTTCTGCCAGTCTTCTCTATCCATTGATTCTCAGAGCCCAGGGTAGTGGCCTGCGGGCAGGCAGCCAATAACGTACCGGGATCGCCCGGCCACCAGGTAATGTTTGTCGTCAGTGACGCAGGCGCTTGCCGTGGGACATCAGGTGCAGTCCCCAGCCAAACAGTAGTGCAATAAATACCAGAACCCCAACAAAAGCCCAGGCCACATTGATATCGGAAACGCCCAGTACGCCGTAGCGGAAGGCGTTCACCATGTAGAGCACGGGGTTGAGCTTCGACAGTCCCTGGAAAAACGGTGACAGCAGGTCGATGGAGTAGAAAACCCCACCGAGGTAAGTCAACGGTGTCAGCACAAACGTGGGGATAATCGAGATATCGTCAAAGCTGTTGGCGAAAATGGCGTTGATGAACCCGGCGAGTGAGAACAGTACTGCGGCCAGGAAGACGATCGCCACTGTCATACCCAAATGCTGCACACCCAGGTCAGTGAAGAACAACGCGATCAATGTCACCACAAAACCAACAATCAGCCCGCGCGATACGCCGCCCAGCACATAGCCGGCCATAATCACCCAGTTGGGGGTCGGCGATACCAGCAGTTCCTCAACGTTGCGCTGGAACTTGGCACTGTAAAAAGACGAGGCCACATTGGAGTAGGAATTGGTGATCACCGCCATCATGATCAGGCCGGGCACCACGAATTCCATATAGGAGAAGCCACCCATCTGGCCGATACGGCTGCCGATCAGGGAGCCGAAGATCACAAAGTACAGCGACATGGTAATCACCGGCGGCACCAGTGTCTGCGGCCAGATCCGGGTGAAGCGGCGCACCTCGCGACGCAGGATGGTGGAGAATGAAGTCCAGATTGCGGTTGAATACATTACCCCTCTCCCTCCTGCTTCGCATCCGCCAGCAGCGATACAAACAGCTCTTCCAGCCGGTTGGCCCGGTTGCGCATACTCACCACAGCGACATCCTGCTCCCCCAACCGGGTAAACAGGTCATTGAGTGACTGCCCCTTCTCAACCGTCACTTCCAGGCTCGTCTCGTCCTGCAGCCGGCCTTCGAAGCCTCCCAGGTCGGGGCACTCAGCGAGCGGCTCCCGCACATCCAGGATAAAGACTTCCCGGTTCAGTGTTTTCAACAGGGAGCGGATGGAAGTGTTCTCGATAATGTCACCCTGGTCGATAATGGCGATATTGCGACACAGGCTCTCCGCCTCCTCCAGGTAGTGGGTCGTGAGGATAATCGTGGTGCCCTCGGCGTTGATCTGCTGCAGGAAGGTCCACATGGAACGGCGCAGCTCGATGTCCACGCCCGCGGTGGGCTCATCCAGGATCAGCAGTCGCGGCTCGTGGATCAGCGCGCGGGCGATCATCAGCCGGCGCTTCATGCCGCCCGACAGCATACGTGCCTGCACACTGCGTTTGTCCCACAGGCCCAGCTGCTTCAGGTACTTCTCGGTGCGCTCTTCTGCCAGTTTTCGTGGCATGCCGTAGAAGCCGCCCTGGGTGCAGACAATGTCATACACTTTCTCGAACTGGCTGAAATTGAATTCCTGCGGCACCACGCCGAGGAGTTGCTTGGCCGCTGCAAAATCCTTGTCGATATCCACCCCGAATATCGACACACTGCCGGCGGTCTTACGCACCAGCGAGCAGATAATACCGATTGTGGTGGACTTGCCCGCGCCATTGGGCCCCAGCAGGGCAAAGAAATCCCCCGGCTGGACATCGAAACTGATGCCCTTCAGGGCCTGGAAGCCGTTGTCGTAGGTCTTTTCGAGGTTGCGAATGGAAAGCGCAGCTGTCATTGAATCCTCCTGCGGATAAGGGCGCATATTCAACGCCCTTAGCTGCCATATTGCAACCGGACAAACTATGGGGGTTTTTCCTACCACGGGGGACCGGGGCAAGCGGCCTGCCCGCCCAGACTGCTGCAGGGCCGGGATCCCTACCTGGCGCCCTGCACCAGCCGCACGAAATCCCGGTAGGCCGGGGAATCGGCCAGGACCTGCTGGCCAGCTGCGATCAGGCGGTCAACTTCTGTATCCGTCAGGCGGAATGTGGTGCCGATATTGTTGAGGTACTGCCGGTCAGCATCGTTACGCACCCGGTCAAAACTCACCTCCACAAAGTGGAAGGTCAGCGGCCGATCCGGTGTCGAGCTCTCATCCACCCACTGCTCAAACATCTTGCGGGTGATCAGTATGGTGTCGTCGCTGAAGCGCTGTATCTGGCTGCCGCTGACACTGCCCGCCACCTCCAGGAAGGGAGGTGAATGCGGCTCCTGCGCCCACTCTCGATGGGGATGCGAATTGGCATTGACCAGTATCACAAGGATATGGCGGGCGTTGAGGTGGGGTAGCAGGCTGGAGTCGATTGCCGGGTCCGCGGTGAGGGTAATGGTGCGGTAATAACTGCGCAGCCCCAGGTTGTCGGAGATCCCCCCATCCACCAGGTGCAGCCACGGCCGCCGCTCCCGATCCAGGTATGCCTTCACACTGCGCGCGGCAATCTTCCTGGAGGTGAGCTGGTCGTCCTCCAGCGCCAGGTCCACCCAGGCGGGCTGCCGGAAACCACAGCTGCCGGCGTGGCTCTGGACTGCCACAGGTGAGAACACCAGTGGCACCGCCGATGACGCGGCCACCGCCCGGGACAGCGGGTAGCTTTCCAGGTCCAGGCAGAAAAGGTCGAACATTTCCTGCACGAATGGCACGCGCTCACCGGTGGCAAGGTCCGTGCTGTTGATCACCACCCTGGGTACACCGGGCCTGACCAGTGCGCCCAGGGGGGCATCGTCAAACAGCAGCTCATCATAGTATTCCGCCGCCAGGTCGATGCGGCCGAAAGTCGGGCTGGCGAGGCGCTGCCAGTTGGAGGGGCTCAGGGCCCGCCGGACCAGCTCCCCCTGCACGTCCCGGCGCAGGAAGCGCTCCTCGTAATCGGCAAAGATGCGTTCGCCGTACAGGCCGTAATAGGCTGCGGTGAAACTGCCGCCGGATACCGAGGAAATCATGTCCACCTCCTGCAGCATCGTGCGCTCCCCGGCAGAGGTTCGCACCGGGGTCCGGTCCAGCTCCCTGAGGACCCCATAGGACAGCGCCGCAGCCCGTGTCCCACCACCGGAGAAGGCCAGCAGCACGGCAATCTCGGTGGACCGGTCACCGGTCATTTTCTCGCGTGCCGCCGCATTCCGCTCCGGCGACCAGCGCGCCAGCGGGACTGCCTGTTCAGGCATATAGGAACAGGCCGTACACGCCAGCAAGAGGCCGGCGACCAGAATACGTACCACTGCGACCGAAACATCCCTGCGCACTGTCACTCCTTCCTCCATGGCCTTGTGAATACCGCCGGGCGGTCGTCTCCGGCTGCAAGTATAGGCATGGCTCCCGCTGGCGCGGTGCTCGTTTCCAGTATCCGGAAAGGGAGTGATGGCGGAATGAAGAAAGGAAGGAGCGGAAAATAAAAAAGCCGCTCAAATGAGCGGCTTTTCTATCTGGAGCGGGAAACCGGGTTCGAACCGGCGACCTCAACCTTGGCAAGGTTGCGCTCTACCAACTGAGCTATTCCCGCGATCCTGTAACGCGGGGCTGCATTTGCAACCCCGCGGTATTGGCATCCCCAAGGGGAGTCGAACCCCTGTTACCGCCGTGAAAGGGCGGTGTCCTAGGCCTCTAGACGATGGGGACAGAAAACTTGCACAGGCTATTACACCATGCGCTACCACACTGCCGTGGCATTACCTCGGGTTGCCCCTTGGTATACTTCGCATCGACAGGGTATTGCACCACATCGCCACGAAAGAAACTGGAGCGGGAAACCGGGTTCGAACCGGCGACCTCAACCTTGGCAAGGTTGCGCTCTACCAACTGAGCTATTCCCGCAATGGCGTCCCCTAGGGGAGTCGAACCCCTGTTACCGCCGTGAAAGGGCGGTGTCCTAGGCCTCTAGACGAAGGGGACCCAAGAACTTTCTTCTTCAGCACTCTTGGCGTCTCAGTGATCCGCTGTGCTTCAGAAGTGGGGCGCATTCTATGGAGCACCCGGGAAGCTGTCAACACCCGATTGAAAAAAATTTCCTGTTTTTTTCTTTTATAGTCAGGCACTTACCCGAATCACAGATCCGCGGCCCCGCGGCGCCCTACCCTTCTTGCTGGCCCTGCTCTGCCGCGAGTTCTTCCAGCTCCACCAGGAACTCCCGGATACGCCGGGCATTGGCCCCCAGGTCACTGACCCCGACACGGGAACTGGAGCGAATATCCACCCGCGAACCATCCTCCGCCGGGGTCACCCGCACCACCACGTCGTCACTGAATCCCAGCAGGGCGGTGCGATCGACCGCTTCCAGGTGACCGGTCTCGTCGTCCCTGGCCACGATGCGCCAGCCCAGGTCCTCCGCCACCTGCGCCGCCATCCCGGTCACTTTTGCGACCGGCAAGTCCAGCTCCAGCGGCCTGATGTCCTCGTAGATATCGGCCTCCCGCTGTTGCTGCGCTACCGCCTCACCATCGTAGGCGGCGCTGTTATCACCTTCCTCACGCAACGACAGGATTGCCTGGTATTCCGGCGGGTTACTGAGGTCGGTGGTGATATCGTGGATCGGGGGCACATCGAAGTTGCCCTTGCCCACTGTCAGCAATGGCACGGCCACCGGCAGCAGGCCAAGCACCACCCCCCAAAGTGCTGCCCGCCTGGCATCGGCGTGGCGCTTCACCAGACCCCAGATAAACACCAGCATACTGACCAGCGCCATTCCCAGGGCCCCCAGGCCGGCATACTTGAATACCTGGAACACCGGCCGGAAATGTACCAGCTCCAGCCGTAGTGCCAGGCCGGCCATAAAGATGATGGCGATCAGGAGTAGCTGGATCCTTACCAGCCAACGACTCCAATGGGTATGTTTCATTCCTTGCCCCCCTTGTCCGGATCCAGTTTCACCGACAACGAATTGACGCAGTAGCGCAACCCGGTTTCCGTGGGCCCATCCGGGAATACATGTCCCAGGTGGGAGTTGCAGCTCGCGCAGAGAATTTCGATACGCTGCATCCCCAGGGAATTGTCCGGACGCTCCTCGACCGCCCCACTGCGAATTGCGGCATCGAAACTCGGCCAGCCGCAACCGGCATCGAACTTGGATTCCGAGTGAAACAGCACTTCGCCGCAACAGCGGCAGCGGTAGGTGCCGTCCTCGAAACAGTCCCAGTATTCACCGGAGAAGGGCCGCTCCGTGCCCGCCTTGCGGCAGACATGGAACTCTTCATCGGTGAGTCGCTCGCGCCAGTAGTTATCGTCTTTCTCTTTTGACATACTCTCCTGTCCCTAATCAGTTACCGCAGTGGGAACCCCGCATACGGGTGATGCCGGCCCGCCCGGCCATCATCATCGCCTGTGAGCAACATCCTACGTTTAGCACCTTGCCAAGGATTACCTGACTCACCATGAAGGACATTCTGAAATCGGAAAAGCTGCACGGCGTCTGTTACGAAATCCGTGGCCCGGTCATGGAGCACGCCTACCGGATGGAAGAGGAAGGCCATCGCATCCTCAAGCTGAATATCGGCAACCCGGCCCCGTTCGGTTTCGACGCGCCCGATGAAATTATCCAGGATGTCATTCACAACCTGTCCCTCGCCCAGGGCTATGTGGAATCCAAGGGGCTGTTTGCCGCCCGCAAGGCCATCATGCAGGAATGCCAGACCCTGGGGATCCCGAATGTCGATATCGATGATATCTACCTGGGCAATGGTGTATCCGAACTGATTTCCATGGCCACCCAGGCTCTGCTCAATGATGGCGATGAACTCCTGCTGCCTATGCCCAACTACCCCCTGTGGATGGCAGCCACCAATCTCACCGGCGCCAACCCGGTCCTGTATCGCTGTGACGAACAGGCGGACTGGTTACCCGACATCGACGACATCAGGGCAAAGATAACACCGCGTACCCGGGGAATTGTAGTCATCAATCCCAACAACCCCACCGGAGCCGTCTACCCGCGCGCATTGCTGGAAGAAATAGTGGAACTGGCGCGCCAGCACGACCTGGTGATCTTCGCCGACGAGATCTATAGCAAGATCCTGTACGACGACACCGAGTTCACCCCCATGGCCAGCCTGGCCGAGGATGTGCTGTGCCTGAGCTTCAATGGCCTGTCCAAGTCCTACCGCCTGGCCGGGTTCCGCTCTGGCTGGATGATTGTCAGCGGTGCCCGCCACCGGGCCGGGGGCTTTATCGAGGGCATGGATATTCTCTCCTCCATGCGGCTGTGCGGCAACGTACCGGCGATGTTCGCCGTGCAGACCGCCCTGGGGGGCTACCAGAGCATCAACGACCTGGTACTGCCCGGCGGCCGCCTGCGCCAGCAGCGTGACCTGGCCTGGAATATGCTGAACGACATCCCCGGGGTCAGCTGCGTAAAGCCGAAGGGAGCCATTTACCTCTTCCCGCGGATACACCTGGACCGCCACCGCATCAAGGATGACGAGCAACTGGTGCTGGAATTCCTGCGCCAGGAGAAAATCCTGCTGGTACAGGGCAGCGCCTTTCACTGGGACGCACCCGACCACCTGCGCATTGTCTTCCTGCCCCGCGTCGACGACCTGTCCGACGCCATTGGCCGGCTGGGCAACTTCCTCGAGCGTTACACGGGATAAACCGAAGCCTGGATATGCTGGACGACCTGCACATACACGATTTTTACCGCGATGCCGGCCGCACCCTGCTGGCCCTGTTCCTGCAGTTTCCCGCACCGTCGACGGTGTATGTGGAGGATATTGCGGGGCCCGATACCCCGGACGAATTCGGCCTGCACTCACCGCGCCACCTGGCCTGCCTGGGTGCCATGACCTGGCTGAAGCAGAGTGGCTATATCCATTTCACCCAGCTGGTGCGCCAGGAGGCAGTGGAGGAGGCGAGTCTCACCCACAGCGCTTTCCTGCTGCTGGTGCGCCGCGACGGCGACGGGATCAGCAACGCACAGCGCCTGGACCAGGTTGTGCGCAGCGGTTCCTCCCCCCAGCTACAGGAGTTGATGGAACACCTGATGCGTGAGATGGCCCTGCTCTGACGCGGGGCCGGCTTCAGGGGAAAGCCAACAGGGAAGGTCAGCGGCGAAAACGCACATGCAGCATTTTCAGTGCCGCATCCGGATCGCGATCAGGGAAGTCGGGATTCTGTGGCAAACGCCGCACGATCTCGTAGCGTGCGTCGGCACGCTCGATCATCTCACGGAACAGCTGCTCGCTGTGCCCGGGCGAATTCATCACCAGCAACAGATCGGCTTCGTCTGCCAGGCATGCGGGCAGCAAGGGCAACAGCTCTGCATAGTGCTCATTGACGTCGAAGCGGCCCTTCTGGCGCGTGGGCGGGTCCACCACCGCCAGCTGGAATGGGCCGCGCCGGTCAAAGCGATCGAACTCCCGCAGCGCATCCATTTTCAGGAACTGGATCCCTTTCTGCGGCAGGTCATTGAAGGCATGGTTCTGCCGGCCCCGCTTGAGGACACCGCCGTTCAGGTCCACATTCACCACTTTCAGTTCACCGCAGGCCCGCGCCACCACCGAGAAAGCACAGGTAAACGCGAACAGGTTGAGCATCTTCAGGTCAGCGCCTGCCGCAAGCTGCTCCCGCACCTGCTGCTCTAACCACTGCCGGCCGGGCTCGATATCGAGGAAAAACCCTACGTTCTGGCGTGCAAAGGTGAGTGGGAAAGCCAGTTCGCCGCGCCGGGCCACAGGCTCGGCCACCGGCAGGCCACAGGGCCACTCTACCGGCGCACCCTGCTGGTAGCGCCGCTGGGCGGCCACACCGCGGTAGCCATGGGGCCCAGCCAGCGCCCATAACGCCTGGCAGAGCGCCTCCTCGCTCTCATGGGGCTCAAAGAAGGTCACCAGCATTGCCGGGTGGAAGCTGTCCACACACACCTGCTCCAGCCCAGGCCAGCGACGGCCGCGCCCGTGGAAAAGCCGGCGACTGTCTCGATTGCCGGCGGCCCTGTCCTGCTCGAGCTTTTCCACCACCTGTTCCAGCAGGGGTCCCCAATCGGCGCTGATCATTCAAATTCTCCATTGCTGAGCGGGTAGAGAATTGCATCCCGGTAACCGGTAATCACCCGGATAAACCCGCTCCACTGCTCATCGAGCCCGGCATCGCCGCTGTCCACCAGCAGTGGCCGCCCGCCCAGCTCGGTTATCTTGGTCTTGGTGGCCACCACAATCAGGTTGTCCCTGCCCACAGCACGCAGTACTGCGGGGGAAAACTGCTGGTTGCCCCGCCCAATCAGGTGCCCCTGGCCGCCGATGGCGGTGAGGATAATTTTTACCGGGCCCTGGTGGCCCTCGATGGCCGCTTCGATTTCCGCCGCACCAATGTCCTCTGCCACCAGCGCACCATCGAGCAACAGGTCCACCCCCAGCAAGGTGCCGTCACAACCCACCTCATCGAGGATTGCCAGGGTGGTGGAGCCGGGCCCGACGATGTAGAGGGTTTCCGGGTCCAGGTCCTCTACCACATCGGCGGCGATATCCGCCACCGCCAGCTCTTCAACCTCGCGGCCGGCGTTCTTGACCGCCTGCAGGAAATGCCCCTCTTCCGGCACCAGCAGTTCACCGTAATGGCGGGTACTCACCCGGCCCTCGCGAAAGGATTTCTCATCGATATCGCGCACTTCGCGCTCGCGCAGGTCCACCAGCTGCCCCGCCATCAGCCGGCGTAACACCTCGGCGCCGGCGCGCGGGGAAATGGCAAAACAGGCCGAGTGCATCTTGACCCCGGCAGGAATGCCCAGCACCGGGAAGTCATCCCCCAGGGCATTGACCATATTGCGCGCCGTGCCGTCACCACCAACAAATACAACCAGGTCGGCGCCGCTGTCGCGGATCACCTGTGCGGCGCGCTCACTGTCTGCGGGGGTGGTTGGCTCGCTTGCGGCTTCCCCCACCACCGTCACGGATAATCCCGCATCACGGGCCACGGTTTCACCCATATCGTTGGCGAAACAGAGAATCTCCAGCCGGTCGCGAAAGTCGGCCAGCCCAACCAGGGCCGTGGCCGCCCGCTTCTGCGCCTGGGGCTCCACCCCGGCTTCCAGCGCCTGCTGCACCGTCTCGGCGCCGTCGCTACCCTTCAGCCCCGCTGGGCCGCCGACCCCCGCCCACGGATTGATTACCAGTCCCAGTTTTTTCAGTTTCACAACAATCCCAGTACTGCCAGTTGGTGCCGTTCCCCTTCCCCGGGTCCGGCGTCATCGATGCGATAGTGCGAGAATTCCAGCCGCTCCGGGTACTCCCGGCGCAGGCGGTCAAAACCGAGACTCATTGGCTCTCCGCCTGCAGCCGCCCGCTCCGCCGCCGCCCGCAGGCGCCGGTCATCGGCGCGGGGGTCATAGACCTGCAGCAACAGTTCCGCCATGGCCCCGAACCCCCGGGCGGCAGGCGTTTCCAGCACCCGGCCGGCTGCCGTGGCCCGGTGATCATCCTCTGGCGCGGTGCCGGCCCCGGCAATGCCCAGGAAACGGTCCAGGGCGGCGCGCACCATGCGCGTGCCCGCCAGCTTGCCGTCCAGGCTGTAACCGGCGATATGCGGTGTGCCGATATCCACTTGCCGGAGCAGTTCCAGGTCGATATCGGGCTCGTTTTCCCAGACGTCCAGCACCGTCATGGGGCCATTGCCAGCGCGCAGGCGCTCGAGCAACGCGCGATTGTCCACCACCGCCCCGCGGCCGGCACTCACCAGTACCGCGTCATCCCGCAACAGCCGCAGCTCCGCTGCACCCAGCAGGTGATGGCTGGGATGCGAACCGCCACGCACCAGCGGCGCGTGCAGGCAGACCACATCCCGCTCCAGGACGGTGTGCAGTGAAGCGGCGTCGGGATTGTCGGGCAGCCAGGGATCGTAGACGGCACAGTCGATTCCGAGCGTGTGGAGGCGGCGCTGTAACAGCCCGCCCACATTGCCGCAGCCAACGATGCCGAAGTCGCGCCGGCGCCAGTCCGCGCCCAGCGCCGCCAGTGCACAGAAGACATACTCCACCACCGAGTTGGCATTGCAGCCCGGCGCCGCGCTCCAGGCGACCCCCTGGCGTTCCAGCCAGTCGGTATCCAGGTGATCGGTGCCAATGGTGCAGCTGCCCACGAAGCGCACCGGCGAGCCGGTGAGCAGTTCGCTGTTCACCCGGGTCACGGAACGCACCAGCAGGATATCCGCATCCACCAGCTGGGCCGGCTGCAGGTTGCGGCCGGCTACCCGGGTGATGGTTCCCAGGTCACCGAAACACTCCTCGACGGCCGGGATATTCTCGTCGGCAACGATACTCAGCGGTCTCTGGCTCACACGGTCTCCCTGTTTTCTGTTAATTCGCCGGGACTGGCGGCAAGTATCCGCCCGATTTTAGCCTTGAGGCCGCCGATACCGAACTCGTCCGCAAGTGCCTGCGCCAATTCGGTGTCGGCGCCGCGCCAGCACAAGTCGCGGGCGCTGCTGGCCAGTGGCACCCCTTCTTCCAGGGCTGCCAGGCGCCGGGCCATGGCAATCTGCCCGGCGTATTCCGCCAGCTTCAGCGCCAGCCCCTTCGCCCCGCGCACGGGCAGGTCCGCCACCCCGGAAGGATTATCCAGTAGCGCGTCGACACTGTCGTAATGGGCCAGGAGCTGTGCGGCGGTCTTGGGCCCGACCCCCGGCACACCGGGGATATCGTCCCCCGGATCCCCCACCAGGGCCAGGAAGTCGGCAATCTGGCCGGGTGCCACACCAAAACGCGCGGTCAGCGCGGCCGCATCCATATGGCGATCGGCGGCGAAATCCCAAAGGGACACTGCACCGCGATCGAGCAGCTGGCCCAGGTCCTTGTCGCGGCTGATGATCACCGGCCTGTGCTCACGACTCAGCCAGGTGAGAGTGGCCAGGATGTCGTCCGCCTCGTAGCGTTCGCTGGCAAAACTGGCAATCCCCAGCGCCTCTGCCATCTCCCGGCACGCCACCAGCTGGAAGGCGAGTGCCTCGTCCGGCAGGGCCCGGCTGCACTTGTAATCCGGGTAGATTTCGTTGCGGAAGCAGCTGCCCAGGGACTCGTCAAAGGCGCAGGCGATGCGCGCGGGCCGCAGCGCCAGCAGGTCGAGTAGAAAGTTGGTAAAACCGTATACCGCCTCGGTGCTGTAGCCGGCGCTGCTGACCCAGTTGGGCGGCAGCGCGAAGTAGTAGCGGAAGATATAAACCGAAGCATCCACCAGCAGGGTGCTGCCCTGGGCGCGGCCGCCGGGAAATTCGCTCACAAAAGATGCTCCAGCTGGTAGAGGTCGACGGCGAATGGGTCCGGTCGCCCGAATTCCACTGCCAGTGCACGGGCGAACCGACCGGCGCGTTCATTGACGCCCCCGCAACAGTAGTCGCGCGCCTGCCGCCAGATGTTTTCCCGGAACTCCCTACTGGGACCCAGTCCGCTTTCCAGGTTGTCGGCACTGATGCGGAACTTCAGGCCGCAGGCGCGGGCGAAGATCCACTCCAGCGCCTGGGGCCGCACCTCCACTTTCTCGAACAGTTGCTGCTGCGCCAGGGTGCGGCCATCCGGGGCATACCAGTAGCCGTAATCCGGCTGCAGGCGGCGCGCGGCGCCAGCGACACACCAGTGAGCCACTTCATGCAGGGCGCTGGCCGGGTAATCACGGGTGAACTCGATCTGGTGGTGACTGCGGCCGCTTCCCGCCGGGCGGTAAAAAGGCTCTTCGCAGCCACCGCAGAGACGGGTGTTGAGTCCGTCCGGGGCCGCGAAGCATTGGTCGAATACAGCGACAATGCGCGCCGCAACCGGGTCGGCCAGGGGATAGGCATTAGCTCGGGACTCAGCGGTCACGGGCGGCTCCACAATACAGGTTTACTGGAAAGCCGCGGACTATAGCAACCGCGCAGCGCAGTTCAAGGGCACGTATTGCCCTCCGGCTGCAGGGATACGCGGCACCCGGGGCATTCAGCCGCCTCCGGAAAGGCAGCGGCGCCGGCCGGGGACCATCACGCTGGTTGTATTTCGTGATACCAGCATATACCTTTAGTAGCAGGGACTCCGGTAATGGCGCCCGCCCGGCCCGGGGTCCTTCATGGGGGGAACAAGCAGTAAAAACGCCCTCCGGCACCACAACCGGCCCTGCAAGGAGGTGCTCCATGACCGACCACAGTGATTCCAACGTGGTTGACCTCTTCACCGGCGAGCCGATCGAAACTTCAGCGAGCAGGCGCTTTATCCGCCTTTCGCCGGAGCTCGATGGCTTGGAAATGCTCTACTCCAACAGCTCCAGCGGCTCTGACCTCTACAGCCTGAAAATCCTGTGCTGGGGCCTCAAGGCGAATGGCGAGATTGTAGGTCTCGTCCCCTGGTTAAACTCCATTGTCCCGTGCCCCGAGATCAAGGACCCTCTGGACGGACGCTTTGAAGGCTATTACGACCCGGGAATCGAGGAGATATTCCACGAGCCCCCCATTCACAAGATCGTCGAGCTGGAGACTGCGGCGGAGTATTTCGAGTACGAGAGCAACAAGGCCGACGAGGTGATGCAGGAAATACCCGATACCATCGGCACCCACGCGGTATTCATGGATGAGCCGCGCGAGAACCTGACCCTTACCGAAGTGGTCAGCTGGCGCCTCCACGCCAGTGGTGAGATCCACGGCATGCTGATCGACCACGACAGCGTGGTGACCACACCGGTACTGCCCGGGGACCTGTGCCTGTACCCGGCACAGGAAGCGACGGATTTCCGTTACTTCTTCCAGCACCACATCGCCAACAAGATCAAGTCCGAGGACCCCGAAGCCCTCGCGGCCATCGCGGCATTGGTCACCAACCCTTAACACGGCAGGCGGGCGGTCCCGGACCGCCCGCCTCAGTCCCCCGCCTTCCTTATCCAGTAATAGAACTCATCGTTCTCTTCCCGGTGCTCCACCAGCTCATACCCCAGGAACTGGCAGAACTTGGGTATATCCCGCTGAGTGGAGGGATCGGTGGCGATAACCTGCAGCACCTCGCCGGGCGCGACCTTGCGTACCGCGGAGTGCAACATCATGACAGGCTCGGGGCACAGCAGGCCGCGGGCATCGAGGGTATGATCTGAATTCATGGTGCTATTGTCGGAAATTTCCGCCGGGTCGTCACCTGCAAATTTGCCCGCTTCCGCGGCCAATATGCCCGGCCGACTGGTCCGTGACCGCGATAGAATCCACACTACCCTGCCCCTGCCGGCTAACCGGGCAACCTGAGAGAGAAGATGATCTACGTATTGATCGAGCGACACATCGCCGAGGATATGCGCAGCACTTATGAAGAGGCGGCGCGCAAACTGCTGACCCACGCATATCGCACCGTGGGCTTTATCGAAGGCCACACCTACCAGTCGAAGGAGGATCCGCTGCGGCGTTTCACCCTGTCCAAGTGGCAGTCAGAGATTCACTGGCAGCACTGGTACACCAGCGAGGACCGCCGCGCGCAGATGTCACTGCTCGGCCCGCTGCTGTCCGAGCCCGAGCGCATCACCATTCTCGAGGGCGCCGAGTAAATCGAGGGGTAAGCCGCGGAGTAAGACACGGCACCGAGCCCGGGGTAACGCACGGGGCAATGCAGCCCCGTATCAATCCCGGGAAACCCAACCCAGGATGAAATCGGCAGCCGCATCCGCCGCCGCCTGCCAGTGTCCCTCCCGGGTAAAACCGCTGGCGCGGCGCGGCCGGAAATCATGGTCACCATCCTCAAGCCAGCCCACCTGGATCTGCCGCGCCAGCCCATACCCTTCCACCTCCTGCCGGCTTCCCAGCGGATCGCGACTCCCCTGCACCACCAGTGCCGGGCAGGCCATCTCCAGCAGGTGCCCGGTGCGCAGCTTTTCCGGCTTGCCGCGGGGGTGGAACGGATAGCCGAAGCACACCAGCCCGGCAATGTTACCCGCCGCGTATGATTCATCGGCAAGCAGGCTCGCGACGCGCCCCCCCATTGACTTGCCGCCGATAAACAGCGGCAGCCGCGGGTCGCGTGCGCTCACTTCCGAGAGCACCTCGCGAAAATCCTCCTGCAACTGCGCGACCGGGTTGGGCGGCCGGCGCGTGCCCCCATGGCGCCGCTGGGCCATATAGGGGAACTCGAAGCGCAGCACTTCAATACCCCGCCCCGCCAGCGCCGCACTGATCGCCACCATGAAATCACTGTCCATGGGCGCGCCGGCACCGTGGGCAAACAGGTAGCGGGCCACTGGTGTGCCGGTCGGGGAGTCAACCAGGTATTCACTCATCGGCCGGCAGGTCCTGTGCCAGTACCAGGTTGACCGACTCATCGCCGGGCTCGAACCAGATCACCACATCGCCCGACACCAGCTGCCGGCGCAGGCTCGCCACCTTGTCTTCGAGGCTCACTTCACGCTCACCATAATCGGTGCCGTCGCGGGTCGCGTATTCCTCGAGCAGGTTCTGCAGGGTGCCGGGATCCAGTTGCTGGTGGGGAATAATCATGGGGAGTGGTAAATACTGCTGGTAAAAACTACTTGAAGAACAATACCGGCACCGGGGATTCCCGGTGCCGGCTGCGGGGCCGGGTTTACTCGGCCGGCTTGCGGAAGCGCAGGGTCATGCGGTCGCTTTCGCCGATCGCCAGGTACTTGTCCCGGTCCTCGTCACCGAGGCGCAGGGACGGTGGCAGGGTCCAGACACCTTTCGGGTGGTCCGCAGTGTCTTTCGGGTTGGCGTTGACTTCACTCGCCTCTTCCAGCACAAAGCCGGCCCCTTCCGCCAGTTCCACGACGTAGTCCTGGGTGACATAGCCGCTTTTCTTCATATCTTCCTTGCTGGTTCCTGGCTTCGCGCGATGCTCCACCACTCCCAGTACGCCGCCGGGCTTCAGCACGGCGAAAAAGTTATTGAAGGCTTGCTGCTCTTTGCCGCCGCCCATCCAGTTATGCACGTTGCGGAAGGTCACCACGGCATCGGCACTGCCCTCGGGCACATTTTCCAGCGAACCATCGGCCGGGTCGAATTCGGCCATCTTGATGGCACCATAGGCGTCGCTGTTGCCCTTCACCTTTTCCTCGAAACCCTTGAGGGATTTCTTGAAGTAGCCGACCTCGCTGTCCGCCGGGAAATGTGCCGCGTAAAGGGTCCCGGAATCTTTCAGGTATGGAGCCAGGATTTCGGTGTACCAGCCGCCGCCCGGGCTGATTTCCACCACGGTCATGGTGGGCTCGATACCCATGAATTTCAGGGTCTCGGCCGGATGGCGGAACTGGTCGCGCTCGGCATTCTTGGGTGTGCGCTGGTCGCCGGCGATCACCGCGTCGAGATTCCCGCCACCCATCGCATCGCTGCCGGAGTCCGCCGGCTGCTCCATCGAACCATTTTCGGTGGCGCTCTCCATGCCACCATTATCGGTGGCCTGCATGCTCTCCATCTCCTGGCCATCCACACTCTCTTTCTCAGTGCAGCCAACGGCGCCCAGTAGCAGCGCAGCACATGCCAACCCGGCTGACAAATCTTTTATCTTCATATAACCCCCTCCTGTGAGTTGTTTTCCAAGAATTCTCCAGGCAACCCCGTTGCCACAAGTACGGTCACGGGATTGATGCAGAATCTAGTTAGTGGCCCGAGCTGTCCAGCCTCGATTCCACACTGTCGAGTTTATCCTGTAAAGACTGTGCACGATCGGTACGGGTTCCCAACTTGAGACTGGTACTGATACGCGGCGCTCCCATCCTGTGGATGCGTTCATGGCAAAGTTTTACCGCCGCCATCACCCGGTCCCAGTCTCCCTCGATATTGGTGCCGTAGGCATGCATGCGATGCTCAAGCCCCGCCTCTTCCAGTACCCGCTGGCACTCCGCAATATACTCACCGACAGACACGCCGACGCCAATGGGTATTACACACAGGTCCGCATGGACTTTCATCTTCCGGTCCTCCTGGTCAATCCCGGTTGCGGTCACGGACCGGCGCGGCGCCTGCCAGGCACGGGCAGTTATCAGGCGCGCCGCCAGTCGCTACAATAGGTTGAGTGTAACCCGGCCGGCTGGCCCATACTAATGGCCGCTGGCATGCCGATGGCCTGACAGATCGGGCGCCAGCTTACGGAATTAACCTGAAGGACCCTGCCATGCAACAGCATCTCGTGATATCCCTCATCAGTGACGACAAGCCCGGTGTCGTGGAGAAACTCTCTGCGGTTATCGCGGATAAGGGCGGTAACTGGGAGGACAGCCGCATGGCGCACTTCGCCGGCAAGTTTGCCGGCATATTGCGGGTCAGCGTGCCCAGCGACTCCTGCCAGCCACTGAAGGATGCCCTGGTAGCGCTGTCCGTCGAGGGCTACAAGCTCCAGATCGAGGAAGCGTCAGCGGTGGCTGCCGGCGACCGGCAGACACTGACCCTCAAGCTGGTGGGCAACGATCGCCCGGGCATCGTGCGGGAGATCTCCCGCGCCCTTGCGGCCCGGCATATCAACATGGAACAGCTCGATACCGGCTATGACAGCACGCCCTGGAGCGGTGAGCCACTGTTTACCGCCGAGTGCGTGATCCAGGTAGCGGGCGATATGGACCTGGACGGCCTGCAGGACGAGCTGGACAGCATAGCGGACGAACTCGGGGTCGAAATCGACTGCGAGGAGATCGCCTCCCCCCAGTAACTGTGAAATAATCCGCGCCTCGAAGGGGCCGGCCCTTCCCGGGGCCGGAGTCCCGTGCCGGTCGCAATGACGCCGCCGACAAGCAGACGCAATGTTCAAGATCGTCCTGTACCAGCCAGAAATAGCCCCCAATACCGGCAACATCATCCGCCTTTGCGCCAATACCGGCGCAGAGCTGCACCTGATCGAGCCGCTGGGCTTTACCATGGACGACAAACGCCTGCGGCGCGCGGGCCTCGACTACGGCGAATACAGCCGCGTCGTCAGACACCGCGACTGGCAGGCTTTTCTGGACACTGAGCGGCCGCCCAGGGTTCTGGCGCTCTCCACCCGGGGCCAGCGCCCCCACACTGAAATCCAGTACCGCGAAGGCGATGCCATCGTGTTCGGCCCGGAGACACGGGGCCTGCCGGCGGATTTTCTCACCGCCGCCGGCCCGGAAAACACTTTGCGAATCCCCATGCGCCCACAAAACCGCAGTATCAACCTGTCGAACGCCGCGGCCATCGTAATTTACGAGGCCTGGCGCCAGCTGGGTTTTACCGGCGCCCAATGACACAGAATTGAATCGGAACATGCTTGCACCTATCGGACTGTTTTACGGCTCCAGCACCTGTTACACCGAAATGGCCGCGGAGAAAATCCGTGACCGCATCGGCGCCGAGTGGATCGACCTCCACAATGTGGCCGAAGACGATATCCGCCTCGCCGAACAGTACGACTTCCTGATCTTCGGCATTCCCACCTGGGATTACGGCGAGCTCCAGGAAGACTGGGAGGCAGCCTGGGAGGACCTGGCCGGGCTGGACCTGCAGGGCAAGACCGTCGCGCTGTTCGGCCTGGGGGACCAGGAGGGCTACCCGCAATGGTTTCAGGATGCCCTGGGCTACCTGCACGCCCAGCTGGTGGCACAGGGCGCGCGGGCAGTGGGCTACTGGCCCGCCGAAGGCTATGAATTCGAGGAGTCCAAGGGACTGACAGCCGATGGGACCCACTTTGTCGGCCTGGCCCTGGACGAGGAAAACGAATTCGACCTGTCGGAAGACCGCATTGCCCGCTGGTGCGAACAGGTCATGCGCGAGTTCGGGCTGCAGCAGTGACGGACCGGCGCGGCAGCGGGCACGCGGAGATCGCCTGGCGCGAAGACGGCCAGCCACTCTCGCGCGCGTTTGACGACGTCTACTTTTCCAGTGCCTCGGGCCTGGAAGAGAGCCGCTATGTATTCCTGCAGCAGAACGGGCTCGGGGAACGCTGGCGGGAAATGCCGCCATCCGCGACCTTCACCATCGGCGAGACCGGCTTCGGTACCGGGCTCAATTTCCTCGCCGCCCGCGCACTGTGGGAAGAAACAGCCCCGGCGGATGCGCACCTGCATTTCATTTCCGTGGAGAAATACCCGCTCCATCCCCGCGACCTGTCCCGGGCCCTGGCGCTATGGCCACAACTGGCGACCTATGCCGACCAGTTGGTGGAGGCCTATCCGCCCCTGCTGGCTACCGGTGTACACCGCCTGCTGTTCGACCGGGTGAGCCTCACCCTGGTAATCGGCGAGGCCAGCGAAGCCTTTCGCACCCTGCGACTGGAGGACCCGGCACGGGACCGGCAGGTAGACGCCTGGTTCCTGGACGGCTTTGCCCCGTCCAAGAATCCCGCCATGTGGAGCGAATCCCTGTTTCGCGAGATCAGCGCCCTCAGCCATCCGGAGGCCACCTTCGCCACCTTTACCTGCGCCGGGCTGGTCAAGCGCGGCCTGAAGGATGTCGGCTTCGGGATCGAGAAGGTACCCGGCTTCGGCCGCAAGCGCGAAATGCTGCGCGGCCGCCTCACCAGTGCTGCAGGGGCCGCACCAGGGTTTTCGGCAACCCCGTGGCATCTGCCACCAGTGGGGAAATCCCCCCGCGATAGGGCCGCTGCCGTGGCAGTGATCGGTGGCGGTATCTCCGGCGCCGCGGTGGCCCGGAACCTGGCGGAACAGGGTCGGCGGGTGCTGGTGTTCGAGCAGGGCGACCACGCCGGGGCGGGTGCGTCCGGCAATGACCAGGGCATCCTGTACGCCAAGCTTTCACCCAAACCGGGACCCAACGGTGACTTCAACCTGCATGCGCTGATGTTCGCACTGCGTTACTACCGGCGTTACTGCCCAGGTGTGTTCCACCCCTGCGGTATGCTGCAACTGGCGCAGACAGAAAAAGAAGCCGCACTGCAGGCGCAGGTGGCAGTCTGGCTGCGCCATCACGATGCGACGGGCCTGGCCCGGCCGGTGGACGACCGCGAGGCCGGTGAACTGGCGGGACTGCCGCTGGACTTCGGCGGGCTGTATTTCCCCGGGGGCGGCTGGCTGGAGCCGCGCCGGGTCTGCGAGACCCTGCTCGCTCACGAAAATATCCAGCTGCAATGCAATACCCGGATCGACACTCTGGAAGGAGACGACCGCGGTGGCTGGACCCTGCGTGCCGGGAAGGACGACCACCATGCCGGTGCCGTCGTAGTCTGCAGCGCAACCGGCCTGGCGGGCTTTGCACAGACCGCTCCCCTGCCCCTGAATCCGATTCGCGGCCAGGTTTCCCGGGCCGCCGAGGGCGAATCTTCGCGCAGGTTGCAGCGGGTGCTTTGCGGAGAGGGTTATGTTGCGCCGGCCGCCGGGGGCTGGCACAGCTTCGGCGCCACCTTCAAACTCCGCGAGACCGCAACGGAGACCCGGCAAAGCGAACACCGGGAAAACCTGGAGACCCTGGCGGGCATGCTGCCGCGGGTGGCCCGGGAATTTGCGCCACAGCACCTGGAGGGACGCGCCGCGGTACGTGCCGCCACGCCGGATTACCTGCCGATGGCGGGCCCGGTGCCGCGCTGGGATGCACTGGGGGAGAGCTATGCTGCCCTGCGTAAAAACCGCAAGCAGCTGATTCCCCACACCACGCCCTATTACCCGGGCCTGTTTGTACTGGGGGGACTGGGCTCCCGTGGCTTTACCTATGCGCCACTGGCAGCGGAGACGGTATCGGCCTGGCTGCTGGGACACCCCCTGCCGGTGACCGCAGGGCTGGCCAGGGCCCTGCATCCGGCGCGGTTTGCGATTCGCGCCCTGGGCAGGAACCGCGACGGCTGACCCCGAAGATCACTCCCGCACAGCGGTACCGGCAGCGGCCTCGTTTCCGGAAGTACTGGCCTCCGCCAACAACACACCGCTGCCGGAACCACAGGCAACAATCGATTTCATTGCGGCCTCGACGCTCACGTGCGGCAGGAACTCCACGCATGCCGGCGGCACATGGAATACAAACCCGGAGGTGGGCACCGGTGCGGTGGGGACATAGACGGTGTAATCGCCGTTGTCGTGCCGGGAGGTGACGATCGCGGTGACCGAGAGCGGATTATCGATCCCGTGGATCCGCACCCGCGCCACCTGCCCCGACAATACCCCCTCCCCGCCACCGCCGCCGATAAACTGCAGCACCAGGTCCTTGATGGTGTTATAGCCGGGCGCCAGCCGTCCCAGCCACAGGTCGAGGTGGCGGTGCAGCCAGCGACCCACGCTGGTCTTGACCGCCAGCCCGATCAGGAAACAGGCACCCAGTATCACGGCTATTACCACCAGCCTGGCGAGGGTATCCTTTAACCGGGTATGCGCTTCCAGCCACTGTACCGCTGGCGCCACCAGGTCACTGACCTGGCCAAACAGCCACTGGAACAGGAGCGCAAAAATCACGATGGGAAGTACCACCGCCAGGCCACCGAGGAGAGTCAGGGTGATAAACGCTTTTATTCGGGTCATATGCCAGTTCTGATGCGAAGATTGATTACACTTATGGCCGCCCTGCTCGCTGGCGGCGTGATGGCCGAATCGCCAGTACCGCAGCGCGACTATGTACTGCTGGAGCAGCGCGATCGCGGTACCGACCACTTTACCCAGGGGCTCTACTACGATGGTGAGCGCTGGTGGGAGAGCAGTGGCCGCTACGGGCAGTCATGGCTGGCCCAGTATACCGATCCGGGCAAGTCGCCGGTACGGCGCCAGTGGCTGTCGGCCAACCGCTTTGCCGAGGGACTGGCAGTGCTGGGCGGCAAGCTCTACCTGCTGACCTGGCGCGCGGGGGAATTACAGGTTTACCGCAGCGACGACCTGTCGCGGCTGGGCACCCGCCATTACGCCGGTGAAGGCTGGGGCCTGACCACCGATGGCGAGCTGTTGATCATGAGCAACGGCAGTGACGAGCTGACATTCCGCGACCCGGACACGTTCGCCATCAAGCGCCGCCTCCAGGTACACGGCGGGGATGGCGACTGGTCGCACCTGAATGAACTGGAGTATGCCCACGGACTCGTGTGGGCCAATATCTGGCAGGACAGCCGGATTATCGCCATCGATCCGGAAACCGGCGAGGTGCGGGGACAGGTGGACCTGACGGCCCTGCAACCCGACGTGCGTCAGCCGGGCACCGTCGCCAACGGGATTGCCTGGGATCGCCAGCGCAATGCGCTGTGGGTGACCGGCAAGTACTGGCCGCGACTCTACCTGATACGGCCGCAGGGCCTGGGGTTTGCCACTGGTGCCAGCACAGGCTCCGCTGGGGAAGACCGGAAAGCGACCGGGGGACCCAACACCGGCAGTCAGCCCCGGTAGTAATCGATCACGGTCAGCACACCGCCGCCGCGAATCAGCTCCAGGGCCTCCCCGGCGATTACCAGCCGGAATCCCCGGGGCTTGCGTTCCAGGGTAACACCCGTCGCCTCCGGGACACCGCTGAAGAGCATGGCGTGACCGCCATCGCTGCCCAGCCACTGGACTCCCTCCACCTTTTCCATGCCCGGCATGTCCAGGGTCAGGACCTCGAGTTCACCCGGCAGGGGCCGAAGCTCGATCCGGGCAATACCCGAAGCGGTGGCAAGGGAAAAAGCCAGCTGGTTTTCCGGTGCCGGCTGCCAGCCCAGGTGAGTATCAGCAAGGCCCGACTGGACCAGGTTGCGGGGGGAGGTGGCAACGCATCCTGCGAGTACCCCCACCAGCAGGGAAATCGTGATTACAGCGCGCATAGGCTTATCCTTGTCTATGTCTGCGGCGGTCAATTATAGACCGTCCAAAGGCCTCGGGAGACTCAATTCACGACATTATTGTGAACTATTTCACCCGCTCACTGAACACTCATGCCGACACAACTGTCATTCATTAGTTTCAAGCGCCGGCGACGGCAGTGCCGCCGCGCGTTATACTGCCGCCCATGAGTACCCAGGCACCCCCATCCCCCCGATACGTCCTCGAACATACCTTTGGTTTTGCCGATTTCCGCGGCCCCCAGGAGGCAGTCATTTCCACCCTGATGGAGGGCGGGGACGCGCTGGTGCTGATGCCCACCGGCGGTGGCAAGTCGCTTTGCTACCAGATCCCGGCACTGGCGCGCCCGGGTTGCGGAGTGGTGATTTCGCCCCTGATCGCCCTGATGCAGGACCAGGTGGAAACCCTGCAGGCGGCCGGGGTTCGTGCCGCATTCCTGAACTCCTCCCTGCCCTTTGACCAGGCCCAGGATATCGAGACCCAGCTGCTGCACGGCGAACTGGACATGCTCTACCTGGCTCCGGAACGACTGTTGCAGCCACGCACGCTGGGGCTGCTTGAGCGGGTCCAGCTATCCCTGTTTGCCATTGACGAGGCCCACTGCGTCTCCCAGTGGGGACATGATTTCCGTGCCGACTACCTGCAACTCGACTGCCTGCACCGGCAGTTCCCGAACGTGCCGCGTATCGCGCTTACCGCCACAGCGGACCAGCGCACTCGCGGGGAAATTGCCCGTCGCCTGGACCTGGAGTCCGCCCGGCACTTCGTCAGCAGCTTTGACCGCCCCAATATCCAGTACCGGATTGCGCAGAAAAACAACCCGCGGCGGCAACTGCTGCAGTTCCTGCGCGACGAGCAGCAGGGCAATGCCGGTATCGTCTATTGCCTGTCGCGCAGCAAGGTGGAAAACACCGCGGACTGGCTGTGCCAGCAGGGCTTCACCGCCGTGCCCTACCACGCCGGGCTGCCCGCGGACACCCGCGCCACGCACCAGCGGCAGTTCCTGCGCGAGGAAGGTGTGATCGTGGTAGCCACCATCGCTTTCGGCATGGGCATCGATAAACCGGACGTGCGCTTCGTCGCCCACCTCGACCTGCCCAAGAGTGTCGAGGCCTACTACCAGGAAACCGGCCGCGCCGGACGCGACGGTGAACCGGCAACAGCGCTGCTGCTCTACGGGCTCGAGGATGTGGTAAAGCTCGGGCAGATGATGGCGGGCTCCGAGGGCAGCGAGGAGCACAAGCGCGGCGAGCGGGGGCGCCTCAATGCCATGCTGGGGCTGTGTGAGATCACCAGCTGTCGCCGGCAGGCCCTGCTGCGCTATTTTGCCGAGGAGCTGCCCCGGCCCTGCGGCAACTGCGACACCTGCCTCGAGCCGCCAGAGACCTGGGACGGTACACAGGCTGCCGCCAAGCTGCTCTCCTGTGTATACCGCACCGGCCAGCGCTTCGGTGCCGCCCATGTGATTGATGTGCTGCGCGGCAGCAACAGCGAAAAAATTCACCGCTTTGATCACCACCAGCTCTCCACCTGGGGCATTGGCACGGAACTCAGCACTGCCGAGTGGCGCGGTGTTGTCCGCCAGTTGGTTGTACGCGGCTACCTGGAGGTGGACGGCGAGGCTTTTGGCGCCCTCAAGCTGACCCAGGCCTGTCGCCCGCTCCTGCGAGGTGAGGAAGAAATCCAGCTACGCAAACTGCCAGCCGCCGCCCGCCAGGGGCCCGGCGAACGCCGTACAACTTCTGCAACGGAAATCGACACCGCCGACCAACCGCTCTGGGAGGCCCTGCGTGCCTGCCGCAAACGCCTCGCCGACGAGCGGGGCGTTCCTCCTTACGTGGTATTCCACGACGCCACTCTGCGCGAAATGGTCGCAGCGAAACCTCAGAGCGAGGTCGAGTTGCTGGCAATCTCCGGCGTCGGCGACAGCAAGCTGGCCCGCTTTGGCGCCGACTTCCTCGAGGTGCTGCAGGGGTTTGCCCCCCAGCCCGCGCAATAACCACAGGTTCCCGCCACCGGGCCATGGGCACCGCAAACCCGTGCCGTTGCCGATCCGCAGCGGCACTCCTAAACTCGCTGCAGCACAAGCATAAATTGCTTCGGCGACCGATATAACACGACTCTGGTCCCCCTTTATCGCCCGCATTACCCCGGGCTCCAGTCGCGCTAGCCGGCCGCCCCTGCAAGCAGTATTCGAACACGGATATTTTGGAGGGAGCAGCACCATGGATAACATCACCCAGCTGATCAATGGCAATCGCACCCGCGGCACCGGGCGAGAGCAGGAACTTGTCGACCCATCCACCGGCGAGATAACGGCAACCGTCACCCTGGCAGACCGGCAAACTGTCGAACAGGCCATCAGCGCAGCACAGGCCGCATTTCCGCAGTGGCGCGATACCCCGCCGATCAAGCGGGCCCGGATCCTGTTTCGCCTCAAGGACCTGCTGGAGCAAAATGCCGACGAGATCTGCGCCTTGATTACCCGTGAACACGGCAAGGTACTGAACGATGCCATGGGCGAGCTGCAGCGCGGCATCGAAGTTGTGGAGTACGCGTGCGGCGCCCCCGGGCTGCTGAAAGGCGAACACAGCAGGAATGTCGGACCGGCCATCGATTCATGGAGTGAATTCCAGCCCCTGGGTGTGTGTGCGGGGATTACACCATTCAACTTTCCCGCGATGCTGCCCCTGTGGATGTGGCCCATGGCAATTGCCTGTGGCAATACCTTTGTACTGAAACCCTCGGAGCGCGATCCCAGCGCCGCACTCCTGATCGCTGAACTCGGCCACCAGGCCGGCGTCCCGGCCGGTGTCCTGAATGTCGTCAACGGCGACCGTGAAGCCGTGGACACACTCCTGGCTGACCCGCGAGTGGACGCGGTAAGCTTTGTCGGGTCAACGCCGGTGGCCGAGTATGTCTACACCACTGGCACCGCCCACCACAAGCGTGTACAGGCACTCGGCGGTGCCAAGAACCACGCCGTCGTCATGCCCGACGCGGATCTCGACAATGCCGCCAGTGCGCTCATGGGGGCTGCTTACGGTTCCAGCGGCGAACGCTGCATGGCGATTTCCGTGGTGGTGGCGGTGGGCGATGCCACCGCCGATGCCCTGGTAAGCAAGCTGCGCGACCAGATTGCCGGCCTGCGGCTCGGCGATGGCAGGGATAACGACAATGATATGGGCCCACTGGTAACCCGAGCCCACCTGGAGCGGGTACTGGGCTATATCGATCGCGGCATCGGGGAGGGAGCGGAACTGGTAGTGGATGGCCGCGACCGCAAAGTGAACGGTCTGGAGGGAGGTAACTACCTGGGCGCCTGCCTGTTCGACCGGGTACGCGAGGACATGGTGATACACCGGGAGGAGATCTTTGGCCCGGTACTTTGCGTGATGCGGGTGGCAACGCTACAAGAGGCCATGGATATCATCGATGCACACGAATATGGCAATGGCACCTGCCTGTTCACCCGGGACGGCGAGGCGGCCAGGTATTTCTCCGATCATATTCGTATCGGCATGGTGGGCATCAATGTGCCGCTGCCTGTCCCTGCTGCCTATCACAGCTTCGGCGGCTGGAAGCGGTCACTTTTCGGGGACCTGGGTACCTACGGTCCCGACTCGGTGCGCTTTTACACCCGGCGCAAGACAGTCACCCAGCGCTGGCCCGCTTCGGGACTGCGTGAGGGCGCACAATTCAGTTTTCCCAGTAACGGGTGAGTCACCAGGCTGTACCTGCGGTTTTTGGCCGCACAACGAAAAAAGGCGCCGAAGCGCCTTTTTCCGGATTGGGAGGCTACTCAGAACTTGTAGCCGATACCCAGGTTGAATACCCAGGGATCCACATCCAGGTCCGTTCTCACGGTGTTATAGAAAGTCCGCTCATCGCCAGAGTTGTCCAGGCCGCGGACTGCGTAACGCAGGCTCGAAGTGGTTTCCACATCGTGGTACTGCACTGCGGCATTGGCCAGCCAGTTGCTCTCGCGACCGAACATGATGTCGATGCCGATCTGGCCTGCCCAGCCCCAGGTATCATCCACGCTGACCCGGCCCGGGCCGATTGCGTCACCGACTTGCACCAGCAGTTCATTGACCGGCTCGCGTACGGTAACACTGTCAAAATCCGTGTAGACAGCACCGAAGCCGATGTAGGGCTGAACCCAGGACTCCTGGCATACGGGGAACCAGTTAACCATCAGGGTGCTGGAAGTCCGCTCCAGGCTGCCCAGGTTACGACGGTTGCCCTGCAGGTCCTCACGCTCCAGCAGTCCCAGCCGGCGGATTTCCAGGTCATGATCGGACTCGCCGACGTAGCCGTATTCCACTGAGAAGTGGTCAATCGGCATGAACATGGCACTCCACTGCCAGGTGGTGTTGTCATCCAGGTCGTATTTCAGGCCTGAATACTCCGGGAAAATGTCCGGGTTCCTCAGGTTGCTGGAAGTGGAATCCGGATCGACATAACCGGCACCCAGGCGAACCACTGCGGTACCGGCATGATAAATCGGTGCCGGTCCGGCGGGCGGTGCATAGCCGGACGGGCCGGCCACGGCCTGCTGCGCTCCAACGATGGCAGATACAGCAATAGCCAGAGGTGTCAGAATGCGCGTCATTTTCATAGGTCTTACTCCATTGATATTCGGCAAATTGAACAGCAATTAACCCAATCACTTTTCAGTCTAGACAGGCAAAGACACCCCTGTAGAAAAAACATCCAACTTCTCACCGCAAAAGTGGAACTTTTGCGTAATTCTGTCAGCAGAATATTTCTTTTGGCGCGATAAATACTTTTAAGAAAATTCGTGCGCCAGAATAGAAAAATAAAATTGCGGCAACTTAATGAGTTTCGCGTCAAATTTGGCGGGGCAAGTCCCGGAATGACTTCAGCATCAACGTCATCCGGAAACAAAAGCGCGCCATGAGGTGGCGCGCCAGGAGGGACAGTAAATAATGGTGGCAAACCGCTGCGGGCAATCGATCAGTGCTTCCCGCCGCCCAGGCACTGGGGGCTATCCGGTGCCCGTCCCTGCCATTCTTCGGGGCTGAAGATATGCAGGGCCAGGGCGTGCACCGGCCCCGCCATCTCGTCGGCCAGTACACCGTATACTCGCTGGTGCCGCTGCACCTTGCGCAGGCCCGCAAAAGCCTCGCTCACCAGCACCACGCGAAAATGCATTTCGGAGCCTGCTGGCACATTGTGCAGGTGGCTCTCACACTCCACCTCTATATGCTCGGGATCAAAAGCGGACAACAATTTGGTCTCAATTTGCCTGGCCAGGCTCATGCGTTACCTCCTCAATGCTGTACTCAGGAAACCGCGCGGCTCTTGCGCGCTTCCATGATGGTGTCGTAAGCCACGGTGACGCTCTTCATCTGGTCCTCGGCGTAGCGCATGAACTCCTCCGGCAGCCCCTTGGAGGCAATCTTGTCCGGGTGGAATTCCGCCGCCTTGCGCCGGTAGGCCAGCTTAAGGTCGCGGTCACTGGTATCTGGCGAGCAGCCCAGCACCGCATAGTGCTGCTCCAGGGTACCGGTGGCTGCGGGGCCGCGGCGACCGAACTCGCCCTCCATGGCGGCAAAGATGGAAGCGTGCAGGCCCAGGTACTCCGGTATGCGCCGCAGGATATCCTCTTCTGCTGCATGCAGTTCCCCGTCTGCATGGGCAACGGCAAAGAGCAGGCGATAAACCATTTCGCGCATGGCCTGGTTGCGGACCAGTTGCTGGTATTGCTCGGCATAGTCGTAAATGCTGTAGCCATCGGACTTGGCGTTCTGGAAAATCTGGATCGCCTGTTTGCGATCCTCGGCGCCCAGGCGCAGGTTATTGGCAATGAACTCCTCGATCAGGTTGATCTCGGCCCGGCTCACCTGCCCATCGGCCTTGGCCATCTTGGCCAGCATGGAGAATACGGTAACGATAAACACCGCCTGGGCCCCGTCGCGCCCGAGTGCCGCATTGTGGCCAACCCGCTTGAGCCCGGACCCGAACGAACTGCCGACCCAGGCGCCCAGTGCGGCGCCAATGGGACCGCCAAACATTAACCCGATACCGGCCCCGATGCCGGCCCCAAGCCAGGACATATATGCTCCTCTCGGCGCCCCTTGGCACCCAGTAATGTAAAAACAGGCGCCCATCATATCACGCGCCCCCCATATCCCGCTGCAGCCGGACTCCCCGGTCATTGCCCGTTCGGCACGGGTATCCACCCCCGGGCTCAAACGGCGTTAGTTGCCACCTGAGTTCGCCCGCGAACCTGTCACGGTCGCCACCGCTTGGTTACTGTTTCCCAACCCTACAACAACCGGGATTCGCAACATGGACTTGCGACATGAATACGGGTGGCCTTCGCCCCTGCCCCCCTCCCAACGGGTCGGCCCCGCTGCCACCCTCGCCCTAGCAGCCCTGCTACTCGTTGCAGGCTGTGGAGAGCGCAAGGCCGAAAGGCCGGACAACGCCCCCCCTGCCCGGGCAAGCCAGGACGGTGATCACTGGCAACAGATCGCCAGCGTACTGACGCATCCACGCTGCCTCAATTGCCACCAGGTCGAAATGCCTTTGCAGGGCGACGGTCGCCCGCATATCCCGCGGGTAGAACGCGGGCCGGACAATATGGGCGTTGCGGCCATGCGGTGCAGTAACTGTCACAAGTCTGGCAACAACCAGGCCTCGGGAGTTCCCGGCGCCCCCCACTGGTCCCTGGCGCCGGAGTCGATGAACTGGTCGGGCCTCTCGACGGCCGAGCTCTGCCAGCAGCTGCTTGATCCCAAGCGCAATGGTGGGCGGACCCCGGACGACCTGGCCAAGCATATGGGAGAGGACCCGCTGGTGCTGTGGGGCTGGCAGCCCGGTGCCGACCGCGAGCCGGTTCCAATCCAGCACGACAAGTTCATGGAGGTGTTCAGGGCCTGGGTGGCGGCCGGCACACCCTGCCCACAGCAAGAGCAAAGTGAGGACTCAGCATGATCAGTGTGGAGATCAACGGAGAGCAGCGGGAACTGGATGTGGATCCGCAGATGCCGCTGTTGTGGGCGCTACGGGATCACCTCGACCTGACAGGTACCAAGTTCGGTTGCGGGCGGGCCCTGTGCGGCGCCTGCACTGTGCACATCGACGGAGAGGCGGCGCGTTCCTGCTCGATCACGGTGGGTGATGTCGACGGCAAGAAAGTCACCACCATCGAGGGCGTGTCCGGTCCGGTGGCCGAGGCCGTGGTGGGTGCCTGGCGCGACCTGGACGTGGTCCAGTGCGGCTACTGCCAGTCCGGGCAAATTATGTCCGCCATAACCCTGCTGACCAAGAACCCCTCACCCACGGACGCGGATATCGACAGCAGTATGGTCGGCAATATCTGCCGCTGCGGAACCTATCAGCGCATCCGCGCAGCCATCCACCAGGGAGCCAAAAAAGCCGGGGGTGAGGCATGAACGATACCGACGCAGAAGCCGGACTCAGTTCCCCGTCGCGCCGCCGCTTCCTGCGGGGTTCGGCTGCGGCCACAGTATTCCTGCTCGCCTGCCATGTGCCCTTTTCACGCCGCGCACTGGCACAGCAGCCCACCAACAATGCGCCCCCGATCCATAAGCCCAACCTGTTTGTAAAAATCGATAGTGACAACTGGGTCACCGTGATCAGCAAGCACCTGGAAATGGGCCAGGGCGTCACCACCGGCCTGGCCACGCTGCTGGCAGAAGAGATGGAAGCCGACTGGTCGAAAATGCGCTTTGCTTTCGCACCAAACGACACCAGTGTCTACAACAATCTGGATTTCGGCCCGATGATGGGCACCGGCGGTTCCAGCTCCATGCACAACTCCTGGGAGCAGATGCGCATGGCCGGCGCTGCAGCTCGGGCCATGCTATTGGCCGCCGCTGCTGAAAAGTGGCGGGTGCCGGAGGCGGAGCTTAAAGCCGAGAACAGCACCATCACCCACAAATCTGGCAAAAGTGCCACCTTTGCCGAGCTGGGCCAGGAGGCAATGCAACAACCGGTCCCCGAAAAACCGGCACTCAAGGCGCCGGGGGACTGGAAGTTGATCGGCAAGCAACTGCCACGCATCGACTCCCGCGGCAAGACCGATGGCAGCGGCCAGTTCGGACTGGATGTACGCCGCCCGGGTATGCGCCGGGCGGTTATCGCGCGCCCGCCACTATTCGGCGCCACCCTGAAGAACTTCGATGCCAGTGCCAGCAAGAAAGTCCCCGGCGTCCGCGAGGTGGTAAAAGTCCCGGGCGGTGTTGCAGTGGTGGCTGAGGACACCTGGAGCGCTTTGCGTGGTCGCGATGCCCTGAAGGTCGAGTGGGACTCGGCAAATGCCGAGACCCGTTCCACCGACGAAATCCAGGCGGAATACGGCAAGCTCGCCGATGGCAAGGGGCTGGTGGCGGCCAACCGGGGCAATGCCACCGGCACACTTGCCAGCGCGGAGAAGAAAGTAAAGTCGGAGTATTTTTTTCCCTACCTTGCGCACGCGCCAATGGAGCCACTGAATGGGGTGCTGGAATTCGATGGCAACAAGGCCAAGCTCTGGGGCGGCAGCCAGCTGCAGACGATCGATACCAACGTGCTGGCCAAAACCCTGGGGATCGAGCCGGGAGCAGTAACAATACACACCACCCTGGGCGGTGGCAGTTTCGGTCGCCGCGGCACCGCAGTCGGTGACTGGGTCGCAGAGTTGGCTTCGATCAGTAAGGCGATAAAGGAAAAGACGCCGATTCAGCTTGTCTGGACCCGCGAGGACGATATCCAGGGCGGCTACTATCGGCCGATGGTACTCCACCGGGTGGAGGCCGGGATCGATAAAGATGGTAATATCGCCGGTTGGCAACACAAGATTGTCACCCAGTCGATCTTTGCCAGCACCGAGACTCCGTTCACGTCCTTCATGGTCAAGGATGGCGTGGACCACAGCAGTGTCGAGGGCGTGGCCGATACGCCCTACCAGATCGACAATTTTTCCGTCCTGTCATACAACGCGAAATCACCGGTCAGCGTCAACTGGTGGCGCTCGGTGGGTAATACCCATACTGCCCATGTTATGGAAACCACCCTGGATGAGCTGGCGAAGCTCGCCGGCAAGGATCCGCTGGAATTTCGCCTGCAGTTACTCGAGGATGAGCGCGACAAGTCCGTGCTGCAACTGGTCGCCGAGAAGACAAGCTGGCGGGGTGCCGGTGATAAGCGCGGCCTGGCATTCCACAAATCGTTCGGCACCCCGGTTGCCCTGGTCGCGGAGGTGGACGCCGGTGAGGGCGACTTCCAGGTCCGGAAAATCACGGCGGCGGTTAACTGCGGTACTGCCATCAATCCGGATATTGTCGCTGCGCAGGTGGAGGGCGCCGTCGGCTTCGCCCTCTCCACCCTACTGCGTAATCAAATAACTTTGGATAAAGGCCGGGTCGTGCAGAGTAATTTCCACAACTTTATTCCCACCCACATCGCGGATATGCCGGAGGTCGAAGTCCATATTGTCCCTTCCACCGGCACCCCCACCGGACTCGGCGAACCGGGCCTGCCTCCCCTGGCGCCCTCAGTCGGTAACGCGATTACCGCAGCGACTGGCAAACGCATGTACTCCATGCCCTTCTTGATGACCTGACGATACAGTGCCTTCCGCCGGGAATCGTCTCCCGGTGGCAGGCCTGTGCCATACTGATTTCAGGTGCCCGGTGGGAGTTAAATTGCAGCTCTGGTACCGGGCAGTGACTGGAGAGGAAAGCATTAGGAAGTACGACTCATGGATGATGTCCGCAGTTTCCCGTCGAGCAGTTCCTGCAGCCAGATCCTGCCCCAGCTTTTTTCCCTGCTCCTGTTACTGGGCCTGCTTACGGCAGCGCTACAGGTTGTTGCCAGTGAAAAACAGCCTGCGGCAGATCCACAGCAAAATTTCCCCCAGGGACTCGGGCCAATCCTGGGCCGGGAACAGCGTATTGCCGGACGCCTGAGCGGCAATGGCAACCCGCTCGCAGGTTACCGGGTTAGCCTCCATGTTACGTACCCCGGGGTCGGTTACGACCTGGTGCTCGATACCACTACTTCCCGGCTGGATGGGAAATTCGACTTGCACCTTCGCTTGCCACTGATCCTCTCACACAGGCTTGATCCCATTTACTATGTCATCGCAAAAAAACACACAGCGATGCTGGCCAGCGCAATCGGGTCTGGTCGCCGGCTCCCGCGGCAGATAGAAATCAACGAACGCACCACTGTCGCCACCGGCACCGCCTTTGCCCAGTTCATTGGCGAAAAGAGTATCTCGGGAAACCGCTACGGTATGCTCAATGCCGTGCGCATGGCCGCGAATATGGCCAACCCCCGCACCGGTGCCCTGGCTTCGGTGCTGGCGAACTCCCCCAATGGCACAGACACCTCAACCCTGAGGACCTTCAACTCCCTGGCCAACGTGGTGGCCGCCTGTATCGCAGATGCGGGTTACTGCCAGCTGCTCTTTGCCGCTACCACGCCAGCAGGTGGCGAGCGCCCGAAGACCGTGTTGCAGGCGCTCGCAAACCTAACAAGGTACCCGTCTTATCCCAATTACCCGAAGGACGCAGATGACCCGATCTTCCTGCTGTCCCTCGCTTCACCGATCTACCGACCGCTGCGCCTTGAACGCCCGACAAACTGGCTGCTGTTCCTGAAGTTTACCGGGGGCCAGTACAGCGAGCAGGATAATGACAACCTGATTAACGGCCCGGGTAATATCGCCCTCGACCACCGCGGCTTTGCCTGGATCAATGACAACTATGTCCCGGCCGCCCCCACGGATTTTGCCTGTGCTGGCCAGCGCCTGCTCAAGTTCTTTCCCTGGGGTGAGACCTTTCCCGGCTCCCCGTACTTCGGCGGCGGCTTGAGTGGCGCCGGGTACGGTATCACCCTGGACACCAGGGGCAATATCTGGGTAGGAAATTTTGGGTTTGAGGCAGAGGCCTGTGCCGACGGCACCATCCCACCTGCCCCCGGTAACAAGATACCAGCGACCCATAACAGTGTGTCCCTATTCCTTCCGAATGGCGTCCCGATATCACCATTCAGGGGGTTCACGCAGGGGAAGATATTCTGGCCCCAGGCGACAGTATCAGACCGCAAAGGCAATATCTGGGTCGCGAACTGTGGCAGTGACAGCATCACTGTCATTCCGGAGGGGAACCCCTGGCTGGCCCGCAACATTGCACTGCCCGGCGGAGGTACCGAACCCGACTCGCAATCCCCGCTGCTGAAACCCTTCGCCATTGCCATCGACCCACAGGGCCGCGCCTGGGTAACCGGCAACAAAGCACAGGAAATCTATATCGTGTCCCTCGACGGTTCAGTCGAGACCGTCGATTCCTCACAGGTCTCGGTTTCCTGGCCGATGGGGATCTCCAGTGACAGCCGGGGAAACATGTGGGTATCCAGCTCTGATACCGTCAATATCGTCTGTATCGACCCGCTGGATTCGCAGGGTGGAGAGAATCCCTCGGTAATCTTTTACCCCGCGGACGGAGGCAAACCAAAGCAATTCAACCAGCGCGGCGGGCTGACGATACCCTGGGGCAGCGCAGTGGACGGCGAAGATACCCTGTGGGTGTTCAATTTCGGCCGCGTGCCACTAGAGGACGCCGACGACGACCAGGAGTGGCCGGATACCGGCATCACCCGCCTCTGTGGCATTGGCAGCTGCCCCCATGGGCTGGGCCTCGGGGACGCGATCTCCCCCGACACCGGGTACACCAGCGACGCCCTGGAACGAATTACCGGAGGGGCTATCGACCCCTCCGGCAATATCTGGTTGCTCAACAACTGGCGCAAGGACGGGCCACTGTTCTACAGCACCAATCCAGGGGCTAATTCATTTGTGATCGTACCGGGTGCCGCCAAGCCAGTGAAGACCCCATTAATCGGGCCGCCAAGAACTTTTCACTGAGTCAGGCAGATAACAAAAAGGGCGAACCACCTGGTTCGCCCTTTCACTTCGAGGCAGGAAAAGGCCAATCAGCCAGTCATTGCCCGCACCATGGTAATCATCACACCGGCAGCCACTGCCGAACCTATCACACCAGCCACGTTCGGGCCCATGGCATGCATCAGTAGGGGGATATAGCTTGAACTCCCGGCCAGCTTTGCTTGAAAACCTGCGCCGCCGTCGAATCGCTCAGCGACCTGACATTTTTTAACACAAACGGCGACCAGCGGGGCGTCCCTCACTGACGCTTACGGGTAAGGACCAGGCCGTACCCGTCCTCGATCGATATGTCAAAGTATTGTAAATACCCAGACCTGTCGGACCGGGAAAATACCTTACGGGGTACCGCAATCATTGATGTGTCAAAATGCCGCATGACATCAATCATTCTCTCTGGGGGCAGCAATGCCTGACCATACTTTTCCCCAACAAAAAATTGCCGGTAACGACCGGGACCATACCAGTCACCCACAACTACTCCATCGAAGTAGTAAATAGAGTTCTCGAAGCCCACCTGGACTATTCGATTCCCGAATTGCTCTGTGAGTAGATTTGATTGCGAAAGCAGATTGTATCCTGGCTGGGAGTTTAGCTGCTTATCCCACTCCCTGGCTGTCAAACCCAGGTCTTTCAAGGGTTTGGACAATACACTGCCAAGCACAACGATCCCGAGAAAGCCCGTTGCCACTTGCCCAGGCAAAGGGCTTCTTCCAGAGAAAAAGTCCTTGACACGTCCACGCCATACCAGCCAATAAATCGCATACGCCGACAGAAACACCCCGACTCCATAGACAGGCGACAGATAGCGATCAACCTGGGTAACAAAAAACCAGAAGGCCAGGTAGGAGGCGAACAGAAAACGCATTGGGCGAAGACCTTGCGGCGCCTTCAGAATCACCAGGCACAGCAAACCCAGCAAAAGCACTGTAGCTTTAACTTCACCCAACGCGCCGAATATATCCAGTGAGGCAGGCGCGACACCGTGTGTCGCCTGCTCTGATGCCTGGCTCTTGAGGTCAAGGGCATCCCACAAGTAGTGCCCAAAGACATTCCCCCCCGCAGGATGCAGGGGGTCTCCTGAAACAACGATACTACGAATATACCATCCTGCGCCCGCAAGCATTCCCGTCAATGAAAAAAACAACAGGACCTTGATATTTCTCTTGGCGAAAAGTAGGTAGATTCCCGCCAGGCCGGCATACACCAACCCAAAGTATTTGGTGCCCGCTGCGGCCCCTGCCAGGAAGCCCGCGATCAGAATCCAACCGATTTCCTTCGCGGACCTGGACAAAGCCAGTGCAAGGACCGAGCCCCAACTAAATAAGGCCAGGGTATTATCTATATACGCGTACCCCAGGGTCGACCTCACCGGCCCCAACCGATACAGGAAATAGATTGATAGCAGGCCAATGACCATCGAGCCGGTTTGCCAAAGCGACGCACCCAGCAATCCAACACAAATAAGAAACAATGGAAGCGTCGCAAAGACCTGGGCACCCAGGTCATCACCCAGCATAAGGCCAAGCGTCACCAGTAGGTTGCCATTCTGCGGAAACAGTGGGAAACGAATATACTCATTTAGCACAATCGCTTGCTGTTCAAGATAGTAGCGAGCAAGCGGCAAGTGATACATGGTGTCGTCCCAGTGCCCCGGTGCATGTACTGAGGCAATCACGACCGCAGCCAGCAGTGCGGCCAGCAGGAGCCAGTCAGAACACCTCCAGCCGGAAAGAACAGGCGCGATACTGGCTGACCTGTGATTAGCTGACCAGCCGGCTACTCCGGCCAGAAACACAGCGGCAATCGTGATCGGGACAGGTGAAAGCAAGCCAGCGATGCCTATGGCGAAAAGGGCCATAATGTTGACGACCAGACCGATGGTGGCACAAAAAAACAGGGCGAGGTAACGATTGACGGGGAACGGGCTCAATTCACTGACACGTGAAAACCCTGTGATAACGGCCAAGCCCACTAAAAAGCTATGCGCCATCAGAAGCATCGCTGCAGCCGTTGCCTGAATGATTTCAATGTACATAATTCGCCAATCCCGGCCTTAACGCGTCCGACAATTTATATGAATTATATGCCTTTGCAGGAATGTTCTATTCCGCATGACGCTGGCCATTAAAAACCAGCAGCCGTGCAGCAAGGAAATTCACGCTCACTCCGCTAAGGCTACCGGCAGCCACCCCCAGTATCGGTTCCAGCCGAACGTGACTGCTGGACGCTACTAGCCAAGCATAAACAGAGTAATTCACCAAGCCCCCAGTGATCATAACTGCGACGTAGACCAGCATTTCACTGCGCACGGAATAAGGAGAGACACGATCCCCAAATGTCCATAGTCGATTGAGTATCCAGGTAACCATCGCGGCGCATAAAAAGGAGACTACCCGCCCCAGGTACAATCCCGCCTCTGGCTTTAATGCATACAGGACTGCGGTATCGACCACGAAACCGAGGGCACCGACGACGGTGAACAGGAAGATTCGCTTGAGTATCGGCATTTGATCAGTTGCCGCCACTGGCCGGATGAGGTATTGCCAGGTAGGCCATTCGCTTTGCCTCCTGTCGTCCACGGACAACATTGTCCAGGATCAGCCCGCAGGCAAGGGAAAGCAACGCACAAATCATCATCGAGGCTGACAGGATAGCAGTCGGGAACCTCTCTACCAGACCGGTTTCCATGTAGTCAAAAATCACTGGAACGAAGATTCCAATGGAAGTCCCGGCAATCAGCAGCGCACAAAGGGAGTAAAATGACAGCGGCCGCTCCGCTATATACAAGTGCACGATAGTCCGGAGAATACGCCAACCATCCCGGTATGTGGAGAGCTTGCTTTCAGTTCCGACAGGGCGAGCCCCATACTCTACAGGGACCTCCCCGGATGGCATACGCAGCTCTAGCGCATGTATGGTGAGTTCCGTTTCAATTTCGAACCCCTGCGATGTGGCGGGGAACGATTTTATATAACGCCGGGTGAATACCCGGTAACCGGACAACATATCACTGAATGCACCACCGAAAATCCTTTTGACGCTGGATGTTAGCAACTGATTACCAAACTGGTGTCCCCGGCGATATGCCTCAGGCATATTATCTTTCGGCGTGCTCCGGGAACCGACCACCATGTCTAACCGCTCATCGATCAGCTTATCGACCATTTGGGTCACGGCACGTGCAAGGTAAGTCGCGTCGCCGTCTACCATGACCAGGATATCAGGGTCCACATCGGCGAACATTCGCCTGACGACACTTCCCTTTCCCGGGGTATCAACTGAAATTACCGTTGCCCCCTCAGCGCGTGCGACTGCAGCGGTTTGATCTTGTGAGCGGTTATCAAAAACATAGATCTCCAGCTCCGGCATTGCATTACGGAAATCCCTAATTACCTGCCTTATAGCTCCTTCTTCATTGAAACAGGGGACCGCCAACGCAACCCTTAAATCTCTGTATCGCATACTCTTCAGCTTTTATTATTACAGCACCCCAGCCTGCCCTATCCTGTATAAGGCAGGCTCCTCTCCCATCCGTCTACGCGGCACTCGTCGATATCGAGCCTGTCGAGCGGGACCTACAGTCAGGGGCAATTAAACTCGAGGGAGGGCATTATACTCTGTAAAGAGGATGCGTTTCAGCAAACGGGCCACCCACCCCCACACGCGGAAACAGCGCTGGGGCGGGGGACCGGGTAGAGTCCTTAAAAGGCCCGGATCAGCCAGTCATTGCCCGCACCATGGTAATCATCACACCGGCAGCCACTGCCGAACCGATCACACCAGCCACGTTCGGGCCCATGGCATGCATCAGCAGGAAGTTGTGCGGATTGGCCTCCAGCCCGATCTTGTTGGATACGCGCGCCGCCATGGGCACCGCCGATACACCAGCGGAACCAATCAGGGGGTTGACCTTGTTCTGGCTGAAGACATTCAACAGCTTGGCCATCAATACGCCCGCCGCAGTGCCGATGGAAAAGGCCACGATACCCAGCGCCAGGATCCCGAGTGTTTTCGGGTCCAGGAATTTGTCTGCTGCCAGCTTGGAGCCTACGGAGAGGCCGAGGAAGATGGTGGTAATATTGATCAGCGCATTCTGGGCGGTATCGGACAGGCGCGCTACCACGCCGCACTCGCGCATCAGGTTACCGAAGCAGAACATCCCCAGCAGCGGCGCCGCGTCCGGCAGGAACAGGGCTACCAGGATCAACAGCAGCAGGGGAAAGGTGATTTTCTCCCGCTTGGTCACATGGCGCAGCTGCACCATCTCGATACGACGCTCTTCCGGGGTGGTGAGCGCGCGCATGATGGGCGGCTGGATCAGGGGTACCAGGGCCATATACGAGTATGCGGCTACTGCAATGGCACCCAGGAGGTCCGGAGCCAGCAAGCTGGATACGTAAATTGCCGTGGGACCATCCGCGCCGCCGATAATACCGATGGCCGCCGCATCAGCAATGGAGAAATCCATTATCCCGGCCACTGATAACCCCACCGCGCCCAGTACCGTGGCAAAGATACCGAACTGGGCCGCCGCGCCCAGGAACAGGGTACGGGGATTGGCCAGCAGCGGGCCAAAGTCCGTCATCGCGCCCACGCCCATGAAAATCACCAGCGGCGCCACACCGGAGGCAATTGCCACGTTGTAGAAGTTGTACAGCATGCCGTTATTGAAACCGGCATCCGTCGCCAGCTCCGCCGCCCGCGACTGTAAGGCTGCCGGGGCATTAGCCAGCGCCTCCTTGAGTGCATACAGGGAGTCAGTGGCACCAACCCCCAGCAACTGGGCCATCTGCCGCAGCATTTCCGGGTCGCCCGATACCAGTGCGGTTTCTGCCGCGGACAGGGCCAGGTTAGCACCAGGGATATTGGCGAGTATGCCGCCGAAACCGATGGGAACCAGCAGCAGTGGCTCGAAGTTCTTGCGGATGGCCAGGAACAGCAGCGCCAGTCCCACAAGGATCATGATGAACTGGCCACTCGACATCTTGTAAGCGCCGGAGGCCAGCCAGAGATTAAGTAGGTTATCCACACATGCCCCCGTTTAAGCGATCTTCAGCAGGGCATCGCCCACGGCGACAGAATCGCCTTCTTTTACTGACACTTCCGTCACCGCACCGGACCGCGGCGCACTGACCGCAGTTTCCATCTTCATCGCCTCGAGGACAACGATGGTCTGTCCCTCGGTCACCTGGTCACCGGGTTTTACCAGTACCTTGAAGATATTGCCGGCCAGCGGTGCGGACACCGGCTCGCCGCCGGAGGTGGGGGCCGCCCCAGAACCTGATGGCGCCGTGCTGCCGCCGCTGCCCACCGGTGCAATACCGGTCAGGTCACCGCCGTCGGCTACAGTCACGGTATAGCTCTGGCCCTCGACGGAGACCGTATAGACCTCTTCGCCCTTGTCATTGGTAACCGCGCTACCCTCATTGCCGGTGGGCACCGGCTCAAAAGCGTCCGGGTTGTCCCGGTTCTTGAGGAACTTCAGGCCGATCTGCGGGAAGAGCGCATAGGTCAGCACGTCGTCGATCTCGCGCTCGCCCTGTTCCAGCCAGATCTCTTCATCGCTGGCTTTTTGCTTCAGCTCACCGGTGAGCCTGTCGAGCTCCGGCTCCAGAAGGTCGGCAGGGCGACAGGTTACCGGCTCGCCGCCCTCCAGTACACGTTCCTGCAGCTCGCTGTTCACGGGCGCCGCTGTAGCGCCATACTCGCCCTTGAGCACCGCGGCAGTTTCCTTGGAGATGGTTTTGTAACGCTCTCCGGTCAGTACGTTCAGCACCGCCTGGGTACCGACGATCTGCGAGGTGGGGGTCACCAGGGGGATAAAGCCCAGGTCCTCACGCACGCGGGGAATTTCCTCCAGTACTTCATCCAGTCGGTCGCCGGCGCCCTGCTCTTTCAGCTGGCTCTCCATATTGGTGAGCATGCCACCCGGTACCTGGGCGACCAGGATGCGTGAATCCACCCCGCGCAGGGAACCTTCAAACCTGGCGTACTTCTTCCGCACTTCGCGGAAGTATGCGGCAATCTCTTCCAGCAGGTTGATATCCAGCCCGGTATCCCGCTCGGTCCCCTCGAGAATGGCAACCACGGATTCTGTGGGGCTATGGCCGTAGGTCATGGACATGGAAGAGATAGCGGTGTCGATATTGTCGATTCCCGCCTCGATACACTTCAGCGCGGTAGCAGTCGACAGGCCGGTGGTGGCATGGCACTGCATGTGGATGGGAATATCCACCGCGTCTTTCAGCCGCCTGACCAGTTCGTAACCCTCGTACGGGCGCAGCAGGCCCGCCATATCCTTGATGGCAATGGAATCTGCGCCCATATCTTCGATCTGGCGCCCCAGGTCTACCCACAGGTCCATGGTATGAACGGGACTCACGGTATAAGAGATGGTGCCCTGGGCGTGCCGCTCCTGCTTCTTCACAGCCTTCAGGGCCGTCTGCAGGTTGCGCATATCGTTCATGGCGTCGAATACGCGGAATACATCCACACCATTTTCCGCAGCGCGTTCGACAAACTTCTCCACCACGTCATCGGCGTAATGGCGATAGCCAAGGATATTCTGGCCGCGGAACAGCATCTGCTGTGGAGTATTCGGCATGGCCTTTTTCAGTTCACGGATCCGCTCCCAGGGATCCTCACCCAGGTAACGGATACACGCATCGAAGGTGGCCCCGCCCCAGGACTCCAGAGACCAGAAGCCAACCTTGTCCAGTTTCTCCGCAATGGGCAGCATATCGTCGAGCCGCATGCGGGTGGCGAACAGTGACTGGTGAGCATCGCGCAGGACTACATCGGTAATCCCCAGTGGCTTTTTAACCTCAGTCATGGGTTATTTCTCTCGCTATCTATTCGGGTTTATCTGGCAGTCGCTTGAAAAATAAGATCAGCGGCGTTTGCGATGCTGATCAATGGCGGCCTTGATAATTGCGCGAAGGCGCGCATCGTCGGTGGCGGGACTGCCGGCAGCGGGAGCGACGGGCTCCGCTTCGGGAAAGTTACGGATAATAATGCGGGACATGATACTGGTGCCGATCACCAGCAGAAGCAGGAATGTAAAAACAATTCCCATACCGAACAGTGTGATGTCCAGTCCCTGTTGCAATAGCGTTTCTTCCACGCTTGCCCCCTGATTTCCACTTTGGCGGGCGCTATTATCAATACAACAACCTTTTAAAATCAAATACTTATTAGTTACAGCCGCAACCATGAATTACATCCCGGAAGACACGCAAACCGCACCCACAAACTGCCTTAAATGACATTACGCACTTTTAATTAGTAGACGCGTCATAGCACTGGTAAAATAGCCGGAAACCACCCCACGGCCTGCCATGGGGATGAATTGCATCACCAAGCTGGCACCGCAGAATCATGACCGATAAGTCCCACAAACACACCCCGCTGATATACCAGGCTCCCATGGAAGGCGTTATCGACCATCACGTCCGGGCCCTGCTGTCCGGGATTGGTGGCGTGGATATCTGCGTGACCGAATTCGTCCGTGTGACCCATACGCGCCTGCCACGCAAGGTCTTTACCCGGCTTTGCCCTGAACTGGCAGCCGGTGCCCGGACCCGCCACGGTGTACCGGTGCGGCTGCAGCTGCTCGGCGGCAACCCGGAATCGATGGCCCTGAATGCCTCCCGCGCTGTGGCTTCCGGTGCCCGGGCCATCGACCTGAACTTCGGCTGCCCGGCCAAGTCGGTCAACAACAGTGACGGTGGCGCCTGCCTGTTACAGAGTCCGCACCGGGTCGAGAGTATCGTGGCGGCCGTACGAGACGCCGTCCCCGCTGAGATACCGGTCACTGCAAAGATCCGCCTGGGATACCAGGACCGCTCCAGCTACATGGACAATGCCCGCGCCGCGGAAAACGGAGGCGCCTCCGAACTGGCCGTTCATGCCCGCTCCAAGGTAGACGGCTACCGTCCCCCGGCATACTGGGAATATATTGGTGAAATTCGTGAACAGCTGGCGATACCGGTCATTGCCAATGGCGATATCTGGACCGTGGCGGACTTCCAGCGCTGCCGGGAGGTCACAGGGTGTGACGCCTTTATGCTGGGTCGCAGCCTGCTGGCCCGGCCCGACCTGGCATTGCAGGTCAAGGCGCACTGCGCCGGACATGAATACACCCCCCTGCCCTGGGGCGAGGTCGTCCAGCTCCTGTGGAACTACTACCAGGCCACCCGCGACGAATACCCGGCCAAATACCTCGGCAACCGGGTCAAGCAGTGGCTGGCCTACCTGAAACTGGCCTACCCTGAGGCACAGGTCTTCTTTGATGGCTTCAAGCGCCTTCGCGACCAGGGGCCCATCGAACAGGCCTTTGCCGAAGAGCTCGCTGCCAGCATGGGAGAGACCGCGGCAGCCTAGTGGGCCGTAAGTATAGTTCGATCAAAGTTTGCTTCGCCAAATCGTCCGGCCCTGCGTTGAGAAACGCTTGAAGCAACGCTACTTTCCCAGCGCTTTCTCGCCTTGATCTGATCGCTTTGGCGGTGTGCCTTTATTACCGAACTTGACGAGCGTCCCACCAGCCAATCCACACCCAATAGCGGCCTGGCCGGTCCCCCGGCCCGGTATGCGAAAGTGACATGGATTTCACCAGCAAACCGGATACTGATTTCAGGCCAGTAGAGGGCCTCGATAAGGACGAGGCCTCCGAAGAGGCCCGCGCGTTACGCGAGGGCATCAACTACCACGACCACCTCTACTACGTTAAGGGCTCGCCGAAAATTTCGGACGCCGAGTACGACAAGCTGTTCGCACGACTGGAAGACCTCGAACAGGAATTCCCGGACCTGCGGACTGACGACTCCCCCACCCGGCGCGTGGGTGTCTCACCGGTCAGCAAACTGGAAAAGATCTCACACCGGAAGCCCCTGCTGAGCCTGCAGGCAAAACTGGATGCCGATGATGTCCGCACTTTCCTGGAATCGATCTGCAAGGCAGCAGACAGGAAATTCCCCCGCCTCATCCTGGAACCCAAGTTCGATGGCCTGTCGATCGAAGTCGTCTATCGCGAGGGCCAATTCGAACACGGCAGCACACGCGGCAACGGCGAAACCGGCGAAGATATATCCCACAACCTCAAGACGATTCGTACCCTGCCGCTGTCATTGCAGGATGTTGCACATGCCCCGGGCCTGCTGGCTGTTCGCGGTGAGGTCTATATGCGTAAAAAGGGCTTTACTGCATTGAACCGCCAGCGGGTGGAAAGTGGTGAAGAGCCCTTTGCCAATCCGCGCAATGCTGCAGCGGGGCTGATGCGCCAGTATGAATCCCGGCAGGCAGCCGGCAAGCCTGTCAGCGTGTTCTTTTACGAAATCCTCGAGATGGACGACGAGCGGCCGCAATCCCACCAGAAAGCGCTACAGAAACTCTCCGACTGGGGTCTCAGGACCAGCCCACTGAACAGGGCTGCCAGTTCGTTTGAGGAGGTCAGGGACTATCATGCGCAGTTGCAGGGAAAGCGGGACGAACTGGATTTCGAAATCGACGGCATTGTCATCAAGGTGGACCAGGTCGAGTTGCAGGAAAAACTGGGAAACCGCGACCGTAGCCCCCGCTGGGCGCTTGCGTGGAAATTCAAGCCCCGGGAGGAAACCACCACGGTCGAGGATATCGTCGTCCAGGTGGGTCGAACTGGCATGCTGACACCGGTAGCCCTGCTAACCCCGGTGGATGTGGGGGGCGTCACTGTCAGTCGCGCTACGCTCCACAATGAAGCCGAGGTCCGGCGTAAGGATATCCGGGTCGGTGACACCGTTCGTGTTATTCGCGCCGGCGATGTGATTCCGGAAATCGAAGAGCGAATAAAGCGTCCCGGAAAGAAACGCGCTGAGCCATTCAGCATGCCCGGGCACTGCCCATCCTGCGAAGCGCCAGTCTCCCGCGATGGCGCCTACTATCTCTGCACAGCGGGGCTCGCCTGCCCCGCCCAGCTACGGGGGAGAATTCAGCATTATGCCGGGCGGGACGCGATGGATATCGATCACCTGGGCGCAAAGGCGGCCAGACAGCTGGTTGAGCGCGGCCTGGTGCACAACCTTGCCGACCTCTATGGGCTTGCTGTGGAAGACCTGGAATCCCTGGAGGGGTTTGCCCGGCGCTCTGCGAAGCAATTGCATGACGCAATCCAGGCGGCCCACAAGGCCCGCCTGGACCGTTTCCTGTACGCATTGGGAATCCCCCTTGTCGGACAGCGGGTCGCGCGGCAACTGGCGCGGGAGTTCGGGAAACTGGACAAGGTCGCCTCCGCCAAAGAGGACGACATTTCAGTGATCGACGGTATCGGCAGCGAGATCGCAATGGCCACCACCGCCTTTTTCCACGACAGCCAAAACCGGCAAATCCTGCGGCGCCTGCAGCAGCAGGGAGTTGAGGTTACACCCATGCCACGGCGGGACAGGCAGCCCCTGGAAGGTAAGACTTTCGTCTTCAGCGGCGCCCTGGACAGGCTGACCCGGGACGAGGCCCGGGAGAGAGTCGAGGCACTGGGAGGCCGCGCCACGTCCAGCGTCAGTGGCGAGACCGACTACCTGGTAGTGGGTGAAAACCCGGGTAGCAAGCTGGACGAAGCCAAAGAACAGGGCGTGCCTTGCATCGACGAAGAGGAGTTTTTCAAGCTCATGGATGAAAGCTGAGCAGGCAGCAAGACACAGGCAATCACTCTTCTATAATCCCGTCTTAGCACCAGTATATCCGGGGAGTAGCAGCAACTGAGGGCCCTCCCTGAATCCGGCAGTGGCAGTATACCATTTGAAATCAACTGACCTCCCCAAATGACGGTTCATAACAGTGAGATCGCGGATTGCTTCGAGAAACTGGCAGACCTGCTGGAGATTGAGGGTGCCAACCAGTTCCGGGTGCGTGCCTACCGCAACGCCGCGGGCACCATCCGCGGCTACCCGAGAAGCATGTCGGACCTGCTCGATGACGGCGAGGACCTGAGCGAGCTACCGGATATCGGCGACGACCTCGCAGGGAAAATCAAGACGATTGTTGAAACCGGTGAACTTCCCCTTCTCAAGGAGGTGGAGGAGCGGACTCCGGAGGCCCTCAGTGAGCTGATGATGATCGAGGGCCTCGGGGCCAAAAAGGTCAAGGCGCTTCATGATGCACTCGCTATCAACAGCCTCAAGGACCTTGAGAGAGCTGCCGAGGCCGGCGAGATCCGGGAAGTGTCCGGATTTGGCGAAAAAAGTGAAGAAAAAATTCGTAGCCGCCTGGAAAAATATTCCGGTGAAGAGAAACGCACTCGCCTGATTGATGCGGAGGAAGTTGCCAGGCCACTGGTCCAATACCTGAAAGAGGCCGAGGGACTCAAGGATATCATTATTGCCGGGAGTTACCGGCGGCGAAAAGAGACGGTGGGCGACCTGGATATCCTGGTGACCGCAAAGCAGGACTCGTCGGTGATGGATCACTTTACCAGCTATGACGAAGTCAATGAGATCGACTCCAAGGGTAAAAAGCGCTCAACCGTGTTTCTTCGTTCCGGCATGCAGGTGGACCTGCGGGTCGTTCCCCAGGTCAGTTTCGGCGCGGCGCAGGTCTATTTCACCGGGTCCAAGTCCCACAACATTGCCCTGCGCAAGCTGGGAATCCGAAAAGGGTTCAAAGTCAATGAATACGGTGTATTCAAGGACGACGAGCGTATCTCGGGTAAAACGGAAAAAGCCGTCTATGAGAAGCTGGGACTGGAGTGGATTCCCCCGGAACTTAGGGAGGATCATGGGGAGCTTGAAGCCGCGCGAAAAGGAAAGTTGCCACAGCTCATTACCCTGGAAGACATCCGCGGCAACCTGCATGCCCATACCAGGGCCAGTGACGGCCATAACAGTTTGAAAGAAATGGCCGAGGCCGCCCGTGAACTCGGCTATGAGTATCTTGCGATTACCGATCACTCACAGCGATTGACTGTCGCCAATGGCCTCGACAAGAAACGGCTGCTGGCGCAGGTGCGGGAGATAGACAAGCTCAACGAAAAGCTCGACGGTATCGTGGTGCTGAAATCCAGTGAAGTGGACATTCTCGAAGATGGCTCCCTCGACCTGGAAGACACCGTTCTCAAAGAACTGGACTTTACCGTTTGCGCTATCCACCACAAATTTGACCTTTCCCGCAAAAAACAGACCGAGCGCATTCTTCGGGCCATGGATAACGACTACTTCAATATTCTCGCCCACCCGAGCGGCCGCCTGATCAATGAGCGATCCCCCTATGAGACGGACCTGGAGAAAATACTGGAGCGGGCGAAGGAACGGAATTGCATCCTGGAACTGAATGCACAACCCCAGCGCCTCGACCTTACCGACGAGGGCTGCCGGATGGCCAGGGAGCTGGGAGTGAAAATTTCAATTGCCACCGACGCCCACAGTACCTCTGACCTGCAGCATATGCGCTGCGGTGTCGACCAGGCGAGGCGGGGCTGGCTGGAAAAAGCCGATGTGGTCAATTGCCTGCCACTGGACAAGTTGATGAAGCTCTTCAGGCGCTGAGCGCCGGTACCTTGCCTCCGCCCGTCGTCATGCTACTGGACACGACCCCAGATGCCCGAACTTCCCGACGTTGAAACCTATAGACGCTACTTCGATGCCACTGCGCTACACCAGGTAATCCGACAAGTGCGCGTGCCCGGACCCGAGCTGCTGGTGGAAACAAGCCCCCAGGGACTGGGCCGCGCTCTGCACGGGGCCAGGTTCACGCAAACCGAACGCCACGGCAAGTATCTCTTCGCGCTGCTGGACTCGGGTAGCTGCCTGGTATTGCATTTCGGCATGAGTGGAAATCTGTCTTATTCAAAGTCGGTCAAGAGCCCGCCGCAATATACACAACTCGAGATCGACTTTGATAGTAATTACCGGCTGGCCTACCGCTGTCCGCGTAAACTGGGGCGTATTGCTCTCACCGGCTCGCCTGACGACTGGATCCGCGACCGGGACCTGGGGCCGGATGCCCTGCGGATCAGTGAGGAGGAATTTCTCGGGCGATCCCAAAAGCGCCACGGACAGGTGAAGCCCTGGCTGATGGACCAGCACCAGGTAGCCGGTATCGGCAATTATTACTCCGACGAAATCCTGTTCCAGTCCCGTATTCACCCCGCCAGGTCACTCGACGACCTTGACGAGAGCAATCGCAAGCGGGTATTCAGGGCGATGCGAACCGTACTGAAACAGGCAATCGACTGCGACGCAGAGCCAGCGGCCCTGCCACAATCATACCTGCTGCCTCACAGGCACCAGGATGGGCAATGCCCCCGATGTGGGCGGGACCTTGAAACGCAGGCGGTTGGCGGGCGCACCGCCTGGTACTGCCCGGGTTGCCAGCCGGGATGATGTTTTCCGGGATGTCCTGGAAATTCAGGTATCGTGTTGCCGGGCAGAGTGAATGATCGCCTGGATCTCCGCCGCTTCCAGGGTCTCCTTTTCCAGCAGCGCGCTGGCCAGGGCGTCGAGTTGGTTGCGGTGCTTTTCCAGCAGGTCCCGTACCTTTTTCTCAATCCCGGAGATCAACTCACCGACTTCCTCATCAATCACCTGCGCCGTGTGTTCACTGAAGTCCTTTTGCTGGGCAATCTCGCGTCCCAGGAAAACATGCTCTTCACCGCGGCGAAACGCTACCGGCCCCAACCGCTTGCTCATCCCCCACTGGCCCACCATATGCTGGGCGAGACTGGTGGCCTGCTTCAGGTCCGACTCCGCCCCGGAGCTTACCTCACCGAACACCACCTGCTCGGCCACGCGGCCTCCCAGCATCACACCGATCCGGTCATACAGGTAGCTGGCCCGCAGGCTGTGCCGTTCCTCCTCGGGAATCTGCTCGGTGGCCCCAAGGCTGCGCCCCCGGGGCACAATCGTAGCCTTGTCGAGCGGATCGGCATGGGGCAATAGGCTCGCCGCCAGGGCGTGGCCAGACTCATGATAGGCAATGAGTTCTTTCTCTTCCTCACTGATTACCATCTCCCGCTCACTGCCCAGAACGACCCGGTCGCGGGCCTTGAGCATGCGCTCCATATCGACTTCCGCGCGGTCATCCCGCCCCGCCAGCAGCGCGGCCTCATTGATCATGTTCTCCAGATCGGCGCCGGAAAACCCCACCGTCAGCGCTGCCAGGCGCTCCAGGTCTACATCCTCACCCAGCGGTGTATGGCGGGAATGGGTCTTGAGGATAGCGAGGCGCGCCTTCTTGTCCGGCAGGTCCACGGTGATCTTGCGATCGAAACGGCCCGGCCGCATCAGCGCCGCATCGAGCACATCCGGGCGGTTGGTGGCTGCGATGACCACCACTGCCTCGTGGGGATCAAAACCATCCATTTCACCGAGGATCTGGTTAAGTGTCTGTTCGCGCTCATCGTGGCCACCACCCAGCCCGGTCCCGCGGGCCCGCCCCACCGAATCGATCTCATCGATGAATATGATCGCCGGCGCCTCTTTCTTGGCACTGGCAAACATATCCCTGACCCGCGAGGCCCCGACGCCCACGAACATTTCAATAAACTCGGAACCGCTGATACTGAAGAAAGGTACGTCACTCTCCCCTGCCAGCGCCTTTGCCATCAGCGTCTTGCCAGTACCGGGAGGACCCATCAGCAGGATACCCTTGGGGATTTTTGCGCCAAGCTCCCGATAGTGCCCGGGATCCTTCAGGTAGTCTGCTATTTCGCGCAGGTCACGCTTGGCATTCTCCAGGCCCGCGACATCCTCGAAGGTCACATTTGATTCGCCACGTTCAAATCGCCGTGCCCGGGACTTTCCAAACCCGAAAGGACCCGTGGTGCCGCCCCCGCCGATTCTTGCCTGCATGGCCCGTCCGGCGAACCACAGCAGGCCGATAATCAGTAACAGTGGCATCAGGCTGATCAGGAGCGGCGTCCAGTTGTCACGCGGGACCGGCTCGGCATTGATCTCGACATTCCGGTCTTCGAGCAGTGGAATCAGGTCGGGGTCTTCCACAGGTGGCTTGGTGGTCCGGAACTCCACCGCGGCCCGATCCTCACCACGGGGCACCGGATAGGTATCAGCACCCACAAACCGGCCGGTGATCTGTTCACCACTGAGGGTGACACTTTCCACCTCCCCGGCCCTGACCTTCTCCTTGAACTCGGTATAGGAGAGCTTCTGGCCAGTCTCTTCCTGGCGGGAGGTCGTCCAGTAGGAAAAGGCCAGGAAGAGCAGGAGCATCCAGATCAGGTAGCCAGCAAGCGGAGACTGGGGCTGGCCTGTCGGCACGCGCTGTTTGTCTTGCTTTTGCTCGTCTGCCATACGAAATCCGCACTGCCTGCACAGCCGCCACAGGCGACAATTGAAGGGAGTACGGCGCCCCCCGGAACAGCGGGGCCCCGGCACTCTCCCCAGTATAGGTCCCGGCGCTATGCCCCACAGGCGGCCCATCACAACTATCTTGTAATAAGGGCTTGCAAACTCCCGCCCAGCAGGGCAGAATGCGCGCCCTATCGAGCTGAACCGGCAACCCCCGGGGAAGCGGCCGGCTCGGTAACTTGCGGATTTTTAAGGATTTTTTCTTAAAAATACTTAAAAAAAGAGTTGACGAAACAAACCCAACTCTCTAATATTCGCAACCACAACGACGCGCTCGTAGCTCAGCTGGATAGAGTACCTGGCTACGAACCAGGCGGTCGGAGGTTCGAATCCTCCCGAGCGCGCCATACAAAGAAAGCCCCTTCCGCAAGGATGGGGCTTTTTTTGTATGGCCCGTTTGTGGAGGTAAGAACCTCCGCAGGTTCGATCAACTCCGCCAGCGAGTTGAGACCGAGCAAAGCGAGCCCGGAGGGGCGAAACACGCCAAAACGTGTTTCGAGTCCATCCTCCCCCCTCTTCCCTGCACCGTCCTTCCCAAGCTCCCCGAACGGACGCGCAATTTGTATGGCAAGTTCGGGCGGTTGACGACAAATTTGTCTGGAACAAATTTGGACGCCGAAGGCGCCCACGGGGTGAGCGCCAGGGATGGCGCGAATCAACCTCCGCACGTTCGATCACCTCGCTCCAGCGAGTTGAGACCGAGCAAAGCGAGCCCGCAGGGGCGAACCACGCCAAAGCGTGTTTCGAGTCTATCCTCCCCCTCTTCCCTGCACCGTCCTTCCCAAGCTCCAGGAAAGGATGCGCCATTTATATGGCAAGTTCGGGCGGTTGACGACAAATTTGTCTGGAACAAATTTGGACGCCGAAGGCGCCCATGGGGTGAGCGCCAGGGATGGCGCGAATCAACCTCCGCAGGTTCGATCACCTCGCTCCAGCGAGTTAAGACCGCGCAACGCGCCCACGGGGCGAAACACGCCAGAGCGCGTTTCGAGTCCGCCCTCCCCTCTAACTATCACTACCATGCCCCCAGAGATCCACCACACAACTATCCAGAAGCGGAACCCACCACAAATGTCGCCCTCAAACTTAATTGAGGCAAGTACGCCCCCCTAGCACTCATGACAGGGAACGTTGTGGTAAGCAATCCATATCAGCACTTCTACAATCCCGGGTTCCTGCACGACCGGCGTCTCCTCGTCTCACTGGCGCTCGCCCTCAGCCTTCATAGCCTATTCATTGCCATACCCCTGCAACAGCAACAGCTGCTAAATAACAAGAGCATCCATGTAACCTTGACCCAACCTCCGGCCACAGGCTCAACAGGCACCGCTCAGCAGGATTCAGGAGCAAGGAAAGACAGGACGACAAAACACCCACCAGTAACCGCACCGAACGAGAACACCGAAAAGCCCGCTACCCCGGAAGCCCCCACAGACAGCCTCGAGCCCCGACAAGAAACACCAGCTCCTCCAGCCAGCAAAGACGCGGCAACCCAAAAGGCAACACAAAAGGTGGTGAGCGAGCCTGTGACGGCGGCGCCGGCTGAACAACCCACAACCGCCGACAGCCACCAGGGCGCCAAGACCAGGTCGACAGTTTTTGACCCACGCCTGGCCCGTCAGCTGGAACAGGAACGGAACAAGGTACAGAAATTCAAAAAGCCGGAAGCCGAGTTAATGACGGCAACTGGTACATTTATCCAGAATGGCAACTACTGTGCAGAGATCAGGAAGGTATTGGTCGGCGATGCTGATAGCTATATCTATCAGGACTTCAAAATAAAATGTACGAAACGGAGACGGCCCCAGGAGGATATAGACCGGCTGGCTGAAAAGTATGGGATTCCCTGAACAGAGCAACACAGCGAAGCTGTCCGGAGGGGTGGCGACAGGACGTGCCAAATAAAAAAGCCCTGACCGTGTTAGCGATCAGGGCTTTTGGGATAGAAGCCTGTATGCAGGGGCGATGGGCTGTTGAGTCGCCATCCCTGGCGCAGCTGCAGATTGTTCGATCTGGCCCCGGCCCGGCCATCCATGGCCGGTCGCTCAACCGTGCACGAAGCTGTGCTTCGTCTGCGCACGGTTTAGCCCTACTCTGATCGCGGCACATCCATGTGCCGCGCCCCTGCGGGCAGCCTGGGGCTGTCCAAATCGGCTGTCCTGCCGATTTGTCACAATGCTAGGCACCAGGTTATCGACAGGCATAAAAAAAGCCCTGACCGCGTTAGCGATCAGGGCTTTTGCAATTGAAGCCTGACGATGACCTACTCTCACATGGCGAATCACCACACTACCATCGGCGATGTTGCGTTTCACTTCTGAGTTCGGCAAGGGATCAGGTGGTTCCACAACTCTATGGTCGTCAGGCAAACTGGCTTGGGTTGGTGTCGGTCTTACGGGCTGTTTCTGTGCCCTGCGCTACCTGTTACCGCCGTTTGCATGATCTTCCGATCAACGGTAACCCCAAATAAGTCGGTGAAACATTCTGTAGTAATACACCGCAAGTCGTATGTCTCTTGCTCACAGTCCATCGGCTTGCGCCAATCGTCAGTAACCATCTCTGTTGTATGGTCAAGCCTCACGGGCAATTAGTACTGGTTAGCTCAACGCCTCACAACGCTTCCACACCCAGCCTATCAACCTGGTAGTCTTCCAGGGCCCTTTAGGGGACTCGAAGTCCCAGGGAGATCTCATCTTGAAGGAGGCTTCCCGCTTAGATGCTTTCAGCGGTTATCCCGTCCGAACATAGCTACCGGGCAATGCCACTGGCGTGACAACCCGAACACCAGAGGTTCGTTCACTCCGGTCCTCTCGTACTAGGAGCAACTCTTCTCAAATCTCCAACGCCCACGGCAGATAGGGACCGAACTGTCTCACGACGTTCTAAACCCAGCTCGCGTACCACTTTAAATGGCGAACAGCCATACCCTTGGGACCGGCTTCAGCCCCAGGATGTGATGAGCCGACATCGAGGTGCCAAACACCGCCGTCGATGTGAACTCTTGGGCGGTATCAGCCTGTTATCCCCGGAGTACCTTTTATCCGTTGAGCGACGACCCTTCCATACAGAATCGCCGGATCACTATGACCTACTTTCGTACCTGCTCGACATGTCTGTCTCGCAGTCAAGCGCACTTATACCATTATGCTCATTGCATGATTTCCGACCATGCTGAGTGCACCTTCGTACTCCTCCGTTACTCTTTGGGAGGAGACCGCCCCAGTCAAACTACCCACCATACACTGTCCCCGATCCAGATAATGGACCTGGGTTAGAACCTCAAACATACCAGGGTGGTATTTCAAGGACGGCTCCACTGCAACTAGCGTCACAGTTTCAAAGCCTCCCACCTATCCTACACAAGTAGGCTCAAAGTTCAGTGCAAAGCTGTAGTAAAGGTTCACGGGGTCTTTCCGTCTAGCCGCGGGTACACTGCATCTTAACAGCGATTTCAATTTCACTGAGTCTCTGGTGGAGACAGCGTGGCCATCGTTACGCCATTCGTGCAGGTCGGAACTTACCCGACAAGGAATTTCGCTACCTTAGGACCGTTATAGTTACGGCCGCCGTTTACCGGGGCTTCGATCAAGGGCTTCGCCGAAGCTAACCCCATCAATTAACCTTCCGGCACCGGGCAGGCGTCACACCCTATACGTCCACTTACGTGTTTGCAGAGTGCTATGTTTTTAATAAACAGTCGCAGCCACCTGGTCACTTCGACCGACCTCAGCTTAGGGAGCAAGTCCCATCACCAAAGCCGGCGTACCTTCTCCCGAAGTTACGGTACCATTTTGCCTAGTTCCTTCACCAGAGTTCTCTCAAGCGCCTTGGTATTCTCTACCTGACCACCTGTGTCGGTTTAGAGTACGGTTCGCAATTGCCTGAAGCTTAGAAGTTTTTCCTGGAAGCAGGGCATCAACCACTTCACCTACCTAAGTAGGCTTCGTCGTCAGCTCTCAGCCTTAGGGGTCCGGATTTGCCTAAACCCCCAGCCTACAGCCTTAAACATGGACAACCAATCGCCATGCTGGCCTAGCCTTCTCCGTCACTCCATCGCAGCAATTGCAAGTACAGGAATGTTAACCTGTTTCCCATCGACTACGGCTTTCGCCCTCGCCTTAGGGGCCGACTAACCCTGTCCCGATTAGCGTTGGACAGGAACCCTTGGTCTTCCGGCGGGGAGGTTTTTCACCTCCCTTATCGTTACTCATGTCAGCATTCGCACTTGTGATACCTCCAGCAAACC
>NZ_CP089928.1:852500-3052500 GCF_021290385.1 Microbulbifer sp. YPW16
CTCAATGGGTCGGACTCTACGCCACATGACGAAATTGCTATGAGAAGTCAGCCGCCCCCTTACAGCTGGTTATAGACTCAGCCTGCCGCACGGGGCTCCGACAGCTCAAACTCGCTGTGCAGGGCCCGCACCGCAAGCTCCAGGTAGCGCTCGTCAATGATCACGGAAATCTTGATCTCAGACGTGGTAATCATCTGGATATTGATATTGTCCTCGCCCAGCGCACTGAACATCCGGCTGGCCACATTGGCATGGGACCGCATGCCCACACCGACAATCGAAACCTTGGCGATTTTGTCGTCTGCAACCACTTCCCTGGCGCCCAGTTCACCAGCCACCCTCTCCAGGACCTCTTTGGCCTTGGCCAGGTCGTTACGGTGCACGGTGAAGGTAAAGTCTGTCGTGCCATCAATGGAGCTGATGTTCTGCACGATAACGTCCACTTCGATGTTCTCCGCGCCCACCGGCGCCAGGATCCGGCAGGCCACACCGGGAGTGTCCGGCACGCCGCGGATCGTCAGTTTTGCCTCGTCGCGGTTGAATGCGATGCCGGAAACGACGGGTTGTTCCATTTCGGTGTCTTCCTCATCCAGACTGATCAGCGTGCCCTCCCCTTCCTCGAAGGTGGATACGACACGCAGGGGTACCTTGTACTTGCCGGCAAACTCGACCGCGCGAATCTGCAGCACCTTGGAGCCCAGGCTGGCCATCTCGAGCATTTCCTCGAAGGTAATGCGATCGAGCCGCCGCGCACTGTCCACTACACGGGGATCGGTGGTATACACCCCATCCACGTCGGTATAGATCTGGCACTCGGTGGCATTCAGCGCCGCCGCCAGGGCCACACCTGTAGTGTCTGAGCCACCGCGCCCGAGCGTGGTGATATTGCCCTCTTCATCCACACCCTGGAAACCTGCCACCACCACCACGCGACCGGCATCCAGGTCCCGGCGCATACGCTCCACATCGATCTGCTGGATCCGGGCCTTGGTGTGCGAGTTGTCAGTAAGAATCTTCACCTGGCCGCCGGTATAGGAGCAGGCGTCATAGCCACGTTTCTTCAGCGCCATACTCAGGAGCGCGATAGTGACCTGCTCCCCGGTGGACACCAGGACATCGAGCTCCCGCGGATCCGGCTTCTCCTGCACCTGGTAGGCGAGGTCAATCAGGCGATTGGTTTCGCCACTCATGGCCGAGAGCACCACCACCATCTCGTGGCCCTGTGCCCGGAATGCGGCGACCTTGTCGGCGACAGCTTCGATGCGCTCGATCGAGCCCACCGAAGTGCCACCGTATTTCTGCACGAACAAACTCATGGATTTTTGTGTTTCCTTACTGCCAGCGTCACCAGGCCAGGCTTGTTGGCACAGTAACTGCCAGTTTTTGCGAGCCGCGCACTAAATCACTAATTTTCGGCAAAATCAACCGATTTATTGCGCGGCGCCCGCTCTTGCCCATCGGACTCTCAGGAGAGCTGCTCCTCGACCCAGCTGCGCACGTCGGAAAGCATACCCGGCAGCGCCGCTACATCAGTGCCGCCACCCTGGGCCATATCCGGGCGACCGCCGCCCTTGCCGCCCAGCTTGCCGGCGGCAAAGCGCATCAGGTCTCCAGCAGCCACCCGGCCGGTCAGGTCTTTCGTCACGGCAGCCACCAGGGCCACCTTCTCTTCACCCGGTGCGGCAAGCAATACGACGCCACTACCCAGCTTGTTCTTCATCTGGTCGGCGAGGTCCCGCAGCGATTTGGGATCCGCGCCCTCAATGGAAGCCGCCAGCAGCTTGTGGCCCGCCACTTCCACCGCCTCGGCGGACAGGTCTCCACCTGCGCCACTGGCGAGCTTCGTCTTCAGCTGGGACAGCTCCTTTTCCAGCTTGCGGTTGTTGGCCAGCAACTGCTCGACCTTCTCTGCCAGCATATCCGGGCGCGTCTTCAACAGCGCCGCCGTGTGCTCCAGGCGCTGCTGCGCCTCATCGAACAGGGCCAGGGCGTGTGCGCCTGTCACCGCCTCGATACGTCGCTGGCCCGAGGCGATGCCGCTCTCCCCGACGATACGCAGGAGCCCGATGTCCCCGGTACGCTGGACATGGGTACCGCCGCAAAGCTCTACAGAGAAGGCACCGCCACCCTCAATCTCGCCCATGGAGAGCACCCGCACGGTGTCGCCATATTTCTCGCCAAACAGAGCCATGGCGCCCTTTTCCTTCGCGCTCTCGATATCCGTTTCCTCGGTCAGCACCTCACTATTGGCACGGATCTGGGCATTCACCAGCGACTCAATGGCATGCAGCTGCTTGGCAGTCACAGCCTCAGGGTGGGAAAAGTCGAAGCGCAGGCGCTCTGAATCCACCAGCGAGCCCTTCTGCGTTACATGTTCACCCAGCACCTTGCGCAATGCAGCGTGCAACAGGTGGGTCGCGGAGTGATTGAGCGCGGTGGACTGGCGCACATCCGCGGACACCTCGGCCTCCAGCTCGTCGCCTACTGACAGGCTGCCCTGCAGCAGCTTGCCGGTATGCAGGTGATGGCCACCCTGCTTGCTGCAATCCCGCACCTCGAAGCGGCCACCACTGGCCTGCAGGTAACCACAGTCACCCACCTGGCCTCCGGACTCGGCATAAAAAGGCGTGCGATCCAGGACCACAGCCCCCTCCTGGCCCTCCACCAGGGTATCAACCTGCTCACCGCCTTCATTGACGATGGCCACTACCTTGCCGCGGGCACTGGTGGCATCGTAGCCAAGGAATTCAGTGCTGCCTTCCAGGTCGAGGGTCGCAGTGTAATCATGCTTGAACTTGCCCGCCGCCCGGGCGCGCTCGCGCTGGGCTTCCATGGATGCCTCATAGCCAGCCATGTCCAGGGTCAGGTCACGCTCCCGGGCAATATCCTGGGTCAGGTCCACCGGGAAGCCGTAAGTATCGTAGAGGGTGAATACCAGCTCACCGGGGATTTCAGTCCCCTCCAGGCCGGACAGTGCCTCGTCCAGCACTGACATGCCCTTATCCAGGGTCTTGGCAAACTGCTCCTCTTCCTTGCGCAGGGTGTCCTCGATCAGCTGCTGCTTGTCACGCAGCTCCGGGTAGGCGTCACCCATCTGTTCCGCCAGGGCGTTCACCAGCCGGTAGAAGAAAATGTCTTCCTGGCCCAGCTTGTGGCCGTGGCGGACTGCGCGGCGGATGATCCGGCGCAGCACATATCCCCGCCCCTCATTGGAGGGCAATACCCCGTCGGCGATCAGGAAAGAGCAGGAACGGATATGGTCCGCAATCACCCGCAGGGATTTTTCCTCCAGGTCACTGCAGCCGACAATCTCCGCGGCGGCTTTCAGCAGCGCCTGGAACAGGTCGATCTCGTAATTGGAATGCACGTCCTGCATCACTGCAGCAATACGCTCGAGGCCCATGCCGGTATCCACTGAGGGCTTGGGCAGCGGGTGCAGCTCGCCATCGGCAGAGCGTTCGAACTGCATGAACACCAGGTTCCAGATCTCGATGTAGCGATCCAGGTCATCGTTGTCCGATCCGGGTGGGCCACCGGGCACATCCGCACCGTGGTCGTAGAATATTTCAGAGCTGGGCCCACAGGGGCCGGTGTCGCCCATCTGCCAGAAATTGTCCTCGTCGAGGCGGGAGAAGCGGTCGGGGCTGACCCCCATTTCCTTCAACCAGATATCCGCGGCCTCGTCATCACTGATGTGCACGGTGACCCACAGGCGCTCCTCCGGCAAGCCCAGCACCTTGGTCAGGAAGTCCCAGGCGAAGCGGATGGCATCGCGCTTGAAGTAGTCGCCAAAACTGAAGTTGCCCAGCATCTCAAAGAAGGTATGGTGACGGGCGGTGTAACCGACGTTCTCCAGGTCGTTATGCTTGCCACCGGCGCGTACACAGCGCTGCGAGCTGACCGCGCGCTTGTAGGGGCGCGGCTCATGGCCCAGGAAAGTGTCCTTGAACTGCACCATACCGGCATTGGTGAACATCAGGGTCGGGTCGTTGCCCGGCACCAGGGAACTGGAGGGCACCACTGTGTGCCCCTGCTCGGCAAAATAATTCAGGAAGGCGTCGCGTATCTGTGCGCTTTTCATCCAGCGTAATTCCACTTCGTTGGTAAAGGTTGATTAAACGGTGAGACCGACGGGGCCACTCAGTTGCCCGGGTCGTCGGCCAGGTCCTGCTCGCGCATTTCCCGGTCGGCGAGCAGGTGAATATGCAGGTGAAAGACGGTCTGGCCGGCGCTGCGGCCGTTATTGACCACAAGGCGGAATCCATCCAGCTCCAGCTTGCGGCCCAGCTCCCCGGCTACCCACAGCAGGTGCCCCATCAGGAGGCGATCTTCCTGAGTCGCGTCCGACACATTGACGAGCGGTTTGCGCGGGATGATCAGCAGGTGCGTCGGCGCCTTGGGCGCACGGTCCCGGATAACGATGCACTGCTCGTCCTCATACACCCTGTCGACCGGAATCTCGCCCGCAAGAATGCGGCTGAAGACGCTGGGCTCACTCATGGGCTACTTTTCCAGTTTTTCCTCGGCGGTCAGCTGGCGCGCCTCGGACTCCAGCATCACCGGGATGCCGTCACGTACCGGGTAGGCCAGGCCACTGGCCTTGCAGACCAGTTCCTGCCGTTCCTCGTCATACTCGAGTGGCGCCTTGCTTACCGGGCAAACCAGCAGACTCAGTAGTTTCTTATCCATGTTCCACACCCTCAGGGCCCACCCGGGGCCAAAAACGACCGCGTATGGTACAACGGTTAACGGGCATTTTCACGGCCTCCGCGACCGCTCACCGGCCCCGGTTCACCGGCAGGTCAGGCGGAGGCTTCAATGGCACCCACTTCCTGGCCGGCCCGCAGGTGTGCCAGCAGCAATTCCACTGCCCGGGGCCCGTCTTCCGGCTCATTGAAAACCTCATGGAAGGCATCGGGGAACAGCTTCACCTGCCGCTCTTCACTCCCGAAGCACTCAAACCAGGCCAGGCTGGTGTCACTGTCCACCATGCGGTCACTCCGCGGCAGCAGCAACAGGGAGGGAACGGTGATCCTGTCGAGATTGGCATGGAGGAACTCGCGCTCCCGCAGGAAGCTGGCGAACCAACGCATGGAAACCCGGTCGTGGACCAGGTCGTCGGCCAGGTAATCATCTACCGCGGCCTGGTCGTGGGTCAGGTCCTGTGGATCCAGGCGGTTGGAAAGGGACAACTTTGGCACCAGCCCCGACAACAGGCTGATCAGCGGCCGCTCCAGCGCGCCCGGCTCATTACGGCCCCGGAATCCTGGCGCGGAGAGCACCAGGCTGTCGACCCCACCGAAGCGCACAACGCAACCACAGGCGATGACACCGCCCATGCTATGCCCCAGCAGGTGCAGGGGCCGCCCGGGGTTATCCCGCCGTACAATGCGGATGAAGTCATGCAGGTGTTCACTGTAGCGGGCAAAATCATCAATGTGGCCGCGCCGCCCGGCCGAGAGGCCGTGACCGTAGTGATCCGGGGCATAGACACTGTAACCCGCGCTATTGAGAACGCGCGCCAGGCGCCGATAACGGCCACTGTGCTCACCCAGCCCGTGGGAGATCACCACGACGCCGAGCGCTCCCTCTACCCACCAGCGCCGGAAATGCAGCTGGTCTCCATGTGACATGAATTGCATCACTCTCTCCTCGCTACGTTATTTTTATTGTGTCGTACTGTTTTTGTGCTGATTGTGGTGCGGGCCCGGTGCTGAGCTGCCGGGCCTGGCGACCGTATCCCGCTAAGCCGTAACCCGGATAGCCGCACCCCGGAAAGCCGTATCTCTACGATTCCTTTTCCATCGATTCTTCGTACTCGCCGAGCATGGCCAGGTGATTCAGCCGCGCCCGCTTGTGCAGGGCGGCCCGGGCGCGGCCGGCATTGCCACTCTTACCTTCCCAGGCCTTGAGTGCCGGTTCCTGCAGGGCGCGCCCGTATGAAAAACTCAACTGCCACGGCGCGTGCCACAGCTGGTTCAGCGCATTCAGGTTCGCCGTGGCCTCTTCCGGCCCCTGCCCCCCGGACAGGAAATTGATGCTGGGCACCGCCGCAGGCACTCCGCGACGCAGGCTGCGCATGGTGTACTCGGCCACCTGTTCGGGCGGCGCCTTGGCGCACTCCTTGCCGGGTGTGACCATACTTGGCTTGAGGATCATCAACTCCAGCACCACGCCATGCCGGTGCAGTGCGTGGAATACCTCGTGCCATACCACCTCATTGACCTCGGCACTGCGCTCGATACTGTGATCGCCGTCCATCAGCACCTCCGGCTCGACGATGGGTACCATCCCGCAGGACTGGCACACGGCGGCATAACGGGCGAGCATCTCGGCATTGGCTGCCAGGCCCAGTTGCGTCGGGTTACAGGGGCTTACCGGGTAGACCTCGCGCCACTTGGCAAAGCGGGCCCCCTGCTCGCGGTAGCCCTGCAATCGCTCCTCCAGGCCGTCGAGACCGAACGTAATCATGTCACCCGGTGCACCCGGTAGCGGGCCCTTGCCCTTGTCGACCTTTATGCCGGGCACGATGCCCTGGCCCCAGGCCACCTCTGGCAGGGGCCGGCCCCGGTCATCTTTCTGGCCAAGAGTCTCCTCGAACAGGATAACCCCGCTGACATAGTCACCCAGCCCCTCTGTACCCAGCAGCATTGAGCGGTAGAAGCGCCGGTGCTCTTCCGTGGATTCAACCCCCACGGAAGCGAAGCGCTTGGCGATGGTGCCACTGCTCTCGTCCGCAGCAAGAATGCCGCGGCGGCCGTCCACCATGTCGCCGATCGTGGCCTGCAGTTCATCACTGATATTCACGCTGATCACCTCTCATCAACTCCTGACTTGAGGATAGGCACTTTCACACTCATCGCGGCCACTGGCCGCGACTAGCGGTTCTCCTGGCGTAGCGCCGGCTCAGAAAGCACGGCACGCCGTTACTGCCCGGCGCCAGCCCTCCAGGAGCTCCCGCCGCCGCTGTTCCGGCATGCGCGGCACGAAGTCCCGCTCGATCTCCAGCAGGCAATCCGGAAGCTGTCCCGCGGGCCATATGCCGGCGCCGATACCCGCCAGTAGTGCCGCACCCACCGCCGTGGACTCGATCTGGCGCGGGCGCTCCACCCGTGTTGCGGAGATATCCGACTGGAATTGCATCAGGAAGTCATTGGCACTGGCCCCGCCGTCGACACGCAGGTGCGTGGTGTCGACACCGAGGGACCCGGCCATCAACTGGGCCAGCTCCTCGCTCTGGTAGGCGATGGACTCCAGGGTTGCACGCACCAGTTCTGCCTTGCCGGAGCCCCGGCTCAGGCCACAGATGGTGCCGCGGGCGCCCGGGTCCCAGTGCGGGGCGCCCAGGCCGCTGAATGCCGGCACCAGGTATACACCCTTGGTATCCGGCACCCCCCTGGCGATGGTTTCAGTCTCCCCGGCCTGCTGGATCAGGCCCATATCGTCGCGGAGCCATTGCACCGCAGAACCCGCATTGAACACGGCGCCCTCCAGCGCGTAGGCGGGGGCCCCCGTCGCGTCACAGGCGATGGTGGTGAGCAGTCCGGTCGGCGCCTCGGGGCGTTCGTCACCGGCGTAAGCCAGCATGAAACAGCCCGTGCCGTAGGTGTTCTTGATGGTGCCGGGGGATGTGCAGCCGTGGCCAAAGAGGGAGGCCTGCTGGTCGCCGGCCACGCCGCAGATGGGCACCTCAGCCCCCAGGAATGCCCCGGGGTCGGTGGTGGTAAACAGCCCGGCGGAGGGGCGGATATCCGGCAGGATCCCTGCCGGGCAACCAAACAGGTCCATTAGCTCCGGATCCCAGTCGCGCCGCTCCAGGTTGTAAAGCAGCGTCCGGCTGGCGTTCGTATGGTCGGTCAGGTGGGCTCGGCCGCCACTCATCTTCCAGATCAACCAGCTGTCGATGGTGCCGAACGCCAGCTCCCCGGCACGCGCGCGCTCCAGCAACTCAGGGCGCTCGCCAAACAGCCACTGTAACTTGCTGGCGGAAAAGTAGGCATCCAGTACCAGGCCGGTACGCTCGAGAAGCCACTCGGCTTTCCCGGCACGCTCCAGTTCCCGGCACAGTTCGGCCGACCGCCGGCACTGCCAGACAATCGCCCGGCAGACCGGCTCGCCGGTCTCGCGGTCCCAGAGCACCGTGGTTTCCCGCTGGTTGGTGATACCGATCGCGGACAACTCGCCCACCTCGATGCCTGCGCGCTCCACTGCTGCGGCACAGACACGCAGAGTCACCTGCCAGATTTCATTGGCATCATGCTCTACCCAGCCGGGCTTGGGGTAATACTGCGGGAATTCGGAATAGCTGCGACCCAGGAGGCGGCCGTGGGAATCGAAGACAAAGGCGGTGGTTCCGGTGGTGCCCTGATCAACAGAAAGAATCATGGGGGCTCCTTGCTCTTATCTTTTCCCCGAGTATACAGCCTCAGGGGAAAAGTTCTGCCTCCAGTGCACACTGGATCGCATCCGCAGGGAAGCCCCGGTAGGCAAGGTAGCGCTGGCGCCGTGCGCGCTCTTTCAGTTGGTGTTCCCGGGGCTGTGCATCGTCGATGGGCTGGCGGAATTTGCGCTGCAGCGTCTCCTCCGCCAACTGGAACCAATCCACCTCGAGCTGCTCAATGGCAGCCTCAATATAAGAGGCGTCCACTCCGCGCTGCTGGAGCTCGCGACGGATCCGCAAGGGCCCCTGGCCGCGCTGCACACGCGAACGGGCAAACACTTCGGCGAAGCGCTGGTCGGACTGGTAGTTAAGTTCATGAAGGCGCTGGAACAGCGCGTCGAAATCGGCATCGGGGAAGCGGGCCGCCAGCTTCTGCCGTAATTCCTGGCAGGAGTGCTCGCGGCGCGACAGCATCTCAAGTGCCGCGCCGAACAGCGCCTGAGCGGGGTCTTGCTGGGAAAACACGGGTAAAGGGGGGGGGCCGTCCTGATTACTCTCCCTGCTCCCCGGAATTACTCTTCCGGGGACTCCACCGCCTCTTCCGGCTGTGCGGGAACCAGGTCACCCAGCAGCTGGGCGCGCAGCTGGCCCTCGATCTCATCGCGGATACCCTGGTTTTCCTTCAGGAACTTGACCGCGTTGGCCTTGCCCTGGCCGATCTTGTCACCCTTGTAGCTGTACCAGGCACCGGCCTTGTCCACCAGCCCATGCTTGACGCCGTAGTCGATGATCTCGCCAAGCAGGTTGATACCCTGGCCGTACATGATCTGGAACTCGGTCTGCTTGAACGGCGGCGCCACCTTGTTTTTCACCACCTTCACCCGGGTCTCGTTGCCGACCACCTCATCGCCCTCTTTCACCGAGCCGATGCGGCGAATATCCAGGCGTACCGAGGAGTAAAACTTGAGCGCGTTACCACCGGTGGTGGTCTCGGGGGAGCCGAACATCACACCGATCTTCATGCGGATCTGGTTAATGAACACGCACAGGGTGTTGGTGTTCTTGATGTTACCGGTCAGCTTGCGCAGGGCCTGGGACATCAGGCGTGCCTGCAGGCCCACGTGGGAATCGCCCATCTCGCCCTCGATCTCGGCGCGCGGGGTCAGGGCCGCTACCGAGTCGACGATCAGGACATCCACCGCGCCGGAGCGCACCAGCATGTCGGCCACTTCCAGGGCCTGTTCGCCGGTATCCGGCTGGGAGACGATCAGCTCGTCGACGTTCACGCCCAGCTTCTCGGCGTAGATGGGGTCCAGCGCGTGCTCGGCGTCCACGAACGCACAGGTGCCGCCCTTGCGCTGCGCCTCGGCGATGACCTGCAGGGTCAGGGTGGTCTTACCGGAAGACTCCGGGCCGTAGATTTCCACGATACGGCCGCGGGGCAGGCCGCCAATGCCGAGGGCCACGTCCAGGCCCAGGGAACCGGTGGAGATCGCGGGAATCTGCACACGCTCCTTGTCCCCCATACGCATAACGGTACCCTTGCCGAACTGGCGCTCGATCTGAGACAGCGCCGCCTGCAATGCCTTGTCTTTATTGGAATCCATGACCTTTCCCATGTACTTAAGCGTTGTTGATTGGGGGCAAGCTTAACGAAGGATTACTGTATAAGCAACCAGTAATCAATCTTCCGGGTGCTCGCGCACGAGCGCCAGTATTTCCCGCAGCGCCTCGGCCACGGTCTGCTCCTGCACCGCCGCGCGATCCCCCTCGAAATGGAAGCAGCTGGCATCAATGGTAACCGGCTCCTGCCCCTCGGAATGGGCCAGCGCGATCCACACCGTGCCCACTGGCTTTTCCTCAGTGCCACCGTCCGGCCCCGCGATCCCGCTGACCGCAACGGCGACATTGGCATCCATCAGGCCCAGCACGCCGGAGGCCATCTGCCGGGCCACCTCTTCACTGACCGCGCCCAGCTCCTCCAGGTCATCCCCGGAGACCGCGATCAGCTCGCGCTTGACCCAGTTGGCGTAGCTGACCACCGAGCCCTCGAACCAGTCTGAGGCGCCCGGCACCGAGGTGATTGCGGCGGCGATTGCACCACCGGTGCACGACTCTGCCGCAGTTACCTTCCAGTCCCGCTTGTGCAATTCTTCACCAAGCTCCCGAGCCAGCTCCGAAATATCCGTCATCTGTTTATTCCTTGCTATCCGAATCGGTAGAATACCGCCTTCCCCCGGACCCCGGCAAAATCCACCTCATAACGGACAAGAAGTACGCCCCATGCCGCAAGCCGCGACTGCCACGAACAACGCCAAGCATACCCCGATGATGCAGCAGTACCTGCGCATCAAGGCCGAACACCCCCAGGAACTGGTGTTCTACCGTATGGGAGATTTCTACGAGCTGTTCTACGACGATGCCAGGAAGGCCGCAGAGCTGCTGGATGTCACGTTGACTGCCCGCGGCAAGTCCGGGGGCGAGCCCATTCCCATGGCTGGCATCCCCTACCATGCGGCAGAGGGCTACCTGGCACGCCTGATCAAGGCCGGGGTATCGGTAGCCATCTGCGAGCAGATCGGCGACCCCGCCACCAGCAAGGGGCCGGTTGAGCGCAAGGTGGTGCGGATCGTCACCCCGGGCACAGTAACCGATGAGGCACTGCTGAACGAGCGTCGCGATAACCTGCTGGGCGCCCTGGCGCACCTGGGTGACAGCTACGGCCTGGCCCTGCTGGACCTGGCAACCGGCCGATTCGTGGTGCAGGAAGTGGAAACTGTCGAGACCCTGGCCGAGCAGGTACAGCGACACGCCCCGGCGGAGCTGCTGGCCCCGGAAGATGTCACCCTGCCGGCTGAGGTCGCGCGCCTGCCGGGCCTGCGTCGGCGCGCCCCGTGGGAGTTCGACCACGAGAGCGCGCTGCGCCTCCTCAACAACCAGTTCGGCACCATGGACCTGGAGGCATTTGGCTGCAGCCACATGCTCGCCGCGGTGACTGCCGCCGGCTGCCTGCTGCAATATGCCCGGGACACCCAGCGCACCGAGCTGCCGCATATCCGCAGCCTGCAGACCGAGACCAGCGATGACACAGTGGCGCTGGACGGCGCCAGCCGACGCAACCTGGAAATCGACCTGAACCTTTCCGGCGGCGACGACAATACCCTGTTGTCAGTGTTCGATACCTGCAAGACCGCCATGGGCAGCCGCCTGCTGCGACGCTGGCTGAACAATCCCCTGCGCCAGCTGACCACCCTGAACAACCGGCAGGATGCTATCGGCGCCATGCTGGACAGCTATGGCTTCGAACCCCTGCGGGACGCCCTCAAGCCCGTGGGGGATATGGAACGCATCCTGGGCCGCCTGGCCCTGCGCTCTGCACGCCCGCGCGACCTGGCGCGGCTGGGGCAGTCACTGGCGCAGTTCCCGGAAATCCAGCGTCAGCTGGCAGAGATGGACACGGCACTGTTGCGCGAACTGGGACGCGAGATCGGCGAATGGCCGGAGACCGTGACATTGCTGGAGCGGGCCATCGTCGAGAACCCGCCGGTGGTGATCCGCGATGGCGGCGTGATTGCCGAAGGCTACGACAGCGAGCTGGACGAGTTACGCGCTATCAGTGAAAACGCCGGCGACTTCCTGGTGCAGCTGGAACAGCGGGAAAAAGAGCGCACCGGGATTCCCACCCTCAAGGTCGGCTACAACCGGGTGCACGGTTACTTTATCGAGATCAGCCGCGGCCAGAGCGACAAGGCGCCGGCCGAATATATCCGCCGCCAGACTCTCAAGAATGCCGAGCGCTTTATCACGCCCGAGCTGAAGGAGTTCGAGGACAAGGCCCTGTCGGCCAAGAGCCGCGCCCTGGCCAGGGAAAAAGCACTGTACGAGGAGCTGATCGTCAAGCTCAACGAATCACTGGCCGAACTGCAGGCCGCAGCAGCCGGCGTGTCGCAACTGGACGTGCTGGCCTGCCTGGCAGAGCGTGCCGACAACCTGCGCCTGTGCCGCCCTGCCCTCGGCGCCGAGCCGGGCCTGGATATCAGTGCCGGCCGCCACCCGGTGGTAGAGCAGGTGCTGGACGAGCCCTTCGTGGCCAACGATATCGACCTGCGCGACGACCGCCGCATGCTGGTAATTACCGGACCCAACATGGGCGGTAAGTCCACCTACATGCGCCAGACCGCGCTGATCGCCCTGCTGGCCCACTGCGGCAGTTTCGTACCGGCGGATTCCGCCCGTATCGGCATGCTGGACCGCATCTTTACCCGCATCGGCAGTGCCGACGACCTGGCCGGGGGCCGCTCTACCTTTATGGTGGAGATGACCGAAACCGCCAACATCCTGCGCAATGCCAGCGAGAACAGCCTGGTGCTGATGGACGAGATCGGCCGCGGCACCAGTACCTACGATGGCCTGTCCCTGGCCTGGGCCTGCGCCCACTTCCTGGCCGACCGGGTGCGTGCCTTCACCCTGTTCGCCACCCACTACTTCGAGCTGACGGACCTGCCCGCGCGCTGCCCCGAGGCGGCCAATATCCACCTGAATGCCACCGAGCACGGTGACAGCATCGTCTTCCTGCACCGCATCCAGGAGGGGCCGGCATCCAAGAGCTACGGCCTGCAGGTGGCAAAACTGGCGGGTATCCCGGGAGAGGTTCTGGTGGAGGCGCGGCAGCGGCTGCAGGCGCTGGAATCCGGCGAGCGCCCAGAGCTGGCAGGAACCGAAGCGGCGACCGGTGGCCCGGAGGCGGTATCCCCGGAGGCGGTATCCCCGGAGGCGGCATCACCGCTGCAGGCGGAGCTGTTCGGCGCCCCCAGCCACCCGGCAGTGGACGCCCTGGCGGAACTGGACCCGGATGAAATGACTCCGCGCCAGGCACTGGAACAGCTATACGCCCTGCGCAATTTGTTATAAGCACCCAACCAATTCGACTGAAAAGCCACTATAATTCGCGCCAGTTGTTGCTAAAATCCGCAACTCACAGAAATACCCCGGGGCTGGCGCTCCCGGAGACTGACGCATCATCGAGGGACAAGCATGACATTCGTAATTGGGGAAAACTGCATCAAGTGCAAATACACCGACTGTGTGGAAGTCTGCCCGGTGGACTGCTTCTATGAAGGCCCCAACTTCCTGGTAATCCACCCGGACGAATGTATTGACTGCGCACTGTGCGAGCCGGAGTGCCCGGCCAACGCCATCTTCTCCGAGGACGAGGTGCCGGATGACCAGCAGGAGTTCATCGAGCTGAACGCGGAACTGTCCGAGGTATGGCCCAACATCACCGAGAAAAAGGACCCTCTCCCTGATGCTGCAGAGTGGGACGGCAAGAAAGGCAAGCTTGAGCACCTGGAGCGCTAACTCCCCCTTTCAGGCAGACAGCACCTTATTGTGAAACGGGTCGCCCGGGGCGGCCCGTTTCTGTTTCCGCCATCCTATCTCTCCCCTGATCCGCCACCCTATCCCCCCTGAATTTCACCGGCGGGAACAAAATTGCTGGTGAGCGCCCGATTCTGGGCCTATAACTGTTGTCCATGAGCCATCCGCGATGGCCTGTGCCCAATCGACAGCGGCCGGCTCAGTGCACTTGGCTTATTTTCTCCCGGTATCAGAGGAGACTGACTATGTTGCGATGGGCAATTATATTTTTCGTGATTGCGATCATTGCCGCCTTCTTCGGATTCGGCGGCGTGGCCGGTGTCGCTGCAGATGCGGCGAAGGTCCTGTTCTTTATCTTCCTGGTGCTGTTCGTGCTGGCACTGATCTTCGGCCGCAAAAGACCCCCCAAGTAATTGAGCGTTCTGGAGGGCCAGCCCAGGCCCTCCAAACTTCCGGGTTTCACTCGACCATATCGCCGAAAAATCCTTGTCAAAAAAATAAACTTCGCATCCTCCGGATACTCTTCCACGCACCCCTGCCACATGCCTCCATGGCACATTGCCAAATCCATTTTGCCAACTGCGCCCGATCAAAAATTGAACCGATCCGCAACAAAGAATGCACCCGTTCACAAGCAAACCCCGGGCACGGGGATAGTGCCCATTTATCCGTGGCAGTGACTGGGATCCACCCGCTCCGCTCACGGACTAGCCAGCTATCGGGATCAGGGGCTGGGCCATGCAATTAGGCTATCTGGTACTACCAAAACATTTACAGAAATGATAAATACCCGGGCACAAGCACAACAAAAAGAGTGACAAAACCTATGAACTGGAAAAAGTGGCTAAGCTGTTCCGTATTTACTTTTACAGTCTCAGCCTGCGGCGGGGGCGGCGGTGGAGGGGGAGGATCGACTGACAACCCGCCGGACCAGACCCCAACGCAGTACACGGTAACCGCGCAGGCCGGCACGGGGGGAAGTATCTCTCCTGCAAGCGTCGAAGTTGATACTGGAGCAACCACAACCTTTACACTGCAACCGGACACTGGCTATGAAGTCAGCTCTGTCACGGGCTGCGGTGGCAGCCTGGATGGCTTGGCTTATACAACCGGCCCTATCACCAGTGCTTGCCAAGTCAATGCCGAATTCAGCTTCTCCGGGGCCGGGGGGTCAGATCCTGACGCGCCGGTGGCATCCATCCTGTTCCCATGGACAGTTTCCCGCAGCGATGCGAATACCCTGACAGTCAAGGGCGTCGCAAGTGACTCTGACAAGATCACTGCAGTAAGAGTCAATGGTGTAGAGGCAACCCTCTCATCAACGGCTGTGCAGGCATTTGCGTATCCCTCTCCCCTCTCTTCGAGCTCACCTGTGGGCTCGGGTACCGCGGACACCGGCGGCGACCAGGTTGAGTGGGAAGCGACGATAGAGCTGAGCGACAATGCAGATACCACTATTGTGGTGGAGACCGAGGATGAAGCTGGTAATGTGGAGTCGTCTGCAGACAGCGCACAGGTAATCAGGCGAGCCGTGCCGATCCAGTTTGTAATGGATACCGAAGGACGCCGCCTGGTAGGACAGCCCTGGCACGACCAGATCGTGATCATGGGGCTGGACGATGACAGTTACCAATCCCTGAAATTCAATGACCAGCCATATTGCCAGGGGCTGGGACTGCGCACCGACCGGGACCAGATGATTTGCACTAACCTGTTCAGCGACCAGCTGGAAATCACCGGCATCTCTCTGGATACGAAAGAGCAAGAGTTCCTGATCGGCTATCCCCTGCAGCTGGACCCCGCCGAATGGTCCTTCGCCAACGTACGTGAGACCCACGTTTCTTCGGACAACAGTGGCCTTTTCATTCTGCTGACCTACTTTTCTGCCTCAGATTATTCCCTGAACAAGTCCGTGATCCTGCGTTATGACTTTGGCAGCTCTACGATGGCCACAGTTGTCGACGGCACCACTGATAGCGGCAAAAAAGTAGCGTCAGATAATTTTGCGCTGGCTGAGAATGGAATGCTGCTTTTTAACGGCCACTGGGGCGATGACAACGGGGATGACAGCCTGCAACTGGTCGACTATGACGGCGCAGACTCCCAGGCTGTAACTGATGCCTTCAACCTCCTCCTCGCAGGAATTGACCTCGACACCACCGAAACATGGGCATACATGGCCGGTTACGATGGAATTGCCCGTGCCAACCTGATTGAAGGAACTCAAGAGGTGCTGTCACTGGAAGCCGACGAACTTGAGTTCAATGTTGCCCAGGTTAGCTCCATTGGGGTGGACGAGGTAAACAGCCGACTCCTGGTCTCCGATTCAGATTACAACTATATATTCTCTGTCGACCTTGAGACCGGCACTCGCAGTGAGTTTGCCTCAAACGGCGTGGGCAACGGCAAACACCTGCTGGCCCCCCGCGCACTGCAACTTGACGAGGCCAACGGCCGGGTGTTCTTGCTAGACGACGGCGGCAATGCCAGGGCAGTGCTGTTCTCGGTTGACTTGCTAACCGGCGACAGAGATGTCATCACGTACTTCGACCACGACTGCAACCATATCGCCAGCGACCTGGATTACGACCCGGAGGGTGGCCGCTTGTTCGCCACGTTCGATCACGCCGTAGTTGAAGTGGACGTTGAAACCGGGCAAGTTACCCCTGTCGCCCCGGCAACTGCCTCCACCAACGATTGCGCCGGATCGTCCTACCAGTTTACCGGCAGCACCCTGGACCTGCCCTCGAACCGCCTGCTCGTCACCGAAACCGGCAATGACGCTGTGATGGCAGTGGACCTCGCTACAAAGGTGATAACCAACGTCTATTCCTCCAGCAGCATCGATGTCCCGGTGGATGTGGCCATGGACAACGCCTCGGGCAACCTGTACATCGCATCGCAGGCCAATGGCGATATCCATAGCTACTCGCCGGAAACGGGCGAATTAACTTTGCTTCTCGACAGCTGCCTGGACGCAAACGGGCAGGATGCCATGGATATCAATATAGGAGGCATTCAGGGTATCACCATGGACCCGGCCCGGCCGGTGATGTGGATTACCGGCGATCAGTTGTTGCGCTTTGACCTGGAAGCCGGCAGCTGTTCAGCAATGCCCTGGCGATATTTCGGCTATGGCCTGGTGGACAACCGCAGCATCCTGGATTTGGCCATAACCGAGAGCGGACAGCTACTCGGGGCCAAGTTCAATCAGATGGTCCAGGTTGATTTCGAATCCGGTGAGCTGGTCACCGTTTCCAAATAAGCCAACCAATCCAAGAAACAGGCAGGGGCGCCATGCGGCGCCCCTGTTGCCAGCTAGCATTCGACCACTCCCCCCCCTGGCCAACCTTTCGCCGACTAGCCCAGGTTAATCCAGGGTAACGTCCAGCACTTCCAGAAACCGGTTGGCACCGGTCATAAACTCCATAACACCCAGAGCCTCGACGATTTCCATATCGCTGGCCCCCTCCCGCCGGGCGGCATCAATATACTTCTCCCCATGGTCGTATGGGGTCTGGTTGGCGTGGTGCGCGAGTTCCAGCAGTGCATGCTCCTTTGGGGAAAGGTGCGCATGATCGGGGTCAAGCCGGATTTGCAGGATTTCCTTTGGGTCCACCTCCCGCTCCTGCAGCAACTCACTGTACCTGGCTATGCCATATTCGTTGCGGTTGTCCGCGGACACCACCAGGGCAATACTCTCCTTCAACCTGACTGACAGGCAACCATGCATCATCAACACCTTGAACTTTTCCCATTTCAGCCGCAGCAGCTCAGGGTGATGCGCGTAGGCGCGGAACATATTGGGGATAGAGCCAAGCTCATCCTCGATCTCGGCAAAGACTTTCTCCACCGCTTCATCGGCAGGTCTCTGCACCAGGGGTATCCGACTCATAATCCTTCTCCCAAAGCGCCGTGAATTACCAGTCAGGGTGCTAATCAGCCTTCCCGACCGGCAACAGCACTGTATATAATCCCAGCATGAGGAAGATCATCCACTGCGACTGCGACTGCTTCTACGCCTCGGTAGAAATGCGTGACGACCCCAACCTGCGCGGGAGGCCGCTGGCGGTAGGGGGTGCCAGTGACCGTCGCGGGGTGATCTCGACCTGCAATTACGAGGCCCGGAGCTACGGGGTCCGATCTGCCATGCCCAGTTCGCAGGCAAAAAAACTGTGCCCTGACCTCATTGTAGTACCCGGTAATATGAAAAAATATCGGGAGGTAAGTGCCCAGATCCGGGAAATTTTCGCTGATTACAGCGATGCTGTGGAACCGCTGTCCCTGGACGAAGCGTATCTGGACGTCACAGACAGCGAACATTGCCAGGGCAGCGCGACCCTGATCGCCCGCGAAATCCGCCGACGGGTGGAATCCTCCCTTAACATCACCATCTCGGCCGGCGTCGCCCCCAACAAATTCCTGGCCAAAATAGCCAGTGACTGGCAAAAACCCAATGGCCTGACGGTCATTACCCCGGACCAGGTCGACGAGTTTGTGCTGCGCCTGCCTGTGGAGAAGATCCACGGCGTGGGACGGGTCACCGCAGAGAAGATGCATCGCCGCGGCATTCGGACTTGCGCTGACCTGCGCAATTTCACCAGGGTCGAGCTCAGCCAGCTGTTTGGCAAGTTTGGCAGCCGTCTCCACGACCTCTGCCGGGGTATTGATGACCGTCCGGTACGGAGCGATGGCTCCCGCAAGAGTGTGAGCGTGGAGCGTACTTTCAGTGAGGACTTGCCCACGCTGGAGGCCTGGCAGCAGGAGATGTCTGAACTCTATATAAGGTTGCTCGAGCGGCTGGAAAAACTGGGCGAACGCTACGAAATAAGCGGCGCCGGGGTAAAGGTCAAGTACAGTGACTTCTCCACCATGACCCAGGAACGCTCCAGCCAGAACGCGCGTGCCACTGAATTCCGGCACCTCCTCCAGCAATGCTGGGACAAGCGTGCCGAACCGATCCGGCTGCTGGGGCTGGGGGTCAAACTGAAGGATCTGCGTGCCGAGATGGGGCCGGAACAGCTGCCGCTACCATTGAAATACCGTAACCGCCACGTATCCAATGCCTGAACCAGCGGCTCCAAACCAGTCGGCACGTACCAGTCAGTAAATCTGGCGTAGCCGGAGTCTACTAAAACAAAGCTTTTCGGCCAGCCAACTATACTCACCCGAGGCAGGAGGCGGGAACGCCATGAAAAAAGTGCTCCCGAGCGCCCTGGTCGGCTGGTTCCTTTCATACGCCCGTCGACTCAGGCACCCACAGTTATTCAAGTGGATTTGCGCTGTATTCATCGTCGATCTGTTTGTCCCCGACCTGCTGCCGTTCGTGGATGAGGTCCTCCTGGGACTGGCCGCTCTCTACCTGGGCAGCCGCAGGAAACCCACAAGCAGTGATTTACCCCGCAGCAACGCCGACGGGGATAACAGCGATAAACGTCAGCATTCTTTCGCACAGCATTCACAGCGAAAAGACGACGGGCAAAGATGACCGGTTTCCGGCCGCCAGTGATCGGCCGGCCCATGCTCGCAACCGAATTGTTTACGAGCGGATTTGGGAAGCGCACGGAGGCGCGATAACTTGTCCCGCAAACATTACCAGCACCTTAACGACGAGGCGCTGCTCGAGTTTTATCACTCGACACGCAACCTCGGGGCCTTCCAGCACCTGTACTCCCGGTACAAGGACTCGCTCTATCGTTACTGTGCACAGATGAATTTCAACTATGCCAGTCGAGTCCTCGAGGAGCTATGGACCAGCCTGCTCGAGCATCCTCCCGCCTTACAGGGGCGCCTGTTGCGGAGCTGGCTATTTATCCGCCTCAACCGATTGCTGCGCCGCCATCCGGAAGAAACACTGGAAACCAGCCCTGCGACCTCCAGGGCCGGGCCACCCGGGGCCCCCTTATTGGAGGCCATCCAGCAACTGCCCCGCCGGCTTCGGAATATTGTCCTGCTACACATGGAGTGCCAGCTGCCACTGGCCACAATTGCGGATATCGAGGGAATCTCGCTGAAACAATGTCGCGATCATTACCATGACGGCAAGGAACAATTGCGGGAGATATTGCATGGACCGCGGCGGCAGCCGTGGCGTATCGCGGAGGTGACTGTATGAGTGTTTGGGAAAGCCAGTACCGGGAGGCGGCCAGCCAGCTGGCCTCGCCGGAGAACCTGGATGAGCGTATATTGCAGCAGGCCAGCCAGTACAAGCCGGCCCCCAGTAACAGCCGTCTTGCCTCCGGTGCCGCCGGCAGCTTCGCTGCTGTAGCCGTGCTGGTACTTTTGATTCACCCGGCCCAGTACCTGGGTGCATTGACTCCCGGAGGCTCAACTGGCACCGGCACAGATCCGCTGGAAAACTGGCAGATGCAGCAAAAGGCACCAACGCCCGTTGAGAGGGACCAGTGGTTTGCTCTCCGCGGGGAGGTGCGAGCGGGTAACTACGTGACATTGTGTGAGCAGTGGCGAAAAGAGCAACGGGGAGTTTTGGATGCCCGTCTTCCCGCGGACCTGGCCCGGAAAGCGCGCCGGCATTGCCGTCTGCTGCCGACGCCCTGACAGCGGCCCGGCACCCTGGCTGTCAATCAGGAGCCGTGCTCGCTCAGGTAATGCTCAGGATCACCTTACCACGGGCACGGCGCTCGGTAATTGCCGCAAATGCGTCGCGGAACTCCTCAAAGCTGAATACCTCAGTGGTTATCGGGTTCAGGCGCCCTTCCTCAACCATCTGCAGTAACTCGGCAAAGTTCTGCAGGTTGGCAGAGGGATCCCGCTGTGCCCAGCTGCCCCAGAATATGCCCATGATGTCGCCAGCCTTGAGCAGAGGCAGGTTCATGGGCAGGTGGGGGATATCCCCGGACGCAAAGCCGATTACCAGGTAGCGCCCACACCAACCGATAGAGCGATAGGCCTGTTCGGTATATTCGCCTCCCACCGGGTCAAAGATCACATCGGCACCGCGGCCACCGGTCAGCTCCTTGATGCGCGCCTTCAGGTCCTCCTGGCTGTAATCAACCAGCTCGTCGGCTCCCGCCTCCCGGCAGAATTCGAGCTTGCGGGCGCTCGAGGCGCAGGCAATCACACGCGCTCCCAGCGCCTTACCCAACTGGATTGCCGTCACTCCAACGCCCCCTGCGGCTCCCAGGACCACCAGGGTTTCGCCCTCTTGCAGCGCAGCGCGCTGCTTCAGCGCATAGTAGGAGGTGGCATAGGTAATACAGAAACCCGCCGCCTGCTCAAAACTCAGGGTTTCAGGCATCGGTACCAACAGGTTCTGGTCGACATTTACCTGCTCCGCGAACGCCGACATGCCGGGCATGGCAATGACTTTGTCTCCGACGCGGAAGCGTTTGACTTTATTGCCCACGGCGCTCACTACACCGGCGCATTCGCCACCGGGGATAAACGGCAACGGCGGCTTTACCTGGTATTTCCCGGCGATGACCAGTACATCCGGGAAGTTGAGCCCCGCTGCCCGCACATCGATCCTGACCTCCGTGTCACCGGGGACAGGGGATTCGCGGTCCTCAATCACCAGCGTTTCTACCGGTCCATACTCATTGCATATCAGTGCGCGCATCAGCCAAAACCTCGTCAACTCTCCATTTTAGACACCGACCAGGCGGCGTCGTTCTACACCCGGTAATACGGGTAGCTCACGCCAGGTCAACCTCGAGCGCTTCCGCGGCCTTCTGTACGAACTTGAGGGTCTGGTTAAAGCCGCCGACCAGTTCCCGCTGCCCGGTCTCATCCCCGATTTCCTCGAGGGCCGCGAGGACGTTCTCGCCGGTCTGCTCACCAGGCGGCAAGTAAATACCTTCGGTCTCCAGGATCCGGGCCTGGGCGAAACCGCCCGCTCCCGCACACAGGATCGTGCGGTTTGGTGCTTCCCCGGCGACCAGCGCGACCAGGCCAGCGGTTACCGATTCTGGGGTCATCAGGTCCAGTACACGCGTGTCCTGGATCAGGTCCTCGGTCATGCGTGTGGCGGCCGTCGGGGAAAGGCAGTTCACGCGAATTCCGTATTTCTCTCCTTCCAGGCACAGCGTATTCATCAGGCCGACCAGGGCGGTTTTCGCAGCTCCGTAATTGGATTGCCCGAAATTGCCATATAGACCGGACGACGAGGTCGTCATCACGATCCGGCCATAACCCTGCTCCCGCATCTGCGGCCAGGCCGCTTTAGTGCAATGCACCGAGCCCATCAGGTGCACATCGATTACCTTGCGGAAGTCCTCGATTGCCATCCTGGCAAATGACTTGTCCCGCAGGATCCCGGCATTGTTCACCAGGATATCGACCCGTCCCCAGTTTTCGACCGCGGCCGCGATCATTCCCTCTACCTGCTCGTAGTCGCAAACATTGGCACCGCTTGCAATGGCCTCACCGCCGGCCGCGACGATCTCCTCAGCCACCTGCTCCGCCGCGCTCATCGATGCACCGTTACCGTCCCGGGCACCCCCGAGATCGTTTACCAGCACACGCGCGCCGCGGCGGGCCAGTTCCAGCGCATGGGACCGGCCAAGACCATTACCGGCCCCGGTGACGATCGCAACCTGCCCATCAAATCGGATAGTCATTGAATGTTCCTCAGCTAGTCTCCGGTAAACTGCATTACCAACCATTCGGCAATCAGGGCTGGCTTTTCCTCACCCTGGATTTCCATGGTCATCTCAAGCTTGACCTGGAACTGCCCCGGGGCCTTTTCGACAATATCCATCACCCGGGCCCGGACCCGGACGCGCTGGTTTACCCTGACCGGGTTAATAAACCGCACCCGGTCCAGGCCGTAGTTAACCGCCATCCTCATCCCGTCGATGCCGATCTGCAGCTGCTCAGCAAAATGGGATAGGAGGGACAGGGTAAGGAAGCCATGGGCAATGGTGGAACCGAATGGGGTTTTACTGGCGGCTTCCGGATCCACGTGAATAAACTGGTGGTCCCCGGTGCAGTCGGCGAACGCGTTGATACGCGACTGGTCGATAGTCATCCAGCCTGTGGGCTCCGGTTCGTGGCCGATAAACTGTTGCAGGTCATCACTGAGAATCGCTGTTGGCATATGCCGCTCCTTTTCTCTGTTGTTCCCATACTCACCATTCAACGCGGCCAGGCGGACTTGAACGGTCTGTATTTCAGTAGGCGGATACGCCCCCATCTACCGCCAGTGCCTGGCCGGTAACGTAGGTCAGCTTCGGGGACAACAACATCAGCATGGCACTGACCACCTCATCCGGCTCTGCAAGGCGTTTCATCGGGCAGCCCGCCGCCAGGAATGCCTGGAAGTCCTGCGCGCTCACCCCATCCGGGGTTTCGATATCCGTCACCATCGGCGTCAGGGTAAAGAACGGGCAGACGGCATTGACACGAATCCCATGGCTGGCATTTTCAATTGCCGCAGTTTTCGTCAGGCCAATAACGGCATGCTTGGCCGCCGCGTAAGAGGCGATCTTGGGCGCACCGCCCAGCCCTGCCATGGAAGAGACGTTCAGCACAGTACCCGACTGCTGCTTTTTCATCAGCGGCAACTGGTGCTTCATGCCAAAGAAAACCCCTTTCTGGTTGATGTTGTACTGTCGATCCATTTCCTCTTCACTGGTCTTTTCCACCGACATCATCGGCGGCGCCACACCGGCATTATTGACTGCGATATCCAGCCGCCCGAACGCCTTCGCAGCCGCATCCACCAGTGCCGCGCAGTCAGCTTCCCGAGACACGTCACACCGCTGCGCCCGCACCTCTACCCCGGTACTGCCCAGCTCATCTGCCAGCGCCATCAGGACGGTTTCGTTAATATCGCCCAGCACCAGCCCCGCACCCCGGGCACCGAGTTCACGGGCCAGCAGGGCACCGAAACCGCTGGCAGCCCCGGTCACCAGCGCCACACGGCCGGAAAAATCCAGAATCGGGTCCAGTTTCATATCAGATCCCTCCACAGGACGTCATGCCGCCATCGACCACCACACACTCACCTGTGGTATAACTGGAGGCGTCGGAGACCAGGTACAATACTGTGCCAGCCATTTCCTCCGGCTCCGCATGGCGGTGCATGGGTATGTGCCCGATGGCAGTCTTGTAAATATCCTCATGGGAGAACAGGGCACCGGCGAACTTGGTCTTGGTCAGTCCCGGCAACAGGGCATTTACGCGGATATTGAACTGGGCACACTCCTTGGCAAAGGCTTTGGTCATATTCACTACTGCCGCCTTGGTAATGGAGTAAATGCCCTGGCCCACGCCGGGCTGCAGGGCATTGATCGAGGCGGTATTCACGATAACCCCACCACCCTGCTCGCGCATCAGCTTGCCCGCCTCCACTGACATAAAGAAGTAGCCGCGGATATTTACATCGACAGTCTTCTGGAATGCGCCCAGGTCGGTATCGAGAATATGGCCAAAATAGGGGTTGGTCGCGGCGTTATTAACAAGGATATCGAGGCGTCCGAACTTCTGGCGGATCTCACCAATCACCCGCTGGATATCCTCCATATTGCCGATATGGCAGGGGACCGCCTCCGCCTGGCCACCGGCATCGACGATGGCATCGGCCACCGCCTTACAACCTTCCATTTTGCGGCTTGAAACCAGGACGTGGGCGCCCTGCTCTGCCAGCAGTTTTGCAATAGACTCACCAATACCCCGGCTGGCGCCCGTTACCAGCGCTATTTTGCCGCTCAGGTCAAAAAGGTTCGTGGACATCATCGATTCTCCGTACTTTTCCTGTCAGTATTCTTTTTCAATCACATCCAGCGCGAACCGGGCCACCGGGTCCACCAGGGCGCCCATCCGCGCGGCATTTTTGCTGGACGCATTGCCCTGCTGCGCACGCTTGGCCACCCCCTGGATAATCGCAGCCAGGCGGAAAAAGCTGAACGCAAGGTAAAATGCCCAGTTGTCGATCTTCTCGATACCCATTCGCTGGCAATAACGGGCCACATACTCCGCCTCAGAGGGAATGCCGAGCGCCTGCCGATCCACCCCCATCAGTCCCGACATTTTTTCGCCGCTGGCAGGCATGCGCAGCTGCATGCACTGGTATGCCAGGTCCGCAAACGGGTGCCCCAGCGTCGACAGCTCCCAGTCCAGCACGGCAGTGGCCTGTGGTCGCTCCGGATGGAACACAATATTGTCGAGCCGGTAATCACCGTGCACCAGAGCTACACGGCCGTCGTCCCCGGGGAGGTGCCCGTCCAGCCACTCGATCAACTGGTCCATCGCGGGAATCGGATCAATTTCCGATGCCCGGTACTGGCTGCTCCAACGATCAAACTGCCTCTGATAATAGTTCCCGGGCTTGCCGTAATCCGCCAGCCCCACTGCCTCGATGTCTACACTGTGCATGGCGGCCAGTACCCGGTTCATCTCCTCGTAAATACCCGAGCGCTGGTCGTTATCCACTTCCGGCAGCGCCGCATCCCAGAAGATGCGCCCTTCACAATACTCCATGATGTAAAACATGGAGCCAATCAGTTCGCGGTCCTCACACAGGTGCAGGACTTGCGGCACCGGTACCGCCGTGTCTGCCAGTGCGCGCAAGACCCGGAATTCGCGGTCCACCGCATGGGCGGACTTGAGGAGCTTGCCCGGCGGCTGGCGCCGCAGGACATAGGTCCCGGACGGCGATTCCAGCCTGAATGTGGGATTCGACTGGCCTCCGGAAAATTTGGTCGCCCTGATCGGACCAGAAAAGCCCGGGAGCTGGTCAGCCAGGTATTGTCCCAGGGCCTCCAGGGGTAACTGGTCGATACCGGACTGCTCTTCCAGGGTATTGCTCTCTGTCATCTCAACCTCCCCGGGGCGCTGTCGCGCCACCCTTTATCTCTTTTTTTCAGGTTTGTTGGGTTTACTTCACAAGGGCACCGTAGCGGGCGGCCAGGTTGCGGCCCAGCTGCATCATATGTACCTGGTCTGGCCCATCGGCCAGCCGGATTGTGCGGGCATAAGCATAAGCGTGGGCCAGCACCAGGTCCTGCCCCAGGCCCGCGGCTCCATGGATCTGGATCGCCCGGTCGATTACATTGCAGGCCATCTGTGGGGCAACAATCTTGATCATGGCAATCAGGTCCCTGGCCGCCTTGTTGCCGTGACGGTCCATCTGGTCCGCCGCTTTCAGGGTGAGCAACCGCGCTTGCTCGATTTCGCAGGCTGAGCGCGCAATATCCTCCCGCACCGACCCCTGTTTGCTCATCGGCCGGCCAAACACCACGCGCTGCTCAGCGCGCTGCGACATCATCTCCAGCGCCCGCTGCGCCAGGCCGATCAGGCGCATACAGTGATGGATACGGCCCGGGCCCAGGCGCCCCTGGGCAATTTCAAATCCCCGCCCCTCACCCAGGATCAGGTTCGCTGCCGGCACCCGCACATTCTCGAACACGACTTCCGCATGCCCCTCGGGCGCATCGTCATATCCGAAGACCGTCATTGGCCGCACAATCCGGACTCCCGGGGTGTCGGTGGGCACCAGGATCTGCGACTGCTGCTGGTGCCGGTTCGGGTTGTCCGGGTCTGTCTTCCCCATCACGATCATGATCTTGCAGCGCTTGTTCATCAGGCCACTGATATAGAACTTGTGCCCATTGATGACGTAGTCGTCGCCATCGCGCACGATCGAGGTTTCGATATTGGTCGCGTCCGATGAAGCCACGGCCGGCTCGGTCATGGCAAAAGCAGAGCGAATCTCGCCATCTAGCAAAGGTTGCAACCACCGCGCCTGTTGCTCCGGGTTGCCGTATTGCGCCAATACTTCCATGTTGCCGGTATCCGGGGCGCTGCAGTTGAATACCTCGGAAGCGAACAGCACCCTGCCCATTTCCTCGGCGAGCGGCGCATATTCCAGGTTGGTAAGGCCTGCACCAAACCTGCGGTCCGGCAGGAACAGGTTCCATAGTTCCTCTTTCCGCGCCCGGGCCTTGAGTTGCTCCATCACCGGCGGCTCACCCCAGCGGTCCGCCTGCAGCTGCTCCAGGAAAGCCTGTTCGCTCGGATACACATGGCAGAGCATAAACGCACGCAGGCGCTCGAGAAGAGATTGGACCCTGTCGGAATATTCGAAGTGCATGATCGATTTCCTTACCTGTTCGGGGCCGACCCGGAAGTGGTCAGCTGTAAGTTATGAATTCCCGCCGGTCGTGGCGTTCGAGATGGGGGATATGGTTGAAACTGTGCAGGCTGATATCACCGGGACTGGAGAAAAAGTGGCTGATCGCCGTATTGCGGATCTGCATATTCAGCTTGATGACCGCCTCGGGCCCGGCCGCCATCACCGACCGCACCATCATCGCAATGGCACCTCCGGAACTCACCACCAGTGTGCGGCTACCGCGGGGACTGTCCGACAGGACGGCCAGGGCTTCACCGATGCGCTGTTCAAATGCAGCCCAGCTCTCCCCCGGAGCGATCTCATCGCGAATCCAGGCACCCATGGCCTTTTTCAGGAAGCGGTAGTAATCGCTCCGCCCGGCGCCGCGATCGGGTATCGCCGCGGGATCCAGCTCCCCATAGGTGCGCATTACTGACTGGAAATCGAACTCGTTCAGTTGGGGCAACAGCTCGACGCGGGCATGGTCCAGCCCAGCTCCTTCGCAGATCCCGCTGGCGGTTTCCCGGTGGCGTCTCAGGTCCCCGCACAATATCCGGTCGAAGCCCGCCTCCTGCTCCATCCAGTGTTCGCCCAGCCAGCGCGCCTGGCGCCAGCCCAGCTCGGAAAGCTTGTCGTAGTCAGCGGCGCCAAACGAAGCCTGCCCGTGGCGCACGGTAAAGAACTCGGCCAATCTGCTTCTCCCCTGTCAACCAGGATTTCACCCTAACGCTGCCAGTTGAATCATTAAAGTTTATTGTGCGAATATCCAGCCATTCACGGCCGTGATTACAGCAGCGGGCAACAGCAGGGCGCACCATGCAACTCAAACAGATGGATATGAATCTCTTCCTGGTGCTGGACGCCATCTACAGCCAGCGCAACCTGACCCGGGCCGCAGAGCAACTGCATATTACCCAGCCCGCCGTCAGTAATGCCCTGGCCCGGCTCCGCCGCAGCCTGGATGACCCCTTGTTCACCCGCACGCCAAGTGGCATGAACCCCACACCCTTGACCGAGCGCATCATGCCCCAGGTCCACCAGGCGCTGGCTCTTCTGGGGGGCAGCCTCAACCAGCAGGCCCAGTTCGATCCCGCTACCGCCAGCAAGACACTGCGGCTGTCCATGAATGACATGGCCGAAACCCTCCTGCTACCGCGTCTGCTGGAGCGCCTGCAGGAAAGGGCCCCGGGCATCTCAGTGGAGTCCTTCTATGTGCCGCGGGACCAGCTGGTGAAAGAGCTTGCGGCCAACACCCTGGATTTCGGGCTGGACATTCCGCTGGTTTCCGCGCCACAGCTGCACCAGCAGCGCCTCAGTAACGACCGCTACCTGTGCATGTTACGCAGCGACCACCCACTGGCGGAACAAGACGGCCTGACACTGGAGCAGTACCTGCAGCTGGAGCACGTCCACGTTTCCAGCCGGCGCAGCGGCCCCGGGCTGGTGGACATTGCCCTGAACAAGCTGGGGCGCCGGCGCGATATCCGCCTGCGGGTGCAGCATTACTGGGTGGCACCGGCAGTGGTCATGCGCACCGACCTGGCCCTGACAGTTCCAGCGATCCTCGCCAACCAGTACCCGGTGCGCCTGTTCGAACTGCCATTCCAGGTACCCCAGCTGGACTGGCACCTGCTCTGGCACAAAAACCAGCATGAGGATCCCGCCAGCATCTGGCTGCGCGGGGAGCTGATGGAGCTTTTCCAGACCTGATCCCTCCCGGTCCGGCACCCTCCGGGCCCAATCAAGACAGCACCCCGCCCCCAATCCGGCCAAAGATTTCGGCCGATATGGTCACTGCCCGGCCCGGGGGCCGCTGCTATTCTGCGAGGCAAATCCGGCCGACAGAGCCCAAGAACAACGTTCGACGATTCGGTCACCAACTGGTTTGGCCAGAAGAAGAGTAAAGAGAGAGATTTGCCATGTCACAGACCTACCCTCACCTGCTCGCCCCCCTGGACCTGGGCTTCACGCAACTGAAGAACCGGGTGCTGATGGGCTCCATGCACACCAACCTGGAAGAGCACCCGGGAGGTTTCGACCGGCTCGCCGCCTTCTATGCCGAACGCGCCCGCGGTGGTGTCGGCCTTATCGTCACCGGCGGCATCGGCCCCAATGAAGAGGGCTGCGTGTTCCAGGGTGCGGCGAAGATGACCACTGCTGAAGAGGCCCAGCAACACCAGGCAATCACCTCCGCTGTACATAATGAAGGTGGCAAGATCTGCATGCAGATCCTGCACACTGGCCGTTACGCCTATAATCCCAACCTGGTAGCGCCCTCGGCGGTCCAGGCGCCGATCAATCCCTTTACCCCGCGCGAGCTGAGCGACGAGGAGATCGAGGGCCAGATCGATGACTATGTGCGCTGTGCCACCCTCGCCCGCGAGGCCGGCTACGACGGTGTTGAAGTCATGGGCTCGGAAGGCTACTTCATCAACCAGTTTATCGTCTCCCGCACCAACAAGCGGACCGACCGCTGGGGCGGCAGCTTCGAGAACCGTATCCGGTTACCACTGGAAATCGTGCGCCGAATCCGTGAGGCCGTGGGTGAGGACTTCATAATCATCTACCGCCTGTCGATGCTGGACCTGGTAGAGGATGGCAGCACTTTCGAGGAGGTGGTAGCCCTGGGCCAGGCTGTTGAGAAAGCCGGTGCCAACATCATCAACACCGGTATCGGCTGGCACGAGGCCCGCGTGCCCACTATCGCCACCAGTGTCCCGCGGGCCGCGTTCACCGAAATCACCGCACGCGTAAAGAAACACCTCAGTGTTCCGGTCATTACCAGCAACCGGATCAATATGCCCGCGGTGGCGGAATCGGTGCTGGCCGAGGGCCACGCCGATATGGTTTCCATGGCGCGACCATTCCTGGCGGATCCGGAATTCGTGCAGAAGGCAGCGGAGGATCGTGCCGACGAGATCAATACCTGTATCGGCTGCAACCAGGCCTGCCTCGACCACACCTTCGAAATGAAGCTCACTTCTTGCCTGGTCAACCCGCGTGCCTGCCACGAAACCGAGCTCAATTACCTGCCGACGGACACCGCGAAAAGAGTTGCGGTCGTGGGTGCCGGCCCGGCCGGACTTGCTGCCGCCACTGTTGCGGCGGAGCGGGGCCACGAGGTAACCCTGTTCGAGGCCGATAACCGGATCGGTGGCCAGTTCAATGTGGCCAAGCGCATTCCGGGCAAAGCGGAATTCGAGGAAACCCTGCGTTACTTCGGCCGCAAACTGGAACTGACCGGGGTCCAGGTGGAACTGAACCGACGTGTAGCGGCAGCAGACCTGAAGGACTTCGATGAGGTTATTATCGCTACGGGTATCAACCCCCGCACACCGCCGATTCCCGGGGTCGAGAGCGAAAAAGTGCTCGGCTACCTGGACGTACTGAAACACCGCAAGCCCGTAGGCGAAAAAGTGGCAATTATCGGCGCCGGTGGAATCGGCTTTGATGTGGCTGAGTACCTGACTCATGAAGTTGATGAAAGCAGAGAGCTGATCGCCAGTGACAAGAATGAGTTCTTTGCCGAGTGGGGCGTAGATATCCGCCTGGACCATCGTGCCGGTCTCAAGCCCGCCGACTCTGTTGCCTCGCCGCGCAAGGTCTACCTGCTGCAACGCAAGACCTCCAAGGTGGGTAAGGGGCTGGGCAAGACCACCGGCTGGATCCACCGCACCAGCCTCAAGCACCGCCAGGTGGAAATGCTGCCCGGCGTCAACTACGAGAAAATTGACGACCAGGGCCTGCATATCCGCGAGGGAGAGGAAACCAGGCTGCTGGAGGTGGATAACATCATTATCTGCGCCGGACAGGAGCCGGCACGGGAACTCCACGAATCCCTGGCCGCAATGGGCATCAACTCCCACTTGATCGGCGGCGCCGACGAGGCAGCCGAGCTTGATGCCAAGCGTGCAATCGACCAGGGGTCGCGCCTCGCGGCCGGCCTCTGATACCGGACCCACAAAAGCCGTGACGCCGCCGGCGTCACGGCTACCCCGGGTCCATGGCCCAGGGAAACAGCTCCAGTGTTACTGCCCCCTTCATCCCTCCAGGGAAAGGACCCTGCCTTTTTCTTTTCCCGCTTGAGCAGGAACTTGCCAGCGCGCTGACAACCTGTACATCAGCAGCACAACGCCGCAGAGCACGAAACAGATCCAGTACAGAACCGACCCACCCCACCACTGAATGACAAGTCCACCGAACAATGGTGCGGCCGACCAGCCCAGCGCATAGAAAGCTGCCGCTCCGAAATAGCTGCCGCGGCGATCTGCGGGCGCCATCTGGTCGATCTGGATACTCATCGTCGGGAACAGGACCGTCTCAGCCAGGCTGACCACAAAGCTCGCCCCAAGCCAGCCTGCGACCCAGCCCATCGGGTTGAGCGCAAACCACAACTGGCCGACCGCCAGGACCACCAGGCCCAGTACAATGCGCTGATGCACAGACCAGTGCCCCAACAGCCGCAACAGTGGGAACTGCAGGAGCACAATGGTCAGGGCATTGACCAGGATCATGCTGGAGATCAGCTCGACAACTTCCGGCGCACCGCTCCTTTTCAGGTACTGCACCAGGCTGGAGTCAAAGTGCGCATAGATAAAAAAGGTCAGAACATTGGCCAGCACTACCAGCAGGAACAAGCGGTCTTTCCGCAGCACTGCGATCGTACTCGAAAGCGTGGCGTCGGGGTTCCGGCGCTTGCCTGCAGCTCTCCCGGTGCTGGTAAACGCAAAGCCCCAGGCGATCGCCACCGTCAAAACCAGGTAACTCAGCGCAGTCAGCCCGAAAGTCGACTGCTGTGCCGAAAGACCAGCCCAGACACCGACGAGGGGGCCGAACGCGACACCTACATTGACCAGGAAATAACGAAACTGCAGCGCCAGCTCGCGCGTGCCCTGCTCCGGCAGCAAGTCACCGATCAGCGCGCTTGACGGCGACTGCCAGATAGACTGTGCAACACAGCATAAGGAGATCGCCGCTATAAATACCGGAAGCGCCCCTGCCCGGGCCAAAAGTATAAACGCAAGGCCATTGAGGCCTGTACCGAGCAGCAGCAGGTTACGGCGGCCATAGCGATCCGACAGGGTGCCTACATAGAAGCCCAGCAGTGCAGCAGCAACTGCCGCTACACTCAGGATGACGCCAATCTCAGCGGCACCCAACGCGAAGCGGTCATATAGCATGATCGCCAGGAAAGGCCACACCATAAAGTAGGTCCCGCGGGCAAAAAAGCTGCCGACCAGAATGATCCAGACCAGGGGGGGAAAGCCGTGCATTCTCTGCCACCACTGCTTATCCATGGCCACTACTCCCTATTTTCACGTTCCAGTTCCATCAATAATTCCTGTGGATCACTCCCATCCACCGGCAAAAAAAAACCCGGAAGGGAAGCCTTCCGGGTTTCTTTGGGGAGGAAGGCCTGTCACCTTCCTTCGCACTAAGCTCTGTCGGGTGCTCTAAGACATGGTGGTAACCACCGCAAAGGTGCACAGGGTCATACGCACAGAAATCACTTCAACTGCACGCGCGCATGCAACCGGTTCCTGCGGTAGCAGGCCGGTACACGGCATCGGTTGTTGTGGTGTGATTTGCTTATACATGTTTCAGGGTAATCAAAGCTTGTAAACGGTATCCGGCAATACTATCTGAGCCAGAGGGTTTTGCAACCCCCGCCAATGGTGATCTGCCAGGCAGCCACCGCCTTGAAACCTGGAGCCCGAGCCAGCGACCTCTCCCAACCGTCACGCAGCACGGGATCATATCGACCAATCGGCCATGTCCGGTCGTACCGACATAGTCGCGTCACGAAGGGGCGGGGTCCGCTGGGACATCTATACTGGGAAGTCGTGGCGAAGCCTAAAGATAGTGCCACCCAGGCGATACCGGGGATGAAAAAACTGCCGACTCAGGTCCGAGTACCGCACTGAACAATCACCAAACCGGCCCCCCACCCCGTGACGCGTAATTCGTCAGCAGCATCTCTCACGGACGCGAGAAGGAACAATGACGCTCTCAGATCTCTTATTGAAAGCAAAACCAATGGTGGAGAGGAAACTGGAAGACCTCCCTGCCCCCTACATACTGTTTGTCTCGATTTGCGACGGGAAAGAGCGGGCCGTCACCCGCCATGTGAAAGGCGAAAGCATAACGGAGACATGGCAGGCTATTACCGCCGAGGCACGCAAGGCAACCAGGTCCGGCAAGCTCAAGCCCTGCTGGCTGCGCATGGATTGGGTCACCCGCGCCGACAAGATGAGCTGGGCAGGGCTGAAGGAAATACTCAGTGCCACCAAGCGATCTTACTTCCGCTATGGCATCGCCCTGGATGACGAATTTCGTTTTGCTTTCCTCGAACAGGAACTGAATGGCAACGCCATGCTCTACGGTGGAAACCAGATTGGGCATGCCGTCGTCAATGAGAAGAACTTCAATGTGTACTGTCGAAAGCGGTATGGAAACAAGCTCATACCGGATTTTTCGGATGAAAAAACAGTATATCGCTTGTGGACGGAAGGTCTCTTCTGTGATGAATCCGGCGCGCCCGAGTACCTTTATGGTCCCGGGAGAAACGCCGGCAGAAGGATCATCGACGACCTGGACGAAGCCACCACAACCAGACTGATCGAGACCAGCAGTAGCTACCTGGCAGGCCAGGTAAAGAAGAGTGGCCGTTTCGAATATGGCTGGCATGCATGCTTCGACAAACCAATCGGAACCTACAACACACTTCGACACGCAAGTAGTACGTATGCCATGACAGAGGCCTGGGAGGTAACCCGTGACAAGAATCTCCACTCCGCGATAGAGCGCTCCCTTGACTACCTCTCGAAAACGCTGATCAGGCGTGCTGCCTTGCCATCCGGGGAACAGGCAGCTTTCCTGGTTGAGGCCGATGGCGAGGTCAAGCTCGGAGGCAATGCCGTCTGCCTGCTGGCTTATGTTAAGTGGTGCGAGCTTACAGGAAACAACCAGTACCGTGAACTAATGGACCAGTTGGCACTGGGCATAGAGTTCATGCAGGACCGCGAGTCAGGGAAGTTCGTGCATGTTCTGCAGTTCCCTGAGTTATCAGTCAAGGAAGAGTTCCGCATCATCTATTATGACGGCGAGGCGGCATTTGGGCTCATGCGGCTTTACGGCCTGACCGGCGACGAGCGTTGGCTGAAGCTGGTCGAGAAGGCATTTGAATATTTTATCGCTGCCGACCACTGGCAGGCCCATGACCACTGGTTAAGTTATTGCGTCAATGAACTGACCCTCTATCGGCCGGAGGAAAAATACTACCGCTTTGGTATACAGAACGTAGAGGGCTACCTCGATTTTATCGAAAACCGTATCACCACCTTCCCGACCCTGCTGGAACTTATGATGGCGGCACAGAAGATGGTAACGAGGCTCTCGCAAGACGACAAATACCGCCACCTCCTGAAGCTGCTGGACCTGGAATGGTTCTACCGCGCGCTGCACAAAAGGGCAAACTACCTGCTCAACGGCTACTTCTGGCCAGAATTTGCCATGTTCTACAAGAACCCGGCAAAGATCCTGGGCAGCTTCTTTATCAGGCACCATGCATTCCGTGTTCGTATTGACGATGTGGAGCACTACCTGTCCGGTTATGTCGCCTATCGCAATTACCTGCGGAAAGGAAAAGTCCAGGCGAGGCAAGAAGCCACCATCGAAGAGGACCTGAAGCCCGCACCTCCCCCGGATGGGCGGCCGGTCGTAGCATGGGGCGGAGATGTAAACCTGTCCCGGCGCCAGCACTATCGCACAGCAGAGCTGGGTCGAAAAGCTGTGCTCGGACGTATACCAGCTCTGAGAAATGCAGACCTGACCGTTATCAACCTTGAATGTGTGGTTGCGACCTGTGGTGAACAGGGGACACAGAAAGGCGAATTATCTCCCTATTATTACCGCGCCAGGCCCGAGATGCTGCGCCTGCTGGTGGAGTCCAGAGTGGATGTAGTGGCCACCGCAAACAACCACAGCGGCGACTACGGCACTGATGCGTTGGTGGAGCAGTGTGAGTGGCTAGACAGGGTAGGCATTGCCCATGCCGGCTCAGGCCGCAATCTCGACCAGGCCCTGGCACCCGTGATTCGCCGCGCGGGACAGCTGAATGTGGCAATTTTTTCCCTGGATGCCACACAGGAAGAGTTTGCGGCTACGGTAAACAGGCCCGGGAGCGCCTATCTTCCACTGGGAGAACCGGATGCCTGGACCAGCGTTCTAGAGCCGCGAATCCGCGCCGCGCGCCAACTGGCAGAAGTGGTGCTGGTCGCCGTGCATTGGGGTCCAAACCGGGAGCGTGCTCCAGGTAAAGCAGAACTCCTGACGGGGCACGCGATCATTGACGCCGGTGCCGACGCAGTGCTCGGAGCCAGCGCACATGTCCTTCAGGGAACAGAGATTTACCGGGGCAGGCCGATCATACATGACGCGGGCGACCTCCTGTTCGACTCGATCCGAAACTCACTCGCGGACAGCGGTGTGTTCAGGTTGGCAATTAGCCACCGGGGGGTCGAACGCATAACGTTTGTCCCAGTCGGCTCTGGTTTTGGCTTCAGCCGGCAACTGAAAGATGGTAAAGCCATCGATGCTTGCAGGCGGTATGCCCGCCTTTCTGCACCGCTGGGCACAGCTTTCGTCCTGACAGAAAATGGTACTGCGACACTGGACCTGTCACCGCCAGAGCGAGAAGTAGCGCCACATATTCCCGTAGCGGCCACTACCACTTACCGGCTGGCCCCCCTGCAAGCCGCCACCGAAATCACCAGGGATGAATGGCAGGTATCCTCGGTGCCGGAGGACGCCCGTGTTACACCACAATCCATAGGACCACTGAAGCTGGTTGGGATTCGCATCTGGCCTCGAGAGATCAAGTATCGGCAAATGCTGTGGGTGGAGTCTTTCTGGACCTGCGAAACTGAGCTCGATGAGGATCACCGAATAGACTTTCAAGCTGTCCCGGTCGAGCAGACCTCGATGCCCTACTGGGGGAAGTCGATGGATCACGATCCCTGTGATTGGCAGCTACCGACGAGCCGCTGGAAGAAAGGCTGCATTTACCGGGATTTCTATGGATTGAGGCCACCGGGCTCGCGAACCCTGCAGAGTGTGGACCTGCAGTTACACGTAGGCCTGGTAAACACAAGCGACCGGACACCCCCTATCCCACTGGAAGGGCTACAGGTACACCTGGACTTCAGCAAGGCCTCCCCCCCAACTGGTAAGGCGCCTGTCTACCAGACCGAGTTTCCCAGCTCCCTCCTGAATCATAAGCATGGATTAACATGGGATGGCGAGCAGATAGAGCGCATCACAGGCGGCAGCTGGCTGGTGCCACCTCCTGATGACTGGGCTGTAAAGAACGTGGTGTCAGGGATCAGCTTCATCGAACAGGTCACGGGCCCGACCCTGTTTGTTGCCCACACAAGCCACGATCGGGCATATCATGAACAGAGCTCCTCGGTCACGAAGATATGGGATATGCATAAGCGCCTGTCCCAGCTGACGGGTCGACTTGCCGGGGCGATCGTTTCCAGGCCAATACCAGGGTTACCCCGGGGATTTCCCACGCTACTGGTTGATGATCCAATCAGGGCTATCGTTGAACTGGGCCTGGCCGCCAGGGCCCGCTACGACAAGGATGTGATTGCCATTACAGGTACCGCAGGGAAATCCACTACCCTGAGAATGCTCGGCCATATGCTTGGTGGAAGGGAGAAAGTGCTCACAAGTCTTGGCAACTACAACTCTCGGGTTGGGGCCCCTTCAATGCTGGCAAGCCTATCGACTCAGGATGATGCAGCCGTAATTGAAGTTGCGCAGAGTGCCCTGTGGATGAAGAGAGGCCCAATAACTCGACTGATAAAGCCAACCATAGCCATTGTTACTGAGATTGGTATCTCACAATCCCGTAGCCATGTACGCTCTACAAAAGATACTGCACGCTGGAAGTCACGCATTTTCGATGGATTGACCGGTCCAGCTATCGCTATATTTGGTGATCACCTCAAGCACTTCGAGTACATTAAGTCGAAAGCCCAGCAACATGCCAGGAGGCTGGTCATATTCGGAACCGGTCCTGATGCGGAGGTGAAAATTAAGGATGTTCAGGGCGATGATGAAGGAAGCTGGGTAACAATAGAAACACCGAATGAGACTGTGAGTTACCGGGTACCCGCACCCAGCAAGGGGATGGTGATGAACAGCATTGCCGCTATTTGCGCACTGTACGCCATGGGCAGGGATCTCCGCAGCCTGGCTGGAGAGCTTCAAAACCTGGAGCTGGATGACGCACACCTCAGCCGCACCAGGATGAAACTGGCAGGCAAGGAGATCAGCATTATTGACGATAGCTGGAATGCTACTGTCAGTTCGATGCTGAATGCTTTCTCTGTACTCGCCCAGTCAAATATAACAGGCCAGGGACGCAAGGTTGCTGTACTGGGCAGAATCGTTCACCTGGGGGATAAATCCCGTGAGCTCCATCAAAGCCTGGCAAAACCGCTCTTGGAGAGCGGTGTTGATCATGTCATTACACATGGCGAGGAAATGAAGCATCTACGCGAGGTCTTACCGGGCTCAATACTTGGACCACACTTTACAACAGCTGATGAACTGGCGGGTCACCTGATGGAATTCGTCCGGCAGTCAGATCTTCTTTTGCTCAAGGGATCAAGACGTGACTCAGACTTTGGCTCTGTCCCATGGCTGCTCGAGCAAATGTCAGACACCAGTACTACGCCAGCATGAAAAAGAGGCTGGGTAAAATAGCAGGCAGAGCTCACACCTGCACTTGTGATCTTTGCTCAGCCAGCCCCAATGGCCGCATTCCACCAAGCCTGCGCCTTGACGCCTGTGTTTCCAACTTGACGTTGAATGCAATGCAGATCCTGAGGGAATTATCCTCGACCGGATTTACATAGTGATACAGCCAGTTGGGAAACAGGACCATCCTGCCTTCCCGGGGGACGACCTTACTCAGGCCTCCAAAATTGCAACCTGGCAGGTCAGTAGAAATACATAACATCCGAGGATCCAGAAACTCTATATTACCACTGCCTTTGCTTCTTTCCTTCACGAGATCGGATTTTACATAATAGACACCCGACCAGGTACACGACTCATGATTGTGTATTTTCCGATAGCTCTCAGCCCGTGAAACATTCGCCCAGGCATGAGCAAGCATATCATTAGGCCGGGGTTCATACCTTCCCTTCGTGACACTCTTGGTAATTTCCTGGACAGAGGATATAACTCTCTGCTTGAAGACTTTAACTTCCTCATAAGGCCACTCGAGCAGGTCCTTGCTAGAATCCCAACTGCCTATATTCGACCTTTGTACCTTTGGTGAAGTGCTTTCCTTTTCAAGAATAATCTGCATCAGCCTGGAATTAATCGATTGCGAACTTTCCCAGTCCTTTATGAGAATTGGCGTCGCGAATGCTGATTTAATTATGTCCATATCTCTTCACATAAAACAGGATACAGAGACTAACTCTGCATGGTAAAATTGAACTGCCTGAGTGAGGGGTAATCCTCTAGCTGAATGTCTGACACCCTGGCCCGCGGATGACCGCTCCTGGCCAGGTTAACCATGGACTCAATGGCTACAGGGCTGCCCTCCAGTAACATTTCGACATCTCCTTGATTAAGATTACGCACCCAGCCAGCCACACCGTGCAATAAAGCCTGGCGTTTCAACCACTTTCGGTAGCCCACCCCTTGGACATCACCACATATCACTGCATGCACACAGCGCGAGGCAACAGATGTCGAGGCCACATCCGGGAAAAGTGAGTGAATCAAAGAACCTGCAACATCACGCCCGACCCCCTGGGAAGGAAAGTGATGTAATGCCAGGCTTGGATTGCAAAAAATTCCGTCGACAACCCACGCCTGCTCTTCTGGTGAGACAGAGATATCCGAGGCGAGCACATCGACTCCGGCAAGATAAGGGCTGAATACCGCCTCCACAGAACAACAGGCAATATCGATGAAGCCGGGATGAAGCAGGTGGGTTACGTCTCGGTTAAATTCCTCGTATCTACAAGGTTCACCATCGTTACCATGATGGGGCCCACCAAAGGTACAGGCGACGACACGGCCGTCAATAACCAAAATTCGGTACTGACAAAGGACCACTAATCGGGATGGCGTCCTTTCACTCCTCAGACCTGCTTCATTTACTATTTCCTTTACCCAGTTACGATCTCGACTAATCTTGAGCGAGACCGCACTGGTCCGGTCTGGAATCCCCTTATAGAATATTACGGAAACATGCCCGTCAGATACTTCGGTTACCAGATCGTCGATTCTCTCTACACGAAGATTTATTGCGCAGGCAGCCTGGGTAACCAGGTCTCTCTGGGGATGTGTTCCAGTAGCAAATTTCCGGAACTCTTCGCCAATAGCGTAGGGTCTTGCTGCCACAAGTGGATCTTCCCGGGCACTGCCATTGACATGCAAGTTACCAAAAGCAAAATTCAGCAACTCTTCCGGTAGATTAACTGGGCGCCCGTAACTGGGAAATACCGAGCTGGAAACTGAGGGATTCCCGTTTATTTCTATCACCTCAGCGGTCACCACGTCCTGACTCTCATCAACGATGAGATCAACGCCGACCTGAGCCAGGCCAGGGAAGCAAGCTGCGGCCTTTAATGCAATCTCCAGGACACCGCTATCAAGATAATCAATAATCTGGACTGCATCACCTCCGGCAGAGATATTTGCCACACTGGCTAATTGAACATACTCTCCGGCTTTCGGCACATCATCGACTGATCGTCCATTTCTATCCAGGAAATCAAAACGCCTGATCGGAGATATTCCAGCAGATGGATTTTTCACTCTCTGCTGGTTCTTTCTTTCCACCAGCTCAAGAATTGTACTTTCCCCATCGCCGATAACACTAGCCGGCAATCGGGCGTAGGCAGATACAGCCCTCCCTCCAATAACTACAACGCGGAGATCGTAACCCCGCAGGTAACGCTCCACAATAACTGTACGTGAAAACCGTCTGGCGTAATCCCAGGCACTTAAAAACTGTTCTCGTGAATCTATCGCGGTAGTGACACCAGTACCATGGGATTTATTCAAGGGCTTTGTTACGACTGGCCACTTGCAGGACTCGAAATACCGGAGAGCCAGATCTCTATCCTCAAATTCCCGGCCTTCTGGCACCTTGACCCCACCTCGATCGAGAATGCGTTTCGCAAGGCTCTTATTCTTTGCACAATGAGTATACACAGCAGAGTTTTCGGGACTGTTCTGTAAAAACCCAACTCTTCGCCCCTGGCTAGTGACGTCAAAGATCATCTTCTTGTAGATATTGACTTTGAACCCCAGGCGCTCTGCCTCTGAACTGATCAACGATATCGAAATATTGCCATCCCTCTGGTGAAAAGGGGAACTCTCATAGTCATTTTCAACTAAAAATAGCTTGTCGGCGGCCTCGGGTATTTGTACGGACATCTACGTCATCCTCAAGTACGGTAACCACTCACAGGTATTCAATTCGACCCCTCACCACCATGTACAACATCTAAAGTCGATAGATCCAGGATCCTTAGAATCGAATTCTAGTGTATCTACATTGATCGATTAGTGATGGTTCGTGATCCATATGCCAATAAATATGGAAACACGAAAGAAGAGACATGAGACACGAATTTCCCAACTATTACCTGGGCCTGGTCACTGGCACATACCTATACTTACAGCTCAGCTACTGAAAAATAACACAGCTAAGCATACAGGCGAAGATCGACCAAAAATTATACATAGGTGCTTATGAAAGATTGAAGGTCCCCGGTTACATGGAGCTAACCAGGGAAGCACCGTAGTAGCGTGCTGCCTGTACAGATTTATCGATAAACCAGAAATGCCCTCTGTTCAGTTGGGATGTGCTCACGTACAGAAACTTCCGACACTCTGGCTCGAGTGGGGCCCTGCTCACACAATGTCAGTAAGCTACCGACGCCACTGTGGGGCCCCTTGAAAAACATCTCGACGTCACCGTGGGGAAGGTTTCTTACCCACCCCGCAACACCATGTCGCACTGCTTCTCTCTGGACCCAGTCACGATATCCCACGCCCTGAACCCTGCCCCGCACCACGACATAGACACAGCGGTCCGAAGACAGCTGCCAATCTGCACCAGGAAAAAGTGACCGGAGCAAAGCCCCCGCAACGTCACGACCAACACCTTCAGACGGATAGTGATGCAGGATGAAGTTAGGATTACACATCACATCTGAAACCCGCCAGGATTGCTCATCTGGAGATACTTCAATATCCTCCGCAAGCACGTCCACGCCAGCAAAATATGGGTTAAAGACCGCCTTAACTGATTCCAATGCCGCCTTGGCAAAGTCAGGGTGGATCAGCTCAGTGATATCCCTACGCTGATCAGCGTAATTTCCCGCACCTTTTCCGTCACTGGAATAAGCGCCGCCATCAATACCAGCTACAACCTTGCCATCAATTACGATCAGCCGGTACTGGCACAGTTCCAGTGTATCTCCGGTCCTGTTCAGCCCCGCTTCCGCCAGGATCTCCTGGAGCCATTTCCTGTCCCTGGATACCTTCCTTGAAATGATATTGGTCCTGTCAGGCATGCCCTGGTAAAACATTACCGAATCGCTACGATCTGACACCTCGAAGACACTGGGGGATATATGGGAAACTCTGAGCTGCGCTGCAATTGCGGCTTGTTTGATATATGCTGCCTGCTCGCTCTCGCCGGTGGCGGCAACACGTAACCGCGGTGCGAAAACATAAGGCACTGCGGGCGCGATAATTACTTCGGCTGCATTCGATTTTTCAATGCGATTCCCGGAAAAAGCATGACGCAGGAGCTCGCCAGGCACATTTACCGGACTGCCATAACTTGGGAATACAGCATCACAGATCCCGGGATTCGAGTTTATCTCGATTACATGGCACTGCACCTTTTCTCCCCGATCATCGACCATCAGATCAACACCGGTCTGGTTCAGGCCCGGAAAGCAGCGAGCAGCCTTTTCCGCCACCTCAACAACTTCCTGCGGAACCAGGTGCAGCAACTGTACTGCGTCCCCTCCGGCCGATGTGTTTGCAACACTCGTCAACTGCACGTACTCACCTTTCTCGGGAACGTCCTCCATGGAACGCCCGTTGTGCTTCAGGAGATCAAATCGGGTGATCAGGTCAATCTGCAGGGAAGGGTTTTTCTCTCGCTGGAGGTTCTTGCGGTCAACCAGTTGCTGTATCGTGCTCTTTCCATCACCGATAACATGTGCTGGAATCCTTGACAGGGCAGCTACCGCCTTTCCGCCTACGACAACCACACGAAGGTCATACCCTTTTATGCATCTCTCAACCAAGACCTCCCTGCCGTATTGCCTGGAATAGTCCCAAGCTTCGAGGAAATGCTCCCTGGAATGGACATTAGTGGTTACCCCTGATCCGTAAGCACGGTCCAGCGGCTTCAGAACCATGCTGGTATTACAGGACTCGATGTAGTTCCATGCAGCCTCTGGCTCATCAAATACCTCACCCGACGGAACCGGCACTCCCTTTCGCGCCATTATCTCCTTGGCGACATCCTTCTGCCTGGCGCAGTAGCTATAAACAGCTGAATTTTCAGGGCTATTCTGGAGAAAAGTGACCCGGTTATTTTTGTGCAATACATCATAGACCAACTTCTTATAGCGCCTTACCTCAAAATTCTGTCGTTCCGCTTCCGCACTGATCAGTGCAGTTGCAATATCACCTTCTCTCTCGATAAACGGTGATCCTGAAAAGTCATTTTCAGTCTTAAACAACTCATCGGCACCTGCAGGGACATGATCAAACATCTTGGCATCCTCGAACGATTACTTTACGCTCCAGTGAATATCTACATCAACCTGGTCTCTTTTCCCCCTCAGCTCCCGTGGCCAAAGGTTTGACCAGACCCAGGTAAAATCCCGGTTGAGCACAATCTTTTCCTTGCCACCCACACCAAAGCCGTAACCAAACCGTGAATCCAGGGCAAGGTTTGGATCTACCGGTATCCAACGCCCCCCGATATAGACCTCGGCAGCGTGGTGGTTTGGCTGATTGAATTCACGTTTTGATGTCATAAGGAATTCAGAAGTTGTCCGGGCTGGATATCCCATCGCCCGTGCGAGGGCAACGAACAAGGCAGCATACTCAGTGCAATCCCCTTCCCCTTCATTGACTGCGTAGAGCGCGCCCTTGGTCGACTGCACATCGTACTCGAGTAGCTGCTGGGGAGTCAGGTATGCGGCCCTCAGTCGATCCTCATCAGAGTCAAACGCCCTTCGGATATGTGTGGCAAGTTTACGAATAGGTTCGGCATCGGACTCAATATATTTTCTGGGCTTAAGATACTCATCAGGTGGTGTTGCTTCCTGAGTCGGAGCGATCTTGTGAAAATCGTAACTGGTGATTTCCAGGTCAAACTGAACCGTTCGAACGGACCGTGAACCTGCGGGGATGTCCCATTCCATTTCAACATATTCACCATTGCCTAGTTTATGATGCTTACGCTTCAACTGCTCTGGATAGTCATAGCGGATGTCCAATAGCCGTTGTTGCATATGATCCCTTAGCGGGACGGAAATGCGATGCGTGTAACCCCGGATATCGATGTCAGAACGATTATCGACCACAACTTCAGCCGTAAGCGTCACCTTACGGGGCTGCCCCCAGGACGCATTAACCACAAACCACATCAACAGGAGGAATACACCTGCCAGGATGAAGAACTTCATATCCATCAAGCTACGCTCCTGCAAAATGGCCCCCTGTATAACTCTGACAACTTGACTGTTTAGCGCTCCCGTAGAGCCTCACTTGCCTTATTTATGGGTTTAACCAGGTAGTCAAAAATTGTCTTGGAGCCAGTCTTGACATCAACTGAAGCAACCATACCCGGCACAATCGGGAATCGATTACCGTCTTGATTGATCAGGGCATCAGATTGAGTGAGGATATAGACACGGTAATAATATTCATTCCTGTTTATTTCGTCCTGGATTGTATCGGGTGAAATCGTCGTCACCTTTCCCTCCAGACCGCCATAAATAGAGTAATCGTATGCCGTGATCTTTACCTTGGCCGACTGTCCCGGATGTATAAATGCAATATCACGAGGAGAAATACGCGCTTCAATCAAAAGCTTGTCATCGAGAGGCACGATCTCCATCAGGCGGCCATTTGGCGGCAGCACACCGCCAATAGTAGTAACTTCAATATTCTTGACAATTCCACGAACTGGCGACCTCAGGGTCAATCTGGTAAGCGAGTCAGACCTACCCTCGATCACTGAGGAAAGCGCTTCGGCCTCGGCGCTAACTGTCGCAAGTTCCTCACGCGCCCGGACCATATATTCCGAGCGGATTTCCCGCATTTTGAGTTGCAGTTCAGACTTCTGCCGGCTAAGGCGTAAAACCTCGACATTGCTCGCCGCACCTGAACTGACCAGGGAACGCGTTATGGAAAGCTCCTTTTCAACCAAATCCAATGATTCCCTGACACCACGAAGCGATTCTTCAAGACCTTTTTTTCTCGTATTAAAGAGCTTCTTTTCCTTCGCCTTCAGTTCATCATAGGTATCAAGTTCCTCCGGAAACTCCAGCTTGGTTCCATTGACTTCTGCTGTAAGACGCGCCACGCTAGCGATCGCTGCACGATAGCGCGCAGAACTTTCCTCGACGTTAGAGCGTACTTTGGTAGGATCAAGCTGGGCCAGGACTTGTCCCCGCTCGACAATATCTCCCTCACTTACCTTGAGATCCGCAAGGATTCCACCCTCGAGGGATTGGATCACCTGTTCACGGGAGGTCGGGACCACCTTACCAATGCCGGACGATACTTCATCTACCGTTGCAAAGTATGACCAGCCAATCAATGCAGCGATCAGGAGGAAGAATACCCAGACCACCCGAGTCGAATTAACCAGGGTTGACTCATCGTGCTCATCATACTGGTTCTCACCGGCCTGGTAGTCGGCATCCAGGAGTGGAATGGATTTGACACGGGCATTTTCACCGGCGTTACGCGACAGCCACTGGCTCTTCTCTTCCCTGTCCATCACGTTACCTGCTCACGATTCTTCTCACCCTGTCGGTCAGGTTTGGAGAGTCTTTCCATCACTTCATCTTTGGGCCCGTCCATCACTATCCTTCCCCGATCGATGACCAGGATTCGATCCACCAACTTGAGCGTACTGGACCTGTGGGTTGCCAGGACCAGAGTTCGCTTGTTAGACCAGCGCGAAAGGTTATCAATAAAACGCCGCTCAGCGGCCTCATCCAGTGATGCCGTGGGCTCGTCCAGAAGCAGGACCGAAGGCTGCCGGATCAGGAGCCTCGACAACAGGAGAGCCTGTTTTTGCCCCCCAGAAAGTCCTGCACCACCTTCCAGGACCATATGGTCCATCCCTTTGGGCATGTTCCTTACTGTATCCATGGCCCCCGACATCTTCAGGGCCCATATAATTTCATCGTCAGTTGCATTGGGGGCACCCAGTGTAAGGTTTTCCCGTAAAGTGCCATGGAAAAGCCCGGAGCCCTGTGCCAGAAGTCCCACGTCCCGCCTGACATCGGCGGGATCTATATGAGCTATTTCCACCCCGTCAAGATTTGCGGTGCCCGAACTTGCCTCGAGCATACCCGATAACGCCTGTAGCAGTGTCGACTTACCAGCGCCATTCTTTCCGAGTACAGCAATTTTTTCACCAGGGTTAATATGAAGTGACGATACAAAAAGGGCCGGTTCATTATCCCCGGGATCGTACTTGAATTCCGCATTACGGAAATCATAGTCACCGCGGATAGAAGCTTTATGCACTCGCTTGCTCCCCTCTGGCTGATCGACGGGTAGGTTCATTATGTTGTCGATACCTTCAAGAGCATACTTAGCCATTTGCCACCGGCTCAGTACCTGGGTGATATTAGCCATTGGGGACATCATTCTCGAACTGAGTATCGAGGCAGCAACAAGTGCACCCGTGGTCATTTCACCACTCATAACCATGGATGCCCCGAAAAGTACAGTCAGCGCAAAGACGGAGGACTGTACATTGTGAGTCCAGGTAACCAGTTTACTGGTCAGGTAGCGTAGTTTCAGGTTCGAGTCGGCCGTTACCGCATTGAAGTGATTCCATTGACGCTGGAACCGATGTTCTGCCTGGAGAGTTTTTATATCCTCCATTCCCTGTACAGTTTCGACGAGCATGCCATTTCTCAGCGAGGATTCCCGCATTGCTTCTCCCGATAACCTGGCAAGCTTCTTCTGGACGAGAACCCCCGGTATCACAAGCAGGAGCATGGCGAGCAGGGGAATCAGGACAAGGGGACCTGCAATGACCCAGAGCACTAACAGGAAAAGGAAAAAGAATGGCATATCCGCGATAGCCAGAATTGTTGTCGATGTGACCATATCTCGTACACGCTCCAGTTCACGGAGCTGGGAAATAAATGTGCCCGTCGACTTTGGTTTAGCAGAATTCCTCAACCTCACCGCATGGCCGAATACCTGATCGGATATCCGAATGTCAGCCCGCTTACCAAGCAGATCGGTAATTCTTACCCGCATTACGCGCATGGTAAAATCAAAGACGATCGCTAGAAGTACCCCGCTGAAGAGCACATATAAGGTCGACATGGATTCTGCCGGGATAACCCTGTCATATACCTGCTTGGCAAAGAGTATCCCGGACAAGGTAAGCGTATTGGCTACCGTAGTCGCCAGCATTACGTGACCATAGGGCCTCAGGTCGCGCAATATGATTTTCCGGAACCAGTGTCGGTTGTCCGGCTTGATATAATCGTCGACACGAATATCACTGATTGTCTTCCGCGGACGAAGTATTACCAGATGACGGATTTTTTCGGCGATTTCTTTGATATTAACGCTGCTTTCAAGCCCCTGGTCACCACTCCATAGAATGCCCAGTTTCCCGTTTTTCCCCATTGTCTCGATAACGCCAACCTGGCCACCAACCAGCTGGACAACGACCGGCAAGCGCCAGGGAGTAAGCTCGAACTGACCAAACTGGGAAAACTTGATTGTAAGGCCTGCTTGCCGTGCCATCTGCCTCAAGACGAGCTCGACACTTTCTGCCACCCCCCAGTCAGAAGCTATCCGGATGTTTTCCTCAGAAAAATCCAGCCGGTAATGACGTGATACGGCGACAATGGCTTCCAGCCATGGTTGATAGTCCATCTCCGCATTGGTAGCGCCAGTCTCCGCCTGGCCCTGCTCCAGGATGGTCTCGTTGTTCAAGGCAACACCTCCACTCCCTGAACCGCTCGCCCTTCAATCCCAAACGCCCTGCGAATATCACCCGTGTTATAGAGGCATTCGATCTCAAGCGCTTTGAGATCGAAGCGGGTCTCAACACGATCCCGGCGCGCCTGCTGCAGCTCTTCCTCTGAATTTAGTAGCTCAAGTAAGGTTCGGGTTCCAAGAGAAGAGTACTGCTTTCTATAGAGATCCCTGGTCTCGCTGATTGCATCCTCACGCGCATCCAGTATCCCCAGGCTGCGTCCTAGCCCATTGGCCTGAGCCTGTGCGGCCCGGTACTCCCGGGTGACAGACTCACGGGCAGCATCCTTTGCCGCGTCAGCTGAGCTCAATGCATAGGATGCTGATTCTTTACTTGCAGACAGCCGCCCACCTTGATATATGGGCATGGAAAGATTGAGGAACACCGCAGACTCATTCTCGTCGAGTACATTGGTATCGACATAAGTCTGGTCCAGGTAGCGGTTATAGCTCGCGTCAAGGGATAGAGTGGGCCAGACGTCAGCTTTGGATTCCTGAAGCCGGGCCATTGCCTCCGCACGTGACGCCTCCGCGATCAGGACTCTCGGTGACGCAAGCACCTCTCCGGGTGGACCCTCACAGGCATTCCTGACGGTTTCTGGCGTGCCCATCGTGACTCGCACAGGTGCGCCGGCGTTGACGAGATTCTGCAGTGTACTACGCCAGCGGGCCAGGTCAGCGCTGACCTGCTGCTTCGATGCACGTGCGGCTTCAATACGCGACTGAGCCTGCAAAACATCTGAACGAGAGCTGGCGCCCCGCTCACTTCGCATTCGCACCAATGAGGCTATTGACGATACCCCGGCTATCTGTTCGTCTGCTATTTCCAGAAGAGCCTGGTATCGCTGGACTTCCACCGCTGCGCTTGCAGTATCCCGGGCAACCTGGTCAATTGCCTGGAGTACTTCTGCCCTGGAGCGACTCACTTCGGCTTTTGCCAGGTCCACACCGCTGGAGATCTTGCCGAAGTCATAAATCACCTGTGAGACGTACAGCTGTAAGGCGTGGCCATTGCCATCGCCGTCATTCTCACTGTCCTGGCCTGCCACCACGCCCGCACTCAGCTGCGGGAAATATCCCGAACGGGCGACACGTATGCCTTCCTGTCGCCGGTATAGTTCTCCCACGCTCTCCGCAATGGCCGGATGCCAGTCGATGGCCTGGTGCACTGCATCAGTCATACTCAATTGTTGCGGTGCGTATTGGGAGTGACTGATCACAGACGGAGGAGTGGCTACTTCCTGCTGGACAGCCGATTCACTTATTCGGGCGGGTCGGTCAGCCGGGTCAGCCCCGGACTGGGATTGAGCTTGCTGCACCCACATGGTGGTGAGAGATGCCAGCGTGACTATCCATAGTCGCTGCATTGAATCCACTATATTCACTTGCTCTGGCGTTAGCGATATCCGGTACGGACATTTTATACCCGGGACCACTAGTTGAATTTTTTCCTTCCAATATTCTAGTCGAAAAAAGAAACACCGGGCCTGTAGGCCCGGTGTTTCTCAGTTGCTAAGCCTCCTTGGGATCAGACGTCGTCTGCTCCGTTCTGTTGCCACATGTCCTGCATGGGATCAGTGTCCTGGGCATGCATCGTGGTATCCATTCCATCCTGGAGACCACCTCCACTACCCGAGGAAGCAGATCCTTCCGCAGTGTCATCATCGGTATCAGCGCCCGAGAAGAGCGGGTCTCCCCCGGATTCGCTGTCGCTGACGAGGTCATCGAGGTCAAGACCGGATCCCATCTCATCGTCAGGCGACATTCCGGATCCACTCTCGCTTGACTCTCCAGGATCACTGCTCATCGCAGCCTCATCGTCCCCCATGGGGATGACGTCGCTGAGACTTACTTCAATGTCCTGGTCGCCATCGGCGTCACCGTCCGCGTCACCATCGGCGTCTCCGTCGGCATCACCGTCGGCATCCCCGTCGGCATCACCATCGGCATCACCATCGGCATCCCCGTCGGCATCCCCGTCGGCGTCACCGTCGGCATCCCCGTCGGCGTCACCATCGGCGTCTCCGTCGGCATCCCCGTCGGCATCACCATCGGCGTCTCCGTCGGCATCACCGTCGGCATCCCCGTCGGCATCACCGTCGGCATCACCATCGGCATCACCATCGGCATCACCATCGGCGTCTCCGTCGGCGTCACCATCGGCGTCCCCGTCGGCATCACCATCGGCATCACCATCGGCATCCCCGTCGGCGTCTCCGTCGGCGTCTCCGTCGGCGTCTCCGTCGGCGTCTCCGTCGGCGTCTCCGTCGGCATCCCCGTCGGCGTCACCATCGGCGTCTCCGTCGGCGTCCCCGTCGGCATCACCATCGGCATCACCATCGGCATCCCCGTCGGCATCACCATCGGCGTCTCCGTCGGCATCACCGTCGGCATCACCGTCGGCATCCCCGTCGGCATCCCCGTCGGCATCCCCGTCGGCATCCCCGTCGGCATCCCCGTCGGCGTCACCGTCGGCATCCCCGTCGGCGTCACCATCGGCGTCTCCGTCGGCATCCCCGTCGGCATCCCCGTCGGCATCCCCGTCGGCATCACCGTCCGCATCCCCGTCGGCGTCTCCGTCGGCGTCACCATCGGCATCCCCGTCGGCGTCACCATCGGCGTCTCCGTCGGCATCCCCGTCGGCATCCCCGTCGGCATCCCCGTCGGCATCACCGTCCGCATCTCCGTCGGCGTCGGCGTCGGCGTCGGCGTCGGCATCAGCATCCGCATCCGCATCCGCATCCGCATCCGCATCCGCGTCCGCATCCGCGTCCGCGTCGGCATCCGAATCAGCGTCTGCGTCACACTCGATATCTATATCGATATTGACATTGATGTCACAGCCGTCCTTCTCAATATCAACGTCTACATCGACATCTTTAATGTCACAGTCTGGGTCACAGAATTCGCCCAGGTTTCCAAGGCCTCGGTAGCCGTCAGCATCAGAGTCTGCGTCCGCATCTGCGTCTGAATCCGCGTCGGCATCGCAGTCGCAATCGATGTCGATATCTATGTTGACGTTGATATCGCAATCGGCATCGGCATCGGCATCCGCGTCGGCATCGGCATCCGCATCCGCATCGGCATCGGCATCGGCGTCGGCATCCGCATCCGCATCCGCATCGGCGTCGGCGTCGGCATCCGCGTCGGCATCCGCATCGGCATCCGCATCGGCATCGGCATCCGCGTCGGCATCGGCATCCGCATCCGCATCGGCATCCGCGTCGGCATCGGCATCCGCGTCGGCATCGGCATCGGCATCGGCATCCGCATCCGCATCAGCGTCGGCGTCGGCGTCGGCGTCGGCATCAGCATCCGCATCCGCATCCGCATCCGCGTCGGCATCTGCATCTGCATCGGCATCGGCATCCGCATCGGCATCGGCATCGGCATCGGCATCGGCGTCGGCGTCGGCGTCGGCGTCGGCGTCGGCGTCGGCGTCGGCATCAGCATCCGCATCCGCATCGGCATCCGCATCGGCATCCGCATCGGCATCCGCATCGGCATCCGCGTCGGCATCCGCGTCGGCATCTGCATCAGCATCCGCATCCGCATCCGCATCAGCATCCGCATCCGCGTCGGCGTCGGCGTCGGCGTCGGCGTCGGCGTCGGCATCAGCATCCGCATCGGCATCGGCATCCGCATCAGCATCGGCATCGGCATCGGCATCCGCATCGGCGTCGGCATCGGCATCCGCATCGGCGTCGGCATCCGCATCAGCATCGGCATCCGCATCCGCATCGGCATCGGCATCGGCATCGGCATCCGCATCGGCGTCGGCATCAGCATCCGCATCGGCATCCGCGTCGGCATCTGCATCAGCATCCGCGTCGGCGTCGGCGTCGGCATCCGCATCGGCATCCGCATCGGCATCCGCATCCGCATCGGCATCGGCATCGGCATCGGCATCGGCATCCGCATCGGCATCCGCATCGGCATCGGCGTCGGCATCGGCATCCGCGTCCGCATCCGCATCCGCATCCGCATCGGCATCGGCATCGGCATCCGCGTCCGCATCGGCATCCGCGTCGGCATCTGTGTCCGCGTCAGCATCCGCATCGGCATCCGTGTCGGCATCAGCATCCGCATCAGAGTCGGCATCAGCATCACTATCCGGTGGGGGGCCAGGAGGGCTGAATGGAGGGATGGGCCTGCCGGACGGGGTGAGATTACCGGTTTGGCTGAAACCGTCACGGCCGTCATCATCGTCCAGGGCTATGGCGATCGCGCCGAGCCCCACCAGGCCGGGGATCAGCCAGGAACTGACACCCGCAGTTGCAGCTGCCGGTGCTGCTGCGGCGGCAATCGGATATCCGGATCCGCCGAGCATGGCCAACATCACCGGCTCTTCACCACCTTCCAGCACCAGATGGCTCTGCTCACCATCTTCATCGACCTGGTAGAAGTTGGCGATAACGACCTGCTCACCCGACTCCAGGATAATGATCAGGTCACTGCCGTCCCTGGCGTATGAAACAATCTCGTCAGCGCCAAATGGCAGGCTGACAATCCCAATCGAAGATAGCGCCAGATCATTGAGTGGCGCCTCCCTGACCGACCCGGTTTCCCTGTCGTAAATTTTTCCAATCATGCTGTCACCTGACTACTTACCATCGTGAATCCCTTCCACACGAACAGCGGAGTGACGCCCTGCTGCATTTAGCTGTTTTATCAGTCCTGGCGGGTGCCTAATCCCTGAAAAATCAAATCGCCCAAAAACCACCCAACTCGAATAAATTTTGAGCAGTCCTTTGTTTATGGACAGTACGCCGTCACATTTCAAGAGCAATTCAGGCGCCGGCTATACTCGGAAGAGCCCGTATGGCGGGGCAATCAGGGAAGAGGGAAAATTTGATGACAGCGGAGCAGCACCCCCGCGGAACCGTGATTGGCGGTTTAAGGGACACGCCAATAATCGATGCGCCAGCGGGGCCCATTCTGGGAAAGATTTACGAAACCACTGGCGTGAGACGCTTCCTTGGCATCCCCTATGCCCGCCCTCCAGTTGGCAACCTGAGATGGCAACCACCGGAACCAATTCCCAGGTGGAAATCGCCGCTGAAAGCGTTCAGTTTTGGAATGCCCTCGGCACAGAATCCTTCAGTATTGATGGAAATTCGCGGGCCGAATGGGGAGTTGCCGGAAAGCGAGGACTGCCTCTACCTGAATATCTTTGCCCCACCGGCATCAGCGAATAGCAAGCTTCCCGTGATGATCTGGATCCACGGCGGCTCCTTCTATATGGGGTCCGGCTGCCAGCGGATATATGACGGCTGCCACCTGGCAGGTAGTGGCCGTGCCATTGTGGTGACACTGAATTACCGTCTGGGCGCACTTGGCTTTCTGCGCCTGGCAGAATGCTGCGATGTCGATGCCACCGGCAACGAGGGCCTACTGGACCAACTAGCCGCCATCCGTTGGGTAAAGCACAACATCGCCGCATTCGGCGGCGATGCCGACAATATGACGCTGTTCGGTGAGTCCGCCGGCGCCATGAGTATCGCCGCGCTGATGGCCATCCCTTCAGCTAAAGGGCTGTTCCAGCGGGCAGTAATCCAGAGCGGCAGCCCTTCTGTCTTCCAGACCCGCGCACGAGCAAATTCGCTGGGTGAGGCATTTGTGGAGGTGCTGCGTGGCAACGGCGGCATATCTCCTGCGCAGGCCAGCACCACGGACCTGTTGCGAGCCCAAAAGGACATTCTGGCAAACCCGCGTATTGAGCGGGAATGGGGCCAATTGCCATTCAAACCGGTCCTGGACGGAGAGTTGATATCGATATCGCCCATGGACGCCTTACGCCAGGGCCACGCCACAGAAATTCCCCTGCTGGTGGGCAGTAATGTCGAGGAATGGAACCTGTTCAGTGTCACCAACCCAGCCAGTTTCACTCTCGACCGGAACCAGGTTTTCCGGCATCTCGAGTGGTTACTGCCGGAAGCTGAACTGAATGCCCTGCTGGACCACTACCACGGCCGCGCCCGCTCGTTGACAGGCAGCCCCTGGCCGGAATGGAGCCGTACCTGGAACCTGATGCTGACCGATATGGTATTCACCTTGCCGGGGCTGCGGCTGCTGGACGCACACGGTGGCCGGCGTTATCACTACCACTTTGCCCAGCCACTGGCGGCGCAGCCCTTGCTGGGAGCCTGCCACGCAGCGGAGCTGGGGTATGTATTCGGCACCCACGGGGAGGACAGCCTGCGTGAACTTTACGGTGGTGAGCAGAACGCCGACGCGCTCAGCCGTGTTGTCCGCGAAGCCTGGCTAAGCTTCGCGGAAAGCGGCAGCCCCGGCCCCGACTGGCCCGCTTTCGAGGAGGGTTACAGCCGGCGCCTGGGATATCACCCGGCGGGCCATGCCCTCGACCGGGAAACCCTGACGCAGATATGGCAGGATATCGGTGACGACCTGATCGGGCGCTACCTCTGACCAGCCCGGTCTTCAGGTGCCGCCGGCAATCATGCAGTAGCAAGGGGGAGTACAGTGACAAGGATTCTGCTGATAAGGCACGGGGAAGCCGCCAAGGTCGCCGGAGTAAGGGACCCGGCGCTGACAGAATTGGGACACCGCCAGGCTGCGGAGCTGGCGGGGGCCATGGACTGGGATCCAGCCATGGCACTGGTCAGCAGTCCCAAAAGTCGCGCCCGGCAGACCGCTGAACCACTGGCCCGCAGGTTGGAACGGGACATCGTTATTGAACCGGCGGTCAATGAAATCCCCTCTCCCCGCGACCTGCCGCTGGCCGAGCGTGGCCCCTGGATCCGCTCACTGCTCGATGCAAAGTGGCAACAGCTGGAACAGCACCAGCTGCACTGGCGCGAGGAGATTATCAGCTACCTGCAGGGCCTCGACCGGGACACCGCGGTGTTCTGCCACTTCATGGTCATCAATTCAGTGGTCGCATACACCCGCGATGCGCCCGAAATCTGCCAGTTCCGTCCTGATTACACATCGGTTACCGAGCTCGTAGCTGCCAATGGCCGGCTGGAACTGGTGCGGCTGGGTCGTGAACGGGACAGTCGGATGCTGTGAGCAACTCGGGCCGGGGCCTCTCTCACAGCCCCGGTTCATTCCGTTCCGCCTCAGGCCAGGCTCTTGCTGACCACCTCGTAGAGGTCCGCTGACAATTGGCCACTTTCCATCACGGACTTGAGGGCCGTATGCATCTGGCTGCCAATATCCTTACGATATTTTTTCCAGCGGGTCAGCGGCGTCACCAACCGGGCAGAGATCTGCGGGTTGAGCTTGTCCATGGCAATGACCTGGTCGGCAAGGAATGCAAAGCCACTGCCGTCAGCCTTGTGGAACTGGGTGAAATTTCGATTGGCAAAACCGCCTAACACCGAACGCACCTTGTTGGGGTTTTTGAACTCAAATGCAGGATGTTGCATGAGCTCCTCGACATTCTCCAGGGTGCCATACCTCGCACTGCTGCTCTGCAGCGCGAACCACAACTCCACTACCTGGGTATCCTCCTGCCACCGCTGGTAGAAACTCTCCAGCGCCTCATTCATCTGCTCATCAGATCCGCGATTGACGAGGGCCGCCAGGGCCGCCGCGCTGTCGGTCATATTACCGGCGCCCTCAAACTGGTCCTGGGCCAGCGCCAGGTATTCGGCCTTGCCAGTGGCAGCCAGGAAGGCGAGGCAGGTATTCTTCAGCCGCCGCGCGGCAATGTCCTCCGCTTCCGGGCGGTAAGGTCCCTGCCGGGTAAATGCGTGATAGGTTGCCAGCAGTTCCTGGTGCAGGGCGTCTCCCAATGCAACCTCGGTAAATTCCCGGGCGACAATAATGGCCTCGGCATCAATCTCCTCTGCCTGCTCCGCCAGGACCTGTGCGCTGGGCAGGGACAGCATCTCTGCCACCAGCGCAGGATCCAGCTCCCGGTTCTCCAACACACTGCGATAAGCCGATACCAGCTCCGGAGAGAGCTCCATCTCACGCCCGGCACGATAATCTTCCTGCAGTGACTCCAGCGCAGAAAAAGCAAGGCGCTGGCCCGCGTCCCAGCGGTTGAACTCATCCGATTCACAACGCATCAGGAACAGTAATTGCTCCGCGGTGTAGCCGTAACGGAGTTTTACCGGTGCAGAGAACCCGCGCAGCAAAGACGGCAAAGGCTTTTCTGCCAGGCCACTGAAGCGGAAGGTCTGTTCAGCCTCACTGACCTGCAGCACCAGTTCGGAGTTGCCAGCCTGGTCCAGGGGCATATCGTTACCCTCGCCGTCAAGCAGGGCCACTTTCAATGGAATATGGAACGGTTTCTTGTTCGGCTGGCCAGGTGTGGCGGGGCAGGACTGGCGTACCGTCAGGGCATAATCACCTGTGCCGGGATCGTAAGCATCAGAGACCTCCAGCACCGGCGTCCCACCCTGGCTGTACCAGCGACGGAACTGCTGCAGGTCGACGCCATTGGCATCCTCCATGGCCCGGACAAAGTCCTCGCATGTCACCGCCTGGCCGTCGTGACGTTCAAAGTACAGATCGCTGCCACGACGGAAAGCATCCGGACCCAGCAGGGTATGGATCATGCGCACGACCTCAGCGCCTTTTTCATAGACGGTCAGGGTGTAGAAATTGGAGATCTCCATATAGGAATCCGGCCGCACCGGATGCGCCATGGGCCCATCGTCCTCGGCGAACTGGGCCGTACGCAGCATGGAAACATCCTCGATCCGCTTCACCGCGCGGGAGTTCATGTCGGCTGAAAATTCCGCATCGCGGAATACCGTAAAACCTTCCTTCAGGCTCAGCTGGAACCAGTCACGACAGGTTACCCGGTTGCCGGACCAGTTGTGGAAATACTCGTGGGCAACGATCGATTCAATGCGCTGGAAGGCGGCGTCGGTAGCGGTTTCCGGGCTCGCCAAAACACATGCGGAATTGAAAATATTGAGGCCCTTGTTTTCCATCGCCCCCATGTTGAAGTGGTCCACCGCCACGACCATGAAAATGTCCAGGTCATATTCACGTCCGTAGACCTCTTCATCCCAGCGCATAGCCTTCTTGAGCGAGCGCATGGCGTGGTCGCACTTGCCGATATTCTTCGCCTCGGTAAAGATCTGCAGCTTGACTTTACGGCCGCTGGCAGTGGTAAAGGTGTCCTCAACATGTTGCAGGTCGCCCGCTACCAGGGCAAAGAGGTAGGACGGCTTCGCGAACGGGTCCTCCCAGGTGACAAAGTGCCGGCCATCTTCCAGCATCCCCCGCTCGACTTCATTGCCATTGGAGAGCAGCACCGGGTAATCGCGCGACGCCACAATTGTGGTGGTGAATCGCGACATAACATCGGGACGGTCCGGATAATAGGTGATTTTGCGGAAGCCCTCCGCCTCACACTGGGTGCAGTACATGCCATTGGAGAGATACAGCCCTTCCAGGGAGGTATTGTCCTCGGGGTTGATGCGGTTACTGATCTCCACCACGAACTCCGGACGGTCGATATCAACGGACAGTCCCTCGGGCGAGGCCCGGTACCGGTCTGAGGTGACGGGTTCGCCGTCAATGGCGAGCGACAGCAGCTCCAGCTCAACGCCCTCCAGCTCCAGCGGTGGCAGGGCTCCGCCCTGAGCCACTGTTCCCTGCATCCCCATCTCCCGGGTTACGGCTTCCGGGTTCCGGCGAACAGACAGCCGGGACCGCACCAGGGTACCCCGGGGCTGCAGTTCGAAGTGCAAACGGGTCTCGTCCACCAGGTAATCGGGCACACGGTAGTCGCGGAGGTAAACAGTGCGCGGCTGGGCATCTTTCATGGAGTGCTTCCCTTGACTTGCAGAGGTACTTCAGGTCGCCGCACGCGGCGGAGCGGCAGGTATCAGGCCGAGACTATAACCTCCGCCGCCCCGGGGGTGCCAGTGGCCCTGCAGCGGCGGGTGACGGCGTCGCCGGGCAACCCCTGTGGCGCCGCACGCATTATTATTTCCTTCACGGACAGTTACACTGTCACCTGCCGGTGCGCGGCATCGGCAACTTCCAGCAACTTTGTGCTGCGTCTGTAACCAGAGGTCGAATGTGCCCAGGACTCGCCTGACATTGCCGCTAGTGATCTGTTGCCTGCTGGCAGTGGCGCTGGCCTGGGCGTGGGTCGAACGGGACCGGCTGGCAACCGCGGTGGCCAGCTGGCTTGCCGGTGACACCCGGATCAACCACATAGAGGGCCTGCAGCTTTCCCCCGCCACCCTGGCCATCGACCAAGTATCACTGACGCTGTCCGGTGGCACACCGGTGGAACTGCGGGGCATTACCGTGTCCCACCCATGGCAGCTGTGGCGGGGGGCCGCGCGCAGCGAGATCGCCGTCGAGTCCATGAGGCTGGGGAATGCGCCCAGGTCTGCTGCGCCCCGTAATCTGGCGGAAAACATCCGCCTCAGTGACCTACTGGCTATCGTGCGGCGGGCCTTGCCACTCAGCCTGGACGTCCGGCACCTGGTCCCCGCAGGGGCGCCGGACCACCCCCTTCGCATACAGCTTGATCGGACCGGGGATGATCAGCGGGTCAGGCTGCGGATTACCGGCGAGGGGGTGACCGGCCAGCTGGTAATGGCAAACCTGGATCCGGGGCGCCCACAGACAACACCTCTGCAGCTGGAGGTCTCCCTGGGCGACACGCAGGGTTCACGGGCTGTTGCTCTCAGCGGGACACTGGCGCCGGACCCGAGCCCCACGCTTACAGACACGACACCCACTCAGTGGCGTACTGAATTAACCCTGGCAATCGACCTGGAGAGCCTGGAGCGCGCCATCACCGCCCTGTCCCTGCCAGTTCCCCTTACCCAGAAGCTCGGTCCGGCCTACCTTGCCCTGGCCAGTGGCGACCCGCGAGGGGAGATGCAGGCACGCCTCAGCGGCAATATCCCGGACAACCTTGTGGCACTGGAACAGTACGGGAATATCCTGGTGCTGATCGACACGATTGAGGTAACAGCCCGCCTGGACCGGATGCAAAAGCCGCTGCCGCTGGCGATGGCCCTGGCAACCGAAGAGCCGATCCGGCTGGACATCACCACCCTCCAACCGCTCCAGGTTAAACAGGCAGCAGGATCTGCCAATGTGCGCCTGACGCCAATCGGCGATTCCGGTGACGAGCTGTTATCCGGCAACCTCCAGGCCCACAGCACGGCCGGCGCCAGCCAGCTCTCGGCCAGCGGCTCCCTGGATCTCACCACCGCGACATCCCTGCTGGGGGCCACCGACCATGATCTAATTACCCGGCTGCAGGAGATGGGCATCCGGCAGTTACGCGGGCAATTGCCGTTCGAGGCCTCTGCAACCCTGCCTCCGGTCGGGCAGGTGGCAGGTGCAGGTGGTATCACCAACCTGCATCTGCAGCTCCAGCCGGACAGCCAGCCAGCAGCAGAAATTTCCCGCACCGACACCACCCCGGAAAGCCTGCAACAGGTTTTTACGGCACTGGCCATGGAACGGGGCGTAATTTCGCTGAACCTTGCAAAAGCTGTTTCGTTCAGCGCTGACCACTGGCCCGGACCTATGGCGGTGAACGGCGAGGCCGTCAGCATGGCGCTGACTGATGGTTCCGGTACCCGGCGATTCTCGGCAACAGCGGAGTCACTGGCATGCCAGCTCGATACGGCTACGCACTGCACACTTTCACTGGTAGCAGAAGCCCCGGAAATACACCTGCCTGGTGAGGACGGCGGGTCCATCAAAGACAGCCGCTTTTCCGTGCAGGGAGCTCTCTCCCTGGAAAATGGCCGTGGCAAGCTGGACAGCAGCCAGTTACAGCTTAACGCTGGCGCACTGCAGGCCGGCGAAGTGGAAGCTGAAAATGCCACAGTGAAGTCCGGCAAGTTTTCGTGTATGCGGGACTCGCAACAGGTTTTCCGCTGCAGCGGTGCGCTGCTGGTGACCCTGCCCTGGCTTCGCGCCGGGAAAATGGAAGGTGGCGGCTCGCTTGCGCTAAAACAGCTGGATTTCGTGTACCAGCCGGACAAGCTGCAGTTGTCGAGTGATTACAGCACCGATGACTGGAGCGCGAAATTCAACGACCAGTACCAGGTATTTTCCGAAGCCCGGGGCCACTTCTCTCTTCGCGACCGGGTCCTGCGGGGTGATACCCGGGCCAGGCTGGGGCATGTCGCCGCCAACGGGGAGTGGATGCACAACCTGGCAAGCGATGGCGGTTCGGCCACGTTGTCCCTCCCGGATGCGGAGTTCAGTAAGAACCGGCCACTGAGCAATGTGGTGTCAGGCCTACCCGTGGAGCTGGTCTCCGGCCAAATGGTGGTACAGGGCAGGCTGTCCTGGCCGGCCGGCGACTCCGATACCCTGTCTGCCCAGCTCAGTGATATCGCCGCTGTCTACGACAAGTCCTTCGCGGTGGGAATTACCGGAAATATTGCCCTGCAACGAGAGGACGGCCAGTGGGCTACGCCGGAGCCCCAGGACATCGCTGTCGAGAGTATCGACGTGGGTGTGCCGATCGAGAACGTCCGCTTTGCCCTGTCGCTGGAAGCAGACAATGACTTGGTGTTGAACGGATTCAACGCGGAATTGCTGGAGGGCAATGTCCAATCGGATTCCATCACCTGGAACCTGGACGGAAAGGCACGGCGCAGCCAGGTGTCCATAACCGGCCTGTCCCTCAAGGCACTGAGCAACGAAATGGAGGCCGGGAACTTCGCCGCCAGCGGCGTACTGGACACGACCATTCCCCTGGTTACAGATGCCGGCGGCATCACGGTTGAGCGCGGCACCGTTAAGGCCCGCCCGCCTGGTGGCCGCCTTCGCTACTATGGCGCCTTCTCCCCGGAAATGCTGTCCAGTAACCCGCAATTAAAAATGCTCGCCGGGGCGCTGGAGGATTACGACTACCGGTCGCTGAGTGGCACGCTCGAGTATCCTCCCAGTGGCGATATGCAGATGCAGCTGAAACTGGTGGGGCGCAGTGCCTCCGTGGACAAGGACCGCGACCTCATCATCAACCTCAACCTGGAAAACAATATCCCGGCTATGCTCCGATCCCTGCAGGCCAGCCGCGACCTGGCCGATGCGCTGGAAAAACAGATCGGCGCCAATTGACCGGAGCGGAAAAGGCAGGCGATTCAGGTTCAGTTTGCGTTAAGCTAGCACCCATAAACTATCATGGCGATCAACCCGAGGAGTGCCAGATGACCCACCGCCGACTGCTACCCATGCTGTTCGCGGCCGCCCTGATTGCAGCCGGCTGTACGCCGACCGTCGCAGTACAGGCGCCCAGCGAGCCAATTACCGTCAACCTGAACGTGAAGATCGAGCACGAGATCCGCGTCAAGGTGGACCGGGAGCTGGAAAACCTGTTCGAGGACGAAGAAGGTATTTTCTGAGGAGCCCTATGATGAAAACACTGAAGCACATCCTGATGGTCCTGGCTTTCGCGGTGGCGCTACCTGCCGTCGCCATTACGCTGGACGCCGCCCGCAGCCAGGGGCTGGTGGGCGAAGCAAACAGCGGTTATATCGCCGTGGTGGACCAGAGTTCTGCAGAACTGGAAAAGCTGGTCGACGAGGTCAATGCCAAGCGCAAGCGGGAATACGCGGCGATTGCCAAGCGCAATGGCATTTCCATTGCCCAGGTGGCCGCCCGCGCTGCCGAAAAACTGGAGGCACGCCTGCCCCCGGGAGCTTATTACCAGGATAACCGCGGCCGCTGGGTACAGAAGTAATCCGGCCTGCCCGCACATAAAAAAGCCCGCATCCGTTGCCGTGATGCGGGCTCTCGATCCGGTGACATTGCTGCCGGCCGGGCGGCTTTCAGTTCAGAGATTGCCGAATAGGGACATACCATCCAGCCCCTGCTTTTCCATCACTTCCCGCAAGCGCTTGAGGGCGTCGACCTGGATCTGCCGTACACGCTCTCGCGTGAGGCCGATCTCACGACCCACCTCTTCCAGGGTGCTGGCCTCATAACCGCGCAAGCCGAACCGACGGGAAACCACTTCGCATTGCTTGTCCGGGAGCTCACCCAACCAGCGGTTGATACTGTCGAACAGGTCGGTGTCCTGAAGTAACTCGGCCGGATCCGATTCGTGCTGGTCGGGAATGGTGTCGACCAGCGTCTTCTCCGAAGACGGGCCGATGGGTGTATCCACCGAGGTAACCCGCTCATTCAGGCCGAGCATGCGCTCCACATCCTCAACCGGTTTTTCCAGCAGCGTGGCTATTTCTTCAGCCGAGGGTTCGTGGTCGAGCTTCTGAGCCAGTTCCCGCGAAGCACGCAGGTACACATTGAGCTCCTTGACCACATGGATCGGCAGGCGGATGGTGCGGGTCTGGTTCATGATCGCCCGCTCGATAGTCTGGCGGATCCACCAGGTGGCGTAAGTGGAGAAGCGGAAACCCCGCTCAGGGTCGAATTTTTCCACTGCGCGGATCAGGCCCAGGTTGCCCTCTTCGATCAGGTCCAGGAGGGCCAGCCCGCGACTGACATAGCGCCTTGCTATCTTGACCACAAGTCGCAGGTTACTCTCGATCATTCGCTTGCGCGCTGCGGCATCACCGCGGAGGGCCTTGCGCGCATAATACACTTCCTCTTCCGCCGTCAGCAGCGGGGAAAAGCCAATTTCATTCAGGTAAAGCTGTGTCGCATCGAGATTTTTCTGCAGGTGGGTATCGGTTTCAGTCCTGCGCGCTCGAGGCTTGAGGGGGGTAGGTTCAGAACTCTTTTTTGCCGTTTTTTTTGCGGGACGGCGCCCGCTTTTCGGTTTCGCTTCTGTGGAAGATTTATCTTGAACTTTCTGGCCTGACTGATCTGCTGCCAACTCTGGAGGAAGATCTGCGTCGCCAGTCACAGACTGGTGTTGCCGTTGTGCATCCATTTCCCCAACTCCTTGTACTATGCCATTATCAGCCGCACCTGGAGCAAGCGGAGCCGGGGCCCGATTACTTTCGGCGCGACAGTCACCGGGTCGGGACGACCGCTGGGGAGGGCGCGGGTACGCTTACAAGGAAGGACCATCTCGATGCCGACCTTGCAGCCGTCACTACTCCGGTGACTACCTCAAGTGGTACAAACAAAAATCCATTTTTATTTGCAGAGCCTTCGGTCCAGTTGGGCTATGGCAGGTAGGTCATGGGGTCAACAGGCTGACCGTTGCGACGGATCTCAAAGTGGAGCTTGTTGCGGCTGGTACCACTTGAACCCAGTTCCGCGATCCTCTGCCCCGCTCTCACCGCGCTGCCCTCTTTCACAAGAAGCTTGTGATTGTGGGCATAAGCACTGAGGAACTCCTCGCTGTGCTTGACGATCAGCAGGTTGCCGTAACCTCTCAGCGCACTTCCCGCGTAGATCACAGTGCCATCGGCTGCTGCATGGACAGAGTCCCCCTTTTCCCCGGCAATATCAACTCCCTTGCGCAGGGGATCCCCGGAAGTAAATCGACTGATCAGCTTGCCCCGGACAGGCCACTGCCAGCGGATCTGTCCGGCAGTCCGCGTCGCCGCCGGTTTTTTAACCGGCTTGGGTGTCAAGGATTTTGAGCGAACTGGCGCCTTAGGCTTTTCCTGTTCCGCCTTGCTGACCGGGGCGCTGGCAATGGTAGTGACCACGGGCTTCGACAGATCCCTGGGCTCCGGCCGGGGTTGCGGGTGCGGCTGTGGACGGGGCCGGGTGCGCGACTGCGGGCGGGACACCGTTTGCACTGGCTTGCCCTGCAGCTTGAGTCGTTGGCCGGGATAAATACTGTAGGGAGCACTGATCCCGTTCAGCGCTGCCAGCTCCCGGTAATCACGGCCATAGCGCCAGGCGATGGAATAGAGTGTCTCGCCCTTGCTCACGATGTGGTGGCCGATGCGGATACTGGGGGGCTGGGCCAGGGAGCTGGTAGGAGCCGCAGGACTGGCACAGCCGGGTATTACTGCCGCCAGCATGACTAAGGTTAATATTTTAAACACACAATGAAATTTGTGACCAAAATCACAACCATTGTCGCGCCACTCGCAGTGTTTAAAATGTTGAATCAAGTGACATTCCATTATTCTCTTTTTACATCAACCCGGGACATTTATGGAAAAAGTGTATAAAAAAATGTCCCGAAATTGTGCCCGAAACCCATAGAAAACGCTGCCTGTCCGACCTGAAACAGGTCACAGCCAAATAAAGTGCCTTTTTCCGCCCCTTATTTGTGCGTCGAATCCACTGCCTTGCCCAAATGGTCCACTGCCAGTACCAGCAGGACCGCGACCAGGGCCGCCACCATGGCCTGCAACACCAGAGGCTCGGCGCCAGTTTCCCCGGCAAAACGCCCGGGCAGCGCGTTGGACAACAGCGGGGTCAACTTGTCCCCCGTCGCCACCGCCTCGTCCGGGAGCTTCCAGGGCCAGACGATTTTCAGGCTTCCCATCAGAACACCAGCGAGAAATGCCAGTGTGCGGGCCGGGAAATGATGCATCAACCAGGATAACAGCCGGCTGAACAACATCAGTCCGGTTACCGCACCGGCGGCGAAATACAACAGGCTTGCGACCTGTAATTCATGCACAGCCTCAAGTACCCGCGGGTAGATCCCGATCAGCAGCAGGATAAAGGAACCCGATATACCGGGCAGTATCATGGCGCAGATTGCCAGCGCTCCGGAGAGGAACAGGTTCAGGGGGGTTGCAGACACCTGCCCGGGGCGGAGCTCGCTCACGCCCACCGCCAGCAGTATACCCAGCGCCAGGCAGGCCACCACCGACCAGCTCCAGCGTGGCACCTGGCGCATGATAGGGACCGTGGAAGCGAGGATCAGGCCGAAAAAGAAAGCCCAGACAACAATCGGGTAGTGATCCAGCAGGTAGCCGATCAAGCCGGCAAGGCTGAAGACACTCAGCAGTACGCCGCAGAACAGTGCCAGCAGGAAGTTGCCATTGATGTACTGCCAGGCCACCAACGGGCCATGGCGCCTGAGCACTGTCAGGCAGTGCGGGCCGATCCGGCTCAGGCTGTCGAGAAGTTCGCCGTAAATGCCGGTGATAAACGCAATGGTGCCACCGGAAACACCTGGCACTACATCCGCGGCGCCCATACCCATGCCCCGCAGTACCACGCCCCAGTAGCGGCTCTTCAGTGACTGGCCCGGCATCAGCGGATGACTCCCGATAACAGCGGCACGAAGCGGACCGGCTCCAGCCGCTCCACCTCAAACCGGTCGCTATCCTCACGCCTGGTCACCAGGGTCAGGAACTGGCGCTCGGTACCTACCGGGATCACCAGCACCCCATCCGGCGCCAGTTGCTCTTTCAGTTCCATTGGCACGGTGGACGGGGCGGCAGCTGTTAGGATCGCATCGTAGGGACCTTTCTCGGGCCAGCCGAAACCCTCAGTGCTTACCCGTGTCTCCACATTGTAAATATCCAGCTCCCGCAACCGGCGGCGTGCCTGCCCCAGCAGGGGCGCAATACGTTCCACGGAATACAGCTGGTCCACCAGCCGGGCGAGAATAGCTGTCTGGTAACCGGAACCGGTACCGACTTCGAGCACCCGGTGCAGGGATTTTGCCCGGCTCAACAGCAACTCTGTCATGCGCGCGACAATGTAGGGTTGGGAGATAGTCTGGCCGTAGCCGATGGGGAGCGAGGTATCCTCGTAAGCCCTGATGGCAAGGGCCTCATCGAGAAACAGGTGACGCGGGGTGGATGCCATCACCTCCAGCACGTCGTCGTTCTGGATTCCCCCTTCCCGCAGGCGCTGTATCAGGCGATTGCGGGTGCGCTGGGACGTCATCCCCAGCCCTTCGCGTTTCAAGCGGTCCATAGTGTCCCTTTCAACTGGCGACGGGCCCCGGGGCCCGTCGGCGTGCCGGCCTGTCGCCGGTTATGATTCTTTGTTGTCGTCTATTTTATGGCGGCATCCGCAACGTTGGCCAGTTCTGCCAGCTCCCGCAGAACCGCGGTGGCGAAAGCACCGACCGGCAGTGCAAACGTTAACTCCAGGTCGTCCCCCAGCCACTCGTGCTGCAGTCCCTCCGGAACCAGCACCAGGGGCCGCCGTTCCTGCTTCAGGCCACAGTGCTCCAGCCAGTTGCACCAGGACTGCCAGGGTTCGATCGCAGCAGCCTCGAGCTCGGCCAGATCAGCGCCGGCCGGATTCCTGCCGCGCCCCCACAGGGGGCCGGTGGGGATACTCTCGGGCTCCCCGTCCATCAACTGCCGCCAGCTGTCCTCACGCACCCGACGCGCCACCACCTGGTTAAAAAGCCAGCTGCGGGCCGCCGACATGGCAAAAGCCCGCTCACTCTTGCGACTGCGCCCGCCCTCCTCTGCCAGCCGCCGTGCCAGAGACAGGTTGCCGCCCTCGCGCCCGAAGCGCTGCTCGCCAAAATAATTCGGGACCCCGGCAGCGAGACGACCGATCAGCCTGTCCGCTGCATCGCGATCGCCACGCACATCACGCAGCCGGATCCGGAAGCGGTTGCCCGCGTGCTCGCCGCGACGCAATTTGCGCGCGCCGCGTCCGTGCTGAAGCAGCTCAATCTCTTCATTGACCACACCGCTCCAGTCGGGTTCGGGTTTCTGTGCCAGCCAGACGCTGAACCACTGCGTGGTAACCGCATGGCGATCCTTGAGACCGAAATAGCTCACGTCCCGGGGTGCCACGCCGGCCACCCGCGCAAGCTGCTGCGCAACCCAGCCGGTGTTGGCGCCACGCTTGCGAACCTGCAGGTAGACGTGCTCACCCGACTCGGCGAGGGTCGGGGCAGCCAGCTCCTCCACGACAAAGTCCGCGGGTTCGCGCCGGAATTCGGCGTGGGTCACCGGGCCGCCCAGTGCGCGCGGCCAATCCAGGTCCCACTGCTCAGTCATGTGCGCGCTCCAGTAGCACCGAGGCCATGGCGGCGATGCCCTCACCCCGACCGGTAAAACCCAGGCGCTCACTGGTAGTCGCCTTTACGCTCACGTCGGCGGTGCCGACAGCGCAGTCAGCGGCAATATTGGCCCGCATCTCCGCGATATGGGGTGCCATTTTCGGTTTCTGGGCTATCAGGGTGCAATCGGCATTGCCCAGCCGGTAACCGCGCTGGTGTAGTTCCCCAACCACGTGTCGCAGCAGCTCGCGACTGTCCGCGCCGGCAAACCGACTGTCGGTATCGGGAAAGTGATGGCCAATATCCCCCAGGGCCAGCGCCCCCAGGAGAGCATCGGCCAGCGCATGGAGCAATACATCACCATCGCTGTGGGCAACAAGCCCGCGGCTATGGGGAATCCTGACACCGCCAAGAATGACATGGTCCCCTTCTCCGAAGGCATGTACGTCGAAGCCCTGGCCAATTCGAATACTCACTCGCGATTCTTCTCTCTGTTGCTTACCCGAAACCAACCCGGCAGTTTGCTCAACGACTGGTTTCCGTCGCTGCATAACGCAACCGCAGGACCGCCTCGACCAGCGGGATATCCGCGGGCAACGTTACCTTGATATTGTCCCTGCGGCCCTCCACCAGGCGGGGGCGATGGCCCTCCAGCTCCAGCGCGCTGGCCTCGTCGGTAATCCCCTCGCCCCGCTCCAGGCCCCTGCGCAGGCAGCGCTGCAATTCTCCCAGTGGTGCGCGCTGGGGTGTCTGCGCCTGCCAGATATGCGTCCGGTCCAGGGTCTCGGCCACCCGCTCGCAGTCCCCCTCCGACACGCCCAGCTTCAGGGTGTCACTGGCCTTCTGCGCCAGCAGTGCCATCGGCTCACCCTCATCATCGAGCAGCGCATGGATATCATCCAGGGAGATACAGGGTCGGGCCGCATCGTGTACCAGCACCTGGGTTTCCGGCGCGACCCTGCCGGCCAGGAAGTTGAGCCCCTCGAGCACGGAATGTGCGCGCTCCGCACCGCCGGTCACCCGGTGAACGCGGGGATCCAAGGATTCGGGGATATGCTCGTAGTAGGGGTCATCGTCGGACACTGCCACCACAACCCCGGCCAGCCCCGGCCAGGTCAGGATGTTGCGCAATGTAAGGGAAAGAAGCGGCCTGCCCAGCAGCGGCAGGTATTGCTTGGGCCGGTCAGCACCCATGCGCCGGCCTGCGCCCGCAGCGGGAACTACTACCCAGAAGTCGGAGATCACTGGTTCTTGCCCTCCCCCGGCTCGAGAAAGATAAACAGTGTTTCTCCCTCCTTGATCAGGCCGAGGTCGTAACGCGCCTTGGCTTCCACGCCCTCGGTGCCTTCCTTGACACTGCGCACCTCACGCAACAACTGTCGGTTTTCACGCAACAGCGCCGCGTTCTTCTGTCGTTGCTCATCCAGCTGGCGCTGGAGACGTGAAACTTCCGCCAGACTGCCCTCGCCCACCCACAGGCGATACTGCATGACAAGCAGGGTGACGAGGAGGAAAGCCAGCAGCCATTTCATAGAGAATCTACGCAGTTTCAATAATCGATACCAGCAGGGGCGAACCTCCAGCCCGCCCCACCCGGTGCAAACCATCGATCAGGGCGAACGCCGGGCTCTCCCTTTCATGCGCCGGATCTTATTTAAATTCGGCGCGACCGCGATACGGGGCCTTGCCATCCAGTTCTGCCTCGATACGCAGCAGGCGGTTGTACTTCGCCACGCGGTCGGAGCGGCACAGGGAGCCGGTCTTGATCTGGCCGGCAGCTGTGGCCACCGCCAGGTCGGCGATGGTGGTGTCTTCAGTCTCGCCGGAGCGATGGGAGATAACCGCGGTGTAACCCGCATCCTTGGCCATCTTGATCGCGTCCAGGGTCTCGCTCAGGGAGCCAATCTGGTTGAACTTGATGAGGATGGAATTGCCCACGCCCTTGTCGATGCCCTCTTTCAGGATTTTGGTGTTGGTAACGAACAGGTCGTCACCTACCAGCTGCACCTTGTCACCGATCTTGTCGGTCAGGATCTTCCAGCCATCCCAGTCGCCTTCATCCATGCCATCCTCGATGGACAGGATGGGATAGTTAGCGGAAAGGTCCGCCAGGTAATCGGCAAAACCGGCGCTGTCGAACTGCTTGCCCTCACCAGACAGGTCGTACTTGCCATCCTTGTAAAACTCGGAGGAGGCACAGTCCAGGGCCAGGGTAATATCTTCACCCAGCTTGTAGCCGGCCTTGTCCACTGCTTCGGCAATTACCTTCAGGGCCGCTTCGTTGGACGGCAGGTTCGGGGCAAAACCACCCTCGTCACCGACGGCAGTATTGAGGCCCTGGGCGGACAGCACTTTCTTCAGGGAATGGAAAATCTCAGCGCCCTGGCGCAGGGCTTCAGAGAAGGAAGCAGCCTTAACCGGCTGGATCATAAATTCCTGGATATCCACATTGTTGTCGGCATGTTCACCGCCATTGAGGATATTCATCATCGGCACCGGCATGGTGTATTCACCGGCCGTGCCGTTAACTTCCGCAATGTGCTGGTAAAGCGGAACATTCTTGGAAGCCGCCGCGGCCTTGGCCGCCGCCAGGGAAACCGCCAGGATTGCATTGGCGCCCAGCGTGGATTTGTTCTCGGTGCCGTCAGCATCGATCATTGCCTTGTCCAGCGCACGCTGGTCGGTGGCGTCCATACCCTTGAGCAGGTCGGCGATCGTTGTGTTGATGTTTTCAACCGCCTTCAGCACACCCTTGCCCAGGTAGCGACCCTTGTCACCGTCGCGAAGCTCCAGCGCCTCGCGGGAGCCCGTGGATGCACCGGAGGGTGCACAGGCGGAACCGACGGAACCGTCCTCCAAAACAACGTCCGCCTCGACGGTGGGGTTACCACGGGAATCCAGCACTTCAAAGGCTTTGACAGCAACGATCTTGCTCATTAACAGGCTCCATGTTGAAAGTTATTGAATTGAATCTGTTTGCTCACAGGGGCAGTCGCCCCAACTGTTTGTTCTGTTCCGGCGCTACTTGGTATCCAGCGGCTCGAAGCCCTTCACCAGGTCGTCCACTGCTTTCATCTGGGCCAGGAAAGGCTCCAGCTTTTCCAGCGGCAGGGCACTCGGCCCGTCACAGAGGGCCTTGTCCGGATTCGGGTGCGCTTCCAGGAACAGGCCGGCGATACCCACCGCCAGGCCGGCACGTCCCAGCTCGGTTACCTGCGCACGACGGCCACCGGACGCAGCCCCGGACGGATCCCGCATCTGCAGCGCATGGGTCACGTCAAAAATCAATGGTGCGCCGCCGGAAGCATCGATCATGGTACGGAAACCCAGCATATCCACCACCAGGTTGTCGTATCCGAAGCAGGCACCGCGCTCACACAGGATGACTTTTTCGTTACCTGCCTCGGCAAATTTTTCCACCACGTTTTTAACCTGCGGCGGGCTCATGAACTGGGGTTTCTTTACATTGATCACCGCATTGGTGGCCGCCATGGCCTGGACCAGGTCGGTCTGGCGGGCGAGGAAAGCCGGCAGCTGGATCACATCCACCACCTCTGCCACCGGAGCTGCCTGGTAGGACTCATGCACATCGGTGATCAGCGGGACGCCGAAGGTCTGCTTGATTTCCTCAAAGATCTTCAGCCCTTCTTCCATACCCGGACCCCGGTAGGAATGGATGGACGAGCGGTTGGCCTTGTCAAATGAGGCCTTGAACACATAGGGAATGCCGAGTTTCTCGGTGACTTTTACATAGTGCTCGGCAACCTGCATGGCCAGGTCGCGGGATTCCAGCACATTCATGCCGCCGAACAGGGTAAAGGGCCTGTCGTTGGCAACCCGGGCTTTTCCGACTTCAATCGTTTTCATTTTCTTCCCTTTGCCTCACCCACCCCGCGACGGCGGGGGGAGGTGGTATATCCGCGAGGGCCCCTGCGGGCCCTGTAACTTATTAGTCCTGCTTGTCGTGCTGGCGCATCGCTGCAGCGACGAAACTCTCGAAGAGCGGATGGCCATCGCGCGGCGTCGAGGTGAATTCCGGGTGGAACTGGCACGCCATGAACCAGGGATGCTCCGGCAGCTCGACCATTTCCACAAGGGTGTCGTCCGCAGACCAGCCACCTATTTTCAGGCCCGCTTTCTGCAGGCGATCAACGTAATTATTGTTGACCTCGTAACGGTGACGGTGGCGCTCGACAATCACATCTGCACCGTAGATCTCGCGCGCCTTGCTGTCCTTGGCCAGGCGACACTCCTGCCCACCCAGGCGCATGGTACCGCCCAGGTCGGACTGCTCATCGCGCTTCTCGATCTTGCCTTCGCTGTCGATCCACTCGGTAATCAGGCCGATGACCGGGTGCTTGGTGTTGGCATCAAACTCGGTGCTGTTGGCCTCTTTCAGGCCCAGTACATTGCGGGCGTACTCGATCACCACGGACTGCAGGCCGAGGCAGATGCCCAGGAAGGGAATACCGTTCTCGCGCGCATAGCGCACGGACTCGAGCTTGCCCTCCAGTCCGCGCTCACCGAAACCACCCGGCACGAGGATGGCGTCGGCACCCTTGATCAGTTCCAAACCACCCTCGGACTCCACGTCCTCGGCGTTGATAAAGTCGATATCCACCTTGCAGCGGTGCTTGATACCGGCGTGGGTCAGCGACTCGATCAGGGATTTGTAGGCATCCAGCAGCTCCATGTACTTGCCGACCATGGCAATTTTCACTTCGTGGTCGGGGTTCAGTTTGCCATCGACGACCCCATCCCACTCGGACAGGTCCGGCGCGGCACATTCCAGCTGCAACTTTTCCACCACGATATCGTCGAGGCCATAGGTATGCAGCAGGCGCGGCACACTATATATGGTCTTGGCATCCGGCAGCGGCACCACCGCACGCTCCTCGACATTGGTGAACAGGGCGATCTTGCGGCGTGAGTCCTCGTCGATCTCGCGCTCGGAACGGCACAGCAGTATATCCGGCTGCAGGCCGATGGAGCGCAGCTCTTTCACAGAGTGCTGGGTAGGCTTGGTCTTGGTTTCGCCGGCAGTGGCGATAAACGGGACATAGCTCAGGTGAATCAGCAGCGCGCGGTTCAGGCCCAGCTCCACCCGCAGCTGGCGCACGGATTCCAGGAACGGCTGGGACTCGATATCCCCCACGGTGCCACCGATCTCGACGATGGCCACATCCACGTCGCGACCGCCCTCGAGCACGCGGCGCTTGATCTCATCGGTGATATGCGGGATCACCTGCACGGTGCCGCCCAGGTAGTCGCCGCGGCGCTCCTTGCGCAGCACAGTCTCGTACACCCGGCCGGTGGTGAAGTTGTTGCGCTTGGACATGCGCGTGCGGATGAAGCGCTCGTAGTGCCCCAGGTCCAGGTCCGTTTCGGCGCCATCTTCGGTCACGTAGACCTCGCCGTGCTGGAACGGGCTCATGGTGCCCGGGTCAACGTTGATATAGGGGTCAAGCTTGAGGATGGTGACCTTGAGGCCGCGGGCTTCGAGGATAGCGGCCAGGGAGGCGGAGGCGATACCTTTCCCCAACGAGGAAACCACGCCACCGGTTACAAAAATATAGCGCGTCATGCAAAACCTTGGTCAATCTGAATGCCCGATGGAATCGGGTTGCGGGGCTGGCACAGGCCACGCCGGCTGGCGTATTCCTCTGCCTCGAGATGGGACGCCAGACTACCAGAATGCGCAGATCTGCTCAATCAGAAAACGTCTCTGGTTGCCATCCCGGTGTACCAGGCAGGGAGCCTTCCCTATCTCCCTGGCACAGGAACAGGTCACCGACCGCCAGCATCTGCTCCCCCTCAAAGATTAGCGGAACCCGCTCCCGCAGCCAGGGCTCCAGCCCGTACTCCTGCAACAGCTTCTTGAGGGTCTGGGAATGCCCCCGGCCCACCGGCCTGGCCCGCTCACCGCCGCGACGGAAACGCACCCGGTAATCCCCGGGGGGCCAACCGCGCCGGGGGACCACTGTTCCGGCCCCCGGAACCTGCAGCTCCGCCTCTCCGGACCACGCGAGCTCCAGGCCCGGATCGATCGGCGCCAGGGGCGGCAGCAGGTAAAGGCGCCCCCGATAACGCCGGGCGCACAGTGGGCCCAGCTCCACCGCCGGCAGGCGGTCTTCCCGGGCAGCGCCCAGCTGGCGCAACAGCTCCGCCAGCTGAACCGCCGCCGGCATATCGCCCGCTCGACCGTGTACCCAGTAGCGCAGCAGGTTCTTGCACCGCGCCTGGCTCAGCGTGCCCAGGTGATCCAGGTCAACACTCTCCCCGCTGCGCTCTCGGCGCAGGCCACAGGCCTGGAGATCCTCCCGGGCCAGCTCCCGCAGCAACTCGGCGGCCTCCCCCAGGTTGGCAACGGCACGCCCGATCCGATCGCGCACCGGCCAGCGGGAGCGGAGCCGGGGCATCACCTCCCGGCGCAGGAAGTTGCGATCAAAACGTGTATCCGCATTACTTTCGTCATCCACCCAGGCCAGCCCCGCTGCCCGGGCATAACGCTCCAGCTCTGCCCGGCCAGAGCCCAGCAGGGGACGCACCAGCACCCCGGCGCCCAGCGGGCGAGTGGCCGCCATTGCGGCCAGCCCCTGTACACCGGCTCCGCGCAACAGGCGCAACAGGAAGGTTTCCGCCTGGTCGTCGCCGTGGTGGGCTGTCAGCAGCTGGTCGCCCTCCCGCAGGAGCCCCGCAAAAACGGCATAGCGCGCGCGCCGGGCTGCCTCCTCCGGCCCGCGGCCATTGTCATCTACGGTGACACTGCGAGTGGTTAACGGGATACCCAGCGACTCGGCCAGCCCGCGGCAATGGGCCTGCCACTCACCGGCATTGGGGGAGAGCTGGTGGTTGATATGAATCGCGTGGCAGGGCTCGCCCAGCGCGTTGAGCAGGTGAAGCAGCACACAGGAATCGAGCCCCCCGCTCAACGCCACCCAGCGGCGCCCCGTACAGGGGTGTTCCGCCAGTACCGACGCCAGGTTCCGGCGCAATACGTCGAGTTGATCCTGCATATTCCCCCGCGCCGGGCGCTCCATGTATAACCTTCAGGCAGGCCCGGCTTTTGAATACCTGCAGCCCTTGAATAACTGTGAAAGTGCCGGCGACTCCGGCCCGGCGCTTTCCCGCGCCTAGTGTACAACAATGCAGTCCCCGGGCCCGGCTGGCAGCGAATTACGGCCAGCTACCACTCATCAACTCAAGTGCCTGGCATATTCAGACGGATAGGGCGCCATATTTTTGTGCAGCATCGCATGCTGATGCGCCCAGCCGGGCCTACGCCGGGGCAGGCCGGCCCGAAAGAGCAACTGCTTACAATAACTGGCCGGTCAGCGCCGCTAGAATCCCGTGAAACTGACAATCATATCCAAAAACACAATAAATCAACGGGAGCCCGCCAATGGAAGCGATTGAGAGCCAAGTAAACCGGGGCGACACCGAAGTACAGGAGTCCCCCCCCCTCGCATTCATCCTGCTGATCTGCAGCGTGGCCACAATCGGCGGCTTCCTGTTCGGGTTTGACAGCGGTGTGATCAACGGCACCATCGACGGCCTCCAGAACGCCTTCGACTCCAATAGTGTCGGCACCGGTTTCAATGTCTCATCCATGCTGCTGGGGTGTGCTGTTGGCGCCTTCAGCGCCGGCAGAATGGCGGACATCTGGGGCCGCAAGCGACTATTGTTACTGGCTGCCATTTTCTTCCTCGTCAGCGCCTGGGGCTCGGGCATTGCATCCTCGTCGCTGGAGTTCGTGATCTACCGGCTTCTTGGGGGCCTTGCTGTCGGCGCCGCCAGCGTCCTGTCTCCGGCCTACATCAGCGAGGTGGCACCTGCCGCTTGGCGCGGCAGGCTATCCACCATCCAGCAGGTGGCGATCATCTCCGGCCTGTTCTCGGCTTTTGTCAGCAACTACCTGCTGGCCCAGGTGGCGGGATCCGCAATGACGGAATGGTGGTATGGCTATGAAGCCTGGCGCTGGATGTTCTGGGTGGAAATGCTACCGGCGGCCGTATTCCTGGTGGCTCTGGTATGGATTCCTGAAAGCCCCCGCTACCTGGTAATTTCACGACAGGACAGCCGCGCCCGTACTGAGCTGGGCCGACTTTACCCCGGACAGGGCGCAGCAGACGCGAAACTGCGTGAGGTGCAGGCGTCGGTGGCCGAGGATCACCGGCCCCGTTTTGCCGACCTGCTGGACAGCGCCGGCAGGATTCGAGGCATCATCTGGGTTGGTATCGGGCTGGCCGTGTTCCAGCAGCTGGTGGGCATCAATGTGGTGTTCTACTACGGCGCCGTGCTCTGGCAATCCGTGGGCTTTTCCGAATCCGATGCCCTGATGATCAATATTATTTCCGGTGCCGTCAGTATTGGCGCCTGCCTGGTGGCCCTGGGACTGATCGATCGCATTGGCCGCAAGCCGCTGCTGTTCTTTGGTTCAGCGGGCATGGCTGTCACCCTGGCGATGATGGTGGTCGCCTTCAGCAGTGCCAGCCTGGACCAGGGCGGCAAACTGGTATTGTCAGACCAGATGGGACTGCTGGCGCTGACCGCTGCCAACGCCTATGTGTTCTTTTTCAACTTTTCCTGGGGCCCGGTGATGTGGGTGATGCTGGGCGAGATGTTCCCCAACCAGGTACGTGGCTCCGGCCTGGCCGTGGCAGGCCTCGCACAATGGGGCTCCAATTTTGCCATCACCCTGAGCTTCCCCGCCATGCTGGCGGCTATCGGTCTCGCCGGTACCTATTCCGTCTACATGTTCTTCGCCATCCTGTCAGTGCTGTTTGTGGTGCGCTGGATTAACGAAACAGCGGGCCTGGAACTGGAACAGATGCCCGGCTGATCCCCCGGCGGGCGGCATCGGATGCCGCCCGCACCTCCCCTCCCGGCACAAAACTTTTTCCCACGTTTACCCCTTCGGTTGGCAACATGGGGCCAAATCTTCCGACTCTATTGTTCGAAAAGTACAACAGTGCATATCCGCTGGGCTTGCCCGAACGCAAGTGATAAATTCCGCGCAAAGGACAATCACCACAAATTCCAGAAAAATCTGAACAAGAGTCATACATGGTCCAGCTAGTTGTGGATTCCGGATGCGATCTTCCGGATGAGTTTCTGCGCAAATTTTCCATCCCGGTCCTGCCCCATACCGTGAGCGTGGGCAAGGATGTCTTCGGTGACCAGCGCAACCCTGCGCAGATGGCTCACTTTTATACCCTGTCCCTGGTTGATCGCTCCCACCAGATTGTTACCGGCCCCGCCCCCACTGCAGAAATAGAGAACACCCTGCGGGGCCTGGTCCAGAAGGGCCAGACAGATATCGTGGTACAGACCATCAATGCTGCCAACAGTCCAACTTACGCCAATGCGGTGGCGGCAGCAGAGAACCTGGCCGCTCACGGAACCAACGGGTCAGTGCAAGTCCACACCGTGGATACCCACTCCCTGTTCTCTGGCCAGGGGCTGCTGGCCCTGTACACGCTGTCACTGATCCGCCGCGGCCTCGATGGTGCCCAGGTTGCCACACGCACCGAGGAATTCCGCCGCAAGGTCCATGGTTACGCAGCAATCCGCGACGTCTACTATGTACGCGAGCGGGCACGCAGCAAGAACGAAAACAGCATCAGCTGGCTGAAGGCCATGGCCGCGCGCCTGCTGAAACTGAACCCGATCCTGTCCATGCACCATGAGGGCAGTACCGTCACCAACACCCTGCGCGGTTACGATCGCTGTACCGAAGCCCTGTTCCGGCTGGCTGCCGACAAGATTCGCGGCGGGGAGCTGCTGATGCCGATTGTGATGGTAAGTATCGCCGGGAAACTGGAGGACCTGGAGAAAGTGCCGGGTTACCAGCTGCTGAAGACCGCCGCGGCAGAAAACGATGTGAAAATTTACCACTCGGTGATGAGCCTCTCCGGCGGTATCAACCTGGGCCCGGGCACGGTGGCCCTGGCGCTGGCAGCCGACAAGCCCTGACCGGGCCGGGGACCAGTGACCCGGCAGGAGACACAAGGGGCGAATATAAAAAAGCCACGGCAGGGAAACCTGCCGTGGCTTTTTTAGTGGTTACCCGTTACCAGGGACTAGCTGTCAGGTGATATTGCCGTAGCTCATCAGGCGCTGGTAGCGCTTCTCCAGCAACTCGTCGATCGGCACCCTGCGCAGCTGGTCCAGCTGCTCCACCAGGCGCTCCTGCAGGCGCGACGCCATAGCGCCCGGATCCCGGTGGGCGCCACCGAGGGGCTCCTCGATGGTCTCGTCGACGATTCCCAGTTCTTCCAGCACGCTGGAGGTCACGCCCATCGCCTCCGCCGCCAGCGGTGCCTTCTCGACGGTTTTCCAGATGATGTTGGCGCAGCCTTCCGGGGAAATCACAAAGTAGGTGGAGTACTGGAGCATATTCAGCTGGTCGCCCACGCCGATCGCCAGTGCACCGCCGGAAGAACCTTCACCAATCACCGTGCAGATAATCGGGGTACGCAGCCGGGACATGACCGCGAGGTTCTGGGCAATGGCCTCACTGATGCCACGCTCCTCACTGTCGATCCCCGGGTAGGCCCCGGGCGTGTCAATCAGGGTCAGCACCGGCATCTGGAAACGCTCTGCCATCTCCATGATGCGCAGGGCCTTGCGGTAACCTTCCGGCTTGGGCATACCGAAGTTGCGCGCCACCTTGTCGTTGACGGAGCGCCCCTTCTCTTCACCGATCACGGCTACCGGCTTGCCGTCGAGGCGCGCAATACCGGAGATGATGGCCCTGTCGTCACCAAAGTGACGATCACCATGGAGCTCGTCCCAGTCAGTGAACATACGCTCGATGTAATCTTTCGAATACGGGCGCTGCGGGTGACGGGCCACCTGCACCACCTGCCAGGGGGACAGGTCGGCATAGATGGACTCTGTCAGGCTGCGACTCTTCTCACGCAGGCGGGCAACTTCGTCAGCGATATTCAGCTCATTGTCGTCGCCGACGTGCTGCAGCTCCTTGATCTTGCTTTCGAGCTCAGCAATCGGCTGTTCAAACTCGAGGAAATTGAAATTCATGCAATCCGCGCCTTTAAACTGTAAAAATGCCACCGGGCGATAATGGCGGCATAGCTTACCGCCATAGAACCGGGCAGTCGACCCGCGTTGCCAGTATGGCCACTCTGGCGTCCGTAATCTCCTTCCTGGCCAGGGCGTCCAATGTCACCGGTCCGCCATCCGACCTTACCGCTCAACATAGTCGAGTACCACACGGTCGCGCCCCAGCAGCTCGCGCAGGGACTGGACCATCTGGTCGTTCGGCTCCACTTTCCATTCCGGCGGCAGCTGGAATGTCCCGCGGGCATCACTGCGCTCCACTTCCATTAGCACCCCACAGCTACCGCCCACGTAGGGCCGCAGGCAGGCGGACAGGCGCTGGGCCAGCCCCGCCGGCGCACTGGCGCTGTCCAGCTTGAGACGCACGCCGGTCACACTGCCCTGGCGCAGCTCGTCCAGGGTTGCCACACCGTTGACGGTCATTTTCAGGCCACCACTGTAATCGTCGTGGGCCACTGGGCCGTCCAGCACCAGCAGGGAATCCTTGGCCAGTTTCTCGCGATGCTCGCCGAAAGCCTCGCTGAACACCGCCGCCTCGATACGGGCGCTGCGGTCGTCCAGGGTGACAATAGCCATGGAATCACCGCGCTTGGTCTTCATGACCCGCAACGCCACCACCAGTCCCGCCACTTTCTGCGACTCGCGGCCCGGCTTCAGGTCCGCAATTCGGGACTTCACCAGGTGCTGGAGTTCGTCCTCATACTCGTCAATCGGGTGCCCTGTCAGGTACAGGCCGAGCGTATTCTTTTCCCCCTCGAGGCGCTCGCGGATTCCCCAGGGCCGGGCGCGGCGGAATTCCGCGTAGACATCGCCCTCGGCGGCAGTGGGAACCACCTCGCCAAACAGGTCCATCATCCCTGCACTGTTGTTGCGCGACTGCTGCTCGGCCGCCTTCACCGCCTCATCCACGGCACTGAACAGCACCGCGCGAGCATAGTTGAGGCCATCGCTGCCCTCGCCGCCCGGCCCGATACTATCCAGGGCACCGGAGCGCACCAGCGCCTCCAGGGCGCGCTTGTTGACCTTGCGCGGGTCAATACGGGAACAGAAATCGAACAGGTCGGTGAAGGGTCCGCCCTCGGTGCGCACGGCGATAATATTCTCGATCGGGCCTTCACCCAGCCCCTTGATGGCACCCAGGCCGTAGACAATGCGGTTGTCCATATCCACCGAGAACTGGTAGGCACCCAGGTTTACATCCGGTGGCACCATCTCCAGGCCCATGGCCCGGCACTCCTCGATAAATGTCACTACCTTGTCGGTCTTGTCCATATCCGAGGACATGGTGGCGGCCATGAACTGGGCCGGGTAGTGGGCCTTGAGCCAGGCGGTCTGGTAAGACACCAGTGCGTAGGCAGCGGAGTGCGACTTGTTGAAGCCGTACCCGGCGAACTTCTCCACCAGGTCAAAGATTTTCATCGCCAGGTCCGGGTCGACACCCTGCTCTTTCGCGCCGGCGGCAAAGATCTCCCGCTGCTTCGCCATCTCCTCGGGTTTTTTCTTACCCATGGCGCGGCGCAGCATGTCGGCACCGCCCAGGGTGTAACCCGCCAGTTCCTGGGCGATTTGCATTACCTGCTCCTGGTAGACGATCACCCCGTAGGTGGGCTCCAGGATCGGCTTGAGCTTCTCATGCTGGTACTTGGCGTCCGGGTAGGCCACCTGGGCGCGGCCGTGCTTCCGGTTGATGAAGTCATCCACCATGCCCGACTGCAGCGGTCCCGGGCGGAACAGGGCCACCAGGGCGATCATGTCCTCGAGGTTATCCGGCTGCAGGCGCTTGATCAGGTCCTTCATGCCGCGGGATTCCAGCTGGAATACCGCGGTGGTCTCGGCCCGCTTGATCATCTTGTAGGTTTCGGCGTCGTCCAGCGGCAGTGCCTCGATGACCAGCGGCTCCCTGCCCTCGCGGGCACGCTGTTCGTCGACCATATCCTTGGCCCAGTCGATGATCGTCAGGGTGCGCAGGCCGAGGAAGTCGAACTTCACCAGGCCCGCATCCTCCACATCGTTCTTGTCGAACTGGGTCACCAGGCCGGCGCCGGTCTCGTCGCAGTAGAGCGGCGCAAAATCGGTCAGTTTGGTAGGGGCTATCACCACACCACCGGCGTGCTTGCCCACGTTCCGGGCCACGCCCTCCAGCTGCAGGGCCATCTCCCAGATTTCCTGGCCCTCCTCGTCGCCATCGAGGAACTCGCGCAGGATCTCCTCCTGCTCGAAGGCCTTCTCCAGGGTCATGCCCGGGTCCGGGGGAATCATCTTGGAAAGCTTGTCCGCCAGGCCATAAGACTTGCCCTGGACACGGGCCACGTCCCGCACCACCGCCTTCGCGGCCATGGTGCCGAAAGTAATGATCTGGCTCACCGCATCGCGGCCGTAGTTGTCGGCCACATAGCCGATCACGCGGTCGCGCTTCTCCATGCAAAAGTCGACGTCGAAGTCGGGCATGGAAACCCGTTCCGGGTTGAGGAATCGCTCGAACAGCAGGTCGTACTGCAGCGGGTCCAGGTCGGTAATCTTGAGGGCGTAGGCCACCAGCGAGCCGGCACCGGAACCCCGCCCCGGCCCCACCGGGATATCGTGGTCCTTGGCCCACTGGATAAAGTCCATCACGATCAGGAAGTAACCCGGGAAGCCCATCTGGATAATGATGTCCAGTTCGAACCGCAGCCGGTTTTCATAGGCGGTGCGGCGCTCGGCATAGTCCGGGGCCGACTGGTCGAGGATGGTTTCCAGTCGCACGTCCAACCCCTCGAAGGAGATCTTCTCGAAGAACTGGTTCTCGGTCATACCCTCGGGAATCGGGTACTCCGGCAGGAAATACTTACCCAGCTGGATCGGTGCCGAACAGCGCCGGGCGATCTCCACGGTGTTCTGCAATGCCTCGGGGATATCGCTGAACAGCTCCTGCATTTCCTCCGCGGTGCGGAAATACTGCTCCGGGGAATAGCGGCGCTCACGGCGCGGGTCGTCCAGGGCACGGCCGTCGTGAATGCACACCCGCACCTCATGGGCCTCGAACTCACTTTCCTCGAGGAAACGTACATCATTGGTGGCCACCACCGGCAGTTGCAACCGCTGGGCCAGGCCCACTGCCGCATGCAGGTAATCCTCATCTCCCGGGCGGCCGGTGCGTTGCAGTTCCAGGTAATAACGGCCGGGGAAAACCCCTGCCCATTGCCGGGCCAGGTCCTCAGCCTGGGCGGTGCGGCCGGCAACCAGTGCACGGCCCACATCCCCGTACCGGGCACCGGACAATGCCAGCACTCCCTCGGCGTACTCGGGCAGCCACTCGCGACGGATATAGGCGTTGCCGTGGTATTGGCCCTCCATCCAGGCGCGGGAGATCAGCTCGGTGATATTCAGGTAGCCCCGTGTGTTCATCGCGAACAGCGAGATCAGTGTCGGCTGCTCCTCACCGCCCTCACTGAGCCAGAAATCCGCACCGGTTATGGGCTTGATCCCGGCGCCCAGGCAGGCCTTGTAGAACTTGATCTGGCCGTAGAAATTGGTCTGGTCCGTGAGCGCCACGGCCGGCATCTCCAGCTCTGCGGCGCGGGCCACGAGCGGCTTGATCCGCACCAGGCCGTCGATCAGCGAGTATTCAGAGTGGACTCGTAAGTGAACAAAGGGTTGGGTCATATTCTTCTGTATTGAATTCTTCTTGCGCGCATCCCATCACTGCCCCCGTTGCCACGGCCATTGGCGACGTGGGGAATCCGGGTCACGGGGTTTCCCGACGGACAGCTATTTCCCGAATGCGCTTTACCTTGCGAAATTTTAGCGGCCAGGCTACCAGAGCCGACCCATCTGCCGGGCGCGCTCGGTACAGCGTTGCAACACCGAGCGCCGCTCGTCGTTGTTCATATTGCCCCAGCGGCTGATCTCCGTGCCGGTGCGAAAACAGCCCTCGCAGATATCTTCCGCGTTGAGGGCACAGACCGAGATGCAGGGGGATTTTACCGGTTTGCCAGCTGCCGGCGTTGCGGTAGACACGGGATTCTGGACTTTCACGGTCATGGCGAGTCGAGGGCAACCAGCTCTTCGGCGAAGCGCCGGCCGTTTTCAGCATAGTGATCGCTGCTGGCCTTCAGCAGCTCAAGCATCGACTCGTCCAGGGTTTTGACCACCTTGCCCGGGCTCCCCAGGACCATGGAAAAATCCGGGACTTCCATTTTCTCGGTGACCAGCGCATTGGCACCGATCACACAGCCCCGACCGATCCTGGCGCCATTGAGGATAACCGCGTTGATGCCGACCAGGGTGTAGTCACCGATTTCGCAGCCGTGCAGCATTGCCTTGTGGCCCACCGTCACCCCGGTACCAATCGTCAACGGGATACCCGGGTCAGTGTGCAGCACCGCACCGTCCTGGACATTGCTATCCTCGCCGATGGTGATGCGATCACAGTCACCGCGCACCACTGCGTTGAACCACACCGAGCTGCGACTGAGCATTCGCACATTGCCGATCACATGGGCACCCGGGGCGATGTAATGCCCCTCACCCTCGAGCTCTGGCTGGTTTTCACCCAGTCTGTACAGCATCTGGCCTCCGGCTGTGGATCTTCTCAAGCGGCCATTATCCCGCCCGTGGCCGGTCATTGCCAGCGGCTTGCGCACGATTCGGGGGAGGAAATGGCGCAGGGGGGAAATGCCTGAAAAAGTGGCTGGAAAAGTGGTCGGGAGGGACCGCCCGGGGAGACGGGGCCGGCAGGAGGTCCGGGCCCACCTGTGCCCCACCGCCTACAGCAGTACGCCCTGCCTGGAAAAGCGGGCGCCCTCGAGGCTGAGCAGGCGGGCCTTGAGGTCCAGGCCTCCCGCGTAGCCGGTCAGGGTGCCGTCGGCGCCGATAACGCGATGGCAGGGAATCACGATGGCGAGGGGATTGGCGCCATTGGCCCGCGCAACCGCACGGACCGCCCTGGGGTTACCCAGCGCTTCCGCCTGCTGCAGGTAGCTCCGGGTCTCGCCGTAGGGGATATCCTGCAGGGCAGCCCAGACACGCTGCTGGAAAGGCGTGCCGGGGGGCTGCAGCGGCAGCTCGAAAGCCCGCCGGCGACCGTCCAGGTACTCCCCCAGCTGGGTCGACGCCATGTCCGTCAGGGCGCACGTCCCCCGCTGCCACCCGGGCCCCATCCCCGGGCACCTGCCGTCGCGGACGAAGCCCAGCGCCACCAGTGCCGCCTGTGGGCCACTGTCCTCTGCGGCGACACAGACATCACCGAGCACGGTAGGATAAATCTCGTAAACAATCATTCACTGTCCCCAGTTTGCAGCGATTGCCACAGCAGTAATGCTCCATAAGCCCGCCAGGGCCGCCATTGCTCCGCCCGGTTCCTGGCCGCACCCGGCGAGGCCCGCTCGCCGCCCTCCCCCAGCGCCTGGAGGATACCAAGGTCTGACGCCGGGAAGGCATCGGGCAGCGACAAGCCGCGCATGGCTATGTACTGCGCGGTCCAGTCGCCGATGCCCGGCAATGCAGTCAACTGCGCACACCATCGCTCCAGGTCGGTCTCGGTGAAGTCCACCCGCCCTTCCAGGGTCGCCGCCACGAAAGTCCGCAGGGTCGCCGCCCGCGCCCGTGTCACCCCCAGGCCCTCGAAATCCGCCCCGGCCAGTTCCCGGGCCCCCGGGAAGAGCCGCCACTGCCGGCCACTGGTATCCACAAAGCGCCCCCCGTAACGCTCCACCAGCCGCCCGGCTATGGTTGTCGCCGCGGCGACCGATATCTGCTGGCCCAGAATCGCCCGCAAGGCGTACTCAAACGGATCCCAGGCGCCCGGCAGCCGCACCCCGGGCAACAACTCCAGCTGCCGTGCCAATAATGGGTCCACAGACAGTACCTGCCCGATTTCACCGGTATCCACGTCCAGGTCAAACAACCGGCGCAACCGCTGGTTGAGGACAAAAAGGCCCCGCCCATCGCCGGAATCCAGCTCCACCACCAGGCGGTGCGCCGCCGCATCGTCGCTGACACTCAGCACACCTGGCCCACCGCCCTCCAGGCAAAAGCTCCGCTGGTATATCCCGTCGTTTACCTCTTCGATTCCCCTGAGTGCCCGGGCACGGAAAAAGTCCAGCAGCTTCTGCCAGTCAAAGGGCGGCCGGTAAGGCAGGTAAAACCGGATCCCACCCCGGACCGCAGTCCCGCTCCGGGTCTCCTTTCGCACCTCCGTGGGGGTTCGGTGGCATACCTGCTGGAAAACCGCATTGAAACGGCGCGTGCTGTTGAAGCCGGCCTCGAACGCCACCTGGCCCACGGGCATGCGTGTCTCACGCAACAGTCCCAGCGCAAACATTACCCGTTCCACCTGCCAGTACTGCAGTGGGCTCATACCCAGGTGCTCGTTGAACAGTCGCCGCAGGTAACGGCTGCTGATTCCCAGCCGTTCCGCCAGCGATTCTACTGACGCCCCCTCGCGCTCACTGCGCATCAGGGCCAGCGCCCGCTGCACGGTGGTACCCACCAGGCCCCAGGCGGGACTGCCGGGCGCAGCATCGGGACGGCATCGCCGGCACGGCCGGTACCCGGCTGTCGCCGCCTCGGCCGCTGTTCGAAAGTATTCAACATTCTTTTCCAGGGGTGCCCGGGCCGGGCAGATCGGGCGGCAGAAAATACCCGTGGTTTTTACCGCGGTGTAGAACAGACCATCAAATCTCTGGTCCCGGGCCAGCCGGGCACGGGAACAGGTTTCACGGGACAGGGCCACTGGCAACTCCTCTTCAGATGGGGCCAGTCTATGGGTATTCCAGCCGGGTGACGAGTCACATTCGGAACTGACAGGCCCGGACGTGATAACAGGGCCTAACCACCGCCAGCAAGCCCCGGTGATGGCGGCAGGGGGGTGCAAAGCCAGGGTGAGTTATCCAGTACCGGGATAACGCTTTAATGATGGATACGATGCCCGGTTGGCTGCCCGCCCCCTATGTCGCTCCCACCTCCTTTTCGACACATCGGCAGATATCTCCTAAACCTGAAGAGGGGTCCGGGAGATTCGCCCCGGCTGCTGTCGCCGGAGCACAGGGAAGTGATGGCACAAGGGATAGTGTGCCCGGAGTTGTTTAGATGTTCCGTTTACGGGCTTTGGTTGTCCTGGTTGCGCTCGTCCTGTCCGGCTGCATATTCGATTCGGACGACGACAACGGCCGCCCGCGCAATAATGATGCCGATGGCGATGGCATCATCGACCTGCAGGACAACTGCCCCGCAACCCCCAACCCCGACCAGGCCGACTTCAATGGCGATGGTGACGGCGACGCCTGTGGTCCCCCGCCATCAGCCAGTCCACCGACAACACCGGAACCCGCACCGCCACAGGACACCGACAACGACTCGGTTCAGGACGATGCCGATAACTGCCCGGATACCCACAACCCCAGCCAGGCCGACCAGGATCGAGACGGCATCGGCGACTCCTGCGATCGTGACCTCGATGGCGACGGGGTCAATAACGACGTCGACAATTGCCCACTGAACCCCAACCGCGAGCCCGCCAGTATTCCCGATATTGTGCAGCTGGACCTGGACGAGGATGGTATCGGCGATGTGTGCGACAACGATCGCGACGGCGACGGTTTTACCAACGCCCTCGACAACTGCCCTGACAACACCAACGACCTACAGGGAGACAGCGATGGCGACGGCATCGGCGACCCCTGTGATGAGGAAGTCGACTCGGACCTGGACGGGGTCCCGGATCCGCTGGATAACTGCCCCGATCGTCCCAACGAATTCCAGGCCGACCTGGATGGTGACGGCTTCGGCAATCCCTGTGACAACGATGACGACGGCGATGGGATCCGCGACAGCAGCGACAATTGTCCCCTGCGCGCCAATACAGACCAGTCCGACCGCGATGGTGACGGCCTGGGGGATCGCTGTGATCTGGATGATGACGGCGACAGCATCGATGATATCGACGATAACTGCCCGGTTCAGGCAAACGCCGACCAGGCCGACCTCGACAATGACCTGGTGGGCGACACCTGCGACCGCGACCGGGATGGCGACAGTGTGGCCAACGACAATGACAACTGCCCGGGCCTTGCCAACCCCGACCAGGCCGACAGTAATGCAGACGGCGTTGGTGACCTCTGTGGCGCTTCTCCTCCCGGCGACGGTCCCGATCTCTGCCCCGGTAGCGACCTCGCCAATCCGCCGGACCCGGACAGGGACGGTTTCGGCAACAGCTGCGACCCGGATGACGACAATGACACCTTTCCCGACAGCGATGACAACTGTCCGCTGGTGATCAACCCCGACCAGCGCGACACGGACGCTGATGGCCTTGGCGACGCCTGCGACAGGGATGACGACAGCGATGGCCGGGAGGACGGCAACGACAACTGCCCCCTTCTTGCCAATAACAGCCAGGCAGACGATGACGGCGATGGTCGCGGCAATCCCTGCGACCCCACGCCGCAGGGCCTGGACCGGGATGAGGATGGCATCGCAGACAGTGAGGACAACTGTCCCGACACAACCAATCCCGGCCAGGAAGACAGCGACCGGGACGGCATTGGCAATGCCTGTGCAGCACCGACCCCGGACCGCGATGATGACACGGTGCTGGATTCAGAGGACAACTGCCCCGATATCCCGAACCCGCAACAGGAAGATGACGACAACGACGGGATCGGGGATGCCTGCGAGGAAGTCCGGCCGGATGCGGACCGCGACGGTATCCGCGACGACCGCGACAACTGCCCGGACATCGCCAATGGAGCGCAGTCCGATATCGACCTGGACGGCCGTGGGGATGCCTGCGATAACGACCTTGATAGCGATGGGGTTGCCAACGGCACCGACAACTGCCCGTTTACCGCCAACGCGGACCAGCTCGACGATGACGACGACGGCGACGGCAACCTCTGCGAAACCGACCGGGACGGGGACGGCATTCCGGATTCGGCGGACAATTGCCCGGACATTCCCAATGCCGACGGCGCCGACCGCGACAATGACGGCATCGGTGACCTATGCGATGCCGACCTCGACGGCGATGGCGTGGGGAATACCTCCGATAACTGCCCGCTCCAGGCCAATACCGGGCAGGAAGATATTGATGATGATGGCCTGGGGGACGTATGCGACACCAATGAACCGGTCTCCTGTGGCGACCGGGATGGGTTCAGGGCGCTCTCCGGTTTCGATACCGACTTCACCGTGGGTTCAGGTCCCGACTGCCCCCTGTGCCCGGTATTCACCCCGGAAAACGTTCCCGATGATTTCTTTGCCAATGCCGGGCGCCTGGCGGTACCCATAGACTCGGCGGGCAGCGCTTTTATCCGGATAGTGGATACCAATGAGGCGTATACGGGACCTTTCAGGGCCGGCTTTATCCTCGAGTCCGCCACCCTGCACCTTGATCGCATAATCCTCGAAGGCCTCACCCTGCGGACATTACTCGACGGGGTGGACACCGGCGAGCGTGCTCACGGCCGGGAGCTGCTGGTGTTCAGGCTACAGGGTGAGTCCGGTTTTCGCCGCCTGGTAACATTCAAAACCGACGCGGATTTCGATGCTGTCGAGGTTCGACTCGACGGCCTGCCATATTCTGTAAACCAATTAGACATTTACCTGCCGTGCCTGGCCCCAGTCCCACCTCCATGACCGCAGGCGGATTGCTGTGCTATGCCCGCCTGGCCACAGGATCGAACACTGACCTGTCGCGAAACCGGCACAGCACTGAACGCCGCCCCGGCAACCGAACCGGCAGAGAAGTCAGGCGGCCAAACGAGGGGGCCAACCTGAAAGGCAGTTAACAACAAATAGTCATATCGCCAGGTTCAACACTCGTTAGCTTTGACGCCAACATATAGACACAATTCACACTTTAGATTAGAAAGCCATCACGCAATAAAGAAAAATTTTCTATAGGCAAAGGAAAGCCGCCGGGATCCAGATCCACCCGGCGGCGTGCCAGGGGCGACAGGGAAGTTGCTGTTCAGGCTGAAGTCACCAACCGTGCAGGGACGCCGGTTTGTGTGGTCCCGACCATTGCATCTACGCCAGATTCCCGCCCCGGGCAGACAACAAAAACCTGCTCCGGAGAAACCCGCATGATGCGCTTCCCGATCTTTCTTCTCTTTGCATCGCTCACCCTTCTCTACGCCTGCACAGCGGATGAGAGCGGTCGCAGGGAGACAACCACCTTCAACAGCGCCTCCGCGGCCCCGCTGGACACCGATGGCGACGGCATCACGGACCAGGATGACAATTGTCCGGACATGGCTAATCCCGGCCAGGGCGATGCCGACGGCGATGGCAGCGGCGACGCCTGTGACAGCGATCGGGATGGAGATGGTATAAACAACAGTGCCGATAACTGCCCTTCGACCGCCAATCCAGACCAGGCCGATGGTGACAGCGACGGTACCGGTGATGCCTGCGACAACGATATCGACGGCGATACCGTCGGGAACAGTGCCGACAACTGCCCGCTGGTTGCGAACAGTGATCAGGATGACCTCGATGGCGATGGTACCGGCGACAGCTGTGACAATGACACCGATGGTGATGAGGTCACCGACAGCCTGGATAACTGCCCCATGGCAGCAAATCCGGGCCAGGAGGACCAGGACAACGACGGCATTGGCGATGCCTGTGATGCCGACAGTGATTCTGATGATGACGGCCTCGACGACGGCGCGGATAACTGCCCGGCCGTGGCCAACCCGGAGCAGGACGACACCGATGGCGACGGTACTGGTGATGCCTGTGACGAGGACGATGATGGCGACAGCGTCGACGATGGATCAGACAACTGCCCGGCCACGGCCAACGAGGACCAGGCAGACCTGGACGGGGACGGCATTGGCGACGCCTGCGACAACGACCGCGATGGCGACAATACCCCCACCGCGCAGGACAACTGCCCTGATACACCCAATCCCGGGCAGGAGGACACGGATAATGACTCCATTGGTGATGCCTGTGATGACTTCACCGACAGCGATGGTGATGGCATCGCCGAGGACAGCGACAACTGCCCCGCCACCGCCAATCGCGATCAGGCCGATGCTGACGGCGACGGCACCGGTGATGCCTGCGACAGCGATACCGATGGCGACGGCACCGAGAACAGCAGCGATAACTGCCCCCTGATTGCCAATGCAGACCAGCAGGACACAGATGGTGACGGCAACGGAGATGCCTGTGACGAAGACAGTGACAACGACGGTGTCGATGATGTGAACGATAACTGTCCGCTCAATGCCAATGCCGAGCAGACCGATGCGGACGGCGACGGAATCGGCGACAGCTGTGATGATGATGTCGACGGGGACAATGTCGACAATGACGCTGATAATTGCCCCTCTGTTGCCAACGAGGACCAACAGGACACCGATGGAGACGGGTTCGGTGATGCCTGCGACGACAATACCGACAGCGATTCAGATGGCGTACCTGACGAAGCCGATAACTGTCCCGAGGATGCCAATGCCGACCAGCAGGACCAGGACGACGATGGTATCGGTGATGCCTGTGATACCGACCGCGATGGCGACGGCGATGAAAATACCGGCGATAACTGCCCGGCGGTTGCCAATCCCTCACAGGCCGATACCGACAATGATGGTATCGGCGATGCCTGTGACAGTGACGACGACAACGACTCGATCGCCGATGAGGACGACAATTGCCCCTATATTCCCAATTCCGACCAGGCCAATCGCGACGGCGACCAGTACGGCGATGCCTGTGACAGCGATGAGGACGGTGATGGGGTCGGTGATGACGTGGATAACTGTCCCGCACTCGCCAACGAAGAGCAGTTGAATACCGACGGCGACGCGCAGGGCGATGCCTGTGACAGCGACGATGACAATGACGGTATCGAGGATGACACCGACAACTGTCCGCTGGTTGCCAATACAGAGCAGTCGGACCTGGACGGCGATGGCACCGGCGATGCCTGCGACGATGATCGCGATGGCGATGGCCTCCCCGACGACCGCGATAACTGCCCCGGTGAGGCAAACCTCGACCAGGCTGACCAGGACGGCGACGGCATCGGCGACGCATGCGATGCGGACAGTGATACCGATAATGACGGCCTGGATGACGGCGAGGACAACTGCCCGGCGGAGCCCAATGCCGGCCAGGACGACCTCGATGGCGACGGTGTCGGCGATGCCTGCGACGCCGATGTCGATGGCGACGGCTTCACTAACGATGAGGACAACTGCCCCATGACCGCCAATGACCAGGCGGATGCCGATGGGGACGGCCTCGGTGACGTCTGTGACGAAGACCTGGATGGCGATTCCGTCAACGACAGTGAAGACAATTGCCCGGTCGACTACAACCCGGACCAGTCGGACCAGGACGGTGACGGCCCGGGCGATGCCTGCGACCTGGACCGCGACGGCGACGGCGTGGACAACGGGGACGACAATTGCCCGGCAGTGTCCAACCCGAACCAGCTCGACGCGGATGGCGATGGTATCGGGGATGCCTGTGACCCCGATGTGGACAACGACGGGGTGGCCAACGAGGAGGACAATTGCCCGCAGACTGCCAACCCAGAGCAGGACGATTTCGACAATGATGGTATCGGCGATGCCTGCGACAACGGCCTTGCGGCCACCTGTGAGTCAGTCGGCGACTTCCAGCCGATTACCACCAGTGATTCCAAGCTGGCCCACGGCATTGTCACTCCCTGCCTGGAATGCTCGGTTACCAGCCCTGGCCGGGTCACCAACGATGTGATCACCGATGCCGCGCGGATCGAGGTATCGGCTGGGGCCGGTGGCGGTGCCTATATCGATGTGACCAAGACCACGGTGCTGTCCGGCAGGCATCGCATAGGCTTCCTGGTGGAGAAGCCTGCCTCTCTCCTGGACCTGGTGCTGCTGGAAACCGTACGCATCAGCACCATGCTTGGCGGCCAGCCCACCGGTGACAGCGGCACAGGCAGCTCTCTGGTGGTCTTCGATGTGGACGGTGCCGTGAACCAGCGCGTGATCACTATCAACTCGGTACAGCCTTTCGACCGGGTACGGCTGAGCCTTGGCAGCCTGCCCACCGAAGTGAACCAGCTGGATGTGTACATGGCTTGCCTGGCCCCGATCAACCGCTGATCGGCAACCGGCTCCCGGGCAGCAGCCGGGGGCCGGTTTTGTTTCGCTCACGTAGCGCCGCCAGTTCCCGCTGCGGTGGCCTTACCGGGGTACATCGGGCGTAGCGAAATACTTCGGAGCTTCCATCAAGGCAGCTGCAGCCCCGGGGTTGTCCGACCGCTGGTCGCGGCCATGGGCCGCTCCTACAGCAGGCGATTACAAACAAAAAACCCGGCAGTGATGCCGGGTTTTTTGTGGGAGGGGTTTATGGGACCTTACTTCAGTCCCAGCACTTCCTTACCCTGGATAAAGGTGACGTCCACCGGGATATCCGCATCAGACAGGCGATCCAGGTCGGCCTGCAGCTCGGCGCCAACGACGCCCTTGCTGTCCAGCAGCTCCTTCGATTTCTCGTAGTCACCGTCACCCTGGATGGTCAGGATCAGGTTGGACAGGCTGGTCATGGCTTCCTGCATCTTGTCGAAGTCCACACTGTACTGCCCGGTTTCCGGATCGCGGGTAAATGCGCCCTGCTCCTTGAAGTAATTGAAACGCATCATGTTGGCCTTGCCGTGGGCACTGGCGGCACCGAAGCGCACGCTGCGGAAGATACTGGCCAGGAAGGTGACGTAATTGTCCATCAGTTCCCCTTCCTCGATCTCGCCCTTCTCGTGCAGGCGCGTCACCATGTAGAGGCCAAGGATATCCGCCTTGCCCTCTTCCAGCGCCGACGAGGTTTCCTTCAGCGCCTGGCGCACATTGCTACCATCGGTCACGGTTTTCTTGATCCCCAGTCCATGTGCCACCTCGTGGAACATGGTATTGGAGAAGAAAGCCGGGAAAGTGATGTGCTGGCGCTGGTCCTCGGCGATCAGTACTTCACTGATGGGTACCAGGATCTTGTCGAACTTGGCGCGCATGGCGTTTTTCAACTGCAGGCGGCGGGTGCCCTTGGCCAGCTGGACCTCTTCATCATTGGGCAGGTTGATGGCGATGGTCTTGGAACCCGCATTGCTGTGGCCGGCGTAAAAGACTACATCGTAGGCGTTCAGGTCGGAATCGGTGCCCGGCACCTCGGACTTGTACTTGTCATCCACCGGCAGGCCCTTTTGCAACTCGGGCAGGAAGGCGGCGAACTTGGCCAGCTTCTCACTCCACTCCATGTCCTTCAGCAGGACGTAGGACTCGTACGCGGTGCGGTAGGCGAACAACTGGTCCTCGTAGTTCTCGATCGGGCCGATCACCACGTCGATTTCATTGTCCTTCATGTCCATCCAGGCCATATCGCTGGGACGGAAATCGTCAGACAGCAGCGCGTCGGCGCGCATGCTCAGGTAATTGGCAAACTGCTCGTCCTCGGCCAGCTCGGACGCCTGGCGCAGGATTTCCGCAGCCTTCTCCAGGTCACTCTTGTAGGCCTCGCTGTAAGGCACCAGCTTCAGGTTGCCATCCTGGTCGCGGCGTACCAGGGAGTAGAGGCCATCCTTACCCGGCTGCTGCCACTGCTCGAACTCCTTCTTGGTCATGTCTTCCGGATAGAACTCGGCACCGGGCGGCTTGGGGCCGTAGCCATCGATGAATGGCTCGTTGTTGTTGAGCCGGTCCCAGGGACCGTAGTTGATCCGTGCAAACTCGCGCTTGGCGCTGTCCTCGATGCCCGGTAGCAACTCTTCTGCGGGACCAAATGACTGCAGCCAGAAGAGACGATCCATGATCTGGCTGGCATCGATCAGCAGGCCGATCATCTGCCGCTGGTCGTCCGAGAGGTCGGACAGGTCCGCGTTCAGCTCAACCGGAACATAGATATCAAAGCGGCCATTGGCTTCGGCAGCTTCCTGCTCGGAGGGCTCCGCCTGGGTCTGTTCGACCGCAGTACCGGTCTCCTCGATTACCTCGGTCTGCTCCCCGCGGGGGGAGCAGGCGCTCATGACAGCCAGCGCCAGTAGCGCGGTGGCAAATTTTGCAGTCTTCATATGGGCCTCTGCCTATCGTTATCTTTGCAACGGCTCGCAACATTAGAGCGGTGCGGCCCAATTATCAAGAATGTGGCCGCAGGGTTCAGTGGTCCCGGGACACACTGTTCAATTCCTGATCAACCACAGCACCTTCCTCGCCCTGCTCCTGTTGCATACGCCAGAGGGCAGCATAGTGGCCCGCCTGTCGCAGCAGCTGCTCGTGGCTGCCTTGCTCCACGATACGCCCCTCGTCCAGGACCAGGACCACGTCCGCATCCACCACTGTGGACAGGCGATGGGCAATCACCAGGGTGGTCTGTTCCCGGGCCACCTGCCGCAGTGCCTCCAGGATGCCTCGCTCTGAGCGGCTGTCCAGGGAGGAGGTGGCTTCGTCGAAGACCATGATTGGTGGGTGTTTGAGCAGGGCCCGGGCAATCGCCACCCGCTGGCGTTCGCCACCGGAGAGTTTCAGCCCCCGCTCCCCCACCAGGGTGTTGGCGCCCTCCGGCAACTGGCTGATGAAACCGTAGAGCTGGGCGTGCCGGATGGCTTCGAGCACTTCATCATCGCTGGCATCGACACGGCCGTAGCGGACATTCTCCAGCAGTGACTGGTTGAAGAGCACGGTATCCTGCGGCACCACGCCGATGGCGCGACGCAGGGAAGCCTGACTGACGGTACGAATGTCCTGCCCGTCGACCAGGATCCGCCCGGCAGAGGCATCGTAGAAACGGAACAGTAACTTGAACAGGGTCGACTTGCCGGCGCCGCTGGCACCGACAATGGCAACTTTCTGGCCCGGCTTCACGGTAAAAGTGATTCCATTGAGGATTTCCCGGTCCGGGCGGTAGCCAAACCGGACAGCCTCAAATTCCACCTGGCCCTCCGTTACCTGCAGTTCGCCTGCCCCGGGCATATCCTTCACCCCTGGCGCCACCTCCAGCAACGAGAACATTTTCTCGATATTGGCCAGGGAGCCCTTCATTTCCCGGTAGACAAAGCCGAGGAAGTTGAGCGGGATAAAAATCTGCATCATAAAGGCATTGATCAGCACAAAGTCGCCAATGGTCATTTGCCCCTGGGTGACCCGCGCAGCGGCCAGCACCATCGCTGCGGTCATTGCGGTGGCGATAATCACTGCCTGGCCGGCGTTGAGCCCGAAAAGGGACAGCCGGTTCTTGCGCCGCGCCTGCTCCCACTGGGCCAGTTCCACGTCGTAGTGGCCAGCCTCGTACAGCTCATTGCCGAAATACTTCACCGTCTCATAGTTCAGCAGGCTGTCCACGGAACGGCTGCTGCTGCGGGATTCAGCCTCATTCAGCTCACGCACAAAACGCGTCCGCCATTCAGTGGCCACTACCGAGAACCCGATGTAAACCACCACCGCACCCAGTACCAGCAGCGCAAACACGCCGCTGTAATTCCACCACAACAGCACTGCCACCATGCCGATTTCCAGCAGGGTCGGGACAATGTTGAAGACCATGAAGCGCATCAGGAAACCGATACCGGAAATGCCGCGCTCGATATCCCGCGACAGGCCCCCGGTGCGGCGGTTGAGGTGAAAGTCCAGGTCGAGGCGGTGCAGGTGCTGGAAGACCTCAAGCCCGATACGCCGCTGGGCGCGCTCGGTGACCCGGCCGAAAATGGTATCCCGCAGCTCGCCAAACAGCACACTGGAAAAGCGTACCGCGCCGTAGGCCAGCAACAGCCCCAGTGGCAACGCGATCGCGGCAGCCGCACCACCGGCGGCATCCAGGTCGTCGACGATATGCTTGAGGATAAAAGGCAGCCCCACACTCGCCAGCTTGGCGCCCACCAGGCACAGCAGCGCAAGCACCACCGCGCGGCGGAATTCCAGCAGGTAGGGAAACAGGGTTTTCAGCGCGCCCCAGTGCACATCTTCCAGGGCGACCGCGGACTTGGGTCTGGGCATAGTAAAACTCGGGAGAAACCGGCCCACAGTATACGGCCCGGAATCGCTGGCTGCAGCCGCCGCGGAAGCTGGCCCGCCGGGTTCCGGCAGGCTCAAGAAGCACCGTTCGCCCGCCTGGGGGCTCCCGCGGCTCCGGGAGGATTAAGTCAGTTCAGTGCCCGCAACGGCACATCGTTGCGGTGGGAAATATCGGCATCGAGGATCTTCACCAGGAACTCGGTCAGGATGCCGGCAGTAAAGCCCCAGATTTCGTATTCCTGGAACTGGTAGGCCGGCAGGTAGATGGCCCGCTCATCGATGGTGATCTGGTCCGTGCGGATACGCGGGTCCTCCAGGAAAAACGACAGCGGCACGCGGAAGATCGCGTCCAGCTCTCCCGGGTTCGGTACCAGTGCCACGTCCGGTGAGACCACCCCAAGCCAGGGCGTCACGTGCACGTTCCAACGGGTGCTGCGCGGCCACAGCGGCCCCAGCACCCGCACCGCTTCCGCTGGCAGGCCGATTTCCTCCTCGGTTTCCCGCAGGGCCGTATGCAGCAGGGATGCATCCCCGGTTTCCCAGCGCCCACCCGGCAGGGAAACCTCACCGGAGTGCGTCGACAGGTGGGCGGATCGCAGGGTGAGAATGACTTCCGGGTCAGGCTCTTCGGTCAGCGCCAGCAATACCGCGGCATGACCACTCAGGTCCGGCGCGGCGGGCACCCGGGACTCCAACTTGTCCCGGAAATGGCGGAATCTACGCTCGATCTTGTCCAGCATCGTAATATTGTCTTCTCACCTTCAGCACGTGCCCCGGGCACGGTATGCAGTTCACCTGTACTTACTATACGGCAAGCAACACCTGAGACCACATTTTCCGGCCAGGATTCAGGGTTCCGCTGGCGGGCCCGCCCGGTGCGTGGCCGGAATATGCCCGCCCTTGATTTTCTCCCGCAGGGACTGCACCAGCGCGTAGTAAACCGGCACCAGTAATGTGGCGAAAATCGCCGCTGCAGTCATGCCCCCGAAAACCGCCAGCCCCAGCGAAATGCGACTGGCCGCCCCGGCGCCGGAGGCCACCAGCAGCGGCATCACTCCCAGCACAAACGACAACGCCGTCATCAGCACGGCCCGGAACCGCAGGCGGGTGGCACTTATCGCCGCCTCGGCCACGGACTTACCGGCATCGCGTTCGTTCGCGGCAAACTCCACGATCAGGATTGCACTCTTGGCCGCCATGCCGATCAGCAATACCAGGCCGATCTGGGTATACAGGTTATTGACCGCCCCCGCCAGCAGGTTAACCAGCAACGCCCCCGCAATGGCGATCGGCACGCACAACATCACCGCAATCGGAATCATCCAGCTCTCGTACTGCGCCACCAGGAACAGGTATACGAATACGATGGCGAGGAAAAACAGGATGGGAGCCATATTCCCCGAGGTGATTTCCTGCAGGCTGGACCCGGTCCATTCGTAGCTATAACCCGCAGGCAGGCGCTCCGCCACCTTTTCCATGGCCCGCATCGCCTCGCCGCTGGAATAGCCCGGGGCCTGGGCACCATTGATGGTGACGCTGTTATAGAGGTTGTAGCGGTCAATGGTCTGGGGGGCCACTGTGGGCGAGATCTCGACAATGGAGGTAACCGGTACCAGCTCGCCGCTGTTGGCGCGGACGAAAAATCCCGACAGGTCCTGCTCGTCGCTGCGGAACTGTTCGTCACCCTGCAACATGACCCGGAAAACCTTACCGAACAGGTTGAAGTCGTTGACGTAGAAGCCACCCAGCTGCGTCTGCAGGGTGTTGTAGACATCTGTCAGCTGCACCCCGAGGGTATGGGCCTTGTCCCGGTCGACCTCAAGCTCCAGTTGCGGGGTGCTGGCCTGGAAACTGGTAAACGCCTGGGCGATTTCCGGCCGCTGGTTGGCCTGGCCGAGGACATCGTAGAGGACGCCTGCCAGCTCGGACGCATCACGCCCCATCAGGTCGGTAAGGATAAATTCAAAGCCGCCGATGGTGCCCACCCCGGGCAGCGGCGGTGTTGGAAACACCATCACCCGCGCCTCGGGAACTGCCGCCACGTTCTGCTGCACCCGTTGCATCACTGCCATCTGGTGCTGGGAGCGTTCCGGCCGCTCGTCCCACGGGCGCAGGATCCCGATCATGAACGCAGAGTTGGAACTGACATTGTTCGCCAGGATATTGAATCCCGGCACCGCCATCACGTGGGCCACTTCAGGCTCGGCACGCATGATTTCGCGGATCTGCTCGACCACCGGGCCAGTGCGATTCAGTGAGGCCCCTTCGGACAACTGTACGTGGACCAGGAAAAATCCCTGATCCTCGTCCGGTATAAAGCCCGAGGGCACCGAAGTAAACAACCAGTAGCAGAGAGCGACTATCCCGACGACTGACAGCGCACCCATCAATGGCCGGGCCACCCAGAACGCGACCATGGCCATATAGGATCTGGTCAGCCGGTGCAGCGTCTTGTTGAACCAACCGAAAATCCCGGTCTCCTTCATCCCGGCCACTTCGCCGCCCTCACTGCGCTTGAGCAGGGTGGCACAGAGAGCCGGGCTGAGCGTCAGCGCATTGAGGGAGGAAATGATCACCGCCATGCTGATGGTGACTGCGAACTGCCGGTACATGCCCCCGGTCAGGCCCGGCATCAGCATGACCGGCACAAACACAGCCAGCAGCACCAGCGTGGTGGCAATTACCGGCCCGGTCACTTCCTCCATGGACTTGAGCGCAGCCTCCCGTGGCGGCAGGCCCTCTGACATCAGGCGCTGGGTGTTTTCCACCACGATAATGGCATCGTCCACCACAATGCCGATGGCCAGGATCAGCGCGAACAAGGTGACCGTATTGATGGTCATACCGAATGCCAGCATCAGGGCAAAGGTACCGATCAGCGACACCGGGATGGCAATGGCGGGGATCAGGGTGGAGCGGATATCCTGCAGAAACAGGAATACCACCAGGATTACCAGCACCAGTGCGATCAACAGAGTCTCCACGACTTCCCTGATCGATGCGCTGACAAACTCGGTGGTGTCGTAGAGTATTTCCGCCTCCAGTCCCTCCGGGAAACGCTCTTTCAGCACCGCCATGCGTTCCCGGATGCCCTCGGCCACGTTAAGGGCATTGGCATCCGGCAGCTGGTAGACCGCGATCACCGCCGCCGGCTTGCCGTCCAGGCGGCCATAGGCACTGTAGAACTCGCTCCCCAGTTCCACCCGCGCTATATCTTTCATCCGCACCATGCCACCGGCGGGGTTGGCCCGCAGGCTGATATCCTTGAATTCCTCCACATCCACCAGCCGCCCCTGGGCGAGGATGTTGTACTGGAACTGCTGGTCCTTGCCGATCGGCGGTGAGCCGATCTGGCCGGCGGCGACCTGCATATTCTGGGCGCGTACCGCATTGATCACATCCTGCGCGGTAATATTCAGCACTGCCATCCGGTCCGGGTTCAGCCAGATGCGCATGGCATAATTCAGGGAACCGAGAATACTGACGTCACTGACCCCCGGTACCCGTGCCAGCTCGTCGCGGATAAATATCTGGGCATAGTTGGCCAGGAAGAGTTCATCGAATTTTTCCTCGGGGGAGATCAGGTTGACCACCAGCAGCATGGTATTGGACTGCTTACGCACGATCACGCCATTGCGGCGCACCTCTTCCGGCAGCGCGGGTGTGGCCTGCTGCACCCGGTTCTGCACATTGACCTGCGCGATATCTTCGTCCGTGCCGCTCTCGAAGGTCACCGTCAACCGGTAACTGCCGTCATTGCCGCTGGAAGAGGACATGTACAGCATGTCCTCAACGCCGTTAACCTCCGCCTCCAGGGGTACCGCCACGCTGTCCCGCATGACCTCAGCACTGGCGCCGTCAAACCGGGTGGTGGCGGTGACGGTCGGCGGGGCCAGGTCGGGAAACTGGGCAATGGGCAGCAGTGGCAGGGACAGCAGCCCCGCCAGGGTGATCAGGATTGAAATCACAAACGCGAACCTGGTCCGCCGGATGAAAAATGCGCTGATCAAAAAAGTCCACTCCCTGTCGGCAAAATTCCATCTCCCTGTCGCCTGGCCGCACCCCGGCCCTGCATCCCGCCGCTGCCTGCGCCGGCGACCGCCTACTTGCTGTCCGTAGGCACGAGGTCTTTGCCGATGCCGGACCCATCCCGCTTATCCTTCTCACCACTTGCCCCGCGCCCAGGGCCCTCGCGACTTCCGGCACGGTAGTCGGCATAGGGGTTACGGGCGGAGGACTGGGGATCCACCGGTTGCTCCGCGACCACCCGCTGCAGCCCATTGACGATCACGGTTTCGCCGGCTTTCAGGCCCTCTTCCACGGCCCACAGTTCTCCCTCACGCTGGCCCAGCTCCAGGTACCGGCGATGCGCGATATCCTGGCTGTCCACGACGAATACATAGCGCCCCTGCATGTCTTCCAGCACCGCCGACTGCGGCACCAGCGGCTTGACCTGTTCGCTGCCGCCATAGACCCGGACTGACACACGGGCAAACTGCCCCTGGATCAGCAACTGGTTCGGGTTGGGGAATTCGGCCCGGACCGCCACAGAGCCGGTATTCGGGTTGACCTTGTTGTCGACAAAAGCAATGGTGCCGGGGTGGGGATAAAAACTGCCGTCCGGCTGCTCGATGCGGATATCCCGCTGTTCCGGCCGCAACCCGGCCTGGGCGCGGCGCTCCGCGGTAATCTGGACCGAGAACACCCTATCCTCTGGCACCTCGAACAAGACGAATACCGGGTCTGTATTGAGTATGGTCGCGAGCGGCTCCGACTGCGGTCCCACCAAAGCACCAACGGGAAAGGCGGACCGCCCGATGCGACCTGTCAGGGGAGCATAAATGCGCGTGTAGGAAAGATTGAGTTCCGCCGTGCTGACGTCAGCCCTGGCCTCTTTCAGGCTGGCCTGGGCCTGCTCAAAATCCCCCTTCAACCGGTCAAAATCCGACTTGCTGATAAAGCCCTTCGGCACCAATTCGCGCCCGCGCCCATAGTTGCGCTCGGCCACCTCCAGCGCTGCACGGGCCCTGGAGACGGCGGCGCGGCGATTTTCCAGCGTGGCAACAAACGGCTGCGGATCAATCTCGTAAAGCAGTTCGCCTTCCCTGACCAGGCTGCCTTCCTCAAAGTAGCGCCCCTGGATATTGCCCTCCACCCGTGGCCTTACCTGCAGCTCATCGGTGGCCTCGACCCGGCCGACATACTCGAACCGGGGAATGACCGGTTGCTCGCGCACAGAGAGTATCTCCACCGGCGGCGGGGGTGGCGCGGTTTGCTCCGGTCCCCGGTCACCACAGGCAGCGAGCATGATCGCCAGCAAACCCAGGCACAACCCGGGGATCTGAATGCGGGAGTTCATGGCCGGACTGTCACCATACCCGAAGGCCTTGTTCATCCTTCAACTATAGATGTTGCCTGTGACAGCCCGCCCGGGCAGTGCCTTTGGCGCCAGGGCCCAGGTGCGGAATGGCCGGGTACGCAGATGAACTGGATAACGCCATTTTTACTTCCCGCTGGAATATTGATGCAACTGCGGGACATGCAACCACACCATCTACACTTGCTGTTGTAGCAATTGGTGGGTATTCCCGATGGCCTCAGAGCAAGAGCGCTACCTGAATCGCACCACCATGATGGGCATGGTGGTGGGCTCCATGGTGGGCGCGGGGATATTTTCCCTGCCAGCCACCTTCGGGAACGCCACCGGCCCCTTCGGCGCACTGATTGCCTGGACCATTGCCGGCACCGGCATGCTGATGCTGGCCTTCGTATTCCAGTTCCTGGCGGTGCGAAAACCGGACCTGGATGCGGGTATCTTTACCTACGCGAAGGAAGGATTCGGCAACTACCCGGGGTTTATCGCCGCATTCGGTTTCTGGGCCGGCAGCTGCCTGGGGAACACCACCTACTTTATCCTGATCAAGTCCACACTCGGCGCCGCCATCCCGGCCTTCGGTGAAGGCAACACCGTTCCCGCAGTCTTTGTGTCATCCATCGTGCTGTGGTCGATCCACTTCATGATCCTGCGGGGAGTCAAGCAAGCCGCCTTTATCAACAAGATCGTGACTGTAGCCAAAATCATCCCCATCATCATGTTCATTGTGATCGTGGCGTTTGCGTTCAAGAAAGACCTGTTCGTGGAAAACTTCTGGGGTGGTGGTGAATACAATTTCCGCGATGTAATCGGGCAGGTGCGACGCACCATGCTGGTTACCGTATTCGTGTTTATCGGTGTCGAGGGGGCAAGCGTGTTTTCCCGCTACGCCAGAAATCGCTCCGACGTGGGCTGGGCCACGGTGATGGGGTTCCTCGGCGTGCTGTGCCTGATGATCCTGGTAACCCTGCTGCCCTACGGCGTCCTGCTCCGTCCGGAGATCGCCGATCTGCGCCAACCCTCCATGGCCGGCGTCTTGCAGGCGGTGGTAGGAACCTGGGGCGCCGTGTTTGTCAGTGCCGGCCTGATCGTTTCCGTGCTCGGTGCCTACCTGGCCTGGACCCTGTTATGTGCAGAGGCACTGTTTACCGCGTCCAGATATGAGCTGGTACCGAAAGCGTTCGGTCACGAAAACAAAAACGGCGTGCCGTCGACGGCCCTGTGGCTGACCAATATCCTGGTGCAGATCTTCCTGATCCTGACCATCTTTGCCCAGTACGCGTTCGACCTGACCCTCGAAATGACCAGTTCCATGACGCTGATCCCCTACCTGCTGGTGGCCGCCTATGGCCTGAAACTGGGACTGACGCGGGAGACCTACGAATCGGACCCGGGACGGCTCCGCCGCCGCGAGATGGCATTCGCTGCCATTGCCTGTATTTACTCAATATTCATAATTATCGCCGGGGGCCTGGTGTACGTGCTGCTCGGTTGCATACTGCTGGCCCCCGGCAGCCTGCTGTTTATTTTTGCCCGCCGCGAACTCAAGCTGCGGACGTTCACGCCAATCGAGCTGGTGCTCTTCTCAGCCATAGTACTCGGGGCCATCGTGGGTATTTACGCACTGGTCACCGGCGCCATTACGCTGTAAACCGGAGATTCGCCACATGGCCAAAGCCAAACCGGAATCCAAAGCCACACTCGGCGTCCACTCTGAAGTGGGCCAGTTGCGCAAGGTTATGGTCTGCGCCCCCAGCCTCGCCCATATGCGCCTGACGCCCACCAACTGCGACGACCTGCTGTTCGATGATGTGCTCTGGGTCCAGAACGCCAAGCGGGATCACTTCGATTTCATGACCAAGATGCGGGATTTTGATATCGAAGTGCTGGAAATGCACAACCTGCTGGCGGAGACGGTGGCGGTACCGGAAGCCAAAAAATGGCTGCTGGATCGCAAGGTGACCCCCAACAACGTGGGCCTCAGCCTGATGGACGAAACCAGGGCCTACCTGGAAAGCCTGGAGCCGCGCAAACTGGCGGAATTCCTGATCGGGGGCCTGTCGGTAATGGACCTGCCGGATGAGTTCAGCCAGTCCGAGTTCTTCGAGCTGGCACGGGAAGCCCATGGCGCCACCGAGTACCTGCTGCCTCCACTGCCCAATACCCTCTACACCCGCGACACCACCTGCTGGATCTACGGCGGGGTATCCCTGAACCCGCTGTACTGGCCTGCGCGCAAGGAAGAGACTTTCCTGACCACCGCTATTTATAAGTTCCACCCGGACTTCAAGAAAGAAAAGTTCGAAGTCTGGTGGGGCGACCCGGATACCAACTTCGGGCTGGCTACGGTGGAAGGTGGCGACGTGATGCCGGTGGGCAATGGTGTGGTGCTGATCGGTATGAGCGAGCGCACCTCGCGCCAGGGGATCTCGCAGCTGGCGGCGGCACTGTTCGAAAAGGGTGCAGCACAACAGGTGATTGTCGCGGCCATGCCCAGGCTGCGCTCCGCCATGCACCTGGATACCGTTTTTACTTTCGCCGACCGGGATCTGGTAACGCTGTACCCGGAAATCATGGACCAGGTGCGCCCGGTGGTAATCCGGCCCGGGGATTCCAGGGGCAGCCTCCATGTCACCCTCGAGAACAAGCCCTTTACCGAAGTGGTGGCGCGGGCACTCAACTTCAAGAAACTGCGCGTGGTGGAAACGGGCGGCGACGCCTACGCCGCCGAGCGGCAACAGTGGGACAGCGGCAACAACCTGGTCTGCGCCAGGCCTGGTGTGGTGTTTGCCTACGATCGCAATACCACCACCAACACTTACCTGCGCAAGGAAGGTATCGAGGTGGTCACCATTGTGGGTGCCGAACTGGGCCGCGGCCGCGGTGGCGGTCACTGTATGACCTGTCCCATCGTGCGTGACCCGGTGGATTTCTGACACCTTGCGGGCCTGTTCTCGCCGGGCCTGCGTCAGCGGGTTAATAGAAACGGATGGATAAGAGCAACAATGCACCTCCGGTGCGTGAGCCATCACTGGCTGATGCTTTCATTCCCCTCGTTGCCCTGGCGCTGCTGATCGGCAGCTCCCTGGCACTGTTTGGCATGGAGGCCCTGGACGGTCCCATCCAGGCAGCGCTCATCATCTGCTGTATGGTGGCGGCACTGATTGCGATGAAGAACGGTCATCGCTGGGAGACGGTGCAGAAGGCCGGCCAGGCGGCGATGGGATCGATTACCAGCGCCATTTTTATCCTGCTGGCGGTGGGCGCGCTGATTGGCACCTGGAACCTGTCCGGCACCATCCCCACCCTGGTCTATTACGGTATCCAGTTTCTCTCACCCACCTGGTATTACGTGGCCACGGCCATTATCTGCGGCCTGATCGCCATGTCGATCGGCAGTTCCTGGACCACCGCCGGAACCATCGGGGTAGGCCTGGTGGGGATCGCCGCGATGCTGGAGGTGTCCACCGCGATTACCGCCGGGGCGGTGATATCCGGTGCCTACCTGGGTGACAAGAACTCACCGCTATCGGAGACCACCATACTGGCGGCCCAAATGGTCAGGGTCGACATCTATACCCATATCCGCAACCAGATGTGGACCTCGGTACCGGCCTTCCTGCTGGCGGCGGTTGTATTCACCCTGCTGGGACTCGGCCGGGTGGAGGCACCGGGCCAGAGCGATTTGCAGAGCGCCGTTGAACTGGAGGCGCTCAACGGCATTTACCGCATCACCATCCTGAACCTGCTGCCTCTGGCCCTGCTGGTATGGCTGTCGATCCGCAAGTACCCGGCGTCCATCAGCCTGCTGCTGTCCGCGCTGTTTGCAGGAGTACTTGGCGCTTTCCTGCAGCCGCAGGTCTACGCCGGGTTCGTCGGCGAAGATTCCGGGCTCTCCATCGTGGAGGCCATCAAGGCAACCTGGCTGGCCATGGCCAGCGGTTTCAGTATGGAATCGGGCATTGCCGATGTAGACCAGCTGCTGTCCCGCGGCGGCATGGCCAGTATGCTGTTCACCCTGTGGCTGATTATGGGCGCGGTCACCTTCGGTTCCCTGCTGGATGAATTCGGGCTGATTCACCGCCTGATCGATCCGTTGATCGACCGCGCCAAAACCACGGGCGGGCTGTTCCTGACCGTATTCGCCAGCGCCTTCGGCCTAAATATCATTGCCGGTGACCAGTACATCGCGCTGGTCCTGCCTACGCGCGTCTACCGCGCCGAGTTTGCCAGGCGCGGACTCGCGCCCCAGAACCTATCGCGCCTGGCCGCGGACTGCGGCACAGTCACCTCGCCGCTGGTCCCCTGGAATTCCTGCGGCGCCTTTATGGCAGCAGTGCTGGGCGTGCCCACCCTGGTCTACCTGCCCTTCTGCATATTCAATATCGCCAGCCCGATCCTGAGTCTGCTGCTGGGCTATACCGGTTTCAAGGTAGTGCGACTCGACAGTCCACCATAGAAGCCTCCCGGGGCCTGAGCCAATCCCGATATCCCCAGCCATACGCACCGGCGCTGACGCCGGGGAAACTCGCACGTATAATGCCGCCATGAAATTCTGTAGCCATTGCGGCAGCGATGCCGTCACTTTCTCCATCCCCGAAGGCGACGACCGGCCCCGCCACCTGTGCGGCGGCTGCGGGGCAATCCACTACATCAACCCACGCGTAATCGTCGGCGTGTTGCCCTACCTGGGCGACGAAGTGCTGCTGTGCAAGCGTGCCATCGAACCCCGGCTGGGGCTGTGGACCCTGCCGGCAGGCTTTATGGAGAATGGTGAGACCAGCGAGGAAGGTGCCCTGCGGGAGAGCTGGGAAGAAGCGCGAGCCAATATCCGCGTAGACGACCTGTATACCGTGTATGACATTCCGCATATCAACCAGGTTTACCTGATCTACCGCGGCGAGCTGACCGACACCAACTTCGGTGCCGGCCCGGAGTCGCTGGAAGTGGAACTGTTCCGGGAAGAGGAGATTCCCTGGGACGAGATCGCCTTCCCGATTATGTCAGAGACCCTGGGGCACTACTTCGCCGATCGCCGCGAGGGACGCTACCCCCTGCACCGCGGTGTGATTACGCGGAAGCTGTGAGCCGGGCAAACCACGAATACATGGCGGCCGTCCCGGCCGCCTTCACCGCCGATCCAGCGACTGGGCCAGCAGCCAGCGGTAAAGGTCCTCCCCCGCATAGACGCGGACCCACACATCGTGCGGCATATCCTCGTGCACGGTGAAGCGCACGTCGCCCCCGAGTTCTTCCAGGCGGTTGATACCGGCGTAAAAATCCGACTTGTCGACAACCCGGTCGCGACCGCCGGCAAAGGCCCATACCGGCAGGCTGTTGTCAGCGATTGACGGCATCAGGTCCGGGTGGCCCCAGCCCGCTACCGGCGCCACCGCGGCAAAACGCTGGGGGTAACGGCTGGCCATATACCAGCTGCCGAAGCCACCGTAACTGAGGCCAGTCAGGTAAACCCGCCGCTTGTCGACCCGGTACCCCGATGCGACCTGGTCCAGCATCTGCACCAGGTCTGTCTCCACCCTGTCCCAGCCCAGGGGCAAGCCAATCGGCCGCTCCTCCCAGCCGGCGACTTCTTTCCCCGGTCCCATCTCGCCACGGGCCCCCATATAAAGGCGCTCGGGAACACCATCTGCGAGTCGCTGTGGAATCTGTTCCCGCGAGCGGTCGGCAATATAGGGGACTTTCTCGTCCATACCGAACATATGCAGTTGCGGCACCACGATGATAAAGGGCAGGTCGCGTTTCTGGATCCAGGCCTCGTAGAGCGGGCCGTGGACCAGGGTGAAATCCAGCTCATCCCGGCCATTGCCCCGCTCACCGTTGCCATGCAGGAAGAGCAACAGCGGCCACTTCCGGCCCGGATGGTTTTCGTAGCCCCGGGGCAGGTAGACAAAGAATTCCCGCTCGGCACCGTCCGCCTGGCTGGTATATGGCAGCCGCACCAGTCGGGGCTCACTCTCCAGCGGTACTGCTCCGGCACTGCCCGACTGCTGCTCGCAGCCCATCACCAGTAAAATAACCAGGCAACAGAGATAGCGGACCGATGGTGCCTGCATGGGTAATTCCTTTTGGCGATTATCGTGTTGTTATGCTGCATGCTTTTTCCCTGGCGGCACGGTCGGGGCTGGCGTGCTCAGTTACAGCGGTCGTCCAGCTTCCACAGGTCGAAGGCGGGTTCCTCGTAAGGGTGGGCCGCGCGCATCGCCGCCAGCGCCTCACCCACCAGGTCGTCGGCACAGACCAGCTCCACCCGGTATTCATTGACCTGTTCCACCTCACCGCTCTGGCCGATAAACGGCTGGCTGCCCGGCAGTGGCCTGAACTGGCCGGTGCCGGCTACTTGCCAGCAGCAACTGTCGTAGTCGCCGATCCGGCCGGCACCGGCGACGAACAGGGCCTGCTTGACGGGTTCGAGGTGGGTCTCGGGAATGTAAACGCAGAGTTTGTACATGGTGTCAGTACCGCCTCCGGGGAGTCATCGTGTCGGACACCGCGGCCCGTGAGTGGGTCGCGGAATACTTGCGGCAAGCCAGGCGGGCCGTTGCCGCCCGGCCTGGCAACAGGGAACAACTATCAGTAAAGCAGTGTCATCAGCTTGCGCTGGTACTGGGTCGCCAGCGGGTCACCCGCTCCCAGGCTTTTGACCATATCCAGGTAGGCCTGCTTGGCCGCACCATCGGCGTAATTGATGTCGCTGCGCAGGATATCCAGCAGCAGGTCCAGTGCTTCCTGGGTGCGATGGGCCTGGCTGTACTGCACCGCCAGCTTATAGGCGGTGTCGAAATCGCCCGGGTTGCTCTCCAGCGCCTCCTGCAGGGACTTGATCTCCGGGGTTTCCGCCGCCTGCTGCTTCAGTTCCAGCTGGGACATCAGCTGCTGGTAATCGCTGTCCTGGTCTGCCAGCAGGATCTTGCCCAGTACCTCCTCGGCTTCCTGGGTGCGATTCTGCTCCAGCAGTACCGCCGCCAGCTGCTTGGCAATATCCTGGCGCTCGCCGGACTCGCCGTAGGCCTGGCGCAGTACCGGCAGGGCCTCGTCCAGCTTTCCCTCAGCCACCAGCGCCTTGCCCTGCTCCAGTTTCAGGTCCCAGGGCTTGGGCAGGTACTTGTCCAGCATCTCGCGGATCTGCTTCTCCGGCTGGGCACCGGCGAAGCCATCCACCGGCTGGCCTTCCTTCAATACCATCACCGTGGGCAGGCTGCGCACGCCCAGCTGCCCCGCCAGCATCTGCTCGGTATCGGCATTGACCTTGGCCAGCAGGAACTGGCCGGCATACTCGGAGGCGAGTTTTTCCAGCACCGGCATCAGCTGCTTGCAGGGTTCGCACCAGTCGGCCCAGAAGTCCACCACCACCGGGCGTTTCATGGATTCCTCGATCAGCACCTGCTGGGCGTTTTCCGCCGTGACATCGACAATGAATTCGTTCACAACCACTCCTGAATCTGATTTTGGGCGCAGTTTACCCGATCGCCCAATTTCCAACCAACACCCATCACCCTGTCAGTGATGCTTCCGGCGCACACGAACCCATACCAGGCGCGCCAGGTAGAGCAGGAACAATCCCAGCAGCATCCACGGCAACAGGTAGGCCACTGCCGTCACGGTATCGGCTATCCCTTCCGACAATTGCCCGCCAAAGCTGCGGAATGCCCCGGCAATGGGCTGCGCAAACGATTTCTGCGACAGCGATAACAGCTGGATTTGCACCCGGTCCATCTCCACCCGTTGCAGCAGCCGGCTGCGCTTGCCCTCGGCCATTTCCAGGTCGGACTGGACCCGGGCCAACTCCGATGCCACTTTGACCAGAGCCTCGATATCGTCGGTTGTGCGCTCGCTCAACCCTTCCAGCCGGGCGCGGTAATCCCGCAGCATTTCCACCCGCTTCTGGTTATCCACGATGGCGTCGCCCAGGTCCTCAATACTGGTGGAACGCCCGGTTGTAGTACCGCCGCCCGCGGCCACCTCCAGCAATGCCGGCACGCCTCCCGGCAGCAAGCGCACCTCGATCCGCCCGCTGACATAATTGCTGGTATTCAAGCGGCTATCCAGCAGGGTGCAGCGGTACTTCGCATCGTCGGCACACCATGCCAGCAATGACTCGTAACGTTCCTCCAGCTCATCCACCGCATACTCCACCGAAACAGAATGGGTATATGCGAGGTACTTTGTGCGCTGGCGCTGGATGTCCGCGACCTTGAGCGCCGCACTCTGCCCGGCTGGTTCAGCCATCCGGGCAGAATCATCGCTGGAATCGCGACTGCAAGCGCTGGCCAGGAGCAGAACCAGCAGCACAAATAAAAATCGGTTACTCATCAACGGTATCCATATCGACAGGGAGAATCAGCGGGTCAGCGCAAAGGTTCTCTGCGCCACAACCCGGATGCACAGCGGTAGCGGCGCCCTTATGGAGGTCCCGTTCCAGGCTGCCACGGGCTGGGGCGCAGTCCACCGCTGATGACTGCTCGCTGTTACCAGTCCAGCGAGGATGGCAGTCGCGGTGAGGACAGAAGGGTCGCAAACCGTTGCCAGCGTTCTTCCGGGGAGCCGGCCTGCTCCACATAGTCAGCCACCAGCTGTTTGCCCCAGTTATAATTGATTACGTAGGCACCATAGGTGTCGACAAAGCGCTTGCGCTGGGCGGCGCGCTCGGGGCTGCGCAGGCCATAGGCCTGGAACAGTTCCACGACTTTCCCACCATCGATCTCGCCGTCGATATACTGGCGCGCGATCTCATTCTCGGCAAAGCCCAGCTGCTCCTGGAGCTCCAGCACCCGGGCATATTTTTTCGCATCTGCCGGGTCCAGCCCCGCCAGGGGGTAGAGCACACTCTTTTCAAACCCCAGTTTTTCCCCGCCCGGGAAAGCCAGCTCGATACCGTAGTTGGCGCTGCCCTCGGCAATCAGGGACTGCGGGCTGAACAGCGGGTAGACACTGTATTCAATCCAGCCACGGTCCTTTACCAGCGACTGCTCCAGCAGGGCATTGTAGGTGTGGTGGCCCGGGTAACCCTCGTGGCAACCCAGGTCGACAGCGCGGTCGATCATCACCGGCAGCTCGGTATTTACCTGGATCAGGCTGTGGGCGTCCCCCTGGTACCAGTTGTAGCCGCTCCAGGGCTTGTCGGTGACATATTCCAGCTTGAAATCCTCGTTTTCCGGCAGCTCGATATACTGCCGGGTCCGCTCACGGCAGGCATCGATGGCCGCATCGAATACCGCCGGCAGCTTGTCTGCGGGGATTGCGAACCGCTCCTTGAACTCTTTGACACGGAGATGCAGTGGTTGATCTCCCGGTAGTATTTTCTCCAGTTCCGCCAGCACCGGCTCGAACTCGGCCAGCTCGCGTTTCGGCGGCCGGGTGTCGTAGAGCTGCCGGGCATCACTTTCAAAGGTCCGCTCACGTGCGCCCGCCAGTGTTTCGGCATGTGCCCGGAGCGCGCGCAACTGGGTTTTCAGGTAGTGCTGCCGCAGTGTGTCCATATCGTCGCCCGGCTCGATATCCCCCGGTAACTGGTCGATCAGCTCTGCGGCCCGCTCGGCCAGCTCGGCGGCACTGGCATCACTGGATTCCGCCTCGGTGCGCAGCGCCTCGGGGCCGTAATAGGCATCGACATAGCTTTTGTCGTGGTTGCCCAGTTCCAGCACCAGCTTTACGTACTCTCGCGCCAACCGGTCTATATCCACCCGGCTCTCCCCGCCAGGTTCTGACACGGGTTGGTCGCCCGCGCTCTCTGCCGGTCGCTCACCGCAGCCAGCCAGGGTCAGGAGAGAAAATAAAATGAAGCAAGCCAGGTTGCGAATGGTCATGAGTGCTCCTGCATGATGTATCCACGGTTTTCCGGAAGTGGTTTCCCGGTAAAAACTCTTTCGGACCAGTAGCGTGCCCTCTGGTCCGCCACACGATTATCGCCGCGTTCGAGGGCGGCAAAGACAGCCCGCTCGGCCTCCTCCAGCTGGGGCTGTAGTTCCCGGCGACGAACGGGCTCACGATCGATCCACTGCGCGCACCACGCCCGGTGCCGCTCCCAGCCGTCGCGCTCACATACGTACCAGCACCCGGCAAAGCCTACCGGCTTGAACAGGCTGCTGCATGTCAGCGCAGTTCCGGTAAAGGCAATCCGCGGAGCGCCCTGCCCCAGCGCGACAATCATGGCGTTGGCAGTCTGTGATGGCCGCAGCCAGGGAAGCAGGGACCCGGATGGTGCCGCATGCATGCACAGGTCCGCGTTGCCACCAGGCTGCCGGTATCGATGCTGGCGAAGGATACCGGCAAAATCCGCAAAGCCAACACTATCCGCCTCGAGCGCATTCAGCGCCTGCAATGCGGCGCCGCGCCGACGGCGTGTGGCGCCGAAAAAAGGCAGCAGGCGGGTGTCGTTGTCACGATCAAAACGGCCGCCCCGTTCGCGAACCGCCTCGCTGGCAAGTTCGTAATCACTGCCAATGGTCAGCCCGTTGGAGATGGCGTCATACTTTTTTACCCGCCGGGCCACCCATTCGCGCCCGGCAGTTTCCAGCTTCCAGGTTTCCGTCCTGTCGGCAATCAGGAAACTGTTGTCATAACGCACATTACGTCGCGATTCCCCCTGGCTGAAACCGGCGGGGCCGCCCTGCCCGAATTCCCGCAACAGGTCGACGATGACCCGCAGCGCCGCTGCGGCGCTGTCGGCCCGTTCCAGGGCCAGGCGCACCAGGTCCATCCCCAGCAGGGCCACACCGGCACGCTTTACCCGCCGGGAGAAAATGGCCTCGTTACCAATGGCTACACCACATTCATTCACCCCCATCTCCGCGCCCCACATCCATGCCGGCCGGCCAACTACGCAAGCATAGCGATCAGGCACCTGCGGGATCTCAAGCCAGGTACAGCGGAGAACTGAAGCACTGTCGCCGCGCACTGCCGGGATTACTTCAACCCGCTGCGCCTCCAGGGGGTCGCGGTCGCTGTTCTTGGCCAGCCAGGTGGTGTCGCCAGCGCGGTACACCAGCGTGTCACACATGTTCGGCCCCGGCTGGCAGCATCATCCACTTCACTTCGCGCACAGCCCGCTCGGCAGACTCCAGGGCACCCTCCATATAGCCGTACCAGCGCGTGGCGAACTCGGTACCGGCCCAATGAATGTTCCCGTTCGGGTCCCGCAGGCGCTCACCGTGGCGGGTCCATGCGCCCGGGGGGAAATAAGCGGCGTAGCACCCGCGGGTCCAGGGCTCGCTGCTCCAGTCCTTGTCGATATATTCCTCCGGTGAACGAGCCCGCTCGCCGAAAAAGCCGGCAAAACAGTCCAGCACAACCTGCCGGCGTTCATCGGGTGCCATAGCGCTGTAATGTCGTGCGGCATCGCCCTCGAGGAATCCCATGAGCAGGCCGGAATCCCTTCCCGGCTCGGAGTTATCGAATGTCACCCGCACCGGCCCCCGGGTACTGGTCACCTGGCCGGACAATTGTGAATCGCGCCAGAAGGGCCGGTCGTAACGGGCGATACACTTGATACAGGCTCCTGCCGGCATTCTTTGCAGCGCCTGGTCACGCCAGGCCGGCAATTCCGGCTCAAAGCGGATGCGCAGGGCCTGGTTGGGGGGAATGGCGATGATCAGTCGCCGGCAGAGGATTGCGCCCCCGCGGTAATGCACCTGCAGGCGCTGGTCCGCGGTCCGGCTAATACTCTCGACCGGGCTGTTGAGCCGCACACTTGGCCCCAACTCCGCTGCCATGCGCTCGCACAGGCCGGCCGTCCCCCCGCGCACCCGGTCCTGCTGGGCGCCGCCGGTCACTGCCAACAGCTTCTCCAGGGAATCCCCGGAACGCGCGTAAAACAGGGCATGCAACAGGGAGATATCGCCGGGCTCGGCAGCAAAGACCGCGCCCACCGCCACAGCAAACAGGCGCCGGGCGGTGCGGGTCCGGCAGTTCTGCCGGATCCAGGTCTGCAGTGTCATGCCATCCCAGTGGGCTGCCTGGCGATGGGCCCAGGGGGTGGAGGGATCGATGGAACGGGCCATTTTCTCGAAGCGGGCCATGGCCATACCCAGGTCCACCATGGCGAACGGATTGATCCGCGGGACAGTACCGCGGTAGCGGCGCGCCCCCCGGTCCAGGAACAGCAGGTTGTCGCCCTCGTCATGCAGGGGCCAGGTCACCGCCCCCAGTTCCTCTACCAGGCGATACATCCGTTCCTGGCCCGGGCCGAGCCACTGGCCACCCAGGTCCACCGTGTCGCCATTGGCAAAAACATGGTTGAGCAGCCGCCCCCCTACCCGGTCGCGTGCCTCGAGCACGCGCACCGAATAATCCCGGTGCAACAGGCGGGCGGCCTGCAGCCCGGAAATACCGCCCCCGAGAATTGCCACATCGACTTCTTCCATCGCGCTTCTCCTGCCCAAACGCTGTTATTGGTCTGCCATTTCCGGGGTAAGCCCACTGCGGCCTGGCGGTGGCAGCCAGATGCTGGAAATTACCGCACCATCCCGCTGTGCTCCCTGTAGCACGCGCCCGTGCACCACGGCTGTGGTACGACCGTCATCCCCCAGGTCCCACAGGTCGCCCCGCAGGAAAGTATTGATGCCCCCGCGCAGGTGCCGGCCGCGACCGGCCAGGGCGTAGCGGTACCAGGCTTCGCCCTCGCTGATATGACCCACATCCCCGGGGTCTACGTCTTCCGGCGCGCCCGCGCCGTTATAGCCCTGCCAGGGTTGTGCCCATATGCCACTGGGCGTGGAAAACGATGGCACCGCGACGAGATCCGCCCCGGACACCTGGGCCCAGGTATCCGGGTACCAGCTGTCAGCGCAGACCAGGACGGCCAGGCGACCGGCCGGGGTATCAAATACCGGCAGTGGTGCCCGGGAGGGACGCGTAAAGGGGAGTTCGCTCTCAATCGGGTAGACTTTGCGCACCGGACCATGGATATCCCCACCGGCGTCGAATACGAAACTACTGTTGTACAGCGGGCCGTCACCGGGCTGGATCGACTGCCCATCGACGGCGGGGTCCGGCAGCACGATGGACCCGGCAACGACCGTCACCCCAAACTTTGTGGCGAGCCCGGAAAATACCTCCTGGTATTCACTGGCCATAACCTCCGCCTTGGCGTTGAACAGGGCTGCGGCAAAGGGATCTGCCGTGTCGCCTGCGGCCACTTCCCGATAGAGAGCGCTGGAAAATGTGGGCAGGTTACCCAGCGCCGCCCATACCATGGCAGAGGCAGTACCGCCTGCACGGAAAGTGAGCAACCCCTCCCCGGAGGCCACCAGCCAGGTGCCGATATGCTCCGGGAATACCACTACGGTGCGCGGGCCGAGCCAGCCCTCCCGATCGGCCCGGGCCAGGTAGCCATGCAGCTTGCGGTGCAGCTGAGCCCCATCAATGTAATCGGCTGGCTGCAACCAGGGCTGGATGGACACGAGGTTGGCCGCCCCGGCGACGGGTGCATTGAGTTTTTCCAGCACTGGCGGCGCTGGCCCGGCGGCACCCTCCACAGGAGGGACGGCCGGTAGCTGGGCGAGCAGTACCGGGATCGCAAGGACGAAGAACAGTGACAGCAATCGTTTTCTTGTCATTATTTTTTAGTCGCCTGCCGCAGCAGCGGAGCAGGTTTACCGGGCAGGCAAATGATGCCAAATAAGGACCAATGTACCACCGCTGGACGATAACTGGCACCCCGTTTGCCAACCTGGCCGCATCAACGGGATCACCGTCCCCAGACTACACTCGTGGTGACCGTCCCGGAAACCCCCATACCATGGTCCGCACCCAGTTCGAATTCTCTGGCAGCCTGGAGGATTTCCTGCCGGCTCACCGGCGGGGTCGCCCGATCCTGCTGGAGCGGGACTACCCGGGCGCGGTCAAGGACGCTATCGAGAGCCTGGGCGTACCCCATGTGGAAGTGGACAGGATCGTGGTGGGCGGCCAGGTGGTGGGGTTCGGCTACCAGCTGGAGGATGGCGACCAGGTGCAGGTCTATCCACAGGCAGGCAACGAATACAGGCTGGTGCCGCCGCCCCTCCCGGAGCCCGCCTTTGTGCTGGACTGCCACCTGGGCCGGCTGGCCCGCTACCTGCGCCTGCTGGGCTTCGACAGCCTGTTTGAGGGCAATTACCACGACCGGCAATTGCTGGAGATTTCCCTGGAGCAGGACCGCACCCTGCTGACCCGCGACCGCGACCTGCTGAAACGGAAGGCACTGCGCCGTGGCTACTATGTGCGAGCCACCCGGCCACGCCGGCAACTGCACGAGGTGGCAGGGCATTTCCGGCTGGCCAGCATGCTGCGCCCTTTCACTCGCTGCATGGTTTGCAACGGGCTGCTATCGCCGGTCGCCAGGCAGGCGATCGAGGAATACCTGCAACCGCGCACCCGGCGCTACTACGGTGATTTCCTGCAGTGCGGGGATTGCCGCCGCATTTACTGGAAAGGCAGCCACTTCCAGCGCCTGCAGCGGCTGGTCGGTGAGATCCGCGGCAGCGGCGTTCCCGATCAGCGCCCCTGATCCCCGGCACCGCCCGGCTCGGCGGCCTCGGCTGGCGTCATTTCCTCACCCTCGTCTGTATCGGTAAGTGTACTGAGCTCGTCGGACACCGGCGCCTTGCGCAATACCAGGTAGCCCGCGACACCGGCCACCACTGACGCCAGCAGCACGCCGGCCTTGGCCTGCACCAGCAACTCATCTTCGCCGTAAAACGCAAGCTCGGCGATGAAGATCGACATGGTGAAACCGATACCCCCCAGCAGTGCCACCCCGATGATGTGGTGGAAACTGGCAGCACGGGGCAGCCGGCCCAGCCCCAGCTTCCAGCCGATCCAGGTGGCGCCGACAATACCCACCAGCTTGCCGAACACCAGTCCCAGGATCACCCCCTGGGTGATGGGATTAAGCACTGCATCCGAGCTCGTGAAGCTGTCGACCGGGATTCCCGCATTGGCCAGCGCAAAGATCGGGATTACCAGGAAAGCCACCGGGGTGTGCAGGCGGGTCTCCATCCGCTGCAGCGGCGACTGGGCCAGGTTGACGCCATTACCCAGAGCCATGACCCGGGCCCGCAGGGCATCGTTGGCGATAATCTTGTCACCGGGCCGGAAGCAGCGGTCAAAGCTTCGAATGATGTCCTTGACGAAGGTACTGAACGCCACCGGGTCATACTTGGGCTTTGCCGGCAGTGCCATCGCCGTAATCACCCCCGCCAGGGTCGCGTGCACGCCGGTGACATACAGCTCGTACCAGAGCAGTACCCCCACGAAAATGTAGGCCGGCGAGCGCCGTACCCCGGCAAACTTCAGCAACCACATGATCACCACCAGCAGGCCCGAGGCCATCAGGGCGGTCATATTGACGCTCTCGGTATACCAGATGGCGATCACCAGGATGGCGCCCAGGTCGTCGACGATGGCCAGGGCCACCAGGAAAGTCACCACCGAGCGCGGCACCCGATTGCCCAGCAGGGCAATACAGCCCACGGCAAAGGCGATATCCGTGGCCATGGGGATACCCCAGCCCCGCGCGCCCTCGGTCCCACTGTTCAGGGAGGCGTAGATCAGCGCCGGCACCACCATGCCACCAATGGCGGCCAGGACTGGCAGCACCGCCTGCTTCAGCTCCGACAGCTCACCGACAAGGAACTCCCGCTTGAGCTCCAGCCCCACCAGGAAAAAGAAGATCGTCATCAGGCCTTCGTTGATCCAGTGGTGCACACTGAGGGAGAAACTCCAGTCACCTGCGTTGATACTGACGGGCATGTGCAGGATATGCTTGTAAGCCTCCTGCAGCGGGGAGTTCGCGATAATCAGGGCGATAATCGCGCAGGTGATCAGGAGCAGGCCACTGCTGCTCTGGCGGTGGATAAACTCCTCAAAGGGCGTGACCAGGCGTCCGAAGGCGCTCTCGAGCGGCGCCTCAAAAACCTTGCCCTTACGAACCCTGAACTTGCCCAGAACGCTTTTCGCCATCAGCCGGTGGTCTCCTTCATCTTTTAAGCATAGAGCTTCTACACAACGGGCGCAGAGAGTAGCATGACGCCTACGTCATCCACTACAGAAAGAACTATAGTGCCATTCATGACCCGTCTGGATCAGTTACTCGTACAGCTGAAGCTGGCCAATTCCCGCACCCACGCCAAGAAACTGATCGACAGCGGCAGGGTGCTACTGGATACAGGACAGGGATGGCGCCCGGCGCAGAAGGCCGGCCAGTCGGTCCCGGAGGACCAGCGACTGCAGGTGGAACCCCTGCCCGAGGACCGCTATGTGTCCCGCGCAGGCCTGAAGCTGGCTGCGATCCTCGACCATACCGGCCTCGACCCAAAGGGCTGGCGGGCACTGGACGTAGGGTGCTCCACTGGCGGTTTCAGCGACTGCCTGCTGCAGCGGGGCGCAGACCTGGTGGTGGGAGTAGACGTGGGGCGCGACCAGCTGGCACAGCGCCTGCGGGAGGAGCCGCGCATGAAGCTGTTCGAGGGCATCAATGCCCGGCACCTGGAACCGGGCCAACTGGCGCCATACGGCGAGACCGGGTTTGACGCGGTGGTAATGGATGTTTCCTTTATTTCCCAAGCCCTGATCCTGCCCCGCCTGCCACCACTGCTCCGCCCCGGCGGGCAACTGCTCAGCCTGGTCAAGCCGCAGTTCGAGGTTGGTGCCGACAATATCGGCAAGGGGGGCCTGGTAAAGGATCCGTCCCTGTACCCGCGGGTGCAGGAGAAAATCACTAACCTCTGCGAAACACTGGGGCTGCAGGTCCGCGACTATATCGAGAGCCCCATCAGGGGCGGCGACGGCAACCGGGAGTTTTTACTCTGGGCCCAGCGAGCAACTGGCTAGTGGGCCGCTGGTGAAGCCCGGCAACAAAGAAGCACAGCCAAATCGATCAGCTCAAGGCGAGAAAGCGCTGGAATAGCAGCGTTATTTAAAGCTTTTTCAACACATAGCCGGGCGAGTCGGCGAGGCGACCTGTTGCCGGACTTTGCGTGCGACCCACTAGCCGAGGATCTTCTCGAGCTTGGCCTTGAACCGCGGGGATGCGGCTTCCGTAGGGGAGGATTTGCGCGGCGGGCGCGCGGTGAGTACACCCTGGCAGTTCACACAGGTGTGGCCCAGCTGCTCGTAGCAATCGGGGCAGTAAGTGCACTCAAAAGAGCAGATATAGGCCCGATCGGTCAGTCCCAGCGATGCACCACAGCGCTCGCAACTCTGCTTCATTTTCAACATGGCGGTTCCAGATCCTTGCATTTACAAACACCGCAGGCCACCGGGCAGGTCGCTCCCACGCGGACGTATCCGCGTATGAATCCACCTGCCGGCGCTGGAGACCGCCAGTCGGGTGGCGCTTACTCTGTCTCGAGCTGCTTATCGGTGCGTGCGGCCATAATAAAATCATTCTTGTGCAAGCCACCGGCCTCGTGGCTCCACCAGGTCACGGTCACCTTGCCCCACTCGGTGAGCAGTGCCGGATGATGCCCCACCTCTTCCGCGATCTCGCCAACGCGGTTGGTAAAGGCCAGGGCCTGCTTGAAATTGCGAAACTTGAATACACGCTCCAGCTGCATCACGCCGTCACGGGTGACAGGCGTCCAGTCGGGAATTTCGCGTATCAGTTGTGCAAGTTCCTCGTCACTTACCAGGGGTGCGTCGGCACGGCAGGCTTCACACTTCTGTTCGGCAAGTTCGGTCATGGGGAGTTCCTCTGCTGATTCAATTTTTTGGTTATGCTTGGAATTGCATCCCACTCTACTCGCCGCCCCCGACCTAGACAAGCTCGCCGGAAAAAACCGGATTGTATGTGGTTTTTGCCCGCACAGATGGGACAGAGTCCTAAAAAATGAGCAATCAGCCGCCACAGGCCGGGTGCATCCACCCGCCACTAATTCAAATAAAAACGATTAATGCCCCCCGGCATTCGGGCACAAATGCCGATGCAGATATGCTAATTTCCCTGCCAAGCATACTTTGACCAAGAGAGGGACCATGAAACGCTCACTCACCACCCTGGCACTGCTGGCGATGTTCAGCGGGTGTACACCGGACAAAGCTGAACAGTACGATGGCAGCGAATCTGCCACCGCGACCACAGCCGGCGAACATCAGCAGACCGCGACGCAGGATCAGGTCACAGCCGATAAGGCATTTGCGGATTTATCGAACAAAATGATTGAACAGCTGTGGCAGCTGTACCCATCCTGGGCTGTGCGCGAGGGCTACTATGCGGTTGCGGACCAGCTGGCTATTCCCGACGACCAGCAACGCCAGCGCCTGCTGGAATTTGCCGAGAGCTACCGGGCCCGGCTCGCTGAAATAGATACCCAGGCGCTGGATCCCGGTGCCCGCAGCGACCTGGCATTGATCCAGAACTTCCTCGACAAACTGGTATGGGAGATAACCGAGTTCAAATCACACCAGTGGAACCCGGCCAACTACAACGTTTCCCACGCGTTCTCGCTGATCCTGAATACCGATTACGCCCCGCTGGACGAGCGCCTGCGCACCTTCAGCAAGCGGCTGGAGAAAGTACCGGCCTATTACGAGGCAGCAGAGGCATCACTGGATAAACCGGCATCACCGCAACTGGTGCTGGCCATCCAGCAGAACGAGGGCGCCAAGGGAATTTTCGCTGAAGAACTGGAGGAGAAAATTGCCGAAAGCGGCCTGGCACAGGCAGAAAAAGAAGAGCTGCGCCAGCGAGCAGAAGCAGCCCGGGAGGCCATCGAGGGCTATATTACCCACCTGCAGACCCTGCACGCGGAACTGGAGAAAACCCAGGACTACAGGGACTTCCGCATTGGCGAGGAACTCTACGAGCAGAAGTTCGCTTACGATATCCAGATCGGCATGACGGCCAGCGAACTCTACCAGCGGGCCCTGGCAGAGAAGGACCGGCTGCACAACAAGATGGCGGAACTGGCCGACGAGCTGTGGCCAAAATATTTCCCCGACCAGCAGCCGCCAGAGGACCGCCTGGAAAAGATCCGCGCGGTACTGGAAGAGCTGTCCCAACACCACGCCACCAAGGAGACCTTCAAGGCCGAGGTGGAGAAGCAGATCCCTGAACTGGTTGCCTTCGTCAAGGACAAAGACCTGCTCACCCTGGACGAGAGCAAGCCGCTGGTGGTGCGCACCACCCCACCGTATATGCGCGGTTTTTCCGTGGCTTCCATCAACGCGCCAGGACCCTACGACAAGGAAGCCAATACCTACTACAACGTCATGCCCATCGAGGAGTTAGAGGATGACGCAGCAGAGAGCTTCCTGCGCGAGTACAACACCTACATGATGCAGATCCTCAATATCCACGAGGCCATTCCCGGGCACTACACCCAGCTGGTCTATGCCAACCAGTCCCCCAGCCTCGTCAAAAGCATTCTCGCCAACGGTGCCATGATCGAGGGCTGGGCCGTTTACACAGAGCGCATGATGCTCGATGCCGGCTACGGGGATTTCTCGCCGGAGCTGTGGATGATGTATTACAAGTGGAACCTGCGCGTGGTCATCAACACCATCCTGGACTACGAGATCCAGGTGAAGGGCATCGACGAGGAACGGGCCATGGACCTGCTGGTACGCCAGGGCTTCCAGCAGAAAGCCGAGGCCAAGGGCAAGTGGCGCCGTGCAACCCTGAGCCAGGTGCAGCTCACCAGCTACTTCGCCGGCTATGCAGACATCCTCGCCCTGCGCGAGGAAATGAAGGAGAAACTCGGGGACGACTTCAACCTCAAGGAATTTCACGAGAAATTCCTCAGCTATGGCAATGCACCAGTGCCGGTGATCCGGGAGCTGATGCTGGCCGAGCTGGACCAGCAAAGCTGAGCGGGAATTCCGTGCGGGGCCGGGCGATAACAAGGATCCCGCCACGTCCCCAGTTTACCGCAGGGGCGCACCTCGTGTGCGCCCGGGGATAGCCAGGCAGGAAGCCGGCTACACAAACAAAAAAGGCCGGGCACCTCGCGGGGCCCGGCCTTTGTTCTCTCAGGGCAGTATTAAACCACGCCCTCCTCGATCTTGGCCTTCCAGACCAGCGGCCCGGTGTTGTGCACCGACTCGCCCTGGCTGTCCACGGCCACGGTCACAGGCATATCTTCCACTTCGAACTCGTAGATCGCTTCCATACCCAGTTCCGGGAAGGCCACCACCTTCGCGTCCTTGATCGCCTGGGCCACCAGGTAGGCGGCGCCACCGACGGCCATCAGGTAAACCGCCTTGTTGTCGCGGATGGCCTCGATGGCGGTCGGGCCGCGCTCGGCCTTGCCGATCATGCCCAGCAGGCCGGTCTCTTCCAGCATGGTACGGGTGAACTTGTCCATACGGGTGGCCGTGGTGGGGCCAGCCGGACCCACTACCTCCTCGCGCACCGGGTCCACCGGGCCCACGTAATAGATGAAGCGACCAGCCAGGTCCACCGGCAGGGACTCACCCTTTGCCAGGATATCGACCATTTTCTTGTGGGCCGCATCGCGGCCGGTCAGCATCTTACCGTTCAGCAGCAGGGTCTCGCCCGGCTGCCAGCTCAACACGTCCTCGCGGGTAACCTCGTCCAGGTTGACCCGGCGGGTATTGCTGCCGGCCTCACGGGTGATCTCCGGCCAGTCTTCCAGCTTCGGCGGGGCCTGCCGCGCTGCGCCGGAACCATCCAGGGTGAAATGGGCGTGGCGGGTGGCAGCGCAGTTGGGGATGATTGCCACCGCCTTGTTGGCGGCGTGGGTGGGATAGTCCTTTACCTTCACGTCCAGCACCGTGGTCAGGCCGCCCAGGCCCTGGGCACCGATACCCAGCTTGTTGACCTTGTCGAACAGTTCGAGGCGCAGCTCCTCGGCGCGATTGGCAGCGCCCCGCTCCTGCAGGTCCTGGATATCGATCGGATCCAGCAGTGACTCCTTGGCCAGCAGCATGGCTTTCTCGGCGGTTCCGCCGACACCGATGCCGAGCATACCCGGCGGGCACCAGCCCGCACCCATCTGCGGCACCATCTTGAGCACCCAGTCGACCACCGAGTCAGACGGGTTCAGCATGGCGAACTTGCTCTTCGCCTCGCTGCCACCACCCTTGGCGGCCACATAGACTTCCACGGTATCGCCGGGAACGATCTCGTAATGGATCACCGCCGGGGTATTGTCCCCGGTATTCTTGCGGGCGCCGTCCGGGTCCTCGAGGATGGAGGCACGCAGCACGTTGTCCGGGTTGTTATACGCTCGACGCACACCCTCGTTGACCATGTCGGTCACGCTCATGTCCGCATCCCATTGCACATTCATGCCCACTTTCAGCTTTACGGTCACGATACCCGTGTCCTGGCAGATGGGGCGGTGCCCCTGGGCACACATACGGGAATTGATCAGGATCTGGGCCATGGCGTCCTTCGCCGCCGGGTTGGCCTCCTTCTCGTAGGCCTGGTTCAGGGCCTGGATAAAGTCCTGCGGGTGGTAGTAGGAAATAAACTGCAGCGCATCCGCGACGCTGTCGATCAGGTCATCCTGGCGGATAGTGGTCATAGCCGTCTCCGGTTTACGTCTCAAGGCGGGCGATTTTACACGAATTGCGGGCAAATTCCCCGATTGGGGCGTGGGGACAGGATATGGCCGGCAATAGTGGAAAGCAGGGAAGTCGCGGCCCGGGGAATCCGGGCCGCGGCGAGGGGCAAAGCCTTACTGGATGCCGGCGGTGCTGCCACCAGACTGCAGGCTGCGGATGGCGTCGCGCAGCTGTACCAGGTCCTTGTTCACGGAGCGGCGGTAGGCGTCGATGGACTCAACAGCCTCCTCGTTGGCGCTCACCCGGCCGCCCAGGTCACTGCGCACCGAGTTGAGCTGGCGCTCCAGGCTGGCGAGCTTGTCCTTGAGGTCGCGCTGGCTGCTGGTAGTGGTCTCACGCAGCTCGGACAGGGCGAATTCCACGGAAGCAATTTTCTTCACGCTGTCGTTCAGGCCACTGACCTTGCCGGCCAGCTGCGCGGCCTGCTTCTTGGCCGCAGCAGCGTCCTTTGCGGCAGCGGCGGCCGCTGCCTTGTTGGCGGCGATGTTTTTGCGGTTGGTATCGTGGGAAACACCCCACAGCTTGCGGATCTCGGAGGAATTCTCCTTCACCCGGGCATTCAGGACCTCCACGGACGCCGTTGACTCCTCGTCCGACATTTCGAAACGCTTCTCGAGTTCCACGATTCGCTCTTCCGCGCTCACCAGTTGCGAGCGGGTGTCCTGCCACTGGGTGTAGAGGAAGCCCGCACCGCCGACGCCGGCGAGAGCCAGGATCAGGGCCACAACAGCCAGGACTGAGGAGCCACCGGAGCCACCCTCATCGTCAGCGGGCGGCTGCGGGGCGCTGCCACGGGGGGCGCCACCGATCGGTTTGTTGTCCATTGCCGGGTCTATGGCGGGACCGCGGCCATCCAGGGTCGGCTCTCTGCGTTGCATCGTTAGATATACCCGATTCGTGCGTTTGGCTCGCGCACCTGGCCAGTGGCCCGTACACGAGGATTGATTGGTCGATTTCAGCGGCAGTTATACCAAAAATTGACGAAAAAGTAAGCGTTTACCGCTTAAGATTAGCTGACCCACTTGTCTTCGCCGTATTTGCCCCCATACGCTGTAGTCAGCCACATGCCGGGTTAATTCTGCAATCCGGCGCGTGTAGAATGCCTTCATCCACAAACCGAGACATAAGGAAGGAAGAAATCATGGCTCACGTTCTCCCCGAACTCCCCTACGCGATGGATGCCCTGGAACCGCATATCTCCCAGGAAACCCTGGAGTATCACTACGGCAAGCACCACAAGACCTACGTGGACAAGCTGAACGGCCTGCTGGAAGGCACTGCCGACGCAGAGAAATCCCTGGAAGACGTGATCAAGTCCTCTTCCGGCGGCGTGTTCAATAATGCCGCGCAGATCTGGAACCACACCTTCTACTGGAACTGCCTGAGCCCCAACGGTGGCGGTGCCGCCTCCGGTGCCGTAGCTGAGGCCATCGACAAGGCATTTGGTTCCTTCGACAAGTTCAAGGAAGAGTTCACCAACAGCGCTGTGAACAACTTCGGCTCCGGCTGGACCTGGCTGGTGAAGAAAGGCGACGGCTCCGTGGCCATCGTTAACACTTCCAATGCCGGTACCCCGCTGACCGAGGCTGACCAGACCCCGCTGCTGACTTGTGACGTCTGGGAGCACGCCTACTACATCGACTACCGCAACGCCCGTCCGAAGTACATGGAGGCGTTCTGGAGCCTGGTGAACTGGGACTTCGTCAACCAGAACTTCGCCTGATCCGGGAGATCGAGAAAGCGGGCTGGCGGCCCGCTTTTTTACTTTCTGGAGACCGGAAACCCCATAACGGTCCCCCGCTCAACCCCATAACTATTTCAATCGGACGGGAATGCGAAACATGCAGTTCAACAAGACCCTGATTGCCGCTGCCATCAGCACGCTGGTAATGGCAGGCTGTGACCGGGCTGAAAACAACCAGCCCACCACCACTGAAACCGAGGTAGCCGCCGAAAGCAGCACCGCAAATCCCAACGGCAACACTGCGGACGCGGCAGCAGAATCCGCCAGCGACTCTTCTGTCAACCAGGAGATGGTAACCAAGGCCAACCAGCTGTTTGAGGACCACTTCCAGGAGCTGCTGGAGCGCAGCCCGGAATTCAAGACCTTCCTTGGCAAGACCGATGATGAGGATTATGGCAAGTGGGACAATCTCTCGCCGGAATTCGAGCGGGAAACCATGGAGATCCAGAAGCGCCAGCTGGAAGAACTGAAACAGATCGATTCCAGCCAACTGGACGATGCCACCGCGCTGAGCCTGAAACTGGCTGTCCGCAACAAGGAAGAGGAAATCGAGGGCTTCCAGTGGCGACTGCACACTTACCCGGTCAACCAGATGTATGCCGTGCACACCGGTGTCGCATCCCTGTTGATCAACCAGCACCGTATCGACGATGTCGAGGATGCCGAGGCCTACATCTCCCGCCTCAACGCGTTGCCCGGTCACTTTGACCAGCTGATCGCCAACCTGGAAGAACGCGCCGAGGCCGGCGTTATCCCACCCAAGTTCGTTTTCCCCTACGTTATCAGCGACGGCAAGAACCTGATCAGCGGCGCCCCCTTCACCGACGGGGAAGACAGCACGCTGTTTGAGGACTTCAAGGGCAAGGTTGAGAAGCTGGAAATTCCGGAAGAAAAGAAACAGGCACTGGTGGAGCAGGCGCAAACTGCCCTGCTGGAGAGCGCCCAGCCGGCTTATGAAAAGCTGATCGCCCACTTGGGTAAACTGGAGAAAAAAGCCACCAAAGACGACGGCGCCTGGAAACTGCCGGACGGCGATGACTTCTACGCACATCGCCTGAACGTGTATACCACCACTGACATGACCGCCGACGAAATCCACCAGAAAGGCCTGGACGAAGTCGAGCGTATTCATGGTGAAATGCGCGAGATCATGGAGCAGGTGGAATTCGACGGAACCCTGCAGGAATTCTTCGAATTCATGCGCACCGATGAGCAGTTTTACTACCCGAATACCGAGGAAGGGAAAAAGCGCTACCTCAAGGAAGCCACGGCAATCATCGACAACATGAAGGGCCGCCTGGACGAATTGTTCATCACCAAGCCGGAAGCGGACCTGGTCGTCAAGGCCGTGGAACCCTTCCGCGAGAAATCGGCAGGCAAGGCGTTCTACCAGCGCCCGGCACCGGACGGCTCGCGCCCGGGCATCTACTACGCCAACCTATACAACACTGCGGACATGCCCACCTACCAGATGGAGGCGCTGGCCTATCACGAAGGTATCCCGGGCCACCACATGCAGCTGTCCATCGCCCAGGAACTGGAGGGCATTCCCAAGTTCCGCAAGTTCGGTGGCTATACCGCCTACACCGAGGGCTGGGGCCTCTACTCCGAGCTGGTGCCGAAGGAGATCGGCCTCTACAAGGATCCCTACTCCGACTTTGGCCGCCTGGCCATGGAGCTGTGGCGCGCCGCGCGCCTGGTGGTGGACACTGGCATCCACAGCAAGAAGTGGACCCGCGAAGAGGCAATCGAGTACCTGGGAGAGAACACCCCCAACCCCAAGGGAGACCAGGTCAAGGCGATCGAGCGCTACATCGTGATGCCCGGACAGGCCACCGCCTACAAGATTGGCATGCTGAAGATTATCGAGCTGCGTGAAAAGGCCAGGCGGGAACTCGGTGACCAGTTCGATATCCGCGGCTTCCATGACACGGTACTGGCCAACGGCGCCGTGCCCCTCGATGTGCTCGAGGAGCTGGTGGACGAGTGGGTCGCAGAAGTAAAGGCACAGTCGTAACACCTTAGAGCGGTGAACAAAAGGCGGGCCCCCGGGCCCGCCTTTTTTATTGCTATTGCTCCCAAAGACTTTCCACGGCGGATTTCCCCGCAGCTTTCAGTGCACCGGTGACTTGAAATCCCCCGGCTTCAGTGCCAGCAGGGAACAGCTGATTTTCTGCAGGATGTTTTCCGCCGTATTGCCCATGATAAAACCGGGGATGCCTGTGCGGGCTACGGTACCCATCACCAGCAGGTCGAATTTTTTCTCCTCCACCAGCAACGGGATAAAACGCGCCGGATTGGCGATGGTGTGATGTATTTCCATCGGGCCACCGATCCCGGCCGCACGGATCAGTACATCCAGCTTGGCACGGTGTTTGGCGCCGGCCTGTTCCACCACCCGGTCTATCTCCGCATCCGGCAGGTCAAGCGGGAAGTTCTGGCGCAAGTAAGCATCCACATCGTAATCCCAGCACGAAACGATATGTAAGGTGCCCTCCCAGGAATCGGCCAGTGCGCGTGACAGCCGCAGCAGGCGGATGGCCAGGTCATAGGCATGCCCCTGCTCGCACTCCGGGTCTATTGCCACCAGTACCCGGATATCGCTGCGACCGTGGTGTACCGGCCGGCACAACCAGACCGGGCAGGGACATTTGCGCAGTAACTCCATGTCCATGGCCTTGAAACCCTTGCGCTGGCTGCGCCCCTCGACATTCTTGATCACCATGTCGAAGTCTTCATCTATCACCCGGTGGATCACCCGCTCGGCCGGCGTGCTGCCGCACTCTACCTGCAGGGAAACGGGGAGGTCGTCAGCAGCCAGGCCCTCATCCGCCAGCACCGAATCCAGGGAGGATTTCACGCGGGCCGCCAGGCCGTCCCCATAAGCGTCGGCATAGTCACCGAACGCCTCCGGCAGCGCCGGACACACCGCCATGATATGTAGCTCCGCACCACTACTCCTGACGAGACTGACGGCCTGGTGGAGCCCTTCATTGGGCTCGTCGACCGCGTGGCTTACAAATAGCACTTTATGAAGATTCTGCATATTGGAGAACCAGAAGATCAGAAAACTGAATAAATACGCATGAGCGCCGGATTCTTGCCCGACGCCACAATTCCCGGTGCCACAATTAAAGGGCCGGGCGGCCGGATTTCCCAGCCGTATCGGACAGTATGGAGGCGGTTGCGCGGTGGCGCGCGCCAGCAGCATCAAACAGGGGAGACAGCAGCGACATGGATCCAGCCTATGGCACGTGACCAGTACCTGCGTGCGCACCTGATGGGGATCAACACCCATGAGGAACCGATTGTGTTCATGCGCGATGACTGCGCTATCTGCCGGGCTGAGGGGTTCACGGCCAATACGCGCCTGCAGGTACGAACGGCCGGTCGCAACCTGATTGCCACCCTCCATACCGTCAGTGCCGAAGTGCTGCCGGGAGGCGTCATCGGCTTCTCTGACGGCGCCTGGGAGTTCCTCGGGCTTACCCCCGGACAGGAGGTCGAGGTCCGCCATGCGCCCCTGGTCCACTCACTCAGTGCCCTGCGCAAGAAAATTTATGGCAACGAACTGAACGCGACGGAAATCAGTGGCATCATTCGTGACATCAGTAACCGGTTGTATTCCGATATCGAAATTGCCGCCTTCCTCACCGCATGCGCCACCGGTGGTGTGAGCCGGCGGGAAACCAGCGCCCTCACCAACGCCATGGTCCGCAGCGGAAACCGCCTGCAGTGGCCGGAATTCCCACGCATTTTCGACAAACACTGTATCGGCGGACTGCCCGGTAACCGCACCACCCCGATCGTGATTTCCATCGCCAGTGCCGCCGGCCTGGTAATTCCCAAGACCTCTTCCCACGCCATTACCTCGCCCGCCGGCACCGCGGACACCATGGCCGTGCTGACCGAAGTGGACCTGTCCCTGCGCCAGCTGCAGCAGGTAGTCATTGATACCGGGGCCTGCCTGGCCGCGGGTGGACGGGTTGGCCTGAGCCCGACTGACGACATCCTGATCCGGATAGAGCGGGCACTGAACCTGGACAGCGAGGGACAGCTGGTGGCATCGGTGCTGTCCAAGAAAGTGGCCGCCGGTTCCACCCACGTGCTGATTGATATGCCCGTGGGGCCAACGGTCAAGCTGCGTGACCAGGAGCAGGCTCAACGCCTTTCCCTACTTTTCTCCGAAGTGGCCGAAGACCTGGGCCTGCATCTCCGTTGCATCATCACCGACGGCACCCAGCCAATTGGCTATGGTATTGGCCCGGTGGAGGAAGCGCGGGATGTGCTGGCGGTGCTACACAACCGGGCAGAGGCGCCAGGGGACCTGGTGGACCGCTCGGTATTGCTGGCCTCCCGACTGCTGGCCATGGCTACTGGCGAGGACGACCAGGGCTGCGAATTGCGAGCCCGCGAGCTACTGGAATCCGGCCGGGCACTGCGGCAATTTGAGCGGATCTGCGCCGCCCAGGGTGGAATGAAAGAGTTTCGTGAGGCCCGCCACCGGGCCCCGCTCAGGGCCGGGCGCTCGGGGGTACTGGCAGCGATGGATAACAGGCGCCTCGCGCAGCTGGCGAAACTTGCCGGGGCCCCGTCCTCCCCGGCGGCAGGGCTGCGGCTGCACGTAAAGATCGGCGAGCCCGTAACCGAAGGCCAACCCATGGCCACTTTGCTCGCCGACTCTCCCGGGGAACTGGCTTACGCGCAGGAATACTACCGCCGTAACCACAAACTGTTTTACGTCGCGGAGGTCGCGGAGAAGGGAGCATGAAACCACTGCTATTCGCACTCGAGGAAGGACTGCCGCTCGCAGCCCCGCTGTGCGCACAACTGGGCGCGGAACCAGCTCAACTGGCACGACGGCGCTTTCCCGACGGTGAAACCTACCTGCGGGTGGACACGCCGCCAAAGAACCGCGACTGCATCATCCTCGCCAACCTGTGTGACCCGGACCCCGGTTACCTGGCACTGGTTTTCCTCGCCGCCACGCTCCGTGAACTGGGCGCGGCAACGATCGGCCTGGTGGCGCCCTACCTCAGCTACATGCGGCAGGACCGGCGATTCCGGGAGGGCGAGGCCATCACCTCAAGAGTTTTTGCCCGGGAAATTTCCGCCCGGGTGGATTGGCTGGTTACCGTGGATCCTCACCTGCACCGCTATGACCACCTCGACGAAATCTATTCCATCCCGGCATTCGCCCTCTCGGCCGTCAGTACGATCGGCGACTGGGTGCAGCAACAGGAGTCCTCTTATTTACTGGTGGGTCCGGACAGTGAGAGCCGCCAGTGGGTCAGCACACTGGCCGGGCAGACCGGGCTGCCGTTTGTCGTTTGTGAAAAGACCCGGACCGGTGATCGCGCGGTATCAGTGGAGGTACCCGACGTATCAGGTTACCGCAACCGGCCGGCGCTGCTGGTGGACGATGTCATCTCCAGTGGCCACACATTGATGGAAACGGCCGCGGCATTGCAGCACGCCGGCATCGACCAGATCCACTGCGCCGCGGTACATGGGATTTTTGCCGGTGACTGCGAAGCGCAGCTGCAGGCAAGCGGGATACACCAGCTGTACACCAGCAACAGCATCCCGGGCCCCCACTGCACTTTCGACCTGGCCCCAGTAATCGCCGGGCCGCTGCACGAACTGCTGGCCGGGTCACATCCCGCTACCGGCCGTAACCGGGAGTCGAACCCATGAACCTGCTTTTTCTCGGTGCCACCCAGACGGTCACCGGTTCCAAATTCCTGGTGGAGCACGGCAACACCCGTCTGCTGGTCGACTGCGGCCTGTTCCAGGGCTACAAGTGGCTGCGGCAGCGGAACTGGCAGCCACCGGCCTTCGATATCCATGGCCTGGACGGCATCCTGCTCACCCATGCGCACCTGGACCACTCGGGCTATATCCCGCGACTGTACCAGCTCGGTTACCGCGGCCCGGTGTTCTGCCATCCGGCCACCGTGGACCTGTGCAGCATCCTGTTACCGGACGCCGGGCATATCCAGGAGGAAGATGCCCGTTTCTATGCCCGCCACCGGCTCGGCAAGCATGCCCACCCGGAGCCCCTCTACGATGGCGAGACCGCCGAGCGCAGCCTGGAGCTGTTCCAGCCGATCGCATTCGGCGAGTCGGTGCGCATTGGAGAGATCACTGCCAGGCTGCAGAGCGCCGGCCATATCCTCGGCGCCGGCAGCGGCATCCTCGAGGCCGGCGGCAAGCGGGTGGGCTTTTCCGGCGATGTGGGCCGGCCCGACGATGTCCTGATGTACCCGCCCGATCCCCTGCCGGCCCTGGACCTGCTGTTGCTGGAATCCACCTACGGCGACCGCCGCCACCCGGACCTGGACATACAGGAGGAGCTCAACCGGGTGGTGAATGAGGTTGTGGGTCGCGGGGGAGTGCTGGTGATTCCCAGCTTTGCCGTGGGTCGGGCGCAGACACTGCAACATATGCTGGTCCGGGCGATGGAGGCCGGTGATATCCCGCGCCTGCCCATCTTCCTCGACAGCCCCATGGCCATCGATGCCTCCCATATCTATAACCGCTACCCGGAACTGCACCGGCTGACGAAGGCCGAGTGCCGGCGCATGAGCGAGGGAGTCACCTACACCCGCGAAATCGAGGAATCCAAGGCACTGGATAATATCCAGTATCCCCACATCATCATTGCCGGCAGCGGCATGGCCTCCGGTGGCCGGGTACTGCACCACCTCAAGCGCCTGCTGCCCAACCATCGCACCACGGTCCTGTTTGCCGGTTACCAGGCGGGCGGTACACGGGGTGCCCGGCTGATGGCCGGCAGCAGTACGGTAAAGATTCACGGGGAATACATTCCCTGCCGGGCGCAGGTGGAAATGCTAGAGGGACTATCGGCACATGCTGACTACCGGGACCTGGGTCGCTGGCTCCACTCCTCACAGCTGCAACCAGGCACCGCCATCCAGCTGGTGCACGGGGAGCCGGATGCCGCCGACTGCCTGCGCCTCTACCTGCAGGATCACACCCGCTTCGAAGTGGAAGTGGCACAGTATCGCCAGATCCTGCGCCTGTAACCCCGGGGCCCTCAGATCTTCAGGACTTCCTTCACAAAGGGAATGGTGATTTTGCGCTTGGCCATCAGCGAGGCCCGGTCCAGCTGTTCCAGGCAGGCAAACAGGGCACCGGTGTGGCGTGGTGCCCGGTGCAGGATATACAACGCCACATCTTCCGGGAGGTCAAAGCCACGCCGGCGGCTGCGCTGGCGCAGGGCCGCCAGCTTGTCATTGTCGTTCAGGGGCTGCAGCTGGAAGGTAAGCCCCCACTGGAGCCTTGAGGCCAGGTCAGCCAGTTCCAGCTCAAGGCCACGGGGCGAGCGCCGTGCCCCCAGCAGCATCTGGCCGCCGGCATCGCGCACCCGGTTGAACAGGTGAAACAGCGCCGTCTGCCACTGCGGTTGCCCTTCCAGCTGGTGCATACCGTCAATACACAGCAGCTCCACTTCCTCCAGGCCATCGAGGATGACGGCAGGATCCATCGGCAGGAGTTCCCCCAGCGGCAGGTACTGGAAACTCCGGCCGCTGTCCTCAGCACTCTGGCAGGCGGACTGCAACAGGTGGCTGACACCGGAGCCCTCTTCACCCCAGAGGTAAATCAACTGCTCCGGCAGGCTGCCGGCGGCAAAGCCCTGCAGGGCGGCCACAACCTGGCGGTTGGGATCCTCCGGCGACAGGTAAAAATTGTCGAAGGTGGCGTCATCGCGCAGCGATACCCCCAGGGGCAGCTGCTGCGGCACACCGCTTTGCTTGTTCATCTCACTGCCAGCGATAACGCAGGGGATTCTCCGCGCTGCCCGCGGGCGCGCGATAGCCATTGAGGTCGATCGGGTCCTGTTCCGCCTCGGCCCGCAGTTTGCGGTTCAGTGCCAGGGCATCGCGCAGGTTCCGCATGGGCACGCCGGTACTGAGGGCGAAACGCATACGGTCGCCATCCACCTGCAGCAGGTCTGCCCGGCTGACCTGGGCCAGGCCCCGAAGGTAAGCCGAGGCCTCGTTGTAATCCGCAAACGTGGACACGCCCACCAGCTCCAGGACCACGGAGCTGGATTCACCACCGCCGGCGTCCGGGCGCACCGCGTAGCGCTGGGCCAGCAGGTTGGCGGCCTCATTGACCCCCTGCTGGGCCACGGTTTCCAGGGAATCCCCGGTGGCGTCAAAAGCATAGCTGCGGCCGCCGTGGATCAGCAGCCAGTTGCCCTGCCAGCGCCCCTGGGACAGCTGCAGCACGCGCCCCATCAGGCTCGCATCGGGCTGGTAACGCGCCGCGGCACTTTTAGCCGCCCGCTCGTCCTGGGCCCAGAGATTGCCCAGCGGCATGGCGCGCCGGTCAGTACTGTCGAGTGCGGGGAATTCCAGCGGCAGGCCGCGGGCGATAGCGGCGGCATCCAGGGCGGAAAAGACTTCCGGCGACTCGGTCTCGCTCAGATAGCTGCGTCCCTCCCCGAGGGTGTCCACAGCCAGCCACACCAGCGTGCCGGGACGGTTATTGGGCCACATGGGCAGCTGCAGTTCGTGCACCTTGGCCGCCACCGCCTGGGGATCGAAGGTCAGCTGCACGTACAGCTCGTCCTCCTCGGTGACATAGCGGTAACCCTGCATAAAGGACTGCGCCTCCCGCAGTACCGGGCTCAACACGCCGCTACCGGCAATTGAGGGCTCGCCGGTAACCCGCACGAAAACCTGCTCGAGGCCACGGCTGGCCGCGGCCGCACGGTCACTCGCACTGCGGCTGGGAACGGGCTCCGCCACCTCGTAAAGGTCTGCAATCACCCGAGCCTGCGCCGGCAACATCGTTAGGCACAGGGCAAGGGCCAGCAACTTCGCTGCTGTTGCCACACCGCGCCGGACCAGCATCTGCATCTCTCAAACTCCCCCAAACCACTTATTCGGTTGACCGGCTAGCGCGCTCTACCGGGCCCGGGAAAGGGGCGCCGGCACGGCTGCGGGCCGGAATCGATCCCGGGTCAAACCGGGCCAGAGGGGCTATTGTATCAGTGTCGGTTTTTTCTCCCAGCCCCGAGTTCGCACATTTGGGCGAAATTCCTCTAGAATACGCGCCCTTCGAAAGCCCATTGCAGGAAGAATCATGAGCGATTCCAAGCCCCAATCCCTCAGTTATAAAGATGCCGGTGTCGACATCGACGCGGGCAACGCCCTGGTCGACCGCATCAAGCATGTCGCCAAGCGGACCCAGCGCCCGGAAGTGATGGGCGGCCTGGGCGGTTTCGGGGCGCTGTGTGAGCTGCCCAAGGGCTACAAGGAGCCGGTACTGGTATCGGGCACCGACGGTGTAGGCACCAAGCTGCGCCTGGCGATGGACCTGGGGATTCACGACACCATCGGCATCGACCTGGTGGCCATGTGCGTGAACGACCTGGTGGTAGCCGGTGCCGAGCCCCTGCTGTTCCTGGATTACTACGCCACCGGCAAGCTGAATGTGGATATCGCGGCCGAGGTTGTCAATGGCATCGGCCGTGGCTGTGAGCTGGCCGGCTGTGCCCTGGTGGGCGGTGAGACCGCAGAGATGCCCGGGATGTACGAAGGCGACGACTACGACCTGGCAGGCTTCTGCGTGGGTGTGGTGGAGAAGTCCGGCATCATCGATGGCAGCAAAGTGGCTGCCGGCGACAAGCTGATCGGCCTGGCCTCCAGCGGCCCCCACTCCAACGGCTACTCCCTGGTGCGCAAGGTGCTGGAAGTCAGCGGCGCCGACCTGCAGCAGGACATGGGCGGGGTGACGCTGGCCGAGGCGCTGATGGCCCCGACCCGGATTTACGTCAAGAACCTCCTCGAGCTGATCGCTAAATCGCAGGTCAACGCCCTGAGCCACATCACCGGCGGCGGTTTGCTGGAAAACCTGCCGCGCGTGCTGCCGGAAGGCACCTGCGCCCACATCGATACCAACAGCTGGGAAATGCCCCCGGTATTCGAGTGGCTGCGCAAAAACGGCAATATCGACCGCCGCGAGATGTACCGCACATTCAACTGCGGTGTGGGCATGGTGGTCTGTGTCCCCGCCGACCGGGCCGACGAGGCCCTGGGGATCCTGCGCCAGTCGGGCGAGGAAGCCTTCATTATTGGCAGCATCGAATCCGCCTCCGGTGACGAGGCCGTGGAACTCTCGGGGCTCTAATGACGCAGAAGGCTCCGATGGCGCGGGAGAAATGTCGGGTGGCCGTGCTGATTTCCGGCAGCGGCACCAACCTGCAGGCCCTGATCGACGCGGCGGCAACGACCGATGCCAGCTTTGAGCTGTGCGCGGTGATCAGTAACAAGGCGGAGGCCTATGGCCTGACCCGCGCCCGCGAGGCGGGCATTCCCGCGGCGGTGGTCAACCACCGGGACTATGAAGACCGGGAATCATTCGATCGCGCCCTGATCGACAGTATCGACAGTTATGGCGCCGAGCTGGTGGTGCTGGCCGGGTTCATGCGTATCCTCACCCCGGCGTTTGTCCGCCATTACAGCGGCCGCCTGCTGAATATCCACCCTTCCCTCCTGCCCAAGTACCAGGGCCTGCACACCCACCAGCGGGCTCTGGACGCCGGCGACGCCGAACACGGGGTTACCGTGCACTTTGTCACCGAGGAACTGGACGGCGGCCCACCCATCGTACAGGCGGTGATTCCCGTCGAGTCCGGTGATACCGCGCAGAGCCTGGCCCAACGGGTACAGGCTCAGGAGCATGTTATCTACCCGCTCGCAGTGAGCTGGTTTGCCGAAGGGCGCCTGCGCATGGTCGGTGACCATTCGGAACTCGATGGCGAACGCCTGCCCCCCACAGGAAACGTGGTCAGGACCTGAGCGATTGCGTGCCCGGGACTCTCCCGGGCACTTTTTGCAGCCGGCAGCGGTCAAAGTTATCGTAGGGTCCAGGCACCGGCAGGCAAGGTTTTGCCCACCGGATATGCCCCGCCCCAGCGAACGCCACCAGGAAAAGGGAGATCGCCGTGCCCGTTCGACAGTTTGTACTTTTTCTCGTTTTCAGCTGCCAGGCCCTGGCCGCCAGCGCCCAGGGCCTGGAGCCCTTCTCCGCCACCTACTCTGCCAGTTACAACGGCATCAAGGTAGAAGCCAGGCGCGAGCTCTCCGGCGCCGGAGACAACTGGCGGCTGGATTTCCGGGCGGATTCTTTCCTCGCCGACATCCGCGAGCACTCCCGCTTTTCCCTGGCTAATGCCAGCATTACCCCCCGGCACTATGAGTACCGTCGTACCGGACTCGGGCGCAATCGCCACACATCCCTGAATTTTGAAAACGGCCGGGTCGTCAATGTGTCAAAGCCGGACCGCACGCTCGAGAATGTCCCGAAGGATATCCACGACAAAATCAGTTACCAGCTGCAGCTGGCACTGGATGTGGCTGCCGGCAAGGAAGATCTCGTCTATCAGGTAGCCGATGGCAAGCGAGTGCGCACATATCGTTTTGCCGTTGCCGGTACCGAGAAGCTGCAGACGCCACTGGGTCCCGTGGACACGGTCAAGGTGGAACGCGTGCGCGAAGAAGGTGCAGATCGCACGACTTATATCTGGTTCGCCCCGGAGTGGAATCACGCACTGGTTAAACTGATGCAGGAAGAAGATGGCGAAACCTACCAGATTTCCTTGACCAAATTTTCCACCCATAGAGACTCTTCCCGCCAACAATAAAAAAGTTTCGAACAACTCGTAAAAATAAAGAAAAAGTGGCGCGAAATGATAGATTTTTCGCCTCTTTGTCTTTATAAAGTCGCCCGCCTCCCCTGAAACAATATTCTGGCACTGCTAGAATTTTCGGGTCAGGGAATCAATTGCAAACCCGGGAACCTGAACAGGGTTCTCCATCGCGCGCCGGAAACTGCCACGCAGTCGTCGCGTGATGCATTTGTGATCCGCGATTTAAAAACAGAGTGGGACCTCATGAAAAAGAAACTTCTGCGTCGTGCAGTTCTGGCTGCAGCAATCAGCACCGCTTCCAGCGGTACCATGGCTGCGGGTTTTTACCTGCAGGAGACCAACCCTTCTGGCCTTGGCCGCGCGTTCGCGGCGGAAAACACCATCGGTGACAATGCCGCCATCCTGAACCGCAACCCGGCCGGTTCTGCTCTGTTTGACCGGATTTCACTGTCCGCGGGCGTCACCTACGTCAACCCGGAAATTGACGCCGCCGGTGAGGTCGACTTTTCCGTTGTAGGCACCAACCCGGTTACCGGCCAGCCGGTGCCGCTCGCCCAGGTAGGCCCGTTCCGCGACACTGCCAGCGACTACGCCAGCGATGCTTTTGTCCCCGACTTCGCCCTGGCAGTTCCTTTTGATGACTGCTGGTCTTTCGGCCTGGGCATGTTTACCGACTACGGCCTGGAAACCGACTTCGACCCGGACTGGCTGGTGACCCATATTGCCGATAAAACTGAACTGCTGACGGTTAATATTGCACCCTCGGTGGCGTACAACTTCAACGACCAGTTCAGTATCGGCCTTGCAGTAAACTTCCTCTACGCCGACGCCACCCTGAAAACCAAGGTGCCGCGCAACCTGAGCCAGCAGACCGGGCTCTTCCTGCCCGACGGGTCCGGTATCCCCGAACTGACCATCCTCGACCTCGAGGGTGACGACTGGGATGTGGGCTGGTCCCTGGGCGCCCTGTGGCAGATCAATGAACAATCCCGCTTCGGTATCTCCTATCACTCCGAGCTGGACCCGGAGCTGGAAGGTGATGTCAATTCCCAGGCCCTGCCCAACAATATGGGTGGTATCGGCCTGCGGAATGCATCCGCCAACCTGACCCTGGACCTGCCCGACACCCTGGAGCTGGGTTTCTACCATCGCTTCAACAGCCAGTGGGGCCTGGCGCTGGGTGCCATGTGGACCGACTGGGATGACTTCGAACGCCTTGAGGGCTTCATCCCCGGCCAGAAGTTCGGCGTGGACCCCGAGCCCTACAATCCGCTGCTGATCAAGGAAGAGAACTTCGAGAGTGGCATGCGTTACAGCATCGCCGGCGAATACTACCCGTGTGAGGAAGTCACCTGGCGCATCGGCTACGCCTACGACGAGGGCGCTGCACGCGACGGCCTGTTTGACGAGGAAACCGCCAGCTTTGGCCGCCCGATCACCTGGCGCACCCTGTCCATCCCGGACACCGATCGCCAGTGGGTGACTTTCGGCGGCACTTACAAGTTCAGCGACCAGTTGTCGGTTGACGGCGGCTTTGCCTACCTGTGGGGTGACGACGAAACCATCCAGGAAGGCAGCGTGATCCCGACCGATTCACTGGTCGGCCCGGGTACAGCCCTGGTTACTTACTTCGATGGCGGCACCACCAATATCGAAGCCTGGCTGGCTGGTGTTTCTGTAAACTACAACTTCTGATCCCCCGATCGGAAGCCAGCATAAGGGCCGGACAGCGATGTCCGGCCCTTTTTGGTTTTGTTGCCAGCGATATTCCCACCTTCCCTCCGGCACACAATGCCCCATCAGCGGGCAGCGCCCCCCGCTTCCGCACTACCTTAAGGCTTGCGGCCGCAACGCAGTACACCGGGACCATATCATCGCGATGCATTGCAACGATTGCCGCACGCGGCATTGTCACAACCAGCAGCATCCCCGGAACACATGAAATCCCGTGCTCCCGCGCCCATATAACAACCCGGGGCCAGCCTCAGGAGCCTGTCCCAGCCCATCTTCAACATGCAGTGGCCGCAGCCTTGGCACGATCTGTGCAGTTTGCTTCGGTGAAGAATGAATTTTGCTGCCCTGGCCACACCAATCAATGCCCCCTGATTTTTGCGGTGTGAACTGAAAGGCAACACCCGGCAAGACACCGGAATTCGGGAGTATAGGAAACAGGGGCAACAACAACTGAACACTGACGGCAGGCACAAGCCTGCCAGCTGCCGAGCAAAGACGCTCATTGACCCGTGCCAAAGGCACCGATCAATGAGCGTTTTTTTTTGGCCCGGAAAAGTACAGGAAACCCGCACAGGAGAGAGCCAGATGAACTGGAACAAATCATTCGGGGCATGGGCAGTCGCCGCCATGCTAGTGGCCACAATAGCAATGGGCACGGCACCCGCCCGGGCGGAAAAGCTCGGCTACCCGGAAAAAGAGGAGCTGACGTTTGGCTTTATCAAGCTGACCGACATGGCGCCAATTGCCGTCGCCTATGAAAAGGGTTTCTTCGAGGATGAGGGCCTTTACGTCACCATCGAGGCGCAGGCCAACTGGAAGGTGCTACTCGACGGCGTGATTGATGGCCGGCTGGATGGTGCCCATATGCTGGCGGGCCAGCCGATTGCCGCCACCATGGGCTTTGGCACCCGGGCCGACATCATCACCCCTTTCTCGATGGACCTGAATGGCAACGGCATTACCGTCTCGAACGAAATCTGGGAACAGATGAAACCCAATATTCCCAAGCGGGAAGATGGCTTGCCCGTGCACCCGATCAAGGCGGATGCCCTGAAGCCGGTGGTTGAGGCTTACAAGGACGACGGCAAACCATTCAACATGGGCATGGTTTTCCCGGTTTCCACCCACAATTATGAACTGCGTTACTGGCTTGCCGCCGGCGGCATCCACCCAGGCTTTTATGCCCCGCACAAGGGGGATATCTCGGGCCAGATCAATGCGGATGCCCTGCTGTCAGTGACGCCCCCGCCGCAAATGCCCGCCACGCTCGAGTCCGGCACCATCTACGGCTACTGCGTCGGTGAACCCTGGAACCAGCAGGCGGTATTCAAGGGCATTGGTGTGCCGGTGGTTACCGACTACGAGATCTGGAAGGACAATCCGGAAAAGGTCTTCGGTATCACCAGGGAGTTTGCGGAAAAATACCCCAACACCACAATCCGCCTGACCCGCGCGCTGATTCGAGCGGCTATGTGGCTGGACGAAAACAACAATGCCAACCGCCCGGAAGCGGTGGAGATCCTCTCGAAATCCCACTATGTGGGAGCCGACTATGAAGTAATTGCCAACAGCATGACCGGCACCTTCGAGTACGAGAAAGGGGACAAGCGCTCAGTGCCGGACTTCAATGTTTTCTTCCGCTACAACGCCACCTACCCCTATTACTCGGATGCCATCTGGTACCTGACCCAGATGCGGCGCTGGGGCCAGATCCCGGAAGACAAGAGTGATGACTGGTACAAGGATCTTGCACAAAAGGTATACCGCCCGGACATCTATGAGGCCGCCGCGAAATCATTGATCGCAGAAGGCCTGGCCAAGGCGGACCAGTTCCCGGATTTTGACACCGAGGACGGCTTCCGCGAGCCCCAGACCCACTTTATCGACGGGATTGTATACAACGGCAGGACACCCAATGCCTATATCGACAAGTTTCCCATCGGCCTGAAAAGTGGCGAGAAACTCTGAAAGTAAACCGTGGAATTGCCGGGCGGCCATGGACGCCGCCCTGAAAAGTGATGCAAACGAGATAACGCACTATGACTAGCAGCACCCTGACTTCCGGCAAGATATTAAACTGGCGCCTGCCCCGGGCCGATGGAGGACTGCTCCTGCGCACCGCGGCCCTGCTCGCCCTGCCTGCAACCGGGATACTGGTTTTTCTCCTGCTGTGGTCGGTGAGCGCCCGCAATATCGATACATCACTGGGGACTTTCCCGGGACCGGTGGCGGTCTGGGAGCAGTTCGGCGCCCTCTACAGTGAGCACCAGCGCTCCCGGGAGAAAGAGGCCGCCTTTTATGAGCGGCAACGGGAGCGTAATGCCAGGCGGGTCGCCGAGGATCCGGGCTACGAACCGAAAATACGGGATTACACTGGCAAGGAAACCTTTATCGACCAGATCCGCACCAGCCTGGTCACGGTCATGAGCGGTTTCCTGCTCGCGGCACTGATTGCCGTTCCCCTGGGTATCGCCATCGGGCTCAGCCCCGCACTCAATGCCGCCTGTAACCCGATTATCCAGGTATTCAAGCCGGTCTCCCCACTGGCATGGTTACCCCTGGTGACCATGGTTGTGAGCGCCCTGTACGCCACCCCGGACCCGATGATCGCCAAGTCATTTATCAACTCCATGATCACGGTAACGCTTTGCTGCCTCTGGCCGATGGTGATCAACACGGCTGTGGGTGTCGCCTCGATTGATCGCGACCTGTTAAACGTCAGCAAGGTCCTGCGCCTGCCGGCGCTGAAGCATGTACGACGTATCGTGTTGCCAGCTTCGGTGCCAATGATATTCACCGGCATGCGCCTGTCCCTGGGCGTCGCCTGGATGGTACTGATTGCGGCCGAAATGCTCGCCCAGAATCCCGGGCTGGGCAAGTTCGTCTGGGACGAGTTCCAGAACGGCAGCTCCGACTCGCTGGCCCGCATTATGGCCGCAGTGCTCGTGATCGGCTTTATTGGCTTCCTGCTTGACCGTTGCATGCTGCAGTTACAGCGGTTCTTTTCCTGGGACAAGGAAATAACCACCCACTGAATGAAACAATGCCGCCGGACAAACTCGCCGGCCTACATTTGCCAGCAACACTGAACGAGGTTTCCATGAACACGCTTCTCGATATCAGCCAGGTAGGTATGCAGTTCCCCACGCCTAATGGTCCGTTCACGGCCCTGCGGGATATCAACCTGAAAATCCGCCAGGGCGAGTTCGTCTCCCTGATCGGCCACTCCGGCTGCGGCAAGTCCACGGTTCTCAATATTGTCGCCGGGCTGCACCAGGCAAGCTCCGGCGGGGTGATTCTGGATGGACGTGAGGTCACTGAGCCCGGCCCCGAGCGGGCGGTGGTATTCCAGAATCACTCCCTGCTGCCCTGGTTGACCGCCTACGAGAATGTCGAGCTGGCAGTGAGCCAGGTATTCGGCAGGAAGATGTCCCGCAGCGCAATACGGGAATGGATCGATCACAATCTCGAGCTGGTACACATGGCCCATGCTGCGCACAAACGGCCCGGGGAAATCTCCGGGGGTATGAAACAGCGAGTGGGTATTGCCCGCGCACTGGCCATGCAACCCAAGGTCCTGCTGATGGATGAACCTTTTGGTGCGCTGGATGCACTCACCCGCGCACACATGCAGGATTCCCTGATGGAGATCCAGGCGGACCTGAAAAACACCGTCATCATGATTACCCACGACGTCGATGAAGCTGTGCTGCTATCAGATCGGATTGTGATGATGACCAACGGTCCCGCGGCCACCATCGGCGAAGTGCTGGATGTAGAGCTCGAGCGCCCCCGCCATCGATTGGACCTGGCGGGCGACAGCCACTACAACCACTATCGTGCCCGCGTACTGAAATTCCTGCACGAAAGACATGACAAAGTCGGTGCTGACCCGGCTCTGGGCCGAGCCGCTGTAGCACCCGGCGAATCAGCGCGGGCTTGCACCCGCGATACCGGGGAGGTGGTCGACGCAGCCTGACCTGGTTCTCATTTTAGAAAGAAACCCTTTACCCACGGGGTTCATAACTTCCCTACCCTTCCGCCATTGCCTGTAATCGGTGACGATGCCCGGCTTGTGCCTGGAATAAAAAGATTTACCGAGAAAACCTGGAGACAAAAAATGACACAGATGAATGGACCCATCCGAATCACTCGCCGGGGCCTGCTGGCAGTTGCCGTGGCAACGGCATATTCCCACAACGCCTTCGCCCAGGACGCACCGCTGGAACAGCCCCCCGCGGTGACGAACTTTGCCCAGGCATTGCAACAGGGGGATGCCACCGTGAACTTCCGGGCCCGCAGTGAAACCGTGGACATTGAAGGCAGTGACTCTGTCGACCTGCTGAGCCTGAAGACGCGACTGACCCTGTCCTCGGCAGAATACCAGGGCTTCAGCGTGCTGCTGGAAATGGATGACGTGACCCATGTAACCGAGTTTGAAGGAGGGATTGCGGACCCCGAAGGTACCGAGGTCAACCAGTATATGCTCGCTTACTCAAAAGGAAGCACGACCCTCAAGTATGGTCGACAGCGCATACTGCTGGACAACCAGCGCTTTGTCGGGGGGGTGGGCTTTCGCCAGAATGAGCAGACCTACGATGGCTTCAGCCTGAGCAACACCAGCCTGGAAGATACAACTGTCTTCCTCGCCCATATCGACAACGTCAACCGGATCTTCGGCGAGGACAGCCCGCTCGGCGATCATGAGAACGATACCTACCTGTTCAATGCCCGTTACGAAGGGTTTTCCGTGGGTGCCCTGTCCGCCTATGCCTACCTGATCGACAACGAGACGGCCCCACTTTTTTCCACCGACACCTACGGCCTGCGCTTTGCCGGTGCCGCCGGCAACCTGGGCTACCAGCTGGAATATGCCACCCAGACCGAGGCCGGCGACAGCCCTGCCTCATATTCCGCAGACTACGTATTGGTTGACGCTGGCTACAAGCTGGGCCCCGTCAGGCTTGCCGCGGGATATGAGCTCCTGGGTGCGGATGGCAGCGACGGCCAGTTTATTACCCCGCTGGCGACGCTGCACAAGTTCCAGGGCTGGAACGATAAATTCCTCGGCGGCGGTACCGGCAATATTCCCGGTGGTATCGAGGACACCTATCTTTCAGTGGGGACGACACTCGCCGGAGTCAAACTTGCAGTGAATTATCATCAGCTGGGTTCAGATGACCCGGACGTGTCCGGCATGGATAAGCTTGGCAGCGAGTACGGCTTCCTGGTCGCCGGCAAGCTCGGCGTGGTGGGCATGAGCCTCAAGTACAGCCAGTACCAGGCCGATGAGTTCAGTGTGGATACGGACAAGCTGTGGCTGACGGCCCAGGCCGAGTTCTGAAGGCCCGCACACTGGCGAATTGGCACCGAATCATCGCCAACACAAAAAAGCCCGGCGTTGCCGGGCTTTCTATTACGGGTTATTCACGTCGCTAGAACTGCTCGCGGCAGCGCCCTGAGCAAGCCTTTCCTCGCCATCCATGGCGCTACTAACAAGCCTTTGTTCAGGCTCCGGCCCGGCTATCTGACCGCCATGGATGGCGGGAATGCAGGTTTTGCATGGAGCAAAAACCTGCACTGGCCGGTCGAATAATCAAGCAGCGAGCAGTGCTCGCTATGCGCTTGATTATTCCCAACCGCACTGGCGGTCTTGGTTTTGCTCTTCCAGGTACGCCATCAGCGGCTGGAAGTAATCGATGATGGCCGAGGAGTCCAGCTCGCGCTGGCCGGTCAGGGCTTCCATCGCATCCGGCCACGGCTTGCTGGCACCCATTGCAAGCATATTGCGGAGTTTCTCACCGGCGGCCGCGTTGTTGTAAATCGAGCAGCGATGCAGTGGTCCCTCGTGGCCCGCCGCCTCACACAGGGCGCGGTGGAACTGGAACTGCTGGATACGAGCCAGGAAGTAACGCGCATAGGGCGTGTTGCCCGGGATATGGTACTTGGCGCCCGGATCAAAATTGGCCTCGCTGCGGCTTACCGGCGGCTGGATGCCCTGGTAATCCTCGCGCAATTCCCACCAGGCCTTATTGTAATCGCTGGGGTCCACCTCACCGCTGAACACCTGCCAGCGCCACTTGTCCACCAGCAGCCCGAACGGCAGGAAGGCGATCTTGTCCAGTGCCTGGCGCATCAGGAAGCCGATATCCTTGCTCTCGTCCGGCACCTCGTCCATCAGGCCAATCTGTTTCAGGTACTTCGGCGTGATGGAAAGCGCAATGGCATCACCCACCGCCTCGTGGAAACCATCATTGGCACCCTCCTGGTACAGGAACGGCTGGTCGTTGTAGATACGCTGGTAAAAGTTGTGGCCCAGTTCGTGATGGATGGTAATGAAGTCATCCGCGGTCTTCTGGATACACATCTTGATACGGATGTCGTCCTTGTTATCCAGGTTCCAGGCACTGGCATGGCAGACGACGTCGCGATCACGGGGCTTGGTGAACTGGGAACGCTCCCAGAAAGTTTCCGGCAGTGGCTTGAAGCCCAGCGAGGTAAAGAACCGCTCGCCGACCTTGACCATCTCCTTTTCATCCATGCCGGAATCAACCACCAGCTGGGTCAGGTCGTAGGGGGCCTGCATATCCTCGTCCTTGACCACGTCATAGACGTTGCCCCACTCCTGCGCCCACATATTGCCCAGCAGGTGCGCCGGGATCTTGCCGTTGGGCGGCACCACGTCGTCGCCGTAGCGCTCGTTCAGCCTGGCCCGTACATGGCAGTGCAGGGCTTCATACAGGGGCTTTACCTTGCTCCACTGTGCATCCATGTCCGCGGAAAAAGCATCCGCCTCCATGTCGTACTTGGAGCGCCACATCTCACTCAGGTCCTTGTAGCCCAGCTCCCGGGCACCGGCATTGGCGATCTCCACCTGGCGCTCGTAGAGCGGCTTCATGGGCGGCGCTACCTTGCGCCAGCCAACCCAGAGCTCCTTCAGCAGGTCCGGATCGCGGCTCTCCGCCATCAGGCGGCCCATCTCAGTGAGGCCGTAGCATTTTTCCTTGTCGCCCTCGCCGGAGCAGTACTTGCCGGAGCCATACATGCCCTGCAGCTTGGAGCCGATCTGGGCCAGCTCGGCGGTCAGTTCCGGATCCTGCGGCGCTGGCAGTACCAGGCCCTGCTTGAGCATGGTGAGCTGGCGACGGGTTTCAGGGGCGAGCTCCAGGTCATCGAAGCGGGCTGCCTCGTTGGCCAGCTCGACCGCCAGGGAGGTAAAGCGCTCCGAGGCCAGCGCCTCGGTGTACTGGGAATCCACGTTAATGTAGGTAGCTGCAAGCCAGGATGCGTGTGCGCCTTCCTCCGCCATCTTGGCCAGGCGCTGCTGTGCCTGCTCGAGGAAGGCCTTGGCATCCTCGGCGGTCACCGGGCCATTGGCGGACTCGCCGGTACCGGTTTGGGTGGCGGACTCACCTGTCCCGGCGCCGGCACTCTCTGCGGCCACATTCGCCGTAGCACTGTCTGTCGCGGCATCTTCGGGCTCTGCCTGGCGGTTGTCACAGCCAGCCAATACCACCGCCACAGCGGCGGCCAGGGCAATCTTTTTCATCAGCTCCCTCTCTGCTTTTCAGTTATATTTGACGACGTTTTATAGCATAAGCGCGACACCGGGCGGGCTGCAGCCGCCATAACGAGCGCACATCGGCATGAAATTCCCCCAACACGGCATAGAAACAACAAAAATCCTGTGAATCCGGGATTCAGCGTCAACATCGGGAGTCGGTGCCCGGTCGGGCGAAAACAAAAGGAGGGGGCAGAAATGGAGGCAGCCCAACCAGCAACACCCTCGGCACATGACGTCACTGCTACCGTTGCTCCCTTCCGGGCCTGGCGGAGTTCACAGCTGTTCATTGCGAGGGGACCGGAAGGGCCGCCACTGCAAGCTTCGACAATGCTTCACTGCCGAAGAGGGCGCGATTATAGAGACTCACAGGCGCGAGTTCCACCCCCCTATTCAGGTTATACTGTGCACCGCAGTAAACCCGGAAGTTTCAACGCCTGAGGAACCTCATGCACCTCTTTGTCGACAACCTGATCAACATCGATTTCAGCTACCTGGACCATCACCGTGGCCTGGTGGGCGAGACCTGGCTGGCAAACGCCGCGCTGGACGGCGCACTGGATGAACAGGGCATGGTGTGTGACTTCGGTGTCGTCAAGAAGACCCTGCGCCACTGGCTGGACGAGGAGCTGGACCACCGCCTGCTGGTCCCGACCGGCTCACCCCACCTGGTGCTCGAAGAGAACGGTGACCGCGTCTCGGTGGACTGGCGGCTCGACAGTGGCAGGCATATCAAGGTCAGCGGTCCCCGCCAGGCCTTCGCCCTGGTCGAGGCAGACATTATCGATATGGGCAGTGTGGCAGCCTGGAGTGTTGCCCAGCTCGCCAGCGCCTTCCCCACCAGCGTGGAGCAGTTGAAGCTGTCCTTCAGCTGTGAAGAGATCAACGATGCTTTCTACCACTACAGCCACGGCCTGAAAAAGCACGGCGGCAATTGCCAGCGCATTGCCCACGGCCATCGCTCCCGTATCCAGGTGTTCGTCAACGGCGAGCGCAGTGCCCGCTGGGAAGAGAAGTGGGCCGAACGCTGGCGGGACATCTACCTGGGCACGCGGGAAGACCTGGTTCCGGATGGCAATGGCGACCCGCTGAACTTCGCCTATCGCGCACAACAGGGAGAGTTTGCACTGGAAATCCCTGCTGACTGCTGCGAGCTGGTCGACTGCGACACCACGGTGGAGCAGCTGGCCATGTATATCGCCAACACCATTGCCGCCGACGAACCCGGGCACGAGGTGCGTGTGCGGGCCTTCGAGGGACTGGGCAAGGGCGCGGTGGCGAGCGCCCGCCGCTGACACGCCCAGTATCCTTCCCCTGCCGCGAAGCCAGAGACTGCCCGCCGTGAACCTGATCCTCCTGCACCCGGAAGACTTTATCTCCCCGGAGCGCGCCCGGCTCCGTGACCGCCGCGCCGGGCATATCCGCACCGTCCACCGCGCAGCCCCCGGGGAGCAGCTGCGTGTAGGCCTGCTGAATGGCCACATCGGCACCGCAGAAGTGACGGCACTGGATGACGAACAGGTCGAACTGGAGGTCTCCTTCACTGATGCGCGGCAACCACCCTCAGCGCTGCCCCTGAAGCTGGTACTGGCGCTCCCGCGCCCGAAAATGCTCAAGCGCATCATCCAGCACGCCACGGCGATGGGCGCCAAGGAAATCTACCTGGTTAACGCCTACCGGGTGGAGAAGTCCTACTGGCAGACCCCGTGGCTGGAAGCGGAGAAACTGCGGGAACAGTGGCTGCTGGGGCTGGAACAGGCCGTGGATACGGTGATGCCCCGCATCGAGCTGCGCAAGCGCTTCAAGCCGTTTGTGGAGGATGAACTTCCGGGCATCATCGCCGGCACCGAGGCCCTGGTGGCCCACCCGGTATCCGCCGGGCCCTGCCCCGTCGATGTGCAACACCCGGTAACCCTGGCAGTGGGGCCCGAGGGCGGATTCATCCCGTATGAAGTGGAAAAACTGCAGCAGCAGGGATTTGCCCCCGTCCACCTGGGCCCGCGCATATTGCGGGTTGAGACCGCCCTGCCGGTACTGCTGTCAAGGCTGTACCCCGGTCGCTGAGGACCAGCCCGCCCCTCGAAAACCTCACGATCCTCCCCTGTGCTCCCGTTTTCCCCGATTTCCGGACATAAAAAAGCCGCGTAAAAACGCGGCACTAAACTGGTGGTTTGAGCCACCGGGTCTCACAGAGTGGGGGCATACCCTGCCCCCGGGGAGAAACTCCCTAAGCTGCCGGAAAGTGCCCGGCAGCATCACAAGCAACGTCAGTTCGCGTTAACTCTTGCGGTGCGGGGCTCAGGCCGCCGCACCTTCCGCCGCTGCATCTTTCTGCAGCGCCAGTTTCGGGTCCACATACTCGTAGCCCAGCACATCGGCAACCGCCTGGTAGGTAACCATGCCGGCGTGGACGTTGAGGCCCTCCAGCAGGTTGGCGTCGTCCAGCAGTGCCTGCTTGGCGCCCTTGTTGGCCAGCGCCACAGCGTACGGCAGGGTGGCGTTGTTCAGGGCCATGGTGGAGGTGCGCGCAACGCCGCCCGGCATGTTGGCCACGCAGTAGTGCACCACACCGTCGACAACGTAGGTCGGCTCCTGGTGGGTGGTCGCCTTGGAGGTTTCGAAGCAACCGCCCTGGTCGATGGCCACGTCCACAACCACGGCACCTTTCTTCATGCGGCTGATCATGTCGCGGGTCAGCAGCTTGGGTGCAGCGGCACCCGGGATCAGTACTGCTCCGACAACCATGTCCGCTTCCAGCGCATGCTGCTCGATCGCGTCGTTGGTGGAATACTCGGTGCGCACGGCGCCGCCGAAGATATCGTCCAGCTGGCGCAGGCGCGGCAGGGAGCGGTCCAGGATAGTGACGTCAGCACCCATACCCAGCGCCATCTTGGCCGCGTTGGTGCCCACGACACCACCGCCGATGATCAGCACCTTGGCCGGGGCAACACCGGGCACACCGCCCAGCAGTACACCCAGGCCGCCCTGGGCTTTTTCCAGGTGGTGGGCGCCACACTGTACTGACATGCGACCGGCAACCTCGGACATCGGCGCCAGCAGCGGCAGGCCGCCGGTGCGGTCGGTGACGGTCTCGTAGGCGATGCAGGTGGCACCGGACTTCACCAGCAGCTCGGTCTGCTTGGGATCCGGGGCCAGGTGCAGGTAGGTGTACAGCAGCTGGCCGGGGCGCAGCATTTCGCACTCGTGCGGCTGCGGCTCTTTGACCTTGACGATCATGTCGGCGCTGGCGAAGATCTCTTCAGGCGTGTCGATGATCTTGGCACCAGCCTGCTCGTACATCTCGTCAGTAAAGCCGATGGCAGAACCACCATCTTTCTGCACGATCACCTCGTGACCGTGGCTGATGAGCTCACGAACACTCGCCGGCGTCAGGCCAATGCGGTATTCGTGGTTCTTAATCTCTTTCGGTACACCGATCAACATTGTTATCTCTCCCAGTGTTCTGGCTGATGCGCCGGTTTTAGTCAGGTGACGGGTTCAGCACCCTGTCTCTGTGATTTCACCCAGTATAAGAACAGCCAGTAAGTGTATTTATGTAAGATTTTCTGCTTAACTAGTGGAATCCACTATTTATGGCACTCAAAAGGCCGCTTTTTAAGCAAACTGACCAACCCGGAGCCCCCAGATGCGCAAACGCGCCAGTGAACTCAGCACCATCGACCGCAATATCCTGCGGGTCCTGCAAAAGAATGGCCGCACCAGCTACGCCGAACTGGCGCGCCAGGTAGGCCTTACCGCGACTCCCTGCGTAGAACGGGTCAAGCGCCTGGAAAGCGACGGGGTGATCCAGGGCTATACCACCCTGATCAACCCGGAGTTCCTCGATGCCGCGCTGGTGGTGTTCGTGCAGATCCGCCTGAATCGCTCGGCCCAGGACGCATTCGAGGAATTCCGCAACGCAGTGGCAGAGCTGCCGGAGGTACAGGAGTGCTACCTGGTGTCGGGGAACTTCGACTACCTGATCAAGGCGCGGGTGGCCGACATGAGCGCCTACCGACGGTTCTACGGCGAGACACTGCTGACCCTGCCGGAGGTGCAGGAATGCACCAGTTACGTGGTGATGGAGGAAGTAAAGGAAACCCTGGAGGTTCCGGTGCACTACAACCGCTAGCGCGGCCCGCACTGCCGGTACCGGGTAGAACGGTGTGGCCGGGCCCGTTGTTGCCCGGCCGGTGACTGGCTCAGTAGCGGATGCCGAGCGCGCGATAGACGAAACCGATCACCCACGCGGGGCCGATCAGCAGGAACTGGAGGTCCTTGAAGAAAGACGGTTTTTTGCCCTCGACATGGTGGCCGACAAACTGCAGCACCCACATCACCACAAAGATTCCCAGCGCCGTCTGCCATACCGGAATACCGATCCGGTCGGCCACGCCCCAGCCCCAGAAACACACCGCACTCAGCGCGGCCATGCCCAGCGCCACGGGAAAAGACAACATCAGGTAGAAGGCCAGCGTGGGGACCAGGGCCACCACGGCCCAGTTCAGCCAGGATATGGCTGCCATAAAGCCGGGCTGTGGGATCTCCCACAGCAGCCCCACTACAGTCGCGTAGATGGCCGGCACCGCCAGCCAGTGAATCGCCTTGTTTACCGGGTTCTGGTGGCTCTCACCATATTCCGCGAACCACTGCTCTGCCGTGCGCATGCTCTCACCTCGTATTGTTATCGTTCTCTTCTGGAGGTCCCAATCATCGGGCAGCGGCGCCCGGGAATCAATATCCCCGGGTCCGCACGCAACGCGGCGGGCTAGCGCCGCACCACCGCATCCAGCTGCAACCGGTAGAGCTCTGCCATGGATTCATCGAAACAGCAGAATACGATTCGCCCCGGTGCAGTATCCCGCTCCAGGTGCGACTGCACCTCTTCCACGGCGATTTCCACGGCCTGCTCCGGCGGGTAATCGTAGACACCACAACTGATGGCGGGGAAAGCAATCGAGCGGATATGTTCACGACGGGCCAGGGCCAGGCAGTGCCGGTAGCAACTCGCCAGCAACTCCGGTTCCCCCAGGTTACCGCCGCGCCAGACCGGCCCGACCGTGTGATAGATACGCCTGACAGGAATCTCGAAGGCGGGGGTGGCACGTACCTCACCTACAGGACAGCCACCTAACTTGCGGCAGGCCTCGGACAATTCCGGGCCCGCGGCCCGGTGAATGGCGCCGTCTACGCCACCACCACCGGCCAGCCGCTGGTTGGCGGCATTGACGATTACATCAACCTGCAATCGAGTGATATCACCGACATGGACTTCGATCACTCAGTATCTCCAACCGCTTATTAAACGAATCGCTGCGGATGGACATCCTTTTCGCTCTACAGCTGCCCCGCTGCCGGCATGCGACGGCGGGGACGGCCACTGAGAACGCTGCCGGACAGGCGTATCCCACGCCGTCCGGACAGCCCCGGCAGCGCGTACGGCAGGCGGGCGCCCTCAGGAGCCCAACAGCTGCCGGTGGCGCGCTGCCACCGCGGCGGGACATTTCGTCGCCGCACTAACTATCACGATAGCAGCTGCAGAGAGAATGAAGCCCGGCAGCAGTTCATAGAGGTCGAAGATACCACCGGACAGCTGGCGCCAGACCACCACCGTGAGGCCGCCGACAATCACGCCGGCAATCGCCCCGGCGCCAGTCATACGCGACCAGAACAGGCTGATCAGTGTGGCGGGGCCGAACGCCGCGCCCAGGCCCGCCCAGGCATAAGCCACCACGTCCAGCACCTTGGATTCCGGGTCCATGGCCACCGCCACGGCAATCAGGGACAGCGCCACCACCGCCCAGCGGCCCACCTTGACCATCGCCTCCGGGGTCGTCTTGCGCCCGAACCATACATGGTAGATATCCTCGGCCAGCGCGGCAGAGCTCACCAGCAGTTGCGAGTCAGCGGTACTCATGATGGCCGACAGGATCGCTGCCAGCAGGATACCGGCTACCAGTGGGTGGAACAGGGCCTCCACCAGCGCCATGAATACGCGCTCGCCATCCGGCAGTGTCTGCGCCAGTTCCAGGTGGCCGAACAGGCCCACGGACATGGCCCCGAGGAAACCAAACAGCGACCAGATCGCCGCCACGGTGGCCGCCGCAGGCACATCCTCCGGGCGGCGGACCGCCATAAACCGCGCCACGATATGCGGCTGGCCGAAATAACCCAGGCCCCAGGCCAGCGAACTCAGCACCGCCGCTACACCCAGTGCCTGGCCGGTGTTGTCCTGCATCCAGTGCATCAGCTCCGGCACCTTGTCGTGCAGCTGGCCCCAGCTGGCTGCAAAGCCGCCCTCATCATTGATCACCACCAGTGGAACCGCCACCAGCGCCAGGCTCATCAGCAGGCCCTGGATCACGTCGGTCCAGGACACGGCCAGGAAACCACCGAACAGCGTGTAGGAGATTACCGCCGCGGCACCGATCAGCACCGCCCACTCGTAGTCCCAGCCAAACACTGTCTCGAACAGCTTGCCGCCGGCAATCAGGCCGGAGGCAACGTAAAACAGGAAAAACAGCAGGATAAAGAATGCACACACCGTGCGCAGGTAGGGGTGGCCCAGGTTGAACCGCCGGTGCAGGTAGGCCGGCACAGTCAGGGCGTCGTCCAGTTCGTAGGTATAGATACGCAGGCGCCGGGCCATGGTGGTCCAGCTCAGCACAATGCCGGAAAACAGTCCCAGCGCAATCCAGGCCGAAGACAGGCCACTGGCATAGGCCGCCCCGGGCAGCCCCAGCAGCAGCCAGCCACTCATGTCCGAGGCACCGGCACTGAGTGCCGCCACCGCCGGCGGCAGCGAGCGACCGCCGAGGAAGTAGTCACTGGCGTTACGGGTGCGCAGGTAGGCGTAGACACCGATGGCCAGGATCATCGCCAGGTAGGCGACAAAGGTAAGCGCAATAAGCCATTGTCCAGACATAGGGTGGTTCCTTGATCCTTGGTGACCACAGCAGCTGACCCGTGGCGCGACGCACGAATACAAATTATTGCGCCAGCGAGCTTCCGGATAGGTTCTGCGGCCGGTTTTTGTGTTTATTGCGCGCAAATCTACCCATTAGCTGGCGGCAACTCAAACCACAAACTAAACATTGGGGTAGACACGGAAAAACCTGACAACATTATGGGCATTTGTCTGGACGAATTACGGCTTCTGGTCATTCGTCCCACACTCAAGCATCTGCGGGCATGGTCAGCCGGCATGGAAAACCTGCTACTGGGCACGGCCGCGCAGGAATCACAGCTCGGCTTCCACCTGAAACTCGGCCGGCGCCATGGCCTGGGGCTGTACCAGATCCAGCCCCATACCCACCGGGAAATCTGGGACAAGTTCCTGATTGACTACCCTGCCCTGGCCTCCAAGGTTCGGGGACTGGCCAGCCAGCGGGACTTCCTTGACCACCCCCACAGCGAACTCACCACCAACCTGCGCTACGCAACGGCAATCGCCTGGCTGATCTATCGCGCTGCCGGCGTCGAGCGGGTCGAAGACGGCAACATCCGCGCCATGGCCAAGCTGTGGCACCGCCACTTCCACCACGGCCCAGTCGCCAGCGCCCGTGACTATGTGCGCAGCTACACCGGCCTGGTTCTGGGTGACGCTACAGATTCAGCGCGTCAATATAGCGCGGCGCCTCTTCCTGCCCAGGCTCAGGCTCCCACTCGCCAGGCACCCAGGAGTGCACCTGCCGCTCAATTGAGCGCCCAGACGGCTCGCTAGCGGCCGGCTGCGAGCGGTCCAGTTCCAGGCTGTTGAAGTCGTAGAGCTCCGTATCCGCCAGCTGCGACGGGGAGACCCGGGTCAGTGCGGCAAAGATATTCTCCGAGCGTCCCGGGAACTTGCGATCCCACTCCCGCAGCATCTGTTTGATGGCCTGGCGCTGGAGGTTTTCCTGGCTGCCGCACAGGTTGCAGGGAATGATGGGGAACTGCTTGTGTTCGGCGAACTTCTCGATGTCCTCCTCGCGGCAGTAGGCCAGCGGGCGGATCACGATATTGCGGCCATCGTCGGCGCGCAGCTTGGGCGGCATGGCCTTGAGGCGCCCGCCATAGAACATGTTCAGGAACAGGGTCTCGACGATATCGTCCTTGTGGTGGCCCAGCGCCACCTTGGTGGCACCGATCTCCTCGGCGAACCCGTACAGGGTGCCGCGACGCAGGCGCGAGCAGAGGCCACAGGTGGTCTTGCCCTCGGGTACCACTTCCTTCACCACTGAATAGGTGTCTTTCTCCACGATGTGGTAGGGGACGCCGAGTGATTCCAGGTACTCCGGCAGTACGTGCTCGGGAAAGCCCGGCTGCTTCTGGTCCATGTTGACTGCCACCAGCTCGAACCGCACCGGCGCCGTTTTCTGCAGATTAAGCAGGATATCCAGCATGGCATAGGAGTCCTTGCCACCGGACAGGCACACCATGATCTTGTCGCCCTCTTCAATCATGCTGAAGTCGGCGATGGCACGGCCCACATGGCGGCGCAGGCGCTTTTGCAGTTTGTTGAATTCCAGCCGCTCGCGGCGGTTTTCCAGTTCGGACATGGTGCTTCTCTATCAGACCGGTTCAGCCAGGGGCGGACGCCCCCGGGCGGACAGCAGGTCCGCCCCTACAAGTCAGGGCCATGCACCCGCACGGCTCAGGTGCGCGATTGTACGCATTTCGCTCAGGGCTTGCACAGTTTCTCTGACCCGACGGTCCCACCCTCGATCAGCGATTCCACACACGGCCAGATATGCTCCAGCAGCGCCGGCTGTGCCGCCACGGACGGGTGGATGCCATCGGTCTGCATGCCGCCCTCCTCGAGCGCCACCGGCTCCAGGAAAAAGGGCACCAGCGCTACCTCCTCCGCCTTCGCCACCTCGGGGTAAACCGCCGCAAAGGCATTGGTATAAGCGGCGCCATAATTCGGAGGCATGCGCATACCCAGCAGCAGGACACCCGCGCCCTCCTCCCGGGCCATCTGTACCATCTGTTGCAGGTTATTCTGCAGGGCCCGCGGCGGGTAGCCGCGCAGGCCATCGTTGCCACCCAGCTCCACGATCAGCCAGCTGGGGCTGTGTTCTTCCAGCAGCCGGGGCAGGCGCGCCAGGCCACCGGAGGTGGTTTCCCCGCTGACGCTGGCGTTGACCACTTCCACATCACGGCCCTCTTCCTGCAGCCGTGTGCGCATCAGCTCGACCCAGCCCTGGGACTCATCCATACCGTATGCGGCGCTGACGCTGTCGCCCAACACCAGCAGCTTCTCCCCGGCGCGCGCGTCCGCCTGGCCCAACGGGACCAACAGCAGCAGGCATACGCCGAGCTGCCAGAGTCGCTGCCGGAAAAATTCTGTCGTCATGTCATACTCTCCACTGCTTTCGTCGTATAAGCACAAGAATCCCTGTATCCCAGACAGTACGCAAGGTTAAGGAAGTCGCATGTCCGCTATGTTGAGGGCCGAGAGCCTCTCTCACCGGGTACCCACCAGTGAGGGCCCACTGACCCTATTAAATAATATTTCCCTGCAATTGGCCCGCGGCGAGAGTCTGGCCATCACCGGCGCGTCCGGCTCCGGCAAGTCCACCCTACTGGGCCTGCTGGCGGGACTGGACCGGCCCACCGAAGGCAGGATCTGGCTGGCGGGCGATGAGATCACAGCCATGGACGAGGAGCAACGGGCAGCGGTCAGGGCCCGCTGCGTGGGCTTTGTGTTCCAGACATTCCAGCTACTGCCGGGCCTTACCGCCCAGGAAAATGTGATGCTGCCCAGCGAACTGCGGGGCGACCGCAACGCCGCCGGGCGCGCCGCCGAGTTCCTCGGGCGCGTAGGCCTGGAGCATCGCCTGGGCCACTATCCCCGGCAGCTATCCGGGGGCGAGCAACAGCGGGTGGCCATTGCCCGCGCGTTCGCCAGCTTCTCCGGTAACGATGGCATCCTGTTTGCCGATGAACCCACCGGCAGTCTGGATGCCGGCAACGGCGAGAAGGTGATCGACCTGCTGTTCGAGCTCAATGCCGAATCCGCCACCACCCTGGTACTGGTCACCCACGAACAGCGCCTGGCAGAGCGCTGCCATTCCCACCTGCGCATGGCCGCCGGGGAGATCCAGGGCGCCGACCTGCAACCGAGGGATGGCGGCAACCTGTCGGAGGTATCTGCCTGATGGCCGCGACCCCCACCCTGCCGCTGAAACTGCTCGGCCGCGACTGGCGCGGTGGCGAACTGGCCCTGATTGCCACCGCACTGGTGCTGGCAGTGGCCTGCGTAACGGCGATTGCGCACTTCAGTGACCGCCTGACCCGCGCCATGCATATCCAGTCGCAGACCTTCCTGGCGGCCGAACGGGTCGTCCGCAGCAGCAAGCCGGTCGATCCCGCATGGACCGATGAGGCCCGCGATCGCGGCCTGGAACGGGCCGAAACAGTATCTTTCGCATCCATGCTCTCCGCCGGCGAGCAGTTCCAGTTTGCCGCCATCAAGGCGGTCAGCGCCGGTTACCCGCTGGTGGGCCACCTGGAAATGCGCACCGCCGCCGATGCCCCCAGGGAGGTGGTGTCGCAGGGACCCGGCACTGGCGAGGTATGGCTGGAACCGCGCCTGCTGCCGCTGCTGGAACTGCAGATGGGCGACCGGCTGCAGGTGGGCGAGGCGGAACTGCTGGTAACCGGCCTGCTGGACCACGAACCCGACCGCAGCGACAACCTGTTTTCCATGGGCGCGCGGGTGATGATGAATATCGCCGACCTGCCCGCCACCAACATCATCCAGCCCGGCAGCCGCGTGCGCTACCGCTACCTGTTCGCCGGCGACGACGCGGCACTGGAGAGTTACTTCAAGTGGCTGGAGCCGCGCCTGACCGAGCACCAGCGGGTGATCGACCTGCGCGAGGGCCAGCCGCGGGTGGCCTCTGCGCTGGACCGGGCCGAGAGCTTCCTGTTCCTGGCTGGCAGCCTGGCCGTGCTGCTCGCCAGCGTGGCAGTGGGCCTGGCGGCGCGCCGCTACAGCCTGCGCCACACCGCCTACGTGGCGGTAATGAAAAGCCTGGGGGCGGGCCGCGCCAAGGTGCTGCAGATCTACATCGGCCAGCTGGTCGCCCTGGCATTGTGTGCCACTGTCGTCGGGCTGCTGATCGGGAGCCTGATCCAGGCCCAGGCGGTCAGCCTGATGGCCGATTTCTTCCCGGTGGAGCCGCCGCCCAGCAGCTGGAACCCGCTGCTGGTGGGCCTGGCTACCGGATTTGCCTGCGCCTTCGGTTTTGCCCTGCCGCCGTTGTTCCGGCTGGCCCGGACCGACCCCATGCAGACCCTGCGCCGCGACTGGAGCAATCCGGACCGGCGCGAATGGCTGGGCATGGTCATGGGGCCCACCAGTATGCTGCTCCTGATCTGGTGGCTGTCGGGCAGCCTGCCCATCACCCTGGCCCTGTTTGCCGGCATGGCCCTGCTGGTGGGTGGCAGCGCGCTGGTGAACCAGCTGCTGGTGCGCGGCCAGCTGGCCTCCCTGGGCGGCGCCTGGCGGATCGCGCTGGGCAGCCTGCAGCGGCGCGCGGCCTTCAATACCCTGCTGATCGCCGCATTTGGCACCGGCCTGCTGGCGATGCTGGCCCTGGTGTTCGCCCGCACCACGCTGATCGAAGAGTGGCGCATGCAGTTGCCAGAGAACGCCCCCAACCATTTCATGTTCAATATCGCTCCCCATGATGTGGAGCGACTGCAGGCATTGCTGGATGAGAACGGCATCGCGGCCACCGAAATCTATCCCATGGTCCGCGGCCGCCTGGTGGCCATCAACGATGTGCCGGCGACAGGGCGCGAGGAGCAGGCCGGGGCCCTGCGCCGCGAACTGAACCTGAGCTGGACCGAAAACCTGGCGCCGGATAACCGCATCGTCGCCGGTGATTGGTGGGACAGGGCTGATGAGGGCGTCTCCGTGGAGGTGGAACTGGCGGCGCGCCTGAACCTGGCCCTGGGCGACAAGCTGCGCTTCTCGATTGGCGGCCTGGAAGTCGAGACCCATATCGCCAGCCTGCGCTCGCTGGACTGGAACAGTATGCGGCCCAATTTCTACATGCTGTTCGCTCCCGGAACACTGGATGATTTCCCGGCCACCTATATCACCAGTTTTTACCTACCGGCAGACCAGAAACTGCTGGTCAACGACCTGGTACGCAATTTCCCCAGTGTCAGCCTGATCGAGCTGGACAAGATCATCGAGCGCATTCGCGACACCATCGGGCAGGTCTCCCTGGCCATTGAGTCGGTGATGGCGCTGATGCTGGTGGCCGGGGTCCTGGTGCTGATCTCCGGTGTGCGCTCCAGCATTGCCGAGCGCTTGCAGGAGGCGGCCATCATCCGCACACTCGGCGGCCGCCGCGGCCTGCTGCTGAAGAGCCTGGTGATCGAGTTCGGCCTCCTCGGCATCGCCGCCGGGCTGCTGGCCGCCATCGGCGCCGAGGCAACGCTGGCGGTACTGGCGATGCGGGTGTTCGAGTTGCCGTTCAGCCTGCACCCGCTGTTGTGGCTGGCCGGCCCCATTGCCGGCGCCCTGCTGGTGGGCATCGCCGGCACCCTGGCCTGCCGCAGCTCGGTCAGCCAGCCGCCGCTGAAAGTACTGCGCGAGCTGGCCTGATAACTGCCCTCCCCCGCGGCAGGGACCTGTCGACGCGACCTTACCGGCTCCCGCCGCGGTCGCGCCGCTGGTCCCTGCCGTGGGCTACTCCCGCAAAAACGGTACAATGTCGCCTTTGCCCCGGCGCGCCACGGGGTTGTCACTCACCACAATCATTGCTGTTTCTATGGATCTCGATTTCGATCGCAAGCATATCTGGCACCCCTACTCCTCACTGATCGCCCCTCCGCCGGTGTATCCGGTCGCCCGCGCCGAGGGTGTGCGTTTCTACCTGGAGGACGGTCGCGGCCTGATCGATGGCATGTCGTCCTGGTGGTGCGCCCTGCACGGCTATAACGTGCCGGAACTCAACCGCGCCGCCCGTGAGCAGATGGAGAAGATGTCGCATGTGATGTTCGGTGGCCTCACCCACGAGCCGGCGATCGAGCTGTGCCGCAAGCTGGTGGACATCACCCCCGAGCCACTGCAGCGGGTCTTCCTCGCCGACTCCGGCTCGGTATCCGTGGAAGTGTCGATCAAGATGGCCCTGCAATACTGGCAGTCGCAGGGCAAGAGCGAAAAGAACCGGCTGCTGGCCCTGCGCAATGGCTATCACGGCGATACCTTCGGTGCCATGGCCACCTGCGACCCGGTCACCGGCATGCATCACCTGTTTGCCAGTCACCTCACCGGGCACCTGTTCGCGCCAGCGCCGGGTCCGCGATTCGAGGAACCGTGCAATGATGAGGATATCGCCGAACTGCGCCAGGTGATCGAGGAAAACCAACACCAGCTGGCGGCACTGATCCTGGAACCGATTGTCCAGGGCGCCGGCGGCATGCGGTTTTATTCGCCGGAGTACCTCCGGCGCGTGCGGGCACTCTGCGACGAGTTCGACCTGCTACTGATCGCCGATGAAATCGCCACCGGTTTCGGCCGCAGCGGCAAACTGTTCGCCTGTGAGCATGCCGGAATCAGCCCGGATATCCTTACCCTGGGCAAGGCCCTGACCGGCGGCACCATGACCCTCGCCGCCACCCTGTGCACCGACCGCGTCGCCGAGGGGATCTGCCGCGGCGAGGCGGGTGTATTCATGCACGGCCCCACATTCATGGGTAACCCGCTGGCCTGTGCGGTCTCCAATGCCAGCATCGACCTGCTGCTCGCCGGCCCCTGGCAGGAACGGGTCAGCGCAATCGAGAACCAACTGCGCGACGAACTGGCCCCGCTGGCCGACAACAGCGCCGTCCAGGACGTGCGCAGCCTCGGCGCTATCGGTGTAGTGGAAATGCGCGAGCCGGTAGACATGCAGCGGGTACAGGAGGCCCTGATCGAACGCGGCGTATGGCTACGCCCGTTCGGCCGTATGGTGTACGCCATGCCGCCATATATCATCGAGCGCGAGGAGCTCAGCCAGCTGACCACAGCGATGGTGGAAGTACTGGGCCGGCAGCAGGCCTGATCGTCCAGCAACCCGATATTACAAATCGCCCGCGGGAGCCTGGAAGCAGGCTCCTGCAGCAATAAGATTCGTTTGATTGAGTGAACCGAGTGCAGCCGCTATTACAAATCGCCGACCTGGAATGCCGTTATGGAAAGCGGGTGATCCTGGAAGCCGTTTCCCTCACCCTGCACCAGGGGGAGATCGGCTGCCTGCTGGGCCCCAGTGGCTGCGGCAAGACCACACTGCTGCATGCCATTGCCGGCTTCCAGCCCATTTTCCACGGCAGCATCTCCCTGGATGGAGAGGTCATCTCCACTCCCACCGCGGCCCTGCCGCCGGAGAAACGCCAGGTGGGCGTGGTATTCCAGGACTACGCCCTCTTCCCGCACCTGTCCGTCGCCGGTAACCTGGCTTTCGGACTGGCGGGGATGCCCCGGGCGGAACAGCGGGCCCGCGTCGAGGAAATGCTGGAGCTTGTGCACCTGCAGGAATACGCCGGCCACTTCCCCCACCAGCTGTCCGGTGGCCAGCAGCAGCGCGTGGCACTGGCCCGGGCCCTGGCACCACGCCCGCGGCTGCTGTTGATGGACGAGCCGTTCTCCAACCTGGATACCGAGCTGCGGCGCAGTCTTGCCAGGGAGGTGCGCCATATCCTGCGCGAAACCGGCACCTCGGCACTGATCGTCACCCACGACCGCAGCGAGGCGTTTATTGCCGGGGACCGGATCGGGGTTATTACCCATGGGCGCCTGCAGCAATGGGATACACCGGAAACTGTTTACCGCACACCGGCCACCACCGGGGTGGCGCGGATCGTCGGCGAGGGCAACCTGCTCCGGGGCAAGGTGGTGCAGCCAGGGCTGGTGGATACGGAACTGGGACAGGTGGAGATCCGTGATACCGACCGGCCCGCTGGTTCCCACGTGGATATTTTCGCCCGCAGCGGCGACCTGGTCGCGGGCGAGCACCACCGCGCAGTCACGGTACAGGTGGTGGAAAAGCACTTTCTCGGCGACAGCGCCCTGTATCGCTTCCGGCTGCCGGGCGGTCGCACCATTGAGGCCAACCTGGAAAGCCCGGTGGACATTGCACCAGGCCAGGAAATCGCCCTGCGCATGGAAGGCCCACTGGTATTTGCCCGGGGCCGCGGCCACACCTGAGCGCCGGCCAGTCTCGCTACAGTGCCGGGGCCTCGGTCTCCCGCAGCAACTCCGGCCCGGCCGCCCGCCCCTTCCGTCCCATTGAGCGGCTGAGCAGGATCACCGGCAGCAGCCCCACCAGCACGATCATCAGCGCGCCCAATGCCGAGCGCTCCAGCATCTCGTCAGAGGCGAACTGGTAAACATAGGTAGCCAGGGTCTCAAAGCCGAACGGGCGCAGCAGCAGGGTTGCCGGCAGTTCTTTCATGCAGTCGACGAACACCACCAATGCACCGCTCAGCAGTCCCGCGCGCACCAGCGGCAGGTGCACATACCACAGGGTCTGCCAGCTATTGCGGCCCAGGGCCCGGGCGGCCCGATCCATCGACGGGGTGACTTTCTCCAGGCTGGTTTCCGCCGCCCCGGCCGAGACCGCGAGGAAGCGCGCCGTGTAGGCAAACAGGATGGCGAACACCGTGCCGCTCAGGAGCAGGCCCGTGGAAACCCCGAACTGGCTGCGCATAAACGCATCCAGTGTGTTGTCGAAAGCCCCCAGCGGAATCAGCACCCCGATCGCCATCACTGCGCCGGGCATGGCGTAGCCCAGCCGCGCGAAGCTGACCAGTACCCTGACCGCGCGGGTGGGAAACAGGCGCTTGCCGTAAGCCAGTATAAGCCCCAGCAGGGCGGTGCAGGCAGCGGCCCCGGCCGACAGCGCAAAACTGTTGCCCGCGATGCCGATAAAATCATCCGTCCAGTAACTGGCAAAATTCCCCAGGGCATAACTGCCCAACACCAGCAGCGGCACACCGAAGCCGGCGACAAGGAGCAGCAGGCAGAAACCACACGCCAGCCAGGCGCCACTTGCGCGCAGCCGATAGGTATCTTCGTTGCGCGCGGGCGATTGCACATAGTGCCGCTGGCGCGCCCGGCCGAGCCGTTCCAGCGAGATCAGCAACACCACAAACACCAGCGTACTGCAGGCAATCTGCGCCGCCCCGCCCAGGTTGCCGCGGCTGAGCCAGGTATCGTAGATCCCCACACTCAGGGTGCGCACCGCAAAAAAGTCCACCGTACCGAAGTCGTTCAGGGTTTCCATCAGTACCAGGGACAGGCCCACGGCGATGGCCGGTCGCGCCATCGGCAGGGATACCCGCAGGAAACTCTGCCAGGGAGAACAGCCGAGGGCCCGGCTGGCCGCGCGGATACTGCCGCACTGTTCCAGGAAGGCCGCGCGCGCGAGCATGTAGACATAGGGATAGAGCACCAGTGACAACATGGCGATGGCGCCGCCCATGCTGCGGATCTCCGGGAACCAGTAGTCCCGCGCCGTCTGCCAGCCAAACCAGTCACGCAGGGCCCCCTGTACCGGCCCGGCGTACTCCAGCAAGTCGGTGTACACGTAAGCAATAACATAGGCGGGCACGGCGAATGGCAACAGTAACGCCCACTCGAAAAAGCCGCGCCCGGGAAACCGGCACATGGTCACCAGCCAGGCCGCGCCCACCCCGGTCACCAGGGTGAAGAAGCCCACTCCCGCCGCCAACACCAGGGTCTCGGACACATAGTGGAAGAACACCGTTTCCAGCAGGTGCGGCCAGATATTCTCCTCGGGAAAAAACGCCAGCCAGAATATCGCCAGCACCGGAAGTGCCACCAGCAGCGCCACCGCGGCCACGAGCACCAGCCAGCTCCGGCCAGAGGCATCGGCCCCGGCGGCGGAGAAATTATTCTGCATGTTCACCATACGCAAAAAGCGCGACCCGCCCGGGCCGCGCTTCCATCATCTGACAGCTTATATCGCCGGCCCGTGGACCGGCACCTTGTCCAAACTAAAAGTCAAAACCGACTTCATCCACCAACTTTGACGCGGTGGGCACATGGGAGCCGATTTCCGTCAGGCTGATATCGTCTTCCTTGAACTCACCCATATACTGGTTGATGAGGTCGGAGCGCTGCGTCCCCGGACGCACCGGGAACTCGAAGTTCTTCTCCGCATACAGGTACTGGGCCTGCTCGCCGGAGAGGAATTCCAGCAGCTTGACCGCATTGTCGCGGTTGGGCGCATACTTGGTCAGCGCCGCACCGGAGATAAACATATGGGTACCGCGGTCTTCCTGGTTGGGGAACACCAGGTTGACAGACTTCGCCCAGTCCACCTGCTCCGGCTCCTCTTTGTTGGTGATCATCTTGCCGAAGTAGTAGCTGTTGCCCAGCGACAGGTCACAGACACCCTCACTGATGGCCTTTACCTGGGCGCGATCGTTACCCTGCGGCTTGCGCGCCAGGTTCGCCTTGAGACCCTCCAGCCATTTTTTGGTCTCTTTCTCCCCATGGTGGGCAATCATGGAGGCAAACAGGGACAGGTTGTAGGGGTGCTTGCCACTGCGAGTACAGATACGGCCTTTCCACTTCGGGTCCGCCAGTTCCTCGTAGCGGGTAATCTCCCCCGGCTTGACCCGGTCCTTGGAGGCATAAATCAAGCGCGCGCGGGTGGTCAGCCCGAACCAGTGGTCCTCCCGGTCCCGGAACTGGGCCGGTATATTCTCCTCCAGCACTTCCGATTCAACGGGCTGGGTCAGCCCCTTGTCCACCAGCTCCACCAGGTTACTGGTATTGGAGGTCAGCACCAGGTCCGCGGGGCTGTTGCGCCCCTCGCGCTGCAGGCGCTCATTGAGTCCCTTGCTGGCGTAGACCACACGGGTTTCGATACCGGTCTCTTCGGTGAACCTGTCCAGCACCGGCTCGATCAGGAACGGCTGGCGATATGAGTAAATATTGACCTGCTCGGCGGCAACGCTGCCCATGGCAACGCCCAGGGCCACCGCTGCGGTGGTAAGACGGCAGAAAACACGCGCGATCATCCAATGTCCCTTTTACTGTTTGTGGATACAGTGACGGCACTGCACTTTGAGAAGGATTCTCATTTCTAATGAAGCCAAAGTCAACTTTCGCCTGCCCCGGCACCGCGAGCCGGGAAATTTTCCTGCAAAGTCGCATATTTCAACCTATGCTTTGAATCACAACACCGAACGCTAACCCCTGAACCCGAGGAGACGATATGAACCGCTATTTGCCCCTGCTGGCTCTGGCACTGCCCCTGGCCCTCGGCGGGTGTGGCCCCAAAGAGGAAGCCGAGACCGAAAGCGAGACCATTGAGTTCGAGAGGGAAACCCCGGCTGAAAGCACTTCCGACATGGATGCTGGCGGCACCTCTGATATGGACAGCATGCCCGAGTCTGACCAATCCCAGGACATGCCCGGTGACGCCACCTCGCCCGACGACCAGGAAACCACCGGCCCGCAAATGGGAGATACCTCAGAGGTGGAGGTCTGTACCGACCAATGGTTTGTCTGGCTGAACCAGAAAGTCATGGCCATGCCGGACAAGAAAGCCAAACTGGACGAGATGCACCCCGACGGCCCGCCAGAAGTCGGCAGTGATGAATGGTTCGTGGCCATGGACAAACTCACCGGTGGCGATGGCGCCCACGGCCCGGATGGCGGCAGCGATGAGTGGTGTAGCATGATGGAGAGCCGCTTCGACAAGATGCCGGACTCCTACTGACAGACGCCCGCCCCGCCCGGGGCGATCCGGCATTGCCCGGCCGGGGTTGCCATGCGCATCCCCGGCTCCCCTGCACGCAGGAGGATTCCATGAACCCGTTGAGAAGCCTGCTGGTGGCCGCTCTCTTTGCTTCGGCTTCAATGCCGCATGCACTCGCCGCAGATGAAGATGAGGAAAAACCACCACCCGGAGCCATGGCCCTTTCCACAGTGCTTACACAGCTGGAACAGCAGGGCTACACTCCCATCATCGAAGTCTCGCTCAGCGATGAGCGCTGGGAAGTGGAGGCCTATAAAACCGGCGAGAAACGTGAGCTTGAGGTGGACCCGAATTCCGGCGAAATTCTTTCCGACAAGCCCGCTGACTGAAACCCTCCCGCCGCGTTCGCGGCGGGCTCCCTCCCCCTGATTGCTCGTCACTCCCCGGTCAACGCCTCTGGTCACTAGGATTAAGCTCCTGCGGCGCATACCTCGCCGTACCTGGTATTGCTGGTAAATTTCTCTCTGCAGACAGGCGTCAGCCCCAAATAATATTTCCGGTAAATTCCTGTTGGAATTCGCCGCGGCGCACATTACCAATCATATATTTTCCAGTTGGTTCGGAGTGCGCTATGAGCCTGTTGTCCGGAATCCTGCCCAGCATCCTGCTCACCGGGGGGCTCACCATGCCCATCCCCCCGGATCCGCAGGTCGAACCCAACATCAACCTGTATGACAGCGAGGACCTGTACGGGGACGAACCCGATGTAATCGCACTGGAAGTTTCCACCGTGCGCCAGCGACTGCGGTCGCTGGGTTACCACCCGATCACCTCGATGGAATTCGAGAACGGCCGCTGGTCGATTATCGCCTATCGCGGCGATCGCGCCCGCCACCTGCGGGTGGAGCCCAATACCGGCTGGGTGCTGTCTGACCGGCCCGCCGACGGGCGCTGACCGGTCACAGGAAACTCGCGCAATCACATCGGCGCCTTTACTCAGCCTGCCGGTGACAACCCCAGCCCGCTATCAAACGGCTTGCTGGCCAGGTTCCGCGCATACTCGAGGAAGCTCCGGGCCGCCGGGGACAGTGGGCGCGAGTGACGCCGCGCCAGGTACCAGCGCGTATCGATTGGCAATTGCTGCACATCCAGTACTGCCAGCCCCGCACTGCCACCAAAAGCCAGCGTGTGTTCGGACAGGATGGACACACCGAGTCCCGACATGACCGCGTGCTTGATCGCTTCGTTGCTCTCGATGGTCATGCGCACATTGAGTTCCTCACCCTCGCGCTCCAGGAATCGCTCGATCGCATGCCGGGTACCCGAGCCCTCCTCCCGGCGCAGGAACGGGAGCCCGGCGAACTCCGCCAGCGGGATATCCTTCTTGCCCGCCAGGGGATGGTTTTCCGGGGCGATGGCAACCAGCCGGTTGGGCAGGAACTCCACCAGTTCCAGGTCCGGGTTATCCGGCGGATGGCTGAATACATAGAAGTCATCCTCGTCCTCGGCGGTCCGCGCGATGATCTGGCGCCGGTTGCCCACGCGAAAGCGGATATCCAGCTGCGGGTGCTGGTCGTAAAACTCACCGATCAGGTGGGGGATAAAGTATTTCGCCGTGGTCACCACCGCCAGGTGCAGGCTGCCCGTCTCCAGCCCGCGCAGGTTCGCCAGCTTCAGGTCCAGGTATTCATAGCAGCGCAGTATCTCGCGGGCGCTCTCCACCAGGGCCAGCCCCGCCTCGGTAAAACGCAACTGCCTGCCCACCGAATAGTAGAGTGGCAGGCCCACTGCATCGGCCAGCTTGGCCAGCTGCATGGAGACACTGGGCTGGGTCAGGTGCAGCTGGCGCGCGGCGGCACTGATACTGCGGTGCTCAAATACCACCAGGATGATTTCCAGCTGCCGCACGGTGCCGATATGGGCATGAACGCGGTGAGAGACCATTTGCCACCTATAATCAAAAGTCTATAGAAGGTATTTTAATTATCTATTTTTATCTATTAAAGCCCTTGTCGATAATGCGCGCCAATTCGGACACTGTGACAAGGGGGAACCATGACAAAAGCCCAACTCCTGTTTGGTATGGCCGTCGGCACGGCCGTGGCGGCACTGGGTATCACACTCAATGCGGCCGAGATCACCGGTAACGCCCTGGCAGGCACCGGCCTGCTGGTCCTGCTGGTCAATAGCGCATACTGGGCGCTGGAGCGCAGGGCCGCCCGGCCAGCGGCACCGGCCGGAGCCACCGTCCGCGATGGGGTGGCCTGAGCATGCAGCTGGATATCGTTGTCGGCTTCTTCATCCTGGGGGCCTTCGCCCAGCTGGTGCGCAGCGACCTGCGCCTGCCGGAGAGTCTCTACAAGTCCTGCGTGATCTTCCTGTTGCTGGCCATCGGCCTGAAAGGCGGCGCCGCCCTCAGCAAGTCACCCATCACAACCCTGCTGCCGCAATCCATGGCGGTGGTGGCCTTTGGCGCCCTGCTGCCCCTGGTGGCATTCCCGATCCTCCGCTATATCGGCCGCTGGTCGCGGATCGATGCCGCCGCCACCGCAGCGCACTATGGCTCGGTGAGCGTCGCCACCTATGCCGTGGCGATTGCCCTGCTGGAGAGCCGCGGGGTCGACTACGAGGCCTACTTCCCGCTGTTCGTGGCCCTGCTGGAAGTACCGGCCATCATTATCGGCATCCTGCTGGCAGGGACAGCTGCAACCAGTAGCGGCGGCGCCAGCCGGGGCGCGGACTGGGGCAAGATCATCCGTGAGATATTCCTCAACCAGGGTGTGCTCCTGCTACTCGGAGGCATCGCCATCGGCGCCTGGGCCGGCGACCGCACCGTATCGGTGATGCCCTTCTTCGGCGACCTGTTCCACGGCGTGCTGGCGCTGTTCCTGCTGGAGATGGGCCGGGTGGCAGCGGAGCGCCTGCCCACTATCCGCCGGCAGGGCGCCTTCCTGCTCAGCTTCGGCGTACTGATGCCGCTGCTCGGCGCCGCCGGGGGGGCCGCCCTCGCCGGCCTGCTGGGCCTGAGCCCCGGCGGCATCGTGCTGCTGGCGGTGCTCGGCAGCAGCGCCTCCTACATTGCCGTGCCGGCAGCCATGGCGGTGGCACTGCCTCAGGCCAACGCCAGCCTGTCGATCACCCTGTCACTGGCAATCACTTTTCCCTTCAACGTGCTGGTGGCCATCCCGGCCTACCTGGCACTGGTCCAACACTGGAGTTAACGCAACGTGGAAATAATCAATTTTGAAAAGGTCATGATCGTGATGGGCTCCCGTTCCGACTGGCCCACCATGAAGAATGCGACCCTGCCACTCACCGACCTGGAAGTTCCCCACGCTGCGGCTGTCGTGTCCGCGCACCGCACGCCCCACCGGATGGTGGAATTTGCCGAGCGTGCCCGGGATGCCGGCACCCAGGTCATCATCGCCGGTGCCGGTGGCTCGGCTCACCTGCCCGGCATGATCGCCGCACTCAGCCCGCTGCCGGTGATTGCCGTACCGGTGGAAAGCAAATTCATGACCGGGATGGATAGCCTCCTGTCCATCGTGCAAATGCCAAAAGGCATCGCCGTCGCCACACAGGCGGTGGGGAACTCTGGCGCGTTCAATGCCGGGCTGATGGCCGCACAGATGCTGTCGCTTGCCGATCAGCAACTGGCAGAGCGTCTCGTCGCCTGGCGGGAAAAGCAGAGCGCACAGGTACCGCTGGAGGTCGAATAATCATGAACCACCGTGTCGGGATTATCGGTTGCGGACAGCTGGCCCGGATGATGGCTCAGGAGGGCCAGGCACTCGGGCTGGAATTCGCTTTCATTGCGCTGGGAAAGGAAAATGTCACCTGTGTGAAAGGCCTCGGGGAAATCGTCCGGGCAGGTGAAGCCCCCGATCCCGCGGCGCTGTACCAGGCCCTTGGCTCCCCGGAAGTAATCACCACCGAGCGCGAGGATGTGCCCCTCGACCTGCTGCGCGCGCTGGAAGATTTCTGTCCGGTTTACCCGCGTCCGGATGCCGTGGCCAAGACCCAGCACCGCCTGCGGGAAAAACTCTCACTGCTGGAATCTGGGATTCCCGTCGCACCATTTCTCCCCGCCGGGGACGCCCACGAAATCAGCCGGGCAATCCGTTACCTCGGCTACCCGGCGTTTATCAAGGCCTGCGAAAGCGGCTATGACGGCAAGAACCAGTGGCGTATCGATAGTCCGGCGCAGCTGGAAAAAATTCGCGGCGAGATTGGCAACCTGCCCTGCGTGGTGGAAAAAGGCGTGCCCTTCACGCGCGAGGTTTCCATCATTGGCGTACGCAGCGCCAGCGGCGAGACCCGCACCTACGCCATGGCCGAAAACCTGCATGTGAACGGCACCCTGCTGGTCTCACGGGCACCGGTGCCACAGCGGGACGATGAACAGCTGGATACCGCACACCGCTACCTGGAAACACTGCTGCGGGACTGGGACTATGTGGGCGTGCTCGCCATGGAATGCTTTGTCACCGCTTCCGGTGTGCTGGTCAACGAGCTGGCCCCGCGGGTCCACAACAGTGGCCACTGGAGCCTGGGCGGCGCCGCCACCAGCCAGTTTGCCAACCACCTGCGGGCGATACTGGATATGCCCCTGGGGGATACCCACTGCGATCGCCCGGCGGCCATGGTCAATATGCTCGGCATTGATACCGCTCCGGAGACACCCAACGAGGGTGTGTGGGTTTACGGAAAATCCCCGCGCCCGGGCCGCAAGCTGGGCCACGTCCTGCTGCTCGACGAGGTCAGTGCGCGCCTGGACCGGCGGGTGGAGCAGCTACTGGCGGAACTGTACCCAGAGCGGCAGACGCGGCTCGCGGCCAGCGCCTGAATACGCGGTAGATCCAAGCCCAGTATGGCCAAAACTTCAGCCATCCTCGGCCGGCGCCGCCGGCCGGGGATCGTCTTCCAGGACCGTATCCTCCCACATGGGTGAGCGGGTGCGGAATGCCGCCCGCGCAATCATATGGGCGCCGACGGGTACCGTAAGCAACAGGAACAGAATTGCTGCCACTGCCCGCGCAGTGACCTTTGCATCCTGGAAAAGGATCGCAACACCCGCCAGCAGCAGGCCACAGCACAGTGTGGCAGCCTTGCCCGATGTACTCATACGCATGTAAATATCCGGCATACGCACCAGCCCGAGAGCAGCGGTAAAGCCGAAGAAGCTGCCCCCGAGAATCAATGCCGCAATCAGCCATTCAGTGATCCACATCGTTTTTCCCCCTGTCAGTTTCGGGTTGCTCCCGCAACACACTGCGCTCCACGAAATGGGCAAACGCCACCGTCACCAGGAATGCCACCAATGCCAGCGCGATTGCCGCATCGAGGTACACCGCCCGTCCGGAAGCGATCGCCAGCAAAGCGCAGTAAGCCACAGCGAGGATATTCAGTACGTCCAGGGCGACTACGCGATCCGCCAGTGACGGCCCGCGGGCCAGGCGATAGAAACACAGGCCAAGCGCCAGCAGCAGCAGCCACGAGGCAATATTGGCCGCCAGCGCCAGCAGTGGCGACCTACCCTCCACAATAACTTCCAACATCAGTCGAGTACCTCCCTCACCCGCTTCTCCAGCCCCTCGCGAAGCTCCCGCCGGAACTGCTCTGGATCACCGACAAACATGGTGTGCACATACAGGGCGTTTGCCGTGGGCGAGACATCGAGGACCAGGGTACCGGGAGTCAGTGATATCAGCTGCGACAGCAGCAACACCTGGTTGCGCTCCCGCAATTCAACTGGCACACGGATTACCCGTGGCTGACTGCGCCGGACGGGCGAGAGCACCTCCCGTGCCGTGCGCCATCCAGACACCAGCAGCTCGCGCAGGAAATAAATGAGTAGTCCCAGGGCCTTTGGCAATCGCCGAAAGTAATCCCGTCCCCCGGTCTCAAGCGGGGACAGTGCCAGAGCTGCATAACCGATGGCGAAACCGGCCAGGAAATTCAGCAGTGAAGCGTTTCCAGTCAGGGCTGACCAGCTGATTGCCAACAGTATGTTTAAAAGGAAGAGCTTCATACCCCACTACCTCCGCATATCAGTCAGGCGACTGCGATAAAACCGCATCGATATAGCCAGCCGGATTCAGAAGTTCATCTGCCGTATCCCTGGCAAATGTAATCAGGGGTTCCGGATAGATCCCCATCGCTACTGTTACCAGGACCAGCAACAGGGATGGCACCACTCGCTGCCACTGCTCAGGCCTGCCCAGCGCAGCCAGTGCCAGCGCCCCACCGCCCGGGTGTTCCTTCCAGAATGCCTCGGCCCAAATTTTGCTCATCGAGAATAGCGTCAGCGCCCCGGTGACCAGCAGGACCGCGGCCACCCAATAAGACGCCTCTTCCAGGCTGGCGGTTACCAGAAGCAGTTTGGCCCAGAACCCGGACAGTGGTGGGAAACCGGCAAGGCTGAACGCGGCAATAAAAAACAGCGTCGCCATCAATGGGCTGGCCCGGTACACCCCCCCGATCTGTGCCAGCTCGAAGCTTCCGGCCATTCTCCTGACTGTGCCGCTGATCAGCAGCAGGTTCGTCTTGGCCACGATGTTATGAATCATGTAAAAGACCGCCCCAGCCAGGGCCAACGGGGTGAAAAGGGCCAGCCCCAGCACCAGGAAACCGATCTGGCTGATGATGTGAAACGCCAGTATGCGACGGAATTCATACTGGGCTGCGGCCCCGAGAACACCTGTGAGCATGGTCAGTAACGCTGCTACCAGCAGCAGGTTGTGGGCAAATTCGAGGTCAGCAGGGAACACCAGGGTAAAGGTACGAATCAGCGCGTAGACTCCTACCTTGGTGAGTAAACCGGCAAAGACCGCCGTCACCGCTACCGGGGGGACGTGATAAGAGGCCGGCAACCAGAAAAACAGCGGAAACAGTGCCGCCTTGATACCGAAGGCACCGATCAACAATACCGCTAGCGCGTTCACCGCCACCGACTCACCCTGCGCTGCAATAGCCAGGTGCAGGTCGGCTAGGTTGAGGGTGCCGGTAAGCCCGTAGACCAGGCCAATGGCAGTCAGCATCAGCAGGGTGGAAACAAGGTTCAGGGCCACATACTTTATGCCACCATCGACCTGCTGCCGCTCGCCCCCGAGCACCAGCAGTGCGAACGAGGCTATCAGCATTACCTCGAACCAGACATAAAGGTTGAACAGGTCGCCGGTGACAAAACTCCCACAGACACCCGCCAGCAATAGCTGGAAAAAACCCTGGAAACCCAGGCGCTCGCGCCGCCGGTCGATATCCGCGAGCGCAAATACCCCCACGGCCAGCCCCACCAGGCCAGTGACCAGGAGCATGATCGCACTGAGACGGTCCACAACCAGGGTAATACCGAAAGGTGCAGGCCAGTTACCCATCTGGGCAACGAGCGGCCCCTGCCGCGAAACCGATGCAAAGATCCAGGCCGTGACAAGCAGCAGCAGGCCGCAACCCAGCAGGCTGATACCGCGAGCCAGCCCGGTGTTGCGCCTGGCTGCGAAAGCCAGCAGTCCGCTGGCGATCGGCAACAGGAATGGCAGCGCCAGCAACCAGCCCAAGTCAGTGCTCCCCGCCCGCAGCGGGCGGTTCCGCCAGGCGCATGGTGTCCGAATTCAATGTGCCCAGCTGCCGGTAGCAACTGACCACCAACGCCAGCGTAAAGGCCAGCAGGCCAAAGCCGATCACGATTGCCGTGAGGATCATAGCCTGCGGCAGGGCGTTGGCTACCGGCACGGGCGGGACATCGAGGCCCTCGGGGACCAGCGGCGGCACGGCGCGGGTCAATCTCCCGGCCGCAAAAATGGCCAGGTTGGCCGCATTGCTAAGCAAAATCAGCCCGAAGAGGTAACGTAAAAGATTTGGCGCCAGCATCAGGTAAACCCCAGTAGCGGTCATGGCACCAACCAGTACAGCCAGGGCCGTCTCCACAATCAGTCCTCCTCCAGCACAAAGAACAGGGTCAGCACCGAACCCACCACCGCCAGGTAGATACCGGTATCGAACAGCAACACATTGCTGATTGGTATGCCCTTGGCGGTTTCACTGCCACCGATAAACAACCACAGCCCCGTAAAGGGCGGCAAACCCGCAAGCGCTGCCAGTGAGCCCGCTGCGGCGGCCAGCAGCGCGCCCGCTGCCGCAAGGCGAGCGGGAGCCACACGCAGCGAGGCGCGCGCCGCGGCCATCCCCCAGGCCAGCGCGTAAAGGATGAATGCCGCGGCGGCAATCAGGCCCGCAATAAACCCTCCGCCGGGCTGGTTGTGGCCGCGGAGCAACATGTACACGGAAAACAGGAGTATCAGGGCCACCAGCAACCGGGTCGCGCCCTGGAGGATAATCGAATTCACGGTTGCCGCTTCCCTCCTGCCGCTTTGCCGCCGCGTAATCGCTGCCCCAACAGCGACGCAGCACCCACCGCTGCAACCAGGACCACCAATACCTCCCCGAAAGTATCCAGTGCGCGAAAGTCCACCAGGATGACATTGACGATGTTGCGGCCGTAGGCTTGCGCCACTGCTGCCTGCTCGAAAAAGCTCCTGGTGGGACTGGTAAACGGCTGTTCCAGGACCGCGAGCATAGTGAGGGACACAGCACTGCCCACCAGTAACGCCAGCAGTGCGTCCCAGGGGCGAAATCCAGCAATATGGGCACCGGACAGTACCGGCAGCCGGTGCAGGGTCATTGCCACCAGCACCAGGAACAGGGTTTCCACCAACAACTGGGTAATCGCGACATCCGGCGCACCAAAGAAGAGATAAATCAGCGCAATCCCCACGCCCAGGGCTCCCAGGCTGCAGATCGCTGCCAACGGCGCCCGACTGGTTGTCGCAAACAGGGCCCCGGTCAGGACCAGCACCAGTGCCGCCCACTCCTTGACCGTGAGTTCCGGCCAGGACAAACCCATCGATAAAACACCGCCTTCCGCCAGCACCCACAGCAGCACGATCGCCACACTGGCAAACACCACCGCCAGGTAATGCCTGAGGATGCCATGCTGCAGAAAGCGAGTCTGTACCGTGGCCAGGTGCCTGAACAGCGCCAGTGCCCGGTCCCAACTGTGGTCGGCACTGACAGGTAGCAGGCGTGCCAACCTGTCAAACACCGACCGCAGCCGCCGCTGGCCGAGGAAGATCGTCGTGCCGAGTAACAGCGTCACCACACTGAGGAAAAACGGCAGGTTAATTCCGTGCCAGAGTTTCAGCTTCACTGTCTCCGGCCGCCCCAGGACCGCAGTGACGGCCGGCTGCACCAGACTTTCTGCCACCAGCCCCGGCGCCAGCCCAAACGTCAGCCCCAGGCCAGCGAGCAGCAGTGGCCCGGCCAGCAGTCCCGGCGTCGCCTCTCGTGTCGAGCGGAGCCCGGCCGGCAAACGACCCCAGAAGGGTTTCAACACTACCGTCGCCGCCACCGCCACCATCAGCGCATTGGCGAACACGGCCGCGCCGGCCACCAGCAGGGGCTCAGAGGCAATCGCCAGTGCGCCCTCGTACTTGAGCTCCTTGCCAATAAAACCGAGAAATGGCGGGAACCCCGCCATCGACAGGCCCGCCGCAAGTGCTGCGATAAATGTCACCGGCAAACGTGCAGCCAGTCCCCCCAGGGAGCCGAGCTCCCGTGTACCCGCCTGGTGATCGATGATCCCCACCACCATAAAAAGTGCCGCTTTATAAAAAGAGTGCACCAGGATAAATGTCATGGCTGCGGCGATCGCGACCGATGCTTCCGAGCCGAGGAACATGGTCAAGGTGCCCAGGGCGACAACGGTGGTATAAGCGAGCGCCAGTTTGAGGTCTGTCTGGCGCAGGGCCAGTACTGCGGCAATCACTGCAGTGCCGGCCCCCACCAGCGTCAGCGTCCACATCCACAGATCGGTATATCCCAGCACCGGATGCAGCCGCGCTATCAGGTAGATACCCGCCTTGACCATGGTTGCCGAATGCAGGTAAGCGCTAACCGGTGTAGGTGCCGCCATGGCATTGGGTAGCCAGAAGTGGAGCGGCACCTGTGCCGACTTCGCAAACGTGCCCAGCAACACCAGGATCAGTATCGGTCCGTAAAGCCCATGGCTGCGGACGATCTCTCCCTGTCCCAGTACGGTAGAGAGGTCGTAACTTCCGACTACCATCCCCAGCAGTACCAGACCGGCCAGCAGGCATAACCCACCGAGCGCGGTCACCAGTAATGCCTGCAAGGCGGCACGCCGGGCCGTCTCGCTGGAGTGGTCAAAACCGATCAACAGGTAGCTGGCAATGGTGGTGACTTCCCAGAAGACGAACAGGGTGATGAGGTTCCCCGCCAACACCAGGCCCAGCATGCCCAGCATGAACAGCAGCAGCGACAGATAGAAGCGACGCAACAATGCGTGCCCCGCAAGATAACTGCCTGCATAAAGGGTTACGAAAACACCGATCCCACTGATCAGTAACGCAAACAGCAGGCTGAGGCCGTCGACGAGGAAATCCAGCGACACACCGAGACTGGGCACCCAGGGCAGGGCAAATTCCAGCGAGCCGTGTTCGCGCACGGTCCCTACCATGGAAAGCAGCCACAGCGACAGGCACAGCGGCACTGCCAGTACCACCAGGGTCAGCGCTATCTCGCTTCGCCGGCCCGGCGCCATTGCAACGGTATGCTTCCTGCCAACCATACAAGTCCCTGCCCGGCACCAGCATGTTTCAATGCTGGCGCTGCCGATTCAACGCCCCGGCCGATTACCCATCGGGTTCGAGAATTGTAGTCGGGCGGCAGGGTGCTGGGGCGAAGCACGCCAGTGCGTTTTGCGACGGCAAGCCACACCGGAACCATCCAGCAGGATTTACCGGCTGTCACGGGCCGATGTGGCGCCGGGACCGACGCCCCATGAGGGAGCCGAGCTATCGGCCGGCGGTGGACCCGGCGGAACTGAGCGCCGAGGTGGCATCGGTGACGCCATCGCGCTCGCGCAAGGCAAATCGCAGCACAGCCCAGCCGATGACACCTGACATCAGGGACCCCAGCAGGATGCCAACACGCTCATCAAAGAAGCGGTCCACGCCCGACTCCTCAAACGCCAGGGAGCCGATAAACAGGCTCATGGTGAATCCAATACCGCAGGTCACACCGACGCCGTATAGCGTCAGCCAGGACATATCACCGGGCAGGCGGGCGATGCCCAGTCGTACGCCCAGCCAGCACAGGGAAAAGATCCCCACCTGGTTGCCGACAAATAAGCCCAGTGCGATACCCACCGGCACCCCGTGGAAAACGTAGTCCGCATCCATGTTGTCAAAACTCACGCCGGCATTGGCGAAGGCGAACAGGGGGAGAATCAGGAAAGTCACCATCGGGTGAATCTCGTGCTCCAGGTGCCTCAGTGGTGAGAAGCCCTCCCGGTGACGGGAATGCAGCGGGATAAACATCGCCAGCAGCACACCGGCAAGTGTCGCGTGCACGCCGCTCTTCAAAAGGGAGGCCCACATCACCAACCCCACCGCCAGGTAGATCCGGCGCTTCTCCACCCGCGCTGCGACCAGCGCCGCCAGGACCAGGATGCACCCGGCCGCAGTTGCCAGCGCCACCAGAGAGATATTGTCGGTATAAAAGAATGCGATAATCAGGATGGCGCCGACATCATCAAAGATGGCAAGTGATGCCAGGAACACCTTTGCCGATCGCGGTACCCGGGAGCCCAGTAGCGACAGCACACCCAGGGCAAAGGCGATATCCGTGGCTGCCGGCACCGCCCATCCCTCCAGGGCGAGCGGGTCATCCCAGTTGAAAAAAACGTAAATCAGTGCCGGGAACAGCATCCCCCCGACCGCCCCGAGCGCCGGCAACACCACCCGCGAGGGCTCTGAAAGCTCTCCCTCCAGTAACTCGCGCTTCAGCTCCAGGCCGATCAGGAAGAAGAAAACCGCCATCAGGCCGTCGTTTACCCACAGCAGAAGCGGCTTGTCGATGGCGAAGCCGCCCACCCGAACTTCGACCGGCGTCTGTAACAGCAGGTCGTAATACGAATGCAGTGGTGAATTGGCAATGAGGATCGCCAACAGTGCCATCAGTATCAGCAATATTCCCCCGGCAGACTCCATACGAAAGAATCGCTGCAGCAGCCCCGCTATGGAATGGCTCATTCCTCCTCCCCTTAAAGTTCCTCCAAAGCCGGTGTATACGCACGGCAGACCATTTTGGAGCAGCTAAGGGTGCAAAAAAGAACGCACAATTACCCTGCTGTCACGGTGGTGATTGACGTGCCGTTAGCTGTTAGGCTCTCCGTACCCCAGCCTGGACCCAGAGAATGTCTACATCCGCCTTTGTCACTATTGCCGTTTTTATCCTGGTCGCAATCTCCCTCTACCAGCGTTTCCACAGTGAGGGGGCACGCAAGCGGGATCAGCAGGCCCGCCCTGGCACCGCGCCGGATACCGGACCCGGCACACTGAGAGGACCCACCCTGTCGCGGGAGGAGCTCGACGCCGCGCTGGAGCAGATCGACCGGCGCCTCGAGCAGTTCAGGCTTGAATACATCGCCATCAGCCCTCAGCCGAAACCGGCCCTGCACCCGTGGCAGAGCAAGTTCGGCGGCCGTCCCTACTGGCCCCGCGACCTGGACTATCCGCGGGCGGACAACGGCCGGTCACTGTTCCTGCTGGCGCAACTGAATTTTGAGGAGATCCCTGAGCTTCCCTCTTTCCCGGGGCTGCCGGACAGCGGCCTTTTGCAGTTCTTTATCACCGATGACGATCTGCTTGGCCTGCCGCTCGATGGCGCCGGAGCCGCCACCGGCAAAGCACACCGGGCGAGCAATTACCGCGTGGTTTACCACCCGGTGATCGAGCGCGACACGGCTGCGCTGGAACCGGATGTGCCGGACACCCGGGATGCCGAGTTCTTTCCCCTGCAGGATGAGTATGCGCTCACATTCTCACGGGAATCCGGCCTGCCGGCCCTGGCTGACTACCGCTTCGGCCGTACCGGTATCGACCTCTCCAGCCTGCCCGACGAGGTCATGGACGAGCTATTCGACCGCAACGAGGCCGACGGCAGCCGCATCGGTGGTTACGCCAACTTCACCCAGGATGACCCGCGCGAAGGGGAAACGGAAAATGCCTGGCCCCTGCTGTTCCAGATGGACAGCGAAAGCCGTGAGGGGGTGGAAATCCTGTGGGGTGACGCCGGGGTGGGCAATTTCTTTATTCGCCCCCAGGACCTGGCCCGGCGCGACTTCAGCCGGGTCTGGTACAACTGGGACTGCTGCTAGGGAGGCAGCTCAGCAGGCGCCGGCCGCTCGCGCCACCAGGTACAGCAACCGGCTGAACGCCGCGTTGCTCTCCACCGAGGCAGACTCCTCCATGGTGTGGTAACCGGTAGTGGGCACCTGCAGGGTGGTACCCTGCACAAAGCCCTCGGAAGCCGCCACAATCCGGCCCAGCTCGGTACTGCCCAGTGACTGCGGCTCCTGGCCCGCGGCCTCCGCCCGGCGATTCAGCTCCTCGATATAGGCATCCTTGTAGCCGTAGGCAATGCCGTGCTCCCGGCACAGAGCCTCGAGCATGGTGGTGGTGGGCCCGTGGAAAGCCGCGTTGGCATCGCACCGGCGCAGGGCCACCTGCTGCTGGTCGGCCGTGGCACGGTCCGGGTAGGGACTGGTATCCACCACAATCAGCCGGTCAGTGCCGCCGTTGAAGCGGCGGAACCACTCCAGCAGGTAGCGCCAGCTGCTACCGGACTCCTCCTGGGCGGTGAAAAAGGCAGTCCCCTGGAACCCCAGGGAAAACAGGTGCACCAGGTGGGCCACCGTGAGTACATTGTCGAGCTGCGCGCTCAGGATGCCATCCCCGACGGTCAGCCCATCACGAAATGCCACCGGCGTACCGGCTACCAGGTGATCGAGGCCATTCACCTCGAATATCAGGTTATTGCGGTACTCGCACACGTAGGCGCGGTCGATCTCGCCGCTGCCGAGATAGGAGCCGGACCAGGGCTCGTAAGCCGTCACCGGCACCCCGTGGAACCGGTCGACGATCTTCCGCATCAGCTTTTCGGAAACCGAGTTGCCCAGCAGGTCGGAGCGGCGCCCGGCAACAAAAGCGGCATACTGGAATTCATTGGGGCCGGTACAGATCAGGCCGTGGCGATCGGCATGGGCGGAAAACATCACCGACTCCGGCTCGCGCCCCCGTGCCACCAGCAGCCCCTCATACCAGGTGACCTCGGCACCCCGTTCCTCCAGCTCCCGCTGGAGTACCCGGAAGAATGCGTGCTCTGCACCCACCACGCTGGGGCTACGCACCAGCAGCTTGAGCAAATCGATAAACTCGTCCGGCTTCTGCATGTGTCACAGCCTCCGTATTGTTGTTGGCCCGGTAACAGTCAGTCCGGCAGCGCCGGCGCAACCAGGCCGTTTTTTCCGGCCCCAGCCACTGGCTGCCCGCCCCGGGCGCCGATGCCCCGCACCCGGTTGACCAGCGATACCAGTACAAAGCTCAACAACATCAGCAGGTACCAGGAAGACAGCTTGGCCAGCGGCACCGGGTTCCAGCCGGCGGACTGGTTGGGGTAGATCCAGATGTTTACATAGGTAGCGATATTCTCCGCCAGCCAGATAAACAGCGCCACCAGCAACCACCCCAGCAACAGCGGCATATAGCGGTGCTCCCGCTCGACACGGAAATAGATCCGGGTACGCCAGAATAACAGGACCGTTATCGCCAGCAACAGCCAGCGCAGGTCTGGCAGGAAATGATGGGTGAAGAAATTGAGGTAAATCAGGGCCACCAGCGCCACTGCCCAGTAATGCCCCGGGTAATCGGTGAAGCGGAAATCAAAGATGCGCCATACCCGGGCGATATAGCTGCCGACCGCGCTGTACATAAAGCCGGTAAACAGGGGCACATTACCCACGCCAAACACAAAGGCTTCCGGATATACCCAGGAGCCAATTGCATCCGCGGTCTTGAACAGCTCCATCACGGTGGCCACCAGGTGAAACACCACGATCACCAGGGCCTCGCGCAGGGTCTCAAAGCGGAACAGCAGCAGGAACAGCTGGAAAGCCACCGCCGCCAGGAAAATAAAATCGTAACGGTGCAGGGATTCCAGCGGGTACCAGTAACGGGTAACGATCATCACCAGCAGCAGGAAGCCACCAAACATACAGGCGTAGGCCTGCTTGACGCCAAACAGCCACAGCTCCCTGATAAACACCGCCAAGCTCATACCGCCCCCTCTAAACTGCCGGTCTGTGCCGACCATTGCCCCAAGTTTCCCCTCACTTCATGGCAGGTGCAAGCAGGCGGGGCGATGCCGCCATGGTGATGGCCGAGTATGGCAAGCGGATACCCCGGTCACCCTGGCCTCACCTGTTCCACGCTGCAAGCTGCCTTGCGTCCCTCCCCGCTGGTCGCGCACTCCCGGTCAGCTTGTGCTCGGCTGCCCCAACCAGGCTTATCGACATCGGAGAATATAGGTGGCAATTGAACAGTCATACGCCAGGCACAGGAAGCCGTAGGCGAGCGGGATTTCAGTCAGGGGAAGCCCGATGCCAACGCCAGCAACTGCCCAGGCTTCGTGCAGCAAGTCCCAGAGCCCGTGCAGCAGGTACCCGGCCACCAGGGCGCCGGCGAACCGCAAGCCCAACAGCCCCAGCAAGCCGAATCCGGCCGCGGCAACCAGTTCTGTTGGCCAGCTGGCGGGGTTGGTGAAGTATACGCTGAACACGGGATAGAAGACGGCGATCAGGATTAACAGCAGGCTATAGAAAACCCACTCGCCCACTCCGGCAAACAGGCGCCCGGAAATGGCAATGGTACCCGCTGCCGCAAGTATCCCCAGTGATACATACAGCGCAATAATGGCCACAAACGCCATATCAGCTTCCCGGTAATCGATCCCTTGCTATCAGCGATGGAGGTGGGCACCCGTATCCGGGGTTCCTCCGGAATAGGGACTTGTCAGGCTTTCACTGCCTTCTCAATCCTGTCACCTATATCCTTGTCGATATTGCGCCAGTACCCGAAGGCCCGCTGCAGCACCTCATCCGTCACACCGGCCCTCAGGTGGCCCGCCACATTCGATACCAGGCGCTCGCGCTGGGCATCGTCCATCACTTTGCGCACCAGGGTCCCGGCCTGCACAAAGTCGTCGTCCTCAGCATGGGGGGTGTAAGCGGCATGCATAAACTCGCCGCTGGCGGACCACTTCTCCCGGTAGGGATATTGCCCCCCGTCCGCAGCCGGGCCGCCCTTGGAATTGGGCGCGTAGACCGGGTCAGATACTTTCTGCACCCGCATGGCGCCATCCTTGCTGTAACTGTGCACCGGACACTTTGGCGCATTGACCGGGATCTGCTTGTAGTTGACCCCCAGACGTGCACGGTGGGCATCAGCATAGGAAAACACCCGGCCCAGCAGCATCTTGTCCGGGCTGAAGCCGATACCGGGGACCGTATTGTTAACTTCGAACGCGGCCTGCTCTATCTCGGTATGGAAGTCGGTGGGATTTTTATTCAGCACGAGCTTGCCCACTTCCTGCAACGGATAGTCGTCGTGTGGCCAGACCTTGGTCAGGTCGAACGGGTTGAAACGGTATTTCTCCGCCTCATCGAATGGCATCAGCTGGACCTTGAGCGTCCAGCTGGGGTAGTCGCCCCCGGCAATGGCATCGAACAGGTCGCGGCGGTGTACGTCGGCGTCTTCCCCGGCCAGCCGGTCTGCCTCTTCCTGGGTGAGGCATTCGATGCCCTGGTCAGTCTTGAAATGGTACTTGACCCAGAACCGCTCGCCATCCTTGTTCACCCACATATAGGTATGGCTGGAGTAACCGTTCATATGCCGATAGCTTTTTGGGATGCCCCGGTCCCCCATCAGCCAGGTGACCTGGTGCGCGGTCTCTGGCGACAGGGTCCAGAAGTCCCACTGCATATCGTGGTCCCGCAGGCCATTGTCGGCACGGCGCTTCTGGGAACGGATAAAGTGCTGGAACTTCATCGGGTCCCGCACAAAGAACACCGGCGTATTATTGCCCACCAGGTCGTAGTTACCCTCGCTGGTGTAGAACTTCAGGGCAAAGCCCCGCGGATCCCGCCAGGTATCCGGGCTGCCCCGCTCCCCGGCCACCGTGGAAAAACGGATGACAGTATCGGTTTTGGTACCGGGCTGGAACACCGCCGCCCTGGTGTAGGCGGTCACATCCTGCGTCACCTCGAAATAGCCAAAGGCACCGGAACCCTTGGCATGGGGCTGGCGCTCCGGAATCCGCTCCCGGTTGAAGTTGGCCATCTGCTCGATCAGGTAATGGTCCTGCAGCAGGATCGGGCCATCCGGCCCAACGGTAAGGGAGTATTCGTCACTGGGCACCGGCATGCCGGCATCATTGGTGGTGGGCTTGCGGTCGTCCTTGCTCACGGGTCTTATCCTCGGGATCGAAATGGCGGGGGAGATTGCTAGGGGTAACATAGCCCAGCCGCACCGGGAGCAAGTGGCAAAAGGCGCACAACAACCGTTGCCCTGCCCGGCCCACCAGCGGCCTGGGCTACAGGGGCGGGCCTCGTCTGGCTCGGTGCGGACGCACAGCTGCCTCATCAGCGGCCAGTGTGGGATTCACCAGCCTCAATAAGAATTTGAATACCACCGCGACAAACCACCATCGCGATGACGAGGCCAACCACAAGGTCGGGATAGCGACTGTCCAGCAGCCATACCAGCCCCGCGGACACAATAACGCCCAGGTTGGCGATCACGTCATTGGCAGAAAAGATCAGGGAAGCCCGCATATGTATCCCGGCGTGGCGCTGGCGTGCAACCAATAGCAGGCAGGCCACATTGGCAACCAGCGCCACGATGCCCATCCCCGCCATCAGGCCGCTGGTTGGTTCGCTGCCCAGCAGGAAACGGCGAAGCACATCGAGCAGCACCAGCCCCGCCAGGGTAACCTGCAGTACTCCACTGAGGCGTGCGGCACGCCGCTTAAGCTGACTGCCCCTGCCCACCGCATAAAGACTGATGGCGTATACGGTGGCATCGGCGAGCATATCGAGGGAATCGGCAATCAGCGCCGTTGATTCCGCCAGCACACCGGTCAGGAGCTCAATCACAAACATCACGGCGTTGATGGCGAGAACGGCGATCAGCGTCCCCCGTTCACGCCCGGCACTGGCATCCAGCTCTTCATCACACCCTGTCATCTATACCCCGGCTAGCTGGTGCTGTATAAAACCCCCTGCCGCAACGCACTCATACAAGATACCCAAGGGTAAACCACCTGCAAATGCGTAGCTCTCACTATTCTGCGGCTAATAGTGCAAAAGAGCTGCAACCAGCCAGGCCAGCAGCGGTCACCCATTCGGCTACCCGGGTAGGTCTACTTATCCTGCCGGGCCGGAAAATTCCTCCAGCGCTCTGATGGCGTGCGTGGCGTAAACCACGCTGGTTCCACCACCCATCAGTATCGCCACACCGAGTGCGTCGGCAATTTCCTCGCTGCTGGCGCCGGCTTCAAGCGCGTCATGTGTATGGTGCGCGATGCAGTCATCGCAATGTGTAGCAACGCTGATTGCCAGTGTTATCAGCTCCTTCGTTTTCGAATCGAGGGCGCCCCCAGACACCGCCGCCTTGTGCAAGTCCCAGAATGCACTCATTACCGCGGGCTGTGCCGATGACAGGGTGCGGGCGTGCTTTTCGAAGTTCTGTAACCTGTCGGGGTACCCACCAGCTTCTGGCGCTTTTTTAGTCATGGCTTATATCCTCACCGTGTATCAAAGCCGGAATACCTGCACAGATCCGGGGGCTTACGTCAAGACTTGGCAAACGCCTTTCCGCTCAAAAGAGCTGGCGATGGCGCCGCTGCTACCCGGATCAAAAACAGGCAAGCTCACGCCAATGTAGTTGAAAACATGATCCCAGCCAGGACCTTGCAAGCGCCCACACGCCGGAGCCGGGCAGCACGGGGGCAAGTGGTGGGCTGAGGCTGCCTAATACTGTGCCCAGGATAAAAACCGCGCTTCGGCACGCCTGGGAGTCCGCACACCTTGCTGGAATCGCGCCCTTCCCGGATCTTCTCACCATGCTAGAAGGACTTTGATCCTTCCATTGGCCGCCGCTACCCAAAGCGCTGGAGCAATCTGCCTGCGATTATCATGCAATGGCTGCCATGGCTCACGGAAGAAGCCACAGGGTAAGGGTAACCAGCAGAAAATATAGCAGCGACCCGAGAATAAACTTCCAGAACGCAGGGAAATAGCTCCTGCGGCCCGATTCCAGTACGATCATCCATGTTTTTCCGAATGAGACTCTTAGAAAGCGATAAACCGCCGCACCGAACAGGTAACTGAAGCCAACTATCATCCAGAAGCTCACGGAAAATCTTAAAATGTAATCAATTGTGTCACTAGAGGATTGCCAATCACCACTCATGAATTCTGCCAGCATCCAGTACTCCAGCAGGAACGACGGTGCCAACGCAAACAAAACCATGACTAGAACTAACAGCAACGCTATTGCCGATAGCCCAGTTATTACTCTTACTAAATAGCTCATCTAGATTTCACATAATGCTGCCCGCAGAGGGCGATCTTCCCTATGCGCAGTTTACACGAAAATGGGTGCGCAGCCGCCGCACAAAAATCGCACAAAGCAAGGCATCAGCTGCAGCTAGTTGTTGTTAGCCTACCAGATCGGTAGCACAACCCGGCGGTATCGCGCTATAAGGCAGCTTCTCAGAGCGCTTTTCCATCAACTGTAACTTCACAGAATTATAATTGAGCTCACCCTCGTCGCTGGCGGGAATGCTCAGTTCAACAAGAGCAAAGTTCCTTTTTTTATTCGTATAGTCTTTAATTTCCAGTTCAGTATACTGGCTTTGCCTCCAACCACATTCAAAACCGTAGTCACGCCATGTTTCATTGCCGTGATAAGGCAATATCTTAATATCCTTGGCCCCAATCACTCGATACGGGAAGAACTCATACGGTAGGTCCGGGCCGGTTGCAGAGGTCAGAAAGATATACCCGCAATCTTCATAACAGTGGTATTCGTAGAGCTCCTCAGCCTTAAAGAAGCGAATCCGGTTCTTGCTGTCTTTTACGGTATCTACAATCATTGTCAGATACTCGCCCAAGTCTACTTTATTATCGATTTTTTCAAGTGAGATACCTGGTTCAGATGCGATTGCTTGAGAGCACAAAAAAAATAGTACAAGTAGCTTCTTCATTTATTCCTCTGAGTCAAAAAAGGTGGCCTTACCCACAAAAAGTAGACACTATAACTATGCGCATTTGCGCTCATATTCAGCTGGACTTATGTATCCCAGTGTAGAGTGTCTACGTACCCTGTTGTAAAAAACTTCGATGTATTCGAACACTTCAGCCTTCGCCTGGTTGACACTCTTAAAATGCCCCGCGTATACCAGCTCTAGCTTCAGGCGGCTGAAGAAGGACTCCATTGCGGCGTTGTCCCCGCAATTGGCCTGGCGGCTCATACTGGATCTGCAGCCATTCGCCATTAGCAGGTCCTGATACCCCTGGGCTCGATACTTAACGCCCCGGTCTGAATGCACGATCAAGCCTGGCTTTGACTCCCTATGCTGCAGGGCCATCTTCAATGCCCGCTGCGTAAGCTCTTCGGTCATCTGGGTATCCAGCGCCACCCGACGATGCGACGCGAATACAGGTCCATCACCACGGCGAGATACAACCATCTATCTCTAACCCAGATGTGGGTAGTGTCGCTGGTCCAGCGACGGTTAGGCCGATTTAGCTGAAAGCATCGCTTCAGCAGGTTGGTAGCAACGTTGACTCTACCTTCGACGGGCCTGCTATAACGAAAACCTTTTCCATTCCTCGCACGGATATGCTCTTTATGCATAATTCCAGCGATATAGTTGGTTGAGCAAGGGACCCCTGCATCCAAGAGCTCTCGGGCAATCCTGGGAGCCCCATAGCGAGCCTTGAAGGTCTCAAAGGTATCTATGCCATTTTCTGTAACGCGCTTCCTCCGGATCGCCCGTGGACTTTCACCTCTACCTAGCCACCGGTAATAACCGGACGCTGACACCTCCAGGCACCGACACATCAAGCGGATCGGGTACAACCCTGCATGCTCGCGTATCAGTGCGTACTTTACTCTTGGTGGTTCGCAAAGTACGCAGCTGCCTTTTTTAGAAACTCGACCTCCTGGCGCGCTTCATGCAGCTCCTTCCTAAGGCGGCGCACCTCGGCGCTCTCTTGCTTCGAATAATCTACGCCATCCAGGCTATTGAATTGCTTCTCTGACAGCCGATTGAACTGCCTTCGCCAGTTATAAATCTGCTGGGCGCTGACACCGAGCTCCCTCGCCACTGAAGCCGTGGTCGCCCCGGGCTTCTCCGCCCGCTTTACTGCCTCTCTGCGAAACTCTTCCGTATACGCCTGAGCTCTCTTCTTACCCATGGTACACCTCCGTGTTAGGCCGAAACCTAACTATACAGGGTGTCTACTAAACGTGGGTAAGTCTTCCCTATAACGCCTTGCTCACCGGCACATACTGCGGAGAGCGTTTTGTGTGAAAATGGAGCGCAGCGAGTAACACAAAAAGTGCGTAGCGTTGGCTGTCGCTCTGCCGCTGCTTGTATGGTGAAATCCCCCAAAAATTCGGTAAGGTGAGGCCCGTAACTTGCCACGAACAAGTTACCGGCGTGACAGCTCGATGCAGCGCAGGTGCAGGCGATGCCTAGCCCGTTAACAAGCATGTAGCGTCACGCCGACCCTATGTACAACCCGAACAGTCGAATGGGCCTCACGAGCCCGAATGTAGCAAGGATGGGAAGATCTCACAATGAACAAGAAGGCTACAGCAGGGGTAAATGTTGGCGTGGATGTCGGTAAGACATTCCTGGATATCTACATCCACGAGCGTGATCGGTATTGGCAGATTGAGAACACCCGATCTGATATCGGTAAATGGATTAAGGCGATTCGCCGCTTCAACGTTGAGAGAGTGGTCATGGAGGCCACCGGTCGCTATGAGAGGTTGCTGTATGAGCTGCTGGTGGAGGCGGGGCTACCGGTGGTTATCGTGAACCCGCGGAACGTGCGCCGGTATGCGGGCGCCGCAGGGCAGCTCGCCAAGACCGACAAGGTCGATGCCAAGCTGATTGCCGCTTTCGGGGCTGTGATGCAACCAGAGGTATTGCCGCCCGAGTCGAAAATTCAACGGCAGATCAAAGACTTATTAGCACGACGCCGCCAGATTATGACCATGCGCACCATGGAGCTTAACCGGGCTAAAATCATGCCCAAAGCGTTCCAGGCTGACTATCGCCGCCACATCAAGTTCCTGGACAAGGAAATCGAGCGTGTGGATCAGAAGCTGGATAAGGCGGTGAAGAGTGAGGAGCTCTGGCGCACCAAACGGGAACAGCTCGAAACGGTACCAGGCTTCGGCAAGCTGCTGTCCACCACTCTGATCGCGGAGCTGCCCGAGCTGGGAAGCCTCAACCCGAAGGAGATTGCTGCCCTGGTTGGTGTGGCGCCCTTCAATCGCGATAGCGGGATGTTGAGAGGCAAGCGACGCATCAAGGGAGGACGGGCACAGGTCAGGACAATCCTGTACATGGCGACGCTTTCAGCGACGATCCACAATCCGATGATCAGGGCCTTTTACAGCCGCCTGGTGAGCGAGGGCAAGCACCGGAAAGTCGCACTGACGGCGAGCATGCGGAAGATGATTGTAGTGCTAAATGCGATGGTGAGGGACGGGACTTACTGGGGAGGGCGCGATGTCAAACAGGCTGCTTGACATCACAGTCGCTTGTTAGGCGCTGACACCTAGATTGATAGGAAAAGATTTGCGTAACCTGAGTTTTCATTTAGAAAATCGCGCAAACCTGCTAAATACTGTCTAAGTGGCTCCTCAGGAGCACCATGAAATTCTTCAATTTTTGACCACCTGCCAATTACCCCAGATATTTCGTCGTCATTCAGGCTCTTAATCTTATCCTGGAGCGCTTGAGGGAATGACAAAATGAAGGCACCCCCTTCCGGCGGATGAACGGGCTGGAACCCCTTCATTAACTCCTTATACGAAGAGACACCTAGAAGTTCACCAAGTTGAGATAGCGGGATCATGTCGACATTTTTTGCGTTAAACCACTTGCCGTACGAATACGGATCGTCACTATTCACAACGTCCTCAGGGTCATTTCCTTCGAGGAATACTACATCTGAAATTGGCACTGATCTCTCCTTTTATGTACGCCTAACGCTTTTGTTCAGCGGCGCCCTGACAAGGGCGTCCGATGGAGGGCCGTAGGCCCGGAATAAACTGCAACACCTGGTTAGGCGCGGCTCAGCGCATCAAGGAAATCCTGCTCTCCATCGGCACCCCACCATGGAACAGAAACTTGTCCTCCGAGTTCACAAAGTTGGCCTAGGAGGGTGAGAAACGACTGGATCTCGCTTTTGCCCCATGCAGCCCCCATCCGATAGTCGAAGTCGAGGCCATCTTTATAAACAAATACTCCAAGATCCGGTATTGGAGTGGAAGAACCAGCTATGCCAGCAAGGACAACATGGAATGCCTCTGCGTCACCAGACGCTACAAGCGCGGCGTCCTCATGGCCGAGAAATGGCTTCTCGATTTTCGAGGTCTTGATCCAGAGATCCCCCCCGTTGGCTGTGACATTTCTAGCACCTCTGTCGTAAAGATGCTTGAAGGCTACTGGAACAAGCGATGGTACCGAAAAGCTAACTTGCACCTCCGGAAGCGAGCCATCATCTGTCACGAAGTACTCAGATAGATCCATTTTTCGCCTAACGCCAAGCTTTGGGGCGGCTGGAGCGCAGCGTAAGCCGTCCCAGCCGCGATAGCGGCGACAACAGCGCCTTGTATGGTGAAATCCCCCAAAAATTCGGTAAGGTGAGGCCCGTAACTTGCCACGAACAAGTTACCGGCGTGACAGCTCGATGCAGCGCAGGTGCAGGCGATGCCTAGCCCGTTAACAAGCATGTAGCGTCACGCCGACCCTATGTACAACCCGAACAGTCGAATGGGCCTCACGAGCCCGAATGTAGCAAGGATGGGAAGATCTCACAATGAACAAGAAGGCTACAGCAGGGGTAAATGTTGGCGTGGATGTCGGTAAGACATTCCTGGATATCTACATCCACGAGCGTGATCGGTATTGGCAGATTGAGAACACCCGATCTGATATCGGTAAATGGATTAAGGCGATTCGCCGCTTCAACGTTGAGAGAGTGGTCATGGAGGCCACCGGTCGCTATGAGAGGTTGCTGTATGAGCTGCTGGTGGAGGCGGGGCTACCGGTGGTTATCGTGAACCCGCGGAACGTGCGCCGGTATGCGGGCGCCGCAGGGCAGCTCGCCAAGACCGACAAGGTCGATGCCAAGCTGATTGCCGCTTTCGGGGCTGTGATGCAACCAGAGGTATTGCCGCCCGAGTCGAAAATTCAACGGCAGATCAAAGACTTACTGGCACGGCGCCGTCAGGTTATGACCATGCGCACCATGGAGCTTAACCGGGCTAAAATCATGCCCAAAGCATTCCAGGCTGACTATCGCCGCCACATCAAGTTCCTGGATAAGGAAATCGAGCGCGTGGATCAGAAGCTGGATAAGGCGGTAAAGAGTGAGGAGCTCTGGCGCGCCAAACGGGAACAGCTCGAAACTGTACCAGGCGTCGGCAAGCTGCTGGCCACCACTCTGATCGCGGAGCTGCCCGAGCTGGGAAGCCTCAACCCGAAGGAGATTGCTGCCCTGGTTGGTGTGGCGCCCTTCAATCGCGATAGCGGCATGCTGAGAGGCAAGCGAAGAATTAAGGGAGGGCGGGCACAGGTCAGGACAATCCTGTACATGGCGACGCTTTCAGCGACGATCCACAATTCGATGATCCGTGATTTTTACAGTCGCCTGGTCAGTGAGGGCAAGCACCGGAAAGTCGCGCTGACGGCGAGCATGCGGAAGATGATTGTAGTGCTAAATGCGATGGTGAGGGATGGGACTTACTGGGGAGAGTGCGATGTCAAGCAGGCTGCTTGACATCACAGTCGCTTGTTAGGTGGTCGACGGCGGAGTGCAAATAGGGCTGCCGCACATACCAACCACCAGAAAACTAAGAAGAATGCCAGAAAAAACGATGCACCACTGTAAGAGCTACCAGGGCTAATCGCTAATTCTGGCGATAACGCCGGAAAGCCACTTTGAAGCAACCATAACGGTGGACCAATAAAAATATCTCTGACATTGTGCCAAATCCCTCCAGCCCCATCCGTGACAAAGCTTATTGCTGCGAATAGCAAAGCTAGGGTAAGACCTAGTAAGAATGAAAAACTTACTCGCCTCATGAGCTATAGACACCTAACGCCGTGCTCAGTAGCGGCTTACTTTATGCGCTTTTTGCGCAAAAATAGGAGCATAGCGACCGCGCGAAAAGCGCATAAGTATGACGTCAGCTGCAGCACCTTGTTATGGCTGGCACGCCGCATAGTTTGCAATATCTTCCGCATCTGAAGTTACTACACCCTGCCAGTTATTAAATCTACCACCATACGCGGATGTAGCGTGATAACCCACTTTAGCCTTTTGACCCAGAGGCGATCTTGATTTATATATTTCATACACTTGGGCACCCTCTGTAGGTTGGATGGTTACTAATCCAAGTTCCGCACTATCTGGCACAATTAAAACGCCGTCGATCTTAAGCTCATTGACGTTGCCAATCAGTACTGTAGGTACAGCTGGATCATCATAATGCTTTGACCCCCCTTGTGACTTTGAAATCAATGTAATTTCTTTGTCCGAAGTATTTTTTAGAACTAAGCCAACACGGTATTCGTAAAATCCGTTTTGATTATGACCAATACAAGAGATATTCGCAGTAGAAACTTCAAGTTCAGTCGCCGCTGAACTGAAACTAATGACAGCTAGAAGTACAAAAATTTTTTGTTTCATGTAATGGCCATAACGCCCAGCGCAGGCGCAGCCAGCGCGGAGCGCATTTTGTGTTAATGTTTGAGCGCCAGCGAGTAACACAAAAGGTGCGTAGCGTTGGCTGTCGCTCTGCCGCTGCTTGTTATGTGTGGACTGTGAATAACTGCTCATTAGCTGGCCAGTCACCACCATATGTAAAACACTCTAAGGTATCCAGGAAGCCAGAATTTAACCATAGTATGACACCTGCGCCTGCCTCTAAAGCAGGATGTGTAAGGTAAGCCCCTGGAAAATCTTCGAGCTTTACTCTCTCTTTACCTAATTTTTCTGCGGACTCGCTCACCTTAAATTTTGTGAATACTCCTACGCCGCTATAACTACGCTCTAGAATCTCTACTTGAGAAATCTGGCTTTTAAGGATTTCTTTTTCAGGATCTTCTTGAATCAACAGATCGAATATTTTTTGCTCTAGAGGACTTAAATTCATACTGACACATAACAGTTTATTCAAAGGACGCGTCTTTATATCCAGACGTCGTGTATCTACAGAGCCGAGACGCCGAAAATTTATAGAATCACCCTTAATATCAAAGGGTTACAGCCTCCTCGGCAATAGAAAGCTACGGAATAGCACGACGCGTCGCTTGAACTAGCCTGCATCCCTGTCAATTGATCTTACGGGCCACTCCTTTCAAGTCAACGAGTTAGAGCGCTTTTTGCGCAGATAGGCGACGCGTCTCGTAATCCTGGCGCATCCGGGTCTCGTATCAGCAGCTACTTAATACCGCTCCCGTGCAAAAAACAACCGTGTATAAGCAGGCGGAGACAGTAATGGGCGTTGAGGCAGCTTTCAGGGCATCACTATCGGAGTGAGCGTGGCACCTTTGCTCGAACGAATCTTATTCAACAGCCACGAGGCCGGCTGTCGATTGCCGGAATGACATGGCTTTCTATCGGGCGGGCTCACCGGGTGCTGGTGACTGGGGACGGTGTCGGAATGGATAAGGGGGAGATACAGGGGGGATGACGCCAATAAAAAAGCCCCGCAAATGCGGGGCTCTTCTTGGGGTTTGGCCGGAAAGGCTGGCTTACATCATGCCGCCCATACCACCCATGCCACCCATGCCGCCCATGTCCGGGGCAGCCGGCTTCTCTTCCGGGATCTCGGCGATCATGGCCTCGGTGGTGATCATCAGGCCGGCGATAGAGGCAGCCGCCTGCAGTGCAGAGCGGGTTACCTTGGCCGGGTCCAGGATACCCATGTCCAGCATGTCACCGTACTCGCCGGTAGCAGCGTTGTAACCGTAGTTACCTTCACCCTGCTTGATCTTGTCGACGACTACAGAAGACTCGTCACCAGCGTTTTCGACGATCTGGCGCAGCGGCATTTCCATGGCGCGCAGCGCGGCGGCGATGCCGTGGTTCTGGTCTTCGTTGTCACCGGTCACGGAGATGGCCTGAACGGCGCGCACCAGGGCAGTACCACCGCCGGGTACCACACCCTCTTCCACTGCTGCGCGGGTAGCGTGCAGGGCGTCTTCAACGCGTGCCTTCTTCTCTTTCATCTCCACTTCGGTGGCAGCACCGACGCGGATTACCGCAACACCGCCAGCCAGCTTGGCTACGCGCTCCTGCAGCTTCTCCTTGTCGTAGTCGGAGGAAGACTCTTCGATCTGGGCGCGGATCTGCTTGACGCGCGCTTCGATGTCAGCGTTGGAGCCGGCACCGTCAACGATCACGGTGTTTTCCTTGGACAGGGTCACGCGCTTGGCGGTACCCAGGTGCTCCAGGGTAGTGGCTTCCAGTTCCAGGCCAACTTCTTCGGAAATCACGGTACCACCGGTGAGGATGGCGATGTCCTGCAGCATGGCCTTGCGGCGGTCACCGAAGCCCGGTGCCTTGACGGCGGCAACTTTCACGATACCGCGCATGCTGTTCACAACCAGGGTGGCCAGCGCTTCGCCTTCCACGTCCTCGGCAACGATCAGCAGCGGCTTGGAAGCCTTGGCTACCTGCTCCAGCAGCGGCAGCAGGTCGCGGATGTTGGAGATCTTCTTGTCTACCAGCAGGATGAACGGGTCGTCCAGCTCGGCGGTCATGTTCTCCTGGTTGGTGATGAAGTACGGGGACAGGTAGCCGCGGTCGAACTGCATGCCTTCAACCACGTCCAGCTCGTTCTCCAGGCCGGAACCTTCCTCGACGGTGATTACACCCTCTTTACCTACCTTCTCCATGGCCTCGGCGATGATGGTGCCGACGCTGGCGTCGCTGTTGGCAGAGATGGTGCCTACCTGGGCGATGGACTTGCTGTCTTCGCACGGGGTTGCCAGGCCGGCGATGTGGTCAACGGCGGCGATTACTGCCTTGTCGATACCGCGCTTCAGGTCCATCGGGTTGAAACCGGCGGCCACGGACTTGAGGCCCTCGGTTACGATGGCCTGGGCCAGTACGGTGGCAGTGGTGGTGCCGTCACCGGCGGTGTCGGAGGCCTTGGAAGCCACTTCCTTCACCATCTGGGCGCCCATGTTCTCGAACTTGTCTTTCAGCTCGATTTCCTTGGCTACGGATACACCGTCTTTGGTTACGGTCGGGGCGCCGAAGGACTTGTCCAGCACCACGTTGCGGCCTTTCGGGCCCAGGGTGGTTTTAACGGCGTCTGCCAGGATGTTTACACCGGCCAGCATCTTCTGGCGGGCGTCGTCACCGAATTTAACGTCTTTTGCTGCCATGATTCTTTTTCCTCAAATTCTTTGTGTGCGTATCGAGTGCGCTGGGCTTAGCCTTCCAGCACGCCGTAGATGTCGCCCTCGCTCATGATGATCAGCTCTTCGCCGTCCACCTTGAGGGTGTTGCTGTCGGCATAGCGGCCGAATACCACAACGTCGCCTACTTTCACAGACAGTGCGCGCACGTCACCGTTGTCCAGCAGCTTGCCTTCGCCCACGGCGACCACTTCGCCCTGGTTCGGCTTTTCTTTGGCAGCGCCCGGCAGCACGATGCCACCGGCAGTCTTTTCTTCTTCTTCCTTACGGCGTACTACGACGCGGTCGTGTAAAGGACGAATTTTCATGGATAGGCTCTCCATTGAGTCGTTTTTAGGGTTTCCAGACCGGGGACCCTTGGTCCGCTCGACCTCCGGCCCCGGGTGCCCGCTCCTGTCGCCAGGATCGGGACAAATTCTCAGGGTGCTCCCTATCTATGGGCGGCAAGGGAGATTTCAACAGTCTGGGGTAAAAAAATTGCCGACAAGTGTCGGCAGGGAAACTCGCGAGGGCCGGCCTCGGTAGCGGGAGACCGGACTGCTCATTTTTTATTCAAGGCGATCGCGATCACGAGTCCCGGGCTTCTCGCGAGATCCGTTTCCCGCGTCATCCCGGGAATAGTCCCCCTCGATGATGTCGTCATCCCCCGGCCGTCGGTAGGGTCCTGCGCCCGGGCCCCGGGGCCCGTAGGAGCGCACCACGATCACCCGGTTGAGGAAGCGGCCCAGTAACAGCTGGCGCAGGCCCGGCACCAGGCAGGCAAAGCCCAGCGCATCGGTGAAGAAGCCGGGAGTCAGCAGCAGGGCGCCCCCCACCGCCAGGAAGATCCCCTCGGCCATTTCCCGGGCGGGCAGTTCGCCGGCCTGCATCTTCTGCTGGGCGCGCATGACGGTGGAAAGGCCCTGGCGGCGCAGCATGGCCAGTCCCACCACCGCGGTGAGCAGCACCAGGCCGATGGTCGGCAGTGCGCCGATCTGCTGGCCTACGGTGATCAACAGCCACATCTCGATGATTGGGACGACAATAAACAGCAATAACAGCGGGCGCATAGGGCTCCTCCGGGCAGTTCGCTTGAGGGATTCGGCGAAACTGCTATTTTCGATAGAGTCAGGGTATCGCATACCCAACCGTTTAAATGCGGCCTGTCGCGTGATTTCTCAAGGCCTGCGGGTCCCGGGGGACCGATAATCGAATAACAACAGCAAGGAGGCACTGATGGGGAGCAACCAACAGGATATTGTGGAGGCGCCGGTGCTGGCACGCAGACGTCACCTACTGGATGAGGCCCTGGCAGGGGCCGGGGTGCGCATCAACGGCGACCGCCCCTGGGACCTGCAGCTGCATCGGGAGGAGGCGCTGGACGAGATCCTCGCCCGCGGCAGCCTGGGGCTGGGGGAGACCTATATGCTGGGGGACTGGGACGTCCAGGCACTGGACCAGTTCTTCTGCCGGATCCTGCGCGCCGACCTCACCCGCCTGGTGCGCCCCTGGCGCAACGCCCTGCGGCTGCTGCGCAGCTACGTGGTCAACCTGCAGAGCCGCCATCGCGCGTTCGAGGTGGGCGAACGGCACTACGACCTGGGCAACGACTTCTACCAGGCGATGCTGGATCCGCGCATGGTCTACAGCTGTGGTTACTGGCGTGCCGGTGCGGAGACCCTGGAACAGGCCCAGGAGGCCAAGCTGGACCTGATCTGCCGCAAACTGGGGCTGGAACCGGGCATGCGCCTGCTGGATATCGGTTGTGGCTGGGGCAGCCTGGTCAGCTACGCCGCCCAGCATTACGGTGTGGAGTGTGTGGGGGTCACTGTGTCGCGGGAGCAGCAGGCCTGGATCCACCAGCAATACCCCGACCTGCCCATCAGCGTTCACCTGCAGGATTACCGCAGCCTGGACCTGAAGTTCGACCGCATCGCCAGTGTGGGGATGTTCGAGCACGTGGGCCACCGCAACCACCGCACCTTCATGAAGGTGGCAAAACGCTGCCTGAAGCCGGACGGCCTGCTGCTGTTGCACACCATCGGCAAGAACCAGCGGCACTCCGCCACCGACCCCTGGATCGAGCGCTATATCTTCCCCAACGGCGAGCTGCCTTCGGCGGGCCAGATCGGCGATGCGGCAGACCGGCTGCTGGTGACCGAGGACCTGCACAACTTCGGCAGTGACTACGACCACACCCTGATGGCCTGGCACACCAACTTCGAGCAGCACTGGGACCAGTTTGCCGATCGCTACGGCCAGCGTTTCTACCGTATGTGGCGCTACTACCTGCTGTCCTGCGCCGGCGCCTTCCGCGCGCGGCATATCCAGCTGTGGCAGTGGATGTTCTCTGACAGGGTGGAAGGGGGCGTCGACAGGGTCTCCTGAGGGCCTCGCGGGCAACGAAAAGGGCGGATACAAGATCCGCCCCTACGGGTCCTGCCGCACCCTGCTCTACTGTAGGGGCGATCCTTGTGATCGCCCGGCCTGACGGGCAACGAGAAAGGGCGGACACAAGGTCCGCCCCTACGGGTGTCGTCGCTCCCCGGTTTCAGGGATCGTGCCTGTGGCAGTTACAGGCGTGCACCGCCGTCGATTTCCAGTACACGCCCGGTGATGTAGTCGTTCTCGAGGATGAAGGCCACAGTGGAGGCGATCTCCTCCTGCTCGCCGAGGCGGCGCAGGGGCACCTGCTTGACCAGGCCCTCGAGAATTTCGGGGCGCATCTGCGCAACCATATCGGTATTGATAAAGCCCGGCGCAATACCGGCCACCCGGATGCCGTGGCGGGCCAGCTCGCGGCCCCAGGAAACCGTCATGGTGGCCACGCCCGCCTTGCTGGCGGAGTAGTTGGTCTGGCCCATGTTGCCCGCGCGGGACAGGCTGGAGATATTCACGATAACACCGCCCTGCCCGCTCTCGGCCATGATGCCGGCGGCGGCGCGGCCACACAGGAACACACCGGTCAGGTTCACGTCGATCACCGACTGCCACTGGGACAGGGACATGCGGTCGGTCACCTTGCCGTCTTTCACCTTCAGCAGCATGCCGTCGCGCATGATACCGGCGTTGTTTACCAGCACGTGCAGCCCGCCGAAGTCATCGCGGATACGGGCAAAGCCCTGGTCCACCTCGGCTTCATCGGCCACGTTGATCACATAGGTGCGCACATCGGCACCAAGCTCACGGCAGGCCTCGGCACTCGCCTGCAGGGCGTCCTCGTTCACATCCACCAGCGCCAGCCGGGCATTCTGTTTTGCCAGGTGTTCTGCCATGGCACGGCCCAGGCCCTGGCCGCCACCGGTAATAACCACAACGCTGTTTGCGATCTGCATGGGTAATCCTCGTCTACTGTCTCGTTATTCTTGGTTGATTATTATTTGCCGCCCTACCACTGGTAGCCGACACCGATGGTCAGTTTGGTGTCTTCCTTTTCGCTTTCCAGTGAAGGTGTATTGTCGTACAACCAGTGCTGGGCGATCTCCATCATCAGGTTTTCCATCAGGGGCGTGCGCAGGCCAAGCTTGACGTTGGTCTGGTAGTCCTCGCTGCTGTTCACTGACTGCAGGATTTCCTGGTCGTAATAGATCTCCGGCCCCAGGGCGAACTTGTAGCGATAGTTGATCGCCGCCCGTGCCGCTGCGTAGCGGTCGTCCTGGGATTCACTCAGGTCGGTATTGATAAAGTTTTCCTGCAGGCTGCTCACACCGCCCTGGACGGAGAGCGCCGCTTTTTCGGTATCAAAGAACAGGTAACCCAGGCCCAGACCGACGGTGGTACCCAGGTCCAGGTTGCGGGCCTCTTCCTTCTCTGCGGCCGTGTTGGCGGCGGCGAACCATTTCTCGGAAAAAATCCAGCGCAGGTCGTAGCCCAACTGGTACTTTTCCAGTGAGTCCACCTCCTGGTTGCTCTGGCTCTGGTAGAGCGCATTCAGCAGGTGATGAAAGTCACCGTGGCGCAGGTCCAGGTTGATGTTGACGTCCAGGTCCTCGCGCTCGCGGTTGCCGTGCTCAAATACACCGCCGGCGCTGACGTTGCCATGCAGGGTGTAGGGCTTGCCGATGTAATTGATGTAAGGTTCAGCGCGGTTGATCGCGGGAAAATCCATGACCCAGCCGCTGCCGCTGTCACAGTAAAGCTCCCACTGTTCGCGGCGGTGGCCGGCAAGGGCACAGGGTTCATCGCGCCCGGCGATCTTCAGGTCCTGGTCAGTGTCGAGAGACAGCACCTTGGCTTTCTCAATCCGGATTTCACCGAAGTTCTCGGACTGCCAGACCACGTGGTCCTGTTCCACTACGACCAGCTGGCCGTGGATCCTGTCACCATTATCCAGTGTCAGCACGCCGGCCAGGGCTGTTGATGCGACCAGAGGTGCCAGGAACAGCAAAAATATGGGCAAGCGTTTTATTACTACAAGCACAAATAGACCTTGTTGTTAGATAGGTTGGTTTCGGGAGAATTTTTTAGTGGGGAACAAAGCGCAAAATCATGACTATGATGCCATATCGAGGATCTGCCGTGTACTGGCGGAGATTCCCCGGGGGCGGGTCATTACTTATGGGGACCTGGCAGAGATGGCCGGGTTCCCCCGCGCGGCGCGGTTTGCCGGCCAGGCCCTGCGCCGGCTGCCCCAGGGCAGCAAGCTGCCCTGGCACCGGGTCATCAATGCCCAGGGCCGGATCTCGCTGCCCGAACCCGCTGCGCAGCGCCAGCAGGAGCGGCTGGAGCGGGAGGGGGTAGTATTGATTGGTGGGCGGGTAGACCTGGGCAAATACCGCTGGAGTCCGTGAGCCGCGGCCCAGGGGACACCAGGGGTCTTTATCCCGCGCCGGTAGAGGGCTCGACCGACTGCAGGCGGGAGTCACGCCACCAGATATAAGTGGCCAGCAGGACGGCCGGTATGCCCAGGATTGCCGCGTAAACAAAGAACTCGGCATATCCCTGGGTGTCCACGACGATCCCGGAGAAGGCACTGATAAACTTGCCCGGCAGGGTCATTAGTGAACTGAACAGCGCATACTGGGTGGCGGTGTACTCCTGGTTCACCAGGCTTGAGAGGTAGGCAATAAAGACAGTGTTGGATATCCCGGCGCTGACGTTATCCGCACTGATCACCAGCGCCAGCCACGCTTTCTCCGGGCCGATCAGGGCCAGGTTGGCGAACAGCAGGTTAGTTGCAGCCACCAGTATCGCACCCAGGATCAGCGGCCGCAGGATGCCGTAGTGCACCACCAGCAAGCCCCCCAGGTAGGCCCCCAGGATGGAGAAGAAGAAGCCGTATACCTTCACGATCTGGGCGATATCCGTCTTCGAGAACCCCAGGTCCAGGTAAAAGGGGTTGGCCATCACCCCCATGGCCAGGTCACTGACACGGTAGATGCCGATAAACAGCAGCAGCACCAGCGCAAAGCGGCCGTTGCGCTGGAAGAACTCCAGGAAGGGACATACCACCGCGCGGACAAACCACTCCTTGATCGGCCCGTGCGTGCCACTGCCCATGATCCGGTCGACCCAGGTGTGCTCGAACGGCTCGGCCAGGTTCTCCGCGCGGGTATGGTCCGGCTCGGCGATCAACAGGGTGGTGATGATGCCCACACCCATCAGGCCCGCCATGCTGATGTAGGAAGAAGACCAGTCCCAGATATCCGCCAGGAATAGCGCTCCGCCACCAGCCACAAGCAACGCCACCCGGTAACCGAATACATAATTGGCCGCCATGGCCCCCTGCAGCTCTTCCCGCACAGACTCGATCCGGTAGGCGTCGATCACCACATCCTGGGAAGCGGCGCAGAAGGCGATGACCACCGACACCACGGCAATCTTTACCAGGGCCAGCTGCGGATTGATCTGGGACAGCGCCAGTAAGCCCAGCGCGACCCCCAGTTGCGACACCACCATCCAGCTGCGGCGCTTGCCCATCCAGCGGGTAAGGAACGGCAGGCGGAGGTGGTCGATAACCGGTGCCCAGGCAAACTTGATCGAGTAAGTGAGGCCCACCAGGGCAAAGAAACCGATGGTGGTCTTGCTGACACCGTAATCGGTCAGCCAGGCAGAGAGGGTGGAAAATACCAGCAGGAACGGCAGCCCGGCAGAAAAGCCGAGGAAAAACATCGCCAGCACACGGGGTTTGAGGTAAACCCGCATTGCCTGTCCCCAAGAAAGCGTCTGTTCTGGCATGCCGCTGCGTTGTCCTTGTTATCCGTTAATTCCCGGTCGACTGTTTCCTGCAAACCAACTGATCCGGTGCCGGCACTAACCGTTAGCGCCCCCAGACCACTTCCAGCTCCGCCTCCGCCAGCTTGTTGGCGTTCACCTGGAAACCCACCTGCGCGGGCGTTGCATCCTGGTCGAGGGGCAACTGCTCCACCCCCAGCGCATAGATACGGAACTGGTAGCGGTGGTCGCCGTCGCCCTTGGGCGGACAGGCACCGCCGTAGCCCGGGCTGCCGTAATCATTGCGCACCTGGATTGCCTCCGGCACCAGCCCGTTCTTGGGGGTACCCGCCCCCTCCGCCAGGCTGGTGGTGCCAGCGGGGATATTGAACATCACCCAGTGCCACCAGCCACTGCCAGTGGGCGCATCCGGGTCATACACCATCAGGGCATAACTCCGGGTTCCCTCGGGCGCACCACTCCAGCTCAGCTGCGGAGAGAGGTTCTCCCCACCACAGCCATGGTACACATGCTCCATGGGCATGCGTTCACCGGGACCGAGGCTGTCCGAAGACAGTACCAGCTCGGCGGCGGATACTGATGCGGCAAACAACGCCAGGATGGCGGACGCCACCAGTTTAGCAGTCCGCACCGGCTGGATGCGGCGCTGCGATGAAACAGCTTGGCCAGGTTTCATGATTCTGTTGCCTCCTCTGCAAATAGGGACGCCGCGCGTTCCAGGTCCATATTGCCGCCACTCAGTACCAGCACCACATTTTTGTCCCTGAAGCGGGCAGGATGTTCCAGCACCGCTGCCAGTGGCACTGCCGCAGACGGCTCCACCAGTTGCTTGGTGCGTGTCCACAGCAGCTGCATGGCATCGACGATGCCCTGCTCGCTTACGGTAACTATATCCTTCACCGTTTCCCGGATCAGGGCAAAGTTGCGCTGCCCCAGAGTCGTGCGCAATCCATCGGCAATGGTATCCGCAGTCTGCGAAGTGACATGGGTGCCGCTGCGCAATGAGCGCTGGGCATCATCCGCCCCTGCGGGCTCGGCGCCCAGCACCAGCACTTCCGGTGCCATGGCTGCCATGGCCAGCCCGGTACCCGCCAGCAGGCCGCCACCGCCGACCGGCGTGAGGACGATATCCGGGTTGAAACCCCGGGCGCGACTCTGCTCAATTATTTCCAGTGCCACCGTGCCCTGCCCCGCGATGATGCGGCTGTCGTCGAAAGGCGGCACAACATGGGCGCCGGTACTTTCCACCACTTTGCGCAGCGCTGCCTCACGGTCCTGCAGGGTCGGGCCGCAGAGCACGATCTCGGCGCCGTAACCCGCAACCGCCGCGCGCTTGGCCAGCGGCGCCGTGTCCGGCATCACCACAGTACAGGCCAGGCCGCGCGCAGCCGCTGCCCAGGCCAGCGCGGCGCCGTGATTCCCGGAGGAATGGGTCGCCACCATACTGGTCCCCGCGGGCAAATGGCACAGGGCGTTACTGGCACCGCGGGCCTTGAAGGCACCGGTCTTCTGCAGGTGTTCACATTTGAAAAAGAGATGAGCGCCACAGATACGATCGATCTGCGCACTGGTGATCAGGGGTGTGCGGTGAATCCGCTCCGCAATCGCCTGGGCAGCGCTGAAAATGTCAGCGCTGCCCGGCAAGTCGAGATTTTCATCAGGCATAGCAGGTACGGGAAATCCAAGTCTCTGAATAGTTTACCGCACCCTGCCGCGGCCGGGCGCTCGGCGCAACCTTATCGAAACGTCAACGCAACCAGCGCAAGAGCTTGAACTTGCGGGCGGTGAACGGGGCATAGCGCAGGTCCAGGTCAAAGGCATAGCCGCGCTTCATTACCGCCTTGTAGTGGCTGAAAGTCCGGAAACCATGCTCGCCGTGATAGGCGCCCATGCCACTCTGGCCCACGCCGCCAAACGGCAGTTCGTGCACGGCCATAAACATCATGCAGTCATTCACACACGCGTTACCGGAACTACAACGCGCCAGGATGCGATCGGCAGTGGCACTGTCATCGGAGAACACATACAGGGCCAGCGGTTTCTCGCGCCGGTTGACGAAATCCTCCGCTTCACGGAAATCGTCCAGCTCGATCACCGGTAACACCGGGCCGAAAATTTCTTCCTGCATCACCTTGGCATCGATGCCGGTACCGCGCAGCAGTGTCGGCGCAACATAGCGGTCAGCGATATCGACCTGGCCGCCCCAGGCAACATTACCCTCCGCCACATACGCCGCCAGCCGCTCGGTATGGCGACGATTGACGATTCGCCCGTAGTCAGGGGACTGGCGCGGGTCTTCGCCAAACATGCTGCGTACTTCCGCCTCGATAGCCGGCACCAGTCGTTCCGCCGTGGCGCGGGTACAGAGCACATAGTCCGGGGCGATACAGGTCTGCCCGGCATTGGTGAACTTGCCCCAGGCAATACGCCGGGCGGTAACCGTGATGTCCGCGTCGTCGGCGACAATACAGGGGCTCTTGCCCCCCAGTTCCAGGGTGACGGGAGTCAGGTGGCGGGCGGCCGCCTGCATGACGATCTTGCCCACGCGCCCGCCGCCGGTATAGAGAATATGGTCCCAGCGCTGCTCCAGCAGGTCAGTGGTTTCCGGCACGCCCCCCTCAACACAGGCGAAGGCATCGCTGTCGAGGTAGCGTGACAGCAACCCTGCCACCAGCGCTGACGTGGCCGGCGCCATTTCGGAGGGCTTGATTACCGCGCAGTTTCCGGCGGCAATCGCGGGGACCAGCGGCGACAGCAACAGCTGCAGCGGATAATTCCAGGCCCCGATGATCAGCACCACTCCCAGTGGTTCGGGCTGCACATAACTGCGCCCCGGCTGTGCTACCAGTGGTGTCGATACCCGCCGCGGCTTCACCCAGTTTTTCAGGCGCTTGAGTGCATGGTCGATGTCCCCGCAGGTAGCGGAGACCTCGGTCATAAAGCCTTCCTGGGGAGCCTTGTTCAGGTCTTCCCGCAGTGCCTGCAGGAATCGGGATTCATTCTCCACCAGCATTTTGCGCAGCTGGCGCAGCTGCTGCCGGCGCCAGGACAGGCTGGATGTGGTGCCGCTGCTGAAATAGGTGCGCAGGCCCCCAACCAGCGCAGCGGAATTGGGGGATGGGCCCTGGCCGGATCCATCGTCAGAGCCCAGCCGGGGCTCAAGGGTTTCAGCTTCCATCTAGATTTGCTCGCCCTTCATCAGTGTTGTCATTGTTTTTCTATCGGTACAGAGCAGTTTGTCCACAGCCAACTGGTGTCCATTACGCTCGCCTTCAGGCGGCAATATCCGAGTCCGCCCGGGGGCAAGTCAAGGCACAAAAAGGAACAAAGTTCTAAACTAGGCACCAGTTCACCAAAACCTGTTCCAGCCTTGACAGGCCAAAATCAATAGCCGAACAGCACCGCCAGGGCCAGCACTGTCACCCATAGTAGCAGTGAGCGCGACAGCAGCGACTGCAGGCCCTCGAGCTGGGCTCCACAGAATCTCTGGGCCTCTGCCACTTCCCCGCCAACGCTGCACTGGCTGGCATCGATACCGCCGAGCGCACCTTCCAGATAGGCTTCGAGCACCTCCGCGGTATCACGCTCGCGGCAGGTCAGGCACTGTCGCCAGGCCTGGTAGCAACCGGCGAAGTTGCCCACGATGGCAAAACTGAACCCCATTACCCTGACCGGCAGCCACTCCAGCAGCCACAGCCAGCGTGACGCGGTGGCCTCGTCAGCGGTACCCCGCGTCTCGTCGGCGTAGAGCGCACTCAACCGGAACAGTAACGCCCCGGGAATCCCCAGCAGCAGGAACCAGAACAGCACGGCAAACAGTCGCTCGAACGCCAGGTAGGCGGAGCCACGGAAAACCTGTTCATGCAACTGCTGCGGGCCACCTGGCTCCTCGTGCAGGTCACGGATCAGGGGGGCCGCAGCCGCCCGGGCCTGCTCCAGGTCGCCGCGGTACCAGGCCCGCAGGTAATCGGACAGCATTTCGTTGAAGTTGCCCCGGCCGAGGCAGTAGAGAAGAAGGATTACGCCGAGTGCCAGCGTACCCAGCCAGCCCATGGCGACTTCTGCCAGCACCATCAGCACCGCCGCCAACAGAACCGCCGGATATACCGTCGCTGCGAGGCGCAGGCCCGCGTTCTGTTGCATGGCCTTGCGGCCGGCAATGTTTTGCCGCCAGCGCGCGAACCAGCCGTCATGGTGAACCGGCTTCCCGGAGCCCCAGAGTTGCACCAGGGCCAGGGTCAGTAAAACGATGATCAGTGCCATACGTTATTCTCAATATAAGCTCTCCCAGAGTCAGAGAATAACGCCATGGGCGAGCAGAAAAAACCTCCCCGGCCCGCCAGTGCCCAATCCGGGGGAGATCAGCCGGCTGTCTGGCGCAGCGTCTCCACCTCGGCCAGGTATCGCCGCCAGTCAAACCCCGGGCCCGGGTCGAGCTTGCGACCGGGAGCTATGTCGGAGTGGCCGGTGATGGTTTCCGGGGTAATTCCCGGGTAGGCACGCATGATCGCCACGGTGGCACGCGCAAGGGAGTGGTACTGGGCGTCGGTATAGGTATCCGTATCCAGGCCTTCCAGCTCGATACCAATGGAAAAGTCATTGCACCCTTCCCGGCCACAGAAACTGGATTGTCCTGCATGCCACGCACGCCGGTCGAATGGTACGTACTGGGTTACTTCGCCGGTACGGTTGATCAGCAGGTGCGCCGAGACTTTCAGCTCGCCGATCTCTTCAAAGTAGGGGTGGGCCGAGGTATCCAGGTGACCCTGGAAGAAGTCGTCGATCCAGGAGCCACCGTACTGCCCCGGGGGGAGGCTGATGCAGTGGATTACCAGCAGGTCTATGTCGCCCCCGGCGGGGCGCTCGTTACAGTGGGGGCTGGGTACCCGGCGGGCGCCGCTAAGCCAGCCGGATTCTACCTGTTGGTCCACGCCCTGCCCTCCTTCAAACACTGGCACTCCAATCGCGGTTGCAGGACATTCTAGGGAAGCCCCGGGAGCATTGCCACAAGGCTTGCCCGCGGGGCAGCGGATCCCTTTTAACTCACCGGCTCCGCGGCAGGCTCATCCACCTCGACCGCAATCTTTGTCTCGCCAATATTGCCCATCACATAACGCAGGGCCCGCTCGAACAACGGCCCATCCTCAAGGGGCTTGAGGTTACCGCTGCGCAGCGCATGGGCCAGCTCCAGGCGCGAGTACACCGCCACCTTCACGCCGCTGCGGTTTACAAACATAAACTGGTCCAGGTCGCGGATGATCGCCGCCAGGCGGCAGCGGGTTGGGTGGCTGTCCCCAGGCTGCAGCATGAACCAGCTGCCCTTCAGGTGGTAGGTCTGGCGCCAGTGCTCATCGGTGTTGGCGATGGCAGGCAGCTCCTGTTGCGGGGGAACCACCGCCTCGCGCGACAGGCGATCCAGCTCTTCCGGGGCCGGCAGGTCCGTCTCGCTGTCCTCCAGCTCAACATTGTCCGCACTGGCAGCGGCTTCAGCCCCAGGGTGCGAGTCCGGCTCACGGTCGGGCAAGGGAGCCTCTTCCGCCCCCGGCTGCACCGCCGGGATTTTCATTACGCTGTCGGCCTCGCGCAGCAGCTCTTGCACCAGGCGTTCGCGGGTACGACGCTCCCGCTCGGACTCGACCCGGTCGGCCAGGCTCTGGCGCTCTCGGTAGAATGTATCCAGCCCACCCAGGAGACGCTCGAGCTCGGTCCGGTTAATGGACAGGGATTCCGCCCCGTCCTTCAACCTCTGCCGTAGCCCGGGCAGCAATTGCTGCATCTTGAAACTGCTTTCCGGCATCGGGGCGACGGCGCTCCAGACCAGGTCGCGGGCCGTCAGAACACTGCGGCGCCAGCTCTCGCTGTCAGTCCCCTCTTTCAGGCAGGCGCGGAACAACACATTATTCCAAACCCGGTTGAGCCAGATATGGACAATCCTGGGCAGCTGGCGCTCAGCGGTCAGCGCGTCGAATACTGCGGCGACACGCGCCTTGGCCGCCTCGATGCGGGCCTTGCCCTGCACTTCGTCGAGCGTGCGCTTTTCCATGATCCGCGCGCGCACGCGCTCGCGGGAAACAAAGGTATCGAAATCCTGGAGCAATTCCTGGAATACGCCCTCGTCATTCTCGAACTCCTGCAGGACCCGCTCGACAATCTGGCAGACCTCGCGATAGAAGCGGTCCTCGCGGTAATTATCCCGCGCCTGCCAGCCGATCGCCGCATCGGCCAGTGCGTTGAACAGCCGGCGCGCCGGGTGCCCGCCCTTGCTGAAAAAAGTCTTGTCGGCCACAGCCAGCTTGAGCAGGGGCAGCTGCAGGCGGATCAGCTGGACCTTGATCGGCTCCGCGAGGTTGCGGTCTTCCAGCATGAAGGAGAACAGCATGTCCACCATGCGGATGACTTCAGTGTCCAGTTCCTCCAGCGAGGCTTTCTGCTGCGCCTGCACCAGCCGCTGTTCCAGCAGCGTATTGACGTTGAGCACTGTGCCGAGGGAAGAGGCTTCCATCGGTACAGTTACCTGCAGCTCACCGAGATGCTGCAACAGGTCCGGGGTGGCCAGCGAGGCTACACCGGGGGCGGCAGGGACCAGGCCGTAGCCGCCAGCCCCCTGGGCTCCGGGAGCATGGCCGCCACCGACAGGGGCAGCACCAGTCCCATGCGCTCCGGATGCATGGCCGCCGGCGGCGGGGACACCCCCTGGAGAATTGGATTGGTAACCCGGGAAGCCCGGTGATTGCGCCCCGGCGACATCCCCCTGCCCATCGGGAACCGGGCCTGCTGAAGGCTGGGCCGGTGTGCTCCGGCTGCCCGGCGGCGCCACCGGAGTCCGCGAGCCGCGGGACTGCGCGCGCCGCATCAACAAGGGGTCTTTCAGGTCCGGCAGCACACCTTTCTCGACCAGTACCTGGTTACATTTCCCGTAAAGCTCACCCAGTCGCACGGCAAGCAGCTTCTCGAACTTTTTCAGGACGATCAGGCGCGCCCGCAGGTGGATATCCAGGGGCTTCAGGGTCTTGCGCAGGGCGCGACAGATGGCCACAGGGGCCAGCGGCATATTGCCGTCGTAGACTTTCACCGGCAGCAGGGTATCCAGCCGCAGCGACATTTCCGCAATGGGACTGGCGAAATCCCGCCGCGCCGCTGCGATAATGCCCTTGAGGGCCACCTGCTGCTCCAGGTCTTCATCTTCCACCAGCGCCAGCCCGGGCTCAGCCGGCTCTTCCGCCTCCTCCAGCGTACTGTCATCGGCCCCGGCCTCGGGGATCTCGGCGAAGCCCTGCCCCACCAGGTTGACAAAGCGGTCGATCAGGCGATGCCGTTCGAGCCTCAGGCTACGCAGGGCCTGGAAAATACCATCCTGCTCATCCTGGCGGTTCACCTTTTCCGCCGTTTCGAACAGGCTGTCGTCAACCGCCGCGAAAACTTCTTTCATACGCGCGAATAACCAGCTTACGGCGGTGTCCCGTACAGCGCTCACCTCACGGGGAAGCGTGACCGGGCGGGTATTGCTGGGGCCTGGGCGGCCGCGGGAAAAGCTGACTACGCGGGGAAATTCATCAGTGCTCATATAAGCCTCAAATCGTCGTCCTGACTCAGGCAAATTCCGTTTTATCGGCGATTCGGGGGAATGCCGGCTTGTCTACATTTTGTTCATTCTGGTTATTTCGCACCGGTGAAATTCGCTTGGCCGTAGGTTATCGCATGACGTTTGTGCGAAAATTGCACGGTCAAAACCTGACGAACCTCACACTTTTTATGGCTATTGGTGCGCTTTTGAAATATCCGCCACTGGCGTCTTGTTGGCAAGGTCCCGGGGCACACTTTTACGCCAAGTTAGTCGATTTTTTTCTAGGTATAGAATTAAAGTCAGTTTTGACAATCAACTGAAACGCCAACTTAGTACGTTAGTACCGATTAGACAGGGGGAATCAGGGGGTAAAAGGGTATCGGTCCGCCGCCGCCCGGGCGGGCCAGGCTACCGGAGCTGACTGCGGGATTGGGTACAGGGAGTCACCCCGCTACCGGGGAGGTAGCAGCCCCCGCGGATGCCTGGCCTGGCCAATGGGCCTTCAACATCAACCCTGGTCGTCACGCTTGCGCCGGGTACTGCCAATCACTGACTGCAGCGCGCGCTCAAATAACATACCGTCGTCCATGGGCATCAACTGGCTGCGTCGCAGTGCATAGGCCAGCTCCAGGCGCGTGAACTCGGCGACTTTGGCACCGTTGCGGTTGACGAAAATAAACTGGTCGATATCGCGGATCACTGCGGCCAACCGACAGCGAAACTGTTCACTTTCACCGCGCTGCAATTCAAACCAGCTGCCCTGGGACAGGCGGAAGGTCTGCTTCCAGTGGGCGTCGTCTTCGGGCAGCGGGGCCATCTCTTCGCCGACCTGCTCCGCTACCGGATCGACAGCCGCGGCAGCCTGCTCGAGTTCCTCGACCTGGGGCAGGACATCACCACCACTTTCCTCCCGGGAATCCCTGACTTCGCTGCCCGCACTGCCCGGGGACTCGCCGGGCCCGGCCGTATCCTCCCGCTGCTCTACCGCTGCCCGCGCAACATCAAACTTCTGTCGGTAGACCTCCTTCAGGTCCGCGAACAGTCGCCGCGCCTCAAACGGGTTGAGGGACACCGCCTGCACGCTGTCGCGCAGGCGGACCTGCAGTGAGGGCAGTAATGCCTGTAACTGCCGGGCATACGCAGGCATCGGCACCTGCACACTCCACACCAGGTCGCGGACGGCGCGCACTTCGTTACTCCAGGCCTCGCTGTCAGGTCCCGAATTTACGCAGGTGAGAAACAATGCGCGGCGCCATACCTTATCCAGCCACTCCCCCACCACCGGTGGTAGTTCGCGGTCGGCGGTGAGGGCTTCCATCACCGCCTCCACCCGCGCCCTGGCGGCCTCTGCCCGGGCACGGCCGCCAGCCTCGTCAACGATACGTTTTTCCAGCACCTGCGCTCGCTTGCGCTGGTTGCGGACAAAACTGCGGAACTGGTCCAGCAATGTCTCGAACAGGCCAATATCCCGATCGAACTCGGCGATCACCCGCTCCACCACAGAACGCATCTCCCGGTACAGCGGGTCTTGCCCCACGTCGGAGGATGGATGCCAACCGGTGGCGGCATCGGCAAGTTCATTCAGCAGCTTGCGTGCCGGGTGCCCGGCTTTACTGAAGAACGTACGGTCGGCAATGGCGACTTTGAGCAACGGTAACTGCAGGCGTCCCAGCAGGGATTTTACCGGCGCAGCCAGATTGCGATCCTCGACAATAAACGAGAACAGCATCTCCATCAGCTTGATAACGTCGGTGTCAGCCTTGGCCAGCGAGGCGGCCTGGTCGGCGTCCTGTAATCGTTGCTGTAGCAATGCCGCCACGTCCAGCGGCTTGAGCTCTGCCCCGGCCTGGCCCGGCACCTGTTCCTGCAGGACGCCCAAATGAGTAAGCAGGTCGGGCACCGGCATTGGCGCGAGACCAGTGCCGGCAGGTACCAGTCCCGGCTGCAGCCCCATGGCGCTGGCGGAGACCATCCCCCCGCCGGCTGCCATATTGCCAGCCCCGGAAGCAGGCCCACCGGTACGGGGTTGTGGCGTCGGCGCCGACTCTTTCTTTACCCTTCGTTGCTGCTGCAGGTCCGGCAGTACGCCCTGCTCCACCAGCAGGCTATTACAGCTCTCGTACAGGGGGCCAAGCCGCTGCATCACTTCCAGTTCGAATTTCTTGAGCAGGGTAAGGCGGGCACGGATATGGATATCCAGTGGCCAGATGGCAGCGACAAAGGCATCACACAGGGCTGCCGGGCCGATGGGCAGGTTCTTCTCGTAAACCTTGTCCCGGTACAGCGTATCGAGGCGCAGGCACAGCTCGGAAATCAGTGAGGAGTAATCGCGGCCGGCGTTGTTCACCATGGTGTCGACAGCGACCAGCTGTTCCAGCTCGTCGTTCTGCACCAGGGACAGCCCGCTGCGGGAATCGGGTTCGCGTTCCGGCGTAGTGACACTCTTGAGGCTGAAAGTATCGGCAAGGTTCTCGCCGAAGCGCCGGGTGATGCTGCGCCGCTCCACCCGTAACAGCCGCAACGCCTGGAACAGGCCATCCTGCTCGGCCTGGCCATGCGCCCTCTCGGCCATTGCGAACAGCGAGTCATCCACGCGCCCGAACAGGCTCTTGAGCTGCTCAAGGAGCAATTCCCGCGCACGTTCATGCAGCGAATCGAGGATCGTCTCGGGGGGCCTGGATTTAGAGTCGCCCGGGCGCGGCTCTCCCGCCGCAGCGCGATTCCGGGCCAGCTCGAGAGAGAGCACCTTGTCCGGTTTTTCCATTGGCACGTCGCTTAACATCCCTGGCTCCCTCGCGGCCTCACGCCGGGGCGTGCGGGCCGGGGACCGGGCCAATCGTCAGTTTTCGGATTCCGGGTTTGTCTCGGGCGATGGCTGCCATAGGCCCAAACCACCGCGCGATGATTTAGCGGCCATTCTAGCGCGCGGCTTTGGGAATAAAACGGTCATTGACCTGCATTTGCGACCCCAGTCACAGTTGACGCCGATTAATTGTCGTACCCGGTAAGGCAGTGACAGGCGCCCCACGGCGACCGATTTTGTTAAACTTGCGCCGTCAAGATTGAGGTTCCGCCTATGCACCCGAAAGATACCGCCATCCCCAACCTCCTGGAGGATTTACAGCAGCTGGTTGCCTTTGCCCTGCGCGAGGACATCGGCGATGGGGATATAACGGCACAACTGATTCCGGCCGACCGGGACGCCCGTGCAAGGGTCATCACCCGCGAGGACTGCATCCTGGCGGGCCGCGCCTGGGTAGAGGAAGTTTTCCGCCAGATCGACCCGGCACTGGACCTGGACTGGCACTTCAATGACGGCGACCGCGTGCCGGCGGAGGCGGTGATCTTCGAATTGCAGGGCAATGCACGTTCTATCCTGACTGGTGAGCGGGCCGCACTGAATTTTCTCCAGACCCTTTCGGGCACCGCGACCACGGCAGCAACCTACGCGAAGCTTGCCGGAAATTCGGGAATCCGGATCCTCGATACCCGCAAGACTATTCCCGGCCTGCGCAGCGCGCAGAAATACGCAGTCCTGTGTGGCGGCTGCCACAATCACCGTATCGGGCTCTACGATGCCTTCCTGATCAAGGAGAACCATATCGCCGCTGCGGGCGGCATAGACCGCGCGGTGAGCCAGGCGCGAGTCATCAAGCCCGGTGCCCTGGTTGAAGTCGAAGTGGAAAACCTGGAGGAGCTGGAACAGGCGCTCGACAGTGGCGCCGACGTGGTGATGCTGGACGAGTTCTCGGATGCGGATACCCGCGCAGCCATCGAGCTTGCCCGTGGCCGGGCGAAGATAGAAATCTCCGGCAGTGTGGACAGCGAGCGCCTGGAAAAGCTCGCCGGGCTGGAGGTCGATTTTATTTCCTCGGGCAGCCTCACCAAGCACCTGAAGGCCGTCGACCTGTCCCTGCGCATCGATATGTAAAGACGATGCACACCGGGGCCGGCCTCGCAGGGCCGGCCCTTACTGCGATACGCTATTTCATCCGGTCGCGGGCGTGGTCGACTGACTTCTTCAATTCATCCCAGGCCTTCTCGACACCCCCTTTCACCTCGTCCCAGGCCGAACCACTCTTGCTTTTCATGTCATCCAGCTTGTGGCGAAGGTCGTCGCGTTTTTTGCGCACATCATCCAGCTGTTCGCGGTACTTGATTTTGGCATCCGCTTCCGCCTTGTCGGCCTTGGCCTCCAGCTCATCAATTTTCGCGTTCCACTCTTTCAGCTGTGCGGCGACCTTTTCCTCGAAAGCGCTTTTATCGTCTTCCTTGCTCATGGCAAACCCCATTAATCCCTGTTGACCAGCACAGTGTAAGACGGCTGCGGAGCGCTGACGCCCCCGGGGATGAGAATGGCGCCGGAAATTGGCGCTGTCGAGCGCGCGGGAATACCGCCGGCACGGGGTATCTTTCCTACCATTTACCCATACCCGGTCAACTCATGATCAATGTAACTGCGGCCGTTCCCGGACGGAAGCAACCCACCTAATCCATCGGAGACTACAAAGTGAGCCAGTGTGAAACCTGCGGCAACGAGTACGACAAAGCCATGAAGATCACGATCGGCAATGAGGATCACACCTTCGACAGCTTCGAGTGCGCCATTCAGGCCCTGGCGCCCCGCTGTGCCCAGTGCAGCTGTCGTATTCTCGGCCATGGTATGGAGGCAGGAGGGGATTTCTTCTGTTGCGCCCACTGCGCCGCACGCGCGGGGCACGACGAAATTGTCGACCGGGCCTGAGAATCAGCTGGCGGGCACAGTACAGTCAGCGCGGCCGGGTGCTATTGAGACGACTCAGTGATGATGGTGGTGTCCGCCACCATCCTCCTTGGAAGGGGCCGGGGATTCCATATTGGCGTGGGCGCCGTGCCCTCCGTGGGGCAGGCCACCCCAGATGGTCCAGACGCCAAACAGCAGGATCAGGCCGGCAAACACCAGGCGCACCGACGGCCGCTGCACCAGCCCCCGCACCCGTGCCGCCGCCGCACCACTCGCCACCACCGCCGGCACTGTACCCAGCCCGAAGGCAAACATTGCCAATGCCGCGCGCAGGGCACTGCCCTGGGCCAGGGCAAATGTGAGCGCGCTGTAGACCAGCCCGCAGGGCAACCAGCCCCACAGGGATCCCAGGGCCATTGCCTGGGGCGTGGAGCGCACCGGCAGCAGGCGTGCGGACAGCGGCTGGACATGGCGCCAAAGGCGCGCACCACCCTTTTCCAGCCACACAAGCCCGCGCCACCAGCCGGCCACGTACAGCGCCATGGCAATCAGCATTATCCCCGCGAACACCCGCAGCGGTCCCAGTGCAGGCAGCACCACTGCGCCCAGTGCCCCTGCCAGCGCCCCCATCAGCGCATAACTGGCCAGGCGACCTGCCGAGTAGCCCAGCAGCCGGCTCCAGGCTGGCTGGCCACCGGGTACGGCCATCCCCAGCGCACCGGAAATACCGCCACACATGCCAATGCAGTGGCTGCTACCCAGGAAACCGATTGCCAGGGCCGCCGCCAGGAACCCCCATTCTCCCGTCAACGTCCGGACTCCTTATCGCTTTCCGGCTGCCTGTCGGGCTCTGCGGGCACCCGGTTCGGGTCGAGCGGGTCGTCGTCATCAAACAGGATGCGTCGCCCCTCGGTCTCCAGGTCGTCGTACTGGCCATTGTTGACCGCCCAGAAATACAGTTTTACCGCGACAGTCACGAATACGATGGCGATGGGAATCAGGTAGTACAGGCTGTCCATTGGTTTACCTCGCGCTGTCCATCACAGCTTCAGGCCCAACCCGGGCGCCCACCGCCGGGGGTTGCCACCCGGACAGGCGCAGCGCGTTGAGCACCACAATCAGCGAGCTGGCCGACATGCCCAGGGCCGCCACCCAGGGCGGCACCAGGCCACAGACGGCCAGCGGCAATGCCAGGGCATTGTAACCCAGCGCCCATGCCAGGTTCTGGCGCACAATGCGCCGGCATTGGAGTGCCAGCTCCAGTGCCTGTGGCAGCACCTGCAGGTCGCCCCGCAGCAGGATGGCATCGGCACGGGACTGGGCCAGGTCGGCGGCGGACATCAGCGCCACCGAGGCATCCGCGCCGGAGAGTACTGGCACATCATTGAGTCCGTCCCCAACCATGAGTACGCGCTCGCCGGCGCGTTGCAATTCATGCACCCGCTCCAGCTTGTCCTCGGGGGCAGCACCCGCACGGTGCTCATCGATACCTGCCGCACCGGCCACGCGGGCCACCTCTGCCGACTGGTCGCCACTCAGTAACTCCACATCCAGGCCCCGGCTTCCCAGTGCCGCTACAGCCGGCGCAGCCGAGGCGCGCAGGCGATCGCCGATGGCGATCCAGGCGATGGCGCCAGTGTTATCCCCAAGCAACAACCACTGGCCCTCTCTCCCCGGCGGTTCCTCACCCCGTCCGGCAAAATCGGCGCGCCCCAGGCGCAGCCGCTGGCCGCCCACAATGCCCTCCAGGCCGCGCCCGGTGTGAACCTGTACACCAGAGGCCACAGCGTTGCCCCGCCAGGCACGAAATGCCCGGGCCAGCGGGTGATTACTGTGGGATTCCAGTGCCGCCGCCACATCCCGCACCCGCTGCGCATCCCAGTCGTCGCGCCGGCATTGGATATCCAGCACGCGGGGCTCCCCGCGGGTCAGGGTACCGGTCTTGTCGAAGACCACCCGGCTGATGCGCGGCAGCGTCTCCAGCAGCCCGCCGCCCGCTACCAGCAGTCCCAGCTGCTGCAACCGCAGAGTCGCCGCGGCCAGCGCCGCCGGCGTGGCCAGGGACAGCGCACAGGGACAGGTCACCACCAGTACCGACAGGGCAATCCAGAATGCCCGCTCCGGTTCCACCTGCCACCAGAACAGGAAGGCGCCGCCGGCTGCCAGCAACACTGCTGCCACGAACCAGCCCGCAACCCGGTCTGCCAACGCCACCTGGTGCGGCTTTTCCAGCTGGGCCCGCTCCACCAGTCGCTCGATCGCCGACAGGCGCGTCGACTCCCCGGCGGCAGTGACCCGCACCACCAGTGAGGAGTCGCCATTCACACTGCCGGCGTATACGCGACTGCCGGCCTGTTTCGCCTGTAACGCGGACTCGCCGCTGAGCAGGGATTCATCCACGCCGCTGCAGCCCTCCAGCACCTCTCCGTCAGCCGGGATGGTATCGCCCGGGCGCAGCAGGATGCGGTCATCCGGGTGCAGCGCGGTAACTGGAACCTGGATCTCGGTATCACCATCGAGCCGGGTGGCGGTAATCGGCAGTAGCTGCGCCAGGCCACCGCTGGCGAGCCCGGCACGGTGGCGCGCACGCATCTCGATCGTGCGCCCCAGCAGCAGGAAGAAGGTAAACATCGAGATGGACTCGAAGTACACCTCTCCCGTATTGAATACGGTGGCATAAAGGCTGGAGACGTAGGCGAGGCCGATAGCCAGGGACACCGGTACGTCCATGCTCAGGTGGCGGTTGCGCAGGCTGCGCCAGGCGCCACGGAAAAAAGGTTGTGCGGCAAACAGGACCACCGGGGTCGCCACCAGCAGTGACACCCAGCGGAAATACCGTTCCATCTCCGCCTCGATCCCGGAGCTGCCACCGAAATAGAGGGCGATGGCGAACATCATTACCTGCATGGTGCCCAGCCCCGCAACGCCCAGGCGCCGCAGGGCGGTGCGGCGTTCACGCAGGAGTAACTGCTCACTGCCGGCAGCGGTGGCCGGTGCCGGCCGGTAGCCGATATCCGCCAGTGCCGCAAAAAGCGATGAGGGAGTCACCTGGCCAGGGTCGAAAACCAGCTGCGCGCGATGGGTACTGGCATTGACCGACACCTTCTCCACGCCGGGAATGGCACCCAGGTGCTGTTCGATCAACCACACGCAGGCCGCACAAGTGATTCCACCCACCAGCAGGCTGGCCACCCGGCGGCCGTCCTCCCAGTCGCGTACAAACTCACGCTGTACTTCGGGCAGGTCATAGGCGGACCAGCGATCTGCCGGGGGCGCGGTTTCGGGGCGCTCACTGCTGGCATCGCGGTAGCGATAGAAATTATCCAGTCCCCCGGCGGCGATGGCGCCGGCCACGGCCTCACAGCCGGGGCAGCACATGGGCTGTTCGCTGCCGTTGATCACCACCGAGTGACGGCTGCCGGCGGGCACCGGCAGGCCGCAATGGAAGCAGGATCGGGCGGTCATCAGCGGGCGGGAGTCAGGGGGGCGGCATCCCCGAGGTCAAAATTGATCTCCCCCTTCAGGCGCCACTCCGCCTGCAGGTGCTGGCCGGGATCGGTTTCGGGCATCAGGCGCAGGTACCAGCGGTGTTTCAGCGGCTCTGGCAGGCTGGCGCGGTAGCGCCCCGGCGAGACAGCCTCCAGTAGGATGTGGCGGTCCATATCCGCTTCCACCGGATGGCTCAGGGTAAGCAGCAACTGTTCCGGATACTCCAGGTCACCGTTCAGCTCCAGAGTCACCAGCTGATCGCCACTGGCAAATTTCACCAGGCCGGCCAGGCCCAGCGCTTGCGCGCGGCGATCCTGCTCCTCGCTGAAGTGATACATGCGGCTGTCTTTGTAGTAGGTATCGCTGACAGTGTCGTCAGCGAACCGCACCGCAATGGAAACGAAAACAGTGGAGGCAATCACCACCAGGATCAGGGGCGCCAGCACCATCCACGCCCACGGCTCGCGATACCAGGGACGGGGAGAGGATTTCGGGGAATGTTCAGTCACGTTCACGCTCATGTTGAATCAGGAAATACTGCCGGTCTTCCCGACCTGGGCCCGCAATATCAGGGTTTACTGCTTGGGGCCGATAAAGACAGTGCGGTGCCGGTCAACCAGTTCCGGCTTGTCCACCGCCTGCACGATAATCGAGATACTGTGCTTGGTTTCGGTGAGCTGCTCCTTGGGGACGCTCACGCGGATGGGCACCGAATAGATCTCGCCTTCCTGCAGGTAAATCTCCCGCGGCATCCGCAGGGAGTAATCGTACCCTTCCTCGCCCTCGACGCGAATGGTGAATTCGTGACCGGCGCGGTCCATGTTGTTGATTTTGACCGTATAGACATTCTGGATATCGCCGCGGTATTCACGGTACATCCGGGCACCGCGATCGCGCAGGACTTCCGCCTCGATCGGGCTGCGGGTCACCACCTGCTGGGTAAAGAGGCCGATCATGGCCAGCAGGACAAAGGCATAGCCGAACAGCCGCGGGCGGAAGTAATTGGTCTTGCCGGTCTCCAGCTCATCCTCGGAAGTGAAGCGGATCAGCCCCCTGGGATAGCCCATCTTGTCCATCACGCTGTTGCAGGCATCCACACACAGGCCGCAGTTGATGCACTCGTACTGCATGCCATCGCGGATATCGATATCCACCGGGCAGACCTGGACACACCAGTAGCAGTCAATGCAGTCGCCCATACCCTCGGCCTTGTAGTCGACGCCCTTCTTGCGCGGGCCACGGACCTCGCCGCGGTCGGCATCGTAGTACACCGCCAGGGTGTCCTTGTCGTACATCACCGACTGAAAACGGGCATAGGGGCACATGTATTTGCACACCTGCTCGCGCATAAAACCGGCATTGAAATAGGTAGCCAGGGTAAAGAAGGCGGTCCAGAACACGCCCTGTGGATGGGCACTGAAATTGGCCAGGTCCACAACCAGGTCGCGGATACCGTAGAAATACCCCACAAATGCCAGCGCCGTGGCAAACGAGATCAACAGCCAGATAAGGTGGGTCCCGCCCTTGCGCAGCACCTTCTCCACCCCCCAGGGAGCGGCATCCAGTTTCATCCGCTTGCTGCGGTCGCCCTGGCAGATCCGCTCGCCCCACATGAACATCATGGTCCAGACCGTCTGCGGGCAGGTGAAACCGCACCACACCCGGCCGAGCCAGGTGGTGACCGCAAACAATGCAAACGCGGCAATGATTAGCAGCCAGGCCAGCAGGAAGCCGTCCTGGGGACCGAATGTGCTCCAGAGAATATGGAACTTTCGCTCTGGCAGGTCAAAGTGGACCGCCTGGCGCCCCTCGATGTTCAGCCACGGGATAAAGAAGAACGCGGCCAGCAACGGCAGGCCGGTATATTTGCGCACGCGGGTAAAGAAACCGCGGATATGGCGGGTGTAAACTTTGTCTTCGGACTCGTAGAGCATGCGATAGCGGACTTCGCCATCACCTTCCTGCTCTTCCCTGGTCGGTATCAGATCGCTCACGGAACCTCACTTATACCCGGATGCCTGGGTGGACGGGCACTCTGGTCTGGTAACAAACGATGAGGCTTTTCTTTTTCGTCCCTGTGGCGCCCGAGTCCTGAATATGCCCCGCGCGGAGGCGGGGCTGGATTATGGTTACTTGGTAGTTATTGCGCCGCTTCCTGCTGGCGTGACAGGCTGTAGACATAGGCCGCCACCAGGCGGATCTTGTCTTCGCGCAGCTTGTCTTTCTGGGCGGGCATCTGGTTGCTGCGGCCACCCCGGACAGTGTGCTGGATCTGCTCGCGGCTGCTGCCGTAGAGCCAGATATTGTCGGTCAGGTTGGGAGCGCCCAGGGCCTGGTTGCCCTTGCCGTCCATACCGTGACAGGCCATGCAGACGGTGCCGAACACCTGCTTGCCAGCCGCTGCCATTTCGGCGTTGTGCTCGAGACCATTCATGGACAGAACATACTCGGTCACATTCTTGACGCCCTCTTCGCCGATGATCGGGCCCTGCGGCGGCATCATGCCCTGGCGCCCCTTGTACAGGGTCTCCAGGATTTTCTCGGGCGTACCGCCATACAGCCAGGCTTCGTCAGTCAGGTTGGGGAAACCGTAGTTACCGCCACCGTCCGCGCCATGGCAGACCGCGCAGTTGTTGGCAAAAATACGGGCGCCCATTTTCAGCGCCTCGCGGTTGTCGGCGATCTGCTCGATGGGCATTTCAGCGTACTTGCCGAAGGTTTCGTCAAACCGCTCGAGGGCTTTTTCCTGGCTGTTTTCCAGTTCGCCCACGGAAGTCCAGCCGCTTACGCCCTTGAAGTTACCCATGCCCGGGTAAACCACCAGGTACAGGGCAGAGAACACCAGGGTGCCCACAAACATCAGGAACCACCAGCGCGGCAGCGGGTTATCGTACTCCTCGATGCCGTCATAGACGTGGCCGGTAGTCTGGTTACCCGGCTCCTGCTGGTCATCCACCGCCACCTTGCGGTTGGCAAACAGTACCCAGATCACCAGTGCCAGGTTGGCGAGCGTGAGCACAATTACCCAAATACTCCAGAAAGTACTCATTTTTCGTCCTGCCCCTTGTTCTTGTCTGCGGGTGCTGAACCGGCATCGCCCCGGTTCACAGCCGCCGAATTCTCTTCAGTGTCTTTATCGTCTGCCGCCTCAGCCGAGCGCTGCGACAGCTCTTCGTCAGCAAACGGTAGTTTGGCATCCTCCTCGAAGCGCTTGCGACGCTTCGGGGAGAAGGCCCACCAGCACACTGCCAGGAAGGCCACCGCGCCCAGTACAACAGCAATCTGACGCAAAATATCCATAGCAATTACCGCCCTTCCGTTAGCGCTTCTGCTGTACCAGCACCCCGAGTTGCTGCAGGTAAGCCACAAGGGCATCGATTTCCTTTACGCGACCGCCAACAAACGGCTCGCTTGCCTTGGCGATGTCCTCATCGGTGTAGGGCACGCCCACGGCGCGCATGGCACGCATCTTGGCAGCGGTCTGGTCACCGGTGACGACATTGTCGAACAGCCAGGGGAAGGCCGGCATATTGGACTCGGGCACCACGTTGCGCGGGTTGTACAGGTGCGCGCGGTGCCATTCGTCGGAATAGCGGCCGCCCACGCGCGCCAGGTCCGGCCCGGTGCGCTTGGAGCCCCACAGGAACGGGTGCTCGTAGACGTACTCCTGTGACATGGAGTAGTGGCCGTAACGCTCAACCTCGGCGCGCAGCGGCCGCACCATCTGGGTGTGGCAGACGTGGCAGCCCTCACGGATGTAGATGTCGCGCCCTTCCAGCACTACCGGGCTCCAGGGCTCCAGGCCCTCGATCGGCTCGTTGTTGGCCTTGATAAAGAACTGCGGGACGATCTCAACAAGCGCGCCGAAACTGATGGCGACACAAATGAGGACCACCATCAGACCGATATTTTTTTCTACGATGTCATGGTTTTTCACGATCTGGCCTCCTTATGCTGTCTGCGCGTGCGGCACGATGTTGTCTTCACGGGCGGCGTTCTCTTTGTCCGTCACCGTGCGGAACACGTTGTAGGCCATCAGCAGCATGCCAAGCAGGAAGAAGCCACCACCGATAAAGCGCACCACATAGCCCGGGTAGCTGGCGATCACGCTCTCGACAAAGCTGTAGGTCAGGGTGCCGTCGGCATTGAAGGCGCGCCACATCAGGCCCTGGGTGATGCCGTTTACCCACATGGCGGCGATGTACAGCACGGTGCCCACAGTGGCCAGCCAGAAGTGCGCGTTGATCAGCTTCACGCTGTACATCTGCTTGCGCCCGAACAGCACCGGCACCAGGTGGTACAGGGCACCGATGGAGATCATGGCAACCCAGCCCAGGGCGCCGGAATGTACGTGGCCCACGGTCCAGTCGGTATTGTGGGACAGGGCATTCACGGTCTTGATGGACATCATGGGGCCTTCGAAGGTGGACATGCCGTAGAAGGACAGGGATACCACCAGGAAGCGCAGGGTCGGGTCAGTGCGCAATTTATGCCAGGCACCGGACAGGGTCATGATGCCGTTGATCATGCCGCCCCAGGAGGGCGCCAGCAGGATCACGGACATGATCATCGCCAGGCTCTGGGTCCAGTCAGGCAGCGCCGAGTAATGCAGGTGGTGACCACCGGCCCAGACGTAAATGGAGATCAGTGCCCAGAAGTGCACGATGGACAGCTGGTAGGAATATACCGGGCGGCCCGCCTGCTTGGGCACGAAGTAATACATGATGCCGAGGAAAGCCGCGGTCAGGAAGAAGCCCACCGCGTTATGGCCGTACCACCACTGGATCATCGCGTCGGTCGTGCCGGAGAACATCGAATAAGCCATGAACGGCGCATAGGGAATCGCCAGGTTATTGATGATGTGCAGCACGGCGATTGTGATGATGTAGGCGCCGAAGAACCAGTTGGCCACGTAGATGTGCGAGGTGCGGCGCTTGGCGATGGTGCCGAAGAATACCAGCGCGTAGGCGACCCAGATCAATGCAATGAGGATGTCCAGCGGCCACTGCAGCTCGGCATACTCCTTCGCGGAAGTCAGCCCCATCGGCAGGGTAATCGCAGCCCCGACGATCACAACCTGCCAGCCCCAGAAGGTAAACGGCACCAGCCAGCCACCCCACAGCGGGGTCTGGCAGGTGCGCTGTACCACGTAATAGGAGGTTGCGAACAATACACTGCCGCCGAAGGCGAAGATCACCGCGTTGGTGTGCAGGGGACGCAGGCGCCCGAAGTGGGTGAACGGCTGGAACAGGTCGTTCAGCGCCGGCCATGCCAGCTGGGCAGCAATGAGCACACCCACCCCCATTCCAACGATACCCCAGACCACCGACATGATGGTGAACTGGCGCACGATCTTGTAGTCATAGGCTGGCACCGGGCCAGTCCTTACCACGCTTGTCGTCATTGTGTTACTTCCATTGCTTTATTGAATTAAATTCCAATAAACGAGCGCAGGCCCGCCCCTCGGTTACTCGGCTCCATCCCTACACGATAGACAGAGCCCGCCAGCAGGCGACGATTTAAACGCATCATTCGCCCGCCAAACTTGATTTAGATCAAGTCGCGCCCCTTGCCCGCGGCAATCCGCAACCGCAGGGCATTGAGTTTGATGAAGCCTTCGGCATCTTTCTGGTCGTAGGCCCCGGCGTCATCCTCGAAAGTGGCAATGCGCTCATCGAACAGGCTGTCGGCAGAGCGCCGGCCCACGGCGGACACACTGCCCTTGTACAGTTTCAGGCGCACTTCGCCATTCACCACCGCCTGCGACTCGTCGATAGCCGCCTGCAGCATGCGGCGTTCCGGGGACCACCAGTAGCCGTTGTAGATCAGCTTGGCATAGCGCGGCATCAGCTCGTCTTTCATATGCGCCACCTCCCGGTCCAGGGTGATGGACTCAATGGCGCGGTGCGCCTTGAGCAGGATGGTGCCGCCGGGAGTCTCGTAGCAGCCGCGGGATTTCATGCCCACATAGCGGTTCTCAACGATGTCCAGCCGGCCGATGCCGTTGGCGCCGCCCAGCTTGTTCAGGCGCTCGAGCATGGTCGCCGGGCTCAGGCGCTCGCCGTCGATCGCGACCGGGTCGCCGTTCTCGAACTCCAGGGTGATGTAAGTCGGGATATCCGGCGCCGCTTCCGGGCTGACACTCCAGCGCCACATGTCCTCTTCCGCCTCGGCCCACGGGTCCTCGAGGATGCCGCCCTCGTAAGAGATATGCAGCAGGTTGGCGTCCATGGAGTAAGGGGACTTTTTCTTCTTGCCGGAAAAATCCACGGGAATATTGTGCTGCTCGCAATACTGCATCAGCTTGTCGCGGGAATTGAGGTCCCACTCGCGCCACGGGGCAATCACCTGGATGCCGGGCTTGAGTGCGTAGGCGCCGAGCTCGAAGCGAACCTGGTCGTTGCCCTTGCCGGTGGCGCCGTGGGAGATGGCATCGGCGCCGGTCTCATTGGCGATCTCGATCAGGCGCTTGGCAATCAGCGGGCGGGCGATGGAGGTACCCAGTAGGTACTCACCCTCATAGATAGTGTTGGCGCGAAACATGGGGAAGACGAAATCCCGCACATACTCCTCGCGCAGGTCGTCGATATAGATTTCCTTGACGCCCAGCGCCTCAGCCTTGGCCCGCGCCGGCTCGACCTCTTCCCCCTGGCCGATATCGGCAGTGAAGGTCACCACCTCGCAATCGTAGGTCTCCTGCAGCCATCGAACGATTACCGATGTATCCAGTCCGCCGGAATATGCCAGTACAACCTTATCGATCTTGCTCATTGCGTTCCTCAGCCAGGAGTGATGCCAGCACCATAAACAGGCCCGCAGGGCAGCAATCCGCGCCGCGAAAACGTGTTGATGGTGTGTTTCTGGGGGGAGTTGTTATTAGAAGTGCGCCCAGGTACGACGGTCCCGCCGCCGTATTCGGGGCGCGATTGTAGCGCCTCAGGCCGCGATCGACTAGCACCTATGCTGATCTCACTGCATTAAGATACAACACTGATTATTTTTTAAGCAGGCGGCGCCGTCGCAATTTCCCGGCGGTTCGGTTAGCATCGGCGCCCCAACAGCCCTGAGACAGATATCCCGCGGTACAGCCCCATGGAAAAACTCACTCTTCGCGCCCCCGATGACTGGCATATCCACCTGCGCGATGGCGACGCCCTGGAGCGCACTGTCGGCGACGCCGCGCGCCAGTTCCGCCGCGCCATCGTGATGCCCAACCTGGTGCCGCCGGTGGTCGATGCCGAGGACGCCCTCTTCTACCAGCTCCGTATCCGCGAGCAGATACCGGCAGGCAACCCGTTCGAGCCGCTGATGGTGATCTACCTCACCGACAAGACCGATGCGGAGGTCATCCAGCTGGCGCACAAGGCGGGCGTGGTTGCCGCCAAGCTGTACCCGGCCGGGGCAACCACCAACTCGGACTCCGGCGTGACCGATATCACCAATATCTACCCGGCGCTGGAAGCCATGCAGGAATGCGGTATGAAGCTGCTGCTGCACGGCGAGGTCACCACCAGTGATATCGATATCTTCGACCGCGAACAGGTCTTTATCGAGAAGATCCTCTCCCGGGTAGTGGAGGACTTCCCCGCCCTGCGCATCGTGCTGGAACATATCACCACGGCCAATGCGGCGGAGTTCGTGGGCAAGGCGCGCGACGGTGTCGCCGCCACCATCACCGCCCATCACCTGTTGTATAACCGCAATCATATGCTGGTGGGCGGCATCCGCCCCCACTACTATTGCCTGCCAATCCTCAAGCGCGGCTACCACCAGTCCGCGCTGATCGAGGCGGCCACCAGCGGCAACCCGAAGTTTTTCCTCGGCACCGACTCCGCCCCCCACGCCCAGGACAAGAAAGAGACTGCCTGTGGCTGTGCCGGTTGCTACACCGCTTTCAGCGCCATCGAGCTCTACGCCGAGGTATTCGAGCGGGCCGGGAAGCTCGACCGGCTCGAGGCCTTTGCCAGCGAGTTCGGCCCCGACTTCTACGGCCTGCCGCGCAACCAGGACACCATCACGCTGGTCCGCGAACCCTGGCAGCTGCCGGCGAGCCTGGCGATGGGCAGTGAGCAGCTGGTCCCATTGGCCGCGGGCGAGACCCTGAACTGGCGGCTGGCGTAATCGCCCGGCCACCGGAAAGGCATCCGTACCGTCACAACAATATATGAAGGCCCGGGTGCCGGGGGGCCAATTGTGAGACGATTGCCGGTGAGGCCGTCGAGCAAACGGCCACCGACACCCGGGCCAGCCCAGAAAACCAAGTAATAGCGATTAAGGAGTCCCAGTGACCCCCGCCGAAGAACCCACCGGACCAAAAAGCCTGCTGGCCCAGCGATTCCGCGGATTCCTGCCCGTTGTGGTGGATCTGGAAAGCGGTGGATTCAACAACAGTACCGATGCCCTGCTGGAGATCTCGGCAGTCATCCTGGACATGGATGAGGATGGTCACCTGTTCGCCGAAGAGACCCACAGCTTCCACCTGGAGCCCTTCGAGGGCGCCAATGTCGAGCAGTCGGCGCTGGACTTTATCGGTATCGACCTGGAATCCCCGGACCGGGATGCCTGGCCCGAGGAGATCGCCCTCCCCGAGCTGTTCCGCAAGATCCGCAAGGCGATCAAGAAACACAGCTGTACCCGCGCAGTGATGGTGGCGCACAACGCCCACTTCGACCTGGGCTTCCTTAACGCAGCGGTGGACCGCTGCGGTATCAAGCGCAACCCTTTCCACCCCTTCTCCTGTTTCGACACCGCCACCCTGGCCGGGCTTGCCTATGGCCAGACCGTGCTGGCCAAGGCCTGCCAGGTGGCAAAGATCGAGTTCGACAACAGTAGCGCCCACTCTGCCGAGTACGACGCCGAGAAAACCGCCGAACTGTTCTGCGGTATCGTCAACAAGTGGCGCGAACTGGGCGGCTGGCCGCTGCCCGATAGAGCGGCTGGCGAACCGGAGGAAGACTGATCGCGACTGCCCCCGCCCCTGTCCGCAGCCGGCGGGGGCACTCAGGGCCCCGCCTGACACTTCTTTTCGTTTCTAAACACCGCCACTCCCCCGCCCCGCATAGACTGCCCCGCTCAAGTACAAGCCAGATAGGGCAACGGGGAAGTCACCATGCGACCACTTATTCCGCTGATAGTTACCACCGCAATTCTGGGCGCAACGGGCTGCACCACCAGTTCCACTGCAAACGACCGCGCAATGCGGGAGTTCTTCAACACCCAAATCAGTGACAACGGCTCCAAGCAGTTCGAGTACACCATGCATATAAAGCCCCCGGAACGCCGGGATCGGGGCAAGGAGAAAGGCATGGGTGGCAGCAACCGGGCCGGCATGCAGGCGCGCGCTGGGGAAATCAGGGAAAAGTACGAAGAGCAGATGAACCTGACACTGCAGGAGGGCGCGCGGGCGAAACTGGCCGAGACCGGCTACTGCCCCGAGGGTTATATGGAACTGGAGCGGACCGTAACCCGGGGACGCCTGTCCCTGCGCGGGGAATGCCGGGACGGGGCCCCCGCTGAAGGCCGGGAGCAGCTCCCCAACCCGGCTGTCCCCGACCCCGGCGGCCTGCCCGAATTTGAAGCCGCCGACTGATCTTCCCGCGGCCGCAGCCTTCCGCCCCGGCGCCCCTCCGGCCTACAACCAAAGTCCCATTCCCCCCGCGACTGGACCGACCTAGTCTGGCCGGTGCACAACTCCAACAATAACGGTGAATGCGATGATGACCCCCAATCCCCGGCGCGGCACAGGCCGCGCGCTGGCGCTCGCCGCTGCGCTCTGCGCACCGGCAGCCGCGTCAGCCGGCAGCTGGCAGGAAGATGCAGCTGTCGGTGGTTTCAACAATGTCCATATCTATACCCCGGACAGCCGCTCCAGCATCGGTGATGGCAAGGCGCTGCTGATCGTGTTGCACGGCTGCGTACAGCCGATCGACAATTACCTGACCGCCAACCTCGAGGAAGCGGCCGAGGAGTTCGGCATGGTTGTAGCGGTGCCGGATGCCATGAACAAGGCGGGCTACAGCTGCTGGTCCTACTGGGAAGGTACGAAATCCCGCGGCGCCGGTGACTACAGCAACCTGATCCAGCTCGCCAACACCCTGTCTGGCGACACCGGCCGGGACATCGACCCCGACCAGGTCTATATCGCCGGCCTCTCCTCCGGCGCCAGCTTTGCCAATACCACCGCCTGCCTGGCGCCGGATGTGTTTGCCGGCGTCGGCGTCAGCGCCGGTCCCAGTATCGGCACCAGCTCCAATGGCGCGCTGGGTCCCTGCGAATCCGCCGACGTGACCAGCCGCTGCCGCACCTATGCCGGCAGCTATGCCAGCCACTTCGAAACCCAGGTGGCCTCCGTTGCCCACGGTACCGAGGACACCACTGTCAACGCCTGCTACAACGAGCAGAACGCCAGCGGCATGGCCGGCGTCTACGGCGTGGCCCAGCTGCCGGGCACCAATTCCGTGACCGAAGGTAGCCGCACCGCAGACGAGACCCTGTGGCAGGACGGGCGCGTCTCCATGCTGTGGCTGGACGGGGTGGATCACTCCTGGTCCGGTGGCGAGGGCGCCAGTGGCAGTTACATCAGTGGTGCCGGTATCAATTATGCCCGCTACCTGGGCCAGTTCTTTCTCGATAACAACCAGCGGGCCGACCGCAACCAGCCGCCGGTGGTCAGCGAGGTGGATATCTCCACCAGTGGCGACCAGGTCCTGGTCAGCGGCAACGCCAGTGACACCGACGGCATGGTAAGCGAAGTCACTGCCTCCTTCTCCACGGACTCCACCACCAGCAGTACCAGTGGCGGGGTCGATAGCAACGGTTTTTTTAGCCTGGCCAGCGCCGCGCTGACGGACGGCCTTTACCTGGTCTCCGTTACCGCCACCGACGACAGCGGCGCTGGCAGTGAACCCTATGAGGAAACCGTGCGCGTTGGCCCCGAGCCCCCGTCCGCCCCGCCCGTACTGAGCGGACTGGCGGCGGAAGTCGCCGGCCAGTGCGTCACTGTCTCGGGACAGGTGGTGGATGACAACCTGGACCTGGACACCGTGGTGGTGGCTTACTCCACCGGCGACAGCCCGGCCGCCATCACCGGCACCAGCTTCAGTGCCGAGCGCTGTGACCTGCCTGGAGGGGATGGCAGCGCTACTGTGACCGCCACCGATCTCGCCGGCCAGAGCAGCAGCGCGACAGTCAGCTTTACCGTGGATGTCGGTGTTACCGCGGACCTGGATGCCCATATCGCCGCCGGGCGCCTCGACTACACCGGCTACTCCACCTGCTACCTGGAATACAGCACGGCCCCCTTCCGGCTCGACGAGTATCCGGCAAGCGGCGGGCAATGCCAGTGGCGGGACGACGACGCCAGCTGTGTCGGCCCGCAGGTGGCCTGCTCCGGCAGCGAGACTGGTGGTGGCGGTGGGGACGATAGCGGCGACGGGCCGGACCCTTCTGCCTGCGTGGAGGAAAGCACCTATAACTACTACCACAAGACTGCGGGCCGCGCGTACAGCAGCGGGAATTACTTCTCCCCGGACTACTACGCCAATGGCACCGACGAGCCGATGCCCGGCTCCACCTGGGGCCTGAATACCCTGTCCAGTAGTGATGGCACCAGCTGGTCAGTGGGTGGCTGCCCCGGCGGCTGACCTGACCCACAAGCCAGAAAAAGCCCCGCTCAAAAGCCCGGTATTCAGCCGGGCTTTTTTATGTTGCCAATGGAAAACATCGGGGCAGGAAATGCTGCGATCTGCGCGCAACGGAGTGGCATTTGGCGAAAAGGTGATTTTTTGTGCAAACTGCTGTAGAATAGCCCGCTCACGCAGAAACCGGATAATGATTGTGGCCAAGAAATCGACTTCTGCTGCCAAGCGCAAGCAGCCAAACGCCCTTGAAACCAGCGAGAGTATCGAAGCACAGGTACAGGCCTTTCTCGCTTCCGGCGGAGAAATCCAGCAGGTCCCCAAGGGGGTAAGCGGGCAGACCAACACCTCCGGCCCCAAGCACATTACCCTGGGCAACAAGAAGCCCCGCGCCTGATTCCATCCCGCCAGGATCCCCACACAGGGATCCATTGCAGATCCTGTTGAGAAGCTTGCACGGGCGGCCGCCGGCCGCCCCGCTACAGGACCTGGTGCCTCAGGGCATTTCCTCCAGCTCAGCCCCCTCCTTCACCGGCGGCATCATGTCTTCCTTGGTGATACCCAGCGCCATCAGGATATTCGCCGACACGTAGATGGACGAGTAGGTACCCACCAGCACCCCGACCACCAGCGCCAGGGAGAAGTTGTGGATCAGCTCACCACCGAAGAACTGCAGGGCAAACAGCACCAGCAGGGTCGTCAATGATGTCATCAAGGTACGGCCCAGGGTCTGGCTCAGGGAGATGTTGATAATCTCCTCGGAATCGGCCTTGCGCACCTTGCGGAAGTTCTCGCGGATCCGGTCTGCCACCACGATGGTGTCGTTCAGCGAGTAACCGATCACCGCCAGCACCGCAGCCAGCACCGTCAGGTCGAAATCGAGCTGCAACAGCGCGAAGAAGCCCAGCACCAACACCACGTCATGGATCAGGGCTGCCACGGCACCGATCGAGAACTTGTACTGGAAGCGCAGGGCTACATAGCCCATCACCACCGCCAGTGCGAACAGCATACCCAGGCCGCCGTCGTCACGAAGCTCTTCACCGATCTGCGGCCCCACCACTTCCACGCGGCGCAGGTCCACATCACCCTCGGTATTCTGGCGCAATACGGTTACCACCTTGTCGCCAATGGACTGGGTGGCCTCCTCGTCACGGGCACTGGTCTGCACCTGCTTTTCGGTCACTTCCGGCGGCAGCTTGATCAGCAGCTCGTTGTCGGAGCCGAAACGGACCACCGTGGCGCCTTCATAGCCGGCATCGGCCAGCTGGCCGCGCACATCCTCGATCTGCGGGGCAATCTCGTAACCAACCTCCACCTGGGTACCACCGGTGAAGTCCAGGCCAAACTTGAGGCCGTTCATCGCCAGGGCGGCAATGGAGGCGACTATTGCCACGATCGACAGCGCCGCGGCCAGCTTGCGCCAGCGCATGAATTCAAACACGCGCTTGCCCATATACTCGGTAATCTTGCCTTCTTTTACTTTTGTCTCGCTCATGGTCGCCTCGTCTCCTAGATCCACAGCTTCTGTACACGGCGACCGCCGTAAAACAGGTTAATGAGTGCGCGGGTGCCCATGATGGCGCTGAACATGGAAGTCAGGATGCCGATGGACAGGGTGACCGCGAAGCCCTGTACCGGGCCGGAACCAATGGCGTACAGGATCACCGCCACGATCAGGGTGGTGATATTGGCATCCACGATGGTGCTGTAGGCGTTGTCGAAGCCGGCGCTGATTGCGGTCTGTGGTGGCATGCCATTGCGTAACTCCTCCCTTATTCGCGAGAAGATCAGCACGTTGGCGTCCACCGCCATACCCACGGTCAGCACGATACCGGCGATACCGGGCAGCGTCAGGGTGGCGCCGAGGATCGACATCACCGCCACCAGCAGTACCAGGTTAACTGCCAGGGCGATATTCGCCGCCAGGCCGAAGACCCGGTAGAAAATCAGCATAAAGATCAGCACGCCGATCAGGCCGATCTGCACCGATTTCACACCCACCTTGATGTTGTCGGCACCCAGGGACGGGCCGATTACCCGCTCCTCGACGAAATACATGGGTGCCGCCAGGGCACCGGCACGCAGCAACAGCGCCAGCTCCTGGGCCTCGGCCGGGCTGTCCAGGCCGGTGATGCGGAACTGCCGGCCCAGGGCACTCTGTACCGTGGCCAGGCTGATGATCTTCTTCACGTCGGTGCGCTTCTGCACCACGGTCTCGTTGCCCTCTGCATCCACCACCGTCTCGGGGGTGAAGCGGCTCTCGATAAACAGGGTGCCCATGCGGCGACCCACGTTCTTCCAGGTGGCACGGTGCATCAGTTCACCACCGCGGGCATCCAGGGTGATGTTCACCTGCGGGAAGCCGCTCTCGTCATAGCCCACGCGGGCATCGGTGACCCGGTCACCCTTGATGATCACCTTGCGCTCCAGCCAGGCACCACCGTAGGCCTGCCGCTGTTGCTCGCTGCGGTACTCGAAGTATTCCTTATTGGTGACCAGGGTGTCGGGCCGGGCCTCCATGCGGTATTCCAGGTTGGCGGTCTTGCCGATGATGCGCTTGGCCTCGGCAGTGTCCTGCACGCCCGGCAGCTCCACCACGATGCGGTTGCGCCCCTGGCGCTGCACGATCGGTTCCGCCACACCCAGCTCGTTCACCCGGTTACGGAGGGTGGTGAGGTTCTGGCTGACGGCGTAATCTTCCAGCTGCTTGATCTCCTGGTCCCCCAGGGTCGCCCGCACCTCCAGGTTGTCACCGCTGCCTGCCTCGGTCAGCTGCAGCTGCGGGAATTCCTTGCGCATGGTGGAAACCGCCTTGTCTCGCAGCTCCTCGGTGCGGAAGCGGGCCACGATCTCACGTTCATCCACCAGGTCAACACCGCGATAGCGGGCGTCAGCGGCCCGCAGCTTGGCCTTCACATCCTGCTCATAACCTTCCATGTTGGTGCGCACGATCGTGTTGGTATCCACTTCCATCAGGAAGTGCACACCACCGGCAAGGTCCAGGCCCAGTTTCATCGGGCTGGCACCCAGGTCGCTCAGCCAGTCCGGGGTGGTGGAGGCCAGGTTCAGGGCCACCACGAAGTCGCTGTGCCCCAGGGACTCCTGGATGACACGCTTGGCGGGCAGCTGGTCTTCGACGGAATCGAGCCGCAGCAGTACTGCCTTGTCCCCCACTTCGCCACCGAAGTGCTCGATACCGGCCTCATCCAGGGCTTTCTGCGCCCTTTCCAGGACGCCCTCGCCTATCTCCATGGCACTCGACTGGCCGGAGATCTGCACCGCCGGATCCGGTTTATAGAGGTTGGGCGCGGCGTACAGGAAGCCGAGCGCCACGACGATGAGAATCAGGAGGTACTTCCAGATGGGGTAGCGATTCATGCTGCTCTCGTTGTTGTAATGCGGCCTTGTGGGCCGGTAAAGCTGGCGATTTCGGCAGATATGCGGGCACATGCCGGGAATTGCAAGGCGGGCGTCACAACCGAATCGGGGGCTGATTATACGGGGATCGCCTGAGGGTACAAATCAGCCGGGACCCGACGGGGTCAAACCTCTTGCCCGGCCGGAAGGGGGATCTGCAGGGACGGGCGGATACAAGATCCGCCCCTATAGGTGCAAGGCTCAGGATTGGGCGGCCAGCGGTGGCACCTCCCGCCCCAGCCCTGCATAAAATTTGGCCACATAGTCCTCCAGCGCCCCGGCGGCAATGGCGTCGCGCAGGTATTGCATCAGGCGCTGGTAGTGGCGCAGGTTGTGGATGGTATTGAGCTGCGAGCCCAGGATCTCACCGCAGCGGTCCAGGTGGTGCAGGTAGCCGCGGGAGAAATTCTGGCAGGTATAGCAGTCACAATCGGGATCCAGCGGGCCTGTATCATGGCGGTGTTTGGCATTGCGGATCTTGACCACCCCCTCGAAGGTGAACAGGTGGCCATTGCGCGCATTGCGGGTGGGCATGACACAGTCGAACATATCCACGCCCCGGCGCACCGCTTCGACGATATCCTCCGGTTTACCCACGCCCATCAGGTAGCGCGGCCGGTCGGCGGGCATCTTGTGGGCCAGGTGGTCCAGCACCTTGATCATCTCTTCCTTGGGCTCCCCCACCGACAGGCCGCCGATGGCATAACCATCAAAGCCGATCTCCGTCAGGCCACGCAGGGACACATCCCGCAGCTCCGGGTACATGCCCCCTTGCACAATGCCGAACAGCGCCGACGGGCTGTCGCCGTGTGCCTGCTTAGAGCGCTCGGCCCAGCGCAGGGAGAGCTCCATGGACTTGCGCGCCTCATCCGGTGTCGCCGGGTACGGGGTGCATTCGTCGAAGATCATGACGATATCGGACCCCAGCGCCTTCTGCACACGCATGGACTCCTCAGGGTCCATAAATACCGGGCTGCCGTCCACCGGCGATTTGAAGGACACGCCCTCTTCGGTGATCTTGCGCATCTTGCCCAGGCTGAACACCTGGAAGCCGCCGGAATCGGTCAGAATGGGGCCCTGCCACTGCATGAAGTCGTGCAGGTCGCCATGCTCCTCGATCACCTGGGTACCGGGTCGCAGCATCAGGTGGAAGGTATTGCCGAGAATGATATGGGCCCCGATGGCCTCCACATCCCGCGGCAACATACCTTTCACGGTGCCGTAGGTACCCACCGGCATAAAGGCCGGGGTCTCCACCACCCCGCGCGGGAAGCGCAAGCGGCCCCGGCGCGCGTGGCCATCGGTGGTATCCAATTCAAACTGCATAAAGCACTGGCGGCTCAACGGAAGCTCCTGGATTTTCTCTGAAACGGGGTTCTGCCGGGCGGCGACAATATCCGCCCAGGACATAACCCGCTCGTAACGTAGGGGCGAACCTTGTGTTCGCCCGGCAAAGAGGCCCCGTGGCAAGGCAGACAGCAGGTCCACCCCTACCAGGGGTTAACGTCGGGATTACGCTCGATCAGCATGGCATCGCCATAACTAAAGAAACGATAGCGCTCCCGCACCGCCTCCCGGTAGGCGTTCATGGTCTGCTCGTAACCGGCAAAGGCGCTCACCAGCATCATCAGCGTCGACTCCGGCAGGTGGAAGTTGGTGATCAGCCGGTCCACCACCCGGAAGCGGTAGCCCGGATAAATGAAGATCGAGGTCTCACCTACCGTCGGGCGAAGCTCCCCTGAACCTGCCGCGCTCTCGAGCGCGCGCACGCTGGTGGTGCCCACGGCAATCACCCGGCCGCCACGGGCACGGCAGTCGGCCACTGCCCGACAGACAGACTCGGGTACATTGAGCACCTCGCTGTGCATCTGGTGGTCGTGTATATCGTCCACCCGTACGGGCTGGAAGGTCCCCGCCCCCACATGCAGGGTCACAAAGGCAGTCTCCACGCCCATATCCCGCAGCGTATCCAGCATGTCATCGTCAAAGTGCAACCCGGCGGTGGGGGCCGCCACGGCACCCGGCTCGCGGCTGTAGACTGTCTGATAACGCTCGCGGTCGGACGCCTCGTCGGGACGGTCGATATAGGGTGGCAGCGGCATATGCCCCAGCCGCTCCAGCACCGGCAGTACACCCTCACCGGGGAACTCCAGCTCGAACAGCGCCTCGTGGCGCGCCACCATCTCCAGCGGCGTATCGTCCTCCAGCAGCAGGCGGCTGCCGGGCTTGGGCGACTTACTGGAACGGACATGCGCCAGCACCCGGTACTCGTCGAGCACCCGCTCCACCAGGATCTCCAACCGGCCACCGGTCTCCTTGCGCGCATAGAGGCGCGCGGGAATCACCCGGGTATCATTGAATACCAACAGGTCCCCCGGCCTCACCAGCTGGGGCAGCTCGGCAAAGCGGCGGTGGCTCACCGCACCGGAGGGCCCGTCCAGGCACAACAGGCGGCTACCCCGCCGCTCCTCTGCAGGGGCGCGGGCAATCAGCTCATCGGGCAGATCGAAATGAAAATCCTGGCGACGCATGGTTTCAGTTTAGGTGGTTGGGAAGTGGCGCGAAGAGTACCGGAATCCCCCGCCACCGCCAAATCCGGTTGACCCCCAACCGGCCATCGCTATAATCAACACCCCTATCCGGGGCACCCCGCAAAGCGGGCACAACACGCCCCGAACCGCTGCCAGAGTGGTGAAATTGGTAGACACGACGGATTCAAAATCCGTTGGGGTAAAACCCGTGCCGGTTCGAGTCCGGCCTCTGGTACCAAACAAAAAAGGCCCGCAATAGCGGGCCTTTTTTGTTTGGAATCGGAGCGTCGGCGAGAACCGACACTCGGTTCGACCGATTGCGCCCCATGGCGCAATCAACGACGAGCGACAGCGAAGCCCGCAGGGGCGCATCGGCAACGCCGATGCGATCAGTCCGGCCGGTTGAAGAAAACTGAATCCTCTGCCCCCGCGAACTCTTTTCCTTTAGTACCACGGGCCGGTGAGAGCAGCCCCCCGGTTCGACCGGTTGCGCCTATCGCCTTCCACCCTGGGGGCGCAATCAATAACGAGCAACCGCAGGTTGCGAAGCCCGCAGGGCCAGAAAGCCACAGCTTTTCTGGTTAGTCCGGCCGAGGGTCTTCAGGATCCTCGCCCGACGACAAACCGTGGCTCTAGTCCCACTGAATATCGGCGAGAACCGCCCTCCGGTTCGACCAACCACTCCAGCGGCTGGGACACCCCAATGCGGTGCGCGCAGGGGTACACCCGCCATGCCAATGCAGTCAACTCTCCAGTCCACCTCCTCCACCGGGTGCCCCTTCCCTTTTGCGCCAACTTTGGCATAACCTCGTTACATCCATGCAGTAAAGAGAATAACAATGACAGACATACTGATTGTCGGCGGCGGGCACAACGGTCTGGTGTGCGCCTGCTACCTGGCCAGAGCAGGAAAACAAGTCACGATACTGGAGCGCCGCGACATCGTCGGCGGCGCCGCGGTCACCGAAGAATTCCACCCCGGTTTTCGCAACTCCGTGGCCAGCTACACGGTCAGCCTGCTGAACCCGAAAATCATCCGGGACCTGAACCTGCACGAACATGGACTGCAGGTGAAGCTGCGCCCCCAGTCCAACTTCTTTCCGCTTTCGAGCAGCGACAGCCTGTCGTTCTACAAGAGCCCGGCCGAAACGCGGGCGGAGATAGCCCGCTTCTCCCAGAGGGACGCCGACGCCCTGCCCGCTTTCTATGAGATGCTGGAAACGGTCGCCGACGTGCTGAGGGAAGAGCTGCTACGGACACCGCCCAACGTTGGTGGCGGGCTGGCTGACCTGGTCCGTGCCGGGAGCTTCGGCATGCGCGCGAAAAAACTCAGCATGGCCCAGCGCCGCGATGCCCTGGACCTGTTCACCAAGAGCGCCACCGACGTCCTCGACGCCTGGTTCGAGAACGATCATGTCAAAGCAGCATTCGCATTCGATTCCATTGTCGGCAACTACGCTGCGCCCAGTACACCGGGCTCGGCCTACGTATTGCTCCACCACGTATTCGGTGAAGTGAATGGCGAAAAGGGCGCGTGGGGCCATGCCATCGGCGGCATGGGGGCCATTACCCAGGCCATGCTGAAAGAGGCAGAGCGCCTCGGCGTCGAGGTGGTTACCGGAGCCGGAGTCGAGGAAGTGATTATCGATGGGGGACAGGCAAAAGGCGTCAGACTCGCCGACGGTGAGGTGCTGCATGCAAACAAAGTGGTTTCCAACGTGGGCCCGAAACTGTTGTTCGGCAAGCTTCTCGACCAGCAGCACCTGGAGCCGGAATTCCGCCGCCGGGTGCGGGGGTTCAAGGTGGGCTCGGGCACCTTCCGCATGAACGTGGCCCTGTCCGAACTGCCCGACTTCAGCTGCCGCCCCGGGACCCAACTCCAGCAACACCATCAGGCAGGTATCGTGATCGGCCCCTCCATGCAGCACCTGGAACAGGCCTACCTGGATGCGAAACAGTTCAGCTGGTCGAAAAAGCCCATCGTGGAAATGTTGATCCCCTCCACTGTCGACGACACCCTGGCGCCTGCAGGGCAGCACGTAGCCAGCCTGTTCTGCCAGCAATTCGCACCGGAGCTGCCGGACGGCAAGGACTGGGACGACTATCGCGAGCAGGCCGCGGACACCATCATCGACACGGTGACTGAGTATGCCCCCAACTTCCGCGATGCAATCATAGCCCGGCAGATCCACTCACCACTGGACCTGGAGCGCAAGTTCGGGCTGGTGGGCGGTGACATATTCCACGGTGCACTGGGCCTCGACCAGCTCTGGTGCAATCGCCCGTTTATGGGGTTCAGCGACTACCGCACCCCGATCAAGGGACTCTATCTGTGCGGTTCCGGTACTCACCCGGGCGGCGGCGTAACCGGGGTTCCGGGACATAATGCGGCCCGTGAAATATTGAAGGATTGATTGGCAAAATCCATCACAAAAGGGGGCTCCGGCAGTCATTCACCCGGTCTCCGGTACAACCAATTGCAGTGCCTGCCGGGGGCTTCAATGCCACACACAGGAACACTTGACTCTGCCACCAATTTGTCAAAGCTTTTCCATTTCGGCTTGTCGAGAGCTGCAATTACGAGCTACCCCAGGTTCCACCTTCCGCGATCAAGTCAGGTTCAGGCCATTTGTGGTACTGCCCGGCGGAGGGTTGTTACTGACAGGATAACCGCCAGCACAGAACATATGGCAATACTCGCCGCGAGCACCACCGGTGTGCCATCAAAAACCAGGCTGACCAGCACGATCGCCACCGCACCCAGCAACATCTGCAGGGCACCGCCCAGGGCTGCCGCAGTGCCGGCAATGGGGCCGTGGTCATCCAGGGCCAGCACCATGGACGTGGGTACCACGAGGCCCAGGAAGGTGTTGCCGGTCAGCAGCAGGGTCACCAGCAATACAAAGCTGTCGAACCCGGCACTGACCAGGCTGACCATTACCAGGGATGCCACCGCAAAACCGGCCACGGCAACCCTGACGACCGGCTGGGGCCCATAGCGCTCGCCAAGGGTGGCAGCGAACTGGCTGGAAGTGAAGAAGCCCAGGGCATTCAGGGCAAAGGCCAGGCTGAACTGGGTCGGCGTCAATCCGTAGAACTCCGTATACAGGAATGACGAGGTGGAGATAAAGATAAAGAAGCTCGACATCCCCAGCCCACCAATCAGTGTCAGGCCCATATAAGTTCGGTCACGGAACAGCACGCCAAAGGCTTCCAGCATCGACGACAACCGGAATGGCACCCGGCTCTCCGGTGCCAGGGTCTCCTCCAGGCTCCAGCGTGTCAGCAGCAGGCTCACCACCGCGGCCAGGGCTACGGCAATAAAGACCGATGGCCACCCGAGCCACCCGATTACCGCACTACCCGCCAGTGGCGCCAGCATCGGCGAGATGGAGATCACCAGCATCACCGTGGTCATCAGGCGGGTGCCCTCGTTGCCGGTGTACTGGTCACGGATAATCGCCCGCGGGATCGACATCACCGCCGCCGCACCCACACCCTGCAGGAAACGCAGCGCGATCAGCCAGTCGATCGTGGGCGCGAAGGCGCACCCCAGGGAGGCCAGCAGGAACAACCCCAGGCCAAAATACAGCGGCGGCTTGCGCCCGAACATGTCCGACGCCGGTCCGTAGAAAAGCTGGCAGACACCGAAGGCCACAAAGAAGGACATCAGTGTGTACTGCACCGCTTCCACCGGCGCATCGAGACTGGCCGCGATCTGCGGCAGCGCGGGCAGGTACATATCAATCGCAAACGGACCGACACAGCTGAGCAGGCCCAGGATCAGGGCCATCTTGATAAATCCGGGTTTCATAAACTCTCTTTGGCTCAACGGGACTGCGGACTGCGCCGGCAGCGGGAGGGAACTCGGTTGACGATGTTACGGCATCTAGCCCCGCTTGTGACCAGCCGGGGAATTGTCATCCTGGTGGACCCAGTACTTCTGCATCTTCAGGAACATGAAGGATGCGGTCCAGGTAATCATCACCAGGCCGGTCAATGCCTCCAGGCCGGCGGTAAAGCGCACGTAGCCGTGGGGTTCGATATCGCCGAACCCCAGGGATGTGTAGGTGGTGAAGGAAAAGTAGGCACAATCGAGCAGGGAACCGTCGAAATTGCCCTCCAGCATCTCAAAGCGGTCTGAATGCACCATGTAGTAGTATCCCAGTGCAAACAGCCACATCTCAATCACATGGGCGATCAGGGCGCCGAACACCCCGATCAGCAGGGCCAGGTTGCGGTGCACGGTGATTCTCTGGCCCAGGCGGAAGAGCCCGTTCAGCGCCTCGTGGTGAATCACCACCACCGTTGCCACCAGGGCACTATTGATAAACATGGCGTACAGCATGTCAGCGCCTGCCCCGGAAAAATTCCCGCACCAGCTGTGCGGCCTCCTCTGCCATCACGCCGCCCTCGACCGCGATGCGATGGTTGAAGAAACCCGCCTCACCGAGTTGCAGCTGGCTCTCCACCACACCCGCACGGGGCTCACTGGCGCCATACACCAGCCGCGCAACCCGGGCGTGCATCATGGCCCCGAAACACATGGTGCAGGGCTCGATGGTGACGTACAGGGTGGTTTTCGGCAGCCGGTAGTTCTGCTCTTTTTCCGCCGCCCGGCGCAGGGCGACAATTTCCGCGTGGGCGCTGGGGTCACAGTTACCGATGGGGCGGTTGCTGCCCTCACCGATGATCTGCCCATCCCGGACAAGTAGCGCGCCCACCGGCACCTCGCCGCGCTCCGCGGCAATGCGGGCGAGCTCCAGGGCGTGCTGCATAAATGTGTAGTCTTTCGGTGTCGCCATTGTCTCTCGATCAGGGTTTGGCAACCAGGCGGCGCAGGACGAAGTCGCCTTCCAGCTCCAGTCGTTCTTGCTGCTCCAGTGCCTCGCGGGCGCTGCTGTCACCTTTCCAGGCAAACGGCGTCATGGCGAGGAAGTCGGCCACGGCTGCAGTCCCATCCAGTACAAAGCGGAAGCTGCAGCGCATTTCCACTTCCGGCGCAAACCCCTCAACCGGTTTCGGTGGCGCATGCTCCCGCGGCTCTTCATACAGCGCGCGCTTCAACGACCAGAGATGCACCGGTCCCGGCGCCACATCGAGTAGCGTGCCGCCGGGATTCACAATCCGTTTCAGCTCGCTGTCCGCCGCCGGGGCAAACACCCGTAACAGCTGGTCCACACTATCGGTCTGCACCGGGATTGCATAGCTGCCGGCCACCACATACTGGATATCCAGTTGGGCTTTGGCGGCCATACGTGCACCCGCCTTGGAGATATCGAGCCCCCCGAGCGCCCCGGCGGGCCAGCCGGCCCGGAGCAGCTGGCGGGTGTAAAACCCCTCGCCGGAGCCAATGTCCAACAGCTGGCGCCCACTGCGATACGGCAGCAGCGCAGCGATGGCATCAACCAGTGGACGGTAGTGGCCCGCCTCCAGGAAGCGGCGACGCGCCCGCAGCATGTCCGCGGAGTCGCCCGGTTCCCGGCTGCGCTTGCGATTTGCCGGCAGCAGGTTCACGTAGCCTTCGCGGGCGCGATCAAAGCTGTGGCCGTTTGCGCAGCACCAGCTGTCTCGGGTGTTCTCAATAGCCGACTGGCAAACCGGGCACAACCAGATCATCCTGTCTCTTTTTCCTCACTTGGGTACGCCTGCGCGGGCTCCCGCTGCAGGATCATATCGGCGGCTTTCTCTGCAATTGCAATGACCGGCGCATTGGTGTTGCCGCTCACCAGCGTGGGCATCACCGATGCATCCACCACTCGCAGGCCGCCGACACCGCGTACCCGCAGCTCATTGTCCACCACGGCCATATCATCGCTGCCCATTTTACAGGTGCCGGCGGGGTGATAAATACTTTCCGCGTTTTCTCTAATAAATGCCTCGATCTTGCGCCGCGTCGCCAGCGCGCCCTCCGGGCTCCACCAGCGTTTCTGGTAACGTTGCAGGTCCGCCTGGGAGAGAATATCGCGCACCATTTCGAATCCCTCCACCAGCACATCGAGGTCCTCGCGCTCACTCAGGTAATTCGGCTGGATACGCGGCAGCGCCGCCGGGTCGCGGGAAACCAGTGAAATTGTGCCGCGGCTTGCCGGGCGCAGGCCGCACGCGTGCAGCGAGTACCCATAACCACCGGGCTTCTTCAGCCCGTGCTGGAACAGGGGCGCAGCACAAAAATGGAACTGGATATCCGGCTGCCCGCCGGCATGGCTGGAACTGGCGAAACCGCCCGCCTCGGCAACATTGCTGCTGAGCGGGCCCCGGTTGAGCAGTAACAGTTCCGGCAGGCGCAGTGCGTTTTTCACTATCGGCCAGAACGAATTGGAAAAAGTCACCGGCGCATTGGCTTCCACCACCTGGGTGATGTCCAGGTGATCCTGGAGGTTGCGACCCACGCCGGGCAGGTGCGCCTGCGGTGTGATACCCAGCCGTTTGCTCTCGGCCACATCCCCGATACCGGACAGCTGTAATATCTGCGGCGACTGGATGGCCCCGGCACTCAGGATTACCTCGCGGTTGGCAATGATGCGCCGGCCATCGAGCAGCTCCACACCGGTGACCCGGTCGCCGTGAAACAGCAGCCGCGCCACCTGGGCTCCCGTATGGACATTGAGATTGGGGCGGTTGATCACCGGGTGCAGGTAGGCAGCGGCTGCCGAGCAGCGCCGGCCGCGACGCTGGGTCACCTGGTAGAACCCCACCCCATTTTGCTGTGAGCCATTGAAATCGCTGTTCAGCCGGTGCCCGGCTTTCTGCGCCGCGCGCACGAAAGCACGACCGGACTCGGTCTTCCACTTGAGATCCGACACCGCCAGGGGGCCGTAGCCGCTGTGGTGTGCATCGCTGCCACGCTCGTTGCCCTCGGCCATCAGGAAATAAGGCAGCATATCGCGCCACCCCCAGCCGGGGTTGCCCGCCGCCTCCCAGGCATCGTAATCCGCGCCATTGCCGCGTATGTAGATCATGGCATTAATGGCACTGCTACCGCCCAGGGTACGTCCACGGGGCCACAGGAGGCGCCGTTCGTTCAGGTGTTCCTGGGGCTCCGTATGATGGTGCAGGTTATAACGCTGGCCCGGTACCAGGTAGCTGATGCCGGCGGGAATACTGATCATCAGGCTACGATCGCGACGGCCCGCCTCCAGCAGGCAGACCCGGTTCTGTTCCTGGGCACTGAGGCGGTTGGCGAGCACACAGCCGGCGGAACCGGCACCCACAATGACATAATCGAAAATCATCTGGCGGGGCATTTACTGTTTCTCTCTTATTCTCTGTTTTACCTTCAAGGTACACTTGGCGCGCTCCTTCTCCAAGGCGAATGGAAAGCTTGCCATGACCGATTCCGAATTCAGCGATAAAAAGATCCTGCAGAGCTGGGAGGTCAACGCCTCGCCCTGGGCCCGGGCTGTCGGTGCCGGTGAGATTGCCAGCCGCAGGCTGGTCACCGATGGAGAAATTGTAGCCGCCCTGCTCGAGGGCAAACCCGGGACAGTGCTCGACGTTGGCTGTGGCGAGGGCTGGCTGGGACGGGCGCTGGCCGCGCACGGGATAAGGGTTTGGGGGATCGATGCCACCGCGGAACTGGTGGAGGCGGCCCGCCGCCAGGCGGGGCCGCTGGAAAATTACCGGCAGGTCTCCTACGAAGGGCTGGAGCCCGGCTACCAGGGACGTCGATTCGACGCCCTGGCCTGTAACTTCTCCCTGCTGGGCAGGGAGTCGGTGGAACAGGTGTTTGCCAGCGCTCCCGGCCTGCTGAAGCAGCGCGGCCGGCTGGTGGTGCAGACCCTGCACCCGACTGTTACTACTGGTGGGGAACCCTACCGGGATGGCTGGCGCAGCGGGTCCTGGAAGGGATTTGGCGCAGGGTTTTCTGATCCTGCGCCCTGGTACTTTCGCACAATCACAAGTTGGGTCGAGTTATTCCAGCGCAATGGGCTGGACCGGGTGGCGCTGCGCGAACCGCTACATCCCGAGACCGGCCAGCCCGCATCATTGATACTGGTGGGCAGTCGCAGCGAGTGACCGCCGCCCGGCCCACCAGCCGGGCTTCAGTCGGCCGCAGCAGCCTGTGGCCGGTCTTGTCCCTGTTGCCCGGCAGCTGCCAGGGTCGCAGCGCGCCCCTGGCGGCGCCCGTCGGCGCTGAGTGCGCGCACAGCCCGGACGCCCCCGGCGTCAACTGACTCGCCGGCAGCCAGTGGATACCACTGCTCGCCGTCAAAATACTCCAGCTGCAGGCCAGGGAAAGGCATCGCGGTACGCAGTTCACCGCCACTGACGACGGCACCCGGCACCGGAACCCGGTAACCCACACCGGCCAGGTCGAGTTTGGGTAGCTCGCGATGGCCAAGCACAGTTGCGAAGCCCCGCCAGTCCTCTTCCAGCGCCCGGCGATCGACGTGGGAGGATTCGGCGGAGAACTTTTGCCCGGCCTGCAGGGGCAACTCCCATTCCGCCCCGTGCCAGGCCCGTTCTGCCAGTGCCAGCAGCCTGGGGAACACCATGTACTCCACCAGCGCATCGGTGCGCACCACTTCACTCCACAGCTGTCCCTGCACACCGCGCACCCGCTCGGCGAAGGATGGCGCCGGCGCAGTGGCGGACCAGGAACCACCATCGCGGTTCAGCGAGATCTCCGCCAGCTGTGCGGTATTGAGGGGTGCGTAGCTGAAGGTCTTGCGTGTATCGGTGCCCCGCGACGCCCAGTAGTAGCCACTCTCTTCCGGGTCCAGCTCGTAGGGCATATCAAAATAGAGAAAGTCAGAGTGTGACTGCACCACGTCGAACCCGGCCTCCGCCAGGTGTACGCTCTCGTCTCCGCCACCCCAGAACAACGGTGCCCAGGCATTGGCGTAATTATCATCCGTGGACAGGGTGCTACCGGCATCCTCGATGGTTTTGACGCCGTCATTCCACGCCGCAAAAGTCTCAATCCCCGCCTCTGCCACCAGGGCACTGACACGCTGTGCGTAATAGGCGCCCAGCTCATCGATGCTGTCCACCGCCCCGCTGGCAATCAGTTTTTCGCACCGCGGCGAGCCCGACCAGGGCTGGCGGCGTGACTCGGCGGGTACATCGCCCTTGCCCGGGTCATTCCCGGGGCCCGCCTCAAAGGCATCGCTGGCCAGGATGTTGACCGCCTCATCACCACCGAAGTGCCAGCTGCGCAGGGGCTGCCCGGCCTGCTCGTGCATGGCCTGCACCTCGCGCAAGACCTTGCCGACAAAGGCGTAGGTGGAATCGATGCACGGGTTGATATAACTGTCATCGTAGAACTGTACTGACAGGTAGCGGGTATCGTCCTCCGGGTCCACCAGCCGGTACTCGCCGGCCTTCCCAGGCGACTCATCCGCCAAGCGCTGGTAGCGAGCCTCCATCGACACGACAGCCGCACGGGCGTGGGCCGGCATATCAAATTCCGGGATGACCTCGATATGCCGCGCAGCCGCATAGCGAACAATCTCGATATAGTCGTCCACGGTGAAATGGCCGCTGCCATTATTGTCAGTACCTGGCCCGGAACCCAGCTGCGGCAGCAGGCAGCGGGTCTCGCCCGGATCGAAGCAGCGTCGCGCCCCCACCTCGGTAAGCTCCGGCAAGCCGGGAATTTCCAACCGCCAGCCCTCGTCGTCGGACAGGTGGAAGTGGAAGCGGTTGAGCTTGTACGCGGCCATCTGGTCCAGCAGTTTCAGCACCAGTGCCTTGCTGTGGAAGTTGCGCCCCACATCCAGGAACATACCGCGATGCGGGAACCGTGGCCCATCTGCAATTGATACAGTAGGCAAAGTTGCGCTGCGGGGATCTGCCAGTGCCAGGAGCGACTGCACGCCATAAAAAGCCCCCGTCACGTCAAAACCGACGATCTCGGCGCCATCCGCACGGGTCTCCAGCCGGTATGCGCCCGCGACACTCCCTGCACCACTTACGCCCTCTTCCCCGGCACCCTCACTAAACACGTCCGGGTCGACAGTCACTGCTACCGGGTAGGCGCCGCTATCGCCGGCGGCCAGTCCCAGCTGCTGCAGTCGCGCCTCGATCGCGGCGCGGGTTGCCGGAGCCAGTGCGTTTGCATCCAGGGTAATGCCCGCATCAATCGCCACGGCTGTACCGGTGACACGGGTCTCCTGCGCCCGGGGGATAATACGGTGGCGCCACTCTGCCGCGGCTCCATGCTCCTCGGCGGAAAATTCCTCGTAGCGACTGGCGGCGCTGGCCAGGGTATTGGCATCGTCGGCGGTGCGTTTCCAGTTGTCCTGGTGGTGGGCGTTGATGGGTGCCACCAGTGCATCAATCGCATCGCTATCAGTGGACTCGATCACCCTGGCCTGCCCTTGACCATCCACCACAAACATACGCGGCATCAGGTCTGACTCTGCCTGCAGCCAGTGCTCCGCCAGCAGGTCGATATCCAGTGTTTCCCCCGCACCCAGACCGGTGAATCCGTGTGTCGGTCGCAGCCGGTGCAGGTCTCCCTTTACGTGCTCCAGGGCCAGGTCGTCGCGATTCAACACAGCCAGTGCCCGGCGGACGCTGTGGAAGTAGAGGGTCCAGTCCCGCTCGCCGGGCGCAATGGCCGGACCATTATTGGTCAGCGAGATGCGATAGGTGGAACAGGTTGCGCCACTGCCCCCGGCCCGCTTGCAGCGCTCGCGCAGGTCGGCATCGATGGCCTGGAAGTTAACCAGCACCGCCTGCTGCACCTCGACATTGCCGGCTATGCGCGCCGCCGCCGAATCCGCGGCCGGGCCCCGGCCGGAATCGCTGCAGGAAGCGGCAAGCAGGCAGGTAAACAGCGTGGACAGGAGTCTGGCGGGTCGTTTTGTGGCCATGGGCTTCTCATTGCTTATTGTCTTTGTCGGCCAAGATAGCGAATAAGACAGCGCTGTCAATAGCGCTAAACTTTGATTGCTGTTTTCCTGTGGCCCTCTCAGGGCCGGGCTTTCAATTCAGCGGCCCCAGGATTGATCAATTTGCGAGCAACTTGATGAATCTAGCGTCTGGCGGCAATGATAACTAGATCAAGTTTTTATAAAAAAGGTCCGGACGCCATAGCCGCGCAATAAAAAACTTTGACGCTTTGCACCCCACCGCCAGGCAAGGCTGGTCAACAATGTGAGAGGTGAGTAGTGGCGCGGGCTGCAGAAAAAACTGACTGAAAACCCCCATTGGTCCACGCTTTTCCATTGCAACTGCTGACGGCTCTGTGAGATACATCTTGTTGTTCTGGGTGAGCCATAATAATTACAGCGGTTGTTCAGTAACCGTACAGGAAAACAGACACCCCCGGGGTAAATCCAATGGAACTCTGCAGTACTCGTTTCCGTAGCTCCAGGCACCTGACAGCGGTGCTCGGGCTGTTTTTGCTCCCAGCTACCTGCCTCGCCGACGATCTTTTCATTCCCGATTCCAGTCACGCTCTCAACCTCCAGGCCGATAACGCCTTTTTCGTCGACAGTGCCTTCGCGCTGGATAACACCGCTCTCTACCAGGCGGCCGACAACCTGCGCAACAACTCCATGAGCAACGTCCAGCGCCAGTTGAATTACCAGTGGCTGCAGATGCACACGCATCCGGACAAGTTCAAGCCCACCATGGGTGGCCGGGCGCTCAACCAGATCCTGAAAATGGGCTGGGATACGTACCGGGAGCAAAACAAGCGCAACTCGTCCAACCCGCTGCTGCGATACTCCAACGCCGGCCATGGTCGCATTGGCAAGTCGATGGATTACGATGTGCGCCTGTCGGACGACAAGTTCAAGGTGAGCTTCGAATACGAGTTCTGAAGCCAACCTGGAGCTCACGAAATTCCGCAACGCACACAGGCGTGGCAGTTTGTTAGAATCTCCGCCAGTCCAACCTGGCGGAGCCTCCCGTGAGCAATCCTACCCCCCCTGCAAGCTTTAATGACCTGCCCCTGGCCGGCGTCGGCCGTCGCCTGGCGGCCCTGCTCTATGACAGCCTGATCATTGCCGGCCTGTTGATGGTCTACGGCTTTATCGCCCTGATGGTGGCATCCGCTGTGGTGGGCCTAGACTGCCAGTCCGGGGCGCAGGATTACTCCACCCCCTGTGTCAGTGGCGACGAACCACTGTTCCGGCTGGGGGTACTGGCGGTAATCGCCGGTTACTTTATCTGGTCCTGGCGTGCCGCGGGACAGACCATTGGCATGCGCGCCTGGCGCCTACTGCTGGCAAGCCCCGAGGGCGTGCAGATGAGCTGGCGCCAGTGCGCTATCCGCGCTTTAGTGGGACCGCTGTCACTGGTGACCCTGGGGGCGGGTTTCTTCTGGTCCTGGACCCGGGCCGACCGCGCCAGCTGGCATGACCTGCTCTCCGGCACCCAGGTGCGCGTGCTGCCCAAGAAGAAAAAATAGGGATCGGGATAATACGGGTCGATTTCGGCCTCCCGGGGCCGCCCCGGGATCCAGGCGCCTGCGGCGCGGCCTTCCCGGGTAGCTGCTACAGGGCGCAGCGGGGCTAGCGCGCCCGCTTCAACAGCATCCAGCCGAGGCCGAAACAGAGCAGGATCGGCACCAGCACGGCGATAAACGGCGGGAAGCCAAACACCAGTGAAGACGGCCCGAGCATGTCCTGCAGGGTCTGGAAGACAATGCCCACCATCACCCCGGTGAACACTCGCAGACCGGTGGTAACCTCCCGCAGGGGACCGAAGATAAAGGAAATGGCCACCATCACCAGGCTGGCAATAGTCAGCGGCTGCAACAGTTTCTTCCAGAACTCCAGCCAGTAACGGCTGGCATCCTCACCCTTGTTATCCAGGAAGTTGCCGTAGGACCACAGGTTGCGCGGTGACAGGTCCGATGGCAGCGGCACCACCAGGGAGAACAGCTCTGGCAGGATATCGGTTTCCCACCCCTGCTTCTCGCTGGTCTCCGCGATCGCCTCCTCCTCGGTGAAACGGGTCGAGCGATTATTGACCAACTGCCATTGATTGTCGGCAAACTGCCCCCGCTCGGAGAAAGTCACCCGCTCCAGGTCCCGGTCGCTACCGAAGCGGTAGCGGGTCACACCGTACAGGTCCCCACCGGGCATCGCGGCATTGAAATGCACAAACTCCCCGCCCTCGCGCAGCCACAGCCCCTGCTCCAGGCCACCCCGCTGCAACTCACCCAGGGCCACCGCCTTGCGTGTTTCCGCGGTCTGGCTGGTGTGCGGGATCACGAACTCTGCCAGCACCAGGCCCAGCAGGATCAGGACCAGCACCGGCTTCATCACCGCCCACGCCAGCCGGCCGATGGAGACACCGGCCGCGCGCATCACGGTGAGTTCACTGGTACCTGCCAGCGTACCCAGGCCGATCATGCATCCCACCAGGGCCGCAAAGCCCAGGTATTCGTAGGCCCGGTCGGGAATCGTCCACAGCAGGTACCGGACCACATCCGCCGGCTGGTAGTTGCCGTCGATATCCTGCAGCTCATCGATATAGGCGAAGATCATATCCAGCCCCAGGATGACCAGCAGTACGCCGGCAATCGCTGCGGCCACCGTGCGGCCAATATAGAGATCCAGCTTACCCATCATTGCTTGTCTCTCCCCGCGTTTCTCCACCGGATTCCCCCGGCTTCAGGCCACTGCGCCTGGGACAGCGGCGGAACCTGCCCCCGCCCAGTAGCAGCAGCCCCAGCACCAGGAAAGGCGGATGCACCAGCCACAGGGCTGCAGGATTGCTGATGTCTCCGTCCTCGACCGCGCCGCGCACCCAGATCAGGCTGTAGAGGTAGACCATGTACAGCAGCACTGCCGGGATCATCTTCAGGTAGCGGCCCTGGCGCGGATTGGTACGGCTCAGCGGCACCGCCAGGATCGCCACCACCAGCACCAGCACCGGCAGGCTGAAGCGCCAGTGCAGGTTGGCTCGCTCCTCCGGTTTATCACTGCGCCAGAGGTCCAGGGTGGAGGCACTTTCGATTCGATCGCTCTCGCGCTCCCGCAGCCGCGGCATCTCCAGCAGGGTTTCGTAGCTGGAGAATTCCATCAGGCGGTAATCGCGCTGCCCCGGCACACCCTCATAGCGATATCCGTCGCGCAGCACCAGGTAGCGCAGGCCGGTCTCCGGGTCGATCTGCTGTACTCCCTCGCGGGCAAGAATCACCACCTGGTAGTCGGATTCCGTCTGTGCCCGGGCGGAGCCCAGTTCCGCCAGGAACACCTCATTCATGGTGGAGCGGTCCTCGCTCAGGGAGTCGGCGTAATAGACCGCCCTGCCCCCCTCGGTAGCGACAAATTTCCTCGGCACCAGGTGATCGAATTCATTGCGGGACTTGTCGGCGGTAAGCAGGCCGGAGGAGCGCTCCAGGCCGGTGGGCGTCAGGTACAGGCTCATGGAGGCCACCACCAGCGCCACCAGCAATGCGGGCGCCAGGGTGTAGGTAAGCAGGCGCCGCTCACTGAAACCACAGGCGTGCAGCACCGTCATCTCACTCTCGATATACAGGCGCCCATAGGCGAGCAGGATGCCGAGGAAGAACCCCATCGGCAGCAGCACCTCCAGGAAACCCGGCAGGCGATAACCCATCACCGGGAAAAGAATACTGGCAGACAGGTCTCCGGCAGCCGCCTCAGCAAGGTACTTTACAAAACGACCACTCATCACCATCAGCAGCAGTACGGCGCTGACTGCCAGCGTGGCATAAAGCAGCTCGCGGCAGAGATAGCGGAAAATAATCACAGGACGAATGGCTTCCTTGGTAACAGCAGTGCGTACGGCCGGACAAAATTTGCACAAGTGCAAACCCAGTTAAGCATTACAATCGCTACCGGGTTAAACTTGAGCGGCGCATTATCACCAAAATCGCAAGCAATGTCTCGGTTCGGGGACATTGATCCAGTTTTCAGTAAAAGGAAAGGAATGATGCAGTTCACCGCCAAGGTCTCTGATATCACCAAGCAGCGCAGCGCCTGCGCAATTCTCCCCGCAGACAGCAAGAACCGCCTGACCGCCAGCGGCAGCAGCCTCGACGGTGAGACTGGTGGTTATATCAGCCGCATCCTCAAGCGCGGCGACCTCGGCAGCAAGCCCGGCAGCACCCTGCTGCTCACCCCGAGTGAGGGCAAGGCAGACCGCATCCTGCTGGTGCGCACTGGCGACGGTGTTCTTGACCAGGCAGAGTTCCGCAAACTCGCCCGCGCCGCCGCCGGCGCCGTGAAGGGCTTCAAGGACGCCACCAGCTACCTGACGGAAACAGAAGTAACCGACGCCGATATCGGCTGGCAGGCGCAGCAGCTCGCGCTGGCTGCCGGGCTCGCCGCTTACAAATTCACCCGCTGCCTGAGCGAGGCCAAACCCAATCCACTGGCCAAGTTCCAGGTGCATGTGCCCGACCGCAAGCAGCTCAAGGCCGCACAGCAGGGCGCAGCGCTGGGTGGAGCGCAGGCCTCCGGCAGCAACGTCGCGCGGGAACTCGGCAACCTGCCGGGCAATATCTGTACCCCCATGTACCTGGCCGGGCAGGCCAAGGAACTGGCGAAAAAACACGCAAAAATCACCACCAGTGTGGTGGATGCCAAAAAGATGCAGTCCCTGGGTATGGGCGCATTTATGAGCGTGGCCAAGGGCAGTGACGAACCACCAGCCTTGATCGCCATGAACTACAAGGGCGGCAAGGCCAGCGACAAGCCTGTCGTGCTGGTGGGCAAGGGCATTACCTTCGACACCGGCGGTATCAGCCTCAAGCCCGGCATGGCCATGGATGAAATGAAATTCGACATGTGCGGAGCGGCCAGTGTCTTCGGCGTGATGAATGCCCTCGCGGAGCTGCAGCCATCGATCAACGTGGTGGGCCTGGTGGCGGCGGCGGAGAATATGCCCAGCGGCCGCGCCAGCAAGCCCGGCGATGTGGTCACTTCCATGTCCGGAAAGACCATCGAGATCCTCAATACCGACGCCGAGGGGCGCCTGGTCCTATGTGACGCGCTGACCTATGCGGCCAAGTTCAAGCCGGAAGTGGTCATCGACATCGCCACCCTGACCGGTGCCTGCGTTATCGCACTGGGCAACCACGCCACCGGCCTGTACGCCAACAAGGAAGAGCTGGCGGATGCCCTGGTCGCGGCCGGGGAGCGCGCCGGCGACCGCGCCTGGCAGATGCCCCTGTGGGACGAGTACCAGTCGATGCTGGATTCCAATTTCGCCGACATGCAGAATATCGGCGGCCGCGAGGCGGGCTCGGTAACCGCGGCCTGCTTCCTGTCCCGTTTCGCCGAGGACTACACCTGGGCGCACCTGGATATCGCCGGCAGCGCCTGGAACTCCGGCGCCAGCAAGGGGGCCACTGGCCGCCCGGTGCCACTGCTGCTGGAATACCTGCTGGGCAAGTAAGCCCGGCCCAGAAAGGCGGGAGCGTCCCCGGGCGGGACGCCCCCGCCTGTTGCCATAACCCCAGATCCTGCACCATCCCGACAACCGGAAAGTAATGACCCGCATCGATTTTTACGTCCTCTCTACCGACCGGCCCGGGCAGGGCGACCTGTTCGCCTGCCGCCTGGCGGAAAAAGCGTTCCGCGCAGGCATGCGGGTACTGCTTGCCGTGGATGACCGCACCCGGGCCGAACAGCTGGATGAACTGTTGTGGACCTTCCGCGAGGACAGTTTCCTGCCCCACGCACCACAGTCCGGTGAGCAGCAGGCCGCAGTGGAAATCAATTGCGGTGAGGACCCGGGCCTCCACCACGGCCTCCTGATTAATCTTTGTACAGAAGTGCCGGCCTGGTTCAGCCGCTTCGAACGCCTGGCAGAAATCGTTGTGCAGCAACCGGATTCACTGGCGCGCTCACGATCCCGATTCAGTCACTTTCGCGACCGTGGATATCCGTTACAATCCCACCGAATCGGCAGCAACTAACCAAAGCAACAGCGCCACACCATGTCCGGTCGAAAGAACAAAAACAGGCAGCGCGGGCAGCGACACCAGCATCAGCGCAACCAGGGGGAAGGCGGCAAGTCCACGGAACTGCTGGACGAGCTCAACTCCATCCGCGACCTGCTGGGTAGTGAAGAGCTCGGCGATATCCCGCTACTGGACCAGGTTGCAGACCCTGCACCTGTAGCTCCGGCACCGGTAACCCCACCAGCTGGGCCGGCGGCCAGTTCCCACGCCCGGATACAGCCTCTGGAAGATACGGACCTCCCCACCCTATTCTCTCCGGAGGACGAAGAACCGGTTGAAGATGATGCGCAGCCTGAAGGGCAGGAACCGGCCGGTAGTGCTGTGCCGCCCTCTCCGGTGCCGGGCATTTCAACCGAACTCAGCGAGACCGAGCGGGCCCTCCTGCGCCCCCTCGAGTCATTACCGTCCGGACTTGACACAACCCCGCCCCGGGCAAAGCCTGCCGGCAGCGAACAGCAGCAGGAGCTGTTCGGCGAGGATACCGCGACCCCGGCCAGGGAAAATCCTTTCCTGCCCGCGCATATCCGTGCCCGCCTGACCGGAGGCCGGGTGCCGCGATCGGAAGACACCGCCCCCGAGCCAGCCACCGACCAGCCTGTGGACGCAGCCAGCATCCCGGAGGACGAGCCGGCCGCGACTTCCGCATCTCTCGCCGACAGCACTGCCGCGCGACCCGTGGCAGATGAAGCCCCGGCAGACCCCGCCGAACCTGGCCAGCACGGGCCGGGTCCCGATGGCACTGCCGAACACCCAACGGGGCGTGAAACTGGCGCCGAGCGCCTGGCGCGGGAGGAGCAACGCCAGCAGCTGGTCGAAAAACTCGTGGCCCGGCAATTACCCGAGCTGGAGCGCCAACTGCGCGCGCGCATCGAGATAATGGTGGACGAATTGATGCGCCGGCGCTGAAGCCGCCTCACGAGTACCTGCTTTTGCCGCTGCTGTTCCAAGCAGCACTCCACCGGTTTTATACCATCGGCGGGCCTGCAACTTTGCCGGCCCGGGCCCCAGCGGTATAATTCCCGCCTTTTTGGCGCCGCCCCCCTGTCTGCCACAATAACGGCCAGGGGCGGGACTATCCCGGCCCGGTACCGGCGCCCGCCGTCAGTCAACAGAAGGTTCCCCCTCGCGCATGGACAAGACATACCAGCCCAACGCCATCGAACAGCAGTGGTACCAGACCTGGGAGGAGAACGGCTACTTCAAGCCTTCCGGCGACACCAGCGCCGATCCCTACTGCATCATGATCCCGCCGCCCAACGTCACCGGCAGCCTGCATATGGGCCACGGCTTCCAGGAATCCATCATGGACGCGCTGATCCGCTATCACCGCATGCAGGGTGACAACACCCTGTGGCAGGTGGGCACCGACCATGCCGGTATTGCCACCCAGATGGTGGTCGAGCGCCTGCTGGCCGCCGAGGGTAAGAGCCGCCACGAGCTGGGGCGGGAGAAGTTCATCGAGAAAGTCTGGGAGTGGAAGGAGCAGTCCGGTGGCAATATCACCCGCCAGCTGCGCCGCCTGGGCGCCAGCCCGGACTGGTCGCGCGAGCGCTTTACCATGGATGACGGTTTCTACAAGGCGGTACAGGAGGTATTTATCCGCCTGTATGAGGACGACCTGATTTACCGCGGCAAACGCCTGGTGAACTGGGACCCGAAACTGCACACCGCCATCTCCGACCTGGAGGTCCTCAACGAGGAAGAACAGGGCCACCTGTGGCACTTCCGTTACCCGCTGGCAGACGGTTCCGGCCACCTGGTGGTGGCCACCACCCGCCCCGAGACCATGCTGGGCGATACCGCCGTGGCGGTGCACCCGGAAGACGAGCGCTACAGGGACCTGATCGGCAAGAGTATCCGACTACCGCTGGCGGAACGCGAAATCCCGATCATCGCCGATGACTATGTCGACCGGGAATTCGGCACCGGCTGTGTGAAGATCACCCCGGCCCACGACTTCAATGACTACGAGATGGGCCAGCGACACAATCTCGAGATGATCAACATCCTCGATGCCGACGCCAACCTCAACGACAGCGTGCCGGAAAAGTACCGCGGCATGGAGCGTTTCGCCGCGCGCCAGCAGGTGGTGGACGACCTGGACGCGCTGGGCCTGCTGGAAAAAGTCGAACCCCATACCCTGAAAGTACCTCGCGGCGACCGCTCCGGCGTGGTGATCGAGCCCTGGCTGACCGACCAGTGGTATGTGCGCACCCAGCCGCTGGCCGATGAAGCCATCAAGGCGGTAGAGGACGGCAGCGTCAATTTTGTGCCGAAAAACTACGAGAACATGTACTTCTCCTGGATGCGCGATATCCAGGACTGGTGCATCTCCCGGCAGCTGTGGTGGGGGCACCGTATCCCGGCCTGGTATGACAACGACGGCAAGGTTTACGTTGGCCGCGATGAAGCCGAAGTACGCCAGAAACACGGACTGGGCAGTGACGTAACCCTGCGCCAGGACGACGATGTGCTCGACACCTGGTTCTCTTCCGGCCTGTGGACCTTTGGCACCCTGGGCTGGCCGGAAGATACCGAGGAGCTGAAGACATTCCACCCCACCTCGGTGCTGGTAACCGGCTTCGACATCATCTTCTTCTGGGTGGCCCGGATGATGATGCTGACCCTGTATTTCAAGAAAGAGGTGCCCTTCCATACGGTGTATGTACACGGCCTGGTGCGGGACAGCCACGGGCAGAAGATGTCCAAGTCCAAGGGCAATGTGCTCGATCCCATCGACCTGATCGATGGCATTGACCTCGAGAGCCTGGTGCAGAAGCGCACCACCGGCATGATGCAGCCGCACTTGCGTGACAAGATCGAGAAGCAGACCCGCAAGGAGTTCCCCGAGGGCATCGCCGCCTACGGCACCGATGCCCTGCGCTACACCTACTACTCGCTCGCCTCCACCGGCCGCGATATCAAGTTTGATGTGGGCCGTATCGAGGGCTTCCGCAACTTCTGTAACAAAATCTGGAACGCATCGCGCTACGTGCTGCAAAACTGCGAGGGTTACGATTGCGGCCAGGACAACAGCAGCGATTTCGAGCTGTCCCTGGCGGATCGCTGGATCATCTCGCAGCTGCAGCGTACCGAACAGGCAGTGCGCGAGGCCATGGATACCTATCGCCTCGACCTGGCCTCACAGGCGCTCTACGACTTTACCTGGGGTGAGTACTGCAGCTGGTACCTGGAGCTGTCCAAGCCGGTCCTCTGGGATGACAATGCCTCGGATGCGATCAAGAAAGGCACCCGCCGGACCCTGATCCGGGTGCTGGAGACGATCCTGCGCCTGGCCCATCCGCTGATGCCGTTTATCACCGAGGAAATCTGGCAGCGGGTCAGGGACCTGGCCGGTAAAAGTGGTGAAACCATCATGCTGCAACCTTATCCCGAGGCGGAAGAAAACCGCATCGACGGTGAGGCGGAAGCAGCTATCGCGGCCCTCAAGCAGGTGATCGAGGGGGTACGCAACATTCGTGGCGAGATGAATATTTCCCCGGCCAAGAAGATCCCGCTGATCCTGCGCGGCGGCAGCAGCGATGACCGCGAACGCCTGGATTCCGCCCGCGCACTGCTGGCCAAGCTGGCCAGCCTGGAGTCCATCAGCTGGATCAACCCCGGCGAAACCGCACCGGCATCAGCCACTGCGCTGGCCGGCGATATTGAGCTGCTGGTGCCCATGGCCGGACTGATCGATGTGCAGGCAGAAAGTGCACGCCTGCAGAAGGAGATCGACAAGCTGGCAAAAGAACTGCAGCGTGTCGAGGGCAAGCTGAACAATCCCAAATTCGTCGACAAGGCACCGGCGGCCGTCGTCGAAAAGGAGCGCGGCAAGATGGAAGAGATGCAGGGCGCACGCCAGCGCCTGGAGCAGCAGCTGGAGGAAATCAGCAAGCTCTGACACGATTGAAAACGGCGCCAGCAGGCGCCGTTTTTTCTACCTCACCAGGAAAGCAACCTGCCCACCCTTCTTCGCCAGCCGGCTCCAGCGAACTGCTGATATTGTTCCACTGTGGCCAGTGGAAGCTCTGTACAGGCCCGTGCGCCACAGCTTTTCAGGCGGACAGCGCAAGACGGTTGGCCTGCCCCGACGGCTCAGAATATCCTCTCGTTACAGCGAATCACATTCCTTTCTTCAAGCGTCAAACCACGGCCAATCGCCAGGCGGACAACCGCTGAGAACTGATTGTCACGTAAATATACAGAATCCAAATGTATAAAAAGCGAATCACTGATAATCAATCGTTCCAGCGTTTTACTGGCGCTAATCCTCTCCAGCATTTATATAACTGGCAGCGCTGAAAAAAAACAGCGACGAAAGGCGCCGTATCAGTCGGGATGCCCGTAAACAAACAATAATGGGCGCCCATACCTGGCAATGAACCGCCACTGGCAGCGCCATTTATTTCCACTTGTCTCCGAGGTTACGCAGTAGTCATCAGGTGGTCTCAGCGATGAACCGCGGGCCCAGTCGTGCCCGCCAGAGAAACGGGGAGAAATCAGTTGAACCCTGCAAACCAGACCGACCCCCAAATCTGGACACTGTTCGTTTATGGCTTCGCGGTCGTCGCCCTGATCGGGGTCATGCTGGGCCTTTCCCATGTGCTCGGCCAGCGACGCCGGGACAATGCCACTGACGAGCCCTACGAATCCGGCATCGTCTCCCAGGGCAGTGCCCGCCTGCGCATCTCGGTTTCCTATTACCTGGTCGCGATCCTGTTTATCGTCTTCGACCTGGAGGCAATCTATCTTTTCAGCTGGGCCATCGCTTTCCGGGAGACCGGCCTGACCGGGTTTATCGAGGCGGCGGTATTCATCCTGATCCTGGCGGTGGGCCTGGTCTACCTGTGGCGGCTGGGCGCGCTGGACTGGGGCGGCAAGCAACTCAGCCTGCAGCAACGTGAACCCCGGGACGCCACAAAACCTATCGTTTGAGGACGGGCTATGCGCTGGAAGCTGACCAAGGCACAACAGGATGGCGACCTGATCGCCGCCGACAGCGGGCGTACTGAGGGCGAGTTGATTTCTGAGGAGGTGCGCAAGAATGTACTCCTAACCCGTCTCGAGGACCTGGTGGCCTGGGGCCGGGCCAATTCACTCTGGCCATTCAATTTCGGGCTGTCCTGCTGCTATGTGGAAATGGCTACCGCCTTTACCAGCCGCCACGATATTTCACGCTTCGGCTCCGAGGTAATCCGCGCAACACCACGCCAGGCCGACCTGATCGTGATATCCGGCACGGTGTTTATCAAGATGGCACCAGTAATCCAACGTCTCTATGAGCAGATGATGGAACCCCGCTGGGTGATTTCCATGGGCTCCTGTGCAAATTCCGGCGGCATGTACGACATTTACAGTGTGGTGCAGGGTGTCGATCGCTTCCTTCCCGTGGATGTCTATGTGCCCGGCTGCCCACCTCGACCAGAGGCATTGATGCAGGGTCTGACCCTGTTACAGGAATCCATCAAGACCCAACGGCGCCCAGTCAGCTGGGTGATTGACGAACAGGGACCGCGTCCGGCCCCAAGGCCCAGCCAGCGGGACAAACACCGCGAGGAACGTATGCGGGCGGAAAAACTGAGGACACCGGATACCGTCTGAACCGCTATTGGCAGTAGCCGGGTTCAACTGGCTGGGGAGCAAGTGATCCTTGCCGCGAGGGCACGGAAAAACGATAACAACAGAGAGACCGTATGGACGGCGTAATAGCAAAAAGTGTTCACCGGGCCAGTCCCTACCGGGAGGCGGCGGAGGCATTTGTCGCCGACCTGGAGCGCGAACACAGCCTGCACAGCTACTGGTTGCAACCGGATTGCCCCGACCTGCCCACACTCTGGGTGGGTCAGGAAAACCTGCTGCCGTTCCTGCGCTTCCTGAAGCAGGAAATTTCCCGTCCTTTCGACATGCTCTACGATCTAAGCGCCATTGACGAACGCCTGCGGCGCCACAGGGGTGATGGCGGGAACAGGCAGCCGGAAAGTGATTTTACCGTTGTCTACCACCTGCTCTCTTTCTCCCGCGACCTGTTTATCCGGGTAAAGCTGGCACTGCCTGAATCGCGCCTGTGCGCACCCTCGGTGTCATCCATCTGGGCCAATGCCAACTGGTATGAGCGGGAAGCCTGGGACCTGTTCGGGATCGAGTTTGCCGGCCACCCCAACCTGCGACGCATCATGATGCCACAGACGTGGGAGGGGCACCCATTGCGCAAGGACCATTACGCGCGTGCCACTGAGGTTGACCCCTTCACCCTGTCGGCGGAGAAGCAGCGACGCGAGCAGGATGCATTGCTGTTCAAGCCTGAAGAGTGGGGAATGGCCCGCGCCAGCGACAGTTCGGAGTTCATGTTCCTTAACCTCGGCCCCAACCACCCGAGTGTCCACGGTGTTTTCCGCGTCGCCCTGCAATTGGATGGGGAAAAGATCGTCGATGCGGTACCGGACATCGGTTACCACCACCGCGGTGCCGAGAAAATGGCCGAGCGCCAGGCGTGGCATACCTACGTCCCCTACACCGACCGCGTCGACTACCTGGGCGGAGTGATGAACAACCTGCCCTATGTGCTGGCACTGGAGCAGCTGGCTGGTATCCAGGTCCCGCCACGGGCGCAGGTAATACGGGTCATGATGTGCGAGCTATTCCGTATTGCCAGTCACCTGGTTTTCTACGGCACTTTTGCCCAGGACGTGGGGCAGATGTCTCCGGTCTTCTACATGTTTGTCGACCGGGAAAAGTTGTTTGGCATTGTTGAAGCGATTACCGGTGGACGCATGCACCCCGCCTGGTTCCGTATCGGCGGCGTGGCCCAGGACCTGCCCGAGGGCTGGGACAAAATGATCCGCGAATTCCTCGACTACATGCCGGCACGCCTGCGTGAATACGACGGCATGGTGATCGACAACAAACTGCTACAGAAACGCACCAGAGGCATCGGTGTGTATAACCGCGAAGAGGCCATAGAGTGGGGTATTACCGGGCCAGGGTTGCGGGCCACAGGATATGAGTGGGACCTGCGCAAACAGCGCCCTTACTGCGGCTATGACCAGTTTGAATTCGATATCCCCACCTTTGACGGCGGCGACTGCTTCGACCGCTGCCGCGTGCGGGTGGAGGAGATACGCCAGAGCCTGCGTATCATCCGGCAATGCCTCGACAATATGCCCGGCGGCCCCTACAAGTCTGACCACCGGCTCACCACGCCGCCGGTCAAGGGACGCACCATGCAGGATATCGAGACCCTGATCCAGCACTTCGTCAATAACAGCTGGGGTCCGGTGATGCCGCCAGGGGAGACCTGCTTCCCGGTGGAGGCCACCAAGGGACTGAACAGTTACCAGATTATCAGCGACGGCGGCACCAACGCCTACCGTACGAGAATAAGAACGCCCTCGTTTCCGCACCTGCAGATGATCCCACTGATGTCGCGCGGACTGCTGGTGGCGGACCTGATTGCCATTATCGCCAGCATCGACTTTGTCATGGCGGATGTCGATCGTTAGAGACCGGTAGAGGAAACACAATGTCGAGCACCATCGCAGCGGACACAATTGAAGTAATGGAGCAACAAGATACCGGCCCTCGCTCTGCAGGGCGCAGCCTTAACGCCGAGGAAAAACGGGATATCGATCGCGAATTCTCCCATTACGAGGACCGGGGCTCGGTGGCCCTGGAGGCACTGCGGGTGGTGCAGAAACACCGTGGCTGGATCTCCGACGACACCCTGTACGCCATAGCCGATTACCTGGGTGTCTCCCCCACGCAACTGGAAAGTATTGCCACCTGTTACCAGTTGATATTCCGCCAGCCTGTGGGTGAGGAAGTGATACTCCTGTGCAAAAGCTCCAGCTGCTGGATCATGGGATGCGAAAAGCTGCAGCGCCACCTGGAGCAGCAACTCGGCATACGCCCCGGCCAGACCACCCCCGACGGGCTCTTCACCCTGCTGGAAACACCCTGCCTGGGCGATTGCGACAAGGCCCCGGTGATGCTGGTGGGCGAGGAGATGCACCGCCACCTATCGGCAGACAAGCTGGACGAGTTCATTCAGGAAAAGAAAAAACATCATGCTGACCAATCCGCTGACTAAGAATATCGGCGAACCGGGTATCGTCACCACGCTCGAGCACTATCTCGAAAACGGTGGGTACCGTGGCTGGCGCAAGGCACTACATATGGCGCCTGACGAGATCATCCAGACGGTGCAGGATGCCGGCGTCCGGGGGCGCGGCGGTGCCGGCTTCAACACCGGGCTGAAATGGAGCTTCGTTCCCCGCGGGAAGGATGCCCCGCCAACCCGCTACCTGGTATGCAATGCCGATGAGATGGAACCGGGCACCTTCAAGGACCGGCTGTTGATGGAGCACGACCCCCACCTGCTGCTGGAGGGCATGGCCATTGCCGCATTTGCCATCGGTGCCCGCCGGGCTTACATATTTATCCGCGGAGAATATCACCTGGCGGCGGCGCGGCTGGAAACCGCGATAGAGGAAGCGCGCGGGGAAAACCTCATCGGCACACACATAACCGGCTCCGACTTCCAGCTCGATTTTCATGTGCACCGCAGCGCCGGCAACTATATCTGCGGCGAGGAGACCGCCCTGATCAATGCCCTGGAGGGCCAGCGCGCGATCCCCCGTGCCAAGCCGCCGTTTCCGCAGGTCAGTGGCCTGTGGGGGAAACCCACAGTGGTGAATAATGTCGAGACCCTCTGCAATATTCCGCACCTGATTGAGCTGGGTGTGGACTGGTACAAAAAGCTCGGACGCGGCGAAGACGGCGGCACCAAGATCTTTGGCGCCAGTGGCCGGGTGAAAAATCCCGGGGCCTGGGAACTGCCAATGGGCACACCCATCCGCGAAATCCTTGAGCAACACGCCGGCGGTATGCAGGACGGACTCAAACTGCGCGCATACCTGCCAGGTGGGGGCTCGACAGATTTCCTCGGCCCGGACCAGCTGGACCTGCCCATGGACTACGACGCCGTGGGCAAGGCCGGCAGCCGCATGGGCACCGGCACCATCACCGTACTCGATGACCACACCTGCCCGGTGGGGCTGGTGCTCAACCTCACCCGTTTCTTTGCCCGCGAGTCCTGTGGCTGGTGCACACCGTGCCGGGACGGCCTGCCCTGGGCGGTAAAACTCCTCATGCGGATCGAGTGTGGTGAGGCGCAACCCGAAGACCTGGAACTGCTGCGGGAGCAGGCCCGGAGGATGGGCCCGGGCAATACCTTCTGTGCCCTGGCACCGGGTGCGGCAGCGCCGATCCTGAGCGCGCTGAAGCTCTTCGAGCAGGACTTCAATGACCATATTACCCGCGGCTGCTGCCCTTACGACCAGGAGCGGCAGCACATTCCGCTGGCCGTCTAGGCCCAAACCGGGGAATTGCGATCCATGCCAACCATAACCATAGACGGCAGGCAGTATGAGGTGGAAGAGGGCCAGAACCTGCTGGCCAGCTGCCTGTCACAGGGGCTGAACCTGCCCTACTTCTGCTGGCATCCGGCCATGGGCTCGGTCGGTGCCTGCCGCCAGTGCGCCATCATCGAGTACAAGGACAGCGATGACGAGCAGGGCAAGCTGGTGATGGGCTGTATGACACAGGTTCGCGACGGAGGAATCTACAGCCTGGCTGCCCAGCCGGCGCAGGAATTCCGCGGTGCAGTCATCGAGGACCTGATGACCAACCACCCCCATGATTGCCCCGTCTGTGAGGAAGGTGGTGAGTGCCACCTGCAGGATATGACAGAGATGTCCGGGCATACCTATCGCCGCTTTCGCGGCCTCAAGCGTACCCATCGCAACCAGTACCTGGGTCCATTCATCAACCACGAAATGAACCGCTGCATTGCCTGCTATCGCTGCGTGCGCTTCTATCGCGATTATGCCGGTGGCGATGACCTGGAGGCTTTGGGACGCAACAACCAGGTCTATTTCGGGCGCCAGTGCGACGGCAAGCTGGAAAACGGCTTCAGTGGCAACCTGGTGGAGGTTTGCCCCACCGGCGTCTTTACCGACCAGACCTTCAGCCGTCACTTCGTGCGCAAGTGGGACCTGCAGACTGCACCGTCTGTGTGTGAGCACTGCGGTGTCGGCTGTAATACCGCGCCCGGAGCTCGCATGGATTTCAGCAGTCGCGACGAGAACCTGCGGCGGGTGGTCAACCTCTACAACCGCGATATTAATGGTTACTTTATCTGTGACCGCGGGCGCTTTGGCTACGAATATGCCAACAGCGACCTGCGCATCAAGAACGTGCTGATCGCCCGCCGCGAGCAGGTAATCGAGACCACCGGCAGGCGCAAAGACAAGCTGCACCGGGAAATAGAGCCGCCGGCGGCCCTGGAGCTGCTGGCCTCCGCCATCGTCGATGCCCAGCGGGGGCGTCGCCGCCTGGTCGGCGTCGGTTCCCCACGCACATCACTGGAAAACAATTTTGCCCTGCGCCAGCTGGTGGGCCCCGGCAACTTCTTCGCCGGCCTGGGTGCGCGTGACCTGGAACTGCTTCACACCCTGGACCGCATCCAGCGCGACCCGAGAATCTCTATCCCTACAATGCCGGACATCGAGGACGCCGACGCGATACTGGTACTCGATGAGGAGATCGGCCGTACTGCACCGCGGGTCGCACTCGCGGTGCGCCAGGCTGCCCGCAATCAGCAGCGCGATCATGCCCGGGAACTCAAGATCCCGCTGTGGCAGGATGCCTCGGTGCGACAGTTGCGCGGTGAAAACACCCCGATCTTTGTGCTCGGCTCAAGTGCATCCACATCGCTGGAGGATATCGCCAGAGAGCAACGACTAGCATCGCCGGCCGCAATCGCCAGCTTTGCCGGGCGTCTCGCCGAGTTGATCACTGCCGCAAACGGGCCCACAACCGGCGATGAAGCAGGTAGTGGGCGAACACCGCTGCCGGAAGACCTGGAGAAACTGCTTCGGGGCGTGGCGGATACCCTGCTCTCCGCCAGGCGGCCACTGGTAATTTCGGGCTGCGGTAGTGGGGAACCGGATATCCTGGCCGCAGCAGGGAAGCTGGCGACCGCGCTCGCCGACAAACAAGGCTCCCCCTGTGCCACCTATCTCGCCTGCCCGGAGGCCAACAGCCTGGGGCTGGCACAGTTCTTCGAGCCCGGTGAGGGCACCCTCGAGCAATTACTGGAGGACCTGCGCGAGCGCGATTCGGTGGATCCACCGGTGACCCTGCTGGTACTGGAAAACGATCTGTACCGGCGACTGCCCACCGCTGCGGTGGAAGCACTTTTTGACCGCGCCGCTGAAGTTGTACTGTTCGACTCACTGTTACAGCCCTGCAGCCGTCGCGCCGACCTGGTTTTTCCCGCTGCCGCCACGCCCGAATCCCAGGGAACGCTGGTCAACAGCGCGGGCATGCTGCAACGTCATTACATGGTCTACGAAGGCAGCGGCTATATCCAGGAAAGCTGGCGCTGGCTGGTGGACGCCGTCAATGACCCCGCCTGCCGCGAAGCTGGTATAGATACTTCACCTGCCCTGCTGCGGCAATGGCAGCACTGCCACGAGGTAACAGCAGCGATCGCCGCTGCCCTGCCCTGTTTCCGGAACCTGACAGAGGCTGGCCCGGACGAGAATTTCCGCATCGAGGGCATGAAGCTGGCCCGGCAGAGCCACCGCGTCAGCGGCCGCACTGCCAACCGCGCCCACTTGCATGTCGCCGAGCAGGCGCCGCTGACAGATCCCGACTCGCCCTTCACTTTCACCATGGAGGGAGTGCAGTACGCTGGCGCCTCACCGCTGCAGGCCAATATCTGGTCGCCAGGCTGGAACTCCAACCAGGCAATCCACAAATTCCAGCAGGGTGTCGGCGGGCCGCGCAGGGGGCGCGAGCCGATCCCTCGCCTGCAGCGTGAGCCGGCACCCATGCCGGCCTGGCTCGCGCGAGAAAAACTGGTCCAGGAGCCCGGTCAAATGTACCTGGCGCCCACCTGGCAATTGTTCGGCTCGGGAGAGTTAAGCAATTACAGCGAAGCCATAGCCGGACTCACGGATGCCCCCTGTGCACAGCTCAGTGCCGCCGATGCCGGCGCCCTTGGCGTGGCGCCGGGCGCGCGGTTACAGCTACGCCTGCCCGGTGGCGAAATCACCCTGCCCGCGTCAGTTTCGGACCATATCGCACCAGGGGTAATCGCTGTCCCGGTGGGTCTACGGGAAGCTCCGGACCTGGCTGCCCTGCTACCGGCAGCGGCGGAAATCGCGCGCATCGAAAATCCTGAGCCGGTCGAACCTGGAGAGAGTGTATGAGCACCACGATCTGGATATCGCTGGCCAATATCTTCGGCGTGCTGGTCGCGGCAGTCTTGCTGGCCGCATTGCTGACCTGGGGCGAACGCCGCCTGCTGGGCTTCTGGCAGGACCGCCCGGGACCCAACCGGGTGGGACCGTTCGGCCTGTTCCAGGTAGTGGCGGATATGATCAAGCTGTTCTTCAAGGAGGACTTCATCCCGCGCTTCGCGGACCGGCCGGTGTTCATCCTCGCCCCCACGATCGTTATGGCATCGATGTTACTGGGCTTTGCAGTGATTCCCGTGGCACCCATGGTGGGCGTGATCGACCTCAATGTGGGCCTGCTGTTTTTCCTCGCCATGTCGTCGATGGCGGTATACAGCGTCATCCTCGGCGCTTACGCCTCCAACAACAAGTATGCCTTGCTGGGCGGCCTGCGTGCGGCAGCGCAGACGGTTTCCTATGAAGTATTCATGGGCCTCTCCCTGATGGGCGTGGTGATGATGGCCGGTAGCTTTAACCTGCGGGAGATCGTGCTGGCCCAACAGGGTGGCTGGTTTATCTTGCCCCAGGCCATTGGCTTCCTGGTTTTCTTTATTGCCGGTATCGCCGAGAGCCATCGCCTGCCCTTCGACCTGCCGGAGGCCGAGCACGAGCTGACAGCGGGTTTCCATACCGAGTACTCCAGCATGAAGTTCGGTATGTTCTTCGTCGGGGAGTACCTCTCGGTGATCCTGATTTCCGCCCTGATCACCACCCTGTTCCTGGGCGGGTGGCTCGGGCCGTGGCTGCCGCCAATGGTCTGGTTCTTCCTCAAGACCGGTTTCCTGGTGATGATTTTTGTCCTGCTGCGCGCAGCCATACCGCGGCCGCGCTATGACCAGCTGATGCAGTTTGGCTGGAAAATCATGCTGCCACTGTCACTGGCAAACCTCCTGGCTACCGGAGGCGTTTTGCTATGGCTCGGATAAATCACCAGGCACAGACCCCGACAAGGAGGCATGAGCGATGATTGCAAGTCAACTGCGCAGCATGTGGCTGGTTTTCCGTCACCTGTTCAGCCGCAATGCCACAGTCCAGTACCCGGATGAAAAACCCTACCTGGCACCGCGCTATCGCGGGCGCATTGTCCTGACCCGGGACCCGGATGGTGAAGAACGCTGTGTCGCTTGCAACCTCTGCGCCGTCGCCTGTCCACCGGACTGCATATCGTTACAGAAAACCGAAGATGAAGACGGGCGCTGGCGACCGGAATATTTTCGCATCAATTTTTCCCGCTGCATTATGTGCGGCCTCTGTGAAGACGCCTGCCCCACCTACGCGATCCAGCTCACACCGGATTTCGAGATGTGCGAGTACGACCGGCAAAGCATGGTCTACGAAAAAGAGGACCTGCTGATCAGCGGTCCGGGCAAGTACCACGATTACAGCTTTTACCGGGTCGCCGGCATGTCCATTTCCGGCAAGGACAAGGGCGAGGCGATCAATGAGGCGGAGCCCGTGGATGTGCGCAGCCTGAACCTTTGACAGTCACTGGCGGTGAACTTCCCGTTGGGAAGGCCGATAAAGATAACAACCCTAACCGAGGGAAAAGACATGTATCCAGTCTATTTTTACCTCACTGCCGCAGTTGCCATTATTGCTACCGCAATGGTGATCTTCAGCCGCAATGCAGTGCACGCGCTGCTGCACCTGATTGTTTCCCTCCTCGCCGTCGCAGTGATTTTTTTCCAGCTGGGCGCGCCACTGGCGGCGGCACTGGAGGTAATTGTCTACGCGGGGGCAATCATGGTGCTGATGGTTTTCGTCATCATGATGCTCAACCAGGGTGACGCTGCCGTGGAACAGGAGAACACCTGGCTGCAGCCCGGGAGCTGGGTGGCACCCGGCATCCTGTCGGGCGTGCTACTGCTACAGCTGATACTGATGCTGGGCGGCCAGGGTGTAAGTACAGCTGGGGGCGGGGCCGCCGAAATCAGCTATGTGGGGGCCGGGGAGGTAGGTATTTCACTGTTCAGCCGCTACCTGCTGGCGGTGGAACTGGCCTCCATGCTGCTGCTGGCAGGTCTTGTAGGCGCCTTCCACCTGGCGCGGCAAAAATCCACCGCAGACCTGGAGGCGGGCCATGATGAGTGAAATGCTCTCCCAGGGCGGCATGTACCACGGCCTGGCACTGGCTGCCATCCTGTTCTGCCTGGGACTGGCCGGGATGCTGGTACGACGCAATATCCTGTTCATGCTGATGTGTATTGAAATCTGTACCAACGCTGCAGCGCTGGCATTTGTAGTCGCCGGTGCCCACTGGGGAACCGCGGACGGCCAGGTCATGTTTATCTTCGTGATCACCCTGGCGGCGGCCGAGGTCGCCATCGCCCTGTCCCTGGTGTTGCAGCTTTATCGTCGCCGGCACACGGTGGATATCGACCAGCTTAACTGGATGCGGGGTTAACCATGACTGAGACCGTCGGCCTGATCCCGCTGTTTCCCCTGCTGGGCTTCCTGGTTCTGGTACTGGCTCCGCTGGTCGTGCGCCAGGAAATGCCCGCGGGGCTCGTTGCCAGTATTGGCGTTGGCAGTGTGGGAATCGCCGCGCTGCTATCCCTGGCCCTGCTGTTTACTGTGTTTATCGGCAATCCCGCCGCAAGCATACAGGTAACCGGCTGGACCTGGATGGCCACCGGGGGACTCTCACTGGGGTTTAACTTCCATGTGGACTGGCTAACGCAGGTCATGTTGCTGGTGATTACCGGTGTCGGTTTCCTGATTCATCTTTATTCCGCCGGCTATATGCGAGGTGACGCCGGCTATCGACGCTATTTCGCCTACCTGAACCTGTTTGTCTGCGCCATGTTGCTGCTGGTGTTGGCGGACAACCTGGTGTTGCTCTACCTCGGCTGGGAGGGGGTGGGCCTGTGCAGCTACCTGTTGATTGGCTTCTGGTATCGCAACCCGGAAAATGGTGCGGCAGCGCGCAAGGCATTTGTCGTTACCCGCGTGGGTGATACCGCAATGGCCCTGGGGCTTTTCCTCTTGTTCCGGGAATTCGCCACCCTGGATATCGCGAGCCTGAATACCTCTGCCGGAAGTGCGGGTGATAGCTATCTACTGACTCTGGCAGCCCTGCTGCTGCTCGGCGGCGCCGTGGGGAAATCGGCGCAGGTACCGCTGCAGACCTGGTTGCCCGATGCCATGGCGGGCCCCACCCCGGTGAGTGCGTTGATCCATGCCGCCACCATGGTCACCGCCGGGGTTTACCTGGTCGCGCGCATGCATCCCCTGTTCGCGGTCTCTGACACCGCTATGCTGGCGGTGGGCTGGGTCGGCGCGCTGACATTGCTGATAGCCGGTTTCAGTGCACTGGTACAGACCGACATCAAGCGGGTCCTGGCCTACTCCACCATCAGCCAGATCGGCTACATGTTCCTGGCCCTGGGCGTGGGGGCCTGGTCCGGGGCCATCTTCCACCTGATGACCCACGCTTTCTTCAAGGCGCTGCTGTTCCTCGCTGCCGGCTCGGTGATTCTCAGCCTGCATCACGAACAGGATATTTCCGCAATGGGCGGGCTGCGCCGGAAAATTCCGCTGACATTTGCCTGCTTCGCCGTCGGCAGCGCTTGCCTCGCTGCACTGCCATTTACTTCCGGCTTCTACAGCAAGGACCAGATTCTCCTGCAGGCGTGGGAGGTCTCCGACGGTTTCAACCTGCTGTGGCTGGCGGGAATTATTGGGGCACTGGTGACCGGCATTTACAGTTTCCGCCTGTTGTTCCTGGTATTTTTCGGCGACGAAGGCCGGGCCTCTGCCCATTGTGGCGATGCCAATTCCCGCGTCATGAGCATACCACTGGTCGCGCTGGCGCTGCTGGCACTCGGTGGCGGCCTGCTGGCACCGCCACTGCAGGATGTTTTCCCGACAGCAGAGGGTGGACACCCGTCGATGCTTATTGAAGCGGTCGCCATTGCCATGCCGCTGCTGGGTATCCTGGTGGCCTGGACCATGTTCTCCCGTGGCCAGCGTGCGGAAGCGCCCATTACCCCGGTGGAGCGCTTCCTGTTCAGCGGTTGGGGGTTCGACTGGCTTTACGACCGGTTGCTGGTAAAACCGCTGGTAACGCTGGCAAACATCAACCGCAATGACATCGTCGATGCCGCCTACCGCGGCTCGGCGTCGCTCAGCCGCCAATTACACCTGCTCGCAAGCCAGACACAGAATGGCCAGGTGCGCTGGTATATGGCTTCCCTGGTGGGCGGATCCATCCTGTTCCTCGCAATCCTGGTGGCGCTATGACTCTCGCAGCAATCATCGCGGTACTTTTTCTCGGTGGGGTGGCGGCCTGGCTGGTAGAGCGATACCGGCCGGGAGCCAGCCGCTGGGCGACACTGGCGAGCCTGGTTGTCAGCCTGGTACTACTGGCACAGTTGTGGGCCAGCGCCACGCCGGGTTCCGCACACCATTGGTGGCAGAGCCTGGAAGTCGCCTGGATCCCCAGGTTTGGTATCAGCTTCTTCCTGGCGGTGGACGGGCTGGGGTTCCTGATGCTGGCGCTGACCCTCTTCATGGGACTGTTCGGGCTGGTGATGACATGGAGCGATATCCGCTTTCGCCGCGGCTTCTTCTATTTCAATTACCTGTGGACCCTGGCCGGCGTGGTCGGAGTCTTCACCGCACTGGACCTGTTCCTGTTTTTCTTTTTCTGGGAAGTGATGTTGATTCCCATGCTGATGCTGATCGCAGTGTGGGGTCACGAGGAACGCACCTTCGCTGCAATCAAGTTCTTTATTTTTACCCAGGCAAGCAGTCTGCTGATGCTGATTGCCATCGTCGCACTGGTGTATATCCACTTTAATGCCAGTGGCCAGGTGACTTTCAATTACCTGGAGCTGCTCGATGCGCAGCTGTCACCGGTCAGTGCCTGGTGGCTGATGCTCGGGTTCTTTGTCGCTTTCGCGGTCAAACTGCCCGCGGTTCCGCTGCACACCTGGCTGCCCGATGCCCACACCCAGGCGCCCACTGCCGGTAGTATCCTGCTGGCCGCCATCCTGTTGAAAACCGGGGCTTACGGGTTGCTCCGTTTCACCCTGCCCCTGTTCCCAGACGCCTCGATCCAGTTTGCTCCGGTCGCCATGGCCATCGGTGCCATCAGTGTTGTTTACGGTGCGATACTGGCTTTCGCCCAACGGGATATGAAACGCCTGGTAGCCTATTCCAGTGTGAGCCATATGGGATTTGTGCTGTTGGGCCTGTACGCGCTGAATACCGTCGCCATCCAGGGTGCGGTCATGCAGATGGTTGCCCACGGACTCAGCACAGCCGCCCTGTTCGCGATTGTCGGTGCACTGCAACATCGGTTGCACACGCGCAATATGGAGCAAATGGGAGGCCTCTGGACCGAACTGCCCCGGCTGTCCGCCATTGCCCTGTTCTTTGCCGTGGCATCGCTGGGGCTACCCGGGCTGGGCAATTTCGTTGCCGAGTTCCTGGTGCTGCTCGGCAGCTTCGGCGTGGATCACTGGATCACTGCGTTCGCGGCCCTGGGCATGGTCGGCGCCGCGCTCTATGCGCTGGCAATGATGCAGCGGGCCTTTTTTGGCGAATCGCGCCGTACCACCACGGCAGCGGACCAGAAGGGCCTGGTTGACCTGGACCTGCGCGAAACACTGGCAATGCTGGTTTTGGCCGCTTTCCTGGTTTTCCTGGGGCTGCGGCCACAGCCGGTCTTCGATACTGCAGCACCGGCCATCGCCCGCTCGCTGGCCCCGGTCACCGCGGTGGAAGCTGCCGTCACAAGCAACAGTACCGACCGCCCCACTACCGCCGCCAACTGGCCTGCCGCCACGCACAGAGGTGAGACGCCATGACCAGAGAGGAACTCTTCGCCATCCTGCCACTGCTGGTGCTGACCGCCGGTATCGTCCTGCTGATGCTGCAGGTTTCTTTTCACCGCGGGCACCGCGCCGCGCTGGTGACGACGCTGGCAATACTGGCGGCAACACTCTGGGCCTGCTTCTCGGTTGGCGCAGCCCTGCCAACCAGCGGCACAGTGGCCGCAACCGGGCTGTTCAGTGTCGACCACACAGCGCTGTTCTTCTGTGTGCTGATGGTAATGGCCGCCCTGGCGGTGGCAATCCTGGCATTTCACCACCTGGAGTCGCGCGGTGCCAGCCGGGCTGTGGGCAGTTATCCGGAAGAGTTTTACATCCTGCTGTTACTGGTAATACTGGGCGCCTGCTGCCTGGTCACTGCCAGTCATTTCGCCAGCCTGTTCCTGTCCCTGGAATTGATGGGGCTGGCACTGTATCCGCTGCTGGGATTTACGGTCGTGGGCGACCAGTCGCCGCAGCGCGACCAGCTATTGTCACTGGAATCGGCAATGAAATACCTGTTGCTGTCGGCCCTCTCCACAGCCCTCAGCCTGTTTGGCATTGCACTGGTATTTGCCGCCAGTGGAGCGCTGGACTTCAGTGCCGCGGCAGCGGCTCTGCGGTCAACCGGTCCCAGCGCAGGAATACTGACTGCCGGGCTGACCCTGCTGCTGATCGGGGTGGCGTTCAAGCTGTCCCTTGTCCCCTTCCATATCTGGACCCCGGACGTTTACCAGGGTGCGCCCACGCCGGTAACAACACTGATCGCGACGGTCAGCAAGGGCGCCGTCGTGGCACTGACCCTGAGGTTTTTCACCCAGGTCGACCTGTTTTCACTACCGGTCCTGTCCACCATGCTGGCGGTGATGGCTGCAGCCAGTATGCTGGTGGGCAACCTGCTTGCTTTGCAGCAGGGTAACGTAAAACGGCTGCTTGCCTACTCGTCCATCGCCCACATCGGCTACCTGATAGTGGCCTTCCTGATCGGTGCCAGTGCCTTCGGCCAGGAGGCCGTTATTTACTACCTGGTTGCATATGTACTCACAACTACCGGGGCCTTTGCTGTGGTCAGCCTGGTGGCCGACGCCGCACAGCCTTCGATCCCGGGTGGGCCCCAGCCAATCGGTAACGCAGGTGAAGACCCGTTCCAGGTCGAATTTTATCGCGGCCTGTTCTGGCGCTCTCCCGGGCTTGCCTGCTGCTTTGGCCTGATGCTGTTATCACTGGCCGGAATTCCCCTGACCATCGGCTTTATTGGGAAATTTTACGTGTTTGCCGCCGGTGTACAGGGACAGATGTGGCTACTGCTGGCAGCGGTGGTCATTGGTAGTGCGCTCGGTCTCTACTATTACCTGCGCCTGTTGCTGACCATGTTGCAACGCGACAGCGAATCCCGGGACCTGGAGCCCGGGGCAATCCAGGTGGCTGTGTCAGGACAAGTGCTGGTGGGGACCCTGACCGCGATACTGCTTCTGTTCGGCATTTTTCCCCAGCTCTTGATCAACTGGATAAATGCACTATAAAGGTACATGAGGAGAAAGGTTCAGGGACGGGCAGGCCAGGAGGGTCAGCTGCAACCTGATGTTGCCGTAAACCGATAACAATACCAAGATTGACGAAGGCGAGCCTATGAAAACATTCAAACAGGCGTACGAAGTACTCAAGGACGCCGAGAAGTTCCACCTGGAGATGGCCGACCTCTATCGCAGTATGCTGGAGAAAGCCGAAGATAACCGCACCCAGCTGCTGCTGAAGCACATGCTCGAGCACGAGCAGCGCATGGCAAAGAACCTGGCCAATTACGGCGAAGTTGCCAAGCACAAAGTGATGAAGACCTGGCTGCAATACACGCATGAGGAAACTGCCCGGGATTTTGTCAGGAGCCTGAACCTGAGCGACCCGCCGGATATCCGTGAGATCAACAACCTGGGGCGCGAAGTGGACCGCTACTTTTCCGAGCTATACCAGGCGGTTTACGGTGCTATCGAGTCTGCAGAGGTCAAGGAAGTATTTGAAGACCTGAAGCAGATCCAGGACAAGGAACGTATCACACTCTCCATGGCAACCAATTCACTCTGGGATATGTAATTAACCCCGGTACCGCTGAACCAAAAAACCCGCTGCAAGCAGCGGGTTTTTTATATGCGGGCTAATAATGGCTATCAGAACTCATAGCGTGTCCGCAGGTAGTAGAAACCACCCTCAAACCCGAACGGTGAGAACTGGCTGTACTGGTTGCCAACGCCACCTGCTGCACCGGGGTTCTCCTCCGGGTACTGGTCAAGCAGGTTCTGGGCACCAAGTATGACGGAAGCCTGGTCGGTAAAGGCGTAGGATACCTCGGCATCCATCAGCACCTCGCCACTGTAAACCTGTCCGTCCTCGGAATCGAACCAGTCGTCATACGAACTCACCCGCGCAAGGAAGCCCCAGCTACCCACAGCGGTATTGCTAGACAGTGTCCAGCGGCTTTCCGGCAGGCCCTCCTCAAGTTCACGGATGCGTGTTGCATCAATGGTTTCAGGAGAGAACTGGTCCACCTCGGTCTGGGTCTGGTTGTAGGCCAGGCTGATATCGGTATTGTCACCAACCATGTCAGTGCTGTAGGTCGCGACAATGTCCACACCAGTGGTGGTGGTATCGAAATCATTGGTGAAGAAACGGAAGTTCTGCAGGTTGGCTGCACTGGTCACACCGGATGCCACCAGGCTATCCACTTCTGCCTCAGTCAGGGAGTACAACTGGGACGGGGCAATGCGGTCCTCAACCTCAATGTTGAAGTAATCCACCGTGATATCGATGGCCCCGACCGTAAAGACGGCGCCCAGTGTCCAGTTGGTGGACTTCTCCGGATCCAGCGCCTCACCACCACGCAGCAGTGCCACCGGGTTGGTGGAGGGGATGGTGCCGTTGTTCACCAGGTCATTCAGGGCCAGGTCGAACTCTGTGGAAACATTGAACGCGTTTGACTGCCCCGGCGTGGGCGCCCGGAAACCTGTGCTCCAGGAACCGCGCAGGGCAAAGCTGTCGGTGATATCAAGGTTGGTCGCCAGCTTGCCGTTGGTAGTGGTGCCGAAGTCCTCGAAGTCCTCGACCCGTAGCGCCAGGCCCACCAGCCAGCCCTCGGTAACATCTGCTTCCAGGTCAACATAAGTAGCGTAGTTGGAGCGGCTCCACTGCCCGCCGGCCAGCGGACCAAAGCCGGGGAAGCCGTTGGATGCAGCACTGAAGCCCTGTGATGCCAGCGGACCGATTTCATAAGAAGGCTGGTCACCGGTGGTAATTTCAAAGGTCTCATCGCGCCATTCGAGGCCGGTGGCCACACTCAGCTCGGAGGCGAAGCCCACGTCATACCCCTTGACGAAGTCCAAGTTAAAGTTCTTTTCCAGCTGGGTATAGGCACCCGGATTGAAAGCCGTCGGTGTCTGCGGACCCAGGGAAGCATTTACCGTGTTGTAGATAAAGAAGTCCACATCGTTATAACCGAGGCCGGCGCTGACATCGTACGCCCAGCCATTGGCCAGTTCACCGCGCACGCCGGTAACCCCGGACAGGTCAGTCACTTCACCGCCAAAACGCGGGGTGAAGCCGCCCGGGAAAATCTCCTGGAAGGAGAAGCACTCGGCGCTGGAGAGCGCATCCGCATGACTGAAGCCCGCACAGCTGTCCAGGCCGTTACTGGGATCCAGGTCACCGATCAACGGGTCAGCACCATTGGCGAAGACCGCGCTACGGGTCTCGGGGTTCCGGAAATAGAAGCCGCCGTCAACTGTCTTGGTGCCATAATTACCGAACGCATAGAATTCCTTGCCACCGCCCAGCTCGACACCCATGTTGACTACGGTTTTCAGGTCATCGCTGATTTCCGGGCGACCCCAAACCTGTGCCGGGTCTGCCACCTCCGTATTACCTGCGGCGATCAAGGCCGCGGCGTCATCGCGCTGGACACTGCGATCGGTATCCTCCTGGGCACCGAACTCGAAACTCACATTGGCAAAACCCTGGGATGTAAACGGCATACCGTAATTGCCGGAGACCGTATACTGGCGGCCATCGCCCTCATAGAACTGGCCCGCCTTGACCTCGACGCTGCCCCCATCGGGCGAATCCTTGAGCTCGAAGTTGATCACACCGGCAATGGCATCCGAGCCGTACTGGGCGGCTGCGCCGTCACGCAGTACTTCTACCTGCTGCAGGGCAATGGCGGGAATCTGGGAGATATCCGGGCCCTGGGCACCATCGGAAACACCGTTGCCCAGCCAGGCGATCACGGCTGCACGGTGACGGCGTTTGCCGTTTACCAGGACCAGGGTGTGGTCGGGAGCCAGTCCACGCAGGTTGGCCGGGCGTACCAGGCTGGCGGCGTCACTGATGGGCTGGGTATTGACGTTGTATGAGGGAACCACGTTGCGGAGTAGCGAATTCAGGTCTGAATCACCCTGCTTCATAAAGTCATCGCCACTGATGATATCGATGGGTACCGCCGAGTCGGTCGCGGTGCGCCCCTCTACACGGGTACCGATGGTAATCACCTCTTCCATCACCCGCGTGTCCGATTGCTGGGCGAAAACGGGACTGCTCGCGGCGGCAATGGCGGCTGCCAGCAGGGTAGGGGTACTCAGGTTTGTGGTCTTGTTCATAGGAGCTTCCGTAAGTTTTTATTGTGGACAATGCGCCCCGGCGCATCGCGTGAGAGTCCGCCAATGGCAAATGCAAAAAGCATGACAATTCATCACAGTTGCGCACATCCGATATGCCTCTGGAAAGCGCCCCCTGCTCTCTGTTGCCATCGGTTTTATCCCGGTTCAACTCTTTCAGTTCCGTCACCGATCCCTTTCCTTGGGGACCCGATGGATACCCATCCGATAGTGCCTGTTTCTTGTGTACCTCCCGGTTCAACTAATGGAGTTTCCGAGGCTGGCCGGCAACTGTTGCCTGCACCCGGCTTCGCTAGAGTCCAGGCCTCTGTACCGAACACCCGCCACGCTCCAGGTCAGGGCGCCCGGCCAATTACCCAGGCCAGCTTGCACATCAATGGATCATTGTATTGACCAACGCGCCTAATCTGGTCCGCCCGGGTGTGACCCAACTCTCATTAAGCTCCATAAGGCGGCAGAATCCGCGACTATTGCAGTTATCTGACAATTCATCGTTGCCACTCGCGGTTGCGATTGTTATTTTGACAGCGGTGTCATTCGGCGGCAGCAGCATCGACCAGCCAGTGATTCATTGGAAGAAGTAATAAAAATAAGATCTCAAGGTGAAAATCATGCACAAGCCAATCGCGCTCGGCGCCCTCGCCGCAGCCATGCTCGGGGCGGGACACGCCCATGCCGTGGACTGTTCCAGCCTCCCCGACTGGGATGCCGCCACTGCCTACGTGGGTGGCGACCAGGTCCAGCACAACAGCAATGCCTACGAGGCCAACTGGTGGACCCGGAACCAGGATCCCGAACTCTTCTCTGACGCCTACCAGGAATGGTCGCTGCTCGGGGCCTGTGACGGCACCATCGATCCCCTGCCGGTGGGTTCGATAACCTCGCCGACGACCGGTTCTGTCTTCAGCGAAAATGACAGCGTTATCATTTCCGTGGATGCCAGCGATGACCAACAGGTGGTCGTGGTGGAGTTCTATGTGGATGGCAGCCTGGTGGCATCGGATACCAGCGCCCCCTACTCCACCACCTGGTCCGCGGTGGCAGGCTCGCCGGTACTCAGCGCCCGCATCGAGGACAATGCCGGGCAGGACATTCTCACCGACGATGTCGTCATCACAGTCGAGAGCGGCGGCCCGCAACCGCCCTCAGTCAGCCTGAGTGAGCCGCTGGATGGCAGCAGCTTTACCACCGGCGACAGCGTCACCATTGCCGCCTCGGCCTCAGACAGCGATGGTTCCGTCAGTGCCGTGGAGTTCTTCGTCGATGGCAACAGCATCGGCAGCGACACCAGCGCCCCATTCTCCGCCAGCTGGACCGCCACTGCCGGCAGCCACACCATTACGGCTACCGCCACCGATAATGATGGCCAGTCCAGCGACTCGGCGCCGGTCACCATCAGCGCAACCGACGCAGACTACAAGCCCACCGTCACGCTGGACTCGCCCGCCGCGGGCAGTACGTTTAATGAAGGGGTGACAGTTAGCCTGGCCGCTACCGCCAGTGACGCCGAGGGCGATGTTGCGCGGGTGGAGTTCTTTGTCACCGGCCAGGAAGTGGGCGAGGACAGCAGCGCTCCCTTCGCCGTGGAATGGACCGCAGTTGCCGGCACCGCGTCGGTCTATGCCCGGGCATACGACAGCGCCGGCCAGTGGACCGATTCCGCCCCGGTCTCCATTACCGTCAACGGCGAGCCGGTGGTTACTGACCATCCCTGCCGACCCGATGGGCTCTTCACCACTCCCGGCACCGCACCGGACTACTGCGATGTTTACACCGCAACCGGCCACGAAGCCATGGGTACCGATCACCCGCGCCGGATCATCGGCTACTTCACCAGCTGGCGAAACGGCGCCAATGGCCAGCCCAGCTACCTGGTGGACGATATCCCATGGGACAAGATCACCCATATCAACTATGCGTTCGCCCACATCGATGACAATAACCAGGTATCCGTGGGCAACACAGCCAACCCGGACAATCCCGCGACCGGCATGACCTGGCCGGGTGTCGAGGGCGCTGAGATGGATCCGGAGTTTGCCTACCAGGGCCATTTCAACCTGCTGAGCAAGTTCAAGAAGCAGCACCCGCAGGTGAAAACCCTGATCTCCGTCGGTGGCTGGGCCGAGACCGGTGGCTATTTCAATGAGTTCGGCGACCGGGTCGACAACGGTGGATTCTATACCATGACCACCAATGCGGACGGGACCATCAACCACGCCGGTATTGAGACCTTTGCCAACTCGGCGGTGGAGTTTATCCGCGAGTATGGCTTCGACGGCGTGGATATCGATTACGAGTATCCCACATCCATGAACGACGCCGGCAACCCGCTGGATTTCGGCGTGGCCAACCCCCTGCGCGGCTCACTGATGGAATCCTATGTGGAGCTGATGCGTGTACTCAGGCAGAAGCTGGATATCGCCGGAGAACAGGATGACACCCACTACCTGCTGACTATCGCCTCACCCTCGTCCGGCTACCTGCTGCGCGGTATGGAAACCATGCCGATCACCCAGTACCTGGATTACGTCAATATCATGACCTATGACCTGCACGGGGCCTGGAACGAGTACGTGGGCCACAATTCTGCGCTGTTCGATAACGGCAATGACCCGGAACTGGCCGCTGCCAGTGTATACAGTACCTCGCAGTATGGCGGGATCGGCTACCTGAATATCGACTGGGCGGTGAAATACTTCCGCGGCTCCATGTCGCCGGGACGGATCAATATCGGTATCCCCTACTACACCCGTGGCTGGCAGGGTGTCACCGGTGGCAACAATGGCCTGGGCGGCACAGCGGCACTGCCCGACCAGACGCAATGTCCCGAGGGAACCGGTGGTGCGGCCGATTGCGGTTACGGTGCACTGGGTATCGATAACCTCTGGCATGACCTGGACGAGAACGGCAACGAGATGGGCGCCGGCTCCAACCCCATGTGGCATGCCAGGAACCTGGAAAACGGTATCCAGGGCAGTTACCTCGACGACTACGGCCTGGATCCCGCCAACAATCCGGCAGACGCGCTGGTGGGCACCTACGTGCGCAATTATGACAGTGTGTCCGAGGCACCCTGGCTGTGGAACGACACCAAGGATGTATTCCTCTCCACCGAGGACGAGGAATCCATGGAAGCCAAGGTGCTGTATGTGATCGACCAGGGTGTCGGCGGCATAATGTTCTGGGAGCTGGCTGGTGACTATGACTGGGATGCGGCCACTGGCGAGTACTTTATGGGCGACACCCTCACCACCCTCGCCTACGACCGCTTTGCCAACGCGGCTCCCTACCGGGAACTGCGCAGCGATCGCCCGCTGCCTGCGGAAGCACTGGATATCAGTATGGAAGTCACCGGCTTCAAGCTGGGTGACCAGAACTACCCGCTGAACCCACAGCTGGTGATCACCAACAACACGGGCGGAACCCTCCCAGGTGGCACCGTATTCGAGTTCGATATGCCCACGGCAACCTCCAACATCATCACCGACCAGAGTGGTGCCGGCCTGGAGGTTATCGAGGACGGCGCGAACCCCGGTGGCGGTAATGTGGGCGGGCTGGAAAACGAGTTCCATCGCGTGCGTTTTTCACTACCCAGCTGGCAGAGCCTGGCCGATGGTGAGAGCTGGGAGCTCACCCTGAATTATTACCTGCCGGTATCCGGGCCCCAGGCGTACACCGCGACGTTTAACGGCACTACCTACGCACTGGCCTTCGAGTACCCGGACCTGCCGCTGGGCACTGTCAGTAGCGGTGGCAGTAGTGACGATGGTGGCAGTGGCGGTGACAGCTGCGCCGATGCCGGTGTGGCCACCAGCGGGCTGGTGACCTACCCGGATTGGCCGGACAGTGACCATGCCAATGGCGGTGACCGGATCATTCATAACGACAGTGTTTACGAGGCAAACTGGTGGACTAATTCCGAACCCGGCACGGCGGACGGAAGCTGGACTTACCTCTGTAACCTGAACTGATTGGCAGGGGGCGACTCACCGCCCCAATAAAGGGCCGTGTGGGAAGTTCGGTCACAGGGAAGCCCGGCGTATTGCGGACGCGAACTGTGACATAACTTCCCCAATGGCCGACTGATATTCTCTCTGTGGTTGTTGTATAGGACTCATCTCCTATCTTTGCCCCGGCCAGCCGGGGCTTTTTTCATTGCGCTGATCGATGCTCGTTCCTGGAGCGCGGGACGCGCGGTAGAAAGCTGGATAAAACGATAAACAGAATGGAAGGAAAGAAAATAAAGATGAAGCTGCGTTATCTTCCACTACTAGCCCTGCTGACTGCGTGTACACCGGAACCTCCCCGGGAACCCGGGATTCTTTTCGACGACTTTAGTTACGATACTGTAGACAGCCTGCTCGAAAACGGATGGCGTTTCCGCACCCAGCGCGGTCACCCGGGTGTGAACGGCGCACGCTGGTCCGGCGACGGAATCTCATTCTTTGCCGATCCCGACAACGCCGACAACACATTACTGCGCATGACTTCCTTTACCGATGGCACCGGCGAGAATACCCGGCACACCCAGTTCTGCCACCAGCGCAAATACCGCGAGGGTACTTACGCTGCCAGGGTTTTCTTCCGTGATGAGCCAACCAGCGGGCCGGATGGAGACCAGATTATCGAGACTTTCTACACCATCAGCCCCCTCGAAGCCCCCATGGACCCCGACTACAGTGAAATGGACTTCGAGTACCTGGCCAACGGTGGCTGGGGGGAGGAGGACCACGGCCTGTTCGCCACCAGCTGGGAGACCTTCAAGCTGGATCCCTTCGTCAAGGACAATGAGTACACGGTAAAACAGGGCAGCTTTGCCGGCTGGCATACCCTGGTGTTGCAGGTAGCAGATGAGCGCGTACGCTATTTTGTCGACGGCAGGCAATTCGCAGAGCACAGCGAGCACGTGTACCCGGAAGAACCCATGTCGGTCAATTTCAATCTCTGGTTCACCCAGGAAGGCCTGATCGATTCCAGCGAATGGCGGGTTTACCAGCAGGACGTGGACTGGGTCTACCATATCGCCGACCGGGTCCTGAGCCCGGCAGAAGTGGAACAGGCAGTGGGCGAGATGCGCTCACAGCAGGTCGCCTACCGGGATACCGTACCGCCATGGACACCGGAGCTGGATTCCCCCTGCGGACTGTAAAAATTTCTATCACACCCTGTAGGGTCAGTGCATCGCGGCGAGATTCGACCTGGTATTTTCCGGTATATTCGCGGCCATGGGCCGCTCCTACAGAAAAATGAAGTAACTTTCGAAGCAGTACCCATGACAACCAAAAAACAACGCCTCGCCTCGGTGGATGCCCTGCGCGGATTTGACATGTTCTGGATTATCGGTGGCGAGGCCCTGTTCCTGCCACTGCTGGCCATCACCGGCTGGTCGCTGTTCGCTTTTGGTGATGCCCAGATGAAGCACTCCCAGTGGCACGGCTTTACCTTTTATGACCTGATCTTTCCCCTGTTTATCTTCCTGTCCGGCGTTACGCTGGGCCTGGCCGGGAAGTCCCTGCGAGGGCTTCCACTGCATGAGCGCCGCCCGCTGTACCGCAAGGCGCTAAAGCGCCTGCTAGTGCTGGTAATACTGGGCGTTATCTACAACCACGGCTGGGGCACTGGCATTCCCGCCGATCCGGGAGAAATCCGCTATGCCAGCGTGCTGGCCCGGATCGGTTTTGCCTGGTTTTTTGCCGCCATTATCGCCTGGCACTGTATACCACGGACCCAGTACGTTGTGGCTGCGGCCATATTACTGGGTTACTGGCTGCTCCAGGCCACCTCTGGTTCCATGACCCCGGAAGGTTCCATCAATGCATGGATTGACCAGTGCTGCCTGCCCGGCATTACCTACCAGAATCGCGCTTATGACCCGGAGGGCCTGCTGTCCACGATTCCCGCAGTGGTCAATGCCCTCGCCGGTGTTTTCGCCGGGCGCTGGCTGAAAAAGCATGCCGGTAATCACCGCCAGATCCTGAAAGGGCTGGTCATCGGAGGTGTTGCCCTGCTGCTGGCAGGCTATCTCTGGCACTGGATATACCCGGTAAACAAGGAACTCTGGACCGGCTCCTTCGTGTTCATCACCGTCGGCTGCAGCCTGCTACTGCTGGCAATCTTTTACCTGCTGGTGGATGTTTTACGGTGGCACGCATTTACGGTCTTTTTTTCCGTAATCGGTATGAATGCAATCCTGGTTTACCTGGGCACCAGCCTGGTGAACTGGGGGTATACCAGCGAGGGTCTGCTTGGTGGTATTGCCAGAGTGCTGCCAGAGGCATGGGGCACTCTGGTCATCGCCTCTGGTGTGATCCTGCTGCAGTGGCTGGTCCTGCGATGGCTCTACAAACGGGCCATCTTTATCAGCCCGTAATAAGAGAGACCCGGCACAGGTGGTGGTACAGCAGTTATGGTGCCAGTCTTTCGCGGCGTTGCCGTTGTCCCTCCAGGTAGGCCTGGCGCGCTTCCGGATCACAGTGCTTTGCCCTCCCCTGCCGCTGGTTCGCACCCACCGATGCTGATGAGTAGTGCTCGGCACACCAGGCTGAACTTTCCTTCTGGGGATACTGTTCTGTCGAAGCGTACAGGTTGCTGGGCTTCACCGTGCCGGTGCAGCCCAGCAGCAATACAGATGTAACGGCAACTGGAAACATTGATACCAGTATTTTCATCGTCCTCTCCCTGACTTTTGCTTGTGAGTACAGGCCAAGATGAACACAGAGGACACAGGCATTTCAACCATTGAACGGGAGCTCGCTCACACTTCCGGACCTGCCAGTCAATGGTAAAGGTCCAGGTCAACCTCGAGCGCAGAGGCAACCAGGTTGCGCTTGCTGAAATTGTAGCGGCTGATGATACCCACCAGGCTTTCCTCGCCCAGCAACTCACTGGTAATGGCATCCAGCGCCAAACCTTTTGCCTGTAAACGCTGCGCGTCCGCGGCCAGGTCAAGCAGGTACTGGTATTTTTCCCGCAATCGCTGCCTGCCGTTTTCCACCACGCCGCGATGCGGGCAGAGAATGACATCGAACTGCTGCGCCAGGACATGGTGAATACTGGCCAGCAAAGTAGGGATATGCTCGTCGCTGCGCAAGAATTTCAGGTAATTCGCAATATAGAGGTCGGCACTGAAGAGCCAGCCACGCTCGGGTAACAGGTAACAGACCATGTCCCGGGCGTGACCCGGCGTGTACAACGTTTCTACCGTCTCACCGTTGATGGAGAGATTGTCCGGCAGCTGGCGAGCCTGTACCCGACCCGCCGAGCCCCAGAATAGTTTCTGGATTGGCGGGATACGGAAACCACGCTGCAGGATTTCCACCGTTGCTGCCGGGGCCAGCGGCTGCACGCCGGTGAGTTGCTGGATCGCACCGGCATTGCCGCTGTGATCCTCATGGTGGTGGGTAAGCAGTAGCTGCTCCAGCGGCCGCTGGCGGATAAAGGGCCGTACATGGCGCCACTGGTTACTGGGGCCGGTATCGATCACCGTGCCGCCCAGCCGGTACACCACAAAGGTGGTATTCACCCCCAGGTTGAAACGCCCCACGCGAATGGCATCGAGATCGCAATAGCGGAAACTTTCTCTGACGGACACCGGGCACCCTTTCCTGCTTCTGTGTCTTTTTGCCGGCCGGCACCAGATGGCCCCAACAGGGCCAATGAATCAGGGGCCAGGCCAGCACAACGACCTCCATTCTGGACGCCAATACACATGCCCGGAAGTGCCGATCCCGCTAACCGCATTGACATTTCCTGGTGCGAGACGCGAAACGTTACATGACGTTCACAAGGTCCATTGCCTAGTCAGTCATCGCCAGGCGCCACTGCAAGCCCCATTTGGTGGTAGTGCCGGATGTCACCCAGGCCACCTCGCCGCGGCTGTCGACAATCACGATGGTGGGTGTGACGCGCACCCCCCACGCTGCGCTGATTGTGCCAGAGGGGTCATTGATGGTTGGAAACTGCAGGTCATTCTCCCGCAGGTAGTGAGAGACCGTTTCCGCGGAGCCGGACTGCAATGCCACAGTGATTACCCGGTGTTCACCGGCCAGGTCGGCAATGGCCGGCGACACTACACGGCAATAGCCGCACCAGGTGGCCCAGAAATACACCAGCACCGGGCCATCGGAAGCCATTTGCTGCAGGTCCAGTACCTGCCCGCCAATGGATTGCCCCGCCAGTGGCGGCGCCTGCTCCCGGGGAATATCGCGCTGCTGGTACAGGCCGACTGCAGACACCGCAAGTATCGCCAGCAGTGCAAACCCCGCCAGGCCGCGAAAGGCTGTAACAATCCGGGTGAAAGCGCCCTTCACAAGCTGCACGCCAAAATTATCAAAGGCCAGCCCTTCAGTACTTCACCGAGCAGCCGTAGGCGCGGGAGGAAGCAACCTCGACCCCCTCTCCCTTCATCGATGCATCGAGTGCTGCAGCCACAAAATTCTTCGATTGCGGGATCACGGCCGGGTTTGCGGAATCGTTGTCGTCAATGGCCCCGGCGTAAACCACTTCGCCCTCGGGATTGATGATAAACATATGCGGCGTGGTCTTGGCACCGTAGGCACGGCCCATGCTGCCGTCACTGTCCAGCAGGAAGGGGGCGGAGGCATTGAGGTTGTGGCTCTCCGCTACCTCCAGTGCCGCCGCGGGCTCCAGGTAACCCTGCTTGCCCCTTGCCGACGAGATTACCGTAAGCCACTTGATTTCCTCACCGGTATATTTTTTCTGCAGGGCCTGCATGTTGCCACTGCCATAGTGCTTGCGGACATAAGGGCAGTCCTTGTTGAACCACTCGATCACCAGCCATTCACCCTTGTAATCCGCCAGTGAATGCTTCGTGCCACTGGCATCCATTTCGGAAAAATCCGGTGCTTTCTCGCCCGGTACGGCTACTGCCAGGGCCAGTGCCGGGGCCGCCAGGAACATCGACAACAGTGCCTTGCCAAACGTCTTACCGCCAATGCGCTTACCGTTCATGGTGTGTCGTCCTCTTTGGTTTGGGTCAGTGATTCACCATTATTGAAGAGCGCCGTGATCATGCGCTCCTGCAGAATCTGTGGTAACAGCTCCGGCTCGCTTGCGCCGGGGGTATACCAGGCGTAGACCGGCACCGAATTGCGGCCCAGTTCACCCAGTGCCGCGGTGATTTCCGGATCGTGGTTGGTCCAGTCGGCGCGCACCAGCATCACACCATTGGTGCGGAACAGCTCCATGACTCTTTCCGACTCCAGTACCAGCTTCTTGTTCACCTGGCAGGTAATACACCAGGCGGCGGTATAGTCGATAAACACCGGGCGGTTGTCGGCACGCGCTTCCTCGATGGCTGCGCGATCATAGGGCTGCCATTCACTCCCGGCGAGTTCCGGTGTGGCGTGCTGCGGGGCCCGCAGGGCCGCGAAGGCGATGATTGTAGCCACGGCAAATATTGCATAGCCGGCGAACCGTCCGGTGCCCGGGCCGAACAGTGTAAAACGCCGCCCCAGCCACAGGGCGAAAACCACCGCCACCAGCAGCAGCGAGCCGATCAGCCAGCCGCTGTCTCCCAGCAGCCGCCCCAGGACCCAGAGCAGCCAGATCACCGTGAGGTAGAGCGGAAAAGCCAGGAACTGTCGCAACGTGTCCATCCACGGGCCGGGTCCCGGCAGGCACCTCAACAGCGCAGGACTGGCACAGAGCAGCAGGAACGGTGCCGCCAGCCCGGCGCCCAGGCCGAGGAAGATTGCCATGGCGGACACGGCTGGCAGCACCGAGGCGGCGCCCAGCGCCGCTCCCATAAAGGGCCCGGTGCAGGGCGCAGCGACGAATACCGCCAGCACGCCGGTGGCAAAGGAGCCGCCGCGGGTACTCCCGGCCAGGTCCATCAGCCGGTGGCCAAATTCAAGCACGCCGCTGAATGACAGCGCCATGAGCCAGAACAGCAGGATCAGGCCCAGTACCACCGACGGGGACTGCAGCTGGAAGCCCCAGCCAATTGCCGCGCCTCCGGCGCGCAGTGCCAGCAGCAGGGCCCCCAGGGCGGCGAATGTCACCATCACGCCGGCACTGTACAGCAGTCCCTCGCGCAGCCGGTGGGGCGCACCGGCGCCGGCATTCACCAGCCCAAACAGCTTGATCGACAGCACCGGGAAAACACACGGCATCAGGTTCAGGACTACCCCGCCGGCAAATGCCGCCAGCACCAACAGCCACAGGGCCTGTGGCGGGGCCGCGGGCACCGCGGCCCCCAGCGGCACACGGTTAAACTGCCAGGCGCGCTTACCGTCCGCGACCACGAATCCGGTCGCCTCCGGCAGCGGGGCACCGGGAACCCGGGCAAAGCGGTAGTGCACCCGGTTGCCATCGGCCTCCACCTGAGGCGCCCGGGCGGTCAACAAACCACCGTCCAGGGGGAACACAGCCGGTGGCGGCGCCTCCCCGCCACGGGTATCGCGCAGTGTCAGCTGAAGCCCACCCGCGGGTAACTCGGCCAGTCGTTCTGCGCGCCAGGGGCTAAGGGCGGCGTTGGCGGGCACCCGGTCCAGGAACTGGTCGCGCAGGGCCAGGTCCCGCTCGTCCCATTGCGCGTATTCGGCCACCGGCCGGTCCAGGGTCATGGAACCGAAACCGGGTATGCAATCGATTTTGCACACCAGCCATTCGAGGTCCGCACGGAGATCCACACGCCCAGCGTCCGCGACGGGCGTCACTTCAAAGAGATAGGCTACATCACCCGCATAGCCGAGGTTGGTGAGGTGTTCAATGGGGAGCCGGACCGGGAAGGGCCACTGGATCGGGCCGAGAGTCGCACGCTCGGAGCGGGTATCGAAGCGCGGTGCGGCGCCGGAGTCCCCGGCATTGCGCCAGTAGACATGCCACTCGGGGTCCACTTCAAAGTAGAAACCGATGGTAGTGGTCTCACCGGCGGCGAAGGTATCGGGCGCCAGCCAGCGCACGCGTACGTGATCGCCACTGGCGGTATCCTGGGCGAACGCGGGGGAAGCGATTGCTGACAGGGCAACCGATACAAGAATTATTGCGATACTGCGCAGGAATCGCACGGGCGACGCTCTCCCGATCGACGGACCGCTTAACGCGGATTTCATGGGTTTTACCTACGGCAACCCCATTGAAATGGATTGGCCCAAGAGCTGCAAGTCAGCTGTCGCCACCGGGCTCCAGGGCAAGCACTTCAATCTTCCCTTCCCCCGAGTAGCGCCAGCGCAGGTCAAAGCCACACAATTTCATTCCGTAGATGCGATCCGGTTCCGGTTTCTGGTAAGCCGGTTTGGGATCCTGCGCCAGCACCTGCCGAATCAGCAGTGGCAGGTCGGTACCCCAGCAATCCCGGTAATCACTGGCTACCTGGAGAACCTCCCGGGGAATATCCACCGTCACCGGAGCGGGGGCATCACCGGCAAAGGCGCTCTGCGCCTCTACCAGTACATCGGCATAGGGAATGTAGGGTTTGATATCCAGTATCGGGGTACCGTCCACCAGGTCGGCACCGCCGACGATCAACTCCACTTTCGGCGAGGTACGCACTTCCAGCAGCCGCACCACCGACAGGCCGATATTATTCGGGCGAAACGGCGAGCGAGTGGCGAGTACACCGAGTTTTTTGTTGCCCCCCAGGCGCGGCGGGCGCACCTTGGTCGACCATTGCCCGGCGGCCTGGTGGAACTGGAATACCACCCAGATATGGGTATTATCCTCCAGCCCTGCCACGGCATCGGGAGTGTTTAAGGGCGGCAACAGCTCGATGGCCGCACGGCTGGCATCAGCGAGCAGGGGCTGGCGTGGCACACCGAATTTCTCGCCGAAACAGGAGTGGACAGTGGCGATGGGATTGAGCTGGATGGACGCGTCGATTGCGGTATTCCCTTGCAGTCGGCTACCGTCGGCTCCCCTGCCCCATCCGCACGGATTGAATCCACCCGCGGAACAGGGACAGGGGAATGCCTGGATGATTACTGGTCAATGCCGCCCATGCACAGGTACTTGATCTCGATATAGTCATCAATACCGTACTTGGAGCCCTCGCGGCCCATGCCGGACTCCTTGACGCCACCGAAGGGGGCCATCTCGTTGGAGATAATCCCCTCATTGATGCCTACCATGCCGTATTCAAGCCCTTCACTGACACGCCAGATGCGGCCGATGTCGCGGGAGTAGAAGTAGGAGGCGAGGCCGAACTCGGTGTCATTGGCAAGCTTGATGGCCTCCTCCTCGGTGGAGAACTTGAACAGTGGTGCCACCGGGCCGAAGATCTCCTCCTTGAAAAGCTTCATCTCGTCATTGGCGCCCGTAAGCACGGTGGGCGCATAGAAGCAGGCACCCATTTCGCTGGGCCCGCCCTCGACGACCGCCTGGGCGCCCTTGGCAGTGGCATCCTCCACCAGCGCCTGGACATCCTTGACTGCCTTGGGATTGATCATCGGGCCGACATCAACGCCCTCTTCCGCTCCATCCCCCATTTTCAGGGCCTGCACGGCGGCGGCAAATTTTTCCGCAAAGGCATCATAAACGCCTTCCTGCACGAAAATACGGTTGGCACAGACGCAGGTCTGGCCGGCATTGCGGTACTTGCAGATGATCGCACCCTTGACCGCGGCATCCAGGTCGGCGTCGTCAAAAACGATAAACGGCGCGTTGCCGCCCAGCTCCATGGATGTCTTCTTGATGGTCTCGGCGCACTGCGCCTGCAATTTCTTGCCTACTGCCGTGGAGCCGGTGAAGGTGAACTTGCGCACCAGCGGGTTGGACGTCATCTCCGCGCCGATTTCCCGCGAGCTCTTGCCCACTACCACGTTGAATACACCCGCGGGTACCCCGGCCTCTTCCGCCAGCACCGCCAGCGCGAGGGCAGAGAGGGGGGTCTCCGAAGCGGGCTTGGCCACGAACGGGCAGCCCGCGGCCAGCGCCGGGGCCATCTTGCGGGCGATCATGGCGCTGGGGAAGTTCCATGGGGTGACCGAAGCAGTGACACCGACTGATTGCTTGATCACCACGATTCGCTTGTCGTTGGCAGGTGGCGCGATTACGTCGCCATAGATCCGCTTGGCCTCCTCGGAGAACCACTCCAGGTAGTTGGCTCCATAAATGACTTCGGTACGGGCCTCAGCCAGGGGCTTGCCCTGTTCGGTGGTGAGGATCTTTGCCAGGTCGTCCGCGTTATCCACAATCAGGTCGTACCAGCGGCGCAGGACCTTTGCCCGCTCCTTGACCGTGGTATCGCGCCATGAGGGCCAGGCATCACTGGCAGCCTCGATGGCCCGGCGGGTTTCTGCGGCGCCGCAATCGGCGATGCTGGCGACAACCTCGCCGTTGGCCGGGTTGGTGACGTCGAGGGTCGAGCCGGAATCCGCATCGATCCACTCGCCGCCCACAAAGGACTTCTTGCGCAACAGTGCGGGGTTCTTCAGGTCCAGCATGGTGTTCTCCTTATCGATTGCCCTATCCGTATCTAAACCTGCGGCCGGCGGGCGTTATTTCAACTGCATTGCGGCCACCCTGCGATGGCCTATTTCTTCTTTTTCACAAACTTCATCAGGCGGCGCTTCTTGGCTTTCTGGCGATCGGTCAGCTTGTTCTTCTTGCCGGCGTAGGGATTATCGCCGGTGCGGAACTCGATCTTGACCGGAGTACCGTGCAGGTCCAGTGCCTTGCGGAAAGTCTTCTCAAGGTAGCGCACATAGTGTGACGGTACATGCTCGGTCTGGTTGCCGTGAATCACGATCACTGGTGGGTTCTGCCCGCCTGCGTGGGCATAGCGTAACTTGATGCGATGGCCGTGCACCAGCGGGGGTTGGTGCTCACTAACAGCCCACTGCAGGATTCGTGTCAGGTGATTGGTGGACAGCTTGTCCGTGGCGGACTGGTAGGCGGCCTCGATGGACTCGTAGAGGTGACCCACACCAGTGCCGTGCAGTGCAGAAATAAAATGGATGTCGGCAAAGTCCACAAAACGCAGGCGCCGCTCCAGTTCCGTCTTGATAAAGTCGCGATGCTCCGGTTCCAGCCCGTCCCACTTGTTCAGTGCCACAACCAAGGCCCGCCCGGCCTGGATCACGCTGCCCATCAGGTGCAGGTCCTGGTCCACCAGTCCCTCGCGGGCATCCACCACCAGTACCACTACGTTGGCATCTTCCACTGCCTGCAGGGTCTTGACGATCGAGAACTTCTCCACCGATTCGCGGATATTCTTGCGCCGGCGGATACCGGCGGTGTCGATCAGGGTGTAGGGCCGGTCGTCACGCTCGTAATTGATATAAACACTGTCGCGGGTGGTGCCGGGCTGGTCGTAGACCACCACCCGGTCCTCACCCAGCAGGCGATTGACCAGGGTCGACTTGCCCACGTTCGGGCGGCCCACAATGGCAATCTTGATCCCCTTCGCCTCGTCTTCCTCCTCCGGCGCTTCCTGCTCGGGCAGCCCCTCGACCACGCGCTCCATCAGGCTGCGCACACCGCGGCCATGGGTGGCGGTGGTAGGGAAGAGCTCACCGATCCCCAGCTCGTAGAACGGCGCCAGGGCGATATCCGGATTGACGCCATCGACCTTGTTGGCCACCAGCAGGGTGGGCTTGGATCGCGTACGCAGCTGTTCCGCAATCATTTCGTCCGCGGGTGTCAGCCCGGCCCGGCAGTCCACCAGGAACAGCACGAAGTCCGCTTCCTCGATGGCCTGCATGGACTGCTCTGCCATTGCCGCATCGATGCCCTCCTCATCACCGCTGATACCGCCGGTGTCGACCAGGATCATCTTGTGGCCATCGAACTCCGCCTCACCGTACTTGCGATCGCGCGTCAGGCCGGCGTAGTTCGCCACCAGGGCATCGCGGCTCTTGGTGAGCCGATTGAAAAGGGTGGATTTGCCCACATTGGGGCGCCCGACCAGGGCAATTACTGGCAGCATACTGATTCCGGCTTCAGCCTGATATGAAAATGCAAACGCCCGCGGGACGCGGGCGAGGATCGGTTCGCCCGCATGCAGGCGTGTTCAAAACCCGGGGCAGAGACCGGGCGGACCCGGCCAGAACTCCCCCGGCGATTAGCGGCGCTCGAGACGCAGGGCCACCAGCTCGCCGCCATCGGAGAGGGCGAAAAGGAGGTCACCATCCACCAGCAACGGGATGCGCACGGCGTCACCGTCAATTTCTTCGCGCCCGATCAGCTCACCGCTGGTGGGTTCCAGCACATGGAGGTAGCCCTCCAGGTCACCGACCACCACCGTGTCGCCGAAATACGCTGGTCCACTCAGCTCGCGTCGCAGCAGCTTGTCATTGCCCCAGGCAATCTGCCCATTGCCCACATTGTAGGCGTAGACACTGCCGGAGGCATCGCTCAAGTATACATTGCCCGCCCCGACGTCGACGCTGTGGTGGGTGGAGGCATCGCGCGCCCAGAGACCGCGGCCGTCCTGGCGCGACAGGGCCACAACCCGCCCCTGGTAACTGGCGGCGAATACCAGGTCGCCGCGAACCAGCGGCGAACCATCGATGTCCACTACCCGGTCCAGTTCCGCGGAGCCCTGCGGGATCGCTACCCGCTGCTCCCAGCGGGGAATACCGTCACGGGCATCCAGGGCGATCATCTTGCCGTTGTCCAGGCCGGCATAGACCAGGCCGCCGGAGATGACCGGGGCTGCGGTGCCACGCAACGTCAGCACCGGCAGGGAGGTACTGTGCTGCCAGATCTCATCACCACTGCCAGCATCGAGGCCATACAGTTTGCCATCCACAGTCTGCAGCACCACCGCACCGGAGCCAACCGCTGGCGCGGCCACTACTTCCCCGGAAAGCTGGCGCTCCCAGAGGGCCGAGCCGTCATTGAGGTTCAGGGCCACAACGCGGCCGCGGTAGTCGGAGACCACCGCCAGGCCCAGGCCCACACCCACGCCGCCGCTCAGCGGGACATCGAGGTCGGCCTCCCACAGGCGGTCGCCCGTCTCGCGGGTGAACGCGCTCACTTCACCGTCACTGCTGGCTGCAACGATGCGGCCGTCGCCGATGGCGGGCTTCAGCATTGCATAGCGCTTGACGTCGATATCGCCAATATTGCGGGACCAGACCTCGCGCAGCTCCACCGTTTCATTGATCTCGGTGAGTTCCAGCGGATCGGTGTCCTCTTTCTCTTCATTGGAGGCGCAGGCGGCCAGGGTAGCGGCCAGCGCCACCGCTGCTGCGCGGTTCAGTGCGCGGGAAAGGTGTCTCATTGCTCGTCACTCTCCTGTGCCGGCTGGGTGTCAGTCGCTTCCGGTGCAGCTGCGTCATCTTCCGCGGTCTCCGCGGGGGCCGCGGCGCCAATGCTGTCGGCCTTGAGGCGTAGCAACTGGGCGCTGCTCGCCTGCTCCGGCAACAGCTGGGCCAGGGCCGACTCATAGGCGGCTTTGGCACCCGCTTCGTCGCCCTGCTGGAGCAGGATGTCACCGCGGGTCTCGGCATAGAGTGCAGCGAAAGCCTCGGGCACCTTGCCCTCCAGCAGCTTCATGGCCTCATCCGGTGTGCCACGGGCAGCCTTGACCGCTGCCAGGCGGCGCTTGGCGACCAGTTCCAGCGAAGTGTCCGGGGTGTTGTCGAGGACCCACTGCAGCTGCTTTTCCGCCGCTTCCAGGTCATTGCCCTGGGCCGCGATGGCAGCCAGGTGCAGTGCCGCCTGGGAGGCATAGATACGGTTGCCGAATTCGTCCTGCAGCTGGCGACCCAGGCTCCTGGCCGTGGTCAGCTGCTTGTTGTCCGGGTTGCCGTCATTGGCTGTGGCAGCCTGCAGGAAGCTCTGGTAGAGGTTGGAAGCTTCCTCGGCAGTGGTGCGCTCATTGCTCTGCCAGAACTGGTAACCGAAGTAACCCGCCAGGGCCAGCACCACGCCGGTGACAATGCCCTTGCCGTTCTCTGCCCACCAGCGTTTCAGCGATTCTATTTGTTCTTCTTCGGTAATATGGTCAGCCATCGGGTAACTCGTCTTTCCTGTGATTGTTAGGGTCTTCCTGCAGGAGTGGCCCCGGGGCCTTCCTGCTAAATTCTGCCTGGTTCGTTCACTCAGCCCTGCAGCACGGACGCCAGTTCAGCAACCGGTACCGTCTGCTGTGGCTCCTCCGCGCGCAGGAACTTCACCGTCACCTGCCCTGCCGCGGCCTCGTCCTCACCGATGATCAGGGCAAAATCCGCATTGCTGCGATCCGCCTTTTTCATCTGGCTCTTGAAGCTGCCACCGCCGCAGTGGGTCTGCAGGCGCAACCACGGGAGGCTGTCACGCACCTGCTCTGCCGCCGCCAGGGCGGCCGATTGTACATCACCCACCGCAACCAGGTACGCATCCACCTGTTGCGCCAGGGCATCGGGCAGGGCCTCCAGCGTCTGCAGCAACAGCACCAGGCGCTCGACGCCCAGGCCAAAGCCAATCGCCGGGGTGGGCTTGCCACCCATCTGCTCCACGAGCCCATCGTAACGGCCGCCGGCACAGACGGTGCCCTGGGCCCCGAGGCTGTCGGTCACCCACTCGAACACGGTCTTGCCGTAGTAGTCCAGCCCCCGCACCAGCTTCGGGTTGACCTCATAGGTCACGCCGGCAGCATCGAGCATGGCCCGCAGGCTGTCAAAATGCGCCGCGGATTCCTCGTCAAGGAAGTCCAGTAGACACGGCGCGCCTGCCAGCAGTTCCTGCGTCTGGGCGTTCTTGCTGTCCAGGATACGCAGGGGATTGCGCTCCAGGCGGCGCAGGCTGTCTTCATCGAGCTGGTCGCGGTGGCGGCCCAGGTAGGCCACCAGGGCCTCGCGATAGGCGGCACGGCTATCGCTGTTACCCAGCGAATTCAGCTGCAGCGTCACCTGGTCGGCGACTCCCAGCTGGCGCCACAGGCGCGCTGTCATGATCAGGATCTCGGCATCGATATCCGGTCCCTCGATGCCAAACACCTCCACGCCAAACTGGTGGAACTGCCGCAGGCGGCCCTTCTGCGGACGCTCATAGCGGAACATGGGGCCGAAATACCACAGGCGCTGGGGCGTGGTCAGCAGGTTGTTCTGGATTGCCGCGCGAACGGTGCCGGCGGTGCCCTCCGGGCGCAGGGTTACGCTGTCCCCGCTCTTGTCGTCAAAGGTGTACATTTCCTTCTCGACAATGTCGGTGGCCTCACCCACCGCGCGGCTGAACAGCTGGGTCACTTCCAGCAATGGCGTGCGGATTTCGCTGTAGCCGTAACGGCCGAACAGCTCACTCAGGGTTGATTCCACGTACTGCCAGGTGGGCGAATCCACCGGCAAAAGGTCGTTCATGCCGCGAATTGCGCGAAGCTGTTTCAACGGTATTCCTTAACTGGTTATCTCGGGTTTGTCTTTCCTGGCGGCAGGAGCGCACCGTGCCCGTTCCCGCGGGCCAATTGCCGGCCCCTGTCAGGACTTGGCGATGATGTCCGCCTCGCGCGCTTCCTTGGCCGCGGCTTTTTCCCGGATCAGGCGCTCCAGGTCATCCACCAGGTTGTCATTCTTGAACTTGCGGTCCGGCTGGCCGTCCACGTAGATGGCATGGCTCGGGGTGCCGCCGGTGAGGCCGATATCCGCCTCCTTGGCCTCGCCCGGCCCGTTGACGATACAGCCGATCACCGCCACGTCCAGCGGTGTGGTGATATCCTCCAGGCGCGTCTCCAGCTCATTCATGGTCTTCACCACGTCGAAATTCTGGCGGGAGCAGCTGGGACAGGCGATAAAGTTGATCCCCTTGGTGCGCAGGCGCAGGCTCTTCAGCAGGTCCCAGCCCACCTTGACCTCTTCCACCGGGTCCGCCGCAAGCGAAACCCGCAGGGTATCGCCGATACCGTCCAGCAGCAGCGCCCCCAGGCCGATTGCCGACTTGACCGTGCCGGAGCGCAAGCCACCGGCCTCGGTAATGCCCAGATGCAGGGGCTGCTCAATCTGCTGCGCCAGCTTGCGGTAGGCGGCAGTGGCCATAAAGATATCGGAGGCCTTGACGCTCACCTTGAAATCCTGGAAATCCAGACTGTCGAGGATGTCTACATGGCGCAGCGCGGACTCCACCAGCGCATCGGGGGTCGGCTCGCCGTATTTCTTCTGCAGGTCCTTTTCCAGTGAACCGGCGTTCACACCGATCCGGATCGGGATGTTGAGGTCACGAGCCTTGTCCACCACCGCGCGGATCCGCTTCTCGCGGCCGATATTGCCCGGGTTGATACGCAGGCAGTCCACGCCCAGGTCCGCCACCCGCAGGGCAATGCGGTAGTCGAAGTGGATATCCGCCACCAGCGGCACGCCCACCTGCTTCTTGATCTCACCAAAAGCCTCCGCGGCGTCCATGCTGGGCACGGAGACCCGCACGATATCCGCCCCGGCCTGCTCCAGCCGTTGCACCTGCGCCACTGTGGCATCAACATCACAGGTATCGGTATTGGTCATGCTCTGTACGGATATTGGCGCTCCGCCCCCGACGGGCACATTGCCGACCATGATCTGGCGTGACACGCGGCGGACAATGGATGACTCGAATTGCATAGGGCTGACCTGCCAGTTTCGCAGAGTAAAAAACAGAGGGGGGAATTATAGGGCCTGTTCACGCGAAATTCGATGGCAGCGTCGGGGCGCTCATGTGACCGCAACGCAGTGACCTGGAACAGCGTAGACTCGCCCGGCGTGGACTCACACCGCAAGGCGCAAGCCTGGCGGCTGCGCGTATACGGTGCGTTTGAACTTACTCGCCGACGGTGATCCGGCGGGTGCGGCGGTTGCCCAGCGGATCGCTGTTGACCAGCTCCCCCTGGAAACGGACTTCCGTGGCTGCGGCATTGCCCAGCATCAGTCGGAATGGCGGCTCGCCCCGCAGGTCCACATCAGCCCCGGCAGGCTGCAATTTAGCCATCAGCACGCTGCCGCTGCCATCCTTCACTTCAATCCAGGCTTCCTCGGCAAACTTGAGCTGCAGGCGCGCTTGCGCGGCCGCCGCTTCGACAGCTGCCGTCTCGGCGGCCCGGGCAGCAGGAGTCGGGGCAGTTTCTGCCGCTGGGCCCTCGACTGACGCCGCAGCGGGCGTCGCATCGGCCACTTCTTCCCGCACGGGCTCTGCGGTCGGCTCGGGCATTCCCCCTGCCTGTGACTCTGCAGTCCGGGGATCGGGCCCTGCGGCCAGTCCCGATGGCCCCGCATCACCTTCCACCACTGCCGGCGCAGCCTCATCGACCGCACCGCCCATTGCTTCACCAGCCTCAAGGACCGGCTCATCGACCGCTGTCATATCGGCAGCCGCTTCCGCGCCCGTACCGGCCTTCCCGGCACTCTCCTCTCCGCCAACGGCCGCCCCGGCCGTCGACTGCACATCGGCCACCGGGTCCATGTCGGCGATTTCGGCCGCAGTGTCATCCGCCGGTGCGACCACCGCGGCGGTCTCGGCTGCGGAACTGGACATGCCACCTGACATCATGGCCGGTGGAGTAAAGTCCCGGCCGTTCATCCACCAGAAGACCCCGGCAACAGCGATCAGCGGCAACACTGCCAGGCCTGGCAACCTGCTGCGACCACCGCCCTCCGAAAGGGAATCACGCTGCACATGATCCAGGATCGCCCGGCTCTCCTCTTCCTCACCGTAGTAACCGGCATAGGCCTTCAGGATCGGAGCCTCATCGATCTTCAGCTCTTTGGCGATATTGCGGATATAGCCCTTGACGTAAAGTGCCGCCGGCAGGCGATCGTAATCATCGTTTTCGAGCAGGGAAAGCTTGTCGCCGATAAAGCACATGCGCTCGGAGAGCTCATCGCGCGTGAGACCCGCCTCCTCGCGGGCGCGGCGAATCAGGGTGCCCGGTGTATCACCGGACACCTGCTGGGCGCCACCGGATACCTCGGTGGTGTTATCAGTTTCGGGCTGGTTAACCGTCATTGGCCTTCATCTTCTGGTATTTGAGCGTTTCCGCCGAATAAGGATAGAGGTTCTTCAGGGCAAGGGCGTAACTGCGTTCCTTGTCGCGGTTGCCAAATATCTTTTCCAGGCGGATACCGAGCCACAGGGACTGGGGTATCTGCCGGTTATCCGCACTGTAACGATCCAGGTAGTGCTTTGCCTCTGTATAGGCACCAGCGTCAAACCTGAGTTCCGCCATCTCCAGCAGCGCCTGGGGCAGGTCGTCATTCAGTGCCAGCGCGCGGGTGTAGGCCTTCTCCGCCTCTTCCTCGTGGCCGAGCTTGCGGGCACAGAGGCCCAGGTTTGCCAGGGCGTAGGAGCGACGGCGGTAGGTGAGGTCCTCAGAGGCGATGCGGAATTGCTCCAGGGCCTCCTCATAGCGCTCCTGCTGGTAGAGGAATACACCGTAATTGGTGTGGGCCATGGAGAAGCTGTCGCCGTATCTCAGCGCCTTGCGGAAATGGTCCTCCGCCACCTCCAGTTCCTGATCGGCCTGGTAGAGCAGTGCCAGGCCGTGATGGGCGCGGGGATCGCGGCGCCCCAGTTCCAGGGCCTTGTTGAAGTGATAGCGGGCCAGGTCCCGGTTTTCCCCGGTCTTCAGGTAGCGCAGCCCCAGCTGCACGTGCGTTTCCAGCGCCTTGTCCAGGTTTACCTCACTGCGGTCAGGCAGGCCGGTAGTAACGCAGCCGCTGAGCCAGACACTGAGGATCATCCCCGCCAAAGGCAGGGCAAAGGATTTAGACAACACAACATCACCTGTAGTTTTTATAGTGTTCGCGCCGGGATCCGCCGGTTAGCCGGGCGCAGGAGCCGACAGCTCCCATCAACCCACGATGCGTACGGCCTGCGCAGCGTTGCGATAGCGTTCGGCGCGACGGGTACGGTCGTTTACCGTGCCGGCCAGCTGGCCGCAGGCTGCCGCAATATCGTCGCCACGGGTCGTGCGCACGGTAACGGTAAAGCCTTTGTCGAGCAAAATCTGCTGAAAGCGTCGCAAAGCGTTGTTGCTCACGCGCTGGTAGTCAGACAGCTCAAACGGGTTAAAGGGTATCAGATTTATCTTGACCGGCACATCGCGCAGCAGCTCCGCCAGCTGTTCGGCGTGCTCGGGGCGGTCATTGACCTCCCGCATCAGGGTGTACTCGATGGTCATTTTCCGGTGGGTATCCGGCATCCGCTCGATATAGCGCTTGGCGCTGTCGAGCAGCATGGCGATGGGGTATTTCCTGTTGATGGGGACCAGCTCGTTGCGGAGCTCATCGTTGGGCGCATGGAGGGAAATCGCCAGGCTCACGTCAGTCACGTCTGCCAGCTTATCCAGTGCAGGCACCACGCCGGAGGTACTCAGGGTGACGCGACGCTTGGAGATGCCATAGGCATTGTCCTCCATCATCAGGTTCATTGCGTCCACCACGTTATCGAAGTTGAGCAGCGGTTCACCCATGCCCATCATCACGACGTTGGTCACCTTGCGCGGCCCCCTGGGCTCCAACTGGCCGAAAGACTTACAGGCGATCCAGACCTGGGCGATGATCTCCGCCGCAGTCAGGTCCCGATTGAAGCCCTGCTTGCCCGTGGCGCAGAAGCTGCAGTCCAGTGAGCAACCCACCTGGCTGGACACACACAGGGTGCCACGCTCGCCGTCGGGGATATAAACCGTCTCGATGGCGCTGCCACCATCCACCTTGATCAGCCACTTGCGCGTGCCGTCCGACGAGTCCCACTGCCCCAGCACCTCCGGTGCGCGAATCTCGGCCACCTCGGCCAGTTTCTCGCGCAGGGCCTTGCTGACATTGGTCATCTGGGAAAAGTCATCCACGCCACTCTGGTGAATCCACTTCAGCACCTGCACGGCGCGAAAGCGCTTTTCACCCAGCGACTCGAAGAACGCGGTCAGCTTTTCGACCGATAGGCCGAGCAGATTCACTTTTTCGGTTTGTGCCTGGGTCATGGGTTCACCTCGGGGAGTGGATTGCGCCGGCCCGGACGGGCCGGCGCGAGTGCGGCCTTAGGCGCGCGGGCAGATTTCGTCGTCGGCGAAAAAGTAGCTTACTTCGCGGGCGGCGGACTCGGTGGAGTCGGAGCCGTGCACGGCGTTGGCGTCGATGCTGTTGGCAAAATCCGCACGGATGGTGCCGGCTTCGGCTTCCTTCGGGTTGGTGGCACCCATCAGGTCGCGGTTGGCCAGTACGGCGTTCTCACCTTCCAGTACCTGAACGACAACCGGACCGGAAGTCATGAAGTCCACCAGATCCTTGAAGAAGGGACGCTCCTTGTGCTCGGCGTAGAAGCCCTCGGCCTTTTCGCGGCTCAGGTGCAGCATTTTCATCGCGACAATGCGCAGGCCGGCCTTCTCGAAACGGCTTTCGATTTCGCCGATAACATTCTTTGCTACCGCGTCCGGCTTGATGATGGAAAGAGTGCGCTCCAGGGCCATGTTGTTCTCCAGTTAACAGTGTTTAAAAAGCAAAAAGAGCAACCGCAGCTGCTCTTCCCTGAATTCCTTACAGTCGCGACCGGGCCAGTGGCCGGCCGCCGACGCCGCGAACCGGGGCCCGGCAATGCCGACCCCACCTATCGCGGCGGGCGGATTATACGCGTAACTGCATGAAGTTTGTACTATTTCTATGTGCCAGCGGGGCCGAAACCCGGCCAGGTAGACTGCTCAGTCGGCTTCCTCGATCCAGGCGGCCTGGATGGCCTCGAGGATCTTCTCACCGCAGCGCGCCGGATCGTCATCGAAACCCGGCAGCTCGATTACCCAGTTGCGCAGGTCGACAAAGTTCACCCGCAGGGGGTCCGCTTCCGGGTGGGCCTCGACCAGCTCGATGGCGATGTCATTGATATCCGTCCACTTCATGTGCGCGTCTCCGCTCCTGTATTCAAAGACCGACCTCGGGGTCAGTGCTTCTCAGATACCTGGTTGATAGTGTACTTGGGAATCTCGACCACGAGATCCTCGTCGTCGACGATGGCCTGGCAGGACAGGCGCGACTCGGGCTCCAGGCCCCAGGCCTTGTCCAGCAGGTCCTCTTCCAGCTCGTCCGGCTCACCCAGGGAGTCGAAGCCCTCACGGACAATGACGTGGCAGGTAGTGCAGGCACAGGATTTTTCGCAGGCGTGCTCGATTTCCACACCGTTGGCCAGCGCCGCATCGCAGACACTGACACCACTTTCCACTTCCACCACCTTGCCCTCCGGACAGATCTCCTCGTGGGGCAAAAATACGATTTTCGGCATAGTTGGATAACTCGCTATGGTCTCAATTCCGGGCGGTCTCGCCCGCCCCGCCCGATCGCCGGCTCCTCTTACTGAGAACCGGGTCAAAGGCTGTTATTGATCGAATTCGTCCAGGGTATGGCCCTGCATGGCGCGCCGGATGGAAGCATCCATCCGCCGGGCCGCAAACGGTCCGGAAACCTCGTTGAGGGTCTCGATCCTCCGGCGTATCTCGTCGGCGTCACCACCGTTATGGGCCAGCCGCAGGGCCTCCATGGCCTTCTCCAGTTCGTTCAGCTCACCCTCGTCCAGGAGTTCGGCGCCATTTTCCTGCAGCGCCACCAGCAGCGCCTCCAGGCTGCGCTCTGCCTCGACCCGCGCCTCGCGCACTGCGCGCGCGGCAACATCCTCTTCGGCGTGCTCGTAGGAGTCCTGCAGCATACGGGTGATATCAGCGTCCTCGAGGCCGTATGACGGCTTGACGGTGATATCGGCACTCACGCCACTACTCTTTTCCATCGCCGTAACCGACAGCAGCCCATCCGCATCCACCTGGAAGGTCACCCGGATATGGGCCGCGCCGGCGGTCATGGGAGGGATTCCCCGCAGCTCGAAGCGGGCCAGCGAGCGGCAGTCCTGCACCAGCTCCCGCTCGCCCTGTACCACATGAATCGCCATCGCGGTCTGGCCATCCCGGAAGGTGGTGAACTCCTGCGCCTTGGCCACCGGTATGGTGGTGTTACGGGCAATCAGCTTCTCCGTTAGACCGCCCATGGTCTCGATGCCCAGCGACAACGGAATCACATCCAGCAACAACAGGTCGTCGCCGGACTTGTTGCCCACCAGCACGTCCGCCTGCAGGGCGGCACCGATCGCAACCACCTGGTCCGGGTCGATGTCCGCGTGGGGAGCGCGACCAAAAAATGACTCGACCCGCTCGCGGACCCGCAGGGTACGGGTGGAACCGCCCACCAGCACCACTTCCTGCACGTCCTCGGCTGTCACACCGGCGTCACGCAGGGCGCGCTTGCAAGCGCGCAGGGTCTTGTCGATCATCGGGTCCAGCAGTGCCGCCATTCCCTCGCGATCGAGGGTGCCACGCCAGTCGCCGTACTCCACCTCGACCGCATCCTGTGCGGACAGCGCCTCCTTGGCGGCACAGGCGCGATCGAGCAGTGCCCGCTGGGTCGCCACATCGTGATTGGTCCCCAGTCCGGCCTGCTCTGCAATCCAGCCGGCAATGGCCCGGTCGAAATCGTCGCCGCCCAGGGCGGAGTCGCCGCCGGTGGACAGCACTTCAAACACGCCACGGGACAGGCGCAGGATGGATATATCAAAGGTACCGCCACCCAGGTCGTAGACGGCGATGACGCCCTCCTCTCCCTGGTCCAGGCCGTAGGCAACGGCCGCCGCAGTAGGCTCGTTGAGCAGCCGCAGCACGTGCAGGCCCGCCAGTTGCGCGGCATCCTTGGTGGCCTGTCGCTGGGCGTCGTCAAAATAGGCAGGCACGGTGATCACCGCGCCATCGAGTTCGCCGCCCAGCGCCCCGCTGCCCCGGGATGCCAGCACTTTCAGGATTTCGGCGGAAACCTGTACCGGGTTGACCGGACCGGCAACTGTCTCGATCGATACCATACCGCCCTTGTCCGCCTCATCACTGGACTGGACAAAATGATATGGCAGCTGCTCACCGAAGCTCTTCACGTCCCCGATGCCACGGCCCATAAAGCGTTTGATGGACAGCATGGTGTTGTAGGGGTCGGCACCCGCGCATTGCCGCGCCGCAGAGCCCACCGTAACTGCACCGCCCTCACTGTAGTGGACCGCCGACGGCAGGATGACACTGCCATCCTCACCCTCTATCGCCGCAGCACTGCCACTGCGGACAGTCGCAACCAGCGAGTTGGTGGTACCCAGGTCGATACCCACCGCACGCTTGCGCTGGTGGGGCTCGGGAGTCTGTCCGGGCTCGGATATCTGCAGTAATGCCATCAGCTAACTCGTTCTCGCTATCGGTCACTTCATCTGGTGTGGGCGCCAACCCGGCTTCCAGCCCGGGGAAAAGCATTCCTGCCGGGACAGCCGGCCGAATTGCAGCCGCTCACCAGTCTTCGAATTCTCAGCAATCCGCCGGGATCAGAAATCGCCCAGCAGATCCTCTTCCAGTTCCTCAACCTGATGCTGCAATTTGCGCAGGAACTGCAGCTTGAGCAGGGAGTCTTTCGCCGGTTCCAGCTCGCCATCGGCAAATCGCCGGGCAAAACGCTCCTGCTCCGAGGAGAACAACCGGGAAACCTCGTCTTCCAGCGCATCCAGTGCGGCGGCCGGGTCCGCCTCACTGCGCACCTCCTCGAGGCGCTCGCGCAGCATCATCTGCTGCATCAGGAATTCCGCATCTGCCGTGGTCTGCTCGGGGCTGATCTCTACTCCGGCCAACTCCAGCAGGTAGCCGGCACGGGCAACCGGTTCGCGCAGGGTGTTGTGCGCCTCGTTGATCTGCGCCGCGTACTGCATGGCCAGCATCTGCTCGCGGTCAGAGCGGGCAGCGTACTTGTCCGGGTGGAATTCCCGCTGCAGCTCGCGGTAGCGCTGCGCCAGCGCCTCGCGGTCCACGCTGAACCCCGGTTTCAGGCCAAAAATCTCGAAATAATTGTGTTGCTCACTCATCGAATTTCCGGTTCCCACCCTGTCCTTACAAAAAAGGCCGGCGTGCAGTGACGCACCCGGCCTCCCAACCCGGCCATGCCAGGCTCACACGTGAAAACTTTCGCCGCAACCGCACTCGTTCTTCACATTCGGGTTGGAAAAGGCAAAGCCCTCATTCAACCCTTCCTTGACGAAGTCCAGCTCGGTGCCGTCGAGGTACACCAGGCTTTTGGGATCCACGACCAGCTTTACCCCACCGTGGTCAAAAACCTCATCCTCGGCACTGGCCTCATCCACGAACTCGAGTACGTACTGCATACCCGAGCAGCCGGCAGTCCTGACACCCACGCGGATGCCGATGCCCTTGCCGCGGCTGGCGAGCTGGCGCTCGATGTGCGCCCGGGCCGCCTCTGTCATGGTAATTGCCATAAAATCGCCTTACTGCTTAGCTGGCCGCGCTCTCATTCACCTTGCTGGTACGCTTTTCACGGATATCGCGCACCGCGGCCTTGATTGCGTCTTCGGCCAGTACGGAACAGTGAATTTTTACCGGCGGCAGGGCCAGCTCTTCAGCGATGGCAGTGTTTTTGATCTGCTCCGCCTCATCGATGCTCTTGCCTTTCACCCACTCGGTCAGCAGGGAGCTGGAGGCAATGGCTGAACCACAGCCGTAGGTCTTGAACTTGGCATCCTCGATAATGCCGTCGTCATTCACCTGGATCTGCAGGCGCATCACGTCGCCACAGGCGGGCGCACCGACCATGCCGGTACCGACATTGTCAGACTTGTCGTCCATACGGCCGACGTTACGCGGATGCTCATAGTGATCGATTACTTTGTCGCTATAGGCCATGACTATTCTCCTGGATCATTCACGTGCGTTAATGGGCGGCCCATTCAATAGAATTGAGGTCGATACCGTCTTTATACATATCCCACAGCGGTGACAGCTCACGCAGTTTCTCCACCGCCTTGCGGACCTCGGCCGCGGCGTTGTCCACGTCCTGCTCGCTGGTAAAACGTCCAAAACTGAACCGCAGGGAGCTGTGGGCCAGCTCGTCGTTCACGCCCAGGGCACGCAGCACGTAACTGGGCTCCAGGCTCGCGGAGGTACAGGCAGAGCCGGAGGAAATTGCCAGGTCTTTCAGTGACATGATCAGGCTCTCACCCTCGACAAAGGCAAAACTGACATTCAGGTTGCCCGGAATCCGCTGCTCGAAAGATCCGTTGACGTGGACTTCCTCCATGTCCTTGATGGCGTCCCAGAACCGGTTGCGCAACATCAGCAGGCGCTCGTTCTCTGCCGCCATCTCTTCTTTGGCGATGCGGAACGCCTCACCCATGCCCACGATCTGGTGGGTCGGCAGGGTACCGGAACGCATGCCGCGCTCGTGACCGCCACCGTGGATCTGAGCCTCAATCCGCACACGCGGCTTGCGGCGCACAAAGAGGGCACCGATACCCTTGGGTCCGTATATCTTGTGGCCGGAGAAGGACATCAGGTCCACTTTCATCTCGCCCAGGTCAATCGGCAGCTTGCCGGCGCTCTGGGCCGCATCCACATGGAAAATCACCTTACGCGCCCGGCATATTTCACCGATTGCGGCGATGTCATTGATCACGCCAATCTCGTTGTTGACATGCATCAGGCTCACCAGGATGGTGTCCTCACGCAGTGCCTCCTCGACCTGCTCCGGGTAGACAATGCCGTCTGCACGGGGATTCAGGTAGGTCACTTCAAAACCCTCGCGCTCCAGCTGGCGGCAGGCATCCAGCACCGCTTTGTGCTCGATCTTGGAGGTGATGATGTGTTTACCGCGCCCCTGGTAGAAGTGCGCAGCGCCCTTGATGGCCAGGTTGTCTGACTCGGTGGCGCCGCTGGTCCAAACAATTTCACGGGGGTCTGCATTCACCAGTTCGGCGACATGGCGACGTGCGTCTTCCACCGCCTCTTCCGCTTTCCAGCCGAACAGGTGCGAGCGGGAGGCCGGGTTACCGAAGTTACCCTCCATCGTCAGCTGCTCCGCCATCTTGGCGGCGACCCGCGGGTCCACCGGGCAGGTAGCGGCATAATCCAGGTAAATGGGAAGCTTCATATTCAATTCTCTCCGCGCACTGGTCTGTCTATTCGCGTGTGCTCTCGGGTTTAAATCCGGGGGCCTGGCAGGCTGCTGTCACTGCAGGCTGCCAATAACCGCCACTTTCTCTTCCGGCGCCGCCTCCCGCATATCCTGGCGGCGCGCCACTTCCTGAACTTCGGCCCGCGCCACCAGGTGCGCCAGGCTGATACCGCTCAGGAAGCCGTGAATCTGTTCGCTCAGGTCACACCACAGATAGTGGGTGAGACACTGTTCGCCACCGGCACAATCACTGTTGCCACCACAACTGGTGGCATCCACCGACTCGTTGACCGCGTCGACGATCTGGGCGACATAAATGTCGTCACCGGTGCGCGCAAGGCGATAGCCGCCGCCCGGGCCGCGCACGCTGGAAACCAGCCCCGACTGGCGCAGCCGGGAGAAGAGCTGTTCAAGGTATGACAGGGAAATCCCCTGGCGCTTGGATATGTCTGCCAGGCTGATCGGGCCACGATCGGCGTGTAACGCCAGATCCAGCATCGCTGTGACCGCGTAGCGGCCTTTGGTTGTCAAACGCATGTCAGCTCCTGACTGGTCCATCGCCCTATCGACGGGGCGCGAGTATGGAATAACCAACTATCTCAGTCAAGTATATAACCCCGCATGCCAGTCGGGTATTCAGCGACAGCCCGCCCGCGGGCTCCGGCCCTATTTTTCCGTCGATTCGCTGTCGGACTGGCTGTCCGGGCGCCCTTTGCCACCGGTGCGGTAAATATAGTTCTGGATTGCCGTCAGCATGCCCCGCAATATGCCCAGCTCCATATCATCCGGACGGACCCGACTGAACAGTCGACGCAACCGGGTCATGGTCTGGCGGGGATTGTCGGGGTCGATAAAGCCAAGCTCTCCCAGGGACTGCTGCAGGTGCTCGAAATAAAGCTCCATATCGCTCGCCTTGGCCGGCGGCCGGTCCCAGTCGGCATAGCTGAGGGGCTCCCCTTTCTCCGCCTCCAGTGCTGCCACACGTACCTCGTAAGCGAGCACCTGCACCGCGGTGGCCAGGTTGAGGGAGCTGTATTCCGGGTTGGCAGGGATATGCACATGGAAGTTACAGGCCTGCAGTTCCTCGTTGGTGAGGCCACGGTCCTCGCGCCCGAATACCAGCGCCACCGGGTGGGTGGCCGCTTCCGCCACCGTCCGCTCACCACACTGCCGCGGGGTCAGCAGGGGCCAGGGAATCCGGCGTTCACGGGCGCTGGTAGCCACCACCAGGCCACAGTCCGCCACTGCCTCCTCGAGGGTATCCACCACCACCGCGGTTTCCAGCAGGTCGGCGGCGCCGGCGGCGCGCCAGATGGCATTGGCGGCGGGAAACTCGCGCGGCGCCACCAGGTACAACTGCTTCAGCCCCATGTTCTTGAGGGCACGCGCGGCACCGCCAATATTGCCCGGGTGGGCGCTATTCACCAGCACCACGCGCACGTTGTCGAGCGCACTGGGCGGAGCGGTATCGATAGGAGACTTGGCCATACTGTAGAAATAGTCCGGGCGATTGCGGGCGCGCGAGTGTAGCAAATCTGGCCAAGAATCCCTACAATCGCCGCGGCCGGCCAGCCCGGCCCCGGAGATCCTGGGACTTCCCAGTCATGCATCTCCCGCTTTTTAACCTCTCAACCACTTAGTGCGGACAAGTTATGGAACCCATGCTGAATATCGCCCTGCGCGCGGCGCGCAAGGCCGGTGAACTGATCGAGCGCGCCTGGGAGCGCGACGTGACCAGGTTCGAGGAAAAGGGGCGCAACGATTTCGTCACTGAAGTGGACCGCGCCAGCGAGCAGGAAATCATCTATCACCTGCGCAAGGCTTACCCCAAGCACAGCATCCGCGCTGAAGAGAGCGGCTTTCACGAGGGCGCCGAACCCGAGTACGAGTGGATCATCGACCCGCTCGACGGCACCACCAATTTCATTCACGGTATCCCTCAGTTTGCGGTCTCCATTGCCTGCCGTTACCGCGGGCGCATCGAGCACGCAGTGGTCCTGGACCCGATCAAGCGCGAGGAATTCACTGCCAGCCGTGGTCGCGGCGCAGCGCTGAATGGACGCCGTATCCGCGTCACCAACCGCCAGAACCTGCGCGGCGCACTGATCGGCACCGGTATCCCCTTTAACGGTCCGGCACTCGACAATATCGACCCCTACCTTGCCGCCCTGAAGGAAATTGCCGGCCAGACTTCCGGTATTCGCCGCCCCGGCGCTGCCGCACTCGACCTGGCCTATGTGGCCGCGGGCCGGTTTGACGGCTTCTGGGAAATGTACCTGAACACCTGGGATATCGCCGCAGGCTCACTGCTGGTCAAGGAAGCCGGCGGACTGATCAGCGATTTCCGCGGTGGTGATGATTACCTGGACAGCGGTCACCTGGTGTGCGCCAGCCCCAAGGTGTTCAAGCCCCTGCTGCAGATCGTGGGGCGTCACCTGGGCGGGGTTCGCTGATCACTTCCCCGGGGGCCCGGTAGTCCCACACCAGCCCCCGAAACTCAGGCTGTTTCTGTCGTGTACCCTTCCCTGCCGGGAAGGCGATCGCGCAGGAACTCCTCGAGCGGCCGGGGGTGGCCGACATGGTAGCCCTGCACCAGGTTCACACCCAGCGATGCCATGCGCCGCAGTGTCGCCTCATCCTCCACATACTCCGCCACCGTCCGCGCGCCGAGACGCTGGGCAATCTGGTGAATGGACTCGACGATAATCAGGTCGACAAAGTTCTCCTCCACCTGGCGGACAAAGCTGCCATCGATCTTGATGTAATCAATCGTGAAAGATTTCAGGTAGCCGAACGAACTCAATCCGTTACCGAAGTCATCCAGGGCGATGCGGCAACCGAGCCTACGCAACTCGGTTACAAAGCGGCTGGCGCTGTCCATATGGCTGATAATCGCCGTCTCTGTAATTTCGAAACTGATCCTGCCGCGCGGCACCGGCGTTCGCTCCAGCACCCCGAGCAGGTAGAACTGGAAGCCCTCATCGCCGAGGGCATCAGCCGAGATATTTAACGCAAAACTGAAGCCCGCAGCGGCTATTGCCCCGCCGTTCTTTACCAGTGTCTCATCCACCACCCAGCGATCAATTGCCAGCATCAGTCCATAACGCTCGGCCGCCGGCACGAATGAATCGGGCATCAACAACTGCCCCGAGTCGTCATACATCCTCAATAAGAACTCGTAATGACTGACGCGACCGGTATTTGCGGCCTCGGCAATCGGTTGCATGTGGAGGGAGAACCGCCCACTGTCGATGGCATCCCGGATTACCGAAGCCATCATGATTTCCCGGTGCTGGTCGGCGGCAGCGCTCTTGCCCAGGTCATAGGTCATGACAGAACCGCGCCTGGCTCGCTTGGCGGAGAAGCAAGCCACGTCAGCCTGGCTTAGCAGGTCCCCGGGGTGGTGGTTGCGGCTGTTGATTTCGGTAATACCGGCACTCGCGCCGACATCGTACACCCGGTTGTTCCACGGGAACCGCAGGGCGGCAATCTGGCCCAGCAGGGCCTGGCAACGCTCCCGCGCCCGCTCTCGATCACAGTAACGCAGTAACAGGCCGAATTCGTCGCCACCGAGACGGGCGACACTGTCCGCCTTCTGCAAGTGTCCACGGAGGCATTTGCTGACCTGGCGCAACAGGTCGTCTCCGGCGATATGGCCGGCGCTGTCATTGACCAGCTTGAAGCGATCCAGGTCGAGGTAGACGAGCGAGTGGCAGGCATTATCTTCCAACGCCTCGCGGGTAGCCTCCTGCAGCGCCCGCTTGAATGCATCGCGATTGGGCAGGCCGGTGAGGTCGTCGTGAGACGCCTTGTAACTCAACTGGCGAATCAGCTCACGCTGCTGGCTGACATCCTGGATGACCAGCACCGTCCCCAGCAGGTCACCTTCATGTCTCCGCAAGGGGGATACCGACCAGGTAATGTCATAGCGGTGCCCGCTGAGGCTCGTCAGGCTGGCATCGCCACTACCGAAAATAACCCGCGACTGCCCCAGGCAACTGGCAACGGCAGTGCTGAGGTCGGGACCGTCCTCATCACCTTCCACATGGCAGACTGCATCCAACGGCCTGCCTTCGGCGTCCCGGCCCAGCCAGCCGGTAAGGTTCTCGGCCATCGGGTTCATGTAGTTGACACGCATCTGCGCATCGGTGGAAATCACCGCATCGGTAATCGACGCCAGCGTCACCTGCAGGCGCTCCTTCGCTTCCAACAGTCCCTGTTCACTGCGCTTGCGCCAGTCTATATCTTCGACCTGGGCCAGAATATAAAGGGCTTCCCCGCGGATATTGCGGGCTACCGATGCCCGCAGCTCGCCCCACACCGGATGGCCTTCGCGATGGGAATAACGCTTTTCCAGGCAGAGTGACTGGCCACTGTTCGCGGAAAATTTTTCCAGCAGGTCACGACTGCGCTCCATATCCTCCGGGTGGGTGAAGTCAAGCACGCTCCGGCCAAGAATCTCCCCTTCCGGGTATCCGAGGAAGTCGCAGAAACTCCGATTTACCTGCCGGACTCGCCCCTCCAGTGAAACCACCAGGACACCGATGCGCGAACTTTCCACAGCGTCGCGAAAACTGCTTTCCATCTCCACGGCACGGGCACTGCGCCGGCGCTCAATATTGGTGAAAACCGCAACCAGGTAGGCCGGCATTACCGCAGCAAATGTGGCCAGCACGAGGCCAAACTGGGGTATTTCGACACCCGGGCCGGCAGGCTTCGGCCAACCGGAAATACCAGTGAGATGGCCCGCCATGGCAATGGTCACCACACAGATCACCACCAGGCTGGCAAGCAGGTTCAACACCGTTGCCGCCCAGACCAGTGCCAGGGAAATAAAAACGAATGGATAGGACTTGTATTCCAGCAGGACGAGGGTCAGCGCGGTGACGGCGATGGTAACCAGGGTGCAGTGTCCCCATCCGGCCCAGTTACCGCGAAAGCCATTCGCATCCTCATACAACAACAGAACTGGCAACAGGATCAGGATGCCCATGGCATCGGCGGCATACCAGAGCGGGAAGACCTCCGTGAACGCCGCGCCGGTATTCAGGACGACAAAGTAAGAGCCGATACTGGCACTGGAGAGCGGCGGCACAATGGCCGAGACCACGACGAATCGCAGCCAATGCCGTATACCGGAGAAATAATCATGCCGCGGGCAGAATTTTCTCAGCAGGACAGCCGCAACCGCGATTTCCGCAAGGCTGGCGAGGGTATATTCAACAGCTGACAACCACTCGAGCCCCAGCCACAGCACGGCGAAAAATGACGCGGTAAAGAAAGAGGCAAACAACACTGGCCAGTGCCGCACCGGGTGCCGATAGAGATAGGCGATAGCCACAGCATCAGCCAGCCACAGGAAAGCCGCACCATCGTCTGCGCTCAGCGCTTTTTTGCAGAAGACAATCAGAGCCGCACTGAGCATCGCGAGCGCCAGAGCACTTTCCCAGAGCGCGGAAGAATGCGCTCTGCGGCTTAACCGGTCATCTTGCCGAATTGAAGAAAACAATGGTTTCCCGCCCTATTATCCTGGTAGCCGCCAATAACGGCTGAATCCTGACTGATAGCCTTTCCCCGCGCCACACACCGTCATTTCAGGCCTGCAGCAGGCGCTTGAGTTGTCGTGCCAGCTGCACCAGGTCAAAAGCTGCAGGCAGGTGATCGGGGCCGCCGCCCTCTCCCGGCTCCCCTACCCGGATAAACGCAACACTACCGGTCAGCGGGTCTTCCCGCAGGATACGTCGCATATCGTCGGCGGACATGCCTGGCATACCGGACTCAAACAACACTGCATCCACTTTACGGGTCCGCGCCATAAAAATCGCCTCAACCGCATCGGTCGCGGCAACCAGTTGCACCTGCTCGGAATCTCCCAGGAGCACTCGCAACCGCTCGAGTTCGGAGGGACGGTTATCCACCAGCATCAGCTGGCACGGGGGCAGCTGCACGGGCGTACCGGCATGGGCTGGCATCTGGATCACTTCCGGCGCTGCGTCGATCAACGGAAAGTCGATCCAGAATATTGACCCCTGGTCCTCGTGACTGTCGAAGTCAATTCGCCCGCCCATCGCCTCTGTCAGGCGCTTGGCAATCGCCAGGCCCACGCCCGTCCCCTCTATTTGACCACGTTCCGCACCGAGGCGATTGAACGGCTCGAACACCTCGGCACGCCGACTCTCCGCAATTCCCTTACCGGTATCCAGGATGCTCAGGCGCAACCAGCCCTCCGCTTGCGGGGAAAAGTTGATCACTACCCGGCCGTTTTCCCGGTTGTACTTGACCGCGTTACCGGCAAGATTCAGGACGACCTGCTTGAAGCGCACCGGGTCAGCACAAATATACGCAGACTCCCACCCCAGCGGCTCGAAGATCACACTCACTTTACGGGTCTCGGCCAGGGGTTCCAGCAACCGCTTACAGTCCTCAACCAGCGCCGCGGGCTTGATCGGCTCCATGGAGGGCGCCAGGCGCTGGCTGTCAATACGGGCCAGCTCGAGCACATCCCCTACCAGGTGCAACAGGTGCTGGCCGGCACGGCGAATTTCACCGAGGCGCTGGCGCTGGTCCGGGTTGAGGCTCATTTCCAGTTCGACCATCTGGCTGTAACCCAGGATCGAATTCAGGGGAGTGCGGAGTTCGTGGCTCAGGCTGAGCAGCAATTCCGCCCGCACGGTACTCTCCTTGCGCTCGCTATCCAGCTCGCGCTCCAGGCGCTGCTGGGCCTCCCGGTACCCGGTGACGTCCTGGGCCAGTCCGAGCACGCGAACCGGCCTGCCTTCGCTGTTCTTCTGCAATTGCCCCCGGCAACGCACCCAGATGATTCCCCCATCGCGATGCCAGAGCCGGAATTCCACGTCCAGGGGCAACTGTTCCGAGATATGGTCGTGAAAAGCGCGTTCAGCGCGGGGCAGGTCTTCTGGCAGGATGCGCGACTTCCAGAGTTTCAGGGCACTGCGGGCATCCCGGTCTATGTGGTCGCTGTCGTAACCCAGCATGGACCAGCATGCCAGGTCCATCACCACCTCGTCCGCGAGCAGGTCCCACTCCCACAGGCCATCGCCCACCGCGCCCAGGGTCCAGAGGGCCCGCTCGCCCTGCAGCCCCGACTGGTCGCGCATGGCCAGCGGGTCAGTGAAGTCGGCGCAGCCACCAATAATCACCACATTGCCATTTTCGTCACCTGGCACACTCCGTCCCCACCAACGCAACCAGAGTTGCCGGCCGTCACGGGCAAAAGCGCGCACAGTGATATCAAAGGCCCCGCCCCCTGCGCTGACCCTGCGCCGGGCAACAAGCAGTTTCTCACGATCTTCACTGTGGACCGGGGTGAGTTCCTCCCCCGCCCAGAGGTTTTGCACCGCCGTGGCACCATCCTCGCCGAACAACGCCCAGATATCGCCGAAAGCGCTACACTGGCCACTATTCGGGTGCCATTCCCACAGGCCACAGTCCACATCGCGTAGCAGCTGGCGCATATGCAGGATTTGTCGCCGCACCAGCCATGGCGGTGCAGTCCTATCAGCCCCGGGCGGGGACAGCTGCAGGGGGAAATCGGTCACTTCGACAGGCATGGCTGGGTCACAGCATTGGTTGTTATTGGGGCTTTACCGGAAGTGAATCACTTATCCGCCTCCAAGAAAAGCCTGATCGATGGCAAGTACCGCGACCCGCAGGCAGGCAGGAGTGCCACCACCTGTCGCCTGGGCAAAAAAAAGGCCCCGCAATGCGGGGCCTGAATCAGCGATGATGAGAGAAAACGGGAAGTCACGCAGTAAAAGCTTTGCCATAAACCCCGTGATGGGTTCCCGTAGCGAGGACCTTTCGGCCGCTCGCAATCTAGATAATGCAACCGGTATGCCAACTTTGGTTTTTTTACGGATTTCCATCCACGGACGGCATGGCGCGGGGTTGGAACAGAGGGCAAAGCCCGCTGCGAAGCCGGATGGCGTGATCAGTACGCTCAATTTTCACCTCCCCCACGCTATCCTGAACCAATTCAGCCCGGAAACTGGTGCTAACGCACCAAAATCACGCACGCACGACCCCATAGCTGCCACATTTCGCAAACAGGCCGTGTCGGGCGTGCCTTGGCCCCCGGGATCGGGTAGGATCAAACCAGCAGCGACATCCTCGCACCGACTGGCAATTAGCCACTACCGGGTGCCCCCAACTACCGGTTCAATCAGGGTGTCGCTGGATGTAGCGCACAATTTAAGGTTGTTCTATGAATGCAGTATCCGAGGCCCCGCGTGTCTGGGTCACCACAATTCTTTTTGCCAGCACCGCGCTGGCGGCCCTCATCCTGGTGCCGCTGTACGGCCTGATGGTCGGTTACCACTGGTACCAGTGGCTGGCCTTTGCTGTTTACGGCGCCCTGTGCGGCCTGTCCATCACCGCCGGCTACCACCGCCTGTGGTCCCACCGCACCTACGAGGCCCACTGGTCCCTGCGCCTGCTGTTTGCGCTGTTCGGTGCCGCCGCGCTGCAGAACAGCGTGCTGGTATGGGGCTCCAGTCACCGCAGGCACCACCGCCATGTGGATGACAACGACCAGGACCCCTACTCCGCCCGCCGCGGTTTCTGGTTTTCCCATATCGGCTGGATGTTGCGCGATTACCCCAGTGGTCGCGAGAATTTCGAGAATGCCAAGGACCTGCAGCGCGACAAGATCGTGATGTGGCAACACAACCACTATATTGCCATCACCCTGGCCATGAACGTGGGCCTGACCTTCCTGCTTGGCTGGGTCACTGGCGACATCATCGGCATGATGCTGCTGGCGGGTATCCTGCGGATCGTGGTCAATCACCACACCACGTTCTTCATCAATTCACTCGCCCATATCTGGGGCCGCCGCCCCTACACGGACGAGAACACCGCCCGCGATAATGACCTGCTGGCGTTCTTTACCTTTGGCGAGGGGTACCACAACTACCACCATATCTTCCAGACGGACTACCGCAACGGCATTCGCTGGTATCACTGGGATCCCACCAAGTGGCTGATCCGCACCGCCAGCTGGTTCGGCCTGGCGAGCAACCTGAAGAAAGTGCCGGATATGCGTATCCACCGCGCCATGCTCACCATGCAATTCAAGCGCGCCGAGCAGAAACTGCAGGAATCCACGCACAAGGAGAGCTGGCGCGAGCTGCTGGAAAAGGAAGCCCAGGAATTTTCCGCAGCCCTTGGGGAGTGGAAAGAACTGCAGTCACGCCGCTATGAGAATGCCCGCGAACGCCTGCTGGCCAAGTGGGAAAGCGCGGCCATCCGCACCCGCGTCAAGGAGCTGGAATACAGCATGAAGATGCAGCGCAAGCGCCTGCAGATCATGATGGAACAATTCCATCTCTGTCCCGCCACTGCCTGACCGGGCAACCGGCGCAGACAAAAAAGGGCGATCCTCGGATCGCCCTTTTTTTATTACTGTACCCTGCGCCAGTCCGGCGGGCGTATCACGGTCGCGCCCGGCTTAATCTGCCCTGGACGCCGCGAACTGTTGCACCGAGTATGCAACGCGCTCTTCCACATTGCGCTCCAGCTCTTCCAGGTCCATGTTTTCAATCAGTCGCAGGCGGTTACGCAGCCCCACTCCATTGGCAATCTGGATTGCCAGCCCCGGCCTCGCATTCGCCTCGAGCAGCAACGGGCCGCGCTTGCGGTCAAGCACGATGTCACACCCCAGGTAGCCGAGCCCGGTCATTTCGTAGCAACTGGATGCCAGGCGCAGCAGGTCACGCCATCCCGGCACCTGTAGTTTGTCGAAGGGCATCTCCGTATCCGGGTGCTGGTTGATGCGCAGTCCATTCTGCACCGCATGGGAACTGCGACCAGTGGCCAGGTCGATACCCACCCCGACGGCGCCCTGGTGCAGGTTGGCCTTGCCGTCAGAAGAATGGGTGGAGCAGCGCAGCATCGCCATTACCGGGAAGCCGCGAAATACAATAACGCGGATATCCGGCACGCCCTCGAAGGAGTAGTTGTCGAAGACCGGGTCGAAATCCACCAGCGCCTCGATCATCACGCGGTCGGGCTTGCCACCCAGGCTGTACAGGCCACTGTGGATGTTGCTGACGTGGCGCAGGATATCCAGTGCTGTAACCCTGGCGCCGGAAGGCTTGATGTACTCATCCCCCTCGCGCCCCACGATCACCAGGATGCCCTTGCCCCCGGAGCCGCGCGCCGGCTTGATCACAAACTTCCACAGGGGCTCGATGACTTCCATCACACGGGCACGACTGGGCTGGGTCTCGAAGGCTGCAATCAGCTCCGGCACCGCGATACCCGCGCGCCGGGCGGCACGCTTGGTATTGAGTTTGTCATCGACAACGGGATAGAGATTACGATCGTTATAGCGTGCAATGTAGTTCACGTTGCGCGCATTCATCCCCAGCACTCCCATCCGCCGCAGTGCAGAGGGAGAAACCAGGCCACCGCGCAACTTGGCGCCGATCCGGGCAAGGGAAAAAGTGTTCATTTATCGCACCAGCTGCCGGAAGCGCATCAGCTCACCGAGGCGGAAACCGGTGTAATTGCCGACGATCAGGATCAGGCTCAGCAGTACCAGCAGCAGCTCCGGGAAGTTGAACGTCCAGTGCTCGATATAGCGGTTGGTCATCACCCAGAAAGCCAGCACCGCCACCAGCAGGCTGCCGCCCGCCTGGACCACCACCTCGTAGGGGCCATCCTCCTCCCAGACGATCGACATCCGCTCGATTGTCCAGGCGAGGATAATCATCGGGAAGAAGGTTACCGTCAGCGCCTGCTCGATACCCAACTTGTAGCTCACCACGCTGATCGCAGCCATCAAGATCACCACCGTGACCACCACGGCAGCGATCCTCGCCACAAGTAACAGGTTAAGCCTGCTCAGGTAGAAGCGGACCCAGAGTCCCAGCACCAGGATCAGCACAAAAATTGCCAGCCCCGTCATCAGGCGCGTTTCGATAAAGGCAATGGCCAGCAGCACCGGCATAAAAGTGCCCGAGGTCCGCAGGCCCACAAACACCCGCAGCAAAACCACTACCAATGCCCCCACCGGAACCAGCAGGATCAGCTTGAAGATACTCTGCTGCTCGATGGGCAGGCTGTAAATGGAGAAGTCCACCAGCGCCTCTTTTTCCATGCTGGTACTCAGCATCGCCACATCGCGGGCGGGGACATCGTTGGAGATGACCGAGAAAGTAACGCGTGAATCACTGCCGCCCTCAACGTCCAGCAGGCTCTTGCCGCCCCGCTGCCAGATAAAGAAGTTCCTGGGCACGCCCGGGGAACCGCTGCGGGGTTCGAACACCACCCAGCGCTTGCCATCGAAAACCTCCAGCAGGTCCTCGGGGTCCAGCCTGCGGCGATCGTCCTCAAGGTAGAGCCCGCGAATCCGGTGGGCCGGGATCTCCGCTGCCGAAAGCATCAGCAGTGCCACATCTACCAGCGAGCGGTCCTTGTAATAGCCGAAAATCAGGTTGCGGTCCTGGTTGCGGGTATCCCCCAGGGAGGTCAGCAGCTGAGTGGTGAAGGTCTCGGTGTCGGAGGAGCGCTCACGGGCGCTGTCCACCATGGAGTAAATGGCCTGGCGGACCGCCTCCTGCTCCCGCGCCCCCAGGAACGGCTTGTCCACCTCGGTACTCAGGTCCAGCGGTTGCTCCAGCGCCGCGCCCGGCGTCTGGTGCACATCCAGCTGGTAGAACAGGGACTGGCTACCGCTGGCGTCACGCCGTGACCAGACCGCGCGATACTCATCGTTGTCACGGATGACGTTGAAACCGAACCCGGATGAACTGAAGGTTTCTCCCAGAACTTCCATATTGCGCTGTTCGCGCGGCAGGGTGAGCGAAGCCTTCACCGGGCCGCCATCAGCATTGAAGCGTACCTTCGCCTCGATGGTCCAGACGGTCCGATACTCCCCCGGCAGCAACGGGAAGCCCAGTTCACGGTTCTTGTAGATGGTAAGGGCCGCGCCCATCAGCGCGAATAAAGCAGCGAGAATATATACCTGAGCGCGTGGCGACATTCGCCAATCCCCATATTCATGATTGGACGGCGCCGGTTCGTGCGCGGCAGCCGCCAGATTGATAGCCAGTGTTATTTTGCGACGGGAAGCCGGGGCTCACCCTGGACCTCGCGGCGGCTGACATCAACGACAGCGGCATCCTTGAGGAAGTTACGGCCCACCAACAGTGGGTGGTCCATCCCGCTGCGCTCGGTCAGGTTGACCTCGACCATGTGGGTCACATCGCCGACGGTAAGGCTCATATTGACAATCGGCCGCCGCTGGCTGCCAAAGCCGGGCCTTTCCACCCGCACCTGGCGCTTGATCGGCAACTCCACGGTAACCGGCTCGTCATCCCCGGGCGTAGACACCAGGAAGCGAACCCAGTCCTTGCCATCACGCTCGAACGGCTTGAGTTCCTTGACGCTGAGGGAGGAGGTCGGTGCCCCCGTATCAATCAGGGCCTTGAGGGTTACGCCACCGGGCTCCAGTGCCACGATTTCCACTTCCCCCAACACCAGCTTGTCCTTGGCGACGGGCACTTCGACTACTTTCTCGTAGGTCCGTTCGATCACCCGCTCGACAACCTTCACTTCCGGCTCGGCGCACACCACTTCCTGCGGCTCCGGGCACTGGGCAGCCGCCCCTGCCGGCGGGACGGTCCCCTCCGGGGGCTGCTCCGGCATCACCGCCCCGGGCTCTTCCGACCAGGGCCCGCGCAGTGTGAAGGACTCGCATCCCACGATTAATTGTGAGGCCAGCAACAGACATAAAATGGGAAAAAACCGCATTTTTGCTTACTACCTTAGGGCCTTTCGGCCAACCTGTGCGACGATCGCAATTTCCTGTCCCTGTTTCTTATTTGGCCGGAGAATCCATGCCCGGCTTGGTATAAACGAAACATACTACCGCATCCGCCCCTGAGCTGAACAGATTCGCGCCTCTGTTCTCATGCTCTAGGTGGAAAACCATTACCCCGGGATAACGGCTGCAAGGCACTCAGCCCCGCTCCAGGCGTGCATCTATTTCACCCAGCAGGGCGATCAGGCGGCCACCGTCATTGCGCTCGCGGAAAAACTCCTCCGCAATGGGTGCGGTGCCGCATTTCTGCGGCAGCGGACCGCCGGCCTCCACCAGCTGCGCCATACGCGGGATAAAGATGAACTGCAGCCACTGGGGCAGGGTCAGGGTATCGACGCAGAACGGCTGGCTGCTGGCCAGGTCCTCGGCGGACGGCGATTCCGCCTGCCAGAGATCCAGCCGCCGCAGTTCCGCTTCCAGCTGCAGCAGCTGGTCCGCTACGTCGAGGTAAATACTGCTCATAGGGACTCCGTCTGTTCGGTTGCGGTGTGATCGGTAACCGCCCACTAGTTTATGTCGCGCCGGAACGGCGGCAGGGAATCCAGCATCGCGCGACCATAGCGGCGCGTGACGACACGCCGGTCCAGCAGGGTGACAGTGCCCTCGTCCCGTTCGGTGCGCAGCAGGCGCCCACAGGCCTGCACCAGCCGCACGGCCGCATCGGGGACGGTAATCTGCATGAACGGGTTGCCACCGCGGGCCTCCACCCATTCCGCCAGGGCCGCCTCGATAGGGTCATCGGGCACCGCGAACGGCAACTTGGCGATCACCACGTGGCGGCAGTAATCCCCGGGAAGGTCAAGCCCCTCGGCAAAGCTGGCAAGCCCGAACAGCACGCTGGCCCCGCCGCCATCAACGGTCTCGCGGTGAATTTCCAGCAACTGCTGGCGCGAACGCTGGCCCTGCATCTGGATACGGTTGCGCCAGGTCCCCGGCAGCGACTCATAGACCGTCTCCATCTGGCGACGGGACGAAAACAGCACCAGGGCGCCACCCCTGTCACCGAGCAGTTCCGGCAGGGCAGCGATGACTGCATCCGTATGCTGGTCCGCGTTACCCGCATCCACGGCGCTCGCCGGCACCTGGAGCGTGGCGCGGGAGAAATCGAACGGGCTGGGCACCACCTCGTAGGTGGCGTTATCGGGGGTACCGGCGCGCATCCGGAAACGGTCAAAGCGCCCCAGTGCGGTCAGGGTCGCCGAGGTCAGCACCGCGCCGTAGCAGCGCCGCCAGAGGCTGTACTCCAGTGTCTTGCCCGCCAGGATCGGCGAGCTGCACACCTCGAAATCGAATGAGCCACCCCAGTCCACCAGGGTCACCCAGCGGGCCTGCGGCAAAGCGTCCCGGGCATCCGGGCGGGCATAATTGGCCCACAACTGCAGGTTGGCCTCGGCGCGGCCGTACCAACTCCCCAGCAGGGGATACCAGCGCTCCAGGTCCACCGCCGGGACGGGGCTGTGCGGATCCTCCAGCAGCTTCTGCGCGGCCTGCACCATCTTGCCCAATACGGCTTCCAGCTCGTCGAAGTCATCGCGCAGGGTCTCAGCCAGGTGCATCAGCGCCTCCGGGACCACTCCACCCTCAAAGCGGTGACGGACGGTATTGCCGCGCTCGTCCTCAAACTCACAGGTCTCCTCGAGCAACGGCCACATCTGCTCCAGTGACTGCTTGGCGGAGGCCAGCAACCCCGGCAACTCCTCACCATGGCGATCCAGTTCGGCGCCATCGCCGATCTCGCCCAGCATCTGGCCGAGATTCTTGTTGGCCTGGTCGAGCCAGCCGGTGGAAGCCCCCACCCGGCTGTGGTGGGAAAAGTGGTTGAGCGCCTTGTCCGGAAGGTGATGCGCCTCGTCGAGCACATAAATGGTCTCTTCCGGCGGCGGCAGAATGGCACCGCCCCCCAGGGCCAGGTCGGCCAGCAGGAGATCGTGATTGGCCACGATTACCTGGGTCTTGCCCAGGTTTTCCCGGGCGCGGAAGAAGCTGCAGTTGCCCACATGGGGGCAGCGCCGACCACTGCATTGGCGATGGTCAGTGGTCACGCGGCTCCAGTCGGCCACCTCGATGGTGTCCGGCCAGTTGTCCCGGTCACCGTCCCAGCGACCGCTGGCTAGGCTCTCTGCCATATCCCGGTACAGCTGCGCCCCGGTCTCGTCAACCTTTGGCAGCTCGTCCTCGTAGAGCCCCATGCTGGTGCCCACACCGCTGCCGCTGAATTCGGCCAGCAGCTGGTCGAGTTTGCTCAGGCACAGGTACCGGCCGCGGCCCTTGGCAAGGCTGAAGTCAAATTTCAGGCCACTGTGGCGCGCAACCTCCGGCAGGTCCTTGTGGATAATCTGCTCCTGCAGCGCGACGGTCGCGGTGGAGATAACCAGCTTCTTGTCCTGTGCCTGCGCCAGCGGAATCGCGGCCAGCAGGTAGGCCACTGTCTTGCCGGTCCCGGTGCCGGCCTCCACCACGCAGATATGTTCACCGTCGGTCTTGCTGCTGTCGCGCTCGCCACTGGCATCCTGCTCGATGGCTCCCAGCGAGCGCGCGATAGCCGCCACCATGAGCTTCTGCCCATAGCGGGCACGAAGCTCGCGCCCGGCCAGGAATTCGCTGTAGGCGGCCTGAATGGCCTGTTTGTCTTGTTTGCTTAACACAGTGTGGGAGCGCCGGCTGCTGGTGAATGGTCAGGGGCCGGCATTATCGCGCAAGCGCCCGTCGCACTCCACCATCGCCGCCAGCGATCACAGGTAGGCCAGCTTGGAGACTACCGGGTTGGCGTAGCCCCGAATCGCCCGCTCGCGCCAGCGCTCGTCGATGCGCTGCATGCGGGCCTCGAACTTCTCCCGCGTCTCCCTGTACTCGTCTGGGTTCCACTGCCTGGCAGGCCAGGATACCGGCAGGTCCGGGGTCTCGCCGTAGATCATCTGGTAGGCAATGAGGTTGGTCGGGTGAAGCACATAATTGCCGATCACCTGGCGATCGATCTCCTCCGCCAGTGCCCCCACATCGTGGTAATCACCCTCGATCGGGGTGCCGAAAGCCGCATGGACATGCCCTTTCTGGCCCACCACCCCCTTGGCGATGGAGTTCAGGTCCTCGTGGCGGGCCTTGCGATAGCCTTCCGGGTGCTCGGCGAAATACAGCTCGCGGGCCTTCTGCCGGTCGCAGGGGTCCCACTCGTAGGAGATGGCCAGCGGCACGATGTGCAGCTTGCGCCAGAACTCGGCAAACGGGGTATCCCGGTCCTTGGTCATGGCAAACATGGCCGCCAGCGCCGGGTTGGTGCGGTCCAGCCCATCCTTGGCACGGCCGGACCGCTGCGCGATCCAGACATGTTCATTCTCATTGACCACAGAGTGGTAGATGTAATTCGACAGCTTGGTGGCGGACTCCAGCTTTTCCCGGCGGGTGCTGGCCTTGCGCTTCACCGTAAAGCACTTGTTGAGCTTCATGATGTCCGTGGCAAACTGCTTCGTCAGCAGGTTGTCACCGATGGCGATACGGGCAGTCTCATGTCCCTCCTTGTACATGGCGAGGATGGACAGGGCCGGATCCATGGCAATATCGCGATGGTTGCTGACGAACAGGCAGGCACGATCCTTGGGCAGGGTATCCAGGCCCGAGATGGTCAGCCCGTCACTGGTACGGTTGACCGCCATCTCCAGGTACTTGGCCACCACTTCCTGTACGCCCCGCACGTCGCGCGCATTGCGGAACTCGAAGCGCAGGAACTGGCGCACCAGCCAGGCAATGGGTCCCTCAAGCTTCGCCAGCTTTGGCACCAGGAAATGCGCAGCTGCGTGGGACATTTCCGGGTCGCTGATCAGGCGCTTGAGGGCATCGCGCACCTCGTCGTCGCGGTAGGGGCGAATATCCTCGAACTGCGAGGGATCCAGTTCACTTGCTCTCATGAAATCACTACCTGCCACCTGACGCCACCGGATATCGGTGCCATCGGGCTCATTCTTATTGATGCTAGACCGGCTCACGGGCCGGGGACGATCGGTCCGGGGGGCCGGTAAAGCCCGGCCGGCGCAGAACATACCGGAACCGCCGCCGAACTGCCAGCACCGCCCGCGACCAGCCGGTGTGGACAGCTCGCACCGCAGCCGTGAGAATAGAGCGCTTCGCGCCGGCCGGCGCCCCGACAACGATAACGAGAATGGCCGCTGACCAGGCCCGAGAAGCAGATTTAGGAGCCCTACCTTGACCGAGCCCAGTTCCTCCCCCGCCGCCAAGCAGCCCAGCCTGCTGGACGCGCTGATCCCCTTGCTGATCCTGATAGCCCTGCTGTCCCTGTCGGTCTTCTTCTACGGTGCCGACTCATCTTATGGCCCCAACCAGATTGCCCTGCTACTGTGCGCCGGCATCGCCGCCCTGATGGGAATGAAAAACGGCCACAGCTGGGACGAGATGGAGGGCGGCATGCTGCACGGTATCGGGCTGGTGTTCGGCGCGATCCTGATCCTGCTGGCGGTGGGCGCCCTGATCGGCAGCTGGATCCTCGCTGGCACTGTGCCCTCGATGATCTATTACGGCGTACAGATACTGTCGCCACAGTGGTTCTATGCCGCCTCCTGCATCATCTGCGCGATTGTGGGGTTGAGCATCGGCTCCAGCTGGACCACTGCCGGCACCCTGGGTGTGGCCCTGATGGGCATCGCCGGCGCGCTGGGCCTGTCACCGGCGGTAACCGCCGGTGCGGTAATCTCCGGCGCCTATTTTGGTGACAAGATGTCGCCCCTGTCCGACACCACCAATGTGGCGGCAGCGGTGACGTCCAATGACCTGTTCCTGCATATCCGTAATATGCTCTGGACCACCATGCCCGCCTTTATCATCGCGCTGGTGGTGTTCTCCATCATCGGCCTGCGCACCGATGCATCCGGGGCCTCGGCGGAAGACATCCAGTTGCTACTGGGTGCCCTGCAGGAGGAGTTCAACATCTCCATCGTCAGCATGCTGCCCCTGGCCCTGCTGCTGTTTATGGCCTGGCGCAAAATACCTGCCTACCCGACGCTGATGATCGGCGCCCTGGTGGGCTGCGCGATTGCCCTGGTATTCGAGCCGGAAACTGCCCGCCGCCTGGGTGGTGATGGCCCCCTGGCAGCCATCAAGGGCGCCTGGTACAGCCTGTTTGACGGCTACAAGTCCACCTCCAGTAACGAGGATGTGGCCGCCCTGCTCTCCAAGGGGGGCATGAGCAGCATGCTCAACACGATCTGGCTGATCGTATCCGCCATGGCTTTCGGCGGTGCCATGGAGCGCGCCGGGTTCCTCGAGCGAATCGTCAACTGGACCCTGTCGCGGGTGAAGACCGTGGGCGGGCTGGTGACATCCACCGTACTGACCTGCTTCGGCATGAACGCCGCTGCCGGCGACCAGTACATGGCCATCATTATCCCCGGCCGCATGTTCCGCGAGGCGTTTACCGAAAAAGGCCTGCATGGGCTCAACCTGTCGCGGACCCTCGAGGACTCCGGCACCATCACTTCGGTACTGATCCCCTGGAATACCTGTGGGGCCTACATGAGCGCGACCCTGGGCATCGCTACTTTTACCTACGCACCGTTCGCGTTGTTCAATATCCTTTGCCCGTTGCTGGCCATTGCCTACGGCTGGACACACTTCAAGCAACTGCCGCTGGATGCGGCACCAACGGCACAAGCCGCAAAATGAATGCACTTTCGCGCGAGACCAACCCGGCATGACCGACAACAGTAATCCTGGCACGCTGAGTGACCTGATCAGCCAGGCCCGCTTCAAATTGCGCTGGTTCGACCTTGGCCGGCGCGTCCGCTCGGTGCCCCGCAGCGCTGCCGATGCATTCGAGGCCGGCGATGCGCCCTGGCCACACCCCTACCTGCGCGAGGCCTGGGTCGGGCTACTGCTGTGGCCGGAGGAAGGTGGCGAGCCCGCCGTCTGGTTCCTGCGCCTGCCTCTCGATGAGCAGGGCAAACTACAGTTTGCGGCGCGGGACAACTTCCTTGCGCTCCTGAACCGCAAGCTCGTCGCCGGAGATGGCAGCGACGCCGGCGAGCAGCTCGGCAGCGCGCTCAGCGAGAGCGGCCTGGTGTATTCCCCCCCGCCCGAGCGCCAGGCAACTTTTCACGCCCACGCAGCCCGACTGCTACGGCGTGCCCCCAGTGCCCATTACGAAAACGTCCTGGCCTACCTCCGTGCGCCGGATTCCGGCACCTGGGGTCACCTGGGCCTGCAGGGGATCGCCGATGTCAGCGCGCGCTGGGAAGAGCACCGGCAGCTCATAGACGAGGCTTTGCCACAAATCGCTGCGCCGGTATTCGTCAGCCTCTGCCAGTGCCTGGAAAGTGAGGCGATCGACCACCGCCTGGCCGCTGCCATTATCCGCCGGGCAGACGCCGAGCTGCAGCAACAGCAACCGGAAGCCGCCATCCTTGCTGCGGCGGTGCGCGGCATTTCCTTCTCCCCGGCCCGGGGCCTGCGGCACGAATTCCTGCAGCGGCTGCTGCACAGCGACAGGGCCCGGGCGGGGGAAACCCTCGCCGCTATGGGCAGCCGCTGCCCGGAGGACCTCCAGGAACCGGCCCTGGCCGCGCTCTGGCTCACGGCGCTGGCCGAGAGCCAGAAACAGGAAACCTTCAACCTGCTGCTGGCCGACCTGATGTTCCTCCCGGCAACCCGCACAGCACTGCTGGATGCCCTGCGTTCGCCGGAACGGCCGGAAGCCCTGGCACGCGCATTCGGCGTGTTTCTCCACGGGCCGCAACCGACACACTGATTGCGCACCCCGGTGCGCCCTCCTCCTCCCGCTCTCACCCCACCTTCCACAATGCGGCGATGCGCACGACTAAAATAGGCCGGTGATCGGGAGAAATCCGGATCGGCGGCATACCCCCGGTATCGGCCACACTTTACGCCCTGAAACAGGGAGTGCCACCGGGCAATTGGCGCGGAAAATTTTGTCGAGACCCACTGGGAAAAAGTTTTTTTCAAGTTTCAAAAAATAAGTCGATGCGCCCCGCAACAGCTTACGCCACCAAATGGCAGGAAAGACTTTAAATATAGGTATTTTAAAGCGCCAAACTGGCGCCTGGTTTATCCTGAGTTAACGGCTGGCAGCTATTTTTCCCGCCCGCCTATTACACTCCAAAGGGCGGCTCTTTGTAGAACATCATTTTACAAAGCAGACCAAACAGGTGACGTTTTATTGGCTATGCTAATGGCTGACATCAACGGAAAGGAGTAAGGGGATGAATTTCACTCCAGCCAAGTACCTAATGGGAATTATCAGTGCACTGGTTTTGGCGGGCTGCTGTGCGGCACCTGCGCCACCGGCATCCTGCCCTCCGGGCTCTGAGCAAATCCCGCTTTCAATGGCTTGCCCGGCGGATGCCGATTGTTGGATGGCTTCCGACAATGTTCGCTGCATGAAAGTGGTCAAGTAAATCCACTTTTCGGCAAACATAGCAATGCCGCTTTTCGAAGCGGCATTTGCTTTTCCGGTACAACCGTTTGCTTTTCAGGTACAACTGCCTGCCCCTCCCCGATCTTCGACTGACCGCGGCAGCCACCACCCGGCACTGGCTGTAATTCCCATTTAGCGCTAGCATTGACGCGAAAAACTCCGTCGCAGCACCCGTCGCCTCTCCAGGTTGTCGACTGGGCAGCGCCACTCCCATTGCGCCGGAACACCTCCAACAGCAATAAAATACAAGCCAGTAATCCGGGGATAACATGACAGCCGAAACCGCAACGGCAAGCCGCTCCGCCGCCATCGCCCAGCTGCAATCACACCAGCGCGAACAGAGATGGTCACTGCGGGAGCTATTTGAAACCAACGCCAATCGCGCCGCGCAATACAGCAGCAGCGCCGCCGGAATCTACCTCGATTACAGCAAGAATCACCTGCAGGACCAGACCCTCGGGCATCTGCTGGGTTACGCCGACCTGTGCGGACTGAAGGAGCAGATCGGGGCATTATTCTCCGGCGCAAACATCAACAACACCGAGCACCGCCCCGCATTGCATACAGCGCTGCGTTTCCAGGGGGAACCGGCCAATGAGCACGAGCAGGCGGTGGCCGATTGCCGTGCGCAAATGCGCGACTTTACCCGCCGGGTACACAGGGGCGACTGGCGTGGCTTTACCGGCGAACCGATCCGCCATGTGGTGAATATCGGCATCGGCGGCTCTGACCTGGGTCCACGCATGGTAGTCGAGGCCCTGCGTCCGTGGCAGAAGGAAGGACTCAAGACACATTTTGTAGCCAATATCGACGGGGCGGACCTGAGCGATACACTCGCTGGCCTGCCGCCCGCCAATACCCTGTTTATCGTTGCCTCAAAATCCTTCTCGACCCTGGAGACGCGCGAGAATGCCCTGGCCGCACGCCGGTGGATGCTGGACGCCGGATGCGATGAGGCACAGCTTGCCAGGCACTTCGTTGCGGTAAGCAGCAACATCGTGGCCGCCCAGGACTTCGGCATCGCTGCGGAAAACATCTTCCCCATGTGGAGCTGGGTGGGGGGCCGCTACTCACTCTGGTCGGCCATCGGGCTTCCCATCGCGCTGGCCTGTGGCTACGAAACCTACGAGGCCCTCCTGTCTGGCGCACACGCCATGGATCGCCATTTTGCGACGGCGCCGCTGGCGGAGAACCTGCCGGTACTGATGGCCCTGATTCATTTCTGGTACCGGCAATGCTGGGGCGCTGGCAGCCAGGTGGTACTGCCCTATGCCCAGCGCATGGCCAAGTTTCCCGCGTGGCTGCAGCAACTGGACATGGAGAGCCTGGGCAAAGGGGTTGACCGGGACGGCCAGCCCCTGCACTACCCCAGCGGCAGCGTCATCTGGGGAACCGAAGGCAGTAATGGGCAGCATTCTTTCCACCAGCTGCTGCACCAGGGTACCGATTTAATCCCGGCAGACTTTATCGCCATCCGGGAACCGACATCCGGCCTGGTGGAACAGCATCGCTGGCTGCTTTCCTGCTGCATCAGCCAGAGCCAGGCACTGCTGCAGGGCAAAAGCCTGCACGAGGCCCGGCGGGAACTGGAAGACCAGGGTTACACCCACCGCGAGGCACATGCGCTGGCCCCGCACAAGGTGGTTCCCGGCAATCGCCCCAGCAATACCCTGGTGGTGGAAAAGCTGGACCCCTATCACCTGGGCGCCCTGCTGGCACTCTACGAACACAAAGTCTTCGTCGGCGGCTGCCTGCTGGGGATCAACCCGTTCGACCAGTGGGGAGTGGAACTCGGCAAGTTACTCGGCAATGCGGTGCACGAGGCAGCCGGTGGCGGCTCGACCGAGGGCTGGGACGGGTCCAGCAAAAAACTGCTGGAGCTGCTGTTCCAGGAAATCCCCGGCTAACCCCACAGTGCCTCGCCGCGATGGTGGGCTCAGGCCATCCACTCCCACCATCGCTCGATCCCCTTGAGGATCATGTCCACACCAAATGAACCGGTGAACAGGGCAGTCGCCCTGCCCGCCACCTCGATATACTTGCGCACGTAACGCTCGTGGCGCGTCTGTACCCAGTCGTAAAGCATTTTCAGCAGGATCAGGGACGCCAGTGCTACCGCCATCGCCAGGGTAATCGATAAAGCCCCTCCCACTGCACCCAGCCGGCTACCCGCCAGCACAGCGGCGCTGATGGTACCGGGACCGACAATAAACGGCATGGCAATGGCGCCGGCGACTTCATGCGAATGCAGGTTGATACTCTGCATCGGGCTCCCCATCCCCAGGGTCAACCGGATTCCCACAATCAGGAAAATAATGCCGCCAAAAATCATAAAGGCGAGAAAGCGGACCTGCAGCACACTGTCAAATATCTTCTCGCCAAACCAGGCAAACGCCAGGAATACCGACAGGCTGATCAGGAATGCCCGCATCAGCAGGCTGGAGAACATCCTCAGGTCCAGCCCGCGGATCAGGTCGAGCAGGTAGACACTGAGAACGAAGGGGTTCAGCAATACCAGCAGCAGCAAGAAAGTATTACTGAACTGTAAAAAATCCAGCTCAACCATGTTACCTCCGCCACTTCCCTTGATCCTGCCGGCTCACAGCAGCGCCGGGGTTGGTCGCTGCTGTCGGCGCGGCCCGGTTATGACTCAGCTTTCTGCTGCCCGGCCATCATGTTTTTCATCAACGGCTGGATCAGGTCCATGGGCAGCGGGAAAACGATGGTGGAATTCTGCTCGCCGGCAATATCAATCAGCGTCTGCATGTAACGCAGGGTGATGGCGTTTGAGTTACGCGACAGCTGGTCGGCTGCCTCGGTGAGCTTCATCGCTGCCTGGGCTTCACCCTCGGCATGGATGACCTTGGCGCGACGGGAGCGCTCTGCCTCTGCCTGCCGGGCGATGGCGCGGATCATGCTCTCATCCAGGTCTATATGCTTGATCTCGACATTGGTTACCTTGACACCCCAGGCATCGGTCTGTTCGTCGAGAATCTTCTGGATATCCACATTGAGCTTGTCCCGCTCGGACAGCATCTCGTCCAGCTCGTGCTTACCCAGCACAGAGCGCAGGGTGGTCTGCGACAGCTGGCTCACAGCCTCGTGGTAGTTCTCCACATTGATGATCGCGGACTGCGGGTCAATCACCCGGTAATACACAACTGCATTGACCTTCACGGACACGTTGTCACGGCTGATCACATCCTGCGTGGGTACATCCATTACCACCGTGCGCAGGTCTACCCGCTCCATGGTCTGGATCACCGGGATGATGATGATCAGGCCCGGCCCCTTGACCGACTGGAAACGGCCCAGGAAAAACACCACCGCGCGCTCGTACTCGCGCAGGATGCGGATGGCATACATCAGGATGAGTGCCACCGCGGCAATCAACAACCCCATAAAATAACTGACCATTTCGGACTCCTGTCTCTATCGCGTTGTTATCTTATTCCGGCCGGACCCGCAGCCGCAGGCCATGCTGTTCAGTAATGATTACCTGCTGGCCCGGCGACACCGGGTCATCGCTGTGCGCAGTCCAGATCTCGCCACCCACGTGTACCAGGATTTCGTCATCCTCTACCCTGTCCACCGTGGCGGTGCGCCCCACCAGCGCCTGGTCGCTGGCGACCCGGGGTCTGCGCAGGCTGCGCCCGACAGCCATCAATAACCCCAGCAGCATCAGGCCGCTCACCCCGGCGATCGCACCGATCAGCTTGCGCGAAACCTGCATACCAGGGACATCCGTATCGATCAGCATCACCGAGCCGATTACCAGCGCGATGACGCCACCGATACCCAGGGCGCCGAAACTGGGCATAAACACCTCTGCCACAATCAGCAATGCGCCGAGGATAATCAGTGCCAGGCCGGCGTAATTGATCGGCAACACCTGCAGTGCGTAGAAGGCCAGCAGCAGGCAGATGACCCCGACAATGCCGGGCACCAGCGCGCCCGGGTTATAGCCCTCGAAAATCAGGCCGTAGATTCCCACCAACAGCAGGATATAGGCCACCTGCGGATTGGTAATCAGGGCGAGCAGCTTGTTGCGCCAGTCGGGCTCATACTCCTGCACGCGGACATCCTCGATCTTCTCGTCGATGGTGACCTCGCCGGATTCCAGCTTCACCTTGCGCCCGCCCAGCTGCTGCAACAGGTCATCGGTATCGGTGGCCACAATATCCACCACATTCTGCTCGAGGGCCTCACCGGCGGTCAGCGTGGCGGCATCGCGCACTGCCTTCTCGGCCCAGTCCGCATTGCGGCCATGCCGGTTGGCGAGACCACGGATATAGGCCACCGAATCGTTGATCACCTTGCGCTCCATGGCGCTGCCAGGTTCTGGCGCCGTCCCCGCCCCTTCTTCCCTGTCGCCATCCTTTTTTTCCGTTTCCCCAGTATCACCAGCGGGCTGGTCGCCCCCTCCACCGGGTTGCTGGCCGGGTTGCGGCTGCCCCGGGGCGCCGCCCATCTGTACCGGTGTCGCCGCTCCCAGGGTGGTGGCAGGGGTCATGGCGGCGATATGGCTGGCGTAGAGGATATAGGTGCCGGCACTGGCGGCGCGCGCGCCGGAGGGGTGCACATAGGTCGCGACGGGGATTGGCGAAGCCAGGATATGCTTGATGATATCCCGGGTGGCGGCGTCGAGGCCGCCGGGAGTGTCCATGCGGATCAGGAACAGCTGGGCACCGTTTTCCTGTGCTTCCTCCATGGCCCTGATGAGGTAATCTGTCGTGGCGGGGCCGATGGCGCCCTCGATGGTGAAGCGGGCAACATGGGGCCCCTCCACGATCTCTCCCACTTCCTCCTGTGCCGCCACCAGGGGGGCGAACAGCGAAAGTAACAACAGCAACACCGACCGCAGGGGCAGGCTGCGCAAACCTCCTGTGAACCGCTTCAGCATGGCATCAATCCTGGATGCGAGAGTTGTTATACCTGCAGGTTAACAGAAATATCGGCCCGCCGTCGTGCGTCGGTGCAGCCCCGCCTTTCCGCCTGGAACCAGCGGGAACAAGGGGACGTGACGGCAGCATTTTGGAGAGGGGCAGCGGGGGAGTGTGGCTATACGGGAAGGGCAACCGGCGGGCCCCATGCCCACCGGCTTAAGGCGGTCAGATGGGGCTGCGGCGGCTGTGCCAGCGCACCGGGCGGGAGTACTTGTCCACATCCCCCTCAACACCCAGCAGCATGGCAAACAGGGCCATGCGCACCAGCAGGCCATTGTCGGTCTGGCGGAAAATTGCCAGGCTGGGGTGTTCGTTGAGATCCGTATCCAGCTCATTGGCTTCCGCACGGGAGTCCCGCGGCAGCGGGTGCATGATCACGGTGTTGGGCTCACAGTGGCGGGTAAAAATTTCCCGGTTCAGGCGGAAGCGACCGCGATAAAGGTTGGCCTCTTCCTGGGAGGCAAAGCGCTCCTCCTGGATGCGGGTGGAGTAGACGATATCGACGTGCCCGATCGACTCCTCCAATTGGTCAGTGACCGTCACCTGGTGGCCGGCGGCCCGCAGCTGCTCCACCACCGCCTCCGGCATCGCCAGTTCCGGCGGGGAGATAAACGTCAGCTGCACCTTGTCGAACAGGCACAACAGTTTGCACAGGGAGTGCACCGTGCGGCCATGCTTCAGGTCGCCAATCATGGCAATACGAACATCGTCGAGGGTACGCCCCTTGCCCGCCAGCTCCTTGCGGATGGTATACAGGTCGAGCAGCGCCTGGGTGGGATGCTCGTTGGCACCGTCCCCGCCATTGACCACCGGCACCCGGCTGGCGGCAGCAAACTCGGCCACCGACCCGGCCTGCGGGTGGCGCATGCAAATGATGTCGCTGTAGCCGGACAATACCCGTGCGGTGTCATACAGGGACTCGCCCTTGGCCATGGCACTGGCGGTAATTCCCACCGTCTCCCGCACCATGCCACCCAGCAGATTGAAAGCCGCGCCAAAACTGAGGCGGGTGCGGGTGCTTGGCTCCAGGAACATATTGCCGAGAATAGCCCCTTCCAGCACACGGGTGACTTTTTCCCGCCGTGCGTAGGGACCCATGCTGTCAGCCACTGAGAAAACACGGTCGATATCCGCGCGCTCGAACTGGCTGACAGAGAGAATGTTGGCTCCGATAAAGTCCATTGTTACTCCACTTGCTGCGCCTTGTGGGCGCGAGTCTTTACCGGGGCCGTATTCTAGCGGCGCGGCGCCCCGGAGCATAGCCGCGGGCTGCCGGCGGCGGTCTTTTACAGGGCCCGCCCGGCGGGCACCCCGGGTATCAGCCCTCAGGTAAGCAGGCCATCACCCCAGGCCTCCAGCTGGTCGAGCAGCCCGGCGCGCTCCGGGTACTGCTGGCGCAGCGCGGCAACCTCCTCGAAATACGGCTCCAGGGTGATGCTGGCACCTGCGGCCGGGTCGGTCAGGCGGCGGTAGCGCCACTCCTCCCAGCGCTGCTGCTCGTCAGCTGACAGGGTGTCCGGGAAGTTCCGGGCCCGCAACCGGAACAGCAGCTCCGGCAGGCGTCGGTCGGCGAACGGCACCTCGCCGGCCAATGCCTCCGGCCCGCGCTCCCCGAGCGCACGGTGGAGCTCCCGGCAGAGGTCGCGGTCACCGTCGTCCAGGAAGCCATCGTACAGGCTGGCCTCCACATCGCGGGGCGGAAATTCACTGTCCAGGTATACCCGGTGGAGCTTGTCGGTCAGCTCCGTATCCCGCAACTGCTGCCAGTGCCTCTCGCAGGCAGCCTTGTCCAGGCCCAGCTCTGCGGCGCGACGGTCGTCGAGCATATTGGCGGGTGCCAGCACCGGGCAGCGGTTCAGGTGTACCAGCTTGAGGCCCGCCGGCAATTCCCCCTCGCCCAGGTTGTCCCGGCCCGTATACAGGCGCTCGCGGAGGGCGTCCGCATCCAGTTCCAGGATCGGCCCCGGGTCCATGGCCAGGTTGGCGACGATAATGGCATTGCGATTGACCGGGTGGCTCGCCAGCGGCAGTACATAGGTGATGTGTCCCTGGCTGGCAGGGACCTTGCCGGATACATGCAACAGTGGCTTGCGCGCCCGCAGGTCAACCAGCTTTGCCGCCTCCTGCTTGCGACGCAGGCGGAAGACGTAATCGTACAGCCGGGGCTGGCGCTCGCGCACCAGGCGCGCCATGTCAATGGTGGCGCGCACATCCGACAGGGCATCGTGGGCGCCCTCGTGGGCAATCCCGTTGGCGGCGGTCAGTTCCTCCAGGCGAAAGGAGGGCGCGCCATCTTCGCGCCGCGGCCACTCGATACCTTCCGGCCGCAGGGCGTAGGCGAGCCGCACCATGTCGATGATGTCCCAGCGACTGTTGCCGCTACGCCACTCGCGCTCATAGGGGTCCAGCAGGTTGCGGTAGAGGGTGTGGCGGGTCACCTCGTCATCGAAGCGCAGGCTGTTATAGCCCACCCCACAGGTGCCCGGGGCGCCCAGCTCGGCCAGGATCCGGCGGATAAAGTCGATCTCCGGCACACCCTCTGCAAGCGCCCGCTGCGGGCTGATCCCGGTGACCAGGCTGGCCATGGGCTGCGGCAGGCAGTCGCTGGCAGGTCGGCAATAGAGCATCAGCGGCTCGCCGACGATATTCAGTTCCTCGTCCGTGCGGATACCCGCAAACTGGGATGGCTTGTCCGCGCCCGGGTCGGTGCCCCAGGTTTCATAGTCGTGCCAGTAGAGTGTGTTTTTGCTCACCTGTTCCCCCCTCTCGGTCTGCCGGCATCATATCATCAGCCGCAGCCCCCCCGGCACCATGCCCGGAACCGCTACCATTACAGCAGCGCTGCCCGGCCGGGAGCGGGGTTCAGTTGCAAAGCCGGCCCCGCCCATTAAAATCGCGCGTTTCCCTACATTACACAGCAGAAGTCCAATCACCCTATGAATATTCGCCAGCTCCTTTCCGACAAAGTCCAGGCCGCCATGCTGGCCGCCGGCATCCCCGCCGAATGCGGCCCGGTGGTGGCGCAGGCCAAGAAAGCCGGCTTCGGCGACTACCAGGCCAATGGCGCCATGGCCGCCGCCAAGCGCATGGGCACCAATCCCCGCGAGCTGGCCAGCCAGATCGTCGAGCAGCTGGACCGCGGCGATATGATTGCCAGCGCCGAGGTGGCCGGCCCCGGCTTTATCAACCTGCACCTGAGCGAGCAGTGGCTGGCTGACCAGGTGGCAGTGGCAGGCCGCGATCCGCGACTGAATATCGCGGAGGTAGAGAACCCGCAAACAGTGGTGATCGACTACTCCCACCCCAACCTGGCCAAGGAGATGCACGTGGGGCACCTGCGCTCCACCATCATTGGCGACGCCCTGGCTCGCCTGCTGGAATTCCAGGGCCACCGGGTCATCCGCCAGAACCATATGGGCGACTGGGGCACCCAGTTCGGTATGCTGCTGGCACACCTGGCCGACAAGCTGGAAAACAACGATGCCGAGGTAGCACTGGCGGACCTGGAAACCTTCTACCGCGAGGCCAAGGTGCGCTTCGACGAGGAGGAGGGTTTCGACGACCGCGCGCGGGAGTATGTGGTGCGCCTGCAGGGCGGCGACGCCGATTGCCTGAAGCTGTGGCAACAGTTTATCGACATCTCCATCAGTCACAGCGAGGAAATCTACGACAAGCTGAACGTGACGCTGAAGCGCAGCGATGTCTACGGCGAGAGCCAGTACAACGAGGACTTGCCGGTACTGGTCGAGGAACTGCTGGATAGCGGAATCGCTGTCAGGGACCAGGGCGCAGTGGTCGTATTCCTGCAGGAGATGGCGGACAAGGAGGGCAATCCCAGCCCGATGATCATCCAGAAAAAGGGCGGTGGTTACCTCTACTCCACCACTGACCTGGCCGCGATCCGCTACCGCGCAGGCAAGCTCGGTGCCGACCGGATCCTGTACGTAGTGGACGCACGCCAGTCCCTGCACCTGCAGCAGGCTTTCACCGCAGCGCGCAAGGCCGGGTTTGTCGACGAATCGGTCACCCTGGAGCACTGCGCCTTCGGCACCATGATGGGCGATGACGGCAAGCCCTTCAAAACCCGGACCGGTGGCACCGTGAAACTGGCGGCACTGCTGGACGAGGCAGTGGAACGCGCAGAGAAACTGGTGGCGGAGAAGAACCCGGACCTGGGCCCGCAGGAGTGCGCCGAGATCGGCCGGACCGTGGGTATCGGCGCGGTCAAGTACGCCGACCTGAGCAAGACCCGCACCAACGACTACGTCTTCAACTGGGACGCCATGCTGGCCTTCGAGGGCAATACTGCCCCCTACCTCCAGTATGCCTACACCCGTGTGCGCAGCATCTTCCGCCGTGCCGGGGTCGAGCCGCAATCCCTCACCGGTGACATCCTGCTGGAAACGCCGGAGGAGCGGGCACTGGCGGTCAAGCTGAGCCAGTTCGGCGAGGTGCTGGACCAGGTGGCCCGGGATACCTTCCCGCACGTACTGTGCAGCTACCTCTACGACCTGGCCAGCGCCTACATGGCTTTTTACGAGGCCTGCCCGGTACTCAGGGAAGGCGTGCCGGAAGCCCAGCGCAACAGTCGCCTGCAGCTGTGCAACCTGGTTGCCCGCACGATCGCCTGCGGCCTCGACCTGCTGGGTATCGAGGTCCTGGAAAAGATGTGATCCCCTTCCGGGCGGGGCCTGCCGCCCCGCCTGTCCAGCCCGCAGCGGATGCGGGCTCCCGGTTTCCTCTCGACAGGACTGAAATAATGAACATCCTTGTGACCGGCGCAACCGGCCTGCTGGGTCGCAGCGTATTCCGGCAACTGGCCGCCAACCCGGACTGGCAGGTGACTGGCACCTGCCACTCGCGCTCCGGGCCCGGGCTGCTGCCACTGGATCTCAGTGAGCCCGGGCAAATCCGCAATGCCCTGGAACAGCTGCAGCCGGATGTGGTGATCCACTGCGCCGCGGAGCGCTGGCCCGACCGCTGCGCGAACCAGCCCGACGCGGCCTGGGCCCTGAACGTGGATGCCACCGCCCTGCTGGCAGGCGCCTGCGAGGAGCTGGGCGCACAGCTGGTATATATCTCCACCGACTATGTGTTTGATGGCACTGCCCCACCCTACAGCGCCGACGCCCGTCCCGCCCCGATCAACTTCTATGGCCGCAGCAAGCGCGCCGGCGAGGAGGCGGTACTCGCCTGCCACGGGCACTGGGTGCTGCGCCTGCCACTGCTGTTCGGGCCGGTGGAGGAACCCCGGGAATCGGGCGTGACGGCACTGCTGGACACTATCCGCACACGGGAACCCATGGCACTGGATCACTGGGCCATCCGCTACCCCACCAGTGTGGAGGAAGTTGCCAGCGTCCTGGAGCAGTGCCTGAGGCTAAAGGCCGGGGGCGAGATCCTGTCGGGTATCTACCACTGGAGTGGTGATACCGCCTGTACCCGTTTTGAGCTTGCGATGATGATTGCGGACCTGCTGCAACTGGACTGCCGCCATATCAGCGCCGATAGTGCCCCGCACTTCGTCGAGCCGCGGCCCCAGAACTGCCAGCTGGACAAGGCGCGCCTGCTGGCGCTGGGAATTCGCGGCGGTGCCCCACTGCCACAGCAACTGGCGAGCGTGCTGCGACCGCTGCACGGAGAGCCTGTGGAATCAGGGTAAGCCCGGCGGGAGGCTGATTTACTGGAGGGGGGATCGTGGGAACTGGCAGGGGTACCCCGGGCATCCGGGACAGTTTTCCGTAATCTCAGGCGCCGGTAACTGGCCGCGAATCGGCTGCACGGTGCCGCGCCACTGGTACAGCGGGCGCGACAGTCTCACCGTCGAGCACCTTGCGCAATACTTCCTGGGCGTTGGCCAACTGGCCATCCTGCATAATCCACAGTTCCGAGTACCAGGCTACGGGACCCGATTCCTCCTGCGGCACATCCACCGCCGCCTGCTGGGTGAGCGCCCGGATTCCCGATTTCTCCAGGAGGGTGTAGAGGTGGCTCACCAGCAGCTGGTCGCTGGCGAAGTAGATCCTGCAGGCCATGGCTTACGTTCCGTCGATATTCTTCTTCCCACCGTTCACTGGCAGGGAGTCGTCTTTATGCTTGTGGAATCCCTGCGGGGGCAGGAATTCACTTTCCGTTAACTTAAAACATAGACGACAGGAGAATATGGCGCGACAGGCGCTGGAGGGGAGTGGCGCCAACTGGCAGTAAAAAGCGCGCCCGGATAAAGCGGCGCCCAGGTTCAGGCAGTTACCGGCGATGCCCGGCGAGAGGCACAGGCCTCAGGATTTATCATCGTTGCCGGCTATGGCCGTAGGTACCTGCCCCCGGCGCCGACCAGTGGAAAGGTGTTCGATACAGGATAAGCGGTCGGAATAGATCTGGTAATTGTTCTTGCCGCGATACTTTGCGTGATACATGGCCACATCGGCCCGCTGCAGGATCGCCTCGAGCGTGTGCCCATGTTCCGGAATGGCAACAATGCCGATACTGAGAGTCACCCGCAGCACCTGATCGCCAATCTTCACCGGTTGTGCCACCACACCAAGCAGCTTCTCCGCCAGCACACGGCAGGCATCATCGCCGCCGGCAGAGGGCACAAACACGCAGAACTCATCACCGCCGAGTCGGGCCACCGTATCGCCCTGGCGCACCACGCTTACCAGTCGCTGGGCCAGCACCCGCAGGAGGTCGTCGCCACGCTGGTGCCCCAGGGAATCGTTGACACGCTTGAAATCATCCAGGTCGATAAAAAAGACATACCCCGTGTTCTGCAGGTGGGACTCGCTGTGCAGGTATTGCTCGAGCTTGTCGACCAGTGCATGGCGGTTGGCGAGGCCGGTAAGCGTGTCGTGCATGGCGATATGCTCCAGCTCGGCGGTATTCTGCGCAACGATTTCCTTCATCACCTCCAGCTGGTCGCAGACCGCCAGGCCGGTATAGTCCAGTACGTCTATCTCATCGAAGTGGGTCCGGGGTTTGCGCACCGGGCGAATCAGTTGCCGCGCGCGGTCGAAATTGCCATCACTGAGCAGCGGCAGCGCTTCGGCCAGGCGACGCAGCCGGAAAATCGGGCTCCATAACATTCCCACCAGTGCGGCGATAAACGTGGCCGAACCCAGTGCCGCAAACCAGAACAGCAGCTTGAGTGAGTCCTCGATATGGCGCACCTGTGTGGTTACATCGTCAATGATGACAAAGCGGGCCCCACCGGGGTTGCCGTCCTGCAACGGGAAGGTGCGGACATCGTAACTGGCCGGACCAAAGTCATAACTGCCCGAGAACCGCAGTTCCGGCACCTGCGCCCCCTGCGCTGCCACCTCCCGCAACAGCGGCATCATCCGCTCGTGCGAAGTCAGGGCGATAACAGACCGGCTCCAGCCATCCAGGTAGGCATCGACCACCTTGTCCCCTTCGTCACCGGTCGCCGACAGGATGCCGATATCGGAGCCGGTGATCTGGCGGAATGCCAGCAGCTCATCGGCGAGGGAGCGGTCCACCTGCAGGACATATTCCTCTGACAGGTCGCCGGCGGTAATACCCATTACCAGGCTCTGTACACAGGACTCGGCACAATAGACCGACTCCCGTGTTTCGCCGCTGACGATCACATCCCGGACCTGTTCCGGCGTCAGGCGCCGGGTGGTCGCGCCCCATACCCTCGGCGGTCTCTGGCCCGGGCTGTATAGCTTGAGGGACTCCAGCCCCCAGCTGTCGCGCAGATGCTCCCACTGCTGGTCAAACAGTTTGTGGAGGATATCGGAATTGGGTGCCAGCCCACCGCGCCACAGGACAAACAGGTCGGTGAGCTGGTTCAGGTCTTCGCGCGACTGTTTCAGCAGGCCGGAAATCTGGTACTGGTAGGTGAGGTAACGACCCTCGCGGTTCTTTTCCAGCAGGGAGTGCAGGCTGCGGTGATCCAGCCAAATAAAGAACAGGCACATGGCGATGACCAGTGCCAGGGAAAATATGCCGACCCTGAACCGCAGACTGTGTAATTGCATATCCCTCGCAACTCCCGCCTCTGCCCTGATTGGATACGGAGCCCCGCGGCTCCCACCGGCCATTCCCTAACCGGTCATTTATTCTCTGTTGTGGTCTTTCAGCCCGGGGATGCCCTTGCCCATTACCCAAATCGCACCGGTGGGCAACCTGCCCCGGGGCAGGAGCCGGCTCCCTCCGGGTATACCAAGTATGATCAAGCCACCCTGCCGTGATTCCCGCGAGGCGGCCCATAGCAGTTTAAAATAGCGCCAACTCGGTCGTTTCTGGATTTAAATCACAAAAATCAGCGCAAAATAGCTTTTCCAGCGCTGCAGATCCGCCGATTGCCCGGCAGCCCGGCGATTGCTAAGATGCGCGCGGCTCACGAGGCCCACAAGCGCCCCGAGCAGCAGGCTGCCACTCCCCGTGGCACCGCGGCCATCCCGCCGCGCAGCGATCCCGCGTCCGTGCCGGCAACCCCGGTACGCAAATGGCGCCCGGGCCGCTCTGCTATTTTTTTAACCGGTGCCAGACCCCGCCGGCGGGCGCAATTCCAGCGACCTATCCCTGCGATACAGGAAACGACGTTTATGACCCAGCCATCTCTGCTGCAGTTGGAACAACACGACGCCTTCATTCACCGCCATATCGGACCCGACGAGGCGCAGATCAAAGAGATGCTGGAAACGCTCGGCGTGGCCAGCCTGGATGAACTGATCGAGAAAACCGTCCCCGCCTCCATTCGCAAACAGGACGAACTGGCCCTGGACGACGCGGTTAATGAGGAAGAGGCTCTCGGTGAGCTTCGCCAGCTGGCCCAGCGGAATAAAATTTACCGCACTTTTATCGGTATGGGCTACCACGACACGATTACACCCAATGTCATCCTGCGCAATGTGCTGGAGAATCCGGGCTGGTACACCGCCTACACCCCCTACCAGCCGGAGATTGCCCAGGGCCGGCTGGAGGGCCTGCTGAACTTCCAGCAGATGATCATGGACCTCACCGGGATGGAGCTGGCCAACGCCTCCATGCTCGACGAGGGCACCGCCGCCGCCGAGGCCATGGCGATGTGCAAGCGCCAGGCCAAGCGCAACAAGTCCAACATCTTCTTCGTGGACGGGGACTGCCACCCGCAGACGATCGCGGTGGTGAAGACCCGCGCAGAGCACTTCGGCTTTGAGATTGTGGTAGGCAACCCGGAGCAGGACCTGCCGGCCGAGCTGTTCGGCGCGCTGCTGCAATACCCTGGCTCCACCGGCGTGGTGCGCGACCTGACCGGCATCATCGACAAGGTGCACGAGGCCAATGGCCTGGTAACCGTGGCCGCCGACCTGATGAGCCTGGTGGCGCTGAAAGCACCCGGTGAAATGGGCGCCGATGTAGTGGTTGGCTGCAACCAGCGGTTCGGCATTCCCATGGGCTACGGTGGCCCGCACGCAGGCTTCTTCGCCTTCCGCGAGGCCTACAAGCGCTCCGCCCCCGGCCGGATCATCGGCGTTTCCGTGGACAGCAAGGGCAAACGCGCCCTGCGCATGGCCATGCAGACCCGCGAGCAGCATATCCGCCGCGAGAAAGCGAACTCCAATATCTGTACCTCCCAGGTACTGCTGGCGGTGATGAGCGCCTTCTACGCTGTCTACCATGGCCCCGAGGGCCTGAAGACCATCGCCACGCGCATCCAGCGCCTGGCCGACATCCTCGCCGCCGGACTGAAAAAGCAGGGTTTCGACCTGGCACACGACAGCTGGTTCGACACCCTGACCATCACTGCCGGTGACCAGCGCGATGCCATTTACCAGCGCGCCCTGGATGCGGAGATCAACCTGCGCAAGGTGGGTGAGGACGCGCTGGGTGTCAGCCTGCACGAGACCGCCAGCCTTGCTGATGTGTCCGACATCCTGCAGGCCTTCACCGGTGGCGAGCACGGACTGGACCTGCACGAGCTCGACAGTGAGATCGCCGCCAAGGGCCCCCTGGGCGTCCCCGCGGCCCTGGTTCGCGAAAGCGAGTTCCTGACCCACCCGGTCTTCAATACCTACCACTCCGAAACGGAGATGCTGCGTTACCTGAAGATGCTGGAGTCCAAGGACATCGCACTGAATCACTCCATGATCCCGCTCGGCTCCTGCACCATGAAGCTGAACGCCACTGCGGAGATGATTCCGGTGACCTGGCCGGAATTCGGCAAGCTGCACCCGTTTGCCCCCGCTGACCAGGCCCAGGGCTATGCCGAGATGTTCCGCCAGCTGCAGCAGATGCTGGCCGCCTGTACTGGCTACGACGCCGTCAGCCTGCAGCCCAATGCCGGCTCCCAGGGTGAATATGCCGGCCTGGTAGCGATCAAGAAGTATTTCGAGGCCAGGGGCGAGACCCAGCGCGATATATGCCTGATTCCCGCCTCTGCCCATGGCACCAACCCGGCTTCCGCCATGATGGTGAGCATGAAGGTGGTGGTAGTTGCCTGCGACAACAAGGGCAACGTGGACATGGATGACCTCAGGGCCAAGGTGGAAGAACACGGCGATCGCATCGCCGCGCTGATGGTCACCTACCCGTCCACTCACGGCGTGTTCGAGGAAGGCATCCGCGATGTCTGCGAGCTGATCCACAATGCCGGCGGCCAGGTGTATATCGACGGCGCCAACATGAACGCACTGATTGGTGTCGCCGCACCGGGCAAGTTCGGTGGTGATGTCTCGCACCTGAACCTGCACAAGACCTTCTGTATCCCCCACGGTGGTGGCGGTCCCGGCATGGGCCCGATTGCCGTCGGCGAACACCTGAAGCCCTACCTGGCGGGCCACCCGGTCAGCGAGGTACCGGAGACCGATACGGCCAATGGCACCATTTCCGCGGCACCCTGGGGCTCTGCCAGCATCCTGCCGATCAGCTGGATGTATATCCGCATGATGGGCAAGACCGGCATGAAGCGTGCTACCGAGGTGGCGATCCTCAATGCCAACTATGTGGCCAAGCGCCTGAGCGAGCACTATTCCCTGCTGTATACCGGCACCAATGGCTTTATTGCCCACGAATGCCTGGTGGACCTGCGGCCGCTCAAGGAATCGGCAGGCATCTCCGAGGAAGATATCGCCAAGCGCCTGATGGATTTCGGTTTCCACGCGCCCACCATGTCTTTCCCGGTGGCCGGCACCCTGATGATCGAGCCCACGGAAAGTGAGTCCCGCGAAGAGCTGGATCGCTTTGTCACCGCCATGGCCACCATTCGCCAGGAAGTGGAAGATGTAGCCAATGGCAAGTACAGCGCGGAGGACAACCCGCTGCACAATGCCCCCCACACTCTCGAGGACGTGATGGTCGACGAGTGGGCCCACGGCTATTCCCGCGATGTAGCCGGGCGCCCGGCAGCGTGGCTGAAGGAACACAAGGTGTGGCCGGCTTCCAACCGCATCGACAATGTCTACGGTGACCGCAACCTGATCTGCTCCTGCCCGCCGGTAGAGAGCTACATGGACTGACCCCGCGCAAATAAGGGGAAAAATAAAAATGGCGAGCCAAACAGCTCGCCATTTTTTTTGCGGTATCGTCACCCGTGAATCACCAGGGCACACGACCCGGGTCCGGTTTCATTTCCCGCGCTGCCCCTGAAGTAATTCTCAAGGCTCTCGCTAGCGCTAATAAACCAGTGCACCCAGCTTTGCACGAAAACTGCAGGCATACGGCAGTGGATAAAACCCTTCCGGCTCCAGCTCTACAAAATAGTCCCGGGCTTCCCTGTTCCCGCTGGTCCTCTCCCGCTGGTAACGGAGGTAGCGGAACAGGTATTTATCATGGCCATCATAAACAGCGATCGACGCGGGGGATTCCTGTTCCCACCGCAAGCCTTCCCTCGCGCTTTTCCCTGCCGTCAGCTCGTTCAGTGCCAGCTCGCCACTCTCCTTGAAGCGGAACAGGTAGCGACGCTCGCAGTCCGTGCTTTTCAGCTCGAAGTCCGTAATGGAGAACTCAACCTCCCCCTGTCGCGGACCATCCCAGTCAACCCGGGTCATCGCGCTATCCACCAGGTATAACCCCATATTACCCTCGGTGTAGCGATGGCCGCTGACTTCTGCAGGATAGGCCCCATTCAGGGAAAAACCGCTTTTTGCGACAGCTTCAGTCACTTTGGCAACATGCCTCTCCGAAAACCTGCCCGGCTGGTATACCAGGATACTGCCAAGCAACGTGGCGGGATGGCGGTTATCGCGGGCAATGACTTCAAAACCTGACGATTCCAGGGATTGGGTTACCTGGAGGACCCGGTCTTCAGGTAAATACTTCGTGTGCAGGTGAATCCTTGTCGGCGCACATCCGGGAAGTGCGACTATCAATGCAAGTAACAAGAGGGCGGGACGTCTGCTTGGGAACAAGGGAGCCTCCGGATGTGATCTTGCCTCTCGGGCTGGGACGAGGCGTGCGTTAACCTCGTAAAAACGGGTGTGTTCACAGATAACTCAACCACCAGTCGCGGCGCCGCGCCTTGACCCCTGCTAGCCAGCGGCAGAATGGATACAGCAGTGCGACGACCGCCAGCCAGGTTACATAGACCGCTGGCAGGGAAACCCCGTAACCGTCCGGCAGCCCCCACCAGCCTCCCGCTGCGGCACGCCAGCCAAATCCCTGCCACTGGGCGATGGCCAGCGCCAGCAGGTGGGCCAGGTAGATATGCAGGATGTAATAGGCAAAAGGCACGCGCCCGAAGGTATTGATGATATCCACCAGCGGGCCCCGCAGGCGCTCGGACCAGGCCAGCAACAGCAGCCCCGGCCCCAGGGTCATGAGTAGATACAGTAGTGATGGCGGGTATTTATCGACATTGAAGAAAGACACCAGGGTCATGCCATAGCTCGCCTGCGACATCCAGGGAACCGGGTCACCGTAAAAATTGCCCACGCGCAGAACCAGGAACAACACCACTGCGCCGAAACCGAGGGCCAGCAGTACCCTCCTGCGGCGCACCGCGGGCTCTCGGTATAGGCCGGCCAGCAGGTAACCCAGCGGCATCACCGCCAACCAGGGCAGCAGCGGGTAGACCACCACCAGCGGGAGGCCGGCAATACGGGTAAAGATATCCTCGTGCAGCGCATACCAGACCGGCGGTGGCCCCTCTTCCGGCATCACAAGGCGACCATCAAGCAGGTTGTGCCCGGCAATAATGACGACGCTGAGCACCAGCAGGGGATATCGCGGCAGGTGAATGAAAAGCGCCATGAAGATCATGCAGAAACCGATCATCGACAGGGTCGTCAACACCAGTGCGTAGCCCTGTGGCTGCACAAAACTCCAGCCAAATGACATTACCGTCTGCTCGATCAGGATCAACCAGAATCCCCGGGAGAGCAGAAACAGGCTCAACTCCCGCGGTGAGCGGCTGGCCCGCATAAACCCGGCTCCCATTCCCGCCAGGAGTACGAACAATGGCGCACAGAAATGGGTAATCCAGCGTGTAAAGAAGTAGGCGGGAGAGGTCTCCCCCAGCTCCTCAGGGGCGAATCGCGCTGCGGTGGTGAAGTCGCGGACGTGATCCAGGGCCATGATGACCATCACCAGGCCCCGGGCAAAGTCCACCGACACCAGCCGCCCGGCCCGGGTATCAGAGGCCTCCGCAGCGGGCCCGGGGGTTAGCGGCCCGACGGCAGCCGCAGGAGTAGCAGGATTTTGCATGGCAAGCACCCGTTGTTCTAAGTTTTGGGATACTTCCTGATTGACGCGGGAATCGCAGGCCCGCTGGTTTGTGCCCCAAGCAGAAACCAATTTCGCACGCAGTGCAAGTTTCGCCGGTCACAGGCATTTACACCCGGCCGGCACGCAGCCTACCCCCAGCCGGTAAAATACTGGACGTCCTGCCAGAGCGCCCACAGGTAGGCCAGTGTACCGCTGCCGGATGGCGACAGCAGCCATACCAGCGCCCCCAGGTTGCCAAGCACGGTTAACCAGAACAGCATCCGGAAAGACGCCTTGGATGTCTTGTGCCGGAATATTTCCCGGCCCACGAGCGCGCCGGTCCAGCCTCCGGTGATTGAAAACAGGTGCAGGGTGTTCTCCGGCGTGCGCCAGCGGCCGTTACGTGCCGCCGACTTGTCTTTCGCGTAGAGCACAAAAGTCAGCAGGCCCAGTGCCAGGAACCATAGTGGCACCAGTGGCGGAAACCGCCCCGCCAGCACCAATGCGGCCAGTACCGTGTAGAAAACCAGGCAGAATAGAACTGCACGACCGCCCCGGCCGCCCGCAACGACAGGGCGGTGATGTCCCCGTCGGGGCCTCACCCGGATGGCGCGTGGCCGCCCCCGGTCGTCAGCCGAAACAGCGAAGCTCACGATCAATCCTTGCTCTGGCCGCCGATGCTGCCGGCTGAAATCGCGGATATGCAGGAACAGTTGCCTGCCGCCACCGGACGGTTCGATAAAGCCAAACCCCCGTGCGTCGTCCCAGGTGACAATGGTGCCAGTACCACTGTTCATCGCCCATTCCTCCCTCTGCAGCCTGATTGGCCTCCCCCGGACCAACCGGGCAATGACCGGGTCACATGCGTTTCCTGGTTTTACTGGTGGCCTGTGCACTGAGCGGATCATCGGGCCAGTAATGTTTCTGGTAACGGATGCGCAATTCCTTTTTGACTTCCGTGTACGTATTCTGCCAGAAGCTTGCCAGGTCGCGGGTAACCTGTACCGGCCGCTGTGCTGGCGACAAGAGGTGAATCATTAGTTCGAACCGGCCCTGCAGGATCGCCGGTGTCTGTGCCAGCCCGAACAACTCCTGCAGGCGCACTGCCAGCACCGGGATATCCTCCCCGTAATCGATCGGCATGCGCGAGCCACTGGGCACGACAATATGCGTGGGTGCAAACTCATCAATCTGCTGCAGGTCCGCCCATTCCAGCTGCCCCTGCAAAATGCCGTGCATGTTGAGCCCGGACAATTGCTCGAGGCTACGCATCCCCGCCAGGTGTGGCAACAGCCAGTCTTCCAGGCTCTCCAGCAGGCAGTCATCATTCCACCGGGGCAGTGACAGGCCCGCCAGCAGGTCGGGATAATTGTCGGCCTGGGCCCGCAGGAACCCCACCCGTGCGCGCAGCGCATTCGCCTCGCGTGTCCAGGGCAATACCCCCAGTCCCTTCTGCCGGACCGCATCGAGCAATGCACGGCTGAGTGCATCCGGGGAAATATTTTCGGCCGCTCTTTCATCCAGTACGATCCGGCCGAGACAGGTGCGCACGCTGGCAACGGCCCGGCCCACCCGGTCATCCCAGCGGACCTGTTCTTCCTGTTCAATCAGGTGGGGGAAATATTCCGGCAATAACTCACCGGGGATCTGCGCAGCCAGCAGAATACGCGCGTCGCGCCCCTGCCCGTCCAGCTCTGCCACTACCAGGTAATCGGCTACAGCCAGTTCATCATCGTGGGAGAAGTGCGCCCCGCGGCCACTGGCAAGCAGGAAGCGGCGGCCGCGGTCATGGCGATTCCGGGCAATGCGGTCCGGGTATGCCAGTGCTAGCAACAGTCCGGTGCGGTCGGCCGTATCGATGGCGCTTCCCCCGGAACCAGCAGTGGATCCATCCATCCGGGCGAGCTGTGCCTGCCAGGTCCTGGCCTGCTGCCGGATTCTCTGCACCGCACCGCGATCTACAGTGCCGTCCCCTTTGCCCCCCTCGAGTAACCATTCCATGCGCCGGTGCAGGTCCCGGTCCAGGCGTCGCTCGCCGCGAAAGATATCCCGCTCCGACAGCAGCGCCGCCAGCAGGCAGGCTTCCCGCTGCAGGCCCCAGTCGCAACTGTGCAGCATCATATGGGCGAGCCGCGGGTGGGTCCCCAGTGCCAGCATCGCAGCACCATGTGCGGTAATGCGCAGTTCGGCGTCGAGGGCCTCCAGACGCTGCAGCAGGTCGCGGGCCTGGCCCAGCGGCCCCGGCGGCGGCAGGTCCAGCCACTGCAACTCATCCGGGTCGCTCACGCCCCACTGCGCCAGCTCAAGCACCAGCGGGGCCAGGTCACTGTTGAGGATTTCCGGCGTGTTCTTGGCTGGCAGCCCCCCGTGGCGCGACTCGGTCCACAGGCGCAGGCAGGTGCCGGGCCCCAGTCGCCCGGCGCGGCCACAACGCTGGGTGGCGGACGCCCGGGAAATAGTGGTGGTCTCGAGCCGGTTCATACCGGTGTTGGGGTCGAAACGGGATTCGCGCATCAGGCCGGAATCCACCACCAGTGAAATCCCCTCAATGGTCAGGCTGGTTTCCGCCACGTTGGTAGCCAGCACTACTTTGCGGCGCCCCTGCGGGGCGGGCGCAATGGCTGCGTCCTGCTGTTCCCGGCCCAGGTCCCCGTACAGGGGGGCGATATCGACATCGTTGAAAACCTCATCCCCGGCCCTTTCCGCCAGCAGCTCCCCCACCCTGCGGATCTCGCCTACACCAGGCAGGAAAGCCAGCAGGCTGCCGCCGGCCTCAGCGAGCAGTTCGCCGATCTTGCGCGCCATCAGCGCCGGCAACTGGCGCGCGTCTTCCACCACTTCCCGGGGGGCCAGGTAACGGGTCTCCACCGGATAGCTGCGCCCCTCGCTGCTCACCACCGGCGCACCGCCGAGCAGGCTTGCCACGCCCGTCGCATCAAGTGTGGCGGACATCACCAGTAGCTTGAGGTCCTCGCGCAGGACTTCCTGGGATTGCAGGCAGAGCGCCAGTGACAGGTCCGCCTGCAGGTTGCGCTCATGGAATTCATCGAAGATGACCAGGGCCGTCCGGGCAAGCTCCGGATCCGACTGCAGCAGGCGGGTGAGTATGCCCTCGGTAACGACCAGGATGCGCGTGCCTGCCCCGGCCTGTCGCTCACCGCGAACCTGGTAGCCGACGGTCTGGCCCACCGGCTCACCGAGCAGCGAGGCCATACGCCTGGCCGCGGTGCGCGCCGCCAGCCGGCGGGGTTCCAGCATGATGATATTGCGCCCCGCCAGCCAGCCGCACTCCAGCAGCGCCAGGGGGACGGCGGTTGTCTTGCCGGCACCGGGGGGCGCCTGCAGAACGACATTGTTGTGGCCCGCCAGTGCTGCGAGGAGGTCCGGCAGGGCGGCGTTGATCGGTAGTTCCGGCATGGGCGCGATTATATCGGTTTTACCGCCTGCCAGCGTCCGCGATTGGGGCCGGGAAACGGATGCGGGATCTCTCCCGCAGGCTCAGCCCCGGCTGGTGCTATCGAGCAGTGCCAGGTCGAGCAGTCCCGGCACCAGCTTGCGTGCACCATAGGCACTCAGGTGGTCATCGTCGCGATAGAGCGGCACCCCGCGCTCCTCGATTCGGCAGGCGGACGAACAGAGCTCCGGCACCGGGCTGACCTGGTCCGCCCCCAGCTCCGCGGCAATGGTGTCGATAATGTGGTTGGCACGACGGTTGCGACGCTCGACCTCTTTGCGTGTGGGTGCGTGCTCCAGCGACGTACCGATAAATTCCGCGTTGATCACTGCCAGGGGTACAGAGAAACCCACTTCAGGCACCCCCTTCACAATCAACACCCGGCGCCCGGTGGCCCGGATACGCCGGACGGTGTCGGCAAGGCTGCCCCGCACCAGCTCCGCGTTAGTCTCGCGATGGTCATCGCCGGCCACCAGGCCATCATTCCCTGCATCAGCCGAGCGTTGCAGTACCGCATTGTCACCGCCCTCTCCCGGTGCCGGTGTACCTTCCACCGCCTGTGCCCAGCGGGCCACCAGGATAACGGTATCCAGGTCATCCCGAGCCTCGAGAAATTCCATCACCTGCCGGTTGAACAAGTCACAGCGATGGGACTCACCCTTATCAGCCCGCACCAGCCCCAGCAATGGGGGGCAGGCAGACTTGACCGCCGCCAGCCCTGCCTGGCCCCGTCCCCGTACCCAGAGATCAAACCCGGGCAGGAAGGCTCCGGCATGGGAATCGCCCCAGATCAGCACATCCGCAAGCCCGTCCGCCGCCGTGTCACCAAAGCGGCACAACCCCTCGTCCGGCAAACGCCCCATGCAGCGCTCCTGCCGCGGCGTACGCTCCACCGCCTCGGTATATATCGCCAGCAGCTCCGGCGGCAGCCGGCCGGGAAACCCCTTGCCGCTGTTGATAATCACCGCCACCAGCACCAGCGCCACTGCCGCCACACTCCCGGCCCGCACAATCGCCGGGCGTGAACCCCAACGACCGCCGCGACGGCGAAAGGGCCCCTCCACCCAGCGCCAGCTGGCGTACGCCAGCCCTCCGGCCACCACCACCGCCAGCAGGGCGGAGAGCAGCGGTAATTCCGCCGCACCGTGGATAAGGCGCGCAAATACCAGCACCGGCCAGTGCCACAGGTACAGGGAATAGGAAACCAGCCCCACACCGACAAAAACCGGCAGGGACAGCAGGCGGGTGGCAAACACCGGCCGCTGCGCGCCCGCCCAGATCAGGGCCACCGCCCCGCCGCAGGGTAGTAGTGCCGCGAGTCCCGGAAATGGCGTGGCGCTGTCATAGGCAACCACGCTGCAGGCGATAGCCAGCAATCCGGCGGCGGCCACCACCTCCACCACGATACGGCGCCCGCAACGGGGCACTGCGCCCAGTGCCAGCAGGGCGCCCAGGCCCAGCTCCCAGATACGCGTGGGCGTGAGGAAATAATTTGCGAATGGCTGGGCCTGCGTGGCCCACATCGAGGCACAGAGTGAAACAAGGGAGAGCAGCGCGACCACCGCCAGCATCCAGCCGGATCGCCTCGCCAGCAGGCACAGCAGCAGAGGGAAAAACACATAAAACTGCTCTTCCACTGCCAGCGACCAGGTGTGCAGCAGTGGTTCCCATTCCGCCGAAGCGCCAAAGTAGTCACCGCTACTGCGCCAGAACCAGAAATTGGAGACAAAGAACACCGTGGCCAGCACCGATCGTGCATAGCCCTCAAGCAGGTCGGGCGGCAGCACCAACCAGCTGGCCAGGGTGGTGGCGGACAGTACAGTGAAAAGGGCCGGCAGGATCCGCCGCGCCCGGCGCTCGTAAAAATCTGCCAGGGAGAAACGCCCCTGGCGGATTTCCCGCACCAGGATGCCGGTAATCAGGTAGCCTGAAATGACAAAGAAAACATCGACCCCGACAAAGCCGCCGGAAAAGCCCGGCAGGCCCGCGTGGGCAAAAACCACTGGCAGCACCGCCAGCGCCCGTAACCCGTCGATATCCCGGCGGTAACCACTGTTCACTGTCATCGTTATCCAGATTGGCTCGTTACTTGCGGATCCCTGTGTGGATCCCCCGATGCAGTCCCTGCGGTTGCCGCCGGTATCTTACCGGCCGCTGCGTTTTTTCCTCCTGAGGCGACTCCACCAGGGAGTCCTTGCCGGCGCGATGGCCGCGGTGCAGGCAAGGCACTGCCGGATACCCTGCAACTCCCCGGCCACACCCTGCGACAGGGTTCCTGCCGCCACCGGGTCTTCCAGCAGGGAGCGAATGCAATCGTCCAGCAGCGCATCCCTCAGCCCGCGGGGATTCTCTATGCCCGAGCCCAGAAGATCTGCCGACCACTCCGCAAGATCGGCGCAGGACAGCAGGTCATTGCCCGTTTCCGGGTAGGTGGAGAAATCATCACTGAATGCCAGGCCGGATTCATGCTGGAGATAGCGCTCGCTCAACTGGCGGTTCGACTCGGCAAACGCCTCGAAAAAGGCCCGGGCGTTGTCCCGGCCCGGCGTCACACGGCTGCTGTCGCCGCGCATCCCGGGTTTCAACCGGCGGATATCGCCGGGCGCTGCACCCAGCTCGATCAACTTGTGGGTGAGCAGGAATTCCCGGCGCCCCACGCCCTCGTTGACACGACACGGGGGAATATCCAGTCCATCGCCAAGCAGGCTCGCGAAGTCGGTGACGATATCGCCCCCCTGCAGCCTTGCAGGCCTGAACTCGCGCACCTGCAGCGCGTCCCGCCCGAAACTTGCCTCCCACTGCCGCAGCTTGCTGAAGTAATCGTAATAAGTGCGCACCGCCGGCGTCAGTTGCGGCAGCGCGCCTGCCTCGTGGCCCAGCAACTTGCTTGAGGAGCTGCGCCCACGCTCACAGCCCCGCGCACCCTGCTGCTTGAAAGAGCGGGCGTGCAGGTCCTGGCGGCGCAGGTAGGCGACCACCACAGTGCGGTCGAAATGTTCCGCGCAGATGTCCCGCACCCGCTCGATATCCACGGGCCGGTACAGAAAGGAGAAGTGCTCGGCGGAGACAATGACGGTATCGCTGCGAGTGGCTGCCAGCAGCTGGCGGAAGCGATCATTCAGGTGAAAGTGCAGGCCAGTGTCCCGCGCCTCCACGTCGATGGCTCCCGATGAATTGCCCTTCTTGCCGAGGGCCGCAAACTCCACCCCGCGATCCAGCAATGCCGCGCGGCAGCGGTGCAGGGCCAGTTGCAATGAGCTGGAGCCGGTCTTGTGGAAACCGATATGCAGGTAGAGAGTACGCATTATTATTCTTTACCAGGGGAACAGAGTTTACCGGCCGGGCCGGTGCCGGCTTCCCCGCCCGTTTTTGATCAGTAAAACGTCACCAACAAGGATGTCACCAATAAAAAAGGCCGGTCTTACCGGCCTTCAGGCTCCCGGCGATACTCCCGCAGGAGTTCGACCGGGATTACAGTCTGTCAGCGACGCGGCCCGCGGCTCCCGCCGCCGCGACGGCCGCCTCCGCGACCATCCCGGCTGTCCCGGCCACCACGCGCGCCGCGGCCATCGCCGCCGCTGCTGCGTTTAACCTTGACCTTGGGCGGCTCTTCCAGCAGCTCCAGGGGCGGCTGTTCGCAGTTCAGCTTCTGACCCAGCAGCGCCTCGATTGGCTCCAGGCGCATGGCATCGTCCTCACAGGCAAAACTGATCGAGGTGCCTGTCTTGCCGGCGCGACCGGTACGGCCGATGCGGTGGACGTAGTCCTCGGGCTCTTCCGGCAGGGTGAAGTTGACCACGTGGCTGATGCCATCGATATGGATACCGCGGCCGGCCACGTCGGTGGCCACCAGCACCCGGGTCTTGCCCGTCTTGAAATCCTCCAGCGTGCGTACGCGCTTGTTCTGCGCCACCTCACCGGATAACAGGCCCGCCTTGAAACCGTGCGCCTCCAGGTTCTCGTGCAGGCGACGGCACTGGTCGCGACGGTTGGCAAAGACAATCAGGCTTTCCACCTCGTCACTCTGCAGGATGTTATACAGCAGGGTGTATTTCTCCTCGCTGGCAGCCAGGTAAACGCGCTGGTCGACGGAATCGGTAGCAACCCGCTCCGGCTCGATTTCCACGATCACCGGCTCGTCAGTCCACTGCTCCACCAGGGAATCCACTTCCGGGGTAAAGGTGGCGGAGAAGAACATGGTCTGGCGATGGGTCTTGCGCGGGGTCTGGCGCACGATCCGGCGCACCTGGGGAATAAAGCCCATGTCCAGCATCCGGTCCGCCTCATCGATCACCAGGACTTCCACCTGGTCGAGGTAGCAGTCGCGGTTGCTGGCGAAATCCAGCAGGCGGCCCGGCGTGGCCACCAGGATATCCACAAGGCGCTCGTTCAGGTTGCGCTGCTGCTTGCCGTAGTCCATTCCCCCCACGAGGGTGTGGATCTCCAGGTCCGTATATTTACACAGGGCCTTGGCATCGTCGGCGATCTGCATTACCAGCTCACGGGTCGGGGCAATGATCAGTGAGCGGGCCTCACCGGCGTAGCGCTCGCCCTCGAACGGGTTCTTGAGCAGGTCGTCGATTATGGTGATCAGGAAGGCCGCGGTCTTGCCGGTACCGGTCTGCGCCTTGCCCACCAGGTCGTGGCCATTGAGGGTGTGGGGCAGCGAGCGGCCCTGGATCGGCGAACAATATTCGAAGCCCAGGTCGTGAATCCCATGCATCAGGTCCAGCGGCAGGTCCAGGTCGTGAAAGCGGACCTTGCCCTCCTGCTCCGGCACCTGGAACTGGTCCAGCGACCATTTGGTCGCCGGGCGTGACTGGCGGCGCTTATTGCCGCCTTTCCCGCCCCGCGAGCCATCTTCATCCCTGCCCCGGCCGGGACCCTTGCCTTGAGGCTTATCCCGAGTCTTGCCCTTGGCGGAACTGCTGGCCTCGCGCGACTCACCGCTGCCCTTGCTGCCGGTATTCCGCTGGCCACGGGCAGGCTTGTCGGCATCTCCGCGCTGGCGGCCGCTGTCCTGACTATTGTCAGTTTCATTGCTGGCATCTGCCGCGTCGGCAGATGAACGGCGAAACAACTTTCCTATCAAGTGAAATACTCGCTTACATGCTCAAATAATCGGCGAGTATATCATCTATGGGCGAAGACTACCTGTTAGCGTCTTGCGGCGGCTGGCCGCGACCGTGAGAGCGCCGGCAAATCCAGTAATCCAGGCTGGCATAGCGCCCCCCACCGGTTCCCAGCAGGGCCAGCAGCATTACGAAGTAGGTGGCTGCGAACTCGATCCCGTTCTTGAGCACGGTGAAGCTGCCCGCCTCCGTAAGCCAGCTGTAATTGCCATGGGCCTTAAGCAGTTCAACCGCTTTGTCCTTACGCGCCACGGCCTCCGCAATCAGGTCCTCGCGCCACTCCCAGGGCATGGTCAGCGTCTGCTCGGGAAGCGCGTGCCAGCCGTACTGCCAGTGGGCGGTAGCTGCTGCCACCACCATCACAAACATCAGCGGGACGGTTGCCAGCCGCACCCCCAGCCCCAGTAGCAGCGCAACACCACCGAGCAATTCGGTCAGCGCAGCCATCCAGGCCAGCAACTGCGGTGCCGGCAGGCCCAGCCCCCAGTCGGGATTGCCGAACCAGGCCGCCACGTCACCGATATGGCCCAGCTTGTTTATTCCCGCCAGGATAAAGATCGGCGCCAGGAACAGTCGCAGGGCCAGTGGCCCCAACCAGTCGGTGGCACTGGCCAGGCGCAGGAAGCTGCCGTACAGGCGATTGAACCAACCCGATGAGCGCTCCATAATCCCTCCCTCCTCTACGATTGTTTGTGCTGGTGGGCCGCACGGGCAGTCTGGTGACTCGTCGCCAACAGGCGAACGCATTCGGGGCACTCCGGTAAAAGACGGGAAAACGCGGGCATAGCAGTGCTATTCCAGGTTTTCTCACCCCCGGCCGGGTGTTCGGGAGACGCGGACTGTCACCTGTTGTCCATATGGTCCACTGTAGGTCGGTCAACCGGCCCACCTGTTACACACCGAATTAAGGTAGCCCAGCGGCGCTCTGCCATGTTCAAGATCTACAAGCGGGCCACCGCCACCGAACTCTCCCGCATTACCACCCTCGGCGGCCCGCTGGTCATCAGCAACCTGGCGGTCATCAGTATGGGGGTCACCGATACCATCGTTGCCGGTCGCGCCGGCGAGGTGGACCTGGCGGGACTGGCGCTGGGTTCCAGCATCTGGGCCGTTTGCGCAGTAACCCTGATGGGCCTGCTGGCAGCGGTATCGCCGGTGGTGGCCCACCTCCGTGGCGCACGCAATGAAGTCGGCGCGGCGGCAGAGCTGCAACAGGCGTTCTGGATCGCACTCGCCGGCGGGCTGGTGGTGGTGGCCGCATTGCTGGCGGTGCCCTGGTGGAGCCAGTGGATCGATACCGAGGAACCGGTGCGCCGCGTGATGCAGCACTACCTGCTGGCACTGGCCACCTCCACCCTGCCGTTTGCGCTCGGCACCGCGTTGCGCGGCTACTGCGAGGGCATGGCCCAGGTGCGGGCGGTAATGCGTATCTACCTGGCCGCAGCAGTGCTGAATATTCCCCTGGATATGGCGCTGGTCTTCGGCTGGGGACCACTCCCGGCCCTGGGCGGGGCCGGCTGTGGCTGGGCCACCAGCCTGGTGAGCTGGGCCATCGCCCTGGCGCTGTTCTGGCATGCCAACAACGACCGAACCTATCGCGCCCTCGACCTGCGCTTCGCGCTGCCGAAACCCCACTGGCCCACACTGCGCCACCAGCTGGCCCTGGGCCTGCCTATCTGTATCGGCGCCGGCAGCGAGGTCACCTTTTTTGCCAGCCTCACGGTGCTGCTGGCTCCCTATGGCGCCACCATCGTGGCCGCCCACCAGATCGGCATGAACATCGGCTCCATTTTCTACCTGGTGGCCCTGGCACTGGCCCAGGCCCTGAGTATCCGCGTGGCCCAGTTGCTGGGCCAGGGGCGGCCGAAACGGGCACGCTTTAGCAGCACGGTGGGGGTTTCCGGCGGACTCCTGTACGCCCTGGCCACCGGGCTGGTACTGATCGTCCTGCGCCATCCGTTCGTGTCCGTATACACCAGCGATGCGGACATCATCGCGGTAGCCACCAACCTGCTGCTGCTATGCGCGGCCTTCCAGCTGGTGGATGTGGCCCAGGCCATGGCCTGGGGCGCACTGCGTGGCTATAAAGATACGCGGGTACCCATGTATATGCAGATACTCTCCTACTGGCTGGTGGGGCTCACCAGTGCCCGCTGGCTGGGTGAGAGCTTCTGGGGTGTCTACGGTTACTGGGCAGGCATCTGCATCGGTCTCGGGGTCGCCTCGGTGCTGCTGGGGGCGCGCCTCTGGCGCACCAGTGGCATGGCGATCAAACACCGGGGCCGGCTGGGCATTTCGCCAAGTGGCGCGCAAACCTGAGGGAACGCTTTCGCTATACTCGCGCTCCAATTTATTACAGGCCGGCAACCTCTACGCGACGCCCGGTCATCAACATGCCAACAACCGGAGTTACTGCATGCCCCTGCGCTCGACAATGCGCCATTCCCGCCACGCTTTATTCCTCGCCACCGCCCTGGCATCGTCCCTTGCCCTCGGCCTGACCGAGGACCCGGACGATCCCCAGGAGGTGCCCCTGCCCAAGGCTGAAAACCTGAAGCTGGACGAGCCCACCACCGAGGAGGCCCTGAACAAGCCACGGGAACAGGAACCTGGTGACGACGGGGACGCGCAGCAGGCCCCGGCCCCCGAACCCGCAAAGCCAGCAGAAGACAAGCCGGCCGCTGGCGACAACAGCGAAGCGGGGGAAGAGACCGAAGCAGAGCCCGTGGCTGCCAAGCCGCTGCGCCTGCTGGGGTCCGAGGTGCCGCCGGCCACCGCCACGCGGCTCGCCTGGTCACCCAGTCAGCATTTCGAGGGCGTCTACAGCAATACCGCCGTGCTGGTGGTAAACGGTGCCCAGCCCGGCCCTACCCTGTGCCTGACCGCCGCCGTCCACGGCGATGAGCTGAACGGCATCGAGACCGTTCGCCGGGTGCTGTACAACCTCGAGCCGGCCAGCCTCAGTGGCGCCGTGATCGGTGTGCCGATCGTCAACCTGCAGGGTTTCCATCGCGGCTCGCGCTACCTGACCGACCGCCGCGACCTGAACCGCCACTTCCCCGGTCACCCGCACGGTTCTTCGGCGTCCCGTATCGCCCACTCGTTCTTCAACGAGGTCATTGTCAACTGCGATGCCGTGGTCGACCTGCATACCGGTTCCTTCTACCGTACCAACCTGCCCCAGCTGCGCGGTGACCTCCGCAACCCGAAGGTGGTGAAGATGACCAGGGGCTTCGGCTCCACCGTGGTTCTGCACAGTGACGGTGCCGAGGGCACCCTGCGTCGCGCGGCCGTAGAGGCCGGCATCCCCACCGTCACCCTGGAGGCCGGCGCCCCCATGGTGCTGGACGAGACCTCGGTCAGTCACAGTGTAAAGGGCATCCGCACCCTGCTGAACCAGTTGGGCATGGTGAGCAAATTCCGCCTCTGGGGCGACCCGGAACCGGTGTACTACAACTCCACCTGGCAGCGCGCCACTACCGGCGGGATTATTTTCAGTGAAGTGGAACTGGGGGAGACGGTCAGCAAAGGCGACCTGCTGGGCACCGTCACCAACCCCATCACCAACGTGCGCAAGGAAATTCGCTCGGAGCACAACGGCCGCATACTGGGTATGGCCCTGAACCAGGTGGTGCAGCCCGGCTTTGCCGCCTATCACATCGGCATCCAGGCACCGCAGGAGCAGATCAGCCCGCCGGAGGAAGTGACCGCCGATACTGCGGAGAAAAGTGCTGCCGGGCTGGAATCCAGCCAGCAGGAAACCGCGACCCAGCCTGCGGAGGCCGCCGGGGAGGAAGAGGGACTGGAAGAGGAGTCCGCCGATCCGGGCCCGATTTCCGAAAAGATGGCCAAACCCCAGGCGGTCAGCCCCGAGGGTGAGGACGACTAGGTAACTACCGGCCCCCGGTTTCTGACGGCTGGCCCGGCGATCACTCGCGGGGCTGGCCGGATACCCGGTCGATGATATGGATATGGTGTTCGCCCAGCGGCTCTGGTTGCAGGGTGATATGGTCGATGTCAAAGCGCCGTACCAATGTATCCCGCAGCCGCTCCAGCACAGCGGGCCAGGCCTCCAGGTCATCGACGACAATATGTGCCGACAGCGACACCGTGCGCGAATCCAGTCGCCAGATATGCAGGTCGTGCACCGAGCGTACCCCCTCCACTGCCACCAGCGCCTTGCCCACCACCGGCAGGCTCAGCTCCCGCGGCACCCGCTCCATCAGCACATCGACAGAATCCCGCAGCAGGCGCAGGCTGGATACCAGGATCAGCAGGCAGATAAGCAGGGACAGCAGGGGATCGATCGGCGTCCAGCCGGTGAAGTGAATCACCGCCCCCGCCACCAGCGCGGCCACGGAACCCAGCAGGTCACCCATCACGTGCAGCAGGGCACCGCGGATATTCAGCGTCTGCTCACCGCGGTGCAGGATCCACGCCACCAACAGGTTCACCAGCAGGCCGATGGCCGCAATCAGCATCACCATGCCCCCCTGCACCGGTTGTGGTGAACGCAGCCGGTCGATGGCCGCCACGCCGATGGCAATGATGATCACCAGCATGAAGACCGCGTTGGCCACCGCCGCCAGCACCTCGGCGCGACCCCAGCCATAGGACAACTGCCGGTCGGCGGGTTTCTGCGCCAGCAGGGCCGCCACCGCGCCCAGGGCCAGGGCCAGGGCATCCGTGGCCATATGGCCGGCGTCACCCAGCAGCGCCAGCGACCCGGAGAGCCAGCCACCCACAGCCTCCACCAGCGCGAAGGCGAAGGTGACCACCAGCCCCCAGACCAGGGGACGCAGGTGCCCGCTGCCGTGATGATGGTGTGAGTGTTCGTGCATCGCCGCTGCTTCCCTGGATGGCTTCAAATTATTGCGGGGGCGCCGCGCGGGCTACTTCCGGCCCAGCGTGAGCCGCTCCCGGCCGCTGTAATCGTTGCGGCTGGATACCTCGTGCAGCCCTGCCGCGGTAAATATTCTGCGCGCGCCGGCGGCCTGTTGCCAACCATGCTCCACCACCAGCCAGCCACCGTTTTCCAGGTAGTCGCCACAGGCGGTGGCGATGCGCTCAATATCGGCAAATCCACCTCTCTCAGCCACCAGCGCCGAGCGCGGTTCGAAGCGCACATCGCCCTGTTGCAAGTGCGGGTCAGCGGCGTCGATATACGGCGGGTTGCTGACGATCAGGCCGAACTTCCCGCGGGGAACATCGCTGAACCAGTCGCTCTGTCGCACCTCGACATTCTCCAGCCCCAGCGCCCGGCGGTTCTCGTCCGCGAGAGCCACCGCAGCGGCAGACCTGTCCACCGCCAGCAGGTGCCACCCCGGGCGCTCGGTGGCCAGCGCCAGGGCAATGGCCCCGCTGCCGGTACCCAGGTCGAGCGCGCGCAGTTGCTCCTGCGGACAGAGTTCCAGCGCGGTCTCCACCAGCAGCTCGGTCTCCGGGCGGGGGATCAGGGTGGAGGTATCGACTTTCAGGTCCAGCGACCAGAATTCCCGCCGGCCGACGATATGAGCCACCGGCTCGCCCGCCGCCCGGCGCGCCAGCAGCTGGTCAAACAGCTGCTGTTCTTCTGTGCCCAGCTCGTATTCGGGCCAGGTATAGAGCCAGGTGCGGGTTTTCCCCAGCAGGTGCGCCAGCAGCACCTCGGCATCCAGCCGCGCGCTGTCACTGTGCTCCAGTTCACCACTGCGGGCGAGATTCTGCTTGATGGTGGCCATGGCCGGTTTTCTCGTAATGTCCGCGGGATTCCTGTGGCAAACCCGGCCCGCCTGTTCGGGCGGGACCGGGCTTACTGCCCCAGCGCCGCCAGCTGGTCGGCCTGGTGCTCGGTGCGCAGGGGCTCGATGACCTCGGCCAGGCCGCCCTGCATGATCTCATCCAGCTTGTAGAGGGTCAGCCCGATGCGGTGATCGGTGACCCGTCCCTGTGGGAAGTTGTAGGTGCGAATGCGCTCGGAGCGATCGCCACTGCCAACCAGGTTGCGCCGTGCGTCGGAAATCTCCCGGGCGGCGGCCGCTTCCTGCTCACTGCTGAGCCGCGCCTGCAGCAGCGCCATGGCCTTGGCGCGGTTCTTGTGCTGTGAGCGCTCGTCCTGGCACTCCACCACAATCCCGGTGGGAATGTGGGTCAGGCGGACCGCGGAATCAGTCTTGTTAACGTGCTGGCCGCCGGCACCCGACGCACGGTAGGTGTCCACGCGCAAGTCGGCCTTGTTGATCTCGATCGCATCCTGCTCGTCCGGCTCCGGCATCACCGCCACCGTACAGGCGGAGGTGTGAATCCGGCCCTGGGACTCGGTTTCGGGCACCCGCTGTACCCGGTGGGCGCCGGACTCGAATTTGAGCCGCGCGTATACATCGTCGCCGCTGACACGGGAGATGATCTCCTTGTAGCCGCCGTGCTCACCGGGGTTTTCACTGATGATTTCAATACGCCAGCCCTGCTTTTCGGCATAGCGCGAATACATACGGAACAGGTCACCGGAGAATATCGCCGCCTCGTCGCCGCCGGTACCGGCACGGATTTCGAGGAAGACATTCTTACGGTCGTTGGGATCGCGCGGCAGCAACAGTGTCTGCAGCTGCCGTTCCAGGGGCTCCAGCTGGCCCTCTGCCTCGCGCAGTTCTTCCTGCGCCATCTCGCGCATCTCGGCATCGCTCTCGTCGAGCATTTCCCGGGCCGCGTCCATATCCTCGCGCACCTGCCGGTAGCGGCCATAACATTGCACCACCTCTTCCAGCTCGGAAAACTCGCGCGAGAGATCGCGGAACTGCGCCTGGTCGCTGATGATATCGGCATCGCCGAGCAGGGCGGAAACTTCCTCGTGACGCTCGACGAGGTTTTCCAGTTTATTCAGTAACGAGTCTTTCATCCGTTCTTCTTGGTGCCTTCCAGTTTGCGGCTCTCCGGCCCCGGCTTGGCCGGTGCCTCCAGGCCGATGATCTCCCGCGCGATACGCAGGCGCTGCGGATCCCCTCCGGCGGCGCGCTTCAGGTTCACCGTGGGTGCATGGATCAGTTTATTGGTCAGGGAGCGTGCCAGCTGCTGCATCAGGCGGCGCGGGTCGCCGCCCTTGTCCAGCAGCTGCAACACCTTCTCAAGCTCTGCATCGCCAATTTCCTGCGCCTGCTGGCGATAGGTGCGGATCGTGTCCACAGCACCCAGCGAGCGGTACTGGCGCATAAATTCTGTCGCCGCCTGCTCGACAATTTCATAGGCGGCGCGGGCGGCCGCCTCGCGCGAGCGGCGCCCCTCATCAATCACCCCGCGCAGGTCGTCAACGGTGTACAGGTAGACGTCGTCCAACTGCTCCACCTGCGGCTCGATATCCCGCGGCACGGCGATATCCACCATAAAGACCGGCCGGTGCCGGCGCTGCTTGAGGGCGGTTTCCACCGCGCCCTTGCCGAGGATCGGCAACTGGCTGGCAGTGGAACTGATCACAATGTCGGCCCGCGGCAGGTACTCGGGAATATCCGCCAGCAGGATCGGCTCGGCGCCCAGCTCCTGCGCCAGCTGCTCGGCGCGACTGAGGGTCCGGTTGGCCACGATCAGCCTGTCGATACCCTGCTCCCGCAGGTGGCGGGCCACCAGTTCGATGGTCTCGCCGGCACCGATCAGCAGCGCGGTCTGCCGGGTGAGGTCGGTGAAGATACGCGAGGCCAGGGACACCGCGGCATAGGCCACGGATACGGGATTCTCACCGATTGCAGTTTCCGTGCGCACCCGCTTGGCCACCGCGAACACCTGCTGGAACACACTGTGCAGCAGGCTGCCGACACTGCCCGACTCCTGCGCAACGGCGTAAGCCGACTTGATCTGCCCGAGGATCTGGGGCTCCCCCAGCACCAGCGAGTCCAGGCCACAGGCGACACGCATCATATGGCGCACCGCTTCCTCGCCGGTATGGCGGTAGGTACAGCCCAGCAACTGGTCGAGCGCAACGCCGTGGTACTCCGCCAGCCACCCCAGCAGCCGGTCGGGATCCGTGTCGGCGTAGATCTCGGTGCGATTGCAGGTAGACAGGATGGCCAGCTCCGGACAGTCGAGCGCGGCGCGAGCCTCCTCCAGGGCCGCTGGCATCACCTCCGGGGCAAACGCCACCCGCTCGCGCACCTCGATTGGTGCACTGTCGTGATTGATACCCAGGGCAAGGATCGGCATAAATTCTCGCTGGCAATGAAACAAGTCGGGCCGCCGGACTGTCTTATTCCACAGTCGTACCGGCCCGGGTCGCAAGGGCTGTCAGGGTGGCGCATTTTCAGGCCCCGCAGCCCGCCTTGCAAGCGCCGGGGCTCTGCGCGTCACCGCGGATGGCGGCGGAAGCAAAGCCCGGCGGGCAATTCGCGACTAGAATTATACGGCTACCGACACACGGATCACGCTTTCCACGCCCTCCCGGCGCGGCGACAACGTATGGATACGCCCTATGCCCGCACTTCGGCTTTCGCCCCTCTCCCGCAACCCCCGGATTCACCCCCTGGCCTGCCTCCTCACCGCCTCATGCCTGCTGGTGGCCTGCGTCCAGGCGCCGCAGCAGGCGGCGGAAATGTCCACCGCCAGGGAAGCCGGCACCGGGGCCGCGACCGCTGGAGCGGATGTGGCTGAAACACGCGCCTTCCCCATCGAGACTTTCTACACACTGCTGGTGGCGGAAGTGGCGGGCAATCGCGAGCAGTATGATGTCGCCCTGGCCAATTACTACCACCAGGCGGCGAGCACCCGGGATGCCGGCATCGCGGCCCGGGCCACCCGTATCGCCCGGTTTCTCAACGCCCGCCGCGCGGCGCTGGAATCTGCGCGCCTGTGGGCGGAGCTGGAACCGGACAGTGCCGAGGCACAACTGGCAGTCACTGCCGAACTGACCCTCGCCGGGGAACTGGATACCGCCCTCGAGCATGCCGAGCTGGCCCTGGCGCTGGGCGGCGATGCCCCGCTGCAATCCCTGGCTGCCACCGCGGTGTCCAATCGCGAACTGACGGAGTCGGTCCAGCCCACCTTCCAGCGCCTGGCGGACAAATACCCGGAAAATCCCGAGGCCGCCCTGGCCCACGCCATGACCCTGCGCGCCACCGAGAACTATGCCGAGGCCCTGGCCATTGTGCAGCGGGTCCAGGAGCGCCACCCGGACCTCCTGGATCCTCCCCTGCTGGAATCCCACCTGCTGGTTGACCAGGGCAAGGAGGCGGAAGCCATCGCCATGCTGGAAAAGCTGGTGGAACTCTACCCACAGGAGAGCCGCCTGCGCCTGCAGTATGCACGGCTTCTGGTGAGCGAAGATCTGGAGCGGGCGCAGACGCAGTTCACCGAACTGGTGCGGCAACGCCCCAGGGATGGCAACCTGATCCTGTCCCTGGCACTGATCCGCTTCGAAACCGAAGACCTGGCCGCCGCCAAGCCCCTGTTCGAAAGGCTGCTGGAACTCGAAGAGCATGAGTCCGCTGCGCATTTTTACCTCGGCGGTATTGCCGAGGATGAGCAGCGTTTCGAGCAGGCAGTGACCCACTATCGCCAGGTGGGCCCGGGCAACGACTATCTCAACGCCATCAAGCGCGGCACCGAGCTGCTGGCAACCAACGGCCTCTCCAACGACAACCGGGACTGGTTCGCCGAGCTGCGCCAGCGTCACCCGGACCAGGCCGAGCATTTCTACCTGGTGGAGGCCGACCTGCTGCGCCGCCACGACCGGCCGGAGGAAGCCCTGCAGCTGCTGGATCGCGCGGTCGAGGACCATAACGACAGCGGCCGGCTGCTCTATACCCAGGCGCTGGTGAACGAACAACTGGGTAACGCGACCGAATTCGAGCAGGGCATGCGCAAGCTGATTGCCCGGGATCCCGACAATGCCACCCTCCTCAACGCACTGGGGTACAAGCTGACGGACTATGACGACCGCCTCGACGAGGCCCGGGAACTGATCGAGAAGGCGCTGGAGCTGCGCCCGGACGACCCCGCCATTATCGACAGCATGGGCTGGGTAGAGTACCGTCAGGGCAATCACACCGAGGCCGTGAAGTACCTGGAACAGGCACTGGAAAAACTGCCCGACCACGAGATCGCCGCCCACCTGGGTGAGGTGCTGTGGATGCAGGGCAATCGTGAACAGGCCGTTAAGGTCTGGAAACGCGGGCTCGAGATCAACCCGGAAAGCAAGATTATCCCGGCTGCCATGGAGCGGCTGCGGATCAGAGACACCATGGAGCAGCATGTTTCGGATAGCTGACTGGCATCGGGCCCGGTTCAACCACCTAACCATCGCACTTGTGGCACTGCTGCTCGGCGCCTGCGCCGGGCAGCAAAAGAATCCACTGCCCGTACCGGTACCCGGGACTGGTGGGCATTCGGTGGAGCAACTGCAGAGCTTTACCATTGCCGGCAAGCTGGGTGTGCGCTCACCCACAGACAATGGCAGCGCCAACATCAACTGGGAGCAGCAAGCCGCCGCCAACTACCGCATTCACCTGAGCGGTCCCCTGGGGGCCGGCGCCACAATCATCACCGGTAACTCCGGTGGCGTCAGCTTGAAGCGGGGCAGCGAGCCCCCCATGCGCGCCGCCAACCCGGCCCAGCTCACCCAGCAGATGCTGGGCTGGCCGCTGCCGGTACGGGAGATGTTTTACTGGGTTCGTGGCCTGCCGGCACCGGGAGGTACTGCCGGTGAAAAGCGCAATTCCGCCGGCCAGCTACAGGCACTGCAGCAGGCTGGCTGGCAACTGGAGTTCAGCGACTACCAGCGGGTAGGCCGCTATACCCTCCCCACCCGTATCAAGGCCCGCACCAACCAGGCGGCGGGTCCGGTGAAGGTAACCCTCGTCATCAAGGAATGGCAGACCTAGGAAGGGTGCAGGCGCCCGGCCCATGCACAGGGGGCCGGGAGGCGCTATGATTGCGCCTTTTACGACGCACGTATTGCCCATTCCCTATGCCCCTGGAAGAGCCACACACACACCGGCCGCCGGCAGACCTGGTGCTGCCGGCCCCCGCCAAGCTTAACCTGCTGTTACGCATTCTCGGCCGCAGGCCCGACGGCTACCACGAACTCCAGACCCTGTTCCAGTTACTGGATTTCGGGGATGAGCTGGCACTTACCCGAACCGATGCAAAGGACATTACCCTGGCATCCGACGGCGATGCCGCCGGCATCCCGCTTACCGACAACCTGGTTTACCGGGCTGCACGGCTGCTGCAGGAGCACAGCAACAGCAGCCATGGTGCACATATCCACCTCCACAAGCATCTGCCCCTGGGCGGTGGAATCGGCGGCGGTAGCAGCGATGCCGCCACCACTCTGCTGGGCCTCAACCATCTCTGGCAATGCGACCTGCCTGTCGACACCCTGGCGGAACTGGGACGACAACTGGGCGCCGACGTCCCTGTTTTCGTGCGCGGCCACACTGCCTGGGCCGAAGGGGTGGGAGAGGAACTGGTCCCGGTGCAGACAGCGACACGCCACTTTATCGTGGTGGTACCTGGCTGCTCAGTGAGCACAGCTGCCGTTTTCGGCCACCCCCGTTTGACAAGAGATTCCGGCGCAATTACATTACCGCACCTTCGCGACGGGCGGCTGGACACAGACTGGCTGGAAAGACATTCCAGCAACGATTGCCAGCCGCTGGTGGAAGACCTCTACCCCGCGGTGCGTGCAGCCAGGCAGTGGCTGCAACAGTTTGCCAGGGCGCAACTGACCGGCACCGGGGCCTGTGTTTTCGCAGCATTCGACAGCGCCTATGAAGCGCAACAGGTTCTGCGACAACTACCGGCCAAGTGGGAGGGCTTTGTCGCGGCAGGCGTGAACATTTCCCCTGCCCACGAGCGACTCGCGAAGGCGACTCAATAAACAGTCGCAATCCACTGGGGCGTAGCCAAGCGGTAAGGCAGCGGGTTTTGATCCCGTCATGCGTAGGTTCGAATCCTACCGCCCCAGCCACTTTTAAGTTTCAGCGAAAACGTCCGTGTTTTCGCTGAAAAGCGCAGTTTGCGGCACATGTCCGCAAGCCGCTCCCGGCACTCCCCGGTGCCACAGAGAACTGATGTTCAACTTCCTCCGCGGCGCCTGTGCCGCCACAGCAAAAGGTGACGCTACTGCGCGCTACAAGCTTTCACAACCGCAGGCATCTAAACTTCAACGACATCAACTTCATCGGATCAAAAGGTACACGCAGTGGCTGACTTAATGGTCTTTACCGGCAATGCCAACCCGGAACTGGCGCAGAAAATTGTTGACCAGATGGCAATCCCCCTCGGCGAGGCCGTGGTAAAACGCTTTTCGGATGGCGAGATTGCGGTGGAAATCACCGATAACGTACGCGGCCGCGACGTTTTTGTGGTCCAGTCCACCTGCCAGCCCACCAACCGCAACCTGATGGAACTGATCCTGCTGGTCGACGCCCTGCGCCGTGCCTCTGCCGGCCGCATCACCGCAGTTGTGCCCTACTTCGGCTATGCCCGCCAGGATCGCCGCGTGCGCTCCCAGCGCGTACCCATCTCCGCCAAGGTCGTAGCTGACATGATGGTCAGCGTCGGTATTGACCGGGTACTGACCGTGGACCTGCACGCCGAGCAAATCCAGGGCTTTTTCGACGTACCGGTGGACAACGTCTACGGCTCCTCCGTGCTGCTGGACGATATCGAGCGCCAGAATTATGAAGACCTGGTTGTCGTCTCCCCGGACATCGGCGGCGTCGTGCGCGCCCGCGCCGTGGCCAAGAGCCTCGAGTGCGACCTGGCCATCATCGACAAGCGCCGCCCGGCCGCCAATGTCGCCGAGGTGATGAATATCATCGGCGAAATCAACGGTCGCACCTGCCTGCTGGTGGACGACATGGTCGACACCGCCGGCACCCTGTGCAATGCCGCCAACGCCCTGAAAGAGCACGGCGCCAAGAAAGTTGTCGCCTACTGTACCCACCCGGTGCTCTCCGGTGCGGCCATCGACAACCTGAACAACTCCGTGCTGGATGAACTGGTAGTCACCGACTCCATCCCGCTGGGCGACAAGATGCAGAAGGCGCCCAAAATCCGCCAGCTGACCCTGTCCGCCATGCTGGCCGAGTCAGTGCGCCGCATCAGCAACGAGGAATCCCTGTCGGCGATGTTCCGGTCCTGACGCCGGGGCGGACCCGAAGTCCGGAAAAACGGCAGGCGCCACTGGCGCCGCCGCTGCGATTCCCTTAGAATACGCGCCCGCCCGGCCCCGCCGGGCGTTTACTATTGGGCCCGGGGTACCCGGGACCCGTTTACAGCAATGCCAGAGCGGTCCGGTCGCAGGTCGCCCTGGACAGACAACCAGAGGTTTACCCCATGTCTGATTTCACCCTGAACGCCACCGTCCGCAGCGACGAAGGGAAAGGTGCGAGCCGCCGCCTGCGTCGCGAGGAAGGCCGTGTACCCGCCATCGTTTACGGCGGCAAGGCCAAGCCTGCCTCCATCTCCATTGAAGCCCGCCAGATGTGGAAGGCCCTGGAGAGCGAGTCTTTCTTCTCTTCCGTACTGACCCTCGATATCGAAGGCAAGAAAGAGACCGTGATCCTGCGTGACCTGCAGCGCCACCCGGCTCAGCAGATCCTGCTGCACGCCGACTTCCAGCGCGTGTCCGCCAACACCAAGGTTCACCTGAAAGTGCCGCTGCACTTCCTGAACGAAGACAGCTGCAAGGGCGTCAAGGCAGGCGGCATCGTCTCCCACACCCTGACCGAGCTGGACATCAGCGCGCCGGCCTCCAAGCTGCCCGAGTTCATCGAGGTAGACCTGGCCGACCTGGAGCTGGACCAGACCGTGCACATCTCCGACATCAAGCTGCCTTCCGGCGTCGAGTCTGTGGACCTGAGCCACGGCGAAGACCACGACCTGGTTGTCGCTTCCGTGCACAAGCCCCGCGGCGCTGTTGAAGCTGAAGCCGAAGAAGGCGAAGGCGAAGCTGCCGAAGGCGAAAGCGGCGAAGAGTAAGCGCTTTGTCGAAGGCACCGGACACGCCCATCCAGTTGATCGTGGGACTCGGCAACCCGGGTCCCGAGTACGACCGGACGCGCCACAATGCCGGTGCCGACTATGTCACCGAGCTGGCACGCCGCCACGGCGTCCAGCTCGCGTCAGACAGCAAGTACCACGGTCTCTCCGGCCGGGTACGCATCGGTGGGCAGGACATTCGCCTGCTGATCCCCACCACCTACATGAATCGCAGCGGCCAGTCCGTCGGCCCGCTGGCGAACTTTTTCAAGATTCCCCCGCAAGCGATCCTGGTCGCTCACGATGAGCTGGACCTGCCACCGGGCACCGCGCGCCTGAAGGCCGGCGGCGGCCATGGCGGCCACAACGGGCTGCGGGATATCATCTCCGCCCTGGGCAACAGCCGCGATTTCATGCGCCTGCGCCTGGGCATCGGTCACCCGGGCAGCGCCCGCGAAGTGGTCAAGTTCGTCCTGCAGCGGGCCCCGCGCACCGAGCAGGAGCAACTGGCAGACGCCATCGACCGGGCCGTGGACGTTACCCCCATGGCCGCCGCCGGTGACTGGGGTGCAGCCATGAAGGAACTCCACTCCGCCAGAGCGGCGGCAAAATAGATCGCCCGATCGCTTTCCCGGAAACAATACACCGTATGGGCGCAACCGCGACCCATCGCTGAACGAGCAAACAGGAACCAGACCATGGGCTTTACTTGCGGTATCGTCGGCCTGCCCAACGTGGGCAAATCCACCCTGTTCAACGCCCTGACAGAAGCGGGCATCGACGCCGAGAACTTTCCTTTCTGCACCATTGAGCCAAATGCCGGCGTGGTGCCGGTACCCGACCCGCGCCTCGACAAACTGGCAGAGATCGTCAAGCCGCAGAAAGTGATCCCCACCACCATGGAGTTCACCGACATTGCCGGCCTTGTGGCTGGCGCCTCCAAGGGTGAGGGCCTGGGCAACAAGTTCCTGGCCAATATCCGCGAGACCGACGCCATCGCCCATGTAGTCCGCTGTTTCGAGGACGACAACGTAATTCACGTGTCCAACCAGGTGCACCCGGTGGCTGACATTGAGGTCATCAATACCGAGCTGGCACTGGCCGACCTGGACACCGTGGAAAAAGCCCTGCAACGCTATACCCGCGCCGCCAAAGGCCAGGACAAGCACGCCATCAAGATGAAGACACTGCTGGAAAAGATCCAGCCGCACCTGGACGAGGCCAAGCCCCTGCGCTCCTTCGGGCTCAGTGACGACGAACTGGCGGGCCTGCGCGAACTCAGCCTGCTGACCATCAAGCCCACCATGTACATCGCCAACGTGGACGAGGACGGCTTCGAGAACAACCCGCACCTGGACGCCGTGGCCGCCATCGCCGCGGAAGAGAACGCCGTACTGGTGCCGATCTGCAACAAGCTGGAAGCCGAAATCGCCGAGCTGGACGATGAAGAAAAACAGGAGTTCCTGGAGGAGCTGGGCATGGAGGAGCCGGGCCTGAACCGGGTGATCCGCGCCGGTTACGACCTGCTGGGCCTGCACACCTACTTCACCGCCGGCGTCAAGGAAGTACGCGCCTGGACCATCCCGCTGGGGGCCACCGCGCCGCAGGCAGCGGGCAAGATCCACACCGATTTCGAGAAGGGCTTTATCCGCGCCGAAGTGGTCAGCTACGACGACTTCGTCAGCCATAACGGCGAGGCCGGCGCAAAAGAGGCGGGCAAATGGCGCCTCGAAGGCAAGGACTATGTCGTCGCGGATGGCGACGTTATCCATTTCCGCTTCAACGTCTGATACCCGCCCTGCCCGCCGCCTGTGGCGGGCCCCTCCCCTGCCGGCAACAGCCGGCAACAACCGACCCGGTAGCCGCCCATGATCGAATCCAACTGGCGCATCGGCCTGCCCATGGCCCTGATTACCGCGTTTATGTGGGCACTGTTACCCATTGCCCTGAAAGGCCTGCTGGACGAGATTTCAGCCACCACCGCCACCTGGTTCCGCTTTGCCGGCGCAGCCGTACTGGCGGGAGGCTACCTGACGTGGAACCGCAGCCTGAACCTGCGCCAGCTGTTCCAGCGCTCGCTGCTGCCGCTGACACTGCTGGCAGTGGCGGGCCTGCTGACCAATTACCTGTCCTACGCCTCCGGCCTGCGCTTTATCACACCGGGCGCGGCCCAGATCGTCATCCAGCTGGCGCCGCTGTTACTGCTGGTCTCCAGCGTTATCTGGCTGGGGGAGCAGTTCTCACCACGCCAGTGGCTCGGGGTCCTGATGGTACTGGTGGGCCTGCCGCTGTTCTTCAACCAGAGGCTGCCGGAACTGCTGCGAGGCCAGGACACCGAATACCTGCTGGGCCTGGCACTGTTTGTACTGGCGGCAGTGGGCTGGGCCGTCTACGGTTTCTTCCAGAAGAAGATCCTGTCCCGCGCCCGGGCCCAGGACCTGCTGGTGCTGATCTACATCGCCGGCACCCTGTGCTTCCTGCCCGGCGCCGATCCCCTGAGCGTCCGGGGGCTCGACTGGATCGAGTGGGGACTGCTGCTGTTCCTCACGGTCAACACCCTGGTGGCCTACGGCGCCTTCACCAGGGCCCTGGGTAACTGGGAGGCCTCGCGGGTGAGCGCCACCCTCGCCCTGGTGCCACTGATGACCCTGCTGATCGGCAGCGCCATCGGGGCCGTCTGGCCGGACTATATTGAAGTAGAGCCCCTCAACTGGGTGAGCTGGGTCGGCGCCGGAGTGGTGGTCTGCGGCTCGCTGTTTGCGGCAATCGGCCGCGGCCGCTGACAAAAACCGGGCGGCGCTTTTGGACCTCACAGGCCGGCCCAACAGGACCCGTGAGGGTGACCGCACAGAAATCGCTCGATTCGCTAACTTACTGAAAAGAAACGAAAATCAGGGGTTGACAGCCCCCCTCAGGCGCACGATAATGCGCGCCCTCGGTTAAGCCGAGACACAAATTGAAAAGTCAGTGGCAAGGTAGCTCAGCCGGTTAGAGCGCAGCACTCATAATGCTGAGGTCGGGAGTTCAAGTCTCCCCCTTGCTACCATTTTCAATTCGCGAGAGCAGATCTCGCATCCCTTCACTGGGGCGTAGCCAAGCGGTAAGGCAGCGGGTTTTGATCCCGTCATGCGTAGGTTCGAATCCTACCGCCCCAGCCATTTTTCCCGATTCGCACCCAGCGGATCGAAGCTCCGGAGCTCGACAGGTTCGAGCCGGAGGCGGCGGGGCCGCCGGAGACCAGCGAGCCGACAGGCGAAGCTCATCCTACCGCCCCAGCCACTTTTCCCCTCTCTCCAATCTCCAGTTTCACCGCATCGGTATAAACACCAGGCGCTATGGTCCCCTGTATCCCGGGTTTCCCCGAGCCCCGGCCGGGCGCACACAAGGTGCGCCCCTACGCAAGCGTCCTGTAGGGGTGGTTCTTGTGATCAGCCAGGATAAAGCGCAGGTTCGTGCACCAGTTTTCGCCCGTCGCGATGCCGGTGCAGCGCACTTGTCTCACCTTTTTTACCCCATGACGCCCCCCGGGAAAAACGCCCATAAAAAAAGCGGCCTTTCGAGCCGCTTTCAGTTATCGGAGCGCCTGTGGTCAGCGACTCTCCATCGCCAGCCCCGCCACAGGCAACCCTGCCGGGGATTCCGAATGCGGCCCGCCGGCGCGCCGGGCACGGGAGTGGCGCCGCGCCTCGCGACGCAGGCCCAGCACCCGCAACCACTCGAAGCCAGCCAGGCACAGCAGGAGTGCCACTATCGCAGCCAGTGTGCCTGTTACACCCAATGTCTCCCGCTCCGCGAGGCAGGTCCAGGCAAACTGTCCCACACACAGCAAGGCGACCACCAGCAGGGTCGGCCGCCTTCCGATCAGGCTCACCACCAGCACACCCAGCGGTGCCCCCAGGGCGACCACCGGTGCCGCCGCCAGCCAGTTACCGAAGACGTCGGGCTGCCAGTCGCCAGCCAGCGATTTCACTGCAACACCAACCACAGAGGAGAACGCCATGATCACCACCGACGTGGGAATGGCCACCTTGAGATCTACCCGGCTCAGGAGCACCAGTGCGGCATAGATCACCATATCGATCCCCACCCCGGTCACCGCCACCGCACTGAAACCCGCGAGCCCGCCCAACAGCAGGCCCACCCGGAAGTCGAGCGGGCAATCCGGGTCACCGGTGTGGTCGTGGGCGGTAATTTCCCGCAGACGATACAGGTGCAGGATACCGAAACTCCCCCACAGGATCGCGAAAGCCAGCTTGACCCAGAGATCCGGCACCAGCGGGGCAAACAACAGGATACCGGCCGGCGTCGCCACCAGCGCCCCCATCAATGCGCCTCGCAGCATCGCCCAGGCAAGGGGCTGCCGCCGGGCGAGGATATACAGGCTGGCACTCACCATCCCGATCGACTGGACCGCAAAACTGAAGTCCCGCCCCAGGCTGGCGGGCATATCAAACAGCAGCACCAGTACCGGGAACCCCACGGTTCCACCTCCCATGGGGGTTGAACCCGCTGCATAGCTGCCGAAGGCCATGGCCAGCGCCATAGGCCAGTGCTCGAGCGCAACGTCCAGCTTTCCCTGGCCAAAAACAATAAGCGCCCATACGGCATAGAACAGGGCCAGCCCGGTATACCAGACCCAGAGGAAGGAGCCGGAGCGGCGCTTACTGAACACCGTCACCTCCGGCCATGTCCTGGCGCACCGTCTCGAGAAAATGCTCATGGGTCTGGCACGCCGGCAATACCTGGCCCACCTGGGCGGAAAAGCGGGAGAATATCCCCATCGAATCACGCTCATCGAGCGACATCGTCAGGCGGGGGTAGCGGTTCATACCATAGAGAACATAGCGATAATTCATGTCGGTAAAGATACTGGCAAAACTGCCGGCAAAGTCCTGGTGCTCGCAGATCTTGTGCTCCCAGACCCGCAGCTGTTGCTCCAGCCACGGGCAACGGGACAATGTTGACGCTGCCGCACGCCAGAACGCCGTATCGTCCCTGTCAGTCAGCGCGTAGTGCAGCACAATAAACTGCTTCAGGTCCTCGTAGAAACCGCGCATCTTGGCGTTGTAGGCCTCCCGCAGCGGGGGCACACCCATTCCCCCGGCGAGGTGCGTTGCCAGCAGGCCAACCCCCAGGTGAATCATATGCAGCCCGGTGGATTCCAGCGGCTCGATAAAACCTCCGGCGAGCCCCACTGCGACACAATTGCCGACCCAGAAGTCCTGTCTCCGGCCAACACGCATGTCCAGGTGGTTGCAGCTGAGGAACTCTGAATCCCGTCCCAGGAAGTCACGCAACTCGGCTTCAGCCTGGGATGGAGTGAGTCGTTTGCTGTCGTAGACATAACCGCAGCCCTGGCGGCTGGTCAGGTCAATCTGCCAGGCCCAGCCGTGATCGAGGGCGGTGGCCACGGTATAGGGGCGTGGCCGCCCGTCCCCGGGCAGGGCTCTCTGGATCGCAACGGCCTTGTCACAGGGCAGCGCATCTGCGAAGGACTCCCAGTTGTCGGCCTTCAGGCGGTCGATCAGGAGTCCCCGAAAACCCGTGCAGTCGACGAACAGATCCCCGGAAATTGATCCGGAGTCAGTCACAACGCTCCGGATCTGCCCATCGCCAACCACGACATCGGAAACCGTCGCCTCAATATGGTTGACCCCCGCCTCGACCGCCTTGCGCCGGAGGAAGCGCCCCATAAGGGTGGCGTCGAGGTGATATCCGTAGGGCGTGACGCCACCAAAATCGGGCGACCTGAGGGCCTTGGGGCATAGTCCATCGGTAATCAGGTGGGAATTGATACTGACAGCTTCATCGTAGCGTTCACTACCGGCGCGATCACTGAGCAGCCAGGCAGAGGAAATATCGATCGATCCCCCCGGCTGCTGCTGGTCAAAGGGGTGGAAGTACTCATGGACCCTGGCCCCGGACGGTTTTTTCCAGTTGCGGAACATAATGCCGGTTTTGACCGTGGCATTGGTTTCGGCCATCAGTTCCTTTTCATCCAGCCCCATGGCGGCGAAAAAGAAGCGAATACTGTGGACCGTGGCTTCACCGACACCTATTGCCCCGATATCCGGGCTCTCGATGACATTGATCGAGAAATTCTTCCGGGCCTGGTTGAAGTAACGGTTCAGGTAGATGGCCGTCATCCAGCCGGCAGATCCCCCACCGACAATGTTGATCACTTTCATGGGACTCACGGACATAATTTGACTAGACAGCCTGCAGGCCAAAGCGGGAGATTTTCTCGATCAGCTCGCGGTGCTGCGGCAGGTGTTCACACAACTGTTGCCCGAGTTGTGCGATTTCGGCAAAACGGGCGTTTGCGTGCCCCCCCGCGCCGTACCGGCCATGGACAGCATCCAGGGAGGTGCCGTACTCCATGCCGTAAAGCACATACAGGTAGTTGGGCAGGTTGAAGATTTCCAGCTTGCTGGGAAAGTCATACTCGGTGGGCGGCTGGAACCGCCAGAGCTCCAGCTTCTCGAGCAAACTGTCGGGGATGGATGCAGGATCGCGATTATCCCTCCAGAACTCGCTGTCGTTCCTCCGGGAAATACAGTAGTGGAGCTTGATAAACTCGATAACCCGGTCCCAGGCGTAGCGCGTGTGCCGGTTGAACTGGTCTGCAGCAATACCCATGACGTGCCGGTTGGCCGGGAAGGTATCCGCCAGCATCCGCGCCGTCGCGTCGTAGACCAGGATCCCCGTCGCCTCCAACGGCTCAACAAAGCCCTGGGAGAGCCCGATGGCTACACAGTTACCCTGCCAGAAGCGCTCCCGGTAACCTACCTTCATGGGAATACGGCGTACCTGCGCCGTTTCACCAGCACTACCCAGGTACTGGCGAAATACGTCCTCCGCCCTCTGGTGCTCCGTATGGGCACTGGAGTAGACATATCCAGTCCCCCTGCGGTGCGGCAGGCCGATATCCCATATCCAGCCGGACTCCTGCGCTGTGGCGGTGGTGTGGCTGGGTATGGGTGCACGCTCCTCGCCATAGGGCACCTGGGCCGCAAGAGCGAAGTCGGCAAACAGTTGTCCAGACTTATCCTTGAAGGGGACCCGCATCGCCTGCCCGAGCAACAGGGAGGAAAACCCGGTGCAGTCGACAAAGAGATCTGCGGAAATCTCACCGTGTTTATCGGTTTCTACCGCTGCGATATCGCCATTTTCAGCCTGCTTGGCCCGCAATACATTGCCGGTCAGGTGCCGTACCCCCAGCTTCTCCACTGCGTGCCGGGTCAGCAGGCGGGCAAATTTGGCTGCGTCCAGGTGATAGGCGTAACTGGTATATCCCTGGTATTCGGGCTGCGTAATATCCTTGGGCGCCAGGCCCCGGTCACAGACCCTGCCCTGTACCGAAACGGCATCCACATAAGGAACAGCCCCATCCTGTGCCAGCCAGTATGGCGTCAGGTCGCCAGCGCGACTGTCGGGGTAATCAAACACATGGTGATAGTAGCGGCGGCCAGACTGGCCCGGGGATCGCACCCAGTCGACAAACTTGATGCTCTGCTTGAAGGTGGCATCACACTCGCGAATAAACTCGCTTTCACTGATACCGAGGTAATTCAGGCTCTGCCTGATGGCAGGCACGGTGCCCTCACCGACACCAATGGTGGGGATATCTTCGGACTCGATTAACGTGACCCGGACACCATCGGGATTATCCGGGGAAAGCCTGCGAGCGAGGTGGCACGCCGACAACCAGCCGGCCGTGCCCCCTCCAACTACCAGCACATGTCTTATTTCACCCGGTTCGTGGCTTTTATCCATGAGCTGATACAGGCCAGTCTATCAGGCACCGGCCTGCAGTTTCGCCAGCTTTGACAGCTGGTGCAGGGAACCCAGTTGTGCATACAGCGCCGGCAGGAAGCCGCGCTTGCGGAAGTCGGCAAAGTCTTCCTCGCTCAGCTCGTTGAGTTTCTTCTCGTCGACAATGTAGAGACCAGACAGGTTGATCTTCTCCTCGCCGGCATTGACCGAAACGGACTGCTGGGTCAGCAGCTCCTTGTCGGTCAGGACCTTCACGAATGCCCGGGTCACCTGGTCACTTTCCAGGTAGCTTACCAGGGACTCCTTCTTGGCCTTGAGGTACTCGCTCTCTGCACCGCCCTCCTCGAACAGGTCGTTGCCCTCTTCCTCGCTGACCAGGTGGCTGTTCTCAACCAGGCCCACGACCAGTTGGTCCTGGTTCTGGCCGCTGGGAGCGAGCACAAACGGATGGTTGCGAATGCTGGCCGGCAGGAAAACGCCCTGCCACTTGCCTTCCTTCAGGAACAGGTTCTCGCCCACTTTCAGACCCAGCAGGGCCACAGACTGGAACTGCCCGGTTTCGGAGTTCTTTACAAAAACGATCGGGTATTCGGCTCCCAGGCGGGTGAATTCATGGGCGGTGACCGGCACCATGTGGCTACCCTCTACGTGGTCAAAGCCACCGAGTTCACGCACTTTCAGCTTGCCATGAACGTCGCTCTGCAGGGGTACGATTTTGGGAGACTGTTTATTAGTCATACAACACCATCAATGTAACGTAGTTATTCTGTCAGATGATCAGCTAGTATATTTTTTATACGAAAAAAGGGAAGCCTAAACTTCCCTTTCTTCGCTACCGCTTATACTACCAGATTCCCGATCAGAACTTGGCAGAAACGCCCAGGTTTACCCGGCGAGCAGTCTCGTACTCGTACAGCGGGAAGCCCGGCGTAAAGCCGCTGCCCGGCGTCTGCTCGGCATTGTTACCCAGCTGCACAGACTCCTCGGCCAGCAGGTTGTTGACATCCAGCTTTACATCGACATTGTCAGTCGCGTGCCAGACGCCACTCAGGTCGAGGCTGCCGAAGTCATCGTGCAGGCGGTTACCGTAGGAACCGGACTCCCGAATCATGTACTCACTGCGCCAGTTGTAGGCGATACGCGCCGAGAACATGGCATTCTCGTAGTAACCGGTCAGGTTGTAGACGTTCTCGGAGCTGTCGCTCAGGAACGGGTTACCGTCGGTGAAGGTATCCTCGGCAGTTGAGGTGTCGGTCCAGGTGTAGTTCACGATGGTGCCGAAGCCATTGCCGAAATCCTGCTGGTAGCCCAGCTCGATACCGGTAATGTCAGCACTTTCGCCGTTATCCAGCTCCTGTACCGTCCAGCCGAATGCCTCTTCACTGGCTGGCAGGTCAAAGGGAATCTCGCTGGCGTCGGCAGCGTACTCGCTGATGGTCACGAAATTGGACACATCCTTGTAGAACACTGCACCGGACAGCAGGGAGCCCTCGGCGAAGTACCATTCCACACCCAGGTCAAACTGGTTGGCGGTATAGGGCTCGAGGCCAACATTACCCACTACCCAGATCTGGTTGTTGTCGATTTCGTCGTCCGCACCCAGCACATTCGGGTTTACGTACATGTCAACGTATTGCGGGCGCGCAATGACCTTGGCCGCAGAGGTACGCAGGATCACCTCGTCGGTGAGGTCATAGGCCAGGTTGAAGCTCGGCAGGATTTCCGAGTAGTCCGCACCGCTCTCGGTACGCTGCCCGTCCAGGTAATAAGTGGAGGTGGCATCGGTCGCGATATAGCGCAGGCCGAAGTTACCCCGAACCCGGTCACCGGCATAATTTGCCATTACATATAGAGCATCGTTGGTCTCGTCGATCTCGCTGTAGGAACCGAGATCCTCAACCTTGCCAACGATGGAGGAACGAGCCCAGGCCTTGAGGGCATCGGCGTCCAGCTTCGGAATTACATAACCACCGGCACCCGCCTCGATGGTGCCGTCGAGCACGTCAGCCGTGGCGATGGAAGTTTCGAAATCCGGGTCCTGCAGGAACTCGTAACGACGGCTGGTCGCGTTGTGGTCAGCGGTCTTGATGCCGGTCTTGATGCTGTTGATCAGGCCCAGCTCGACATCGAACTCGAGGTCTGCCTGGAAGTAAGACTCTTCGTCGGTTTTCGGGGTCGCATTGAAGTTGGCACCGGTACCCATGGCTACAGAGCCCGGGTCGTAGGAAGCCAGGTCGAAACCATTCAGGTCCCAGCTCTGGCCGCCGCCAAAGAAATCGTAGGTACCGCCCGGAATCGGGGTGCCACCGGAACCATCATCCAGCACCATCTCGAAGTCGGTGCCACCGCTGGAGGTGGTGCGGCCAACCTGGAAGCTCAGCTCGTATGAGTCACCGGAGTAGGTAGTGGACAGATCGAATACATCGGAATTCATGGTCGCTTCGCGGGGACGGGCCTGCAGGAAGGCGACGTTCAGGGGGCCGCGGGCGGTAGTGCCATTCAGCTGGTCAGCCGGGTCAACCTCTACGCCACACCAGCCACAGTTGCCCTGGGTCAGCCACAGTGCGTAGTTGGTATTGTCCGCTTCCATCTGCATGTCGATGGCATTGAACACGATGTCCAGGCGCTCGGTCGGCTGGTACTGGAAAGTGGCGTTGATCGCAGAGCGGTTACGCTCCTGCTCGAATGCCACCGGGCCTGCGCCCCACTCCCAGAATGCCTCGTTGCCCTGGCGCTGCAGCTGGCGCTCCTGGGATACGGCGGATACCAGCACACCAAAGGTTTCAGAATCGTTTTTCCAGCTGGCCAGGCCTGAGAACTGCGGGTCGGTGGAATCGGAATCGGATTGGGAAGACGCTTCAACAGCGCCGTGCAGGGTCATTGCATCGAGGTCCAGCGGCTTGCGGGTATTAATCACCACGGTACCACCAACACCACCCTCGGCCAGGTCTGCCTGGGAGCTCTTGTAGACTTCGATATCGCCTACCAGCTCAGACGGCAGCAGCTCATAGTTGAAGCTGCGCTTGGCCGGCTCCAGCACGAACCAGCCGGTGGATGCCACGTTCTGGCCATTCAGGGTGGTCAGGGTCAGGTCGTTACCGGCACCGCGGATAGACACTGCCGCACCTTCACCGAACTGGCGCTGGATCGTCACGCCCGGGACGCGCTGCAGGGACTCGGCAACGTTCTTGTCCGGGAACTTGCCGATATCTTCAGCAGAGATCGCATCTACAATCGCATTGGAATCGCGCTTGGTGCTGAGGGCATCCTGCAGAGAACCGCGAATACCGGTCACGGTAATCTCTTCAAGGGATTGGTCAGTTTGGGCAACGGCCAGCGGAGCCATCAGGCCGCCACTGAGCACGGCCGCACTAATGGAAAGTGCGAGTTGATTGCGCTTTAGCATCGAGTTTCCCCTTCCTTTTTATTGATATGAAGGTTGGTTAATAATTTTTTTCACCTTGTACCGCCTAAATGATAGCGCTGTCATTCCGTTTTATGATAGCGCTGTCATCTACACGCTCGAAGATACACACAAAAAAAATAAAAAGCTACTGCCCCGCGGGCAAAACAACCGTCAATTACGGACAGGAGATGCGCGAAAAGCGACTAAAAAATACACAACTTTCTGAAAATTGTTTTCGCTTCAGTCACTTACGCAAGCAAAGATGTCTGGGGAAAATCTGGGGAGGGATTGGCCTGTGGGGCGGAGGATGATCAACTTCCGGGCAGAGAGCCGCAATACCGGGAAAGCCGGGCGCAACTCCTGTTCCGCCCGGCCAGCGTTGTTGGCTAAATATCACTCAATCTCTTTAATCCGCATCGAGCTGGTGTGACCACCGACATTAAGCCGCTCACCCTGGGTAATCAGGATTCGCTGGCCCTTCTGCAGGTCGACCCGGGAACTCAGGACTTCGATAATCGACTCGGTCAGGTGGCCGAGAGGTACCGGAGCCGGATCGAATTCCGCCGGCTCTACCCCGCGCAACAGCACCAACTGGCGCGCGACGCGCGGGTGACGGGTCAGGGCGTAGATCGGCAGGCGCGTGGTGGCCCGCGACATGAGACGCGGCGTGCGGCCGGATTCCGTCAGCGCGGCGATCGCACACAGGTTCTCAACCCGCGCCGCCGCGTCGATGGCGGCCTGGGCAATCACGGTATCAATACGCTCGGACGCCCCCCGCTCTACCGCCGGGCGCGGCACGCTGCCCAGGTATTGCTCCGCACCCACGATCACCTCGGCCATGGACTCCACTGCGGCTACCGGGAAATCACCCGCAGCAGTCTCTCCCGAGAGCATCACCGCGTCAGTGCCATCCAGCACCGCATTGGCCACGTCCATGACCTCGGCCCGCGTGGGCGTGGGGCTGGTAATCATGGATTCCATCATCTGCGTCGCGGTGATCACACCACGGTTCAGGGCATTGGCACGGTTGATCAGTTTCTTCTGCACGCCGATCAGTGCCGGGTCGCCAATCTCCACACCCAGGTCACCACGAGCCACCATGATCACGTCGGCGGCCAGGATCAGGCTGTCCATGGTGTCGTCATCCGCAACTGCTTCAGCGCGTTCCACCTTGGCCACGATTGCCGCCTGGCTACCGGCCTCTTCCATTGCGCGGCGGGCGGTTTCCAGGTCTTCCGCACAGCGCGGGAAGCTCACTGCCAGGAAATCCACGTCCAGCTCAGCCGCCAGCTTGATATCGCGGTAATCCTTCTCCGTCAGTGCCGGCGCGGACAGTCCACCGCCGAGCAGGTTGATGCCCTTGTTGTTGGAGAGCTTGCCCCCCTGCAACACGCGGCAGAACAGCTTGGTAGGCGTGGCACCGGTCACTTCCAGGCGGATCTTGCCATCGTCCAGCAGCAGGATGTTGCCGGTCTCGCAGTCCTCGATCAGCGACGGGAAGTCGACACCCACGCGGTGCTCGTCGCCGCCTTCAGGTGGACAGTCCGCATCCAGGGTGAATTCGGCGTCGTTGTCCAGCCAGACACTGCCGCTGGCAAAGCGCGCGATACGGATTTTGGGCCCCTGCAGGTCACCCAGCACTGCCACCAGGCGGTTCTGCGCGGCCGCGGCAGCGCGCACTTCCTCGACACGGCGACGATGGTCGTCGGCACTGCCGTGGGAAAAGTTGAGGCGCACCACGTTGACCCCGGCACGGATCATTTCCTCGATAACGTGTGGCTTGTCGGTGCCCGGGCCGAGAGTGGCGACGATTTTAGTGTGTCGGATCATAAATGGCTGTCGTTCTCTGGAGACTGTTGTTTCCGCTGCGCGGATATTTTGGAGTTGCCGCCTGCTCAGGCAGTTTCTGCGGCAACCCGTTCGAGTTTCAGCGCCTCGGCCATGGCCAGGCTGGTATCCAGCATGCGGTGCGAGAAGCCCCACTCGTTGTCGTACCAGGCCATCACCTTCACCAGGTTGCCGTTGACCCGGGTATGGTTGGCGTCAAAGTGGCTGGATGCGGTGGTGTGATTGAAATCCACCGAAACCAGGGGCTGGTCGCAGTATGTCAGTACCCCACCGCTGGCCTCGGCCGCCTGCTGCATAACCTGGTTTACTTCCTCGGCGGTGGTGTCGCGGCCGGCGATAAACTGGCAGTCCACCAGGGATACATTGCTTACCGGGACCCGCACGGCCATACCGTCCAGGCGCCCTTTCAATTCTGGCAATACCAGGCCCACTGCAGCCGCAGCACCGGTCTTGGTCGGGATCATGTTGTCCGCCGCAGCACGGGCACGGTAGATGTCGGCGTGTACCGCATCCTGGGTATTCTGGTCGTTGGTGTAGGCATGCACTGTGGTCATGAAGCCGCGCTCGATACCCAGCTCGCGGTGCAGTGCCTTGGCTACCGGTGCCAGGCAGTTGGTGGTACAGGACGCATTGGAAACCACCTTGTGCTCGGCGGTGAGCTTGTCGTCATTAACGCCGTAAACCACGGTCAGGTCCGCATCCTTGGACGGGGCCGAAATCAAGACAGCCTTGGCACCCGCAGTAATGTGCGCAGAGGCGGCCTCTTTGCCCGTAAAGCGGCCAGTGCATTCCAGCACAAGATCGACGCCCAGTTTCTTCCACGGCAGCTGCGCCGGGTCCCGCTCCTGGCATACCTGGATACGGTCGCCGCCAATCAGAAGCGCGTCCCCCTCGACGCTCACCGGCGTATTGAACCGGCCGTGAATAGTGTCAAACCGCGTCAGGTGCGCATTGGACTCCACCGGCGCGAGATCATTGATGGCCACCAGCTGCACTTTGTCGCTGTAGCCGGATTCGTAAATTGCACGGGTGACATTGCGCCCGATGCGGCCATAGCCATTGATCGCAATTCTGATTTTCATATCCCAAGCCTCAATTATTGAACTTATTACTACCGCGTCTCGCAGCGGGGCTGCACCCCGCCGTTAATTTCTATCCGTTGCCCAGTGCCGCAGCCTCACGCGCCAGCCGCGTAACCTCGTCCCAGTTCTTCTCCTTCACCAGGGCCGGTGACGCCATCCAGGAACCGCCCACACACACCACGTTGGCCAGCGCCAGGTAATCCGTCGCATTGCCGGGACCGATGCCACCGGTGGGGCAGAACTGCACCTGGGGCAGTGGCCCGCCGATGGATTTCAGCATTGGCACACCGCCGGCAGCCTGCGCCGGGAAAAACTTCTGGTACCGATAGCCACGCTCGTACAGGCGCATGACCTCGGATGGGCTGGCCGCTCCCGGCAGCAGCGGTACCGGGCATTCCGCGGCGGCATCCAGCAGCTTTTCGGTCGTCCCCGGGCTCACCATGAAAGTTGCCCCGGCATCCACCGAACGGCGAATGTCCTCCGCACTCATCACGGTGCCTGTGCCCACATGGGCATCCGGCAGGTGTTTGGCGATTTCCTCTACCGCCGCAAGGGCAGCTTTGGTGCGCAGGGTTACCTCGAGCACATTCAGGCCACCCTCAACCAGGGCCTGGGCCAGGGGCAGTGCCTCTTTGGCGTCGTCGATGACCAGTACCGGCACGACACCCGCCTGCGCCAGCACTTCTCCTAATTTGTTCTGCATTGATCAATCCCAATTTCTGTATCTATCAAATCCACCAGATGACCCGGCCAATCAGGGTGCCCAGTAAACCGTGACCGGTTTCCGCCCCTGGCGCAGCACGCTGCGAATCGGCATCTCCAGCTCGTCCGTACCCAGCAGTGCCTCGCGGTAAACTTTCAGTTTCTCGTCACCGGTAATCAGCAGCTTGATATCCCGCGCCTGCAGGATGGCGGCCAGGCTCAGGGTCATGCGCTCGGTGTGGCTGCCAGTCACCTCACTCTGCCGCGCGGTAATGGCACGGCAGAGTTCAGCCGCATCCGCATCGAGGGCCTGCTCCAGTCCCGCCGCATGCGGGAAGAGTGAGGCGGTGTGGCCATCACTTCCCATTCCCAGCAGGCACACGTCAAAAGGACGCGGTAGTTCAGCGTAGGCGCGCTCACAATCGGCCTGCCCTTCTGCCGCGCTTGTGTGAGCGTTCTTCATGCCCAGGAACGGCGCTTCGGCAGCGTTGTTTTGCAACAGGCTCTTTTCGATAAAAGAGTGGTTACTGCCGCTTTGCCCGGGCTCTACCCAGCGTTCATCTACCAGGGCCACATTGATCTGGTTCCAGGGCAGCGGCCGCTTTGACAGCGCCTGATAAACCGGCTCCGGTGAACTGCCACCGGAGACCAGGAAGGTGGCCTGGCCCTGCTCCTTGATACCCCGCTGCAGGGCGCTGGCACAGTCATTTGCCAGCGCCATCACCAGGCGTTCGCGATCCGGATAAAACTTTTCTTCTACCATCATGGCTTGGGGCCCCGATCGGTGTTAATTCAATTGATTTCTGATTTCTATCGGCAAGTGGCTACTGGGCGTTAAACCAGTGCCGCCCGTCCTCCTCGAGCAGCTCGTTGGCAGCCTGTGGCCCCCAACTGCCCGCCCGGTACAGGTCCGGCTGACTATCGGTTTCCCGCCAGTGATCGATGATCGGGTCGACCCAGGCCCAGGCCGCCGCCACTTCCTCCCGGTGGATAAACAGTGCAGCGTTGTTTGCCGCCGCATCGAGCATCAGGCGCTTGTAGGCGTCACTCTTGAAGCTGTCGTAGGTTTCGGACAGTGAAAGGTTGAGTTCAGCAGGCTGCAGTTCCATTTCCAGGCTGTCCATTTTCTTGGACATGAGCACCAGCTTGATGCTCTCCTCGGGCTGCAGTCGGATCACCAACCGATTCGGGATGACCTTGCCAGCGCTCTCGCCATACACCCGGTGCGAGACATCCTTGTACTGGATCACAATCTCAGCGCAGCGCTTCTCCATCCGCTTGCCGGTACGGAGGTAAAAGGGCACGCCCGCCCAGCGCCAGTTATCGATATGGGCACGGATGGCGACAAATGTTTCTGTATTGCTGGAGGCTGCATCCAGCTCCTCGAGATAACCGGGCACCAGCTGGGTGCCCAGGCCACCGGCCACATACTGGCCACGCACGATATTTTCTTCCACCGCTTCGCCAACCAGCGGACGCAGCGCTTCCAGCACCTTGATTTTTTCAGTGCGGATATTTTTCGAGGACATGCTGTTGGGGGATTCCATCGCAATCAGGCACAGCAGCTGCAACAGGTGGTTCTGCACCATATCCCGCATCGCGCCGGTCTCATCGTAAAAACCGGCACGTCCCTCCAGGCCCACGGTCTCGGCAATACTGATCTGGATGTGGTCAATAACGCTGGCATCCCACAGGTGTTCGAACAGCACGTTACTGAAGCGCAGTGCCAGCAGGTTCTGGACCGTTTCCTTCCCGAGGTAATGGTCGATGCGGAAAATATGGTTTTCCGGGAAGTATTCGCCGATCTTGCCGTTGATCTCTGCAGAGGTCTGGGCGTTATATCCCAGAGGTTTTTCCACCACTACACGCGATTGCTCGTGGATCAGCCCCTTCAGGGAGAGGTTCTCGCAGCAGGGCCCAAAAACAGCAGGCGGGATCGCCAGGTAAAACAGACGTACCCGCTCCTCGCCGGCGCCCAGGATGTCACCGAGTTGATCCCACTTGTCGTCCGGCTCAGAAATATCCAGCGCCACTGCACGCAACAGGTTGCTGAACGACTTCCATACCGACTCGCTGTACTCCCCGTTGCGCAGGTGGGTCTTCAGGGCCTCACGGGCCAGGTCCAGGTAATTGTCTACATCCTCCTGGCGACGGCAGACCGGCAGGATGCGGCTGCCCTCGGCCAGGCCCCCTTCCAGGTGTGCACGGTAAAGGGCCGGAATCAGCTTGCGCAGGGCCAGGTCGCCCACACCGCCAAACAACACCAAGTCAAAAGGATTATTCATGTCTCTTGCTCTGCCATCCTGTAAGAGTTTTTGAGCCCCACGTTAAAAAGCTCCGTGACGTCTTGGCGCCGGTTAGTAGAGAACGCTCGCGCCGCTTTCCGCGCCGCTGGCGAGGGCCCGCAGGTTGTTAAAGAGTTCGCGCCCCATACCCCGGCCATTTGCACTCAGGTCGTGCTCTGCCGGCTCCCGCGCGGCCAGCTCGGCGTCGTCTACATGCACCTGCAGCACACCGGCCTCGGAATCCAGCTCAATGATGTCGCCGTCCTGGATCCTCGCAATCCAGCCGCCATCGGCAGCTTCAGGAGACATGTGGATCGCCGCAGGTACCTTGCCCGATGCGCCGGACATACGGCCGTCAGTCACCAGCGCCACCTTGAAACCGCGATCCTGCAATACACCCAGGGTCGGGGTCAGCTTGTGCAGTTCCGGCATACCATTGGCCTGGGGGCCCTGGAAGCGGACCACCGCGACAAAATCCCTTTCCAGCTCACCGGCCTTGAAACGTTCCAGCAATTCGTCCTGGCTGTTCATGACGATAGCCGGCGCCTTTACTTTCAGCTGGTCATTCTTGAGGGCGGACACCTTGATGACACTGCGGCCGATATTGCCTTCAAGCAGCTGCAGGCCGCCGTGATGGGAGAACGGGTCGCTGACCGGGCGGATGATGTCCGGATTACCGGTTTCCTCGACCGTCGGGCGCCAGACCACATCGGTCTTGTCATCGTTAAGGAAGGGGTCGTGGCAGTAAGGCTTCAGCCCGGAGTTGCCCAGTACTGTGTGTACATCATTGTGCAGCAGGCCGGCGCTGAGTAATTCGCGGATCAGGAACTGCATACCACCGGCAGCGGCGAAGTGGTTGATGTCCGCCACACCATTCGGGTAGACGTGGCACATGAGTGGCACCACGTCGGACAGCTCGGCCATATCCTGCCAGGTGATCTGGATACCGGCAGCGCGCGCCATCGCCACCAGGTGCAAGGTATGGTTGGTGGAGCCACCGGTGGCAAGCAGCCCGACGATACCGTTGACGAACGTCTTCTCGCTGAGGATTTTCGCAATCGGGGTATGCTGGCTCGGCTCGGTGATGTTTACCAGCTGCTTCACTGCCGCATCGTTCAGTGCGTTGCGCAGCTCCGTGCCCGGATTGACAAATGAGCTGCCCGGCAGCTGCAGCCCCATGATCTCCACCAGCATCTGGTTGCTGTTGGCGGTCCCATAGAAGGTGCAGGTACCGGGACTGTGGTAGGAGGCACTCTCGGCCTCCAGCAGTTCCTCGCGGCCCACCTTGCCCTCGGCGTACAACTGCCGCACCCGGGCCTTCTCCGGATTGGGGAGCCCGGAAGGCATGGGACCCGCCGGGACAAATATCGCCGGCAGGTGGCCAAAGGCCAATGCACCGATCACCAGCCCGGGGACAATCTTGTCGCAGATGCCCAGGTACATGCTGCCTTCAAAGACATCATGCGACAGCGCAATGGCCGTGGCCATGGCGATGACATCCCGGGAAAACAGGCTCAGCTCCATCCCGGTGCGTCCCTGGGTCACACCGTCACACATGGCGGGCACACCACCCGCCACCTGCGCGGTAGCACCGTTGCGCGCCGCGGCCTGTTTCAGCAGGTCGGGATAGGCACCATAGGGTTGGTGTGCCGAAAGCATGTCATTGTAGGCGTTGACGATTGCCAGGTTGGGACCGCGGCCAGAGGCAATCAGGTTCTTTTCTTCCTGGCTGGAAGCCGCGATCGCGTGCGCCAGGTTACCGCAGGAAAGGTGGCTGGCCGCCCGCCCCTGGATATGCGACTTTTCGACCTGCGCCAGATATTCCGCGCGGGTCTGTTCGCTCCGCTCGATGATTCGCTCGGTAACCGCTTGAACCTTGCTGTGTACCATAAACTTTCTGCTCTATTGTGTATTTACCCGGCAAACTCCCGGGCTTCACTCCCCGGGTTCGCCCGCCGGTAGTACTCGATCAGGCGCGCGGTGGAACTGTCCTCACCGGCCAGGTCACCACTCCGTAACTTCGGTTGTAGTGCCGATGCCAGGCCTTTACCCAGTTCCACGCCCCACTGGTCGAAAGAATAAATTTGCAGCACAACACCCTGGGCAAAAATCTTGTGCTCGTAAAGTGCAACCAGAGCCCCCAGAGACTGCGGATCCAGCCCGCGCAGCAGCACGGTGTTGCTCGGCCGATTCCCGCGGTGCTCTTTAAAGGGCACCAGTTCTTCCACCTGTTGGGCCGGAAGCCCCTTTTCACCCAGCTCGGCAGCCACCTGCTCGCGATTCACACCGGTCATCAGGGCCTGGCTCTGCGCAAACATATTGGCCAGCAGGATTTCGTGGTGCGCCCCGAGACTGTGCCCGGGCCGTGTGCTCCCAATAAAGTCAGCGGGAACCACTTCCGGGCTCTGGTGCAGGTACTGGTAAAAAGCGTGCTGGCCGTTGATGCCGAGCTGTCCCCATATTAGGGGGCCGGTGGTGTAAGCCGCCTCCTCCCCCGTTCTGGTAGTAGATTTACCGTTACTTTCCATCTCCGCCTGCTGCAGGTACGCCGGCAACATGTGCAGCGCCTGCTCGTAGGGCAATACCGCCTGGGCGGGCCAGCCCATAAAAGTGCAGTTCCACAAACTCACCAGCGCCATCAGCACCGGCGCATTCTCTGCCAGCGGCGCCTGCCGGAAGTGCCGGTCCATACTTGCCGCACCATCCAGCACTGCACGGAACCCACCAAAGCCGACCGCAATCGCCAGCGGCAGGCCGATGGCGGACCAGAGCGAGAAGCGCCCACCAACCCAGTCCCAGAACCGGAAGGTAAACCTGTCAGGGATACCGAATTCCCGTGCCCTGTCCGGGCTCGCTGTCACCGCCACAAAGTGGCGCCGCAACAGCTCCGCCTCGGGTGCCAGCTCGCCGAGCCAGGCCAGTGCACTGCGCGCATTGGTCAGTGTCTCGACGGTGGTGAAAGTTTTTGATGACACCAGGAACAGTGTGGTCTCCGGTCGCAACCCCTCCAGCGTGTTTTCCAGCTGGGCGCCGTCTACGTTGGAGACGAAATGAACCCGGATCTTGCCCTGCCAGTATGGCCTGAGCGCTTCCACCGCCATCTGTGGCCCCAGGTGCGACCCCCCAACCCCAAGATTCACCACATCGGTAACAGGAGAGCCGCCGCATCCGCGAATGTCGCCATTATGTAGTAAATTTACAAACTCTTTCAAGCGTGCCAGCTCCGCCTCGACCTGGCTGCTCACATTTTGACCATCAACTGTGACAGACGGCCCTGCAGAACCCCGCAGGGCCGTGTGCAGTACCGGGCGTCCCTCGGTGCGATTGATCGGCTCGCCGGCAAACATTGCTTCCCGCCAGTCTTCCAGGCCGGTCTCGCGCGCGAGCTCCAGCAGCGCCTGTAGCACCTGCTCATCGATGAAGTTCTTGGAGTAATCAAGCAGGAAGTGCGGTGTTTCCAGCGAGTAACGGTCGGCACGCGACGGATCCCGGGCAAACATCTGCGCCAGTTTCCGCTGCTTCATTTCCCCCGCGAGCACCTGCAGTTTGTGCCAGACCGGCAATGTGGTGATATCCATGGCTGCCCCCTATTTTCTGTTATCGCCGGCGCCCAGGCCGGGACGGCAATTCTTATTTCCTGGCTGCCACCCTGGTCGACACGCCGGCATAACCGGGGCGCCAAACGGTCAAAATCCGATGACAACGCTGTCATACTAACCGAAACAGAACATCCGCGACAGGCGGTCGGCGCGTTTTTTGTAGTAATACTTCACAAAGCCGGCAGGCCCATCGCCGACACTGCTCCCGGTCCTCGCCGTGGGCACACAACCCTTCAAAGCCGTGCACGCGAAGCACCCGGGAATTGCTGGTAGACTGGGACGATACGCCGCCTGAGAGGGAAGGCCCCGGAATGGAAGTCCCGGCAACCGGGACCAAGGACAAGACCGCCGCCAATGAAAGTTACCATCAACGATGTCGCCGCTCGCGCCGGCGTATCCATAAAAACGGTTTCGCGCGTTATCAATAATGAGCCCTCGGTCCGCCCCGCCACGAGGAAGAAGGTGCAGGATGCGGTGGACGCGCTCCACTACCAGCCCAACCTGGCGGCACGCAACCTGGCCGGATCACGGGCCTATACCATTGCCCTGATCTACGACAACCCCAACGCCTACTACGTCATCAACATGCAGAACGGTATCCTGGATGCCTGCAAGGCACGGGGGTACGAACTGCTGATCCACCCCAGCAACTCCCGGTCGGAATCCGTATACCAGGAGCTGGAAGACCTGGTGCTGCACTCGAAAGTGGCCGGCCTGGTCCTCACCCCGCCGTTCTCGGAAACTCCCTCTGTCATCGACACTCTCAAGAAGCTCAATGTGGACTATGTCCGTATTGTCTCCAAGACGGCCGACCTCGAGGACAGCGAGGACTGTATCCAGGTGGACGATACCGCAGCTGCATTCGACCTGACCCAGCATCTCTTGCAGCTGGGCCATAAACGCATTGGCTTCCTCTGCGGTGGCGAAGAGCACGTCTCGACCTACGGCCGCCTGGAAGGTTACCGCCAGGCCCTGGAGCAGGCCGGGATCCCGGTCGAGGATGACCTGGTCCTGAAAGGGGAGTACTCGTTCGACTCCGGCGTGCAGGGAGCAAAAAAACTGCTGGGCCAGGACAACCCGCCCACCGCCATCTTTGCCAGTAACGACGAAATGGCGGCCGGCGCCCTGTTTGCCGCACGGCTGATGAATATCGATATTCCGGGGCAGCTCTCCATTGTCGGCTTTGAGGACAGCCCCTTCTCAAGGCAGACCTGGCCCAAACTCACCACCGCCCACCAGCCCAACAATGAAATTGCCAAGTGCGCTGCCGCCCTCGTACTGAGCAAGGCGAGGGGCCATACCGCTGCCGAGAGCGGCTCGGCCAGCAAGGAGGCGGGCATCAAGCGGGAGTTCACTCCGGAGCTGGTGGTGCGCGATTCCAGCGGCCCCGCACCGGCGGAATAATCTCGCCATCCCCGGGCCCCGCACCAGCGGGCGCCCCGGCACACCCGGCTTTGCCCTCCCCTTATGCCGCAATCAACCGGCAATTGATCCCCCGCTTTCACGGCCCCGGCCCCACAGGCGCATCGAGGCGATTCCCCACGCATAAAAAAGCCCTCCAGTGGAGGGCGAAGTCACGAGAACCAAAGGTTACAACGATGAGAAAACAAAACTGATTGACGCGGGTCAGCTCCAGCTGCGCATCTTGTGCCCCTTGAGGGCATAGAAAAGGATAAACAGGTAACAGGGTAGTGCCACCCAGTAGCCCACCTGGGTATTGTCTGCAAAGTGCGCCATCTTGCCGAACACCAGCGGGATAATCGCACCACCGGCGATCCCCATGATCAGCAGCGCTGAGCCCTGGGCGGTAAAGCGGCCCAGGCCTTCCAGCGCCAGCGGCCAGATTGCGGGCCAGCAGAGGGCATGCGCCAGACCCATCAGGGCGACAAAGGTCACGGTGTCCGGCACCACCGGGATACCCGACCAGCCCCACAGGATACTGGCAATCGCCGTGCTCTCGGATGAACCGAACAATACCCCCATAACACACAGGCTACCGGCAACGGCCGAGCCCAGCAGCGCCTGTTGCTGGCTGATATAGCGCGGGATACCGACCACCCCAACCAGGTAGCCGATCACCATAAACACCATGGTGTAGGAAGTCAGCGAGGCATAATTGGCCAGGCCCAGGCGCTCGCCGTAAAGGCCAATGGTGTCGCCGGCAATCACTTCCACCCCCACGTAGGTGAACAGCGCCAGCGCCCCGAGCACTACCTGGGGAAACTGCAGGATGCCGGATTTCGTCTCGCTGTCCTCGCTCTCCTCTTCGTCGATATCAGGCAGTCCGGACAGCTTCACCAGTGCCACCAGCATGAACAGCAATGCCGCCATATAGACATAAGGCATGATGAGGCGGTTGGAAACCTCTTCCAGCCGTGCCGCGCGCTCCGCTTCACCGAGCCTGGAGATCGCCTCGGTATTGAAATCGGCGAGACCCGAGAGCACCAGCGCCGTGAACACGATCGGCGCCAGGACACCGGCGCCCTTATTGATGATGCCCATTACCGCGATGCGCGTGGCAGCGCTCTCCGCCGGACCCACCTTGACCACATAGGGATTGGAGGCGGTCTGCAGGATGGTCAGGCCCGCACCCAGGCCGAACAGGGCCAGCAGGAATACCGGATAGCTACCCGTCTGCGCCGCGGGGATAAAAACCAGTGCGGCCACGCCCATGATCGCGAGGCCGATAGCCATGCCGTCGCGATAGCCCGTCCGGCGCAGGATATAGGACATCGGCAGGGCCATGACGGTGTAGGCAATATAAAAGGCGAAGGTAACGAACAGCGCCTGGAACTCATTCAGGTCGCACAACACCTTGAGAAACGGGATCAGTGAACCATTCAGCCAGGTCACAAAACCAAAAATAAAAAACAGCATGCCAATGATTGCCATGGGCAACAGGCTGCTGCGGGATTCGTTCTGGCTCAGAACTGCAGTTTCCATAGGGAGCACCTTTTATCGTTATAATTTCAAGTCTGTTTACTGGGCGGAAAAAACTTCCTGTCCGGCAATCCAGGTTTTCGTGACCCGCTGATCGCCATTCAACAAAATCAGGTCTGCACGCACACCTGCCGCAATCTTCCCGCCCGCAAAACCGAGAAACTGTGACGGGTACAGCGAGGCCATCCTCAGCGCCTCAATCAACTCGACACCGCACCAGTCGCGGATATTGCGCACCGCGCTGATCATATCCAGGTGTGATCCCGCCAGCTCTCCGGTGGTGGAGGTCAGGCGGTCGCCCTGCCGCACCACCGTGCGATCGAACAGCGGGAAGCTCGTCTCCTCGCTGCCCACCAGGGACATGGCATCGGTGACCAGCATGACCTTGCCCCGCGGCTTGGCCTTCAGCGCCAGGATCATGGCTTCAGGGCTCACGTGGTGGCCATCCGCAATCAGGCCACACCAGGCGTCGTCGCTGATCAGGGCCGTACCCACCATGCCCGGCTCGCGCGAGTGCAGCGGCGACATGGCGTTGTACAGGTGGGTAAAGCCGGTGGCCCCGGCCTCCAGTGCCGCAGCGGCGGTAGCGCCATCGGCGTTAGAGTGGCCAAGGCAGACTCTCACTCCAAGGTCCACCAGCTTACTGATATCTCCCGGCGCAACATTTTCAGGGGCCAGGGTGACCATCTTGATCCCCAGGTCGTCACGGGCGTAGATGGCCAGCTCCCCGTCGGTCAGCGGCCGGATGAAACGCTCTTCATGGGTACCCTTCTTGGGCGCACTCAGGTGGGGCCCCTCGAAATGCACACCCAGCACGCCCGGCACGCCCTCTCGCAGTGCAGCACTTACGGCGTCCGCCGCCCGCTGCATCACCTCGATTTCATCCGTGATCAGCGTGGGCATAAAACCGGTGGTGCCATAACGCGCATGGGCGCGACTCATTCTGACCAGTGATTCCACGGTAGGCTCATTGTTAAACAGTGCACCGCCGCCACCGTTGACCTGGACATCAACCAGGCCCGGGGCCAGCAGGCCCCTCAGCCGCTGTGCCCCCTCCGGCGCAGGGCCTCCCACACTGGAAATCCGGCCTTCGCCATCAACCTGCAGGGCTACATCCCGATGTAACTGCTCGCCGTCGAATAACTGTTCGGCTACCAACACCTGGCTCACGAGTATCTCCAAATCCGCTTACAGCGCCCTGTCATCAGACCGTCTGGGTGACTTTCTTGAGGCCGGCAGGTTCGTCCGGGTTGATCCCGCGACTGACCGCCACATGAGCCACATCGATATAGAAACGCTGCAGCAGGGCCAGGGGCGCGACGCGCGGGTGTACGCCCTGGCTTGGCACATGCAGGTTGATCAGGGTGCCGCCACGGCGGATGATATCGGCAATCTGTTCGCTGTGTGCCTGGAAGGACTCGTCCTCGATCGGTACGTTGATCACGGTGAGCTTCTGCTCCACCAGGGTGACCGGCCCGTGCAGGAACTCCGCACTGGAGAAGGATTCCGCGTGAATGTTGCAGACCTCCTTCAACTTCAGAGCAAGTTCACGGGTAATGCCGTAACCGGGGCCGCGCCCCAGCACCACCAGGTTTTTCACCGCGGCCAGGTCCTCCGGGCGCAGCTGGGTCTCCGCGTCGACAGCGTCGCGCAGGACCTGCGGCAATGCGTCCACCCCGGCCAGCAAGTCGTCGCTCTCGGTCCAGTTGGCCACCAGCTGCAGCACCGCCGAGAGCGTCGCCAGGTAACTCTTGGTGGCGGCCACCGCCTTTTCCGGGCCAGCCTTGAGCGGTACTGTCAGGTCGGCGATATCCTTGATCGGGGCCGATTCATCATTTACCAGTGCCACGGTGTAGGCACCTGCCTCCTTCGCCATGCGCGCCTGCGCCAGGATGTCCGGGCTGCGGCCGGACTGGGAAATTACCAGCACCAGCGCGTCCTCGAGCTTCAGCTTGCGGCCGTACACACTGGAAACAGACGGGGCCGCGGCAAAGGTGGGAACACCGGTCTCGATTTCTATCAGGTACTTGGCGAACACCCCGGCGTGATCCGATGAGCCGCGCCCGACGATCATTACGAAGCGCGGTGGCTGGCGCCGCAGCCGCTCACCGAGCTCTGCCATGACGCCGGCGTTGGCCTGTAGCTGTTCGGCGATCCTGTCCGGCGCCTCGCGGGCCTCCATCTCCATAACCGTCTTGACCATGGTGCTACCTACCTGTGTTGCCTCGGCGGGATTTCCTGCAGTCATAATATTCTCGAGCTTCTCTGCTTGTTAACCGAACAGGGCCTTGCCCTCAGCTTCTGTGGCCGTCTCCCCGGCACTGATTTCCGTTGCCATCGACTGCTGCGCGAAGTGCACGCATCCGATTTCCGGCGGGTCCAGCGGATCCGCCAGTCGCTCGACCACGTGTGGCGCCAGCCAGGGCCGCAGGCGCGGCGCCAGGCCGCCAATAATCGACAGGCGCGGCGCATTGAATTCCAGCAACTTGTCTGCAAGGTCACTGATATAGGACGCACCATCACGCATGATCGCGGAGGCTACCGGATCACCGGCTTCCGCACACTCAACCACCTGCACTGCCAGACGAGCGTAGTGACTGGAGGACTTGCCTCCAATTTTTTCGAACACGTCGTTGGCGTCACTGCTCTCCAGGACGCGCAGCAGCTCGTCTTTCAGCTGCGAGTCCTCCGCCAGGCCATCGAGGGCGAGGAACAGGTACTTCACCGCTTCCATGCCCATCCAGGCACCACTGCCCTTGTCTCCGTGGGGGAAACCGTGACCACCCAGGACTTCCGCGCGCCCGCCGACCCAGGCATAACCACAGGATCCGGTACCGGCGATAATCACTGCGCCCTCGCCGCCACGATGGGCACCCAGGCATGCCGAATGCTGGTCGGTGGTGAGGTACATTTTGCGGAAGGGGTGTGACCAGGAGGCCATTTTGTTGTAGAGACTGGGCATATTGACCCCGGCGAGCCCTACACCGGCCACCAGCTCACCCAACAGGTCTGCGGACAGGCCGGCATCTGCCAGGGCGAGGGAGGCGGACCGCACCACAGAATCTATCGTCTGTGCGTAACCATGCAGGGGATTGGCGGGACCTGCGACTCCTGTACCCAGTACACGGTTATCGCTGTCGACGACTGAAGCGCGGCATTTGCTGCCACCGCCATCGATACCTATATAAAGGAGTTCCCTATCTCTCGAAGCAACCATCTCAATCGGCCTCTAAGAATTTCTTTTGTTATGTATCTCTTCCCCTACCCGTTCCCAAATCCCCCGGGAGGCAGGAGCGGCGCACGGGGCGCCGGTGCCATACGATAAAAACCATACTACAGGACGCATGACAGCGTTGTCATCCCCTTTTTGGGAAAAATTCCGCTCTCGGGCGGCAAACTTCACCCCGCGTAACCTCCCTGTGCCACGCACGTGACAAACCGCCTCCTTCCCGCAACGACCCTGTCACACTTTTCTGCGATAACAGCGTCCGCTTTCCCCGCTGGCAGGCGGTCGGACAGGGAGGCGCCTTGAAGCATAAAGCAGGATAGAGGGGATTTATCAATGGGGGCTTTCACGCAGCTGGGTGTAGCGTTGCTAATGGTTCTGGTGGCACTGCCCGTCACCGCCCTGGAGACACAGACCCTGTTCAGGCTTACCGGTTCCAATACCATCGGTGCCGAACTGGGCCCCGCCCTGGTCCGCGGTTACCTGGAAAGCCTGGGTGGCAGGCGCATCGACCAGCGCAGTGCCGGCGAGCAACACTGGATAACCGCCGAGCTCTCGGGCCGCCGTGTGCAAGTACCGATCATCGCGCGGGGATCCAGCACCGGCTTCAAGGCCCTCGACACGGGAAGCGCAGACATCGGTATGGCCTCGCGGAGAATAAAGCCGGCGGAAATTAACCGGCTGGCACGTTTTGGCGATATGACCGGGGTTGCGGCGGAACATGTCATTGGCCTCGACGCCCTGGTGGTTTCCGTGCACCCGATGAACCCGGTACAGCAGCTCACCATCGAACAGTTGCAGCGCATCTATCGCGGCGAGATCCGCAACTGGCGCGAACTAGGCGGCGCAGACCAGCCTGTATACCCGCTGCACCGGGATATCGAATCCGGTACCCGCGCCACTTTCGACAGTGAAATCTTTGGCGGCAGCCGACAGGCAGAGCCCCATGTCTACGAGGTCTCCGGCAATGCCGAGACCCGTGAACTGGTGATGTCCAGGCCCGGCGCGATTGGCTATCTACCATTCGCGGATGCCACAGGCGTCAAGAAGGTTGCCATCAAGGCGGGACAACTGGCTGCGGTAGTGCCAGACCGGGGCATTGTCGCCACAGAAGACTTTCCCCTGACCCGACGCCTCTACCTGTACCGCAATCCGGCCCAGTACCACCCGCAAGTGGAGGATTTCCTGCGTTATGTTGAGTCGGCCGCCGGCCAGGCACTGGTCGCGGACACCGGCTTCATCAACCTGTCACCGGTCGCCCTGGAAATAACGCCCTACCCGAACGCACCCGGCGACTACCAGGCACTGATGCGTGAAGCACAGCGCCTCAGTATCTCGTTCCGGTTTGCCGACGGCAGTGCCGAACTGGACAACCGCGCCCTCAAGGACCTGCGACGACTGGAAGACTACCTGCAACAGGCCGAGCGGGAGCTGGAACTGACCCTGGTGGGGTTCTCTGACCATGGTTCCAACAGCAATATTACCGACCTCATCTCCCGCTTCCGCGCACTGAAAGTCCGCGGGGCGCTGTTGCGGGAGCACAGCATCAGCAATATCAATGTAATGGCACTGGGTGCCTTCGCCCCCCTCGCAGCCAATGCCGGCCAGGCGCCATTCAAGAACAGCCGCGTCGAGGTCTGGATCCGCTAGCGGCCCGGCCTCGATTACCTGCCAATCCACGCCACTTTACCGCACGTATGTGAATCGATGGGCCGCGTTTCTGTCCAATGCTATCCAGCATACGCAGGCAGCAGGTCTGCCAGCGTCCGTCTTGCCCTGGATTGAGTAGACTTACCAGTGGGACCTATGCGTGCGCGGGCAATGGCTCACCGGGGATAACAGCAGAAGGCGTGAACAATGTACGGTGTCGATGGCTACCGACTTTTCCAGGCAGGACGAGGTACCGGTGGTGGCCGGCGATGGCGCCGGACACTGCTGATTAGCTGCCTGTTGCTGCTGGCCAGCTGTTCCAGCATCCAGTTTGCGTACAACCAGCTCGACCGCTGGATGCGCTGGCAGATTGACGACTATGTGGATTTCAATGACCGGCAGGAGCTGATGCTGCGACAGTCACTGGACCAGTTTCACATCTGGCACCGGCGCACCCAGCTCCCCCGCTATGCAGATTCCCTGGAAGAACTGGCAGCACGAGTCGATTCACGCGACTTCGGCCCCGAAGACCTGCCAGCGGTAGAGGCACAACTCGAGGAATTCTGGGAGACCTCCAGCGCCCAGCTCTACGACCTGCTCCTGCCGCTCAGCGCCACTCTCACCCGGGACCAGGTGCGCGAACTGGCGCAGGAAATGCGCGAGAAACGTGAGGAGAGCCTGGAGAAGTGGCAGAAGTCCCCGGAAAAAATCGAACAGAAGCGCAGGAAACGCATTCGCAAGCAGAGTGAGCGCTGGCTGGGCTCCCTGAATGATGAACAGGAACAACTGATCTCTGCCTGGGTGCACCAGGTGGCCTATAACCCCCTGCTCCGGGACCAGCAGCGACAGAAGTGGCAGGCAGCCTTTCTCGACCTCCTATGGCGTCGCCCCGAAGGTTACCAGGAGAAACTGCGGGACCTGATCGACAACCCCCAGCAACTCTGGTCCGCGGAGTACCGCCAGCTGCAGGAGGAACGCCAGCGCCGGGCGCGGCAACTGGGAGAAAAGATCTTCGCCACCATCACTGACCGGCAGCGCAATCACCTGACCCGCACATTGCGGGAATACGCCCGGGACTTTCGCACGCTCAGCGCGCAATAATTACTACTGTAACGAACGCCGCGCCATCAATAGTTGCTGACGGCGACGGCGCCGGCCTGCTAAGCTCGCCACCTCAGTTATCAGCTATACGAGGGATGAACGTGCGTATCGACTCCGCCAGACGCGACCAGTTACTGGAATGGGAACAGGAACTGGAGGCGCAGTACCGGCGTATCTGCCAACACGAACTCAACCTGGACCTGACCCGGGGCAAGCCATCCGCGGATCAGCTGCACCTCTCCGACAAGCTGGACGGTATCCTGAATGGCGATTACCGCTCGCCGGACGGCATCGATACCCGCAATTACGGTGGCCTGGAGGGATTGCCCTGCACCCGCGCCCTGGGGGCAGACATCCTCCAGGTGCCCACTGAAGAAGTTCTCGCCGGGGGCAACAGCTCGCTAACCCTCATGTACCACGCAGTGCTTACCGGCTACCTGTTCGGTTTTGCCGGCACCACGCCCTGGCGCGAACTGCAGGCACCCAAGTTCCTCTGCCCGGTCCCCGGCTATGACCGCCACTTCACCATCTGTGAGCAGCTGGGCATCGGCATGGTGAACGTGCCGATGACAGCGACCGGCCCGGATATGGATGCGGCGGAAAAACTGGTGCGCGAGGACCAGGACATTATCGGTATCTGGTGCGTGCCCAAGTTCTCCAATCCCACCGGCGTCACCTACGACCAGGATACGGTCAACCGCCTGGCCCAACTCGGGCAGGTAGCCAATCCGGGATTCCGGATATTCTGGGATAACGCCTATGCCATCCACGACCTGGACCAGCATATCAACCTCCCCAGCATCCGCTCGGCGACGATCGAAAATGACACCGCCGACTCCGTGCTCCAGTTTGCCTCAACCTCCAAGGTCACCCACGCCGGCGCCGGCGTCGCCTTTGTCAGCGCCAGCCCGGCGAACCTGGATTCGCTCAAGCAGCAGATGCAGGCCATGACGATCGGCCCGGACAAGGTAAACCAGCTGCGCCACTCACGTCTCTTTCCTGAGTTCACCCTGCTAAAAGAGCATATGCAGCAGCATGCCAATATCCTCAAACCCAAGTTCGAGTGTGTGCTGAAGCACCTGCAGGACGCCTTTGGCGACTCCGACCTGGACGAGTGGGAAACACCCCACGGCGGTTACTTTGTTTCCTTCGACACGCGTCCCGGCTGTGCCACTGAGGTAGTGAAGCTGGCCGCCGAGGCCGGGGTAAAGCTCACCCCGGCCGGTGCCACCTTCCCCTATGGCAAGGACCCGCAGAACCGCAATATCCGTATCGCCCCGAGCTTCCCGCCACTGGAGGAACTGGATACCGCCATGTCGGTACTGGTGCTGTGCATCAAGCTGGCCAGCGTACGGGTGCAGTTGCAGCAGGCCTGACCCTTCCGCCACCGGAACGACACCCGGCCAATCAAGAAGGGGCGCAGCGGCGCCCCTTTTTGTTTTGCTGGTTCTGCCGGATATCGGTGACCCGGGCAATGAAGCCGCTGTCAGCCGGCCAGGTACCTGCGGGAAAATTTCGGGTCCATTTTCTGCAGGTCCACCACCACCAGCCCGTCCACCGAATCACAGAAATCCGGATCCACATTGAAGGCGTGGAAACTGGTCCCCCCGGGAGTGGTCACCGCAGTGTATTTCTTGAACAACGGCGGCAGCAAAACACCCTCCTGCTTCAGGACCTGCTTGAGCTGCAGCATATCCTCTCCGGCACTGCCCACCAGGGGTGGCAGGTCCTGCCGGACCTCCTCGAACGGCAGGCGCGCATCGCCGAGCGGGTTGTCGGTGGAGAAGTGGTGCAGGAAATAACGCACGATCGCGGACTTGGCCCGCACCGTGAATGTGCCCGGCATTGATACCGGGCCAAACAGGTAACGCACATCATTCCTGGCAATCCACTGGCCAATACCGCACCAGAGCAGGTCCAGGCCGCGGCCACGCCAGTAGTCCGGCAACAGGAAACTGCGGCCCAGCTCCGCCGAGCCGGGCAGGCACTCCTGCGGCGGGCGCGGATAATTGAACAGGGTGCTGCTGTAAACCTGCTCCGGCTGCAAGCTGTCGGTGCTGGCAAGCCGGTAGGCGCCGGCAATCTGCCGGGCGTCTTCATCCCACAGCAGCAGGTGATCGTAGTGCGCGTCAAAGGCATCCCAGTCGCGGCTCAGGCCAGTGCCCTCCCCCACAGCCCGGAATGACACCTCGCGGCAGCGAGACAGCTCCCGCATTACCGGGCAGTCTGGCTGCTGGCGGTACAACCGGACCGTAAAGCCGCCCTGCTCCACCAGCGCTTCACACTGGCGGATGACCGCGGCCACTTTTCCAGCTGCTTCCGGTGCGGCAACCGGCTCGGGCCCCAGAGGGCGCGGGGAATGACTCAGCTGGTAGACATGCTTTCGCCACAGGCGCGCCTGGGTAGGGGGCGTGAGCGGCCACTGGCGAAAATAATCCGCCTCCACCGGGCTGCCGATACGGATGTCGATACTGCGGCTGGCCTGTTTGAACATTTCGCGGATCAGCCACAGGGTCGATAGTGGTTTGTTGACCATCGACAGGCCGTAGAACCACAGGGAGTTGCGGCCACGCACCTGCACCGGCAGGATCGGCGCCCCGGCCCTGGCGGCAAAGCGGACAAACCCCGGATTCCAGCGACCGTCACGCACGCCCTTCGGGGTCAGGCGCGAGACTTCGCCGGCGGGAAAAACAATAACCGCACCACCCCGGTGAAGATGCCGGTGAATCCCCTCCACGTCTGCCCGCCGGGTACGCCCGTTGAAATTGTCGACCGGCAACAGGTATGGGCGCAAGGGCTCGATGTTCCACAGCAACTGGCTGGCCACCGCCCGCACATCGCCACGCACTCGCGCCACCATGTCGATCAGAGCCAGGCCATCGAGGCTCCCCAGCGGGTGGTTGGATACAATCACCAGGGGGCCGTCCCTGGGGATCCGCTCCAGCTCGCCGGGATACAGGTCATAGTGGAAATTGAAGTGGGCGAACACCTGCCGGATAAAGTCCAGGCCGCCCAGGTGGGGGTAGAGGCGCCCAAACTCCTGCAGTTTCTGTTCGCAGCATATTATCTTCAGCGTGGCTGAAGCCAGCCGTCGGGCGGGCTTTTGCGGCGCGGCACTGAACCATGGGTTGCGGGCCAGCAGGCTGTCCAGCTGGATCATGCCGCCACCACTTCGGTCATGATATGGGCGATTTTCGGGGCGCGCCGCCAGTGCAGCAATTCGAGGCTGCCATCACGCTGCTCCACGACTGCACTCATGGAGTCGACCCAGTCACCGCAATTCGCGTAGGTGACTAGGTTATCCCCAACCCGGTCATCGCGAACCGCCCCACGATGGATATGGCCGCAGATCACGCCATCGTAGCCGCGGCTGGCGGTCTCACGGACAGCCACCTGTTCAAACCGGTTCATCATTCGCCGTGCCGCGTTTACGCGGTTCTTGACGTGATTGGCCAGCGACCACCAGGGCAGGTCGAAACGGCTGCGCCAGTAATTGATCCAGCGATTGAAGCGCAACATCAGGTAATAGCTCTGGTCACCGATATGGTAACTGACAGGATTGATGCTGATATGGTGCTCGAACTGGTCGCCATGGGTTACCCAGTAACGCTTGCCACTGGCGGCCTCGTGCACCCACTCCCGCTCGATGCGGATATTACCCAGGCGCTTGCCGGCCCAGCTCCGCATGGGGGCGTCGTGGTTGCCCGGCACATAGATTACCTCGGGCGTACTGCTGCTGATTTCAGATAGTATCCCCAGCAACAGGGTGGAAGCCTTGCACCAGCTGCCCTTACCCTGGGAAAGTGCTTTCATATCGAAGATATCGCCCACCAGGTAGACGGTATCGGCGCGGTGCTGGGCGAGGAAGTCGGCCAGGCGCTGGGGTTCACTGTCCCGGCTGCCCAGGTGAACATCGGAAATCCACAGTGCGCGGTAGCGGTTACTCATTGCAAGGCCCCAAGTAGCGGTTTGCACTAACTTGCAGGATATTTTTTACATTACAGGGGCGATTTGTTGACGGTTATGTTGCGCGTAACAGCTGCGGGCTCGCGCCAGCCTCGCCTGTGCCTGGCAAGGGCCTAGTTGCGCACCCGCTCTATCTGCTCAAAACGGGAAACACTGGCCAGGTAATCCTGCCAGCTGCGCTGGAGTTCGGTAGTCTGGTATTGGCGATATTTCTCCCGATCCAGCCAGAGCACCGTCGTCCGCGCCCTCCTCAGGTTGATCAGGGGCAGGTTGTCGATGGCAGCCGAGCCACTGCTGAACACGGACCCCGCCCTGGAGTTCTGGATCATGTCGCTGACAATCGTCAGGTGTACCTCCTGTGCCCGGCCATCCAGGCGATCCAGCGCCACCACATCCGACAGCGCCTCGTAAATCGGCGACACTTCCTGGTCACCGGCGGCAACCACCTCCGCGATAGCCCGGTCCAGTGGCTGCTCGAAGCGCTCCAGGTAGAGTCGCTCGACAAAGGCGCGGTTTGCGGTCAGTGCACTGACGGCGTCGGCGGTTTCGGGCTTGCAGATATCCACTACAGACTCGGAGAGTCCATGGTACTTCTCATCCAGGACAAAGAGGGTAAAGCGGTCGTTTACCGCGGCCTGCTCCAGCACACCGGATATATGCGTGCGGAGGAAGTGTTTCTGGTAATCCGACAGGGCGTCAGAAACATCAATGATAAAAACATGGTGCAGGGGGCGCGGCAGGCTCGTATTACACAGCGTTTTACGGTCGTAGTCATTCTCCGGTGCATTGATCACTCGCACGACGGTTACCGCAAGTGCGGCCAGGATCACGACACCGAGCGCCGCCACCATCAGGCCTTTCCTGTCATCGCCGGACAGGCGACTGAATATCTCCCTCATTAAACCCCACTCAGTCCCTTGTCCTGCTCTATCCGCTCGATGGCGGCATTGATCTGCCCATTGATGCTCTCGAGTTTCTCGCTGATCGCTTCCATGGCCGCGGCATATTCCTCATCGAGGCCTGCAATGACCCGTTCGAAACAGGACAGGTCCTCCCGGTGCTGGTCCAGCCCGGCGGTATTCAGCTTTGGCAGTTTTTCCAGCTCCACCTGCAGCAGCTTGCCAAAATAGGCGGCGCGCCGGTTGGTGATGCGCTCGGCATGGGACTGGTAGTGGCGGATCAGCTCGTCGAGCAGCCCCTGGGCCTTGACGATATCTTCCTCGTACTGCCGGCGGATATGCTCGCTGCGCTCGATACTTGCCTTGAAATCGATAAACTCCGAGCGTATTTCCTGCTCTCTCCCGGACACTTCCCGCCGGGTCTCCTCGGCCTCCCTGCCAACCTCGCGGAAAGCATCGGCACAGCGCTGCAGCCAGAGCCGGCGGGCCTCCCGGTGCCGGCGGGTCACCGCCGTATAGCCCGGATACCGATCGTCAACCAGGAAGAACTTGGCCGCCAGCAGCATTACCGCCATACCGCTGACAATCACCATGATCCAGGAATTGAAATCGCGGATGCCCAGCGGCTGGCCCGACAGGCTGGCGACTGCCAAGCCCGAGGCCGCAAACGGGTCGGCCTCGAGAGCCTCCCGGTAGTGGCCCACTCCCAGTACAAACAGGGTGGTCAGCGCTGCCGCGCCCAGGAACAGGCAGAGGAACAGGCTCTTCCTCAGGATACTGACGTGAAACAGGTTGCGCAGCGTGAAGGCCAGGAACGCCGCAAGGCCCAGGTTCACCAGGGAAATGATAAAGGCCTGGAAGAAGCCCCCCACCAGTCCCAGCTCGCTGCCTTTCGAAAGGAAAAAGGAATTGAGGGCGGTCTCGAGGATCACCACGAAGAAAATCACGGAAAAATGCAGGATCCTCGACTCGCGGTACTCCGCGTCCCGGGTCAGTCCGTTGCGGAGCCGGAATATCTCCAGGTCCATGCGTGTCGAAGATACCGTCGCGGCGGCACCTTCCATTTCCCGGCTCAGCAGGGCAAAGCGGTTCGCCAGCCGCTGGTGGATAGTGCGGCCGGTATTTCGCAGTTCCTGGTAGTGCTGGCGGATTTTGGCCTCACCGCGACGTTCGGCCTGTTCGTCCAGTGCCGCCTGCCGCTCCCGGTGGACACGGCCGATGATCTCACTGGTGACATAGGAGCGCAGGCTTTCTTCGCTCTCGGTGTGACTGTTCCGGTCCGATTCGGGTATGCCGGCTTTGACATCCCGCTCGACGCGCTGCTCGATCTTGAGGGTTGAGATGGCAGCCTTGGTCGCAGGTATTGAGGCCATATCCGTCACCTAAAAGACATCCCTTACATTTAGGTATCCGCGCTGCGCCAGACCACTGCGGTGCCGGTACTGGCAACGGCACCCGGAGGGTAGCGACACACGCATCCCTTATTCTTCAAGAATAGTGCTGATTCGCGGCGCCGGGTCGATTCGGCCGCCGGGGCGCGACGACCGGTTGCCCATCGCTGACGGGGAGAGCGGTATAAGGCCTGAATGGAAACGGGGCATGGGGGAAACGGGAAGCTGCGGGGCGGCACACCGGTGCCGCCGGAGTTCACTCGCCGTCTTGCGGCGGCTGCATGGGACTCGGGAAGGGGAACTTGGCGACCTTGTCACCCTTGACCTCGACAATCTTGCCGGTGCCCTCTTTCTCCACCTCGTCGATGCGCACGATGCTGTGCATGGGGATGTAGGAACGGGTCACCGAGGCGAACTCGGTCTTGAGCTTCTCCTCACTGGGATCCACTACCAACTGCGACTTTTCGCCGAAAACAAATTCCTCTACCTCGATAAAGCCGTACATATCGCTCTGGTAGATGGCCCGGGCGTAGAGTTCATACACCTGGTTCTGGTTGTGAAAGATGACTTTGTAGATCGGATTCGCCATAGAGTTCCCAGGATGGAGGTTGTCCCTCGCGGATTCTGCTTTTGGTACGGGGATCTCCCCGCAGTGCTCACTCACCGTCCCTGGCGCGACTAGCGGACATTCGGCCAGTCTCGGGCCCAGCCATCCATGGCTGGTGGATGGCCCCAGCGCGAAGCATTGCTTCCCCTGCGCCTGGACCATCCCGGAAAAAGCGCGCAAGAATAGCACAGGACCGCAGTCCCACATATAGTAGCTGCCCCGCCATCTATGCAGTGCCGGCGCGGGTCGCTATAATGCCCGCCCCTTTGGATTGCACAGTTTTTAACCAGGCCAGTTATGTCCGAAACCACGCCCCAGGCAAAAGTGAAAAAGCTCTATATCAAGACCCACGGCTGCCAGATGAACGAGTACGACTCGGCGCGCATGCGTGACCTGCTCGGGGAGTCGCACGCCATGGTGCCGACGGATGACCCGGAGGATGCGGATGTCCTGCTGGTGAACACCTGTTCTATCCGCGAGAAGGCCCAGGAAAAACTGTTCCACCAGCTGGGGCGCTGGAAGCACCTGAAGGAAAAGAATCCCGAGCTGATCATCGGCGTCGGCGGATGCGTGGCGAGCCAGGAGGGCGAGGCCATCTCCAAACGCGCACCCTACGTGGACCTGATTTTTGGTCCGCAGACCCTGCACCGCCTGCCGGACATGATGGAGACCCGGGAACAGAAAAACGGTGCTGTAGTGGTGGATGTCACTTTCCCGGAAATCGAGAAGTTCGACCGCCTGCCCCAGCCTGAGGCCGACGGCGCCACCGCCTTTGTCTCCATCATGGAGGGCTGCTCCAAGTACTGCACCTTCTGTGTCGTGCCTTACACCCGTGGCGAGGAGGTCAGCCGCCCGGTGGCAGACGTGCTGGAGGAAGTGGCGCACCTGGCGGACCAGGGTGTGCGCGAGGTCAACCTGCTGGGCCAGAATGTGAACGCTTACCGGGCCACCGGTGACGACGGCCAGGTGGTGGATTTTGCCGAACTGATCACCTACGTGGCGGCCATCGACGGGATCGACCGTATCCGTTACACCACCTCCCACCCGGTAGAGTTTTCCGACGCACTGATCGATGTCTACGCCGAAGTTCCGGAGCTGGTAAACCACCTGCATCTGCCGGTCCAGAGCGGCTCCGACCGTATCCTGATGGCGATGAAGCGAGGCCATACGGCGCTGGAGTACAAATCCAAGATCCGTCGACTGAAGAAGATCCGCCCGGAAATCTGCCTGTCTTCCGACTTTATTATCGGCTTCCCGGGGGAGACCGAGCAGGATTTCGAGGCCACCATGAAGCTGATCCAGGACGTGGGTTTTGACATTTCCTTCAGCTTTATTTACTCGGCGCGCCCGGGCACCCCGGCCGCCGACCTGCCGGACGACACCCCCGAAGCAGTGAAAAAGCAGCGCCTGCAGCTGCTGCAGCACCGTATCAACCAGCAGGCGGCGGAGATTGCCCGCCGCATGGTGGGCAACACCGAGCGGGTGCTGGTAACCGGCGTCTCCAGGAAGGACCCGGGCCAGCTGCAGGGCCGGACCGAAAACAACCGCGTAGTCAATTTCCGTGCCGACGATATGGCCCTGATCGGCAAGTTCGCCGATGTGGTGATCGAGGAAGCATTGCCAAACTCGCTGCGCGGCACGCTGGTGACCTCGGAACTGGAGGGGCCGCTGTTCTAGCGGCACCCCATCCAGGCTGGCGGCAGGCAGAGGACGGCGTCCCGGTTCTGTAATACCAGCCTGGTATAAAGGCCTTATAAGCTTAGAACCGATTCGTCACAGCCCGCCCTTTCCCCTACAGGGAAAATGGGTATACCCTAGCAATGAAATCCCGGATATAGGTGCACGGAAACCAATTTGGAAACACATACCCTCGCTCACAGCATCACCCTTGAGCCCAACGACGCCCGCCGCCTGGCCAACCTCTGTGGCCAATTCGACCAACACTTGCGCCAGATAGAACAGCGACTGGATATCGAGATCCGCAATCGCGGCAACGAGTTCGCGTTTTACGGTGAACCAGAGTCGGCGCGTGCCGCCGGGGAACTGCTCAGCTTCCTCTACCGCGAAACCGGCAGCCACGATCACCTGACGCCTGAGGAGATCCACCTCGCCCTGCAGCAATCAGGCGTGGAAGAGCTCCAGAACAAGAGCACAGGGGACAGCGAAGGCAGCGCGGAGGAATCCGAGCCGGTGGTGCTGATCCGCACCAAGAAATGCTCCGTGCGCCCGCGGGGCCTGAACCAGCGACGCTACGTGCGCGCGGTGCAGACCAACGATATCAACTTCGGCATCGGCCCCGCTGGCACCGGCAAGACCTACCTGGCCGTCGCCTGCGCTGTGGAAGCGCTGCTGAAGGACGAGGTGGAGCGGATCCTGCTGGTGCGCCCGGCAGTCGAGGCCGGCGAAAAGCTGGGCTTCCTGCCCGGCGACCTGAGCCAGAAAGTGGATCCCTACCTGCGACCGCTGTACGACGCCCTGTTTGAAATGCTGGGCTTCGAGACCGTGGGCAAGCTGATCGAGCGCAATGTGATCGAGGTGGCCCCGCTGGCCTACATGCGTGGCCGCACCCTCAACAACGCCTTCGTGATCCTGGACGAGAGCCAGAACACCACCCGCGAACAGATGAAAATGTTCCTGACCCGGATCGGCTTCGGCTCCACCGCCGTGATTACCGGTGACCCCAGCCAGATCGACCTGCCCCGCGGACAGGCCTCCGGCCTGCGCCATGCGATTGAGGTCCTGGGCAAGGTGAACGGCATCAGCTTTACCCATTTCGGAGCCAAGGACGTGGTACGCCACCCGCTGGTCCAGCGTATTGTGGAGGCTTACGACGCCCATGAGGCGGAGCGTGACGCCCTCGCGGGGAAACCCGACGAGAACGCGGCCTGACCCGGTGATGCCCAACCCCCATGACTGACCTCCACCTGGACGTGCAGCGGCCCAGCCGCTGCACCGACCTCCCCTCTGATGGCCAGATCGCCGAGTGGGCGTCAACCGCCCTGCGGGACCACCGCGATGAGGCAGAGCTGAGCGTGCGCATCGTCGATGAGGCGGAAAGCCGCGAGCTTAACCGGCAATACCGCGGCAAGGACAAGCCCACCAACGTACTCTCATTCCCGGCGGACCTGCCGGCAGACATCGCCGTGCCCCTGCTCGGGGACCTGGTAATCTGTGCCCCGGTGGTTGCCGCGGAGGCGGAACAGCAGCACAAAGCCCTGCCTGCGCACTGGGCACACATGGTGGTCCATGGCACACTGCACCTGCTCGGTTACGATCATATTGACGATGCCGAGGCAGAAATCATGGAGACCCTGGAGACCCGCCTGCTCGGGGAGCTGGGTTTCCCGGACCCGTACCGCCCCCCGCAGGGGCTGGACACCCGGCGCCCGCAGGGCCATCCGGAGTGATGACGGATCATTCACGCCGCCCGCAGCAGTTGCGGTAGCGGCCCTGATGTACGACTAATGTACAGGTATAGAGAGAGAAAGACGGAGCATGGCCACATCCATGACCACTGACGAACCCCCAAGTAGCCAATCCTCCAGCAAGCCCCGTTCCGGGGAGAAAAACTGGCTGGAAAAGCTGTTTGGCGCGTTTTCCGCCGAACCAAAATCGCGCGACGAACTGCTGGATATCATCAAGGATGCAGCAGAAAACAAGCTGGTAGACGCCGAGGCCCTATCGATTATCGAGGGCGCCCTGGACGTATCCAGCCAGCAGGTGCGCGAGGTCATGATTCCGCGCTCACAGATGGTTGTGGTCAGCCTGCAGGATTCCCCCGAGGAGTTCCTGCCCAAGATCATTGAGTCCGGGCACTCACGCTTCCCCGTGATCGGCGAGAGCGTGGACGATATCCGTGGCATCCTGCTGGCCAAGGACCTCTTGCCGCTGGTACTCAAAGGGCTGGAGAAGTTCAGCCTCGAGGAAATCATCCGCCCCGCCAATATCATTCCCGAGAGCAAGCGCCTGAATATCCTGCTGCGTGAGTTCCGAGAAAACCGGTACCATATGGCTGTGGTGATCGATGAGTACGGCGGTGTATCCGGCGTGGTCACCATTGAGGATATCCTCGAGGAAATCGTCGGCGAGATCGAGGACGAGACCGACGAGGAAGAGGAAGACAGCTTTATCCGCAAGGTGGGCGACAACGACTTTATCGTCAAGGCGCTCACCCCGATCGAGGATTTCAACGAGTACTTCGACAGCGAGCTCAGTGACGAGGAGTTCGATACCGTGGGCGGCCTGGTGATGCAGTCTTTCGGCCACCTGCCAGGACGCGACGAGATCACCCAGCTGGGCGAGTTCCGCTTCCGGGTACTCTATGCGGACAACCGCCAGGTGCACCTGCTACGGCTCAGCCGCCAGCAGTCGCCGGCCACCGACGCGGAATAACCCCGCGCCGCCTGTAGTGAACCGAAAACCCATGCGCAGACTCATCTACCCCCTTGCCAGTGCCGCTGCGGGCGCGCTCATGACACTGTCCTTCGCCCCGTTCAATCTCTGGGTGTGTGGCCTGTTGTCACTGGCAGCCTTCGCCGGACTGGTTTTGCATCGCAGCGGGGGGCTGCAGCTGCGCGGGCGCAGCAGCGCCTGGCTGGCGTTCTGGTTCGGCCTGGGGCTATTCGGCAGTGGCGGTTCCTGGGTTTATGTCTCGATCACCCAGTTCGGTGGCTCCTCCATGCCACTGGGCCTGCTCCTGACCGGCGGCTTTGTGGTGATCCTGGCGGCCATGCTGGCCGCGCCCTTCTATTTCCTCGGTCGCTTTACCGACCGCGCCCTGCCATTTGCGCTGGCATTTCCCGCACTGTGGTTTATCGGCGAATGGCTGCGCAGCTGGCTGTTTACCGGGTTTCCCTGGCTCTATGCCGGCTACGCGCACACCGGTACCTGGATGGCGGGCTGGGCACCACTGCTCAGCGTCTTCGGTATCGGCCTGCTGCTGGCGCTGACCGCCGCTGTCATGGCCCTGCTGGTGGCGGGGCGCCCCCTGCCCCTGGCCCGGCGCACACGCGTAGGCCTGTTGGTAGCGGCCCTGCTGCCGTGGCCCGCCGGTGCCCTGCTCGAGCAGGTGGAGTGGACCCGCGCCACCGGAGAACCGGTGACCGTGGGCCTGGTGCAGGCTAATATCCCGCAGGAGAAGAAGTGGCTGCCGGAGTTTCGCGCTGAAACCATCAATCGCTACCAGAGCGGCAGCCGGGCACTCGGCGAGAGCGGTGCAGAGGTGATCATATGGCCCGAGGCAGCCCTGCCACTGCTCTACAGCCAGGCCCCCAACCTGATGTCGACGCTGCAACGCAATGCCGAGGAAACGAAGATCGACCTGATCACCGGCGTGCTCTACGACCGGGTCGATAACGGGCTGCGTGTGGTGCACAACTCTGCTGCGGTCTTCGGCGGCAGCCCCCACGTCTACCACAAGCGCCACCTGGTGCCTTTCGGCGAATATGTACCGCTGGAGGAGTGGATCCGGGGCACTATCGAGTTCTTTGACCTGCCGACTTCATTTATCCGCCCGGGACCGGACGAACAGCCCCCCCTGGCTGCCGGCGGCCTCACCTGGGCCCCGCTGATCTGCTACGAGATTGTCTATCCCACACTTGTGGCCGGGTCCGCACAGACCTCCCAGGTCCTGCTCACGATCAGCAACGATGCCTGGTTTGGTGATTCCATCGGCCCGCTGCAGCATATGCAGATGGCGCAGATGCGCGCCCTGGAAACCGGGCGCTACCTGGTGCGCGCCACCAATACCGGCGTAACCGCAATCGTCGACCCGCAGGGGCAGGTCGTGGAGCGGCTGCCGCAGTTCCAGCGCGCCAACATGATTGGGAAGGTGACCGGCAGGAGCGGTTCCACCCCGTTTATGTGGGCCGGTATCTCCCTGGTATTCGCACTGGCGCTGCCGATGCTGGCCGCCGCCGTCGCCCTGCGCATCCGCCGTCGCGGGCCGGCAGTGGCAGCTGTCGCCGGCCAGGCAACCGACTGACGAGCCGCTGGCGGGGCGGTCCTCCCGCCCCGGTGAGCCAAGACGCAGCTTTCCTCGTACCACCTCCTGCACCGCCCTTGCGGCCTGCTATGATGCAGTCACATCAACAACTTAAACGATCTGGCAAGGACGCCCTTGGCAATATGCACTGTTTAATCACTGGCGGCACGGGGCTGATCGGCCGCCTGTTCTGCCAGCACTGGCTGGCCCGGGGAAACTCTCTGACCGTGTTGAGCCGGCGCCCGGAACGTGTGCACGACCTGTGTGGTGAGGCGGCGCAGGGCTGCCGTGAGCTGCACGAGGTCAATGGCCCGGTGGACGTCATCGTCAACCTGGCCGGGGAACCCATCAGCCACCGCTGGACCAGCAAACGCAAGGCCGAGATCCGCCGCTCCCGCGTGGAGACCACCGAGAAACTGGTGGAGTGGACCCTGGCCCAACCGCAGCGACCGGCCTATGTCCTGTCGGGATCCGCGGTGGGCTACTACGGCGACCGCGGCGGCGACCTCCTGCGTGAGAGCAGCTCTCCCGGTGGCGGCTTCGCGGCCCAGCTCTGCCGTGACTGGGAGGCGGCCACCCTGCCCCTGCAGCAGGCCGGCATCTGTGTTGGCACCATGCGCACCTCCATTGTGCTATCCACCCGTGGTGGAGCCCTGCCGCAGATGCTGCCGGCATTTCGCCTTGGTCTTGGCGGCCCGATGAGTACCGGTGAGCACTGGATGAGCTGGATTCACGAGGAGGACATCGTCGGCCTGATGCTGCACGCCATCGATCACCACCTGTGCCAGCCATTCAATGCCTGCGCACCCGAGGCAGTTACCAACAACAGTTTCTCCCGCCTGCTGGCCAAGCAGCTACACCGGCCGTGCCTGATGCGCACGCCCGCGTGGATGCTGAAGCTGATGTTTGGCCAGATGGCCGAGGAATTGCTGCTGGCGAGCCAGAAGATGGAACCGCGCACCGCCCTGGACAGCGGCTACAGCTTTCGCTTCCCGACCCTGGAGCAGGCCCTGGCGGACCTGCTGGAGAATGGCCACGCGAACAAGGCACGAGCCTGATATCCCTGCCCCCGTTTGCTGCCTACAGGTTCATTACGCCCCCGACCGCCCGTCAGGCGGCCTCAGTACGCTGCTCGAGCGCCTGCTCCAGGTAACGACGACTGGATACCGCCACCACCTCTTCAGAGCGGCATTCCATCGGAGCGGAGCCCACCCACTGGGCATGCCAGCGAATCCAGTGCCACTCTTCACCATCACCACGCACTTCAATGAAATCGGTCTGCGCCGGGTCCAGGTGAAACTCACGCACTACCTGTCCGGCAAAGGTTTCGAAGTTCTTGCTGACCAGGCCGCTGGTACTCGCGGTCAGGAACACCAGCTCGCGGCCGTCGCGCTGCACGCGCCTGATGCCAAGCCATACCGGGCGATTGAGCCGGTTATGCAACTGGATCGGGGAGAAGGATGAAGGCAGGTCCGTCATCTCTGGGTACCTCTGTTATTTTTATCTTTACTGACCACAGCGGCGCTCCGACTGCAAAATTCTTTTTTATCCGCCGGTAATGGCTACCAGGCAATACCTTGTGTCCGGAAAAGCCCGCTGGCATCTGGCGCTTGCATGATTGGCGGCCCGAGCCAGCCTGCTGTCACTGCGGTGGGGTGGACATCTTAGTGCGCGGCCCCAAACTGGACAAGCTCAAAGAGTGACCGGATCTTTGAACCGGCCACAACGCCAGGGTTCCCGTCTGGCCAGCGATTTAACTGCCCCGGCACTACTTCTGCGACCGATACGGGCCGGAACGCCACCGCTTAACAGTTATATTCCGGTGGCAGGGGTCGCCAGTGGTACCACGCAGAGGCCAGCACTTCCCGCCAGTAGACCTGGGTTCGCAACAGGGCCCCGGCACTGGGCATCCAGCGCAGCAGCCCTTCCTGGGCACGGGGCAACAGTTCTGCGGCACTGCCCACCGGCAACGGCTTTACCTGCAGGCCGGCCCGGGCGAATACCCGCGCTGCCCGCGGCATATGCCACCAGTGGGTGACCAGCACCACACTCTCAACCCCGGAATCATGCAGAATACTCGCACTGTTAACGGCATTTTCCGCGGTAGTGCGACTGCAATTGTCGCGCCAAGTCACCGGCCGCTGCAGCAAATCCTGCATCGCCGACGCCATAAGCTCCGCTTCCGGGGCGCGTTCCGCCTCGTATACACGTCCGCCTGAGACCAGCACTGGCAACTGTGCCGGCGCCTCCCGGGCAGCCCAACTCACCCGCTCCAGGCTGGTGGCCGACAGGCGTTCGTTACCGGAATTCCCGTCCCGGTAACGGCCACCCCCAAGCACCACGACGGCCTGGGGCACGCTCTGGGTCTCAATCGATTCTCCCACCAGGCGCGCACCCAGCCAGGCGGAGAAGGCCGGTGTCGCACAAATCCACAGCACGGCAAACGAGAGCATAGCCAGTGGCAATGACAGTTTGGCGACAGGGGAGGATTCCGGGAAACACCAGAATACGAAAGCCAGCACCATGCCCAATAATGGTGCAAGCGGCGGCAGCACCAGTGTGGTCAGTATTGCCTGCAACTCCATTATTCCTGCAGACCACCCTTGATCTGGCGGAAGCAGCCGTAGCCACAGCGGTGACAGGGGGTGATCTGGCTGCCGCGGGGCGGCAGGGCGCGATAGCCGCAACCGAGGCACTGCAGCTCCTCGTCAGGACCGACAATCTCCCCGGCCAGCGCCCAGGGCTCACCGGAGCGGATACAACGCATCAGGTTGGGCCAGGCGGTCTCCGTGGGGTCGGCGGCATCCAGTAGCCAGTCGCCGGTGCGCTCCTCCAGGGTCTGCAACTCCCCGCCGAGCCCCCGTAGGTAGTCGACTGCACGGTGCAGGTCATCTTTTAACCAGGCGCGCAGGAAAGCGGCCTTGTTGGCGGTCAGGTCTTCCACCGCCAGCTCATCCTCGATCAGATTTTCCAGATCGCGGCGCAGTTCTTCCGCCAGATCGTCTTCCTGTGGCAACTTCGGTTCCTTCGCCATGGCATCCCCCATATAATTCGGCGCTCGCCAGCCTATCCGGTAGATGGCTATTTGACCAAGAAATGAATCACAAGAGTATAGGTTCCCGCCGATGGAAGAGCAGTACAACCCCGCCGCAGTCGAGGCCGCCGCCCAGCAACACTGGGAGGAGCAGAAAAGCTTTGAGGTGACGGAGGACGCCAGTAAGGAAAAATTCTACTGCCTGTCGATGTTCCCCTACCCCAGCGGCAAGCTGCACATGGGCCACGTGCGCAACTACACCATTACCGACGTGATCTCGCGCTTCCAGCGTATGCAGGGCAAGAATGTCCTGCACCCCATGGGCTGGGATGCCTTCGGCCTGCCGGCCGAGAATGCGGCGATCCAGAACAAGACTGCCCCTGCAAAGTGGACCTACGCCAATATCGATTACATGAAAGGCCAGCTGAAGGCGCTCGGCTTCGGTTTCGACTGGTCCCGCGAGCTGGCCACCTGCCAGCCTTCCTACTACCGCTGGGAACAGTGGTTCTTCACCCGCCTGTACGAAAAGGGGCTGGTGTACAAAAAGAACTCTGCAGTCAACTGGTGTCCCCACGACGCCACCGTACTGGCCAATGAGCAGGTGGAAGACGGCTGCTGCTGGCGCTGCGGCACCACTGTCGAGCGCCGTGAGCTGGCCCAGTGGTTTATCAAGATTACCGACTACGCCCAGGAGCTGCTGGACGACCTGGACAAGCTGCCCCACTGGCCGGAGCAGGTCCGCACCATGCAGCGCAACTGGATTGGCAAGAGCAAGGGCGTCGAGCTGAGCTTTGCCCTGCCCCGGACCGTTGCCGGCGTGGGCCATTTCGATGTCTACACCACCCGCCCGGACACCCTGATGGGCGTCACCTATGTCTCCCTGGCCGCGGAGCACCCCATCTCGCTGGCGCTGGCGGAAGACAACGCCGAACTCAAAGCCTTCATTGACGAGTGCAAGAAGCAGTCCCTGTCCGAGGCCGACATGGCCACCATGGAAAAGAAGGGCATGGACACCGGACTGGTGGCCATCCATCCAATCACCGGCGAGGAAATCCCGGTTTGGGTGGCCAACTACGTGCTGATGGATTATGGCTCCGGTGCGGTGATGGCGGTGCCCGCCCACGACCAGCGCGACTGGGAGTTCGCGCGCAAGTACGGCCTGCCGATCAAACAGGTAGTGGCGCCCAACGGCGAAGAGACTGTCGACCTGGAGCAGGAGGCATTTGTCGACAAGGGCGTACTGGTAAATTCCGGCGGCTTCGATGGCCTCGACTTCGACGCCGCTTTCAATGCCATTGCCGACGCTCTCAAGGCAGCGGGCAAGGGCCGCGTCACCACCAACTTCCGCCTGCGTGACTGGGGTGTATCCCGCCAGCGCTACTGGGGCGCGCCCATACCCATGTTCAACCTGCCCGACGGGGGCGAGATCCCGGTGCCGGCGGAAAAGCTGCCGATCCTCTTGCCTGAGGACGTGGAGCTGGACGGGGTCCAGTCGCCCATCAAGGCCGACCCGGAATGGCGTGTGGACGACCTCAACGGCGAGCCCGTCGAGCGCGAGACCGACACCTTTGACACCTTTATGGAGTCCAGCTGGTACTACGCCCGCTACACCTGCCCCGACTTCGAGGAGGGCATGCTGGACCCGGACCGCGCCAACTACTGGCTGCCTGTAGACCAGTATGTGGGCGGTATCGAGCACGCTATCCTGCACCTGCTGTATGCGCGTTTCTTCCACAAGCTGATGCGCGACGAGGGCCTGGTCAACAGCGACGAGCCATTCAAGCAGCTGCTGTGCCAGGGCATGGTACTGGCCGAGTCCTTTTACCGGGAGGAGAACGGCCACAAGACCTGGATCAACCCGGCAGATGTGGACGTCGAGCGGGATGACAAGGGCAAGGCGGTAAAAGCCGTGGAGCGCGCCACCGGCGAGGAAGTGATTGCCGGCGGCGTGGTCAAGATGTCCAAATCCAAGAACAACGGCATCGACCCCCATGCGGCCGTGGAGCAGTATGGCGCCGATACCGTACGCCTGTTCACCATGTTCGCCGCCCCGCCCGAGCAGACCCTGGAGTGGCACGATGCGGGCGTGGAGGGCGCGAGCCGCTTCCTGCGCAAACTGTGGAAGACTGTGCATGGCCATATTGCCGCCGGCGGCAGCAAGGTTGCCATCGAGCCCGGCAGCCTCGGTGACCAGCAACAGCAGTTGCGCCGCAAGACCCATGAGACCATCCAGAAGGTCAGCGACGATTACGGTCGCCGCCAGACCTTTAACACGGCCGTTGCCGCAGTGATGGAGTTGCTGAACGAAGTAGGCAAGCTCGCCCAGCGCGACAGCGACCAGGGCCTGGCAGTGGAGCGTGAGGCACTGGAGGCCGCGGTACAGCTGTTGGCCCCGGTCACCCCGCACATCTGCCACCAGCTCTGGGCGGCCCTGGGTAACGATACCCCCCTGGTGGACGCCGAGTGGCCCGCCGTGGATGAGCAGGCCCTGGTGCGCTCCAGCATTACGCTGGTAGTGCAGGTGAATGGCAAGGTACGGGCCAAGCTGGATGTCCCCGCGGATGCCGATAAGGAAACCCTGGAGAAGCTGGCGCTGTCCAATGACAACGTGCAGAAATTTATCGGCGATGCCATGGTGCGCAAAGTAATTGTCGTACCGGGTAAACTGGTCAACGTTGTTGCCAAGTAAGCGACCTGCGGATGCCCCGCGTGGCGGTCCGGCGGCAGCGCCCCGGTTCCGCCGCCATCTACAGACTCGCTTACCCGAGGGGGACACGACAATGAGCAGAACCCTGGCTACCCTGGCCGCAACCCTGCTGGCCACAGGCATACACGCAGACACCGGGACGGAATCGCTCGACCAGCAGCTGGTGGGCAAATGGCTGAGCCAGTGCAAGGAGACGTCCGGCAGGTATGTGCAGATCGCCAGCGAATTCAGCGATGCGGGCAGATACCGGGCGCGTTCCAGGTTCTATCTGGACGCCAGCTGCACCAACGCCATGAGCATGGACATTGTTTCCACCGGGCGCTATCGCCTGGGCAAGCCGCTGGCTCTCGCCAGCGGTAAAACCGCGCGGGAAATCGATATCGATGTTGCCGAAATGCGCAGCGGCCAGATGGAGCTGCCCGGGGCCGGCCAGCAGATCCAGCAGATTATCGCCATCGTCGACGGGCGCCTGGTCTTTGGTGATGCGCCGGCGTTACACGCCGTGACCGGCGGCGCGCGCCCGCAAAAACTCAACCTGCAATTTTACTCCCATAAACAATGATAAAAACTCTCCGACGTTCACTAACCATTGCCCTTATTGCCATCATCGCCACCGGCTGTGGCTGGCACCTGCGCGGCGCCCCGAAGAATTTTCCTCCCGGCAGCCAGCTCTATATCACTGCACAGGACACCCAGAGTGATATCGCCGCACGGCTTACGCGCCTGCTACAGAGCAGCGGCCTGCCGATGGCGGAGTCGCCCGAACTCGCCGACTACACGCTGGTCATTCATGATGAGATTGAGCGCAAGCGCACAGTATCGGTGGATGCCAAGGGACGCGCATCGGAATACGAACTGATCACCAGCGCGGTTTACAGCGTGAGAGACGCCAACGGGCGGGTGCTGCTCAACAACGCCCAGGCGGATGTCTACCGGACTCTCGAGTGGGATGACAACGAGGTAGTGAGCAAGGGTGAGGAAGAACTCCTGCTGCGCGAGGAAATGCGCCGCGAACTGATCGGCCGTATCATCGACCGGCTGCGCCGGATCGATGTGAACGCCAGCCCCGCAGACCGCTCTTACTGATCGGCAGGAAAGCAGTAATGCGCATCAACCCCCGACAGCTACCGCAAAATCTGAAACAGGGCCTGGCCCCCATTTACCTGGTATCCGGCGACGAACCGCTGCTGGTGCAGGAATGTTGCGACAGCATTCGCGCCGCAGCCAGGCAGCAGGGATTCAGTGAGCGGGAGCTGCTGCATGCCGAGGCCAATTTTGACTGGGGCCAGCTGCTGGCCTCTGCGGGCAGTATGTCGCTTTTTGCCGAGCGAAAAGTGATCGAGGTGCGGCTGCCGAATGGCAAGCCCGGAGACAAGGGCAGCAAGGCACTGCAGGAGTTCGCCCGGCTCGCCAGTGAGGACCTGTTACTGCTGCTGGTGTTGCCGCGACTGGATCGCTCGCAGCTCAACAGCAAGTGGGTCAAGGCGCTGGACCAGCGCGGCGTGATACTGCAGGTGTGGCCGGTGGACACACAGGAAATGCCACGCTGGATCCACCAGCGCCTGCGCGCGGCGGGGCTGGACGCGGAGCCCGAGGCAATACAGATTCTCGCCGAGCGCGTGGAGGGCAACCTGCTGGCAGCACGGCAGGAAATCGACAAGCTCAAACTGTTAAGCGACGACAACCTGATTACTGCCGACACCATGCGCCACGCTGTCGCCAGCTCGGCGCGCTATGATGTCTTCGGCCTGATCGACCGGGCCCTGGCGGGTGACGCGGAGAATGCCGTGCGCACCCTGCAGGGGCTGCGTGCCGAGGGTGTCGAGGCACCGGTGGTACTCTGGGCTATCGCGCGGGAAATCCGCAGCCTGCTGGAGATCGGTGAAAAACTCGACCAGGGCCAGCCGCTCAGCCGCCTGGTGCGTATCCAGAAGCGCCAGCCACTGGTGCAATCCGCCCTGTCGCGCCTGCATCCCCGCCAGCTGGAAGCCCTGCTGTTGCGGGCACGGGCAGTGGACGGCGCCATCAAGGGCGGCCGGGACCAGGATCCCTGGGCCGGACTGCTGGAGCTGACCATCAACCTGTCCGGCCGGCGCAGCCTCTGACCTTTCGCGCCTGCATTCCAACGCGCCATACCGAATCCCGTCCCGCGATCAGGCACCGGAAAGATCATCGGCGTTGGCAGGAATTACAGTTTGCTTTGGACTCCACCACGGCTAGATTGTAGGTTGCCACGCTGCCTGACCGCAGGCGGCGGAGAATAAAACCAGTCCCTGCGAGGTCCGCCATGCGCGAAGCCGAATTCAGTGCCGACTCGGCATATACCCACGAAGTCACCAACCAGGCCCCACCGCTGGCAGGCCACAACCTGTTTGCCGGTGACGCGGCATTGCGCGATGCCGTCAACCACAATGGTGGCCACTGGGCCGAGGACGACCTGCAACGCTATGGCGAAGTCTGTGGCCGGCCGGAGATGATCGAGCGCGGTTTTCTCGCCAATGAGCACAAGCCCCGCTTCGAGAGCCACGACCGCTCCGGCAACCGTATCGACCTGGTGCGCTATCACCCGGCCTATCACCAGCTGATGCAGCTGGCACTGAGCGAGGGCCTGCACAGCGCGCCGTGGACTGATCCCAAACCCGGCGCGCACGTAGCCCGCGCGGCCAAGTACTACCTGCACAGCCAGCTGGAGTCGGGTCACGGCTGTCCCATCACCATGACCTTCGCCTCCGTGCCGTCACTGAAACTCAACCCGCACCTGGCCGCCGAGTGGCTGCCCAAGGTCACCGCCCGCAGCTATGACTCCAGCAATCGGCCTTATACCGAGAAAGCGGCGCTCACCATAGGCATGGGCATGACCGAGAAGCAGGGCGGCTCGGATGTGCGCGCCAATACAAGCCGCGCCACACGGCTGACCGGCGACCACACCCTGAACGCCTACGAGCTGGTGGGGCACAAATGGTTTATGTCCGCCCCCATGTGCGACGCCTTCCTGATGCTGGCCCAGGCGCCCGGTGGCCTGTCCTGCTTCCTGGTGCCACGCTGGCGTCCGGACGGCAGCAAAAACCCCCTGCAGGTACAGCGACTGAAGGACAAGTCGGGCAATGTCTCCAACGCATCCTCCGAAGTGGAAATGCGCGGTGCGCTGGGCTGGCTGATTGGCGAAGAGGGGCGCGGAGTGAACGCCATAATCGAGATGGTTTCCGCCACCCGCTTCGACTGCATGATCGGCTCGTCAGCCGGACAACGGCAGGCGGTGGTGCAGGCCATCCATCACGCCGCACACCGCAAGGCCTTTGGCAAAACCCTGCTCGACCAGCCCCTGATGCAGAATGTCCTGGCAGACCTGCAGCTGGAAGTGGAGGGTTCCATTGCCATCACCATGCGTATGGCTCGCGCACTGGATCACCTGGACGATGAGCAACAGCAACTGCTGATGCGCCTGGGCACGGCGGCGGGCAAATACTGGATCTGCAAGCGCACCCCCCACCACGCCTACGAGGCCATGGAATGCCTGGGGGGCAATGGCGTGGTGGAAAACTTTATCACCGCGCGCTTGTATCGCGACGCCCCCATCAACGCCATCTGGGAGGGCTCCGGCAATATCCAGGCGCTGGACGTACTGCGCGCCATCGGCAAGACCCCGGCGGTACTGCTGGCCTGGTACGAGGAACTGGAGCGGAGCGCGGGGGCTGATGCCAACCTGGACCGGGCGGTAACCGGCCTCAAGAACGAGATGGCCAACCTGGACCAGCTCGAATACCGGGCGCGCCACCTGGTAGACCAGCTGGCACTCACCATGCAGGCCCACCTGCTGGTACAGGGCGGCGACAGTACCGTGGCCGAGGCGTTTATCGCCTCCCGGCTGGCGAGCAAGGGCGTCCACAGTACCGGCACCCTGCCCACCGGGCTTGATACCGGCAGAATCATCGAACGGGGCAATCCACTGGTTTCCTGATACTGGCCCGCTGCCCGGCCACGACCCGGCAGCTACCAGGGCAGGACCTCGCCGTCCCAGAACAGCAGTTTGCCGTTTTTCTCCCCGGTGAGCTGCCCGAGCACATCGATGATGCGCCCGGCACTGGTGGCGGGGCTGTAGAGCCTATCGTCTTTGATATTCTCCTGAAACGGCCTGGACAGCGCAGTATCGGTGGTGCCCGGGTGGATGGCGACCACACAGCAATCATCCACCTTGCGGCCCCACTCAATCGAGAGGTTGCGCACCAGCATATTGAGTGCGGCCTTGCTCATTCGATAGCTGTACCACCCGCCAAGGCCATTATCCCCGATGCTGCCAACCTTGGCCGACAGGGAAGCCCACATCAATGGCCGGCGCTTTTTCAGTAACGGCGCCAGCGCCTGGGCCAGGTGCAGGTGCGTGATGACATTAATGCGCATGGACTGCAGCAGCCAGTCGTCATGGCACTGGTCTAGGGATTTTTCCGGCCCGTGGTTGTCGTCGTGGAGAATGCCACAACAGTGCACTACCCAGGACGGGGCCGCCCCCTGCTCCTGGAGAAACTCCCGTGCCGTCTCTACCGCCTCCGGCTCTGTAAGCTCCAGGCTGCAGTGTCCATGCGCAATATCGGTTTCCAGCTCCCGCTCGCGACTCATGGTCAGCAATTGCGCGTCCGGCCAGCGCCTTGCCACCTCCGACAGAATTGCATCGGCAATACCGCCGCCGGCGCCGGCCACCAACACGGATTCCGGTTCGGCATGGGGTTTATCGGCCACGACTTCCTCCCTTCCCGTTTGATTCAACCAGGGCCTGTGGCCGGCAATACGCGGTTCCGCGGCCTATGGTTCAGTGCCGTCGGTGTCACCCTCAACAGGGGGCCGTTCACGTACCACCCGCAGCATCGGCTCATCGGAGCGGAAGATCAGCCCGTGAATCTCGGTTGCGGTCTGGGCCTGCAATAACTGCTGCAGGAACTGGACAATTTCCGCAGAGATTTCCTGGCCCGGCACCAGTACCGGGATTCCCGGCGGGTAAGGCACTATCTCATCGGCGCTGGTGCGTCCCACCAGGCGTCGCTCGGCCTGGATGCCGTTGTCCATCAGCGGCAGCTCCTCCGCATCGGAGAAATAGGCGTCCGCGGGCAGGCAGGTGAGGCGCGTGAACTCCGGCAACCGTCTCGGGCTGCCGATATAGGGGCGACGACGACATTGCTGTGCCAGTTGCTTGAATGCGTGAACCAGGCGCAGCAGCTTGCTTTCGGTGCTGCCCAGGGTTACCAGCACACTCACGGTGTTGTAAGTGGTCTTTTCCACCTGGATACCGTACTGGTCAAAGAGCCGAATCTGCATCTCCTTGCCCGAGTAGCCACTGGCGGAAATATCGATGGTCACCTTGGTGGGGTCCAGCCGGATATTGTCGCCGGCCAGTGGGGCGGGAATCAGGTCCTCCAGCTCCAGCGCCCGGAAAACCCCGGTTTCATCCAGTGCCCGGCGCAGTTTCTCCACCATCAGCATGCAGCGCCGCAGGCAGCTGTAACCCTCCATCGCCATCTGCTTGCGCGCCACGTCGAGGCTCGCAATCATCGCGTACTGGGGACTGGTGGAAGCGTGCATATTCAGGTTTTCGCGAAAGCGGAACTCGTCGAAATCCGGGTCTTGCACATGGATCATGCTGGCCTGGGAGAATGCCGACAGCATCTTGTGGGTGCTCTGGGTGACATAGTCGGCACCGCATTCCAGCGCGGTAGGCCGCAATTCCGGGTGAAAGTAGCCGTGGGCATACCAGGCCTCGTCCACCAGCACCTTCACGCCCTGGCGGTGGGCGAGTTCGATAATCGGCCGCAGGTCATAGCGCAGCCCATCGTAGGTGCAGGAAGTCACCACCAGCAGGCGGGCATCGCCGTGTTCCTCCAGCGCCCACTCCAGGTCCGCGCGGCGCACCGGCCCGTAAATCCCGTACTCCGGATGCAGCGTGGACTTGAGGTAAACCGGTTCGCAGCGATTCATCACAATCGCATGGTGAACTGACTTGTGACAGGCCTGGTCGACGATGATCTTGCCCCCGCCGCCCAGTACCTGCTGGATTACCACCTTGTTGGCGGTGGAAGTGCCGTTGGTGAGGAAAAACGTGTGCTCGGCACCAAAAGTCTTCGCCGCCAGGTCCTGCGCCTCCTGGATTACCGAGTGGGGTTCCAGCAGGCTGTCCAGCACCTGTACCGACACCGACAGGTCGGTATTGAAAATGTGCTCGCCCATAAAGCGGTAAAAATCACTCACCCAGGGACTGTTGCGCAGGCTGTCACCGCCAGAGTGCCCCGGGGTATGCCAGGCGTCACGGGCACTGAATACGTACTGCTTGAGGGTATCGGCGAAGGGCGTGGAAGCGCGACGGGCGATAAACGCCTGCACCAGCCGGAACATCTGGTTGAAGTTGCCTTCGCGCCGGTCGAACAGTTCGTCGAAACGCTGGCGTGCGGAAACCGATAACGAGCAATCCTGCGCCACCAGGAAGATATCCAGCTGCGCCCGGAACGCGTGCAACCGGTCCACCAGCTGTTCCGCCGCGGTGAGGCCGGCCGGCTCCGCACCCGCATCGACAATCAGCGCCTGCAGGTGGGTTTCCTCCCGCATCAGGCGGTCGACTCCCGGCAGTGGCACCGACTCGAAACGCAGGCCAAAAGGGTTTTCATGCTGGGCTGCGGTGATATTCAGCGCCTCGACCCAGTCGCCCGCCAGCTGTGGGTCCGAGCTGATCAGGACAACCCGGCACTCCAGCGGCTGGCGGCGTTCGGTCAGATTGCCCAGGTCAGGCATGCTTGGGTCCCAAAGGGTAACTCACCCCTTGAGCATAGCTGCTGCAGTGGCGCCGGGGTGTCCCTCCGGAACTTAACTCACTGATTTTTCAGGGGTTCAGGAGCGAACCGGAACGTAAAGAAAAAAACGCCAGCCGACAGGCTTCCCCGGAACGGGTCAAAACTTGTCGCTGCGCACCCGGCCATCGAACTCCAGGCATTCGAGCACCCGCTGTCGCTGCACCGGCGACAGGTCGTCCAGGGCAAAATATGCCAGCTCGGAATGTTCGTCGGACAGGGAGATGGCGCCGTGGTCGGCAAAATGGGCGCGAAAGATAAAGACATGCGAGCGGTAAACACGGTGGTAATACACGCCGCTCAGGTAATCGATCCGGACTTCCCGTCCCAGCTCCTCGCGGCACTCGCGCAACAGGGCTTCATGAATCGTCTCGCCCGGATCCAGCGCCCCACCCGGCAGGCCCCAGTTGCGATCGGCATAGGTGGCCCTGAGCTGCAGCACCTCGCCCAGTTCATTGGTAATCACGGCGTGGGCACTGAGGCGATAGGTATCTTCAAATCCCATGCTCACTCCTTCTACTGGAGCCCTGTGAAGGCCGGGCCAGGCGGCCCTGACCAGTATCCGCCAAAAGCCCGGGCGTTGCTACTCCATCAGGGCAACCACCTATTGGGCCCCGCGGGCCAGCTCAAAGCCGATACCCAGGGTATTCACTGACTCATCGTAATCGATCAGGCTTTCCCCATAACCACCAAAGTACTTGACGAAGCCCCGCACGCGGCCACCAAGCGGGAAGCCCCAGCGCAGCTCAACCGCACCGCGATTGTCCGAGCGCAGGTTGTTACGCAGCATCAGCGACACGCTGTGGCCATTGTCCCCACTGTAAGTGCCCGCCAGTTCAAAGTGCCCCAGGTAGGCCTCGATGTCCGGGTTATCATCGTCATCGCGGTCCTCCGGAATGCGATACCAGGGCTTGAAACTGATGAATATATTCTCGCGCTCGAAGAAGAAGTTGGCATAGACCCGGTTCCAGCTGCGGGACAATGGCTCACTGCGACCGTTGGACTGGTGGTTGATAGCCAGCTGGTTGGCCACATTCTGGAAACCGAACAGGGACCAGTCGTTGAGCCAGGTCATCAGCAGCTCCGGCTCGTGGTTGGTCTCGCGAAACGGCGAGGAATCGTCCGAATTGTACGCCTGCCAGAAGCTCTTGTTGGTGTACGCCAGGCTCATAAACGAGGCCTGGCCCAGGAAGCCCCGCCAGATGGGCACCTGCACCGAAAGCTGGAACTGTACCTCGATTTCATCCAGGTCGATATCTACGCCATTGACCTGGAAATCCTCCAGGCCGGCCTCATTCGGTGAAGGGTTGTAAACCACCGGCAGCAGGTAATTGACCTTGTGGGAAGCGAGCGTGAACGGGTTGTTGGCAGCGTCGCGGATCGCCTGGGCAGCCTTGCTGGACTCCGGCGCCACGGTGGTCTCCGTCTCGCCCGGCAGAGGCTCGGTGACCGTACCGAACACCGGCTGCGGCTCACGCTCATCCGGCGTTTCCCGCACACGCTGGGCGCAGAAGCGCCGCATCTCCTCGAGTGTGATGCTGGCAGGGGCAACCAGCAGCTGCTCGCGCAGACAGGCCTGCTCGCGCTCCTCGAGGGTCAATTGATCGGAAACCAATCTTTCACCACCGGGATTCTCCGGTTCCGATTCACTCACGCTGAAGCCGGTATCACCCCCAGTTCCTACCTCACCCCCGGGTGGTACCTCCGCAGCAGCCGCACCCTCCTGCGCCGAAGCGGCCCCGGCTACCAACAACCAAAAGGACACAACAACCAGCTTTATCAATCCAGGCTCCGACAAATCCCCCCTCCCTCACTGATAACCGGCGACTACCGGCTGTTTTCCAGTCGGCATCATACACGGGTTAAGGGAATCTGGATTGCCAGCCCCGCAATCTCCACGAGGGAAACTGTGAGCCGGTTAACACTGACGGGAATCGTGCGCCAATGGAGGTTGAATCAACGGCAATTGGCCATTAGCCACGTACCACGCGGAAGGCAGGGGCAGGACCACTTTTCCCGGGGTAGGGCCCGCCTGCAGGGGCTGGGATGCGGCCACACAGGCGGAATCGCTTTGAAGCACAGTCACAAAAGCCGACGAAAGAGGCGTAAAACCGCTTAATCGGTCCGGAGCCTAATCAATATTACACCAGGCCATCCAGCGCCCCGGACCACTCTAGGTCGCGCAACCTGACCTGCCACAGTCGCCCGGTGCTCGACGGCCAGTCGTACCCCACCAGCAGGCCGCGCTCATCGACATAACAGTGTGCGTCGCGTTCCGCCTCATCACCCTGGTAGATATAGCCGACTACGTCCGGCCCCAGCTCGTGGGCGCCCTGGTTGGTGCCGACACTGGACATCGCACGTGCCGTCCTGTGACTAACGCGCGGGGCCAGCAGCTTACCGCGCTGGGAGGGATCAACAATGTCCGGCGATACCACCTCCAGGCCCCGCTCGCACTGTTCCAGCTTGAGCAGTAACGGCCCCATAAAGATTCGCATCAGCGGAAACAGCAGCCGCGAACGGCCCCCGACCCGAGCCTCCTGGGGACCATTGGGTCCGCTCCAGTGTGCCTCGATATCGTTGCCGAGCATCTGCGCCCCGGGCCCCTCGCCCAGCAGTCGATAGCGGGCTGTCACCTCGTCGACCTCATCGCGCCAGCTCAGCTCGCATTCCGTCACCAGGCCCCGGTCCAGCACCGCACCGACCTCCAGGCCAAACCGCTCGGACCCCACCAGGCGCTGGCTGATCAGCACCTGGCGATCCGCCTCATCCCGGCCCAGCTGCCAGTAATCCCGCACCGGCATCTCCCGGCCATCGCAGCTGTAGTAGTAGCGTCCCTGCGCCAGATTGGACTTCAATCGCATTTTCAACCTCCTCAACGTCCTGTGATCACAACCCTGTGAATACACGGGACTAATGCATGAAAAAGTATTGCACAAGGAGGGAGAAAAACGCCGCGATTGGCGCGACAGGGGACCCTGAATAGTATTTGCGCCAGCATGGTGCATGCTTCCGGCAGGCCGCATCGCTATCGGAACTACCGGGATAAATGTAATCCTGTCGCGGCCGGGGCATCGGCTCGGACGCGACAGGGCCGGCTCAGGCCACCGCAGATGCCTCCTCCCCTGCCATCGACCACTGCATTATTCCTCCCGCCTGGCCAGTATCGTAGAGACTACTTCCCACCAGGTCGTTGACAACCCGCGCCGCCCGCCATGCCGCCAGGCTGAGTTGTGGCTCTGCGATCCCATGTGTGTAGCGGCCGCCACCGAGGATATATACCTGCCGCCCGGCGGCACCACGGAGGTCCGCCGCAAACGCACGATTGAGGACCAGTCTTCCCTGCCCATCCAGCAAGAAACGCTCCCGCAGGGGCTCAAGGCAGTGCGGAATGGTTTCCTGCAGGCCGGTGCAGAGGATTACCAGGTCTGCGCGGTAATGTTCGGGAGCCCCCTCGAGGCTGTTATAAAGGCCCAGCTCATAACTGCCGGTGCGTGAAAGTTCGCATAGCTCGCGTCCCGGCAGAAGCGCGATGCCGTCGCCCTTCCCCTCCAGGTGCACCAATCCATAGAAGCGCCGGTAAAGCGCCTTCAGCGTGGTTGTCGAGATACCGTCAGAGGCCAGTTTCTGGGCCTCGACGATTTCTTCACGGCGCGCCCCCGACAGGCGATGGAATACATCCACGTAGTCGGGGCTAAACCACGTATTGGTAAAAGGCGTTTCATCGAGTGGAAGGTAATTCTCGCGACGGGAGATCCATAGCACCCGCCGGGGGTGGCCCCAGTGACCGTCCAACAAGTTGAGAACCAACTCCGCCCCTGTCTGGCCACCGCCAACGACCGCGACCCGCAGTCCCTGCACCGCAGGTTGCCGCAGGGCGGTTTCCAGCGCGTGAAAACAGTGGTCCGAGAGCAATGGCCGCGCGCAGTCCGGTATGTACGGTTCCTTGCCGGCGGCAACACACAGATTGCGTGCCCGCACGAGCCGGCTTTTGCCCGCCACGTCCATTTCCAGCTCGAACCAGTGATCCCGGTCCATTACCCGCTCTACGCAGCTGCCCATCTGCAACCGGTTCAACCCCGCCAGCCGATCCGCCACCCATGCCAGGTAATCGGCAAACTCGCGTCGCCCAATCGCCGGCTGGTCTGCGTTCAGGAAATCATAGAAGCGCCGTTTGGCAACCAGGTACGCAAGAAAACTGTAGGGATTGGTGGGGTCAACCGGTGTTACCAGGTCCTTGAGATAGGAAGTTTGCAACTCGGCGCCTGGCAACATCAACCCGGGATGCCAGGAATGGCTGGCTTTACTGTCAAAAAAACGATAGGCCAGCGCTTGCCGGTGCAACAAAGCAGCCACGGAGAGGTTGAAAGGACCGGCCCCGATGCCGGCCAGGTCTAGGGGAGTATCCATGCTTGGGCCTCGTTAAAATCCTTGTTCTGAAGGTTGGTGATCTGCGAGCCACAGGGGGTTCTCCAGCGGCGTACCGATAGCGGGCACGGGTCTCTCGCCGGTGTCGTCATACCCCTGCTGCAGCCGCACACGGTTGATACATACCCGCTCCATGGCTGGCCGGAAGATATCGAAGCTGGCAAACCGCTCGTCCATATCCGGCCAGTTACTTCGCGCTTCTTCCTGGTAGCGACGTAGCACTCCCGCCAGGGAGCGGTAGAAATCCAGTTCCTCCAGCCCAGTTTCCCGCTCCAACTGTGCAGACAGATAGCGGAGCACTGAAACAAAATGACCGGTGTATAGATCGTGCGTCAGGTGTGCTGCCGGCAGTCGCGACAGCACCCGGTCCGCGCTCGGTGGCAGTCCGTCCCGCTCGGGGAAGTGCCCCTCTGCCAGGCGCAGGTCGCCCTGGAAGTCCTTGAGCAGGACACCGTTTACGACATCATTGCGCAGCACCAGGGTCAGGTTCTGCCCGTGCGCGACCAGGCCCACCCCGTAACGGCAGAGAAGGTGGTAAAGCGGCACCACCACCCTGTCGAAAAGATTTTGTAACCAGTCTCGCGGCCCCAGTCCGGAGGACTCGATCAGTGCACCAGCGACTGACCTGCCGTGGTCATCACATTGCAATAGGGCTCCGGCCATGAGGCAACGCTCCCCCGTACCGCAGTGTGAAACCGGGCTCTCCCGCCAGGTAACGCCGAGCATTTCCCGGTAGCGATAGGGAGTTCCCGCAACCTGTTCGTGATGTGGATGGGGCACGTGGATCCCTGCCACTTCCTGCATCACGCCCGTTTCCCGCATTTTCAGCTGGGGGTCCTCTTCACATAGTGCCTGCATCCACTGCGACAGTGCCGGACCACAGGCCATATATTGGCCGGGGATACCGCGGTAACAGGATGTATTCAGAACCGTGAGCGGCAGCTTCAGGTGCAGGGCCGCTGGTCTCTTCAGGTTCGAGAGCGTGCGCAGGGAAACCTGCGGCAGGTATTCATCGCCAAAAATGCCGAGGTACCGGATCTGACCAAGGGCAATCATCCCGCCGTAGTTATGGCGGATGTGCCTCTCCCATTGCCACGGGTGAACCGGCAAGGGCAGGTACTCATCCCAGGTTATCCCGTGAGACCGGCACCCCCTGGCAAGGCGCTGTAACTCTGACTTATCCATGCTCTGCTCGAGCAGGCATGCAAAATCCCAGTCACGGTGGTTCCCAAAAACCGCCACGCCCGGTTTCACTGCCAACCAGACCAGGCCCACACCCGCCCCCGACTCGGTACCGTAATGGGCAAACTCTCCCGCGCCCCAGCCGATACGGCCCTTGTTGACGATCGCCTTGGGATGACCATCCAGGAGGCACTGGAGTTTTTCGTCCGGTAGCTTTGCAAGGGCACCCGCTGTTATTCCACGACGGGACTCCAGCAGAGCAGTATCTGCAGCCAGCGTATTGGCGGTTTCATGCAACAGGTTGCCCAGTGTGGCCGCGCTCAAAGCAAGGTCTTCACCGGCATCGACAAAAAACTGGGCCGCGTCCACCGCTGCGGTGCGCTGGCCGTTGTAACTACGCTGTACGCTGGCGCAATCGATATCGAGCCAGGTCCAGATAGTCTCACGAGCGGCAAATTCATAATGCGCACCCGAGGCGAGTGCAACACGGTACTTGCCAGGCGTAACCTGCTCGGCTACCAATACCTCCTCGTAACAGAGTTCTGCCAATGACTTGGCAATAAGCGCAGTGTTCGCACGTTCCCAGTCATGTTCTGTGGGCTGTGTCGGGGCCGTCCCTGAATTCGCTTCAGTCACAGCGACCCCCTCCAGCCATGCCGCGGAAAAAAGCACCGCGCTCTCCCATGACCAGCGCCGCACGCTTGTGGGGAAAATCAAATTCCTTCACTTTGCGCCAGCCGGGCATATGTTCGATATATTTGAGTATGCTGTGATTATCGGCGCGTGGCTCGCCGACGAGACGCTGGGTGCGATCATCATCGAGGAACATGAAATGGAAAATGCATTCGAGCCAGGCATGGGCAAAACGGCGCCCGAGAAATTCCGGGTTCCCCACCAGCAGGTGTAATCCCCGGTCATACGGTTGCGCATCGTAGTATGCCCCCAGCCGGTCTTCCATTGCCCAGTAGAGTTCAAAATAGGCGAAGGGACGACCATCAAATGCTGCGATCATTGGATCCTTGTGCGGTTCTGCCAGCACGCTTTCGATATAGCGGCGCTGCTTTCCTGCATCACCCTGTTCCTCCCAGAACTCTGCCACCCGCGGCTGGTTCATCCAGTCCACAAAGCGCTTTGTATCCAGGGCCGGATCAACACGCCGCAGGGTAAAGTCCATTCCCAGGGAATAACAGTGCCGCCGAAATACCTCACCGGCAGGCACTTCCCGGCGCAGGGGATGACGCCCCCCCTCACCTTCTCCCTGTACCCATTGCAGTGGTATGCTCCCTCCATTCACTCCCCGGTACCAGTCTCCTTGCGACTGGAAAAATTCAGCCCGTTCAATCACACCGTGGATCCCAGGGACAGCGGCCCGCAGGTTGCTGCCGGGGACAATGCGCTCAAGGGCCCCGTCGCTTGCGAACAGCCATTCCATCCATGGAGCCAGCGAATCCAGTTCGACTTGAGACGCTTCGCTTCCCGGGATATCAAGGCGAGCTTCCCCCCGGCCCAGGTCCATGCTGATTACCAGTTCCCGCCCGGACCCGAGTTCGCCATCAATTTGATTGCCACGGATAGACCAGGCACGACCGTCAGGCAATTGCCCGCAGTCACCATCCGCTCCCCCATATGTAGTCGGTACACTCAGTTCGTTAAGTACCCGTTGGCTCTTCATTGCAAGTTCCCTGTCGTTATCGATGGATCTTGTATCGGGTGGAAATTGTGGTCAGTTACCGGAGTCCTTTCGCCGCCATGCCCAGTCACGGGGCCAGCAACGGGTTATCCATGGTGTGATAGATGGCGAGCGGATCTTCCGTAGTGGTCTCATTCATGCCCCGCATGGCACACAGGAAGTTTCCCTTGGCCCAGAGTTGCTTCGAGCCGAGCAGGTAATCCAGGCAACTGGTATCCCGGCGTGGGCCGTCGGCAAGGGCCTGCAGGCGCGTGCGCAGTTGCTGCAGCAGTTCGACCTCAGACAGCACGCCCGCAGCACCCAGCGCACCAATCAGGCCGAAACAACTGTTCACAACCAGGTAATAAACGAACAACCGGTTGGCCATGGTCTCGTTGAGCAGGTTCTCGGTATCCGTTGCAAGATCCGGCAGGTAGGGCCGTAACAGGGATTTACCCAGTGGGCTATAGGCACTGCCCTGGCAATCACGGAAGTACCCGGCTCGGGGCAGGTCGCCCTCGAATGCGATAATCAGGTTCTGTTGGTGGGCGCCGTACAACAGCCCGTAATCAGACTGGGCAATCAGCAGGGGTTCAACAATCACATCCAGGAACCGCCCGAACCATTCGCGCGCAGCATTAGCGACAGGTATTTCCTGCGTCTTGGCATGGCGATAAATCATCTGTGCCGCCCGGCAGTCCTCCCTCCCCGGGTGGTCCTGGGTCAGGGTCGCGAGAAGACTGGTATTTCGGGCAGCATGACCGAGGAAAGGGTTTTCCCGGAACATCACCAGGCTCTCAGTTACAGGCTGGTCGTCCCGGTCGAGTAACAGCAGGTAAGCGGGTTCCGCCAACACTGCAAAATGCGGGTAGCGCTCGGCGAACTCCCGCCCCACCGGTGTGCGCTGCACCCGGGGCACTTCCAGCCCGCGGGCCATTTCCCTGGGTAGCAGGGTGCGCACGGAATTGGTAAGGCGCAGGCTGAGTGAGAACTTGAGCATGAAAGGGCTGTCCTCGCTGTACAAAGCCCGCAATGAGGAAGTAGCCCGCCACGGCCGGGTGCCGGAACCCAGCTGCAGGATATCGCCGCTCTGCAGGAGCGCAGCGACCCGGGCATCCCGGCGCAGCTGCTGCCACTGCCACGGATGCGCGGGAAATGGGATAAACCCCTCGGGAAAGGGCTGGCCGGTAAACTCCTCGTGCCATAGGCTGCAGGCAAACTCATCGGCCGTGTCGCTGCTTCCGCTGCCACCCCCAAGGCGTTCCGCTGCCACAGCAAGCCACTGGAGGGGAAAGCCCCGGCCAAATTCAGGCGCGTACTGCATTGCTTCAGAGTCCGTAAGCGGCTCTCGACTCTTTGGCGTCGGGTGCATGGCATGACCGCACAGGAGTGCCTGCTCCGCATCGGCAAAGTCCAGCGGCGCGGAGAATATCGTCGTAAATTCCTCGCGCCGCGCCTCAATCGCCAGGGACATATTGCGCACGCTCTCTTCAGTACGCCGGACGAACTCGCGCCGGGAATCCGGCCCTGCATCGGGGAAAAAGCCCTGTTCCCCCGCAACGAGTTCCGCTGCATCCGTGAGGGAAATTACTTCGCACTGACCCTGCCCGCGCTCTACCAGCAATGGCAGCTCGAACTGGTGCCGACCAGCCCTGCTGCGGTAGCGGACACTGAGCCACAGGCGCGCAGCGCTTTGCGGCAGCTCGAGCGCGACTGCGGGAGGCGTTACGGCCGCGGGTAGTCCAGCCGCGGTCTCATGCCACTGTCCCACCCCACTCTCACGTAGCAGCGCGTTGAAAAAGCTGTTGGCAGACAGCCTCTCGGCATCCCGGCACTCACTCGCCGGAGCAGCCCCTGTCTGCGTAACTGTTCCCTGCCCTGCCATTTCCCGCTGTCCCAACAGGTGCTGTAAGGCCTCTCCCATGGACTGACTCCTGTATTCCGCTGTTCGCGCACCGATTCCGGCGATACTCCGGCGCAATCCCCACGGATTCTCTGCTCAGCGGGGAATGCCGAATCCACCCAACCCGGGCCGATACTCCGACAAAGGCAAATAAATTCAAATACGAATCATTTGCATTATTAAAAGCATGAAGATACTTTAGCCGCGTTGCAACCGCCAAATGAGAAAAATTCACCGATCCCCAACCGGGGATAGGACCGGTGCCATGGAATCAGGTGGCTGACAGAGAGGAAGGCGAGATTGGAATGAAAGTTGGTGTGAATGCTTCAGGTGCGAAGCCGCATTCCTGGCGACTTTACGTGGTGGTCGCCAGCCAGGGGGCTGCACAGGTTATCCTGTTGTCACTGGTTCCGGTCATTGCCCGGCAGTGCAGCCTTGATCTTGCCGCTATTGGCAGCCTTGTCGCGGTTGGGACGCTGTCCCTGATGGCATCAAGCCGGGCCTGGGGAATCGCGAGCGACCGTTACGGCCGCCGGCCAGTCCTCCTGCTCAGCCTGTTCGGGACACTGATAGCGCAGGCATCGTTCGTGACTCTGCTGCTGTTGCTGGCTGCCAGGGAAATCAATGGCGCCACCGCAATGCTGCTACTCGGGTTGAGCCGGATTCTCTACGGTATCAGCGCCGCCGGGGTTTATCCTGCTTGCCAGGCCTGGGCAGTCGATCTGTCCCGTCCCGGCCGGGAACTCGCAGCCCTGTCTTCCGTGTCTGCAGCAGCCAACCTCGGTCGGGGATTCGGCCCGTTGCTTGTAATAGCGACACTCGGAAGCGGGGAAATCCGGACTCTGGGCTGGCTTGCACTGCTGCCCCTGATCGGCCTCATGGTAATCACTGGCAGCGGGCGGGGGAGGCGCGCTCCCGGGGTGCTGCCGGTGGCGCCCCGGAACACCGGGCTACCGATGGCCCTGTTTGCCCTTGCGGTTCTGGGCACGGCCTCAATCGGCCAGCTGCAACTGGCACTGGGTCCGGTGCTGATGGATTATTATGGACATGAGGCGGGCAACGCCTCTTCCACCGCCGCGCTAATCCTGGTCGCTGCCGCCGGCTGTGGCGCACTGGTTCAGTGGACACTGGGGAAAAGACTGCGCGGGCCCCGCACTGCCCTGGCGCTCGGGGCCCTGCTATTCGCGGCGGGTGCCGCCATTGCCAACCTCAGCCTGGGAAGCTGGCCGGCTTTCCCGGGATTACTCCTGGTGGTGGCAGGTGCTGCGCTGCTGATACCCGGCTACACGACACTGCTTGCTGCGCAGGGCAGCCAGGGCTTCGGGCGGCAGTTCGGCAGCCTGTCACTACTGCACACTGGCGGATATACCCTCGGTTTTGCTGTGGGCGGCTGGATCTACCAGGCGATGCCGCAGGCCCCACTTTCGGGCTTATTGCTGGGCGCCGTGCTGATTGCGGTAATCACACTGCTCAAACTGGCACAGGGTCACAGGCGGGCCAGTGAGAAACCCTCGCACCAGCCCGCAAAATAAGCGGCTACCATAACCGGGCTCAGGACCAGATCCACTTGAGTGGATTGATGTCAGAGATAACGCTCCCAGAAGAGCGCCGCCCCGTGCGCCTCGTCGAGGATATAAGGCTTGAAACCAGACTTGCGGTAAGCGGTCTGCGCCGGCTGGTTCTTTTCCAGCACTTCCATTGTCAGTTTGCAGCAGCCTCTCACCCGTGCCTCTGTCACCACCAGGTCGAGCATGGCAGCGCAGATGCCGGCGCCGCGGGCATCCCGGTGAACCACCACATCGTGAATATTCACCAGGGGCGCGCACTGGAAAGTCGAGAACCCGGTAAAGCAGTTGACCAGGCCGACCGCACGCCCCTCACTGTAGGCAAGCACAGTAAAAGCCCCGGGAAACTTGCCCAGCTTCTCCACCAGCTCTGCGCGGCAACGCTCACTGAGCGGTTCACCCCCGCCGAAGGGATCGCGGGAATAGTGGTCCATCAATGCGACGATATCCGCCCCGTGGCGCGGGTCACTGTAATCCGCCAGGCAAATGCCCACAGACAGGTCGGGTGCTTTGGCGACTTCGGGTTGGTCGGTGGTCATACTCCACTCCAGTTGCAGATTCGATGAATGTCTTCAGGAGGCAGGCCCGGCGCCATTTCAGGAGCTGGAATCCCCTTCTTTCCGGCCATTTTTTTCATCTTCGGGAAACAACCGCTTATAGCTGCGTATGCGGGTCCGCTGCTTCAACAGCCATCGCACCCGGGTCCGGTGGCGACAGAGGGGCGTGGCTCGGAAGGCGCGGCGGCGGGTGCGCAGGGAGAGCCGGGCGGGACGACGACGGGCCATAATCAGGAAACCCCAGTTAAAAATCTCTTGTTCCAGACCGGCCAGCGCCTGCTAGGGCCAGATAATACCGGTCGGCTGGGAGGCAGCTTACCAGATACGCGGGACCGCAGACGACGCCCCGGGACGGTACTCCCAAAACTTGGCCGGCCGGGGTAAACCGGATATGCTCTGTGCACTGTCCGACCAAAGGGTCAACCCGCATTCATACTGGGAAACGATATTGCACCCGCTCAAGCACCTGTTAAAAAACAATCAACAATGGTCCCTGGCTACGCGGCGGGAAAAGCCGGACTTTTTCGTCAAACTGTCCAGGCAACAGACGCCCGAGTACCTGTGGATCGGATGCGCCGACAGCCGTGTGCCCGCCAATGAGATCGTCGGCCTGCTGCCGGGTGAGCTGTTCGTACACCGCAATGTCGCCAATGTTGTGGTGCACACTGACCTCAATTGCCTGTCGGTGCTGCAGTACGCGGTGGAGATCCTCAAGGTCAAGCACATCATCGTCTGCGGCCACTACGGCTGTGGCGGCGTCCAGGCGGCCCTGGAAAACCAGCAGCTGGGCCTGATCGATAACTGGCTGCGCCATATCCAGGACGTGCGGGAAAAACACCACACCCTGATCGACCTGTTCCAGCAGAAAGAGCGGATCGACCTGTTGTGCGAACTGAACGTACTTGAGCAGGTCATTCATGTCTGCCAGACCACCATCGTTCGCGACGCCTGGCGCAAGGGCCAGAAACTGTCAGTCAATGGCTGGGTCTACGGCCTGCGGGACGGACTGGTGCACGACCTGGGCATATCCGTAACCCACCCCGGCGAGATTGCCGAGGTCTATCACAGCGCGCTGACCAATATCGCCCAGCGCGACGTCGAGTAGCAGACTTAGCCCGCGATTTTCCTTACACTGCCACGCTTACCTCGCCGGGCCAGGAACGGCGAGGACGGTAGTGCCTGCCTGTTTTTCCATCTCGGTCCGGGCCGCATACCGCATTCACGCATAATTAGTCGGGGGAGCAATGACTGAATACCGTGTCTGGGAATGCCAGATCTGTGGCTGGGTTTACGACGAATCCAAGGGCTGGCCGGAGGACGGCATCGCCCCGGGTACCCGCTGGGAGGACATCCCGGAAGACTGGAGCTGTCCCGAGTGCGGCGCGGCGAAGGAAGAGTTTGTGATGCTCGAGGTGAAGGCCGCCGCCGAACCTGCCCCCGGTACAGCAGCCGTATCCACCACCCACAGCGGCCCGGCAAAAGCAGAATCCTCAGCACAGGTGCCGACGGGTACCCGCATCTGGGAATGCATGGTATGCGGCTGGGTTTACGATGAATCCAGGGGCTGGCCGGAAGACGGCATTGCCCCGGGCACCCGCTGGGAAGATATACCCGAAGACTGGTGCTGCCCGCAGTGCGGCGTGGGTAAGGAAGAATTCGATATGGTGCTGGTATCCGATGGCGCGGAAGCACCGGAGCCCGAAGCGGCACCGACCCCGGCCATCGACGGCAACGCCGAGCCCCTGGTGATCATCGGCACCGGCCTGGCTGGCTACAACCTGGCACGTGAATTCCGCAAGCTGGATCGCACCACACCGCTGGTGCTGGTTACCGCAGACGATGGCACTTTCTACTCCAAGCCGTTGCTGTCCGCGTCACTGGCCCATGGCAAGACACCCCAGCAGCTGGCCAACAGCTCCGCGGAGGAGATGGCGCGGGAACTGGATGCCGAAATCCTGGTACACACCCATGTAAACAATATCGAAACGGCCACGCGAACCCTGACCGTGGCACCGGTGAACGGCAGCCACCAGGCGACCTTGCGTTACGGCAAGCTGGTTCTGGCCACCGGTGCCAGCTGCCGTCCGCTGCCCGCCATCGAGGGTGATGGCCTGGCCCGCCTGTTCCGCGTCAACAGCCTCGACGACTACCACGGTTTCCGTACCGCGCTGGCCGGCAGGCGCCGGGTACTGTTACTGGGCGCCGGACTGATCGGCTGTGAATTCGCCAACGACCTGGTGCAGGCGGGCTACGAGGTCAATGTGGTCGATCCCCTGCCCTGGCCCCTGGCCACGCTGCTGCCGGAGACCGCCGGCCGCGACCTGCGGCGCAAGCTGGAAAGTGCCGGCGTGCGCTTCCATCCCAGGAGCTGCCTCACCCGACTGGATCGACAGGGTAGCGGGCTGCGAGCAGAACTGGACAATGGCAAGACCCTCGAGGTGGATATTGCCCTCGCGGCCCTGGGCCTGCAGGCCAATACCGGACTGGCGGAAATGGCCGGACTGGACGTGGACCGGGGCATCCGGGTGGACCGCCACCTGCGTACCAGTGACAGCAGCGTGTTTGCCCTCGGTGACTGCGCCGAGGTCGAGGGCCACCAGCTCTACTTCGTGGCACCGTTGATGGCCTGTGCACGTGCGCTGGCAAAGACCCTCAGTGGCGAACCTGAAGCCGTACGCTACGGCGCCATCCCGGTGGCGGTGAAGACGACCCTGCGACCCACTACCGTGTGCCCGCCGCGTTCCGGGGCCGAGGGCGAATGGCACGTGCAGGCGGACAGTGATGGTGTGCAGGCGGAATTCCGCGACAACAGCGGCCAGCTACTGGGCTTTGCACTGACGGGATCACGCATCGCTGCGCGGGATGAACTGGTATCCCGGTGTGCACCGCTGATGCAGGCTGACCAGTAAGTCACACCCCGGATAGCCGCCCGCGGGGGGCTATCCGGGGGGCAACGTTTTTCCGCAGGATGCAAAACGCGCAATAAGCCAGATTTTCGCGTAGAATGGCCGCCAACCTTAAATTTGCTCAATTTTTAAACGACGGTATGACCACAGACAGCACCACAGCGTCCTCTCCCGCCACCCAGCCGGACCGCGCCCTGCGCGACACCCTGGGGCTGTTCGCCACTGGCGTGACCGTGGTCACCACCACCGACGCGGCCGGGCAACCTGTGGGCATGACCGTGAACAGCTTCAATTCCGTATCGCTGGACCCGCCCCTGGTGCTGTGGAGTATCGACAAGCAGTCCCTGGGTTACGATGCCTTTACCGCCGAGGGGCACTTTGCGGTGCATGTGCTCAAGTCCGACCAGCAGCACATCTCCAACCTTTTCGCCGGCCGTGGTGCCGACAAGTTTGGCCACGTGCAGTGGCGGCCGGGCCCGCACCAGGTTCCCCTGCTGGACGACTGTGCGGCCCTGTTCCAGTGCCGCCTGGCCCAGTGTATCGAGGGCGGTGATCACACCATCCTGCTGGGCGAAGTGACCGATTTCACCGCCTCGGGCGGCGAGCCCCTGGTTTTCCACCGCGGCCGCTACCGCGCCCTGGCCGGAGACTGACAGGCCACTGGCGCCCCCGGCTCCGCCGGGGGCGTACCACCCGCCAAAACTGCATTTAAGACCCTTCCCGCGCTTGGTTGCCCTGTCATTTTGACGTCATAATTCAGGGGCAAACTGTAAAGTGAGCACTTTTTGAGCAGCGACCTATGCAGACACCCGGCTCTCTCTTCTGCTTCGCCCACCGCGGCTACCGGCAGAAAGCCACTGAGAACACCCTGCAGGCCATCGAGCACGCACTGGAGTTCGACGTGGACGGTATCGAGATCGATATCTGGAATATCGGTGGCCAGCTGCTGGTCAAGCACGACCGGCGCCTGGGCCGGTTGATTGCCGGCAGCGAACTGCTCACCGACCTTTGCCCCAATGCCCTGCGCGAAAAACTGCTGCCCTGTGGGGGGCGCGTACCCACCCTGCGCGAGGTGCTGGAAACCGTGGGCAACCACTGCCAGCTCAATATTGAAATCAAGGGCCCCAGCTGCGCCGCGCTGGTGGCAGAGGAACTGGAATCCTTTGTCCGCGACACCGGTGCCAGCTTCGAGCAGTACCTGGTATCTTCCTTCGATCACCGCCAGCTCTATGAGAGCCTGCAGATGATCCCGGAAGTCCGCCGCGGCGTGTTATTGGGCAGTATCCCCCTGGACCTGGCCGCCTGTGCCGAGCCGCTCAAGGCCTACTCCATGCACCTGAGCCTGGATTTCGTCGATGCCGAGCTGATTGCCGACGGCAAGCGTCGCGGGCTGCGCAATTATGTGTTCACGGTCAACAACCTCGACGACCTGCACCTGGTCGCCGCCATGGGCGCCGATGGCGTTTTCACCGACGAACCGCAGCTGGTGATGAACTACAATGCTGCCCGCACTGCAGAAGTCCTGTTCCTCAATGAGGAAGAACAGGATACCCGCCCGGCCGGACCACTCTGACAAGCATATGCACCGACAGCTGCTTTGAAGCAAAAGCAGCTGGACAGAAACAAAAAAAGCCGGCGCAAGCGCCGGCTTTTTTGTTGGTTGCCCGGGAACGGGTCAGAACTGCGCGCTGGCCCGCAGGTACCAGAAGCCTCCGTTAAAGCCAAACGGCGAGGTCAGGGACTGCTGCACTCCCAGGAACTGCAGCGTCGGGTCCGCTTCCTCATCAGCCTCGACATCAAAGATATTCTCACCGCCGACAGCCACCTTGTAGTTGTCTGCCAGGTTGAAGGTCACCTCGAGGTCAGTCAGCAGCTCGCCGCTATACGTAGCCGGGCCAGACTCAAACAGGCCGCCGGTGGATTCCCAGTCGCTGTAGCGATTGAAACGCAGGTAACCATTCACCAGGCCGCCGGTGTCGTAGTCGAAGGTCAGCGTGGTGCGGTCGCTGGGCACCTGGTTTTCCAGGTCGTAAACGCGCAGGTCATTGATCGTGTTGGCAGCAACATCGGTCACTTCCTGCTGGTTGTGATTGTGGCGCAGGTCCACCACCAGCAGGTTGCCGGCAACTTCGAAGTCGCTGGTGATCGCCAGGTCGATGCCACTGACCTCGGAATCATAGGCGTTTACGAAGAAGTTGGCATTACTTCCCTGCAGCAGTGCGGCATCCTCGATTCCGGCGTTCGACAGCAGGGCTACCTCGTCTGCGCCAATGGTGTTATTGCGCAGTGCCAGTCGGTCCTGGATGTCGATGTTGTAGTAATCGATAGTGATACTGGTGTTGTCCAGCGGGTTGATCACGGCACCGATGGTAAAGCTGGTGGACTCTTCCGGGTTCAGTGCCACTGCGCCGAGAGCTTCAGCGACCGGGTGATTGACCGGGTAGGTACCGTTCGGAATCAGGTTACCGCTGGCATCTGCAGTGGTGGTGACATTGAGCGTATTCACCTGGCCCGGGGTCGGCGCACGGAAACCGGTATTCATGGTAGCCCGCAGCGCGAAAGCCTCACTGAAGTCGTAACGGCCGGAGAGTTTCCAGTCCGAGGTAGAACCAAACTGGTCAAAATCCTCGTAGCGCAGCGCCGCACCCACTGTCAGCTGGTCAGTGATATCCGTTTCCAGGTCCACATAAGTTGCGACGCTGTCGCTGTCGTAACTTCCGGCAGCCTCTTCCGGGAAGCCCTGGAACCCGTCGGAGCCCACGCCAAATTGTGCGGCGGTGGGACCGGATACAATCGATGCCTCGTCACCGGCACCTATCTTGTAGGTCTCGCGACGCCACTCCATACCGAAAGCCACGTTCAGGGGCGACGCAAAGGCCGCTATATCAACCGGTTGCACAAAGTCGGCATTCACACTGGTCTCTTCCTGGGTCAGTGTGCCCGGATTGAAAGAGGTCGGCGACAGTGCACCAAGGCTCGGGTTGATGGAGTCCTTCAGTACGTAGGAAACCTCGTTTTCCGCCGTGCGAGCCCGCACATCCCAGCTCAGGCCGGAAGCCAGCTCGCCACGTGCACCGAATACCGCTGACAGGTCGGTAATATTGGCGCCGAACTGTGGGTTGTAGCCGCCAGGAAACATGGAGTAAATCGGGTTGCGCAGCACGTAGCCACTGGGGCTCGAGGCATCGGCCACCAGGTAGTCGGATGGGGTCAGCCCCTGGCCGACAATGCTGTCGATGAGCGACTGCGGTGCGGGATCCGGCATAAAGTCGCCATCCCCGTCTACCTGCAGTGTGCCGCGGGCAGCGAATTCATACTGCGGCTCCAGCACCGGTCCGCGGTAGAAGAAATCCGAAATGGTCTCGTTGTCAGAGTACCCGAGGTTGCCGTACAGCTCGACGCTCTCGCTGAGATCGTAGCCGGCGTTCACGAATAGCTTCGTGGTTTCCACTTCCGGGTCGCCCCAGCGCTGGCCGAGGCCTTCCAGCGGCACCAGGTCCTCACCGACAACACTGCCGACAAATTCCGCATCCGGGCGGGCCGCACCGCGCCATGTCTTGTCAGCCGTAGAGCGCTCGATGGTCGTGTTCACAAAACCACGATCGCCCAGACCGAAACCGGCGTTTACGGAAACACTGTTGCGGGTGCCATCGCCCTCAAAATACTCACCGGTCTGCGCCGCTACATTAATGCCCTCGGCATCGTCTTTCAGGATCACGTTAACCACGCCCGCGATGGCATCGGAGCCATACTGGGCCGAGGCGCCATCCCGAAGTACTTCCACACGCTCAATTGCGGCAGACGGCAGGGCAGAGAAGTCCACCGCCTGGGCACCCTGGTTAACAGTACCCAGTGGGGCCACCTGCAGGTTTACCAGCGCCGAGCGGTGCCGGCGGGTACCGTTCACCAGCACCAGGGTCTGGTCCGGGGACAGGTTACGTAAGGTCACCGGGCGGATAAATGCGGTACCGTCGGCAATCGGGAAGCGCTGGGTATTGAATGAAGGCGCAATCTTGGACAGCGACTCGGTCAGGTCAAAGCTCGCCTGGTCGGCCAGGTCGCCCCCACCAACCACATCCACCGGAGACAGGGTCTCGGTGGGCAATGTGCCCTCCCGCCGCGTACCGGTGGCAATCACTTCTTCCATAACCCGGTTGTCGGCACCGGGCGTGGACTCTTCCTGCTCCTGGGCGAAAGCCCCGGAAACCGGCACCGCCAGGGCGGCGGCAATCGCCAGTGACAACGGCTTGAATGAATATCTACTCATGATGGGCCCGTCCTCTCTCTTATGGTTATTCCATCGAGCTTCCCGCCATCTGATACCCCAGGAAGGCGCGCGATGCTTATTTTTTGTGCAACTACGTACGGTAGACGCACTTTTTATGTGCAGCCAGAGTATGCAAACGTGGCAGTACGGGCAATGCTTCAGGACAATTGACAAAACACCGGCCGCTTCACTGGATAATTTGTTACAGGTGAGACTGAATTTCGCGCCAAGCGTATGTTTTATTATCGCTTTTAGCGGTTTTTGAAGAGATGCCTCCTCCCAGCAAATCCGACCTCGCAATGGCGTCCGCCCAGTTGTCGGACCGACTGGTACAGGTAGCTTTCACAAACACAAACAGAGTTCACCAATTGTCAGCAAAGACACAATATTGTGAACTCCTGGCACTTACCAGTTTCGGCCAGTCTCACACCGAGCCCGGCAATGGCTCGCTATTGATGAATGGGGTTTCTCAAAGGACTTGAGAAACGGCAGTCACATACTCCCGGACGCAGTATCTCTTTTCGGGCAACTTCTACCGCAGCTGCCGGCTCTATCATCATTCCTCCAGGGGAGCTGTCAGCTCCTTCGACACACTCCCGTGAGCGGGGTCTCGTTTCCGGGACAGCTCCCTTGCATACCCACCAGTATTGGAAAATGTTTTAACTTCCGGAACCGAATTTACTGTGTCCTGAAGTGAGGTATCCAGGAGCATATACCACCCCGGTTTTGGGGGCGCGGGGGCGCGATCGCCAGCGGCGACCCCGCACCACGCGCTTTTCAATCACTCCATTTACCAATTCGGGAGAAGAATAAGAATGCAATCCATTCTGAAGGGGTCTCGTCTCGCCGCGCTCACTGCCGCCCTCACCCTGGGCGCAGCCTCAAGCGGCACTCTTGCGGTAACCGGCAGTAACGTCACAGATTTTTCCAATATGCCCCAGCGCATCATCGTTCAGTACAAGGACACAGCGCAGCGTGACTGGCCCGCCCGGGCCAAAGCCTATGGTGCACGGGCCAATACCAGCCTGGCCCATGTGCGCGGGCTTGCCCTGCGCGACCGGCAGGTTTACCAACTCGGCCAGCGTATGGCACCGGGGCAGCTGCAGAAGTTGATGGCAAAACTGGAAGCCGATCCCAACGTGGTGTCGGTTGAGGAAGATGCGCTGATGCAGCCACAGTTCGTGCCCAATGACACTTACTACGATCTTCAATGGCATTACTATGAGGCCACCGGCGGCATCAACCTGCCCGCCGCCTGGGACAAGCAGACCGGCACCGGTGCCACTGTCGCGGTGCTGGATACCGGCTATGTCTACCACTCGGACCTGGACGCCAATATCCTGCCGGGCTACGACTTTATCGACGATACCTTCGTCTCCAACGATGGCGACGGTCGCGACGCCGATCCCAGTGATCCCGGCGATGCGGTTAGCTTCAGCGAGTGCGGTTTCCTGAGCCCGCCGCAGGACCAGCCCAGCAGCTGGCACGGGACCCACGTGGCCGGAACCGTTGCCGCGGTTACAGACAATGGCAAGGGCGTTGCTGGTGTAGCCTTCGATTCGAAGGTAGTGCCGGTGCGGGTACTGGGCAAATGCGGCGGCTACCTGTCCGATATCGCCGACGGTATTGTCTGGGCTTCCGGCGGCAGTGTGTCCGGCGTACCGGTGAACAGCAACCCGGCGCAGGTAATCAATATGAGCCTGGGCGGCAGTGGCTCCTGTGACTCCACCTACCAGGCGGCTATCGATGTCGCGGTAGCCAATGGCACAACCGTTGTCGTGAGTGCCGGCAACAGCGATGCGGATGCCTCAGGTTATCGCCCGGCCAGCTGCGACAACGTCATTTCCGTAGCAGCTACCGAGCGCTTTGGTGCCCGGTCTTACTATTCCAACTACGGCTCCACTGTGGATGTAAGTGCCCCCGGAGGCGACCTGCAGTACGATTCCACCCACGGGGTGGCTTCCACCCTCAACGACGGCCAGACCAGCCCCGGTAACGAGACCTATGTTTATTACCAGGGCACCTCGATGGCAGCACCGCATGTTTCCGGTGCTGCGGCCCTGATGTATGCCACCGATAGCGGCCTCACCCCTTCCGAAGTGGAGAGCATCCTCAAGTCTACCGCGCGTCCCCTGCCCGGGGCCTGTAGCGGCGGCTGTGGTGCGGGGATTATTGATGCGAGCGCGGCGATCGACGCGGTCGGCGGCGGTGGCACCCCCACCAACCAGGCGCCGGTGGCCGGATTCAGCTTCAGTGCCAGCGACCTGTTCGTGACCTTTACCGATTCCAGCTCTGACAGCGACGGCACCATTGTCAGCTACAGCTGGGACTTTGGTGACGGAGGCTCGTCCTCAGACCAGAACCCCACCTACACCTACAGTGCTGCGGGTACCTACTCGGTCACCCTGACCGTCACCGACGATGATGGCGCCACCGGCAACAGCACCCAGGCTGTGACTGTCAGCGACGGCGGCACAGAGCCCACCAGCGACGGCTTCACCGCCACTGGCGTCAGCGTCGCCGCGGACGGATGGCAGTACTACACCATCGACGTGCCGGCCGGCGCCACCAGCCTGGATGTATCAACAACCGGTGGCAGCGGCAATGCCGACCTGTACCTGCGCTTCGGGGCCGAGCCGACCCGCAGGAACTACGACTGCCGTGACGCAGGTGGTGGCAACGACGAGACCTGCACCATCAGCAACCCGGCCGCGGGCACCTGGCATATCGGCCTGAATTCCCGCCGCGGTGCCAGTGGTATGCAACTGGATGCCTACTGGTTCAGCAACTGACAGGCCAGACTGGTAGTACATGAGACAACAAGGGGCGCAGGGCGCCCCTTTTTTATGGCTGCCTGCCGCTGTCCGGGAAAACGGGAGCACTGTAACAAGTCACTGCAAGGCAGTACTGCCAGGTTTCCAACCGGCGTTTGCAAACCATCAACCAGGTTGATCCAGGTCAATATCGAGGGATCCTGCATCGGCAATATATTGGTACCAGATTGTCGAGTGTGGCCTGCGAAACCCAGGACCGGCCGCCAACAAAGGGAGAGAAAAATGCTCAGCATCAAACGCACCGGGCCAAAGCGGATCGATATCGAGTTCTCGGGCGACCTGAACGGCGCAGGAATGGAGAAAGCACTCGATGAATTCGTCGCGCTGTCCAGGGAGCTTGAAAACGGAAGGATGCTGTACCGGATCCGGGACTTTCATTTGCCAAGCTTCGGGGCCATGGTCATCAAGTTCTCACGCCTGCCGGAGTTACTCCGCGCAATGACACATTTTGAGCGTGCGGCAGTAATCACCGATGCCGACTGGATACAGACTGCCAGTGAGCTGGAGGGGAAGCTATTCCCGGGCCTGGATATCAAGGGGTTTGACCTGGATGAGGAAGACGAAGCGGAGGCCTGGTTGGCCGGCGGGTCATGCAGCCGGCATGAACAACCAAACCGGCCGGGTAGAATATCGAAAAAAGCGAATTTACAGCCTGGGTTCAACCAAAATCCTGCTTCTCCATCCACGGAATGATCCGCTCGAACGCCCGCTCTATCTGGTCGATGGAGGTGGCATAGCTGATGCGCAGGGCGTTGCGGCAGGACTCGCCAAAAGTGTCACCGGCAATGGTACAGACACCGGTTTCCCGCAACAGCCGCAGGGCCACGTTATTGCCGTTAACCCCTTCCGGCAGCGCCGGGAACAGGTAGAAGGCCCCGTCCGGTACATACCCCTCCAGGAACGGCGTTTCCTCCACCAGCTGTACCAGCCGATCCCGGCGCGCCTTGTAGGTGCTGATTATATCCTTGATAAAACCGCGGTCGCCGCGTAATGCGGCCACCCCGGCCCACTGGCACGGGGTGTTGGCCACCGTGGTGGTGAACATATGGTAACGGCGCAATTTGCGGATCGCGCCCTGGCTGGCAATCAACCAGCCGATACGCATACCCGCCATACTGAATGTCTTGGAGAAACTGCTGATGATCATCACGTGGTCGAGGTCGGAACAGCAGGACAGCACGCCGGCATAGTCGCGGTCGTAAACCAGGTGATCGTAAACCTCGTCACTGATCACGTAGATGCCCCGGTAGGCCGCTTCCTGCACGATGGTCTCCACCGTCTCCCGCGGGTAAACTGTGCCAGTGGGATTGCTGGGGGAGTTGAGCACAATCGCGTGGGTGTTGGTGTCGATCGCGTCAATCACCTCCTGCGGGTCCAGCTGGTGATTGTTCTCGGCGCGGGTGGGAATATGCCGGACTTCGCCGCCGTTCATGCGGATCAGCGGTGCATACAGCATAAACGCGGGGTCCGGCACGATAAATTCCCGCCCCGGCGCGGACACTGCAGTCAGCGCCAGGTAGATGGCCTCGGTGGCGCCGGTGGTTACGAGGATATTCTCCGGCGTGATGGCCCTGCCGTAGCGCTCGCCATTGTACTCGGCCAGGGCCTCCAGCAGTTCCGGCAGGCCCGCATCCATGGTGTAACCGGTCTGCCCCGCCTCCAGCGCATCCACCGTGGCCTGGATCACATGGGGCGGCGCCGGCGCATCGGGCTGGCCAATGGACAGGTGGATTACGTCGTCCATGGTGGACGCCAGGTTCACCATCTTGCGGATTCCCGGCACCGGGATGGTCAGCAGTGCCGGGTTCCAGACCGGATCCTCGGATTCATAGAAATCGAAATCCAGCCGGCTCATACCTGCACTCCAGCTTCAGCACCTTCGTGGAACAATGCCGGGCGGCGGTCGGTCAGCGGCCGCGCCAGCTGGTAGGCCTGCGCGGCGCGCAGCACCGCGGCGTCTTCGAATCGCCGCCCCACCAGCTGCAAGCCAATCGGCAGGCCGTCGCCGGCAAAACCACAGGGTACCGAGATCGCCGGCTGGCCCGTCATATTGAAGGGATAGGTATAGGGCGTCCACGAAGGCCAGCGGGTGCTGGGCCAGTCCTCTGGCACCTCGCGCCCGGCCTTGAAGGCGGTGATCGGGAGGGTCGGGGTGAGCAGCAGGTCGTACTTGCGGTGGAAGGCCACCATGCGCTCGCACAATGCCATGCGCTCATTCACCGCCCCCAGGTAATCCAGCATTGAAAGCTGCGCCGCTTTTTCCGATACCGCCACCAGCTGCGGATCCATCTGCGCGCGCTGGCGCTTGCCCAGGTCGCGCAGGGCATTGGCGGCGCCACCGTAAAACAGGTGACCGAACGAGGCCAGGGGATCGTCAAAACCCGGGGCCACCTCCACCACCTGCGCGCCCAGTGACTGCAGTACATGGGCGGCCTCACGCACGCTTTCTTCCACTTCCTGGTCCACGCTCACATAACCCAGGGTGGCACTGAAGGCGATCTTGAGGCCCTTGAGCAATTCTTCCGGCTCGCCCTGTATCGACGCCAGGTAATCGATATTGCGGCGCGGGATGGCGTTGGTATCGCGGTCATCGGCCTCGCTCAGCACGTTCATCATCAGCGCGCAGTCGGCCACGGTCCAGGTCATGGGACCCGCGTGGGCGAGGGTCCCGAACGGGCTGGCGGGCCAGTGCGGCACCTCACCGAAGCTGGGTTTCAGGCCCACATGGCCACAGAAACCCGCGGGAATGCGAATCGAGCCGCCAGCATCGGTTCCCAGTGCCAGCGGCCCCATACCCAGTACCACCGCCGCCGAGCTGCCACCACTGGAGCCTCCGGCGGTCCTGTCGGTATGCCATGGGTTGCGGGTAACGCCGTCGATTGGGTTATCGGTTACACCTTTCCAGCCGAATTCCGGTGTAGTGGTCTTGCCCAGGGGCACGTAACCGTTGCGGTCCAGCGCGGCCACACAGGGGGCCTGCTTGTTGAGCGTGGATTCCGGGTTGACCGTTTTCGAGCCCTTCAGGGTGGGCCACATGGGTGTGAGGAATACGTCCTTGATTGCCACCGGTACACCGTCGAGCACCCCCCGGGTCGCCCCGGATTGGTATCGCTGCTCCGAGGCACGTGCGTATTCCAGCGTGGTCTCCGGGTCCACCAGGTTATAGGCGTTCACTGCGCTGTTGCAGCGCTCAATCTGCTCCAGCAGTGCACCGGTAACTTCCACGGGGGAAAATGACTTGTTCCGATACCCTTCCAGTAGTTGCAGGGCGGTCATACCGACGAATTCGTTCATCCGCGGATCCTCTCGCTTGTGCTTCTTCTGTATTGCCATCCAATCCTAGTACCAGTTGGCGCCAATTCGGGCGTCTTCTCGTGGACTATGGCGCCCCGATTTTCTCACTGGCATCAACTGGGACAGGGGTACTCAAACAAGATCCCTTCCGGGGCGGGGAAATCCTCATGCATCGACTGCCGGATGCGGCATGCCCTCTCTTGCTTCTCGCCGAATTTGTGATGCGCCTCACGATTTCCGTGTCGGCTTCAGGCTACAGACAGGATGAATGCGGTACCTTAGGCGCAGTAATCATCGCGAACGGGAAGCAATCGTGAACAAACTGATACGGATAACCTTCGCCAGCCTGCTGGCGCTGTGGCTCGGTGGCTGCGCCACCATGAGTGAAGAGGAATGCCTGGTAGCCGACTGGCACGGCATCGGGTTCGAGGACGGCGCCGCCGGCCAGCCTGTCGCCCAGCTGGGCCGGCGCCGCGAGGCCTGCGCGGAACACGGGGTGCAGCCGGATACCAGTGCCTATCGCGCCGGCCGCAACGAGGGCCTGGAGCATTACTGTACAGAAATGCGCGGGTTTCGCCTGGGCCGCGCCGGGGGCAACTACAACGGTGTGTGCCCCGCGGACCTGGAAGGGCTGTTCCTGCACGCCTATGAAGCCGGCAGGGAAATTTATGTGGCCCGCAGTGCGGTCAACAGCGTCGCCGGTGCCATCGGTGATCGCGCCGAGGAGCGCGAGCATATCCTCGACGATATCACCGGCATGAGCGCCCGCCTGATCAGTGACGAGGCTACCCGCGAGGAGCGCATCACCCTGCTGGCGGACATCGCCCGGCTGAAGGAACGCCATACCGAACTGGGTATAGAGATCGAGGACCTGGAACACGAACTGGCATTGCGCGAGGCGGAGTACCAGGAGGTCCAGCGCCGCTCGCCCTACCGGTAAACGCCCAACTGCCGGGGAAGCCTGCCGCAGTAACCCGTTACTTCAGCAGGCCATCCTCGGCCGCTCCCCGCAGGCGCTTTTCCATCTCCTCCCAGAGCGCCCTGCTGCCCAGGGCGATGCGGCTGTTCAAATCCATCACGCGCTCTTTCGATACCTGGTGCTTGCGCCAGGAGTGGCCGCCGCCATGCAGGTTGTGGAGCAGCGGCGGCACCCGGTCCACGGCGCGGGCAAAGCGGGCATCGGCGGTGGCGCCCTCCTCAAACTCCTCCCACAGGCGAAAGTATTCGTCCCCGCGCCCCTCCGGCAACAGGTCCAGCAGCCGGCGGACACCGGCTGCCTCACGGCTTTTCTGCTCGGCAGTTTCACTGGCATAAATGATCTTGTCACCGGCATCGATCTCACCCAGGTCATGAATCAGCAGCATGCGGATCACCCGGTCGATATCGATCGGATCGTCGGCATAATCCTTCAGCATCAGTGCAGACAGGCAGACGTGCCAGCTGTGCTCGGCAGAATTCTCGTAGCGCTCCAGGCCCACCGGGCGAGTCTTGCGCGTAACGCTTTTCAGTTTTTCGATCTCAACAATAAAGTCGAGGACACGTTCTATCGCATGCATCCAGTCAGCCTTTACCTGTCTGCGGGGTGGTTGACACCGTCATTGGTGGGTACTTCCTCCAGGTCCGCCGGGTTTACCCCGTCGAGGCAACCGACATTAAAACCATACTCTCCCGGGCTGGAACGCCGCTGGTGATGGGTGTAAATGCCGCAACGGCCACAGAAATAATGCCTCGCCGTGCGGGTGTTGAACTGGTAGAGGCGCAGGTCCGCCTCACCCTTGCGGATGCGGATTGCGGCCAGGGGTACCGAAGCCATGATGGCCCCGCGGCGGCGGCACAGGGAGCAGTCGCAACGCCGCGGGTCCACGACCCCATCCGGTAACTGCAATTCCAGTTCAACCGCGCCGCAATGGCAGCGGGCAAGATGGACAGGGTTGATTGCTGTTCCACCAATAGACCTGATCATTTTCATGCCTGCTCCTCAGGCAATGGGCTCCGGTATGGCGACACCGAGTTTTTCCGCCCAGGGCCGGATATCCTCCATGATCGACGGGTAAAGTGATACCCCATCGCGCAGCTGCTCAGTCCGCGCGTGCCAGGCACGCTGGCCCGGCACCCGAACCTCCCCGCCCCCGTCACTGGGATTGTTTTCCCACAAGTGACACAGGGCTCGGGTCTGGCGCAAGAAGTCGGACTGCGGCCCGAAGGCACGCGGATCAATTATCTGCAGGAACACCGAGTTGGCCTCATCGTCACCACTGGCAGTCTCGTCGGCGCGGCCGTAACCACCCAGCCCCATGGACAGGACTTCCAGCATTGCGCTAAGGGCAGCACCTTTGTAACCGTGGTCGGCACCGCCCACCGGCAGGATGCTGCCACCATCCTGGAATGCCGCCGGGTCATCGGACAAGCGGCCTTCACTGTCTTTCAGGCAGGCCTGGGGCATCTTCCTGCCCTCGCGCGCGGCGCGGGCCACGTAACCGCCGGCCGTCACCGACATACTGATATCAAACAGGAGCGGGTACTCCCCGGCAGGTGCGGCAAACGCCAGCGGGTTGGCAGAAAACAGGGGCGCGCGCCCTCCCTGGGGCGAGACGGTATTCTCCGCCGGGGTGGAGCAGGTGAGAATAGCCACGCAACCCGCCTCGATCACCGGCGGCAGGTAGGCTGCCAGGCAGGCAATATGCTGGCTGCGGCGAATGGTCGCGGTCACCACGCCGTGTTCCTCGACCCGCTGCAGTGCGAGGCCGACGGCCTGTGAGAGCACCCAGGGACCCGGCAGGAAATTCGCATCCCAGTTGAAGCAGTTGCCACGATCAGACAGCTCCACCGGCTCCCCTTTCGCCCGGGATTCACCGCTCTGCAGCCAATCCAGGTTGTGCGGCACCCGGTTGAGGCCGTGGGTAGTGAATCCCAGCAGGTCTGCCTGCAGGAAGATATTGGCCATTACCGCGGCGCGTTCCTGCGCCAGTCCCGCTGCCTGGAACAGCCGGGTGGCGAATTCATGAAGTTCGGCGGCGGAGTAGCGGGTGTCCATGGAATGCTCCTGTTTCATTTATACGGGTTAATCAATGTAGTCGCCCCGACCGTCAGTGATCACTTACTTTCCCGCGCAGTGACTTCACCTGCCCGCGACGGGTCTTCTGCTTCAGGCGGCGCTCTTTCGACGCACGGGTCGGCCTGGTCGCCAGGCGCTTCTTGCGCCGTCGCGTCGCTTTCCCGACCAGCGCCGCCAGTCTCTCCAGCACATCCGCGCGGTTTTTCTCCTGGGTACGGAAGCGCTGGGCCTTGATCACGATGACCCCATCAGCGGTGATGCGCTGGTCCTGCAGGTTCAGCAGGCGCTCCTTGACTTCTTCCGACAGCGAGGAGGCACGGATATCAAAGCGCAGGTGAATGGCACTGGCCACCTTGTTGACATTCTGCCCACCCGCGCCCTGCGAGCGCACAGCGTGCATGTCAATTTCCTCGAGCGGAATCGCGATTTTGCTAGAAACTTTTAACATGTCAGACTTGTTTCTTATAAGGCGCCTTAATAAATAGTTTTATTGTCTATGCTGAGAGCGGCGGGCGCAAAATTTAACCTTTCAATGTGTCGGCAACGTAAGGTGGTATCCGCACTATGACCGAAAACAAACCCCGGACCCAGGGGCATTATGACCCGCCGGTATTCTACACTGCCACCGCCGTGCTACTGCTCCTTGTCGCCTATGCGGTTTTCTTCCCGGATAATGCGACCTCCCTGTTCAAGGATGTCCAGGCATGGATCGTCACCAACATGAGCTGGTATTACGTCATGGTGGTAGCGATCATCCTGGTCAGTGTGATCGTAATCGGCCTCTCCAAGCTCGGGGAAATCAAGCTGGGACCGGAACATATCGAGCCCGATTACGGGTTTGGCTCCTGGTTCGCGATGCTCTTCTCCGCCGGTATGGGTATCGGCCTCCTGTTCTTCGGCGTTGCCGAACCGGTCATGCACTACCTGAACCCCCCGGTGGGAGGCACCGGTACGGTTGAGGCAGCTCGCGAAGCCATGGTGCTGACCTTTTTCCACTGGGGTTTCCACGCCTGGGCCATCTACGCCATCGTGGCCATGATCCTGGCGTATTTCAGCTATCGCCATAACCTGCCGCTCACGCTGCGCTCCGCTCTCTACCCGATGATCGGTGAACGCATCCATGGCCCGATCGGCCACGCGGTGGATGTTTTTGCCATTGTCGGCACGGTCTGTGGTGTGGCCACAACACTTGGCTACGGCGTCCTGCAGATCAATTCCGGCCTGAATCACCTCTTCGGCATACCGGTGGGCAGCGGCGTCCAGGTCATTCTTATCATTGTGACCACCATCCTGGCCACCATATCGGTGGTAATGGGCCTGGATGCGGGCATCAAGCGCCTGTCGCAGCTGAACATGACCCTGGCCGGCATCCTGTTGGTGATGGTGCTGCTGCTGGGCAGCACCGTCTACCTGCTCCAGGCCTTTGTGCAGAACTTCGGCAGCTACCTGTCGGTGATCGTGAGCAAGACCTTCAACCTCTACGCCTACAACCCCACCGACTGGCTCGGCGGCTGGACTATTCTCTACTGGGGCTGGTGGATGTCCTGGTCCCCCTTTGTGGGTCTGTTTATTGCGCGGATTTCCCGTGGTCGCACGATCCGTGAGTTTGTCGTGGGAGCGATGCTGGTGCCCGCCGCGGTAACCCTCCTGTGGATGACTTTTTTCGGCAACTCGGCGATCCACATGATCCTGGACGAGGGGCTTACCCAGCTGGGCGAAGTGGTTGCAAAGGACCAGTCGGTGGCACTGTTCCAGTTCCTGGAGCAGTTCCCTTTTTCCGGCGTGTTCTCCTTTGTGGCCGTGATCATGGTCGTGGTGTTTTTCGTTACATCCGCTGATTCCGGCGCGCTGGTGGTGAATATGCTCTCCTCCCATGGGCGTGACGATACCCCGGTATGGCAACGGATTTTCTGGTGTTTCCTGATCGGCGCAGTGGCGGTCGCCTTGCTGCTCGCCGGTGGCCTGGGTTCACTGCAGACAGCAGTAATCGCCAGTGCACTGCCGTTCTCGGTAATCCTGATGGTGGCCATTTACGGGCTCGTTGCCGGTCTGCGCACCGATACAGTCAAGCGCATTACCCAGTCGGCACCGGTCTCCCCGATCAGTGCACGCAACCCCGTGGTATGGCAGCGTCGCCTGAAAAATGCCTTGCAGCTGCCATCGCTGGAGGAAGTGCGCGAGTTTATCCGGGAAACCGGCAAGCCTGCCCTGCACGAATTCGCGGAAGAGATGAAGAAAAATGGTTACGAGGCCACGGTTACCGAGGGCGAGAACGAGTGGGTGCAGATTGAGGTTCACCAGGGTGAAGAAACCAGCTTCGTTTACGGGCTGCACCCCAAGGCCACACTCAAGCCCGATGCCACCAACGCGGACAAGGTGCTGGACGATACCCTGGATGACGGCTCCCCGGACACCTATTTCCGTGCCGAGGTCCACCTCTACGAAGGCGGCCAGGACTACGATGTCATGGGCTGGACCAGGGATCAGCTGCTGACTGACATGGTGTCGCAATACGAGCGCCACCTGCAGTTCCTGCATACCCTGCGCTAGCGGGAGCCACGGGGCGTGACGGAGCGTCCCCGGACTATGCTGGAAAGATGATGTCCGGCCCCCGGCCCGGGGGCTGGCAGACAGTTTCACATCCGGTTGACGTTTATGAAGCTCCGCACCACCGATGAGGGCAAGGCCCGCTTCGATCCCCCGGTGTTCTATACCTCTACCGGCATACTGCTGTTGCTGGTGGCCTACGCGGTCTTTTTCCCCGATGATGCAACCGAACGCTTCAAGGCCATGCAGGTCGCCATTGTCGACTACATGGGCTGGTACTACGTCCTGATTGTCGCCATCCTGCTGATCACCGTGGTAGTACTGGGCGTCTCCCGCCTCGGGGATATCAAGCTGGGGCCCGAACACGCCAAGCCGGAATACGGGTTCACCTCCTGGCTGGCAATGCTTTTTTCCGCCGGTATCGGCATCGGCCTGCTGTTCTTCGGGGTGGCCGAACCAGTGATGCACTACCTAAACCCACCGGATGCCGACACCGGCACTGTCGAGGCGGCGCGGCAGGCACTGGTGCTCAGTATTTTCCACTGGGGCCTGCACGTCTGGGCAATTTTTGCCGGCGTGGCACTGATCCTTGGCTACTTCAGCTATCGCCATAACCTGCCCCTGACACTCCGCTCGGCCCTCTACCCCATGATCGGCGAGCGTATCCACGGGCCCATTGGCCACGCCGTCGATATATTTGCGATTGTCAGTACTGTCTGCGGTGTGGCCACTACCCTGGGCTTCGGCGTGCTGCAGATGAACTCCGGCCTCAACCACCTGTTCGGTGTGCCGGTCGGGGAAGGTGTGCAGGTCATCCTGATCGTGGTGACCACCGCGCTGGCGACGATCTCCGTGGTGGTGGGACTGGATGCCGGTATCAAGCGCCTCTCGCAGCTGAATATGGGCCTGGCCGCTATCCTGATGGTCACCGTGCTGGTCCTGGGCAGCACCGTCTACCTGCTGCAGGCATTCGTCCAGAATGTCGGCAGCTACCTATCAGTGCTGGTCAACCGCACCTTCAATCTCTACGCCTATGCTCCCACCGACTGGATCGGTGGCTGGACCATCTTCTACTGGGGCTGGTGTATGTCCTGGTCGCCCTTTGTGGGGCTGTTTATTGCCCGTATATCGCGCGGGCGCACCATTCGCGAGTTCGCCATCGGCACCCTGCTGATGCCCACCCTGATTACCATCATCTGGCTCACGGTATTCGGCAATTCAGCCATTCGCATGATCCGGGATGAAGGGCTGCAGTCGCTGGCCGACACGATCCAGAAAGACCAGTCACTGGCACTGTTCCAGTTCCTCGAGCAGTTCCCCATGTCCGGTTTCCTGTCGATGCTGGCCATCATCCTGGTGGTGATCTTTTTCGTCACCTCGGCCGATTCCGGCGCCCTGGTAATGAATATGCTCTCATCCCACGGCCGCGACGACACCCCGGTATGGCAGCGGATCTTCTGGGCCGGCATTATCGGTGTGGTCGCCATTGCCCTGCTGCTGGCAGGCGGCCTCGCCTCATTGCAGACTGCGGCCATCACCAGCGCCCTGCCCTTCTCGCTGATATTGCTGGTGGCCCTTTATGGGTTGATCAAGGCTCTGCGCACCGATACCGCCAAACGCGACGCCCAGAGCGCACCGGTTGCCCCGGTCAGCGCCCGGAACCCGGTGTCATGGGAGCGTCGCCTGAAAAACCTGGTGCAGCTCCCCTCCCTGCGCGAGGTGCACGAATATATCGCCGAGGTAGGCCGCCCGGCTCTGCAGGACTTTGCCACGCAGATGGAGAAAAACGGTTTCTCCGCGCAGGTCTCGGAACTCGACAACGCGGTCGTGCAGCTGGAGGTGATGCAGGGGGAGGAGCTGGACTTCCTCTATAGTATCCACCCCAAGGCGCACCTGAAGCCCAATGCCGGCAACCCGGACGCGGAGCTAGACGACAGTCACGACGACGGTTCCCCCGACAAGTACTTCCGGGCCGAGGTCCACCTGCGTGAGGGCGGCCAGGATTACGACGTGATGGGCTGGACCCGCGACCAGCTGCTGACCGATGTGCTGTCCCAGTACGAGCGCCACCTGCAGTTCCTGCACACCCTGCGCTGACAGGCGTCCCCTGCTCGTGCAGAATGGCTTCCTTTCAAGGGAGCCCCACATGGTTATTCTCGAGACTGACAGGCTGTTACTCAGCGAGTTTACCGGAGACGACACCACCCCGGTCCTCGCCGTCCTCAACGACCCGGACTTTATCCGCAACGTCGCCGACCGTGGGATCCGTACCGCCGACCAGGCTCGCGGATACCTGCGGGAGACGCTGCTGCCCTCCTATTGCCAGAACAGCTTTGGCATGTACCGGGTCATGCTGCGCGACGGCACGGATATCGGCATGTGCGGGCTGGTAAAACGGCAATGGCTCGATTACCCGGATATCGGCTTCGCCTTCCTGCCAGCGTATCGTGGCCAGGGGTATGCCCAGGAAGCAGCTAGGGCAGTAATCGAACTCGCCCGCAACAAGCTCGGGCTAGCCGTGATAAAAGGCATCGTCAACCCGGATAACGGGCCTTCCATCCGCCTGCTGGAAAGACTCGGCCTGCAACCGCTCGGGAAGACACTCTATCCCGGGGAGGACCAGGAAGTGCTGGTCATGGAGTGGCGGAAACCCGGCACCTAGGCCAGCGGGTATTGCAGGCACACAAAAAAGCGGGCCTTTATCGGAAGTATCCCGGGCCCGCCATGGATGGTGAAGAGAAGTGGGATTGGATTGAGTGGGCCGGTTACCGGCCCACTCACCCGGGCGCGTTATCAATGAGCGCTTGCGGCACCAGCTCCTTTCGGGAAGCGAATATCCGCAACCATGGCCTGCACATCCCTGGGTGCATCGGCGGTAAAGCGGGCAACTGTGATAGCCACTGCGAAATTCAACAGCATACCCAGGGTACCAATGCCCTCCGGTGAGATACCAAACCACCAGTTCTCCGGGATATTGCCCGCCGGGTTAATGAACTTGAAGTAGATGATATAGGCCGCGGTAAAGCTAATACCGGAAACCATGCCGGCAATCGCCCCTTCCTTGTTCATCCGCTTGCTGAAGATGCCCAGGATAATCGCCGGGAAGAACGACGATGCCGCAAGCCCGAAGGCAAAGGCCACCACCTGCGCCACGAAGCCCGGTGGATTGATACCCAGGTAGCCGGCAATACAGACGGCCACCCCCGAGGCAATCCGCGCGTACATCAATTCCTGTTTGTCCGAGATATTGGGCATCAGGTTGCGCTTGAGCAGGTCGTGGGAGATCGACGTGGAGATCACCAGCAACAGGCCCGCAGAAGTGGACAGCGCGGCGGCGATACCACCGGCGGCCACCAGCGCAATTACCCAGGCGGGCAGGTCCGCAATTTCCGGGTTGGCCAGGACCATGATGTCGCGATCGATGTTCATCTCGTTGCGCTCATCGCCGGAGTAGAACATCTTGCCATCGCCATTCTTGTCCTCCCAGCTGATCAGGCCGGTACTCTCCCAGTTACTGATCCAGCTCGGGGCCTCCTCGTAGGCGGTACCCTGCGCTTCCGGACCATTGATGGTGTCGATCATATTGACCCGCGCAAAGGTGGCGATGGCCGGCGCGGTGGTGTACAGCAGGGCGATAAAAAGCAGTGCCCAGCCGGCGGACTTGCGCGCATCGCGCACCTTGGGAACCGTAAAGAAACGCACTATCACATGCGGCAGCCCGGCAGTACCCACCATCAGCGCCGCAGTGATAAAGAAGACATCGATGGTGCTCTTGGTCCCCGAGGTGTACTCGGCAAAGCCCAGCTCCGTCGACAGGCCATCGAGCTTATCCAGCAGGTAAGTCCCCGAGCCGTCATTCAGCTCGGCGCCAAAACCGATCTGGGGAATAACGTGGCCGGTCATCATGATGGAGATAAAGATCGCCGGCACCAGGTAGGCACAGATCAGTACGCAGTACTGGGCCACCTGGGTGTAGGTGATGCCCTTCATGCCGCCGAGAACGGCATAGAAGAACACGATCGCCATGCCGATGATCACACCGGCGGTGATGTCCACCTCAAGAAAGCGGGAGAACACCACCCCGACACCACGCATCTGGCCCGCCACGTAGGTAAAGCAGACGAATACCGCACAGATGACCGCCACGGTTCGCGCGGTATTGGAATAGTAGCGGTCGCCGATAAATGCCGGCACGGTAAACTTGCCGAACTTACGCAGGTACGGAGCCAGACACAGTGCCAGCAATACGTAGCCACCGGTCCAGCCCATCAGGTAGACGGCACCGTCGTAGCCCATAAAGCTGATCAGCCCAGCCATGGAAATAAACGAAGCCGCTGACATCCAGTCGGCCGCCGTGGCCATGCCATTGGCAACCGGGTTGACACCGCCGCTGGCGACGTAGAAATCGTGGGTGGAGCCGGCCCGGGACCAGATGGCAATGCCGATATACACGGCAAAGGTCAGCCCCACGATAATGAAAGTGAGAGTTTGAATATCCATGACCCGCTCCTAGTGTGTGAACTCTTCTTCGAGGGCTTCCTCGAATTCTTCCGGTTCCTCGTGATCCTCGTGCACGTTGTACTTGCGGTCGAGCTTGTTCATCTTGACCACATAGACAACGATCAGCGCCAGGAATACGTAAATGGCACCCTGCTGGGCGAACCAGAAGCCGAGCTTGAAGCCGCCGAGGCGGATTGCATTCAACTCATCGACAAACAGGATTCCACAGCCGAAGGACACCGCAAACCAGATACTCAGCAGGGTGAGCATCATGCGCAGGTTTTCTTTCCAGTAATCCTCTGCATGCTGTTCGCTTTCAAAGCTCATGATTGATCTCCAGGTTTATTGTTATCGCTTTCCGGGTACATGGGGCTTATGCCTCAGAACCCATACTTGACGGAAAATTGCAGCCTTTGCAAGTCACCCTCATCGTCGACCAGGGTCCCGCTGGCGTTTTCCACCTGCTTGCTGGCAAAGATGTACTCACCGCCAAGGGTCATTCCGGGCAACGGTGAATAGAGCAGGTTCAGGTGGGCGCTGCGATACTCCGAGGCAGTGGTGTCCCCCACAAAGTCGGGATTGTCAGCACTGGTCATGGAAAGCACCAGGTTGGAGCGCCACCGCTCACTCCAGAAATGCCGCAGCGCAACAAAACCGCCGGACTGGTCGATCAGCTCGATATCACCATCCGCATCGATAATTCCCGCGCGGTAGCCGTTCAGGCCCATATACCGCCCGAGGGCGTTGCCGTAGCTGTACATAAAGCGGATGTCGTCGGCCCCGAGCGGATACTTGCCCGACAGGCTGATGGCGTAGCCCCGGCGCGACTCCTGGCCCACCGCATTTTCGTAGGCCAGTTCACGGCTCATTGAGGCAATCGAGTAATTCAATCCACCGGCGTTGTTGTTATAACGCAACACCACATCCGGCGTACTGTTGTCGTCGTAGGGGTTCTCGGTGCCGTTGTAGAGTGTGGTGGCCGGGTTCTCTGCCGCCAGCTGCAGGCTGCCGTCTCCGATACTGTGGGTGTAGCGCAGCTGCGGCTGGCGCTCGAAGATGGTGCCCACCGGGCCGACAAAGTCCATGCCCTCCGGCAGGGCCCCCACATTGAAGAAGGTGGACCAGGTCTGCCCCGCCAGCAGTGAGCGCCTGCCGTCGATATCCCAGTCCACATAGGCGTGGCGCAGGCGCTGGGAATAGGAGTTACTGATACGCTCGTCGCCCTGGGCACTGCCCATGGCGTCGATTTCCAGGTGGGTGTTTACCTGGCCCGTACCGAACCTGGTGCGGGTCTTCACGAACAGCCGGGTCGACTTGGCATGGGCATGGTACTTGGCCTCCCCGCCCTCTCCCCCGATCGGAATGGTGGATGGCACCAGGAAGTCCTCACCGATACCCGCCGTGGCCGAGTCGCCGTCGGAGTAGTCGCTGACGGCGCTGTCGAGCTTGACGAATCCGCCGAACTGCAGCTCGGTTTCGCCGTCCGCAGGACGCGTGGGTTCGGGATCTTCCGCTATATCCACAGCCTGGCGCTGCCGGGCCGCTTGCGCCTCTTCTGCCAGGTTCTGCACCTGCGCCTGCAGCTCCTGGATGCGCAGCTGCAGTTCCTCGTTGGTCGGGGGTTCCGCTGCGGCACTGGCAAGGCCACCGGCAGAGGAGACAAGAATGCCCGCCGAGAGGCGAGCCATGATTTTCCGTGTTGTTATGGTCATAACCTCTCCCTCATCGCTGTTTGAATGGACGGCTACCGTTCGCAATCAAACCCTGTCCTGGCGACAGAGGGTATTAACCATTGGTCTAAGTCACCCACCGAATTAGACCAATGTCTAAGTTGGGATCAGGCCCTTCCTTTATATTTTCCCCGGGTTTCGACGTTTGTCTAATACGCCGATGTGCGCCCCGGTGACAGAATTCGATGCAATCCAGAATATTCCCATCATTGAACCCAGCGAGGCAGCGCAAGATGACAGAACCAACGCTCTACCCCGTACCCGATTCCTATGCCGGCAGGACCCTGCTGGATGAACAGGGCTACTTCGAAATGTACCGGCGCTCGATCGAGGACAGCGAGGGCTTCTGGCGCGAACAGGCCCGGCGGCTCGACTGGATGAAGCCGTTCACGCAGGTAAAGGATGTCTCCTTTGCCCGCGATGACCTGCACATCCGCTGGTTCGCCGACGGCACCTTGAACGTGGCCGCAAACTGCCTGGACCGCCACCTGGCCACGCGCGGCGACGATACCGCCATCCTGTGGGTTGGCGATGAGCCCGGCAACAGCCGTGAGATCAGCTACCGGGAACTGCACAATGAGGTATGCCGCTTCGCCAACGGCCTGAAGTCCCTGGGGGTAAGGCGCGGGGATGTGGTCACCATCTACATGCCGATGATCCCGCAGGCGGCGGTGGCCATGCTCGCCTGTGCCCGGATCGGCGCGGTCCACTCGGTGGTCTTCGCCGGCTTCTCCCCTGAAGCGCTGGCAGGGCGTATGGACGACGGCCAGTCGCGGGTGATTGTCACGGCCAATGCCGGCCGGCGCGGTGGCCGCTCAGTGGTGCTGAAGGAGAACGTGGATCGGGCCATCGACCTGTGCCGGGAAACCACTGTGGAAACAGCGGTGGTGGTGAACTACACCGACGACCCGGTGGACATGGTGCCCGGCCGGGACGTGGACTATGGAGAGCTGCTGGCGGCACAGAACGACGAATGCCCGGCCGAGGAAATGGGCGCTGAGGACCCGCTGTTTATCCTCTATACCTCCGGTTCCACCGGCAAGCCCAAGGGGGTCCTGCACACCAGCGGCGGATACCTCACCTATGCGTCCCTGACCCACGAATATGTATTCGACTACCGTCCCGGCGAGCGCTACTGGTGCGCCGCGGATATCGGCTGGGTCACCGGCCACACCTACATTATCTACGGGCCGCTGGCCAACGGCGCCACCACGGTGATGTACGAGGGCGTCCCCAATTACCCGGATGTACGCCGCGTGGCGCAGGTAATCGACGAGCACCGGATCAATATCCTGTACATTGCCCCCACTGCCATCCGCGCCCTGATGGCCGAGGGTGACAGGCCCACGGAGGGCGCCGACCTCTCCTCCCTGCGACTCCTGGGGACCGTGGGCGAACCTATCAACCCCGAGGCCTGGCGCTGGTACCACCGCAGCTTCGGCCGCGGCAAATGCCCGATTGTGGATACCTGGTGGCAGACGGAAACCGGCGCCGCCCTGCTGACGCCCCTGCCCGGTGCCACGGCATTGAAGCCCGGCTCCGCCACCCGCCCCTTCTTTGGCATCCGCCCAGCGCTGGTGGACAACGATGGCAACATCCTGGAAGGGGCTGCCGAGGGCAACCTGGTGATGCTGGACAGCTGGCCGGGGCAGATGCGCACCGTGTTCGGGGATCACCAGCGCTTTGTCGATACCTACTTCAGCACCTTCCCGGGAATGTACTTCACCGGCGACGGCGCCCGGCGGGATGCAGACGACTATTACTGGATCACCGGCCGCGTGGACGACGTGCTGAATGTCTCGGGCCACCGCATGGGCACCGCGGAAATCGAGAGCGCACTGGTGGCCCATCCCGCTGTGGCAGAGGCCGCGGTGGTGGGTTTCCCCCATGACATCAAGGGCCAGGGCATCTACGTATACGTAACCCTGAACAGTGATGTGGAGCCGGATGAGAAGATGCGCATAGCCCTGCGTGACTGGCTGCGCCGAGAGATCGGCCCCATCGCGACACCGGATATCATCCAGTGGGCGCCCGGGCTGCCAAAGACCCGGTCCGGCAAGATTATGCGGCGGATCCTGCGCAAGATCGCCGCTGACGAGTGCGACCAGCTGGGGGATATTTCCACGCTGGCGGACCCGGGAGTAGTGGAGCAGCTGATCGAGAACCACGCGCAACTGGCCGAACCGGCCTGAGGAGTGGCCCGGCGGCCCCGTTGCCCCTGACGCCTGTACCGGCCCTCACGGCGCCGGTGCGGGCAATTGGCTATGGCCACCAGGAGTGTCACATTCACAGATAACCGAGCCAACAGACCCCGTCCCGTCGTAAACTGAGCCGCACCCGGCGTTACAATAATGAAAATGACAAAGGGCTCCGCGAGAGCCCGCACGATGATGAGGGAGTTATGGGCATTCAATCCGATTCCCATCGGCACAGGCGCCAGTTTATCGTCGCCGATGACCACCCACTGTTCCGCAGTGCGCTGCGCCAGTCCATCCGCCAGATCTTCCCCGAAGCGGAGCTGCACGAGGCGCACGATATGGAATCCCTGCAGGCATGTGTGGCCGGGCACGGCGACTGCGACCTGCTGCTGCTCGACCTGCATATGCCGGGGGCACATGGCTTCAGTGGCCTGGCCTTCCTGGCCGGGCAGTACCCGCAGTTGCCGGTCATGGTGGTGTCCGCCAATGAGAAGCCGGAGGTGATGTGCCGGTCGATCGACTACGGTGCCTGCGGTTTCCTGCCCAAGTCAGCCCCGGTAGAGACCATTGCCGAGGCCATCGGGGAGGTGCTTGCCGGCGAGATTTGGCTGCCCGAGGGGATTTCCAGTCTGTGCGCAAGGCAGGAATCGGACAGCGACGCGGTAGCGGATGTGGTTGCCGCGCTGACCCCCCAGCAGTTCCGCGTCGCCACCATGCTCGGAGAGGGCCTGCTCAACAAGCAGATCGCCTACGAGATGAATGTAACCGAGGCGACGGTGAAGGCACACCTGACCGCGCTGTTCCGCAAGCTGGGCGTCAATTCGCGGACCCAGGCGGTGCTGGCCCTCAACAGCCTGGACGTCGAGCAGCCGGGCCAGTTCAATCCACCTCCTCGGCAACCTGAGCCCGCCTGACCCGCCGTACCAGGTTACGCAACGCCGCCGGCTTTGCCGGCTTGGGCAGGTAGTGCAACCCGGCAACCCGCGCGCTGTCTCGCACCTGTCCCGAAATATCAGCGCTGATCAGTATCCCCGGCACGCGCTCCCCCCATACCTCGACCAGTCCCTCGAAAGCGTCCACGCCGGTTTCATCGTTATCCAGGTGATAATCGACAATTACCAGCTCCGGAGGCGGGGACGCCGCACTGATGGAAAACGCCGCCTCCAGGGAATGGGCTACAGATACCCGGCAGCCCCAGCCCTCAAGCAGGCTCTGCATGCCCCGCACTATCGCATCCTCGTTATCGATACACAGCACCCGCAGCCCCCCAAGTCCGCCGGGCCCGGCGCTGGCGCCCGGCTCCCGCCCGGGCCGGCGACCAGTCGAGACACTCCCCAGGGGCAGCCGGATGGAAAACATGGCGCCGCGGCCCGGTGTGGAGCGCAGGTCAATGGCATGCCCCAGCAGGCTGGCACTGCGGCTGGCAATTGCCAGCCCCAGTCCCAGGCCCTTGTCGGGACCGCGCTCGGCCGTCGACAGGCGCACGAACTCGTCGAATATCCGCGATTGCTCCTGCGGGGCAATACCGGGCCCCGTGTCCCAGACCTGGATCTCCAGCTCGCCGCCGCGGCGGCGCACACCGAGCAATACGCGCCCGCGGCGGGTGTAATGCAGCGCATTACCCAGGAAATTCTGCAGGATACGCCGCAATAACTGCCGGTCACTGTAGACCCAGGCGCTGCAGGCCACATACCGGAACTGCAGGTTGCGGTCTGCGGCAATGGCCGCGAACTCGGTCGCCAGCCCCCCCAGCAACTCGGCCAGCGGAAAATGTTCGCGGTTGGGCGTCAGCTTGCCCGAGTCCAGCCGGCTGATTTCCCGCAGGGCGCCGATCAACTGCTCGGCGGAATTGAGGGCACCGTCGATACCGGCGATATCGTGCATGGCCTCTGGCCAGTCCTGGCGCCCGGCTTTCTGCTGGGCCGAGGCGATAAAAAGCCGGGCCGCGTTGATGGGCTGCAGCAGGTCATGGCTGGTGTGGGCGAGGAAGCGGGACTTGGCTGCATGGAGGTCCGCCAGTTCAGCAGTGCGCTGCGCCACCCGCTGTTCCAGGGTACGCTGGTTCTCCTCCAGTGCATCCACCGCCGCCCGGTAATCGCTGATATCGGTGAAGGTGCTTACGAAACCACCGCCCGGCATCGGCGTACCCCGCACTTCGACGATAACGCCATTGGGCAGGCGGCGCTCGAACCGGTGGGCACTGCCGTGGCGCAACAGGTCCAACCGTCTCGCCACCTGGGCATCCAGGTCACCCTGGTTGTCCCCGTAGAGTCCCCGCTCGGCGTTGTGGCGGTAGAGGCGCTCGATCGGGCAACCGATATACAGCAACCGCCGGGGATACTCGAACAAATCGATGTACTGCTGGTTCCAGGCCACCAGGCGCAGCTCCGCATCCACCACGCTGATTCCCTGGCTAATTGTCTCGACCGTGGTCTGCAGCAGCTCCTGGCTGAAACGCAGTTTCTCCGAGGCACCGTCCACCAGGCGCGCGATATCCTCCACTTTCAGGGGCCGGTTGCGCCGCAGCAATTCCACCACCTGGTGCGCGGTGGCGGAACCCACCACCCCGGCGAGGACGCCTTCGGCCTCACGCACGGCAAATCGCGGGGCCTGGTCGTCGGGCAGCAGGCGCTGTCCCGAACGCTGCTCGAACTCGCGCCATATCCCATCGAGGCGCCCGGCACCGACAAATGGCTTCATCAGGCTGTGCAACTGCCCCATGGGAATGCTGGTGGGGGACAGCTCGATACTTTCATCCCGCACCGTTTCACCGCTGCCCACGAATAATTCCGCCTGGCGCCGATCGAGCTTGCCCTGCCGGCACAGCCCTGACACCAGCACAAACAGCGAGATATTGGCCAGCAGGCTCCAGAAGACACCGTGACTCAGGCTGTCCAGTCCCGCGAGCCCCATCATCTGCTCCGGGCGCAGCCAACTGATTCCCAGCGGGCCCGACTCGACCAGGCTCGCCCCGGGGAAGATCGCCGGCACTACCAGGCAGTAGAACCAGAGCGCATAGCCGGCGGACAGGCCCGCCCAGACGCCATTGCGATGGGCACGCCGCCAGTAGAGGCCCGCCACCAGTGCCGGGGCCAGTTGCGCCGCGGCTGCAAAGGACAGCAGGCCAACGGGCGCCAGGGCATCCAGTCCGGTGATGGCGCGGTGCACCCCCCAGCCCATCAGCATCAGGAGCATGATGCTGGCAGCGCGTACCTGGCGCAGGTAATTGCCGAAGGAAACCGCGGACAGCCGTGTATAGCGACTCAGGTAGAGCCACACCGGGCCCACCAGCTCATTGGAAATCATGATCGCCAGTGTCACCGCCGCCACCACCACCATGCCGGTGGCCGCGGAAAAGCCCCCCAGGTAGACGAGCGCGGTCAGGGCGCCCTGGTCGGCGGCCATGGGCAGGGTCAGCACCAGGCTATCCGGCGCCAGTCCCTGTGCAAGCAGCGGCTGGCCGGCCATGGCGATAGGCAGGATCAGGATCGAGAACAGCACCAGGTAGAGCGGCAGCAACCAGCGCGCGGCCTGCAGGTCCCGGGGTCCCTGGTATTCCACCACCGCCATATGGAACTGGCGCGGCAGGCAGATGATGGCGACGGTGGCCAGTAAAGTCTGGGTGAGGAAACCGGCATCCAGTTCCAGAGGGTCCCAGCGACGCTCCAGCACCGCGCCGGACGCGAGCGTCTCGTCCAGCAGCAGCCAGCAGGCGAACCCGCCGATTGCGGCGAAGGCCAGGAGTTTCACCAGCGACTCCAGGGCGATCGCCGCCACTACACCGCGGTTGCGCTCGCGCCCCTCCAGGTGGCGGGTTCCGAAAAACACCGCGAACAACCCCATCAGCAGCGCGGTGACCAGGGCCGTATCCAGGTTCACAAAGCCACCGCCGGCACCACCGCCGACCGTATCCCAGGCCATGGTGACGGCGCGCAGTTGCAGCGCGATATAGGGCAGAGTCCCGAAGATTGCCAGCAGCGCCACCAGCGCAGACAGGCCGCGACTCTTGCCATAGCGGGAGCCAATGAAATCGGCGATGGAGGTGACTTTCTGCCGCTCGCCAACCACCAGCAGCCGGCGCAGGAAGGATCCACCAAACAGGAACAGCAGGATTGGCCCCAGGTAAATGGGCAGGTAGCTCCAGGTACTGGCTGTCGACTGGCCCACCCCGCCGAAAAATGTCCAGGAGCTGCAGTAAACCGCCAGCGCCAGGGCGTAGACCAGTGGCCGGTAGCGCCCCTTCCCACTGCCCCGGCGGTCTGCTCGCCATGCCACCGCGAACAGCAGTGCCACGTATACCAGGGCCAGCAACAGCAGGAGGGGTTTGCCGATCATATCTCAGTCCACCGAGTACAGGGGTGCGCCTAAAACATCTTTCCCTTTATACCCGAAGCCCGGGGGCCCCCGCTATTAGCGGATGGTCGCAAGGGTGGCGCCGGGTTCCGTTGACAAGCACGGGCGCTGGGCTAGTCTCCAACATATCTCCCCATCCATCCCAGGAGCAGCCAAGCGAGGCCATGATGATAATTGCCACCGATATGCCGGAAGTCGCCAACTGCGCTGTCACCCAGTGCGCCTTCAACACCGATGATTCCTGCCACGCCCGCGCCATTACCATCGGCCATGGCCAGGATCCGGACTGTGACACCTTCTTCGACAACTCGCAGCACACCGACAGTGACCGCACCGCCGGGGTCGGCGCCTGCAAGATGACCGACTGCAGCCACAACGATGACTTCGAGTGCTCCGCGGACAGTATCCAGGTGGGCAAGAGTGGTAATTCGGTCAATTGCCTGACCTACAGCGCCCGGCACTGAACCTCCCCATTCCACCCGGCCACCTGGCCGGGTGGGAAACCCGCACCTTGCATCCCAGCCGCTGCGGCCCTTCCGCCGCAGGCAATTCCCCCTCCGCAGGATCTGTGTTGAAATCAGTGGTCAAAGCCGCCGCTTGGCGGATATGGACACCTTCAATGCAAATGGCAAGGATGGCTGAGGCATGCTGGATTCCGCCGACCCGGTCGAACTATCACGGCGATTTGCCGGCCCGATAACAGCGGTCGAGTTGCCGGGCCTGAGTGGCGTGGCGGGGCTGTGCGCCGAGACCCGGTTCGACCCCGGGGCCTACGATGACCAGCTCTACCAGACCCTGCAGGTCACCTTTCCCCGCTCTCTCGCCAGAGCCGTGCCCCGGCGCAGGGCTGAGTTCCTCGCCGGTCGTTACCTGGCCGGCACCCTGCTGCGCCGCCTGGGATCCGTGCAAACCACAGTCGGCATGGGTCAGCAGCGCCAACCACTGTGGCCAGAGGGTTTCACCGGCTCCATCACCCACGACGCCGGCCGTGCAATCTGCACCGTTGCGCCTGCGCCTGCCATCCTCGGGATCGACTACGAGCCAGTGCTCCCCCGGGGACAGTGCGCAGAAGTGCTCGCAGCGATTACCGCCGGTGGTGAGGCGGGGCAACTGACAAGAGTATTCGGCGACCCGGCGCTTGGAACGACTGTGCTGTTCTCGGCCAAGGAAAGCCTGTTCAAAGCCCTCTACCCGCTGGCGCGAGACTACTTTGAATTTACCGATGTGGGACTGGCGACTGCCTACCCATCGAAAGGACTGCTGCAACTGGAAGCCCTGCGGGACCTGTCAGCAATAGTACACCGGGGGCAGGTATTCAGGCTCGGCTTCCGTCGGCATGGCGGCGGCATCCTTACCTGGCTGGTCGATGGTGCAGAATCCCGGCCAGCCGGTTAGCCACCGGGTGCGGGATGCCAAACCGGAACCGGGAACTGCTGCCCCGGCTCCCGGTTCTGGAAGAGGCCAGTGATCAGGCTGCTGCGCTGCCCGATGCCAGGGTGTCCGCGATATATCGGTTCACGATTTTCTCGAGAATATCCAGCGGCACCGCGCCGTTCTTCAGCACCACATCGTGAAAGTCGCGCAAATCAAAACGATCACCCAGCTGTTGCTCGGCCTGCTCGCGCAATTCCAGGATCTTGATCATGCCGATCTTGTAGGCTGTCGCCTGGCCGGGCATGACGATATAGCGCTCGATTTCCGCGGTGACATCGCTCTCTGCCATGCCCGTATTTGCCAGCATATATTCTATCGCCTGCTCCCGCGTCCAGCGCTTTTGGTGAATGCCGGTATCCACCACCAGGCGCACCGCCCGGAACAGCTCCGCTACCAGGCGACCGACATTGTCGTAGGGGTTGTCCTGGAAACCAAGCTCCCAGGCCACCCGCTCGGCGTACAGCGCCCAGCCTTCGGTGTAGGCCGTGAACGGCGCCATACGGCGCAACAACGGCATACCTTCCAGTTCCTGCGCAATCGCGATCTGGAAGTGGTGCCCGGGGATGCCCTCGTGGTAGGCCAGGGTGCGCATTCCGAATTTTGGCGTTGCCTCGATATCATAGAGGTTGGCAAAAAACCGTCCCGGGCGGCTGCCATCCAGTGCCGGCTGTTGATAATAGGCACCGGGCGCGGTCTTTTCCTTGAACTCGGGAATGCGGACAACCTCCAGCCCGGCCTGGGGACGCACGCGGAAAGCGTCATCCAGGCCCGCACTGATCTCATCCAGGATCTCCTGGTAATCAGCCAGGATCTGCTGACGCCCCGCATCGCTGTCCTCGTAATAAAATTCGGGACGGTCATTCAACTCATCTATGGCCGCGGTAAATCCGTCGGAGGTGTCCATGCCCTGCTGTGCCAGGATCTCCAGTATTTGCCCCTGGATCCGCTCAACTTCTGCCAGCCCAAGGCGGTGAATTTCGTCCGCGCTGTAATCGGTGGTAGTGAACATCTTCAGGGCCAGCCGGTAAGCCTCTTCCCCCTGCGGCAGGTGCCAGTAGCCATGGTCGGTGCCGGCGCGGTCAGACAGGTTGGCGAAGTAACTGATCAATCCCTGGTATGCGGGATACACATGGGACTCGATCCGCGCTTCGGCCTTCTCGAGCATGGCACCTGCCTCTGCGGGAGCGATGGCAGTGGACTCATCCATCTTTTTCGCCAGTGAGGTGTAGAGAATATTCTCCTCCACCGGCGCTTTCACAAATCCACGCATTTCGTCGAGTACCCGTTCAATCACAAAGCGCGGCGGGATGATGCCGCGGTCCTCGCGAATGCGGAGGTCGTCCAGTAACTGGGCGAATTTGGTTTCCACAGCCTCCAGGCGCGAAAGGTAATTCTCCGCGTCCTCCAACTCGTGTACCTGGTGCTGGGCCTCCATAAAACTGGGATAGCCGTTCTGAACGCCAAACAGCTGGTTGACCGGGTAGGTGTGATAGCGAAACTTTTCCGCCTCGGTCACCATATCGGCCAGGTAGATGGCAATTTCCCGGGTCAGTTGCTGCTGTTCGTCCAGGCCCTCATAGCGGTCAAGCGTCTTCCGGAACTGGCGGAAGTCCGCAAACATGGCCTCGGTTTTTGCCGTGCTGATCTCGTCCAGCTCCGCGTTGTGCCCCTTGATCCCGAGGGATTCCAGGAAACCCAGTGAGGTGAGCATTTCCGGGCTGTCGAACGCGACTTTCACCAGCTGGCGATCGACAAAGACACGGAATGAGAAAGGTTTTTCGGCATACCATTCATGGGCAGCCAGGGAGCCGGCGGCCACTACCAGTGCCAGCAGGCTGCCGCCGATTATTTTCAGGATTTTCACAGTAAGGCTCTCTGTTCTTTTCGATCAGCCACGCATTCGGCACAGGGGCCAGCCGGTAGCGATCCAGGTCTTGTATATCAGGACACGCCTATTTCATGCCCCATCGGACTCACACCACCACGATGCGGAATTGCGACCGGATTCTTTTTATAGTCACAGAGAGAATACACTGATCCCGCCAGTGAATCACAGCGGGACGCCCTTGCTAGTCGATGTCCGTGGCCGGTCGTTCGAAGCCACTGTCCCGGGGCGAACGTTCGGCCGGGGCAGCAACCGGCTCCCGGACCACCCCGGTGGCGGTCGGGTGCGCCTCGATCCAGGGACGATACTGTGCCTCCACGGCCTTACGCTTGATTTTAAGCGTGGGTGTGGCCAGTTCATTCTGCGGTGTCCAGTCGCCCCGGACCAGGAATATCGCCCGTATGCGCTGATGATAGGCCAGCGTTTCATTGACGGCTTCCAGGTCCCGGGACAGCTGCTCCGCACACTCGTGCGGATCCATTTTTTTTGCCAGCTCGGACAGGGTCGCCAGCATTACCGGCTGGTCCATGCCGTGCCCCAAAACACATACCTGCCCCAGCAGCGGGTTATCACCGAAGCGGCCCTCGAGCTCGGGAGGCTGGATAAACTTGCCCTTGCTGGTCTTGAAGGAATCGGCCAGGCGGCCTGTAACGTGCAGCAGCCCATCACTGTCGATATAGCCTTCATCACCGGTGTGATAGTAGCCGTCCCGGAGCACTTCGGCGGTTTTCTCCGGCTCCAGGTAGTAGCCCTTCATCAGTGCGCGACTGCGAAACAGGATTTCGCCCCGCTCGGATATTTTCACTTCGCAGTCCCAGAACGGCTTGCCCACTGTGCCCGGAACCGGCGTTTCCCCCATGTGGGTAATGCAGCCATAAATAAAATTCTCGGTCATGCCATAGCCATCAGTGACCATCATGCCCATGCGGTGGTACCACTTCTGCAAATCGATGGAAATCGGCGAAGCGCCGGTTACCAGCATTCGCGCCTGGTCCAACCCCAGTCCCTTTTGCACCTTGTTGCGGAACCAGCGATTGACCCCGGGGAGCTGTAACAGCAGATGCTGGATGCGTGGCGGTATCTTTGCGTCGATCCCTTCCTTGAACTTGGCCCACAGGCGCGGTACCGAGAAAAACATGGTCGGGCGGGTACGCTGCAGGTCTGCAAGGAAAGTATCGAGGGACTCGGGAAAGTGTACCGGGGTCCCCGCATAAAGGCTGTGGAACTCGACCACGATCCGCTCGGCGGCATGCGCCAGCGGCAGGTAGGAAAAAAAACGGTCACTTTCATCAAAACCGAAGCCACGCACCATATTCGGCACGGCGAAAGAGATTGCCGACCAGGTATGCATGACTCCCTTGGGGTTACCCGTGGTACCCGACGTGTACATGATGGTGAAGACCTGGTCATCGGGATAGAGGGGACAGTCGGTTATGGCCCGGTGCTCGGCCACCAGCTGCTCCAGGGATTCATCACAGTCAATCTCACAACGCTGGATTGCTACAGAAGGCAGGGTCGCAGCGACTTCCTTCAGGGCCTCATTGTCGTCACTGGCACCACAGAAAATCAGCCGTGACTCGGAATGCTCCAGCACATAGCGCATGGATGTTGTGGACTGGCCCGGGTATAGCGGGACACTGACCATACCCGCCAGCATGATGGCAATATCGACGATGATCCAGTCAGCGCAGTTCTTGGCATGAATCGCGATCCGGTCACCGGGCTGGTACCGCTCACCGAGGAATGCAGCAATACGGCGAGCCCGGTCCATGACCTCGCCCCAGGTGTATTCGCGCCACTGGCGTTGCTGCATCTGCCGCAGGTATATGCGGTCGGGCTGCTCCCGCTCCCGTTGGTAGAGGATATCCAGGGGCTGCCGGCCCTGCAGGCCAGCGTACTTCTCTTCAGGGGTCATACCGGCACCTCACAATCGTTATTGTGTTTGTTGTGACTCTGCGGCTACCTCATCGCTGTTTTGCGGTCCCTCTGCCAGGACCAGAAGCTAGTATAAGCATAATTTTTTGCGCCTGTCGCAGCTGTTCGGCAGGCCCCAGCCGGGCAGCGGGTGACTTACCCGGGCAAAAAAAGCCCGGCAATGCCGGGCTTCCAGATAACACTTTAAAAGTGAACTTAATTTGGCAGCGATTTCATTCCCATATTGAACAGGGTAAAGCTGAAGATATCCGCGTACTGTTCGATGCTCTTCGAAACGGGGGTGCCCGCCCCGTGGCCGGCCTTGGTTTCGATACGGATCAGTGTCGGGGCCGCCCCCGCCTGCTTGGCCTGCAGCTCTGCGGCAAACTTGAAGGAATGAGCCGGCACTACACGGTCATCATGGTCTGCGGTGGTGACCAGGGTGGCCGGATACTCCACGCCCGCCTTCACATTGTGTACCGGCGAGTAACCCTTCAGGTACTCGAACATCTCCTTGCTGTCCTCAGCAGTGCCGTAATCATAGGCCCAGCCAGCACCGGCGGTGAAAGTGTGGTAACGCAGCATATCCATCACGCCCACCGCCGGCAGGGCGACCCGGAACAGGTCCGGTCGCTGGGTCATAACCGCACCAACCAGCAGGCCGCCATTGGACCCACCACGAATGGCGAGGTAATCGCTGGATGTGTAGTTCTTCTCGACCAGGAACTCGGCCGCAGCGATAAAGTCATCGAACACGTTCTGCTTTTGCAGCTTGGTGCCCGCCTTATGCCAGTTTTTGCCGTACTCGCCGCCACCTCGGAGGTTGGGCACCGCATACACGCCGCCCAGCTCCAGCCAGGCTGCGTTGGCGATACTGAATGATGGCGTCAGGCTGATATTGAAGCCGCCATAGCCATACAGGATGGTCGGGTTCTTGCCGTCGAGCTCGAGCCCCTTCTTGTGCGTGATCATCATGGGCACACGTGTGCCATCCGCGGAGGTATAGAACACCTGGGTGGACTCGTAGCGATCGCTGTCAAAGTCCGCACCGGACTTCCGGAATACAGTGGAGTCACCTTCATCCGCATCCAGCGCAAAGATGGTTGAGGGTGTCTTGTAGTTGGTGAACGAGTAATAGAGGACATCGTCCTCACGCTTACCGCTGATGGAAGAGGCACTTCCCGGCCCGGGCAGCTCGATCTCGCGCACACGCTCGCCATCGTAGTCATACTGGTAAACCTTCGACAACGCATCGACCATGTATTCAGCAAAGAGGTAGCCACCGCCAGTGGATGCAGTCAGTACATTCCCGGTTTCGGGAATAAAATCCACCCAGTTGTCAGGGGAGGGAGCCGACGCATCAACAGTCACAATCTTCTTGTTCGGTGCATCGCGATTAGTCACCAGGTAAAGCTTGCTGTCGACATTATCGATCACGTAGGTATCTGATTCGAAATCCTCCAGCACCGGTACCAGTGGGGCCGACTCCTTTGTCAGGTCGCGGATGAAAAGATCATTACCGGACGTGGAACGGGCCCCGGAGATAACCAGGAAGCGGTCGTCCTCGGTCACGTAACCCTGAACATAGCGGCGCTTCTGTTCAGGCTTGCCTCCGAAAACCAGGCGGTCCCCGGATTGCGGCTGGCCCAATTTATGATAGTAGAGCTTGTGCTGGTCGGTTTTCGCGGACAGCTCACTGCCCTCTGGCTTGTCATAGCTGGAATAGTAGAACCCCTCATTGCCTTTCCAGGAGATGCCGGAAAACTTCACGTCCACCAGCGGCTCCTCGAGGACCTCTTTCGTTTCGGCATCCATGACAATGATCTTGCGCCAGTCACTGCCGCCCTCGGAGATGGCATATGCGGCGATAGAGCCGTCCCGGGAAAAGCTCAGGGTAGCGAGCGATGTGGTCCCATCCTCGCTGAACTGATTCGGGTCGAGGAAGACCTCGGCCTCGCCTTCGCCCTTGCGGCGCCATACCACGTACTGGTCCTGCAGGCCGTCGTTGCGATAGAAGTATGTGTATTCCCCCTCGGTGAAGGGGCGCCCCACTTTCTCATAATTCCACAGGGATTCCAGCCGCTGCTTCAGTGTCTCGCGATAGGGGATACTTTCCAGGTAATCAAAGGTGACAGCGTTCTGCGCCTCAACCCAGGCCCCGGTTTCCTCACTGCGGTCATCCTCCAGCCAGCGATAGGGGTCTGCCACTTCAGCACCGAAATAGGTATCGATCACCTCGCCCTCCCTGGTTTCCGGGTAAACAATATCGGCGATGGGGTTGTTCGCCACGCTCTCGCTTGCCGAGACCTGTGATTCCCCCGGGGACTCCCCGGAACAGGCAGCGAGGAGGCCGACAACAGCCAGTGAGGTAAGCTTTCTCATGCGTAAGTTTCTCGCGTCTTCTTATTGGACATTCCGGCAGGACAACCTGCCTCCAGCTACGGCGACTTCCGTCACCACAGCAAGGGAAACAGCAAACCGCTTCCGGCAATAAATAGCAAGCCGCCCCCGGGCGACAGGATATTTACCCGGGAAAACAGCAACTGGCAGCCGCATACCCCGCCAGCCCGCCGTCTGACAAAGGAATCTGTCAACCGTTATGCCGGAGTGAACAGCTGAAAGGGAGAGTGTGTGCGGGGGAAACCTGCAGCCATGGAACAGCTCGGCAGCAAGGTTAATGGGGCGGGGAAAAATAAAGGGCGATGCCCGGTTGGGCACCGCCCTCAATCGAGACGCCAGCGGTGGGACCTAGCCCACCTTTTCGCCGTGCGCCTGCTTGTCGGCGTGGTAGGAGGAGCGCACCAGGGGACCGCAGGCCGCATGCTTGAAGCCGATCTGCTCCGCATAGCGGCGGTATTCCTCGAACTCGTCGGGGTGCACGTAACGCTGTACCGGCAGGTGTTCCTTGCTGGGCTGGAGGTACTGGCCAATGGTGAGCATATCGATGTCGTGCTCGCGCATATCATCCAGTACCCGGAAAATCTCTTCCTTTTCCTCACCCAGGCCCACCATCAGGCCGGACTTGGTCAGCACATCCGGGCGACGTTTCTTGTATTCCTTGAGCAGCTTCAGGGACCACTTGTAGTTGGCGCCCGGGCGGGACTCACGATAGAGGCGCGGCACCGTCTCCAGGTTGTGGTTGAACACATCCGGGGCCTCGGCTTCAAGGATATCCAACGCCACATCCATCCGGCCGCGGAAATCCGGCGTGAGGATTTCCACCTGCAGGTTGGGGGAGTGCTCACGGGCAGTACGAATGCATTCCGCAAAGTGCTGGGCACCACCATCGCGCAGGTCGTCTCGGTCCACGGAGGTGATCACCACGTAGCGCAGGCTCATGGCCGCGATGGCCTCGGCCAGGTGCTTGGGCTCTTCCGGATCCAGCGGGTTGGGCTTGCCGTGGCCGACGTCGCAGAAAGGACAACGGCGGGTGCAGATCTCGCCCATGATCATGAAGGTAGCGGTACCACCGCTGAAGCACTCGTGCAGGTTCGGGCAGCTGGCCTCCTCACACACGGTGGCCAGCTTCTGCGAACGCAGGATTTTCTTGATCCGGTCCACTTCCTTCGAAGCCGGCACCTTCACCCGGATCCAGTCCGGCTTGCGCAGTACCTGGTCACTGGCAATCACCTTGACCGGGATGCGCTCAACCTTTTCGCCATCCCGCAGTTTCTCGCCCTGCTTCAGCCGGCGGGTCCGTTTTACCGGTACCAGGTCGGGCTTCTCAGTTCTGGAATCGTCAGCCATTACTCGTTTCCTGCTCCTCTTTGCCCTTTTCAGGGGCGCTTGCACGCGCAAAAATTTGCTCGTCTACCGGTTGCCAGTCGGCTGCCGGCAGCGAGAGTGCACGAAGCAGTTCGCGCACGAAAATATCCGCTACCTGCGACCAGGCAGGTGTCGGTTGAATCAGCTCGGCCATCTGCACCATCTGCATGCCCGCGTAGCCGCAGGGGTTGATCCGCAGGAAGGGCGCCAGGTCCATATCAATATTGATGGCAATGCCGTGGAAACTGCAGCCGCGGCGCACGCGCAGGCCGATCGAGGCAATTTTACTGCCCGCCCGCGGCCCATCCGTGAGGTAGACACCGGGGGCATCGGCACGGGGTGCCGCAACAATACCGTACTCGGCCAGCATGGCCACTGTCGCCTGCTCCAGGCCCGAGACCAGGTCCCGTACTCCCACCTTGATCCGGCGCAGGTCCAGCAGCGGATAGACCACCAGCTGTCCCGGGCCGTGGTAGGTCACCTGCCCGCCGCGATCCACCTGCACCACCGGGATATCCCCGGTATTGAGCAGGTGCTCGGCCTTGCCGGCCTGGCCCTGGGTGAATACCGGCTCGTGCTCGACGCACCAGATCTGGTCTGCGCTGTTCTCGTCGCGCCGATCGGTGTAGCTGGACATGGCGCGCCAGACGGATTCGTAGTCGCGGCGCCCGAGGTTACAAACCCTGGTCATCACATCACCATATGGACGGAGGGGTGGGCCTTCAGCTCATCGAACAGGGCCTGCAGCTGGGGCTCGCCGGTGGCGAGGATATAGAAAGTCATCGAGGTAAAGCGACCGTTGCGGCTCTCCCGCAGCGTGACGCGGTCCTCATCGAGACCCGGCGCATGGCGGCGCATCACCTCTAGGACAAATTCATGGGTCTCATCATCGGAATCCCGCACCACTTTGACCAGGTAGTCTTCACAGGGGAATTCGATCTTCGGGGGCTGCTGGCTTTGATCTTGGCTCATTGCACTCTCTCCGGGCCGCATAATTGCACATTAAATAAACACAGTAGCGGCCGGGCGGCGATTATACAGCCCCGGGAGTGGAGTGGACAGGGATCACAGGATTTGGCGGGAACCGCACAGTTGGCGGCGAAAATGTCCGCCCCCGCGCCCCGCATCAGGGGCACAGGGGGCGGACAGGAGAGTTATTCGAAGAAGCTCATCACGAAGCGTTTCAGGGCATCCCACATACGCTTGAAGAACCCGGCCTGCTCCACCTCTTCCGCGGCAACGGCACGAACATCCGCGACCGTTTCACCATCAAGGGTCACGACCACCTTGCCCAGCTGTTGGCCCTTTTTGATCGGTGCCTCCAGCTCGCCATCGATGATCAGGTCAGCCTTGATGCTCTCCTCGCCACCGCGGGGAATGGTGACGAAAACATCTTTCTCCACCGCGATGCCCACCTGGGGCTCCTTGCCACCCCAGACACGCTCGCTCTGCAACACATCGTCGGCACTGTATACCTTGTGGGTCTGGTAGTAGCGAAAGCCGTAGGCCAGCAGTTTCTGGGACTCGGCAGCGCGCTTGTCATCGCTATCGGTTCCCAGTACCACGGAGATCAGGCGCATGCCCCGCTTCTGCGCGGATGCCACCAGGCAGAATCCGGCGGCCTCGGTGTGGCCGGTCTTGATACCGTCCACTGCATTGTCGCGCCACAACAGGCGATTGCGGTTGGGCTGGTTGATACCGGCGTAGCTGAAATATTTCTCGGAGTAGATCTGGTAGTGCTCGGGGTGATCATTGATCAGTGCCCGTGCCAGCGTCGCCAGGTCACGCGCCGTAGTCATATGACCCTCGGCCGGCCAGCCGGTAGCATTCTTGAAGCTGGTATCGCGCATCCCCAGCAGCTCTGCCTGCTGGTTCATCACCTCGGCAAACACTTCCTCGCTGCCGGACACGTATTCCGCCAGTGCGATACTGGCATCGTTACCGGATTGGATGATAACACCGCGCAGCAGGTCGATCACCGGCACCTTGTCACCGACCTTGACGAACATCTTGGAGCCGCCTTTCTTCCAGGCCTTCTCCGAGATGGGGACCAGGTCCGTTTCCTTGATGCTGCCTTTCTCGATCTCCTCCGAGACGATATAGGCAGTCATCATCTTGGTCAGGCTGGCCGGCGGCACCTGCTTGTCCGCATTGTGCTCCACCAGCACCTGCCCGGTGTGGGCATCAACCAGCAGGTAGGCGGTCGCGGCCAGCTGGGGCGGCGCGGGAATCAGCGGCTGTTCAGCAACGGCTACGCCGGTGGTCAACGTCAGTAGCAGGCTGGCAAAAAGGCGCTTAAGCATGGCTGAAAGTCTCATTATTCCTCATGTCAGTTGGATATCCATACAAATCGGGCCGCTCTTCCGGCCCGGCTGTTCGCGGCGACCCCCACTGGGCCCATATGCCGCTCAGTCGTAAACGACCTGGGGGGTGCCGAGACGGTTCTCCTCGACCGACTCGCGCAGCGCCACCAGCGCGCGTTGCTGGGCAATGGGCCCGATACGCACCCGGTAGAGCGTTGTGCCGTCAGCCCGAACCGGACTGACCGATACAGGATAGTCGACCACAGCCGATACCTGCCCGCGTATGCGATTAGCCTGGGTGGCGTCGCTGAACGCGCCCACCTGCAGGAAAGTATTATCAGGCAGCTTGAAGCTGGCATCCTGGGCCAGGGCTTCCCTGGCGGCCACATCCTTTTCACGGACCAGCGTCTCATTCGCGGCCGGCAGGGTCTGCGGGTCGATGGCCGTCACTTCCACCCGGGCCACCCCCTTGTCGATATACCCCAGCTTCTGTGCCGCGGTATAGCTAAGATCAATGATGCGGCCCGGCACAAACGGTCCGCGGTCGTTGACCCGCACGATCACGCTGCGACCGTTCTCGAGGTTGGTTACCTTGGCATAGCTGGGCAGCGGCAGGGTTTTGTGCGCCGCGGACATGGCGTACATATTGTACACCTCGCCATTGGCGGTACGACGGCCGTGGAACTTGGTGCCATACCAGGACGCATGGCCGCGCTCACTATAGCCCTTGACGCCCCGCAACACCGAATACCTGACACCGTTCACCACATAGGGGGATTTGTTGCCCGCCTTACCGATGGGCTCCCGGACCGGGGTCGGTTCCGGCGCCGCCAGCATATCCACTGGCTGCGGCGGACCACTGTCCTTGACCGTATCCGGCGCCGGGCCCGGAACCGGTTTGCGTGTTGGCTTCTGGGCCTGGTGGCTACACGCCGCCAGCGCCAGCACGGCAATCATCGCCGCAATTCGCGAATTGGTAAGAATCATGGTCCCCCCACATACGGTGCCCAACCGCACACCCACTAGTTATTGGATTTGAACAGGCAAAGAAGAAAATCAGGTCAAATTGATTCTTTTCTGGTTATTTGGTTCAGTCTAAATACACGAATCCCGCGAGTTCCAGGCGGAAGGAAGCGGGATTCGGGGCCATTCGGCACTCGCGCGATCAGGAACGGCCGCCGCGCGCCTTGACGATTTCCTGGGCCAGGTCGTAACCGGCCATGGCGTACAGGCGGCTGCGATTGTAGCGTGTTATGACGTAAAAGTTTTTGAGCCCGATCCAGAATTGCTTACCGTTTTCGGTCTGCAGTGAGAAAACATTGGCCACCATATCGTCCTCGACCTGGGTAGTCGCCGGGAACCCCTTCTCCGCCAGCTGGCCGACGGTCCACTTGGGCTCAAGTGAGTCGTTGACGATGGTCATGTCCGCATTCGGGCGCGGGTTGGCCAGCACAGTCACCGGCTCCAGCGGCAACCAGCCATGGCGGGCCAGGTAGTTGGCGACACTGCCGATGGCATCCTCGGTATCGCGCCAGATATCGACGCTGCCGTCGTTGTTGAAGTCCACCGCATAGGCGCGGTAACTGGAGGGCATAAACTGGCCGAAGCCCATGGCACCGGCGTAGGAGCCCTTGAGTTCGCGGGGATCCATGTTCTGGTCGCGGGTCAGCAACAGGAAGTTTTCCAGCTCCTTGGTAAAGAACTTGGAGCGGCGTGGATAGTTGAAGGCCAGGGTCGCCAGGGCGTCCAGCACACGATAACCGCCCATATTGCCACCGTAGCGGGTCTCGATGCCGATAATGGCGACAATCATCTCCGCCGGCACGCCGTAGCGCTTTTCCGCCTCGGCCAGTGCATTGGCATTTTTGTCCCAGAAATCCACTCCACCGCTGATGCTCCGCGGGGTGACAAACAGCTTGCGGTATTCATACCAGGGCTTGGCTTTTTCCGCCGGGCGCTGGATAGCCTTGAGGATCGAATCCTTGCGCTTGGCCTCGCGCATCAGCTGGGACATTTCCTCGCGGTCGAAATCGTGTTCGGACACCATGTAATCGACAAAGGCCTGCGCCTCCGGGTTGTCCGCATGGCCGGGCTCCTGCGCGCATGCGGCGAGCACGAGCCCCATCCCTGCCAGTAATCCTGTGGTCCACTTCAAAACAACCGCTCCTGTTCTCATATAGTGCTTCTCTACGTCCAAGTTTTTATTTACTACAGCAGACCACCCACAATGATGGCAGCTGACGGCACTAAAACGACACCCGTCGCCTTTCCGTACCTATGGCCATGAGGATACCGAAGCCCGCCATCAGGGTGATGACTGAAGTGCCGCCGTAACTCACCAGCGGCAGGGGCACCCCCACCACTGGCAGCAATCCGGTCACCATGCCGATATTCACAAACACATAGACAAAGAAAGTCAGCGTAATACTCCCCGCCAACAATCGCCCGAATACATCCTGGGCCATAAAACTAATATAGATCCCCCGGGCAATGATCAGCACGTATAGCAGGAGAAGCAACAAAGCACCGCGCATGCCCCATTCCTCGGAGAGTACCGCGATGATGAAATCGGTATGGCTCTCCGGCAGGAAATCCAGCTGCGACTGTGTTCCCTGCATATACCCCTTGCCGTAGATGCCGCCGGAACCGATCGCAGCCTTGGACTGGAAGATGTTCCAGCCGGCGCCAAGCCGGTCCGCATCCGGGTTGAAGAGGGTGAGAATGCGCTGGCGCTGGTAATCCCGCAGGCCCCACTGCCAGATCGGCCAGGCTGCCATCAGCAGCGCCAGCAATGCGCCGCCGATCATGCGCCAGCTGAGGCCGGCCAGGTAGAGGGCGAACACACCGGAGGCTGCGATGAGGATCGAGGTACCCAGGTCGGGTTGCTGGACGATCAGCGCCGCCGGTATGGCGGCAATCGCCAGGGCGCCGGCGATGCTGATCAGTGATGGCGGCAGGGTGCGCTTGTGCAGGAAGGCCGCCACCGACATTGGCACCGCCAGCTTGAGGGCCTCCGAGGGCTGGAAGCGGAAACCGCCAATCTCCAGCCAGCGCTGCGCGCCCTTGGCCCCCACCCCCACATAGAGCACCGCCACCAGCAGGCAGCAGCCAATGACATACAACCAGGGCGACCAGCGCCGGTACATATCCGGTGGTATCTGGGCGGCCACCAGCATGCCGGCGAAGGCGACCCCCATAAAGATCGCCTGGCGGCGCACATGGTGAAACTCCCCCCCGGAGGCACTGTAGAGCACCACCAGGCCGGTACCGCATAGAATCAACAACAGCACCAGCAGGGGTACGTCGATATGCCAGCGGCGCGACAGGCTGACCGGGCGGCTGAGGCTGCTGTGGGAATCCGGCAGCCGGTGCATGAAATCGCGACTAGCCACTGGTCACCTCCTCCCCGGTTTTCGTGTGGGCGCGTGCTGTTTCCTCGAGCGGGCGCGATATCCAGTCGGCAAACAGCTCCCGCGCCACCGGCGCGGCAACGCCGCCACCGGTCTCACCATTTTCCACCAGCACCGCCACGGCGATCTGCGGATCATCCACCGGGGCAAAAGCGATAAACAGGGCGTGGTCCCGGTGACGCTCTTTCAATGCTTCGGAATCGTATTGCTCCCCCTGGGCGATGCCCACCACCTGCGCCGTGCCGGATTTGCCGGCGACGCGGAAATCCAGGTCAGCACCGGCCTTCTTGCCGGTACCCTTCTGGTGATAGACCACCGACTCCATGCCCTCAAAAATCAGGTCCCAGTTCTCTTCGCTGGCCTCGACGTGGTGCAGCACTTCCGGCGGCTGCTCGACACCGTCAATCGCCATTACTACCTGCGGTTTGAAGTGCGTACCGCGGTTGGCCATGGTGGCGGTCATCACCGCCAGCTGCAGCGGCGTGGCCAGCACAAAGCCCTGGCCCAACACGGCGTTCAGGCTGTCCCCCGGGAACCAGGGCATGCCGCGGGCGCCGCGCTTCCAGGCCCGCGACGGGAACAGGCCCGGCCGCTCGATGGGGAGGTCGATCCCGGTCCTCGCGCCGAGGCCGAAGCGGGTGGCGATGTCGTGCATACCGTCGATGCTCCAGCGGTGTGCGGTGTCATAGAAGAAGACATCACAACTCTCGGTCAGGGCCTGGATCAGGTCGATCTTCTCCCCGTGCCCCCAGCGCTTCCAGTCCCGGTACAGCCGGGTGTCGTTGGGCAGCCGGTAGAATCCCGGGTCCTTCACCTCGGTCTCGCGGTCAATCACACCGGCGGCCAGCGCCCCCAGGCCCATCATCGGCTTGAGCGTCGACCCCGGCGGGTACTGGCCCTGCAGGGCACGGTTGAACAGGGGCACATCGAGGGAATCACTCAGGGCCCGGTAATCCTTGAAGCTGATGCCGGTCACGAAGAGGTTGGGGTCAAAGGACGGCTGGCTGACGAATGCCAGGACACCGCCATTCTTCACATCCAGGGCCACGACAGCACCGCGGTTATCGCCCAGGGCTTCAGTGGCCACCTGTTGCAGGCGGGCGTCCAGGTGCAGGGTCAGCTCGCTGCCAGGCTTGGGATCGTGGCGCTCCAGCACCCGCAGGACCCGGCCGCGGGCGTTGGTCTCCACATTCTCATAGCCCACTTCCCCGAGCAGCACATCCTCATAGGAGCGCTCCAGCCCCACCTTGCCAATACTCTGGGTACCGCGGTAGCGCCGCACGTCCTCCTCGGTAAAGCTGGACAGCTCCCGGTCGTTGATACGCCCGACATAGCCGACACTGTGGGCAAACAGCTTCTTGAGGGGGTAATAGCGCACCAGCTCCGCCTCCACCGACACCCCCGGCAGGCGAAACTCATTGACACTGATGCGGGCAATTTCCTGCTCGGACAGGCGAAAGCGCAAGGGGATTGGCTGGAAGGGCCGACGGCGCTCCAGGCGGTCGCGGAATTTCTTGACGTCACTCTCGTCGAGCTGCACCAGGCGACCGATCAGTTCCAGGGACGCATCCAGGTCGGAGACCCGCTCCATCACCAGGGACAGCGTATAGCTGGGCCGGTTGTCCGCCAGCATGGTGCCGTTGCGATCGTAGATCAGGCCGCGGGTGGGGGGCACCGGACGCACCTGGATACGGTTCTCGTCCGACTGGGTGCGGTAGTCCTCGTAATTGACCACCTGCAGGTGATAGAAGCGCGCCACCAACACAGAAAGCAACGCCACCACACCCGCCAGCGCCACCAGCATACGATGGCGGAACAGCCGCTGCTCGGTGTGGCGGTCTTTGAGTTGCAGATCTTCGACCATGGGAATTCGCTGGCGATACTCAGGCTAAGTGGCGCAAAAATTGTCTATTTTGCATACATTATCACAACTGACCAGCGATTAATGGGCAGTGGTCATCACTGCCCAGACAGGCCAGCCGCGGTTGTCGGGTCACTTGTGGTAGGGATGACCGGTCAGCAGGGTCCACGCACGATATAGTTGCTCCGCGAGCACCACGCGCACCAGCGGGTGCGGCAGTGTCAGGGGCGAGAGCGACCAGCGCTGGCGGGCCCGCGCGAGCGCCTCGTCAGCAAGCCCGTCGGGGCCGCCGACCAGCAGGCTGACGTTTTCCCCCAGCATCTGCCAGTCCGCCAGCTGGCGGGACAGCTGCTCGGTGGACCAGGGCTTGCCCTTCACGTCCAGCGCCACCACATGCTCTCTCGGGCCGAGTGCGGCCAGCATGGACTCCCCCTCCTTGCGCCGGGCCTTTTCGACCAGCGCCGGCGAGTTTTTCTGGCCCCGCTGCCCCAGGGGGATTTCCACCATCTCGAGGGTCATCTCCCGCGGCAGGCGGCGGGCATACTCGCTGTAGCCCTCCTGCACCCAGCCCGGCATCTTTCCGCCGGCGGCCAGGATACGGATCTTCACTGCTTGCCGTCGCGCGATGCCGGGGTCATGGACCAGAGTTTCTCCAGCTCGTAGAAGCTGCGCGTCTCGGCCTGCATCACGTGCACCACCAGGTCGCCGTAGTCCACCAGTACCCAGTCGCTCTGCTCCATGCCCTCGACACCGATCGGCCGGATACCGGCTTTTTCCCGGACCTCGTCCACCACGTTATTGGCCAGCGACTTCACCTGGCGATTGGAGGTGCCGGTGCAGATCACCAGCGTGTCCATCACGTCGCTCAGCTCCGAAACATCCAGGGCCACAATGTCCTGGCCTTTCAGGTCCTCGAGCGCGGTAACGGCAATATCTTTAATCTTTGTCATAACACCTTAATTCTGGCCGGCACCATCGCCGGCCCCTGTATAGAGTTGATTGTCTTCAATGTACTGTAAGACCGCCGCCGGCAGCAGGAAGCGCGGCGAGCGGCCGTCCGCCACCAGCTGGCGGATATGTGTGGCCGAGATCGGCAACAGGGTCTGCTCGCGCAGCACCAGGCGGCCGCGGGGTTCCGAGAGCAGGTGGCTCACCTCGCCGGCATGCCGCTCCATCAGTACCGCCACCTCCTCGTGGCCCGGCCCCGAATTCCGGTGTGGCAGCTGCCAGCCCGGACGCGTCACCACCACCAGGTGGGCCAGCTCCAGCAGGTGCTCCCAGCGGTGCCAGGACGGCAGCGTGAGCAGCGAGTCCAGGCCCATGCAGAAAGCCAGCGATACCTCTTCGCCCAGCTCCGCACGGAGCTCCTCGAGCGTATCCACGGTATAGGTGTCGCCAGCCCGCCGCAGTTCACGTTCATCCAGTTGCAGTTCACTGCAACCCCGCAGGGCGATCGCCAGCATCTCGCGGCGATGCGCCCCCGATACCCCGGGGGTCTCGCGGTGAGCGGGGCGATGGCTGGGCAGCATACGCATTTCGTCGACCCCCAGCGCCTCTTTCAGTTCCAGCGCCATGCGCAGGTGGCCGAAATGCACCGGGTCAAAGGTACCGCCGAACAGCGCAATGGAGCGAAGTCTGCGCGCATCCGCCATGGCTGCCTCCCCTGTCCCCGTCACCACTCGCGCCGGCTCACTGGCGAACCTGCCCGTCGCCCAGCACAATCCATTTCTGTGAAGTGAGCCCCTCCAGTCCCACGGGGCCGCGGGCGTGGATTTTATCCGTACTGATACCGATTTCAGCCCCCAGGCCGTATTCAAAGCCATCGGCAAAACGCGTCGACGCATTCACGATCACGGAGCTGGCGTCAACCTCGGCCAGGAAACGCCGGGCACGACTGTAGTCCTCGGTGACAATGGCCTCGGTATGCCCGGAGCCGTAACTGGCGATATGCTCCATGGCACCATCGATATCTGCCACCACCCGGATCGCCAGGATCGGCGCCAGGTACTCCTCACTCCAGTCGCCCTCGCTGGCCTCGGCGCAGTCACCCAGCACCTGCCGGGTACGCGGGCAACCACGCAGTTCCACGCCCTTGTCACGGTAGGCCGCAGCCAGTCGCGGCAGGATATCGTCGGCAACCCCGTCCGCCACCAGCAGGGTTTCCATGGCGTTGCAGACGCCGTAGCGATGGGTCTTGGCATTCAGGGCAATATTGAAGGCCTTGTCACGATCGGCGCGGTCGTCGATATACACATGGCAGACGCCGTGCAGGTGCTTGATCACCGGTACCCGCGCATCGCGGCTGACCCGCTCGATCAGGCCCTGGCCACCGCGGGGGACAATCACATCCACGTACTCGGGCATGCTGATCAATGCCCCCACGGCCGCGCGATCGGTGGTATCCACCACCTGGACCGCAGTTTCCGGCAGGCCGGCCTCACCGAGACCAGCGGCGATGCAGGCGGCAATGGCGCCATTGGAGTGCAGGGCCTCACTGCCACCACGCAGGATCGTGGCATTGCCGGACTTGAGGCACAGGCTGGCAGCATCGACCGTCACGTTGGGGCGCGATTCATAGATGATGCCCACCACACCCAGTGGCACACGCATCCGGCCCACCTGGATACCGCTGGGCCGGTAGGCCATGTCCTCGATCTCGCCAACCGGATCCGGCAACTCGGCGATCTGCTGCAGGCCAGCGATCATCGCGTCGATGCGCTCGTCGTTCAGCTCCAGCCGGTCGAGCAGTGCCGCGTCCAGGCCACTGTCGCGGCCGGCCTGCATATCCCGCGCATTGGCTTCCCTGACCGCCTCACGGTCACTATCCAGTCGCGCCGCGATCGCCCGCAGGGCACGGTTCTTGGTGGCCGTATCCGCCCGGGCCATCAACCGCGAGGCGGCGCGGGCGGCACGCCCCATCCCTGCGATACGTTCCTCGGCGGACTGCTGCCCGGCCTCTGCCGGGGTACTGGCGCTGTTCACTATGGCTCTCCGTGCTGTTTACTGCATGACCGGTAATAAATAAGGCCGCGCAGTATAACGCACCGACAGCGCAATGCGGCCAAACGGCAGCGCGGAATGAAACCCGGCCGGGCTGCGGGCTACTCCCGGGTCCAGCGGTCCAGGTTGGATGCGATGGTGGCGAGGCGTTCCAGCGGGTCCCCGGTACCCAGCAAGTCGATCCGCACGCTGTCCTCCAGCGGCAGCAGCTGGGCCAGCTGCCACGACAGGGCATCCGCAGAGTCGACCGGGGAAAACTTGAGGGACAGCATGGCGGCGTGGTCTTTCAGCTCCTCCAGCATTGCCAGCAGGCCGTCGCACTCCGGGGGGACGGGCCGCTCCGGCTCGTCGGGCAGCCACTCCACATCGCCCAACAACAGGCCATCCTCCGCCCGCCGGGTGTCCAGTAGCCGGAAGCGGCGCTGGCCGAGCACGTCCACATGCAACAGGCCCTCGTCGCCCTGGCTCCAGTCGACAATCTGCACTTCCACGCCAACCGGCCAGACCTGCGCCCGCCCCACCTCACTGCCGTCGCGAATCAGCACCACCCCGAAGCCGGTACCGGATTTCAGTGATTCACTCACGAGCCGCAGGTAGCGCTGCTCAAAAATCCGCAATGGCAGGGTGATGCCGGGAAACAACGCGACACGCAGGGGAAACAGGGGGATCTGCTGCAAAACGGGCTCTCACTCCGGACCGGTAACTCATTAAAAGATAACATCTGCCGTCCGCCAGCCCACCCCCGAAAAAGAATTTTGTGCCACCTGGTCTAGACTCTAGGAAAAGTGGTTGTGGAGAATGCCCATGCGGTGGCAGAAAGGTCGCAGAAGCAGCAATGTGGAGGACCGCCGCGGCGAATCCGGGGCCGGGGGCGCCGGTGGCCTGGGTAACCTGCTGGCCCTTGCGCCGCTGTTGCTCCGCAGCAAGACCGGCTGGATCATCCTGGCGGTACTGGCACTGTTCTACCTGTTCGGCGGAAACCAGCTCTTTACCGGCGCCCCCCGGGAAGCCCCCCCGGGGCTGGACAGCGGCCAGGCTGGCCAGCCCGGCACGGCAGCGGGCTCCGGCAGTGATACGGTGGCGGACTTTGTCTCGGTCGTGCTCGCCGACACCGAGGACACCTGGGGCAAGCTGTTCCAGACCGCCGGTTCCCGCTATACCCCCCCCAAGCTGGTCCTCTATGACGACATGATTCGCTCCGCCTGCGGCACCAACTCCTCCGCCGTGGGGCCCTTCTACTGCCCTGGCGACGGCAAGGTCTACCTGGACCTGGATTTCCTCGGTGAACTGCGCAGGATGGGTGCTTCCGGTGACTTTGCGTTTGCCTACGTCATCGCCCACGAGGTCGGGCACCATGTGCAGAACCTGCTGGGCACGTCCCAGAAAGTGCAACAGGCGCGCATGCAGTCTGACAAGGCCACCGGCAATCGCCTGTCCGTCATGCTCGAGCTGCAGGCCGACTGCTACGCCGGCGTCTGGGCCTTCTATGCACACCGTGACCGCCAGATGCTGGAGCCCGGCGATATCGAGGAAGGCCTGGCCGCTGCCTCGGCGGTTGGTGATGACGTGATCCAGCGTCGCTCCGGCCGGGCGATCACGCCCGACGCCTTCACCCATGGCAGCGCCGAGCAGCGCATGTTCTGGTTCAAGCGCGGCTTCACCACCGGGGACGTGAACCAGTGCAATACATTCGCTGCCATGTCCGGCCAATAACGCACGCTTCACACGCAATATTGAGAATGCGGCTGCTAAGCTCACACCGCATCCGCTATCATCGACAACCTTTCAGACCAATTGGAGAAATACCATGCCGAAAGCCACTGCGCGCCACATCCTGGTAGAGACGGAAGAAAAGTGCCAGGAACTGAAAAAGAAAATCGAGGAGGGTGGCGACTTTGCCGCTATCGCCCAGGAACAATCCAAGTGCCCTTCCGGGCGCAACGGCGGCGACCTTGGGGAGTTCAGCAAGGGACAGATGGTGCCGGAATTCGATGAGGCCGTGTTTACCGGTGAGCTGAATAAAGTCCTGGGGCCGATCAAGACACAATTTGGCTATCACCTGGTAGAGGTCACCAGTCGCAGCGACTGATCAATTGCCTGCGCCCACTGAGACCAACGGCCCAGGGGGCGCAGCTATTGTCACTTTATGTCAATGCACCCTCTCGGGCTATCGGGCGCTCGCCAACCCTGGTCCATCTCACTCGGCCACCGCGCGGGCTTCGCCTTCCCCTTCAGTCACCACTGCGGGCTTTCCCCGCGCCTCCGGGGCCGTCAGCGGCCTGATCAGCAGCAGCAACAGCGGCAGCAGGGTCAGGGAACCCAGCAGCGCTGCCGACATAGCCAGGGCGGTCAGCAGGCCAAAGTAGATCGACGGCACGAACTTTGACAGTGCCAGGATCGAGAAGCCGGCAATAATGGTAACCGCGGTGTAGAACATGGCCCGGCCGATGGTCGCATGGCTGCGGTGCATGGTCGCTACATAATCGCCGTCTTTGGCAAACTCTGCGCGGAACCGGTACAGGTAGTGGATCGCATGGTCCACACCGATCCCCACGGTAATCGCCGCGATGGTGATGGTCATCATATCCAGCGGGATCCCCGCCAGGCCCATCCCGCCGAGCACCACGGTGGCCGCCAGCATATTGGGAATCAATGCGATGATCGCCAGCCACAGCGAGCGGAACAGTACCAGGAACATCAGCAGAATACCGATAAACACAGCACCCAGGGTGAGGATCTGCGACTTGAACAGGCTCTGCAGCATGTTGTTGTAGAGCACCAGCAGGCCGGTCTGGCGGATATTCTCGGGTGCGATGCCCAGGTCGTTGTGCGCGTAATCGTAGATACGCTGGATCAGCTCATCGCGGCGCAGGTTCGGGTCTGTCTCCATGACCCGCAGGGTGATCCGTGCCTGGTTGTGCTCCAGGGACAGGTACGGCTCAACCAGTACATCGGTGATTTCCTGCGGCAGGCTGGTACGGGCCACGGCCAGCTCAAAATCGTTCAGCGGGCCGTTATTCAGGTCGCGCGCCACCTTGTACAGGGTCGCCAGCGACTGCACCTTGCCGATTTCCGGCTGTTTCTCCAGGTAGTCGTGCAGCTTCTCGATCTTGTTGAGGCCGGCCACGGTAAACCAGTAGCTGTCCTGCACGCCCTGCCCCTCTGATGCAAAGGGGTCCTCCTCCACCGCGAAAGGATCCTCGGCCTCGCCATACTCATCACCGCCTTCCGCAGCGAAGGGATCCTCCTCTCCCTCGAAGGCAGGCTCTTCCTGCTCCGGCTTGTCGAGGATGATGTCCAGCGTCACCGTACCGCCCAGGCGGCGATCGATCACCAGCATGCCCTGGTAGATCTCGGTGGAGCTGTCGAAATAATCGATAAAGCGGTTTTCCACTCGCAGCTGGGTGGCCCCGGCCACGCTGATTACCGCGGCGACGGCGGCAGCGCCCAGTACGATCCCGCGGCGGCGCTCGGCAAAGCGCGAGAACAACAGGGTGAATGCGTGGGAGTTGTCCTGGCTGACCCCGTCACTGCGCTTGGGCAGCAGTACCAGCGCCGCGGGGATAACCAGGAATGACATAACCAGCGCCAGTGAGACACCAATCACCATCATCCAGCCGAAATCGATCACAGGGCGGATACCACTGACAACCAGCGATGCGAATGCGACGATGGTGGTAAGGGCTGTGTACAGGCAGGGCTTGGCCATAAAGCGCACCGCCGCCAGCGCCAGGTCCTCCCGGGTCCAGTCCGGGTTCTGTGCGATGAATTCCCGGTAGCGCACCGACAGGTGGATGGTGATGGCCAGGGTGATGATCAGCAACAGCGCCACAAAGTTGGCGGAGATCACCGTCAGGCGCCAGTCCAGCCAGCTCAGCAGGCCCAGCATGGTCACCGCAGTGACGATACAGGTGGCCAGGGGCAGCAGCACCCAGCGCACCTGGCGGAAAATGATCAGCAGGGTCACGATGATGAACAGCAGGATGCCCACCCCGAACACCACCAGGTCGCTCTTGATAAACGCAATCATGTCGGCGGTGATCATGGACACACCGCCCAGGAACAGCTCTGCATCAGCCCGGTAACCGTCGAGGATCCCGCGCACTTCCGCCACGCGCTCACGGGACTCGAGGTCCATCCGGGTGCGGTGCTCCAGGTAAGTCTGGCTGACCTCTTCCAGGCGCGCCGCCTCCGCTTCAGTCAGGCCCTCCTCATTGCGCTTGCGGCGCAGGGCATCCCGCTCGCGCACCAGCTCGATACCGCGCTGGTCCAACTCCAGGTTTACCAGCAGCGCCGTGGTCTGGCCGTCGGGACTCAGGATCAGGTCGCGGTAAATAGGGCTAGACAGGAACTCCTTGCGCGCCTTGTCCTTGTCGGTACCCGGCGTGGACAGGGTGCGGATACCATCGGAGATTTCCGAGATGGCGGGCTTGGGGCTGTACAGCAGCGGCACGTCCAGGATCGTCTGTACGCTCTCGACACCGTCCACCTGCACCAGCTCGTCCCGCAGGTTGCCCAGGGTGGCCAGGGACTCGTCCTGAAACAGGTCGCCGTGGCGATACTTGTAGGTAACAACCAGGAAATCGCCGGTAGCGTAGCGCTTGGCGATCTTGCGGTAGTAATCCAGCGCGTCGTCGGTTTCCAGCGTCAGCGAGTCCGCCGAGGCATCGATCTTGAAGCGCGGCAGGCCGGCGGCCGCGACCAGGGTCAGCAGCACCACCACCGCGAGCACCGTCTTCGGGCGCCCGGTTACCAGCTTTTCGTAGAAGGTCTTGAAAGCAGACAGCATAAATTTTCGCTATGTAATCGTAATAACAGGTTCACGCGCGCCGCCAGGCGGCCGTGAACTGCCGGCCACGGGGATACCCGCGGTGACGGCACCGGGCCCGGGAACGCTCATCGGTCCACGTGCCCCAGGTCTCGGTCCGGGAATAACAGATCCCGGACCCGCCGTTTGAGTTCCTTGGGCGAGGGAAATCCCCCGTCCCGCACGCGCTCCCAGATGGGCTGCCCGTCCACGGAAATCTCGAACACTCCCCCGCTGCCCGGCTGCAGGGCCACCTGCTGCAGGTCGTCGGAAAAGGTATATAACAGCTCCTGCGCCATCCAGGTGGCGCGCAGCATCCAGTTGCACTGGACACAGTAATGAATGGTCACCGTGGGCTTCACCGGCCACGCCCTTCGCCGGCGGGCTCGCCCCAGCGCGGCAGCAGGGCCTGCTCCACGCCAAGCTGGTCGAGCAGGCGCGCGACGATAAAGTCCACCAGGTCTTCCACCGTCTGCGGGCGCTGGTAAAAGCCAGGGCTGGCGGGCAACACGGTGGCACCCATGCGCGTCAGCTTGAGCATATTCTCCAGGTGAATCTCCGAATACGGCGCCTCACGGGGTACCAGGATCAGCTGGCGACGCTCCTTGAGCGCCACATCTGCCGCGCGCTCGACCAGGTTGTTGGAGGCCCCGCAGGCGATTGCCGACAGGGTGCCGCCGCTGGCCGGGCAGATCACCATACTGGCCGGGGCACCGGTGCCGGAGGCCACCGGCGAGAACCAGTCCCGCTTGCCGAACAGCTGCAGCTGGCCCTCGCGGGCACCGAAGCGCGCCGCCAGGAAGGCCTCCACTTCGGCATCGCCGCCCTCGGGCAACCGGCAGTCGGTCTCGGTATCAATCACCACCCGCGCAGCGTCGGACAGCAGCAGCCAGACGCGACAGTCCGCCGCCAGCAGGCACTGCATCAGCCGCAGGCCATACTGGGCCCCGGAGGCACCGGTAATCGCAAGGGTGACGGTTTTGCTGAACGGGTTCTGGGACAAATCGGTTTCCCTCAGGAACGGTGCGTCACGACGGTGCGCCGCCGTACTTCTGCTCCAGCGTATCGAGCAGCCGCTGGTGAATACCGCCGAAGCCGCCATTACTCATGATCACAATGTGACTACCCGGTTCGGCCAGGTTTACGGCGGATTCTACCCCAGCCTCTATATTGTCGAAAATCTTTGCCGGCACAGGGGAGTGGTGAACCACATCACCCAATGACCAATCCATGCCCTCCGGTTCATACCAGAGCACCAGGTCGGCGCCGGCACAGGCCTTCGCCAGCCTGCCCTGGTGGATTCCCATACGCATGGTATTGGAGCGCGGTTCAATCAGGGCAATGATGCGGTCACTGCCCACTTTGGCGCGCAGGCCATTGAGGGTGGTTTCAATAGCGCTGGGGTGGTGGGCGAAATCGTCGTACACACTGATATTGCCGACGCGACCCAGGCACTCCATGCGCCGCTTGACTCCCTCGAACTGCTGCAGCGCCTCGGCCGCCACCGCCGGGTCCACGCCCACATGGCGCGCCGCTGCCATGGCCGCCAGGCCATTGCGGACATTGTGCAGGCCGGTAAAGGGCCACTCCACGCGCGCCACTTCAGCCCCGCGGAACTGCACCGCAAAGGCGGTACCGTCGGCAGAGATATTCACGGCACACCAGTCTCCCAGCCGCACACCGTCCTCGCCCTCGCAGGTGAAGCGCTGCACCTCGGTCCAGCAGCCCTGCTCCAGTACCTGCTCGACGGACTCATCGGGCGCAGACACGATCAGGCCATTGCCGGGCACGGTGCGCACAAGGTGGTGGAACTGGCGCTGGATATCCTTCAGGTCATTGAAGATATCCGCATGGTCGAACTCCAGGTTATTGATCACCAGCGTACGCGGGCGGTAGTGCACGAACTTGGAGCGTTTGTCGAAGAAGGCGGTATCGTACTCGTCCGCCTCCACCACAAAGAACGGGGTTTCCCCCAGTCGTGCGGAAACGCCGAAGTTGCGCGGCACCCCGCCGATCAGGAACCCGGGCTTCATATCCGCGCTCTCGAGGATCCATGCCAGCATGCTCGCGGTGGTGGTCTTGCCGTGGGTACCGGATACCGCCAGCACCCAGCGACCGCCCAGGAAGTGGTCACACAGCCACTGGGCGCCGGAGGTATAGGGCAGCCCGCGATCCAGAACCGCCTCCACCGCCGGGTTACCCCGGGACAGCGCATTGCCGATGATCACCAGGTCCGGCGCCGGCTCCAGCTGGGCCGGGTCATAGCCCTCGGTCAGGTGTATCCCCGCCTGCTCCAGCTGGGTGCTCATGGGTGGGTAAACGTTGGCATCGCTGCCGGTCACTTTGTGCCCCTCGGCCACCGCCAGCTGGGCCAGGCTGCCCATGAAGGTGCCGCAGATACCTAATATATGAATATGCATACCGTAAAAGATTGCTCTTGCTGGTCGCGAAGGCGGGCAAGCTTACCACGCCGCCGGGCAACCGTGATTGTCAAATCCCGCCGTTTCCTGTGCAAATGCAACGGCATTCCAGTAAACTCCGCCCCCAAATTTGCCCGTCTCAGCCCCCCTGTAGGATGACTATGCCCAAGAAGAACGCTTTTTACGCACAATCTGGCGGCGTGACCGCCGTGATCAACGCCTCGGCCTGCGGTGTCATCGAGGCCGCCCGCGAACACAGCGACCAGATCGGCAACGTTTATGCGGGCCTGAACGGTATTGTAGGCGCCCTGCGTGAGGAGCTGATCGACGTAAGCCAGGAGAGCGTTGAAACCATCGCTGCCCTGCGCCACACCCCTTCCGGCGCCTTCGGTTCCTGCCGCTACAAGCTGAAGAGCCTGGAGAAGAACCGGGCCGAGTACGAGCGCCTGATCGAGGTCTTCAAGGCCCACGATATCGGTTACTTTTTCTACAACGGCGGCGGTGACTCCGCAGACACTTGCCTCAAGGTCTCCCAGTTGTCCGAGAAGATGGGTTACCCCATCCAGGCAATCCATATTCCCAAGACCGTCGACAACGACCTGCCGCACACCGACAACTGCCCGGGCTTCGGCTCCGTCGCCAAGTACGTGGCCGTATCCACCCGGGAGGCGGCGCTGGACGTGGCCTCCATGTGTGACACCTCGACCAAGGTATTTATCCTCGAGGTAATGGGTCGCCATGCCGGCTGGATCGCCGCCGCCGGCGCCCTGGCGCAGGAGCAGGAAGGCGATGCACCGCACATCATCCTGCTGCCGGAAGTGGCCTTCGACCGGGAGAGATTCCTCGAGAAGGTGCAGAAAACCGTGGATGAAAAAGGTTACTGCGTGGTGGTGGCCTCCGAGGGCACCCAGTATGCCGACGGCACCTTCCTCGCCGACGCCGGCAGTGTGGATGCCTTCGGCCACAAGCAGCTGGGCGGTGTAGCCCCCACCCTTGCCACGATGGTGAAAGAGGAACTGGGCCTGAAATACCACTGGGCCCTGGCCGACTACCTGCAGCGCGCCGCCCGCCACATCGCCTCCGCCACCGATGTGTCGCAGGCCTATGCCGTCGGCCACGCCGCAGTGGAGATGGCGGTAAAGGGCAAGAATGCGATCATGCCCATCATCGTCCGCGACAGCGGCCCCGAGTATGGCTGGTCCATCGGCGAGGCCCCGCTGTCGGAAGTGGCCAACGTGGAAAAGATGATGCCGGAAGATTTTATCAGCGAAGACGGTTTCGGTATCAGCCAGGCCGGCCGCGATTACCTGCTGCCGCTGATCCAGGGTGAGGACTACCCGCCCTACAAGAACGGCATCCCCCACTATGCACGCCTGAAGAAGAAGCTGGTGGAAAAGAAGCTGCCGGACGGCTTCGACGTTTAAGCGTCCTCCTGGCTGCCCTCCCGGCGAACGAAACCCCGCACTGCGGGGTTTTTTCATTTTCGGGCCCCACCAGGGTCAGCGGACACGCCCGGCGAGGATTTCTCCCGCGATCCGGAAGGATTCGAGCCGGGCGTCGTGATCGTACATGGCCCCGGTCACAATCAGCTCGTCGACCCGGGTCCGCTCCAGGAACCGGTCGATCCACGCGGACACCATCTCTTCTGTGCCCACGGCTGTCTCTGCCAGCGCCTGTGCCACCTGCATCCGCTCTGCAGCGGGGGCAATCATTTCCGGATCGTCCACCGGTGGCTTCAGGGGCCCGGGATTACCCCGGCGCAGGGCAATAAACTGCTGCTCGACAGAAGTCATCAGCCTCCGCGCCTCTGGCTCGGAGTCCGCGGCGAATACATTGATCGCCGCCGCAGCGTAGGGGGCATCGAGGTATTGCGAGGGCTGGAATTGCTCCCGATACAGGTGCAGGGCCCGGTCCAGCATCGCCGGGGCAAAGTGGGAAGCAAAGGCAAATGGCAGGCCCATGGCGGCCGCCAGCTGCGCGCTGTACAGGCTGGAGCCCAGCAACCACACCGGCACCCGCAGCCCGGCACCGGGCACGGCCTGCACCCGCTGGCCCGGTTGTGCCGGCTCGAAATACCGCAGTAACTCCTGCACATCATCGGGAAACTGGTCGGCAGCCGTCATCGGGTCACGGCGCAGGGCGCGCATGGTGGCGCCGTCAGTGCCAGGCGCGCGCCCCAGCCCCAGGTCGACCCGGTCCGGGTAGACCGCAGCCAGGGTACCGAACTGCTCGGCGATCACCAGCGGCGCATGGTTGGGCAGCATCACGCCGCCCGCGGCCACCCGGATCCTGCGGGTGCCCGCGGCAATATAGCCCAGCGCCACCGACGTAGCGGCACTGGCAACGCCACCGAGGTTGTGGTGCTCGGCCATCCAGAAGCGCCGGTAGCCCCAGTCTTCCGCATGCTGCGCCAGGTCGAGGGAATTACGCAGCGCGCGCCCGGCATCGCTGTTTTCGGTAATGGGGGACAGGTCGAGCAGGGAATAGGCTTGCACAACAGCTCCTTTCTGCGTCTGGGGAAGGCGCCGGTCACCGGGACCGGTCTTGCTCTGGCCACCGCGCGATAACGCCCCGGCTGCCACGACGTTAGTTGGGGCCCGCCCCGACGGAAATCAAGCGCATCCACGGAATCCCGCACCCGGCCCCAGGGCAGTAACAGCGCCAGAGCTGGATGGTCAGCTGGCGCCAGCGCCCCGGTCAATGCAGGTGCCACGGCCCTGCCGGTAAGATAGGCTCACTTGGAGATTACACAACACAGAATAACGACAATGGAAACCGCCATGAAAAAAGCCCTGCTGGCAGTGGCCGGCCTGTCCCTGCTGCTGGCAACCGTACTCCTGGTGCGCACCGCCAGCTACTCGGCCCCGGCACCCGTGGACACAGCGGCCGATACCCATGTCCCGGACGGACAGCAGATCGCCCGCCACCTGTCCGAGGCCATCCGTTTTCGCACCATCTCCGCGGACATGGAGTCGGCCTCCACGCGGGCGCAGTTCGCGGCATTTATCGAGTGGCTCGCGGCCACCTACCCCGCCGTCCACACCGCCATGCCACCGCAGCAGCTGGGTGTGGACACCGAGCATCCCTACACCCTGCTGTTCACCTGGCCCGGCCAGCGCGAGGACCTGGCGCCCATCCTGCTCTCCGCCCACTACGATGTGGTACCGGTAATCCCGGGCACTGAAGACGAGTGGCAACACCCGCCCTACGACGGCATCGTGGACGAGACCCATATCTGGGGCCGGGGCACCCTCGATGACAAGGGGGCGGCCATCGCACTGATGGAGGCCACTACCGCACTGCTGGAACAGGGCTTCCAGCCACAGCGCACCATCTATATCAGCCTCACCAGCGACGAGGAGATCGGCGGCGATCACGGCACGGCCGCCGTGGTGCAGAAACTGCAGGATGACGGCGTACAGCTGGCCTGGAGCCTGGACGAGGGCTCATTCCTGCTGGACGGCTTTATTCCCGGCGTGGACCAGCCGGTGGCCAGCATCAATATCGCGGAGAAGGGTTACCTGACCGTGGACCTGGTGGCCCGCGGCCGCGGCGGCCACTCCTCCATGCCGCCGCGGGAAACCGCAGTGGATACCCTGGCAGCGGCGCTGGTGCGGTTGAAACAGCAACCGCTGCCCGGCGGCCTCGAGGGCGTGGGCGCCGGCATGTTCGATGCGGTGGCCCCGCATATGCCGTTTGGCAAACGCATGCTGTTCGCCAACCGCTGGCTGTTCGGCGGCCTGATTGAATCGGTACTGGAAGACCAGCCCGGTACCGCCGCCATGCTGCGCACTACCACCGCCCCCACCATGCTGTCCGGCAGCGTCAAGGACAATGTCCTGCCCATCGAGGCGGTGGCCACCGTCAACCTGCGCGTACATCCGCGGGACACTATCGACGGCATCGTGAGCCACCTGGAGCAGGCAATCGACGATGAAAGGGTTGAGGTAAGGGTACGGGAAGGTCGCCCTGCCTCCCGCGTCTCCAGCAAGGATGCCGACGGCTTCCGGGCAATCGCGACCGCCAGCCGCGCGACCTACGGCCCGCAGGTAATTGCCCCGGGCCTCACCATCGGCGGCACCGACAGCCGCCGCTACGAGGAAGTGGCGGATAACAGCTACCGGTTCAACCCCATGGTGGTCACCAGCGAGGATACCCACGGTTTCCACGGCACCAACGAGCGCATCAGCATCGACAACATGGTCGGCGCCACAAGGTTTTACCGGCAACTGATGGAGGAAGCTGGAAACGAGTAACTCGGCTGGTGCCGGCTCCAGCCCTGGCAAGGCCAGCTGGAGTCGGTGCCCCGGAGCAGCCCGGTTCGCTTCAGGAATAAGCCCACGCAGTGAGAGGCTGCGGTGACAAACTCGGGACAGGAGCGGTGGCTGCTACGCCGGCAGCCACTACAGACTTTACTTTACTTTCAGTAAGCCGATGGCAAAACAGATGGCACCACCGACCATGCCCACCCAGGCTTCCGCCGGCGAATCGCCGGTAAGCGCCCGTGTGACCTCGGAGCTGGCCGAATCGTAAATGTTGTAGCCCCAAACGACTGCCGCGACACCCACGACCATCAGCACAACGCCGAGATATTTCTTCTTCATACACCCCCCAATTTCAAAAACCAGACGCATTGGCAAATGCGTTGGGACTGCTTCCGGGTAAAACTTCCAGGCCTTGTCAAGGCCGGCCAAATCACAACCATAACGAAGCCCCGGAAGTTATGGACAACTATTATGTCAGTCCGAAGTCTGACTATACAGGTGTCTGCTATTCGAGGGTAGCGTGTACCTTGTCGTAGCTACAACTTACCGCTTTCATATATCGCCTCTCATTTTTTGCCATGCTCTACTCACCTTTTAGCTAGAGCACGCCCACACCACTTTAAAGATGCGACAGCAGACAACCTCTACTTTTTATCACCTATTCCGCTTTCTTAACTCTTCTGTGTGAGCTACCCCACAACACTGCCTTTCTTATTATATTGACCATCGCGCATTGCAAAGATAGATAGCGCCGCAAGGTAAACCCAGTTCCACAACATGGAAAAACTGAGCATCACCGCCAGAAATGTACACGCGAGCCGGGCCTGCCAGGTACGCCCCCGGGTAAAGTAGAGAGCAACTGTTACCGAGACAATGATTGAAAACACCATATATGCGGTAAACAGAGACGCAGGAAACGAGAATCCATTGATTGAAACTGACATACTTAACTTTCCTCCCTGAAAAAATGATACATCAACATGACGCATGCGTCCGCGATCTGCGTTAACTTTTTAGCTGGCCGCACCAGCAACGATCCAGATATAAAAACAGTACAAAGCCAGCAGCAGATAACTAAGTGTGAAAACCCCATTTATAGCCCAGATGCCATGCCAAAACATACCATGGAAATTCGCTCGCAAACGGTTTCCATTCCATAGCAATGCTATAGAAGTTGGAACAACCATTATCGCTAAAGCCCCCAGGGCTGGGACTAAGACAAACATGATAACCAACCCCGCCGCCCCGGCAGCAGAACTTCCAGTATCCGGCCCAACTGGATCTAAAAAAATGTAGCCGATAGAAAGCGCTATCAATCCGGTAATCAACCCGGCTAATTTCAGGCCTTTCATATTTCTCCTTGGGACAACTAACGCCCCGCGAAGGGCCGGAGGGCCTTAGCATACTGCCTGTGATTATTAGAGTTGGCGGACTCAGAACCTGGAATCGTTCTCACAGGGAATACCATCATTGTCTCCATCCATTTTTGTATTAGGACAGTTTCTTATGAAGAAAACCGCCTCTTCTCTGGACGTCATTTGGCTACAATGCTGCCGGCCATCACATTTAAACTTTTGATATAAAACCTGGCTAGATTTATCAGGCCCCCTAGATGGAGAAAGTTTGATCGTTTCCATGCCATCAACGGAACGACCGACCTTCTCTACCTCATAATCTCCCCAACGAGCTCCATGAGCAGCGAATTTTTCTTGGTACAGCTTCCAGCCAGCGAATGCTAATAGGCCGAAAATTACTATTTTTTTCATTATTACCACTCAAAGCTCTCACGCCCGGCTTTTAGGGCGGACTTGGAGCCGCTCCAGCCCCACAGGGGGCGATAACAGCCGCTTGTTATGTGTGTACTTGATTTTCGGTATAAGCAACCTTTTCCCCTTGGAACGATTCATAAAATCTACGATGCGACTCATAGGAAAATGAGTCTGATCTGACCTTATAATCTTTAATCCAATTTATTAGCATATTTAAGTTGGCATCTTGCGCTTCTTTAGACTCGTACTTATGCGGCTCCCATGGACGATTCTTGGCATTGGCGATGCATTGCTCAATAGTTAGGTCCATAAACACAATTTCCGATGCCTCATGCTTTAGGAGTTCTAATAAATCGGTATAGCAGCCCTCAACCACCCAACTTTCATGCTCGGCTGTGAAATCATTAATTTTTCCCTTGGATTCTTCAATAGACATTCTTTGGGGTGGAGATGTCGGAAGCCATGCCAAGACATCCAAATCTAAATGAGCCAAACCGAAATTCCGCGCAATGTACTTAGAAAATGTGGACTTACCAGAACCGGAGTTTCCAAAAACTAGAATTTTACTCAAAGTGCCTCCGAAGCTTTAATGGCACATAACGTTGCCAACAGGGGCCCGCGTTAGCGGGTCCCTGCTTGCTTGGCCTTGTTAAATGCTTACCAGCCATCGTATCCAAATTCCGTGCCGTCATAGCGCAGATAGTAGGCTTGATCTTGTTGGGCATCTTGACCATACCCTCTGGCCTTCCACGCTAGGTAGCCCATATTTAGCTCATTTTCGCCCATAAGAGCGTAATAGCTCTCATTATCACTGATCTGTGCGGACACAATGATCATTCTGTGTCCGTCTTGGCTGGAGAAGCGGCCTACTATGGGTTGGGACACCAATTCATCTGCGCGGTTAAATCTTTCTCCGTCTTCCTCTAAGAGGAAATTAAAATAGCTAATAGCGATCTTGTCGGTCTCATCACAAAGGCCAACCTGAGAGAGTAAAATCAAAATAGCCGCTACGATTGTTTTCATATCATTTAACGAGCCTGTAGAAAAACAGGATGACAACCTGATATCCCATCGGCTCTCTTTCTTATAAGTTTAATGATCACGATTTAAACACATCCGTTTTACATAATCACTCATTGCACGTATTAAGGGCCTCTTTTGCGCAGACGAGTGTGGATATCCCTGTGAATCAGTGGATCGCCCCGTATCTCATCAACTTCTCAATGTTATGCACCAGGCAGAACATACGCCATTGCCCCTGGACCTTCTCACGACCACGTAAAGAGAAACGGCCTAGCCGTTTATTGGTACCAATATTACCGAACACCGGCTCTACCACCGACATCCGGTGACTATAGATCGTCTTTCCCGCGATACTGTCGACGCGCTTTTTCATCCAGTCGGTCGCCGTGCGGCCATTGGTCCAGGTGGTGGACACCTGCCGGCCGTGGCCGTCGCGGGTATCGGCAGAACCGGGGTTGCGCATGCACTGGTGTTTGAGGTGACAGTGGCGGCAGTCAGTCAGGCGGCCCTCAAAGAACAGCTTGCGCTTGCCCTCACTGACTTGCTCCTCCCTGTAGAGAAGCAGTTCTTTACCGGCTGGGCAGATACAGGTCTTGCGGCGCTTATCGAAGGTGAATTCCCTGGCAGGAATCACCTGCTTGACGCCCACCAGGGTATCGCGATGACGCTTGCCATACTTTTCTTTTTGTTTGGCGAACGCCTTGTCCCGCGAGCGGAACTGGTTGTCGGGGATATAGGCGTTGATGCCTTCCTCTTTCAGATAGGCATTATTGCCCTCGTTGGAGAAACCAGTATCGGCGGTCACGATGGTGCCATCGGCGAGGATGTCCGGATGGATGCCGGCTTTCCGGTAGTGTGCGGTGAGACCATCCAGCATGGGCTTGAGCGTATGGTATTCCTGGCCCTCGCCGAAAGCCTGCGCCTCGACAATGATCTGGTGTTTCTTGTCCACTGCGGCGACACCGTTGTACCCCTGGATGGTGCCCTTGCTGGTGGTCATCTTGGCCGACTCATTGTCGGTGATATTACTTTTGACTTCTTTCGGGGTCTTGCCTTGCCCCATCCTTGGGGCTTGCGTCTTTAGGAACTTGTCTATCTTCTCGAAGTGCTGCTTGAGCGTATCCGTCGCCTGCGCCAGTCGCTGCTTGCGCTCCCGCTCGGCGGGCTTGCGGCCATCCAGCTTCTTGTGTTCCTTGATGCAGTGCCGGATCTTCTTGCGGATCTTGGCCTGCTTTTGCTCGAGTTCCTTGAATGTACCGGAGTGCTCCTTACTGGCATTCGACGGCATCTTGCAACCATCAATCGCAAACAGCTCGTTGCCCAGCAGTCCCTCCTGGTCACATACCATCAGTACCTGCTCAAAGATCGACTCGATCGCATCCGGGTAACTGCTGACAAAGCTGGCGATACTGGTGAAGTGCGGCACTGAATCGCAGGAAAGCGCCTTGAAGATGATATTGTGCTCACATTGCCACTGGATCTCGCGGCTGGAGGTGATGCCCTTGGAGTATGCGAACAGGATGATCTTTAACAGAATGGCGGGATCGTAAGCCGATCGACCACCGGCGTCATTCTGGTACTTTTCGTAGAAGGCAGACAGGTCGATATGGTCATCGATCAGGTGGTGGAGGGTAAATTCGAAGGTATTCGGCTGCAATTGCTCTTCGAAATTGATCACAACCATCGCGTCCTGGTTGTAATTGTACCGCTTGAAGTTTGGCATGGCGGGATTCCCCTTTTCGACCTGCCAATTCTATCAAAAAACACTATATTTTAAGAGTTTTTCTACAGCCAGAACGCCGCCAGCAGGGGCGGCTTACCTTGTGCGCTTTTTGCGCAAAAATGGGAGCACAGCGACCCGCGCAAAACCCGCACAAGGTAAGCTGTCCCGCGGAGGGCCGCAGGCCCGGAGCAAACTGCCTGGCTTTGTTATAGGTTTTCCACTGCACGCTTGATTTCTTCGCAGCTAGATTCGTAACCATGCAAAGGCAGCTTTTCAAGATCATTGCTCAACTCAATGAGGTCGCTCTTTTCATCTGATTTTTGTACAGCTTTAACTTCGGCTGTAATTTTTCTAATAACCTCCGAATAACACATGTTGGTGTTAAATGAGGTAGAGAACGCACCAAACCAGTAAGCAATGCCGATACATAACAGAATAAATACAGACAGTACCAACCCCAAAGTGACTTTCATTATCTGACTGACCTATAACAGTTTATTCATGGGCATGGTCATATCTGCCCATATGCCTATATCTGGACATACATGGCTACATCTAACCATTGATGTCGATATCTAGCCACATATCGGCGTAACAGTCACTCTTACCGCCGGACCCAGCAATTACACGCAATTACGCCTACCTTTCGGTTTCGACGGCCATAAAACATACAAAGCCGGCACTCACGCAGTGAAATGCAATAAAAAAAGGGCCCTGACAGGGCCCTTCTGTGCTCAAAATCCTGTTGGATCCGGTGGAATACCAGTTACCACCCCATCCGTGCGATGGTGACCGGACGGCTGGCCGACAGCTTGCGGCCGGTGTCGTCTGTGGCGGTCAGCGTGATCCGGTAGCTGCCGCGCTGGTCGTAGCGGTGCCAGCCTCCGGTGCCCTGCTCCAGGGTACCGTCGCCGAAGTTCCAGCTGTAGCTCTGGTACGCGGCGCCCCGCCCACGGGCGCTGACCCATACCCAGTTCAGGAAGCGGTGTACGCGGAAGCGCAGTGGTTGCGCGTTTTGGGCATCCGGAGCCACGACCTGGCGCTGGACCATTGTGGTGGCCCCTAGATCATCTTCCACCAATAGCGTCGCGGTGTATTTGCCCGGCGCCCCGTAGCGGTGCTTCGGGTTCTGCTCGTCGCTGGTTGCTCCATCGCCGAAAGTCCACTGCCAGCGCACGATTTCACCGTCCGCATCCGAACTGAGGTCGGTGAACTGGACATGCCGATTTGCGGTATCAACAGTGAAATCGGCCTGTGGCGCGCTGTTGGCCGGGGTCAGGTCCAGCTCCACGATTACCGGGTCGTGGTCCGAGGCTCTGTAGGCGTCGGCGCTGTAGAGGCTATTTACCTGCTCCGCACTCTTGTACTCCGTGTTGTAGTCCAGCGCCCGGGGCTCATCGGCGTTGATATGCCAGGCAGTGGCACCGGTGACCGAAGGCGCCAGGGCAGCGTTGGCCAGGGCATGGTCCAGGTAACCCGCCTGGCCGGCGAAGATATAGGAATACGCCCCGCTGCCGCCGAACTGGTCCAACAGGTCGGTATAGCCGGCCTCCTTCAAGGTGGTGATGGGGTTTTCCCGTGCATAGCTGTTCAGGTCGCCGAGGACCAGCACCCCCTCAGTGCCGGTACCAGCGGGATCGGTGGCGATCCAGCTGGCCAGCGCTTCGGCGGCCTGGGTGCGCACCCGGTTCCAGCAGCCCTGGCCGTCGTTCTGGTCATCATCGAGGCTACCGTCACCGGGGCAGCTGCCCTTGGACTTGAAGTGGTTAACGGCTATCGCCACGGTTCCGCCACTGGATATTTCCGTAAACCCTTGCAACAGCGGCTGGCGGTTAAGGTCATCAAACGGGTAGCTGTCCAGGGTGACGGCGGGGCCCAGCGGCTGCACGCGGTCGCTGCGGTAGACGATACCCACCGTAATCTGGTCGTCGCCCAGCTGCGCGGTGCCCGGATCGACAACACCATACACCTCGGCACCGGCGGTGGTATTGAGACCATCCACCAGGTCCCGTATGGCACTATCGGCGCCGTAGCCGTCGTTCTCGATTTCCATCAGGCCGATGATGTCTGCGTTCATGGCCCGGATTGCAGCGATGATTTTGTCCCGCTGGCGCTGGAACTCTTCCGGGGTGTCAGCACCGCGATCGGTCGGGAATCCTCCACCATTACCGTCGCCGTTGAAGTAGTTCAGCACATTGAAGCTGGCCAGCCGCAGGCTGCCCTCACCCGGTAGCTCCGGCGCCGGGTTTCGTGGGTTGGTATCGCTGAACTGCGGCGCCTCTACCGGGTGTACACGGTAGGCTCCGAAACCGTAGCCGATCACCCCGCGCAGGCCGGCAACCCTAGCCCCCGCGCGCAGGCTGTTAGTGGCATCCAGCTGCGGTGCCGGGTAGGGAATTACCCCTGGGTTCTGCACCGTTGAACCGTCATCCAGCAGTATGCGGTTCAGGTCATTGGCGGCCTGCTGGGCCAGGGCCGCCGGCCCCGGCTCGACGATATTGGTGGGAATAAACAGGCGGCCGAAAGACAGCTCTGCCTCCCCATAACGGGCCAGGTTGTAATGGCCGGTGACGGTCAGTTCCTGCGCAAATTCCACCAGCATGCCCTCGAAACGCTCGGGCGCATCGGCGCTGGCAAAAGGCAGTACCGGCTGTGCAGCGGTAACACTGTGACCGCTGCTACAGACCTTGACGCCGTCGATCCCGGTCAGCTCGGTAAAGTCGTAATACTCGGTGACATTGCCGACGACACGCACCAGGTCACCGACCTGTACCTCGACACCAAAACCGCTGTCATAGACGAATAGGCCCTCTGAGGTAGTATCGAGCCCATCCTGGTCTGCGTCCTCTTCCTGCAGGAAGAATCCCCCCAGGCCACTGGCCGTGTCCCGGAAATCCCCTACCACCACGGCCTCCACCTCGACGCGTTCACCGTCGAGCGGGCTGGCGGCACCACTGCCCTGTACGGCGCTGACCAGGGTGGCGGACTCGCCGCACTGGCCCATCGCGACGCCGCCACCGCCAGTGTCGCCATCGGCCCCGCCGTGAGAGCCGAGGTTGTCAAAGTTGTCCTGCCCGGCACTGGTCCATTCAAGAAGCGGATCAAAGGTGTTGCCGCCATCGGTACGGCCGCTGGTGACCCCCTCATTGCGCCGTAGTGTCTGGTTCTGGGTGCCCACCGCGCTGTCGCCCCACTGGCTGCCGGGGTCCACGCCGACCTGGCCGATCACATCCACCGGTTGTCCCAGCCGGCTCAGCACGACTGCGTCATCGCCATTGAACAGGCCGCCGCCATAGGTCTGGTCCGCCTGCGCCAGCATGGCGGGATCGGCGCTGCCATGAGCCAGCACGAATACCTGGCCGTCGGCCAGGGCCCCTGTCAGGCCAATACTGGCACCCGGCGATACCGAGCCGTTGAAATAGACCTCTACCGCATAGTCCGCCAGGTCCACGGGTGCACCGGTACCGTTATAGATTTCCAGTGCCTTGTTGTTACTGCTGCCCTCGATGTATTCGGATATCAGCAGGTCCGCGGAAGCCACACCGGGAAGCATGCCGGAGAGAAGTAACGTGGGCAGCCATGCGCCCTTGAATCGTTTCATTAGGTTTGTCCCTGTCGTTATCGTGCAGTGGAGGCTGCGTTCACAAGTGCCCGGGATGACACTCTCAACCCGGCCCCAGACACGCGGTTTATTCCCCCTGCGCTAATGGATTTCCGGAACAACCGCTTCCGGGAGCGCGACAGGATGACAGCCGTTTCCTAACAACAGATGAGAAAAGGATGAAGAATTGCGGTACAGGAGGTTACCGTGTGGAGCATCCCACACTTGCAATGTGACTGGTGACCATTCATAAAAAACCCGCGTTATGGCGGGCTTCACTCGTACAAATCCAGGTGGGCGATCAGGTCCCTCCCCACACCTCTTCCAGCCGCTGGTCGCGGCCACAGCGGTAGCGATAAAACTTGTAGCGCACGGGGTTGCGCTGGTAATAATTCTGGTGGTACTGCTCGGCAGGGTAGAAGGTAGCGGCTGGGACAATTTCAGTAACGATTTTCTTGCCCAGTTTTTCCTCTAGCACTTTCTTGCTTTCCTCGGCCTGGCGCTTCTCGCGCTCATTGGCATAGAAGATGGCACTGCGGTACTGGCTGCCGCGATCACAGAACTGGCCGCCGGCATCGAAGGGGTCCACATTGCGCCAGAACACCTGCAATAGCTGCGGGTAGCTTACCTTGCTCGCATCGTATTTCACCTGCACCACCTCGGCGTGACCGGTACCCCCGCTTGAAACCTGGTCGTAGGTGGGGTTTTCCACTTCGCCGCCGCTGTAGCCGGATGTTGTCTCCAGTACACCCTCAAGCTTGTCGTAGGGCGGTTCCATGCACCAGAAGCAGCCGCCAGCAAAAACCGCGGTACGGATGCTCTTGGTATCGTCCTGGGCCAGCGGGCCCGCCGCACCGATAATCAATAATAAGGCCAGTAGCCAGCGCATCCTCACATTCCTTCTCCGGGTTATGTATATGTGCACCATACGTGCATAGCCGCGCTCCGGATTCCGGGGCGGTATCTCTCAGACCACGCCCCGCAGCGCCCGTTCAAGGATGGCGCTGTATCCGGCCGCATCGAATTCCAGCGGGTTGCCCGCCGCCGCCGCGTCGGCCACAGCCATATTGCCCACCTGCTCCACCTGGTCAGTGCCGATACCGATTTCCTCCAGGCTGTGGGGAATACCGATCTCGGCGCGCAGGGCCAGGATCCAGTTGAGTACACCGGCAAACCCCGCCTGTGGCAGGTCCAGGTAGCGCGCCAGCCGCTCCATTGGTGCCTCCAGTGCGTCGCGATTGGCCTGCAACACGTAGGGCATCAGTACCGCATTCAGCAGGCCGTGGTGCGCATCGTAGAGCGCACCCAGCGGGTGGGACAGCGCATGCATGGCCCCCAGCCCACGCTGGAAGGCGGTGGCACCCATGCTGGAAGCCACCAGCATCTGCTGGCGCGCCTCGATATTACGTCCATCCGCCACCGCACGCGGCAGGTATTCATGCACCAGCCGCATGCCCTCCAGTGCGATTCCCTCGGCCATGGGGTGGTAGCCGCGCGCACAGAAAGCCTCCAGATTGTGCGAGAGCGCGTCCATGCCGGTGGCAGCAGTGATACTGTGGGGCAGCCCTGTGCTCAGCTCCGGGTCCAGGATCACCAGTGCCGGCAGCATTTTCGGGTGGAAGATAATCCGCTTGACCCGGGCCACCTCGTCGGTGATTACCGACGAGCGCCCCACTTCCGAACCGGTGCCGGCGGTGGTGGGAACGGCGATGACCGGTACCATGCCGGCCTCGTCCACACGCCGGAAATTGTCCCCGACGTCCTCGAAATCCCACAGTGGCCGCCTCTGTCCGGCCATCAGGGCGATGGCCTTGGCGGCATCCATGGCCGAGCCGCCGCCGAAGGCTATTACCCCGTCGTGCCAGCCGGCACGCAGGGCCGCCACCCCACTGTCCACATTGGCGCCGTTGGGATTACTTTTCACATCGGCAAACACCGCAATCTTCAGTCCGTCATTGCGGCAGATCCGCAACGCGGTTTCCACCATTGGCAGGTCCGCCAGGCCGGGATCGGTCACCAGCATTGGCGTGTGGATTCCCAGCTCCCGGCAGGCCGCGGGCAGTTCATTCACCCTGCCGGGCCCCACGCGCATGGCGGTGGGGTAATTCCAGTTTACGGAGGGGGCTCGGGTGTTCATGGCGGGCCTCGGGGCTCAGGGTTGGTGTTTCAGGTGAAAAGACTTGGGACGGGTCAGGTGTTCGTAGCCGATGCCGGACAGGGTGCAGCCGCGACCGGAGTTCTTGACGCCGGTCCAGGCCAGGGCCGGATCGAGGTAATCACAGCGGTTCATAAATACCGTACCGCATTCCAGCCGCCCACCCAGTGCCAGTGCGGCCTGTTCATCGGCGGTGAAGATGGCCGCGGTCAGGCCGAATTCGCTGTCGTTCATGAGTGCCAGCGCCTCGGCATCATCGCGTACCGGCATCAACCCCACGACCGGTCCGAAAGACTCCTCGCGCATCACCCGCATACTGTGGTCCACGCCGGTAAGCAGCTGGGGCGCCAGGTAGGCAGTGCCGCGCCGGTCCATGGCAAAACCGGACGGATCGATATGGGCGGTGGCACCCGCGGCAATGGCCTCGTCCACCTGGGCGCGGACAAAGTCGGCCGCCTCGGCACGCACCAGCGGGCCCAGGTTGGTGTCCGGGTCATCGGGCCGGCCCAGCCGGTAGGCGCCCACAATCCCGGCCGCGCGCTCCACAAACTCGTCGTGCAGCGACTCGTGTACGTAAATACGCTCGATACCGCAACAGGACTGGCCGGAATTGAAATAGGCCCCGTCGATCGCGGCGGCCACCGCATGGTCCAGGTCCGCGTCCGCCCGGACATAAGCGGGATCCTTGCCGCCCAGCTCCAGGCCCAGCTTGATAAAACGACCCGCGGCAGCGCGCTCCACCATGCGACCACCGGCCACCGAGCCGGTAAAGGCCACATGAGCCACTTCCGGTGCGCGCACCAGGTTCTCGGTGTCGGCATGGGACAGGTGCAGGTACTGGAATACCCCCTGCGGCAGCCCGGCTTCGGCAAACACCTCCACCATCTGCTCAGCGCACAGCGGCGTCTGTGCGGAGTGCTTCAGGATCACCGCATTGCCCGCCAGTAGCGCCGGCACCACGGCATTGACCGCCGTCAGGTAAGGGTAATTCCACGGCGCCACTACCAGGGAAGTACCCAATGGTTCGCGCCGGATCAGTCGCGTGAAGCCGGTCTTTTCCGGCAGGCGGATATCCGCCAGGGAGTCTGCGGCAATATCTGCCATGTAATTGGCCCGCTCGGCAAAGCCGAGGATTTCGCCCTCGGCGAAGCGGATCGGCCGGCCCATCATCCAGCACAACTCTTCCCCCAGCCGCGCCCTGCGATCCAGCATCAACATCACTGCCTGGCGCACGATGGCGACCCGCTCGGCCAGCGGGGTGCGGGCCCAGGCCGGTTGCGCACCAGCCGCCAGCTCCAGTGCCGCGCTGATTTCAGGAGGTTCCGCCAGCGGGCGCTCGACGTAGACCGAGTGATCGATGGGCGAAATACACTGCAGTTTTTGCATGAATTCCAGTATCCGGTAATGGTCGGCGCGGGCCTGCCCGCGCTCAGATAATCTCGAAGTAGCGCTCCAGCTCCCAGTCGCTCACATGGCGACGGTACTCCCGCTCCTCCCACTCGCGGCTGGCGACAAAATGGTCCACGAAGCTGTTGCCGAACAATTCCCGCGCGGCGTCTGACTCCCTGAGGCGTTGAGCCGAGTCCCACAGGGTGAGCGGCAGGGCCAGTTCCTCCGGCTGCTCCAGCGCGTAGGCATTGCCGGCTACCGGCTCGCCGGGCTCCCAACCCTGCAGGATGCCGTAGAGGCCCGACCCCAGCGCTGCCGCCAGGGCCAGGTAGGGATTGGCGTCGGCCGCGCCCAGCCGGTACTCGAGCCGCTGTGATTTGTCGCTGCCGGGAATCACCCGCAGGGCCGCGGTGCGGTTCTCCACCCCCCAGGTGGCTCCGGTGGGCGCCCAGAAACCGGGCACCAGCCGCCGGTAGCTGTTGACCGTGGGAGCCATCATGGCGAGGAGTTCGGGCATCAGGCGCTGCTGGCCGGCGAGGAAATGCCGCTGTACGGCACTCATGTTCTGTGGCTGCTGCGGGTCGAAGAAGGCCGACTTGCCCGAGTCGCAATCGCGCAGGGACAGGTGTATATGGCCGCTCTGGCCCGGGTAGTCGCCGGACCATTTGGCCATAAACGTCGCCATCAGCCCGTTGCGCTGGGCCAGCACCTTGAGGAAGGTCTTGAACAGGGCAGCCTTGTCACCGGCAGCCTCGGCGCCGTCCACGGTGATCGCCGCCTCCAGCACGCCCGGCCCGGTTTCCGTATGCAGCCCCTCGATGGGGAAGTCCATCCGCTCGCCCAGCTCCAGGATCTGGCGATGCAGTTCCGAGTGGACCGAGTTGCGGATGACCGAGTAACCAAACCAGTCCGGGGTAAAGGGTTTGAGGTTGCGGAAACCTTTTTCCCGCGCGGAATCCGGCGTCTCGTCAAACAGGAAGAATTCGTACTCCAGTGCGCCCATGGGCTCGAAACCCGCCTCACGGCAGCGTTGCACCACCCGGCGCAGGGTGCCGCGGGGACAGACCTCCTCTGCCTGGCGGTCAAACTCCGCCAGGAACAGCAACATGCCATCCTCGAAGGGAATCTCACGACAGCTTTCCGGGAGAACCCGCACCGGGGCATCGGGATAGCCCGTGTGCCAGCCGGTGTAGCTGGCATTGTCGTAGAGCTGGTCCTTGACGTCCCAACCCAGTATCACGTCGCAGAAAGCGAAGCCGTGCTCCAGGGCGGAGAAGAATTTGTCGCGGCTCATGTACTTGCCGCGCATCACGCCGTCGTTGTCAAACAGCCCCACCTTGACGTGGGTCAGCTGGCGTTCTTCGACAATCTGCCGGGCCTGGGCGGCAGTCCGTACCTCTCGCGGCAATAATCCGGGGGGCTGGCTCGGATCGAGCATCGGGGGCCTCGCTATTGTTGTTATCCACCAGCGGGTATCTCGCTAACAGCATAGTCAATGCGGGGCCATTCGGTGACCACAGGGCCAGATGTGCACTTCCCGCACGCCGGTGCTTTCAGCGACGCCGCGCAGGGTTTATAATCCGCCCTCCCGAATTTTCGTCCACTTTTTAATCAGGAACAGCAATGAGCTTCGACAAGGTTTCCGCAGGTAAGGACCTGCCCAACGATATCAACGTCATCATCGAAATCCCGGCCAACCACGACCCGATCAAGTACGAAGTGGACAAGGATGCAGACGCGGTGTTCGTGGACCGTTTCGTGGCCACCCCGATGTTCTACCCGGCCAACTACGGCTACGTGCCGCAGACCCTGTCCGAGGACGGCGATCCCCTCGACGTGCTGGTTGTGGCCCCCTACCCGGTAATGGTTGGCTCCGTGATCCGCTCCCGCGTAATCGGCGTGCTGAAGATGACCGATGAGTCCGGTGTCGACGCCAAGCTGCTGGCGGTACCGCACACCAAACTGACCAAGCTGTACGACCACGTACAGGAAATCGGCGACCTGCCGGAACTGCTGCTGAAGCAGATCGAGCACTACTTCGAGAACTACAAGGCGCTGGAAGCCGGCAAGTGGGTGAAGGTAGACGGCTGGGACAACGCCGACGCCGCCCGCGCCGAAGTTATGTCCTCCCGCGAGCGCTACCTGAAAGAGGAAGGCTGAATACGCCATTCCGCCCAGGTATAAAAAAACCGGCCATATGGCCGGTTTTTTCGTTTCTGGAGCTGTCCGTGGCAATAGCCCTATTGCAGCTGCCAGTCCGGCACGCTGATCGGAGCGGCGGCCGGCCGCTGGTGTTCATTCTCCTCCACCAGGTTGCCCTGCTGCGGTTTAAGGCTCAGGTGGCCGGTATCCACGTCCACAGCCGCACTGCGCTGGCGCTCGCTGTCCCGCACCAGGTTGCCTTCCATCGGGGCAACACTGAGGCCTGCCGCACCGGCAGCCGGTTTCTGCTCCGGGGCACCGGCTGTCCCGGCTCGCGATTGCGAGGGAGTTGCAGCGGATGAACTTCCCGGCTGTCCCTCGGCCTTCAATACGGCCTTTGCCCCCACTTTCTCCAGCGCCGCGAGCATCTGCTGCGCCTGCGCCTCGGGCAGGTTTTTCTTGATCGCCAGCGGGCGACCGCTGAACAGTTTCTCCACGGTGTCCGGCCCGGCCTTGAACAGGCGCGCCAGGTTGGCCTTGACGTCGCCGGCAGTAAAGCCCGGCACCAGGTCGCCGCGGAATATCAGGCTGTAGCGAGGTTCGGACATGGCTTCCTCAATCCCCTGTCATGCTTTCTTCATTGTTGTTATGGCTATTATGCCGGCCTGGCGGTGGGATTCCGTCGCTCAGTCGTCAGAATCCAGGGTCTGGTCCATGGTATAGGCCGGAGCCGCCGCCGTCCTGCCGCCCACCTGGCGCGCCGGCACACCCGCCACCGTGTAATGGGCCGGCACATCGGCCAGCACCAGGCTGCCGGCGGCAATCTTTACCCCCTCCCCCACATGCACCGGGCCCAACACCTTGGCACCGGCACCGATCATTACGCCACGGCCGATCTTCGGGTGACGATCACCCCCACCGCTGCCACTGCCGCCCAGGGTCACCGAGTGCAGGATGGAAACGTCGTCGCCCACCACCGACGTCTCACCCACTACCAGCCCGGTGGCGTGATCAATCATGATGCCGCGGCCGAAACGGGCCGCAGGGTGTATATCCACTGCGAACTGTTCCGATACCCGGCTCTGGAAATACAGCGCCAGCGTGCGGCGCCCCTGCTCCCAGAGCCAGTGCGAAACCCGGTGCGACTGCAGGGCATGGAACCCCTTGAAATAAAGGAAAGGCGTGAGGTAGTGCTCACAGGCGGGGTCGCGGTCATACCAGGCACAGATATCCGCCTGCATGGCCCGGGAAATTTCCGCGTCGTTCTGCAATGCGGCGGCAATCACTTCCTGTAGCGCCGTGGCCGTCAGCGCGCTGTGGTCGAGTACCGAGGCGAGCTGGTAAGACAGCGCATCGTCCAGGGATTTGTGCCGCAGGATGGTATTGTGGAAATAACTGGCGAGCACCGGCTCACCCGCGGCCAGTTCCTGCGCCTCGACGCGCATCATGCCCCAGACGTCGCGCCCATTGCCGCCGCCATGATTGCTTCCCTCGATTGCGCTTCCCTCTCCCATTGGCTACCGCCTGGCTCCCGTCTGGCTCATGTCATTCTCTTAGCTGGCATTCTCACAACCGGTACTCACCCGGTATCCGGGTAGCATTCCGGCGGCACACGGATAAACCGCCGGTAGATATCGTCGAGATTTGCGCAGACAGTGTCGCACAGTTCCAGCTCATTGTGCTCCCACAACCGCCGCAGGCCATCCGCTGTCAGCAGGTCATCCAGCTCGCGGGAACGGGGCGCATAACTCAGGTGCCAGCGTTCCGGCGCGATACCGCCCCGATCCTCTGCATAGGGCCGGAACAGGCCATGGCTTTCCCCGGCGGCAATGCGCTGGTCCAGCCAGCAATGGAATGGACCGAATACGCCGCAATCCTCCACTTCCCGGGGGGTGAGCTGCGGGCGATAGTCCTCCGGCACCGCAGCGGCGTCAATAACATCAAAGTCCGTACCCCAGTGGTGTCGCGAGGCGCCGGGCAGAGCCGACCAGCGCAGGATGGCGTAAACCCGGTCCCGGGGTGAAAGTGCCGCCGCATCCAGGGGCTCCCCCCCGCTGTCCAGCAGCGGGCGCTGGCCACCGGCCTTGCCGTTCCAGATCGTGCGTTGGCGCTCGAAGTCGCGGAATCCTGATACCACACGGGGTTCAAACCCGGCCGCACGTGCATCCTGGCGCAGGCGCTCAAAGGCCACCAGGGCCTCCGGGTGCAAAAGCTGCCCGGAAATCGGTTCAAGAATGACATGTTCATCCGAGAGCCCAAACAACATCCGCTCAATCGCGGCATCTAACATCACATGTACCCCGGTTTAAGGCCTGAATCCCAGTAAATTCCAGCTAAATTTACTACATTTCCGATATTGGACGGTATCAAAAGTCAGCTGAGGTCCAGGCGACAAGTCGCCGGTTCAAAACTGGCATGTAACTCCAAAAAAGTTGCTTACTTCTTTTGCTAATCAGCTTTTGACTGCTTATCCACTTATGTTATTTTGCATAGCCCGGTTCAAGGAATGAGCCGATCCGTGCATTGCCGGCGCCAGAATCTGGCACCGCCGATTAAAGTGGCGTATCTACCAGGGAAGACCACCATGCACCCGAGTCAATCAGAGCTCCTCAAACTCAAAAACCTCGGACTCGCGTCAGTCAATATTCTCCATTCCATCGGGATTCGCACTTGTGATGACCTGCGCCGGATCGGTCCGGTGGAGGCCTTTACCTGCATCCGGGCCCGCGGTATCAACGCTTCCCGTGTACTCCTCTACGCATTGCAGGGGGCACTGCTGGATGTTCACTGGAACGAGCTGGACCCCGACCTGAAACGACGCCTGGCCGATGAGGCGGATCGCGCCATGTCCGCGCAGGGCCAGGACTGACCCGGGCGCGGGAACCAATCCGGCATGCCACTCCCGCGGCGGGGCGAATCTTGTAATCTCCCCGCAGCGCCCCAATCTACACTTCTCCCAAGGATTACTACTGGAGAGTGAGCCGATGTTGCGCATTGGTTTGTTTTTACTGACTAACCTGGCCGTGCTGGTGCTGGCCGGGATCATTTTTAACCTGTTCGGTTTCCAGGGGATTCTCGCCGCCAACGGCGTGGACCTGAACCTCACCGGGCTGCTGACTTTGTGCGCCGTATTCGGTTTCGGTGGCGCCCTGGTGTCGCTGCTGCTTTCCAAGACCATCGCCCGGATGAGCACTCGCACCCAGGTGATCACCCAGCCGCAGACAGCCGACGAGCAATGGCTGGTGGATACCGTGCGGGACCTGTCCGAAAAAGCCGGCATCGGGATGCCCGATGTGGGCATCTTCCCCATGCAACAGGCCAACGCCTTTGCCACCGGCTGGAACCGCAACAGCGCGCTGGTAGCGGTGAGTGCCGGCCTGCTGCAGCGCTTTAACCGCGACGAGGCGCGGGCGGTCATCGGCCACGAGATCGGTCACGTCGCCAACGGCGACATGGTGACCCTGGCACTGGTCCAGGGCGTGGTAAACACCTTCGTCATGTTCTTTGCGCGCCTGGTGGGCTTTTTCGTGGACCGGGTGATCCTGAAGAACGAGCAGGGCCTGGGGATCGGTTACTTCGTGACTTCCATCATCATGGATATCCTGTTCGGCTTCCTGGCCATGATGGTGGTGGCCTGGTTCAGCCGTCGACGGGAGTACCGCGCCGATGCAGCGGGCGCCGACCTCACCACCCGCGAGTCGATGGCCGCGGCCCTGATGCGCATCAAGTCTGAATCCGAGGCCGGCCGCGAGCAACCGCTGCCCAGCAACATGAAAGCCTTTGGCATCTACGGCAATATGGGGGCGCTGATGGCCAGCCATCCGCCGCTTGAGGATCGTATCCTGGCCCTGCAGAATCGATAACCGGGGACGGCCCCGTCCCCAGGTATGGCCGGTCCGCGCCAGCGCGGCCGGCTGCTGTCCCAGTTAGAACAACATACCCGGACCATGAAAAAACTGGTTTCACTGATTTTCGCCATCACCCTCCTGGCGTTCCCCTGCCTCGCCAGTGCGGGATCCCTGCTGCCCGACTTCTCCACCGACGACGAGAAGAACACCATGCAGGTGTTCAATTTTGCCAGCCCATCCGTGGTGTATGTCACCAACGAGACGCTGGTGCGGGATCGCTGGAGCCTGCGCATGCACACGGTGCCCAAGGGCGCCGGCAGCGGCTTTATCTGGGACCGCCAGGGACATATCGTCACAAATTTCCATGTGATCGAGGGCGCGCGCAAGGTAACCATCACCCTGCAGGACCGCAGCGAGTGGCCGGCGGAGCTGGTGGGATCCGCACCGGAGAAGGACCTGGCGGTGCTCAGGATCAATGCGCCACCGGAGCTGCTGGCACCCCTGGTGCCGGGAACCTCCAACACCCTCTCGGTCGGCCGCAAGGTGCTCGCCATCGGCAATCCCTTCGGGCTGGACACCACCCTGACCACCGGTGTGGTGAGCGCCCTGGGTCGCGAGATACAGGCTGCCAATAACCGCACCATTCGCAATGTGATCCAGACCGACGCGGCCATCAATCCCGGCAATTCCGGTGGTCCGCTGCTGAATTCCCGCGGCCAGTTGATCGGGGTGAACACCGCCATCTACAGCCCCAGCGGCGCCAGCGTAGGCATCGGCTTTGCCATCCCCGTGGACACCGTGAAAAAAATCGTACCGGAACTGATTGCCCACGGCCGCCTGGTGCGGCCAGTACTGGGTATCGAGTCCGCGCCGGACCAGTGGGCCAGCCGCTTTGGCTTCGACGGCGTGGCAGTGCTGCGCATTGCTCCCGGCATGCCCGCGGAGGAGGCCGGGCTGCGCGGCGTGTTCCGCACCGAACGCGGTGGCTGGCAGCTGGGGGACGTGATCATCGCCGTGGATGACGATCCCGTGCGTAATTATGATGACCTGCTGAATGCCCTGGAAAAACACCGTGCGGGCGACCAGGTAAGGCTGGAGTTCCTGCGCGACGGCCGGGAACAGCAGGCTTACATCACACTGGCCGCACCGGAGTAAACTGGCGCGGCCGATAAAACGCAGAAAACACTAAAAGGGTTAGCGTGCAGAAATACTTTCTTTGTCGTTACGACGAGTTGAGCGAGGGGCAGTCGAAAGGCTTTTCCCTGGGGGACACGGCCGCAGGCACGGACAATGTCTTTGCGGTGATGAAAGACGGCGAGATCTACGCCTACAAGAACAGCTGCCCGCACCAGGGCATCAACCTGGACTGGCAACCCGACCAGTTCCTGGACCCGGATGGGGCACTGATCCAGTGCGCCTCCCACGGCGCCCTGTTCATGATCGAGTCCGGCGAGTGCATTGCCGGCCCCTGTGCCGGCGACGCCCTGACCCCGGTGCCGATCGAGCACAGCCCAGAGGGACTGTACGTTATCCTGGCGGAATGACAGCGCGGTGGCGGCTGCCAGGACCAAGGTGTCGTCGCAGCCCCGGGGCAAACGGGCCCCTTACTGACCTGCCCTAGACGCTGAAGGGCACGGAATCCGCCAGTGCAATTTCCCCGGCGCCCAGATGCGCGCGATACGCGATAACCTCAACGCCCGCGGCAACCGCCGTGTCCAGCGCAGCGGCATAAGCCGGGTCGATTTCCCGAGCCGGCGCCACCGTCTGGATGCCCGTGTGCTGCACACAGTAGAAGAGCACCGCGCGCACACCTTCTTCGGCCAGCTTCTGCAGTTCCCGCAGGTGCTTGGTGCCCCGCGCACTGACTGCATCCGGGAACAGTCCCCGGCTGCCCTCGGCCAGGGTGACGTTTTTTACCTCGACATAGCAGTCGCCCCTGTCGCCGGACAACAACAGGTCGATGCGGCTGTTTTCGGCGCCATAACGCACTTCCCGCCGCACCCGCTCGTACCCCTGCAGCTCGGTAACAATGCCGTTGGCAATTGCCTCCTCCACCAGGGCATTGGAGCGGCCCGTATTCACCCCCGCCAGCGCCTGCTCCGGAGTGGTGGTGATCTCGAGGGTGTGCCGGTACTTGCGCTTGGGATTACCGGAATCCGAGTACCAGCAGGGGCTGTTCTCTACCCAGCAGTTCTTCATCGAACCGGTGTTGGGGCAGTGAATGGTGAAAATGTCGCCGGTTTCCGTTTGGATATCGGCGAGAAAGCGCTTATAGCGACGCAGCAGCGTGCCCCGTTGCAATGGAGGATTAAACTTCACAGTAAGACCTTTGCGGACAAATCTTGCGCCACAAAATACCAGACAACATTTTGTGGCGCGAACTGCAGAGATTTGATAGTTTCCTCGCTCTCGGTCGCCCGGGGTATGGCGCCGGGACAGGAGCAGCCTGCCGCTTATCGGACCGATGCATCTTCCCAGACGGTTACCAAACCGCCAACAAGGTTAAAAATGCATCAACCCGGTAAAATCCGGTCTAGGCTAGTGTCCAGCCTCACGCGAATTGCAGGCGCGGGACCGGACATATTGAATTTGGTGGTACAGCCCTCATATCAGGGGGCCCGTATAGAAAGAGAGGCAACGACTATGCCCAAAACTGCTGCGAGCACCGAATCTCTGCACGGCTTTGAGCCCTACAAGGAGAAGAAGGGCGAAGAGTACATGAACGAGAAGCAGCAGGAGCACTTCCGCAACTTGCTGCTGGCCTGGAAAGCCGAGCTGATGGCGGAAGTGGACCGCACCGTTTCCCACATGAAAGACGAGGCAGCCAACTTCCCGGACCCGGCCGATCGGGCCAGCCAGGAAGAGGAGTTCAGCCTGGAACTGCGCACCCGCGACCGCGAGCGCAAGCTGATCAAGAAAATCGACGCCACCATCGAACTGATCGACCAGGACGATTATGGCTTCTGCGAGGCCTGCGGCGTGGAAATTGGCATCCGTCGCCTGGAGGCCCGGCCCACCGCCACGCTCTGCGTCGACTGCAAGACCCTGGCGGAAATCAAGGAACGGCAGATCTCCGGCTGAGCTCTGCCAGCCCCTGCGGGCGATCCCGGTGATCGCCCCGCTCCCCTCCCGGGGCAGCGGTGTCCAGCGCCGCTTTGCACACACCTTCCCATGATGACCTCGGCACGCTATATCGGTCGTTTCGCGCCCTCGCCCACAGGCCCGTTGCATCTCGGCTCACTGGTTTCCGCCGTGGGGAGCTACCTGGATGCCATCGCCCATGGCGGCCAGTGGCTGGTGCGGATGGAGGACCTGGACCCGCCCCGCGAGGAACCGGGCGCGGCCGACCGTATACTGAAGTCCCTCGACGCCCACGGCCTGCACTGGCACGGCCCCCTGTGCCGGCAGAGCCAGCGCCATAAGCGCTACGACGAACGGCTCGCAGAGCTGGCCGGGCGCGAACTGACTTATGCCTGCCACTGCTCCCGTGCCCAGATTCGTCGCCGCGGCGGCCACGACAACGACGGCTGCCGCGCCACCCGCGAGGAACAGGGACCCAGCGCGGTGCGCCTGAAGTGCGCGGGCGGAGAGGAACACTTCGACGACATCTGGCACGGCGCGCAGCACCAGGCGATCGCCGAAGACACCATCCTGCGCCGCCGCGACGGTCTCTATGCCTACCAGCTGGCGGTGGTGGCGGACGATATCGACCAGGGCATCACGCATATCGTACGCGGCGCAGACCTGCTGGAGACCAGTGGTGCGCAACAACGACTGTTCCGGCTTTTTGGTGCGGCAGTACCGCAATTCGGGCACCTGCCCCTGGTGATGAACCCCGGCGGACAGAAACTCAGCAAGCAGAACCAGGCACCGGCACTGGACGACCGGCAGCCATCCGCCAACCTGGTGCAGGCGCTCGGGTTTCTCGGTTTCCATGTCCCCCCGGGCCTGGAGGCTGAGACACCAGAGGCTATCCTGCACTGGGCCACTGCCCGCTGGCAGCGACACCAGGTGGACCGGCGCAACCGGGAACCGGCGCAGATTGCACAGACGGGCACCGGCCATTAACATTTTCCCGCCAATTTCCACCGGAATCCCGCTGCCCGGGCGCAACCATGAGTAATCGCACACTGCTAATCCTGCTGGTACTGGTGGGCTATGTCTTCTCCCCCACCGTGTTTACCTGGATGATCAATCCGTCCGGGGCCTGGTATCGCCCGTTTATCCTCTGGTTTGTGCTGATCCTGCTGGCACTCTTCATCCAGCTCAGGCGCGGCTCCAATGACATTTGATATTGTCCATATCGCACTGATCGGCGTGGCGTATATCGCCATGCTGTTTTTTGTCGCCTTCGCCACCTCCAAGGGCTGGATGCCGACCCGATGGGTGCGCCGGCCACTGGTTTATGTCCTTTCACTGGGTGTATCACTCAGCGCCTGGACCTTCTACGGTGTAGTGGACCTGGCCTGGCAGCACGGCTATGGGGTTCTTGCCTACTACCTGGGTACCGGCGCCATGTTCCTGTTTGCGCCCGTGGCGCTGGAACCCCTGTCAAGACTGGCGCAGCGCTACCAGCTCACCTCGCCCGCGGACCTGCTGGTATTCCGCTACCACAGCCGCGGTGCCGGCACCCTGGCCACGCTGTTTATGTTGCTGGGCCTGCTGCCGCTGATTGCCCTGCAGATCCAGGCGGTGGCCGAGACCCTGGCCCTGCTCTCCAGCGACAGCGTCGCCGCGCTGGCACTGCCGGGGGCCGGTATCAGCGCCAAGAACCTGATCGCCTTCTTCTACTGTGTGCTGCTGGCGGTCTTTACCGCCCTGTATGGCGCCAACCGCGAACGGCGCACTGGCCTGGTGGCGGCGATGGCGGTGGAATCCAGCGTCAAGCTGGTGGCGCTGCTGGCAGTGGGCCTGTATGCGGTATTCGGCGTGTTCGGCGGTATGGGCGGGCTCGACCAGTGGCTGGCGGACAACAGCGACATGCAGCAGCTCCTGTACAGCCCAATCGAGCAGGGTTCCTCCCACACCCTGCTGCTGGTATTTATCGCCACCGCGGTGGCCATGCCCCATATCTTTTACCTGAGCATCGCCGAGCGCTCCGCAGAGAAAACCCTGCGCATCGCCAGCTGGGCATTCCCGCTGTTCCTGCTGCTGATGGCACTGCCGATCTTCCCCATCATGTGGGCCGGCTTCGCGCTGGATGTGACCGAGCCAGTGCAGTACTTCGCCCTTGCCGTGCCTCGAGCGAGCGGTTCGGCGTTGCTGACGGTGGCCGCGTTCGTGGGCGGACTCTCGGCTGCCACCGGTGCCCTGATCATGATCACCCTGGCCCTGTCCACCATGGTGATGAACCACTGGCTCCTGCCCGGGACCCGCTGGCACTCCGAAGACAATATGTACCGCCAGCTGGTATGGCTGCGCCGGGCGATCGTAGGCGCACTGTTCCTGGCCGGCTTTGCGTTCTACCTGTTGCTGAACAACCGGCTCTCCCTTTCCGACCTGGCCCTGATGGCGTTTATCGCCTCACTACAATTCCTGCCCGGGATCTTCGCTGTCATTCACTGGCCGCGAGGCAATCGCCGCGGGTTTATCGCGGGTTTGCTGGCGGGCATGCTGGTTTGGGGAGGCGGGCTCCTGCTGCCATCCATCTTCGCGATCGACGGCTTCACCCTGCCGGGTACCGACCTGCAGCTGCCTCTGGGCATGGCCATCTGGACCCAGGTCACCACCCTGTCGCTGGCAGTGAATGTGCTGCTGTTCGTGGGGCTCTCACTACTCACCCCGACCAGTAACATGGAGCAGTATGCCGCCGACCTCTGCAGCGACGACACCCTGAGCCAGGCCCTGCGGCTGGAGCTGGACGTGCAGTCCGCCGCCGATTTCCGCCTGCGGCTGGCGGAGAGCCTGGGCGCCGCCACCGCCAATCACGAGGTCAAAAAAGCCCTGCGACAGTTGCGGTTACCGGCAGACGAACGCCGCCCCTACGCCCTGCGCCAGCTCCGCAACAAGGTCGAGGCCAACCTGTCGGGCCTGCTGGGGCGTGTGCTCGCGGGCCAGATCATCGATCGCCACATCCCGTTCAAGAACAGCGACCAGCCCGCCAACCGGGATATTCACCTGATCGAGTCGCGCCTGGGCCGCTACAAGAACCAGCTCACCGGCCTGGCCGCGGAACTCAACAACCTGCGCCTGTACCACAGGCAGATGCTGGAGGAGCTGCCCCTGGCCGCCTGCTCACTGGGAAGTGACGGCGAGGTCCTGCTATGGAACTATGCCATGCAGGACGTCACCGGCATCGCCGCCGGCGATGTCCTGGGCGCCAAGCTGGATTACCTGCCCGAGCCCTGGCACAGCCTGCTGCGCGACTTCGCTGCATCGGACGAGGGCAGCCGCTTCAAGCAACAAGTGGACATCGACGGCCACAGCCACTGGCTGAACCTGCACAAGACCCGCCTCAGGAGCAGTGCCAGCCCCCGCGGGCGCCGGGAGCCCAGTGATGCCCAGATGCTGCTGGTGGAGGACATCACTGAAACCCAGGTGCTGGAGCAGGAGCTGATCCACAGCGAGCGACTGGCTTCGGTCGGCCGCCTGGCCGCTGGGGTCGCCCATGAGGTGGGCAACCCGGTCACCGGGATCGCCTGCCTGGCCCAGAACCTGCAGTTTGAGTCGGACAGCAACGAGGTGCGGGATACTGCCGACCAGATCCTCAGCCAGACCCAGCGTATCAGCCGCATCGTCCAATCCCTGGTCAACTTCTCCCACAGCGGCAAGCAGGAGAGCGAGCGCGCCCCGGTAGATCTCTACGCCACCGTTCAGGAAGCGGTGCAATTACTTTCCCTGCAGCGCGACAAGACCCAGGTGACCTTCACCAACACGGTTCCGGAGGACCTGGTGGCACCGGGCGACAACCAGCGCCTGATCCAGGTCTTTATCAACCTGCTCAGCAATGCCCGCGACGCAAGCCCCGATGGCGGCAATGTGCACATCCACGGCTACATCGAGGGTGGTTACGCCTGCGTTTCGGTCACCGACGAGGGGCCGGGCATTTCCCCACGCCACCGCGAGCGCATCCTGGAGCCTTTTTTCACCACCAAGGAGCCCGGCGAGGGAACGGGGCTGGGCCTGGCAATGGTCTACAGCATCGTGGAGGAGCATGAGGGGCAACTGGAACTGGTCAGCCCTGCCGACCAGGAATCCGGCCGCGGAGCAAAGTTCATAGTCCAGTTACCCCTGGCAAGATAAATGTCGCTGGGGTGCGGATCTGGGCAAAATTCGTGCAAAGTTGGTGACAAAAGTCCCAACTGAGTTGCAACGAAACGCTTTGCGGGTAAAACTAGGCCCCCTCTGAGTGTTTTGTAACCAGGCGTAACACATGAGCCACATCCTGATCGTCGAAGACGAAGCCATCATCCGTACCGCACTGCGCAAGTTGCTGGAGCGGCACAAATACCGGGTGAGCGAAGCGGGCTCCGTGCGCGAGGCGACCAGCAAGTACCATCTCGGCGAAGTTGACCTGATCATCTCCGACCTGCGCCTGCCCGGCGCCCCCGGCACTGACCTGCTCAAGCTTGCGGGCGACGTTCCGGTACTGATCATGACCAGCTATGCCAGCCTGCGCTCGGCCGTAGACTCCATGCGTATGGGGGCCGCAGACTATATCGCCAAGCCCTTCGATCACGATGAGATGATCGCCACCGTGCGCCGGGTCATCGGCAAGGCGGAGCAGAGCCGTGCCGCCAGTAACAACCAGCAGGCCCCCAGCCGCACTATTGCCGGCATGATCGGCAACAGCCCGGTGATGCGCGAGCTCTATGCCCGCATCCACAAGGTAGCGCCCACTGACGCCACGGTGCTGGTCCACGGCGAGACCGGTACCGGCAAGGAGTTGGTTGCCCGCGCCATCCACGAGGAAAGCCGCCGGGCTGACAAACCCCTGATCTCGGTCAACTGTGCCGCGATCCCCGACACGCTGATCGAAGCGGAACTGTTCGGTCACGAGAAAGGCGCATTTACCGGCGCCCAGACCGCACGCGAGGGCCTGGTGGCCGCCGCTGACGGCGGCACCCTGTTCCTGGACGAGATTGGTGAGCTGCCGCTGGAAGCCCAGGCACGGCTGCTGCGTGTGTTACAGGAGGGCGAGGTACGGCCAATTGGTGCCATCGAGTCACGTAAAGTGGATGTACGCCTGGTGGCAGCAACCCACCGCAACCTGCGCCAGCTTGCCACCGAACGCAAGTTTCGCGAGGACCTCTACTACCGCATCAATGTGGTACAGATGAGCCTGGCGCCCCTGCGGGAGCGCGGCAAGGACGTACTGGCCATCGCAGAGCACCTGCTACAGAAGTTTTGCACCAAGGTGGGGCGAGCAATCCTGAAGCTCTCCCCGGAAGCGGTACAGGCGGTAACGACCTACACCTGGCCGGGTAACGTGCGGGAACTGGAGAATGCGATCCAGCGTGCCGTAATCCTGACCGAGGACAACAGCACCGAAATCGATCACAAGACGCTGGATATCGACCTGGACCTGGTACCGGTGGAAGAGGCCGATCCGGAGCGCCGCCCCCGCAGCCTGCACTCCGATCCCCGCGAGGACCTGTCCCTGGAAGACTACTTTGCCCGCTTCGTGCTCGAGCACCAGGACACCATGAGCGAGACGGAACTGGCCAAGAAGCTGGGCGTCAGCCGCAAGTGCCTGTGGGAACGCCGACAGAAGCTGGGGATCCCGCGCAAGAAGAGCCGCCGCGCAGCCGCAGAGGCCTCCTGACCACCTCCCGATCCCCCCTTTCCGGGCTGCTCCTGCGGCCCTTTCTCCTCGCAGCCGCGCCAGAAACCTGACCTTCCTGACTTTTCATCCATGGTGCGGCTGGCCGGATGATTACCGTACGGCCAGAAAGTTCCCACCTGGAGCACTCAAAGTGTTACCCCGGTCTCACCGTCCGTAACAACTGCGGCGACTTACGTAACGCCGGGCCCGGGCTTTGTGGCACAAAATTTTACCCCAAAAACCATAAGTCATTGATTTTAAAGGACTTTAAAAAGTTGGCACGCTAAATGCTTTCTTACTAGTACAACAATGAAGAACAGCCAAGAATAAAAATAAATGACTGTTTAAGCCCTAAGAACAACTGACAATAAGTGGGCGCAACACAATAAGAATAAAGGGGCGGTCGACAATAAAAGCAAACAGTGACCAAAACCTGAACAACAATAACAACAAACAATAACAATAAAGAATAAAAATAAAGAAAGCAGAACAAAAATAACCACAAGCGCGTTACAAACTGACTGATTGTACCTGGGAGAGGGTGTTTGCTAGACAGCAAATTGATAGCGCAAGGATGCCGCTGCCTTCATAGCCATAACAATAACTCCCTTTACTCCTTTCTCTTTGGAATGGAGAGTCTGTAAGGGGGCGGTTGCTGCCAGCACCGCCACCATCCTATCCCCCCCTGAGCTTTCCCCCTGTTCAAGCAAGCGCCGGGCCGTCCATGGCTGTGGTAGAATTCGCGCGTCAATCCAGACGGGATCTATCGCCACACGTTGGCAGCAGTCAAGACAGACAGCCGTATGCTCAATTCCCTGATCAGCAGTATCAAGCGCTGGCGCAAGCCGGCCAGTAACAACACCCTGCGTGTTATCCCGCGCAGCGACCACAACCTGTCCCGGCGCGATATCAGCCGCGCGGCGCTGACCGTCCTGAAGCGCCTCCAGGAGGCGGGCTTCGAGGCCTACATTGTCGGGGGCGGCGTACGCGACCTGCTGCTGGGCGGTCACCCCAAGGACTTCGATGTCGCCACCGATGCGACACCGGAGGAGGCGAAGAAACTCTTCCGTGGCGCGCGTATTGTCGGCCGGCGCTTCCGCATCCTGCATGCCCGCATCGGACGGGAAATTATCGAGGTCACCACTTTCCGGGGGCACCACAGCGAGGGCGAGGACCACGAGGCACAGCAGTCCGAGCATGGCATGCTGCTGCGGGACAACGTCTATGGTGACCTGAAGAGTGATGCCGTAAGGCGTGACTTTACGGTCAACGCCCTCTACTACACCACCAATGGTTTCGAAATCCACGACTACACCGGTGGTGTGAAGGATATCGAGGACCGCCTGATCCGGATGATCGGCGACCCGGAGACACGCTATAAGGAAGATCCGGTACGGATGCTGCGAGCTGTTCGCTTCGCCGCCAAGCTGGATTTCCAGATCGAACCGGATACGGCCGCCCCGTTGCGGGAGCTGGCCCCCCTGCTGCGCAATATCGCGCCTGCACGGCTGTTCGACGAAGTACTCAAGCTGCTGATGAGCGGTCACGGCGAGCGTACCTTTGAGCTGATGCGGGAGCACGGCCTGTGGCAACACCTGTTCCCTGAAAACGATGCCCTGCTCGGCGACGCGACAGCCCTGGAACTGACCCGGATTGCCTTGCGCAACACCGACGACCGAATCCGCGCCGACAAGCGCGTCACCCCCGCTTTCCTCTATGCCGCCCTGCTCTGGCCTGCGGTCAACCGCGAGCAGCAGCGACTGACAGGCAAGGGAACTCCGCCGGTACCGGCCCTGGCGGGTGCGGCGCAAAAGGTGATTGGCGCCCAGCTGGCGCACACGGCCATTCCCAAGCGCTTCTCCCTACCCATGCGCGAGATCTGGGAGATGCAATCGCGCCTGCCCCGCCGCAACGGCTCGCGGGCACAGCGACTCAGCGAGCACCCGCGTTTCCGCGCCGCCTACGATTTCCTGCTGTTGCGCGAGGAGTGCGGTGAGATAGCACCGGGACTTGGCCAGTGGTGGACCGATTTCCAGCAGGCCGATGCGGATAGCCGCGAGCAAATGGTCAGCAAATTGCCGCGTTCCGGTGACGGCCGGCGCAGGAGTCGCGGCGGTCGTCGCCGGAAGCCCCGCTCTTCCGCGCCACGCCAGGACTGAATACCATGCAGCGATGTTACGTCGGCCTGGGCAGTAACCTCTCGCAGCCGCAGCGACAGCTGCAGGATGCGCTTGCCGCAATGGGCAGCACTCCCGGCATCCGCCTGCTGCGCTGCTCCAGCTTTTATCGCAGCGCACCGGTCGGCCCGGGGGACCAGCCCGACTACATCAATGCGGTCGCGGAGCTGGAAACAGCGCTGGCCCCGCACGAATTACTCGACCGGCTGCAGCAGATCGAGTCCGACCAGGGGCGGGAACGCGATGTTCGCTGGGGGGCGCGCACGCTTGACCTGGATATCCTGCTGTTCGGCCAGGACACGCTGGATACGCCCCGACTGCAGGTCCCGCATCCACGCATGGGTGAACGCAATTTCGTGCTATTACCACTGGCAGAACTGGCACCTGCACTGGTTTTACCTACGGGTGAGTCCCTGGCGGCCCTGCTGCGGCAGTGCCCGTCGAATCGCCTGGAGAAGCTCTGACGCAGTCGCCCGGACCGGATCCGGTTGCGCGGGCGAGGATGGAACAACAGAAAAAGGAGTAGAGGCCGGTGTCTACTGAAACCGAGATCCCGCCGTCGATGGAACCCGATATCTCCGCCGCCGCCCCGCCCCGCTTTATCGCGGTGGAGGGTAATATCGGCGTGGGCAAAACCACCCTGGCGAAGAAGCTTGCCGCCACTTTCAATTACGATACGCTGCTGGAACTTCCGGAGGAAAACCCGTTCCTTGAACGCTTCTACCGGGATCCCAAAAGTGCCGCTTTACCGACCCAGCTGCACTTCCTGCTGCAGCGCTCGCAGCAGATCCAGTCGCTGCGCCAGGACGATATATTCAATCCGGTGCGCGTTTCCGATTTCCTGATCGAGAAAGACCAGCTGTTTGCCGAGGTCACACTGGATGCCGACGAGCTGGAGATCTACCAGCAGGTATACCGGCACCTGACCCTGCAGGCCCCCAAGCCAGACCTGGTGATCTACCTGCAGGCTCCGCTAAATGTGCTGCAGGAACGCATCCGCACCCGCGGCATTGCCGCCGAGCGCTCTATCAGCAATGAATACCTCGCCACCCTCAACGAGGCCTATACCCAGTTTTTCCACTACTACGACGAGGCCCCGCTGCTGATCGTCAACAGTGAAGATATCGATATCGTCAGCCGCCAGGATGACTACTGCCAGCTGGTGGAATACATGCTGAACATCACCAGTGGCCGCCACTACTACAACCCGGGGAACTGATCTCATGCCTTACGGACCCTCAGCGCTGACCAAGCCAGTTACCGTGCAAACACTCCAACGAATGAAGGCCGACGGTGAGAAATTTATTACGGTGGCCCTATACGACGCCCCCATGGCAGCCATGGCCCAGAAGACCGGGGTGGAGGTGCTACTGGTAGGCGACTCCCTGGGAATGACCGTGCTGGGCTACGACAGCACCATCCCGGTCACCATGGACCATATGATCTACCACGTGGAAGCGGTGGCCCGGGGAAATAAAAAGTCGCTGATCATGGGCGACATGCCTTTCATGACCTACGCCACCCCGGAGCAGGCCCTCGCCAACGCCACCCGCATCATGCAGGCCGGCGCACATATGGTGAAAATCGAGGGCGGCGCCTGGCTGGCGGAAACCGTCCGTATGCTCACGGATCGGGGCATCCCGGTCTGCGCCCACCTGGGCCTGACACCCCAGTCGGTACACAAGCTGGGAGGGTTCCGGGTACAGGGCCGCGACGAGGACACCGCCGGTACCATCCTCAGTGATGCCGCGCTGCTGGACGAGGCCGGCGCGGACCTGCTGGTACTGGAGTGCGTGCCGTCGACGCTGGCCAGGCGCATTACCGAAGCCGTCTCCATGCCCACCATCGGCATTGGCGCGGGCCGCGATACCGATGCGCAGGTGCTGGTAATCAACGATATCCTTGGCCTTACGGAAAAGCCGCCGAAGTTCTCAAAGAATTTCCTGGTAGAAGCCGGGGATATTCCCGGCGCGCTGCACAAGTACGCCGAGGACGTGAAGGCCGGCACCTTTCCCGATGACAGCCACACCTTTGGTTAAGCGGATGTAAACCCGATGGAATTCGATGTATTGATGTCCCGCAGCCGCGCAGCCGGCGCCACAGTGGAAATCCCGGAGGGCTGGGCCCAGGGGCGCGCCACCTTTGGCGGGCTGGTGGCAGCCATGCTGTACGAGCAGCTGACCGCACAGGTCGATCCGGACAGTACCCTGCGCTCGATCACCTTTTCCTTCGTCGCCCCCGTCGCCGCGGGCCCGGTCTCACTGCAGGGCAGCGTACTGCGCGCCGGGCGCTCGGTGAGCCAGGTGGAAGCGCGGATGGAACAGGACGGCCAGGTGGTACTGGCGGCTTTTGCCAGTTTCGGCAGCAGCCGCGATTCCAGTATTCATGTGCCCGCGGACACCGCCCCGCACTTTGTCGCCCCCGAGGAGCTCCAGCCGCTGCCCTATATCGAGGGCCTGGTGCCGGAATTCACGCAGAAATTTGACTACCGGATTTCCGCCGGCGACATGCCCTTCAGCGGCAGTGCGAGCAACCGGTTCGGGGGCTGGGCTCGCTTCCGCGGCGAAGAAGCCGCCACCAGGCGGGTAGAGATAGGTCACCTGCTTGCCCTGATCGACGCCTGGCCGCCGGCAGTCCTGCCGATGCTCAAGCAACCGGCCCCCGCCAGCTCACTGACCTGGACTCTGGAGTTTATGGAACCATTGCCGGAAGCCACCTGTGGTGACTGGTGGCAGTACCTGGCCGACGTGGAGCAGGCCGCTGACGGTTACGCTGTCGCCCAGGCGCGCCTGTGGAGCCCCGCGGGCAAACCGGTCGCTTTCAGCCGCCAGACCGTGACCGTGTTTGGTTAACCACCGAGCCACGCATTACGCTTTCGCTCAACGCGCCCTGACCTCCTGATAAGGCCGGCAGGGTGCAATAAGCGCATTCCTGAAGGGCCTTCGCCAGGGCCCATGGCCGAAGCTACAACCAATTTTTCCAGCGAAAAATAACAAGCTGGACGATGACCGCCACAACCAGCAAACCGCTGAACAGGTAAAAGGCCCCCGGGTTTTCCGCCCCGGGGATACCTCCCACATTCACCCCCAGCAGACCGGTCAGGAACCCCAGGGGCAGGAAGATGGCGGCGACGACGGAAAGTACATACATGCGGCTGTTGAGCTGTTCGGAGATGCGGCTCATCAGCTCTTCCTGGGTAACCGCGGCGCGCTCGCGCACGGCATCGATATCCTCGATATGACGGAGCAGGCGGTCACTCACCTCTCGCAGCTGCAGGCGACTGCCTTCCTGCATCCAGGGGGCTTTCTCCTGGACCAGCCTGGCGAGCGCTTCCCGCTGCGGCGCAAGATAACGACGCAGGGTGATGGTCTGCTTGCGCAGCCGGGCCAGGTCCACCCGCAGGGCCGCACTGCTGCCATCGAGCACCCGGTCTTCGAGGCTGTCGATGGTATCCTCGAAAGACTCCACCGTCGCGCCCATACGCCACACCAGCAGGTCCGCCAGCTCCACCAACAGGCTGGCACTGTCCCGTGGCCCCCGCCCATTGTGGATATGCTCCTGCAATTCGGTTACCGACAGCAGGCGCCGCTTGCGGGTGCTGATCACCCGGTGCTCTTCCACCCACAGCCGGATCGAGACCATGTCCTCCGGCTGCGATTCAGGGTTGAGGTTCACCCCGCGCAACGCAACCAGCAGACCGTCATCGATCGACGTGGTGCGTGGCCGGGTCTCCTCCGTCAGCAGGGCCTCGGCCACCAGTGAGGGCACGTCGTCCCGGCCCCGCAGCCATGAGGCAACGCCATCGTCGGTGTAATCCAGGTGCAGCCAAAGGCAGCCCTGCTCCGGAGTCCATTGCTCGACATCAGGCCAGGACAGCGCCCGGCCCCCGCCACGCCCGTCCAGTAACAGGGCATGCAGCAGGCCTGCCTGCTCCCGTTGCCCGCTCCCTGCAGCCGCAGTAACCATTTACTCGCGCTCCAGTTCCAGCCAGGCGGTGCGGCGCTCACCCGGACCCAGTTGCCAACTGTCGGCAAAGGCATTGCCGTGCTCTACGCATACGAACCCGGCATAGTGCTCGCCCACATCTGCAAGCGTGGCTGCCAGCTCGGCGCCCGGGTTCCAGGTAATCACGGAACAACAATCACCACTGTGCGCCTGAATCGGTGCACGTGTCTCAATCCGCTGGGTATCGCCTGCGTGTTCGTAGACCCGGTCCACTTCGCCGGGAAAGCGGACCGCGCCTTCCTGCCGGGCCGGTTGCAGCCCGCGGGTATTGTCCAGGTAGCCGGTATCCTCCAGGCCGTGCACCCGGATATCGTGCACGTTATCCACCGGGAAATAGGTATGCCAGGCCCAGCTGAACCTGGCTGGCTCATCGGCGGAATTTTCCAGGTCCAGCGCCAATCGCAGTTTTTTGCCAAGCTGCAGGGTGACACGGCAATTAAAAGGCGTGAAATCCTCATCACCGGGGTGACAGTAGGTAAACACTAACTCGCGGATACCGCCCGGCAGCTCCCTGACAGCATCCAGCTCCCACGACCTGGTACGTGCCAGTCCGTGCTTGGGCCTGGCGGGATCCGGGTGAACGCCAAACCATGGCAGGCACAGGGGAATACCGCCCCGCACTGCCTTGCCCGGCTCAAATACCGCCGCGGGACTCAGCCACAACAGGGGCTCGTGACCCTTTGCCTGGAATTCGAGTAACTGCGCCCCCTGCAGGGCAACTACCGCCCGGCAGAGGTTGGTCTCCACCACCACCAACTCCAGCCCGGGCTTGCCATAGAGGGCGCCACTGTCGGTATATGTGACGTTTCCGGTTTGTACCTGCTCACTCACAGCGGGTTTATCTCCTCTCAATCCTTCCGGGACTCGATAACCGTCCCGCTTGTCTTATCGATATGCAACTTCAGCCCTTGCTGAGATGAGCCAGCGCGCCGGCATTGCGCTCCCAGTTCCGGCCATCAAACGGCTCCACCTTTACCCCTTCGGGCAGTTGATCCAGGCAGCGCAGGTTGATGCTGTAACCGTCGGGGTTGGAGCGCGGGATGTAGAAAGACTTCACCCCACAGTGACGGCAGAAATAGTGCTTGGCCACACCGGAATTAAATGTGTAACAGGTGAGGTCGCCCTCTCCCTGCTGCAGGTCGAACGCCGAAGCGGGCACGATCAGGTGCTGGAAACCCACCATTTCACACATGGAGCAGTTACAGGCATGGGCGACCAGCGCCTCCCCCGGCCGGCGGGGTATACGCGCTTCAAAACGAACAGCGCCACAGTGGCAGCCACCCTGCAGTTCCCAGTGGGAGTTACCATCCATTCTCACCCCTCCTTTGCTCGAATAGCGGCCGTGCGCAGAGCAGCGTCAGTACCGCCAGCGCCAGCAGCAGGTGGAACCAGTTGAGCCGTGGCATGCCCAGCAGCTCCACATGGCTGGTGCCCACCAACAGACTGGCGACCACAACCAGCACCGGGCCACAGGCCAACAGGCACGCGGGTAGTGTCGACAGCCCCCCTCGCAGGCGACCGATTATTGCTGTGGCAAACCAGGCCCCCAGCCCCAGCATACTGAGAAGCCGACCTGCCGGGCCGGCGTCGGTCATCAGTAACACCGCGACCGCTGTCGCCACGGTCAGCACCACGTAGGCCGGAGGCCGGCTGCGATAGCCGAGATCGGGCTTCAGGGCGACCCATATGAGTGCCAGTCCGGAAAGCAGGAAGGTCAGCTGCCCGGAGAGACCGGACAGGATCCGGTGCAGTCCGTTGACACCGGGATCAATGGTGTAGCGATAGGCGCCAACCAGCGCAGCCATCGCCAGCAGCGACATTCCCGCCACCACCAGCAGGGACGGCGACAGGCAACGATCCCGCGCGATATACCAGTACTGGCTGGCAACCAGCAGTGCAGCCAGCGCCAGCAGGACTTCCAGCAGCCAGAAACTTACCAAGGGGTCGCTCTCCCGTTATTGTTTATTGGGATTCTAACGGACTGGGACGGGGATTGCTCTGGGGCAAATAAAAATGCCCCGGCGGGCCGGGGCATTGGAGAGGTACATTCCCGCTAAGAGAAGCAGGACGAACGTCGCTTAAAAGTCCATGCCGATTGAGAGCTGCAGACGACGCGGATCATAGTAGCTACGCGGTTCGCCAAAGGCGAAGTAGCCTACCTCGGGATCGATATTGTAACCAGTCTGGCGATTAAACACGTTGAACAGGTCTGCACGGAACTTCAGCGTGTAATCTGCATACACATTGAAATTCTGGGTGTAGTTCAGGTCCATTTGCCAGTGGCTATCAGTACGGCGGCTACCTGCCGGTTCGGCATAGCGGTTAGTGGCGCTAGAATAACCATAGACGCTGCCATCCCAGGCTTCCCAGGGTTCGCCAGACTGGTACACAAAATAGGCACCGACATTGGCCTTCCAATCCAGGGTGTACTGGCCAAAGAACTTCAGCAGGTTTGGCTTGTCACCACGAAGTGTACCGTCCTTGTTATCCCAGACCTGGCGACCAGCACCATCCGCGAGATACGAAGAGCCAATAAAGGTATTGGCATCGTTGGTCCAGGTGGTGTTGTCCTGGTCGAAGTTGCCACGATAACGGCTGCGGGTGTAGGAGGCGTTCAGGTAAGTGCGCTCCCCCATCCAGGAGGCTTCGAGACTGAACTCCAGGTACTTCGTATAAGCATCATCCAGTTCGGCGATCACGTAACTCGAGCCGCTACCGATCTGCTCGAGTTTCTCATCGAGATCGGGGATGTAGAGGCCTTTTGCAGCGATGTCATCCGGCACACAGGTCTGGTTGTCTTCGGGACCGTAGCAACCATAAGTACGCGAGCCATTCCACGTATCTTCCCAGAAATGCGAGCCTTCACGGTAACGTAGATGCGAACGCAGGCTGATGCCATTGTCGAACTCTTTGGTTGTGCCGAGTGTCAGTTCGTCAACCCTGCGGGGATCCAGGTCATCTGCAAACAACTTGCCAGATGAACCTTCTCGAGGTGTGGAGCTGATGTAATTGCCGTTTTCATCCCAGTAAACCTCCACTGTGGCGCGGCTGTTACGATCCCATGACGCGGCACGGGCAAGGGAGGAGGCTGCCGGGTTGTACTGGGCGAAACTGGCGAAAACCGTATCGACACCGTTGTAGGCCCAGGTAACCCCGAGGCGCGGCTGGATCATATCTTTCCAGTCGACCTTGTACATTTCGTATTTGTTGCCCGGTGCGGCCTCGTAGCCCGAAATGGTGTTGGCCTCACGCAGCCCCTGGCCATACAGGGTGTCCTGGCTGATCAGGAAGCCCACATCGAAGGTGAAATCCCCCCAGGCAATCGAGTCGTTAACTTCGAAGTTCTGGGTCTCTGTGAAGGAGTCGATGGGTGGCACTCTTCCACCATCCTCACCGATGAAGCTCATCTGCTCGGTATAAGCACGGAAACGCGCATTATCCGGGGCATTAACATCCTCTGCTCCATCTATGACACTAATAGAACCCCAGCCATTAGACAGGCGAGCCAGCTCCTCGTGACCTTCCGACCACTGGTAGCCAACATGGATCTCGTGAGAAGTGGAGCCAATCTCAAGGCTATGGTCCAGTGCGATTTCAAAGCTTTCACGATAGAAGTTTTGCACATTGGACTGATAGTAAGCACCGACACCGCCACCGCCGACACGAGTACCGTTTTCGTCATAACCGTATTGGTTAATATAGGGTGCTACGGCAGCATTCCAGGCATCATCGTTATCGCGAAAATCGGGCACATTGAAATAGCCCAATTGATCCAGACTGGCAGCATCGAGCATCTGCCCAATCGCAGGTTGTACACCCAGTCGGGTATCCGGCACACCCGCAGTTTCAAGCGCGTAGTCGCTGTACTGGAAGCTGAGCGTGGTCGCGTCGTTGATAATCCATGAGCCGTCAAGAGAGAGAATGTCCTGGCCGGACTCCTCCCCTACCGATACCGAATCTGCCTCATCGAAGGAAATAGAAGCGCCTTCATTAACCCGGTCTGAAGTACGGTATGCCGCGTTGAGCAGCACATCCTCAATCGGTGCCCATGTCAGCTTGCCGTAATACTCATCACGCTCACTGGAGTAATCCTTGGTCGGTCCGTAGGCTGTTTCTTTATTGTCCCGGGATTCGCGCGGGCCATAGTAGGAACCATAGAAAAACAGCTGATCCTCGATAATGGGACCACCTACATTTGCAGTCATCCAGCTGTAGTCGGTCTCGGCCTTGGTGCCCTCTTCCGTCTTTTCGCGCATATCGGCTGTCTGGAACTTGTATTCCACACTACCTTTGTACTCGTTAGTACCGGACTTGGTTTTGGTGTTGACGGTAATACCACCAGACCGGTTGAAACCTATCGCTCGCGCGCCGCCTCGCTCAACAGACAGTTGCTCAACATCCTGGCTGGAAGGCTCCGCCGACAGGGTGCCGAACATCGGCAATGTTACGTTCACACCATCAAAATTGTAGACATTGTCCTGACCACTGCCGCCGGCGCTGGGACCGCGAACAGAGTTCTGGGTGTACTGTACACCGGGGGCCAGCTTTATCAGGTCTCTCAAGTCCTGGCCGACGGGCAACCCCTTGATCACATCCGCCCCAATGGCATCAGACAGCGAGGAGTTGCCACCGACAGTAATTGCCTCACCGGTGACCACCACCTGTTCAAGGTCCCCTTCTACCTGGGGCGTCAGGCTCATGTCCACCATCGTCATCTGGTCAAGCAACACCTCTGCTTGCACAGTGCGCGTTGTCCCGTCTGCAGAAGTGAAGGTCAGCTGGTAGATACCGGGAATCAGCATGGGTAGCCGAAACTCACCATCCTCGTCAGTGGTTGCAGTCCGGCCGCGCGGCATTACGCTACTAGTGGCCTTGACGGTAACCCCTTGGGCCTCAATACCTTCATCGAGGAATACCTGGCCCTCAATACTGCCAACCTGCTGTGCCATCGCAGTTGCTGAGAACATAACCCCCGCAGTGACAGCGGCGGCACGCGCGAAGTTGGAAGCGCCTTTCAGCGATTCCAGTGTGCTACTGAGTTTTTTCTTGTGGAACATGAGTGAGTCTCCCAGACTGTTTTATCTTTATTTCCTGGAACGGTCTTCCGCCCTGATAATCCGCGCCGCCTTCCCCGGGTGCCTCCCCGGATTACAGTCAGCGCGATCATCCCGCCTGCGTATCACAACCCCACTCGCAGATCGGGAACGACTAAATACTTTATGTACGCCCAATTAAAGTCGAGGAATATCTTATTCCTAAGTGCATTCTGCGGATTTTTTTAATGAATCGCGACAGAAAAATGATAAAAAATTCAAAAAAATATTCTTGAAGTATCTTAATGGCAGGTAAGACAGTCAATTATTCCGGGTTTATTCCTGCCGAAGGGGGAACCTTTAACTTGAAGTACCCAGGAAATTTCGCAGTTGCCAGCCGGCCTCCCCGCAGGGCCAGGTAAGAACTTTCATTTTTGGTGTGTACGATCGTACAAGAATTGGTGAGGGAGACTTTGTAGATACGGGACAGGAAGGATCCGGCGTGTCCCGCAACCACCGACAGGACAGCGCCCCGGGCGATCACAAGGATCGCCCCTACATCAGGGCACGGGATATAGGAACCAGTAGGGGCGGATCTTGTATCCGCCCAATCCCACGCACAGGGAACCGGCAGCCCGGGCGATCACAAGGATCGGCCCTACACCAGGGCACGGGGTAAGGGACCTGTGGGGGCGGATCTTGTATCCGCTCTTCCCGGGCACGGAGAACCGACGGACCGGACGATCACAAGGATCGCCCCTACACCGGGGCGCGGGGCAAGGAACCTGTAGGGGCGGATCTTGTATCCGCCCTTCCCGGGCACGGAGAACCGACGGACCGGGAGATCACAAGGATCGCCCCTACACCGGGGCGCGGGGTCAGGGACCTGTAGGGGCGGATCTTATATCCGCCATTCTCGCGAATACCCCAGCTTTCAGGGCAAAAAAAACCCCGGCCAAGGCCGGGGTTTTCGTTCGAAGGTGGGCGGCCGGGGCCGCACCACTCAACTTACAGGGCTACACATCAGCCCTCTTCGGAGGCAGAACCTTCCGCTTCGGCACGGTCCGCGTTCGCTTCCTTGATGGACAGCTTGATGCGGCCACGCTGGTCCACGTCCAGCACCTTGACGAATACCTTCTGGCCTTCGCTCAGGTAGTCCGTGACCGCATTGACGCGCTCTTCGGCGATCTGGGAGATGTGCACCAGACCGTCCTTGCCCGGCAGGAAGTTGACGAAAGCGCCAAAGTCCACGATACGCACCACGGTACCCTCGTAGATAGCGCCGATCTCGGCTTCCGCGGTGATTTCCTCGATGCGAGTAACTGCCGCTTCCAGGCTCTCGCCATCCTCACCGAACACCTTCACGGAACCGTCGTCCTCGATATCGATGGAGGCACCGGTTTCCTCGGTAATAGAACGGATGGTGGCGCCGCCCTTGCCGATCACGTCGCGGATCTTGTCCGGATGGATCTTCAGGGTCGCGTAGCGCGGTGCGTTCTCGTTCACGGTGGCACGGGATTCGCCGATCACCTTGTTCATTTCCGCGAGGATGTGCAGGCGCGCGTGCAGGGCCTGCTCCAGGGCGGTTTCCATGATCTCTTCGGTGATGCCCTCGATCTTGATGTCCATCTGCAGGGCGGTCACGCCGGAAGCAGTACCGGCCACCTTGAAGTCCATGTCGCCGAGGTGGTCCTCGTCACCGAGGATATCAGTCAGTACTGCGTAACCCTCGTCTTCCTTCACCAGGCCCATCGCGATACCGGCTACCGGCGCCTTCAGCGGCACACCTGCGTCCATCAGTGCCAGGCTGGAGCCACACACGGAGGCCATGGAGCTGGAACCGTTGGATTCAGTAATCTCGGAAACCACACGCAGGGTGTAGGGGAACTCTTCCGGGTTCGGCAGTACTGCAGCAATGCCGCGGCGCGCCAGGCGGCCATGGCCAATCTCGCGACGGCCGGTAGCGCCGACACGACCCGCTTCACCCACTGAGTAGGGCGGGAAGTTGTAGTGCAGCATGAAGTAGTCTTTACGCTCGCCTTCCAGCGCATCGATGATCTGCGCATCACGGGTCGCACCCAGGGTGGAAACCACCAGGGCCTGGGTTTCACCGCGGGTGAACAGCGCGGAACCGTGACCTTTCGGCAGGACGCCTACTTCGACGCTGATCGGGCGCACAGTCTTGGTGTCGCGACCGTCGATACGGGGCTCACCGCGTACAACAGCGCCACGGACAATCTGCTTCTCGAGCTTGCCGAAGTACTTCTTCACCGTGCCCTCGTCCACCTCTTCGGTAGCCAGGGCCTCAGCGGCTTCGTTGCGCAGCTCACCCAGGCGGGTGGTACGGGCCTGCTTGTCAGTAATCTTGTAAGCTTCCGCCACCTTGTCGCCGAACTGGCTTTCCAGGGTGGACTTGAGCTCTTCGTTGACGGCTTCTGGCTGCCAGTCCCACTCGGGCTTGCCAGCTTCGGCCTTCAGTTCCTCGCAGACCTTGATGATGGACTGCATCTCCTGGTGGGCGTACAGCACGGCGCCCAGCATGATGTCTTCCGGCAGCTCTTTGGCCTCGGACTCCACCATCAGCACGGCGTCCTTGGTGCCGGCAACCACCATGTCCAGCTCGGAGGTGGCCAGGGCCTTGTAGCCCGGGTTCAGCAGGTAGCCGTCTTCCTGGGTGTAACCCACGCGCGCAGCGCCAATCGGGCCACCGAAGGGGATGCCGGAAACGGACAGGGCTGCGGAGGTGCCGATCATGCCGGCGATATCCGGGTCCACATCCTTCTCGGCGGACAGTACGGTGATCATCACCTGGACTTCATTCATGAAGCCGTTCGGGAACAGCGGGCGGATCGGGCGGTCGATCAGGCGGGAAGTGAGGGTCTCTTTCTCGGACGGGCGGCCTTCGCGCTTGAAGAAGCCACCGGGAATCTTGCCGGCCGCATAGGCCTTTTCCTGGTAGTGCACGGACAGCGGGAAGAAAGCCTGGTCCGGCTTGGCTTCCTTGGCGCCTACCACGGTACACAGCACCACGGTCTCGCCCATGGTGACCAGCGCCGCACCGGTAGCCTGGCGCGCAACGCGGCCGGTCTCGATGGTGACCTGGTGTTGTCCGTACTGGAATGTCTTGCTTACTGGATTCACGTTTTTTTCCTATTTCCTGTCGGTTACTGGCCCATTCCAGTAACCCCTACATGTGGCTCGAATAATGCCAACGAGCCTCGGACAGTGCGGCACAAGATGTACCGCGACCGGCGGGGAGCCGGTCGTAAAAGCGCCGGGAGACCCGACCATCCATACTTCCAGGCCTGGTTTCCCGACGCGACTGCCGGAAAGTGGCATGAATCCCACTTTCCAACAAGTATCTGAAAAAAGAAAGCCCGCCGGGGGCGGGCATTCCAGGGTCTTAGCGACGCAGGCCGAGCTTGGCGATCAGCTGTGCGTAACGGTTCAGATCCTTCTTCTTCAGGTAGTCCAGCAGCTTGCGGCGCTGGTTTACCATGCGGATCAGGCCACGACGGGAGTGGTGATCCTGCTTGTGCTCAGAAAAGTGAGACTGAAGCTTGTTGATGTTGGCGGTCAGCAGGGCCACCTGGACTTCCGGGGAACCGGTATCGCCTTCGGATTGGCCGTGCTCTTTCAGGATTGCGGTTTTTTCTTCGGCTGACAGTGCCATAACGAAATACCTCGTCGTAATATGCTTTGATGATCCGGCTGGCCCGTGCATATTTACAGACCAGCTAGTCGGTTTTGTGGCTAATTGCCACTTACCAGTCGACGCGGTGCCACGCACCCGTCGTCGGTAATCTCTCCAACGCCCAGAAATTCGCCAGTTTCCAGGAAGAGGCGCACCATATCACCTTCTTGGCCGATACGGTAGACCTGCAGGTCCATGACGGGTTGTCCCTGGCGCACATAGTAGCCGGTGCTTTCCGGCAGGGTCAGTTTCGGCAGTCCCGAGGCGGGTGCATCCACCGGTAACAGGTGGTGGTCCAGCTCTTCGGCGCGACCCTCACCCCGCTCTTCGGTCAGCTCATCCAGGGTCAGGGCATCGGCCTCATCGAAGGGGCCCGCGGCGCTGCGGTGCAGCTTCTCCACGTATGCCCCCACACCCAGGGCCTCGCCCAGGTCCTCCGCCAGGCTGCGCACGTAAGTGCCCTTGGAACAATGGATCTCCACTTCGGCGCGGGGCTGGGGGCCGGGAGTAAAGGCCAGCAGCTCGTACTCGAAAATCTCGACCTCGCGCGCCTCGCGCTCCACCTCCAGGCCCTGGCGGGCCAGCTTGTAGAGTGGCTGGCCCTTGTGCTTGAGGGCGGAGTACATGGACGGCACTTGCTGGATACGGCCACGGAACTGGGCCATCGCCTCCCGCACATCCGCCTCTTGCAGGCCGGAGGCGTCCGCGGTGGCAATCACATCACCATCCGCATCTCCGCTGGCCGTTCGCATCCCGAACACGAAGGTGCTCCGATAGCGCTTGTCGGCATCCAGCAGGTACTGGGAGAACTTGGTGGCTTCGCCAAAACACACCGGCAGCACGCCGGTGGCGAGCGGGTCCAGCGCACCGGTATGCCCGGCACGGTTGGCGAAAAACAGTCGCTTGGCTTTCTGGAGGGCGTCGTTGGCGGTGATTCCGGCAGGCTTGTTCAGCAGCAGGACGCCGCTAACCGCACGGCCCCATTTTGGTCTGCGGCCCATGGTTACTCTTTGTCGTCGCCCTTGTTGTCACCCCGGTCACCGCTGTCGTCGTTACCGGCATCGTCCGGATGATGACTGCGATCGGACTTTACCGCCTTTTCGATCAGTGCGGACAGTTCCTGGCCGCGAACCGACGTTTCGTCATAGCGGAACTGCAGGCGGGGGATAGTGCGCATCTGGATGGCACGCGCCAGCTGGCTGCGCAGGAATCCGGCAGCCTTGTTCAGGACCTGCATCGAGGTATTGATCTTGCTGCGGTCATCCTCACCGACAAAGGTGACATAGACCTTTGCGGATGCCAGGTCCCGGCTGACCTCAACGTCATTGACATTGACCATGCCCAGGCGTGGGTCGCGCACTTCACGCTGGATCAACTGCGCCAGCTCACGGCGCATGGCGTCAGCGACTCGGTCGGCGCGGTAAAATTCTCTTGCCATTGGTTACCTGTAAGAGTGGCTGGCATAACACGCCATCCCGGCAGCGGGCCGGGATGGCGCTATGGAGTGGTCCCGGTTACAGTTCGCGGGCGACCTTGACGATGTCGAAGACCTCGATCTGGTCCCCGGACTTGACGTCATTGTAGTCTTTCACGCCAATACCGCACTCCATCCCGTTGCGCACTTCCTGGACGTCGTCCTTGAAGCGGCGCAGGGACTCCAGCTCGCCCTGGTAAATCACCACGTTGTCACGCAGGACGCGGATCGGCTTGTTGCGGTATACGGTACCCTCGGTGACCATACAGCCGGCGATGGCGCCGAACTTGGGCGACCGGAAGACATCGCGCACCTCGGCGATACCCACGATTTCCTCGCGCACTTCCGGCTCCAGCATACCCGACAGGGCCTGCTTGACCTCGTCCAGCAGATTGTAGATCACGCTGTAGTAGCGGATTTCCACGCTCTCGGCCTCGGCCAGCTTGCGGGCCGCAACATCGGCACGGGTGTTAAAGCCGATGACGATTGCACCGGAGGTCAGGGCCAGGTTGATGTCGTTTTCTGCGATACCACCCACGCCACTGGACACTACGTTAACCGAGACTTCCTCGTTACCGATGTCCGCCAGCGCCGACAGGATAGCTTCCAGCGAGCCGCGCACGTCGGCCTTGATGACTACCGGCAGGACCTTCCTTTCACCGGCTTCCATATCGGCAAACATGTTTTCCAGCTTGGCCGCCTGCTGGCGCTGCATACGCTCACGACGCTCCTTCTCGGAACGCTGCTCGGCCACTTCACGGGCCTTGCGCTCGTCGGTAACCACCATGAACTCGTCACCGGCATTGGGCGTGGTGTCGAGACCCAGCAGTTCCACCGGAGTGGACGGACCAGCCTCGGTTACGCTCTTGCCCAGCTCGTTGGTCATGGCACGCACACGGCCATAACTCTGGCCGGCGAGAACAATATCGCCGCGCTTGAGCTCGCCGCTCTGTACCAGCAGGGTAGCAACCACACCGCGGCCCTTTTCCAGGCGCGATTCGATGACAACACCGCGTGCGGGCACGCCCACTTCGGCTTTCAGTTCCAGCATTTCTGCCTGAAGGGATACTGCTTCCAGCAGGTCGTCGATGCCCTGGCCGGTATGGGCGGATACTTCGATAAACTGCGTGTCGCCGCCCCAGTCCTCGGGGATAACCTCTTTCGCTGCCAGCTCGTTCTTGACGCGATCCGGGTCCGCACCTTCCTTGTCGCACTTGTTGATGGCGACAACCAGCGGCACACCGGCCGCCTTGGCGTGCTGGATGGCCTCCTCGGTCTGCGGCATGACACCGTCATCCGCTGCCACCACCAGGATTACAACGTCAGTAGCCTGGGCACCGCGGGCGCGCATGGCGGTAAATGCGGCGTGGCCAGGGGTGTCGAGGAAGGCGACTTCGCCCTGGCTGGTCTGCACCCGGTAGGCACCGATATGCTGGGTGATACCACCGGCTTCACCGGAGGCCACCTTGGTCTTGCGGATGTAGTCCAGCAGCGAGGTCTTGCCGTGGTCCACGTGGCCCATCACGGTGACGACAGGGGCGCGGGAGACCTGTTCACCCTCGGCCTTCTCGACTTCAGCCACCAGGCTTTCCTCGAGCTCGTTCTCGGAACGCAGTACCACCTTGTGGCCGAGGTCCTCGACGATCAGGGTGGCGGTCTCGCGATCCAGGCTCTGGTTGATGGTGACCATCTCGCCCATTTTCATCAGGCGCTTGATGAGTTCGCCGGCCTTCATGTTCAACTGCTTGGCCAGTTCGCCGACGGTGATGGTTTCACCTAACTGTACTTCGTACACCTGTTTTCCCGTGGGCTTCTTGAACCCATGTGTGTTCTTGATCTTGAGCGTCGGGCGGGACAGGGAGCGCGTGCTGCGCTTCTCGCTTTCCGAATCCTCAAACGCTTCCAGTGCCTGCTCGTAGAGCGCGGTCTTGCTGGACTTCTTCGGGCCACCCTTGGCACCGCGACGACCGCGGCGCTTGCGCGGCTCGTCTTCCTCTTTCTCGGTGACGGTGGGGGTCGCCTCCAGCTTGCGACGCAGGGACGGCTTGACCGTTTCGGTCTTGGCCTTGCGCTCGCGCTCCTGCTTTTCCTGCTCGGCGCGCTGGCGCTCCTCCTCGAGGCGGGCCTTCTTCTCTTCCAGCTCCTGGGCTTCCCGCGCGGTCTGCTCCTTGCGACGCTCCATCGCGGCGATACGCATCGCCTCGATGTCGTCAACGTAAGTCGAGCGTGCCGGCGCGGGCTTGGCTTCCTCTGCTGGCTGGGGCTTTTCCTCGGCGGGCTCCGCTGCCTGCTCGGGCTCGGCCTCGGCAGCCGGTGCTTCTGCCTCTTGCTCCGGCGCAGCGGCCTCGGCTGCCTCCTGCTCGGCCGCTGCAGCTGCAGCCGCCGCCTCGGCTTCAACACGGGCCTTCTCGGCTTCCGCCTCGGCCTGCTCGGCGCGCACGCGTTCCTGCTCGGCCTGTTCCGCCAGTGCTTTCTCCAGCTCTGCCCGCTGCTCCTCGCGCTCAGCTTCCGCGGCCTGCTCGGCCTCGGGGCGCTTCACGTAGGTACGCTTCTTGCGCACTTCCACATTCACGGTCTTGCGGCCGGTGCCAGAGCCGGTTTTGAGCGTGGTGGTGGTCTTGCGCTTGAGGGTGATTTTGCGTGGCGCAGAAGTCTTCTGCTCCCCGTGACTGCTTTTCAGGAAGTTGAGCAGGACCTGTTTTTCCTCATCCGACACTACAGCATCGGCAGAGGTCTGGGGCAAACCCGCATCCTTCATCTGCTTCAGCAGACGTTCCTCGGTGGCACCAACCGATTTGGCGAGTTCGCTAACTGTTACTTCGGCCATTCTCTCTCCTAAAATTCGCTTGTCGGAGGGGTTTTATCTGGATTACCCGCAATTGTTACATGACAGCATTCCATAGGGCCCGCCAAGCGGACCCGGCTATTCTACTACCGTCGGGCTTCGTTACGCCTGCTCGCCGCTGTCGTCGGCAAACCAGGGCTCACGAGCCTTCATGATCAGGGCGGCAGCGCGCTCCTGGTCGACACCCTCAAAATCCAGCAGGTCATCCACAGCCTGTTCGGCCAGGTCTTCCATGCTGGCGATGCCGTTGCTCGCCATCTGGTAAGCCAGCTGGCGGTCCATGCCATCCATGTTGAGCAGGTCTTCCTGCGGCTCGGCCGCATCCAGCTGCTCTTCGGAGGCCAGCGCCTGGGTCAGCAGCGCATCCTTGGCTCGGGCGCGCAGTTCCTCGGCGATTTCCTCGTCGAAGCCCTCGATACCCAGCATCTCCTCAATGGGTACATAGGCGACTTCCTCGAGGGTGGTGAAACCTTCTTCCACCAGTACACCGGCAACGTCTTCGTCGATATCCAGGCGCTCCATGAAGGTTTCCATGATACTGCCGGACTCGGCTTCCTGCTTCGCCTGCCACTCCTCAACGCTCATCACGTTGATCTGCCACTCGGTCAGCTCGGAGGCCAGCCGCACGTTCTGGCCGCTGCGGCCAATCGCCATGGCGAGGTTTTCCTCGGCCACCGCCACGTCCATGGAGCCGGCGTCCTCATCCACCACGATGGACTCGATCTCGGCAGGGGCCATGGCATTGATAACAAACTGGGCCGGGTTGTCGTCCCACAGGACGATATCCACGCGCTCTCCAGAGAGCTCGTTGGAAACCGCCTGTACGCGCGCACCGCGCATACCCACACAAGCGCCCACCGGGTCGATGCGACCGTCATTGGTGTTGACCGCGATTTTGGCGCGCAGGCCAGGGTCGCGGGCAGCGCCCTTGATTTCGATTACCTCCTCGGCGATTTCCGGCACTTCGATGCGGAACAGCTCGATCAGCATCTCCGGGCAGGAGCGGCTCAGCATCAGCTGCGGCCCGCGAGCTTCCGGCTGGATCTCCAACAGGATTGCGCGCACCCGGTCGCCCAGGCGGAAGATCTCACGACCCACCAGCTGGTCACGCGGCAGGCGGGCCTCCGCATTGTTGCCCAGGTCCACGGCGATAAAGTCCCGGGTCACCTTCTTCACGGTGCCGCTCACCAGGTCACCAACGCGATCGCGGTACTCTTCCACAACCTTGGCGCGCTCGGCTTCCCGCACTTTCTGCACGATTACCTGCTTGGCAGTCTGCGCGGCAATACGGCCAAACTCGACGTTCTCTACCTGTTCGCGGTAGACATCCCCGGCCTTCAGTTCCGGGTCTTTCTCATGTGCTTCTTCCAGGGTGAACTGGGTTCCCAGCTCAGCCAGGGTATCGTCATCCACGACTTCCCAGCTGCGGAAAGTCTCATAGTCGCCGGTCCTGCGATCGATGGCCACCTCAATGGTGGAGTCTTCGTCGTAGCGTTTTTTGGTGGCAGTTGCCAGGGCCACTTCAATCGCCTGGAAAATAATATCCCGGTCGACGCCCTTTTCGTTGGAAACCGCCTCGGCTACCAGCAAGATCTCTTTGTTCATGCAGCTGTGCCTCTAAATCGCCTGTGCGCAGGCGCCTACTAGAAAATGACTGAAAAGTTACTTGGTAAACTGGGGAACGATGTTGGCCCGCTCGATACTGTCGATCGGCAGCAGGTATTCGTTCTCGCCGTCGATACGCAACACCACTTCCTCGCCCTCGACACCGGCGAGCAGGCCGCGCCACTTGCGCTGGCCTTCCAGCGGCATACGCAGACGCACTTCAATCTGGTGGCCAACGAAACGTTCATACTGGTCCAGGCGGTAAAGCGGTCGATCCATTCCCGGCGAAGAAACCTCGAGGGTGTACTTGCCGCTGATGGGATCCTCCACATCCAGCACCGCACTGGCCTGGCGGCTGACCTTTTCACAGTCCTCCACCGCGATCCCGTCTTCGGAATCGATATAAATGCGCAACAATGCGTTGCGGCCATGGGTCTGGTACTCGATACCCCAGAGTTCGCAGCCCAGCGAGGCCACTACCGGACCCAGGAGTTCTTCCAGCTGTTCGCGCTTGGTCGCCATTCTATTCACCACACTCTTCGGCTAGCCGCCGGTCCCGGTTACCTGTGCGGTATCGGGTGGCCGGCCAGGCCGCCATAAAGCTGGAGCACACCGACGTACCCCACAAACAAAAAATGGGCTGGGAAGCCCGCCCCACGGTCCGAATGACAAACCGCGGCGCCTACTTCCGGCCCATTCGGAAACCGTATCTCGCAGATACGAAAAAGCCCCTGACCGGGGCTTCAAACGCGAAACGCCGGATTGCGACCCAACGTTTCAAATTTGGTAGCGGGGGCAGGATTTGAACCTACGACCTTCGGGTTATGAGCCCGACGAGCTACCAGGCTGCTCCACCCCGCATCAACTCCGAGAAGCGAAGCCTGGTGCTCTCCGCTCCCCTGCGGCCAGTTGCCTAACCGCTCAAGAGGCTGCGCATTCTATGGGGACGGGGCCGCGGCGTCAACCCGTCCATGGCATTTAATTTCACCTTCCCCGGCGCATCCCGATTCCTATTATAGAACCAAATCGATAGAAGCAAATCCGGCCGGGGTTTCACCACTTCCACAGGCCCCATTGGTGCCCCATCGCTGCCCCCGGGCGCAGCGGGTGGGCACGTCATGCGCCTGCGGTCGCGCGCGCCTCACACGTACTGCAGCGTCGCGCGCCAAGGCCCAGGCTGCGCCATTCGAGGTATTCAGCCTCAAACACCTGCAGGGAATCCAGGCTGCCGAGGGGCAGGCCTACCAGCAACTTGATGGCCTCCAGCGCCTGGGCGCTGCCAACCACCCCCAGTGCCGGCCCAATCACGCCACTGGTCTCGCAATTGGCCAGCGGCGCGCGTTCCGCCTCTGGAAAGAGGCACGCATAACATGGTGAACCCTCCCGGCGAAAATCAAAACTCACCAGTTGGCCCGAGAATCCCTGCACCGAGGCCATGATGGCCGGTACCCCCAGCGCCCGACAGGCACGGTTGATACTGTGGCGGATTTCCATGTTATCAGTGCAGTCCAGCACCAGGTCGAAGGCAGGCAGGTGACCTGTGAGCCACCCCTCGTCCGCCATCACCGAGTGTGGGTGGATCCGGATTGCCGGGTTGGCGGCCTGCAGCTGCTGCGCGGCAACCAGCACTTTCGGCTTGTACAGGTGGTTGGCTTTGTAGAGTACCTGGCGCTGCAGGTTGGACAGCTCCACCTCGTCGCCATCCACCAGGTGCAGCTCGCCGACGCCCGCGGTGGCCAGGTACAGCGCCGCGGGACAACCGAGCCCGCCCATGCCCACAACCATGACCCTGGCCCCGGCCAGCTTTTCCTGCGCAGCCTCCCCCATCTGCGGCAGCATTATCTGGCGGCTGTAGCGGATACGTTCTTTATGACTGAGCATGTTTCACCAATCGATAAAATCACCGCCTGAAGACTCGGCGGCGATGCTGTTATCAGAGGCCGGTCAGGCTGCCGGCCTTGAACTGCGCAAAGTAGCGCCTGCCCACCTCCAGTTGCAGGCGCTCCCGCGACAGGCGCGAGATATCAGCGCAGAATGCCTGGCCGCAGGCTCCGAGTTCCAGGCGCACGCGCCCGTCCGCAACCGGCACCATGGCCAGCAACTCGGCCGGGAGGCAATTCAGGATACTGGAAAGGCCGGGGCGCTCGAGGCTCAGGCTGATATCTCCGGAACCGAGCAGGAAAGGGACGATATCCCCGGGCCGGTGGCACCCCACTACATTGTCCGCATAGAGCAGGACATCGCCGAGGGACAGGGTCAGCAGGCCCGCCTCGCAGGACTCGACCCGCGCCTCCAGGCGACTACAGCAGGAGTGTTCCGCGCTTTCGCCGGACGCCTGGAACCCGATCAACTCCCGGACGGCGACGGGTCCACGCAGTGCGGCCTCCTCCATCCACAGGCAGTGGCTGGCAAGCAGCTGGATTTCATTGAAATCGTGACTGGTCCAGATCACCAGTGCCGGGTTTCTGGCCCAGAAAGCTCTCAGCGCCGGGATCAGGCCACGGAGTACCTGTGACCGATCCACCGCGGACAGGGGCTCGTCGTAGAGCTGCACTGCAGCATTACTGAATAGCTGGCGTAAAAGTGCCACCCGCTGGGCCTCACCGCCAGAGAGCTGCTCAACCGGCTGCCCCAGTAACGGTGCGATCCCGAATGCCTCGATCAACCCCGCCCGCTCCTCGTGTGCCAGTCGACGGCGACTGTAGCGATGGGCCAGGGCCAGGTTGTCGGCAACGGTCTGCCCGGCAAACAGGCGTACATCCTGGAAGCCAAGCACCAGGTCGCGTTGGTGGGCAGCAAGTCCCCAGGTGCCTTCCTGCCAGCACATGCCGGCAAAGCTCACCCGGCCCGAACAGGCGCGCTGTCCGGCAAGCGCGGCCAGCAGGGTGCTCTTGCCGCTACCGGACGGACCGCTGAAGCCGAAGGTTCCCCTGGCCGGGAGGGCGAGCTGCCAGGGCGTCGTGGTATTCAGTGAGGTAACCAGCCCCTCGACGGCCAGCCCCCGCGTGCCGGTTTTCTCGCCGTACCCATGACGCGCCGCCGGACGCAGGAATGACAGTGCCAGATCCATCAGCCCAGCGCCCCCATTACAGGAACGTCCCGGTCTTTCACTACCGCGCTGCGCCCCAGCCAGCGGGCGAGCAGCAACAGTGCCGTGGTGACCACTACCAGCAGGAGCGCCAGGCGGTGGGCCGCACCGTATTCCATCGCCTCCACATGCTGGTAGAGTGCAACCGATACTACCTGGGTCTCACCCGGAATGGCCCCGCCGATCATCAGCACCACGCCAAATTCCCCCAGGGTATGGGCAAAGGTCAGGGCGCAGGCGCTGATGATTGCCGGGCGGCTGGCCGGCAACAGCACCCGCAGCAATGCCGCCAGCGGCGGCATGCCGAGAGCCGCGGCGGCAGAGGTCAGCCGCCCGCCGTGCTGGCTGAAGGACACGAGTAGCGGCTGCACCATAAATGGCAGGGAGTAGATCACCGACGCTATCACCAGGCCGGTGAAGGAGAACACCAGCGGCTGTCCCAGCGCTTCCGCCAGCCAGCTTCCCGGCGCATAGTTCGGCGAAAGCACCAGCAGCAGGTAGAAGCCCAGTACTGTAGGCGGCAATACCAGCGGCAGGGTGATGATCACCTCCACCGCGTGGCGCCAGCGACTCTGCCAGTGACTCAGTTTCCACGCCAGCGGTACACCAATAACCAGTAACAGCGCTGTGGTTACTGCAGCGAGGCGCAGGGTCAGCCACAGCGCGCCCAGGTCGGCAATATCAAGATTCATAAGCCCTTCCCCGCCCCGGGGCCATAACCCAGGGCCACCAGTCGCTGGCGGGTGTCATCACTGGCCAGGAAGTCTGCCAGGGCCTCTGCCATTGAGGGACTACGAGCGTGCCTGAGCACCACCAGCTGCTGTTCAATCGGCTCATAAAGATCCTGCGGTATCAGCCAGACATTATTACGGCCGGCCGCGGTCATCTGGCTCGCGGCGACAAAGCCGAGTCGGGCGTGCCCGGATTCGAGCAGCATGAAAGCATGGCCGGCATTGTGGGCCCGCGCCAGCCGCGCGCCACCGGCCTCCCACAGCCCCAGCGACTGCAGCACCTGCCTGGCAGCGACCCCGAAGGGCGCCACCTCGGGATCGGCCAGCACCAGGGTATCCCGCCAGCGCCGCAGCAGCGCCTCCGATCCCCCCCCGGTATCCGGGAGCCACAGCGCCAGCAGGCCCCGCGCATAGGTGCGGCGGCTGCCCGGCACAATCCTGCCCTGCCGCTCCAGCAAGCCGGGGCGTTGCCGGTCGGCGGAAAGGAAGAGGTCAAACGGCGCGCCGTGCAGGGCCTGCTGGTAAAGCGCCCCGGAACTGCCGCTGGTCAGCACGACACGACAGCGGGTGGCGGCCTCGAATTCCGGCAACAGCGTTTCCAGGGCGGGACGGAAACTCGCGGCCACCGCCACCTTCAGCCGGCAGTCGTCGGCCCCGGCCGGGAGCGCGAGCGCGAGCAGCGCCCCCAGCACGGCCAGCGCACGTATCAGCCCCACTTTTCCAGCTCCGCCTGGTCACTGGCCCGGGCCTCGACCCAGCGCTCTTCCTCAGCACCGCAGGCCCGCCGAACGGTTTCGCGCTTCCAGAACGGCGCCTCGGTCTTGAGCCGGTCCATGATGTACTGGCAAGCCGCGAACGCCGCCTGGCGGTGGGGGCTGGTGACCCCGACAAAGACGATTTCGTCATTCACCTGCATGGGACCTACCCGGTGGACCAGGTTAACCCGCCCCAGGGGCCAGCGCCCGCGTGCATCTGCGACGATAGCCCGCAGGCTTTTCTCCGTCATGCCGGGGTAATGCTCCAGGGCCAGGCCGCCGACCGCACTGCCGGCATTGAAATCCCGCACCGAGCCGACAAACATCGCGCAGGCGCCATCGGCCGTATTCGCCTGCTGCACGGCCGCGTATTCGGCGGCCACATCGAGGGGGGCCTCGCGTACATCGATGCGGTCCATATCAGCCTCCGGTCACCGGGGGAAAGAAGGCCACCTCGTCACCGGCGGCGACGGCTGCGTCGCTGTCTGCCAGTTCCTGGTTCACCGCCACCCGGATAGCATCGTCATCCAGGTGTTCCCGCCACTGGGGATACTTCTCGCAGAGGACTGCGCACAGCGAGCGCACAGTGCCGGAAAAGTCCTCGAGCCGCAGTTCACCCATACCGAGCTGCTGCCGAAGTCGCGCGAAGAACAGAACCTTGATCATGTCGTTACTCCTGCATGCCTGCATCAGCGAGCTGCCAGTGGCCCCGCTTGCCGCCGGTTTTCTCTGCCAGCCGGGTGGGCCCGATGACCATCGCCGGATCCACCGCCTTGCACATGTCGTATATCGTCAGCGCCGCCACCGAGGCCGAGGTCAGCGCTTCCATTTCGACACCCGTACGTCCGGCCAGTCGGCAAAATGCGGAGATGTCTACCCGATGATCCTCCGGGCACAACTCGAACTCCACGGCCACCTTGGTCAGCGCCAGCGGATGGCACAGAGGAATCAGGTCCGCGGTGCGCTTGGCTGCCTGGATGCCGGCGATGCGCGCCACCGCCAGCACGTCCCCCTTGCGGTGGGCGCCCTCGCTCAACAGTGCAAATGCGTCCGCACTCATGGTTACGCTGCTTTGCGCCCGCGCACTGCGGTCGGTGATCTCCTTGGCCGTGACATCGACCATGCTGGCCTCGCCGCGCTCGTTCAGGTGGGTCAGGTGGCTCATGGCATTATCCCCGGGTCGCACAGTTCTGGCGCTGGAAATCCACGTGCGGCACGAAGTTGCACGGCCGGTGACGCGCGTCCAGCTGCTGCTCCAGTATGCCCTCCCAGGCGGTGCGGCAGGCGCCGGTGGAACCCGGCATGCAGCACACCAGGGTACGGTTGGCGAGCCCCGCCAGGGCCCGCGACTGGACCGTCGAGCTGCCGATATCCCCCAGGGAGATATGCCGGAACAGCTCGCCGAAACCGTCCACCGTTTTGTCGAACAGGGGCTGCAGTGCCTCCGGCGTGGAATCCCGCTCGGTGAAGCCGGTACCGCCAGTCACCAGGACCACCTGCACCTGCGGATCGGCGATCCACGCGGAAACCACCGCGCGCAGCTGGTAGACGTCATCCGGGATTATCCGCCGGTCGGCCAGCTGGTGACCGGCCCCCTGCAGAACCTCGCGCAGGTAACCGCCGGAGGTATCGGTCTCTTCGGTGCGGGTGTCCGAAACGGTCAGCACCGCGATATTGAGCGGGATGAATTCAGTGGAAGCGTGTCCGGCCATTGTTCAGTACTCTCTCGGAAAATTGGTATCGGGAATTTCTTTTCGGGCACCCGGCTTCAGCCACTGGATGCACGAACCGGGCGCTGCCCGGCAGTGCGCTACCTGGCAGGGCGTAGTAGTCCGCCGGCGTATTGACGTTGTGGCACCAGTCGCCCGCGCCCGGCAGGGAAAGAGCCCCCAGGTGCCGCAGCAGCGCACCCACGGCATTGGGCGCGTCCCCTTCCACCGCGCGCTGCAGGTAGGCCCGGCACCCGGTGTCCAGCGGCAGCCACAGCGGGAAGAAATAGTCGCCGAAGTAGCTGGCGCGGCCGCTCTCGACGCCGGCATGCAGCAAACGGGCTAGCGCTCCTGCCGGGAGCAGCGGCATGTCGACGGGGATCACCAGCGCCGCTGGCGCTTTGGTGGCACTGGCAACAGCGTGCAGTCCCCCCAGCGGTCCCCGGCCGGGGACCAGGTCGGGGACACCGCCGGGCCGGGCACCACTGACAACCACCTGGGCCAGGGGCAGCTCACGCAGCAGCGCACAGGCGTGGTCGAGGAAGGTGCGGTTACCGGCAGTGGGCAGCAGGGCCTTGTCCCGCCCCATGCGGCTGGAGCGCCCGCCCGCCAGCACCACGCCGATGCTCTGTTGTGTAGTTGCCATGTTCATCCCCCCAGCATTGCCAGGTTGCGGGTGGCGCCGGTCAGTCCGCGCTGCAGCTCGTGACCCGCGCTCTTGCCGCCAATCAGTTCACGGATATGGTCGGCCAGGGCCTCCGCATCGCCGGCGGCGATCTCCCGGCGCAGGTCGAAGCCCGCGTCGGCGAACAGGCACAGGTGCAGCTTGCCCTGCGCAGACATGCGCAGCCGGTTGCAGCTCGCGCAGAAATCACTGCTATAGGGGGTGATCAGGCCGACACGGCCGGCGTAATCCGGGTGGTAATACTCCCGGGCCGGACCCGCATCCCGAGCGCGCACCACCTGCTGCCAACCGTCCTGTACAAGTCGGGACTCAATATCTGTGCCAGAGACATGGTTGCTGGCAAAGAACTCACGGTTGTCGCCGGTGCGCATCAGTTCGATAAAGCGCAGGGTCACCGGCATCTGCCGGACCCAGTCCAGGAACTGGTCGAAACCGGCGAGGTTGTGCTGACGCAGGAGGACGGCATTGACCTTGGTCTGGATACCCAGCTCCAGGGCGCGGTCGATCCCGGCCAGGGCCTTCTCGAGGCGGTCGTGACCGGTAATCCGCTGGAATTGCGCGGGATCCAGGCTGTCCACGCTCACGTTCAACTGGTCGAGCCCGGCCGCATGCCAACCGTCTATCTGGGATGGCAGGCGATAGCCATTGGTGGTGATTGCCACGCGACGGATGCCATCGCAGTCATGCACTGCCGCAATGAGTGAGTCGAGGTCGCGGCGCAGGGAGGGCTCGCCGCCGGTGAGGCGCACCTTTTCGGTACCGAGCGAGGCAAAGGCGCGGACGACGGTGTCAACTTCCGCCACGGAGAGGGGGTTTTCACCCTCGAGCGATCGCCCACAGCCAATCCCGTCGGGCAGGCAGTAATTGCAGCGGAAGTTGCAGATGTCGGTCACGGACAGGCGCAGGTAATAAAACCGGCGGCCATAGCTATCTTGTAACATTAAACGCCTTTCCAAAGTCGGGAGGCCACCCGGTTTCCCGTGTGACCCTGGTGGCCTTTCCGGCCACGGTCCCGGCACCTTGCGGCTGAGGCCGTGTAGGCAGCGGGACTCGGTGTTTAAACTGTTGCCAGTGTACCAGCGCGACAGGTTTCTGCTTGGGGCAAAGGTGGTACTCCTCCCGGGGCAAGTACGTTTCGATAATCGACGATAGCGGGGTTCCGTACCCGGACGCCCGGGGGCAACAGTAAAAAAAGCCCCGACGCCTGGCCGGGGAAACGGTTTCCTGTTGTTATCAGAAGCTGGCGGTGAGCATCAGCCAGATTTTGTCAGTATCCACGCCGTACTCATCGGCACTGTAGGTCGCGTACTTCACCAGTGCGGAGAGCTGGTCATTGATCTTGCGGCCGTAGCTGACATCCCACTCTTCGCCATAATCCAGGGACGAGGCGTTAGCGCCAAAGTTGTGATAGGTCACTCCGAAATTTCCACCGGCGAGTTTCGCACTGGCCCCGACATACAAATCCTCGATCCCGTCGGCCGGTGTCGCCAGGAACTTGTCGGCGAAGCCCTGGAACTTGTGCAGGGTGGCAAGCGGCGTGGTGAAGGCCGCTCCGTCATCGCTGCCGAGCACCTCGTAGCCTATTTTCGGCTGCACCGGGCCGATGCTGGCGGCCACTTCGGCGAGGTAGTATTCCGCTCTGTACTCGAGGGTGCTGTCGCCGGTCTCGGACTGGGTGGCGTAGCTCAACCGGGTTGAGACAGGCCCGAATGCACCCTCGTACCGCACGCCGATAGTACGGCTCGAGGCGTTGACCACCGTGTCCAGGTCCAGCTCGTAGAGAAACGCCGTCAGCTTATGGGATTCGTTTACCGGGTAGGCGGCGTGAAGCAGCTGGATAGCGCCCCGGAAGTCGGAATTGACGCTGTCCTCGCCAAAAATCCGGTTGACGTTGTATATGTAGCTGTAGTCGAGCTGGAAACTGTCAGGCTGGCCATACTGGAAACGGTAACCATCGTAAGTCTGCTCGTTCTGGCGCCAGCCCACCCCACCGACAAATCTCTGGTCATCGAGGTTGATGCGCTGCCGGCCGGCGGTGGCTATGGAGGACTTGCCGCGGTACTGCAGGTAGGCCTGGTTGACTTCAGTCCCGGAGGGATCAGCAACCACCGGGTAGAGGGCGTTGCCATTGGTAGTGGAATTGTAATCGCCATCGCCGATCACTGAGACATCATCAAATTCAAGCAGGCTGGAAAATCCGTGGTAAGCCGCACTCTCCCAGGTCAGGCGCGACCTGAGGGTGGAGGCGATGGCATTTTCCTCCAGGTTTTCCTGATCGACGCCCTCGACCCGGTAACGCAGGTTGAGCCCCACGCTTCCGGAACCCAGGGCGTCTGCCATCGAGGTCGCGCCGCTATCCTCCTCTGCCGCATGCACTGCCAGGCTGCTGCAAGCACCCAGAACTAGAACGCCCATTAATTTCGGTAGATATTGCGTATTCATCCGCTTTTCCTATGCGAGTGGGTGATCGGGATCGGGAGCAAGTTACACCCCTTTGCGCACCGGGAAAATCCACCGCTTTTTCACCCCCTGAAATTTCCTACCACCCACTCGCCCCACCGGTTACCACCAAATCGGTAAGCGGAGTCATTCTACGGAAAGAGCCCCTCCGGTGCCGGTATCGTCGTGAAGGAAGTTATGCTGCCGCGCGAACTGCAGTCGTTGCTGATAACGCTCTCTCTGGATCGCCAGGTACATCACCACCATGCACAGTGCGAGCACTCCGTAGAGCAGCATAAAGGCCGCACTGTGAATACCCACTAAATCCTGCGCCATACCAAACATGACTGGTAGCGTGAAGCCGCCAAAGGCGCCGATAGTCGCCACGGTCCCCCCGACACTGCCCATATGCCCGGGAAAGTTGTCATGGAGCGCCTTGTATACCGAGGCGCGTCCGAAGCCCTGGGCTATACCGATCACCAGCAGCAGCAGGGTGAACAATTCGATACTCACTTCAATACTGAGCTCCACATCCCTTTCAACCCCATGGATTGTCATGCTGGTCGGCGGGTAGCTCAGGAAGAACAGGCATACCAGGCAGGTCCAGAAGACACTCCAGTTCACCGTGCGGGCACCGTAGCGGTCGGCAAACCAGCCTCCCAGCGCCCGCACAGAACTCGACAGGGCCACGAACACCAGGGTCAGGGCCATGGCAGTGGTCAGGGATACCTCGTAGACAGAAAGGTAGTAGTGCGGCAGCCACAGCAGCAATGCCAGGAAACTACCAAACACAAAGTAGTAATAAAGCCCGTAACGCCAGACCCTCAGTTGGCGCAACGGCTGCAATTGCTGCGCCAGGTTGCTCGCCCGCCGGCGCTGCATATAGCGGGTCTCCTCCGGTGCGGCCACTGCGAACAGGACTACCATCACCAGCAGGCCCATCCCATAAAGCGGGCCTATCCAGTCTCGCCCGGCCCAGCTCTCTATGGCCGGGGCCAGCGCCAGGGTAATCGCCGCGCCGGCGTTACCGGCACCAAAGATACCCATGGCTGTTCCCTGCTGCCTGCGCTCGAACCAGGGATTGATATAGCGAATGCCCAGCACGAAAGAGACACCGGAAATCCCCAGCCACAGGCCGGCGAGCAGATGCCCCGGAAAAGTGCTGATGGTCGGCAGCAGGACCAGCACCGGTAGCAGCAACAGCATCTGGACCAGGATCAGTTTCTTTGCGGAAAAACGCTCCACCAGCAGCCCGGCCGGGAACCTCAGTAACGCCCCGGTGAAAATCGGGGCCGCAAGCAGCACGCCGAACTCGGTCGCCGAGAGCTGGAACTGCTCCCGCAACTCGACACCGAGAACGGCATAGAGGATCCATACCGAGAAATTGGCCGCAAACATGGCCGTGGCGAGAACAAGTACGCGTCCCGCCAGTTGCTGTGAGTATTGCATTACCGGGCTCCGTTGTTTTCCCCATTTTACGGCAACTGTTTCCCGGCCTGCGTATTTCCGGGGGGCGATCCGCAGTGTTACCTCCAAAAATATCCTGCAAATGGAAGAGGCAAGCACTGCTACCACCTTGGTGGTAAAACAGCGCCCGCTCGCGTTGTTTACCGGCGAGACGCCCTAACCCATAGGGGTAAGTTATCGGAAAATTGCCCGGATTTTCCCGCGTGCCTACCCCCTTTGTCCGCTTCCTCTCTGGCACCACTCCCATACCATCGGGGCCAGACCCACTTAACCAACGATTCCCGTCACGCCGGAGATATAACCATGAGTGAATCGAGCGGCCTCAATCTACTGAATTGGGGCGATCCCAAGATAAAAACACTGCACATTACCTGGTTCGCGTTTTTCCTGAGCTTCGTGGTGTGGTTCTCCCACGCACCGTTGTTGGTCTTCATCAAGGAGGCCTTCGACCTCTCCAGCCAGCAGGTCAAGGCTCTGCTCATCCTTAACGTGGCACTCACGATTCCCGCCCGCATTATTATCGGCATGCTCGTCGACAAATTCGGGCCGCGGCATGTTTACAGTGGCCTGCTGATAATCTCGTCACTGATCTGCCTCGGTTTCGCCACGGCAGACAGTTATGAATCACTGGCACTGTTCCGCTTCCTGCTCGGCTTTGTCGGTGCCGGTTTTGTTATCGGTATCCGCATGGTGGGTGAATGGTTCCCCGCCAGGCAGGTGGGCCTTGCCGAGGGCATCTATGGGGGCTGGGGCAACTTCGGCTCCGCCGCCGGCGCTATGAGCCTGCCGACTATCGCGCTACTGTTTGGCGGTGACGACGGCTGGCGCTACGCGCTGGGCCTGACCGGGATAATCGCCGGTACTTACGGCTTCATCTATTACCACATTGCCCGCAATACACCGAAAGGCTCTACCTACTTCAAGCCGAAAAAGAGCGGTGGCCTAGAAGTGACCAGTATGCGGGACCTCTACTTTTATCTGCTGATGAACGTGCCCATGTACCTGGCACTGGGCGCGCTGGCCTATAAACTCTCCCCCGCCGGGGTGGCACTGCTGAGCCAGCAGGCCACTTATGCCATGTGGGGACTGCTGGCGGTGCTGTTTGCGCTGCAGACCAGGATGATCTGGCACGTGAACAGCGAACACCTTAAAGATGGTGTACCGGAGCTGGAGAAATACAGCTTCAAGCAGGTGGCCATTCTCGACCTGGCCTACTTCGTCACCTTCGGCTCCGAACTGGCGGTGGTCTCCATGCTGCCGCTGTTTTTTCTCGAGACGTTCGAGGGCCTGAGCCCGGTCAAGGCGGGCCTGCTGGCTTCCGGCTTCGCGTTCATGAATCTTGTGGCGCGGCCCACCGGCGGCTATTTCAGTGACAAGATCGGCCGCCGTCGCAGCCTGATGTTCCTGGTAGGCGGCCTGGCCGTCGGCTACCTGGTGCTGAGCCAGATCCACGGTGGCTGGTGGATTCCCGCCGCGGTGGCGGCCACCATGATGTGCTCCTTCTTCGTACAGGCCGGTGAGGGTGCCGTATTCGCCATCGTGCCCCTGGTGAAGCGCCGCATGACCGGGCAGATCGCGGGGATGGCCGGTGCCTATGGTAACGTGGGGGCCGTCACCTTCCTTACCGTCCTGTCCTTTGTCAGCTACAGCCAGTTCTTCCTGGTCATTGCTGGCGCAGCCGCGGTGATCTTTTTTGCCTGCGCCTTCCTCGACGAGCCTAAAGGCAAGATTGCGGAAGTACTGCCCGATGGCACCGTGCAGCTGATCAGTGTGGAATAACCCGGGCAATTGCCGGACAGGGAAGCGGCCTGCGGGCCGTTTTCCTGTCTCCGGGGTACAGCCGTCCCGACCGCTGGCAGTTGCGGTCTGGACACCGGCACCCCACCCCGGCACAGTAACCTTCTGGCCGCCAGGAAAGAGACATGAATGCACCAACCGCCCCATTGCCAGCGGAAGTCTCCAGCGCCCCGGTCCTGTCTTCCGGCCTGTGTAGCACTGCTGGACCCAAGCCCCAGAACGAGGATGCGGGTGTTTTTCACTGGCCCGCCAGCCCGCACCTGCAACAGTACCTGGGTGCGGTGGCCGCCGTCGCGGATGGCGTGAGTTCTGCCGAGGCAGGCGCCCTCGCCAGCAGCACGGCGACGCAGCAGTTCGTGGAGGATTACTTCCGTACACCCGATACCTGGTCCGCGGCCCATGCCGGGCAGAAAATCCTCGCCTCCATCAACAGCAAGCTCTATCGCAAGAGCCACGAGTTTGCCCAGGAGGAAAAGGGCTTTCTCTGCACTTTCTCGGCGGTGGTGTTCAAATCCCGCAGTGCGCACTATTTCCATATCGGTGACAGCCGCATCTACCACCTGCGCCAGAAGCAGCTGAAGTGCCTGACCCGCGATCACACGGTGGTGCTGTCCCATCGGCGCCGGATGCTGGCGCGGGCGTTGGGCATGGATACCGGCCTGCAGGTGGATTACGGGCGGGTGGAACTGGAGCGTGGCGATTGTTTCCTCATTACCAGCGACGGGGTCCACGACTTTGTGGATGCGGAGTTTATCCGCACACTGCTCGCGAACGCGGACCTGACCGAACAGCAGAAGGCCGAGACGCTGGTCAGGGCCGCGGAGGAAAATGGCAGCGACGATAACCTCACCGCGTTGGTCGTGCGGGTCAGGTCGGTGCCGGAAACCACACTGGATGACTACAGTCGCCAGCTCACCCGGCTGCCTTTTCCGCCACCGCTGGAGCCGGGCATGATCCTGGACGGCTACCGGGTGGAGCGGGAAATCTTTTCCTCCCAGCGCAGCCAGCTCTACCTGGTGACTGATACCGCCTCCGGCGAGGCACTGGTGATGAAGACGCCCTCGATCAACTATGAGGACGACATCCACTATATCGACCGCTTCATCCAGGAGGAGTGGATCGGCCTGCGGATCCAGAACGATCACGTGGTGGAAGTTCAGCGCCAGCAGCGGCCGCGCACAGTCCTTTACTACCTGATGGAATACGTGGACGGCCGCACGCTGGAAAGCTGGATGACGAAAAACCGCTTTCCGAAACCGGCCGAGGCCTTCCGTATTATCCGCGAGGTCGCCGCGGGACTGGCTGCATTCCACCAGCAGGAAACCATTCACCAGGACCTGAAGCCCGCCAACATCATGCTCGACCGTGCAGGGCGCGCAAAAATCGTGGATTTCGGCTCGGTCTATATTGCCGGCAGCGCCGAAGTCTTCCGGCCGCTGGAACATCCCGGCGCCCTGGGCACCGCCTCTTATTCAGACCCGCACTATATTCTCGGGCGCAACACCGGTATCCAGGGCGATATCTATGCGCTGGCCACCATTGCCTACGAGTTGTTCACCGGGGAGCTGCCCTATGGCGAGGGCATCAACGAGTGCCGCTCGCTGGCCGATTACGAGCAGCTGCGTTACCGCCCCGCGGCGACGTTTAACCCCGTGGTGCCAATCTGGTTCGATCGCACACTGGAACGGGGCTGCAGCATCGATCTCGAGGAGCGCTACCACACCCTGGACGCCTTCATCACCGACCTGGGCACCCCCAACCCGGATTACCTGCGGGACGACCCGAGCGATCAGCAGGGCCAGAACGCCTCCATGTTCTGGAAATTGCTGTGCGGACTCTGGGCCATCACCCTGCTGGCACTGCTCGCCCTGTTTTCGTCCGGCAATTGACCGGCCGCTATATTCCGGCCGCCGCGGGCAGAAGGGGTAGTGGGTCCCTGGACAGATATTCCCCGGCTTGTTCACCGGGCAGACAGAAAGCGTAATAACCGTTGAATTGACCGCCTTACCACTACCCCGAAAGGGGTAGAGACGGCCTCGCCTGTAAGTAGCCGTGCAGCCACCCCGCCACTCAGCTCCTCTTGTACCGAGACATAGAACACCATATGTTGTGCCTAGCAAAAACGCAGGCACAACATGTAGATGATAAAAATCAAGTTAGCTCGGTAGCCACCGTGGTGGCATACCGACAACTTCACCAGCCAGGAGGCCCCATGTCCGCATCCACAACCGTCACCCCAGAAGCCAGCGCCGCCGGCGCCGTGCCCAGTGGCCGCATTCCGCCCGGCCTGCTGGTGCGGAAGCGCGATGGCCGCTCCACCGCGTTCGATAGCCGCCGCATCCACAGCGCCATTTTGCGGGCCGGGCAGGCAAGCAGTGACTTTGACGCGGACGAGGCCGACCTGCTGACGGCACAGGTTTGCAAGGTGATTGGCCATCGCTGTGACGGTAGCGCGCCGCTGGATATCGAGGAAATCCAGAATATCGTCGAGCAGGTACTGATCAGCAACAACCACCTGGATACTGCCCGGGGCTACATCGCCCACCGGAGCCGCCATCAGCAGTTGCGCGAGGACCGCCGCACCCTGCTGGATGTCAGCGCCTCTGTCGACGAGTACCTGCAGCGCGAGGACTGGCGCGTGGCAGCCAATGCCAACCAGGGCTATTCCCTGGGTGGCCTGATCCTTAACAGCGCCGGCAAGATGATCGCCAATTACTGGCTCAACCACGTCTACGACCCGGAAATCGGTGCGGCGCACCGGGATGGTGATATCCATATCCACGACCTCGACATGCTGGCCGGCTATTGCGCTGGCTGGTCCCTGCGCACGCTGCTGCAGGAAGGCCTCAACGGCGTGCCGGGCAAGGTGGAGTCCGGGCCGCCCGCACATCTGTCCAGCGCGGTGGGGCAGATCGTCAACTTCCTCGGCACGCTGCAGAACGAGTGGGCCGGTGCACAGGCATTCAGCTCTTTCGACACCTACCTGGCGCCCTTTATCCGCAAGGACGGGCTCGGCTACAGAGAAGTCCGCCAGTGTATGCAGGAACTGATCTTCAACCTCAACGTGCCGTCCCGCTGGGGCACGCAGACGCCGTTTACCAACCTCACCTTCGACTGGGTCTGCCCGGAGGACCTGCGCGAGCAGGTGCCCGTCATCGCCGGCGAGGAAATGCCGTTTACCTACGGTGAGCTGCAGGAAGAGATGGACCTGGTCAACCGCGCCTATATCGAGGTAATGAGTACCGGCGATGCGCGCGGCCGGGTATTCACCTTCCCCATCCCCACCTACAACATCGCGCCGGACTTCCCCTGGCACAGTGAGAACGCCGAGCGGCTGTTCGCCATGACGGCGCGCTACGGCCTGCCCTACTTCCAGAATTTCATCAATTCCGACCTGAGCCCGAACATGGTCCGCTCCATGTGCTGCCGGCTGCAGCTCGACCTGAGGGAGCTGCTCAAGCGTGGCAACGGCCTGTTCGGCTCCGCCGAGCAGACCGGCTCGCTCGGCGTGGTGACGGTCAACTGCGCGCGGCTGGGCTACCTGCACCGCGGAGATGAAGCCGGTCTGATGGCTGCCCTGGACCGCCTGCTGGAGCTGGCGCGCAACTCGCTGGAACTCAAGCGCAAGGTCATCCAGCGCCATATGGACGCGGGCCTCTTCCCCTATTCCAAGCGCTACCTGGGAACCCTGCGCAACCACTTCTCCACCATCGGCGTGAATGGCATCAACGAGATGCTGCGTAACTTCACCGGCGACCGCGACAACATCGTCAGCGAAGAGGGCCAGCGCATGGCAGAGCGCCTGCTGGACCATATCCGCGCGCGCATGACCGAGTTCCAGGAGCAGACTGGCCACCTCTATAACCTGGAGGCGACACCGGCGGAGGGCACCACCTACCGCTTCGCCCGCGAGGACAGGAAGCGCTACCCGGATATCCTCCAGGCCGGCAGTGATGAAGCCCCCTACTACACCAACTCGTCGCAATTGCCGGTCGGCTTCACCGACGACCCGTTCGAGGCGCTCGCGCGGCAGGAGTCACTGCAGTCGCGTTATACCGGCGGCACCGTGCTGCACCTGTACCTGGGCGAGGAACTGCCGGACGCCGACAGCTGCCGCCGGCTGGTGCGGCGGGCGCTGGAGAACTACCGCCTGCCCTACATCACCGTTACACCGACTTTCTCGATCTGCCCGGTACACGGCTACCTGAGCGGCGAGCACCCGTTCTGCCCGCGCTGTGACGAGGAACTGCTGGCGAAAAAACAGTGCGGGAATGAACAGAGCGATAAGCAACAGTGCGGGACGCCCGCGTAGTTAGCAGGCCCCGCAGACTGGAGACAGTGACACCCGAGAAGAAAGAAAGGAGAGCTATCATGCAAGACCACACCAACCTGCTCAACGATGAAGAACGCACCCCCTGTGAAATCTGGAGCCGGGTGATGGGTTATCACCGGCCGGTGTCCTTCTGGAATCCGGGCAAGCAGTCGGAGCATCGCGAACGCCAGTACTTCGTCGCTGACAACGGGAAAACACCCGCAACGGGTACTGCAACAGTGGCCATTAATCCGTGAGTGAGTCCCTGCGGGTCGGTGGCTTTACGCCCTTTACCGCCATTGACTACCCGGGGGCCCTGGCAGCCGTGGTGTTCTGCCAGGGCTGCCCGTGGCGCTGCCGCTACTGCCACAACAGTGAGCTGCTGCCCGCCCGGGCGCCGACGCCGTATCGCTGGAGCAAACTGCTGGCGTTTCTTCGCGGGCGCAGCGGGCTGCTGGATGCCGTGGTGTTTTCCGGCGGCGAGCCCACCGCGCAGCGGGCACTGGAAAGCGCGATGACGCAGGTGCGGGAGCTGGGGTTCAAGGTGGGGCTGCACACCGCCGGCATGTACCCGCGGCGACTGCAGGGACTGCTGCCGCATCTCGACTGGGTGGGCCTCGATATCAAGGCATTACCTGAAAATTATCCCGCTATCACCGGCGTGGAAAAAAGCGGGGCCACCTCCTGGGACAGCGCGCGGTTGCTCGCCGAGGCAGGCATCCCGCTGCAGGTGCGCCTGACCCGGCACCCGCAGCTTACCAGTGAGGCCGAACTCGATGAGGTAAGGCGAAGGCTTGCCGACCTGGGAATCTCCGACCTGGTGGTGCAGGGTTGCAATACCGAACGCTGCCTGGACCAGGAGCTGCGCCTACCCCACTGAGCGGGGAACCGCCAGCGGCGACAAAACCTGCCCGGGAGTGTTTCTGCTCCCGGGCAATTAATTGCTCCCGGCAGCTGCATTGCTGTATTGGCAACCGGAAACTATCGGTGACGGCAGGGGTGGTACTACCGCCGTCAATTGACGGGAATATCTAGCGGGTCAACTGCCAGGTGACCGCCCGGCGGATCGGCGTAAAGTGATTACTCACCCGGAGTACAGCCTTGCGCAGCAGCCGTGCCGGGGCGCGGTCATCGGTAAAGAGCCCGACGACGCGATTGGTGCCCTCGTATACCGGCCATGACTCGAGCCTGTGCGCCAGCTGGTAGCGGCCCAGCGCACGCCGCAGGGCCTGGTCGGAGTCTAGACTGGCTACCCTGCGCAACTGGCGCGCCAGTGACTCTGCGCTGGCCAGGCCGAGATTGAAACCGTGGGCGGTAACCGGATGCATACCCACAGCGGCATCGCCAATCAGCGCAAACCGCTCGGCGCAGAATTGTTGCGAGTACACCGCCACCAGCGGGTAACAGTGCCTCTCGCCCTCGCATTTTACTGCGCCCGGTGCGAACCCGGCCTCCCGCGCCACATGTGCGGCGAAGCCGCACTCTGACAACCCCATCAATTCATTACTGCGACTCGACGGCACCGTCACCACCGCCGACGAGACTTGCGGATCGGCGAGTGGCAACAGCGCCAGCGTGGAGCCGTACCGGAAGCACTCACGCGCAACACCTTTATGGGGTTCGCCGATGCGCACGCGGCCAACGATCGCCGAGCGACCGAAGTCCCGCATATCCGCGCCGATACCGGCCATGCGGCGGGTTTCCGAGAAACGGCTGTCGGCCGCCACCACCAGCGGCACCTGCAGGGAGTCGCCGTCGCTGAGCGTAACTTCACGGTAACCGCCTTTCAGCCCGAGACCGCTTACCGTGGTGCAATCCTGCCACCGGACATTGGCCTGCTGCGCCACCACTTCATACAGCACGCGCCGGATGGCTGCATTCGCCACTATGTACCCCAGCGGTCCCCGCCCACGGTCGTCAAACTGCAGGCAGTAGGGCGAGGTGCCGCTGACCACCTGTGCCTCAGCCAACTCGCTGATCTCCTCCTTGCGCAGCCGCTGCCAGGCGCCCAGCTTTTGTAGCAGGCGCACCGACTTGTGTGTGAGGGCGATCTCCCGGCCATCGTCGGCAGGTTCTGCCAGCGAGGTACGGGACTGGCGCTCAACCAGTGTCAGCCGGTAGCCACTGTGGGCGAGGAACGCGGCAAAGGCCAGGGCCGCCGGCCCGGCACCAACCACGGCGATATCCGTTGCCTGCATGCACTTCTCCTCAGGCCGGCGCGCCGGTCTCCTCCGACGCGATGGCGAAATGGTAAATTTCGGGAATCAGGCTGCGGTCGTCCATGCGCACCCCCAGGTCGCGGATCAGACCGTCGCGAATATCGTAGATCCAGCCGTGCAGGCTCAGTTTCTGGCCCCGCTCCCAGGCGTGCTGGACGATCTTGGTCCGGGCCAGGTTCTGCACCTGCGCCCTGACGTTCAGCTCACACAGCCGCGCCGTGCGCGCCGCCTCGTCGAGCCCCTCCAGTTCCTGGCGGTGCATTGCGTAGACATCCTTGATATGTCTCAGCCAGTTATCCACCAGCCCGCATTCGCTGTGCCCGAGAGCAGCCTGTACACCGCCGCAGCAGTAGTGGCCGCAGACCACCACGTGTTCCACCTTCAGCACCTCCACCGCGTACTGCAACACCGACAGGCAGTTGAAGTCCGTGTGCACCACCACGTTGGCGATATTGCGATGCACAAACAGCTCGCCCGGCGCCATGCCGACGATCTCGTTGGCGGGCACGCGCGAATCAGAGCAACCAATCCACAGGTACTTCGGTGTCTGCTGGCGGCTGAGGCGCAGGAAAAACTCCGGGTCCTCTTCGGTGCGATCACTTGCCCAGGCACGGTTCTGGCGGAATATCTGCTCTATCTCTGCCATCTCAGGCTGCCCTCCCGTCCAGCAGGTCGATGCCGCCGATCTCAGCAGAGGCCACCAGCTGCTGCAGGTAGGCGCCAGTATTGGCCCGGCGCGCGCGCTCCTGCAGGAAATCGCTGATCCTGTCAGCGACATAATCGAACTCGAGGGGACGGCCCGGCTCGCTGTGTTCCACATAGATGAGGTGCAGGCCATACTCGGTTTCCACCGGTTCCTGCACCAGGCCCTGCCCCTGGCGGAAAACCGCTTCCTCGAAAGGTGCCACGGTATCGCCGCGGCTTACCTGCCCCAGGCTGCCGCCCGATTCGCTGGAGGAGCACTCCGATGCAGCCTTCGCCAGGTCGGCAAAGGTCACCAGCGGGTCGCTGGATTCCTGCACCTGGCGCAGCAGGTCGGCTGCCGAAGCCCGCGCCTGTTCCCGCGCCGCTTCGTCGTCGGGATCCGCGGCCAGCAGGATATGGCGGACTTCGGCCAGCGGCTCTGAGCGGAACCTTTGCCGGTTCTCCTCGAAGAAGGCACGGCAGGCCTCTTCTGTAGGCGCCGGCACGTCCATGTCGCCCGCGACGAGCTGCCCCACCGCTTTATCGAACGCCTCACTGTTGATTTCGACATCTGCCTCACACAGGCCGCGCTCCACTGCCGCCTCGCGCAGCAGCTGGCCGATCACCAGCGAGCGTGCCGCGGCATAAGCAGCCTCGCGGGGTGTGGGCGCCGGGTGATATTGCATCTCCGCATAAATCTGCTCGCGCGGGATTTCCATTCCATTGACCGTCACCGGGGCGAGAAAAAGCTCGGTGTCGCCCTGCTTGTCCGATGTCAGCAAGTTGCTCATCTGGACCTCCTGTAAGAGTCCGTTGTAACTGTACTTTTTTTGCGCCCGGGTAATGAGCGCCTGGATTGTTGCGGCGCGCTGGCTTCATCGCGAAAACCGATATAGACAGCATCGGCACCATTGTCGATGGCCGCTCCCAGTGCCGGCAGGAATCCGGCAACGATCCACGGCATCAAGTTTGTTCTTCGCGGTCAGGCCCAGCTCGGTGTCACTGTTGACGGTATCCGGTGCTTGCGGTGGAACTTGCAAGAGAGTTACTGGCAGTCAATGCCTCACTCCTTTTCACAGCAATAGTCGCGGCACCAGCAACGGCGGGCGCCCCCCGCATGCCTGGCAGCACCGGGACTGCGTCATGCGCAACCCCGGCGATCACTCAGACCTCCCTGGTGGGACGCGCGCGCACCACCTGGTAGTTGCGGCGGAAGTATTGCACCGGCACGCTCCACACATGCACCAGGCGGCTGAAGGGGAACAGCAGGAACAGGGTCATGCCGAGGAAGATGTGCAGCTTGAAGATGATGTGCACATTGGCAATGGCCGCTGCCGCGGTGGTACCGTCAAGAGTCACGATGGACTGCGCCCAGGTCATCAGCTTGAGCATTTCTGCACCGTCCAGGTGGCCGGTGGAGACCACGATGCTGATCAACCCCAGGATCAGTTGTGCATAGAGCATCAGCAGGATGGTCAGGTCCATGCGCGAGGTGGTAGCCCGGATACGCGGGTTGGTCAGGCGGCGCTTCACCAGGATGGTCAGGCCGATAAAGCAGATGACGCCGAACAGGCCACCGATGCTCATGGCCATCAGCTGCTTGGTGGCCGCGGAGACGCCAACTGCGTGCCAGACCCACTTGGGCGTGAGCAGGCCCACGAAGTGGCCCGCGAGGATTGCGATCACACCGATGTGGAAGAGGTAACTGCCGACGCGCAGCTGTTTCTTTTCCAGCAGCTGGCTGGAGCCCGTGCGCCAGGTGTACTGGTCGCGGTCATAGCGGATAAGGCTGCCCACCACGAACACGGTCAGGGCGATAAAGGGATAGATGCCGAAGAGTAGTGTATTCAGGTAGTCCATCATCTTACTCCATAGAAGCGCGGTGCTGCGGGGCCGGCTGTTCTGCCGCGTTGACCCAGTTGAGTGGCTGGCCGTCCCGGCGCTGGGTTTCGCTGGGGCGCATGGTGAGCTGGTCACAGGCACTACCCTGGGTGCCGGAGAAGGAAACAGCCTCTTCCTCCCAGATCTTGTCCAGGGCCTCGGGCGTGTCGTCGGGCTCCTCACCGGCGATGCGCTGCTGCAATGCCGGCACATCCACCTCGACTCCGGACAACTGCAACAAAGCATCCATCAGCAGGTGGTAGGGACTGTCTTTTTCCCGCAGGCGCGCGGCGAGCAGCGCCAGCACATGGGAGACTTCCGCCAGCCATTCGGTCGCCGCCTCTCCCTGGGTCGCGCAGAATTCCAGGTAGGTGGGCAGGTAGTCGGGCAGCTCACGCTCGTTCAGGGCCAGCCCGGCACTGCGGTAGCGGGCCATCAGGTCAACCATCGCCTGGCCGCGATCCCGGGACTCGCCGTGCACATGCTCGAACAGGTGCAGGGATACCTGCCGGCCCCGCTCGAACAGCCCGTCGTATTCCGACTGCCAGTCCAGGGCATCCATACGTTCAAAATAGGAAATGAAGGCCACCAGCTTGTCGCGCAGGGCCGTATCGATATCGGAGGACTCCGCTACCCAGCGGGTCAGCTCGTCCAGGTTTGCCACCAGCTCGTCCGCGGGATAGTCGAGCAGGCGTGAAATCAGGTTCAGGGTTTTCATAAGTTTTCTCGCATCAGGCTCTGTGGGGGTCAGGCCCGGCTCCGCGCCGGGCTTTACTGCTTTTTTCGCCTGAGTTAATCCACCTCTTGCGCCGGGATCACCTGGCGTACTGTCTGTTTCTTGCCACCGAATATATTGGTGCTGTCGTTACCGGTACCGCAGCCGTTGCCGAAGCTGAAGCCGCAGGAGGATTTCATGTCGTAGGCATTTTCGGCGTAGGCCTTGTGGCTGCTGGGCACCACGAAACGGTCCTCGTAGTTGGCCAGCGCCAGGTAGCGGTACATGTCCTCCACCTGCTGTACCGACAGCCCGGCCTCTTCCAGCAGCTCGCGATCCTGGACACCGTCCACGTGGATGCCGCGCATGTAGGCGCGCATGACGATCATGCGCTCCAGCGCGCGCGCCACCGGTGCCTCGTCGCCCGCGGTGAGCAGGTTCGCCAGGTACTTCAGCGGAATGCGCAGGGTGGACAGGTCCGGGATCTCGGCGTTGCGCCCCACGGTCACGGTTTCCACGTCGCCCGCCTGCACTGCGTTCTGGATCGGCGACAGCGGCGGCACATACCAGACCATCGGCAGGGTGCGATACTCGGGATGCAGCGGCAGGGCGATCTGCCAGTCGATTGCCATCTTGTACACCGGCGACTGTTGGGCAGCATCGATCCACGCTTGCGGGATACCTTCGGCGCGGGCGGCCTCCTGCACTGCGGGATCGCTCGGGTCCAGGAAGATGTCGCACTGGGCCTGGTACAGGGCCTTGTCGTCCTCCACCGACGCCGCTTCCTCGATGCGGTCGGCGTCGTAGAGCAGCACGCCCAGGTAACGGATCCGGCCAACGCAGGTCTCGGAGCAGATGGTCGGCTGGCCCGCCTCGATGCGCGGGTAGCAGAAAATACACTTCTCCGATTTACCGGTTTTCCAGTTGTAGTAGATCTTCTTGTAGGGACAGCCGGACACACACATCCGCCAGCCGCGGCACTTGTCCTGGTCGATCAGCACGATGCCGTCTTCCTCGCGCTTGTAGATGGCACCGCTGGGGCAGGACGCCACACAGGCCGGGTTTAGGCAGTGCTCGCACAGGCGCGGCAGGTACATCATGAAGGTGTTTTCGAACTCACCGTAGATGTCCGCCTGGACCTCCTCGAAGTTCTTGTCCTTGCGGCGCTTGTCAAACTCGGTGCCCAGGATTTCCTCCCAGTTCGGGCCCCACTCGATTTTCTCCATGCGCTCGCCGCTGATCAGCGAGCGCGGGCGGGCAACTGGTTGATGCTTCTGTTCCGGCGCCTTGTGCAGGGTCTGGTAGTCGAAATCGAACGGCTCGTAGTAGTCGTCGATCTCCGGCATGTCCGGGTTGCCGAAGATGTTTGCCAGCACCCGGTGCTTGCCGCCGATCCTTGGCTGCAGCTTGCCGTTTTTCTTGCGCGTCCAGCCACCATTCCACTTGTCCTGGTTCTCCCACTCCTTCGGGTAGCCGACACCGGGCTTGGTCTCGACATTATTGAACCATGCGTACTCCACCCCCTCGCGGGAGGTCCACACGTTCTTGCAGGTCACGGAACAGGTATGGCAGCCGATACACTTATCGAGGTTCAGCACCATGCCGATCTGGGCTCTTACTTTCATTGCACGGCCTCCTCTTGTGCTACCGGCTCTTTCACTTCTTCTCCGTCGAGCCAGTCCACTTTGTTCATCTTTCTTACGATTACAAACTCGTCGCGGTTACAGCCCACGGTGCCGTAGTAGTTGAACCCGTAGGACTGCTGGGCGTAGCCGCCGATCATATGGGTCGGCTTCATTACCGCGCGGGTCACAGAGTTGTGGATACCGCCGCGGGTACCGGTGGTCTCCGCCCCGGGGGTATTCACGATGCGCTCCTGGGCGTGGTACATCATCGCCATGCCGTCGGGTACCCGCTGGGACACCACCGCCCGGGCCGCGATGGCACCGTTGACGTTGAAGATCTCGATCCAGTCGTTGTCCTCGACACCCGCGAGCTTCGCATCGGTTTCGCTCATCCAGACAATCGGCCCGCCGCGGGACAGGGTGAGCATCAGCAGGTTGTCGGAGTAGGTGCTGTGGATACCCCACTTCTGGTGCGGGGTAATCCAGTTCAACAGGATCTCCTTGTTGCCATTGGGCTTCTGGTTCAGTACTGGCTGCACTGTCTTCAGGTTGATCGGCGGCTTGTACACGCACATGTTCTCGCCGAAATCACGCATCCACTCGTGATCCTGGTAGAACTGCTGGCGGCCGGTGATGGTGCGCCAGGGGATCAGCTCGTGGACGTTGGTATAGCCGGCGTTGTAGCTGACGTGCTCGTCCTCAAGGCCCGACCAGGTCGGCGAGGAGATGATCTTGCGCGGTTGCGCAACGATGTCGTTGAAGCGGATCTTCTCGTCTTCCTTCGGCTTGGCCAGGTGCGTATGGTCGCGCCCGGTCACCTTGCCCAGCGCCTCCCAGGCCTTCACCGCCACCTGGCCGTTGGTTTCCGGCGCCAGCGACAGGATCATTTCCGCGGCGTCCACCGCGCTGTCGATACGGGCGCGGCCGTTGCGCGCGCTGTCCTCGGTCCAGGTGCGGTTGAGCTTCTTGAGGAAGTCCACTTCCACTTCGGTATTCCAGCTGATGCCCTTGCCGCCGTTGCCGAGTTTCTCCAGCAGCGGGCCGATGGAGGTAAAGCGGTTGTAGGTATTGGGATAGTCGCGCTCCACCGGGATCATGCTGGGCGCGGTGACCCCGGGCACCAGGTCGCACTCACCCTTCCACCAGGCCTTCACGCCAAACGGCTGCGCGATTTCGGTGGGCGTATCGTGGTGGATCGGCAGGGTCACCAGGTCGGTTTCCACCCCCAGGTGGCCGTCGGTGAGCTCGGAGAATTTCTTCGCCACACCCTTGAAGATGTCCCAGTCGCTACGTGCCTCCCAGGCCGGGTCCACCGCCTTGGTGAGCGGGTGGATGAACGGGTGCATGTCGGACGTGTTCATGTCGTCCTTCTCGTACCAGGTGGCGGTCGGTAGGACGATGTCCGAGTAGAGGCAGGTGGTGGACATGCGGAAGTCCAGCGTTACCAGCAGGTCGACCTTGCCCTCGCTGGGCTGGTCATGCCAGGTGATGTCCTCCGGTTTCTTGCCGCCGGCCTCGCCCAGGTCCTTGCCCATCAAGCCATGCCTGGTGCCCAGCAGGTGGCGCAGCATGTACTCGTGGCCCTTGCCGGAAGAACCCAGCAGGTTCGAGCGCCAGATAAACATGTTGCGCGGGTAGTTCTGGGGGTTGTCCGGGTCCTGGTTGGCGAACTTCAGTTCGCCGCTCTTCAGCTGCTGCACCGCGTAGTCTTTCGGGTCCATACCCGCGGCGGCGGCGTCCCTGGTGAGCTGCAGCGGGTTAATACCCAGCTGCGGCGCGGACGGCAGCCAGCCCATGCGCTCGGCACGGCTGTTGTAGTCGATGATGGAGGCCTGCCACTTGCTCTTGTCGGCCAGCGGCGAGACCACCTCTTCCATCTCCAGCTTTTCGTAGCGCCACTGGTTGGAGTGGTTGTAGAAGAAGGAGGTACCGTTCATGTGGCGCGGCGGGCGCTGCCAGTCGAGGGCGAACGCCAGCGGCGTCCAGCCGGTCTGCGGGCGCAGTTTTTCCTGGCCCACGTAGTGGGCCCAGCCACCGCCACTCTGGCCGATACAGCCACACATCATCAGCATGTTGATGAGGCCACGGTAGTTCATGTCCATGTGGTACCAGTGGTTCAGCGCGGCACCGACAATCACCATGGAACGGCCGCGGCTCTTGTCGGCGGTGGAGGCGAACTCGCGGGCCACGCGGATGACGTCCTGCGGGCGGCAGCCGGTGATCTTCTCCTGCCAGGCCGGGGTGTAAGGCTTGTCGTCCTCGTAGCTGTGGGCACAGTTGGGGTCGTCCAGGCCGTGCTCGACGCCGTAGTTGGCCAGGGTCAGGTCGTAGACGCTGGCCACGCGCAGGGTCTCACCGTCCTTGCCGGTAACCAGCCTGACCGGCACCTTGCGCTCGATCACGTCGCTGTGGTCGGTGTGCTGGAAGTAGTCGTACTCGTGAGTCTGGCCGCCAAAATAGGGGAAGGCCACCTGGGCGACCTCGTCCGCAGCCTCCTTGAGGCTCAGCATCAGCTGCAGCTCCTCGCCGCTCTTGCCGTCGCGCTGCTCGATATTCCACTTGCCCTGCTCGCCCCAGCGATAGCCGATGGAGCCCTGCGGGGAGACCAGCTGCCCGTCGTGGTTGATAGCGATGGTCTTCCATTCCGGGTTGTTGTCCTGGCCCAGGTTGTCGGCCAGGTCCGACGCGCGCAGGAAGCGCCCCTGCACCAGGCGGCCGTCCTGCTCCTCGAGGGTGACCAGCATCGGCATGTCGCTGGTGGTGCGCACATACTCGGTGAAGTAGGCGCTGGGCTTGTCCACGTGGAATTCCTTCAGGATCACGTGACCGAAGGCCATCGCCAGTGCGGCATCGGTACCCTGGCGCGGTGCCAGCCAGGTGTCGCCGAACTTGGAGCACTCGGAGTAATCGGAGGTGATGACGCAGGTCTTGGCGCCCTTGTAGCGCACTTCGCTCAGGAAGTGGGCGTCCGGCGTACGGGTCTGCGGGACGTTGGAGCCCCACACGATCAGGTAATTGGAGTTGTACCAGTCCGCGGACTCCGGAACGTCGGTCTGCTCCCCCCAGATCTGGGGGGAGGCCGGCGGCAGGTCACAGTACCAGTCGTAGAAACTCAGGCAGTTACCACCGATCAGGGACAGGTAGCGGGCGCCGGCGGCGTAGGAGACCATGGACATGGCCGGGATCGGCGAGAAGCCGGTGACGCGGTCGGGACCGTACTGCTTGGTGGTGTAGACGTTGGCGGCGGCGATCAGCTCGTTGACCTCGTCCCACTTGATACGCACGAAGCCGCCCATGCCGCGGCGCTCCTTGTAGGACCTGGCCCTGGCCGGGTCCTCGACGATGCTGGCCCAGGCCTCAACCGGGTCGCTGTGCTTGAGCCTGGCCTCGCGCCACAGCTTCACCAGACGCTTGCGGATCTTGGGGTACTTGAGCCGGTTGGCCGAGTACATGTACCAGGAATAGCTGGCACCACGCGGGCAGCCCCGCGGCTCGTGGTTGGGAAGGTCCGGGCGGGTGCGCGGATAGTCGGTCTGCTGGGTCTCCCAGGTGACCAGCCCGTCTTTTACGTAGATTTTCCAGCTGCAGGAGCCGGTGCAGTTGACGCCGTGCGTGGAGCGGACAATCTTGTCGAACTGCCAGCGGCGACGGTAGCCATCTTCCCAGCTGCGGTCATCATCGGTCTTTTCCCCGTGCCCGTTGGCAAAGGGTTCCTTGTTCTTCTTGAAGTATTTCAGTCGGTCCAGGAAATGGCTCATGCGTTTCTCCCAGGGCATAAAAATGCGGTTAAACCATCGGGTTAGCGGGAATATAAAAGCCGGCTTCCGGGCGATCACCTGCCCCAAAAGGGGTAGAAAGGGGGGGATCTACCCACGAATGGGTAGGGAACCGGGGTCGGCGGGCGGGTAAGGTGCGGCTGAAAGCGAACAAAGACGGGGCCCGCGGGAGAACCGCAGGAAGCTGATCAAAAAATATGCAACAATGGCGCTCTTTGGTGGTACTACCAAAAACGCCTGCGCGGCAGGGGCATAATAGGCCCCGGGGCCCAATCGACCGACAGATAGCCAGACATGCTCAACCGAATCCGCCAGTCCATCGTTTACCGCATCGGCACCCTGATGCTGCTTACCGTGCTGGTCGCGCTCAGTTCCATGGTCGCGTCCTACGTCATTTCCGATGCCGCCGAGAACGACGCGGCCGCGGTCAACCTGGCGGGCTCACTGCGCGCCATGAACTATCGGCTGGCTGCTACCGCGCCCGCCGGCGACCGGGAGGCCACCCGCCAGGTAGCCGACCAGGTGGCACACCGCCTGCGGCAGGTACTGGATATCTCCGATTTCGTCGCGGACGACACCAGCAGCGCGGCCGCGCGCTATACAGGTGTACTCAACCACTGGCAGCAGGAAATCCGCCCGCTGGTGGAGTCGGTGGCCGCCGGGCAGACTCCCATGAACTCTCTCCAGCTGGCCACGCGGCTCGAGCCCTTTATCGGCGAAGTGGACGCGCTGGTGTCAGAGTACCAGCAGATCGCGGAAACGAAGATCCGGCTGCTGCGCGTGGTACAGCTGGCGTCCCTGTTCGCCACCGTGCTGCTGGTTTACCTCTCGCTGTATATCCTGCATCGCTCCGTGGAGCAGCCTCTACAGCAATTGACCGACCGTTCAATGGGCATCGCGCAGGGTAACTTTGACCTTTCCCCGCTCGATATCGACAGCGAGGATGAACTCGGGGTGCTCGCGCGGACAATCAATTACATGAGCGACGAGATCCACGCGACCCACCGCGACCTCGAGCGTCGCGTGCAGCTGAAGACCGCCCAGCTGCAGAAGAGTCACGAGGCCCTGGACTTCCAGTATCGCCTGGCGCGCCGGATTGGCGAAGGGCCGCTGCAAGGCGCCGAGCTGGAGCAGTGGCTGTCCGAGTTCTCGCGACTGGCCGACCTGGAAAACCTCGACCTGTGCCTGATGACCCCAGAAGGCGAAGCGCCCTACGAACACCTGGTGCGCGGTTTCGGCAACAGTCACTGCGACCCCGGCGACTGCCAGGTCTGCGTCAGCACCTGCGGCTCGACGGTAGAGGGTGACCAGCGCACCTACCGCTTCCCACTGGAGGTGGACAAGCGCAATTACGGCGTACTGGTGTGCAGCCTCCCGCAGGAGAAAGAGCTGGATGAGGAACAGCAGCAGCGCCTGGCCACCTTTGCCGACAGCGTTACCGCCGCCATCGCCATCAATGAGCGCGAGGCCCAGGAGCGCCGCGTCGCGTTGATGGACGAGCGCGCCATCATTGCGCGCGAGTTGCACGATTCACTGGCCCAGTCCCTCTCCTACCTGAAGATCCAGGTTACCCGCCTCACCCGCGCCAACCGCGGCGAGCAGGTCGACCGGGAACAGGTGCAGGAAATCATCGCCGAGCTGAAGCAGGGGCTGGACTCCTCTTATCGGCAGTTGCGGGAACTGCTCACGACCTTCCGGTTGCAGATCGGCCAGGGTGGCCTGCGGGGCATCCTGGAGCAAACCATACTCTCCTACCGGGAACAGCATCCCCAATTGAGCATCCTGCTGGATTACCGCCTCGATGAGATCCCGCTCACCCCGCATGAGGAAATCCACCTCCTGCAGCTGGTGCGCGAGGCGTCGCAGAACGCGGTCTACCACTCCCAGGGCGACCGCGTGGAAATCAGCCTGCTCCAGGGGGACAACCACAGCCTGGAGGTGCGGATCCGCGATAACGGGATAGGTATCAGCGACGCCCCGGAGAAACGTAATCACTTCGGCATGTCGATCATGCAGGAACGGGCCAGCAACCTGGATGGGGAGCTGACGATCCGGCGGCGCGACACCGGCGGTACCGAGGTTTCCTTTACATTTGTGCCCGACTACGCCCGCAACCGGGAAGTCATCTGGCAGGAGGCGTGATCACGCAATGCTCTATACCACCCTGAAGACCCTGCACATGACCCTCGCAATGCTGTCCTTCAGCGGATTCATGCTGCGCACCGGTGGCCAGCTCGCCGGCGCGGGATGGGCGCGGGGCCGGCTCGCCCGGTTACTTCCCCACCTGGTGGATACCGCCCTGCTGGTCTCCGCGCTCTTCCTGTTGCAACGCCTGCAGTGGTACCCGCTGCAACAGCCATGGCTGCTCGCCAAGCTCGGCGGGCTGCTCGCTTATATACTGCTGGGCGTCGTCACCATGCGCCTTGCCCGCAACGGCAGTGAACGTTTGCTGGGAGCAGCGGGCGCGAGCATGGCTTTCGCCTACATGGTGTCGGTGGCGATCAGCAAGTCACCGCTGCCGTTCATCTGAGGCCACGGTCGCCGGAAGGATGGGGTGATGGAAAGCTCACGCAAGCCGGATACCGCGACCGCCATGCGTGCCATTATCAGTGAGGCCCGTCGCGCCCTGCCCTTTCACCTGCCGGCGGCCCAGCTGTGCGCCGGCCCCTGCCAGGGATGCCCCAAGAAGCTGCTGGAGTTTATCGACGGGGAGCTGTTCGACTGGACAGAGCGCCTCGATCAGGAGGAGGTTCCCACACTCGGGGATGTCAGCGCGCTCGGCAAGCGCTGCCGGAAAATCCATGCAGCCATCGCGAAGAATGGCCTGATCCAGCCGGACTGAAGGCCCGGCGTGGAACGCCCGGGGTGGATCCGGGCAACGGGACAATCGCCCCGCTTCCCTCAACCCGGATGCCCGTCGGGGCGCGCGCGGAACAGTACCGGCGTGTAGTAGACAAGGAACAGCCCGTAACCCACTACCCAGGCCGCCACCGCGGCCAGGAAGCCGGCCGCTGCCGGCGCCCAGAAGACCCGGGCTAACGCCGAGAACGCCAGTGCCGCGAATGCCAGCGGCATTAATGACGGTACGGCCAGGAGCCGGCCGGTGTGGCCCAGGCTCACGCGACTGATCATCGCCAGTATCAGTCCACCGATGCCGCCTACCGCCAGTGCGTGCACGGCGCCGCTGCGCCAGGCTGGCGCGATTCCACTCCACCAACACGCCAGCAGGAAAAGACCCAGGATCACGAACCAGTAACTGATGTGCAGGGACCACACCAGCGGCTCGCGCCAGATGACAGTAGGGTGCCAGCGCATGGTGCGCACCAACTGCAGCGCCCCCAGGGTAAATGCGAGCAGCGCCAGTACTGCCCGGGGCAGCTCAAACGCAAAGGCCAGCAACAGCGCGACCAGCACCCCGTGTGTCCCGTACTCGACTGCCGCCAGCTTGTCGCGCTGCGCCAGGTGGAAGCGTCGCGCGGTGAAGAAGGGAATCACGCGGCCACCGATAACCAGTATCAGGCCGGTCATCAGCAACAGAGTCAGCAGCGCGGCATGGCCCTGGCGTGCGGGCGCCAGCCAGTGGTACAGCGCCAGCCCGGCCAGTGCGAGCAGCGCCGGCAGCACGAAAGCGTTGCGCCACTGCCTGGCCACCAGCACCCGCCTGCCCAATAGCACCGCCGCCAGCAGGAAAAACCCGGCCTCCGCCACCAGCGGCAGCCACAGAGGCACCGCGGCGAACAGGTAGCCGATTCGCGCCAGCAGCCACAGGCCGACCAGCAGCTGCAGCTGCCTGCCGTGCGGCGAGGGAATACCGGTCCAGGTCTGCATGGCCGTACCCAGGAAGCCCACCACTACCGCCGCCGCGAACCCGAACAGCATCTCGTGGGCATGCCAGGTAACGCCGCCCCGCAGCACCGGTAATCCCCACCCCGACAATTGGGCCTGCCAGGCCAGCAGGGTGAGCAGGCTCCAGGCGGCCGCCCCCCAGAAAAATGGCCGGAAGGGCATGCGCCAGATGGGCGCCAGGGCTTCGATTCGCGAACGGTCGACTATTGGTATCAAGTTACTACTCCTCAAAACAGAAAGGGGGAGGCGAAGCCTCCCCAAGCGGTGCGAGTTAACGCGGGCCTATCCGGGTCAGGGGTTGTAGAACTCCCCATTCTTACGCAAGTAGAACCAGTAGTTAATCACCATGCATACGGCGTAGAAGATGGCGAAGCCTGCCAGCGCGTATTCCGGTGTGGTGGCCTTGATCTGCTCACCGAAGACTTTCGGGATATAGAAGGCACCGTAAGCGGCCACCGCAGAAGTCCAGCCAAGCACCGGACCGGCCTGTTCGCGGGGAAATACCATGGCAATAGTGCGGAAGGTTGAACCGTTGCCAATCCCGGTGGCGCCGAAAAGCACCAGGAACAGCAGGAAGAATGGTACGAAGAACTCTTCCGGGGTCGCAGACCCGTAGGCTGCCTTCATGTAGTAGGCCACACCCAGCGCACTCGCCACCATGATAGCCGCACAGACCTGGGTAACCAGGGCGCCGCCGACGCGGTCGGAGATCCAGCCTCCCACCGGACGAATCAGGGCACCGATAAAAGGACCCATCCAGGCGTACATCAGGGCGCTGGGACCATTCGGGTTGATGGTGTCGTGAGTCATCACACCGTCGACCATCACGTGGCTGTAACCGAAGATCACCTTGATGGCCAGCGGGAATGCCGCGGCAAAGCCGATGAAGCTGCCGAAAGTCATGGTGTAAATGACGCTCATCACCCAGGTGTGGCGGTTGTTGAAAATGCGGTACTGCCGGTTGAGGCTGGTCCTGATATCGCCCGGCAGCATCTTCAGGCCGAAGACGGTAGCGGCAATCACCATTACCAACACGATTTCCTTGGGCACGCCCCAGCCGGAACCGTTGGCAGCCTCCGGCAGCAGCAGCCACAGGCCCACCACCGCGGTGAGGAAACCGATACCCAGCATCAGGGTCATCTTGGCCATGGCTGACAGCGGGCTGCCCACGTCCGGGGTAATCTCCTCGGTGCGCAGGTTGTTCATGCCGAACCAGCCGACGATGGCCAGCGGCACCAGGAACAGCAGCCATACAAAGCCGGCATTCTGGATCCAGGCCTCGGAACCGGCCGGGATCTTGCCGATGAGGGAGCCGGAGCCACTGACCAGCACCATGGGATCCCCGCCGGCGGCACCGAAGGCGCCGAAAGTCATGAACAGGGGCACCAGGATCTGCATGCTGGTGACGCCGAAGTTACCCAGGCCCGCGTTCAGGCCCAGCGCCAACCCCTGCTTCTCCTTGGGGAAGAAAAAGCTGATATTGGACATGGAAGAGGCAAAGTTACCCCCGCCGATACCGGACAGCAGTGCCAGCAGCTGGAACACCCACAGCGGGGTTTCCTTGCTCTGCAGCGCGAGGCCCGTCCCCAGGGCGGGGATCATCAGCAGCGCAGTGGTAAATACGATGGCGTTGCGCCCACCGAACAGGCGAATGAAGAAGCTGCTGGGAATACGCAGCGTCGCCCCGGTCAGGCCGGCGATTGCCATCAGGGTAAAGAGGTCAGCCTTCGCGAAGGGGAACCCAAGGTTGAGCATCTGGACGGTGATGATTCCCCAGTAGAGCCACACGGCGAAGCCGCACAGCAGGCTGGGGATGGATATCCATAGATTGCGATTCGCAATCTTCTTTCCTTTGGACTGCCAGAATCCACTGTCTTCTGGAGTCCATTCGTATATATCTGACACGGCGGCCTCTCCTGATCTGGTTTTACTGATTCGCCATGCACTATGGTCCCCTGCAGCCCCGCTCTCAATTACCATCAGTAAGTAACCACTTTTCCCGTTCTGGGCCAGAGCTACCCCTTTGGGGGTACTCCCCGCCCCGGGGGCCTGTGCTAAAGTAGCCGCTCACATTTAATACAACCGGCACGACAACGGCAGGTCCACCATGTCCCAACCTGCAACCATCATGATGGTTGATGACCACCCCCTTTTTCGCAAAGGCCTGAAGCAGTTGTTCGCAATGGAGCCCGGCCTGGAGCTCGTGGCGGAGGCCAGCAGTGGTGAAGAGGCCCTGGAGCAGGCCCGGGAACACGATCCCGATATCATCCTGCTCGACCTGAATATGCGCGGGATGGACGGCCTTGACACGCTGCGTGCCATGCGGGCCGCGGATGTCACCTCCCGCATCGTGATGCTGACCGTCTCCGACAACAATGCCGACGTCGTCTCCTGCATCCGCGCCGGGGCGGACGGCTACCTCCTGAAAGACATGGAGCCCGAGGAAATCCTCGACCAGGTACTGGAGGCGACCCACGGCAAGTTGGCAATCAGCCAGCGGCTTACCGAGATCCTGGCCTCAGCCCTGCGCAAACCGGAAACCTCCGGCGCCGACACCCTGTCGACGCTGACCAGCCGCGAATACCAGATACTGCAACTGATTGCCGACGGCCTCAGCAACAAGCTCATCGCCCGCGAGCTCGACATCAGCGATGCCACCGTCAAGGTACACGTCAAGCACCTGCTGAAGAAACTCGGCATGCGCTCGCGTGTCGAGGCGGCCGTGTGGATGGTGAACCAGAAGCGACCGGAGTCCAACTGAGCGAGGTATCCCCATGAGCGATTGCTGCAGCCAGCCCGGCCTGATGCCGGTTGAAACGGCCCGCGAGCGGCTCCTGGAAGCCCTGCAGCCGGTGCCGGGTACTGAAGATATCCCACTGGAACTGGCCGCGGGCCGCGTACTCGCGGAACCGGTGATCGCAGCACTCGACCTTCCACCCTGCGACAACTCGGCCATGGACGGCTATGCGCTGCGCCTGGCCGACCTCGAAAGCGGCAAGCCGCTGGAACTGATTGGCAAGTCGTTCGCCGGTAAGCCCTTCACGGGCATGGTCAATCCAGGCACTTGTGTGCGCATCATGACGGGCGCCGTGGTGCCCCCTGGCGCCGATACCGTCGTCATGCAGGAACAGGTCGAGGCCCGCGAGGAATCTGTGCGAGTAAGCGGCCGGGTCAAGGCCGGCGATCATATCCGCCGTCGCGGCGAGGATATTCGCGAGGGCGAGGTCCTGCTGGCCGCGGGCACCCGGATTACGGTGGCCCATATCGCGCTGTTGGCCGCCGCCGGGGTCGGCTCGGTTACCCTGCGACGGCAACCGGTAATCGCCCTGTTTTCCACCGGCGACGAGTTGCGCCAACCCGGTGAGCAACTCACTGCGGGCGACATCTACGATAGCAATCGTACCGCGCTCAAAGCCGCCCTGGCGGGCCTTGGGCTGGAAATACTGGATCTGGGTATCCTGCCTGACACCCGCTCGGTTATCGCGGGCGCACTGGAGCGCGCGGCGCTCGATGCCGACGCAATCATCACCTCTGGCGGGGTGTCGGTGGGAGAAGCCGATTACACTCGCGAGGTGCTCGAGGACATGGGGGAAATCGGTTTCTGGAAGGTGGCCATGAAACCGGGCAAGCCCTTTGCCTTCGGCCGTCTGCAGGGCACGCCATTTTTTGGACTGCCGGGCAACCCCGTGTCCGCGCTGGTAACCTTTTACCAGCTGGTGCTGCCGGCCCTGTCCATCATGCAGGGCGGCAGCTGGTCCGCACCCCAGACCATGCGCGCCAGGCTGCTGCAGCCGCTGAACAAAAAACCCGGCCGCACCGATTTCCAGCGCGGGTTCTTCCGCAATGACGAGCAAGGCATGCTGGTGGTGGAGGCGGCGGGCACCCAGGGTAGCCATATACTGTCAGGTCTCGCGGCCGCGAACTGCTTTATCGTCCTCGACCGGGACAGTGGGCCGGTCGCAGCGGGAGACATGGTAACCATCGAGCCCCTGCGCGCGCCCCTCTGACGGGACCCCGCCTCCACTAATCAATGGATGCCCCATCGGCATTACGTGAGCAAACCACTGGAATGCAAGGCCGCGCGGCGCTAACCTGAGCCCTGTTGGACGATACGCGGGGCAAAGGGAGGCGCGCTGCGACTTCTTCCGCAGTGCCCCGTCCATACCAGCCAGAAGGGAAGCAGCGCCAGTGAAAGCGATCGGGTTATACCAGTACCTGCCTATTAGTAACGAAAAGTCACTTGTCGACGTCTACCTGGACCGCCCACGACCCGGGTCCCGCGACCTTCTTGTCGCGGTACAGGCGATTGCCGTAAACCCGGTGGATACCAAGGTACGTGCACCGAGACACGGCGACATCAAACCACCGGAAACACCGCAAATACTTGGCTGGGACGCCGCCGGGGAGGTAATCGATACTGGTGAGGAAGTGGAAGGCTTCCGGCCGGGGGACCGGGTCTATTATGCCGGCGATATCACCCGCCCGGGCTGTTACAGTGAAATGCACCTGGTGGATGAACGCATTGTCGGCCACATGCCCGAGAGCCTCGATTTCGCCGCGGCCGCCGCCCTTCCCCTCACCGGCCTCACGGCCTGGGAAGCCCTGTTCGACCGCCTGGGTATATCCCCTGCAGGCGCGGACACAGGTAAGTCCATCCTGGTGATCGGTGGCGCCGGTGGTGTAGGTTCCATCGCCACCCAACTGGCGCGGCACATTGCCGGACTCCGTGTCATCGCCTCCGCATCGCGCACGAAATCCAGCGTATGGGCCAAGCAGATGGGCGCACACCATATCGTCAACCACCGACGTCCACTCGACATTGAGCTGGAGGAGCACAAGCTCGGCCCGGTGGACTATATTCTCTGCCTCAACGACACCGACCAGCACTGGCCCGCCATGGCCAATATCATCAAACCCCAGGGCAGCATCTGCAGTATTGTCGATAACCGGGAACCCCTGGACCTGTCGCTACTGAAACCCAAGAGCGCCACCTTCTGCTGGGAGTTCATGTTCACCCGGTCCATGTTTCGCACCCCCGACATGCACCGGCAGCAGGAAATTCTCAACGAGATTGCCCAACTGGTGGACCGCGGCACCTTAAAAAGCACGGTTAACCTGGTGCAGCAGCCGATCAATGCGACCAACCTCCGTGAGGCGCACCACCTGCTGGAAACCGGCCGTACAATTGGAAAACTGGTTCTTGAAGGCTGGTGATTATCCAGCCTGACTATGCAGGCGGAGACAGAAAAACTGAGAAAAACCCCGAACCTTTGGGGCTACCTACGAAACCGCAGGCCCTGGATATAGTTGCGAGGGCAGGATTTGAACCTGTGACCTTCGCCCGGCCATGCCGGCACGAGGTAGAAAACGAGCCCGACTCTGTCGGGCCTGCCTACGAAGCTGTAGGTCTTGGATTTGGTAGCGGGGGCAGGTTTCGAACCTGTGACCTTCGCCCGGCCATGCCGGCACGAGGTAGAAAACGAGCCCGACTCTGTCGGGCCTGCCTACGAAGCTGTAGGTCTTGGATTTGGTAGCGGGGGCAGGATTTGAACCTACGACCTTCGGGTTATGAGCCCGACGAGCTACCTGGCTGCTCCACCCCGCATCAATACTGTATAACCGAACCCCGTGGGGTTCCGTCTTCCGTCGCCAGTGATTGTGGCTCCGAAGAGGCTGCGCATTCTATTGATAACGCACGGAGATGTCCAAGCTTCTTTGCAAAAAATACTTAGAAATCATGCGCATCCGAAAAAGCACTAATTCAAAACAGTGCCACGGGGTAAGCACGAATCACTTCCAGGGCCTGGCTACACGCCCCGCAGCCAGGAGGCCGCGGGGCGAACCCGTCAGAGCTTGCCCACCACGTTGATGAAGAACCCCTGGCTGTCGTAGTCCAGCTGCGTCAGGTCATCCGAGAAGTCCGTGAAGTTGTAGCCCGCCCCTACCTTCAGGTGCTTCCCTACATGCCGGTAAACACCCAGCAGCGCGCCGCTCCGACGGTCCTGTGCATCCGGCAGGTCCAGCATACGACCCTCGATCAGCAGGTCCCACTCGTGCACGAAGTGCCAGTCCGCCCGCAGCACGTACAGGCTCGCACGGCTGTCGAAGAACTCCGGGTCCACCCGGTCCTGGCTCAGCTGGCCCAGACGGTACGCATACTTGGCCCCCAGGGTCCAGCGGCGCGTCAGGTCGTAGCTGGCGTCCACGGAGAAGATATGGCTCTTCTGGATGAACTCCGCCGCCGTATTCTCCACGGTCACCTGCCCGGCAGTGGGCACGTTGTAGAAGTAGGTGTACTTCATCAGCGTGTTCAGCCGGTCGTTGTCTACCGGGCGGTAGGCGTAGCCCATCACCGCCTCGGTGAACTTGCCGTCGTAGAACTGCCCCTGGGAGCTCTGGCTGTCGGAGTAGTTGAGCTTCGCCACCAGGCGCCAGTTCGGGTTGAGCTGGTAGCTGGCATTGTTTTTCAGCAGCCAGGTCTCCCGCTCGGACTCGGTCACGGTGTCCGCGTCCACCGGCGTTTCCATGGTGTCGGTACGGTATTCCACCGCCGACGACAGGCGCACCGCCTCGGTGCTGTAGCCGACGTTGGCGCCCACGGCACGGCGCTCGGTCTGGGCACCGGTGCGCGGGTCTTCCAGCGTGCCAGCTTCCATGCTGGTGCCGTAATGCCAGCGGTCGCTGGGCGCCAGGTCCATGCCCAGGGCATGGGTCAGGCCGGTGGAGACGTCACCGTGGGTGTAGCGCTCCTCACCGTAGACACTCAGACTGTCGGAGTAGCGACTGCGGAAGCCGCTGGCCATGTTGCCCTTGCGGGCACGCACGCCGGTATCGGTACGCTCGTTGTCGAGGGTGTAGTTCAGGTACAGGTTGGTGCGGTCGCTGATCAGGTAGTCAGTGCCGAGCCGCGCGGCGGTGCCGGTGTCTCCCTCGGACAGTTCGCTGTCGAGGGTCAGGCGCTCGCTCACCCGGTAGGCGCCGCCGAGACCGACGCGGTTGTTTTCATCGCGGTTACCAGTCACTTCCATGGTCTGCTGCACGAAGCCGAACGCGCTCCAGTCGGCGCCGGAGTTGTAGGCCGCTTCCACTGCCACGTCGGTGCGGTCACCCTGGGTCTGGGTCGGTGCCACCACCGGTGAGTAGTCCTCGCGGGTATCGGCGCGACCACCGGTGGTCACCCGCCATTTCTCATTGATGCGGTAGCCCACGGACAGGTCGACCGCGGAGGTCTGCAGCCCGTATTCCTGCTCGCGCTGGTCGGCCTTTACGCCCACATCGAAGCGCTCGCCGATGGGCAGGTTGACGCTGGCACCGCTCTGGGTGGTGTCCTGGTTCACCAGCTGGCCCGGTGCGGCAAAGCCCGCCTCGCGCTCCTGGTGGTAGAAGGTACCTGAAGCGCGCGCCCCCTCGAACACATCCCCCAGGTGCAGGCTGCCTTCCACCTTGTTGGCGGTGGCCTTGGGATCCGGGTTCAGCGCCTCGACGGTGTCGAAGCCATCCGCACCGCTGCGGCTGAAGCTGAAGCCGCCGTCGAGGGAGGACAGGCTGTCGAGGTTATTGCCCTCGCTGGTGGCGGACTCGATCTTGACCCAGCTGCCGGCACTGGCGCGCAGGGTCAGGTCGACGCCCTGCAGGGAGGACTCGTTGTCTTCCTCATCCTGCTGGCTGCCGCTCACACCGAGTTTCACGTGGTCACCCAGCCAGTAGTGGGCACGGCCACCCACGGCCAGGGTGTCCAGCTCCTCGAAGCCCGGGGTGTATTCGTAGCGGGTCACCAGGTATTGCGGGTTGCCGTTGTAGGAACCGTCCTGGATCAGCAGGTTGTCACTGGCGATGGCCGACAGCGGGCGGTTCAGCAGGATGCGGCCCTGGATATAGTCCACGTCGTAGTCGATCACCGGGGTCAGGTTCTTGACCCCCAGCACCAGGCCGGAGTCCTTGTCCCGCACCTCGACCCGCACCCGCTCGGAGCCGGCGAGGATGTCCTGGTGGCGCAGGAAGTAGAGCGAGCCACCGGTGCCGCGGAACTCGTCGCGACCGGCGATGGTGCCGGGCTCGGCACTGAAGCCATCGATCTCGAAGCGCTTTTCGCCGAAGCTGGTGACGTCGTCGGTCTCGTAGTGCGCATTGGCACCGTAGAGGGCACGGTCGATGTGGGCCAGTTCGTTGTCGGTGTAGGAGGCCTTGAAGTTACCCCACATGCCGTAGTCGTCGTACTTGGACAGCTTGACGTAGAACTTGCCGGAGGTCGGTGCGTCTTCCACTACGGTGGAGTCGTCGCCGAAGGTCGGGTAGTAGAGGTCCGAGTCCAGGCGGCGGAACAGCGCATCCGGGGTCTTCTCCATAAAGTTGGAGAACAGCTCGTCCACCGGACCCTCTTCGGTATCGGCGCTGGCGGACAGGTTCCAGCCCTCGCCGAAGTCACCGCTGGTGTAGAACGCCAGGCGACCGTCGTAACTCACCGAGTTGTCGTAGTGGGTCTCGTCACCGGTGACCAGTGACGCCGGGCCGTTGGTGTCGTCGATGCCGATGGTCAGGTCGGCGATGCCCACGGTGAACCAGTCGTTGCGGCGGAAGCGCAGGTCGCGCAGGAACAGCTCGCCGTTGCCCTGCTCGTCCAGCACCGCCACTTCCACGGTGTGCAGGCCGCGGGTAAAGATTTCCTCGGCCACGAACTCGCCGCTGTCACTGACCGGCACCGGGCGCCCCGCCACCCATACGGTGTGGTCCTCCGGGATCTGGCCACCGTTCACCAGCACCGAGTTGCCGTCCAGCGGGATGCCCTGCCGGGCCAGGCGGTTTTCACCGTAGCCCACCAGCAGCTCCTCTTCCGGGTCGGCTTCCTGCTGCGGCGGGTCCAGCCGGTCCACCAGCCACAGGGACTGGGGTTTGGTCTCGTCGTAGCGACCCGCATCATCATAGGCGCGCAGTACATACTGGAGTTTTTTCAGCGGCGCCTCGAAGGCCTCCATGTCGGCGCTCCAGGCGCCGCGGCCGTCGATGTCCAGCGGCACCACGGCCACCGGCTCGTCGCGCACGGACTGCTCTTCCTCGAACACGCGCACTTCCGCGCGCTCGATAAAGGCCGGATAGTTGGTGTAGCGCTGGAACTCGACGCGGCTGTCATCGACCTCGGTGTCCGGGTCGTCGGCGTAGCGCACGGTGGTGGGCCAGGCGCTGACGTTGAGCCGCGGGGCCATTTTCTGGTTGTCGAAGCGGAACTGGATATTGGCCTGTTCCAGTGCCAGGTCGGTACAGCGCTGCAGGTCGGCGGAGTTGCGGTACGGGTCGTACTCGGGACTGCCGTCGACGGTAATGCGCATCAGGTTCAGCGCGTAGGGATTGTTGGCCTGTGCCTCGCGGTCGATGCGCTCGATGGCCAGGCGATCCTGCTCCGCCAGTACCGCCAGTTCGTCGTAGAGCACCTGCACTTCCACGCGGGCGCCGCCCATCTCGATAAAGCCGGTGGACACCACATCGTCGGACTGCACGTAACCGCGGCCCTCGAAGGTGACCTGCTCGTCGGTGAGGGCGAGGCGCTGCTGCACCTGTTCCATCGCCCGGCGCGCGCGGGCCCGGGACAGGCCCACGTCATCACCGTAGACCATGGCCTCGCGGCGCTCCATGCGCTCGTTGTCGGTGTAGCCGACAAAGCCCACACGCACATTGGCCTTGCCTGCCACTTCATTCATGACACTGCGGATCGCCGCCAGCTGGCCGTCAGAGATAACCGGGTCGCCCTGCTCGAAGCGGATGGTGGGCAGCGTGGTATTGGGGGATTCGTGGGCGATGGTGATGGTCTCGGCGCCGGCATTTTCCGGGCAGGCCTGGATGCCGTCACCGGCGGTTTCCATCAGGTCGTCGTACCAGAACTCCACTTCCACCCGGCGGTTCAGGGCGCGGCCCTTGGCGGTATCGTTGGCGGCGATCGGCTGGCTGGCCCCCTTGCCGGTGAAAGTCACCGCGTAAGCGGGCAGGCCCAGGGCATCCCGCACCGCCAGTGCCACCCGGCGGGCCTCCGCCTGCGACAGGGCCGTCGGGTTATCATAGAGTTCCGCCGGGCCTTCCGGCAGTGCCTGCCCATCGGTGTGGCCGACAAAGTGCACCACCAGGTTCTGGCGATCGGCCATCTGTGCGCGCACCTCGCGGATACGGCGCACGAAGGCCTCAGGCAGGTCTACCTGGCCCGGCTCCCAGCGCAGCGGCGATACCAGGTTCTTGATCCGCGCACGCTGGTCGCTGCCATCGGCATAGCGCAGCCGGCACACGGTCTCCTGACGGCACACCTTGATGCGGTTCAGGTCCAGCGCCTGGGCGCGGGCCATTTCCGCCTGTGCCGCCTCGTCCAGCTCGTCGTAGGACAGACGCACTTCCACCCGGCGGTTCTGCGCCCGCCCCACACTGGTAATGTTTTCCACCGCCGGCTCGGCATCGCCAAGGCCTTCATAGCTGACCGCGTCTTCCGGCAGGTCCAGCGACAGCTGCATATACTCCGCCACCAGCTTCGCCCGCGCGCGGGACAGTTCTTCCTTGTCCAGGTACTCCGCCAGTTCCTGCTGGCTCAGCGAACCCGCACTGGTATGGCCGACAAAGTGCAGGCGGAGGTTATGGACTTCACCCAGGGCGGCGAGTTTTTCCCGCAGGGCGGCAACCGCCTCCTCGCTGATATCGTCGTCGACGCTTTCATACAGCAGCGGGCCGATCGCGTTTTCCTCGACCACCGGCTCCATCGCCTCCACGAACAGCGACGCATCCTGCACCCACTGCCGGCGCGGCTGGCCCAGGGTCATGGTCTCGGTGTTGTTGCCCACCGGCTGCTCGGTGTACTCCGCCGTGGTCTCCACATCGGTGGTGAGACCCGGGACCTGCTTCCACACTTCCCACCAGGCCGGTTCGCTCACCGCAGTGGTGGATTCCTGGGCCTGCAGCGGCAGGGCCAGCACGGCCGCCACGGCCAGGGCCAGGGGACGCAGTGCCATCGCGGGGACCTGTGGCTTGATGCCGCTATCTGTCTTGGCCCGCATGCAGGCACTGTGCTTGTTACTTTGCATAGAGGACATCACTCCCATCCCCCGATTCCATCCCCACTGCCCGGGGGCGCACCGCGCCTCCAGAACACCTCGGTTTCAATGGTCAGTTCATAATCGCCGTATTCGGCCGCCCATTCCTCGGCCACCTGCGCCTTGATCGCCTGCAGGCGACGCTCTACCAGCGCCGGATCCTCATTCTCGGCCAGGTAGGACAGACGCAGTACCGACGGGGCCTCGGCCAGTTTCTCCAGCAGCAGCTCCGTGCGCGAGTGCCACTGCGGGCGCAGCTCGGTGGTCTGCGGCTCGAACACCGCCTCGGCCAGGTCCAGGCGCACCACGCGGTGCAGGCCGGCGCCGAAGTTGAACTTGATCATCTTGCCCCGCGTGGCGCGCTGCACCCGCGGATTTTCCGTGGTGAGACGATAACCGCTGGGCAGGCTGCGGTCGTCGAGCTTCAGCACAAAGTTGGAACCGCGATCCTGGTTCGGCACCACCGCACAGGTGATATGGAAACGGCCGTGGGCATCGGTGGTGGCATTGAGGCCGGTGGCGGTCACCACCCGCGCCCCGGGCACACCGCCCTCACCGGCATCCTGGTAGCCGTTCATGTTCTTGTCGTCGTACACCTTGCCGATCACGTCGGTACAGTCGAAGGTCGGGTCGGGGATCACCCGTACCGTGGCCGAGGCCTCGCCCGACAACTGCTGGCCGGACAGGCCATTGAACAGCCGCGCACGGTTCACGTACTCGCCCTCGCCTACACCGGAACCAACCACCAGCAACAGCTTCACTGTGCGGGTCTGCTCCGGGTCGACACGCAGGCCCGACCAGCTCAGCTGCAGGCCGTTGACCTCCGGCTCGATCGCCTCGCCATCGACGCGGGCCGAGCCGGCGATGTACTTGAAGCCTGCCGGGAAGAAGTCCACCAGCTGCAGGTCCGTCAGCGGCACTGCCAGCGAGTTACTGAAGGTAATGGTGTACGGCACCAGCTGGCTGCGGGTAACGTTCAGCATCGCCGCCGTCTTGGTGATCGACAGTGCCCCATCCAGCTGCGGATCCACTGCAATGTGGTTGTTGAACAGCTGGCTCTCTCCCGGCACCTGGTTGTCATCCAGCGTCAGGCGCAGGTAGTAATCCGTCTCCGGGCTGCGCGCATCAATATCCAGCGGCGGCAGGGTCGGGGATGCCTGTGCCTCACAATAGTCCGCCGTCGCCGGCACCGCATCCGCGGCGCTGCCCAGGCAGGCCGCCACATCGAAGCCGGCGGTATCCACATTGGTCTGCGGCGGGATAATCGCCGACTCGCCCGCTACGTAGTCCTCACCGGGCAACTGAACCTGGATCAGGTAATCGGCGTTGGCCGGGCAGCCGGCACTGCTGAAGTTGATATCGAACTTGTAATAGCCGCCGGCACTGGTCACCTGGCCCTGCTGCTTCGGATCATCGAAGCAGGCGTCCGGCACTTCCGCCCCGCTCTGCACGTGCAGCATGGTGACGATGGCACCGGACACTGGAGCACGCAGCACCGAGTCATACACCACGCCATTCGGCGTCAGCGGCAGGTTCAGGTCCTGCGGGTTGGTACCCGAGCCAACAAAGATCTCGGTGATCTGCTGCGGGCCGTTGGTGAAGTCGGAATCCGCATTACCCAGTGACGCCGTGTTGGCACCGGCAGAGGGCGCAACATAGCGCAACTCGTACTCCGGGCCACCAGTGCCGTTAGGTACCAGGCCGTCGAACTGGAAGTAACCGTTCTCGTCGCTCTGCAGTGTTTCAGTCAATGCATTATCGAGATACAGCTCTACAGACCAGTTCTGCAGCACGGGCTCTTCAGCATCGCGCTCACCGTCAAAGTCAATGTCGCGCCAGAGGTAGCCTGCAAGATTGGCGATACCCGGTGTGCCACCCACATCGATGGCCACACTGGCCTGTTCGCTTACAGGAGGGTCATTCCACTCGGTAGTCGCGGTGTTCACTACCGTATAGCCGATTTCGAGATCCGCACCCAGCTTCGCCTGGAAGCGCAGGGTGGCAGACTCCCCCGGAGGCAGGTCGCCATAGGAGGAGCCAAAGTCGGCACTAATGACAGAACCGTTCACGCTGATCCCTGCAGCCTGGCCGTTTAGCATCGCCGAATCAGTGACATAAGTCAGCACACCCTCACCGGCCGCCAACAGATCGTCTGTGATCACCACATTACTGGTAGGCACGGAACTGATATTGGTCACGCGAACAAGGTATTCGAGAGTGGCACCGGCTTCAGCCGCACCATCAAGTGCTGTTACTTCCTTGCTGATCGAAAGCTGTTGTGCGTCACCCACTACAACCTCGGTGGGCTGGGCGCCGTTGGTCGGGTTGCCATCGGCATCAGTCAGGACCTGGGGTAACTCGGCAGCTGCCACACTACCCTGGTTGCTGATTACCGTACCGGTAGCAGTCCCCGCATCGACGGTTACATCAAATACGACAGTGGCAGCCTGGCCGGAACTGATCGTGCCTTCTGCGGTCCCCGGCAGTGGCGGCGTCAGGTCAGAGGATGAGATCGGCAGCCCGCTGGCAATGCGGGCCTCACCGCCACCATTGTCGCTCACCGCGGTGCCGTTAAGGGTAGTGCTGCCAGGCACATAGGTGGTATTGGCCGGAATCAGGTCGGTCAATTCAGCTTCCGTGGCATCCAAACCGCCGATGTTGTTAACGCTGATGGTATAGCGGAGTGTATCGCCGGGATCGACAATGCCCGCGCTAAGACCATCTTGCTGGATTACCACTGTCTTCTGCACAACCAAAGAGGCCACTTCGCCGACAGTATCGATTGTGGGGTCGTCCGGAATATCGGTGGCTGGATCATCCGACGGAGTTTCCGAAACCGGCCCACTACCGGCGCCCTCACCAGTGATAAAGCCCTGGTTGGAAATAAGCGTCCCCTCGTTGACATCATTAATGATGACATCAAAGGTGACCACCGCTACGTCATTGCTGGAGCCGGTCGGGTCCGCCAACAGAACCCCTTCCGCTTCGCCCGGAGAATTGACCGGCATACCCACAACCAGCGCTGAGGTTCCACCGACGTCGGCAACCGTGGCCCCGTTTAAGGTGACGGAGTTGGCCACATAGGAGGTATTAGCCGGAACCTGGTCACGCAATATCACTTCTATAGCATCTTCGCCCCCAACGTTACCCAACGTGAGCGTGTAGCGCAGGGTATCCCCGGGGAGCAGAATAGCCGGATCACCGGTAAGATCCTCAGATGTCTTATCCACGTCGAACAGAGGGGTGGAACTAATCAATGTCTCGGTAGGATCTTCCGTCCCACTTACTTCAGGGTAATCACTCAAGGCGAATACCACATCACTCAGAGTCAGCTGGGCCTGGTTAAGGACAACTGTGCCACTGGTAATAACCGGAGCTAGCGTCACCTCAAAGACGATAGCCAGAGTATCACCAGCCTGGCCTGCAGGCTCGATCGACAGGTTGCTGACTTCGAGCACGCCACTACCATTAGCGCCGCCATCATCGATAATATCGGCAGAGGCACCACTAGGCACACTGACTACAGCTAACGTACCGGACTCGAACATGGCGGTGTTGTTCAGCCGATCCAACTCGTCGAGCAGAGTGAAGCCGCGCAACGGAACATCGCTGATGTTCTGGATCTCAACGGTGTATCGCAGGAGGTCACCTGGGCTGGCGGCTGCTCCAGAGCCTCCGGTAGTCACGTTGAATACACTCTTGCGCGTTTCCAGTACTGCGCCTTCAACAACAAATTCGTGGTTGTCCTCATGGTCCATCACCCCGGGTGTACCATCGGTAAGCTGGCGCTGGTAGGCGAAGCGCTCGGAAGATGCAGCATCGGCGCTGAACCACTGGGTGGCACCGGCAACATTGACAAGGGTGCTGCTGCCGACGTTGTCCTCGTCCAGGGCCACCTGGTAAGAGAGCGTCAGGCTATCGCCCGGCGCCAGCTCGTCATCAGTTTGCAGTGTCACTGAAAACTCACAGGTCGGCTCCCCTCCCACAAAACTGACAGCAAAATCCGCTGCATTCAGTGCTATCGAGGATCCATCCGCTTTCTGGATTGCAGCGCCCTGGATAACAGGCTGGACATCACACATTCCGCCCGGAGTCGGGTTCGGCAGCCAGTCGGTCAGGGTCGGGTTCCATGCGCTGGATTCGCCGGTGTTGCGCACCAGCAGGGTGAAATTGTCCGGGGTGCTGACACTGATAGACGCGGGACCGCTCTTCTCAACCACGAGCTCCGGGTGAACGATTGTCACCGGATCGGCATCGCCCCCCGTGGTCGCATCGTCGCCAAGGCGCCCGGACCCGCTGTCATAATCGTACCAGGCGCGGTTTACAAATGGTTCGGTACGGGCCTGGTTGGTCGCGGTGTTCAGCACCTCAACCGTCACCAGCACCTCGACCTGCCCGCCCGCCGGGATATCGATACCACCATTGTTATCGACCAGCACCACGCTGTCGGCAGTACCGGTACTGGTAAGAGCGACGCCACCCAGGGTCGCGGAAACGAAGCCCAGGTCGACACCGGTCGCTGACAGGTCGTCATGAATGCGTACATCCTGCAGCGCCACATCCACCGGCTGCTCGGGAATGGTGATGGTATAGGTCAATTCCTCGCCGATAGCGACAGTGCTCTGTGACGACGCCTTGCTCAGTACCCCGGGCATTGCGGCAGTGAGGTCAAAGGTCGCCGGCTGTGAGGGGCCATACTCCTCGCGCCAATCCACTGTGCTGCTCGCCGGCACCTGGTCGTTATCGAACGAGTAATAGCGAAGCACCTGTGCGGTATTGGTGAGAGTGATACCTGCGGCCAGGTCGCTGTCACCCGTCACTTCGTAAACTACACGCAGGGTTTCACCGGGATCGATCGCTGCATTGGCCGCCGGATCGAAATCCCAGGTAACAGTGCCGCTGGCAGAGTCGTAAGTTGGTGTGACTGCCACGTTAGTGCCGGAGCCAACCAGTGTCGCACTAATGGCAGTTACACCGCCCTGGCGCAGGCCAATCGGCAGGGTATCCACAAGGACCGTATCGTAGGCAGGCGCATTGCCGTTATTGGTGATATCAACGGTATAGGTCGCCGTCTCACCACCGCTGATCTCGGTATCGCCATCCCCCGGGGTTACACCGGACTTGGTCACTGCGAGCAGTGGCTGCAACGCGGTGACCGTGGCATTGTCGGTCAGTGGTGCTGGGGCAACCCCGCCAACCTGATAATTCAGGCTCACAGAGTTTGTCAGCGACTGCGAGGTCGGCTGCTGGCTCAGGATATCGCCATTCTGCACCCGTGCCCGGTAGACAATGGTCAGGAAATCATTGCCGGGGTCACCATCTATGGGATTGGTAACCTCGTCGATTGCCCAGGTGACTGTCCGCAGGTCTGCACTTACGTCCGGTGCCGGAAAGGTTGCCGGTGGGGTACCGAAATAGTCCGCACTCACCATCTCCACAAAAGCCATGCCCTGGGGCAGGCTGTCGGTGAGCACCAGGTCATTATGGGTTCCCTCAACGAGGGCAATTTCCAGTTCGTACTCGACGGTATCGCCGACACGGAGACTTCCATTGCCGTTCCAGCTGTCGCCGACAGTCGCCTTGGTCAGGTCGATGTTGTAATCAACTCCCAGGCCGCTGGTATCACCGGTGCAGTAGGTGTTGGGTGCAGTGACGTTGGGGCAGCCATCGCCAGTGCGCTCACGATTACCGGAGAAGGAACCATCGAGCGAGGTCCAGTCCGCCAGGGCACTGTTGACAATATCCTCGGAGGTAACGATATCGACATTGACCCGGTAAACAATCACCAGCTCGCTGCCGGCGGGAATGCGCAGAGAACTATCGCCATTACCACGGCCCCAGGTAAGCGTATTACCGCTCACTGCAGGAGTCCCATTGAACCCCGCCACCGGCGAACCATCAATTGCGGCACTGGTTGAACCATCGATGTAGCTCAACTCGGCCGGCAGGGTGTCGGCAATATTGGTATCAAATGCGGTCGATGTGCCGTTGTTGGTAACAGTCAGGGTGTACTCGAGTTCGTCACCACTCGCGGCCGGCTGGCCGGGATCAGTGACATTCGTGACGTCCTTGACCATCGCCAGGTCGGGCTCAACGATGATGATATCTGCCTGGCCGCTGGTGCCGCCGTCTACGTCAACACCACCCTCCTGGTAGGTGTAGGAGACGGTATTACTGACAGGTGTCGCGCTCGCATTCACATTCTGGGTGTTCGCCACCCAGGTTGTGAGGGTAATCACCGCCTGCTCGCCGGCAGGGATGTTGCCGATATCCCAGCTCAGTTCCTGCCCATTCTGGTTGGTGGTTGTACCGAGGGGCGAGCCGCTCAATGCCACCGAGGCATCGACATACTGCAGCGCAGGGTCGAGCATGTCGGTGACAGTTACACCATCCAACTCGCCATTGACCGGTGTGCCGGGCACGGTAATGGTGTAGACAACCTCTTCACCGATGGTGGCCTCGGATACGGAAGCGGTCTTGGTGGGAGCGGCCACATCAAATGTGTTGGTCATCCAGACACTGGAGGAAGCCACCGGGTTGATGGCAATGTACTCACGGGCATCGGCGCTATCGAGAGTTTCACGCGACCAGTAAGCTTCCAGGCTTGCAGAATTTGACCACACCTGGTTCGGCGCGATATCGGTGTAGAAACCAATGCTGTAGTCCACCGTTACGCAGCCTGACGCTTCCAGCGGTACCTCAAGCAAAACAGCCAAATTGCCGTCGCGGGTGGCAGGTGCTGTGTAGGTGTAATCGGCAGCATCAAGGGCAGTGCCGTCAATCGACACCGTCAGACCACTGATGGACTGGTCATCCAGTTCCGCCGGCAGGTCATCAGTAAGCTGAACCCCATAGGCCGGGGCATCCCCGACATTACAGGCCTCCAGGGTGAAATCCATAGTGTCGGAGGCAATATCCACCACGTAAGCGGTGGCCGCGGATTGGCCGTCGCCAATCGTGGAGCCATCATCCGGGATCACTACCCCGGTCTTGGTGAGTTCGGTGATCAGCGGCTGCAGCACTTCAACGCTGGCGGTCTCGGCAGCGGTGGTGGCGGCAGTGCCATCGGCAAAGGTGTAGCCCAGCGTGGCTTGGTTGTTAAGGATGGTAGTGGTCGGCGTCGGCGCCGGTTCCTCAGCGGGGCCGTGCTGCACCCGCGCGCGATAGACAATCACAAACTGGTTGTCGGACGGGTCGTTGTTCGCAGCGTTGGTAATGTCACCGAGCGACCAGGTCAGCGTCCCGGTCTGGTCCGCGGAGGGCACATTGGCTGCCGGTATATCGGCATGGGTGAACACGCCCGCACTGCTGTAGGGCGCGGCTGTATCACCGTTGATACTGACCACATCAACGAAGGCGAGCCCCGGGTCCAGCACATCGGTGACGGTGACGTCGCTGGTCTGCCCCTCCGGCAGGGTCAGGATCAGCTGGTAGGTGATGGTGTCACCAGCGCGGGCATTGGTATCGGCGGTGGTGCCGATGCCACTGTTCCATGTATCACCGACCACAGACTTGGCAAAGGCTGTGCTATCAATGCTGGCCAGGGTGCTGGTTGCCGTGACGAAATAATCGTTGAGCGCCATTTCGTCCGGCGCATCATTGCCGGTGCGCTCCTCGACGAAAGCTCCCTCGAGAGAGGTCCAGTCGACGAATACGCTATTGACCAAGTCGCTCCCATCTACGCCATTGACATCGACCCGGTAGGTCAATGTCAGGGTCTCACCCACCGGCACTAGCAGGCTCTGCCCATTGCTGCGCCCCCAGACCAACTCATTTCCGGTAACCGTGGGCGCCACTGACGTGGTAGTGCCACCGAGCGTTATCTCAGCTGAACCGGGCTCAAGCGTCAGGCCCGCAGGTAGAATATCCGTGATGGACAAATCGAAGGCAGTAGACGTGCCGGTATTAAGAAGCTCGACCGTATATTCGAGAACGTCACCGCCCTGGGCTGGATCGCTGGCATTCTTGCCGGTGGTGATATTCGCCACAGTCTTTGTGGCCTGCAGCTCCGGCTCCACAATACTGATCGGTTGCGCCGTATCTTCCGTGCCCGTGCCATCACTCTGTGCGCCACCCTGGGTACGGCTGTAGGTATAGCTGGCGGTATTGCTAAACGGCGCAGTCGAGTCCTGGTTGTCAATCTCGTTCTTAAGGCGCACTTGCAGCGTCACCAGCGCCTGCTGGTTTGCCGGAATATCCAGCCCAACCACCGTCTCTTCCAGGACCAGGTCCGCTGCGGTCCCGGTATTCGCCAGGCTGTAAATGGTTCCGCCGATATCGGCAGTCGCTCCGACAAACTCCAGGTTTGACGGCAGGGAATCCCGGATATGGACATCGTACAGGGGCGCATCTACCGGGCTCGCGGGAACGCTGATCTGGTAACTGGACAGCTGGCCGATAGCTAGCTCAGTTTGCGTACTCTGTTTGGCCAGGGCCCCGGGCGATACAATTGCCACCACCGTGGGATCCTCATCCCCAAGGGTATCGGGGTCAGAGACACCACTAACGAAAGGGTCATCACTGTCGTAGGAGGCCGCGACAGGGGTGATCCCGGTGGCCTGCATAGACGCCTGGTTTTCCACCAGAGTCCCCGTAGCCAGGCCAGCGGCCAGCGTTGCCTCAAACTCGATCAGCAGGTCATTGCCCTGGGGCAGTGACAGGGAGCCGCCATCACCTTCCACCAGCAACTGTCCACCACTGATGCTACAGGTCGGGAAGACCGTCACATCTGCAGGGCCGGTTATCTGGCAGGTCGGCTGCGTTGTGCTGGAAAACTCCGCAGGCAGGACATCGGTAATCCGGATATCGGCGATATTCTGGTCGACGTTAAACAAACGGATCCGATATGTCAGTTCGTCTCCCGGTGCCGCTGAGGTTGCCGGGAAAGCCCCGGTGACATTATTCGCTACGGTTTTCTCGAAATAATAACCGGACAGGGCCACCTCGACTGTGGCCGCATCTTCATGGTCATCGGTGCCGACGGTACCGTTGGTAATCTCGCGTTCGTACTCACCACGGCTTAGGTTCGATACAGAGTCATTGGCCCAGAAGGTAGCGCCAGCGATATTAGTCAACTGCCCGGCCGGCGGATTATCCGGATCAAGGGGGTTGAGCTCGCTGTTGTAAGTAATCTGGAGAAACTCATTGGGCGCCAGGGCACCCGCCTGCTTCGTCAACTCGATAACCAGCAGCCCCGGGCTCCCGCCGGGGCTGTAGTCCAGTGTGTAGTCATCGCCCTCTATAAGCGGGACACCGGCAAGGGTGACAGAAACCGTTCCGGTGGGATCAAAGTCCTGCATTTCCGGCGGGAGCTGGTCCTCAATTCTTATATCCCAGGCAGGCGAACCGCCGACATTCTGGACACTGAGGGTATATTGGGGCGAGTCAGTCGCGTTGATCGCAGTGGCGCTGGTGCTCTTGTTCAGGACCAGGTCCGGAGCGGAAATGCTCAATAGTTGAGCAACACCATTCTCACCCGGCAGTGGATCATAGAAGGTACCGTCAATCTCCCGGGCAAATTCCCAGCTTGCGACATTGGTAAAAGGCTTCCCGATCGTGTTGGTCGCGGAATCTTCCAGCATCACCTCAAGCTCGATATGCACCTGAGCGCCCGCTGGCAGTATTCCCGGGTTATTGATTACGAACTCCAGCTCACCGGGATCTTTCGCATTACCCCCGTTATTTCGAACGGTAATGTCGCCGGGTATACTCAGCGGCGTGGTGGTTCCGCTGGTATCCTCATAAAAAGCCCGGATTTCCAGGAGCTCAAGGTCAACACCCAGAGTCGCGACGGACAGGTCATCCCAGATCTTAATCGCCTGGATATTGTTATTGGAGCCAAAGTCCTGAAGCACGGTGCCGTTAACAGGGTCGTACAGGACTGGCACATCGAGTGTATATACAAACGGCACCCCAACCGTAACCGAGGAAATCGGGTTACCGGACAGGTCAGAGGCCTGTTTCTCGATCTTCTCGACCGGGATAATCAGGTCCTGGCAACCCTCCTTGACAGAGCTGAAGTCAGAGCCGTTTACCGCCCAGACGAACGCCTTACCGCCCTCGACATTGGCGCAGGCAAAGTTACCCGTATAACAGACGTTATCGAATATAATCAGCGTCCCATCAGTCACACTGGCAAAGTTCAGCGTTGAACTGAGCGGGCTCTCACAGCTGAAATTCTTGACCGTGCATGAACGATCGATTGAAAGCTGCTCCGAACCGGTAAAGGAGCGCCCGTCATTAGAGAGCGCACCGGGCCCGTCGATTACACAATCCTGTGGACTGCCAGGATCATTTAGCGGGGGAGTAACAGATTCAAAATCCGACGTCGCAAAGTTAGCGGCCAGCGCTACCTGGCTGAAAGGCATGGCCAGCAGCATTCCCAGCAACAGGCTCGACCCGACTCTCGGCGGTAGCGAGCCAAAGCTGCGGAAAAAACCAGCAAGCCCCTTCTTCAGGGATTTCAGTCCAAGTACTTCTGACATCATCGTTACTTTCAGCCGCTACATGAGAGTCTACTTTTTGCCCAATCGCCTGCAAGTCAAGCAGGCGGACGGACACTGCCCGGTTGTCGGACATTATCGAGAGAAAGGAAAGGAGGCCGTGAAGCAGGTCTAAATTACTTCGCGCAAAACGAATTTTTTTGAGGAATGCCAAGCAGTTCTCAGGGACACTTCAGGCATTTTCTTAAGGGACAAAGAGCAGGAAGCGATTATATTTTAGCCAGCGCGGCGGGGTCAGTTGGGATCGAGCACCCCAGAGCCAGCCCAGCAGCAGCAAGATTCCACCACAGGCCAAAGGGTGTATAAAGCAGTAACAACAGGAAAAGTGCCGGGCTGTGCGCCCGGTCATGAATGGTAAGAGGCCTGTACGACAAACCGGGCTCCTGCAACCGCATTGCAGGAGCCCGCCTGACGCGCGCTACAGTTTGCCCACCACGTTGATGAAGAACCCCTGGCTGTCGTAGTCCAGCTGCGTCAGGTCATCCGAGAAGTCCGTGAAGTTGTAGCCCGCCCCTACCTTCAGGTGCTTCCCTACATGCCGGTAAACACCCAGCAGCGCGCCGCTCCGACGGTCCTGTGCATCCGGCAGGTCCAGCATACGACCCTCGATCAGCAGGTCCCACTCGTGCACGAAGTGCCAGTCCGCCCGCAGCACGTACAGGCTCGCACGGCTGTCGAAGAACTCCGGGTCCACCCGGTCCTGGCTCAGCTGGCCCAGACGGTACGCATACTTGGCCCCCAGGGTCCAGCGGCGCGTCAGGTCGTAGCTGGCGTCCACGGAGAAGATATGGCTCTTCTGGATGAACTCCGCCGCCGTATTCTCCACGGTCACCTGCCCGGCAGTGGGCACGTTGTAGAAGTAGGTGTACTTCATCAGCGTGTTCAGCCGGTCGTTGTCTACCGGGCGGTAGGCGTAGCCCATCACCGCCTCGGTGAACTTGCCGTCGTAGAACTGCCCCTGGGAGCTCTGGCTGTCGGAGTAGTTGAGCTTCGCCACCAGGCGCCAGTTCGGGTTGAGCTGGTAGCTGGCATTGTTTTTCAGCAGCCAGGTCTCCCGCTCGGACTCGGTCACGGTGTCCGCGTCCACCGGCGTTTCCATGGTGTCGGTACGGTATTCCACCGCCGACGACAGGCGCACCGCCTCGGTGCTGTAGCCGACGTTGGCGCCCACGGCACGGCGCTCGGTCTGGGCACCGGTGCGCGGGTCTTCCAGCGTGCCAGCTTCCATGCTGGTGCCGTAATGCCAGCGGTCGCTGGGCGCCAGGTCCATGCCCAGGGCATGGGTCAGGCCGGTGGAGACGTCACCGTGGGTGTAGCGCTCCTCACCGTAGACACTCAGACTGTCGGAGTAGCGACTGCGGAAGCCGCTGGCCATGTTGCCCTTGCGGGCACGCACGCCGGTATCGGTACGCTCGTTGTCGAGGGTGTAGTTCAGGTACAGGTTGGTGCGGTCGCTGATCAGGTAGTCAGTGCCGAGCCGCGCGGCGGTGCCGGTGTCTCCCTCGGACAGTTCGCTGTCGAGGGTCAGGCGCTCGCTCACCCGGTAGGCGCCGCCGAGACCGACGCGGTTGTTTTCATCGCGGTTACCAGTCACTTCCATGGTCTGCTGCACGAAGCCGAACGCGCTCCAGTCGGCGCCGGAGTTGTAGGCCGCTTCCACTGCCACGTCGGTGCGGTCACCCTGGGTCTGGGTCGGTGCCACCACCGGTGAGTAGTCCTCGCGGGTATCGGCGCGACCACCGGTGGTCACCCGCCATTTCTCATTGATGCGGTAGCCCACGGACAGGTCGACCGCGGAGGTCTGCAGCCCGTATTCCTGCTCGCGCTGGTCGGCCTTTACGCCCACATCGAAGCGCTCGCCGATGGGCAGGTTGACGCTGGCACCGCTCTGGGTGGTGTCCTGGTTCACCAGCTGGCCCGGTGCGGCAAAGCCCGCCTCGCGCTCCTGGTGGTAGAAGGTACCTGAAGCGCGCGCCCCCTCGAACACATCCCCCAGGTGCAGGCTGCCTTCCACCTTGTTGGCGGTGGCCTTGGGATCCGGGTTCAGCGCCTCGACGGTGTCGAAGCCATCCGCACCGCTGCGGCTGAAGCTGAAGCCGCCGTCGAGGGAGGACAGGCTGTCGAGGTTATTGCCCTCGCTGGTGGCGGACTCGATCTTGACCCAGCTGCCGGCACTGGCGCGCAGGGTCAGGTCGACGCCCTGCAGGGAGGACTCGTTGTCTTCCTCATCCTGCTGGCTGCCGCTCACACCGAGTTTCACGTGGTCACCCAGCCAGTAGTGGGCACGGCCACCCACGGCCAGGGTGTCCAGCTCCTCGAAGCCCGGGGTGTATTCGTAGCGGGTCACCAGGTATTGCGGGTTGCCGTTGTAGGAACCGTCCTGGATCAGCAGGTTGTCACTGGCGATGGCCGACAGCGGGCGGTTCAGCAGGATGCGGCCCTGGATATAGTCCACGTCGTAGTCGATCACCGGGGTCAGGTTCTTGACCCCCAGCACCAGGCCGGAGTCCTTGTCCCGCACCTCGACCCGCACCCGCTCGGAGCCGGCGAGGATGTCCTGGTGGCGCAGGAAGTAGAGCGAGCCACCGGTGCCGCGGAACTCGTCGCGACCGGCGATGGTGCCGGGCTCGGCACTGAAGCCATCGATCTCGAAGCGCTTTTCGCCGAAGCTGGTGACGTCGTCGGTCTCGTAGTGCGCATTGGCACCGTAGAGGGCACGGTCGATGTGGGCCAGTTCGTTGTCGGTGTAGGAGGCCTTGAAGTTACCCCACATGCCGTAGTCGTCGTACTTGGACAGCTTGACGTAGAACTTGCCGGAGGTCGGTGCGTCTTCCACTACGGTGGAGTCGTCGCCGAAGGTCGGGTAGTAGAGGTCCGAGTCCAGGCGGCGGAACAGCGCATCCGGGGTCTTCTCCATAAAGTTGGAGAACAGCTCGTCCACCGGACCCTCTTCGGTATCGGCGCTGGCGGACAGGTTCCAGCCCTCGCCGAAGTCACCGCTGGTGTAGAACGCCAGGCGACCGTCGTAACTCACCGAGTTGTCGTAGTGGGTCTCGTCACCGGTGACCAGTGACGCCGGGCCGTTGGTGTCGTCGATGCCGATGGTCAGGTCGGCGATGCCCACGGTGAACCAGTCGTTGCGGCGGAAGCGCAGGTCGCGCAGGAACAGCTCGCCGTTGCCCTGCTCGTCCAGCACCGCCACTTCCACGGTGTGCAGGCCGCGGGTAAAGATTTCCTCGGCCACGAACTCGCCGCTGTCACTGACCGGCACCGGGCGCCCCGCCACCCATACGGTGTGGTCCTCCGGGATCTGGCCACCGTTCACCAGCACCGAGTTGCCGTCCAGCGGGATGCCCTGCCGGGCCAGGCGGTTTTCACCGTAGCCCACCAGCAGCTCCTCTTCCGGGTCGGCTTCCTGCTGCGGCGGGTCCAGCCGGTCCACCAGCCACAGGGACTGGGGTTTGGTCTCGTCGTAGCGACCCGCATCATCATAGGCGCGCAGTACATACTGGAGTTTTTTCAGCGGCGCCTCGAAGGCCTCCATGTCGGCGCTCCAGGCGCCGCGGCCGTCGATGTCCAGCGGCACCACGGCCACCGGCTCGTCGCGCACGGACTGCTCTTCCTCGAACACGCGCACTTCCGCGCGCTCGATAAAGGCCGGATAGTTGGTGTAGCGCTGGAACTCGACGCGGCTGTCATCGACCTCGGTGTCCGGGTCGTCGGCGTAGCGCACGGTGGTGGGCCAGGCGCTGACGTTGAGCCGCGGGGCCATTTTCTGGTTGTCGAAGCGGAACTGGATATTGGCCTGTTCCAGTGCCAGGTCGGTACAGCGCTGCAGGTCGGCGGAGTTGCGGTACGGGTCGTACTCGGGACTGCCGTCGACGGTAATGCGCATCAGGTTCAGCGCGTAGGGATTGTTGGCCTGTGCCTCGCGGTCGATGCGCTCGATGGCCAGGCGATCCTGCTCCGCCAGTACCGCCAGTTCGTCGTAGAGCACCTGCACTTCCACGCGGGCGCCGCCCATCTCGATAAAGCCGGTGGACACCACATCGTCGGACTGCACGTAACCGCGGCCCTCGAAGGTGACCTGCTCGTCGGTGAGGGCGAGGCGCTGCTGCACCTGTTCCATCGCCCGGCGCGCGCGGGCCCGGGACAGGCCCACGTCATCACCGTAGACCATGGCCTCGCGGCGCTCCATGCGCTCGTTGTCGGTGTAGCCGACAAAGCCCACACGCACATTGGCCTTGCCTGCCACTTCATTCATGACACTGCGGATCGCCGCCAGCTGGCCGTCAGAGATAACCGGGTCGCCCTGCTCGAAGCGGATGGTGGGCAGCGTGGTATTGGGGGATTCGTGGGCGATGGTGATGGTCTCGGCGCCGGCATTTTCCGGGCAGGCCTGGATGCCGTCACCGGCGGTTTCCATCAGGTCGTCGTACCAGAACTCCACTTCCACCCGGCGGTTCAGGGCGCGGCCCTTGGCGGTATCGTTGGCGGCGATCGGCTGGCTGGCCCCCTTGCCGGTGAAAGTCACCGCGTAAGCGGGCAGGCCCAGGGCATCCCGCACCGCCAGTGCCACCCGGCGGGCCTCCGCCTGCGACAGGGCCGTCGGGTTATCATAGAGTTCCGCCGGGCCTTCCGGCAGTGCCTGCCCATCGGTGTGGCCGACAAAGTGCACCACCAGGTTCTGGCGATCGGCCATCTGTGCGCGCACCTCGCGGATACGGCGCACGAAGGCCTCAGGCAGGTCTACCTGGCCCGGCTCCCAGCGCAGCGGCGATACCAGGTTCTTGATCCGCGCACGCTGGTCGCTGCCATCGGCATAGCGCAGCCGGCACACGGTCTCCTGACGGCACACCTTGATGCGGTTCAGGTCCAGCGCCTGGGCGCGGGCCATTTCCGCCTGTGCCGCCTCGTCCAGCTCGTCGTAGGACAGACGCACTTCCACCCGGCGGTTCTGCGCCCGCCCCACACTGGTAATGTTTTCCACCGCCGGCTCGGCATCGCCAAGGCCTTCATAGCTGACCGCGTCTTCCGGCAGGTCCAGCGACAGCTGCATATACTCCGCCACCAGCTTCGCCCGCGCGCGGGACAGTTCTTCCTTGTCCAGGTACTCCGCCAGTTCCTGCTGGCTCAGCGAACCCGCACTGGTATGGCCGACAAAGTGCAGGCGGAGGTTATGGACTTCACCCAGGGCGGCGAGTTTTTCCCGCAGGGCGGCAACCGCCTCCTCGCTGATATCGTCGTCGACGCTTTCATACAGCAGCGGGCCGATCGCGTTTTCCTCGACCACCGGCTCCATCGCCTCCACGAACAGCGACGCATCCTGCACCCACTGCCGGCGCGGCTGGCCCAGGGTCATGGTCTCGGTGTTGTTGCCCACCGGCTGCTCGGTGTACTCCGCCGTGGTCTCCACATCGGTGGTGAGACCCGGGACCTGCTTCCACACTTCCCACCAGGCCGGTTCGCTCACCGCAGTGGTGGATTCCTGGGCCTGCAGCGGCAGGGCCAGCACGGCCGCCACGGCCAGGGCCAGGGGACGCAGTGCCATCGCGGGGACCTGTGGCTTGATGCCGCTATCTGTCTTGGCCCGCATGCAGGCACTGTGCTTGTTACTTTGCATAGAGGACATCACTCCCATCCCCCGATTCCATCCCCACTGCCCGGGGGCGCACCGCGCCTCCAGAACACCTCGGTTTCAATGGTCAGTTCATAATCGCCGTATTCGGCCGCCCATTCCTCGGCCACCTGCGCCTTGATCGCCTGCAGGCGACGCTCTACCAGCGCCGGATCCTCATTCTCGGCCAGGTAGGACAGACGCAGTACCGACGGGGCCTCGGCCAGTTTCTCCAGCAGCAGCTCCGTGCGCGAGTGCCACTGCGGGCGCAGCTCGGTGGTCTGCGGCTCGAACACCGCCTCGGCCAGGTCCAGGCGCACCACGCGGTGCAGGCCGGCGCCGAAGTTGAACTTGATCATCTTGCCCCGCGTGGCGCGCTGCACCCGCGGATTTTCCGTGGTGAGACGATAACCGCTGGGCAGGCTGCGGTCGTCGAGCTTCAGCACAAAGTTGGAACCGCGATCCTGGTTCGGCACCACCGCACAGGTGATATGGAAACGGCCGTGGGCATCGGTGGTGGCATTGAGGCCGGTGGCGGTCACCACCCGCGCCCCGGGCACACCGCCCTCACCGGCATCCTGGTAGCCGTTCATGTTCTTGTCGTCGTACACCTTGCCGATCACGTCGGTACAGTCGAAGGTCGGGTCGGGGATCACCCGTACCGTGGCCGAGGCCTCGCCCGACAACTGCTGGCCGGACAGGCCATTGAACAGCCGCGCACGGTTCACGTACTCGCCCTCGCCTACACCGGAACCAACCACCAGCAACAGCTTCACTGTGCGGGTCTGCTCCGGGTCGACACGCAGGCCCGACCAGCTCAGCTGCAGGCCGTTGACCTCCGGCTCGATCGCCTCGCCATCGACGCGGGCCGAGCCGGCGATGTACTTGAAGCCTGCCGGGAAGAAGTCCACCAGCTGCAGGTCCGTCAGCGGCACTGCCAGCGAGTTACTGAAGGTAATGGTGTACGGCACCAGCTGGCTGCGGGTAACGTTCAGCATCGCCGCCGTCTTGGTGATCGACAGTGCCCCATCCAGCTGCGGATCCACTGCAATGTGGTTGTTGAACAGCTGGCTCTCTCCCGGCACCTGGTTGTCATCCAGCGTCAGGCGCAGGTAGTAATCCGTCTCCGGGCTGCGCGCATCAATATCCAGCGGCGGCAGGGTCGGGGATGCCTGTGCCTCACAATAGTCCGCCGTCGCCGGCACCGCATCCGCGGCGCTGCCCAGGCAGGCCGCCACATCGAAGCCGGCGGTATCCACATTGGTCTGCGGCGGGATAATCGCCGACTCGCCCGCTACGTAGTCCTCACCGGGCAACTGAACCTGGATCAGGTAATCGGCGTTGGCCGGGCAGCCGGCACTGCTGAAGTTGATATCGAACTTGTAATAGCCGCCGGCACTGGTCACCTGGCCCTGCTGCTTCGGATCATCGAAGCAGGCGTCCGGCACTTCCGCCCCGCTCTGCACGTGCAGCATGGTGACGATGGCACCGGACACTGGAGCACGCAGCACCGAGTCATACACCACGCCATTCGGCGTCAGCGGCAGGTTCAGGTCCTGCGGGTTGGTACCCGAGCCAACAAAGATCTCGGTGATCTGCTGCGGGCCGTTGGTGAAGTCGGAATCCGCATTACCCAGTGACGCCGTGTTGGCACCGGCAGAGGGCGCAACATAGCGCAACTCGTACTCCGGGCCACCAGTGCCGTTAGGTACCAGGCCGTCGAACTGGAAGTAACCGTTCTCGTCGCTCTGCAGTGTCTCCTGCGGAACACCGTTGAAGTGAAGCTCCACGGTCCAGTTGGGCAGTATCTGCTCGTCTGCGTCTCGCTGACCATTGAAGTTGATGTCGTGCCAGAGATAGCCGCCGAGGTTGGCAATACCCGGCGTGCCACCCACATCGATGGCGACACTCGCCAGTTCGCTTACAGGAGGGTCACTCCACTGGGCGGTCGCGGTGTTGACCACCGTGTAACCTGTCTCGAGATCCGCACCCAACTTCGCCTGGAAACGTAGCGTGGCGGAGTCACCGACGGGAAGGTCACCGAAGGTCGCAGCAAAGTCGGCAGTGATTACCGGGCCATCAACGGTAATGCCTCCGGCCTGTCCATTCAGCACGGCCGAGTCTGCAACGTATGTGAGTACGCCCTCGCCCGCTGTCAGCAGGTCATCAGTGATTACCAACTGGCTTATCGGAACCGCACTGATATTGGTCACGCGGACAAGGTACTCCAGCGTCACCCCAGCCTCGGCGGCACCTCCACCAACGACCGCCACTTCCTTGACGATGGAAAGCTGCTGCGCATCCCCCACTACTACTTCGGTAGGCTGGGCGCCATTGGACGGGTTTCCGTCGGCGTCAGTCAGTGTCAACGGGAGTTCAACCGTACTCACACTGCCCTGGTTACTGATCACCGTACCAGTCGCAGCGCCCGAATCAACACGTACATCAAATACGACTGTGGCAGCCTGCCCTGAGCTGATGATGCCCTCGGCCGCGCCCGGCAGAGCTGGCGTCAGGTCAGCGGAGGAAACAGGCAGGCCTGTGGCGATCCGGGCTTCACCACCGCCATTGTCGCTCACGGTGCTACCGTTCAGTGTGGTGCTTCCAGAAACGTAGCTGGTACTGGCCGGAATCAGGTCGGTCAATTCCACCTCGGTGGCATCCACACCACCGATATTATTGACGGTAATCGTGTAGCGCAGTGTATCACCCGGGTCGACAATACCAGCGGTAAGGTTATCCTCCTGAATCGCGACACTCTTCTGCACAACCAGCAACGGAACGTCACCGACAATATCAATGGTGGGGTCAGCTGGCGTATCGGTGCCCGGGTCATCGGATGGGACTTCATCAAAAGCACCGCTTCCCGCTCCCGCGCCGTTCAGGAAGCCCTGGTTGGAGACAAGGGTACCGTCATTGACATCGTTGACGGTCACCTCGAAAGTGATGACAGCTTCACCATCACCGGAATTGCCGGGATCGGCCAGTAATACCCCCTCTACTGATCCGGGCGAGGAGAGCGGCATTCCGGATGCCAGGGGCGTGCTGCTATCCACGTCTGGTACCGCCACACCATTTAGCGTGGTGGAATTTACAACGTAAGTGGTGTTTGCGGGCACCTGGTCACGTAAGAGTGCTTCACTGGTGTTTTCATCACCGATGTTGCGTACCCGCAGCGTGTAGCGCAGGCTATCGCCCGCTAACAGCAGCTCTGGATCCCCGCTGATGTCTCCGGAAGTTTTCTCAATCACGAATGCCGGGGCGGATTCGATCACCACCCGGGTCGGATCCTCATCACCGGCCACGTCGGGATCATCTGCACCATTGATGTTCGGGTCATCACTGTAGATCGGTGTCTGCCCAGGTAGCTGCGCCTGGGCCTGGTTGAGTACCTCAGACAAGCTGTCGATCACCGGCGCCAGGCTTACCTGGTAGACCACTTCTACCCTTTCCGAGCCGGAGCCACTTGCACCGAGCTGCAGGTCACGCACTTCCAGCCGGCCTGTGCCGGCCGTACCTGAAGTAGCATCAGTGGCGGAGGCATCCGCTCCCGCCGGCAGGGTTACCACTTGCAGCGACCCGGGTGCATAGAACGGCAAGCTATTCAGGCGGTCCAGTTCATCGGTAAGGCTGACACCGGTCACCTCCAGGTCGCTGAGATTGTTTAGCGTCAGTGTGTACTCCAGCACATCGCCCGGGCTGGCGCTACTGGCGGGGCTATCGCCTGCAGTGATGTTTGCCACAGATTGCTGGAAGGTAATATTCGGCACCGCCGCAGTGGTGGTAAATGCATCTTCGTGGTCCAAAACGCCGGGGCTGCCGTCAACGGGCGCCGGGCGGCTGTACTCGCGCGCATCCGGACCATTACTGTCCCAGCTATACCAGCGCTCCACCCCGGCAACATTGGTCAGCTCGTCACCATCCTGTGTATCGGGATCCAGGATGGCATCGTAGCTGAAGCGCAAGTGGTGATCCGCAGGCACCATTGCATTGCTACCGACCGAGGTAAGGGTCAAGACACAGGTCGCTTCGTCAAACGCGGTTGTGAAATCAGCGCCTGGGGCCAGAGAGGCCAGCGGGCTGCCACCCGCATCCAAGATTTCCGCTACAAAGTTTTCCGGTGGGGTCTCGCACATACCGCCCGGGTCGGGATTCGGCAGGATATCAGTGATGTTGATATCCCATGCCGGGCCGGTACCGGTGTTGTGTATATCGAGCACGAAAGTGCCCGGCAGGCCCGACTGCACACTGGCCGGACCAGCCTTGACCAGTGTCAGTGCAGTGGGCTCTACAACCGTCATTTCGGCCGTGGTATTACCGCCACCGGTACCCTGCCCTGCAGCCGTATTATCGTTATCGAAGTTATAGCGATAAGTGGCACTGTTGGTGAAGCCCAGGCCTTCCATGTTGGGTGGATTACTGTCTCGCAGGCGAACTATCACATCGATGACAACGGCCTCGTTGGCCGGCACATCAATACCATTAGTGGTGTCCTCAATCACCAGATCAGTTCCCGAACCGGTATTTACCGGGGAGAATTCCCCACTGCCGGACACTTTCACTGCACCGACAAACACCAGGTCTGCCGAGGAGGCTCCCAGGTCCAGCAATACCTGTACGTCGTTGAGGGCGGCACCCTGGCTGGTACCCGGAATGGTGACCCGATACGCGAATGGCTCACCAATCGAGGCCGTCGGCTGGGTATTCTCGATCAGCAGGTCCTCGGCACTGGGGGTATTGAACTGCACGCCGACGGGAGTAGTGGGACCATAATCCTCACGCATACCCACATCTGCCGACAACCCCGCCAGGCCCGGCAGGTCGTCGTCATCCAGTGAGTAATACACCTCTGCGTAAGCACCATTCTCGATCGAAAGCCCGGCACCCAGGTTGTCATCCGCCTGGACCCGGTAGGTCATCTGCAGCGACTCACCCGGTGCGATGGCGTAGCCGGTCCCCCCGCCAAAGTCCCACACAGCCTCACCGGTGGCGGCATCATAGGCAGGCGCCACGTCGGCGATATTGGCACCGTTGACGATGGTCGATTGCACCGTAACGCCGCCCTGCCGCAGGCCTACCGGGACCAGGTCGCGGAAGACCAGGTCATAGGCCGGTGCAGAGCCGTTGTTGGTCACGGTCGCGGTGTAGTCGATGGTGTCGCCGGATGCCAGGGTCGCACCATCAGCCGGGCTGGAGCTCATTGCCACCGCCAGTTCCGGCTGCAGCAGGCCCAGCGTTTCACTGCCGGCGAGGCTGTCACTGCCACCGGCAATATCGCGGGTAAATTCGATATTGTTCGTGAGAGGTGTGTTACTGGCCGGCCACGGGTGAACATCCTGGTTCAGCACGCGTGCCCGGTAGCGGATAATGAATTCGTCGTTGGCGGCGTCGTTATCGCCAGCATTCACCAGGTCCGCAATGTCCCAGCTAACCGTGGTCGGGCCGGTGACGGGATCGCCGCCCTGGACCGGCTCGGCGATCTCGTTGTGAGTGAAGGGAGCAACCGCCGCAAACGGCGCACTGGTGTCACCATTCACGGCCAGGGTGCCGGCGAACACCATACCCTGTGGCAGGGTATCAGTAAGGACAGAATTCGGGTGACTGCCCTCCTGCAGGGTGACACGCACTTCGTATTCCACCAGGTCACCGACCCGCAGCTGGTTATCGGCAGTGTTGAAGCTGTCACTGAGGCGGTTCTTGGCGATGACGCTGTCGTTGGCGGCAGCCAGTGCGGCAATCTGACCGTCGATGAAATAATCGTTCAGGGCCGGCGTGGCAGTACCATTTCGCTCGTAGGGACCGCTGTTATCGTCGTCCAGGCTGGTCCATTCGATACGGCTTGTGCTTGTGAGGTCCGTCAACGCCAGTACAGCATCCGTTACCCGCACATCGTAGACCAGCTGTACAGTCGAGGCGGCAGGGATATCCAGGTCACTACCGGAAACATCCCAGGTGAGCTGCTGCGCCGTGGCAGTACCGTCCCCGGTCACTGCCGGATCGGCCAGGGCCGCCCCGGCAAAAGTGGCGGAACCGGTGACAAACTCGAGGCCCAGCGACAACTGCTCCCGCACCAACAGGTCAAACGCATCGGCGCTGCCTGCACCGCCCGCCTCGCTGATATCGAGCGTCAGTCGCAGGATATCGCCGGCATCCGGTGCGTCGCCGGGGGCAGTCTGGTTGTCGATGATTTTTGCCAGGGCCAGTTGCGGCTCGATAATGGTGAGCGGACCTGAATTCCCTGCCCCGCCATCGATCGCGGGGCCACCATCGAACTCCGCATAGGTGTAGCTGGCCACGTTTTCGAAACTGTAGCCCGCCTGGGTAGTGCTGTTGTTGGCGACACGTGCACGGATTTCAATCTGGGCGCGGGTGCCGGCGGGCAACAGGTCGATACGCAGGTCCAGGTTATTGCCGCTGGTATTGGTGTCATCCACTGTCAGGCCGTTGCCACTGATTTCAGCAATGCCGGTGATTTCCAGTGCGGGATCAAGCGTATCGGTGATGACCACGTCATAGATGGCCGAGGCACTGTCCTCGGCCGGCACCAGCAGCTGGTAGACGACTTCCTCACCCACCACGGCGGTGCCGTCGGCTGGCTGCAGCAGGATCTTCTGCAGCGGGTCGACACTGGTGGGTGCGGTGTTCATCTGGAAGGGTTCAGGTACGACCACCGGACCATACTGTTGCGCGTCGCGCGGAGGCAGCGACCAGTATTCATCCACAGTGAAGGTATTGGTCCAGTCCTGCCCACCTCCGACATCGGTGTAAAAACCGATATCGTAATCAATCTCGAGGCACTGCCCCGGGTCGACGGGCGTATCCAGCGCGAACAGCATGTCTTCACCGCGGGCAGCCGGTGCAGTGTAGGTGTAGTCGGCCGGGTCCACTGGCGTACCGCCGATACGCAGCTCCAGGTTGGCAATCGAGGCCTGGTCCATCTCCGCCGGCAGGTCATCGGTCAACTGCAGGCCGTAGGCCGGTGCGTCGCCGGCATTACATGCCCGCAGCTGGAAGCGCATCACTTCGCTGGCCAGGTCCATGACCATGTAGGGGCTACTGCGACCGTCGCGATCGGTCTTTGCCAGGTTATCGAGCAGGGGCTGGACCACCGTAATCGTGGCGCTGCTCTCGAGCCGCGGATCGCTCGCCGGCGGGTTGCCGCTGGCGTCGGTGTAAGTCAGGCTGGCCGTATTAGTCAGCGCAGTGCTGGCCACGTGGGGGATGCCGCTGTCTTCGGTCACCCGGGCAACATACTCGATCACCAGCGGTGTCGCAGTGCCCAGCTCCCGTGTGACATCCCCCAGGTTCCAGACAAGTGTGCCGGTATCCCCGGCCGCCGGAACACTGGCCCCGGGGATATCCGTGTAACTGTAACCGCCACCGGCACTGTAAGGCGCCGCGTCATCACCATTGATGCTGAAGGAGTCCAGCGTAAGGCCGGCCGGCAGTACATCAGTGATCACTACCGCGTTGGTGGTGCCGGGCTGTACATTAACCAGCAGCTGATAGGTCGCGGTATCCCCTACGCGCAGGGTGCTGTCGGCGGGATCTGCGTAACTGTCGGCAACCACCTGCTTGTCCAGGCCGCTATTATCCTCGGTATTGATCGGGGCTTCGGCCGGCCCGGCGCAATAGTCGTTGGGCGCACTGGTAACCGGGCAGCCGATGCCGTGACGCTCGTAGGCATCACCATTGGTCTCACTGTCATCGAGCGACGTCCAGTCCAGCACTACGCTGTTGACCACCGGCTGGCCAAAGACTGATTCCACCGTGGCCCGGTAGGTCAGCTCCAGGGTGCTGCCCAGTGGCAGGTCGAGGCTGTTGTCGCCGTTGTCGCGACCCCAGTTCAGGGGACCACCCGGCGTACCTGCGGGCACCGGCTCGAAGCCTGCTACCGGGTTGCCATCGACCGTGGCGGTGGGGGTAAAGCTGTCATCCAGGCGCAGCTCCGGAGGCAGGTCGTCGACCAGGTTGAGATCGAATGCATCCGCCGTGGATCCGCTGTGGGTAACGGTGATGACATACTCCAGCACATCGCCGCCCTGCGCCAGGGCGGGATCGCCCGTCGTGTTGGTCACTGCCTTGGTGATATCCAGCTGCGGCTCCACCGCAGTAACGGGCGAGGTATTATCCGTGACATTCCGTGTTGTACCGCTCTCGCCGTCGAGGTAATTCAGGTTGGCACCATTCTGCAGGGAGTCCCCCGCATCTGTGGAAATGATCTCGTTGTCGACCCGGGCGAAATAGGTGATGCGGATGAGCGGGTCGATGCGGTTGCCGGCAGTGTCATTTTCACTTTCGGTATCCACCTGGCCGATACTCCAGGTGGCGTTGTTGGCTGTGTCGTTTCCGGGAATAGCGTTGAACGCGGCCTCTGCCGGGGCCTGGCCGTTGATGGCCTCGATGCCGACAAATTCGTAGGTGATGTCAAAGTCGGCGTTGTGCGTCAGCACATAGCTCGCCGAACCGCTGGCCAGCTGGTCGGTTACCGTGACATTTTCACTGACCCCCTCCGGCAGGCGGACCTCCAGCTGGAACTGTTTGTGCGCACCGATGGTTGGTATCACGGCCGGGTCCAGGTCGGACTTCGACAGTGCCAGTGGCGGCACCTCGGTCTGGCCTGCGGCACTGGTTTCGTAATCATTGACAGGATCGGCGGCATTGGGCAGCACACCGACACGCATGCCGTCTGCGGCACCAGCCGCGCCAATCTGTCCGGCCGGGTTCAGGGCGATGTCCCGCGACGGCAGCGACTGCCAGCGCCCCTCGATGGTATTGTCGAGGATCTCATGGGGGGCCACATCCTGTTCCACCTGGACATCAAAGGTGAAACTACGACTCTGCCCGGGCGCGATTCCGTAACCGGCGCTTGCCGGGTTCCAACTGAAGATCGGCGAGTTGGCACCTACGGTTGTGGTATCGGCGTTCTCGGGCGGATCGTTGCCACCGATATTACCCAGGTAAACCAGACCACTGTCGACGAGGTCATCCAGCACCTGCAGGTTGTAGGCGGTCGCCGAGCCGGTATTTTCCGCAGTTACCGTCACCGTCAGTACATCTTCCGCATCGGCTTCTGTAACAGCAAATGACTTGGTCAGCGCGATGGCCGGTTCCAGCACTTCCACTTCGTGGGCCTCGAACGGTACCACCACCGGGTTGCCACCCTGGTCGATATAACGCGCATCTGCCACTGTGCCATTGCCACCATTGACCAGGATATCGCCGTCATTGGTGAACTGGCTGTTCTCGACCCGGGCGATAAATTCAATCTGGAAATCAAACAGGCTGCCGGAAACCATGGTCACTTCCTGGTCGCCGAAATCCCACTCCACATAGTCGTTACTGCCGGTGCTGGTACAGGTCGGGGTAATCTCACCGCCCGGCACAAAGCCCGCAACATCGTAGGGGGCGGCATCCAGGTCCACCACGGGCGCATCGACGCAGCGCATCCCCGGCGGCAGGTTATCCCGGATGATAAAATTGCGCAGTTTGGATGCGGGAATCTGGGTGGTGAGCTGGTAATGGATTTCCTCACCGACCACGGCGGTGTCGCGGCTGCCACCACTCGCAGTACCGTTGGACAGCTCGACCGCCGCCTTGGGCTGCGCCCGGACCTCGATAATGCGCATCTGCGCTTCTGCATCCGCGGAGCGGTAATGGCGCGCGCGCCCCGCCTCCGGAGTGCCATCGGCGATGCCATCATTATCACCATCACTGTCGATCCGGGGCGTGTTCTGGCTACCGAAATCCCCCTCGAGACTGTCGTAACGGGCAAAGAAGGTATTGGTAAACAGCTGCTGCGGTGCCACTGTCGGGTGGGGCTTGACCCGGTAAAAGAGCTCGACTGACTCGCCGGGATTCAGGCGCTCGAGGGCCGCGGACTGGTTGTAAGAGAAGGTGATCACCGCAGGCGTGCCCCCATCGGCACAGTTGGCAGCGGGATCATAGTCATTCTGGTTGGCAGCCAGGCCCACCAGGCCATCGTCTCCGGCGATGGTCTCAGCAATACCGTCACCATCGTTATCGATGCCGTCCGCGTCCAGGGGCTCCACACACATCTGGCCGGACGCATCCAGGGTATCGGTAATCACCAGGTCGTAGGCGGGCGCCCGATTCACACCGGCATCAGACTGGCGGTTGGTGACCGTTAACCGGAAGATGTAGGTCTGGTCACGGTGGCCCTCGTCGGTAAGGTCGACAAAATTACTGCAGCTGGTACCAAGACCATAAATCGCCTCATTACAGACCTGCTTCTCAACCTCTATAAATGGCTCGCTGATCGTCAGGTCCACCCGCCATTCGTCCTCGGCGGGGTAACCAGGGATGTCCGCCGGTACGCCGGCAGCATTGTCGACGATCACGGTTTCCCGCACCCCTCCGGTCTCGAAAACCGCTGCAAAGGCCGACCTCGCGAAGTCGGTGCTGACCGCAGCATGCTCGTTGGGGGCAGCCACTGTATCCACCGGGTCATTCAGGAAGCGGCTGGTCAGGTCTGTGAGGAACCAGCGATTACGCACATCGATGGCCCCGCTGACTTCCCACAGCGGATCCACTTCGCTCAGGGCACTGTTAAGGCCCCCCAGTTCACTGATGGAATTACTGGCGCTGAGTTCAGTGCACTGCGAGAGGGGATCAGGCAGCGTGACGTCATTACATGTAAGTGGAGTGTCGGCTATATAACCCTGTCCATCCGGCAGGTCATCACCAAAAGAGACCGTATTGACCTCAATCAAGGTGTAGCCCGGCGTGTCAAAACCGAACCAGCCACCAGCCTGGATCTCAACCGTGCAATCCTCCCCGGGAATCACCAGGTCATTGCTAAAGCCAGGCTCATTGAGTTCCGTGCACTGGCCACGGGTACGCTTGACCAGGTTAAAGCCCAGCACCCGGGCGCGATCACCATCGAGTGTGTAGTTATTGGCCAGTTGTTTTGACGGTGTGGTCTGACTGACATCTGCCGGTTCAGGGAAGCCCAGCGCAGTACCGTCGTCTAGAGTGATTTCACCCACCACATCGGCGCGAAAGGTGAGGTCGTCGTCCCCGGCGTTGTGGTTCTTTTCCACCTCGAATACGACTCGCTCTGTTGTGCCCGGAGCGACGACGCCGAGGTCCGCCGCCGTACAACGATAGACAGTCGCCGATGCCGGGATATAGTCAGGATCATTCCAGACTGGATGTACGGGCGGGTTACCAACTTCCAGGCAGTTGCGGTCGTTATTGAGAACCGTCATTGCCTCACCAAAGGTCACGTATACTGCGTAGTCATCGGCATCGTGCCCACCGTTGTTGGTGATATCCACAGTCAGCGGCGAGGTACCTGAGTCCCTGACAATATAAAGAGGATAAATTGTCGAGACATCCAGGTCTTCCGGGTCCGGCGTGACCGGCGTGTTCACTACTTGAGTCGGCGGGTTGTTGGTTGAGCAGAAATCTTCCCAGTCAATGCTGAGGATATTATCACCAATTGGGATATTGCTGTCCGGATCTGTTCCGGTCGCGACGTTTTCTTCCGGGTTGTCCAGGTCTGCGACCACATCGTAAAAATCACGCTCGACTGTCACTATACGAAAGCGGACCCGGATCTGGTCCCCATGACGCATCATATTGAGCTGATCTGGATAGTCCGGGTGAGTGGTGCTGCTCAGTAACCTGAATTCAGGCTGGTTATTGTTCAGGGGATCTGCATCCCACTGGTTCCAGGTTGAGCCTACCCGCCATTGGAGCTCGTCCACCATTCCCGGGAAAGATCCGGCATAACTAGCACCGTGCCCACCATCAACCCCCCGGGTAACACTACCTCCCAGTATCTGCGGAGTGTAGGTGGTATCAACCACATACTCGTCAGGAAGGTCACTGGTAAATACTATGTCTTTTACAGAGCCGCCACTCTGGTTATTCAGGGTAATGGTGACAAAACCTGCGGCTCCCAGTGGCTGCGCAGTATTGGTGCCGGTGAACTCCACAGAAACATTGAGGTTGTTGTTCGACAGGGCTATCAGGTCTTCGGTCTCCGGCTGGTTACCCACATTCCCGGTAGCAGGATCGAAGATACCCCCGGGACCGTTGTTGGTTACCTCGCAACCCCATTGCAGGTCGTCCACCACATTAGTTGAGTTCTGGCAGGAGCTGGTGACCTTGCCCACCAGGTAAAGCACATTGGTACCATTGATGCCCACGTCCACATCGCCAGTCACACCAAACGGGTCGTCGACCGTAAAATCATTGAGGGTCTGGCCAGCGTTGATACAGGAGGATCCAACCGGTCGCGTACCATTATTATTGGCGATAGCCAGTGCCGAGGCCTGTGACGGGCAGGCGTATTCAATATCGGTATTCGGGTCCGGCACCAGGGTATCCAGGCGCACATCCTGCATCGGCGCATCACCGGTATTGTTGATCCGCACCCGCCAGACCACATCGTCATTGATATTGCCGTAGACATCGTTACTCCAGTTGGTCTGGTTTGCATCGACGTTGCGACCCTGGTTCTGGATCTGCGGGATGGGTTCCTGCAGGTCCAGGATTTCAGAGTCAGAGCTGGTTCCAGTTTCACTACCGCAGTACTGGTAACTGGCGCTGGCGGAGATACTGCGGGACAGCGGTGCTGCCACCAGGCTTTCCTCACTACCAGGGCGACTGCGGACATTGAAGCTGAGTTCGATAAAATCACACTGGTTATCGAATACATTTCCGTCACTGCAGAATGCTGGCGACGAAGCACCTATGTCAGTCAGTTCAATGGAAAGGCCATCATCACCATCGACCGGTGCTCCGCCAGTGATCGCTCCACCGTTGACAGATATGCTGCCTGCATACTCCAACTGGGGATTATCGAGGTCAATGTCGAGAGAGATGTTTTCCAGCGGTTCATTCGAAGGGTTACGGACGCGGACAGTTACCTGGCCTTCGCCACATAGCTCACAGTAGCTGTCCCCGTCGATACCTACTACCTGGGGCAGGCTACCCCCGGCCTGGCAATTCAGTGCAGCCTCGGCTTCAGAAAACGGCAACAGGCTTGCCGCACAGGAGAAAACCGCTCCTGCGAGAACCCTCTGGAATCCTGTCCAACCTATTGCATTCGACTTCTGCGCCACTGACTCGACCACCCTTTTGGACACCCATAAAACAGCAACCCTACTGGGCTGCCATACGGGCTGGCACGCCCGCGGAGCGGACTTTATAGATAGCGGAACTTACAGGCCGTGAAGCAGGTCTAAATTGGATTTTGTAGAATTCTTTCCAATAACTTTGCCACACAGTTCTCACAGCTAGGGGAGCTATGAGCAGGACAAACTGAAGGCAGGCAGTAGTTACAGGATCTGCAGAACGCGGGACTCGCTAGAAGAGGGAAGCCCCTCTCCTCAAATGAGGAGAAGGGCCGATGGCGGGATCAGCCCGCCGGCAGGAAGTCGATGGGATACAGGATGGTGATGGTTGGCACCCCGGCCTTCGGACCGAAGTTAAACCGCTTCACCCGCGCCGTAATCTTGCTGTTCAGTGCCGGGGAGTCCATATCGCTGGACTCGACACTCACGGCAGACACGGAACCATCCGGCTCGATCGTCAATTTCAGGACCATCTTACCCTGGAGGGCCGGGTTCTTACGCAGCTCCCGGTTATAGATACGGTACAGGGAAGCCTTGTAACGGTCGAAGACGATCTGGATTTCTTCGTCCGTACGGGAAGGCCCGGTACCATCACTGAGCGGACGCTCCTCGCCGGCGAAGTCACCTTCGCTACCAATGGAACTCTCAACCCGGGAGAAGGCGACACCCTCCATCGACGAGCCGGTACCACCGACATTGCGGCTTATATTGGCACTGGCAATGCCACCGCTGTCGCTCTTGGCCGCTGCAGTAATCAGGGAACGCTGGCTGCGATTTTCCTTCTTACCCGCGGTGCTGAGCTGGGTGCGCTCGCCGAGGCGGTTGTCGAGGTCATCCTCGATGAGGTCCTGGAAGTTATCCTTGAACGCCAGCACGCCGGAGCGCTCAGCCTTCTTGCGGGCCTGCTTCTTCTCCGCCTTGACGGGCTTGGGTTCTTCCTTGGCTACCTTCTGCTTCTCGGGCTCAGGTTTCTTCTCGTCCTTTTTCTCTTCCTTTTTCTTGGGCTCGGGCGGAGGCTTGGGTTTCTTTTTCTTCTCGATCACCAGCTTGGCCAGGCGCTCGGGAATCTCCACCACATCATCTTCCGGCTCGGGGACCGTCCACAGCGGTATGCCATAACCCAGGAACAGGGCCAGCAACAGGGATACCAGCAGGCATCGGCGGAAGCGCTTGTCGTCATCGCTCTGGGTATGCCAGGGCATCACCGGTACGCGACTGTCGGACAGCACCAGGTCGCGGGTTACCTCGAACTCGAACTTAGCATCCTCTTCCGCGCGGCGCAGTTGTTCGGCGCGGTCATCGAGCTCGAGGATATCCTCTTCGTAATGTTCGATCTTTTCCTGGATCCGCCGACGCCGCTCCTCGAGCATCTCGAGGTTGGTTTCGTAGACGCTGACCTTGCGCTGGACACGATCAACCACCGCACGGGAGGCACTCTGGCTGAAGTCATCAGACCAGAACATCTCACTGTGACCGGTTTCATCCAGCCGCTGGAGCTTTTCCGCAATATCGGCCAGCAGCTGGTACTGCTCGGACTCTGCAACCAGGTCTGCCAGCTTCGCCTCGACCTGGCTCTGCTCGCCTTCCAGTCCGCGAATCCGCCGGCGTACCTCTTCCAGCTCGCCGCTGACCGCCTGCTTTTGTTGATCTAATTTACTCACGAACTTCCATTAACCCTGAGATGCTTTCTGAATGACCGCTAGAGAAATCCGCGTATAGCCGGCCTCGGTACAGCTGGACATCACTTTTTTCAACAGGTTGAAGGGAATCGCCCGGTCCGCGAGGATATTGACCTCCGGAGGTTCTGCCGGTACTTCCTCACCACCTTCAGCAACGGTCTCTCCGCCCTCTTCCTGTGCCTCCTGCGCCTCAGCTTTGGCGACACTCAGGGCTTTACCCATTTCTGCTGCCATCGCCTCCTTGATGGCTTCCACAACTGTTTCCTCACTCTGGATCAGGTCCTCGGTACTCATTACCGGCTTGGACTCAACCAGCACTTCCTTGTCGGTGACCATGAGTGTCACCGTTTCACGTGGCCTGGATTCGACCACCGAATCCGGCAGTGTGATCACCTTCGGGGGATCCAGCGCCTCGTTGCTGGAGGTGTTGGTCAACAGGAAGAACACCAGGATGGTGAATACATCCATCAGTGATGTCAGGTTCATACCCGGCGTCTTGCGTCGACGGCTCCGGGACATGCGTTTCATGCGTCGGCTTTCGTGTCTCACGGCGCATCTCCTATTGATATATCCGGAAAGAGCTCAACCCGCTCAACAGATTCCGGATCACTCGGGTCGCTCCCCTCACGACGAACTTCCGCACCGCGAATCGTATCCATGACACCGACCAGGTACTCGTACGGGATGTCCGGTTCCAGCAGCACCATAGCATCGGTCTTCTCGGGATAATTACCCTTGATCTTCAGCAGGAACTCACTGAGCTTGGCCAGGTCGTAGACTTCTTCGGTCTGGCGCAGGCTAGCTTCTTCCTCCCCGGCATCTGCTACAGGCGCTTGCTCACCTGTGGATTCCTCCGGGGACTCGCTTTCCTGCCCCGGGTTGGGGAAGCGGGCAATGACTTTCTCGCCGTCACTGATTTCCAGACGGTCCTGGCGAACTACAACCTCTACCGTGACAGTAGGGTCGTCCGGTGCACCACCGCCCGCACCGGACGGCATATTGAGCTCCATGATGGTGACGCGCGAGAAGACCGCCGACACCAGCAGGAACGGCACCAGCACCACCATCAGGTTGAGGAAGGCGGTGATGTCCAGTTCCGGAGCTTCTTTATCTCTCCCGTGGCGCCTTCTTCTCATTACGCTTTTTCCACTTCCGCTACTTCTTCTTCCTGCTCGGGCGTATCGGTCTCTGCCGCTGCTTCACTTTCTGCAGCAGCCTCGGTTCCAGCATCGGCGGTAACAGCCTTTTCCTGGCTATCGGCCTGCTGCTCGTCCGGCTTGACCTCACCGCGGCGACGCGTAGAGATTGAGATGATATTAAGAGCCTTGACAGACACCATTTCCAGGCTGTCGACGATTTCACCAGTCAGTGAGTTCAGCAGGGCGTGAACGATCAACAGGGTAATACCCACCATCAGGCCGAAGGCGGTGGTGTTCATTGCCACAGAAATACTGGCGGAGAGAAGGTCGGCCTTTTCCGCCGGGTTGGCATTGGCTACTGCGGTAAACGCCTCGATCAGGCCCATAATGGTACCCAGCAGGCCCAGCAGCGTAGCAATGTTGGAGAACAGGGCCACATATGGGGTGCGCTTCTCGAGCTGCGGGATAATCTCCATCATGCTCTCTTCCATCGCGATCTCGATGTCCTCACGACGGCGCACGGCACCCTGGCGGGCAAGTCCCATGGACAGCAGTTTGCTCACACCGGAGTTATCCTGCTTGACCAGGTTACGGGCCCGGTCGAAGTCACCGGAGGTCAGCACGGGCTGTAACTTGTCCCACATGGCGCGGTTGGTGTGCCGCTCGTAGACAAGCCGGATATAGCGCTCAACGGCCACCGCGGCCCCCAGCGCGAACACCACGAGAATGGGGTACATGAATGCACCACCAGTCTGGAAGAACGCGATTACGCTGTTGAAAAAGTCCATCACTAACCCTCTTGAAAATACTGCGGTAAGCTTCGATTTTAATTAAACAGAAAGGCTGACAGGCAATCCGTGCACATCAGGCCGGTTTTATTCGTCGGAAAGGCTGAGCTCGTAAAATTCAAGCTCACGCGCAAACACTTCCTTATCCAGCGGCTGCAGGCTGTCGTCCAGTAGGCTGGATACCAGCTCGGTCTCCACACCCACCTCGGAATTCTTCCACGGAACGATGTAAAGAGACTTGGGAGCCTCTTTGTTACCGATAATGGAAATACCAGACAGCTGCTTCACCTTGGTATCCACTTTCTTTTCGGTCTGCTCTTCCTGCGCGACCAAGGGACCAGCCAGGAGGCAAGCTATGCTCAACGGGAAAAGAAAGCGGGGGGAGAATTTACGGGAAATCATCGTCCAGCCCTCCTCTTGAGGTCCGCCATCCAGATGGTCACCTGCTGATCATCCGGATTTAATTGAAGATACTGGTTGAATTGTGCCAGAGCACACTGGAGATCTTGCAGATAGAGATCACACAAAATGCCTAAATTTTTCACCAGCGGACTGTATTCCGGATTACTGGAGATGGCGTTGGTGTAAATCGTGCGAGCCTCTTCAAAGCGGCCCTGTTTGCGGTACAGCACGGCCAGCTCGTTGTTGGCGGCAGCGTGCCCGGGATCAAGTTCCAGCGCCTTGAGAAATGATTCTTCAGCGTGCTTCTGGTCTCCGGTTTTATAGTAAGCAATCCCAAGGTTTACATAGGGAGCGGGAAGTCGCTGCTCACGCTCGATAACCTCGTTCAACAGCTCGATTGCCTGCTGGTACTCCCCGGCATTCAGATACTGCAGGGACTCCTCAAAGTCCTTGCTCACGCCACCGGCTACACGGACCTTGCTGTAGTCCGTGACCTTGCCGGTCTTGGCAGGCCCGCCCGCGCAGGCGCCCAGAAGGAGCATCAGTGCAACGCACGCGGTTCGGGCCAGCATGTTGACTGGAAGATTTCTCATGAATTCCCTACCTCTACTCGTGCCGCCAGTGGCCGCCAGCTATCAGTGCCCGCGACCATCACGACTCCTGGTCTCCGCTTGCCGGTGCATCTGCCGTGGAGCTGGCTACGTCGGCCTCATCGCCGGCTTCCGCTTCCGGAATCTCCGGGATGGGGACAATGGTGGGCAGGAACTCACCTGCCTCTTCCGGCCGTGCGTAGCGCGCCGGCACCAGCGTCGCCAGCTGGCCGATACTCTTCTCGATCCAGTCGTTGTAGATCCCCATACCCAGCAGCTCCATGTTTTTCTCATGGACGGAGATACCTTTCTCCTCAAACGGGTAAATCTGTTCTTCAAGGGCCAGCTCGTACTCCTCCAGTTCGAGGGGAGAGAGGTTTTTCGGGCGCTCGGACTCTTTCAGTGCCTTGCTGAAATGGAGGTAGATTTCACCGAGATAATAAGTTGCCGCGGCGGTAACATCCGCCACCTGGTAATCAATCAGGTCGGTATAGGCGGCGATAGCCGCTTTCATGCGTACGCGCTTCTGGTTCAGGTTTTGCTCGATGGGCGCAACCAGCCTGACCTGGGTGAAGGCATCGAAAGTGGGTTCGGCAATAACCAGGGCAGCGTTGCCAGCCAGGTAACGGGTGCGATCGTTGCGCTGGCTGCCACCCTGCGCCTCAATACGCACCATCTGGCGCAACTCATCCATATAGGCACCCTGGTTGCCGGCCGCCTTGTGCAGCTCAGCAATCTTCTGGCGCGTCTCCAGTGCAGGTTCCATCGGGGTCGGGAACAGTTTCACGTAACGACGCAGGACCTCCAGGGCTTTGTCATTGCGCTTGGCCGCACTGTATAGGTCCGCAGCCTGGTTAAGCGCCTCTCGGCGGACATCGTCATCCTCAGCTTCGCGCTCAATCCGCTCGAATTCTGCCGCCGCCAGCATCAGCTGGCCACTTTCCTGGTAGACCACTGCCAGCTTTTTGGTGACTTCCCTGATCAGCTCGTGTTGCGGGAAATGCTGGCGGAAGCCTTTGAGGACTGCAGCTGCCTGCATCCAGTCTTCCAGCACAATCAGGGAGGCGGCCGCATCGTATTCGGCAGTCGCGAGAATGGTCGCACCGGGTGCCGCATTGCGGATACGCAGGAAGTGCGCTGCAGCCGTCGCGTGGTCCTCCTGTTTCCGGGCCAGGTCACCCTGCTGGTAGATCGACGCCGCCAGGTTATCAATGTAACCGGCGCGGTCCTTGGAGTCTGCGGGTGTCAACGCCAGCACCTGTCCGTAAGCAGCCTCGGCCTCCACAAATGCCTCGGTTTCGAACGACGCATGAGCGATCGAGAGCCAGGCCGACTGGCGGATCTCAGGCTTGGCTCCCGGGAAACGCTCGAGCAACAACTTGCCCTGCTCGATGGTCTGCGGGTAATCCCTGAGGCTGTACAGGTCCTCGACTGCCCCCACCATAACCTTGGCGGCGTCCTTGTGCTTCGGGAAGGTTTCGGCGAACTTCAGGGAAGAGCGGATAATCTCGCGCTGGAACGGTGCCTGTTTCTCCGGGGACGCATCCTTGAGCTTCTTGCCCAGGTGCTCACGATAGGCATACACCGCAGCGTACCCCGCCTCACTTGACTTCTTGTGCGCTGGGTAATCGTAAGCTGTGCGTTCATACTCGACACCGGCCTGATGGAAATCGCGATTCTCCAGCAACAGTCCGGCCAGCTGGAAATTGATTTCCGGGGCCTTGGGCTTATCGCTGAAGGATTTCAGGTAACTGCGATACCAGTGAATGGCCTCACGGTAGTTTTCTGCTTTTTTATCCTTGAGTCGCTTGTCCTGGTAGGCAGCATGATAGTGGCCGGCCAGGTCGATCAGGTTGGCCTGCAGGAACTCAATGACTTCGTCATATTCATTGACGTCGAAGACAGTCCAGTACTCAGCCTCCAGTGCGTAGGTGTTTGCGAAGGCTTTTTTCGACTCCAGTACCAGGCGGGGGAAACCACCCTTCTGGTAAATCTCGATCACCCGGATTGAGAAATCCGGCGCAACCCGATGGAGGGGATTCCGCTCCACGAAAGTGTCGTAAGCCTCCGCAGCGTCCTGGTAACGACGCTTGTCCAGGTAGTACTCCCCCAGGTGGCTATAGACATAGGATTCGTAACCGCGGGAGCCTTCACGCTCAAAGTACTCCACGATGGATTCTGCACCGCCGAGGTAAGAGAAACTCAGGCTGACGACGCGAAAGGTATCCTCAATATGCTTCCGCTCGACGTCGTTGCTCTGCTGCTCGAAGTCGTAGCCCTGTGAGACCTTGTAATCGAGCATGGCGACAAAGTCATGCAGGCCGCGCTCATACAGCTCCTGCTTGAAGAAGGCCCAACCCCGCTTATAGAGCGAAATCTCATAAAAACTCGACGATTCCCCCATGGCGATCACCTTGCCATAGGCTTCCTCGGCATCCAGGTATTTCTTGCGGATAAAGTAATATTCGCCCAGCCGGAAGTAGGCCTCATCGCTGTGGCGGGACTGCGGGTACTTCGCCACCATCTGGCGCAGGACTTCGACGGCCTCGTCAATCTGCCCGGTTTCCTCGTAGGCCCGGGACAGCTGGTACATTACCTGGTCGTTGCGTTCGTAGAGGGGATATTTTTCCAGCAGCTGCTTGTAGAGGCCGATCGCCTCGGCAGCGTTGGCGGCAAGCACCGCGTCGGGATTGTCACCGGGGACCGCCACCGGACCGTCGTCGGTGTCGATATCGACTCCCGCCGTGGCCCGCGCCTCAAATGCCAGGTCAGATTCATCGCCACGGGAGGCGATGCCGGATGCCGTCGCGGACGAACCGGAGGCAGCGGGAGCTGCAGCGGTCTCCGGCGCAGCCAGGCGCCCGCCCTCGCGCCGGCCCTGAGCATCAATCGAGACTGGTGCGCCACTGCCCTCGCCCCCTGAGGCAGCAATATCCTCACCCAGCGAGCGGGCCTCGGCCCGGTGCGCCTGCTTGATTTTCAGGTCGGCGATACGGCGGATCGCCTCCGGCGTAAAGGCGGTCTCCGGCGTTTCCTGCAGGTACTTCTGGTAACTGGCCAGAGCTTTCTCCAGGCTGCCATCGATCCGCTCTTCCTTGATCTCGATATCGACATTCTGCAGGCTGCCAATGGTCTGGCTGTCGTTCACCGCACAACCGCCCAGCAGGGCCAGCAGCAGGGCGGCACCGGCGGTGCTGCCAGGCTGGCGTGCACGGATCGCACGGGCAACCGGGTTAACGGTCAGGACTCGGGCATCCTTCACTGCGAAGCCTCCTCATCGGCGGATCCGGGCTCCAGCTCTGGCGGCGTGTCCTGCGGCAGGGGCTCACCATCAGCGGGCTGTTCCGGGCTATCTTCCTGCCGGGGCTGGTCTGCCTGCTCGGCCTGATACTGCTCGATCTTGCGCTGGTCAGCGCGCTGTTCCTGCAATTCATTTGCCCGGTCATAGCTGTCAGCGAGGGCGAAGCGGGCCTTGATCTGGTATTCCTCCAGTTGCGCACGACGACGCTCAAGGACATTGATAGCCATTTGCTCGAGCATGGTGCCCTGGCGGGCCATCAGCTGCTCAAGCCGCGGCTGCACTCGCTCGATCCGGTTCCGCAGCGAGCGGATTGTTTCGTCATAGCCAACGTAACTGTGCGTGGCCGCCTGGCGGGTGCGGACATAGGAGTTGTAAACCTCCTGCAGCTCCTCGATCTCGGTGTTCAGCTCCTGCAGGTGCTTGTAGGCTTCGGTCAGGCGGGCGTCATACTCCGAAGCCAGGCGCCATTCGAGTATGCCCTCGAGGCGCGCCACACGGTCTTCGGTCTCTTCGCTGACCAGTGACGGCCGCGCTGCCATTGTCGAGCGGATACGCTCCAGTTGCCGCAGGCTTTCGCGTTCGGATGTTTTCGCAAGGAATTCGGGTCGACGGCTCACCAGCATCTGGTCAATCCGCTGGGCAAAGGTATCCCGTTGCTCGACCCGCAGCTTGATACGGGCATCCAGCGCCCGGAATTTGCTGTCCAGGCCCGGCAGCAGTGGCTCGTAGTACCCGCGGCGCAGGGCGATAATGTTCTCGTAGGCTGCCAGGCTTGCCAGCCATTCCTCGTTACGCTCAAACAGGTCATTGAGGTCCTGGTAGTTACGCAGGAATTCCTGGTAATCATTCGAAGCCATCAGGTCGAGGAGGTAGTGGGTTTCCGGCGCTCCGGGGATACTGCGCAGCGTTACCACCCAGTTCTTGACCTGGTCAGCCTCCTTGCGGCGCAGGGCTTCAAGGAATTTTCCCTCGCGGATACTTTCGATGGACTGGGTAAGCGTATCGACCTGGCTGCCAAAAATATCCAGTGCATGGCCATAGTTCACTGCTGCTGTACTGTGCACATCCAGCTTGCCGTATGCGAAGGGTACGGCCAGCAGGGCCTCATGAACCGACGCATTGGTTTTCTTCCGCTTTTGCAGGATCTTCCAGGGGACCAGGGCGCGATCGTAGCGTCCGGCGCGCGCCTCCACCCAGCCGGCGCCGAGCAGCGCCCGATTGGAGAACGGACCGTCGAGCTGCACGCGATCAAAATAGGGCCGGGCCAGCTCCAGCTCACCGGCCTCCATCAGCCGGGAACCCAGCATCAGGTTGGTCTTATCATAAAGGGCCTGCTTGGCGCTGTCGGAGCTGCGGCGCTTACCCAGGGCAGTTAACTCGGAAATCCCCTCCGCCTGTTCACCTGCTTTAAGCAGGGCAATGCCCAGGTTGTACTCAACGAAGCCGGCCAGCTCCTCTTCACCTTTCAGGTCCTCGAGTAACTCTACCGCTTCGGTGAAACGGCCCAGCTCCATATAAACGCGGGCACGCAGGAAACGCTCCCTGGCACGTACGCGCTCGGGCACACGCCCCTCGATCATCTGCAGGGCATGCAGTGCATTCTGTGGTTGCTGCTTGTGATAGTGAATCCGTGCGAGGCGATAGGCGGCCTCGTTGCGAACCGGCTGCGGTACATTGCCCTCAAGAACGGCCTCGATCGCACGCCCGGCCTCCTGGTGCATCCGATAGGACAACTCCAGGTCACCAACAGAGAATGCGGCCTGGCCATAGTGGGCCGTAAAAGGATCCAGCTCAGGCTGGTCGAGCCGGCGGTACTGCTGGATCTCCGTATCCAGGTCGACAATCGCATCGAAGTAGTTGTCCTGGTAGGCCTCGTACATGGCCGCACCAAAGAACAGGTCTTTCAGGTCATCCTGGGATCGGTCAATCGCGCTCGCAACAGGAACAACCGCCAGCGACACCAGGGTTGCGCCGATCAGGGTCGGTAGCAGACGGGGAAACATGCTTACCAGTCCTTGAAGTTGACCGCGGACTCGGAACCGGCAATCTTGATCTCGACAAACTTGGGACCAACCTCTTTCTCGACGGCGTAGCTAGCCTCACCCGTTACTTCCCGGCCGGAATCAGTCTTGCCAATAAAGCGCACCTGCAGCGGATGGCTACCGGACTGGACATTGGCAACGTGTATTTTCTGTACGCCACCCTTCTGCAGGGCCTCGATTTCACGGAAAGTATAGAGGTGATGTGCCACCACCTCGCCGCCAAGCTTCAGCTGGACGGATTCCAGGTTGAAGTTGCGCGGCTCCGCCATGGAAACGAAGAAGGAGGCCTGGGTATTGGAGGGGAAAAGGAGCTTTTCTTCCAGCTGGGACAGCTCTGCTGTGAGGCCAATCACATCTTTCTTAACATCCTGGATCTGCTCGTCCAGTCCGCGAATATCGTCCCGGCTCACATCCTGGGCATACCCGACTGACGCCAGCAGCATGAATACTGTCACTTTTAGAATTCTGCTCATGATACCTACCTCTGACCCTACCGCTGACAACGAGCGTCGATGATGTCGCAGACCCGCGAGGGCCGCTGGAAACCCCATAATTGAAGGGGCATTCGGTCAGCGAGATTGTATGGCAATCGGGGGGCGGGCAAATGTGAGGCAGGTCAAATCTCGGATATTCGAACAATGTCGCGACTCCGAGCCGCGTAGTGGCTCACATTACTGTGAATTTCGGCAGTAGGATAGAAACCACGGCACGGGCATATAGACATTGCTGATGCGGCAAGAAAACGTGACACAACGCGCCGCCAGCACAACAAAGTCAGACTGAACCAGCTATCCCCCAGAAAGTGTAGGGCCGCTCAAGCCCGGATTTAACCTTCTTCCCGCGTCACCGACCCGACCTTAAAACAGCGGTGGTCAGGCAGGCGCTCGGCAGCAATACAATAAGCCGTATCGCAACGCCTTACCGCCCCCAGCTCGGGAGTGGAGCCCCGCCCGCGCAGCACCCCTGACATCAGGACAGCCACCAGCGTCAATGCCCGCCGCCAGAAAGGCTGCAGCCTTATCATTGACCGGATCACCCTACAGCAGAAACGAAAAAGCCCCGCTGTGCGGGGCTTTTCGGATTGCTTCAGATAACTGAAGACTTTTATATGGTGCCCAGGGCGGGACTTGAACCCGCACGGCCATAGGCCACTACCCCCTCAAGATAGCGTGTCTACCAATTCCACCACCTGGGCAAAAACTCAATACTCTTACTGCTGCGGCTCTTCTTCACCTTCCGCCTGGGGAACGTCGTCAACGGCCTCGCCAGACTCCGCCGGAATCTCGCCTACCGAGGGCACTTCACCTGCGGCCTCGGATTCCACCTGCGGCACGTCGCTCTCCATTTCCGGCAGATCACTCGCCGGACCCTGCTGCTCTACTGCAGCCGGGATTTCAGGCAGGTCCGCGTCGACATTCGCCTCGGAAGCCTGCTTGGCCAGAATCGCCAGGCCAAAACTGGTTACGAAGAACACAGTGGCCATGATGGCGGTCAGGCGGGAGAAAAAGTTTCCACTACCCTGGCTACCAAAAACCGTCTGGGATGCGCCGGCGCCAAATGAAGCTCCAGCTTCGGCACCCTTACCCTGCTGCAGCAGGATCAGGCCAATAATACTCAGCGCTGTCAGGACGTGAAAGATTAAAACCAATTTTTCCATTTTCAGGAAACCCACTGTTCGGGCGCCAGGCCCAATTATTCAATATTCCGCAGTTCGCCGCCAGTCAGCAGGGCCTATTATCCCGCCGCACGACAAATGCCAGTAAACTCTTTTGCATCGAGCGAGGCACCACCAACCAGTGCCCCATCGATATCCTGCTGCGCAAACAGCGCTGCAGCGTTACTACCCTTGACGCTACCGCCATAGAGCAGTGGGGTCTCAACCCCAGCCTCACCCAGGCGCTCCCGGATAAAGCGATGTACTTCCTGGGCCTGCTCCGGAGTCGCGGTTTTCCCTGTACCGATGGCCCACACGGGCTCATAGGCAACCACTACACCACGCCAGCTCTCAGCTCCTGCATGATCCACCACAGCCTGCAACTGCGCACTGATCACGTCCAGTGTCCGGCCGGCCTCACGCTCTTCGAGCGTTTCACCGACACAGAGGATGGGCACCAGGCCTGCGCCCTTTACCGCCGCAAACTTTTTCGCCACCAGCTCGCTGGACTCCCCATAGAGAGTGCGGCGCTCAGAGTGCCCGACAATTGCATATCGGGCCCCGCAATCGCCCAGCATGTCCGCAGAGACCTCACCGGTAAAGGCTCCGGCCTCTTCCGCGCTGACGTTCTGGGCACCTACAGAGAGCTTTCCGGACCCCACCTTGCCGGCACTCTCAACCACCTGCATGAGGTAGGGGAAAGGTGGGCAAATCGCCACATCGGCCACGACACCGGAAAGATCCAGTGCGGAAAAAAAGGCCCCGGCAAACGCCCGGTCGCCATTCATTTTCCAGTTGGCTACTACCAGCGGATTCGGCATGTGTGCTCCTTCAAGGGGCGCAAATCTTAGCGATATTGCCGCCAACATACAACCTTAATGTAACAGCGTTTTTCCCGGCGAGCCCGGCCCTCAGCCCGTGCGGACTAACTGTTGCCGATGCGCGCCACGACTTCAGCAATACGCGCCGCCAGGGTCTCGACCTGGGTCCGTTTCTCGCCCTCCACCATGACCCGGATCAGGGGCTCAGTACCGGAGGGCCTCAGCAGTACCCGCCCGCGTCCCGCCAGCTCGGCCTCCACCTCGCTGACAGCAGTACGGACATCCTCGTGGTCCAGCACCCCGTCCCGGTGTGCCAGGCGCACGTTAATCATGTGCTGCGGTAGCATCTTCATACGGGTTTTCAGCTGATCCAGCGGCTCATCAAAGTCGGTGATGGCGCGCAGCGCCTGCAGGGCAGAAATTACGCCATCGCCTGTCGTGGTTGAATCAGCACAGATGATATGCCCGGAAGATTCACCGCCAAGCTTCCAGTCATTGGCGCTCATCTTTTCGAGAACATAGCGGTCGCCGACCTTGGCCCGCTCAAACGGGATCTCACGCTCGCGCAGGGCCAGCTCGAAACCGTAGTTACTCATCTGGGTCCCCACAACCCCGCTGCAGCCACCCAGGAACTGCTGGCGATGTATCGCGATCAGGAACAACAACTGGTCCCCATCCACCAGCTCACCATTGCGATCGGCGAACAGCACCCGATCGCCGTCACCATCAAAGGCGATGCCCAGGTCGGCACCCTGCTCGCGTACCGTCTGCTGCAACAGGCCCGGCCTGGTGGACCCACAGTCGAGATTGATGTTGTGGCCATCAGGGCTCACTCCCACCGCGACCACCTCTGCGCCCAGCTCGCGGAATACTTTCGGCGCAATATGGTAGGTGGCGCCATTGGCACAATCGAGCACGATTTTCAGCCCCTCCAGGGAGAACCCCCAGGGAGTTGATGCCTTACAGAACTCGATATAGCGGGCTGCGGCATCGTCGATCCGCCAGGCTTTGCCCAGGTCCGCCGCAGTTTCCATCGGCAGATCCATGGCCGCCTCAATGTCCAGTTCCACCTGGTCCGGCAGCTTGCTGCCGTCGGCGCTGAAGAACTTGATGCCGTTATCCTGGTAGGGATTATGGGAGGCACTGATCACGATCCCCGCCCGGGCGTGGAATGTACGGGTCAGGTAGGCAATGGCCGGGGTCGGCATCGGCCCCAGCAGGCCCACATCCACGCCCGCATTGATCAGGCCGGCCTCCAGGGCAGCCTCGAACATATACCCGGAAATACGGGTATCCTTGCCGATCAGGATGCTGCGGTGCCCACCGCGCTTGGCGCCGACCATCTGCCCCAGTACCTTGCCGGCGGCGTAGCCCAGGCGCAGCATAAAGTCCGGGGTGATCGGTCCCTCACCAACCTGGCCACGAATACCGTCAGTTCCGAAATACTTTCTTGCCATGCTTTTACATCTCTTCCATCTTTTTTAGGGACTACCACAAGTGCCCCCTCTGGAGAATAACCCGGGGACCAGCGGCTAGTCGGGCCGGTCCACCAGTTGCTGCAACCTGAGAACATCCACCGTTGCCGCCACGTCGTGTACCCGTAGTATGCGGGCTCCGCGCTGCGCCGCCAGCATGGCCAGCGCCAGGCTCCCCGGCAGGCGCTCGCTAACCTCACGGCCCAGCAGGCGCCCGATCATGGACTTTCTCGACAACCCTGCCAGCAGCGGGGTTCCCTCTGGCGCCACCCTTTCAAGCTCCCGCAACAGGGCTAGATTGTGCTCATCTGTCTTGCCGAACCCGAACCCCGGATCCAGGATCAGGCGGCTGCGGGGGATCCCGACCTCTTCACAGGCCTGCATCCGGTGCTGTAAATAACCTCTGACTTCAGCCACCACATCACTGTATTCCGGGGCCTGCTGCATGGTGCCCGGCTGACCCTGCATATGCATCAGGCAGACTGGCAGGCCGGTGGCCGCCGCGGCTTCCAGGGCGCCGGGGCGCTCGAGGGCTCGCACATCGTTGAGCATTCCGGCGCCGGCTGCCGCTGCAGCTGACATCACCGCGGGCGTGCTGGTATCCACCGAAATCAGCGCCCCGAGCCGGCTGCTGATTGCCTCCACCAGCGGCACCACCCGATCCAGCTCCTGCTGTTCAGTCACAGGTTCCGCACCCGGGCGGGTGGACTCTCCGCCGATATCAATGATTGCCGCACCTTCCCGCAGCATCTGCTCGGCACGGGCCAGGGCCATGTCCAGGTCGAGGCTGCCCGAGCGATAGTAGCTGCCACCATCCGAAAATGAATCCGGCGTAGTATTGAGAACGCCCATCACCCGTGGAACGGAAAGGTCCAGGATTCGTCCGGCACACTCTAGCTGCACGTTACCCCCCAGGTTTGTGGTTGAGGTAGCCCTGCCGGTCACAGCCGGCGGTTACCATAAAAAAAACCAGGGCGAACCCTGGTTTTCGCTACCGCAATTGAACTCAGTGCCCGTTCAGGGGCCCGCCGACGGGATTCCCCTCATCGGCTGACGACGGATCGCGGCTCTTGTCGGTATCGTCCGCCTGGCCACTGCCACCGGACCCGAAATCATTGTCGTGCCAGTCGCGGGGCGGCCGCACCTTGCGTCGTGCCATCAGGTCGTCGACCTGCTCCGCGTCCAGCGTTTCGTACTCCATCAGCGCATCCTTCATTGCCTCGAGGATATCGCGGTTCTCCTCCAGCAGCTTGTTCGCACGGTTGTAGCAGTCATCAATGATGCGGCGCACTTCCGTATCAATTTCGTTGGAGGTCTTGCCAGATACCGGGTTACCGGCGCCGGGCTGGCCACTCTCATCCTCACCGTAATGCAGCGGCCCCAGCTTCTCTGACAGGCCCCACTTGGTGACCATATTGCGGGCCAGCTCGGTGGCACGCTCGATATCATTGGAAGCACCGGTAGTCACACCTTCGGCGCCCAGGGTCATCTCCTCGGCAATACGACCGCCGAACAGCGAACACAGCTGCGACTCGATGGCTCGCTTGGAGATGCTGTACTTGTCCTCTTCCGGCAGGAACTGGGTCACGCCGAGGGCCCGGCCGCGGGGAATGATAGTGACCTTGTGTACCGGGTCATGCTCCGGCACCAGGCGACCGATAATGGCGTGGCCGGCCTCGTGGTATGCGGTGTTCACCTTCTCTTTCTCGCTCATCACCATGGACTTGCGCTCGGCGCCCATCATGATCTTGTCCCGGGCGCGCTCGAACTCTTCCATGGTCACGGTGCGACGGTTGGCTCGGGCCGCGAACAGGGCGGCCTCATTGACCAGGTTGGCCAGGTCGGCACCGGAGAAACCCGGGGTACCGCGCGCAATGGTCTGAGCGGAAACCGTGTCGGCCACCGGCACCTTGCGCATATGGACCTTCAGGATCTGCTCACGGCCGCGGATATCCGGCAGGCCAACGAACACCTGGCGGTCGAAGCGTCCCGGGCGCAGCAGTGCATGGTCAAGCACATCCGGGCGGTTGGTGGCGGCAATTACGATTACGCCCTCATTGCCCTCGAAGCCGTCCATTTCCACCAGCAGCTGGTTCAGGGTCTGCTCGCGCTCGTCGTGGCCACCGCCGACACCGGCGCCGCGATGGCGGCCCACGGCGTCGATCTCATCGATAAAGATGATACATGGAGCCTGCTTCTTGGCCTGCTCGAACATGTCCCGCACCCGCGAGGCACCCACGCCCACGAACATCTCCACAAAATCGGAACCGGAAATGGAGAAGAACGGCACCTTGGCCTCGCCGGCGATGGCCTTGGCCAGCAGCGTCTTACCGGTGCCGGGAGGGCCGGCCATCAGCACGCCACGGGGAATCGCGCCACCCAGGCGCTGGAACTTGGTGGGATCACGCAGGAACTCCACCAGCTCCTGCACGTCTTCCTTGGCCTCGTCCACACCGGCCACATCGGCGAAAGTGGTCTTGATCTGGTCCTCGCCCAGCAGGCGGGCCTTGCTCTTGCCGAACGCCATGGGACCGGACCGGCCACCGGCTCCGCCCTGCATCTGCCGCATAAAGAACATGAACACGGCAATAATGATCAGGATCGGGAAACTGGCCACCAGCAGCTGCTGCCAGATGCTGGGGGATTCCGGCTCGCGACCGACGAATTTCACGTCGTTGCGGACCAGCTCGTTGGTGAGCTCGTTATCGATGATCTGCGGCTGGATCGTCTTGAAGCGCTTGCCGTCAGCGCGCTCGCCGGTAATCACGAGGCCATCGACGACCACGCTCTCCACCTGCCCGGCCTGCACGTCGCTCACAAATTCGGAGTAGCTGAGGGACTCATCCCTGGACTGCGGCTTGAAGTTCTGGAACACCATCAGCAGCACCGCCGCGATGATCAGCCACAGTACAAGGTTCTTTGCCATATCGTTCAAAGGGATCACCCTCTTGCTTTACTTAAACTGCCTCCGCACGGGTCCGGCTGACCCGCCGGGCTCAATCCCGGGGCCGGCACTCGCCGGCCGGCAGTCGCACTGCCCACACTGATTGCAGTGCCACCAGATCCAGTCACACCAGTATAGGTATGATAGGCATGTTGACCGCGTGTTCCGCTGCGCCACCACAGGGTCCGCTTATACCACAGACTGGGCATGTGGCAGAAGGGACCAGCCGGTCACGCAGCGCTTTTCCTATCGCATTTCCAGGGAAGCGCGGGCCTCTCCGGCAATCAGCCGCCCTTGAAGCCTCGCGCCACCACATAGACCTCGCGCGACCGGGGGCGTGAGGCCCCGGGCTTACGGGTCACGACACTGCTGTAGCTGGCCCGCAGGTCCCGGATCAGCTGGTCAAACCCCTCGCCCTGGAAGACCTTGGCCACGAATGCGCCACCGGGTTTCAGCACCTCGCGCGCCATATCCACGGCCAATTCCACCAGGTACATGGCCGCCGGCTGGTCGACGTCCCTCACCCCACTCATATTGGGGGCCATATCGGAAATCACAAGGTCGGCCCTGGCATCGCCCATATGCTCCAGCAAAGTATTGAGCACGGCTTCCTCGGTGAAATCACCCTGGACGAAATCCACCCCAGCGATCGGGTCCATGGGGAGGATGTCCGAGGCCAGCACGCGGCCCTTGTGACCCACCAGTTCCATCGCAACCTGCGACCATCCACCCGGCGCGGCGCCGAGATCCACAACCGTCATCCCGGGCTTGAACAGGCGGTCTTTCTTCTGCAGTTCCTGCAGCTTATAGCTTGCCCGGGAGCGGTAGCCCTCCTTCTGCGATTGTTTGACATAGGGGTCATTGAAATGTTCGCGCAGCCAGCGGTGGCTGCTTTTGGATCGGCCCATCGGTTACAATGCCTGGTATCTAAACAGCTTTCGCAGGAGCGGCCCCGGGCTGCGATCGCGGGTCCGCTGACCCGACACCGATCGCGGCCCGGGGCCGCTCCTACAATCGGTATCCAGAATGGATACCCAGTGGTAATGGAGTATTGTATGCCTTTAACTGCCGAGCGTAAAAAATCCCTGCGCAGCCTTGGCCACAACCTCAAGCCGGTCGTGACCGTCGCCGGCAAGGGACTGAGTGAAGGCGTGATGGAAGAGATCAACCGGGCCCTGGAGGATCACGAGCTGATCAAGGTCAAGTTGATGGTGGCTGACCGCGACCTCCGCCACCAGGTCATCACCGAGCTCTGCCAGCAGAGTGGCGCAGAACTGGTGCAGGAGATTGGCAAGATCGCACTGATCTTCCGGGCGGCCGAGAAACCCAAGGCCCGCACCTCGAACCTGCTCCGCTGATTCCCCCTTCCTACCGGGCCGGCTCCTCGGGCACACAATTGACCTCCGCCAGCTGGCGGCGGTCGCCCCCGGGCAGGCGCTGCAGCCAGCAGTGGCCCTCTCCCAGCGACAACCGGAATCGGACAGGCTGAGACATTTCGCGCCCACCGAGATGGGGCTGGTCCAGGCTCCGCGGCGGATTGCGCTCGATGACCAGCAGGCTGCTGTCGGTAAATGCAGTTTCCGACAGCGTCACCGGCACCCCGCCCAGGGCCTCACTCACCGCCCGCTGTAACTCGGCGCTACCAGCCTCGCTTATCCCCGTGCGCACCGCCGGCACGTCACCACCCTGGGCCGGGGAGGAATTGCAGCCGGTTATCCCAGCCACCAGCAGCAGGCCGGCCAGGGAGAGCCGTGAGGAGAGGAGGCACATCATCACATCCCCCCCAGAATACGGTTTTCCCGCCACATGGACTTGAAGACGCTCTGGCCGCCGGATCCCTGCAGTCGCACATCCTGGCTCACCACACTGGAAGTACCAGACGCGAGGCTTCCACTGCAGCTACCGGTCTCGATGTAATTGAGGGCAGTGGCGAAGCGCGCCTCAGAGGGGTCGCCCAGCGGGCTGGCAAAATCATCGGCAACGGTGCATCCCGTCACGCCGGCACTGCCGGAACCATTGGGGACGAAGCCATCCGAGTACTCGCCAAACCCCTTGGCGTTCACGCCGGTGAACTGGATGGTGAAATAGGTGGTACCGCAGTTATCAGTGGGGTAGAAGCCATAGGGCTTGCCGCAGGTCCGCTCGCCGATCTGCACCACCTGGACATCCACACCTCGCAGCCCATTGATAATCGCCTCACTGGCTGAACAGGTGGCGCCACCGGTAAGGACATACACTCGCGGAAGGTCCAGGGACGGAAGTGGCTGCCCCTGGGGCAGCTCACCGCCGCTGCCGGTGACATCGATGAATGGCAGCGGATCCAGGGGCTGGCCGGAGACCGGGTTGATCTCCGGGTGCTTGTCGTTGAACACCATCTGCTCGAACGTCATGCCGGTCGTGGGCACTTCCCCGGCGATCATGTAGGCCAGCTGGCTCGCCATGGTAAGCAGGCCACCGCCGTTGTAGCGCAGGTCCAGAACCAACTCGTCGACAGCCTGGGCGTCCAGGTATTCCACCGCCTCAACCAGCTGCTTCTCGGCGATGGCGATATGGTCATTGAAAAGCAAATAGCCGACCTTGCGCCCCAGCGCCGCCTCTTCCACCTTTACGAACTGCACCGGATCCGTCGCGTAGGCGCCCGCGGTCAGGGTGATGGTTTGCACGCTACCGTCCACATACTCGAGCGTGAAGTCGTGCTCCTCACCGGCATTCTCCGGAAACAGGCCGGCATTCAGCGCCTCGATACCGGCATCGTCATCGGCGTTAACCAGGTCGACACCGTCCACCTCCAGCACCCGGGCACCACGCTCGGCGCCTGCCGGTTGTCCCTCCTGCTCCGTATAGGCGATCAACACCTCCCGCGGAGGACGCGATTCCAGTACGGCCCACTGCAGGCCATAGCCCAGGAAGACACCCGACTGGGACTGCGCTACCCACTCCTCGGTGGACAGGTAAAAATGAAAGTTATCCTTTCGGGCACCACTGTCGGTCACCTCATTGGTAACGAGCAGGTCGAAGTACTCCAGCACGCCGAAGTCGGCCGGGTCACGGTCCTCGATCTCGTCGTACCACAGGTACAGGTCGTTGCTCCAGGAGCGCAGCCAGTTCTTCTCATCCAGCGCCGTACCCTGGACATCCGGGAAGTCACTGCCGGCCCGGGGCGACTCACAGCGGCTGGCATAAGTGTCGGCAGGCAGGAAGACTCCGGGCTCCCAGGTGCTGCCATCATCACTTCCGCCATCGACCGCGGCCGGCCCGGGGGAAGAGGAATCCCCTCCCCCACCGCCACTGCAACCGCCGGCCAGGCAGGCCAGGCTGAAAAGAAGTGACCGGGACAGGCCGGCCAGCGAGGGGGCGTTGGAGAATTGCATTATTGTTGTTCGCTCAGTTTTTCTGCCAGCCGGGTGGCAGAGCCACCCGTTCACCTGGAATCAGCTGGAAAGCTTGCCCAGTACCGTCTGCAGGCTGTCTTTCGCATCGCCAAACAGCATACGGGCATTTTCCTTGTAGAACAGCGGATTGGCCACCCCGGCATAACCCGAGGCCATGGAACGTTTCAGAATTACCACTTTGCCCGCCTTCCAGCACTCCAGTACTGGCATGCCGGCAATCGGCGAGCCGGGCTTTTCCACCGCATCCGGGTTCACCGTGTCATTGGCGCCGATTACCAGCACCAGATCGGTATCGGGAAAGTCGCCATTGATTTCATCCATTTCCAGGACGATGTCATACGGCACGTTGGCCTCTGCCAGCAGTACGTTCATATGACCGGGCAGGCGCCCCGCCACAGGGTGGATGCCGAAACGAACAGTCTTGCCCTTCTGCCGCAGCTTTTCAGTCAGGTCACTGACCGCCTGCTGCGCATGGGCCACGGCCATGCCAAAGCCCGGAACGATAATAATGCTGTCTGCCGCATCCAGGTCATCCGCCACTTCATCGAAGCTGGTCTCTACCACTTCACCGTCGACCTCGCCATCGCCCACTTCACCGCCGTCAGAGCCGAAACCACCCAGGATCACACTGATAAAGGAGCGGTTCATTCCCCGGCACATGATGTAACTGAGGATGGCACCGGAGGAGCCGACCAGCGCGCCCACCACGATTAACAGGTCATTGCTCAGCATAAAACCGGTGGCAGCCGCAGCCCAGCCGGAATAGCTGTTGAGCATCGAGATCACCACCGGCATATCCGCGCCACCGATCGCCGCGATCAGGTGGATACCCAGCAGCAGGGCAATGGCCGTCATGATCAGCAGGTTAAGGACAGTGCCGGCACCCAGGTCTGCGGGAATAAACAGCCAGCCGAGGAACAGGCAGGCCAGTATTGCCGCCAGGTTGAGCCAGTGCCGCGCCGGCAGCATCAGCGGCTTGCCGCTGACGATTCCCTGCAGCTTGCCGAATGCCACCAGTGAACCGGTGAGGGTAATCGCACCGATAAAGATCCCCAGGAAGATCTCGGTGTTGTGCACGATGTGCTCGGCACCAGTCAGGTTCAGGCGCGGGTCCAGGAAGCCTCCCCAGCCGATCAGTACCGCGGCCAGGCCCACGAAGCTGTGCAGCAATGCCACCATCTGCGGCATCTGGGTCATGGCCACTCGCCGCGCCAGGAAGATACCGATCACCGCGCCGACGGCCATGGCAATAGCCACCATCCAGTAGGCGCCGGAGACGATACCCGCGATAGTGGCAATGATTGCCACCGCCATACCCACCATGCCGTAGATATTGCCCCGCCGCGCGGTCTCGTGACTGGACAGCCCGCCGAGACTGAGAATAAACATCACCGCGGAGAAGAGATACGCCATCGAAATCATACCGTTCATTGTTATTCTCCTCTCCAGTTAACGCCGAAACATTTTCAGCATGCGGTAGGTAACAAAGAACCCACCAAAGATATTGATGCTGGCCACGAGCACTGCAACGAACGCCAGCAATGTCACCAGGCCCGAGCCCGTAGCCCCCACCTGCAACAGCGCACCGACAACGACAATGCCGGAAATGGCATTGGTAACACTCATCAGGGGTGTGTGCAGGGCATGGGTAACATTCCAGATCACCTGCCAGCCGACGAAAATGGCCAGCACAAAAACCGTAAAGTGCGAGACAAAGTCAGCTGGAGCCACCCGACCAAGCCAGAGCAGCAGGGCCCCGGCAATGGCCCAGAAGGCCAGGATCGACAGCGGCGACGTTTTCTTCGGCGCCTTGGCTTCCGGTTTCGGTGCGGCTTCCGCGGACTTTTCCGGGGCAGGCTTGGGCTGCACAGAAACCTTGGGAGCGGGTGGTGGCCAGGTAATTTCCCCTTCGCGAACCACCGTGGCACCGCGAATCACTTCATCCTCGAAATCGATATTGATCTCGCCATCCTTCTCCGGCGCCAGCTCAGCCAGCAGGTGGGTCAGGTTGGTGGAGTAAAGCTTTGAGGACTGGGTGGCGGCCCGGCTCGGCAGGTTGGTGTAACCGATGATGGTTACACCGCTTTTCACCACCTTTTCGTCTTTTTCGGTGTAATCGCAGTTGCCACCCATTTCCGCGGCGAGGTCCACCACGACAGAGCCCTCCGGCATGCTGTCGACCATGTCCGCCAGCCATAATTTCGGTGCCGGCTTGCCCGGGATCAGGGCGGTGGTGATAACAATATCCACTTCTTTCGCCTGCTCACGGAACAGGGCCATCTCGGCATCGATAAATGCCTGGGACATTTCCTTGGCATAGCCACCCTGGCCAGAACCCTCCTCTTCGATCTCCACAGTAAGGAAATCGGCACCCATGGATTCTACCTGCTCGCGCACTTCTGCACGGGTATCGAACGCACGGACCATGGCGCCCATACTTTTGGCGGTACCAATCGCGGACAGGCCCGCGACACCGGCACCGATCACCAGCACCTTGGCCGGCGGGATTTTACCGGCAGCGGTGATCTGGCCGGTAAAGAAGCGCCCGAAGTTATGCGCCGCCTCGATCACAGCCCGGTAACCGGCGATATTTGCCATGGAGCTCAGCGCATCCATTTTCTGCGCGCGGGAGATACGCGGTACCGACTCCACCGCCAGGGCATTGATATTCTTTGCCGCAAGCTTCTCCAGCAACTCTTCACTCTGAGCCGGCTTGAGGAATGCGACCAGGGTAGCGCCAGAGGGAATCAACTCTATTTCTTCATCGGTGGGCGCCTGGACCTTGAACACCAGGCCCGCATCTTTCAGGCAGGCCGCGGCGTCCTCACGGATTTCCGCACCAGCCTCCCGGTAAGCTTCGTCTGCAAAGCTTGCGGCAGCGCCAGCCCCTTTCTCGATAACGACGGAAAAACCCAGATCCTGCATGCGCCGCACGCTCTCCGGCGTGGCCGCAACCCGCGCCTCCCCCGGAGCGGATTCTTTTGGTATGGCTATGATCAACGCGTTACTCCCTCTGTCATTGTTATGAAAACACCAGGTCGACCAGCTGGCTCGCCGTGGCACACACGAAATGCAGTTCCATGGGTAACCAAATGGCCTGCCTGGGGACATCGCTGGAATCGATTCTAACCACGGGGGGAAATTTATGAAAACAAAAGAGACTGAAGCCCGGTATCAACGGGATCAATAGTGGCCATAAAAAAAGGGTTATGGGAAAAACCACTACCAGAATCAATCATTGCAATTGATATTCAACGCCATAATCGCCTCTACCCTACTGGCAAAAGCGGTATTTTCCCCAGTCAACAAGGGTATAGCGATTATTCCTAAGGTTGAAAAACTGGCTGGGAAAATATACCCGCCGCTTTCTTTGCTGCAGAAATGGCGTCATTTACGACGCAACGGTAGCCTCACATTCAGGTGCCATTGGCGAGCTTTCTATCATTTCTTGCCATTCCATTACAGCCAATTTGTCAGCGCCACTTCTCCAGGGCCTCGTGATCACTGGCACGAGATTCCACCCACCGCGCCCTACCGCTGCCACTTTCCTTTTTCCAGAAAGGTGCTTCGGTCTTTAGCAGGTCGATGATATAGCCACATGCATCCAGGGCCGACTGGCGGTGGGGGGCGGTCACCCCCACAAATACAATATCGTCACCGGGAACCAGTTGGCCCACCCGATGCAGGATCCGCACCCGCCCCAGGGACCAGCGTTCCAGCGCACGCTGCCCGATATCCGCCAGTACCTTCTCCGTCATTCCCGGGTAGTACTCCAGTGCCAGTGCCGTGACCGGGTCCCCGCTGTTGAAATCACGCACCGAACCGACGAATATCGTCGTGGCGCCGTCACTGTGATTGTCCGCACGCAAGAGCCCGAACTCGGCGCCGGTATCAAATTCGTGCTCCTGTACCCTGACTTCAACCGACACCGTCACCCCCCGGTCACCGGTGGGAAGAAAGCCACTTCGTCCCCGGCTTTCACCGTGCTCGAGTCCCCGGCCAGGGCCTGGTTGAGGGCCACCTGCAGGTTCCCGCGGCCGAGCGCGACCGCCCACTTTTCCCCGCGCTGCTGCAGGGCTGCCCTGACCTGGCTGATGTCACCCATGCCAGCCACGGGAAGCTCCAGCTGCTCGCAACCCAGCTCTTCCCGCAGGCTGGCAAAAAAAAGTATGCGAATCACCAGTGCTCCTCCGCGGTTGCCAGTCCGGGTTCCGCATCACCCTGTGGTGACGTCCAGTGTCCATGTTTGCCCCCGGATTTCTCCAGCAGGTGGATATTGCCGATGGCAATGGCCGGATCGACCGCTTTGCACATATCATAAATGGTCAGTGCCGCCATCGATGCTGCGGTCAGGGCTTCCATTTCCACCCCGGTGCGCCCCGCCAGCCGGCAGAAGCTGCGGATACGGACAGAGCAATGATCCGGGTCCAACGCAAACTCCACCTGGACCTTGCTCAGCGCCAGCGGATGACACAGGGGAATCAGGTCGGCGGTTTTTTTCGCCGCCTGGATGCCGGCAATGCGTGCCACCGAGAGCACGTCACCCTTGCGGTTATTACCCTCCGCCAGCTGCCGAAAGGCCGCCTCACTCATGCGTACTTCTGCAGCGGCACGGGCGCCCCGGTCGGTTACCGACTTGTCAGTGACGTCGACCATGCTGGCTTCACCGCGCTGGTTCAGGTGCGTCAATTCCATGCGCTTACCCTCGCTGCAGGTGCGTTACAAAGTTGCAGGGCCGGAAATTGGAATCCAGCTGCTGGCAGAGTATCTGCTCCCACGCGGTACGGCAGGCACCGGTGGAACCAGGCACACAGCACACCAGTGTGTTATTGGCCAGGCCCGCCAGTGCGCGGGACTGGATTGTGGAGGAACCGATCTCCTGCAGCGACACTGCACGGAACAGTTCCCCGAACCCCTCAACCTGCTTGTCGAACAACGGCTGCAGGGCCTCCGGGGTGGAGTCGCGACCACTGAAACCGGTACCACCAGTGGTTAGCACCACCTGGACGGCGGGATCCGCTATCCACAGGGAAACCTGGGCCCGCAACTGGTAGACATCATCCGGGACGATCTTTCGCTCCATCAGGTTATGGCCTGCGGCGCGCAGTACCTCGGCCAGGTACTGGCCCGAGGTATCCGTGTCCCCGGTGCGGGTATCAGATACGGTCAGCACTGCCACATTGAGCGGCACGGGTACCGTTGCGGTAGTTTCGTTGGTGTGATCAGTCATGGATACTCTCCTGTAATTCTCGCCCACGGCCGGGGATCCCTGTTTGCGGAGATCCCAGGATACGCAGCAGCCGGCTGAATTCAGCCGGGCAATTAACATTCATTTGCCAGCCACTCTCCCCCACCGGTAACTCTGTACCGCCGAGCTGGTGAACCAGCTGTCGCAGGGAGGCGTCCCCCCGGCCGGCGGAGACATCCCGCAGGTAATCCCGGGCGTTATCGTCGAGGCGCAGCCACAGCGGCAGCCACAGGCGCTCATAACAGAGTGCACGGGCACCGTTCCCAACACCTGCACGGCACAGGGCTGCCAGCGGGGCCACTGTCAACAGCGGCATGTCGACGGGGACAGCGAGGATTGCCGGCGGTCCCGCGCCCCCAGCGGCCGGTTCCAGCACCCCGGCCAGATCCTCGGCAATCGCATGCAGCCCACTGACCGGTCCCCGCGACGAACCGATATCCGCCACCCCGCCCCAGGCTGCCCCACTGACCCTGGTAGCCAGCCAGCGAGCGGGAAACTGCCGGCGCAACTCCTCCAGATGCCCCACCGCACGCTCTAACAGCGTTTCTCCGCCGGGCAGCACCATCGCCGCCTTGTCCTGCCCCATGCGACGGGACCCTCCGCCAGCCAGCACCACGGGGCAGATAATACTGGTACGTGTATCGGCCACGATCAGCCCCCCAGCATTGACAGGTTACGGGTTGCGCCGACCTGTTCCTGCTGCAGGTAGTGGCTCGGTTCCTTGGCACCGATTTCCCGGCGGATCCTCTCCGCAAGGGCAGCACTGTCGCCGGCAGCAATTTCGGGATAGAGGTCAATGCCGTGCTCGGCGAACAGGCACAGGTGCAGGCGGCCCTGGGCGGACACCCGCAGCCGATTGCAGCTATCGCAGAAATCTTCGCTATACGGGGTAATAAAACCGATACGGCCGAGGTAATCCGGGTGACGATATTCGCGGGCAGGCCCGGCATCCCGTGGCCGCTCTACCAGTTGCCAGCCATCCCGCACCAGTTCCCGCTCCACGGCGTCACCACGAATATGGTTGCTGGCAAAAAACTCGCGATTGTCACCGGTGCGCATCAACTCGATAAACCGCAATGTCACCGGCGTATGCCGCAGCCAGCCCAGGAACTCACGCAGGCGCCGGTCGGCGCCGCCCTGCAGCAACATGGCGTTCACCTTTACTTCAAGCCCCAGCGCCCGGGCCTGCTCGATACCGCGCAGTACCCTCGGCAGGCAGTCATGCCCGGTAAAATCGGCAAACTCCGCCGGGTCCAGCGTGTCGATGCTGATATTCAGCTGGTCGAGGCCGGCGTCACACCACTGGCCGATCACCCGTGGCAGCTTGTAGCCGTTGCTGGTCACCGCGACCCGGCGGATACCCGGGGTGGCCTTGGTGGCGGCAATGATTTCCGGGAGGTCTGCACGCAGGGAGGGCTCACCCCCGGTCAGCCGCACTTTCTGCGTACCGAGGCTGGCAAACGCGCGCACCACGGTCGATATCTCCGCAGTGCCCAGGTGGGGGGAATTGTCCGTCGCCTGGTACCCATCGGGCAGGCAATAGTCGCAACGGAAGTTGCAGACATCTGTGACGGACAGCCGCAGGTAATAGAACCTGCGCCCATGGTTGTCTGTAAGCATCAAACGCCTTTCCAAGTCAGCGAGCCCGCAGGGATTGCAGGCTCTCGGGAGGCCGGAGGATTTCTCCGCCGACCCTGGTGGCCCGGCCAGTGTGGAAGTTCCGCCAACTGGTGGCCACGGCCCGACTCCCCTATCCAGCCCCGGTACTCATGGGCTGGGCCGGACTTAGGGAAACGGGCTCGGTGTTTGTGATCGGTATCAGTGGTTTTATTGTCCTGCTCGGGACGCTCTCTCCTGTCAGGATTGTTTCTGTTTCCGGAAAAGGCGCTCCCGAAGTAAATATTCCCAACAAAAGGAAATATCCGGTTTCTTCGATTTACCTCTCCCGGCGAATTCACGGGGTGCCGGCAATTCCACAGGCAGCCACCCGATCCATAGCACGCAAGCTTTATGCCATAGATCGGCCAGGCCCGGCCAGCCGAGTGGCGCCCCAATACCCGCACAAAGCGAACTTGCCTGTTACGGTATCCCCGGCGCGCATCTGCGAGTGCCCACTCCCGGGTCACCGCACGCGCCATACCGGACGGCTCGCACCAAAAAAACACTTTGCAGGCAGGCTGGCACCAAAACGGCGCAAACTGCCCCGGGCCAATACCCAAAATAGCACGGGGCTTCACGCACGGACCATGGCATTTAGTGCTTTGCCTTAATTGGTATGATTCTTGATTGCCAATACCACAGGCAACGGGGCCCGGCGATAACAGGATTTATCGCCGGGCTTTTTTGTGGGCGCCTGCCCGGCCCAGCCTCCCGCAGTAACAGCCGGTGCGGTCTGGCACTGCGCTTGCACCGATTTAACCAGTGACACCCGGAACCAGAAAGACTCAAGCGACAAGACGGTGAGACAACAGCAGGTCCAATGAACGAACCCCTTGGCATCATGCTGGTCGACGACCAGCCAGAACGAGCAGAAATGGTCTGCCGGCAGCTCCGCGCTGCCGGTTACCGCCTGCTCGTGCACCTGAATAGTGCTGCCGGCCTGCTGCAACAGGTGGATAACCATCGTCCGGATATTGTCCTGATCGATATTGAGTCACCGGACCGGGATATCCTGGAGAGCCTGTCGATCATCAATCGACAGAACCCCACCCCGGTGGCCATGTTCTCCGCCCGCGGGGGCGCTGACTTTATTACCAGTGCTGTGGAGGCCGGAGTCAGTGCCTATATGGCCGAGGGACTGAGTGCCGAACGCGTGACACCGGCGATCGAGATCGCCATGGCGCAGTTTCGCAGCTACCAGCAGTTGCGCGCATCCCTGGAGCGGACCCAGCAACAACTGCATGAACGCAAGACCATCGAGCGTGCCAAGGGCCTGCTGATGGCAAGGAAAAACCTCGATGAACAGGCGGCTCACAAGACCCTGCGCAACCTGGCCATGAACAGCAACTCCACCATGCTCGCGGTGGCGGAACAGATCATTAACCACTTACAGTCCCAGTCATGACCCCAGCCTCACCACTGCACCTGGAAAAGCGACATATCAAACTGCTGTACCTGCGGCTGACCGACAGCGCGCCGCTGGTAGTAGCGCAGGAGGAGGGATTTTTTGCCCGGTTTGGCCTGACGGTGGAACTGCAGCGGGAAACCTCCTGGGCGACTCTGCGTGATCGCCTGATCAGCGGCGTCGCCGATGGTGCAGCCATGCTCGCCCCCATGCCGCTGACCCTGTCACAGGCCCTGCCCCAGTGCGAGGAGCAACTACTGACCGGCCTGATCCTGAGTTGCAATGGCAACGCCATTACGCTTTCGCAGAACCTTTTCGAGTCACTCGGACTGGGCAACGGTGGGGGCGATAGCAGCACCACCGGTGCGGCACTGCGGGACTACCTGCATGCACAGCCCGCGTCGGCCCCGCCATTGAAACTGGCGACGGTTTATCCCCACTCCAGCCACACGCTACAGCTGCGCCACTGGCTACGCCTGGCCGGTATCGATCCCGACCGGGACCTGCAGCTACATATCCTGCCGCCGGAACAGATGGTAACGGCACTGCAGCGGGGTGATATCGATGGTTACTGCGTGGGTGAACCCTGGAACACCATTGCCGCACAACGGGGACTGGGCGTAATCGTGGCAGCCTGCAATGCCCTGCTGCCGGCCATGCCGGAGAAAGTGCTTGCCGTTACTGCGGGCTGGCACACCAGGCACCCACAGACGCACCTGGCCCTGCGCGCCGCATTGCTGCAGGCCTGCACCTGGCTTGGCGACCGCGCCCAGCGACGTGATGCGGTGGCGCTGCTCGCGCAACAACACTACCTGGACCTGGATGCCGACAGCCTGGCCCCCTCACTGAATGACCAGCTGCACTGTCAACATGGCCTGCCCCCGGCAGCCAATCCCGGCTGGCACCTGTTTGCGCACACCGACAGCGACTGCGGGCGCCCGACCCGGGAAAAGGCAACGCAACTGCTGGAGCTATGCGGCAAGTTCTCACCGGTGTCCCCGCAAGCTGCCGGGGCTTTCCGCGAGGAGCTGTACCAGCAGGTGCTGGATTATCTCGGCAAGCACTGAACCCGGACAGCGTGCCCGGCAAATTGCACCGGCACCAGGAAATTAAAGCGGCGAATGCCGCTCACAGAGAAAACTAGAAACCTGGACAACGAAGTCCACCGGCCGCAGCCAAGGCTGCACCCGTGGGCTTTTTTTATGCCCGCGGCCGCGCGCGGTGTGCCATCGAGACCAGAGGATATCGACCGGCATGCCCGCATTGCACAGCGATAAGAGGAAGCAACCATGTCCAGCCAATCACTGAACCTGTTTTCATTCCGCGGGAATATACGGATTCTCCACCTCACCTGGGTGGCATTTTTCATCAGTTTTTTTGCCTGGTTTAACCACGCGCCCCTGCTGATGGCAATCTCCGCTAGCCTGTCGTTAAGCCCCGGGCAGGTAAAGACGCTGCTGATACTGAACGTGGCACTGACCATTCCCGCGCGTATCGTGATCGGAATGCTCACCGACCGCTATGGCCCACGCTTGACCTACTCCATACTGCTGGCAGTTGGCAGCATTCCCTGTTTTATTTTCGCCCTCGCTGACAGCTTCGTGCAGGCGGCCCTGGGCCGCCTGCTCCTCGGTTTTATCGGCGCTGGCTTTGTGGTGGGGATCCGCATGGTTTCCGAATGGTTCCCGGCCCGACAGCTGGGCACGGCTGAGGGAATCTACGGCGGCTGGGGTAATTTCGGCTCGGCGGCGGCAGCCATAACCCTGCCCACGATTGCCCTCCTGTTCGGCGGTGATGATGGCTGGCGCTACGCAATCGGCCTCACCGGCGTACTCGCGCTGGGATACAGCTTTGTGTACTACCGCAGTGTGACCGACACCCCCAAGGGATCGACTTACTTCAAGCCGCGCAGGATGGGCGGCATGGAGGTCACCAGCCGCGGCGACTTTGCCCTGCTGCTGGTGATGAAACTGCCGCTGTACGCCGCCCTGGCCCTGCTCACCTGGAAGTTATCCCCCGCGGGGGTAGCCTTGCTGGACGGAACCTGGGCCAGCCTGGTCTATACGGCGCTGGTACTCCTCTATGTCCTGGACGCCCGCCGCTGCTGGGAAATCAACCGCGAGGTACTGCAGACACCACCGGCGCCCGCGCATCGATACCAGTTCAAGCAGGTCGCGATCCTCAACCTGCTCTATTTCGCCACCTTTGGCTCTGAGTTGGCGGTAGTCTCCATGCTACCGCTGTTTTTTTCCGAAACCTTCAGCCTCGACCCGGTGCGGGCCGGGCTGCTGGCCTCCGGATACGCCTTCATGAACCTGGTGTCCCGCCCGGTGGGCGGCCTTTTCAGTGACAGGTTCGGTCGCCGGGCCACGCTCCAGGTCCTGATACTGGGCCTGATGGCGGGTTACCTGGCGATGAGCCAGATCGACAGCACCTGGCCACTGCTACTGGCCGTGGCCGCCGCCATGGGCTGTTCCTTTTTCGTGCAGGCCGGTGAGGGTGCGGTCTTCGCCGTGGTGCCCCTGATCCAGCGGCGCCTTACCGGACAGATTGCCGGCATGACAGGCGCTTACGGCAATGTGGGGGCAGTGTTTTACCTGACGGTATTGAGCCTGGTTTCCTACGAAGCCTTCTTCCTGGTGATTGCCGCCACCGCGCTGGTGGGCTTTGCCGTGCTCCTGCTGATGGAGGAACCGCAGGGGCAGATGGCGGAAGTGCTGCCGGATGGCAGCGTCTCACTGATCGATGTGACCTGAATACCATGCCTTCCGCGACCGACACGCACGTCCCGCAAGGCACAGACAGCCGAGCCAGGGCGGATGACAGGCGGCAGGAAGCGCTGGTCATGACCAGCGCTTCCTGTGCCGGACGGCGGGTCCATAACGATGATGCATGTGCGGTCTGTGCGCCCAGTGGCTCCGCACGCCTGTTCCGCGGAGCCCTGGCAGCGGTCGCAGACGGGGTTGCCAGTGCCGAAGCCGGCGGTGAGGCGGCGCGCGCGGCGATCAGTGGGTTCCTGTCCGACTACTACAGCACGCCCGAAACCTGGTCCGTCAAACAGGCGGCCGCGCGGGTGCTGCACGCACTGAACAGCTGGCTCTACCGCCAGGGCGGCGGCAGCCGGGAACTCCGCCAGGGCTGGCTGACCACATTTTCCTGCGTGATTTTCAAGGGCGCCAGTGCCCACCTGATCCATATCGGCGACTCCCGTATCTACCGGTTGCGCGGCGACACCCTGGATTGCCTTACTTGTGACCACAGCCGCGCTTTAGGACGCAACCGCACCTTCCTGGCCCGCGCCCTGGGTATGGACGCCCATATTGAGGTGGACTACCGCTGTGAGCAGCTGGAGCAGGGCGATATCTTCCTGGTCTGCAGCGACGGGGTGCACGACTACCTGGCCCCGGCGCGCATCGCGACAATACTGCGAGCACAGACCGACGACCCCGCCCGGGCACTTCTGGACGCGGCGCTCGCTGCCGGTTCGGAAGACAACCTGAGCGCAGCTGTGGTCCGTGTCCGGGTGTGCCCGGAACCGGAAAGCGAGGACCTGCTGGGGCAGCGCGACAGGCTGCCCTTCCCCCCGGACCTGCGCCCCGGCAACCGGCTCGATGGTTTCCTGGTCCTGCAGGAGCTGCACGCCAGTGCCCGCAGCCAGCTCTACCTGGCCCGCGATATCGGCAGTGGTGCCCTGCGTGTCATCAAGACACCGTCGGCCAATTTTATTGATGACCCGGCCTACATAGAGAACTTTATTGCCGAGGAATGGACCGGCAGGCGGCTGGATCACCCGGGTATCGTGCGCATCTATGCCCCACCGGCGTCTCAACAGTTCCTCTACCACGTGATGGAATATGTCGAGGGCCAGAGCCTGCGCCAGTGGCTGGAACTGAACCCGGCGCCGCCAATCGAGCAGGTGCGGGAACTGGTGCAGCAACTGGTCAGTGCACTGCGACGATTGCAACGGATGGAGATTATCCACGGCGACCTGAAACCCGAGAACATCATGATCTCCGCCGACGGACGCCTGAAGCTGGTCGACCTGGGCGGCGCAAATGCGGCAGGACTCAGGGAGCACCTGCACCATCGCAGCGACCGGGTCCCGGGAAGCAAGAATTATATTGCTCCCGAATACTTTCTCGGCGATGCCGCCAGTCACCGATCAGACATTTTTTCCCTCGGGGTAATCACCTATGAGTTGCTCACTGGCCATTATCCCTATCGCGAGCGAGCAGGCGACCGGCTTTACCGGCTGCACAACTACAGCGCGCTCCACTATCGGCCAGCCAGGAATCACCGCCCGGAGTTACCGTTGTGGATCGACAGGGCCCTGCAGAGGGCCTGCCATCCCAACCCCCGCCATCGCTACGCGGCCCTGTCGGAGTTTGTCCACGACCTGCACACACCCAACCCCGAGTTCACCCACGCGGACAGCGCGCCACTGATGGAGCGCAACCCGCTGCTGTTCTGGCAGCTCGTAGCACTGCTGTTACTGCTCTCGCACCTGCTGCATTTCCTGCAGTGACAAACCGGAACAAAACCTTGCGCAACACCCTGCCGGCACCAACGCGGTGCAACCCGGCCGCCCCTGCACCAGCTTGCCGCACACCAGTCACAGGCAGCAGCGGCAAACCCGCATAAACCGGTGAGACGCGTTTGGCACAATCCTTGAATCCCTGATTACACCAATACAGAAAATCCCTTACGAGGCAACGGCGCCTGTACCCTTCGGCAGAAGGGGTAGAGGCCGTGCCTACACCACCCTCCCCGCCCCACCCTGCCGGATCATTCAGAGACAACACGGCAGGAACTCACATGGTTGAACCGCGGGCTAAGCAAAAACTAATCGTTATCGGCAACGGAATGGTGGGCCACCATTTCCTTGAGCAGCTGGCTGCGCGCCCCGAGAACGCACTGTTCGAGGTCACCGTCTTCTGCGCCGAGCCACGACCGGCCTACGATCGCGTGCACCTGTCTGAATATTTTGCCGGCCGCAGCGCCGACGACCTGGCGCTGGGCAGGATCGACCAGTACCGCGACTGGGGCTACGACCTGCTACTGAACGATGCCGCAGTCTCCATCGACCGGGAAAAGCGGACCGTAACTTCCGCCAGCGGTGTGGAGAAAACTTATGACCGCCTGATCCTGGCCACCGGCTCCTACCCGTTCGTACCACCGATTCCCGGCCATGAGCACGGGAAATGCTTCGTTTACCGCACGCTTGAGGACCTGGACGCGATTCGCGCGGCCAGTGAAAACGCCACCACCGGCGTCGTTGTCGGCGGTGGCCTGCTGGGGCTCGAAGCTGCCAACGCGCTGAAAGAACTGGGACTGGAAGCCCACGTAGTGGAGTTCGCCCCGGGCCTGATGGGTATCCAGCTGGATGAGGGCGGTTCCGGACTGCTGAAAGACAAGATTGAGGACTTGGGCGTAACTGTCCACACCAGCACCGCTACCGAACTGATCGAGGAAGTAGACAGCGGTCGCCTGCGTATGCAGTTCAAGGATGATCGCGAACTGGTCACCGACCTGATCGTTTTCTCCGCCGGTATCCGCCCCGAAGACAAGCTGGCACAAGCCGCCGGACTGCAACTCGGTGAGCGCGGCGGTATCGTGATCGATGAATCCTGCCGCACATCCGACGGGAATATCTTCGCCATTGGCGAGTGTGCGCTGTACGAAAACTTCATCTATGGCCTGGTGGCTCCCGGTTACACCATGGCCCGCAATGTGGTCTCCCTGCTCTGCGGTGAGGAGGCCAGCTTTACCGGTGCCGACATGAGCACCAAGCTTAAACTGCTGGGCGTTGAGGTAGGATCCATCGGCGATGCCCACGGTCGCGCCGAGGGCGCCGCAGCAATCACTTTTGTCGACGAACAGAGCGGCATCTACAAACGCATAATTACTGACGGCGACGGCAGGAAGCTGCTGGGCGCCGTGCTGGTGGGTGACACCGGCGACTACGACCAGCTGCTGCAGTATCACCTGAACGATATCGACCTGCCGGAGCACCCGGAGCAACTGATCCTGCCCGCCGCGGACGGCGACGCCCCCACACTCGGTGCCGGGGCACTGCCCGCAACCGCCACCATCTGCTCCTGCCACAATGTCAGCAAGGGCCAGATTGTCGATGTGGTGCAAGGGGGTTGCTGTTCACTGGGTGAGGTCAAGGATGTCACCAGGGCATCTACCGGCTGCGGTGGTTGCTCCGCGCTATTGAAAAACGTTGTCGACGAGGAGCTCGCGGCACTGGGCATGGAGGTCAACAACCACCTGTGCGCGCACTTTGAATTTACCCGCCAGGAGCTGTTCCATATTGTCCAGGTGGAAGAAATCCGTACGTTCGAGGACCTGTTGCAGAAGCATGGCAGCGGTCGCGGCTGTGAAATCTGCAAGCCCACCGTGGCCTCCATCCTCGCCTCCCTGTGGAATGACCATATCCACCACAGGCCCCATGTGGGCCTGCAGGACACCAACGACACCTTTATGGCCAACATGCAGAAGAACGGCAGCTACTCGGTGGTACCGCGGGTACCCGGGGGCGAAATCACCCCGGACAAGCTGATCGTGCTGGGCCAGGTGGCCAAGAAATACGACCTCTACACCAAGATCACCGGCGGCCAGCGCGTCGACCTGTTCGGTGCCCGGCTGGAACAGCTACCCGAGATCTGGCGGGAGCTGATTGAGGCCGGCTTCGAAACCGGGCACGCCTACGGCAAGTCACTGCGCACGGTGAAGTCCTGCGTGGGCAGTACCTGGTGCCGCTTCGGGGTACAGGACAGTGTTGCCATGGCCCTGCATATCGAGAATCGCTACAAGGGATTGCGTTCACCGCACAAGATCAAGATGGCGGTATCCGGGTGCACCCGCGAATGTGCCGAGGCGCAGAGCAAGGATGTGGGCGTAATCGCCACCGAGAATGGCTGGAACCTGTTTGTCTGCGGCAATGGCGGCATGCGCCCGCGCCACGCGGACCTGTTCGCCACCGACCTGGATGACGAGACCCTGGTGCGCTATATCGACCGCTTCCTGATGTTCTATGTCCGCACCGCCGACAAGCTGCAGCGCACTTCAGTGTGGCTGGAAAACCTCGAGGGCGGGCTCGACTACCTGCGCGAGGTCATCATTGACGACAAGCTGGGCCTTGGCGAGGAACTGGAGGTGCAGATGGCGAACGTGGTCGGCACTTACCAGTGTGAATGGAAAACGGCCATCAACGATCCGGAGATGCTCAAGCGCTTCCGCCAGTTTGTGAATACCGACGAACCGGATGAAAAAATCGTTTTCGTGGAAGAGCGTGGCCAGCCACGACCCGCCCGTGAAGAAGAGGTCGTAAAGATCGCCGAGCCCGCTTGAGCGCGGCTGTTTTCCAGCAAACTGCACCAAAACGGCGCAATTAAATTAATTTTCGAATTTTGCTGCACAATCATTGCATTCTGGAGTATAAATAATGACAGAAGTTGCCATAACCCCCACTCCATGGCAGCCGGTCTGCCAGCGATCAGACCTGGTTGCCGATTCCGGAGTGTGTGTTCTCGTAGGCGATGTTTCTGCGGCCGGGCCATTAGCGCCCCGCAGGAGCATCGCCTTATTTTTTATTCCCCATGCCGAGCAGCAGCTCTACGCCATCGACAACTGGGACCCGATCGCCGGTGCCGGCGTGATTGCCCGGGGCATAATCGCCGAGGTAGATGGTGAACTGACGGTTGCCTCGCCCCTCTACAAGCAGCATTTCCGCCTGCGCGATGGCCAGTGCCTGGAGGATCCGGGGATCCGCCTCGACACCTTTGCTGCCGCATTTGATGGCGATACCGTCGTCATCGCCAGCATGCCGGACTCGCCCTGACCATGGCACCGCGGGAGCTTCTCCGCGCGCACCGGACGTGCACCACCTGTCCCTACTGCGGCGTGGGTTGCGGGGTGGCCGTAACCCGTGAGGCAGGCGACGACGGCGAAAACACCAGTGCCTGCGGCGATGAGCAGCACCCGGCCAACCTGGGGCGATTGTGCGTCAAGGGCTCGGCACTGGCAGAGACACTGGGTGAGCGGGACCGGTTGTTGAGGCCGCGCCTGCGCGGCGCAGATTGCGACTGGGAGACCGCCATGGACTTTATGGCGGCGCGCTTTGCCGAAACCATTGCCGAGCACGGCCCGGACTCGGTCGCGTTCTACCTTTCCGGGCAGCTGCTCACCGAGGACTACTATGTTGCCAACAAGCTGATGAAAGGTTTCATCGGCAGCGGCAATGTGGATACCAATTCCCGCCTGTGCATGTCCTCGGCAGTGGCCGCCTACAAGCGCGCCCTGGGTGCAGACGCCGTTCCCTGTAATTACGAGGACCTGGAACAGGCCGACCTGGTGGTGCTGGTGGGCTCCAATGCTGCCTGGACCCACCCGGTGCTGTTCCAGCGCATGCAGGCGGCGCAGACGAGGCTGGTGGTCATTGACCCGCGCGGCACCGCTACCAGTGATATGGCAGATATGCACCTGGCCATTGCCCCGGGCAGCGACGCGGCCCTGTTCAGTGGCCTGCTCAACTACCTGGCGACAACCGGTTGCCTGGACCGCGAGTTTATCAACCAGCACACCAGCGGTTTCGAGGGAGCGCTGGCCGCGGCAGCTGACTGGCCGCTGGAAAAAACCGCCCAGGCGTGCGGCCTGCATACCGGGGAAGTGCGGGCATTTTTCCAGGCGTTCGCTGAGACCGACAGGACCGTCAGTTTTTACTCCCAGGGCGTCAACCAGTCCAGCAGCGGCACCGACAAGAACAACGCAATTATCAATTGCCACCTGGCCACCGGCCGTATCGGCCGGCCCGGCTGCGGCCCCTTTTCGATTACCGGACAGCCCAACGCCATGGGCGGCCGTGAAGTGGGAGGCCTGGCCAATATGCTCGCCGCGCATATGGATTTCCGCGCCGACCATATCGACCGGGTCGGCCGCTTCTGGCAGGCGGAAAATATCGCCCGGCGACCGGGCCTGAAGGCGGTGGACCTTTTTCGCGCGGTGGAGTGCGGCGAGATCAAGGCCATCTGGATCATGGCAACCAATCCCGCAGTAAGCATGCCCGATGCCGGCCGCGTCACCCGGGCACTGCAACAGTGCCCGCTAGTGGTGGTGTCCGACTGCGTCGCTAATACTGATACCGCGCGCTGTGCTGACCTGCTGCTGCCGGCCACCACCTGGGCGGAAAAGGACGGCACCGTCACCAATTCGGAGCGCCGTATATCCCGGCAACGCAGCTTCCTGCCCGCGCCCGGGGAGGCCCGGCACGACTGGCAGATCATCTGCGACCTGGCGGAACGGCTCGGCCACGGCGACGCGTTCCGCTACCAGAAGCCAGTGGAAATATTTCGCGAGCACGCCGCCCTGTCCGGGTTCGAGAACCGGGGTGAGCGGGCCTTCGATATCTCTGCGCTGGCCGGGATTACACCGCGCCAATACGACCAACTGGCACCGCTGCAGTGGCCGGTCAACCGGGACAACCCCGCCGGAACTCCACGTCTGTTCACCGATCGGCGATTCTTTACCGACTCCGGCCGCGCCCGCTTCGTGACTATTGAACCCCGCGCACCTACCCAGCGCCGCAGCGAGTCGTTTCCCCTGTGGCTCAATACCGGTCGCCTGCGCGACCAGTGGCATACGATGACCCGCACTGCGCGCGCCAGAAAATTGCTGGATCATACCGAGCTACCAGAGCTGCGACTGAGCCCGGCGGATGCCAGCACTTACCAGGTCGAGGATGGCCAGCTGGCGGAAATTGCCAGTAGCCACGGCCGGATGCGCGCACGGGTGCTGGTCGATGCATCGCAGCGGGCCGGTGAACTGTTTGCACCGATTCACTGGAGCGAGAGCCTGGCCGGCCTCAGCCGCGTCAGCGCACTGGCGGGGGCGGTGACCGATCCCCATTCCGGACAGCCCGAATTCAAGCAGGTGCCGGTACAGCTTCACCCGCTCAGGGCAAAAGCTTACCTGAGCCTGGCCTGCCCCCCTGCCACTGCCGCCCGTGTCGGTGGCCTGCTGGAGGACATGACGGCCTCTGGCGAGCTGCTGCACTGGTACCGTGTTCCCTGTGAGGGCGGTGATCGCTTCGAGCTGGCCCTGTCGCTGCCGACAGACTGTCGCGCTCTGGCCCGGCAGCTGGTTCCCGAAGACAGCGTGCCACTGCGCTGGCAACGACTGCAGCTGCTGCAGTCGGAGCGCTGGCTGGTGCATACGGATACCCTGCAACTGCTGCTGTTCAGTGCCAGCCACTGGCGCCAGCTGCCGGACCGCAGGGCAATGGAACGATGGCTACTGCAACCGCTGCCCGATCAGCCGGCTCAGCTGTTGCGACGGGCTGCGCCGGCGTCCGCGATGGTCTGCAGCTGCATGCAGGTTTCCCGGGAGCAGATCGAAACTGCAATCAGGGACGGCGCCGCCAGCGTGGAAGCACTCGGCGAGCAGCTGGGCTGTGGCACCAATTGCGGCTCCTGCAAGCCCGAGCTCGCGGCACTGTTGCGAGCGCAGGCCCGGGATGTTGCCTGACCCATCCACCAATTTTCTTTTTCCGGCAATCGCGCTAAGGTCATGGGAAGAGCAGAATAAAGCCGTAACCCTGAGAAGCTGACAGTCCCATGACCATCGATTCCTGCCTGACCACTGGCCTGATTACCGTAGAGCAGGCGCGCGAAGCACTCCTGCAGACCATTACCCCGCTGCGGGAAACCGAAACCCTGCCGCTGGGCGAGTGCTGCGGCCGCGTGCTGGCAGAGCGCGCGCCGGCACAGGTTGACCTGCCCCCCTGCGACAATTCGGCCATGGATGGTTATGCCCTGTGCGGCGAGGCGCAACGCTATGAGCTGGTCGGCAAGAGCCTGGCCGGCCATCCCTTCACTGGCACCCTGCTCGCCGGCCAGTGTGTGCGCATCACGACCGGCGCCGCCCTGCCCCCTGGCGCCGACCGGGTGGTGATGCAGGAGCACGCCCGGGTTCATGGCGACGCTCCCGGAGATTCGGCGCCTGGACAAATACTGGTCCCCGAGACGGTTCCCGCCGCCGGCAGCCATATCCGCCGCCGGGGCGAGGATGTCCGCTGTAGCGATACGCTGGCGGCACCGGGCCGGGCAATCACCGTGCCGGATGTTGCCCTGCTGGCGGCCGCCGGTGTAAGGGAGCTGGTAGTGATGCGCCCGGTGCGCGCGGCGCTGCTGTCCGTGGGCGACGAGCTGCGACCACCGGGAACCCCCGCTGCAGATCTCGGCCCCGGCGAAATCTACGACAGCAACCGTATCGCCCTGGACGCGGCCCTGCGGCAGCTGGGTATCGAGACCATCGATATCGGCTGCCTGCCAGACTGTCCCGACAGTATTCGCGCCGCTTTCGAGCGCGCCCGCGACTGTGCCGATATAGTCATCACCAGCGGCGGGGTGTCGGTGGGTGAAGCCGACTATACCCGGGCGGTACTCGAGCAACTGGGGCAACTGGACCTGTGGCGACTGGCGATCAAGCCGGGCAAACCCTTTGCCTTCGGACGCTTGCCGAAAGCCGGGGGCGAGACGCTGTTTTTCGGCCTGCCGGGCAACCCGGTCTCCGCCCTGGTAACCCTCTACCAGCTGGTCCTACCGGCGCTGGAAAAGTTGCGGGGCGTTGCCGACAGCGAGCGGCGGGCACCCTTCCAGGGCCGTGCACGCCTGCTCAACCCGATTCGCAAGTCACCGGGACGGACCGACTACCAGCGCGGTTTCACCTACCGCGACAGTGATGGCCTGCAGGTGGTGGAAAGCACCGGCATACAGGGCAGCCATATCCTGTCGGGACTCTCCCGCGCCAACTGTTTTATCGTGCTCGCGCGGGAAAGCGGCGACCGCGACACCGGTGACTGGGTCACCATCGAGCCCTTCCGGCCGCCCCTGGGATAGCCGATATGTTCCGTATCCTGCAGATCGACCATGTTGTCCTGCGCGTGACCGACCTGGAAGCAATGCGGGATTTTTATGTCGACGTACTGGGTTGTGTCCCGGAGCGGGAAGAGCCGCACATCGGCCTCTACCAGCTGCGCGCGGGCAGCAGCCTGATTGACCTGGTACCGGTGGACAGTGAACTGGGACGTGCGGGCGGAACAGCCCCCGGGCGGTCGGGCCATAACCTGGACCACCTGTGCCTGCGGATCGAGCCATTTCACGCCGCCGCCCTGGTCCGCCACCTGCGTGCCTGGAATATCGAACCGGGCCCGGTTGAATACCGCTACGGCGCCGGTGGCCAGGGACCCTCACTCTATATACGCGACCCCGAGGGCAACACGGTGGAGCTGAAGGGAAACGTAACTGAGAGCTAAGATAAACGCTGCACAGGGGTTGAGACTGCCAGGGTTTGCCGCCTATATTCCCCCGATGGTAAACCGCCAACTGCACATTCAGAACAGGAGAGCCCGAATGCACAGTGAAACCGTGGAGTACACAGTCGATAGCGAATCTTTCACCGGTTACCTTGCCTGGGACGACAGCTCCAGTGGCAAGCGACCCGGCATCCTCGTTATTCACGAATGGTGGGGCCACAACGATTTTGTCCGCGAGGAGGCCGACAAGCTCGCCGCCGCCGGTTATACCGCCTTTGCCGTGGATATGTTTGGCACCGGCAGGCAGGCCGACAATCCGGACGATGCGGGCGCATTGATGAACGCTGCACTCGAGGCACCAGGCGCCATCGAACAGCGATTCCGCAAGGCGATGGAAATCCTGCAACAACACGACTCCGTCGACTCGCGACATATCGCCGCCCAGGGATACTGTTTCGGTGGCGCAGTGGCGCTGAATATGGCCCGCCTGGGACTGCCGCTGCAGGGCGTGGTCAGCTTTCACGGCGCACTGGAGAGCGATATCCAGGTGGAACCCGGCAGCGTCAAGGCGCAACTGCAGGTCTATACCGGCGGCGCCGACGACATGATCCCGCCGGCACAGGTAGCCGCATTTGTCGAGGAAATGCAGAAAGCCGGGGTGAAATTCGAACTCACCAGCTATCCCGGCGTAAAACACGGCTTTACCAACCCCGCTGCTACCAGCCGGGGGGAAAAGTTCGGCATTCCACTCGCCTACAGCGATGAGGCGCGACAGGATGCCTGGAGCGGCGCCATGGCGTTTTACCGCAAGCTGTTCGGCTGACAGGGTGAAATTCCAGCGGGCGCGCCGGGTGCAGGTTCCCGTGAGCGCCCGCAAGCGAAAGGAAGCCGACCTGAGGACAGTTGCATCATTCTTGAAGTCGCCCAGCTGGATATCCGGCCCGGCCAATGCGACGCCTTTGAAGCCGCGTTCAAACGCGCGCAGGCGATCATCTCCAGCATGCCGGGCTATCTTTCCCACCAGCTGCAGAAATGCATTGAGAAGGATCATCGCTACCTGCTGCTGGTGCAGTGGGAAACCCTAGAGGACCACACTGAGGGCTTCCGCCAGTCGCCCGCTACCAGGAGTGGAAAGCGCTCCTGCATCATTTCTATGAGCCATTTCCCGATGTAGAGCATTACCAGTTAATGCGCGAGCAATCCACTGGCTGACAGCCACTGGCCGCGGCCTACCCCCGCATCAGGTAGCGGGCTCCGGCTCCCTCTTTCCCGGCTTCGTCGCCGGGGTTCCACATCGGGCAGGTTTCCAGTGACAGGCAACCACAGCCGATACAACCATCCAGCCGATCCCGTAGGCCCCGCAGCTGCTCAATGCGGCGATCCAGCTCTGCACGCCACTTTGCTGACAGCCGTTGCCAGTCGCGCTTGTTGGGCGTACGAGCGTCCGGCAGCTCATCCAGTGCTGCCCTGATTTCCGCCAGGGAAACTCCCATACTCTGCGCCACCTTGATCACCGCCACCCGTCGCAGGACATCCCGGCTGTAACGGCGCTGGTTACCGGCAGTGCGCCAGCTCCTGATCAATCCCCGGCTCTCGTAGAAATGTAGCGTGGACACCGCCACCCCGCTGCGCCGGGCCACCTCCCCGACACTTAGTTCCCGCGCCGCACGCGACGATTTATCCCCCATGGGCATCCTCCCGCTAATCCCGGATGGCGTTGCTGATCGCTACCGGGAATTTTGGAATCCAGGCATTGACCTCAAGTTTACTTGAGGTTTTACACTGCTCCGCACCAGATGACAAGGACATGGAGAACAACGATATGATGGAAGGTATGGCTACCCATAAAGGCCCGGGCAACCAGGGGCACAAGAATCCAAAGCGGGACCGTAACGGGATACCGGTGGCACCAACACCGTACCGGGAAAACGGGGCTGATTCCGGACAGGCAGGGAAGGCTCCGGTAAACTCCCGCGAACGCGTTCAGCGATTCACGGCGGCGATCGGCAGGGCCGCATTGCGCCTGACGGTGCGCTGGGCAACCAGGGCTCAGGCGGCCAGCCCGCGCGGACCCTGGATCCCGAAGTGAGCGGATCCCCAAACAAGCCACCCACAAGCAAGGAGTTTCTGTGGAACCCATTATTTCGGCCAGGGGTGTTGGCAAGACCTACCAGGGAGGCTTTACCGCCCTGCGGGATGTCGACCTGGATATACGGCGGGGAGAGATCTTCGCCCTGCTCGGCCCCAACGGCGCGGGCAAGACCACGCTGATCAGCATCATCTGCGGCATCGTCAACCCATCGAGCGGCACGGTACTGGCAGACGGGCACGATATCATTCGCGACTACCGCGCCGCCCGCAGCAAAATCGGGCTGGTGCCGCAGGAACTTTCCACCGATGCCTTCGAGAGTGTCTGGGCCACCGTCAATTTCAGTCGCGGCCTGTTTGGCAAGGCACCCGATCCGGAATATATCGAGAAGCTACTGCGCCAGCTTTCCCTGTGGGAGAAAAGGGACAGCCGCATCATGGCCCTTTCCGGCGGCATGAAGCGCCGGGTAATGATCGCCAAGGCACTGTCCCACGAGCCCAAGATCCTGTTTCTCGACGAGCCCACCGCCGGGGTCGATGTGGAGCTGCGCCAGGATATGTGGCAGATGGTGCACGGCCTGCGGGAATCCGGGGTGACAATTATCCTCACCACCCATTACATCGAGGAAGCCGAGGAAATGGCCGACCGTGTGGGTGTGATCAACCGGGGCCGCCTGGTGCTGGTGGACGACAAGCGCACCCTGATGCAGAAAATGGGCGAAAAGGAACTGCGACTGCAACTGGCCCGCCCGATGAATGCACTGCCTGAGGCCCTGGCCGGCCTGCCGGTGGAGCTGGGTGAGGACGGCCAGCAACTTATTTATCACTTCGATATCAGGAGTGAGGATACCGGCATTACCGAATTCCTGCGCCGGCTGAATGACGCCGATATTGATTTCCGCGACCTGCACACCCGGGAAAGTTCACTGGAGGAGATCTTTGTCGGGCTGGTCAAGGGCGCACGAGAGGAGTCAATGGAAGAGGAGTCACAGCCATGAACTGGTACGGAATTCGCGCCATCTACAAATTCGAGATGGCACGCACCTGGCGAACCCTGATGCAGAGTATCGCCTCACCGGTGCTGTCGACCTCCCTCTACTTCATCGTATTCGGTGCTGCTATCGGCTCCCGCATGGGTGACATCGACGGCGTCAGTTACGGTGCCTTTATCATTCCCGGGCTAATTATGTTGTCGCTTCTGAGCGAGAGCATCTCCAATGCCTCGTTCGGGATCTTCTTCCCCAAATTCTCAGGCACCATTTATGAGGTCCTCTCGGCGCCGGTGTCGGCGTTTGAGGTAGTAGCGGGGTACGTTGGGGCCGCAGCCACCAAGTCGATTATCCTCGGCGGGCTGATCCTGCTGACCGCTCGCTTCTTTGTCGACTACGATATCCTGCACCCGTTCTGGATGCTCGCCTTCCTGGTGTTGACCGCCGTCACTTTCAGTATGTTCGGCTTTATCATTGGCATCTGGGCCGATGACTTCCAGAAACTGCAGATTATCCCGCTGATGGTGGTAACCCCGCTGACGTTTCTCGGCGGGGCCTTTTACTCCATCAATATGCTGCCGGAATTCTGGCAGAAGGTGACGCTATTCAATCCGGTGGTCTACCTGATCAGCGGCTTTCGCTGGGCCTTCTATGGCGTGTCCGATGTCAACGTCGTCATCAGCCTGGGAATGACCCTGCTCTTCCTGCTGCTTTGCCTGACCGGTGTCTGGTGGATATTCCGTACCGGCTACCGGATCAAGACCTGAATAGAAAATGGCGGCCTGCGCCGCCACTTTCTCCTTCCAGCAAATCCCCGGACTAACGGGCCAGGGAGTCATAGACTATGCCGGTCCAGACATCCGGCTTCATAAACCCCTGCCCGTACTGGTCGTCGTATTCCCGGGTAGGCTGCGCCGCAATCACCTCCTCACGACTCATTCCCTGGTCCACCAGCGCCTGGATCTGGTTACGCAGTTTTACCAACAGGTCCCGCTGGGCTTTCAACTCAGCCTTGTTGCTGAGGGGCCCGTGCCCGGGAATGATTCTGGTTGAATCATTCGCCAGGGACAATACATTATCCATCGCAGCCACTACACCATCCACGGAACCGCCGGAGGACAGGTCGATAAACGGGTAACTGCCGTTAAAGAAAGTATCCCCCATGTGGATCACATTGGCATTCCTGAAGTGCACGATGGAGTCTCCGTCGGTATGCGCCGGGTCCACATGCTGCACGTGCACATCCTCGCCGTTCCAGTGAAACGTGGTCGCATCGGTAAAGGTGATTACCGGCAGGGCCTCCGCCGGGGACGCCGGCACCTTGCGGTCGAACAGCTTCATAAACTGCTCAGTGCTCATCCGCTTGCGCACATTCTCGTGTGCCACCACCAGTGCGCCTGCCTCTCCAAAGTTCTCATTACCGCCGGTGTGGTCGCCATGCCAGTGGGTGTTGACTACGAAGCGCACCGGCTTGTCACTGATTGCCGCCACCGCGGCACCAATGCGCTCGGTGAGTGGCGCATACTGGTCATCCACCATAAAGACGCCGTCCTCACCGGAGAAAACCGCGATATTGCCACCGGCGCCCTGCAGCATATGGATATGATCGGTGACTTTCTGGGTACTGATTTCAACTTCCGCGAAGCGATCCTGGGCCAGCGCCGTGGATACTGCCGTGGTCGCCAGGGTCCCGAGGATGCCCGCAGTAGCGGTTTTCAACAGACTACGCATTATGAACCTCCTGCTTATTATTGGATTCAATACGGTTGATATTTTTCATGATGTCGGGCCGGTCAGTAACAATACCGTCTACCCCGAGCCTGGTGAGGTGTGCCATCTGACCGGGCTCATTGATGGTCCATACGGATACGTGCAGGCCCAGCGCGTGGGCGGCCCGCAAGAACCGGGGGCCAATCACCGGCAGGCCAAAATATCGCAGCGGCAACTGCATCGTCTGGTAGGCGGGGCGCAAGAGTTTCTCCAATCCCAGCAGCTGGGCGGCATAGAACAAGATGGCATCCCCCATGGCAGCGCCGGTAGTGACCTCGGGGCATATCCGGCGAAATTCATCGATCACACGCTTATGGAAGGTGGAGACAATTACCCTTTGCTGATGGCCCGTTCGCCTGATTACTTCACACATGGCCCGGGCGGCGGCCAGGTCGTTGTTCTTTAATTCGATGATCAGGGGCATATCGGGGATAGCCTCGAACACTTCATCGATGGTACAGATTCTCAGCGGTGCATCGCGATAGGGATAATGCTCGCCGTCACGGGTCCAGCGCATGCCCAGGTCAAGCTGCTGTAGCTCCGCGAGGGTATGGTCGATCACACGGCCTCTGCCACTGGTGATACGGTCCAGTTCCATGTCGTGCATCAGGACAAGGTGGCCATCCCTCGTCAGGTTCAGGTCCAGCTCTATGGCATCGACGCCCAGGCGGGACATCTCACGCATGTATAGAAGCGTGTTGCCGGGGAAAAGGCCACTGCCGCGCTCATCGCCGTGGGCAATCGCCATGGGAACCGGGGCATCAGGCAACTTTATCGTCAATGGGGGCGCGGGACGCCCCCGTGCGTAAAGCCAGAGTGCCGCCAATAGGCCGCAGAAAAGGACAAACCACAACATGGGGGCAGAAGGCCTCCTCACTTCATAACAGGAAAGGCCCTGGCAGCCATGGCCTCAGGGCAGGATTGCCTCGAGTTGGCCCAGGTCGTTCAGGACCCGCCAGGTGCCGCCAGTCTCCTCGACACGCTCCTGCCAGCGTGAAATACGTTCCAGGTATTCGTTCGGATCAACATTGTCACTGCGGAGCTTGGTGACGTTGAGCGCCACCAGATCGAATCCCTGCAGGTCCAGAGGCACATCGCGGTTATAGCCCGCCTTGATCTCTTCCTTCAGGTCGGAGAAGAGGAAGATTGTCTTGTGCCCCGGGTCCTTCTCATTGAGGAACTCGATCGCCTGCAGCAAGCCACCGGTAATATCGGTGTACTCCGCCGGCCGCGCGTCGTCCACGAACGTTGCCACCGACTGCTGGAATGCCTGCTTCTGGCGGTTGGTGACGCTGGGGCGGTCATCAAAAGTCACCTTGGCGTGGATATTTTTCTCGCTGAAGCTGGCCGTATTAATACTGGCCACGGCGAAGGTATCACCGGGCTGTAGCCTGGCCAGGGTGTAGTTGATCACCTGCTGGGCCTTGTCCAGCTCGCGGGTGTAGGTGCCCGAGGTATCCACCAGCATATAGATGCCGCGGTTATGCGCCCGGGACTCCCCACAGGCTGCCAGCAGTATTGTGGCCAGTGCCGTGACCAGCCCGACAATCATTGTCCATTGCCTGCTCATCCCGCCTCCTCCAGTGCCTTGCCCTGCTGGCCGGATTCGCGCCAACGCTCGAAACGGGCTTCCAGCCACAGGGGGAAGAAAATGACAATATCGTACAGACGGATCAGCATTGCGCTGCAGCGCAGCGATGCCGTCCCCAGCAGGCGCATAATCACCGACAGCGTGCGCAGCAGGAATGCAGCAAGCACGCCAATAACGGTCCGCGCCGAGGCAATAAAGTTCTCCAGTGGTATGGCGACAAACGTCAGGGCAAATGGCAGGATAAAGCCGAGTCCCATCTGGGCGGCGGTAGTAATCCAGTAGACCCCCTCGGTGGCTGCCGCCACTTCCTCCCCGCGCAATTGTGCGCTCACGGCCAGGTCTTCCTGCATCAGCACCTCGCGCATAAAGGCCAGGCCCGCCTCCACACAGGCCAGGAAAAACAGCAGCGCAAAAGCTACCCACATCATGCGCGTACGGAGCTTGTCATTAAGCGAACCGATGACCGGGAACAGGCGTGTGATCCGCAGGCACTCCATCAGGAAGAGTCCCATGGTGATTTCCAGCAGGATAATCACCAGGGCGGATATATCCGCCATCTTGAAATTACCGATATAGCTGGTGCCGCCCACCATCTCGGTCATGGGCCGCGCAATCAGGTGAAAATTGATCAGCGCGCCACCCACGGCGATTACCAGTACAAAAGCAGAAATAAAGAACTGGCTCATAGAGGAAGAGGAGAGTCCTCGCAGCGCCCGGTCGGTGCCCTGCTGGATCTCCTCGTAACGACGCATATGGCCGTCCAGGGCAGTCGCCCGGCGAATTACCGATTCCACATGCTTGTTCACCCGTCCCAGGCTTTTCAGGATCGAGCGCCAATGGGGCATCATGCGCTTGAGCAGCTGGTGGCGTTCACGGGCAGACTCGCGGTAGGCCTCCAGCGCCTTGGCCTCAGACTTGCGCATGGACTGGTGAATGATCTCGAGCACATCCCCGACTACCGGATCCTGCTTGGCCGGGATCTCGGAGACGGCCTTGATCGCCTTGGCCCAGTTAGTGGGCTCCGGCGGCACCTCGGCACTGCGCACATAATCCTCATCGATGGCAGTCAGCTGCTCACACAGCCGCCGGTGCAGGGCGGGGTATTGCGCCAGCTCCCGCTTCATGGTCGCTTCAATCCGGTCGAACTCCCGCTCCACATAGCGCTCGGCGGCTTCCTGGCCGGATGCCAGCAACACCTCGCGGTTACGCTGTTGCAGGCGCCGCTCCGCACCAGCCACCGCACTGGCCCCCATACGCAGGGACTGCTGGAAAAAGCGCCCGAGGGCACTGATGGCCTGATGCACCGGGCGACGCGCCACAAACAGGGCCACGAGTGCCAGGATGAACCACAACCAGAGCGGCAGACTGTCTATCATTTCCGTCACTTGCTCTCTCCTGTGTTTTTCTGGCGAAAAATTGATCACCCGCCGGTTACGACGGGCCCGGAGTCGCCAGAAAGCTCGAGAAACTACTCCGGATGTCAAAATACGACACTTTAGGTTTATGAACCAGTGCCGCGCGCCCGCGGGCTCCCGCAGCCCAGGGGTCGGACACCACGATCAAGGACGATGCCGCTCTCCCGTGTGTTACCTGACATTGCGACATTACCGCCCTGCTTGCCTGCCCGTATTGCCTCCCCCTGCCGACAACGTTTTCAGCTACACAGGCGCGCTTTGTCCTCACCATTGGAAAGGGGAGTGGCCGGGTTTGCTATGGATACACCTGCAGCGGCACAGTTCATTGCCGGCCAACAGTGCAATTACCTCCCCCGCCAGCGGGGACAAAATCCGTGCCCAAAGGCATACGGAAAAACCGAATCGACAGGCCTGTCAGGGACCTGAAGGGTACCTATTACGTTTGAGGCTAACAGGCCCTTTTTTAAAACCAAACCATTATCCCCCTGTAACCCCCTGTGACTCGCAAACCGGCAGGCACGGTCTACACTCCATACTAACTTCTCACCCGCTAAGTTTTTCGGCCTATCGAAAAATATTCGGTCGGAATTATGAGCGAGAAGCTCAAGCGAGCGGCAGAGGAGCGCAGACGTTCAATTTTCTGTCTGCTGTTGAAGACTGCGAAAGATTGAAATGGAATTTGAGGCGAAGTGATGGAAAATCCTATGCCGGCTCTTTTTTACAGCAACTCCGGCCTGCATGGAGAACTGCTGTTTTCCCTGGTTTCGGGGTCCCTCCCTTACAAATGGGAGAGGGCGGAGTTCGGCAAGCAACGTCACTGCCTGCCACATTACTTTGCCATCATTTTCGACTGTTCGCAGATCGCCGGCAATCAATACCAGGGCGCAACCCTTCGCTTTTTACTGTCGCTGAACCACCCGAAAATACTGCTCATCAATTATCCGCCTGACCTGGCCGACAACCTGACCGCACAGATTCGCAATCGCGGCATGCGATTCATTTGCGATTCCCACGGCAGCCAGGAAGTTCTGGTTGAGCGCCTTGCCAACGCCCTGCGCGAAGACGGCCGCGAAGAGCCGGCCGCGACCCATACCCCGCTGCTGACCCGACGGGAACAGGAAATACTGGCGCAGCTAACCTCCGGGGAATCGAATAGCGTCATTGCCACGCGGCTGCACCTGAGCGAACACACCGTCAAAAACCACATTTACAACATTTTCCGCAAGATCGGTGTCAAGAACCGTCTCCAGGCCAGCAACTGGGCAAAGCTGCACCTGGAAGGGGAGCGAATATGAGGCCACTGCCGGTGATGCTTGCCGTGCTCCTGAGCCTGCCTGTACTGGCACAGGACGACGAGCTGGAGGAGACCGTCAAGGCCGGCACCCTGGAAGAGTCGACCGGTCGTCTCGAGGATGAGATCAGTGGGTTCAATATCGACCAGACGATTACCCGGACCGGGCACGATTTCGCCCGCTATATGAGTGAGTACCGGAATTACCACTACCCGGACGCCCAATACAACCTCACCATCCGCGAAAGACCCTCGGCTCGGTGGGGCAACCTGATCTGGGTAACGTACAACTATAAAGTTGTATACCGGCGTTTTCTCCAGCCAAGAAACGCCGACGTGCAAAAACAGGCTGAACAGGCCGCCATACAGATTCATGAAATGGTGCAGAAAGAAAAGCTGCGCCAGGCACTGGAAGACCACTTTGACCTGGGAAAGGACGAATTTTAATGAAAGCAAAGTACATCGCTTGTTATTTCCTGGCTCCCGCCCTGACAGCCAGCTTTAACCCGGCCATTGCCACCGAATTGATTTACGAGCCAACCAATCCAAATTTCGGCGGCAACCCCCTGAATGGCAGTTACCTGCTGTCCAATGCACAGGCCCAAGATGACAACGAGGACCCGGATCGGCCTGAAGACCTGTTTGAGCAACCCAGTCCGCTGGACCGGTTCACAGATTCACTGGAGACCCGACTGCTCAACCAGTTACTGACGGATGTTGGTAATGGCAATAGCGGTGAACTGATCACCGACGATTTTATTGTGCAGATAGTGGATACGGATGGCGTCCTTACCATCCTGGTCACCGACCGGGACACAGGAGATGTGAGTGAAATCATAGTGAGTGGCCTGAACCCGACAAACTAAACGCTACCTAGCCTGGCCGAAGATAAATTCAATAATTCGCGATTCTCTATAGGAGAGATGTGCCATGCGAAAAATAATCAGCAAGTGTGGAGTGCCCCTGTTGGCGCTGGTTACAACATTGAGTGGCTGCACCCTGGTGAAGAGCACCAGCGATTCCCTGTTTGGCCCCGGACAGAATGACGCTGGCCTGACACCGAGGCACGCCACGTTCCGCGACCTTCTCAACCTGCCCGCACCCAAGGGCAAGATCCTGGTGGCGGTCTACAATTTCCGCGACCAGACGGGCCAGTATAAGCCAGCCCCTTCCAGCAGCTTTTCTACTGCGATTACCCAGGGTGGCGCGTCGATGCTGATGGATGTCCTCAACCAGTCGGGCTGGTTTATCCCGCTGGAGCGAGAAGGGCTACAGAACCTGTTGACGGAGAGGAAAATCATCCGCGCCGCGCAGAACAAGCCCAATATGCCCGCGAACAACAGTCATCCGCTGCCCAGTCTTGTCGCCGCAAACGTTCTGCTTGAAGGCGGCGTGGTCGCTTACGATACGAATATCCGTACCGGTGGTGCCGGTGCCCGCTACTTCGGGATTGGGCTGGATGACCAGTACCGGGTCGACCAGGTCACCGTCAACCTGCGGGCTATCGATATCCGCTCCGGTCGCGTATTGCACTCGGTACTGACCTCAAAAACGGTCTATTCGAAGGCAATCAGCGCGGATGTCTACCGGTTTGTGAGTTTCCGCCGCCTTCTGGAAATGGAAGCGGGAATGACACGCAACGAACCTGCACAGCTGGCCACCCTGTCTGCGATGGAGTCGGCCGTAATTCACCTGATCAGTGAAGGTATCGTTGCCAATTCCTGGGCACTGCAGAACCCGGACGAAATCAACAATGAGGTCCTGCAGTACTACCTGAATGAACCGGTCAGGTTCATGTGATGCCCCGACGGCATCCGGATTAACCAAGACAGAGATAAGTGAATGAAACTGTTCTGCCTGCATGGCAGCCGGCAGCGGCCCGCCCGGCTTTTTTCCCTGGCCATCGCCTGCCTGCTTTGTGCCGCGGCAATGACACAGGCGCAGGAACTGCAAGTCGCCGCTGAACTACCGACGCAAAGTGAGCTGGATGCAGCAACCGCTGTTTCCATCGCCAACCTGGCAGTAATTGTCCAGGACGGCAGTCTTAACACGCTGGACGGCCGCCAGGTTGGCGTGCTGAACTTTCTCTCGGCACTACAGCAGGGCAATCAGAACTTTCTCTCCGTAAACCAGTCCGGCATCGACAATGCGGCAATTGTCCGGCAATTGGGTGAGATCAACCTGGCGTACCTGCTACAGGTTGGCTATGAAAACCTGATTCAACTGGACCAGCTGGGCTTCGGGCACCGGGCGGGTGTCTCCCAGTATGGTATCCAGAACTCAGCCAACATCGAGCAGCTTGGTGCGGCACATAAAGTGGACATCTACCAGAGCGGTAATGGCCTGAGCACTTCCGTGTCACAGCAGGGCACCTCAATCACCACTGTCGTGAACCAATACAACTGAGCGGGCAAACACAAGCGGGGTCACGGAATGACAAGTTTCCACGGCGTAGTCCTGTTCTCGATGACGGTGATGACTGCATCGCTGGCAGCGGCGCAAAGCAACTCTATCGATCAGGAACAGGAGGGTTCCGGCAATTTCGCTTCTGCTGAACAGAGGCGCTCCAGTGCCCGGGGTAGTGCCATCGACCAGGACCAGGACGGCACCTACAACAGTGCCTATGCTGTACAGCAGAGTGAGCAGGGTGGCGAAATCCTGCAACTCCAGGAAGGTGGCCTCAATGAAGTCTATTCCCTGCAACAGTACGGGGACGACAATACCAGCATCCAGATACAACTGGGTGGACGTAATAGCGCATTGAACGTGCAACTCGCCAGTTATGGCAGCGAGACAATCACACGCCAGCGCGGCTTATCCAACAGTAGTGAAATCCGCCAGACACTGACAGTCCGCAACAAGGCACAGGTCGACCAGTCCGGTATCCTGCAGGATGCGAGTATCCGGCAATACGACAGCTATATCAGCACGGCATTTATCTCCCAGGCTGGCACCGATAACAATGCCGATATCGAGCAGTCCGGGATAGGCAACAGCGCGGTGGAAAGCCAGGCAGGTGAACTGAACCTCGCGGACACAGGGCAGGCGGGTTTTTTCAATAATGTCGATGTGACACAGGACGGTATCGCCAATCGTGCCCTGGCGGAACAGGACGAATGGTACAATAGTGCCGACATCACGCAGGGCGGCAACTTCAACGCTGTAACCCTGCAGCAGACCGGCGCCTATGGCCAGGGTGGAAGTCACCTGGCGATCATTTCCCAGGCTGGCAACCTGAATAGCGTGGGATTACTCCAGCAAGGGTTCTCTGCGACCGCCATCATCTCGCAGACCGGCGGCGGTAACACTGTGTCCCTGTCACAATAAACATCTTTACCCCCCGGACTAGCGCCCCCTCCTCCCATCCCCGGGAATGTCCCCCCGTTCGTCTCACTCACCTGATTGCGCCATATTCAACGTAAGCGGCTATTCATTCAACAGACTGATCAAAAAACGAACTTTTTTCCTAGTGTTTCGACACTTCCCTCCCATAGCGACATTCCGGCCAGCCAGCAAAACTGACAGTCGAGCGATCAAGTTTTGACCATAAAGATCGAAATTTGCTCGCCGAGCAGTGCCAGCTGATCCCAGGGATCTGCGGGCATGACTGGCAGGCGATCCATGCGCCTCCAGGGAAGGAATAGAGCCACATGGCTCAGGAGGATTTCCCTCCGATCAAAAAGGAATGCGCCGCTAGGCCAAGGGGCGTATTCCAGCCAGTAATAGCTGTACTGGTTTCTTAGCGTCAGAAGTAAAGGAGCAACTCATGAAGACGTTAACCCCGATCGCCGCCGCTGTACTGTTTGCTGTGAGCGGAACCGCACTTGCCGCAGGCAATACCGCCACACAGACCCAAATCGGCCTCGGCAATACTGCCGGCGCCTTCCAGATTGGCCCGGGAGTCGATGACAACACCATCGACCAGCTGCAGATCGGCATTGTCAACGATGCCGATGCTGTGCAGTTCGCTGGTGAGAACGACAGCAGCATTTCCCAGACCCAGGTTGGTATCGCTAACGATGCCTATTCACTGCAAGCATTCGGTGCGTTTAACAACGCTTCCGTACTGCAGGTTGGTATTGCCAACGATGGTGACACCTTCCAGCTGGGACAGCTGGGCAGTAACGCGCTTATTGTGCAGGTCGGTGCGGGCAACGAGGCAGACGTTCTGCAGGTCCTCGGTGCATTCAACACTGGCGTAGTACTCCAATCAGGCGCGGGTAACGAAGGTGAGGTGAACCAGTTCTTCAGCGTCGGCTCACTGGGTATCGTGAACCAGAGCGGACTGGCTAACGATGCCGATACCGACCAGGTAGGCCTGTTCAACTTCTCCGATACCACCCAGGTTGGCGTTGCTAACAATGCATGGGTCGATCAGGTAGGTATCCTCAACGTATCAGACGTTAACCAGTTCGGTCTGGCAAACACGGCTGACGTAGAGCAATTCGGTATCCTCAACAGCCAGACCACCAACCAGCTCGGTATCGTCAACTTTGCTGCGACCACCCAGGTGGGTCTGGGCCATATGTCCACAACCAACCAACTGGGTATCGCGAACGCGCACCTGACCTTCCAGTTTGGCTTCGCTGAAACAGCGATGGCCACCCAGGTTGGTCTGGGCAATTTCGGCGTGATCGTGCAGTAAAGCGATCCCCGGAAATAGCCAGCGTGACGCGGCTCCGCGCCCGTCACGCACCCACTGTCAGCGGCTTTTCACGGCCGCTGACTTTTACATGACTCAGGAGCAGAAAACCCTTACGGCCCACAAGGCCACTCAACCCACACCGTGAAGTAATCCTTTGAGGTGCGACGTAAAGGAGATGCGTGTGAAACCCTTCACTCCCATTGCGGCAGCTGTTCTACTGGCGACAAGCGGGTACGTCCTCGCAGCCAACAACACTGCCGACCTGTCACAGGATGGTGTCGCCAACAGTGCAGTGGCTGTCCAGGACAACCCAGCCACGATTGATAACACCATCATTCAGCGACAATCCGGTTTCTTCAATAGCGCCGAGGCAGTACAGGCTGGCGAAACCGGCAGCATGATCTACCAGGTCCAGGATGGCGCGCTCAATGACGCCTATTCGCTACAGCAAGGCGGCACAGGTAACACAGCGCACGTCAGCCAGTCCGGGATACTCAACCGTGCTTCGACATTCCAGATAGCCACAAGCAACAGCGAAGCTCGTATCGGCCAAACCGGCTTTGGCAACGATGCGTCAATCACGCAGGTAGATGGCAGTGGTAACGTGGCGGTCATCGAGCAGGTAGGTTCAGTGCATGGCGCGGCAATTGGCCAGTACGCGGCCTATGACTCCGAAGCCTATATTTTCCAGTCCGGTCAGGGTAACGAGGCATCAATTCTCCAGGCCGGTTCTGGACAATACGCCAGCATCGGCCAGGACGGCCTGCTGAATACGGCCAATATTACCCAGCTCGACCTGTACAACGAGGCAGAAATCTACCAGCAGGGGCTGGGTAACGAAGCCAACATCCTGCAGGCCTCCCAGTACAACCAGGCTGTCATCAACCAGAGCGGCCTGTTAAACCGTGCAGATATTTTCCAGTTTGGACCTGGTGGCAACCACCGGGCACTGGTGAACCAGTCCGGCGTACAGAACGAAGCACTGGTCATCCAGAACGGCTATTCGGAAACTGCCATCATCAACCAGGTTGGCGTAGGAAACTCGGCCAGCATCTTCCAGTAAGCATGGTCGCTTTCCAGGGAGAGGCCCACACCTGATAACCAGGGCCACCAAGCGCCGCCGCCCTGCCTGCGAAGTTCACTGGCAGGGCGGCGATTCCTGGTTCCGGGAGTCTCTCACGGGCGCTGTGGCTGTGACAGGTCCGCTTATCTGTTTGTCTCTACGCCGCCCGCGTCTGTTAACACTTTCTTCTCAACCAACTCCGTACTTCCTTCCCATGGCACCTCCACCAAGAACTGGCAACACTGTCATTTAGAAAGCACATTCATTGTCGAAACAGGCAGTACGACCCAATGAATCGAAGCAGTATCTGTACCCTGCAAGCGGATTGCCCCTTCCCCGGCCTGTCGTGCCGACAGGTTCCCCACCTGATTCCCAGTCTCAGCCCGGCTCCCCAGTGGACACGGATGGCCTGTGGCTGGAGCCCTCTATGGTGCTGAGTAAGGCACCATAAGAGATCGGTGCAAACTGGCACCGGTTTTACCAACGTCGGAAACTCAATGCAGTAATGGAGACACTCATGAAGACGTTAACCCCGATCGCCGCCGCCCTGCTGTTTGCTATCAGCGGCTCAGTCTTTGCCGCCGGCAATACCACCACACAGAACCAGTCTGGGGTCGGCAACAATGCTGCTGCCAACCAGACCGGCTTCCTGACCGTGAATAATACGATCACGCAGGATCAATCCGGCTTTTTCAATAATGCCTCGGCGACCCAGTCGGTGCAGTTCAACAGCTCCATCACCCAGGTGCAGGATGGTGCCCTGAACAATGCCGCGGCATTCCAGACTTTCGGTGCAGGCAACTCCGCCAACAGCATGCAGAGCGGGCTGCTCAATAACTCACTGACAGTGCAATCATTGCAGCTGGGCAGCAACTCAATGCATATGCAGGATGGCGCACTGAACAGTGCGGTCACAGTGCAGACCCTGGGTTTTGGTAACAACGCCAACATTAACCAGTCTGGACTGCTGAACTCGGCTTCAGTGACTCAGGTGTTCAGTTTCTTCAACACCGCCACCATCAACCAGACCGGCATCCTGAACAATGCCGATGCGCTCCAGAGCGGCCTTGGCCATACCTCAAGCATGACCCAGAACGGTATCCTCAATGATGCCGACACCCGCCAGTTCGGCTTCGGTAATGATGCGACCATTGCACAGAGCGGCATCGGAAACGAGGCAGATATCTCCCAGGCAGGTGTGAACAACGCTGCATTTGAAAGACAGGTTGGTATTGGCAACGACGTGTACGTCGGACAGATCGGCTTCGGTCACCTGGCCGTAACCTCTCAGACCGGTCTTGGCAACAACGCCCTGGTCGGACAGTTCGGCCTGGCCGAAACAGCCCTTGTCACCCAGATCGGCGCATTCAACAACTCCGTTGTGTTCCAGTAAAAGGGCAAAAAAAAGGGCGGCCTGCTGGCCGCCCTTTTTTTATTATCGTCCCGCTGCGGGATCAGATATGCTGCACAGTATCGATCTCGTACTCCACCGATCCTGACGGAGTCTGCACCTCGACAACATCCCCCACTTCCTTGCCGATCAACGCGCGGGCAATCGGCGAGTTCACCGAAATCTTCTTCTCTTTCACGTCAGCCTCATCATCGCCAACAATCCGGTAAGTCACTTCCTCGTCGGTTTCCATGTGGATGATGGTCACTGTGGTACCGAAGATCACCTTGTCGCTGGGCTCGATGGCTTTGACATCGATGACCTGCGCGTGTGACAGCTTGGCCTCGATTTCCTGGATACGTCCCTCGATAAAGCCCTGCTTCTCGCGGGCCGCGTGGTACTCGGCGTTTTCCTTCAGGTCGCCATGTTCACGGGCCTCGGCAATCGCCTGGACCACGGCGGGGCGCTCTACCTTCTTCAGGTTTTCCAGTTCGGCGCGCAGGGCCTCGGCGCCCTCGACAGTCATTGGTACCCGGTTCAAGTTGGGACCTCCAATTTTTATTACTAGAAAACCGGGCCTCCCCATGGGGAAGCCCGGCCGATATATCACTGATTGGTTGTGGCCGGTGGCCGCTCCGGGCAGTGCCGGATTTATTTCGACAACTCAACCACGCGCTGATGCAGGTCCTGCAAACGGCGTACCTGGAGCGGCTCGCCCTGCTGCATGGCCAGCGCCATGGCCTTGGCCGCCGCCAGCGTGGTGGTGTAACACACCTGGTGGTTCTCCGCGCTGCGACGGATATCGGCGGAGTCGCGTATCGCCTGGCGCCCCTCGGTAGTGTTGACCACCAGGGCAATCTCGTCGTTCTTGATCATATCGACGATATGCGGCCGGCCCTCGCTCATCTTGTTGACGGTTGTAACCGGAATATCGCTGTCTTGCAATACCTTGGCGGTACCACGGGAGGCAACCAGCTCGAAGCCGAGTCCCACCAGGTCCCGTGCCACATGGACTGCGGCATCCTTGTCGAAGTCACGGACCGAGATAAAGACCTTGCCTGATTCCGGCAATGTGTCGCCGGCGGCCAGCAGCCCCTTGTCGAAAGCTTCCGCAAAGGTGGCACCAACGCCCATGACCTCGCCGGTGGACTTCATCTCCGGGCCGAGGATCGGGTCCACCTTCGGGAACTTGTTGAAGGGGAATACAGACTCTTTCACGGAGAAGTAGTCCGGTACGATTTCCTTGGTAAAGCCCTGATCCGCGAGGCTGATCCCCGCCTGGCAGCGCGCCGCCACCTTGGCCAGGGAGGTACCGATGCACTTGGAGACAAACGGCACCGTGCGGGAGGCGCGGGGGTTGACCTCGATCACGTAGATCTCGTCGTCCTGCCAGGCCAGCTGGGTATTCATCAGGCCTACCACGCCCAGTTCACGGGCCATGGCCTTGACCTGCTCGCGCATCTGGTCTTGCACCCCGGCGGGCAGGTTATAGGGCGGCAGGGAGCAGGCGGAATCACCGGAGTGCACACCGCACTGCTCGATATGCTGCATGATGCCGCCGATGACCACATCCTGGCCATCGGACACCGCATCGATATCCACCTCGACCGCGGCATTGAGGAAGTGATCCAGCAGAACCGGCGAGTCGTCGGATACCTGTACCGCTTCCTTCATATAGTTGAGCAGCTCGTCTTCCTTGTAGACGATTTCCATCGCCCGGCCACCCAGTACATAAGAGGGGCGCACTACCAGCGGGTATCCCACGTCCTTGGCGGCCTGGATGGCCTCGGAGACGGAGCGCACGATGGCATTCTTGGGCTGCTTCAGCCCCAGGCGCATGATCATCTGCTGGAAGCGCTCGCGGTCCTCGGCGCGGTCAATCTGCTCGGGGGTGGTGCCAATGATCGGCACCCCTTCCGCCGCCAGGTAGCGCGCCAGTTTCAGCGGAGTCTGGCCGCCGAACTGTACGATCACACCTTCCGGCTTTTCCTTGGCCACGATTTCCAGTACATCCTCCAGGGTCACCGGCTCAAAATAGAGGCGGTCGGAGGTATCGTAGTCGGTGGAAACCGTTTCGGGGTTACAGTTGACCATGATGGTCTCGTAACCGTCCTCGCGCATCGCCAGTGCGGCGTGCACACAGCAGTAGTCGAACTCGATGCCCTGGCCGATACGGTTCGGGCCACCACCCAGCACCATGATTTTCTTGCGGTCGGACGGGTTCGCCTCGCACTCCTCGTCATAGGTGGAGTACATGTAAGCGGTGGACGTGGCGAACTCGGCCGCGCAGGTATCCACGCGCTTGAAAGACGGGAACACCCCCAGCTTGTGGCGGAACTCGCGCACGGTTCTCTGGCTTACCCCCAGCAACTTGGCAAGGCGCATGTCGGAGAAGCCCTTGCGCTTCAGGAAGCGCACGTATTCAGTCGTCAGGGCGGATGTGGGCAGGGCCTTGAGCGGCTCCTCGATCCTGACCAGTTCCTCGATCTGCACCAGGAACCAGGGGTCGATGCCCGAGAGCTCATAGACCTCCTCGACCGTCATCCCCATGCGGAAGGCGTCACCCACATACCAGATACGCTCTGCACCGGGAACGGACAGCTCGCGCCGCAGGCGCTCCTGCGCACCCTCCTCCTCGGGGTCAATCTTGCTCTCGAGGCCAAAGCTGCCCACTTCCAGGCCACGCAGTGCTTTCTGCAGGGACTCCTGGAAAGTGCGGCCGATGGCCATCACCTCGCCCACGGATTTCATTTGTGTGGTCAGGCGCGCGTCTGCCTCGCCGAATTTCTCGAAGGTAAAGCGCGGGATCTTGGTAACCACATAGTCGATGCTCGGCTCGAAGGAGGCCGGGGTCGCACCGCCGGTAATCTCGTTCTGCAGCTCGTCCAGGGTGTAGCCCACTGCCAGTTTGGCCGCTACCTTGGCGATCGGGAAGCCGGTGGCCTTGGAGGCCAGGGCGGAGGAGCGGGATACCCGCGGGTTCATCTCGATGATCACCATGCGCCCGGTGTTCGGGCAGACGCCGAACTGCACGTTGGAGCCGCCGGTTTCAACGCCGATCTCGCGCAGCACCGCGAGGGAGGCGTTGCGCATCAGCTGGTATTCCTTGTCGGTCAGGGTCTGCGCCGGGGCCACGGTGATGGAGTCACCGGTGTGCACGCCCATGGGGTCAAAGTTCTCGATGGCACAGACAATGATGCAGTTGTCGTTCTTATCGCGAACCACCTCCATCTCGTACTCTTTCCAGCCGAGCAGGGATTCGTCGATCAGCAGTTCGTTGGTGGGGGACAGGTCCAGGCCGCGCTTGCAGATTTCCTCGAACTCGGGCCAGTTGTACGCCACACCGCCGCCGGAGCCGCCCATGGTGAAGGACGGGCGAATGATAACCGGGAAGCCGAACTCTTCCGGGACTTTCATCGCCTCTTCCATGGAATGGACGATCTTGGCGCGCGGCGTCTCCAGGCCAATCGCACGCATGGCCTTGTCGAACAGGTCCCGGTCCTCGGCCTTCTCGATCGCCTCCTTGTCGGCACCGATCAGCTCTACACCAAACTTTTCCAGGACACCGTGCTTGTCCAGTGCCAGCGCACAGTTGAGCGCTGTCTGGCCACCCATGGTGGGCAGGATGGCATCGGGGCGTTCCTGCTCGATGATCTTGGCCACCGTGCGCCATTCCACCGGCTCGATATAGGTGGCGTCGGCCATGGCCGGGTCGGTCATGATGGTGGCGGGGTTGGAGTTCACCAGGATCACCCGGTAGCCCTCTTCCCGCAGCGCCTTACAGGCCTGGGCGCCGGAGTAGTCGAATTCGCAGGCCTGGCCGATAACAATCGGACCGGCGCCGATAATCAGAATGCTTTTGATGTCTGTGCGTTTTGGCATCTTTCTTCCGTCTCGCACCGGCCGCACCGGTGATGGTCAATTCAAAATTCAGTCAGTGCGTATGCACGTGTCCCGTGGCCGGCCGCAGCCGGCCCCTGTTACGCCTGGCGGCGCGCCTCCATCATTTCGACGAACTGGTCGAACAGTGGCGCCACATCGTGCGGGCCGGGGCTGGCTTCCGGGTGTCCCTGGAAGCTGAATGCGGGCCGGTCGGTCAGGCGGATACCCTGGTTGGTATTGTCAAACAGGGACACGTGGGTGATCTCCACATTCTCCGGCAGTGAATCGCCGTCGATGGAGAAGCCGTGGTTCTGGGCAGAGATCATCACCCGGCCACTCTTGAGGCATTTCACCGGGTGGTTGCCCCCGTGGTGGCCGAACTTCATTTTCTCGGACCTGGCGCCCACGGCGAGGCCCAGCAGCTGGTGCCCCAGGCAGATACCGTAGGTGGGGATCCCGGCGTCGAGAATCTCGCGAATGGCCTTGATGGCATAGTCACAGGGCTCGGGATCACCGGGTCCGTTGGACAGGAATACGCCGTCGGGATTCATTGCCAGCACCTCGGAGGCCGGAGTCTGTGCCGGCACTACGGTGAGTTCGCAGCCGCGATCCACCAGCATGCGCAAAATGTTGCGCTTGACGCCAAAATCGTAAGCCACAACCTTGTAAGGCTGCGCTGCCGGCGCCGGCTGGTGGCCCTGCCCAAGTTCCCAGGTGCCCTCATTGAAGTTGTAGGGCTCTTTGGTGGAAACCACCTTCGCAAGATCCATGCCCTTCAAGCCGGCGAATTCACGCGCCCTGGCCAGCGCCGCGTCCCGGTCGATATCGTCGCCGGCGACGATACAACCGTTCTGGGCGCCCTTGTCCCGCAGCAGGCGGGTCAGGCGGCGGGTGTCGATATCGGCGATGCCCACCACATTGCGGTCCCGCAGGTAGTCCTCGAGTGACTTCTCATTGCGGAAACTGCTGGCCAGCAGGGGCAGGTCGCGGATTACCAGGCCGGTGGCCCAGATATCCGCGGCCTCCTCGTCCTCACTGTTGGTGCCGGTATTGCCGATATGGGGATACGTCAGGGTGACAATCTGGCGCGCGTAAGACGGGTCGGTCAGGATTTCCTGGTAACCGGTCATGGAGGTGTTGAACACGACCTCACCGACGGCGCTGTCAAGGGCGCCAATGGCGCGCCCGTGAAACTCGCTGCCATCGGCGAGTACCAGCAGCGCTGGCGTAGTGCTTGGCATCAGGGGGCTGGGCATCTGGGGCTCCGGCGTGGGGACAGCTTTAGTCAACTTGATCTCCAATCTTCAGAACTGCTTCCGGGCGGGATTTGACGTGAGGCGCGGTGATACTGCTCCAGCTGGCCCGGGCGGCCCGACGGCGCCCCGGCAGCAGCGCTGTCCTTGGACAGGGCACCCTGGAACCGGGCCCCTATAAAAAAGCGAGATGAAACTCCTGCTTCATCTCGCTTTTTGGATTTCTTCACGCGCAGCTCTCACACTGTGGCCGGCGCTTGCCACCGGCGTTGATGGGACTCACTGTCCGGCGCGCAGCGAGCGCGCGACATGCCCAAACCGGGCGCAGATTCTACTCGAAATGCGCCCCAAGCGCCAGTATAAAAATACGCCAGTAGACGGCAACGGGCCATGCGTGAGGTTCGGTGACAACCGAGCGCTGCCAGAGCGTCCAGGGCAAGCCGGGAAAGCGCCACACTGGCAGCACAAATTCAGGCTTTCCCGCCGCAGGACCGGACATCCTGGCGCGGTGAACTGTCACCGGACCTTGCCCGCAGCGCGCTAATCTGCCCCGTTGGTCAACCGGAACAGGCTGCTGCCAATCTTGAGTTCCGAGCGGTCGAACATGGTTTTGTTCAGGCGCACCGCCACCTGTGGCCCCCGTCCCACAAAGCCGATCATGCCCCCCGCGGCAGTAAAGCCGCGGACATCGCTGACCGTCAGCACCGGGAAGAACTCCAGTGCCAGCATCAGCTCGCGCCAGTAATCCGGGGACACCTCGCCCAGCACCAGGATCTGGCAGCGGCGCGCCTCCAGTTTCTCCCCCGGCGGAAGGCCGGCAACCTCGACCGGTCGCCCATCGACACGATGGTACTTGAGCTGGGATGCCAGCGGCGCCAGCAGGTCTGGCTGCTCCAGCAGGCAGATTCGGAACGGTGCCCCGGTGCCGCTGAAAACCTCGATCGGCCACTGCAGGTGATGGGCGAAATGGACAATATAGTTGATCATCAGCCGGCGCCCCGCCTCGGTATCCGACAGCCGCGAGGGCGCCGCGGCGGCTCCTGCCGACAGGATCAGCTGCAGCAGCAACAACAACATAAGGTGCCCGAGCAGCTGCACTGCCAGGCGACGGAAGGAAGGGTCGGGGTGTCGTTTCATGCCCGCTCGCATGGCTTTATCGGTCTCGGTGGCGCGGGAATACGCTCACTGGCATCGACTTCGCTGCCACGACTACATACCAGCGTGTCTCAACACCAGATTAGTATCGCGGCGGGGCCTTCGCCAAAGGGGCAGGAAGAGGAAGCTGCCAGCCGTAACCCGGCCGGCGCAGGGGAGAGGACCCCGGGACCCTCGCCCCGGGACAGGGCCGTCAACCGGCCCCTTCGTCGGGAACCACGCTTTCAGCGCCATTGACCGGCGCCGCCGGGCGCCATTTCAGCGCTTTCTCGATCGACATGATCATGCTGCCGGCCACGTCCTTGCGGGTGGCGCTCTCAATGCCCTCCAGGCCCGGTGAGGAATTCACCTCAAGCAGAAGTGGCCCCTTGCGGGAGCGAATAATATCCACCCCAGCCACCTTCAGGCCCAGGGTCTTTGCCGCCTTCACTGCCAGGCGCTTCTCCTCGGGAGTAACCTTCACCACCGAGGCGGTGCCGCCCTGGTGGATATTGGCGCGGAACTCCCCGGGTGCGGCCTCCCGCTGGATGGAAGCCACCACCTTGTTGTCGATCACGAACAGGCGCAGGTCCTTGCCCTGGGCCTCCCGGATAAACTCCTGCACCAGCAGGTTGGCCTTGAGGGACTTGAATGCGTTGATCACCGATTCGGCCGCCTTGCGCGTCTCGGCCAGCACCACCCCGCGTCCCTGGCTACCTTCGAGCAACTTCACGATCAGCGGGGCGCCGCCAACCATTTCAATCAGCTCGTTGGTATCCACCGGCGAGTTGGCAAAGCCCGACGTGGGGATATTCAGGGCCGCCTGCTGCAGCAACTGGAGCGAGAACAGTTTGTCCCGCGACTGGCTGATGGCGTCGGAACCATTGAGGGCAAATACGCCGAGGCTCTCGAAGTGGCGCGTGAGGGCACAGCCATAGAAGGTCTGGCTGGGCCGGATCCGGGGAATCACTGCATCAAGGTTGTTCAGGATCCGCCCGTCGCGGTAGTGGACCTCCGGCTCGCTGGGATCCAGCTTCATATAGCACTGGCGGATATCGAGGAAGCTCATGCGGTGCCCGCGCTCGGCGCCTGCCTCCATGATGCGCTGGTTACTGTACAGGTCCGGGTTGGACGCCAGCAGCCCGATCCGCAGGCCGGTGCCCGCCATGTGATGCTCGTCCCGGTAGTACTCCTCCAGCTCACTGACGCGCATATCGCCGAGACAGAAGCTCTCCGCCGGGTCCACCATCATCCGGCCCATCATCGCCTCGCGGCCCAGCAGCATCCGGTAGCCCATGGAGTCCCGGTTGGTCAGGGTCAGCTCGATATCCCAGACACTGCCACCAATCGACAGGGCGGTACGGATGACCGGGCGCTTCTCTGCCTCCCCGGATGAACTGCGCACCGTGCGCTTGTCCAGCAGGCGCGCCTCGCAGCGTACCGACGGGCGCCGCTGGTGCTGCAGCGGGTGCGCCTCGAAGCTGACCCAGGACTCGCCGTCGCGCTTGAAGGTATGAATGTTGTAGGCGTGCAGGCAGGAGGTCTTGGCCCCCGAATCAACCCGCGCCTTGATGGCGGGAATCCCCAGCCCGGGGAAGCTGCACCACTCCTCGCTACCAACGATTATCTTATGTTCCAACGCCAACTCCTGTGACCTTGATGTTGCAAAATTCAGTCGCGATCAGGTTAACCGACTTTCAGCCCCAGTACATCGCGCATATCGTAGTGGCCCGGCACGCGGTCGCCCTTTTGTTCATTCCCAAGCAGCCACAGCGCCGCCCGCACCGCACCGCGGGCAAACGACAGGCGGCTGCTGGCCCGGTGGCCGATTTCAATGCGCTCGCCATCGGCGAGGAACATTACCGAGTGCTCCCCCACTACATCGCCGCCACGAACCGTGGCAAAACCAATGGTTTCGCGATCGCGCGCACCGGTTTGCCCCTCGCGCCCGTAGACCGCCACCTGCTGCAGGTCCCGGCCCAGTGTTTCAGCAATCACTTCCCCCATACTCAGGGCGGTGCCCGACGGGGCGTCCACCTTGTGACGGTGGTGCGCCTCGACAATCTCGATATCCGCCTCTTCCCCCATTACCCGGGCAGCAGTCTCCAGCAGGTTGAAGCAGAGATTGACGCCAGTGGAGAAATTGCTCGCCAGGCACAGCGGGATATGCTGTGCATGTGCCAGTAACGTCGCTTTTTCCGCCTCACTGAAGCCGGTGGTGCCGATTGCAATCGGCTTGCCCTGGCCGGCACAGAAGGCCGCATTTTCCAGGGTGGCAGCGGGAGCGGAAAAGTCGATCAGGACATCGAATTGAGCGCCGCCAAGGCTATCCACGATCGGCAGTCCCGACCGGCCCAGCCCGGCAACCTCGCCCGCATCGCTGCCCACCAGGCTGGACCCGGGGCGCACGATTGCCGCGGACAGTTCCGCGTTATCGGCCTGCGCCAGCGCCTCTGCCAGCGCGCGCCCCATGCGCCCGGCGAACCCCGTTACGGCTACCTTGACTGTCATCTCTCCTCCTTTCTGACTGCCGCCCTGAAAGCCGCGGATTCTACCCCGGCGCCGGAACATAGCTGTAGTAGTATTCCCCTTTATAACAACAAAAATGGCCCTACTGCATGAACGAATCGGAACTCGCGGACTTCCGCCTGCGGCTGCAGGCCCTACGGGCAGAACTGTTGTCGCTGGAAGAGACAGCGCAGCGCGGCAGCCAGACGGTAACCCTGGACCAGTCCAGCGTCGGCCGCCTGTCGCGCATGGAGGCCCTGCAGGCGCAGCAGATAGCACTGGACTCCGACCGGCGGCGGCAGGCCCTGCTGCGGGGCATCGACGGCGCCCTGCGACGCATCGACAGCGGCGACTTTGGTTTCTGCTTTATCTGTGACGATGCCATCGAGCCGGCCCGACTCAGCGCAGACCCCACCATCACCCGTTGTATCGACTGCGCCGGCAAGCCGGGCTGACTGCGCCAGTACAATTCAGGCGGACGGTTCCGCCCGGGGACCCACCGCACTGCCCGTGCCATCTAGAATCTGGTGCATACCCCCCTGGAGAGGCAACCATGCACCACCTGAGAAACACCAGATTCCCCGCCAATGCCGGCCTGGCCCTGGCTATCCTGGCCCTGCTGCTGGGGCTGGCCAGCGGCTGCGCCCGGGAGGAAGAAAAAGGGCTGGGGGAGGATTTCTGGGAAAAATATGACGACGTCACCGACTGGGTGACCCTGAAGCTCAACCTGACCCCCGAGCAGGAGGATACCGTCCTGCCGATCCTGCAGGAGAACTTCCGCCGCAAAAAGGAAATGCTGAAGGGCTATGGCTTCCTCTCCGGGGAGCCACCGGAACTGACGCAGAAACAGCGCGAGGAAATCGATGCGAAGATGATTGCCATTCGCGCCGAGACTCGCGCACAACTGGTGGACATCCTCGATGAACAGCAGTTGCAGTCTCTCAAGGAGTTACAGCTCGAGTACCACGAGGAGTTTCGCCGGCGACTGGCGGAGATGTGAGGGATTCCCTCCCGCTTCCCCGTGCCGGCCGGCGCGGTAAGAAGCGGGAGGGAGGAATTGGGGCCCAAGGCCCTTAAAGCTTCATGTCCCCGAAGAAATTCTTCACGCCCTCGAACCAGCCGGTCTGGCGGGGTGAGTTTTTCTTCTCACTCAGGGTGCCGGAAAATTCCTCCAGCAACTCCTTCTGGCGAGTGCTCAGGTTGACCGGTGTTTCCACCACCACCCGGCACAGCAGGTCGCCCGGGGCACCGCCGCGCACGGGCGTGACGCCCTTGCCGCGCAGGCGGAACAGCTTGCCGGTCTGGCTCTCTGCCGGGATCTTCAGCTTTACCTTGCCGTCCAGGGTGGGCACTTCCATTTCACCGCCCAGGGCCGCGGTGACAAAGCTGATCGGCACCTCGCAGTAGAGGTTCTTGCCGTCGCGCTGGAACAGCTCGTGCTCCTTCACCACCACCTGCACATAGAGGTCCCCGGGAGGACCGCCCTCTGGGCCCGCCTCGCCCTCGCCGGACAGGCGGATACGGTCGCCGCTGTCCACGCCGGGAGGAACTTTAACCGACAGGGTCTTGGTCTCCTCGAGCCGGCCGGCACCATGGCAGCTGCCACAGGGATCGGTAATGATGGTGCCGCGACCGCGGCAGTTGGGGCAGGTCTGCTGCACGGCAAAGAAGCCCTGCTGCATACGCACCTGGCCTACACCGCCACAGGTACCACAGGTCTGGGGATTCGAGCCCGGCTTGGCCCCGGAACCGTCACAGGTCTTGCAACCCACCAGGGTCGGCACGCGAATCTGCACAGTCGTACCGCGCACGGCGTCCTCGAGATCCAGCTCCAGGTCGTAACGCAGGTCCGAGCCGCGCTGCGGGCCGCCGCGACGGCCGCCGCCACCGCCAAAGATGTCGCCGAACACATCGCCGAAAATATCGGAGAATCCACCAAAACCGCCGGCACCGCCACCGCCGCCCATCTGGCCTTCCACACCGGCGTGGCCAAACTGGTCATAGGCTGCTTTTTTCTGCGGGTCGGACAGGACTTCGTAGGCCTCGTTGGCCTCCTTGAACTTGTTCTCCGACTCTTTGTCGTCGGGATTCCGGTCCGGGTGATACTTCATCGCCACCCGTCGATAGGCCCTTTTCAGGTCTTTTTCGGAGGCGTCCCGCTCGACACCGAGGACTTCGTAATAATCGCGCTTCGACATAAAAAGTGTGTTCTGTCTTAACTAACTGAGGCGCGGTGGCCAGTTCCGCAGAATTGCCGCCGCGCCTCGAAGGTTTGTCTTTGCGCGGGAAGCCACCAGCCACCCGCGCGCAGGGAGGGCTTACTTGTCCTCTTTCTTGTCGTCCTTCACTTCCTCGAACTCCGCGTCCACCGCGTCGTCACCACCGGACTGCTGGCCGCCCTGCTCCGCCTCGGCTGCGCCCTCGGCACCCTGTGCCGCCTGCGCCTGCTCGGCGTACATCTTCTGTGCCAGCGGGCCGGAAGCCTCGGTCAGCTTGTTGGTGGCCGCTTCCATGGCGTCCTTGTCGTTGCCCTTGACGGCCTCTTCCGCTTCGGAGATGGCCGCCTCGATCGCGGACTTCTCTTCGGCAGTGGCCTTGTCGCCAGCCTCTTCCAGGGTCTTCTTGGTGGCAGAGATCATGCCGTCGAGGGTATTGCGGGTGGTTACCAGCTCCTCGAACTGCTTGTCCGCCTCGGCATTGGCCTCGGCGTCCTGCACCATCTTGTCGATCTCTTCCTCGCTCAGGCCGGAGGAAGCCTTGATCACAATGGACTGCTCCTTGCCGGTGGCCTTGTCCTTCGCGTGCACGTGCAGGATGCCGTTGGCATCGATGTCGAAGGCGACTTCGATCTGCGGCACACCGCGCGGCGCCGGCGGGATGTCAGCCAGGTCAAAGCGACCCAGTGACTTGTTCTCGGACGCCTGCTTGCGCTCGCCCTGGACCACGTGGATGGTCACAGCGGTCTGGTTGTCATCCGCGGTGGAGAACACCTGGGACTTCTTGGTCGGGATGGTGGTGTTCTTCTCGATCAGCGGGGTCGCCACGCCGCCCATGGTCTCGATGCCCAGGGTCAGCGGGGTAACGTCCAGCAGCAGTACGTCTTTCACATCGCCGGCCAGGACCGCGCCCTGGATTGCAGCGCCCATGGCCACCGCCTCATCCGGGTTGACGTCCTTGCGCGGCTCCTTGCCAAAGAATTCGGTTACTTTCTTCTGCACCAGCGGCATACGGGTCTGGCCGCCCACCAGGATCACCTCGTCCACGCCGGAGGCCGCCAGGTCGGCATCAGCCAGGGCGGTCTTGACCGGCCCCAGGGAGCGCTCGACCAGCTCTTCCACCAGGCTCTCCAGCTTGGCGCGGGTCAGCTTCACCACCAGGTGCTTGGGACCGGAGGCATCTGCGGTGATGTACGGCAGGTTGACCTCGGTCTGCTGGCTGGAGGAAAGCTCGATCTTGGCTTTCTCGGCCGCTTCCTTCAGGCGCTGCATGGCCAGCGGGTCGCCTTTCAGGTCGATGCCCTGGTCCTTCTTGAACTGCTCTGCCAGGTAGTCGATCAGGCGCAGGTCGAAATCCTCACCGCCGAGGAAGGTGTCACCATTGGTGGACAGCACCTCGAACTGCTTCTCGCCGTCGACATCGGCAATCTCGATGATGGAGATATCGAAGGTACCACCACCCAGGTCGTAGACCGCCACGGTCCGGTCACCGCCCTGCTTGTCCAGGCCATAAGCCAGCGCGGCCGCGGTGGGCTCGTTGATGATGCGCTTTACGTCCAGGCCGGCGATGCGGCCCGCGTCCTTGGTGGCCTGGCGCTGGGAATCATTGAAGTAGGCCGGGACGGTGATCACCGCTGCATCGACGGTCTCGCCCAGGAAATCCTCGGCGGTCTTCTTCATTTTTTTCAGTACTTCGGCGGAAACCTGCGGCGGCGCTTTCTTGTCGCCCTTCACTTCTACCCAGGCATCACCGTTATCGGCCTCGACGATGCTGTAGGGCACCATCTTGATGTCCTTCTGCACCACATCGTCCTTGAATTTACGACCGATCAGGCGCTTGACCGCATACAGGGTATTCTGCGGGTTGGTAACCGCCTGGCGCTTGGCAGACTGGCCCACCAGGATCTCGTTGTCATCGGTGAACGCCACGATGGACGGGGTGGTGCGATCGCCCTCGGCGTTCTCGATCACGCGCGCCTTGTCACCATCCAGGACTGCCACACAACTGTTGGTGGTTCCCAGGTCGATGCCGATAATTTTTCCCATCAGTATGTTCCTCACTTTTTCGCCGCTTCCCGCCCGATACCGGCGGGAGCGCAAGTTTTCGTTCAGTTGCCAGCTATATTGGTGCCGGCCTTACAATTTCAAGGGGCTTTATGCCCGATCCTCTGCCCGGGCTGCCCGATTCTCCGGGCCTGCCCCCGACAAAGGGGTGTGCAGTCACGACGGGGACTTGCTCACCACTACCATTGCCGGCCGCAACAGGCGGCCGTTCAGTACATAGCCCTTCTGGAATACATCCAGCACCGTATTGGGCTCCACATCACCACTGGGGACCTGGGTCATGGCCTGGTGCCGTTCCGGGTCGAATGGCTCGCCGGCCGGGTTCACCACTTCCACGGAATGCTTGGCCAGGGTGTCCACGAAGGACTTATGGGTCAGCTCGATACCCTCGATGATGGCCTTGTTGGCCTCGTCCTCGCGGTCGATGCTGGACAGCGCCCGCTCCAGGTTGTCCACCACCGGCAGGAAATCCTGCAGCAGCTTCTCCACGCCGTACTTGTGCGCCCGCTCCACATCCTGCTGGGCGCGGCGGCGCGCGTTCTGGGCCTCGGCCTGTGCGCGCATGGCCAGGTCCTTCTGGATCGCCAGCTGCTCCTGCAGGCCCAGGATCTCCCCCTTGAGTGCCTCGGGGCTGTCGGGCTCCGCGTGCAGGGCCTCCTCTGCCTCGTGCTGCTCTTCGGGGGAGGGTTCCTCTACCTCGGCACTCGCACTGGTTTCCTCGGCTGCCGCCTCTTCCGCGGTCAGTGCCTCGGGATGCGGCGTCCCCTCGTCAATCTGATCTTCTTCGCTGCGCTCTCTGGCCACTGCTCTCTCCGTCGCGTCGACTGTCAGTTGGTTCAAATATGATGTCCGCCGGGGGCGCCAAGCCGGGCGTGCCATGCCAGGCGGACAGTGCAGGTGTATATGGGGCCTTGCCCATGCAGTTCAAGGGGTTATCCCGGAAACTCGCCACGCGCCCCGCCACCGCGGCGCTTGACCGCCTCCCCGCGCACTGTAATGTCACCGGGTGGCGGTAGCGACCCGCCGGCGATTACTGTATAAATACACAGATAACAATTGAGCCAGAAGCGATCCCTATGTTGCTGCACCTGTCTATCAGCCAATTCACCCTGGTGGACCAGCTGGAACTGGAGTTTGGCTCCGGCACCAGCACCCTGACCGGCGAGACCGGGGCCGGTAAGTCCATCACCCTCGACGCCCTGGGCCTGGCCCTCGGCGACCGCGGCAATGCGGAGCTGGTCCGCGCCGGGGCGAAACGGGCCGACATCCACGCGACTTTCGATATCAGTGACCATCCGGAGGCCAGCACTTGGCTGGAAGAGCAGGAACTGGACACCGGCCACGAGGTAATCCTGCGGCGCACCATCAGTGCCGACGGACGCTCCCGGGCCTATATCAATGGCCAGCCGGTGACCCTGCTGCAGCTGCGCGCCCTGGGCGAGCAGCTGATCGATATCCACAGCCAGCACGAGCACCAGTCCCTGCTCAAAAAAGACACCCACCGGCGACTGCTGGACGAGTTCGCCGGTGCCGGCGAGCTGGCTGCGGAGACCCGCATTCATTTCAAGACCTGGCAGGACCAGTACCGCCGCTACCGCAGCCTGGCGGACAGTGCCGAGGAAACCGAGGCGCGCCGGCAGTTGCTGCAATACCAGCTGGAGGAGCTGGACCAGCTGGACCTGCAAGCGGGCGAAATCGCTGAACTCGAGAGCGAGCAACGCCAGCTGGCCAATGCCGGCCAGATCCTCAGCGGCAGTTACCAGCTTGCAGCCATGCTCACCGGCGGGGAGGGGGATATCTCCGAGCACCTGCACCGGGCCCTGCAGCTGCTCACGGCCATGCCGGAGCAGTCGCCGGAGCTGACCGAGGTGGCGCAGATGCTCGACAGCGCCCGGATCCAGGTGGACGAAGCCGCCGGCACCCTGACGCGGCATATCGATCGCTTCGAGATGGATCCCGAACGCCTGGCAGAGGTGGAGGAGCGGCTCAGCGCCATTTACCAGGCCGCACGCAAGCACCGCGTGCAGCCACCGGAGCTGCCCGGGCTACAGGAGCAGCTGCAGGCGGAACTGGACGAAATTGGCGCACCGGATGCACTGGACCGGCTGGAATCCGAGTGCCGGGAACTGGAACAGGCCTACCGGGCCACCGCCGGCAAGCTGGGCAAACTGCGCGCCGGCGCGGCCGAAAAACTGGCCGCCGCGGTGAACGGGCAGCTGGCCGACCTGGCCATGCCCCACGCCCGGGTGGAGCTGGCGCTGCAGCCACAGGAAAAACCGGCGGCCACCGGCCTGGAAGAGGTGGAAATCCTGATCGCCACCAACCCCGGCCAGCCGGCACGGCCGCTGGGCAAGATCGCCTCCGGGGGCGAACTGTCGCGGGTCAGCCTGGCAATCCAGGTAGTCACCGCCCAGACCTCCCGCACCCCCACCCTGGTTTTCGACGAGGTGGACGTGGGTATCGGCGGGGCCACCGGCGATGTTGTCGGGCGCCTGCTGCGGCAACTGGGCGAGGGCCGCAACGGCCGCACCGGCCAGGTGATCTGCGTAACCCACCTGGCGCAGGTGGCGGCGCGGGCCCACCGGCAGTACCTGGTGGAGAAGCACAGCGACGGAGACGCCGCATTCGTGGCGCTGCGGGAACTCAAGGACCAGGAGCGCCGGGAAGAGATCGCCCGCATGCTGGGCGGCGAAACCACCGCACAGTCCCTGGCCCACGCCGGGGAGATGCTCTCCCGCGCCTGACGGGGGAGCATAGCGCCCCGGCTCCCGGGCCTTCCCTTTCCACTCTGGCGGGCGCCCCGGCTGTTGCAGCCGCGTGGCGGGGACAATTCACCCTACACTGATAAAAGCCGCAATTAACCGGAATTGGCGCCGAAATGCCTCTATAATTCGCCGCCAACATTCAATCTGGCTGATTTCATGCAGAGAACCATTTTCAACACACCGATTGTCACCCCGATCCTGCGCCAGGTCGCGAAGCTGTTGCTGAAACTGCACGGCTGGCGGGTGGTCGCTGACGAATCGGCGCTCAAACTGAAGAAATACGTACTGCTGGGCGCCCCGCATACCACCAACTGGGATGGCTACTACTTTATCCTCACCGCCCTCAAGCTGGGCCTGGTGCCCCAGTGGATGGGGAAGGACAAGCTGTTCAAGTTCCCGCTGGGCGGCATGATGCGGTGGTTTGGCGGCATCGCCGTGGACCGCAGCAAGGCCAATAACCTGGTCGAGGCAACGGTGGAGCAGTTCAAGCGCAGCGCCTCCCTGGTGATCGCCGTGCCGCCGGAAGGCACCCGCGGTATGGCGGAACGCTGGAAGACCGGCTTTTACCATATTGCCCGCGGTGCCGGTGTGCCGGTGGTATGCGGGTTCATCAATTTCCCCAGGAAAGAAGTGGGCATGGGGCCGGCCTTTGAAATGAGCGCCGACCTGGCCCGCGAGCTGGAACGGTTCCGTGACTTCTATGCCGACAAGATTGGCAAGTTCCCGCAGCGCTACACGCCGCCGGCGTAAGGCGCTCGGCGCAACCGATCACGACCATGGGCCGTCCCCACAAATAACGCAGCCTGCACACCCGCAGGGTGCATGGACCGCAGCGATATGCACCAGCCACGGGGCAAGGCCCGAGGCTGGTGGCCCGGGGCGCCTGACCCTAGCCTTTGGCGAGTCAGCGCTTTGTGAGGTGCCAGGCCATGCAGGAACTTCCCCACCAGTACCGGGTGGCCGCCCGGGCCGATCCCGGCAGTGATGTCGAGTTATCCACAGATGGGGTTGAACCCCTTACCTCCGCGCCGCCGGTACAGTTTGGCGGGCCCGGGGATCACTGGTCGCCGGAGGACCTGCTGGTGGCAGCGCTGGCGGATTGCTTCATCCTTACTTTCCGGGCGATCGCAACATTCAAGCAACTGGAGTGGCACTCCCTGGCCTGCGAGGCGAACGGCACCCTCGACCGGCGCGACCGCAAGACACAGTTCACCGCATTTACCATCTCGGCCGAACTGGAGATACCCGCAGGTGGTGACACCGGGGAAGCGGAGCGGCTACTGCACAAGGCGGAGGAAAGCTGCCTGGTGACCAATTCGCTGGTGGCCGGGGTAACGCTCGAGGTGAGGGTCCGCCAAAGACAGGCATGAAGGGAGGGGGAGAACCCGGGTTAACAGCCGGGTTGTCGCGGCCATGGGCCGCCCCCATAGTGGGGGAGCGGCTTTCCGGTTGACCGGTCAGGAATCCTTTTTCTTCACATACAACACCAGGCTGTGCCCGGTGAGCTCATAGCCGTGCTCCTCGGCGATCTGCTGCTGCAGGCGCTCGATTTCCTCATTGTGGAACTCGATTACCCTGCCGCTATCGGTACACACCATATGGTCGTGGTGGTCGCCGCGATCCAGCTCGAACACCGAGTGCCCGCCATCGAAGTTGTGTCGCATCACCAGCCCGGCACTCTCAAACTGTGTCAGGACGCGATACACCGTCGCCAGGCCAACATCCTCCCCGGCGTCCAGCAGCAACTTGTAGACATCTTCAGCGCTCAGGTGCTGCTCACTCGCGTTCTCGAGCAGCTGCAGGATTTTGACTCGCGGCAGCGTCACTTTGAGACCGGCTTTGCGCAGTTCCTGGTTTTCGTTCGACATGGATCAGTTTCCCGGGAAAATTCTTCTGGTTTCGGCGATACAGCCAGTTACCGGCCCGGATGTAACCGGGGCGGCCGGACACAGACAGGCACTCCGATGCCTGTCAGCTCGCCAACTCTTGCGGTATTATCCACGCCGAGCGTAGTCAGCGGAACCCCGGCGCTCCCTGGCCCGGCCCCGGCACAGCCGCCTCCCCTGATATGAGGGGGCGTGAGGCGCCGGCAACGGGAACTTTCAGCGCCCCGGGGCGCCTACCCTTACCCAGGTGGACCATTCCCGGCCCGGCAAGCCGGTTCCGCCAGCATCGAGATAACAATGGAGCATTGAATGCCAACGACCCTGAAAGCCCTCGCCATTGCCGGCCTCTGCGCACTGATCAGCGCCTGCAGCCTGTTCAAGTTTCCGGGCGTGCACCGGATCGAAGTCCAGCAGGGCAATATCATTACCCAGGAAATGGTAAACCAGCTCAAGCCGGGCATGACCCGCCGGCAGGTGCGCTTCGTGCTGGGTACACCGCTGCTCGAAGACACCTTCAACGCCAATCGCTGGGATTACGTGAACCGCGTGCGCGACCCAAAGGGCGAAGTGGAACAGAAGAAGTTCTCCGTCTACTTCAATGGCGACCTGCTGATTGCCACCAGCGGCGACTGGCAGCCGGCCGGCTGGCCGCAGTAACAGCGCCCTCCTTCAGCGGCGCCCGGCGGCGCCCCGGCTGCTGCCTGCCCAAAACACCGGGCAGCGCGGCCATTTAATCCGCTTTACCACCGGCCTCCTGCGCCTTGCGCCGGGCCTTCTCCGCACGCTGCTTGCGGGCCTCTTTCGGGTCTGCAATCAACGGCCGGTATACCTCCACCCGGTCTCCCGGCTTCAGCTCATACTGATCGGCCACCGCCAGCCCCTTGGTCCCCAGCGCCTGGCCGAAGATGCCCAGCCGCGCCGTCGCCGGATCGATCCCCGGGTACTCTTCCGGCAACCCGGAACGGACCAGGGCCTCGGTCGCCGTGGTGCCGGGCGGTACCAGCAGGCTCACCAGCCGCTGTTCGTGCGGCAGTGCGTACACCACCTCCACGGCAATTGTCTTCATATCGGTCATTGCGGTTTCCCGTATACGTGCTCGGCGCGTTCACACATGACCCGCACCATCTGGTTGGCCAGCTCACTGAACAGCTTGCCCACAGCCGCTGCCACCAGCCGGTTGCGCAGCCGGAAAGACAGCGCAAAGCTCACCTTGCAGGCGTCGTGTGCCAGCGGCGAGAAGTGCCAGAGCCCCTCGAAGTGCTCGAACGGGCCGTCCACCAGCTCCAGCGTCATGCGCGTCGGCCGCTCCAGCTGGTTGCGGGTGACAAAGCTCTGGTGGATACCGGCCCGGCTGAGCTCCAGGCGCGCCTCCAGGGTATTCTCGTCACTGTGCAAAATTTCAGCACTCTTGCAGCCGGGCAGGAACTGGGGATAGCTCTCCACATCGTTCACCAGGTCAAACATCTGCTCTGCACTGAACATCACCAGTGCACTGCGCTCTATCTCTGCCATGCTTTCCAATCTTTCCAATACTGCCGCCCACACGGCCATTTCCGCGCGCGGAGCGGGCAATTTTGCCAGTCGGCGCTACTCAAGCAAGTCAATTCCTGCAACAATCGCAGCTTTATCCGGCCGGGGTGCCCGGCCGGTCGCCGCTGCCGGCGGTGTAAAGACAAGAATAACAGGCAAGCGAGAGTACTATGTCCGCAGCAAGAGAGCATTTTGGATCGCGACTGGGGTTTATCCTCGCCGCGGCGGGTTCCGCCGTGGGAATCGGCAACCTGGTGGCCTTTCCGGTCGCCGCCACCAAGAGCGGCGGCGGGGCCTTCCTGCTGGTATATGCACTGTTTGTGTTCCTGATCTGCCTTCCCGTGATGATGGCCGAGCTGGCACTGGGTCGTAAAAGCGACAAGGACCCGGTTGGCGCCTACCGCCAGGTCTCCGGGGGCTCCATTGGCTGGCGTATTCCCGGCTGGTTTGCCCTGATCACCCCATTCATGATCGCTGTCTTTTACCTGGTGGTAACCGTCTGGGTACTCGGCTACCTGGTGGCAACCCTGGGCGGCAACCTGGACCAGCTGGCTGCCGGCGAGCATTTCGGCCAGTTCATCAATTCCCCCATCGTGTTCGCTTACCTGGTGGTGCTGATGCTGATCATCAACGGCATCCTCGCCATGGGGGTCAAGGACGGTATCGAGCGCGCCGCCAAGACCCTGATGCCGATGCTGTTCGTGATGCTGCTGGGTTTGGTGATATTCGTGCTGACCCAGGAAAACGCCATGCTGGGCGTCAAGTACTACCTGACCCCCGACCTGTCCAAGCTCAACGCCGAGGTGGTCAACAATGCCATGGCGCAGGCCTTCTTCTCCCTGTCGCTGGGTATGGGCATCATGATTACCTACGGCTCCTATATGAAGAAGCGGGACTCGATACCGGGTTCCGCCAAGGCCGTGGCCCTGACCGACACCCTGGTGGCATTTACCGCGGGCCTGCTGATCCTGCCCACCATTTTCCACTTCAATCCGCAGATCGACCCCACCGAACTGAGTGACTCCTCGGCCGGCATGATTTTCCTGTTCCTGCCGAAGATCTTCCTCGCCCTGCAGGAAAATATCGGCTACTTCGGGGCCAGCGCCTTCGCAGCGGTATTCTTCTTCCTGGTGCTGGTGGCCGCGATCACTTCGCTGGTCTCCATTATCGAGGTACCGGTAGCGACCCTGTGTGACGAGCGCGGCATGGAGCGCAAGAAAGCGATCTACAGCATCGCCGCCATACAACTGGTGCTGGCCATTGCCTGCGCCATGTCGTTCGGCATGGCCGACTGGCTAACCCAGTTTGTATCCATCGCCGGCGAGAACAAGTCTTTCTTTGATCTGGTAGAGCTGATCTTTTATTCTACGATCCTGCCACTGAACGGCCTGCTGGTATGCCTATTCGTCATCTACAAGTGGAAGCGGGCCAATTTCGACCGCGAGCTGCAGGAAGGTGACCCCAGCTTTGCCGGCAGCCTCTCCCAGAAGTACGTCAACTTCTCCCTGGGGACTTTCATCCCCCTGATCCTGCTACTGGTGTTTATCAACACAGTAGCCGAGAAGTACTTCGGGCACAGTTTCTTCTAATCAGGCACTTGTTGTATCCATGGCCAAAAAGAAAAGCGCAAACTCCTCCCGTACCATCGCCCTGAACAAGCGGGCGCGCCACGACTACTTCATCGAGGAGAAGTTCGAGGCGGGTATGGAACTGCAGGGCTGGGAAGTGAAAAGCTGCCGCGAGGGCAAGGCCCAGCTGACGGACAGCTACGTTATTTTCAAGAATGGCGAGGCCTGGCTGCTGGGTGCGCGCATCCAGCCGCTGCCCAGCGCCTCTACCCACTTCGTCACCGAGCCCGACCGCACCCGCCGCCTGCTGCTCAACAAGCGCGAGCTGGCCAAGTTGATTGCGTCTGTCGACCAGAAGGGCTATGCCGTCGTCTGCACCGCGCTCTACTGGAAGAAGCACCTGATCAAGTGCGAGATCGCCCTCGCCAAGGGCAAGGCCCATCACGACAAGCGCGAGACCGAGAAGAAGCGCGACTGGAACCGCGAGAAACAGCGCCTGATGCGCACCGAACACAAGTAGTAGGGCGCCGGCGCCCGATAGAAAAATAATTACAGGGTTACTCATGAGTGCACCGAGAGGACAATTCAGCTCCAACATCGGCTTCCTGATGGCCGCGGCGGGCTCCGCCGTTGGCCTGGGCAATATCTGGGGCTTCCCCACCAAGGCCGCCGGCAATGGCGGCGCCGCCTTCGTGGTGGTTTACCTGATCCTGGCCTTCCTGCTGGCCTACCCGGCCCTGATGGCCGAGCTCACCATCGGCCGCCACGCGCGCCGTAACATGGTCCAGGCGCTGCGCGGCGTGGCCGAGGGCCCGGTAAGCCGCTTCTTTGCCAACCTCACCGGCTTCGGTGGCATCCTGGTGGCATCGCTTATCCTGAGCTTTTACTCCATTGTTGCCGGCTGGATGGTCGCGCACCTGGTGGAGCCCTTTGCTCAACTGTGGGGAGCCGGCGGCGCCGCCGAGTGGCTGACCGGCAGCAGCACATCCCGCAACCTCCTGTTTACCGCCCTGTTCAGCTCCATCACCATGGTGATCATTGCCAGCGGCGTGGAGAAGGGTATCGAGCGCTGGTCCACCCTGCTGATGCCCGCGCTGATCATCCTGTTGCTGCTGTTGATCATCTATGTACTGACCCAGCCCGGCGCCATGACCGGCCTCGAGGTCTACCTGATGCCCGACTTCAGCCACCTGTCACCGCAGCTGCTGGTGTCCGCCATGGGCCAGGCCTTCTTCTCCCTGTCGCTGGGCGTGGGCACTATGCTGATTTACGGCTCCTACCTGAGCAAGCAGGAGAGCCTGCCGCGGCTGGGCGCCCTGGTAACCCTGATCGACGTGGGCATCGCCTTCACCGCCGGCCTGCTGATCCTGCCGGCCATGTACGTGGCCCAGGAAGCGGGCACCCAGATCTTCTCCGAAAGCGGCGAGCTGATCGCCGGGCCGGGCCTGATCCTGCAGGTGCTGCCGGCCCTGTTCGACACCATGGGCACCGCCGGCCTGTTCGTGGCCATCGCCTTCTTCGCCCTGATGACCATCGCTTCGGTGACGTCCTCCATCTCCATGCTGGAAGTCCCCGTTGCCTTCTCCATCGAGAACCTGAAGCTGGGGCGCAAACGGGCGACCATGTTGGTCGGCCTGGTCATTTTTGCCATCAGCAGCCTGATCATCTTCAATTTCGATGCCCTGTTCGGGCTGGTCATCAGCATCAGCACCGAGTACGGCCAGCCCCTGCTGGGCGTGTCCCTGTGTATCTTCGCCGGCTGGATCTGGCGCCGTGACCAACTGCTCACGGAGCTGGAGAAGGGCCACGAGGGCATCGAGAGAACCCTGTTCTGGAAGATCTGGCCCTGGTACGTGCGCATCGTGTGCCCGCTGCTGATCTTCGCCGCTTTCGCCCAGTCGGTATTGCTGGGCTGATGACTTTCTGGTCGCGACTGGCCGTCCATAACTGGCCATCCGCGACCATCTTCACCATCTGGTCGTGTCGGGGCATATTGTCCGGGAACAAAATCCGGTATACTAAGTCCTAGACCACACAGGGTTTTGCATCGGGGATGACTTGGATTCGACGCCGGTGACGAAACCATGGGTGCATGCCGTGATGGTAGCGAATCACGTAAATCCAAAGCTGCAATCTATTAGTTGCCAACGACGACAACTACGGTGCCCAACTCGCTGCGTAAGCAGCCTGTGAAGCACTAACTAAGGGTTCGTCCCTTAGCAGCCTTCAGCAAGGTTCCAGTACCGCGCTGCTGGCTGTCATACAGAACTGGATCGCCCTGAAGCGTGCCTGACGTGGAAGGGTTAAAACTTATTCAGGCTCGCCAATTACGTCCTGCCCATCGGGCTGTATGCGGCTAAATCAATAGATGGACCTAAGCATGTAGAGCTCATGGCAGAGTGCTGACGGACGCGGGTTCGACTCCCGCCATCTCCACCAAACAACTGTCTCAGACAGACTCAAAAAGCCCCGGAAGCCCAGCGTTTTCGGGGCTTTTGCTTATCTGGCTTATCCCAGTTAATCTAATTCAACCCGTCCAAATCTAGGAGTTTCTGGACGGGTTATTGGACGGGTTGAGCCCAGCGCCCCCGCCCAACCCGTCCAAACCAGCACGGAAGCCGCAGCCAATGCCGCTGTCAGACACCAAGCTACGGGCGCTCAAGCCCCGCGACAGGAAGTACATCGAGGCCGACGAGAAGGGCCTCGCTATCGAAGTCACCCCCACCGGCGCCAAGCGCTGGGTATTCCGCTTCCGCCTCCACGGCAAGCGCCCGGAGATGGCGCTGGGCCTCTACCCTGATGTGACCCTAAAGCGCGCGCGGGAACTGCGCGACGAAGCCCGTCGCCACGTGGCCGAAGGCATAGACCCCCGCGACGTCAGGCGCGCCCTCAAGGAATCCGCCCTGGAAGCCAACCGGAACAGCTTTGCCGCTGTCAGCCAGGAATGGTTTGCGGCCCGGATGGCCCACCTCTCGAAGTCATCCAGGGACCGGGCAAACCTCGCCCTCGACCGTGACCTGATTCCCTATCTGGGGAAGCGCCCCATTGCCGAGATTACGCCGCCCGAAGTGCTGCGCTGCCTGCGCCGGATCGAGAGCCGGGGAACCCTGGAAACCGCGCACCGGGTAAAGCGGGTAGCAAGCCAGGTATTCCGCTTCGCTGTGGCCACCGGCAAGGCCGACCGCGACCCCACCACCGACCTGAGCGGCGCGCTCACCCCTACCAAGAAAAAGCACTTGGCGGCCATTACGGACCCCGTGGAGGTGGGCCGCCTACTGGCAGGCATAGATGGATACCAGGGGACCCCCATAGTGCGAACGGCCCTCAAGCTATCCCCGCTGCTGTTCTGCCGGCCCGGCGAACTGCGCAAGCTGGAATGGACGGAAATCAACTGGGAGGCCCGCCAGATAGAGCTACCTGCCGAGAAGATGAAAATGGGCGAGCCGCACATTATTCCATTGGCTCAGCAGGCCCTGGCGCTGCTGCGGGAGCTGGAGCCCCTAACTGGCCGCGGCAAGTACGTTTTCCCATCCGCCCGGGGCCAGAGTCGCCCCCTGTCCGATAACGGCGTCAGGACGGCGCTACGTTCGCTGGGCTACGACAACAACACCATGACCGCCCACGGCTTCCGCGCAATGGCGAGAACACTGCTGGATGAGGTTTTGAGCTTCCGGGTGGACTACATCGAACACCAGCTGGCCCACGGAGTGAAGGACACTCTGGGGCGCGCCTATAACCGCACTAAGCACCTGCCCCAGCGGGCCGCCATGATGCAGAAATGGGCCGATTATCTGGACAACCTGAGAGTTCAGGCCGGGGCCGATAACATAGTTAGCGCGGCCTTTGGCGCAAATGGGGCAAGGTAAGCAAATAATAATCATTCCATAAAACTGGCCCATTGGCCGCACCCGACAACCAGAGAAGAACCCACCATGGATTTACACACGTTAGAGCAGCTCCAAGACTTGGAGCGACTGAGCGCCGGTCTTTCTCATGCACTCAAATGCGAGGACCCCGACACTCTGCGGGAAATGGTGAGGGTACTGGGGCAAGAAATTTCTGCGGTAGGGGGTGGGATTCGCTACCGGGTGGAGCAGCCCGCAAGGGTAGCGGCGCAGGTGGCTAGAGCACACGGCCACACTGAACAGCGAGCACAGGTGGTAGAGAAAGCCGTTATCCAGGATTTGACCTCAATGCACTCTCAGTACTAAGAGCGTAGCCACCGAATTTCAGCACCTAGGGCAGCTCACGAAAAGCCGCCGCCCGGCCTGGTGCTAATCCTATCGTAAGGGTTGTCTGCAAGGGGGAGAGCGTGAAACCTGTATTGGAGTGTGTACCCGCAGCCATGGCTAGACACTACCGCCTCATAATGGGCGGGGAAGACGGCGAATTCTGGGAGCATGGCGAAATTAAAGGAGCTGGGGCCGGATGCGGACTGCGCGCTACATACGGGCGCCCTAAAAGCGAGCTAGCCCCGGTAATTACCAAATTGTGCACCAATCCTGAGATGGTCACCGTTTGGCGGCACCTGAGACGAGCATTCGCAAAATTGGAGCTTATCGACTGGGAAACCGGCTTTTTTCAGTATGTGCTCATGGCTTTATACGACCGGTCCCCATGGGACTATGCCACCCCTGGAGAGCGCGAAGATAGCCATGCTGACATAACCAAGAAGCTGAATGAATTAGTAGCCCTTCTGCGCAAGTTCGAGTTAGACCACCCCGTTTGGAACTTGATGCGACCACTAGAATTTGAGGCCGCAATCAAGCGGCATTTCTACACAGGTTTCACCCCAGCCTACAGTGAGCCGGGGGGCATCGAGGGGCGTCGGGAACCAAGCCTTTTCCTTTGTGGGAATCGCCCGTATGTGTCGGAAGTGTTGGAGCGCTTGCGACAAAGAATAGCGGAGGAAAGAGTTCACGAGCGGGCACTAGTACAAAAGAACAGCAGTCCGCATGGCCCCGAGTACCTGATAGTTACCCGCCGCTTGGGCGTCTATTTCACACGCTTCCTGGGCTCTCCCCAATATGGAACAGTCAGAAAGTTAGTGTGGGTGCTATTGGGGGTGGACGTCAGCATGGCAACCGTGCGCGACACTGTAGGGAAGTCACCATGTGACAAGGAGGGAATTTTCTATATGCCGGAATCTACCCCCTGTGACTAAGAGCAGGAAATTTCTCTTTTTAGGCAGATTACGTCACGGCCGCCCGTTGTAAAGAATCCGTATTAGCCAATCTAACCCCAACCCGAAAAGGCTAATACATGAACACAACCAACCCAATTCCCGAAACAATCAACGCCGCCGCCATGTACCGGGCTCCAGAGTGTGCCCGGCTGTTTGGCATCGGCCTGTCCACTTGGTGGCACTGGAGTAAGACCGGACGCGCCCGACGTGGAATCAAGCTGGGACCGAAAACCACTGTATGGGAAGGCTCCTACCTGCTGGAGCTGAAGCAGAAGCTCATTTCAGAATCTCAGAACTGAGGGCGCGGCCATGAAAGGAAACAGAACCGCCCCGGCACAGGGCGATCCCGATACGGCAGATAGCAAGGCTAATGGTAACACCTCCACCGCGCTACACCTCACACCACGGCAGCGCCGTGCCCTGACAGCACTCTTGGAGCGCCCCCGCAGCCGCGAGGAACTGGATCGAATAGCGGGCACCAGTAATAGCCCTGACCTTGTAAGCCGCCTGAGACAGCGCGGGGTACTCATTCTGTGCGAGCACGTAAACCATACCGACCGTGACGGCGTCAAAGGCTGGCACGGCGTCTACAGGCTGCCAGAGAGCGAGAAACAACGCCTTGGGGGTGCCCTATGAGATACGTGGTCGAAATCGAGCAGGCTATTACCGTGCCCCTGGTAGTGGACGCCCGCAACGACGGGGAAGTATGCAAGCTGGCTAAGCGACTGCTGCTGCACACCATTGGCACTGATCCGGAAGCGGTCGGCGACCCTGTAGCAAAACCGCGCCAGATCCGCTCGGCGAGCAAGCCGGAGGACTGATGAGCGGGTCTGCTAGAGCGCTGCTAACGCAGCTTCTGGCGCGTGGAGACGTTATCGCGGTGGAGTGTGGCCGACTTACGATAGTCCCCGCCAGTGGCAGCCCTGTGCCCGCTGACTGGCTGGAACGGCACGAGCGACAATTAGTTATCGAGGCTGCGCGGATGGCCGACATGGCTGCACTGGAGTACCTGGACTATTCAGTCGGCAACTACGGCCCCAGCAAGCGTGGCGGTGTGGCACTGCAATTCCGCAACCTGATTGACGGTAGCGAGCGCTATTCCATATTCAACGCGGAGACGCGCCGTAATAGGAACACCAAGCACGGGAAGAAGGGCGGCCCCCTCCCGCGCAGGCAATTTCGGATAACCGAGAGATTCAAGTTCTACGGCTTCTGGGTATCCACAGGCTTACCTGTGCCCCGGCGTCTGAGCGCCTTTCACGATTACATGGGCAAGCTGGCCAGTCTGGTATTCACCTGCTCCACAGCCAGCGGTGAGCGGCTGCACGATCCGTCGCCACTGTCCCTGAGCCATATCGACCTGGTGCGCTTGGTGGGGGTGAATGCGGCATCAGACATCTCGGCGCCACGTAGGGCTGGAACGACCATTGTGAAAGGCGCTGATACTCTGCCCATAGAGGTGCGAGCCGGAGAGCTTCCGGACAGTTGCCTGACAGTTACCGGACAAATCCCGGACAACTGCCGGACAAGTGCGCCGGACAAGGAAACCGCGCAAAGCCAGCAACCACCGGAGATACAGCCGGATGGAAGTACGGGGCGACAAAAGAACGGTAATACGGTAACAAGGGAACACGGGTATACGGGCACCATGAGCCCCTCCCCCACTACCCCTGAAGAACAAACCAATGAGCAGTGGCTTGCCGACTACGTGGGCGCGGATTGAGTCGGCCCTCAGGGTGGCCCTTGTCACGCGGCCTTCTTAGCCATTGAGTGGCACGGGTCCTTCCCTGGGTGTTGCCCTCACGGGTCCGCAGCAGCGCGAGGCTCCACTATTTATAGGATTTTTCTTCAGGGGGTGGGTGGTTGGTCATTCGCCCATCACCATCCAACGGAACAGGTTAAAAACTACCATTTTTATAGGCTATTCAGCGAACCATTATGGAGCCACCGACCCACTGCAATGACCAACCTCTTACCTTAAGCGAAGCTCATCACCAGCGATTGAGCCTGACCTAGAAGCCAGCGCCGCCTCAAAATAACGCTTTAGTATCACATGAATAAGGTCATCGGCTTTGTTTTCGGCCTAAAACATCAATCCAAGCGCATCCATTTACGGCTACGAAAACCTATACGATAGATGATAGAATCCCTGCAACTAGAGTAATACGCGATTAGTGACAGCCTTGCCCGGAAATCCTTATTTCCAGAGAATTCGTCGGTTAGAGGCTTCTCGCAAGGTGACACACACCCCGGATCCCAGGATGCGCATAAAAATAACTGATCTGCCAGAATCATTACCATTAATCAGCGAATTCAAGGCTAAATTAACTGTAGTCGATTCACTCGACCTACTTCGTCGCCACATCATCTTTGGCCAAGCATTTGTATACCCTAATCCCGACGACGAATTTGAATTAGCCAGGTCAATTGCTGACCACTTTGACACTCACCCAGCGAATGTCATCTTGGTTGGATCAGGAAAACTGGGGTTCAGCATTGCTCCGCATAAACGGTATGTACCATTTAACGACAAGTCTGATGTCGATGTAGCTATCATTGACCAACGGCTTTTCGACACCATATGGTGGGAAATTCACAAGGCTAACATGACAAGTTCAAATTGGCCGAATCGTGATGCTTTTGCGAAGTATCTACTTAGAGGATGGATTAGGCCTGATAAATTCCCCAGCATTGAAGCACCAGAGGTTAGTGATTGGTGGGACTTCTTTAACAGTTTGTCGAGGTCAGTGGGAATAAAGATCCGAGGCGCAGTTTATAACGACTGGAAGTTCTTTGAGAGCTATCATGTACAATCCGTTAAAAAATGTGCAGATGAAATTGAACTCTCCACAAATGGATCCAGATAAAAAGGGAACAAAAAATGGCTGAGGTTAAATACGAATTAAGAACCAATGCGACCAACAGAAGGATCCGCGAAATAATATCTGCAGTTCGAACCGAAACGCTATTACCTAGGCCAGACTTCCAACGGCGACTAGTCTGGACAAACAAAGATAAAGTAGCCTTTATCGAGACAATCCTCCAGCACCTTCCATTTCCCGAAATATATGTTTGTGCCGGCGCAGTTGATCCCACCACAGCTCAGGGCACCGAGTGGCTTGTTGACGGTCAACAAAGGGTTTCAACTATAGTCGCATATTTTAACGGCGATAAAGACCTTAAACTCCCTTCAGAGGTTCCAGCTTACGAAAAGCTTGACCCTGATACAAAAACTGCATTTCTAGAATACACGGTTGTAGTCCGTGATTTGGGAAATGTTCCTGTGGATTACGTTAAGGAAGTTTTTCAACGAATTAACTCGACCAAGTATGGTCTTAACGCCATGGAATTAGCCAATGCGAGGTACGACGGCGCGATTAAGAAGACCGCCGAAACCCTTGCAGCGCACCCATTTTTTTCAGAGCACGGCGTATTCAAAATTTCTGACATTCGTCGCATGGGAGATATTTCATTTCAGCTATCAGTGCTCATCACTATTGAGCAGGGGTACTTCGATGATAGCGATGCACACGATGCTTTCCTCGAACGCTACAACGATGAGTATCCTAGAGGTGAAGAGTTCCAGTACCGAGTGACCAAATCTCTAGAGTTCATTGATTCCATGAGCCTAGACCCTAAGTCACGGTGGTTCAAAAAGGCCGACGTATTCTCACTCATCATTGAAATTGACCGGGCTCTACATGACGATAAACTAACTTTAGAACCCTCGGAAGTTCGCGAAATTCTTGAAAACTTTGAAAACCATCTTGAGAGAATTCGAGCTCATGAAGAGGTAGAGGGAATTTCCGATAGCTATAGGAATGCACTAGCTAACTATGCGCATGCCGCTGCTCAAGGGAGCAACCACAGAAAAAGTCGCACAGTTCGAGGCGAAACCATTGAAAAACTCCTACGCAACCAACTGCAACAATAGAGGGAATCTGCAAGGTAGAAGCGCCGAGAGCATTCATTTCCGCCGGCGCCTCTGCAATTAGCAGCAGCCCAGGCCTCCAGCTTGGAGCCCCTCTCATGGCTTCCATGCAATGGCCCGCACGCTGCTGGGAATAAGTACTGAGCTGCCGCCTGGACCAAATAGCGCACCAATTAGCCCACGAGATAAAACATCGAACACTTTGCTCAGCTGGACTGGTTTTGTGACGGGTTAGCCACCCTAGAACCCACATTACTCCTTTAATATCATATAGTTACAGCACCTTTTCGACTCCCGCCATCCCACCAAATTAAAAAGGCCCGCTACCGCAAGGTAGCGGGCCTTTTTTAATTTGGCAGAGCTGTCGCGAGTGGAATGCAAATGCGCCGGGTTCGATCAACGCGCGTCAGCGCGTTAAGACGGCCGAACGGCCGCCCCGAAGGGGTGAGGAGCGAAAGCGACGAATCACTCCCGCCATCATGAGTTCCAGCTCTCTACAACATCCGCTGACGGAGCAAGAGTGGAATACATAGCGCCCGGGTTCGATCAACGCGCGAAGCGCGTTAAGACGGCCGAAGGGCCGCCCCGCAGGGGTGAGGAGCGCAGCGACGAATCACTCCCGCCATCAGACTATCAGGGCGCCACCACAATCTCTGACTAAGCTATTCACAAGGCGCCCGGGGCCGCCCCGAAGAGCTCTAGTTGGATTGCAAGGCGTCTAGCCACTCCTGTCATCCCCCTTTCGCCTCCCTCCTGGGGCACCAACGGCCAGATCTACGTTTCTCTATCGGCATTATTGGCAGTAAAACCTCCCTCCAATGCCTGGAAATGCAGTACCGATATACCCAAGGTCCGCCCCTCTAAAAAACCTTTGACTTACTTCCCAAGAGGCCCTACAGTGCCTACAGTTAAAAGTAAGCCTCTTGTTTAAATCCTCAGTTTCGTCGCATCTGTATTTCTTCGTCCTGCAGCATCTAAATTCCAGTCTTTTTTTACTACCCGCGCCCCATAAAGGCTGATCAATAGTTGTTTACAGGAAATCACCATGTCTAATTCGACGACCGGTACCGTTAAGTGGTTTAACGAGTCAAAAGGCTTTGGCTTTATTGAACAGAAGTCTGGCCCTGATGTGTTCGCACACTTCAGCGCAATCGTCAGCTCAGGATTCAAAACCCTGGCCGAAGGCCAGGCTGTTGAGTTCTCCGTAACCCAGGGCCCCAAAGGCCCGCAAGCTGAAAACATTGTTTGTGTCTGAGCCAACAGGCTCACATTTACAGCCGGCCCTGCAAAGGTCCGCTGCTGGGTGGCCCGGATGCCACCCCGGTTGAGAGGCAACCTCCGGGTCTCCCAACCTGAAAGACCGGCCTTCAGACTTGTGACAGTCTGAATGGCCACTAGTAACACCCGCTCAACACCATTGAGCCATTCCGCCTGTATACCTTGCCGAGTAACACCTGATCTGCCCTGCCACATCACTCAAGTTCTCACCAAGCGCAATTTTATTGGCGGTTTTCCCGAGAGAATTTTATGAGAAAAGCCCCAGTAGCTGCGTTTAATCCCAGCGATGCTGAAAAATACAGCCACCCAATTCCCGCGCGCGAGTTCATTATGAGCTTGCTCGAGAACAATAAAAAAGCCCTTGACCGTGAGAAGCTGGCAACAGTCCTTGAACTCAACAGCGATGAACAGAAAGAGGCATTGCGCCGCCGGTTGCGGGCAATGGAGCGTGACGGACAAATTGCCTTTGACCGCCGCAAGGGCTACAGCCTGGTTAAAGCAGAGGACCTGGTAAGCGGCCGTGTCATCGGCCACCCGGATGGTTTCGGCTTCCTGAGTACTGATGCACTGAAAGAAGACCTGTTCTTGTCAGACAACGAAATGCTGACCGTCTTTGACGGTGACCGGGTGCAGGCCCGCATCAGTGGTACCGATCGGCGCGGGCGCAAGCTCGGCGTTATTGTCAGTGTCATTGAACGCAATACACAGCAGCTTGTGGGCCGGCTGCAGTTTGAGGATGACCACTATTTCCTCAAGCCGGAAAACAGCCGTATCGCCCACGAAATTGACCTCGATCGAGACGAATTGATGGGCGCAAAGCCCGGCCAGTACATCTCCGTAGATATCACCGAGTTCCCGAGCCGTCGCTACAATGCCTTCGGGCGCGTAACCGAGGTGCTGGGCGACTCGATGGGGCCGGGCATGGAAATCGATGTAGCAATCCGCAGCCATGAGATCCCCCACAGCTGGCCGCAGGATGCCCTGCGGGCGGCGAAAAAACTGGGCAGTGAGGTACCCGAGGCAGACAAGCTGCATCGTGCCGACCTGAGAAAACTGCCATTTGTAACCATCGACGGCGAGGACGCCAAAGACTTCGACGATGCCGTCTACTGTGAAAATGTTGCGTCCGGTGGCTGGCGCCTGTTCGTGGCAATTGCGGATGTTTCGCACTACGTAGCCCCGGGAAGTGCGCTCGACGAGGAAGCCCGGAAGCGCGCAACCTCGGTGTACTTTCCCGGCCGCGTGGTACCCATGTTGCCGGAATCACTGTCCAACGGTTTGTGCTCGCTCAACCCGCAGGTTGACCGGCTGGTTATGGTCTGTGAGATGACAATCAGCAAGTCCGGGAAAATGACTGGTTACACCTTTTCAGAAGGTGTTATTCACTCTCATGCCAGGCTGACCTATAACCAGGTAAACGCGTTCCTGACAGCCCCGGACTCCAAGCTGGGTCGCCAGACCGCTCGCCAACTCAAGGAAACGGCACCTCACATCCACGCACTGCATCAGTTGTATGCGGTATTGAAAAAAGCCCGTACCAAGCGCGGCGCAATGGATTTTGAAAAGCCGGAAGTGCAATTCAGGTTCACCGAAGACCGCAAGATTGACAGGATAGTACCCGTCATCCGCAATGATGCACACAAGATGATTGAGGAATTCATGCTGAGCGCCAACGTGGCGACCGCAGACTTCCTCAAGCAACGGAAGATGCCGGCACTGTACCGGGTGCATGAAGGCCCGCAGGATAAAAAGCTGACTACCCTGCGCGCCTTCCTTAACGCCAGGGGACTCAAGCTGGCCGGCGGCAACAAGCCCCGCCCCGCGCATTTCGACCAGCTACTGACCCAGGCAGGCGAACGTAGCGATGCACAAACCATCCGCACCATGATGCTGCGATCACTCAGCCAGGCGGAGTACAGCCCGGATAACCGTGGCCATTTCGGCCTGGCCTATTCCGCCTATGCCCATTTTACTTCGCCCATTCGCCGGTATCCGGACCTGATGGTACACAGGGCCATTCGCTCAGTGATCCGCCAGCCAGTGCAGCGTAACCTTTTGCCCCGGGCGATTAGATCCATCTTCGGCGCAGGCAAGGCAGCGGTGAAGCGCTTTGACAGCGCGGAACGCCTCGCCCCGCACAAGAGCTACCCCTACGACATGGCGGCAATGGAGACTCTCGCTGTACATTGTTCTACCGCCTCGCGCCGCGCCGACAAGGCGAGCTGGGATGTGGAGGCGTGGCTGAAATGTGAGTTCATGCAGGACTTTGTTGGCGAGACCTTCCCCGGCCAGGTAAGTAGCGTCACCAACTTCGGCCTGTTTATCGAGCTTGACGAGATTCAGGTTGAAGGCCTGGTACACGTGACGGCACTGAAGAAAGACTACTATCACTTTGATGCCGCCAGGCAGTGCCTTACCGGCGAGCGCAGCAATACGAGTTTTGCCCTCGGAGATGAGATCGAGGTGCGGGTAGTACGCGTTGATATGGAACGTCGCAAGATTGAATTTGCACTGGTCGATTAAGGCCCCGCCTGGAAATCTTGAGCAACAGTGAAGCAGCCGACTGTGATCTACCCGGATACCCCAGTCCCTCGCAACTGAGTTTGGGGGGCGGGGTTAGGTATCGACCAACAACCACCGGGGCATGCCTTGGTGGCTGTCATCCAGCAAAAGCCTGGGCTGCGCATGGTTGGCGGCCAATGACTTCTCCTCTCCAGCAAATGAAGCCTGCCAGCAGTCGCCTGTAGCCTTGCTGTACCGAATGGCAACTGGATCCAGCTCCACCCGGGTCAAATACGACTCCCCGTTCCGGCACACAAACAGCTCACTCGTACCATACCCAATAGACACTGCGGCCACGCGAGCCTGGTTAATCGAGCGAGCAAATATGGGGGAGGCATCGGTATTGGATGTCCCCTGTCCTGATTCACTCTCCCTGTCTTGTGCCAGAGAACCCCAAAGCTTCCCCTCAGTCCTAGTGAAAATATTTCCTATAAAAAGTGTGATGCGAGGCACTTTTTTCTACATCAGGCAAAAAATAGGTTGCACTGTGCCAGTTCCTCGTTGACTCTCGAGTGGTGAAGATGAATTTGGCGCTAGGGCTTATTCCATTCCCGCGCCGATCATTTCGCAAACAAACCTAGCTCCCAACCTGCACCATTACGGGGCTGGCAATTCATAGATGCAAAGGACCGTCGCTCATTGACGCAAGGGCAATTTGCAGTAGACGAGGGGGAACAGGGGGTAAAACACTTCGGGCAAAAGCTCGGCAATAGTAGTGAAAGGCCGCGACAGACGGCTCCACGAGCGATGTGACTTCCAGACACAACGACACACAACACTGTCGTACGCGAAATACCTTGGTTAATAAGCAATAAAACAAGGACAGAAGTGTATGAAAAATCAGCTGCAATCCGTCACAGAGACCCTCCAGCACCACGAGCTCTACCGGAGCATTACCACCCTTGACCAGTTACGTGACTTCATGAGCATCCACATATTTGCGGTATGGGATTTCATGACCCTCGTGAAACGGCTACAGAACTCCCTGACCTGCGTCACGCTCCCCTGGAAAAACCCGGAAAACATCTTCGCCGCCCGCCTGATCAATGAAATCGTGTTTTACGAGGAAACCGACCTGAACTTTGACGGGCAGCCTGCGAGCCACCTGACCATGTACCTTGAGGCCATGGAAGAAATCGAGGCGGATGCATCCTGCTTCCTCACGTTTATCGCAGCACTGGAACGTGGGGAGGACCTGGAAACAGCCCTGGAGGAAGCCGACACACCGGATTTCGTGCGGGAGTTCGTGCGCGCAAACATCCAGCTTGCCCTGACCGGTGGCAATGAAGAGGTTGCGGCAAACTTTCTCTACGGTCGGGAGGATGCCATCCCCGAGATGTTTACCCGGCTACTGGACCAGTGGGGGGTGGATGAGCACCGCATTCCCCGCATGACATATTACCTGAAGAGACACATTGATCTTGATGGGGATGAGCATGGACCTGCCGCACAGAAGATTCTCGAAAACCTGATTGGGGGTTGTGATCACGCTCGGGCCCGCGCGTTCAGGGCCGCGGAACAAGCGATAGAGGGGAGAATCCGACTCTGGGACGGCATTCTGGTGCAGATCCAGCAAGCCGAGCCATCTGCGCGAATCGCCGTCTAGGTATATCGCCAGGCCCCGGCAAGCCCGGTATCGGCGCTTTCCGGGGCGCTCACTCCCCCCGTCTTACCGATGTGCCCCGCCCCACCCTGTATTCCAGCGCACAAAGTTCCAGTTGGCCTATGGTGACAGCCATGGTTTACGGCGCCACTTTATTGGCAGCCCGGCAAGAAATAGGCTGGACACGAAATCTTGTCCTAAGTTGCTACTGCAAATCCCTCCAATACGATTAGGAGTATACAAATGGCAGGCAAAGTCATGTTAATCACCGGCGCCTCAAGTGGCATCGGGCGAGCTACGGCATTGAAAGCCGGCCACGCAGGAATGCGACTGGTCCTCACCGCCCGCAGGGAGGACGCCCTGGATTCGTTGGTAACAGAGCTGGGAGCTGATAACGCCGTGGCTGTCCCGGCCGATGTTGCGGATTGGAACCAGCTTGAAAAAGTGGTGAAAACAGCCATCAACCGGTTCGGGCAGCTGGACGTGGTATTTGCCAACGCCGGCACCGGCATCTCACAGCCAGGGACCGAGGCGGGTGACCCTGGCGAATGGCAAGAGGTGATAGACGTCAATATCCGCGCCCTGCTCTGGACAGCAAAGCTCGCCCTGCCGCACCTGCGCAGTTCCCGTGGTCACTTCATCATGACCGGCTCCCAGGCTGGCCGGATGCCGATCAAGGGATCGGTCTACGGTGCCTCCAAGTGGTTCGTACACGGCTTCGGGGCCAACCTGGCAGAGGAAATGGCGGAGTGGAACGGGCGCTGTACCGTTATTGCCCCGGGGATGGTAAACACGGAGTTCTTCGACGAGCCGAAGCCCGACAAACTCGACCCGGAAGACATTGCCGACGCTGTACTGTTCGCTGTCAACGCACCACCTAGGGCCAATGTCCGCGAGGTATTCGTAGTTCCCACGGAGTAACACCGGGCTGCCTACAGGGTCTGCTGGCCGGGTTCAGCTCAACGCCCCGGCACGTCGGGCATCGGGGCAGTCCCCGAGCTAACCGGAGTACAACCCTCTGCATCGGTAAAAATCTGGTTCTCGTCGTGCAACTCGCCATTATCCTGCCGGCAAGCTGGATTACTGTCATGGTACTGATTGCCCCTCAGAACAACATCTACGCCACCGACACGGACCTGGGCGGCAAGGTTATCCACGGTATCGGGGAAAAAGCGGCTGTTGAACATACCTGAATACAGGTAACCGGACGAGAGCTCGACAAAGGCTGCCGAATCGTGTTCCGGCATCAACACTGTGTCATTGAAAAAGCTGTCTACAACGAAATTGAATCTCGGTGCCCAGTGGTTACTGATATCCCCGGTGCGCAGGTAGTCCGTGCCAGATAAGTCCTCAGGATTTTTCGTGGTATTCAGGTTCTCGAATCCACCACTGCCCCGCAAGGCGAGCCGGTGCTTACCGCCACGCCCACCAATATGATTTCCCCTGTGCCAGACATTAGAAACTACCAGTCCCCACACGCCCATAAAGCGTGCATTGTGCTCCATCGCTGTGGTCACATCGTTTCCAATCAGGCCACCGTTGACCATCTGGCAACTGTCCATACAACCGATATTGACGTTGGGAAGATTGTCCGGATGACTTTTCAGCACGGAATCGGACAGGAAGATACCGTAGGGCCAGTGGAGCAGCGAGCAATCGAGGATGTCCGGATTCTTGCCGCAATAATTCGCCTGCGAGGTAAAGCTGAAGGTGCCCCAATATTGCCCGGTCTCCGACCAGTCCATATCCACATTGTGTACAGTCACCAGGGTTGCGGCCATACCACCGCTGATATTGCCAGCACGGATGCCAGTGACAGTCACATTGTAACTCCAGCCCTGGACAATATTACCCTGATTATCCTGAACAAGCTCCGGATACCCCTGGGCCTGTGCCGAAGTGGGGCTGCGGTCTTCACAACGCCCCGCGACACCAATACGCACGTCCTCGACTACGGGTCGTGCACCCTCACCGTAGCGGTCAATGGTGATATTCCCCTCGCCGTAATCGGTGCAGATTCTCCCGAAACTTTCGCCCGCATGGAGCAACACGCGCTTGCCAGCATACTCGCCAGTAGCCGGCAGGTCCGATGCCTGGACGGCCCCTGCAGGACAACCATTGTAGTCCCCGGCAGGAGAAACACAGATTGTGCTATCCGGCGTGTAGTAGGCCTCCTGTGCCAGTACCCGTACCGTCGTAAAAGCATCTTCGTAATCACCACTCGGGTTCTGCACCCTGACACCGACATTGTACTCGCAGGCACCGTCGACATAGCGGCTACTGGAGGGCGTACAGACAAACGTATGGATGGCACGGGGACTGGACCCTACCTGCTGGTTTCGGCTGCGCATTGTTGTGCTGAATTCACCGGACTCGGGATCGTCGAAATTGAAGTGATAGGCGAACCACTGGCCGGTGGCACAGGCCACCGGATCGGTGCCACCGGAAAGATCCTGGCAGGCAGTATCGGTTGAATCCTGGGCGGAGAAATAGATCGTCTCCGGCGACACCCCGCTGCTGCGCGTCAGCACCCGCAATATGGCGTCGATGTTGGCGCTACCCCCACCGCCATCATCACACTCACAGGGATCCTTCTTGGGCCCGTTGCCATTCCCCTGCCCCTGGCCTGCGACCAGAGGCATATCGGAGGGATCGACAGACTCCGGCGGTGACTGCATTTTTAGCACCCCGGTCAGGAGAATCAGGATCCCGGCGATGGCGATTGCCTGTGATATCCGGGGCATAGCGCACTTCCTGTGAATTGCCGCTCATTGTTACGATTAGAATAGGTTGCCTGACCAAAGAACATTGAATAATTACGTGGCAAGAAGGGTCAACCCTGCAACAGGGTTCTCATTTATCAACGGTCGTGCCGCGTTCCTTAACATCCATATCCCCGATTCAACACAGCTTAGTGCATGTATCAGCCCATCCGAAGGCGGACCTTACACATGCCCGGATTCCGGTCGACGGATATTGCCTGCCTGCGGTAACCTCTGGAATCATCGTCCCAGAAGGAGAACACCATGCTCAGGACAACCACATCCACTGTCGATGGTCGGGAAATTCGCGAGTATCTCGATGTCGTCGCAGGCGAGGCAATTATGGGTACCAATGTTTTTAAAGACTTCTTTGGTGCCATTCGCGACTTCGTTGGCGGCCGCGCTGCTGCTTACGAAAAGGAAATGTCCAGGGCAAGGGCGATCGCCTTCAAGGAAATGGAGGAGCAGGCCCGTGAACTGGGCGCCGATGGCGTTGTCGGTATCGATATCGATTACGAAGTTGTCGGCGCTGAGGGCGCAATGATGATGGTCAGCGTCAGCGGTACGGCGGTCAAATTCCGCTGAAACTGGCGCTCAATAATCACATAACAGCTGATCCGAATTGCAGGGTAGAGGAATGGACAAGGACCAGTATCTCGCTGAGGTGGAATCGCGGCTGCGGCGTATGTTCTCGGCCTCCAAGAGCGGTTACAAGACACCGGCGGTGGACCGGCACCGATTGGAGGGTTTTATGCAGGCCGGGGTATTTTTCGGGCTGACCGACAACCGGGAATTGACGCAGCTGATGGAAGAGACGCATTTCAGCGTATTCGGCAAGACGATCCGCGAGCGCCGCGAGGATAACCCGCTGAACTGGCAGAGCGAGCCGGTCGACTACCGGGCCTACGAGGCCCCCACCTTTATCCGCAACGGTGAACCCGGGGTTGAATAAAGCCGCACCCGACCGGGAACGGCTTCAGTGAAGAGAGAGGCAATAGTGGCTGGGATTCGGGCCTAGAAGCGTGAGAAATCCGCGGGGCGCTTCTCCATAAACGCGGTAGCCGCTTCCTTGAACTCCTCGGACTGCAGGCGCTTCTGGAAGTGACCGGCCTCCTCCTGGATCACTTCCAGGCCCCGGTCATGGGTGCCCTTACGCAACAGTTGCTTGCTCAGGCGCACCGCCTCCGGTGCTCGGGTTGCCAGCTCTGCCGCCACCTGGCGCGCCCGCGGCAATGCCTCTTCCGCCGCTACTGCGGCATTGCAGATGCCCAGCTCCACCGCCTCGGCGGCATCGAATTTCTTGCCCAGCAGGAGCAGCTCCGCTGCCCTGGCATGGCCCATGATGCGCGGCATAAAGTAGCTGGAAGCGTATTCCGGGCAAAGGCCCAGGTTCACAAACGGCATCTGGAACAGCGCGTCCTCGCCGGCGAACGCCATATCGCAATGCAGCAGCATGGTGGTACCGATCCCCACCGCCGGGCCGTTGATGGCAGCGATCACCGGCTTGGGGAAGTTGTACAGGGCCACCATGAACTGGAAGACCGGCGATTCCTCGCTGGAGGCGGACCCCCCGAGGAAATCCATCAGGTCATTACCGCTGGTGAATACGCCTTCGGCACCGGTAATGACCACTACGCGGACATCCCGGTCCTCCGCTGCGGTATTCAGCAAATCGGCCATGGCCTGGTACATGGCCATGGTGAGGGCGTTCTTGCGCTCGGGGCGCACGATGGTGATTTCCAGTACGCGGTCGGATACCTGCGCCTGGACTTCTGCACATGAGCTTTGCATGGGCATCTCCGGTTACAGTCTGCTGACAGGCGCCAGTCCCGGTGGGGCCGCGCGCCGCGATAATGCCACCATCTTAGCTGCTGGGCCGGGGCTTGGGAGTCCCGAATCGACCACATCCGTTGACCGGAGTCACCGCATCATGCAAAAACGCCGCCCCTGGGGCGGCGCCTGCCAGTGGCTGCTTACTTCGCGACCGAATCCCGGCGCAGGGGCTGGCACATGCAGTGCACGCCACCGCCTCCGGGGGTGATCATGGAGATATCCGGGTCGATCACCTCCAGGCCGTGGGCGCGGCACTTCTCCGCCAGCCCCTTGTTGGCACTGGGCAGCATCACCCGGTCATTGCCCAGGGCCACTACGTTGACCCCGAGCTCAAGCACCTGTGGGAAGGGGATATCGATGATCTCGATCTTGCGGTCGCGGAACCACTGCACCAGCTCAGGCTCCACCGCGTCGACACAGATAGCCGCCAACTTTTCCGCCAGCATTGCCACCATCACGTCGATATGCAGGAAGAAGGGGTCAAACGGGTAGCCCTTCACTTCCCAGCCCTCTTGCTCGATCCAGCCTTTCATCTGCTCGAAGCCCTGGGGACTGGTGCGCTCACCGGAATAGCCGCAGAGAATGACGCCCGGCTCCAACACCATAAAGTCCCCCCCCTCCAGGGAGCCGGCGGTGATGATGTCGTAGATGGGGATATCCAGCTCCTGGTAGAGCTTTACGATCGGCGCCCATTCGCCGCGCCGCCAGGGGCTGTACATCTGCGTGACAATCGGGCCCCAGGGGGTCATCACCGAGGAATCACGGCCATAGATCTGGTAAGGCAACGCGCTATCGGCGGGAATAATGTGAGTATTCACTCCGGCATGGCGATAGGCATCGACCATTTCTGCATGCTGGGCTGCAGCCACCTTGTGATCAAACTGCATCCCCAGACGCACCGCCCGGCGGGCACTGGCATTGCCGGTGCGCCAGCTGAAATTATCCACGGGCCCTATCAACACGTCGCGCAGGGTTCCATATTCGGAGTCCATGCCCCACTTATCCAGGGGCGGGGTACCGCCATTGTCGAGGCGGCGGCGAAAGGTGAAGTCACTCATTACGGCTCTTTCCAATTAACTGCTGGATTCCCGGGGCGACCGCAGGTCGCCCCTCTTTCTTTGCCGGCTGCTATTGCCATTCAGTCACTGGCGACGCCGGCGCGGGCGAGCATGGCCTGCAAAAGGACATTGCAGCCCTTCTCCAGGTGATCCGGTTCGGCGGATTCCGCCTCGTTGTGCGACAGGCCGCCGGCACAGGGGACAAAGATCATCGATACCGGGGCCACGCGGGAAACGTATACCGAGTCGTGCCCTGCCCCGGACACCATCCTGCGGTGACTGTAACCGAGCCCTTCCACCGCGGTGTTAACCGCGTCGATACATTGCGGGTCGAACGCCACCGGCGGGGAATGCCACTCATCGCGGATTTCGATCCCGCAGCCGGTGGCTTCCTGTAATTCCTGCGCCACCCGGTGCAGGGACTGGTGCAGGTGCTCGAGTCCCTCCGGTTGGGGATGACGCAAATCCAGCGCCAACACCACCTTTTCCGGGACGGTATTGCGGCTGCCCGGCTCTGCGCGCAGGTCGCCGCAGGTCATCCGCGCCTCGTCACTGTAAGCCTTAACCTCGCCATAGAGGCGCTCGCACAGCTGTGACAACGCCTGTACCGGGTCTCGGCGGTCCGCCATGGGCGTGGGTCCGGCGTGGCACGGCGTGCCATGGAAGGTAACGTCATACCAGCGGATGCCCTGGACCCCGGTCACCACCCCGATGACCTGGTCCTCCTTCTCCAGGATCGGGCCCTGCTCGATATGCGCCTCGAACGCCGCGGTAATAGGGAAGGGTTCCGCCGGCTGGTCTCCCAGGTACCCGATGCGCTCCAGCTCGGCACCGATGGTCCTGCCGTTCTTGTCCTCGCGGCCGTGGCCGTAGTCGAGGCTGAACTCCCCGCACCAGACCCCGGAGCCGATCATGGCAGGCGAGAAGCGCGCCCCCTCTTCGTTGGTCCACACCACCACTTCCAGGGGCGCGCGTGTCTGTAGTCCATGTTGTTCCAGGGTCCGCATCACCTCCAGTCCGGCGAGGACACCAAAGACACCGTCGTACTTGCCTCCGGTGGGCTGGGTGTCCAGGTGGGAGCCGGTGATCACCGGTGGCAAGTCCGGGTCAGAGCCCGGCCGCCGGGCAAAGATATTGCCCATGCGGTCCACCCGGATCTCACAGCCGGCCTCGCGGCACCATTCGGTGAACAGGTCACGACCGGCCCTGTCCTCGTCGGTTAGTGCCTGGCGGTTGCAGCCACCGGCCGGTGTGGCGCCAATACGCGCCATCTCCATTAGGCTGTCCCACAGGCGGGCGCCGTCGATTCGCAGATCTTGCGCGGTGTTTTTCATTCGAGTCGCTCCAGACCTTATAATGTGTCTAATATTACGCTTTTTCCCGCAATTTTAGTTTTGATCTGCGGCGCATAAAGAAAGCAAAGTTTCGCCGTTGATCAAAATACAGACAGGCAGTAAAGATTCCATGACCGTAACCTATAGCTCTTATCTTAAAGTCGACGACCTACTCAAGTGCCAGCAGCCGCTTTCCGACGGCCCCGAGCACGATGAAATGCTGTTTATTGTGATCCACCAGAGTTATGAGCTGTGGTTCAAGCAGTTGCTGCACGAGCTGGACTTCCTGATGGGCCTTTTCAATGCCGGGGAGAAGTACCGCGCCCTGCATACCCTGAAGCGGGTGGATGCCATCTACCGGACCCTGATCCAGCAGGTGGACATTCTCGAGACCCTCACGCCGCTGGAATTCCTCTCCTTCCGTGATCGCCTCTCCACCGCCAGTGGTTTCCAGTCGTTCCAGTTCCGGGAGCTGGAATTCGTCTACGGAGCCAAGGATGCCAAGAAACTGGAGAACTACCCCCGGGGCTCGGAGCACCGCGCCCGCCTGCAAGAGCGCCTCGAGGCCCCAACATTGTGGGATGCCTTCGTGACTTTCCTTGCCAAGGAGGGGCATTCAATTCCAGAGAGCGTGCTCAAGCGGGACTTCAGCCAGGTGGCAGAACCCTCCAGTGCGGTGCAGAAGGTGCTGATCGATGTCTATCGCAACGACCCGCTGGTAGGCGAGATCTGTGAAGCACTGGTGGATATCGACACATCCCTCCAGCAGTGGCGCTACCGCCACGTAAAGATGGTGGAGCGGACCATCGGCGCGAAGATGGGCACCGGCGGTTCGAGCGGGGTGGGCTACCTGCAGAGCACCCTGTTCCGGCCGGTATTCCCGGACCTGTGGGCAATTCGCTCCGAGTTCTAGTCCCGGCCGGGCAAGCCGGCGCTGCGGCGCCGGACAACCGCAGCGCTGCCCCGGGCAACTGCCAGGCATAAAAAAAGCCAGCATAAGCTGGCTTTTTGCTTTCCGGAGCAACTCCGGACAGTGAACCGGGACCTCAGTCCTCGAACGGTACCAGGGAAACCTGGATACCGGCATTCACTTCCTTGGCCGCGTCCGCGATGGTGACGTAGGTGTCGGCACTGGACTTGTTGTGCGCGCGTACAATCACAATCGCCTGCGGGTTCTCGGCGAACAGCTGGGCGATACGGGCACGGACAGCGCGGGAGTCAACACGGCTGGCGCCCATATAGATGTCGTCGTTGGCATCCACGGTCAGCAGGATGTTCTGCTTGTCGGGATCCGGCGGAGTCTGTTCTGTCTCATTCGGATCGGGCACGTTCACATCCAGCGCCTTTTCCTTCACAAAGGACGCCGTCACGATAAAGAAGATCAGCATGATGAACACAACGTCCAGCATGGGCGTCAGGTCGATATCTGCTTTTTCCTCTTCTACGGCCTTACCGCGTCGTCTACTCATAAAACACCGTACAATTATCTAATGCGAATGGCGCCGGATTGACCGGTCTGATCAGGGGGGCAAGATTGCCGCGAAATGCCCATCTTTGCAAGTGAAACCTTCACCGTAAGGAAAATATCCTTTTGAATCAAGCGCTTAAGGTCTATTCCAGGCAGGCAAAAGCATTTTTTGGGTAAAAATTGCACTATCGGGTCGACAGGTAGCTTTCGTAGTCCGGAACCTCGCGCTCAAAGCTGGTATCCATCAGGGCGGACTGGACCATCATATCGGCACTGCTCGAGTTACAGGCCACCGGGATATTCCACACCGCGGCGATCCGCAGTAGTGCCTTGACGTCCGGGTCATGGGGCATGGGCTCGAACGGGTCCCAGAAAAACACCAGCACGTCGATCTCCCCCTGGCAGATCTTCGCCCCCAGTTGCTGGTCCCCCCCCAGGGGGCCGCTGAACAGGCGCTCAACCGGCAGACCGGTGGCGGACTCGATCTTCGCCCCGGTAGTCCCGGTGCCGAGCAGCTCGTGCTGCTCCAGCAGTGCCCTGTGACGGTTGCACCAGTCGATCAGTGCCTGCTTGCGATTGTCGTGGGCGACCAGGGCCACCCGTTTCCTGGCCGGGAGGGGTTGGGCAATAAACTGCATCTTATATAGTGTCTCTTATTGGTCGGTAGCGGCTTGGAACCGGGGCCGGCCGTAGCGAGGCCCGGGCCAGGGTTGATTTACGCAATTTTGGCAGCGCGACACAAGCCTTCCCCCGAAGGCCGGTTCATCCCCCCCCCGACGAAAGCGTGCTGCCCGGTTATACTGCGCTACCACTCAAATATCGAAATCAGGAGGTGATCGCATATGAGCGTTGGTGCCTGGGAGCCGGAAGACACGGCAAGCAACAGCGATGCACAAGTCGCCATAGACCGCGCGCAACTGGAAAGGTTTATCGACGCGGTGCGGGACAACAACCAGTTGCCAGGCCCGCTGGGCCAGGATGACCTGGCTGCATCGGCCCTGATGCGGCTGCCGGCCGGCCAGTGGCTGGAAGCCTGCGAATCCCTCGACAATGAACAGGTGTGGAACCTGATCCGCTTCTTTACCCTGGCCGAGATGCAACTGTCGGGCTGGGATGGCGGCGCCGAGTCGCCCGTGATTCCACTGGCAAAGTCCCTGCGCCGGCGCAAGGCCGCACTCGATCGCGAGCAGTTGCTGTGGATTCGCGAGCACTCAGACAACCGCTACCTTCCCTACGGCCCCCTTTAACCTGCCGCCCTGGTGCCATCCCCTGGCAACAGGGACGGTGACGGCGACTGTCGACAGGCGTGCGGCCTGGCTCAGTCGCCGAGGCGCGACAGCTGGCTGCGCAGCAATTGGACGGGCGCTGGCTTGCGATAATTATCCGGGACAAATCGCCACAGCACATAGCCATCCCGGTCAAGCAGCCAACAGGATGGCCTGGCCGCACCTATCCCGGCCCGCCAGCGGCGCCCCGCACGCTTCACGCCAAAGATCCTCACCCACAGGGGCACCGCCCCGGCCTCTATCCAGGCCTGGTTTTCCCGAGCCACAATGTCCAGGCTGAGATAGCCCTGCCGCCTCCCGTTCGGGGGGCGGGGGGCGGACCAGTGCTCTTCCGGTTCGGCTGATGCCAGCAACAGCATCGCATCGTGTTTTTCCAGTGCCGGCGCCAGGCTGGACACTTCCGCGAGCGATTCCCGGCTACTGGCACAGAAGCTTCCCCGCAGCACTACCAATAGCACGCCGGAAACATTCTGTTGCCGCAGGTAATCAGAAATCTCTAATTTTTTGCCATCGGCGGTTACCAGCGGGGGGAATTTCGCTCCGGGCTCCGGCAGGGGGGGATGCTGAAGCGAGGAAAAATGGAAAAGGTACAGCAGCACCAGGCCCAGGTTAAGCAGCGCCAAGTACAGGGCATTTCCAATTTCCCTGTCGGTAAGTAATACAACTGCCAACCCTGACAAAACTACCGTCAGTCCCGCCGATTCGCGCTCGTCTGCCCTGAATTTTTCTGGCCGCCAGTAGCGCAACAATAACCAGCCGGGCAGGCCCCAGCCACTGAGAAATGTTCCCAGCCAGGCCAGTTTTCCACTGGCAATCCACTGGTCGATTGCAAAAAAACCGCAGCCCCAGAGCCAGGCAAACGCGATAAAAGTAAAAAATCCCTTAAATTTAGCCATAAAAGGTCATATTGGCCCAAAAACACTTGCAATTGATTATATAAATACGCTGCAATTAGCGCGATGAAATTCTTTCGTCCAAAACAAATTTAATTACAGGGATATTTTATGGCTGCAAGTAAAAAATCTGCCGGTTCGGTCAGTGATGTTACCAAGCTGCAAGCGGAACTGACTTCACTGAAATCAAAACTGGATAAAGCCCGCGAAAAGCAGGAGAAGGACGCGGCAAAAGCTGCCGACAAGCTGGCCAAGGACGCTGAGAAAGCGGCCAAGAAAGCTGCTGCGGCCCAGAACAAGCTGAAAACAGTCCGCGCCAAGAAAAAGACCGCGGCCCAGAAAGCCCAGCTGGCCACGGCCCGCTCTGCGGCAACAGCGGCCAAGAAGGCCGCCGACAACGCCAAGGCGGCAGCCAAAGAGGCCAAGACCCAGCTCGCTGCCATCAAGGAAGACAACAAGATGGCGGCCAAGGTGGCCAAGGCTGTAGCGAAGGAAGAGGCCGCCATTACCAAGAAGCTCGCCGCTGAGGCCAAGAAGAAGGCCGCCGCCGAGGCCAAGAAGGCAGCAGCTGCTGCCAAGAAGAAGGCTGCTGCAGAGAAGAAGAAGGCCGCCGCTGCTGCCAAGAAGAAGGCTGCTGCAGAGAAGAAGAAGGCCGCCGCCGCCAAGAAGAAAGCTGCTGCAAAGGCCAAGAAGGCCGCCGCCAAGGCCAAGACCAAGGCCAAAACTGCCGCCAAAAAAGGTCCTGGCCGCCCGAAGAAGGCTGCTACCAAGAAGGCTGCCACCAAAAAAGCAGCGACCAAGAAGAAGGCCACTGCCAAGCGCGGTCCCGGTCGCCCGAAGAAAGCCGCAGCCAAGAAGACTGCAGCTAAAAAAACTGCCACCAAAAAGACTGGCGCCAAGCGCGGCCCGGGCCGTCCGCCCAAGTCCAAGTAAGGCAGACTACGGCACGCCGTCGCCGGCCTGCCCGCAATGCAAAACCCCGGCCACAGGCCGGGGTTTTGCTTTTCCAGTAATGTTCGGTCGGGCTCTCAGCGCACTATTGGTTCAGGCGCAACCCGCAGACCCGGTGATCGCGACCCAGCTCCAGGACGCAATCCGCCCGCCGGGGCATTTCATCCAGCAGGGTGCGGGTCACCCGCTCATAGTGCTGCACGAACCTTTCCACCTCCGCATCACTCATTCCACCACCGGTAGCCTCACGTAGCTTCTCCTCCTGCAGGCGCCGCCACTCGAGCACACTGGCCATGTCTGGCACCCGCAACATCAATAACAGGTGGAGCCGGGAAAAGAGCTCCCGGTAGGGCCCATCCAGCTGTGCGCGGACGTAGTCGCGCCAGATCCCCCGGGGATCCTCTGAGCGTTCCAGCTCGTTGACCGGAGTTTCCTGGTCCTGCCAGGGAAGCGCACCGACACACCAGCCCTCAAACAACAGGATATCCACCGGCGAGTGCCGGCATGACCAGGTTTCCCGCGGAGCCCGGTCATCGGTGGCCTTGTCAAAGCGCGGAATTGGCACCTCCTGCCCGCCGGGCAAGCGGGTCAGGCGATCGATGGTATCTACACCCAGTTGCACATCGTGGGTGCCGGGTACGCCGCGTGTCGCCAGCAACGGATGTACCCGGCGGGCGAGTTGCTGGCGTTCGGCGCGCGTCAGGTAAATATCATCGAGGGAAAAGCCGGCGCTCTCGATGCCCAGGGATTGCCAGACCAGCTGCAGGAAAGCGGTCAGGGTCGACTTGCCCGATCCCTGGCCACCGCATAGTCCCACCACCAGAGGGCCTCCCCTGTCGCGCTGCTGCCGGGCAAGCCATACCGCCAGTGGCAGGTAATAGTCTTCAACAAGTTGCATGAATGCCGCAGGCAAGCGGTGCGTGGCGATAAATTGCCGGATTTCACCTTCCAGCTGTGCCTGTAGCGCCTGTGCCCGCTCCGACACCGCAGCAGGCCAGTGAGAATCCGCCATATTGGATTTTCCCTATTTTATTTTCTGGCCCTGGCCGTCCCGTCCAGAGGACGGTCATCCCCTGCCGGCCTTTAATCCTCACCCCACTGTGCACCGCGAATAACGGGTGGCGAAAAGGCGGCAAGGCCCTCGCGAATGCGCCCCGGCAACACCAGCATGATTGGCGTCACCACCAGCGTGAGCAGGGTGGAGAAAGTAAGGCCATAGACAATCGCACTGGCCAGTTGCACCCAGAAGGAGGCGATTACCCCGCCCACCACTATATCCCGGCCCAGCATATCGACGCTCACCCCCAGGGCCAGCGGCAACAACCCCAGGATCGTGGTGGCCGTCGTCAGGAAGACCGGGCGCAGTCGCTGCGCCGAAGCTTTCACCGCCGCCGCTGCGGGTGACAGGGCTGGCTCGTTACTGCGCACGAAATTGTAGGTATCGATCAGTACAATATTGTTGTTCACCACGATCCCGGCCAGGGCGACAATGCCGACACCGGTCATGATCACACTGAATGTGGTCTGGGTTAGCAGCAGGCCCAGCAGTACACCGATGGTGGACATAATCACCGAGGACAGTATCAACAGGGACTGGTAAAAGCTGTTGAACTGCGTCACCAGCAGGATAAACATCAGGAACAACGACAACAGGAATGCCACCCCCAGGAAAGCCAGCGACTCATTCTGTTCCTCATCGGCACCGCGAAACAGCAATTCGACGTCCGCGGGTACCGGGTTGTCCTCGAGCCAGGCCCGGATTTCCTTCACCTTGTCGTCGGCCAGCACGCCCTCCTCGGCATCCGCCTTGATCTGCATGCGGGTTATACCGTTGATCCGCTCGATCTTATCCACCTTGGGGCGCGCCTCGGTAGCGACAAAGCTGCTCACCGGCACTGTGCCCCCGGGTGTGTTCACCTTGAGCCGGTCCAGGGCGGCGATTCCGCGCGCCCGCTCCGGGTAACGGATGCGGATATCCACTTCCTCGTTACTGTCGTCCGGCCGGTACTCCGCCACCCGCACACCGGTGGTCACCAGTTGCACCGCGCGGCCCACCTCGGTGAGGTCGGCACCGTAGAGGGCCGCTTTCGCCCGGTCCACAGTCACTTCCCACTGGATGCCCGGCAGGGGCGCCGTATTGACGATATCCCGCAAGCCATCAAAATCGTTCTCCAGCGCGCGGTGCAGTCGCCGGGTCTCCGCCAGTAACTGGTCGTAGTCGCGACCGCGCAATTCCAGCACGATGTCCTTGCCGATCGGCGGCCCCCCCTCAAATACGTTGGCCGTCACCTTGATACCGGGGAAATTGGCGGTGCGAGCGCGCAGGTCGGCAAATATATCGCGGCTGCGCCGCTCACGTTGCTGCGCCGGGTAGAGCTCCACCAGCATATTGGCGATCTGGTCCGGGGCGCGGTCGCGATTGCCCGACAGGCCACCAGATCCCACCGCGGTATAGGCAATCCGCACCTCGGGCACCTCCAGTACAGCCTGCTCCACTTCCGCCACCAGGGCACGCTGCTCGGCAACTGACAGGTTCCCCTGTGCGCGTACCTCCACATTGCCGTACTGCTCTTCGGTATCGGTAAAAAACTCAACCCCGGCCCCGAAAGAACCATACGCAACAACAATGCCAACCAGTGTCGCCACGGCACCGAAAAAAGCCATTAGTGGCCGTCGCACAATGGCGTCCAGGGTTCGCGCAAAGGTCCCGGTAATGCCCGTGAGTTCCGTGGGTTGGCCGCTCTCCAACTGTTTCAGGTATTGCTGGGTGCGGCTGTCCAGGTTGCCCTTGCCAAACAGGCTGCCCAGCACCGGGGCAAAGAACAGCGCATACAGCAGCGATCCTGCCAATACCGCAAAGACAGTAACCGGCAGGTAGCGCATGAAATCGCCCACCACGCCGGGCCAGAACATGATCGGCAGGAATGCCGCCAGGGTTGTGCCGGTGGAGGCCACCACCGGCCAGAACATGCGCCGCACCGACAGGGTGTAGGCAACCCGTGCCGACATGCCCTCGGCCATTTTGCGGTCGGCGTACTCGGTGATCACGATGGAGCCATCAATGAGCATGCCCAGCGCCAGCAGCATGCCGAACATGACCATGAAATTGAATGAAAAACCCAGGTACCAGGTGATGATCGAGCCGAACAGGAGCGAGAACGGAATCCCCAGGCCCACCAGCAGGCCCGAACGCAGCCCCAGTGCCGCCACCACGATAATCATGACCAGCAACATCGCCGTGAGGATATTGCCCTCCATCTCGCTGACCATATCGCGGGCAAACCGTGACTGGTCAAAGACAAAGTTCACTTCCACACCACGGGGCAGGCTGTCGAGCTCTGCATTGACTACCTCGCGCACGCGATCCGCCAGTGCGACCGAACTCGCGTCGTTGCGCTTTTCCACGTTGATCGCCAGGCCGGGACGCCCGTTGACGCTGGTGTAGCTGGAGGCGTCCTTGAAAGTGCGCCGCACATCCGTGACCTCACCCAGCTTGACGACACCGTCCGGGGAGGACTTTACCGGGATCTCATAGACGTCGCGGGCGGTCTCAATCAGCCCCGGCACCTTGACCGAAAAACGCCCGCGCTCGGTCATCAGTTCCCCGGCGGGAATCAGCAGGTTATTGCCCACCACGGCATTGATCAGCTGGCCACTGGTGATCTGGTAGTGCTCGAGCCGCACCGGGTCGATGAGGGCCTCCACCACCTCTTCGCGGTTGCCGCGCAAATCCGCACTCAGGACCTCGCTGATATTCTCGATCCGGCGCTGCAGGTATTGTGCCGTCTGCAGCAGGACCCGCTCCCCGACACCCTCGCCCGCCAGCGTCACGACGATCGCCGGAAACGGCTGTGCCGCCGCCTCCTCCACAATCGGTTCATCGGCATCCCGCGGTAGTTCCGCCTTTGCCCGGTCAACGGCATTGCGCACCTCGTCGAGCGCCTCATCGACAGGGATTGCGGTATCGAATTCCACCACCAGGTAAGCCAGGGACTCACGTGCGGTGGCAATCATTTCCTGCACACCCTCCAGCGCCCGGATTTCCTGCTCCAGCGGGCGCACCAGCAGGCGCACACCGTCTTCGGGCGAAATCCCCTCATGGCGCACCTGCACGATCACAAACGGCGGATTCACTTCCGGATTTGTCTCGATCGTCATCATCTGCCGCGCGACGATCCCCACCAGTACCACCAGCAGCATCAGGCTGATGGTGCTGCGCGCGCGGGACACTGCGCTGTCGAGAATACTCATGGGCGGCCCCCGTCCCCGTCTTCGCCGACCGGATCCGCCACCTGCTGCATAGCCGGCAGGCCGGAATCCCGCTCGGGGGGTGGCAGGGCCGATTGCCCCTGCTCCTGCTCTACTGCCACCACCTGCCCGGCGGTGACATATTCCTGGCCCACGGTTATCAGGTTGGTTTCCCGGGGCAGCCCGGTCACCCAGACCCCCTCGCTCCCGTCCCCGACCAGCTGGACATTGGAAAACTGTACCCGGTTCTCGCTGTCCAGGTGGCGCACCCCGAGTTCGCCCCGGTCGTCCAGCGTCAGCAACGAGGAATTGATCAGGTGTGCCTGAACCTCACCGGTGGGCAGGGCCAGCTGGCCGCTGAGCCCGGCACGCAGTTCGCCGTCGCTGTTATCCACCGACACCTCGATCCGGTAGGCGCGGGTCACCGCGTGTGCCTCCTGGCTCACATAGCGCAGGCGCCCCTTCGCTACCCGGCCCCGATGCAGTTCCGCAACCGCCGGCGCGCCCGGGACCAGGCTGCCCACCTCTCCCTCGGCAACCTCGCCTACCACCAGGATGGGGTCCAGGTCGAGGAGGGTTGCGCATTCCTCCCCGCGGCGGATGTAATCCCCCAGTTCCACTGCCCGGCGGTTGATCACGCCGGCAAAGGGGGCCCGGATCTCCAGGTTGTCCATTTCCACACGGGCGCGCTCGTATTCGGCCCGGGCGTTGGCCAGCGCCACTTCCTGCTGCGCCAGTTCAGTCTCGGACTGCAAGCCCTTCTTGCGCAGCCGCTGGGAACCTGAAAAGTCCAGCTCGGCCTTGCGCAGGGCGGCGCGCGCACGTTCCAGGCGCTGTGGGCGATCTTCGGCCTCGAGGCGACAGATCACCGTTCCTTTCTCCACTGCCCGCCCCTCCTCGACTGGCAGCTTCGCCACCACACCATCGAGTTCAGCGCGCATCCGCACGCTTCGATTGGCCTCGGTATGGGCATTGACGGTCACCCGGGTAGTGTAGGGCCGGGCCTCCAGCCGGCGGGCCCGCACACTGATCGGTGCCATTTCCCCGCCGGCGCCAGCACGGCCAGCAGGCGACTCTTCCTGCTCACCGGAATCGAGCAGGCCGCTCGCCAGCCACAGCAGCGCCGCCGCCGCGACGCCCAGCGCGATCCGGTAATTCTTCCGGCGCCAGATATCAGACAAGGAACTCATTACCCAAACCCATCCTTCTAAAAAATTTGATTAACACGCATGCGCAGGTTCCCGAAACGGGAGCTGGAGTATAGGGGCCACCACCAGCGCAAAGTCTGCCGGAATGCGAAAATCACAAGCGCCACCCGCACGATTCCAGAATACACCCGGAAAATGACCCTGAGATAGCGCGGCCGGTCGGGAAGGCCAGGAGCGGAGTACAATGGCGGGGGAACCCGCCAATTGATACCCCGCCGGAGGGGATTCAGATCAGGAAAGCATGGATTCGAGGAAATCGGACATGTCGGATTCCTCATCCATCAGCTGGCCACTGCCGAATTCGGCATTCCAGTCGAGCAGGAATCGCGCCAGGGCACGAGCCTGGTCGGCGAGGGCCTTCAGCTCGTCGCGGCTGTTCTTCGGACCGGTATACAGCTTGACCCGGCGATGGCTGTCAGCCAGCTCATGATCCGGATACTTGGAACGGTATACTTCCAGTTTCCAGCGCAGCGAGTGCACCATATTCCGGTAAAAAATCAGCTTGGTGGAGAGATGCAGGAGCGAGAAGTCATCCAGGTCACCGAAGAGGGTACAGTCGACCCCTAGCACCTGGGTGTCCCGGCTGGTCGGCGCCGCGCTGACATTGGCTGTCCGTGGCTCCGCCAGCAACATCGACAGGTCCCCGAACACCTCGCCCGGCCGGATTACCGCCAACGGCCGGCCTGCAGCCAGGCTATCGTCGTCATCGGAATCTATGTGGACGTTCAGCTCGCCGCGCAGCAGGAAATAAACCCACTGATCCACATCTCCTTCCGCCAGCAGAGACTCCCCCGGGGCGAGCCCAACCAGGCGCGAGCGCTGCAGCACGACGTCATACTGCCAGTCGCTGGCCGCACGAATGTCACGAAACAAATGAATGACACTGAGAAGGCGGTCCACCGCCTCCCGGGGGTAGTCACTGAGAGGTTTTATATCCATCGGGTTATTTGCAAAAGAAATCTGTTGGATCGCGTTATGGCTTTGTGTGTTACAGGCGCGCCGGGGCGCCCATGCCGAAAATTTCATCAGGGCGGGTATATTTCCCGCGAAGTCCAATCCGTTTTTACGGGGCTCTCCTCACTGAGGAACACTATCCGGCTCGTCCCGATTGTACCGGCCCTATGACCACTGTCTCCCTGTTGCAAGTGCATTTTCGGAAAAACGAGACATTCTACCCGTTTTAGGCTTGAACTCCATTGCAGTTGAAGTAGAGTTAGGAACAGTCCGGACTAAATGAAGGGTTTGTACTACCGGGACGTTTTTCGACGCATCCAGTAGGACAAAATTTTTACCGGGCAACGCGCTTCGGGGGAGGAGAGCGTAAAGTAACCTATCCTACGGATTAATCCCATCCGGAAAGACAGACACCAAAATAAAATGAAATCGTTAAAATTCATCACCGCTGTAATGGTGTTTGCCGCGGCAGTGTCCGCCAGCGCTGCACCGTTATTGAACGGCCTTGCACTTGAACAACAATTTAACAAGGATCGCTACATTGCTGCTGTCTATTCCGACACACTTGCCGACAGCGCCGGCGTGATCCTGGATGAGAACACCACCCGCCGCCTGGAAATCCGGGTGGTCGCCGACAGTTTGTCTGCGCGTCGCCTGCGCAACCAGTGGATGGAAGCGATCGCCATCAACAATAGTGGCAGCTCGCTATCCGCCCAGGCCGACAACATGGTTACCTTCGCCAACCTGTTTTCCGGGCGCCTGAAGAAAGGGGACCAGCTGCGGATCGACTTTGACGGCGCTTCCGGAGCCAGCACGGTGAGCCTGAACGGGATCCAGCTGGGCAGGATCGAGGATCGCAAGTTCTTCACTACCCTGCTGCGCTCATGGGTCGGACCGGTACCGCCCTCCACAGAATTCCGCGAGGGCCTGCTGGCCGCAGGCGACGTTGATTCGGGCCTGCTGGGCCGGTACGAACTGCTGGAGCCCACGGATGCCAGGGTCCTCGAACTCAGCGAAGCCAATGAAGAGAACAGCGAGGAAGAGGAACAGGCAGAGTCCGGCTCCACGCCCGAGACCGAAAAGCCCAAGCCCTCTAAGCCCAAGGTAGCAGCCAATATCCCGCCGCCCTCCCTCGCCTCGGTCGCCAAGCCGAAGGCGCCGGCGACACAGCAACCGGCACCGGCCAGCAAGCCCGAGCCGGCCCAGCCGCGTCCGCAGCCCAAGCCCGCGCGCAAGGCGGCCCAGGAGGTAGAGGAAGAAGAGGACCAGCCGCTGACTGCCGATGTCCTGTTGGCGCGCCAGATCTACCATTCCATGCTGCTGCGACACACCTATGACTTCCTCCAGTACCCCCAGCGGGCACTGGAACGGAACCAGGAAGGCAGCATTCGTATCCGCGTCACCATCGACCAGGCGGGGCGCGTACGCGATGTCCAGACTGTCCAGGCATCCCGCTTCAACGACCTCAACCGGGCGGCGGTATCGGCGATCAAGTCCGCGTCGCCCTACCCCAAGGTACCGCCGGCACTGGCCAAGAACGACTACGAGTTCTCCGTGCCGATCACCTTCCGGCTGCCGGACTGACAGGTCAGCAGGCCTCACACATCTCCAGAGCCCCGCCCCGTGCGGGGCTTTTTCATTCCCCGCCTTCAGCCGAACCACCTCTGCACATCGCTCAGGGGCTACTGCTGGCCGCAGGCCGGTTGCCCGCCTGTGACGCCAAAGTTTACTATCCGACCGGAATAACTAGACCGAGAAAGGCCGTAGTATGAAAAAACTGATTCTTTCACTCGCCATTGCCGGCGCGGTAGCCGGCTGCTCCAAGCCGGAGAGCACCACCTCCGGGCAGCAGGCCGCCACCGAAGGGGCGCAGGCTGTCGCCGAGACAACGACCTCCCGGCAAGCCGAACTCGGCTCCGGTATTGACCTGGCAGCCATGAACACCGAAGTCCGCCCACAGGACGACTTCTTCGCCTACGTCAATGGCGGCTGGATGGAGAAGACCGAGATTCCTGCCGACAAGTCCCGCTGGGGTACCTTCGACCAGCTGGCCGAACTGAGCACCGAACGGGTCAAGGCCCTGATCGAGGAAGCCGGACAGCATGCGGAAACGCCGGAGGCCAAGAAGATTGGAGCGCTCTTTAACAGCTTTATGGATGAAGAACGCGTGGAGAAACTGGGCATGCAGGCGATCGCCGACGAGCTGGCCAGGATCGATGCGATCGAGGATCGCGACCAGCTGGCCCGCTACTTTGCCTACGCCGACAGTATCGGTTTCGATGCTCCGTTCGGTGTGTTCATCAACCAGGACGTGAAGGACGTCGAGTCCTACACCGCCTATTTCTGGCAATCCGGCCTGGGCATGCCCGATCGTGACTCTTACTTTGACGACAGCGAGAAGGGCCAGAAACTGCAACAGGCCTACCGGGACTACCTGGTGAAGGTCCAGCAGATCGCCGGCCTGGCCGAGGCTGAGGCCCGTGCCGAGACCATCTACCAGCTGGAGAAGAGCCTCGCGGAGCACCAGTGGACGCGCGTCGACAACCGCGACCCGGACAAGACCTACAACAAGAAGACCCTGGCGGAACTGGCCGAGCTTATGCCGGCGATCAACTGGGAGGCCTACCTCCCGGAAGCGAGCCTGGCAGGACTCGACAGCGTGATTGTCGGCCAGCCCGACTATTTCGCAGCTGCCAACCAGGTGATTGCCGACACCGACCTGGCCACCTGGAAGCGCTACCTGAAGATCAAACTGCTGACCTCCGTGGCTCCTTACATGCACGGCGAACTGGCACAGGCCCGGTTTGATTTCTACGGCACGGCGGTGCGCGGGGTAACTGAAATGGAACCGCGCTGGAAGCGCGGCGTACAGTTCGTAAACGGTACCGCAGGCGAACTGGTGGGCAAGCGTTACGTGGAGAAGCATTTTCCGCCGGAAGCCAAGGCCCGTATGCTGGAACTGGTGGACAACCTCAAGGCCGCATACCGCGATTCCATCGAATCCCTCAACTGGATGAGCGAGGAAACCAAGAAGCAGGCCCTGGACAAGCTGGCAAACTTCACCACCAAGATCGGTTACCCGGATGAGTGGCGCGACTACAGCGCCCTGGAAGTCAGGCCCGACGACTTGGTGGGCAACGTTATGGCAGCGCGCGCATTCGAGAACGCCTACGAGCGCGGCAAGCTGGGCCAGCCTATCGATCGCGGTGAGTGGCATATGAACCCGCAGCGGGTGAATGCCTACTACAACCCACCGATGAACGAGATCGTGTTCCCGGCCGCCATCCTGCAGCCGCCCTTCTTCAACATGGAAGCTGAGGACGCCGTCAACTACGGTGGCATCGGTGCCGTGATCGGCCATGAAATCGGCCACGGCTTCGACGACAAGGGCAGCAAGTACGACGGCCAGGGTTACCTGAATAACTGGTGGACCGACAGTGATCGCGCCAACTTTGAGCAGCTCACCGGTAAACTGGTCGACCAGTACAATTCATTCGAACCCCTCGAGGGCGACCACATCAACGGTGAACTGACACTCGGTGAAAACATCGGCGACCTGTCCGGCCTGGGTATTGCACACAAGGCCTACAAAATGTCGCTGGAGGGTAAAGAAGCACCGGTGATCGACGGCTTTACCGGCGACCAGCGCCTGTTCATGGGCTGGGCCCAGGTATGGCGCGGCAAGACCCGGGACGAGGCACTGCGCAACCGACTGAAAACCGACCCGCATTCCCCGAAGAAGTACCGGGTGCTGGGCGTACTGCCGAACATCTCCGGCTTCTACACCGCATTTGAGGTGAAAGAGGGCGACAAGATGTACCTGCCGGAAGAGGACCGCGTCACGATCTGGTAAGCACCGGAGCAACGCAACCCCAAAGCCCCGCCCTGCGGGGCTTTTTTATTGCCGGCCCGCCGGCAGATCCCTCCCGTCTGTTCTCCCCTGCAACTGGCAGCGCGGGATTCCTCCCGTAACCTGCAGGGTGAAATCCGCGTGCTAATGTAAATGTTCAGTGGCGGCAGTCCATTGCCTGACCGGAACAAACTGATCGACAAACCACCGGTACCCGCAAGATCCAGGCAATCGTGAATCGGGCTGCGCGCACCCGGCCGGAAACCAATAAGTCTGACGTTCCCCGGATGGAGCCCGTAATGAAAATTTGCCATGCCCTGCTCGCTGCCATTCTCCTGCCCCCCCTGGGGGCCAATGCCGGACCGTCGGGGGAATCCACCATCCCCGAGCGGCCGGAGGAATGGCACCGTATCGACTGGGGAGATTTCCTGGTCCGTGTGGGCGGCTCCTATATTCACCCCGAGGATCGCTCCAGCCAGCTCAAGTTTGCAGTACTCCAGTCATTCGACCTGTACCGGACACGCTGGGAGTTCGATAGCGAGACCACCTGGCATATCTCTGCCGCCTGGCGCCCCATGGAGCACTGGGGTATCGAGCTGATGTATATCGACGGGGCGGAGTATGACGTTAACCTGAGTAACTTCTATGTATACCCGGGCAGGAACTCCATTGACCTGGGCAAATTTGAGGCGACCTCCTCCAACGCCTTCTTAAACTGGTATCCACTGGACGCCTCCTGCCTGGCACGTCCTTACATTGGCCTGGGCGTCAATTACACCGATTACCACGACGACCGTCTCGACGAGGACTTCGCCAATTACCTGGTGGATGAGGGACTCGCGACCGGACCCGCCACCCTGACCCTCGGCCATTCCTGGGGGGCCGCAGGACAGCTGGGTGTGGATTACACACCGATGAGGGACGTACCGCTGCTGCTGAACCTCGCTGTGATCTACTTCGAGTCGGACACCAACGCCGTCGTCCGCTACCGCACCCGGCGCGGCAACAACCGTCTCTACTCCGACTTTGACTACGACCCCTGGGTGGTGAATTTCGCGATCGGTTACAAATTCTAGGGATCATCCGGACCCGCGTTCCAGCGTCCACGCAACGCCTGCTCCCAACGGCGCCCCGGAATCCACATAACGACAGGTATATCGGTGATCGAGCAAACCCAACCGGCACAAGGCATTCCACCAGGCAAGCGGGATTCCCGGGTGCCCCGTTTTTTCAGCCAGTCGCTGCTGGCACTGGGACTGATCGCCGCAACACAGGGCAGTTGGGCTACCTGCACCCCCGGTAATATCGGCACCGCCGGACCCGACCTGATCACCTGCGACGAGGAAAATGATGCCGAGGGTGCCGACGTTTCCTCCCTGCAGGGAAATGACACCCTGGACCTGCTGGGCGGCACCATTAACACCGTGGATGCCGGGGACGGGGACGACCAGGTCAATATACTGGGAGCGGTGATCGAGGGCAGCGTGCTCACTGGCGCCGGTCGCGATACCGTTATCCTCAACAGCCGCGCTTCCGATGTGGGCGACTTCCTCGAAGGCGGCGGCATCGATACCGGCGCCGGGGATGACACCGTCGAGGTGCTCGATGGGCTCGCATTCAGGGTCCATACCGGTGACGGAAACGACAACATCCTTCTCGACGGCGGCCTGATCTATGAATTTCTGGACGCTGGTGCCGGTGACGACTTCTTTTACTGGGATGAGGGGGTAATCTTCGAGTTCCGCGGTGGTACGGGCTCCGACACACTGGAGATGGATGCCTACGCCTACGAGGGCGAGGCGGTGCTCGATGGTGGCGACGATTACAGCGCTGAAGATGGCGATATCGACTTCCTGCTTTTCAAGCTCGACCACACCGTGGATGGCAGCCTGCTGCGCAACTGGGAGCGCATCGGCGTACAGGGCAGTTCCAAGATGATCTTTGTCGGCAGTCTGGAGGTGGGCGGTGGCTTTGTCGACGGAAACCACCTGGGGCTGGATGTCTTCTGGGGCGGGCTGGTGGAATTCGATCCCGCCGAATTCACACTGATCGGCAACATTGCCAATGCGGGTACCGTGAACCTGCAGAATGATCGTTACGATATCGTTTCAGTGGTACGCAACAGTGACGGTGATTACGGCAGCTTCGTCGGCCGCAATGGTCGCCTGTGGTTCGATGCACAACTCAATACCGATACATCCGCAGCCGACCTGCTACGCATCGAAAACAGCCTTTCCGGCCGCACCACGGTACGGGTCAAGAATCTCGGCGGGCTGGGTGCCCTGACCACAGGTGACGGTATTCGTATCGTTGAGGTAGGGGGGGATTCCCCCGGTGATGCACTGGTACTGGACGGCGACTACGTCAGCCGCGACGGTCCGCCGGCGGTGATTGCCGGAGCCTACGGTTATACCCTGCATCACAATGCCCTGTCGGATCCACAGGATGGCAACTGGTACCTGCGCTCATCCCTGGAATTTCCCCGCGGCAGCTCGGTAGAGGAGCGGTCGCGCTGGCAGCCCGGCGCCGTGATCTATGAATCCTATGCCCAGGTGCTGCGCTCGCTTAACCGCGCACCGACCCTGCGCCAGCGACTGGGCAATCGCTTCTGGATGGGCACCAGCCACTGGGATGTGGGAAGCTGCGATTACGTGGACTCACTCGAGCGCACCATCGACGGTGGCGGTCCGTGGATCCGCGCTGAGGCACGCTACACGGACGAGTTGCCGGGTTTCTCCACCACGTCCAGCGAATGGGAGCAGGATCGCTGGCTGGTCCAACTGGGTTTCGATGCCCCGCTTCACTACAGTATTTACGGTCGCGCTCCCATCGCCGGCATTGCCCTGCATTACGGTGAAGCTGACACCGACGTCACGTCTTTTTTTGGTAACGGTAAAATCGACACTGAACAGTTCGGTGTTACCGGCACTTTCACCTGGTATGGGACCGACGGCACCTATGCCGACTCCCAGCTCTACTTAAACTGGTTCCAGTCTGACCTCCGTGCCCGGGGACTGCGGCAGCTGCCCGAGGATCGCGATGCATTCGGGTACGGGTTTTCCGTCGAGGCAGGCCGTAGCTTCAAGCTATGCGACCACTATTCCGTCACCCCGCAACTACAGATGAATTACAGCAACGAGGACGCCGACGATTTTCGCGATGTGTACGATGTGCACGTCACCGATGTCGACAATGGCGGCTTCAGTATCCGACTGGGCGCCGCCTTCGAGGAGCGGGTGTCGCGCCGCAAGGCCGGCACTGATATGTTCGGCACTCGGGAGCTGGAGCGCTACAGCCTCTATTTTACGCCCAGTGTCATCTACAACATCGGTGACGAAACCGGGGTGACCGTATCGGAAACCCTGCTGGAGCAGGAACCGGACGACTGGTATGGGACCCTGGCAATGGGAGCCTCCTACGAAGAGTGCGGTGATCATTGCTCGGTCTACGGCGAACTCAACCTGTCCAGTAGCCTGGAAAACTTCGGTGACAGTGTCAGCACCGCGATAATAGTAGGCCTTCGGCTCAAGTGGTGATGCGGGGTTAATTGTGCCTGTGGCCAGTCAGCCACCCCTCGCCAGCGATCGGCGCCGGGTCTGGAGCTGGGCGTTTTACGACTGGGCCAATTCCGCTTTCGCCACTGTGGTGCTGGCCGGCTTTTTCCCCCTCCTGTTCCAGGATTACTGGAACGCCAGCGTCACTGCCGAGGCGGCAAACCTGCGCCTGGGCTGGACCAACGCCGCGGCCTCGCTGGTGATTGCCGTCACCGCCCCGTTCCTGGGGGCAGTGGCGGATCGCGCCGGTGCGCACAAGCGCCTGCTGTTTCTGTTCGCTCTGTGTGGCATGCTGGCGACCGCGCTACTCGGCTCGGTCCCCGGTGGCGAGTGGTTGGCGGCATCGCTGCTGTTCGTCTGTGCCACGGTCGGTTTTCTCGGCAGTAACCTCCTCTACGACTCCCTGCTGGTGTATGTAGCGCCGCCATCGCGCTGGCATACGGTATCCGGGCTGGGGTTCGGGCTCGGTTACCTGGGGGGCGGGCTGCTCTATCTCGGCTGCGTTGCAGCGGCACTGCAGCCACAACTGTTTGGCTTTAGCGACAGCACCGCCGCGGCGCTGTCCGCATTTGTGGTGACCGCACTCTGGTGGGCGCTGTTCTCCCTGCCTCTACTACTGTGGGTTCCGGAACCGGAACCGCTCGCCGGCGGCAACGAGCCAGCCTGGCGCCAGGCCATCACCCAGCTGCGTATCACAATGCGCATGCTACCGGATTACCGGCCGGTGGCCTTATTCCTGCTGGCTTACTGGCTGTACATTGACGGGGTCGGCACAGTAATCAGGATGGCGGTGGCCTATGGACGCGCCCTGGGGTTCGAGCGCTCTCACCTTATCCTGGCGCTGCTGCTGGTGCAGTTCGTGGGTTTCCCGGCCGCTGTTGCCTTCGGCTACCTTGGCGCGCGCATCGGTGCCCGGCGCGGCATCTATATCGGCCTGGGTGTCTACATCCTCGTCTGTAGCTGGGGGGCCTTTATCCGGTCCCCGTGGGAGTTCTTTGCCATCGCTGTCCTGATCGGACTGGTCCAGGGAGGCGTGCAGGCACTGAGCCGCTCGCTTTACGCCCAGCTTATTCCCGCGGAAAAGAGCGGCCAGTTCTTCGGTTTCTACAACCTGATGGGAAAATTCGCGGCATTGATTGGCCCGCCCCTGTTTGGCCTGTTTGGCGCCTGGTTCGGGGATGCTCGCTACTCCATGCTGGCACTGATCCTGCTATTTGTCGCCGGAGGGCTGCTGCTGGCCCGTGTACCGGAGCAGCCCGGCCAGTCACATCCACGACCGTGACAGCTTCCCATGCGCTGCCTATCATTGCGCCCGCAACCCCAATGGAAATGAACCAGCGGTATACAACATGAAGAGACGGCGCCCGCGCCTGCCGGCCGGCACCCCGACGGTGGAAATTGAACGACTCAGCCACGAAGTGCGCGGCATCGGCCGTGTCCGTGGCAAAACCGTGTTTGTGGACAACGCGCTGCCGGGGGAAACCGTGCGGCTCAGCTATACCGCCAGCCGCTCGAAATTTGCCGAGGGCGTCGCAGTGGAAGTGATCGAGGCCTCCGCCAATCGCTGTGCACCGCGCTGCCGGCATTTTGAAGACTGCGGGGGCTGCGCCCTGCAACATATGCAACCGGCGGCGCAGATCCAGGCCAAGCAACAGATTCTGCTGGACCAGTTACAGCGCTTCGGTGGCATCAGTGTCCCGGAGACATTGCCGCCGCTGGTTGCGGCTCCCTATGGCTACCGGCGCAAGGCGCGACTGGGAATCCGCGCATCGCGCAGCCGCGGCATCGTGCTGGGCTTCCGGGAAAAGCGCTCCAACCAGCTCACCCCCATCAGCGAATGCCCGATTATGCCGGATGACTTTGCCCGGCACCTGCCCGCGCTCACACAACTGATCGGGGCCTGTGAGAGTCGCGCCGGCTTCACCCACCTGGAGGTGGCCATCGGCGAGGATGCCACCGCGCTGGTCCTGCGCCACCAGCAACCCCTGCCACAGAAAGACCTGGAGCTGTGGCTGGCACTGGCCCGGAAAACAGGTTTCCACCTCTACCTGCAGCCCGGAGAACCTGACACCGTGCACCGGGTTTGGCCGCAGGCCGGTATCGAGCGGCTTCATTACCGGCTGCCGGCATTCAACCTGGAGATAGGCTTCCACCCGCTGGACTTTATCCAGGTGAACTTCGACATCAACCGGCAGATGGTAGAGCGAGCCGTGGAATTGCTGGATATCCAGCCCGGCGAGCGGGTGCTGGACCTGTTCTGTGGACTGGGAAACTTTACCCTGCCGCTGGCGCGCCATGCCGAAGAGGTGGTAGGCGTAGAGGGGGATGCATCGCTGCTGGCGCGCGGACGGGAAAATGCGGCAGCAAACAGCCTGGGTAACGTCGCCTTCCACGCAGCGGACCTGACCCGGGATATCACCGCGAAGCCCTGGGCCAGGGCCGGCTTCGACAAGATCCTGATCGACCCGCCGCGCACCGGCGCGATCGAGGTGGTACGGGAACTGGCCCGCTTCAAGGCGCGCAGGGTGCTCTATGTCTCCTGCAACCCCGCAACCCTGGCCCGCGATGCCGCTGAGCTGGAAAAGCTGGGCTACCGCCTGCAGAGGGCCGGCGTCATGGATATGTTCCCGCAGACCACACACGTCGAGTCCATGGCCCTGTTCGAACTGGGAAAATAGCAGGTGATGGCCGCCCGGCAACCCCGGACGGACATCGGTCAGGAGGCTTCTTCCATCGCCTTTTTGTAGAGGGATTTCCGCGGTTGGGCGAACACTCGCCGCAGCATGGGCTCAAAGAATTCCAGCGGCAGGGTCTCGGCCTCCCGGTCGAAAGCCGGGGCATCGTACTTTGACACGAACTCCAGGGTACGCTGGTAATGGGGATGCTCGCGGTACTGCTCGCGCAGGTTACGATCCATGCCCAGGTAGTGGAAAAAATAGTAGCCCTGGAAAACCGCGTGGTGCTTGATCATCCAGTGGTTGGCCTCGCTGACGAACGGCTCCAGCAAAACGGCGGCCACATCGGCATGGTTGTAGCTACCGAGCGTGTCCCCGATATCGTGCAGCAGCGCGCACACCACATACTCCTCATCCTTGCCGTCTCGGTAGGCCAGTGTCGCGGCCTGCAGGCAATGGGTCAGGCGATCCACCGGGAAGCCGCCAAAATCACCATCCAGCAGTTTCAGGTGGGCAATGATCCGATCCGGTAACCCCCGGGCAAAATCCCCGAAGGCGTCGGCGATTATTTTCCAGTCCTCCGCAGTGCCGTTTTCCATGTCGGCGAACCGGGCATGTTCCTGTACTTTTTGTTCCATGAACTCGGGCCTCAGTCGCGATAGCTCGGGTCGATACGGTCCAGCTTGCGCAGGAGGCCGGGCCAGATCAGCTTACCACCCTGGCTGCTGGTGACCCTGTCGCCCTCGCCAAGGATCTTGTCGAGGATAGGCTGCGGCACCGGCGTGAGGCGCTGGTTGCCGGCCAGTGCCGCCACCTGGATCTCACAGGAACGCTGCAGGATAAACATCGACAGGAAAGTATCGGCAACGCTCGGTCCGCAGGTCAGCAGACCATGGTTGCGCAGGATCATAAAATTGGCATCGCCCAGGTCCGAGACCAGCCGGGCTTTTTCGTCCTCACGCACGGCGATCCCCTCGTAGTCGTGATAGGCGAGACCGGACAGCGGGAACAGGGATTGCTGGGAAATCGGCAACAGACCCTCGCTCTGCGCCGCTACCGCCACCCCCGCAGTGGTATGGGTGTGCATGACACACTGCGCATCCTCGCGCGCCTCATGGATGGCACTGTGGATGGTGAAACCGGCGGGATTGACCGGGAAGGGACCGTCATCCACCTTCTCCCCATCGAGGTCGATCTTCACCAGGCTGGACGCGGTAATCTCCTCGAACATGGCCCCGAAGGGATTGATCAGGAAGTGGTGCTCAGGACCCGGCACCCGGGCCGACAGGTGGGTGAATACCAGCTCGTCCCAGCCGTAATGGGCGACCAGCCGGTAGGCCGCGGCCAGGTCGACACGTAGTTGCCATTCTTCCTCGCTGACCCTGCCCTGCAGGGACGGTATGGAATCCAGCATTGTGCTTCTCCCTCTATCACTGTGTGTTTGTCGTTATTGGTTTGCTACATTCTGGAACCCCTCTCGCCGCAACACTGTCAACTTGTTTACACTTGGCGGATGACTGATCTGCTGCCATTTCTCGACGCCTGCCCCCTGCTTGCCGGACTGCCGGAGACCGCCAGGCGTTCCCTGGCCAGACGCGCCCGCCTGCAGCACTACAGCGCCGGGCAGGAAATCTATCCACCGGGGTCCATGCAGAGCCGGCTGTCGATCGTGGCAGCGGGACGAGTGCGTATCTGTTCCGGCAACGCCGAGGGCCGCGAGGCGACCCTGGCCCTGCTGGATCGCGGCGCCTGGTTTGGTGATACGGTTTTTTCCCCTGGGATGCCCCGGGTATTCGGCGCGACGGCGCATGAAGACAGCCAGGTGGTGGATGTGGGGGGTGAGGAGCTGCGCGCGCTGATGGCGCAATACCCCGGGGCCTACCCGGTGGTGCTGGACCTGGTGAGCCGGCGCCTGTGGGCAGCCATGTCGATTATCCAGGACGATGTACTGCGCGGTACCGAGGCACGCATTGCCCGGCGCCTGCTGTTCCTGGCACAGATGCAGAACCCGGTGGAGAGCGCCGATGGCGCAGCAAGCTTCCGCATGACCAGGGAACTGCTCGCCAATATGATGGGCATGACCCGGCAGGGACTGCACCGGGTACTGAAAACCATCGAGGCACAGGGACTGGTCCAGTTCGAGTATGGCCGTGTGACCATTCCCGACCCGGTGCGCCTGCAGGCCTACATCGAACAACTGGACTGAGACAGCACGGCGCATTGCCCCGGGCAGCGGCGCAATGCGCCGTGGTTATTGCGCCCTGCCCGGTAAAAATTCAATCAACCCGCACCGGCCGCAGGTTCACCAGGCTTGTCCCGGGCAGTGCGGCGGACTGGCGGAATCACCCGGCGGCCGTATGCCGCCAGCAGGAAACCGACCGGGAACATCAGTACGCCGTAGATCGCCGAGGGCACCGACATCTCACTGGAGTGCAGCAGGGTCAGTGTCACCATCAGGCCCAGGGTACCGTTCTTGATCCCCAGTTCCGTGGCCACCGCCAGCCCCTCTTGCCGGGACAGCCCACAGAGGCGACTGGTCAGCAGTCCCAGGCCGACACCGGCCAGGTTCAGCAGGATGGCCGAGGGGCCCGCCTGTGCCATCAGCTCGAGGAAGCGGTCGCGGATCCCGTACACCAGGGCAATCACCAGCACGGCCAGCACCAGGCCACCGAAAATACTGACGACACCCTCGGCACGGGTAGCCAGCAGTGGTTTCCAGGCCCGCACCAGCATACCGATCACCACCGGCAACAGGACGATGACTGATAGCATCAGCACCGTGCGGCCGAATGGCAGCACGATTTCACGTTCGGTGCCCATAAACAGCTGCAACGCGTAATTGGTGAATACCGGCAGCGTCATGACCGTGATCAGGCTGGCAGATACGGTCAGCACGATGGACAGGGCCACATTACCGCGGGCGAGCAGGGTGAACAGGTTGGAGGTAGTCCCGCCGGGACAGGTGGCGATCACCACCAGGCCCACGGCGATGGCCGGCGGCAGGCTCAGGAGCCAGCATAGCGCGAAGGCGAACAGAGGCATCACCAGGATCTGGGCAATCGTTCCCAGGATCAGTCCCGCAGGCTTCACCGTCACCTGGTGAAACTCCCTCGCGGTGAGGGTCATGCCGATACCGATCATGATGATAAACAGGGAGATCGGCAGGCCGATCGAAATCAGGGGGCCGGATTCCACGGATACCTCCTTTCGTTATTATGTAGTTATGGAGGTTAAACCCTAGCACAGGGTGTCGCTTGCGCGCCGGGAATCTTCGCAACCGCAATATCCACAATCCATGCCCGGCCACACGCCGGGCAAGAGCAACAAGAGAAAGCCAATGGCTGCAGAGCAGTTGGGCGTAACACCCGATCACTGGGCCAACCTCGCCTGGGCAGTGGGCGCCGGGCATATCGTGAGCGATTTCGGCCTGCCGTGGCTGCCGCCTTCACGGCAGGCCGAGCTGGCCGACTACTTTGGCCGCAGTGATGTAGCCCGCAATCTGGCACCGCAGCTGGAAACTTCCATCACCTGCGATAACAGCCGGGGATCGGCGACACGGCTGGGCGTCTATTTTGAGAACCTGTGGGCATTCGCCTTCCAGCAACACCCCGATTACCGCTTACTGCATCGCAACCTGCCCCTGCGCGCCGGGGGCCGAACCCTGGGCGAACTCGATTTCGTTGTACATCACTTGCCGAGCGGGCTCACCGAGCACTGGGAAATCGCCGTGAAGTTCTACCTGCAGGTGCAGGGCGAATTCTGGGTGGGGCCGGGCCTGCGCGACCGACTGGATATCAAGCTGGCGCGGATGCGCGAGCACCAGCTGCCCCTGATCCGCCAGCCGGCAGTCCGGACGCTGCTGGCGGACCAGGGGATACAGATTGACCGCCAGTGGGCACTGATGCCAGGTCGCCTGTTCCGCCGCCTGGGAGACAGCGGGACAATCCTCCACCGGGCCATCAACCCGGCCACCTGCCGTTACTGGTGGGCACGGGTGGACGAATTCCAGCTCCACTTTGCAAACCGGCCTTATCGCTGGAGCCTCCTGCCCAAGCGGGCCTGGCTGGCAGACCGGGCTTACCGGGTGAACCGCGCCGACGATTGCGCGGCCATCGCGGCCGGATTCCTGCAGAATGAGTCCCGCGGGCCGGTCTGTGTTGCGGCTCTGGACCATACTGGCGAGATAAGTCGTGGCTTTATCGTGCCGGACAACTGGCCGGAACTCGCCCGGGCCGGTCTCTGAGCCCACTCCGCAGCCACCTACTGACAATCCCATTGACATGCATCAATTTACCTTTACAATTTTCAGAAATTTCTGAAACATTAAAAACTAATGAAACTATCCAGTCAGTCGCAGGCGTTCGTGCTGCACTTTGGCGAGATGGGCAGTCGCTGGGGCTTCAATCGCACCGTGGGGCAGATGCTGGCCCTACTGACGATACACAGTGAACCCCTCAATGCGGACCAACTCGGTGAGGCACTGAAAATCAGCCGCGGCAATGTGAGCATGGGACTCAAGGAGCTGCAGGCCTGGCGCCTGGTGGAATTGCATCACCGGCCGGGCGACCGCAAGGATTACTTTACCGCCGCCGGATCCATCTGGGATATGGCCCGCACCGTATTCGAGGAGCGTCGCAAGCGCGAGCTGGACCCCACACTGTCATTGTTGCGCCAGCTGCTGCTGAATGATCCCCAGGATGAAGAGGAAGTCCGCGCCCAGGAGCGCATGCAGGAGGTCTATACGCTGCTGGAACTACTCGATGAATTTGCCACCACATTGAGCCGCCTGAGCGAGGATGACCTCCTGCGGCTGATGAAAATGGGCTCCGGCCTCAGCCGGCTGCTCGACCTGCGGGAAAAACTCAAGGGGGGATCTTCCGGCGCCGGGGACTGACATCCTCCCCGCGCAGACCGCTTTTACCGTCCGGGCGCGCCAGAGCATCTATCCTATTAGCCTCGGGGTGCCCATCATCTACCGAGGTAGCCATGTTAGATACTCTGGTCCTGTCAAGGATACAGTTCGCCGCCAACATCAGTTTCCATATTCTCTTTCCCGCCATCACCATGGCACTGGCCTGGATACTGTTCTTTTTCAAACTGCGCCACCAGCAGACCGGTGATCCAGTGTGGATGCGCGCCTATCGCTTCTGGGTCAAGGTCTTCGCGCTGACATTTGCGCTCGGGGTCGTCAGCGGCATCACCATGTCCTTCCAGTTCGGCACCAACTGGCCCGGCTTTATGGAAACCGTGGGAAATATCGCGGGCCCCCTGCTCGGCTATGAAGTTCTTACCGCGTTTTTCCTCGAGGCCACCTTCCTCGGCATCATGCTCTTCGGCATTGATCGGGTACCTAACTGGCTGCATACCGTATCCGCCCTGGTGGTGGCGATTGGTACTTCCATCTCCGCATTCTGGATCCTGGCACTCAACTCATGGATGCAGACCCCGGCGGGATTCGAGATACGGGACGGCGTGGTGCATGCCACCAGCTGGCTCGAGGTCATCTTCAATCCATCTTTCCCATACCGTTATACCCATATGATGCTGGCCTCGGGGCTGACCGCTGCATTTTTTGTCGCCGGGCTTTCCGCGTACCGCATTCTCAGGGGCGACGAGAAACTCGCTCCACGCCTGTCACTCAAGACCGGACTGGTGATGGCAGCTGTGCTGGCACCAATCCAGGCTTATGTTGGCGACCTGCACGGCCTGAACACCCTTGAGCACCAGCCACAGAAAATTGCTGCCATGGAGGGTATCTGGGAAACGGAGCGCGGCGCACCCCTGTTGTTGTTTGCAATCCCCGACGAGAAGGAACGCACAAACCACCTGGAAGTCGCGATACCCCACTTGGCCAGCCTTATTCTCACTCATGATGCCGATGGCGAAATCCGCGGCCTGGACGAATTCAAGGATAATCACCCGCCAGTGGCACCACTGTTTTTCGGCTTTCGCATCATGGTGGGAATGGGAATACTGATGCTGCTCACCGCCTGGGGCGGCTGTTACCTGCTGCTCAGGCGGGGGGAACTACCACGCTGGACCCTACGCGTGCTGGTAGGTATGACCTTCTCCGGCTGGGTGGCGACCCTTGCCGGTTGGTATGTCACGGAAATTGGCCGCCAACCCTGGCTGGTTACCGGCGTGCTCAGAACCGCCGATGCGGTGACGCCCCTGGCGCCCGCGAACGTCGGTTTTTCCCTGACCCTCTACCTGGCGGTATACGTCATCCTGATGTACGCGTATATCCATACGCTTAAAGTCATGGCGCTCAAGGCCGTCAAGGTCGAGGAGTTCGAAACCGAGTCCCCGTCCGCCGAGGGCAGCACTACCAGCCTGCCCGGATCAGCCGAGGAGGGTTCAGCATGAATACCGAGATCCTGAGCGAAAGCCTGACCTATGCGCAGTGGCTACCAGTCATTTTTATCGGCCTGATGGGACTGGCCATTTTGATCTACGCCATCCTGGACGGTTATGACCTGGGGGTTGGCATACTCTTGCCCATGAGTTCCGCCGACGAGTTAAAACGTGACACCATGATTGCCTCTATTGGTCCCTTCTGGGACGCCAATGAAACCTGGCTGGTGCTGGCCATTGGCATCCTCCTGATCGCTTTCCCTGTCGCCCATAGCATGGTCCTGATGAACCTCTACATCCCTGCGGCGATTATGCTGGTTGGACTGATCATGCGCGGGGTCGCCTTCGACTTCCGCGCCAAGGCGGCGGTGGACCTGAAGCTGACCTGGGACCGGACTTTCAAGGCCGGCTCACTGCTCACCACTCTCGCCCAGGGATACATGCTGGGGCAGTATGTGATGGGGTTCGACACCCATTGGAACGCCCTGCTGTTCTCCGGGTTGAGTGCGTTCGGCGTAACTGCTGCTTACAGTTATGTTGGTGGCGCGTGGCTGGTAATGAAAACCGAGGGCGAGCTACAGAAACGTGCCGTGCGCTGGACACAGCAGGCGGGACGGGCAACATTCCTCGGGGTAGTGGCGGTGTCAGTGGTCAACCCCATGGTAAACCCCGGGGTTTTTGACCGATGGTTCACTTACCCCCTGGTAATGTTCGTCCTGCTGATACCGACCGTGTGCTTTGCCGTTTTCCTGTTCAATGACCGCCTGCTGAAACGGCTGCCCAAGGAAAACGACCGGCACTGCCGTGTGCCTTTCTTCCTGACGGTCGCGGTCTTCGTGCTCTGCTTCACCGGGCTTGCCTTCAGCTTCTTTCCCGAGATCGTCCCCGGCAGGCTCGATATCTGGGAGGCCGCCAGTGCCACTGAATCACTGACTTTTATCCTGGTAGGCGCCGTAATCGTCGTACCACTCATCCTGGCCTATACGGCCCTGGCCTACCGGGTTTTCCACGGCAAGGCCACTGCACTCAAGTACCACTGAAAAAAACCGGGGCCAAACAAGGGCCCCGGATAGCCCGGCGCGGCCGCAGTCATGTCGGTTCGCGCCAATCTCCCGGCTCCTTCACCAACCAGCTCCCTTTCAGGCACAAGCTCTGTGCCCCACTGGCACGATCACTGAAATCATTGAAATTACCGAAGGGTCGGCCTGAATGCCCGTGCACTCCCGGAGCCGCAGGCTGGCGTTCATTATCAAGCTGAATAAATGTTCGAGTTAAGCAGGTGCTTATAAAGTATTTGCGACCGGAAATATATTTTTTGAGACATACATCAAATTCATTGAATTGCTGCCACATTGCTCACAAAAAAAGGATGATAGCGATCTTTCCAACGCCAACAAAAGTTTATACCATTCAGGCTCTTGAAATAATCTAATAATAAAAGCCGTTCTATAAGTACAAGAATAAGTAGCGGCCATATAAGAAAAATAATCTCAAGAGCGAAACCGGTAGCGGCATGCCCATGGCATCCACTACCTACAATCCCGACAGTGTTATCACACGGGATAAACCTTAAAAAAATATTGTTATTGCAATGGACGCTAAAACTAAATGCCTCAACAAAAAACCCCAATTCCATCCAGAAAGTAGCACCGAAGGGCGACGCCTGTTGCGAGCGCCCGGGGATCCGGCCATCAGCTGATCGCTGACCGGAATCCATTCGAAGCCAGTGCTCGCGACGCGAGAGCCCCACAGCCCGTGGTGCACTCCGGGCGCGCCTGCGCACTGTTTCCTCTGCGTAACTGCCGTGGGTATATACCTGCCGGTTGGGCAGCGGATGCCTGAAGGTGAACTACTGGAGCAAGGAATTGAGCGAAACTGATCAACTGATCCAGACCAAGCGCAGCATAGCGATGCCGCGCAGACCGCAGCGACGGAATGGTCGGGAAAAATACGAGAAATTACTGGATAGCCTGGAAGCGCTGCTTTTCGCCAAAGAGGCCAGCGAAATCACCCTTGCGGACCTCAGCGATGCCGCAGGGGTGCCCACAGCTTCTATTTATCATTTCTTTCCCAGCAAAGACGCAGCGATTACTGCCCTGGCTGAGCGCTACTTCGATACCAGCTTTAACGAAGGGGCTTTTCGGCCGGGAGAAACCGAGTTCAGCAGCTGGCAGGAGATGGTATGCCTGGTCTGCGAGAGAGCCCTGTCCTATTACCAGTCCAACGAATCCATGCAGAAGCTGCGCTTCGGACCGGATGGAAGCTGGGCCATTCGCGACCTGGTCCTGTCGAACAACCAGCGACTGGCACAGATCCTCTACGATTCCTGTATGCGGGAATTCCAGCTGCCGGACTCCAACGACTGGAACAGCCGCTTCCTGGTCGCCATCAGCATCAGCGATACCCTGTGGTCTCTTTCCTACACCCTTTACGGGCGCATCACTGACGAAATGGTCAGCGAAGCAAAGCGGGCCACCATCGCCTACCTGAAAATGTATATTGGCGAGCTGTTGGAAAAACGCGTCGCTTAGGGGCTGGCAGCGCGAGCCGGACAGCCCCGCCACCCCCATACCTCAGAGGTGACCGGTCTTGACGTAGATCAGCGCCCCGTCTGCTTCTGTAAACGGGGCGTGATCGCTGAAGTGGGGGTTCCTGATCCAGCTTCCCCTCGGATAGCGACCAAACTCGTCTTGAAAGGTGCCCTCCAGTACCAGGATCTCCTCCCCGCCGGGGTGGGTGTGGCGCTGAAAACGGGTATTGGGGGCCCACCGTACCAGCGCCACCCGCTCTCCATGGAACTCGTGCAGGGGCATCACCGCCAGGCCTTCCACCAGCCCCGGGAACCACTCGCTGGCACGGGTATCAATGACTTTCTGTACCGTGTCCCCCGGGTCAAACTGGTGCAGTTTGACGAAAATCAGGCAGCCGTCACTGCCGATGCGCGGACTGTGGCTGGAACCGATCGGGTTGCGGATATAGGTGCCAGCGGGGTAAGTGCCGTGCTCGTCGGCGAACTCTCCCTCCAGCACCAGTATTTCCTCGCCGCCACCATGCTCATGGGCGGGAAACTCGCTGTCCGGCGCGTAGCGCACCAGCGAGGTCGCCCGCGCCACCTCATCGCCAACACGGTCCAGCATCATCCTTTCCACGCCCGCGGCCGGTGACGGCGCCCATTGATAGTCTTCCGGCTTTATCACCACGCGCTGGCTGAAGTCAGCATTCAGTTTCATCGAATGTTCTCGGGAAGATTCGGGATATTTACGACGACTGGGAACCCCTGAACGAGTCCATGGCCTCCCTGCAGCCCCTGAAGCGTGTAGATGCAAGACGCAACGCGCAGCAAATGGCCGTAGCCCTTTGCAAGTGCTGCAACGCCGCAGATGCACGCTTCAGGGTCTCCCTCCGGGGCGCCCAGGCAGGCCTCCACTCTACGTTGCAGCCGCTTGAGGGGCAACCAGCCCACGCGGCTGCGCCTTGAATGGAAACCTGCCTGAAAGCCAGAGAGGCCATGAACTTATGCAGGGTTTCCCAAGTCACAGATTACATGGTAAGCAATTGAAGCTGAATAACGCGCCCGCCAGGTAGACAATCGGGCGGGCCTGCAGAAAAACTGGCACCAAATCGCGCATCACTGGCACGACTTGGAACCAACTGGTCATGATACCGACATAAACTGCCGCCGGACCCTATCAATTCCCGGCCCGGCTGGTGGCTGCAAAAAGGAGATCAATATGCCGTTCATTGAAGCCCACACCCTCGAGCACGATTTCCCCGAATACGCAGAGCGGATCAGGCAGCTGTACCGGGAGAACCTGGAGTTCAAGCTGGAGAGTGAGCATTACCACCAGCTGGATAAAAAGATACGTGGGCTGGAGGCTTCCGGGATAACCACGGACGACGAAAACTTTTACGCACTGAAGAGAGAGCGGGTACAGCTGAAAGATCACCTGTACCAGCAGATTGTGGAATCCAGCACTATCCCCGAACCGGGCTGAGGGGAACACCGGCCGCCCGGCGGGCACGTCGCCTGGCCCGGGCGGTGCGCCGCTTTTCCCGCCGCCTGAACCAAAGGTAGAGACCGGTGATGGCAAGGAGTAGCGGGCTCAGCCCCAACAGGCACCAGAGTACCCGACTGGGCAGGCCGGCGAAATTCCCGAAGTGCAGGCGGCGGTAGCTGTCGACAAACTTTGCCCCGAAGCCGGCCTCCCGGATATCCGCGCTGGCCATGAAATCCCCGCGCCGGGCATCGTAGGTAACGCTGCTGGCATACTGGCTCAGCAGCGGGTTACCAGTAGGCACATCACCCCAGAAGGTAATATTGACCCCCGGCTCCCACGGCAGGGTGATATAGGTGGCCTCGAAACCGTCTACCCGGCGCGCCGTATCCTCACGCAGGGCCTGCAGCGATATCTCGTCGCTGTAAAGGCGCTGCTCCATCACGTAGTGCTCGTGGCCATCGGCGTGCTCCTCCATCTCGTGGGCGAAATGGGTGATGTTCCACCAGGCGCCCGTGAACCCGAGAATCAGCAGCACCGGCGAGGCGATCACTCCGGTAAGCTTGTGCAGGTCGGAAAAGTAAACCATCAATCGCGCATTCCAGCGCAGGGTAAAAAATTTCTTCCAGAACTTGCGATACAGCACTAGACCAGTAATCCCGAGCAGGCACAGCAGGATAGAAAACACACTGCTGGCCAGCATCCCCCAGTCCCCCATCAGCAGGGTGTAGTGCAGGTCCAGTAGCCAGTCGGTGAGGTTATGGGTAAGCCCGACCGGCTCCGCCAGGACCCTGCCGCTGTACTGGTCCAGCAATGCGTAGCGCCACTCGCTGCTGCCGTGCTCCATCACATACACAAGGTCTGCACGCCCGCGGTCCTGGAACAGCGCCCAGCCCACAACCTCGTAATCCGGTAACTGCCCATCCAGGGACTGGCGCAAGTGGTCCAGTCCCAGGCGCTCCTGCCCGCCCGTATCCACACGCACCCGATCCTCCATCAGCAAGGTATCAATTTCGTGCTTGAAGACCAGGATGCTGCCGGTAACGCAAATCACCAGAAGCGGAATCACCGCAACCAGTGCCATCCAGCTATGGAGTTTAAACAGGATCTTGTTCATGCCTTGCCTGCCTTGAAAATACAGAAGGGCGACGGCCTGCGCCGTCGCCCATGACTGAATCCCGGACTTCAGGAATACTGCGGTTTATCAGTACACCCAGCTGACAGAAGCGCTGAAGTTGCGCGGTGCAGCATAGAATGCCTGGTCCCAGTAGAGGCTGTTGAGATACTTCTCATCAGTCAGGTTGTTGCCATTCAGAGAAACCGTCAGGTTATCGCTCACTGAATAGCGGGCAAACGCATTCACTGTGGCATAGGCATCCTGCTTCACGGTGACACCGTAGTTAGTGATACGCTCGATATCGTCCTGCCAGTTGATACCGCCACCGATCTTCAGCTGCTCCAGTGTCGGCAGGCGGTAATTCGCATAGGCCCGCAGTACACGCTCGGGTACAAATTTCCGCGCCCCCTGCCCTTCCTGGTTCTCGATCTCAAGCTCAGTCCAGCCCAGGGAAGCGTGCAGTCCCGGTGCTACTTCGCCGACCAGTTCCAGCTCATAGCCCTGGCTCTCATAGTCGCGTCCTTCGTAAACCTGTGCGCCCAACTCGGTATCGAAGTAAGCCGACTCAGCAACGTTTTCGTGCTCGGCACGAAACACCGCCAGGGAGGTATTCACTCGCCCATCAAGGAATTCACCCTTGAGGCCAAACTCATCATTGCTACCCTCGGCCGGAGCCAGGCGATTCTTGTCCGCCCCCATCTCCCGTTGCGGCATGAAGGTTTCTGTGTGGCTGGCATACACAGAGAACCGGTCAGCAAAGGTGTAGACCAGCCCGGCGTAAGGCAACACCTCGCCTGATGCACTGGTACCGTGATCCTCGCCATAACTCTCACCCGCACTGTCCCAGTCGGTCACACGGGCGCCGGTGATCAGTGACAGTGCTTCAGTCAACTTCAGGCGGGTGGCGGCATACACCGACTGTTGCTCGTCGGTCCAGTCGCTACCATTCAGGCCGTCGATAAACACCGGCTTCACCGGGGTTTTTCCTTCCCACCGGGTGAAATCCCCGACCATCGGGAAGCCATTGGTGTAGTCGTAGAGGGAGCTGTCCTCCACACTGCCTTCGGCCCGGTTGTAACCGAACACGACGTCGTGCTCGCGACCGGCAAGGGTAAAGCTTCCGCTAAGGCGCAGGTCGAAGAGGTCCTGCTGTTCGTCCAGGTTGTACTCGCTCGCATACCCGACCAGCCCCACTTCGTTGACCGGGTCGGGCAGGCTGTACATGTAAAACAGCTCGCTGGCTCCCTCGATTTCTGAATGGGTGTAGTAAGCCCTGGCCTGCCAGCCATTGCTGAATTCGTGCTGCAGCTCGACAAAGGCACTGGTGTCCACAGTGTCCCACCAGGACCAGTCCGCCGAAGTGCTGGCAGACTCGTCGTAAGCGGTGAGTGAACCATCGGTGTAATGCAGCGGCAAGGCGCCCCACAGAGGGCTGTTGGCCCGGCTTTCCTGGTGGCTGATACCGCCAGTGAGCCGGGTGCTGGCACCCAGGTCCTGCTCGAGCACGCCATAGGCGACATTCTTGTCGATGCCATAGCGATCCAGGTAGGAGTCGCGGCTCTCGGTGGCGGCGACAAAGCGGCCCCGCAGGGAGTCAGTGAGTGGGGCACTGATATCCGCGTCGACCCGGCGCTTGTCCCAGGAGCCGGCCGTGCCGCTGAATGCCATGCGCAGTTCGTCGAGCGGGCGCTTGCGCACCATATTGATAGTGGCGGAGGGGTTGCCGGCGCCGGACATCAGGCCACTTGCGCCACGCACAACCTCGATTCGTTCGTAAATGGCAGTATCGATCTCACCATTCTGGTTACCGTAGGTAGCCGGCACCCCGACACCATCCAACTGGAAGTTGGTGATATCAAATCCACGGGCGGTGTAGTAGGTGCGGTCGGTTTCGACGCTTTCCACCATAATGCCGGGGGAAGTCTCAAGCGCCTCGTTGAGGCTGTCGATGGCAAAATCATCCAGCACTGCCCGGCTGATCAGGGAAACCGATTGTGGCGTTTCCAGCCCGGACAGGCCCAGGCCTGTGGCGGTATCCATTTCCCCCGGCAGGTACGAATCCTCCTCTTCACCGGTCACCTCCACCTGCTCCAGCGCAGTTTTCGCAGTGTCCTGCGATTGCGCGGTTTCCTGGGCCCAGGCGCCGCTGGCCGCGGCGCCATTCATCGCTATGAGGGCCGCGGCCAGCAGTGTGCGGCGCGAACCCAAAGGCTGATCAGTGCTCACAATCTATTCCCCTTATCGTGTCCCTGTTGTTACAGCCGGCATCATAATAGGGGGTAAACGCTTTTGCAAACCATTATCATTTAGCTTTACTTGAGAGCGGTCACTGTCACCCAATGCAACTACAATTATTCCTGTGGCAGATCAAAAATTAGCCAGGAGTCGACCAATGGCCATTGCCCCCCATACCCTGGAAGCAGACTTCCCCGAGCATTCCCGGACCATCCGCCGGCTCAACGAGGTGGACCTGGACTTCAAGACCCAGAGCGATACCTACCACAAGCTGGATAAACAGATACGGGGCCTGGAGGAAAGGGGCGTCGCTACCAGCGACCAGCACTTCAACGAACTCAAGATCCAGCGCGCCCACATGAAAGACCGGCTCTACCGGCGCATTACTGACAAAGATATCCATATCTGAGTGAGCGCCGGCCACCGGCCCTGAATCACGACTGGATTGCCGCCAGTCTGTTCGTCACACTGGAAGCCTGCCACAGGGTGCGCGTTTCCCATCTCGCGCACACCTGCAGGGACCTGCTGAGTAACCGGACAGACTGACCATGAAGCTTTTCATTACCCATGCTTCGCCCTATGCGCGGGCGACACGCATCGTTGTGCGTGAGCAATCACTACAGTCTCGCGTCAGCGAGCAGGTGGCCCACCCTTTTGATAACCCGCCGGAATTTATCGCCAGCAACCCGCTCGGCAAAGTGCCCTGCCTGCTGCTGGATAGTGGCGCATCGATCATGGACAGCCAGGTGATCTGTGACTACCTGGATCGCGGGGAAGGAGATGGACGATTGAGCCTGCCATCCGGGGAGGACTGGCAGCTGCAGACATTGCACAGCGTCTGCCAGGGGTTGATGGATACCCTGGTCCTGCGCCGGGTAGAGGATGCCCGCGCCCAACAGGGATTGCGCTCGGACTTCTGGTGGGATCGTTACAGTCATGCGGCGGGCCGCACCCTGCACTGGCTGGAACAGCGCTGCGATACGCTACCCGGAGCACTGTCCATGACCCATATCAGCCTCGGTTCAGCACTGGCCTACCTGGATTTCCGGCACCCGGATATTTCCTGGCGGGCCGACTTTCCCCGGCTGGCCCGCCTATCCGAACAACTGGAAGCGCGCCCATCGTTTGCGGACACCCTGCTGCGGGACTGAGCACAACTGGCCTTGCCCTGCCCCGGTGTCAGCTCCAGGCCATCAGCGCAGCGATCACCGCCGCCACCAGCAATGCCACCGCCCAGATAAGATCGAAGTTAACCCAGCGTTGGCGCAGGATGGCGAGCCCGAACCTACGGTAGACAATCCACGCCGTCGCCCCCATCACCAGCAACATCGCACCAGTGTGCAGCGCCACCGCTCCCAGCATCACCAGCCCGCCGGAGGTTCCATCTCCAGCATGACCCGCATGGCCTGCATGGGCACCCTCCATACTTCCGGCCACCCCCAAAAGTGCCGGCACTACCATCAGCCCGGCACCATGGGCTGTGGCCATCAGGAAAGACCACAGGAACAGGTCGCGGGCCCCGACCTTCATTCCCACCCAGCGTGGGTGACGGTAATAATTGAACAGTTTGTAGAGGCCAAAGAGCAACAGCATCCCGGCAGTGATCCACTGCAGTGCCGTCAGCGAGACTACCTGCAACCCCAGCAGCACCAGCACCACTGCCAGGCAGATCGCCAGGGCGTGACCGGCAGCAATGGGCAGGAGTGACAGCCAGATCACCCGCTCGCGCTGCTGCTGCAGGCCCAGCGACAGGGCAAATAGCCAGCCCATCCCCGGGTTGAGGCCGTGAAAGGCACCGAACCCGAGCATTGCCAGCCAGGGCCCCAGTGGCCCTAACATGTCCTGTACCACGCGATCATCAGGGGTAGCAGAATGAATCGGTGGAGGCGTCCCCGCCCTCCAGCCGCACCTGGTGCACCCGGGTTTCCCCGAAATCCACAAAGAAGTCCGGGTCCAGCTGGATGCCACCATCGGGGTCTACATCCACCTTCACCATCCAGCCGCCCATCCGGTCCGGGTAAAACTGGTCGTCCCAGGTGCTGTAAAGGGAATTGGTGAAGTAGACCCGTCGACCGTCACGGCTGATCTCCACCATCTGCGGCCCGCCCAGGAGAGGGTCCGCGGACTTCGGGTGCGGGGCCTTGTTGACGATACCGCCAATAGCCACCTTGCCGGCCAGCTTCGGTTTGAAGGGATCAGAGACATCATACTGGTGCAGCTCGCCGGTCCCCCAGCAGGAGACATACAGGAAGCGGTCATCCAGGGACAGGTCAATATCGCTCACCAGTGGGGGAACGGCACCGAAGTCCTTCAGGGCGGGGGGCAGGTCATCCGCATCGGCGGGTTCCGGCGGGATGGTGATCACCTTGTCCATTTGCCAGGTGCCGCCTTTCTGGTGCCAGAGCCAGATGGATGCGGACAGGTCCTCGGTGCTCACCACCACCCCGGCGAAACCATAGGTCTTGCGGGGATCGTGCGCGGGGCGTAACTCCAGCACCATCTGGTGCTGCTTGCCCAGGTCAATGGTCTGGCTGAGCTTGCGTTTGCGCAGGTCCCAGAAGTGAATACGGTGGCCGTACTTCTGTCCCAGCAGTTCCTCGGGTACCAGCCCGTTCTCGAACTGGCGCGGCGTGCCCCACTCGCTGGTCACCATGACGTCCTGTGCCAGGTGCCACCAGAAATCGTAGGCCAGCGACTGGTCACCACGATCGAGCTCCCAGGGGCCAATCACCTCGAAGCTGAAATGGTCCAGCAGGAAAATACCACCCGGGCCCTCATCACCGTTGGCGGACCCCATGGCACTGACATAAATGGCGTCCGGGCCACAGTGCACGGTATGGGGCCGGCTGTAACCAGACTTGGCCATCATTTCCTCCGGCTCGATCACCTTGGTGATCCGTGGCCGGCGGGGGTCGGGTTTGGTATCGATGATATACAGGCGGGAACTGCGAATTCCCGGTACCACCAGGTAGCGCCGCTCCAGGTGCGGGTGCGGTGCGTAGGGACACAGGGCGGAGCTGCAGGCATTCCAGCCGAAGTGGTGCAGCTCATCATCCAGGTGCGGCAGGTCCAGGGCATGGACCACCTCGCCATAACTGGACGAGTGCGGGTCCAGGTCCACCACCCGGATGCCATCGGGCTGGTCATTGCGGCCGGTATTCAGCGCCGCCACGTAGGCGTGCCGTTCCGGTGGCGCCTGCATCGCCATTTTGGCGGAGGGGTAGAAGGAGGGATCGGGTTTCCAGAGCGCCATGCTGCATTTCCTCTTTATTGTCATCCGTATGGAAAACTGCGAGGACTGCAGTATAGGAATTCAGCGCGCCCCCAGAGGCCAACTTCTCGCCGACAGGCGCCTTCTGGCACTTTATTTTCAATGGCAGGGACAGACCCGTAAAAGACCGCGCCAGAATAAAAAAAGGCGGGGCAAAGCCCCGCCCTGGTGTAGGGAAAATATAGCGGTTGTTATTGGTCTATAAACTCGCAGCGGCCCACTTCGGCACCCGCGGCCACCGCCTCACGGAGCCCGCCGGGGAAACCAACCTGCTGGGAAACGCCACTGTTACAGACGTAGGCCTGGTCCAGGTCGATTTTCCAGGAAAACTGTATGCCGGCCAGGCCACCCATGATTTCAGTGCCAGAGGCGCTGATGGAAATCGGGTTGTTCATCGGCAGGGAATCCATTTCCACTACGCCCTGCTTCCTCAGGAAGTCAGCGAGCTGCATCCAGCCAATTCCCTCGACCCAGAGCCCGCCTGCCAGGCCCATACGAAAGCTTCCTGCACGACCGATAGCGACACGGCCGTCATCGCTCATATCAGAAACGCTTAGCGGCACCGGCCCCACAGCGTCGGTGATCTCCTCCTCGCTCAGCACGTCACAGTAGTTCAGCCCGAAGAAGTAGAACGGCATATCCTCGCACCAGCGCAGGGAGCCGATATTGGTCACTGCGTCCGGGCTGGTTCCCTTGCTTGCATCCCATAGCTTCACACCATCAGCAGTTGTCAGGGCAACCCTGCGGCCGTCATAACTGGATGCGTACGCATCCCGTGCACCAAACGCATCGTGCAGCCTGATGATCGGGCCGTCGTTTACCCAGGCCACGGCACGCTGGTGGCTGTCGAGGCCCAGGACCACTTCACCATTACCGGAGATACCCTGTGCGCGGATAAACTGGGTCCTGCCCCAGTCGATACTGGAGGTATCCAGCTCGCGCATGCCGCCCTTCCTGTCCCAGATAAAGGGCACGATTTCACCGGTGAATGAGCGCTGGCAGAAGCCATCTCCGTCGACGTCCTTGTAGGCGAGCCCCACCGCGGTTTCCCCCTTGTCATCCATGGCCCAACCGCTGACCGCTGCCACGCCGGTCTGGGAGCCACCACCACAGCTGTTGCCGTTCAGGTCACCGAGACGGGTAATCCCCTGCTCCGACCAGATGGCTGCTTCCTGGATGCCATTACCGGTAAAGTCCTTCTGTACCAGCATCTTCTGGCCGTTGCGGTCCAGGGCGCCGTTGGCCGGGACAATATCCGCGGGCAGGACCTTGAAGCCTTTATCCTCATCCCACAGGAAAGCTGTCTGGCCCGCCAGGCCCGCACCCTTCTTACCGTTCTTGGCCATATCCAGCACAAAGGCCGATACAATCGGGGTCACCTGGACACCTTTCTGGTAACCGTTGAAGTAGAAATCCGCTTCACGGGTGACACCGGCTTCCGCGACTATCGGGGTCGCGTCACAGGCTGCATCCTGGAGCGGGTCGGTACCTTCTGACTCGTTCCAGTACTCCTGCTGGGACAGCAGCCTGGTACGTGCGGTCGGGTAGCCACCGCTATTGATTTGTTCCAGGTACAGGACATATTCCTGCCCCGGGGTCAGGTTGCGGATGGTGAACCGGCCATCCGGGCCCACCTTGCCCTGGGTGGCGGAACCAGTCATATCGGATACCGCATCAAACAGCGGATTGTCGACATTGCGGGCAATCACGTTGATACCACTGTACTCGGTCTTACCATCCTTCAGGCGCAACACACCGCTGATGGTGCCCGTGCTTGAAGCGTAATCAGCTGTCGGGTAAATGTTCGAAATCGCCGCCACGTCGTCCGGGTGCTCGATAGTGCTCTGCTCGGCACCGGCGCGGCCACTGTGGTTGATAAACGGGAACATGGTCTCGATGATTGCCGGGTCCGCGTTGTTCGCATTCGCATAAGCGGGATAATCCCAGCGATGCACAGGATCGACATCGCATCCCGGGACCCCGGGGTAGTTGGGGCTGTAGGTATAGCTCTGGTATGCCAGCTGGCCATTAACCTGCGAGTGGGACAGGTTGATCGCATGGCCGAATTCATGGGTAAAGACACCGGCCACGTTGTTGCCATCCACATCGGTGTCCCAGACATTCCAGCCGTTCATTACCGCGGTGGCCTCAATGATAGTGCCATTGCCATCTGTCCATTCAGGGAACGCAATGCCGAGCACCGCTTCCTTAGGCACCCCGAAAAAATCCTCCAGGATGGAGCCATCGGTATCGTACAGCACCCAGAAACCATAGCCGTTTTCTTTGGTATAGATTTCTGCCGCATTTTCACCGGTAACGTCATCAATACCGGCCATCTGCTCGATGGTCCCGGTAATTTCTGCGGCGAAGGTGGATGTCGGCACGTCACTCCAGTTCCTGAACGCATGAGCAGTAATTTCGTTGGCCCGGTCGATGGTAATAAACGGGGTTTCTGCATCGTAGTCGAAGGTAAACGCTTCACCACCATCGGTATATACCGGGATAGGTCCCTTACTGGTATCCCATTTCAGTGGCTGGGGGTTTTGCCCATCCGTCGTATAAAGCGGACCGGCCGCGTGCACAGAAGTAGCGGCAACTGCCAGGCCGACGGCGAGGGTCAGGTTGTTAAGTTTCATTATTTCATGTCTCCCTTGCCAATCCAGTTTTCCGAAACCGCCCGACCCACCAGGTCAATAAACTGGCCGGCATCCACGGCACCGGCGGTGGTCAGCATGCTCTGCTGCTCCGGGCTCAGGAGCTGCTGGTTGATTTCCACATCCTCAAACAGGCCTGCATTATTGAACTGGTTGCTCAACTTGCCGTTCATGACACTGAACTTACCCTGCGCCATGCCAGCCGTCGTCTGCAGTCCGGTGCGACCGGCCTTTTCATGCATAAAGGCGATCACATATTCGCCCTCATTCCAGCGCGGAAAACCCTCGGGAGAAATCGCCAGCATCTTGTGGCCATTGGCTGCGGTGTGCGGCTCGAGGAGGCCGAACTGCCGGAAGGTGTATTCACTGCCCTCTTTCACTTTGCCCTTGGCATCACTGCCGACCTGGATCGTAACTTCGGTATAGGGAATGCCCGCCGCATCAATACCGTCAGAAACGCTCATGACAGTGCCGGCAACAATTGATTCAGAACTGGTTATCAACTGGGTCAGGTTTTGGGTTTTAAGCTTCATGGCACTGGCTACCGGCGCAACCAGCGTCACCACAAGCATGGCGATCAGTGCAGCAACTGGCTTGCGACACTGTTGGAGTTTCCCAATCATATTTGATTCCTTATTTTAAATTGGACACATCTCCAGCAGACAACCTGGATCAATCGACAATAAAAATATGGATTCCGGGCCTGTATAGGGGAATCCCCTATATCCCCCTATACGGGAAGCCCATCATGAAACGCCTGCATACTACACCGCAGAATTGTCGCGTCTTTCATTAAAGCGAGCCCCTTCAGGCACATTACTGGCCATCAACGGCATATGCAGGAAACCGACGGCGAGGAGGGGACAGTTGCACCAGGCAAAAAAAAGGCGGGGACAAGCCCCGCCATCAATGCCTCAAGGGAATCACTGAACTGTATATTCACATCGATCAATTTTTTTCAGGAGACATGGTGCCCTGATGCAGCCTTGGGGTACCGCAGGCCCTGCCCACCCAGTTTTTGATCGTGAACTACCTTCAGCCGATTCAGATCGGTTGATCCAAATACGGTTATAAGGTTACGGCGTTCAGCCGAGACAATACATAGGGGAATCCCCTAAATTGACAGTCTCCCCGAACTCACAGGGACAAAGCTAAAAAAAGCAAAAAAGCGGGGCAAAGCCCCGCTAAATCAAAGAGAGGAATAGTTATTATTGTTCCAGGAACTCACAGCGGCCAACTTCCGCACCACCGGCAACTGCCTCACGCAGCCCACCGGGGAAACCGACCTGCTCAGAGACACCGTTTTCGCAAACATATACCTGGTCCAGGTCGACCTTCCAGGAGAAGGAGATGCCCGCAAGGCCACCGACAATTTCAGTACCGGAGGCGCTGATGGAGAGCGGGTTATCGAGTGGCAACTGGTCCATCTCAACCACGCCCTGTTTCTTCAGGAAGTCGGCGAAGTGCATCCAGCCAATGCCCTCGACCCACATACCGCCGGCAAGCCCCATACGCCAGTTGCCGGCGCGACCGATGGCGACACTGCCGTCATCGCTCATGTCGAAGACAGTCAGCGGGATTGGGCCTGCCGCCTCAGTGATCTCCTCCTCGGTCAGTAACTGGCAGTAGTTGTAACCGAAGTAGTAGAACGGCATATCCTCACACCAGCGCAGGGAGCCAATATTGGTGAGGGCATCCACACCGGTGCCTTTGGCCGGGTTCCAGAGCTGCACTCCGTCTCTGGTTGCGAGCGCCACCTTGCTGCCGTCGTAGCTGCTGGCATAGGCCTCGTAGGCCCCGAAAGCACCGTGCAAGTCGATCATGGCACCATCATTCACCCAGGCAACTGCCTTGAAATGCGTATTCGAGCCCAGCACTACTTCGCCATTGCCCGAGATACCATGGGCACGGATAAACTGGGTGCGATCCCAGTCGATGCCGTCGGTGTCCAGCTCGCGCATGCCACCGGTCTTGTCCCAGATAAAGGGTACAATCTCACCACTGAAGGAGGTCTGGCAATTGCCGTCGCCATCAATATCCTTGTAGGCAATGCCCACAGCCGTGTCACCCTTGTCGTCCAACGCCCAGCCGCTGGTAGCGGTTGAACCGGTGACTGAGCTACCGCCGCAGCTGTTGTCATTCAGGTCGCCCAGCGGCGTGACGCCGTTTTCAGACCAGATAGCGGCTTCCTGGATACCGTTGCCAGTAAAGTCTTTCTGTACCAGCATCTTCTGGCCATTGCGGTTCAGGGCACCGTTGGCCGGCACGAATTCCGGCGGCAGGACCTTGAAGCCCTTTTTCTCGTCCCACATGAATGCCGTTCTGCCCGCGACGCCGGCAGCGCGCTTGCCACCCTTGGCCATATCCATCACAAAGGCCTGAACCAGCGGGGTCACCTGCACGCCCTTGTCAAAGCCGTTGAAATAGAAATCGGCCTCCTTGGTCACACCGGCTTCCGCCTGGATCGGGGTCGCGTCACAGGCGTTGTCTACCAGGGGATCGCTGCTTTCTGACGCGTTCCAGTACTCGGCCTGGGACAGCAGGCGAGTGCGCATGGTCGGGTAGCCACCCGAGTCGATCTGCTCGAGATACAGTACGTATTCCTCGCCCGGAGTCAGGTTACGGATGGTGAAGCGGCCGTCGGGGCCCACCTTGCCCTGGGTGGCCGAACCGGTCATGTCGGAAACCGCATCGTAGAGCGGGTTGTCCACATTACGGGCGATGACGTTGATACCGCTGTACTCGGTCTTGCCATCCTTGAGGCGCAGCACGCCGGTAATGGAGCCGGTGGTGGAGGCGTAATCGGCGCTCGGGTACAGATTGGAAATAGCCGCGACATCATCCGGGTGCTCGATAGTGCTCTGCTCGGCCCCCGCCCGGCCACTGTGGTTAATAAACGGGAACATCGTCTCGATGATGTCCGGGCTGGCATTATTGGCCCCAAACGCCTCTGGATAATCCCAGCGATGGATCGGCTCCACGTCGCAGCCTGCCACGCCCGGGTAGTTGGGGCTGTAGGTATAGCTCTGGTATGCGAGCTGGCCATTAACCTGAGTGTGGGACAGATTGATCGCATGGCCGAATTCGTGAGTAAACACACCGGCCACGTTGTTGCCCTCAGTATCGGTGTCCCAGACATTCCAGCCGTTCATTACCGCAGTCGCCTCGATGATGGTGCCGTTGCCATCGGTCCACTCGGGGAAAGCAATGCCCAATACCGCTTCTTTCGGTACGCCGAAGAAGTCTTCCAGGATGGAGCCGTCAGTGTCGTACAGGACCCAGAAGCCGTAGCCGTTTTCTTTGGTGTAAATTTCGGTGGCGGTCTCGCCGGTCACGTCGGCAATGCCCAGCTTTTCCTCGATGGTGCCGGCAATCTCGGCGGAGAAAGTGGAGGTGGGCACGTCGCTCCAGTTCGCAAAGGCGTGGGCCGTGATTTCATTGGCACGGTCGATGCTGAGGAATGTCGAGCCATCGTAGCCCACGGTAAAGGCCTCACCTCCATCGGTGTAGACCGGGATAGGGCCCTTGCTGGTGTCCCACTTGAGCGGTTGCGGATTTTCCCCATCGGTGGTGTACAGGGGACCGGCGGCCTGTGCCGACACAGCAGCCACGGTCAGGCCAATGGCGAGAGTAAGCTTGTTCAGTTTCATTACTTCATCTCCCCTGTACCAATCCAGTTTTCAGAAACCGCGCGACCAACCAGGTCCATGAACTGGGTGGCATCCACGGCGCCGGGAGTAGTCAGCATGCTCTGCTGCTCCGAGCTCAGCAGTTGCTGGTTGATTTCCACACCCTCGAACAGACCGGCATTATTGAACTGGTTGTTCAGCTTTCCGTTCATCACACTGAACTTGCCCTGGGCCATGCCGGCGGTGGTCTGCAGGCCGGTGCGGCCGGCTTTTTCGTGCATGAAGGCAATTACGTATTCGCCTTCGCTCCAGCGGGGGAAACCTTCCGGGGAAATTGCCAGCAGCTTGTGGCCGTTGGCCATGGTGCGCGGCTCCAGCAGGCCAAACTGGCGGAAGGTGTATTCGCTGCCTTCCTTTATCTGGCCCTTCGCATCGCTACCCACCTGGATGGTGACTTCGGTATAGGGAATACCCGCGGCATCGATACCGTCAGTCACACTTTTCACGGTGCCGGCAACAATGGCCTCGGAGCTGGTGATCAGCTGGGTGAGATTCTGGGTCTTGAGTTTCATGGCGCTGGCTACCGGTGCAACCAGGGTAACCACGAGTGTGGCGAGCAGTGCGGCAAGGGGCTTGCGGCACCGTTGGATTTTACCTAACACGTTGATTTCCTCTCATTATTGTATACATCGCGGCCGGGCTGTATGGGTCCCGACCAGGGACAATTCCACGTTAAGGAGAGGCTGGAAGGCGGTGTATCGGGGTTTCCCCGATATTGGGGCTCACGTGATTGAATTCACATTTTTGCTCACTCAGGTGTGTGCCAGTGGTGCACTATCTTCACATAACAGTGTTACCGGCACCGTAACAATGCGGATCCGCTTCAGGGCTCGGGGTTGACCAGGCCGGTGCGAATGGCAAACCGCACCAGGCCCGGCACATTGTGAATACCCAGCCGGTCCATCAGCTGGGCGCGGTGGGCCTCCACCGTTTTGACGCTGACATTCAGGCTGTCGGCAATTTCCCGTGGACCGCGGCCTTCCGCGATCAGCTGCAGGATCTGTCGCTGGCGGGGAGTCAGCACCTCCGCAGCAGAAATGGCATCACCGCCGGTGGCGACAAAACGCTCCACCACGGCGCGATCGATAGCAGCGCATAGGTAATCCCGCCCGGCGAACAGGGCTTTCAGGGCCTCGGCCAGCTCATCGAATGCCGAGTCCTTCAACAAATAACCCTGTGCGCCGGCATTCAGGGCGCGGGCGACATACTCTGCACCCGAATGCATGGACAGGATCAGGATTCGCACATCCGGATAGTGCTGGCTGAGGTGTGCAGCCACCTCGAGCCCGTTCATGCCCGGCAGGGAGACATCCAGGAGAACCGCATCCGGGGGATCCTTCCGGATCATCTCAAGGGCTTCCAGGCCATCGCCACTTTCACCGATCACCGCGATACCGGTCATATCGTCGAGCAGGGCTCGCATACCCGCACGCAGCAAACTGTGGTCATCCACCAGCAGGATGCGCCGGGCGTTATCGTTAGGGAATGGGTGTTTTTGCATATGTCAGCCCGGTATTGTTGCAGTGACCCGGCAGCCAGCGCCGGGACTGGAATCAAAATTCATCTCGCCACCTACGCCATGTACCCGCTCGAGCATGCCCAGCAGGCCCAGGTGTTCACCACGGCGGGCCCGGGTCCAGACCTCCAGGGGCTCAAACCCGCAACCGTCGTCCTCGATTTCCACGGTCAGGCATTGCCCGTCGTGCCGCAGCCTGACGTCAACGCGACTGGCACCCGCATGCCGGATGATATTACTCACAGCCTCCTGGACCAGCCGGAAAATGGTGGTACGGAACTCCCCGGTAATCCAGGACAGCTCACTGTCTGTCCGCAGTTCGATCTGTATCCCGGCGCGGTCGCTCACTGAATCAAGGTGTACACGCAAAGCCTCAACCAGCCCGGCCTCATCGAGCAACGGCGGCCGCAGGCTCAGGGAGATATTCCGCACCTGGGCAATCATATTGTCGATCATGGTGAGGGAAGCGCCGAGTAGCCCCTGCTGATCTCGCGGGTCGGCGGCGCCCTTTACCCGCTGCAGGCTGATCTTGGTCGCCGTAAGGGTCTGCCCCAATTCATCGTGCAGCTCCCGGGAAATCTCCTGCCGCTGTTCTTCCTTGGCAGTCTGCAATCTGCGGGTCAGGTTGCGCAGGCCCGAGTGCGCCTGGGATAGCTCCTCACGACTCTCCCGCACTGTTTGCAGTGCGTGGTCCTTGTCCTGTTGCAGCTGCTCCAGCTGGCGATTGCGGCGCCGCAGACCGCGGACCCGGTGCCGGTGCCAGCCCCAGGTCCCGATGAGCAACAGGAAAATACCACCGACGCGAAATTCCGCAGTCATCCAGATTGGCGGAATGACCTCGAGCTCCAGGGCCGGGGAAACGCTCCAGTTGCCAAAGACGTCCCGCCCGCGAATCCTGAGACGGTGAGCGCCGGGCGACAGCTCCAGCAGGGTGACGAAATGCCGGTCGCCGAGGGACTGCCAGTCGGCTTCTTCACTCAGGCGATACTGGTACTCGTGCCTGCCGCGCGCATAATCCAGTACAGCATACGAGACCGAGAACATTTGTCCCCAGTCGATCGAATATTTGCTCAGTGCGGTGGCCGGCTGTATATCGAGTCCGCCCTGGCCATCGGGCTGGGTCAGCTCAACCATCCTGACAGCGCTGGGTTCCCGCTCCCGCATCGGGGTGCCGGAGGGAATCATCACAACGCCCCCGAGCCCACCAAAGTACAGGTAATCCGCATCCCGCGCGGCGGCGCGGACGTTAAAATGCGTAATCGGTAAACCACTCTCGGCAACGTGGTTGATCAAAGCACCAGAGGCAGGTTGCAGCCGTGTCAGCCCCTCCCGGGAACTGACCCAGAGCGAACCATCGTCGTCCTCGACAATGCCCACCACATTGTCACTCAGCAGGCCATCCCGCTCGGTCCAGCGGCGCTGCAATTGCAGCTGGCCGGCCGCGGACAGGATAAACTGATGCAGGCCACCGCCATTCGTACCCACCCAGATATCGCCGGTTGCCGCGAGATACATCCCGGTGACATTGTGGTGCCCCAGGCCATCAGACACGGTAAAACGCTGGCAGGACCATTCATTCACCTGGCACAGATTGAGCCCGCTCGAACGGGTACCAACCAGGAGCAGGTTTTTACCCACCTCCAGCAGTCCGGAAATATAGTTGCCGCTGAGGGAATCCTGCCGCTCCGGGTCATGGGTAAAGGCCGCAAACTGCTCGCTCTTCGTAGCGAGCCGGAACAGGCCACTACCCCCGACACCTACCCAAAGTGCACCCCGGCCGTCCTCGGCCAGGCTGGTGACATATCCCTGCCCCAGTCCACGACCGGAATCCGCAGAGACCAGTTGGGCGGACTCACCATCGGCTGAAAGAAACCACAGGCCATTATTGGTTCCCGCCACCAGCTCGCCATTGTGCCTCCGGGTAATGGCAATCACCCCGTCACGTGCCAGTAACTCCGGTGCATCGTGGAGCTGCTCCGCCCGCTGCCGGCCCGGGGAAAAGGGCTGTGGTCCACCACCAAAGCTACCCACCCACGGACGCTGGTCACCATCGGCAAAGACTGCGGTGACATTGCGGTTGCGAAGTTGGCTCGACTCGGAATCCGCGTTCAGGAAACCGAAATGCTCTTCAGGCAACCGTGCGAGGTAGACCCCACTGCCCCAGGTACCGACAAAAATACGCTGGCCACTAATGACCAGGCTCAACTGGGGCAGGGGCGGTAGCTGTCCCGGCTGGCCAGGGGACGCCGGGTTAGCCGGATATATCTCACCGGTTTCAGGATCGTAAACCAGTACCCCGGAGGCCATGGTTGTCATCCAGAGGCGCCCCCGCGGTCCCCAGGCCAGGTCGGTAACCACATCATCCACACTGCTTTCCGGCGCTATCGGTATGCGCCTGACCTCGCCGGCCCCGGGGCTGATAAACACCAGCCCATTGCGTGTTGCCGCGTACATCGAGCCATCGCTCGCCTCGGCCAACCCGAATACATCATTGACCGCGGACGGACCTCCCAGCCGGTCGGACAAGTCAATATGATCGAAACCCTCTCGGCCCGCGCGCCGGATACTGATGCCACCGCCTAAGGTGGCAACCCAGATGTCCCCAGCGCGGTCAGCATGCACGCTATAGACGTAATCGTGGGCGAGCGAACGGGGATCCTCAGGATCGTGGAAGAAGCGCTCGACAATGCCGGTGGCGGGGTCCAGCCGGTTCAGGCCGATCTGGCTGCCGATCCACAGGTGACCGCTGGCGTCTTCTGCCATGCCGTAGACACTTTCGTGACTGAGGCTCTGGGGGTCACCGGTCTTGTGCCGGAAATGGCGAAAGCTGTCCGTCTGCGGATCATAACGGCTGAGCCCCGCAGTGTTACTGGCCACCCAGATATGGCCGTGCCTGTCCTCATACAGGGAGCGGATGTCGCTGTCGGGAAGGCTCCCCGCATCACCCTGGCCCACTGGCAGTGCCCTGGCCTGGTAACCGTCGTAACGAAAAACCCCTTCACGGGTGCCGGCCCAGAGAAGGCCGCCACGGTCCACAATGACGGACGATACCACCTTCACATCCAGCCCGTGGGCGACGCCCAGGGGCTGGAACTCCACGGGCTGCCGCGCCATCAGGGGGAAAGAAAGCAATAAACACACTGCAGCCAGCAGTAGCCTGGTAGCCCTGCCTGTCATTGTAGTTCCATGGTTTTATTCTTGATCTGGACGACCTCCCCCGCCCGCCGGAGCCCTGCAGGTCCCGGCCAGGACGCTGCCCGCGCCCGATAGGGAGGCGGGAGGAAGTTTGGAATCTACGGAATATAACCAAATTTAATGCAGTACTACCAGAACGATATAACAATAAAACTTTTATGAATTTTTAGTCACGCTCATGCCAATTCCCGGGCCATCAGGGCAGAATAAGAATCCGATATAAGGAGCCAGATAGAATTTTTTCCCACCTCTTCTCAACCCAACAGCGCGGACAGCTCGCCAGGCATAAAAAAACCGGGCGGTGCCCGGCTTTATATCTGCAAAGGGAAGCATGCGTGAAAGAAAAGGGGCGCCCGGATTCCTCCCTTGCGCCACTTCCGCCTTCAACCACCAGCTTTCAAGTGGCGATCAAAGAATTCCCGGATCATGGTGTACTGGTGAACCCGGGTCTGCTTGCCGCGCAGGCTGTGCTTCTTGCCCGGGTAGGTCATCAGCTCAAACTGCTTGCCCTGATCCTGCAGCAGCTTGATCAGTTTAGTGGTATTGGTGAACAGCACATTGTCGTCCGCCATGCCATGGTAGATCAGCAGGTCACCCTTGAGGCCATCGACATAGGGAAAAACCGAGGATGCCTTATAGGCTTCTGCATCGCTGTTGGGGTTACCCATGTAACGCTCGGTGTAGTGGGTGTCGTAAAGCCCCCAGTCGGTGACCGGTGCCCCCGAGACCCCTGCCTGGAAATAATCGCCGGCCTTGAACATGTTCATCAGGGTCATATAACCGCCGTAGCTATGCCCGAACACGCCGATTCGATCTGCACTGACATATGGCAGCGAGCGCAGGAATTCCACCCCGGTGACCTGGTCCTCGACCTCCACCGACCCCATCGCCTTGTGAATTGGGTTTTCAAACTCGGTACCGCGATTGGCGGAGCCCCGGTTATCGACGGAGAACACCACGTAACCCTGCTGGGCCATATACTGGTTGAACAGTCGGTCCCAGCTGTTGGTGACCACCTGGGCATGCGGTCCACCATACTGGTATACCATTACCGGGTACTTCTTCTTCGGGTCGAATCCCGCCGGCTTATACAGGCGATAAAACAGCTGGTGGCCCTGCGGTGCGTCAATAGTGCCGAATTCGGGCTCGATCCAGTCTTCCATATACGGATACAACGGGTGTCCTTTCTCCACCGCATTTTCCTCGAGCCAGGTTACCTGCCGGCCCTCGGAATTGTGCAGGCTCACCTGAGACGGTGTGGTGATATTGGAGAACTTGTCGATATAACCCGAGGCATCCCGGGCAAAGGTGACGCTGTGCATACCAGCGCGGGAAGACAGCCGCTCTATCGGCGAGTCAGCCTTAAGCCCGGTCCGGTACAGGTGGCGCTCCAGCGGTGTGTCTTTACGACCGGTGAAGTAAACCCTGCCGCTGTCCTCATCCACGGCCTCGAGCGCGTCCACTGACCAGGCGCCCCGGGTGAGCTGGCGCAGCAGCTCCCCGTCCAGGTTGTACAGGTACAGGTGGCGGAAGCCGTCGCGCTCGGAGGACCAGACAAAACGGTCACTATCCTGCAGGAATTTCAGGTCGTCGTGCAGGTTGACCCAGGTCTCGCTCTTTTCTTCGAGCAGGGTACGCGTCTTGCCGGAGCCGATATCCACCAGGCGCAGGGCAAGCGTCTGCTGGCTGCGATCCTGCCATTGATAGCTGAGCAGGTCATCGCGCGCCCACTCCACCCGCGGAATATAAATATCCCTGTTCTCGCCCAGGTCGACCCACTGGATATCGCCACTGCTGACATCCAGCACTCCCAGTTTGACCAGTACATTGGGGCGACCGGCTGCGGGATAGCGCTGCTGGATCATATCGATGCGGTCTGCATAGATCTCGCTGCGAGTAACCTCATCCACCGGGGACTCGTCCACCTGCAGGAAGGCGATATGCCGGTCATCAGGCGACCACCAGTAGCCGGTCATGCGATCCATTTCTTCCTGGGCGACAAATTCCGCCATGCCATTCTTGACCGGGCCCTCGCCATCCCGTGTCAGCTGGCGCTCACGGCCTGTCTCCAGATCGACAATAAAGATGTCCTGGTCACGAATAAAGGAAACAAAACGTCCCTGGGGTGAGACCCGTACATCGGTCTCGAAAGCCTCGGTCTCGGTCAGGCGACGGGCGGACTTGCGGGCCAGGTCATAATAAAAAACATCACCTGCCAGCGGGAAGAGAAGAGAGTCCCCTTTCCGGGACCATGTGTACTCCATGATGCCGCTGCCATAGATGCGCTGGCGCTCGCGCCGGGCCTTTTCCTCATCCGACAGGACTTCCTCACCACGATGCAGCGTATCTGAGTCGACCAGCATCCGCGTTTTCCCGGCCTGCAGGTTGTATTCCCACAGGTCGTAGCGGTTGTAATCGTCCTCACGTCCCTTCAGGAAAGTGACTCGACTACCATCGGGAGAATACTTCAGTGCGCGCGGCGCGGATCCGTCCAGGGCGGGATCGGAGAAGATTCTCTCGATCGAAAGCGGCTCAGCGGATGAATACCCGGCCGAAAGGCAGCCAAGCAGCAACAAAATCTGTTTCTTCATAGTCTTATGGGGCTCCCGATTGCCTCTTTCACGTTGAGGCAGAATCTCATATGCAAAGGATTCTAAACGGAAGTCCCAACTACTGAAAGGCGTCCGCGAGGGGAGCCTCGACATCCCGGGCCAGGCGTCCCCTCAAGGCTCCGCATCGCACACCACAGATTCCGGCCTGCCCGTCAACCATTCCCGGCCTTCTCCATGACACCAACCGGCTTATCGCGCCCGACCCGCTCTCGCAGCTCAACCTTCGCAGGCGGCGCCTGGCCGGACTTGTCTTCACCGAAGTAAACCGTCTGGTGGGGAAAGGGAATCTCAATCCTCTCACGGTCGAACTTTTGCTTGATGCGGCGGTTAAACTCCCTCCCAACACGCCACTTCTCGTGCGCCCGCGTCTTGGTGCGGGCCTTGATCACGACTGCACTGTCCGTGAATGCATCGACTCCCAGGACTTCGAGCGGCTCGAGGATCAATGGACCAAACTCATCGCTCTGCCGCAGCTCCTTATCCACTGCGAGCAGGCAATCAATGACCTCATCGGTATCTTCGCGATAGGCCACACCAATTTCGAGCATGTAATAGCTGTAGTGCTTGGTCAGGTTGTCGACCACGGAAATTTCGCTGAAAGGGATGGTGTGTACAGTACCATCCAGCGCCCTCAGTTCGATTTTTCGCAACGAAATATTGGTGACCTCACCGGTACGGCCGCCCACAGTCACGATATCTTCCACCTGCAAAAGATCCTCGAGCAGAATCGTAAAACCGGTAAGGAAGTCCTTGACCAGGGTCTGGGCCCCGAAACCGATTGCAATACCGAATACACCAGCACCCGCCAACAACGGCATGACATCGATATCAAACTCCGACAGCAACACCAACCCGGTCATCACCGTCAGTACAAACAGGAGCAGGTTCCGGATCAACGGCACGAGCGTTCGCACCCGGGCGTTGGCTGACAGCATCCGCTCACCGAAGTAGTGCTCGATCACGCCGTTGATTGTCTCCCACAGTGCACAGAACACGGCGAGTACAAGAAACAGAGACAGAGTCACCTGGGCCAGGTTGCGCAACGCCTCCCTGGAAATAAGCTCACCCAGGACGCCGCCAAACAGTTCCACCCCGGTATAGCCAAACAGGATCACCGCCATAGAGTAACCAAGCCAGCGCTGCAACTGGAACAATACCGAAAAGCGTGTCCGCGCAATTCCCAGCCGCCGGCGCCCGGGCCGTAACTTTCCGTCAACAAAAGAGGCCACACGGTTATTGATGGCGACACCGATAAACAGAATTAGCGAGGCAATGGCCAGTAGCAGAAGCTTCCCTGCCTGATTCGCAGAGAGACCAATCCCATTCAGGAATGACGAATAATCCCGGACTATCTCGGTGGCGACATCGTCGACCGCAAGGGCATCACTGATCTTGAGCGCACCCCCACCCGGAGAAGTCTCGCTGGCCTGCTGCAGCCGCTTCAGGTTGCCCAGGAATTGCTTGCGTTGCCCGGGATCCTCCAGCAGCTCAACCAGCCGGTCGATCTGCACCGGGGACAAGCGACCCTCGCCACCGTTGGAGTCCGGCGCGACCGAAACAGCCGATTCAGGCGGCATGCCAGCAGCAGTCTCTCCACCAGCGGGCCCTTCGGGTCGAGGCTGGCTTTCCTCCGACAGGACAAGCGGTGACAACAGGAGCAGCTGCACAAGCAGCACAGCCATCACCCTCACACTGAGACGATCTGGAAAGATATTCCCCCCTGCCTGAAAAATGATTGAATCCGACTTGGGCAGCTACCCATCCGGGACAGCCCGACCAGCTCCTGGTTCCTGGCCAATACACCCAGGCTCTTTTTGAACACGGATTAACGAAATTGATTCTGCTGTTTTTGTACTGAGGGTTACCTGGCTCACTTTCAACCCCCTGCGGGGATTCACTGGGCGCCATCTTTTCCGGAAAGGGCTATCCGGCGGTAACCGGAACCGTTGGGAATGTCGGGAACTAAACGGCCCTGCAACCTGTCAGAGCCTGACTGACATAAACTGGTTCACCAATCTAGGAGTGAGAATATGGTTATCATCAGGAAACTGGCACTGGTTTTCTTCGCCACTTTATTGAGCGTTGGCATTGCCGGGTGCGACCGCGATACCGATGCCGAGGAAGTTGGTGAAACGATCGACGAGAAAGTCGAGGATGTTGGCAATGCGGTGGAGGATGCCTGCGAGGAAGTGAAGGAAGGCGCCGACGCAGAGGATACTGACTGCTAACAACTCACGCGAGTCGCCATCGCAGGAAAGCCATGGCGACTCCAGCCCCGGTAACCCGCAAGGCGGGTTACCCACTCGCCAGCTATCCATTCAAGTCAGACTACGCCACGATCCAACGCCGAACGGGCAAGCAAAAGATTCAATTATGCGGATACTGCGCTATTTCATCAGCGAGTATCGCCTTCAGTGGGGACAGTTCGGTCTCGAAGTTTCGCCACTGTTCAGTACTGCCGCGGTAAATTGGCTGGCGCACCTGTTCCGCACTTGGTGTGCGAACAGCACGCTGGGTCGTATGGAATTCGATACAGGCTTCCTCAAAGGGAATTCCGCAGAATCCCAGTATACGCCGCACTTCTCCCTCCAGGTCATCGACAACAGCTTCGTAATGTACGCGCAACACCTGTCCCGGCAGCACCCGGTCCCAGTGATCCATCAGGCGCACGTAGTCGCGGTAATACTCCCCTACAGTCTCCAGGCCGTAGGTAAACTCCTGTCCCTCGGCGAAAAGCTGCTTGAAGCCACTGAAGCAACACGCCATTGGGTGACGACGCGCATCGATAATCTTTGCATTCGGAAGCATCAACTTGATCAGGCCAATATGGCGAAAGTTGTTGGGCATTTTGTCGATAAACAGGGGGGCGGCTTCTCGATGTATCCGCGTCTCCTCTATGTAGCGCTCGCCCAGCTCTCGCAGTTGCCCCGGATCCAGGTCGTGCAACACCGCCGGGTAGCGAGGCACCTCACTGGCTCTACGGCGACCATCCAGCCGTCGTGCCGCCGCCATCACATTGTGTAGTTCGAGAGTGCCGTCGACCTCTGAGTGGGAAGAGAGTATCTGCTCGATCAGCGTTGAACCAGCACGGGGCAGGCCCACGATGAATATCGGGTCGGGCGCGGGAAAGCCTTTGTCGGCGTTGCGCGCAAATAACGCCGGCGTACAGTGCTCGATCTGCAGTTCCGTGTCGCGGCGGTTCTGCTCGATGCTATAGCGGGACTCCTGCCGCTTCAATGCGTTGCCCTGCTCGTAGAAATCGAACGCGTCGGCGAACTGCTTACGATCCTCCAGGGCTTTACCCAGCGCAAAACAGAGATGGTAGCGGTCCTCCAGCGCGGTGTCGGGTCGCGACTGCAGGCGCTGCATGGCCTCGATTTCATCGTCGGAAAAGCGATAGGTCTTCATATTGGCGAGACTCCAGTAAGCATCGCCAAAGTCCTCGCGCGCCCGGTAGGCTGCCTGATAGGCCTCGTTGGCCTCCTCCGCGCGACCAATGGTCTTCAGGGTATGGCCACGCTGCAGGTGTATATTGGCCAACTGCGGCTCTGCCCTGGCGATCTCGTCGTAGACCCCGAGTGCGGTATCGTAATCCCCCACCATGGCGCTCTGGGTAGCGAACAGGATATCCGCCTGGCGACCACCCTGGGCCTCACGCAATTTTTTTGCCTGCGCCAGCGCCGCGGCAAATTTCTGTCGCTTGCGCAGTATCCCGATATAGTCAAAGCGGGCCTGATGGAAGTCCGGGTAGAGCTCCAGGCAGCTTTCCAGCAGGAAATCGGCATCATCCAGGATGCCCAGTTCCGCTCCCACCAATGCCAACAGGCGCATGGCCTCCGGGTGGTGACGATGGCGCTGGAGAAAGCCGCGGCAGATCTGCTCGGCCTTGTACAGCCTGCGCTCGTATAACAGGCTCGCTGCGCTCGCCAACTCCGGCGGCAGTTTCTGCAGGTGCTGGAACTGACGCAGCGCGTGTTCCGCCTCAGCGACTTCCCCGGCCTGGCGCAGGCCCAGCGCCAGGCCCTTCCAGCTGGCGTGCAGTGCCGGGTTCAGCTCCACCGCATGCCGGTATGCAGTGATCGTGGCGGTGTTATCTTCCAGCTGGCTGAAGTTGTGCCCACGCTCCTGGTATGCGCGGGCATTGCGGCCATCCACTGCCAACAGCTGCTCTAGGGTTTCCAGTGCCTGTCGATGTTCGCCCAGGTAGCGCTGGCTTGCGGCCAGCATATACAGGGCCTCGCTATCCTGCGGATATTCTTCCACAAGCTTTTCCGCCAGGGTCTTCGCCCGGGTAAACTCGCGCTGTTTCAAGGCGCCACGAACTTCCCGGAGGGCTGCCTGGTCGGCCCCGCCGTGGGAGGAAGGTTGTTGATCAGCTGCCTGGCTATCTGTGGACACGGATAATTCTCAACGTTGGCGGTCAGTGGATCCTGGGCCCGGATGGGCAACGGATTCGCTTCTCTCCCCAAAGGCAAAAACGAATCCGCTGTCCACCAGGGCTGCCCCTCCCGCTCGCGGAAGGGGCAGCCCGGTCATGACTTACCGATCAGGGATCAGAAGTCATAGGTCAGCCGCACGCCCATGGTAAGCGGACGGTTGGTGGTGATGCGCTTGGAGTTATCCAGCGTATTGATAAACAGCTCCGCACGCTCATCAGTGAGGTTCTCCGCATACAGCTCGGCACCCCAGTTCATCTCGCGCATGCCGACAGAGGCGTCTACCGTGGTGTAGGCGTCCTGGCGGAAGCGGTCGTTGGGCTGTACCACGATGGAGCTCCAGGCCTCATCACTGTACTGCGCGCCCACCTGCCAATAGGCATCGAAACCGGACACGGTCCAGTCGTAACGCGCGCGCAGGTTCATCTGCAGGGGCGGGGACAGGGCCAGCTCGCTGCCTTCCGGTGCCACGTTCACGGCACTGGCGGGAACCTTGGTGATCTCGGTGTCATTGTAGGAGAGCGCACCGATAATCTGCAGGTTGTCCGTGGGCAGCCAGGTTACGTCCGCCTCGATACCGCGGATCTGCGCATCCAGGGCATTATCCAGGTAGAACAGGAAGTAGACGCTCGGGTCGAAGACCGAGGTCTGGATATTGGACCAGTCCACCTGGTAGATGCTGCCGTTGAACTGCAGGCTGTAATCCGAGAGGCTGGTCTTCCAGCCGGCTTCGTAGTTGTCCACGGTATCGGTGGTCACAGTGTACGGCACCGTGGTGGTCTCGTTGCCGTTGCCACCACCGCGGTTGAATGCGGGCGGACGGAAGCCTTCGGAATAGGTAGCGTACAGCAGTACATCGCTGTTCGGTGTGTAGCTCAGGGTGAACTTGGTAATCACGTCGCTCTCGTTGAGCGGTGTTTCCACGCCGGCCTCGGCCCACTTGGAATCCAGGTTGTCACCGAACTGGTCCAGGTCGACACCCTCACTGAACAGCGGCGAGTTACCGAACGAGGAGTTGGCGGAACCCAGCAGTTCCACATCGATATCGTACTGGCGCACGCCTACGGTTGCGGTGAGCTGGTCGGTCAGGTCGTAGGACAGCTCACCGAAGAACGCCAGCTGCTCTTCCGTGCGGGTAATATCGTTGAAGAAGGCTACACCCGCGGGACGCGCACTGGGGTCAATGACGGTAGCCTTGTTCGGGTCGGTTGTATCCGGGGACCAGCCGCGCGGATAGTTCTGGGGGAAGCCCAGGTCAACGATGGAGTTGTAGACAAAGTTGCCGCGGTCAAGGATCTCCACGTCTTCGTAGAAGGCGCCGGCGGTCAGGCGCAGGGCATAGTCTTCCGGGGTGGAGAAGCGCAACTCATGGCTGGTGCGGGTGTTCTCCACCAGGCCCACGTAACCCTTGGTGGGGTCGTAGCAGCTGTCGACATAGTCGCAGGTGTAATAGGCCACGTAACCACCGACATCGTTGTAGCCGGTGTAGTCCATGGACTGCTCGACTTCGCGATCCAGGTAGGCACCGGTGTAGACCACATCGAGTGCTGCCAGGCGCCCTTCCAGGGTCCAGCTGGTGAGATCGAAGCTGTCCTCGAGGGAATCCTCAAAGTAGCGCTGCACTTCCAGGTCGCCCACGTCTTCCGGGTCGTGGTCGAAAACACCATCGGCATCCAGGTCCTGGTGCGTGTGCTGTACCAGCGCTTCCCAGTTGTCGTTGATCAGGTATTTAACCCCGATCCGCGCACCGCGGTAGCTGGCATCGTTGAAGTCCTCTTCCACCAGGTCTTCGTTGGTGGCGCTTTCCACCGGCAGGCCTGCCCAGGCGGGGTTTACTTCCGGGTCCGGGGTGTAAGTGCCGGCCACATTATCGATGTAGCCACCTTCATTGGACTGGTAAGCGGCAACACGGGCAGCCAGCTTGCCATCCACCAGTGGCAGGTTTATTACCGACTCGAGTGTGTCGGACATCTCGCCGTCCTTGGTGGTGGCGAGGCCCGCCTCGATGCCCAGCTCGAACTCGTCGATGACCGGCTTGTTGGTGATCAGGCGCACGGTACCTGCCTGGGAGCTGGCACCGAACAGGGTGCCCTGCGGCCCCTTCAGAACTTCCACCCGCTCGATATCGGTGACGTAGACATCCAGGTTGCGGCCGCCGACACTGACCGGTGCCTCGTCCACATACAGGGCAACATTCGGCGCGGTGCCATTGGCCTGGGAGAGCTGGGTGGCGATGGTGTCGGTGGCCATACCACGAATATAGATGGATGACTGGCCCGGCCCGCGACCGCCAGAGGTCACATTGGGCATATGGCGGATATAGTCATCGAAGTTGGTGACGTTGAGGTTTTCCAGGTTCTGCTCGCCCAGCGCCTGGACGGTCACCGGAATATCCTGCGCGCTGGACGCGCGCTTGGTGGCAGTCACTGTGACTTCCTCGATCTGCCTGGGTGCTGCCTCGACGGCCGCACTGCCCAGCAGCGCCGCTGAGGCGGCGATCACTGCGCTATGCAGTTTATTTTTCTCGAACACAAAGTTCTCCTTGCTTTCCTGAGGTTGATTTCAATCATTGAAAACCGCTGCCCCCCAAATAAGGGGCATTCCCGGAGGCCGCCACGCGGCCACAGGCAACAGTTACAGGCGCACTGCCGGTATCCCACGGACACCAACCGATTCCATCCCGCTGAAAAATTTAGTGATGTAATTATTTTTGGAATTCTGCCCCGACACTGAAGTGGCCTGAGAGCCCTTCATGGAGCATAAGACAGGGGAGCAACCGCGATCACGATCTGCAAATTGCCTTTATTTGCGGCGAATTTTTGCAAATTCGTGGAGGAAAGACAAATGTGCATCACAAAAAGATTATTGCTTGATCAATAACTAGACAACAAAACTACCTTGAACTCTAAAGACTGACCGGTACTGAACGAAAAATAGGCAGCTTATTGATTTGAGATCAATGGAAATCAGGGAATGGATTACCGGGATTGCCGCAATACCAACCATGTTCGAAAGCAGGATAGAGAGCCTGCGCCATCCGCTTCAGGGAACAGCCCGTATGCGGCACACAGGTCTAAGAGGGAAAGGGAGATAGGGCCGGCCCCGGCCAGCCAAGCCGGAGCCAGTGCAGCACCCGGGCTTACGCCCGGGCACACAATCGGCAGCGCTTCACTGCAACAGGTCGCGAATCGCCTCACCGACCCCCCGGGCCGATGCGGGGTTTTGCCCGGTTACCAGGCGGTCGTCGACAGAAACTGACTTGTCAAAGTTGTCCGCCTTCTCGTGCTTCGCCCCGCGCTCTTTCAGCTTTGACGCCAGCAGGAAGGGCACAATCCCGTCCTTTTCCACCGCCCTCTCCTCCTCATCGGTGAAAGCCGACAGGGTCTTGCCGTCCACCAGCCATTCGCCATTGGAGAGTTTCACATTCACGAATGCAGCCGGCCCGTGACAGACGGCGCCCACCACCTTGCCGGCTTCGTACATATCGCGGATGGCGGCCTGCACTCCAGTATGATCCGGGAGATCCCACATGGTGCCGTGGCCCCCGGGGAAATAGAGCGCGTCATAACTGCCCAGGTCCAGGTCCCCGAGCGCCGGGGTGGGCCTGAGCTTGGCATTCACGTCCTCGCTCTCAGTAAATTCGCGATTGACAGGATCGTCGAGATCCAGGCTGCCGGGATCAATCGGGGCCTCACCTCCCTCCGGGGTAGCAAAGTCCACCTGAAAGCCGGCCTCCCGCAGGACCTTCCAGGGCTGTGCCGCCTCTGACAGGTGGAAACCGGTCTTATCCCCGGTATCCCCCAGCTTTTCATGACCGGTCAGGACAAATAGCACCTTTCGATCCGCCATGGGATATGCCTCCTTCTGTTGTTGGAAAACGTCTTTCGACCTACGCTCAGGGCAAGCACCAAGATCAACGCAGCTCCCGCAAGTACAGCAGACCATTCGATTTAATCCAGCAAACCTGCAGGAATTATGCGATTTAACCGCGGCTGCCCGCCGCTTATGATTGCGCTGTTATTGGGCTACGGCAGGAGGTAGACGATGGACTACCTGAGAAGAGCGGATGAGCGCGGGCAGGCTAATTTCGGCTGGCTGGATAGCCGCCACTCATTTTCCTTCGGCAGTTATTTCGATCCACGCCATATGGGATTTTCCGTCCTGCGCGTAATCAATGATGACCGGGTCAGGGGCGGCCGGGGCTTCGGTGCCCACGGGCACCGGGATATGGAAATTATATCCTACGTGCTCGAGGGCGCGATTGAGCACCGCGACAGCCTGGGCAACAGCTTCCTGCTGCCGGCCGGGGAAGTGCAGCGCATGTCGGCGGGCACCGGTATCCAACACTCCGAGTTCAACGCATCGCCCACCGAAAGCCTGCGCTTCCTGCAGATCTGGATCGAACCCGCAGTCACCGGTATTGAACCGGGCTACGAACAAGCGAACATTCCCCAGCAGGGTCCCCTGACAGCGCTGGTGACTCCTGACGGGCGCGATGGAAGCCTGCACATACACCAGGATGCCAGTCTCTATCGCCTGCGACTGGAGCCGGGAGAGGCAGTACCGCTCGCCACAGGCGAGCGCTGCGGCTACCTGCACGTCATTGGCGGCAGCGCCGGTGCCGGCGATATCGAGTTAAGGGCCGGTGATGGCCTGGGGATGAATATCGGGCGGGAGCGACAAGTCTCCGCCGGGGAAAGCGGTATCGAGGCCCTGTGGTTCGACCTCCCCGCCAATCGACAACAGAGGCGTTGATGGAGGCCCTGGCAGGCAACCCCCTGTTCTGGCTGCTGGCCCTCATCGGGGTTGTGCTGACCGGAATATCCAAGTCCGGTTTTGCGGGAGGAGCCGGGGTAGTGGCAGTACCACTGCTGGCACTGGTAATGCCCATTCCCCAGGCGGTGTTCCTGGTGCTGCCACTACTGCTGGTCATGGATGTAAAAACCATCCAGTACTACCGCCACCATGCGAGCTGGCCCGAACTGCGCGCCGTGGTACCCGCCGCGCTACTGGGCATTGTCGCTGGCGGCCTGATGCTGGGCAGTATGCCCGAGCAGGCCCTCAAGCTGACCCTTGGCATAATCTCCATCGTCTTTGCCCTGTGGCAACGGCTCGCCCCGGTACTCGGCGGCATGAGGGGCGCCGCGTGGCTATGGGGGGGAATCAGTGGCCTCACCAGTACACTGATCCACGCCGGCGGCCCGCCCGTCAATATCTACCTGATCGCCCGCCAGTTACCGAAGCTGACATGGCTGGCCACGGCTGGCATCTTCTTCGGCATTATGAACCTCATCAAGGTGATCCCCTACCTGCTAACCGGGGAGTGGGGAGCGGACGTCTTCCTGGCATCACTGGCCCTCCTGCCGGTGGCCCTGCTGGGCACCTGGCTGGGCAGGCATATCCAGGGACGCATCCAGGACCGGATGTTTATGCTCTGCTGCCGCGGACTGCTGTTGGGCTCCGGCCTATTGCTGGTTGTCCAGGCAAGCCTCCGCTAGCGGGCCTGATGTGACAGTTCGTGCAGCCCACTGGATGCCCGCCCGGCCATTGAATTTCCGCTCATGCCCCCCAACTACAATGAAACAATAGACATACGCGGGGCCAACACCCCGCCACAGAAACTGAAGGTCCCATGAAGAAGCTGCCCGTACATATTGAGATAGTTTCCGACGTTGTCTGCCCCTGGTGTGTCATTGGCTACTACCGCCTGCTCCAGGCCCTGGAGCGGTTCGAATACAGTATCGAGCCCACCATTTCGTGGCTGCCATTCGAGCTCAACCCGCAAATGCCAGGCGAAGGCCAGAACCTGCGCGAGCACCTGGCAGAGAAATACGGCACCACCCCTCAGGAGAGCATCGAGGCACGCCAGCGACTCACCGACCTGGGTGCAGACGTGGGCTTCACCTTCAACTACAGCGACGACATGCGCATGTACAACACCTTCAATGCGCACCAACTGCTGCACTGGGCTGCCGAACAGGGCAAGCAGAATGAACTCAGCATACGCCTGTTCGAGGATTTTTTCGGCGAGCGCAGGAATGTTGGCGATACCGAAGTCCTGGTCCAGGCCGCCGGGGAAGTGGGGCTGGACAGGGATCGGGCACGCCAGGTCCTGGAGGAGCAGGCTTATGCCGACCAGGTCCGCGAACTGGAACAGCTGATTGCCGGCCAGGGCGTGCAGGGTGTACCGCTATTCGTATTCAATCGCCAGTACGCCATCAGCGGCGCCCAGGAAGTCGCCACATTCGAGCAACAGTTGCAGCAGATCATCGACGAAAGCGGAGAAAGCAGCACCGACTGACCGAGCCACCCGGCAACGACAACGACAACGGCAAAAGGAAAAATAAAAATGCTCCCCCGGAAAACACTTGTTGGCGCAATCGCCGGCTCCCTGTTGATCCTCTCGGCCTGTACACCGGATAAACAGCAGCAGGCGACTGCGCAGCCCGCGGACAAGTTCCTGTCCAGCATCGCCGAATACTGCGGCAAGGCGTTTGCCGGCCGCATCGTTGCCAATGAACCCGCAACCGACCAGGCGGACCCGTTTGCCAACAAGGCTCTGGTGATGCACGTACGCGGCTGTGATACCCCACGGAAGGAATTGCGCATTCCTTTCCATGTGGGCGATGACCACTCGCGCACCTGGATCCTCACCCGCACCGAGAGCGGCCTGCGCCTGAAGCACGACCATCGCCACGAGGATGGCAGCGCCGATGCCGTCACCATGTACGGTGGTGACAGTGCTGGTGCAGGTACTGCCACCCGCCAGGAATTCCCCGTGGATGCCGAATCCATCGCCATGTTCCAGCGGGAGGGGCTCGATGCCTCGGTCACAAACACCTGGGCCATGGAAGTTCACCCGGGCGAAATGTTCGCCTACGAGCTGACGCGCCCGACTGGCCGAAAATTCCGGGTCGAGTTTGACCTGGGCGAGGAAGTCGAACTGCCCCCCGCCCCCTGGGGCTCCGAAAGCTAAAACGCCACCAGGATAGTACGGGCTGGCGGGTTGTGCGGGAATCCCGGTGACAGGTGAGCGCGCCCCACTATTCTTTTTTGGGCAGGTCGTCGTCGATATCGACGATGCGCTCGCCGTAGTAAAAGTGACTCTGGGGCGCCAGGGCCTCGGGCAGCTCTCCGTCATTGTTGCGGCGCACCAGCAGTTGGGATACCACCCGCCAGTCGGCACTGTTGCTGTTGAACAGGGTATCCCCGCACTCGGAACAGAAGAATCGTTTCATCTTTTTCTCCGGGTGCTGGAACTCAGCCAGTTTGTCCTCGCCCTTATTCACCGTCAGTTGGTCCTTCTCCCACACATCCACCGAGTGGTAGGGAACCTTGAGGAAGTTGCGGCAATCGGCGCAGTGGCAGAAGCCCCGCACCTTGGGGGCTCCCTCGACGGTAAATTCAACGGCTCCGCAATCGCAGCTGAACGTGTAGCTTGCAGCCATCAGACCTTGCTCCATGGTGGCGAATTGAACGGGCACTGCCTGGCGACCTGCCATACACCACCCGGCAGGCATCGACGTCTCGTGAACAGTTTACCCGCACGCTTTGCGAAGGATAGCACCCATTTCGCCCGGGCCCCGTCGTGACCGATCCGTACACAATCCTGTCCTACCGGAGCGGGCACTGCCGGCCCGTCCATGAGCATATCGAGCGGGAAGGCTAGCCGGTTATCCGTCCGGCTTCAGCAGGTAATCCGCATGAAAGCGCAGGTGTTGCTCGATAAAACTGGCGATAAAGTAGTAGCTGTGGTCGTAGCCTGCGTGATGGTCAATCCTCACCGGGTACCCCGCCGCCTCTGCAGCGGCCTCCAGGGCGTCCGGCTTGAGCTGGGTCTCGAGGAACTCATCGTCTTCCCCCTGGGAAACCAGCATTGGCAGGTGCTCTGTCGCCCGGCTGACCAGAACCGTGGCATCGTACTCCTCCCAGCTACTGCGGTCCCCTCCCAGGTAGGCACTGAACGCTTTTTCGCCCCAGGGACAGGAGATGGGGTTGCTGATCGGGCTGAACGCCGAGACCGAGGTAAAACGCCCCGGGTTGCGCAGCGCCAGTACCAGGGCGCCGTGGCCACCCATAGAGTGCCCGGCGATCGCGCGGCGGCCGGTTAGCGGGAAATTGCCCTCCACCAGCGCCGGCAATTCCTCCAGCACATAATCATACATACGGTAATGGCGCTTCCATGGATCCTGCGTGGCGTTGAGGTAGAAACCTGCCCCCTGACCCAGGTCATAGCCCTCATCGTCCGCCACCGCGTCTCCCCGCGGGCTGGTATCCGGGATCACCAGTGCAATACCCAATTCCGCGGCCATACGCTGTGCGCCCGCTTTCTGGCTGAAATTCTCATCCGTGCAGGTAAGGCCCGACAGCCAATACAGAACCGGAAATCGCTGGGCTTTCTCCATCCGCTCGGCAAGTGGCGGCAGGAAGATGGCAAAGTGCATTTCACAGTCCAGCGTCTCTGAGTGATGCCGATACCGTTCTTGCCTGCCATCGAATACTTTTGTGCTGCTGATTCGTTCCAGAGTCATCACCGAAGCCCCCGTTACTGTTCAAAATGAATGACGCTGCGGATGCTCTTGCCCTCATGCATCAGGTCAAAAGCCTCATTGATTTTTTCCAGCGGCATGGTGTGGGTAATAAAGTCCTGCAGCGGGAATTCCCCGGCCAGGTAGCGCTCCACATAATCCGGCAGTTCAGAGCGCCCCTTCACACCACCGAAGGCGGTCCCGCGCCAGACTCGGCCGGTCACCAGCTGGAATGGCCGCGTGCAGATTTCCTGTCCGGCACCGGCCACACCGATAATCACTGATTCTCCCCAGCCCTTGTGGCAGCACTCCAGCGCCGAGCGCATTACATCCACGTTGCCGATACATTCGAACGAATAGTCGACACCGCCATCGGTAAGTTCGACGATCACTTCCTGGATGGGCTTGTCGTAGTCTTTCGGGTTGATGCACTCGGTGGCCCCGAGCTTTTTCGCCAGATCGAACTTTGACGTATTGATATCGATACCGATAATACGCCCGGCCCCAGCCATACGTGCGCCAATCACCGCCGACAGGCCAATGCCGCCCAGGCCGAAGATGGCCACGCTTGCGCCCTTTTCCACCTTCGCTGTGTTCATCACTGCCCCCATGCCCGTGGTAACCCCACAGCCCAGCAGGCAGACTTCCTCCAGCGGCGCTTCCGGGTTCACCTTCGCCAGGGCAATTTCCGGCAGTACCGTGTACTCGGAAAAAGTGGACGTGCCCATGTAGTGGTAGATGGGCTTTCCGTCGACATAAAAGCGCGAGGTACCATCGGGCATCAGCCCCTTGCCCTGGGTATCACGGATCTTCTGGCACAGGTTGGTCTTGCCCGACTTACAGAACTTGCATTCGCCGCATTCCGGTGTGTAGAGCGGGATTACATGATCCCCGACCGCCACACTGGTCACCCCCTCACCAACGGACTCGACGATACCGCCGCCTTCATGACCGAGAATCGCGGGGAAATTCCCCTCCGGGTCCTCGCCGGAAAGCGTGAAGGCATCGGTATGACAGACACCCGTAGCTACCAGCTTGATGCGGACCTCGCCCTTTTGCGGCGGCATCACTTCGACGGTCTCGATGGAAAGCGGCTCCCCCGCCTTCCAGGCCACGGCGGCCTTGCATTGGATCGGCTCTGCGCTCATGAGTGCTCCTGCAGTGATTATCAGTTGGTGCCCCGGTGCGGGAACCTGCCGCACCGGTAGGGTAGCTATTATTCTGGCAAACAAATATTTCGTCCTGAAATATTTGTTTGGCGCCCATGAAATACTGGCGAAGATGCGTGGATCTTCTTGTATTTCAGGGGCTTGCGCCCGCGCTACGCTCGGCGGCTGCACATCCATGTGCAGCATTACCCCGACAATATCTCATTGCCGGGGTAATAACGATAAGCGTTTGTGCCCTTGCTGCGTGTGACTTGGCGCGCCATTCCGGCAATGGTTGAGGTTCTGGAGCGACAGATTCAACCCGACTCGCGCTGCTGCTTGCGCCACTGTAACGGTGACTTGCCGTGAATGGCGCGAAATGCCTTGGAGAAGGCACTGATATCGGTGTAACCCAGCGTGGCAGACAGCAGGTTGATGTCGATACTGGAAGAGCGCAGGTGCCAGCGGGCGGTCTGCATGCGCGCATCCTGCACCAGCTGCTTGAAGGAAGTGCCCTCGGCACTGAGCCGCCGCTGCAGGGTCCGGGCCGGCATCCCCATCAGGCCGGCCACCTGGGCCAGGCTGTGGCGCTGCGCGCCAAGGGTCTGCAGAATCAGCGTCTCCACCTGTGCCGCCACACTTTCCTGGTGTTCCGCCAGCAGCTGGCTCGTGAACTCCTGGAAATACCGTAGCAGGCTGCCACTGGGGGGGCACACCGGGCGGCGGGCAATAGCGGCATCAAACACCAGGCAGTCGTGCTCCTGGCCGAAAAATACCTCCGTGTGGAAGAAGTCCCGGAGCCGTTGCGGGTCGGCCACGGGCTGCTGGCGGAAGGTCACCATGCGGGGACGCACGTCCTTGCCGGCAAGGTCCAGCATCAGGCGGTAGCAGGCCGCCATGGAGAGCTCCCGGTACTGGCGCGCATCGATGGGTCCCTCGAAGTGGTCGTAGCGCTCGGCAATCAGCTGCTCCCCCTCGACCCGCATACGCCAGTGCTCCGCCTGGTTGTGTAATGCCATATAGCGCTGGGTCACCGACAGTGCGGTTTCCAGGTCGACATTATCGAGCAGCTGGCCCAGCGCCCCGAGCATCCGCATCCCCTGCATGGCAGCCAGCCGTACACCGAAGTCCCGGCACTGCAACTCTTCCGCGCAGATATTCAGCAACCGGCACAGGGTGGCAATCGGCACCAGCAGGTCCGGGCGCCGCATACAGTCTTCCGGCAGGCCCACCCGGGCCAACAGCACGGACGGATCGCCGCCAAGATGGGGCACCAGCTGGTTGAATCCCGCCAGGGCGCCACTGCGAATTTCGTAATTCGGTTTCATCGATTCTTCTGGGGGTCCTTTTCTCGCTTACCGACCCGGTGGCACAGCCCTCCCCGGGCTTGCAACCACTGTGCCGGTGGCGAAGTAAATTCAATCACTAATGATGCGTGCACAACTTAACGCCTTCGCCAGGCTGCCTGTGCCACAGTGGTGCACTCCAGGGAGCCATTGGATAAACCCACAGCGTCGCTGCAGGTACTGAAGCGTGCGGGTGCCGGGCGCATCAGTTCGCGAGCGGCCACAGTCTCCTGTAACTGCTGCAACGGCGCAGATGCTGGCCTGAAACTTGCTCCAGCTCAGGGTGAACGCACTATATTCAACAGCAACCAAAGGGACAGCCTCTATGGACAATCATCACTGGTTGATGAGCGCAGAGGCGCTCACGCTGCTGCGCAAGTTGCGCAAACGGCTGCAGGCGGAATTCGATATCAGCCTCCGCTTCTCAGAATATGCTTTTGAGCAGCACCTCGCCCGGGCAAAGCACAAGACCGTGGACGGGGACACGCGGCATATGATTGCGCAACTGGAAAAACTGCGCGGCGCGCCTTTTAGTACTGGCGATGAACCGGCCCCCCGCCTGTATCGCGGCCAGCCAATCCTGCAGGAAAACCGGGACATTTACGCCATGATCTATGGTGACGAACTATCCCTGCACGATGCGTCCCAACCCCGGCGGCAGCAGCGGAAAAAAATGTACCGGGGGCAGGTAGTGCTGGAGGAGGCCCATCACCGCCCCGGACAATCCAGCCGCGAGCACTAGCCGGTCTTTTTGACAAACCTGGTCAGGATGACAATACGCTGGCCATTGACGCGCCCCTCGATCTGCTCCGGGTTATCGGTCAGGCTGATGCCGCGCACTGCCGTGCCGCGCTTGGCAACAATGCTGGTGCCTTTTACATCCAGGTCCTTGATGACAGTGACCGTATCCCCGGCCCGCAGCTCGACGCCATTACAGTCACGCTGTACCACCCGCTCGCTTTCGGCCACAGTAGCGCCCGCCTCGGCCCAGTGGCGCAGGTCGTCATCGAGGTAAAGCATATCCAGCAGGTCCTGGGCCCAGGTTTCGCCGCTGAGCCGCTTCAGCAATCGCCAGGCCTGCACCTGCACCGCCGGCACCTGGCTCCACATACTGTCGCCCAGGCAGCGCCAGTGATCACTGTCGAGGGGCTGCTCCCCCTCCAGCTGTGACCGGCAGCGGCCACAGACAAGGATTTCGGTGTCGCTGCGCCCCTCGGAGTGCGGCACGCTGTATACGCCCAGCTCGCTGCCATCACCGCATAGCTCACATTTTTCGCCACTGCGCTGGCGGAGCTGCTGTTCATTCATCTTATAGGGTCCCTCATTTATTCCGCCCGGCCGGGTAGCCGGTCGGAAGCGGCGCGCATTATACCCGCCAGCCGGCGACTGCCAAGCCGATGCCCCGGGCGGCCGGGTTGCGGTACTGGGCACAAGGCTGGCAAAAGCGGATAAAACACGCCCCGGTGGCGACATTCGCCGGCCGGGGCAGGTATCGATCTATCTCCGCTAAATGCAATCCACCGGAGTCGAGCGCTCATCGGCCCTAAATCCATCCTGGGGCCATATAGCGCCGCTCCGGCAATGTGGTTCCAGGCGCTCCTAGCCGTGATGGGCGGATACGCTCGCTGCAAACTCACCGATTTCATTCTGCGCCAGGGAGTGGGAAATGTCCCCCAGGCTCAGGATGCCGACCAAACGCTTCTCGCTGTTCATCACCGGCATCCGGCGTAGCTGCAGTGACTCCATTTTGTGGAGGGCTTCGTGCATATCATCGTCTTCCCAGCACCACTCGATACCCTCCGTCATCACGTCACGGGCAGTCATCGAGGAAAGCTCGCTACCCTCCACCACGCCCCGGCACGTGATATCCCGGTCGGTGACCATACCAATGAGGTGATCATTCTCGCCGATGGGAACAGCACCAATATCCTCGTCGCGGAGAATTTTTGCCACTTCTGATAGCGGGGTATCCGGTGAACACCAGGTGACACCCTCGTGCATTGCCTCTTTTACGTTCATGGGAACCTCCTCCCCGGGCGCCCCCCGATTGACAACCGGACGACAGCCCCTGGTTAATATGCAGGATTAGTCAGCGCCGCGGGGCGGCGCTTGCTTTAGTGAATTTCAATCCGGTGGTGACGGGGCTCGGGCTCCTTGCGCTTGGGCGCCGTAAGCGTCAGCACCCCGTCCTTGAAACTCGCATCAATTTCCTCTTCACTGATATCCGTGCCCAGGTTGAAACTGCGCATGTACTTACCGTAGCGTCGCTCCTGGCGGATCACGCGCCCCTCTTTTTCCTCCTTGTCTTCCTGGTGCACTTCCGCCTCGATGGTGAGCACGCCATTTTCCAGCGTGACGCTGATATCATCCTTGTTCACCCCGGGCACTTCTGCACTGATTTCATAACTATCCTCGGTTTCCCTGATATCGATTCGGGGAGAAAAGAAGCCTTCCTTCCCCTCGCCGCCAGCGCGTCCCGTAGACATCCACTGGTCAAATATATTGTCGAGATCCAGTAGTGATCCCCTCGGTATCAAGCTCATAAACAGTTCCTCCGCAAACTTGCGCCGGTAGGTGGAAACCCGCTCCCGGGGAAAAACCCCGGCAAGGCTCCCCTGCGCCCGAATTGTAGGGAGAGCGGCATTGATTGGTAGGGCTGCAGGAACTGATCGGCAGCGTGAGCAACAGCGGGACAGGATGGCCTTTCCTGCAGGCCAAAAACATGGATCTTCTATGCCGGGGAGGTCTAAAGAGCGCTCCGAATATACTTTTATTCCCAGCTGGATGGCGCCGCGTTCAACTAAAATGGCATAAGACACTGTTAGCGAGGAACTTGCCATGGCCATTTCCTGGGTGCTCGTAGCAAACCAGTCCCACGCCCGACTTTTTGAGGCAACCAATGCCACGGGGAACCTCCACGAAGTAGAAGGCATGATCTACCCGGAAGCACGCATGAAGGGCACTGAACTTTACTCAGACGGCCCCGGGCGGTCATTCGACAGCGGGGGCGAAGGGCGTCATGGGATGGGTAACCCGCGCGAGCTTCATAACCGGGCGGGCAGCAGGTTCGCAAAGGAGCTGGCCCATGCGCTCGAGCGGGGTCGCCAGGAGGGGCGCTATGAGAAACTCTACATCATTGCCGAGCCGCAAATGGTAGGGAACCTGCGCGATGAACTGGACCCACCGACACGGGCTACCATCGCCGGTGAGTCAGGCAAAAACGTGGTCCATTGCGCACCAGAGGAAATACGCTCACAACTTCCCCAATTGCTCTGAACCTCACCACAGACGCTACCGGGCACGGCTCCAGACCGTGCCCTTACCGTATCCAGCTTGCGGTTAGCTCCCCCCGACAGTCTGCTTTACTATGGTTCCAACCCGATCGCCACACGGACAAGGCAATGCTGAGACTTTTCGATATCAGGCGCGGCAGAATCAGCGAAGCAGCGGCTGCCACCCCGCCGGAACCGAAGCAGTTGGCCGAGGCTGTCTGGATTGATATCCAGGAGCCGGAAGAACAGGAGCGGGAGCTGCTGGAGGAACTGCTGCGGACTGAACTGCCGGAATCAGAGGATGTGGAGGAAATCGAGGCCTCGGCGCGCTACTTTATCGACGCCGCGGGCGTGCACATTCACTCGCTGTTCCTCACCCAGAGCGAGGGTCGCCACGACACGTCCACCGTGGCCTTCATCCTGCAGCCGGACCGGCTGATTACTGTCCGCGACACTGAACTGGCAGATTTTCGCCTGCTGCGTATGCGGGCCCGCCGTGGCGGCGTGGAGGCCCGTAGTGCGCAGGAGCTGGTCGTCGAGGTGTTCGAGCAGAAGGCGGAAAACCTGGCTGACGCGCTGGAGGATATCCACCTGAAGCTGGGGGAAGTCAGCTACATGGTTCTGGAGGATGAGTCCGCAGAACTGGAAGATGCCATCGACCAGCTGGCCAAGGTGGAGGACAGCAACGGCAAAGTCCTGTTGTGCCTGATGGATACACGCCGCTCCATCACCTTCCTGCAACGACATATACAGATCGATGGCGATCAGCAGGAGCGGTTTCGGGATGTCATCCGCGATATCGACACGCTCTCCGCCCATACCAGCTTCCTGTTCGACAAGATCAACTTCCTGATGGACTCCACCCAGGGCTTCATCAACATCGAACAGAACCAGATCATCAAGATTTTCTCTATCGCCGCGGTGGTGTTCCTGCCCCCGACAATGGTGGCCAGTATCTACGGCATGAATTTTGAGTTCATGCCGGAGATGGACTGGGAACTGGGCTACCCCTTCGCGCTGGGCCTGATGGTCCTCGCCGGGGTGGCACCTTACCTGTATTTCAAGATAAAGGGCTGGCTGTAACGGCCCCTCTGGCGCCTTTTACTACGGCAGGATGTGCCGCCCAGCTGCTAGAATTCTTTGTCCTGCAGCAAGATTTCGCGCACCGGTACACAGCAACCGGAGAAGAAAATGGTGACACCGACCCACAAGAATTTTCACCGCAAGCGCTGGCTCAGCGTGCAGCAGGCCGTCGATCACCTGAGCGCCCTCTCGGAGGAGCCGCTCAGCGGCGCCGACCTGGCCGACCTGGCCGAGGAGCACCAGCTGGACCTGTACTGGTACCGCCCCGGCCAGCAGGTGGCCTATATGGGGCGCCCGGAAGTGACCACCCTCGACACCCCACTGCGACTGTGCGGGGAAGACCACAGCGACTGGCACGCAATTGCCGATATCCTGCGCCACCACCCAGCACTGCCCGCATTCGAACAGGACACCCCACTGCTGGAAGACGCCAACGGCGACCGCCTGCGCATCACTTTTGACCGTCGCCACAGGCCCGAACCCTTCAGCAGCCGCTGGTATCCCACCCTGGCGGAGCTGGTGGTGCGCCGGGAAGACCTGGAGCAGCTGGAACCCCATCTCTTTTCCGGCCAGGAAGCCGCCGGCACCCACGTGCTGGAAACCCCACTGCTGCTGCGGGTCATCTGGCAGCTAGAGCAGCTGGCACTGGATGGCGACCACCATTCCACCGCCTGGCTGGCAGACCAGCTGGCGCGTCGATCACCCGGCGTGGATCGCGCTGACCTGGAGCGGGTCCTGGACGCCGCCCAGCGCGAGGGGCTCCGCGGTACGCCACACTAAGTGCCGCAAACACCGGCCAGCAGCCATTTCTAATAAATCGAAAGGTTACTCCGCCTTTTTTCGCTGGAAGGCATCGTCGCAATTTATTTACACTCCCTTCATCATCCAGGGCTGGTGTGCGGTTCCGTAAGCGGTAACCGCCCGACGCCATAGAAAATCCAGTAAAACGGGAGGAGACCTGTGGCGGCCAGGAACAGCAAACAGCAATACGGCTGGATGGCCATCGCCCTGCACTGGCTGATGGCCCCGGCAATTATCGGCATGTTTGCGCTGGGCTGGTGGATGCGCCAGCTGTCCTACTACGACCCCTGGTATCGCCAGGGCCCGGAGATCCATAAGGGCATTGGCATCCTGCTGCTGGCACTGTTGCTGCTGCGCCTGGTGTGGAAGGCCATGAATCCGCACCCCCAGGATGTGCCGGGCACACCGCGCTGGCAGGCGCTGGCGGCACGGGCGGCGCACGGCGGTCTCTACCTGCTGCTGCTGGCCATCATGGTTTCCGGCTACCTGATCTCCACTGCGGATGGCCGTGCCATCAGCGTATTTGGCTGGTTCGAGGTTCCCGCCACCCTGCAGGGACTGGCCAACCAGGAAGACCTGGCCGGGGAAATACACGAGGTGCTGGCGTGGACCCTGATGGGGCTGGTGGCCCTGCATGCCCTGGCCGCCCTCAAGCATCACTTTGTAGACCGCGACGCCACCCTGCGCCGTATGCTGGGCCTGCGCGGTAATCCAGCGCCGGTCGGGCGCCGTAACGAGTCAGGTATGAACGAAACCGCCGAACTGACTAAATAATCACCACTCCACCAATCACTGAAGACCGAGGAACGACAATGAAGAAAATCGCCATTTTCCTGTTCGCCGCCCTGATAGGCGCCACCGCCCAGGCGGCCGAGTACAAGATCGACACCAAGGGCGCCCACGCCTTTATCCAGTTCCGCATCAAGCACCTGGGCTACAGCTGGCTCTATGGCCGCTTTGATGAGTTCAGCGGTTCTTTCGAGTACGACGAAAAGAAACCCGCTGACTCCTCCATCAATGTGGAAATCGATGTGGCCAGCATCGACAGCAACCACGCCGAGCGCGACAAGCACCTGCGCGGCGAGGACTTCCTGCATGTGGAAAAATACCCCACCGCCACCTTCAAGAGCACCAGCTACGAGCCCGTGGGCGAGGGCAAGGGCAAGCTCAGCGGCGAACTGACCCTGCACGGCGTGACCAAGCCGATCGTGATCGACGTTGAGCACGTCGGCGGCGGCCAGGACCCATGGGGCGGCTATCGCCAGGGCTTCACCGGCACCACCGAATTTGCCCTGAAAGACTTCGGCATCATGTACGACCTGGGCCCGGCTTCCCAGACCGTGGAGATGATCCTGGACGTGGAAGGTATCCGTATCTGAATCTGATAACGGCTTACATCCATTACCCGAAAGCCCGGCACATGCCGGGCTTTTTTGTGCGCGGCATATGCGCCTGCCGGCAGGGTTCTGCACCCAGCACCTCCTGTGCCCGCTGATACATGGGCGGACACAAGGTCCGCCCCTACGGCTAACCGCCAGGGTATTCATAGGGATACAGGACGACGGGAAAGAACCCGGGGCGCTGCCCAACGCCCCCTCGGTGCACCCTGTGGACTGGCAGGATTGCACTCTATCTCGCAGAACCTCGCGGTAAGGGGACACCGTGTCCGTCGTTGTACTGGCGAACGCATGGGGACGCCGGATTGGCAGGACACAAAAACGAAAAAGCCCGGCACAGGCCGGGCTTTCAGGACATCGCTCTTCGGTTTGCGGTCAGGCCCGCGCCTCACTCGCCAGGGGTGCCCGCTCCAGCAGGCGGCTGCCGCCGTAGACCGCAAGGCCGGCGAGGATGCCCGGCATGCCCTCGTAGATATGGCTGTGCCAGCCCAGCCCATAGCGCCACAGCAGGGCCGTGGCCAGGCCCACCACACTCATGACGATGTACACGCGCTGCGACGGCCGTCCGCCGAGGGCCAGCACGATCAACAGCGGCGCAAATGCCGAGGCCAGCGCCGACCAGGACATCACCACCAGGCTGAACACACTCTGCTTGTTCAGCAGCGCCCAGCCCACCGCAGCCACGGTGATTGCCAGGGTGGCGGCCTTGAGCATCCAGGTGCGCTCGACCCGGTGCGGGATGATGTCGTGGGTGAGTGCGGCGGAGCAGCTCAGTACCAGGGAATCTGCGGTGGACATGGTGGCTGCGAACACACCCGCCAGGATCAGCCCTACCAACACCGGGTGCAGCAGTTCCTGGGCCATCATCGGCAGCGCCAGCTCGGCGTCGAAGCCGCCCGGGTCGCTCAGCATGATCCGCGCCAGCATGCCCACGCCGGTAGCCATGAAATAGAACGCGGTGAACCACAGGTAATACCAGCAGCGCGCGTGCACCATGCGGTTCTCATCCTGCAGCGCCATAAACCGCACCATCACATGGGGCTGGCCGATTACCGACAGGCCTGCAAACAGCCAGCCGATCGCAAACACCACACCACCGGCAAGGCCCGGCAGCAACATATCTTCCGGATACCAGTTCAGGAACCCCTCGACCTGCCCCATCTGGTCCCAGGCGGCGCCCAGGCCACCGACCGACTGGGTGGCGGCGTACAACAGGATTCCCATGGCCACGATCATCACGATCGACTGCGCGGCGTCGGTCCAGATCGAGGCACGGATACCACCCGCCAGGCAGTAGGCCGCCACAATCACCCCGCCGATCACCGCACCACTCCAGATGGGCAGGTCCAGCAGCACGTACAGCGCCTTGCTGCCGGCCACCAGCTGGGCACTGGCGTAGGCCAGCAGGAACATCAGCGCCAGCACTCCGGCAAGGCGCTGCCAGGTGGCGAAACGGGAGCCGCCCCACTTGCTGATCACGCCGGCATAGCTGCTCTCGCCGGTCTCGCGTGTGGCGCGGCACAGGGAGCGGTGTACCCACATGGAGCCGAGAAAGTCGCCCAGGATCCAGCCCACCATCAGCCAGATTGAGGCGAGGCCGGTGGCGTAGGTGTAGCCAATCACACCGATAAACATGTAGCCGCTGTTATTGGTGGCCACGGCGGAAAGCCCCACCAGGAATGGCGGCACGTCACTGCTGGCGAGGTAATAGTCATGTTTGGTGCCGCGGCTGCGCAGGTATGAGCTGATACCAACGGCGGCAAACAGGGCGAGGAAGAACAGGAAACTCAGTAACACGGGCCACTCCTTGCGGTCGTTATTATTGTCAGGTGATCAGCCCCCGGCCCTGGGCGGGAGGCGAAACCCGGTAGACCAGTGTGGATCGACCGGGCGTATATCGCAATCAGGCGCTGCTGGAGCGGGCCGCGGCTGCACTGGTATCCGCGGGCTGGGCACTGACACTCTGGATACCCATCAGCTCGGCAAAGGGTGGAAACTCAACCAGTCCGTCCAGCGCCGGGTCATCCATCGCCTCATCCCGGTAGGCACTGGAGATATCCAGCGCCCGCGCCAGGTTGGCCACTGCCTCTTCCCACTGTTCCTGGCTCGCGTGGGCACAGGCCAGCTGGTAGTAGGCGTTGCCGTTTTCCGGGTCGATTTCCAGCGCCTGCAGGCACAGGTTGATCGCCCACTGCGGCTCACCCAGTTCCAGCACGGCGTCGGCCTTGTAAGTCAGCGCCTCGCCATCGTCCCGGCGCAACCCCAGGATCTGGTCGTAGACGGCAATCTTGCCCGCGGGAGTATGCTCGCGACCGGCACGCAGCCACAGCGACTGGATTTCCTGGGTCAGCTCAATCTCATCGCGGTTGTGCTCGATATGCCGCGTCTTCTCACTGAGCTGCTCCTCGATACTGCGCAGGCGCTCCTCGTACTGGGTGACCAGTTTGTTCACTTCATCCGTAGCGAGGCTATGTACCTTTTCCTTGATATCCCGGATGGAAGTCCAGCCGACAATTACCAGCATCGAGCTGACGCCGGCAATCAGGTAAAAGAAATAGGTCACCGTGTCGGTGGCATAGGTGATGGCCTTGTCGGCGGCGTTGATCTGCCGGTCCACCACTTCCTGTGTAATCGCCACCCGCTGCTCCGCCATTTCCTTGCGCAGCTGCTTGAGCTCATCCAGCACGTAGCGCTCGACAAACGGCGTGTACAGGGGCTCCTGGAGCTTATTGACATGCTCCTCGGCCGCCTGCTGCTTTTCTTCTTCCTGCCTTGTTTGCGCTTCCTGCTGGGCGCTGGCTGCCAGCGGCAGCAGTAATGCCGCCGCCAGCATCAGCCATGCACTCAGGCCGCGCATATCGCCTCGCCGTGGTCATAGACCTCGACCAGTGCGTGGTGCAGGCTCTTCACCGCTTCCTCGTAGTCCGTCTCGTTGATCACGAACTGCATATCCACCTGGCGCATGGACTGGTGGACCGCCAGCACGCTGATACCGGAGCGGGCCAGCGCGGCAACAGCGCGGGACAGCATGCCCGGCACTTTCATGTCGCTACCGATGGCGGATACCACGGCCACCTTGCGTACCTGGATATCACAATCCGGGTACTTCTCGCAGATGGCGCTGCGGATACGCTTCACCGTTTTCAGGTTATTGGCAATAAAGTGGGTGATGGTATTGGCGTTGATGTCCTTGGTTACCACGCTGCCCTTGAAGCGCGCGATGATATCGTTGATGGAACGATCGTAGCTGGTCATCAGGCCCATCATGTCCTGGTCGAAACACTCCACCGCGTATATGTTCTTGCGGCCGGCGATAATCTCGACACAGGGGGTTTCGCTGACATAGTCACCGGTCACCAGGGTGCCGCGGTGCTCGGGCTCGAAGGTGTTCATCACGCGCAGGGGGATTTCCTGCTGGCGCAGGCCCTTCGCCGCACGCGGGTGGATTGCCTCCATACCCAGGTTCGCCAGCTGGTCCGCCACATCGTAGTTGGTGCGGCCGATCGGCACTGCCTGCTCCTCGCCTACCAGGCGCGGGTCGGCACTGCTCAGGTGATATTCCTTGTGAATGATGGCCTCGCGTGCCTCGGTAATTACCGCGATACGACTGAAGGTCATCTCGCTGTAGCCACGCGCGAAGGTATTCATCAGGCCCTCGGCGGTGTGGGCATAGCCGGTGACGATCGGCAGTTCCCTCGCCATGTCGATATCCTTGAACGCGCGCTCGATGCGCTGGTCCAGGGTGAGGTGGTCGCTGTCCTGCCAGCCGGTCAGGTCGACAAAGCGGGCATTGATGCCTTCTTCCTCACGCAACAGCGCGGCGGTGTTCCAGGCGCTGTGCGCCTCACCCAGGCTGGCGAGCATTTCGCTCACAGTATTGAGGTGGCCTTCCAGCGCGAAGTGGCCGTGCTGGCATACCCGCTCCAGGTCCCCCAGGCAGCGCTCGGCATCTTCCAGGCGCTCCCCGATAAAGTCATTGGCCTTCGCCAGCAGTTCCGGATCCTTGAACAGTGATGCGTTGATTTCCCTGACGCGCTCGCGCAGCCCCTCGATGGCCTCGGACCAGCTGCGGTCCTCATTGGCGTCGGCGAAGAGAGCGAAAATGCCCGGACGCCCGGACTTCTTGTGCTCCAGCAGCAGGTCGGTGATACCGCCGTAAGCGGATACCACAAAGATGCGCTGGTACACACCTTCCATCGCGGCCTTGCGGTTCTTGAGAACAATATTGTCGCGTACCGCGGCATAGTCGCTCATGGACGTGCCGCCAATCTTTTCCACCGTGTGTTCTTTCATGGTCTTCCTGTAGATGTTGTGTCTGGATGTATGTGAACCGGCGCCCCCGATCCTATCGGCGGCGCCGGTGCGAACCTCGCAACATCTTTATTTGTCGGATACCTCTTCCGCATCCAGTTCGTACGCGCCTTCCGCGTTGTGCACTTCCTTGCCGTGCAGCGGCGGATTGAAAACACAGGCCATTTTCATTTCTTTCTTGGCGCGCAGGATGTGCTTGTCGTTCTTGTCCAGGATATAGATGGTACCCGGGGTGATCGGGTAGACCTTGCCATCGGCAACAGTTTCCACTTCACCCTCACCGGACATGCAGTACACAGACTCCAGGTGATTCTGGTAGTGCAGGTTCAGGTTGGCACCCTCATAAATGGTGGTGATATGGAAGGAAAAGCCCATGTTGTCGCCCTTCAACAACAGGCGAGTGCTCTCCCAGCCCTCGGAAACAATACGTCGGTCGCTTTTCTCTGCTTCTTGCAGCTGTCTGACAATCATTACTGGTCTCTCATCAAATTAGTTTAAGGACTAAATTTTCACGGGCGCCGATCAGGCGGCGCCAGCCAGGGATTCCTTACCCTTTTCCGCGTCGGTTTCCTCGGCGAAGAAATCGTGCTCTTCCGGCACGTCCTGGCCCTTCAGGACTTTCTGTACCGCCGCTTCGACGATATCCAGGCCACGCTTCAGGTTTTCATCACTGATGGTCAGCGGGCACAGGGTTTTTACCACCTGGTCGTCTGCACCGCTGGTTTCGATCACCAGGCCGTGCTTGAACGCTTCGCTGGTAATCTGGTCGGCCAGCTCACCGCTGATGCAGTTCAGGCCACGCATCATGCCGCGACCGCGGGTGGTCATGTTGCCGTCACCGTACTTCTCGACGATGGCAGACATCCGCTGCTCGATGTACTCACCCTTGCGCTGCACTTCTTTGGCGAACTTGTCGTCGCTCCAGAAGTGGTCGATGGCCGCCTTGGCGGTAACGAAGGCCAGGTTGTTGCCACGGAAAGTACCGTTGTGCTCACCCGGCTTCCACTGGTCCAGTTCCGGGCGCATCAGCACTACCGCGAACGGCAGGCCGTAACCACTCAGGGACTTGGACAGGGTGACGATGTCCGGTGAGATTCCGGCTTCCTCGAAGCTGAAGAAGGCACCGGTACGGCCACAACCCGCCTGGATGTCGTCGACGATCAGCAGCATGTCGTGCTTCTTACATACCGCCTCGAGGTTACGCAGCCATTCCATGCTGCAGGCGTTGATACCGCCCTCACCCTGCACGGTCTCGACCATTACCGCAGCCGGGTGGTCCACGCCGGAGGAGGAGTCGGACAGCACCTTGTCCAGGTAGGCGGTGGTGTCGATGTCGTCGCCCAGGTAACCCTCGTAGGGCATGCGGGTAATACCGCTCATGCTCACGCCGGCGGCGCCGCGGTGGTGGGAGTTACCGGTGGCGGCAAGGGCGCCCAGGCTGCAGCCATGGAAACCGTTGGTGAAGGAGATGATGTTCTCGCGGCCCTTCAGCTTGCGCGCGATCTTCATTGCCGCTTCCACGGCATTGGTGCCGGTCGGGCCGGTGAACTGCATGACATATTCCATGCCGCGCGGCTGCAGGATCTTCTCGGCAAAGCTCTCCATGAACTCGCGCTTGGCCTTGGTGTGCAAGTCCAGGCCGTGGGTGATGCCATCAGCCTGGATATACTCCAGCAGGGCTTCCTTGAAGACCGGGTTGTTATGGCCGTAGTTCAGGGTGCCGGCACCGCCGAGGAAGTCCAGGTACTGGTTGCCTTCCTCGTCATACAGGTACTCGCCCTGGGCCTTGTTGAAAACCCGGGGGAAAGCGCGCGCATAGCTCTGGACTTCCGATTCGATTTCGTCAAAAACTTTCATGTTGTCAACCTTTGATTGGTTAATGTCTGATTTCAGGATTCAGGAAAACTCAATTCTTACCCGGCATATATGACATGCCGTCGCAACCTCAGCTGCCGGCCTGGGTAAAGGGACCGATACGCAGCAACATCTCGCTGTCATGCTGACCCTGGAAGTGGCGCTCCCGGTCAAACATCACCGATTCATTGCACTCAGTGCCCAGCTTGCGGGCAAGGCCGCGGAACAGGGCCCAGGAGGCCTCGTTGTCCGGCGTAATGGTGGTCTCCAGGTAACGCACTTGCGCACAGTTCGGGCGACCGAGGATCTCGCGGATCATGCGGCCGGCGAGGCCCTGTCCGCGGCCTTCCTCGGCCACGGCTACCTGCCAGATAAAGAGAGTGTCGGGACGCGACGGGACCAGGTACCCGGAGACGAAGCCGGCGAGTTTTCCGGCAACCTCCGCGGCGACACTGGTGTCGGCGAAATGGCTGGTCTGCAACAGGTTGCAGTAAACGGAATTTTCATCCAGTGGAGGGCAGCGCTGGATCAAGCGATGCACATCGGCACCGTCTTCACTGACCGGCTGGCGCAGCAGGGCTTCCTTCCTGGCGGAATCCTGCCGCGCCTCTACCTTGTCTTCCGGGGACTCTTCGGCTTTGCCTTCCGAACCCCCGCCCTGATTGTTGGCTACGCTTGTGGCGCTCAAATCAATACCTTTAGTCATCAAATTGTATTAAAAGGCCCGGAATCCCTGCGCTGGCACGCAATTTAGGCCTTAAAGGCCAAATTTGACCTTTTGTCTAATTAATTGTTTACTGCTCTAAACAATTTTTTGCATAGTACTCTAAACAAACACGCAACCGCAAGACCAAACCCATGGAGACTGAACAAAATCTGCCCAACCAGGAGCTGGTAGAGAGCACGGAAAGGGACCCCGGCCAGCCCAGTGAGCACAAATATGACCGGCGCGCCCGAGCGCAGGGCGAGCGCGTGCACGGCAGGATTGACAAAACGCCACCGGCGCATAAAGTCGGACGCGAGCGGATGTCCCGCCGAGAACTGCAGAGCCTGCTACTGATGGACAAGATTGAAGAAGTACTGATCACCCTGCGCCGCCTGATCCGCGCCACCGACCTGCACTCGAAACAACTGGTCAAGACCGCCGGCCTGACCGCGCCGCAACTACTGTTGCTCCAGGCCATCCGTGAAAAAGGCCAGGTAACGATCGGCGCGCTGGCCAAGGAAATCAGCCTCAGCCAGGCCACGGTAACCACTATTTTAGACCGCCTGGAAAAACGCGGGCTGGTTTACCGCGAGCGCTCATCAGAGGATAAGCGCAAGGTGCACGCCTACCTCACCGACAAGGGCATGGACTTTATCCGCGACGCGCCCACGCCACTGCAGGAGCACTTCGTGCGCCAGTTCCGCGACCTGCGCGACTGGGAGCAGTCCATGATCATCTCCTCCCTCCAGCGAGTGGCACTGATGATGGACGCGGAACATATCGATGCCTCTCCGGTACTCGACATCGGCGACCTGGACCGCAAGGTGAGCCGCAACCAATCCGGGGAAAAAGGCGACAAAAGCGACTACTAAGCGCCCGCCACGATCGTCATCGGGCGCCATTTCCGCCGCTTTCTCAGGCGGACTCCCCCGCCTTCGCGCAATCCATGGGCGAGAGTTGCCACGATGGCACGCAATCATTGCATTTACACCGCAGATCGGTATAAATGAAGCCACAACACTAAGGTGGCGCGACACTTTTGAGTTAGCGCCCACTTACTCAAGACATGGCGTAACAACTAGAAAACCAGGGACTTGTCGCAAAACCCACCGCCACTGCACGGCCTGCCGGAGAACGGCAACCGGGCAGGCATGTGTGCTGGTGCGACTCCCCTATGCGCCTGGCGAAATCAGTCCATCCCACGGACCGGGCTCCCCGCCAGGCCACAGTTCTGCCTGTCCTGATAACGCCTGAAAGCAAACACCCCGCAGGGATCAAGGGACAATAAGATGGCTTGTTTGCAGCACCCGGATAGGGAGCACCCCGAATACCTGATGGCCCACCACACTGTGGGCCGTCGCCTTGGCGCCGTGGACACCCGCATCGCCAGTGCCGAGATTTCCGGTATCCACGCGGCCATCCAATGGACCGGTACCCACTGGAATATCCGCGACCTGAGCCGTAACGGGACCTGGCTCAACGGCCAGCAGCTCGTGCCCGCCAGGAATTATGAGCTGGAGCAGGGTGACAAAGTCTGTTTTGGCCGTGCCACCAACCCGGCGTGGGTGGTGGAGAACATCGACGAGCCGGAAAACCTGCTGATCGACCTGAAGTCGGGTGACGCCCTCTCCCTGGAGCAGTACCACCTGCTGCCGGATGAGCGCGAGCCCCTCGCCAGCCTGCATTTCAACCCGATCTCCGGCCAGTGGCTGTACGAACTCACTGGCAGCTCCAGTGGCAGTGACAGCGCCATCGCCGTCGGCCATGGCGAGCGGATTGACTGCGGCCATTACAGCTGGGAGTTGTTCCTGCCCGACAACCAGGGGGCAACCAAGGAACTCTCCATGCAGCAGATGACCATCTGCGAATTCGACCTGCGCTTTTCGGTCAGCCACCATGAAGAGCATGTGCAGCTGCAACTGCGTCGCCCGGACCTGCAGGTGGCCCTGCCCGCGCGCATCCACCACTACCTGCTGCTGTACCTGGCCCGGGCCCGTATGGAGGATATCGAACGCGGTGCCGATCCGGACTCCCAGGGCTGGGTGTCCATCCAGGTTGCCACTCGCGAGCTGGGCATTACCGTCAACCACCTCAACACCCAGATCTTCCGCGCCCGCAAGCAGATTGCCGAGGCGCTGCCGGACGCTATCGATACCTCGGGACTGGTAGAGCGGCGCTCCTGGGAGATTCGCCTGGGGTGCAGCAACTTCGAGATTTACAAGGGCTCACAGCGCGAGTCCCGGGCCGGCTACATTACCGAGCCCGGCTGATCAATACGGGCGCCCCTGGGGGAAGGGAAGCGGGACGCCCGGATAATCACGGACAAACAGACTTCGTCAGGGAAGGCAGGGAGCAGCAACAGGGCCATTCCCCGGAATATTGATGTCAGAAGAACAACCAGAACAGATCGGACGCTACAAAATCACCGGGCAACTTGGCGCCGGTGGTATGGGCGTGGTGTATCTCGCTATCGACGAGCACCTCCAGCGCCGGGTGGCGATCAAGCGACTCATCAGCAACCCGTCCAGCGACACAGCACACTTGCGCATCCGCCAGGAGGCCAAACTGCTGGCGCAGCTCAACCACAGCAACATCGTACAGATTTACGATGTAGTGGAAGAAGCCGGCAAAATGGCGCTGGTAATGGAGTTTGTCGACGGCTGTACCCTGTCCCAGTGGCAACGGGAGCGCAATCCCGGTCTCGCACAAAAGCTCGATATCCTCGACCAGGTGTGTGCCGGACTGGCCCGTGCCCACAGCATCGGCATCATCCACCGGGACCTGAAGGCCGACAATATCCTGGTGAACCAGGACAACACTGCCAAGATCACCGATTTCGGCATCGCCAAGAACTGGCGCGAAGAGAGTGACCTCACCCGGGAACAGCATGTGGCCGGCAGCTGGGGGGCGATGTCCCCGGAGCAGGCGCTGGGGCGTCCGCTGGACAACCGCTGCGACCTCTTTGCCCTGGGCGTGCTCGCCTACCGCCTGCTGACCGGGCAGGGCCCGTTCGGCGATCACGACAGCGCCTTTGTCATTGTGGACCGTATCGTCAACAGCGGGCACCCGCCGGCGCAGAAACTCAACCCCGAGCTGCCCGCGCCGCTGTCGCACCTGCTCGACCGGTTGCTGGAGAAAGATCCTGACAAACGCCCTCTCAGCGCCAGGGCGGTGGCCGAGGAACTGCACAACATTCGCGCCGCACTGGACGCGAAGACCGCGGTTTCCACCACCAGCCGCACGGTCACCGTTACCGCCGAGAGTTTCCACGCCCAGGCACGACGCCGCCAGAAACAGCGCAAGCCCCTGCTGGCCGGTGCGGCTATTGCCGTGGCCGCCGCCGTCACCCTGGCCTCCCTCGCCACCCTGATTCCCACAACGGAAAAACCGAAGGGCAAGTACCTCGCTATCCTGGCGCCACACGAGAAAAACCTCGGCAGCCGGGAAATGCGCCTGCTGGGCAACAACATCCTCAGCGCCCTCAAGCAGGGACTGTCCAACCGCCAGGGCCTGCTACTGGTGCCCTACTCTGAATCCCGGCAACTGGCCGGTGAGAGACTGCAGGACCAGGTCGAGGCCCTGAATGCCGACCTGCTGTTGCACCCGTCACTCTCCTGTGAGGGACAGCAGTGCGAGGTGTCCCTGGAGCTGATCGAGGCCGATAACCTGGCCGTGATCAGCAACCGCACCACGACCCTCAATATCAACGAGGGGCTGGAAACACGAGCGCGCACCATGCAGCAGTTGAACTACCTGCTGCGGGATTTCCCGACCCGCGATGGCGCTGCCCAGGCAAATATCTCCGAAACGGACTACCAGCGCTACCTGGCCATTTACGACGATAAAAACTCCGGTAGTACCGACCGGGAGCAGGCAATGGAAGCCCTCGAAGCAATGCAGCGGCGTACACCGGCCTTTACCCCGTTCTATGAACTCTACAGCGAACTGGTGATCGACCAGCGCTTCAACACGCGCCATACCGATGCCCTCGACCGGCTGCGGGAATTCCTCGCCCTGGCGCCACACAAAGTCAGGAACCACCCGGACCTGCTGCTGGCAGAAGTGCGCCTGGCTATTGTGGACGGCAATTCCAGCCGTGCCGAGGCCCTGCTGGACCAGCTCAGGATGAGCCTCCCGGACCGCGCCACCTACTACCAATTGCTCCATTTCTACCATCAGGAAAGCGGCAATTACGACAAGGCCCTTGCCGCCATTAACAACGCCCTGGAACTGCGCACCAGCCACCGCTACCTGCTGCAGAAGGCTGTCACCCTGAGCACCCGGGGCGATATGGAAGCCGCCCGGCCCCTGCTGATAGAGGCCCTGGAGATCGACAAGGACAACATGATGGTGATCTCCGTGCTGGCCGCCAACGAACTCGACAGAGGCCACCCGGAAGAGACCATCCGCCTGCTGCAGAATGCCCCTGTGGAAAAGCTGCGCACGATGGACACCTACAACCTGTGCCTGGCCTACTACATCGAGAAACAGTTCGAGCAGGCCCAGTCCTGCTTTGCCGGCGCATCGGAACGGGCACCAAAGGATGCCGATATCCTGCTATACCAGTCGGAGATTGCGCGCGCCCGGGGCAAAACGGAGCAGGCGCACCAGCTGGCGGAGCGGGCCCTGTCGGTGACAGAGGGGCGCGACGACTGGGAAGGGTTGCTGATGCGCGCCCGCGCCTATGCCGAACTGGGCCAGCCGGACAGGGCGATCAGTACGCTGATCCGGATACGCCGTACCGCCCCGGACGATCTCTACGTCAATTACACCCGTGCCCAGGTTTATATCGCCAGCGGCGACCTGGTGTCCACCCGGGCACATGTGGAAAAAACCCTGGAGCTGGGCGTTTCCCCAATCTGGTTCAACACCGCGCGCTTCGCCCCCATCTGCTCCAGTGACAAATTCGCACAGTTGCGCCGGGAACACCCGGGACTGTGCCAGTCCCGGCAGCAGGAACCCACCCGCATGGCGCAGGGCCAATCCGCCGGGGACGAGGGATAGGGCCAGAGCGCCGTGAAATAGAAACAGAGACCGACGGGACCGGCCGGGAAGCATCCTTGAACCATGAATTAGTACCGCCACCCTAAAAGCGGTAAACTTGCGCCCAATCGCCCGCAGGCAACCAGGATCACTGCCCGGACGGGCGGAGATGTAACGGACCTGTCGTCTCCAACAAGAATAAATGGCCATGGAAATCGCCGAACCACCACAGTCCCTGCTCGGTCGCTACCGGGTCGAGCGCGCGCTCGGCGCCGGCGGTATGGGCGTGGTGTACCTGGCCCGCGACACCCAGCTGCACCGCCCGGTGGCCATCAAGCAGCTGCGCGCCGACGCCACCACCGAGTCCGCCGGCGCCCGCATCCGCTCCGAGGCCCGCCTGCTGGCCCAGCTCAACCACCCCAATATTGTCCAGCTGTACGACGTGATCGAGCGCGATGGCGATATCGCGCTGGTAATGGAGTACGTGGAGGGCACCACCCTCAAGGAATGGATGCGCGAGCGCACCCCCACCCTGCGGGAGAAGCTGGACCTGCTGATGCAGATCTGCCGCGGTCTGTCCGAGGCCCACAGCCTGGGCATCGTCCACCGCGACCTGAAGCCGGACAATATTCTGCTGGCCATCGGCACCGGCGGGGTCACTGCCAAGATCACCGATTTTGGCATCGCCAAGTCGCTGCAGCAGGAAAGTACCGATATCACCCGCGAGGACCATGTGGCCGGCACCGTGGACGCCATGTCCCCGGAGCAACTGCAGGGCCAGCCCCTGTGCCCGCGCAGCGACCTGTTCAGCCTGGGCGCCATCGCCTACCAGCTGCTGTGCAACGCCCGCCCGTTCGACAAGGGCGACGGCGGCAGCCTGGCACTGGCCCACAAGGTAATTCACGAACCGCATATCCCGCCGCAGCAGGCCAGCCCCGAACTGCCGGAGCCCCTGGCCGCCCTGCTCGACCGCCTGCTGGCCAAGCAGCCCGGGGCACGCCCGGAATCCGCCCAGCAGGTCTACGAGGCGCTGGCCTTCCTGCACCAGCACCAGGCCGCCGACACCGACAGCGACGAATTCTCCGCCACCGTCACCGCCCTGCTGCGCAAGCCCCCCAGCCAGCGCCGCAAGCTGTACAAACGGCTCGGCTATGCCGCCGCCCTGGGCGCCTTCACCGTCGCCGGCTACCTCGGCTGGGAATACGCCACCCGCCTGGAACCGCAATATATCGCCGTGATGCCGGTGGAGATCCATGGCGAAGTGCGCGGCGAGGACAACGCCAGATCCCTCACCGCAACCATGGTGCGCCAGGCACTGATGAACTCGGTCTCGCAGCTGAAGGCCAGTGCACTGGTGAGTTTTACCCCGAAAGACGGGCAGGACTTTGATGCCCAGCTGCAGGCATTGCGGGACAAGGGCGTCACCGATGCGCTGTTTGCGCGGCTGGAATGTGCACGGGTGCGGTGTGAGATTGAACTGCAGCGGATTGGGCCAGCGGATGAGGTGGTAAAGGAGCAGGCGGGGTTTGCGTTTCTGGTGGATAAGCGGCAGGAGGCGGAGTATAGAATCGGGAATAGTGCAGCAGCGCTATTCCCTGATGGCTATGCCAAGTCTGCCAGCCAACAGGTACTGATGTCACAGTCGGACTACACCGATTACCTCGATATCGTCAGCCGCCTGGACAGCAAGGATGTAGCGGAGGAAGACCTGGCCACCCTCAATCGACTGCGTAGTATCCACCCGGAAAGCAGGATGGTCTATCACACGCTAGTCAATGTCTCCGCAATACTACACGTGCTCACAGGGGACAAACTCTACCTCGACTCGGCTTTATCGAAACTCAATGAGGCAAAAGAGTTCGGGATCGAGGAAACCACTGTCGATGAACTCAAGCTTTTCCTTTACAGCCTGGGGGATTATCAGGAGCAGTTTGAAGCCCTCTCTTCCAAGCTGGAATCATCGAATTATCCGATCGCCGAACTGAGAAACAGACGGGCCCGTTATTTTTACCGAAGCGGAAAGTATGAGGATGGTCTGCAGGAGGCAATAGAAGCAGCTCAACTCAACCCTTCGGCCGATAATCTGTATCTAATTGCCATCAACCAGACTGCAAGCGGCGACTATAGTGCTGCGCGTTCAACACTCGAGCGACTGACTGATAGCTATCCGGAACATTGGTCCTCCTATTCACTTCTGGGGGTAATCGAACTGGAGGGTGGCAACCTGCCAGAAGCGGAAGCAGCCATCACGGCCATCCCGGAGGAGCTACGCAGCTGGCGGACGAAGTCCAATCTTGGGAGTGTTTATTTCTTACAGCAGAAATACACAGATGCATTGCAAACCTTCCAGCAAGTACTATCCAGGGCACCGAACAACATCCCCACAATCGGGCAAATCGCCGAGACACACCTGATGCTCAATAACGCAGATAGTGCCAAAGCGTCTTTCATGCAGCTACTGCAATTAACTGAAAGGAAAGATGACTTGGAATCACGAATGTATCAGGCTATCGCTCAAGCCAATTTGAACCAAACCTCCTCATCAATCGCATTAACCATGAATCTGCTTCGGGAAGCCCCTGAAGACACCGACATAAAATACAATGCCGTACAAGTTTACTCTCTGGCAGGAGAATGGCGCTCAGCAAACTATTATATGGAGCAGCTACTAGAGCAGGGAATGAGTGCAGAGTGGTTTAACCTGCCGGCGTTCCAGCAACTCTGCACCCAACCCGAGACATCAGAAGAAGTTTCTTCCGCTATCTGTGACTGATTAAAGCGGATCAATCAGAGCGTTGGGGTCACCTGATACAAAGTGCACATTCAGCGAAGGGCTGTAGCAAAACCACAGGAAGGAGAAATCGTCCGCAACTTCCTCAACATCCCAGATCTTGATCTTCAGCTCCTTGCCGCCACTGTTATTTTTCACACGGGTACGGAACTGGTGACGGAAATCCGGGCTCAGGGGGATAATCCCGTCCAGCTGTTTGCAGCTCTCGAAATCCATAAACTGCAGGTCGTCAATACCGAACTCGGAGCTGTCCAGGGTCACATTGAGGGTCAGTGCACCCTGTCCACTCTTGATCTTGAAGTCCATATTGCCGAACGCCTCTGACGGGTCGAGGTTGCCCGCCTCGTTCAGCTGCCAGTACTGCGGCACGCCATTCTTGGCCGGCATCGGTTTCAGCACCAGGTCGATTTTCCGTCCCTGTTCCGGAAAGTTCCATTCCAGGGTTTTCAGGTCCGCGCACTTGATCTCTGAATTTTCCATTTCCAATTCCTGTATTCTTATTTCATCCAAATGGCCGCGGGATCCCGGTTCCGGAATCCCTTGAGGTCACCTGTGGCCCGGACTTCCCGCAGCGCCATCCCCTAAAACCGCGCGGTGTGGTGCTTTCACCCCTGCCCACACTCGTGCAGCGCCCCATAGAATAATCGCAACCCGCACCGGAACTCCATCACATTTCGAGTGTGACAGATAAAAAAAACCGGCAGCAACCAGGTTACTGCCGGTCCGAATGATGGTCCCAGCCATCGACGGTTACAACAACACTATCAAGAGCGAAATGGAGCCTCCTTGCCCCCGTCAGGCCCTTCCCCAAACCCCGGCACTCCAAGGCTCTGTGAAAGCCGGGGCCGGCCTGACGATCCAGCTTGCGCTGAATAGGTTTCCGTACCGTGCCGGGTTTCCCCGGCCTCCGGTCCATCGGATACTGCGGTCAGGGCATGGGCATCCTGCCCGCACACACTGCAATGGAGATGTGCCCCTGAACCCTGAGAGCCACTCTACGGATCGCGGGATTACAGGTCGATCACAGGGAATTACAGGCAATTACATGAACGGTTGCACACCGGCTGGGCGCCCTCTTTCGTATCAAGGGGGCGAACCCTGCGCCCTCGTAGAGGGGCGTGGGGAATTACGTAAAACCGTAGGAGCGGACCTTGTGTCCGCCCTGTATCCACGGAGACGCGGCGGACCGGGCGGACACCAGGTCCGCCCCTACGGGGTGGTGTTTTTCCTGGCTCTTAAAAAAAACGGCCGTTTTCCCACCAGTTTTATACGGCGACACCGGGTCGAGCGCTGCGAAATCACACGTAACCGTAGGGGCGGACCTTGTGTCCGCCCTGTATCCACGGAGACACGGCCGGTCCGGGCGGACACGAGGTCCGCCCCGCAAGGCAAAAGACCCGCCTTTCCGGGCGAATCCTGCGGTAACTTCGGCTGCCGGCCAGTGACATGACGGCAACCCAACGACGTTCGCCGCAGCCGCGCCAGTCAACTTATTGACCGCAGGAAGTGCAACGCGGCGCCGTTTGTTGCACTATCTTATATTCCGTAATATCCACGGCCTTCTGCCCATAATTTAATCAGACATAATGTCCACATTTTGCATGCGCCTATTGATCCTGCTGTTGTGCTGTTTTTCCGGTTTCGCCGCGGCGCAGAGCTACGAGAAGCTTTACAGTGATTATCGCGACACGCTGTACCAGATCCGCCTGATCGAGAAATCATCCAACTCCAAGGCCGCCATCGGCTCCGCCTTCCAGATTTCCGCCGACGGCCTGCTGGCCACCAACTACCACGTGGTAGCGGAAGCGGTCAGCGACCCGGACAAGTACCTGCTGGAGTTTGTCTCGGTGGACGGCGACAAGGGCGGCCTCAAGCTGCTGGATATCGACGTGATCAACGACCTGGCGATCCTGCGCCTGGAGCAACCCGGCAAGTCCTACCTGCAGCTGGCCAGCGACACGCCGAAACGGGGCGAGACCATCGTCTCCCTGGGCAACCCGCTGGACCTGGGCATGACCCTGATTCCCGGCACCTATAACGGTATTGCCACCGGCAGCTTTTACGATCGCATCCACTTTGCCGGCTCCATCAACCCGGGCATGAGTGGCGGCCCCGCCATCAATACCCGCGGAGAGGTGGTGGGCATCAACGTGGCCACGGCGGGCAACCAGGTCAGCTTCCTGGTGCCGGTGGGGAAACTATCCCGGCTGCTGTCCCACTACCGCAAGCAGGGCAACTCCGTCGACCTGCATGAGGTGACCGCCCAGCAGCTCAAGGCGAACCAGCAACGCATTATTGACGCCATCCTCAGCGCCGAGTGGAAAAAGCGTGCCCTGGGCGAGGCCAGGGTGGTGGGCGAGATCATTCCCGCCATCCAGTGCTGGGGCAACACCGAGGAAGACGAGGACAACCCGGTCAAGCGCATCGACAAGGGCTGCACCGGCCAGGATGTGGTATTCCTCGCCGACGACTTCAACACCGGCCGGGTGGAGTACGAATTCTTCTGGTTCGAGGCCGACGACCTGCTGCCGGCGCGTTTCTACAGTGAATACGAGCGCCAGATGAGCACCTTCTTCCCCGGCAACGACGCCGGCGAGGAGGATGTCACCAACTTCAACTGCAAGCAGTCATTCACGGCCCAACCCCGCGACCGCCAGCCGGGCGTACCCAAGGCCGAGAGCAAAAAGCCGCCGGTGATCGCCCGCACCAGTTACTGCGTGCGCCGATACAAGGATTTCCCCGACCTCTACGACATCTTCTACCTGAGCCTGAGTGTCGACCGCAAGAACAACGCGCTGGTGAGCCATTTCACCCTGTCCGGGTTTACCCGGGAATCCGCCGAGGCGTTTACCGAGAAGTTTACGAGCGAGATCCAATGGCACTGATTATTGAGGAGCTGAACCGCGCCCGCCATGTGCAGGCGCGCTACCGCATGGACGGCGAGCGCCTGACCCTGGGCCGCGGCTACGGCAATGACGTGATTATCGAGGATGTGCACGCGGACCCCGCCCATGCGGAGATCGTGCGCGATGAGGACGGCGGCTTTGTGCTGCACGACCTGGACAGCGTCAACGGCACCCAGCTGGTGCGCAATATGTACGACAGCTCGATCAAGAGCGAGGACGTGGACCGGCGCCTGATCGAGTCCGGCGACGAAATCCAGGTGGGCCGCACCCACCTGCGTATCAGCCACTCGGAGTCGGCGGTGCCGCCCGCGGTGCCCCTGCATTCCCTCGAGGGCATCCTCGAGCGGCTGTCGCACCCGGCCAAGGCCATCAGCCTGCTGGCGGTGGTGGCGGCGCTGACGCTGCTGCTGGCCTACCTGAATTTTGCCGGTAGGCTGGAATGGACCGCGGTCATCAACCTGGCCATCGGCAGCCTGGTGGGCCTGCTGGTGTACGCCGGTGCCTGGGCGTTTATCGGCCGCGTGGTGCGCCACGACACCCGCTTCTTTGCCCACCTGTCGATCGCCGCGCTGGGGGCGCTGGCCTACACCAGCTGGGAATGGTTTCGCGGCCTGCTGGACTTCAATTTTGCCATCGGCAAGACCATGCCGCTGCTGAACTTTGCAGTGCTGGCTATCATCCTGCCCACCATGCTGTGGTGCGCCTGTTACCTGGCGCTGAATATCTCCCGCGGCTGGCGCTGGGCGGTATCGCTGCTGCTGCCACTGGGCTTCCTGGGCCTGGGGCTGGCGGAGGACATCGCCGGCATGGCCGAGTTCAGCGGTGTCCCGCAGATTTCCACCACCCTCAAGTACGAGGATCTCCTGCTGCGCGAGCCGCAACCCATGCAGGAGTTCCTGGCCGAGTCTTCCGGCCTCTACGATATCGAGATTCCCGAGGAAGAGACCGGCAGCGGCTCAGGGGACCAGGCGCCGGAAGAAACCCCGGCAACCGACGGGGAGTCCCCGCAGGAACGCGCTGACGAAACCGGCATGGAGGAGCAGGCATGAACAATCCATTCTGGAGCCCGGCGCTGGCCGCACTCGAACCCTATGTCCCCGGGGAACAGCCCCGCGGCACCCGGCTGGTAAAGCTGAACACCAACGAGAACCCCTACCCGCCCTCGGCCCGGGCCATGGAGGTGCTGGCGGACCCGCAGTTGCCCGATGCCCTGCGCCGCTACCCGGACCCGGAATCCACCGAGCTCTGCGCCGCCATCGCCGCGCAGGAAGGCCTGGACCCGGCGCAGGTGTTCGTGGGCAACGGCTCCGACGAGGTGTTGGCCCACGCCTTTTACAGTTTCTTCCGCCGCGGCGCCGACGAGCCGCTACTGTTCCCGGATATCACCTACAGCTTCTACCCCGTGTACTGCCAGCTGTATGACATCCCGCACCGGCGGCCGGCACTGCGGGAGGATTTCAGTATTGCGGTGGAGGATTATGCCGGCCCGGCGGCGGGGGTGATCCTGCCCAATCCCAACGCCCCCACCGGCCGCTTCCTGCCCCTGGAGGAGATCGAGCAGCTGCTGCAGCTGCAGCCGGAACGGGTGGTGGCGATCGACGAGGCCTATATCGATTTCGGCGGCGACAGCGCCGCACAGCTGATCGACCGCTACCCCAACCTGCTGGTGATCCGCACCCTGTCCAAGTCCCACGCGCTGGCGGGCCTGCGCCTGGGCTACGCACTGGGGCAGCCGCACCTGGTGGAGGGGCTGCAGCGCACCAAGAATTCCTTCAACTCCTACCCCATCGACAGCGTCGCCCAGCGCCTGGCCGCCGCGGCCATCGGCGACAGCGCCTGGCTGCGGGAGACCAGTGCCAAGGTCATCGCCACCCGCGAGCGGGTGACCACCGACCTGGCGGCCCTCGACTTCGAGGTGGTACCGTCGCTGGCCAATTTTGTCCTGGCGCGCCCGCGCGCGATCGACGCCGAAACCCTGTACCTGCAGCTGCGCGAGCGGCAGATCCTGGTGCGCTATTTCAACAAGCCGCGCATCGGCGATTACCTGCGTATCAGCATCGGCACCGACGCCGAAATGGATGCGCTGCTGGAGGCCTGCCGGGAAATCCAGGCGACACAAGACAAGTCACAGACGCAATAACCGGAGCCTCTATAATGTGCTCTGGAGTCAGCAGTAGAGCGCTTATGTTTACCAGAAAAATGGCATCCCTGTTGCTCGGCGCCGCCATCGCGGCCGCCGGCCCCGCGGCTGCCGGTCCCGCCGGCGGCAATCCCTGGGAAGAGGTGGGGCAACCCGCCAGCCTGTCCCCGGCCAGTATCGGCACCTACACCAATGGCTGCCTCAGTGGCGCCCGGCAGATGCCCCTGCGCGGCGAGGGCTTCCAGCTGGTGCGCACCGGTCGCGACCGCCACTACGGCCATCCCGAGACGGTAAGCTTCCTGGAGGACTTTTCCCGCCGGGTGGCCCGGCAGGACCTGGGCCGCCTGCAGATCGGCGATATGTCCATGGCCCGCGGTGGGCCCTTTTCCTCCGGCCATCGCAGCCACCAGGTGGGCCTGGACATCGACATCTGGTACTCACAGGACAGGCGTGCCGGGGAACGGCCACTCACCGCCTGGGAGCGCGACAATATCTCCGCCATCCCCATGGCCGACACCGAGCAGCATCGCCTGATCGAGAAAAACTGGGACGAGCGAATTCCGTCTATCCTGCGGATAGCGGCGGAAGATGAACGGGTGGAGCGGATTTTTGTCCACCCCACCATCAAGCGCAAAATGTGTGACAGCGCCGGCTCCGACAACGAGTGGCTGCGCAAGGTGCGCCCCTGGTGGGGCCACAATTACCATTTCCATGTGCGGCTGGCATGCCCCGACGGCGAAGCCGACTGCAAGCCGCAGCGCCCACCCCGCGGCGAGCCCTGCGGCAGCGACCTGGACTGGTGGTTCAGCGACGAGTTTTACGCGCTGCTGCGGGCACCGGAAGAGCCGGCACCGAAGGAGAAACCCCGGCCCATGCCGGAACAGTGCGCCCGGGTGCTGACCGCGCCCTGAGGGCGGGAGATACCCGGGCGGAACAGGGACCACAACGATGATCAATACCCTGCTGATATGCGGTGGCGGTGGCAGCGAACACGAAGTGTCGGTGCGCACCGCTGAATTTATCCAGCGCCGGCTGCAGGCATTCGACGACCTGAACATTATCCCGGTGGAGATGGACGGCAACGGTCGCCTGGCGGACACTGCCGGGCGCGTCTTCCAGCTGGGCCAGGACCGCCACCTGCGCGGTGGTGACGGCGACAACGACACGGAAATCCACTACGTGATTCCCGCCATCCACGGCTATCCCGGGGAAACCGGCGACCTCCAGTCGATGCTGGAGCTCTATGGCATCCCCTACTTCGGCTGTGGCCCCGAGGCCAGCAAGACCTGCTTCAACAAGATCAGCGCCAAGCTGTGGCTGACGGCACTGGGGATCGACAATACCCCCTACCAGTTCCTGTGCAGCAACGATGCCGAGGAAGTGGCCAAGGCCACCATGGCACTGGAGGAGTGGGGGGAGATTTTCGTCAAGGCGTCCAACCAGGGCTCGTCGGTGGGCTGTTACAAGGTCACCTCTGCGGACGAACTGGCGGAGGCACTGGAACAGGCCTTCGGGTTGTCGCCCTATGTGCTGGTGGAAAAGTGCCTGAAGGTGCGTGAGCTGGAAGTGGCGGCCTATACCCACGGAGGCAAGCTGGTGGTCACGCCGCCCGGGGAGGTCTGCGCGCCGTCAGACACCTTCTACAGCTACGAGGAGAAGTATGCCGAAGGCAGCCGGGCGGTGACCCATGTGGAGGCACAGGGCCTGAGCGACGCACAGCTGGGCTGGATCCAGGCGGCCTCCCGCAAGGCGTTTACCGGCCTGCAGCTGAAAGACCTGTCGCGCATCGACTTCTTCCTCACCGACGACGGCGATATCTACCTGAACGAGGTGAATACCTTCCCGGGCATGACGCCGATTTCCATGTTCCCGAAGATGATGGAAAACGCCGGCCACGATTTTGGCGAGTACCTGCACGGCCTGATCAAAGCGGCCACCGCGTCCTGATTACCGGCCGGGCGGACACAAGGTCCGCCCCTACGTGATTAAGCGCCGGGAACAACCACAGTACCCGTAGGGGCGGACCTCGTGTCCGCCCGAATCACCCGCCGAATCCAATTCCGTTAAACCAGCCAGCCCTCCTTGCGCCCACTGGAAAACCGCACCCGCAGGAATTCCACCTGGTCATCATTCCGTTGGGCCGGCTCACCGGCGCGGGCCGGCATCCACGTGCCCCGGGAAGAACGCCAATGACCGTAGGGGCGGACCTTGTGTCCGCCCGAATCACCCGCCGAATACAATTCCGTTAAACCAGCCAGCCTTCCTTGCGCCCACTGGAAAACTGCCCGCGCAGGAATTCCATCTGGTCGCCGCGGATCCGCTCGCTGTTGATCAGTGCCAGGTACTCGGCGGCGTTGGGGCAGAACGGCAGTGCCAGCAGGTCCAGCTCGATATCCTCCAGCAGCCGGTTGCCCTTGTGCTGGTTACAGCGGCGGCAGGCGGTGACCACGTTCTCCCACACATCGCGACCGCCCCGGGACACCGGGTGCACATGGTCGCGGGTCAGTTCGCCGGTGCGAAACTCACTACCGCAGTAGAGGCAGGTATGGCGATCGCGGTAGAAAAGCGCGCGATTGGTGAGTGGCGGGCGCCGGCGCGGGCGCGCCATGCGCTCGCCGCCACAGGCGATGATCGCCGACAGGTCGAGGCTGGAGCGCTCGCCAAAGCGGTTAATACCACCGTGCACCCGCTGCACCACGCCACCCAGGGACCAGGTCACCAGCTCGCGCACATAAAGGCATGCGGCCTCCTGCCAGTTCAGCCACTCCAGCGGCTGCCCGGCAAGATTGAGACGCAGGATTCTCGCTTCCATCATGACACCCCCACTCCACCATTCGACCCAAAACCGATTGAAGACACCGGGACCCCCGCAACCGGGGCGCCAAAAACAACAGAATGCAAAAAGCAAAAAGCCCCGCGGGCGAGCCGGCGGGGCTTTGGCTGAAAATCGACAGTGAGGGAGAGAGAGCCCGCCCGGATATAGGAGGCTACAGGAATGGCGGACGTTTCTGGCACTAAATTACTGAATGCTTCACCCTCCGCCGGCCGCATCAAAAAATGGCCGGTTCGTTGAGATTAAAGCGGAATATTGTTTCAATTTCCAGACAGGAAAGCCGCAGGATGACAGTGGCGACACTAATGCGGATGGTGTCACTTTCCCTGGGCGCTGCACCGAGTTGCGGCGGCACCCGGTGAAAAAAACCAGGCGCCCAAATTAAAAACACCGCTCGGGCTTCCCGCCCGAACGGTGCGTCTCACAGGATGGTGCCCAATTCCGTGGGCGGAGCGGCTCACCTTTCCGTGTTCCCTTGCCGCTGTGGTCAGTCCCTTTCGCGTCCTTGCAATTACATTATGGACAGGGCGGGAAAATTTAACAGGGGAGATCGGCTGATTTTCATGTGCGAGATATCTCACAAGCGTATGAGATATCGCACGTGGCGGGCGCGGGCCCGACAGCCATGGGGAGAATTCCGGGGCTGGAGGTAAGGAGAGCCGCTTCGTGAAGCGTTGCTCCGGGCGTTACTCTATTACAAACGATTACAATATCAAGAAAAGGCATAACCAACTTGTTGAAATACGCGCTAACTTTTGTCGCTGCGCTGGTCGCAGGACTCGTGGCCCTGTTATTCCTGACCCCGGGCGTGGATATCCCGTGGAAACAACTGACCGGTGGCGGCGATACCGATGAGCAGACTGTCCAGCGCCAGCTGCGCGCTGCGGAGGGCTACCGCGTCAACCTGTTTGCCGACGACCTGCCCAATGCGCGCTGGCTGGCGGTGACCCGCCGCGGCGACATCATTGTCTCCCAGCCCAAGCGCGGCCAGGTCTCCCTGCTGCACGCGGACCAGGATCGCGACGGGCGCAGCGACGAACGCCGTATCCTGATCGAGGACCTGAATCGCCCCCACGGGCTGCTACTGCACGAGGACTGGCTCTATATCGCCGAGAGCGACGCCGTGGGCCGGGTGGCCTTCGATCACTCCGACGGGCGGCTGGCGGGCAGCTACCAGCGCATCGTCACCGGCCTCGGTGACAGTGGCAACCACTGGACCAAGACCCTCGGCATGGGCCCGGACGGCTGGCTGTACCTGAGCAGCGGCTCCACCTGCAATGTGTGCGAAGAAGAAGACCCACAGCGCGCCACCATCATGCGCTTCCGCCCCGATGGCAGCGGGCTGGAAATTTTTGCCACCGGCCTGCGCAACAGCGTCGGTTTCGACTGGTCGCCGGTCGACGGCGCCCTCTACGCCACCGACAACGGCCGCGACTGGCTCGGTGATGATTTCCCGCCCTGTGAACTGAACCTGGTGGAGAAAGGCGCTTTCTACGGCTGGCCCTACGCCAACGGCGACCGGGTACCCGACCCGGACCTGGGCGTCGACGCCAGCGCCGCGATCCGGGAGAAGATCGCCGCCTCCCGCACCCCGGTGCACAACTTCCCGGCCCACAATGCACCGCTGGGCATCCGGTTCCTGCGCAGCCCGGCCCAGCCCGGGGAATACCGCGATGCGGCACTGGTGGCCCTGCACGGCTCCTGGAACCGCTCGGTAAAAGATGGCTACAAGGTGGTGTCCCTGCACTGGGACGACAGTGGCGAGATTCACCAGCGGGACTTTCTCTGGGGCTTCCTGGGGCCGGACCGGGACGAGGTCTACGGCCGCCCGGTGGCCATTGCCGAGGATGCAGCCGGCAATATCTACATCTCCGATGACTACGCCGGGGCCATCTACCGGGTCACCCGGGGCCAGCAGCGGGAAGCCGTCACCGCTGCGGGCGGTGCGCCGCGGGTCCAGGCCCCACCCAAGCCGGTAGCCATCGACAGCGACGCCGCCCAGCGCGGCGCCGAACTCTACCAGCGGCACAATTGTGCGCAATGCCATGCCGAGCAGGTGGTGCTGGAGAACCTGTCGGGGAAATACACCCTGCGCTCCCTGGCGGACTATTTCGATGCCCCGACACCGCCGATGCCGGATTACGATTTCAGCCGCCCGCAAAAGCGGGCGCTGGCACACTACCTGATGTCACTGGAGCAGGACCTGGGCAATGCCCTGCCGGAGACGTCTCCGGGCACCTGAGTGCCCCGGGCAGCGAGATTGACCGTGGGCGCGGCAGCGGCTAAGGTTGCCGCGGCGCAATATACCACCAGGCTGAGGCAACAGGCTTATGGCAGCAAAAGAGAAACCCGCGACTTTTGAGCAGGCTCTGGGAGAGCTGGAACAGCTTGTGGAGCGCCTGGAAGCGGGCGACCTGCCGCTGGAGGACGCCCTGGCAGATTTCGAGCGCGGGGTGAAGCTGACCCGCGAATGCCAGCAGAAGCTGGCCAGCGCCGAGCAGAAGGTCAAGGTGCTGATGGAGGAGAACGGGGAGGTTCGCGAGCAGCCCTTCGATGCCGGTGATGACACCGACGAGCGCGGGGACGGCAACTGAGTGACCACGCCAGCACAATCCGCTGCCGGGCTGCAGGCTTTCCTGCAGGAGTGCGCTGAGCGGGTCGAGGCCCACCTGGACACCGTCCTGGCCCGGCCCGAACCCGGCGCCGAGACCCTGCACGAGGCCATGCGTTACGCGGCCCTGGGCCCGGGCAAGCGCCTGCGCCCGGCGCTGGTCTACGCCAGTGCCGCCGCCATCGACAGCCGCGCCGTCCGGCCGGAACTGTGCGACACCGCCGCAGCGGCGCTGGAATGCATCCACGCCTATTCGCTGGTACATGACGACCTGCCGGCCATGGACGACGACGACCTGCGCCGCGGACGCCCCACCTGCCATATCCAGTTTGATGAAGCCACCGCCATCCTCGCCGGTGACGCCCTGCAAACCCGCGCCTTCGAGTCGCTGGCCGACTGCGATGCACCCGCAGAGCTGCGCCTGCAGCTATTGCAGGAGCTGGCCCGGGCGTCGGGCGCCCACGGCATGGTGGCAGGCCAGGCAATCGACCTGGCGGCGGTCAACCGGCAGCCCGGCCTGGCCCAGCTGGAACACATGCACCGGCTCAAGACCGGCGCGCTGATCCGCGCCAGTGCGCGAATCGGCGCCCTGATCGCCGGCGCCGACCAACAGCGCCTGGATGCGGTGACCACCTACGCCGATGCCATCGGCCTCGCCTTCCAGGTGCAGGATGACATCCTCGATGTCACCGCCGATACCGCCACCCTGGGCAAAACCCAGGGTGCCGATGCCGCCCGCAACAAACCCACCTATGTCTCCCTGCTGGGGCTGGAGGGCGCGCGCAGCAAACTGGCCGCGCTGCACCGCCAGGCCCTGGATAACCTGGCCGGGCTGGGCGGCGACTGCCGCCTGCTTGAGCAACTGGCTGACTTTATCGTCCAGCGCAGTCACTGACGCTACCGGTGCCGGCCGGAAGCCCCTGGCGCCCCCGCCAACCGGGATGCAATCTGCCCCCCACAGGCATACAATCCCCTGTTTGAATTGGTTGCAATTGATACCAGGCCCGTCCCCGCCGCCCCGCGGCCGCGCCCGCCCTGGTGTAGTTACAGGACACTCGATGTTCGACGAAATCCCCCGTACACGCCCGCACACCCCGCTGCTGGATTCCATTGACGAGCCGGCGCAATTGCGCGCCCTGGATGAGCGCCAGCTGCCGGAGCTCGCCTCCCAGCTGCGCGAGTACCTGCTGTACAGCGTCGGCCAGAGTGGCGGGCACTTCGGTGCCGGCCTGGGTGTGGTAGAGCTGACCATTGCCCTCCACTACATCTACAACACGCCGGAGGACCGGCTGGTGTGGGATGTGGGCCACCAGACCTACCCCCACAAGATCCTTACCGGGCGCCGCGAGCAGATGCACACCATGCGCCAGCAGGGCGGCCTGTCCGGCTTCCCCAAGCGCAGCGAGAGCCCCTACGACACCTTCGGCGTGGGCCACTCCAGCACCTCGATCAGCGCGGCACTGGGCATGGCCCTGGGCTCCCCGGAGGAGCGCAAGGTAGTGGCCGTGATCGGCGACGGCGCCATGACCGCCGGCATGGCCTTCGAGGCCCTGAACCACGCCGCCCACACGGGTCGCGATATGCTGGTGGTACTGAATGACAACCGCATGTCCATCTCGAAGAATGTCGGCGGCCTGGCCACCTACTTTGCCCGTATCCTCGCCAGCAAGACCTACCTCAGCATGCGCGAGGGCAGCCGTAAGATACTGTCCGTGATCCCCAAGGCCTGGCAGCTGGCCCGGCGTACCGAGGAACACGTGAAGGGCATGATCACCCCCGGCACCCTGTTCGAGGAGCTGGGCTTCAACTATGTGGGCCCGCTGGACGGCCACAACCTCCACGACCTGGTGCATACCCTGCGCAACCTGCGCAGCCAGCGCGGCCCCCAGCTGCTGCATATCGTCACCACCAAGGGCAAGGGCTTCGGGCCCGCCGAGGAAGACCCCGTGGGCTACCACGCGCTGAACAAGCTGGAGCCGGAACCCAAGGTACAGGTGGCCGTGCCCGGAGAGCGCAAGCTGCCCAAGTACCAGCAGGTATTCGGCCAGTGGCTGTGCGATATGGCCGAGCAGGACGAGAAGCTGGTCGCCATCACCCCGGCGATGTGTGAGGGCTCCGGGATGGTGGAGTTCGCCGAGCGCTTCCCGGACCGGTTCCACGACGTGGCCATCGCCGAACAGCACGCGGTGACCCTGGGCGCCGGCCTGGCCTGCGAGGGCCAGAAACCGGTAGTGGCCATTTACTCCACCTTCCTGCAGCGCGGCTACGACCAGCTGGTGCACGACGTGGCAATCCAGGACCTGGATGTCACCTTCGCCATCGACCGCGCCGGCCTGGTGGGCGAGGACGGCCCCACCCACGCCGGCAGCTTCGACCTCACCTTCATGCGCTGCCTGCCCAATATGGTGATCGCCGCGCCCAGCGACGAGAACGAGTGCCGCCAGCTGCTCTACACCGCCTACCAGCACGAAGGGCCCGCGGCCGTGCGCTATCCGCGCGGCACCGGCACCGGCGTCCGTATCGAGGAGGCCATGCAGGCCCTGCCCATTGGCCGCGGGCGCCAGGTGCGCGATGGTCGCCGGGTGGCGATCCTGAACTTCGGTACCCTGCTGGCCCCGGCCCTGGAAGCGGCCGCACGCCTGGACGCGACCGTGGCCGATATGCGCTGGGTGAAGCCCCTCGACGAGGCCCTGATCGATGAACTGGCAGCGGGACACGAGCTGTTGGTGACCGTGGAGGAAAACACCATTGCCGGCGGCGCCGGCAGTGCCGTGGCCGAGTACCTGAACGCGCGCGGCACTATGGTGCCACTGGCGCAGCTGGGCCTGCCGGACCGGACCATCGAACACGGCAAGCACAAGGACCTGCTGGCCGCTGTGGGCCTGGACGCGGATGGTATGGAAGAACAGATCCGCCGCCGGCTGGCACAGCTCGATGAGAAAAACATAAAGGGCCAGGCGGCGGCGTTTTAGTGCGCCGCCCCTGCCGCCCCGCAGAATAATTATTCAAGACCGCCTATTCCCAACGAGGTATCCATGTCTCTTTTCCGCAAATCCCTGATTGCCGCCATCGGCCTGTGTGCCGCGGCCGGCACCACAGCCATGGAAGAACGCGCTTTCGACGAGGCCTTTGCCGAGCTGCCCGGCGACGGCGCCGCAGCCCAGCTGAAGGGCCTGCAGGACCTGCGCTACCGCTGGATCATGGAGAGCTACCCGGCGAGTGCCACTTACCGGGGCTACCCCGGTGTCGACGACCGCTGGACCGATGCGTCCCTGGACGGTATCAAGCGCCGCCAGGAGCAGACCCGTCGCATGCTCGCTGCCAGCCGCCAGCTCGACGAGGAGGCGCTGCCGGAAGAGCTGCAACTGGATTACCAGCTGCTGTACCAGGACCTGCTGACCGAGGTGAAGGGTTTCCAGTTCCGCGACCACCTGTTGCCGGTCACCCATATGAGCGGCATCCAGCGCAATGTGCCCGGGGTCCTGAACGCCATGGCCAGGGGCAATGCCGATGACTACGAGAACATCCTCACCCGCCTGGAAAAGCTGCCGGCACTGGTACAGCAGACGCGGGAGCTGATGGCCCGCGGCCTGGAACAGAACATTACCCCGCCGCAGATCACCCTGCGTGACCTGCCGGACCAGGTCCGCGCCCTGATCCCGGAGAACCCGGACGAGAGCCCGCTGCTGAAGCCGTTCAACGAGATGCCGGCGAGCATCCCCGCCGCCCAGCAGCGGCGCCTGAAAAAGCGCGCCCACGCCCTCTACCGCGACGAGCTGGCACCGGCCTGGCGCGTGATGGCGGAATTTGTGGAGCGGGACTATATCCCCGGTGCGGTGACCGACACCGCCTTTACCAGCCGCCCCGACGGCCTGCGCTGGTACGCCCACAAGGTGCGTGAGAACACCACCACCGCACTGAGCCCGGCGGAGATCCACCGCATCGGCCTCAATGAGGTAAAGCGTATCCGCGGCGAGATGCAGAAGATCATCGCCGAGACCGGGTTCGAGGGCGATTTCGATGCCTTCACCGAATTCCTGCGTACCGACCCGCGCTTCTTCCACACCAGCCGCGAGGCGCTGATGCGGGACTACCGCGATATCGCCAAGCGCATCGACGGGGAACTGCCGAAGCTGTTCGGCAAACTGCCGCGCCTGCCCTATGGTGTGAAGCGAATCCCGGAGTACTCGGAGAAATCCCAGACCACCGCCTATTACATGCCCGGCTCCATCGAGGCTGGCCGTGCAGGGGTCTTCTTCGCCAACACCTATGCGCTGGACAGCCGCCCGAAATGGGAGATGGAAGCCCTGACCGTGCATGAGGCGATGCCCGGCCACCACCTGCAGATCGCCCTGGCGCAGGAACTGGAGGGTGTGCACCCACTGCGCCGGCTGGGCGGCTACACCGCCTTCGTCGAGGGCTGGGGCCTGTATTCCGAGAGCCTGGGCCACGACCTGGGCATGTACCAGGATCCCTACAGCCGCTTCGGCGCCCTGACCTATGACATGTGGCGCGCCGTGCGCCTGGTAGTGGACACCGGCATGCACCAGCTGGGCTGGAGCCGCGAGCAGGCGATCGAGTACTTCATGAATAACAGTGCCAAGCCCCGGCACGATGTCACCGTGGAGATCGACCGCTACCTGGTGTGGCCGGGCCAGGCCCTGGCCTACAAACTGGGCCAGCTGAAAATCAAGGCGCTGCGGGCCGCGGCGGAAGAGGAGCTGGGTAACAGTTTCGATATCCGCGCCTTCCACGACCACCTGCTGGGTGCCGGTGCCGTACCGCTGAATGTGCTGGAAACCCGCATGACCGCCTGGATCGAAAGCCAGGCCTCACAGCGCGCCAACAACGGGACAACCAAGAGCAGCGCCGGGCAGGCCGCCGCTTCCCTGTAACCCACCTCCCGGGGCGGGCATCCCGCCCGTCCCCTCCCCGGGCGAACTCAAGGTTCGCCCCTACGCCCAACGATTCACCTGTATCCGACTGCGAGGGCCGGGGCGCCCCGGAGGTCGCCGTAGCACCCGGGAACCCCACCGCGCGACCGTAGGAGCGGCCGCTGGCCGCGACGCAGGGCATCAGCATCTGAGGGCGCCGCAACCGGGCGAACACAAGGTTCGCCCCTACAATCCTGATTCACCGATAGGGGCGGATCTTGTATCCGCCCACTCCGACGTGCCTGCCCAGGCCTGGTTCCGGCCAGGACCGGCATGTCGTCAGTCCCCACGCTGCTTGCGGTTGCGTGCATGCCCCTGCACCGCCCGGTACATTTGCCCCAGGGCTTTATCACCGGCGCGTTGCTCTGCCAGCGTGCGGTTGTTACGGGCAACTTCCCGTTCCAGCTTGCGCCAGTTGTGCAGTCTGCGCTCGTCCAGCTCGCCGCTGTCCAGCGCCGCGATTACCGCGCAGCCCGGTTCCGACTGGTGCCGGCAGTCGGCAAAGCGGCACTGCGACGCGAGTACCCCGATATCTCCAAACGCCTCCTCGAGTCCCCTCTCCACACCGGCGAGCCCCAGCTCCCGCATACCCGGGCTGTCCAGCAGCAGGGCGCCCCCCGGTAGCGGGTAGAGTTCCCGGTGGCGGGTGGTATGGCGCCCCTTGCTGTCGTCCTCGCGGATAGCGGCAATGGCGGCTTGTTGCTCGCCGCTCAGGGTATTTAGCAGGGTCGACTTGCCCACCCCGGAGGATCCCAGAAGAGCCACTGTTTCGCCCACTCCGCACCAGCCCCGTAATGGCTCCACGCTGTCCGGGTCAGTGGCATTGAGTGCCAGCGCCTGGATATCGGGCAGCTCCCGCAGCCGGTCCAGGTAATCCCCCGGGGCGTCACACTGGTCCGCTTTTGTCAGCACCACCACTGGCCGCGCGCCGGTGGCCCGTACCAGCGCCAGGTAACGCTCGATACGCGACAGGTTGAAGTCGTGATTGCAGGAGGACACCACCACCGCAGTGTCCACATTGGCTGCGATCAACTGGGTGCGCTGCCCCCCGGGCGCCATGCGCTGGAACAGGCTCTGCCGTTCCAGGCAGCGCTGCGCCCGGCGCGACTCCCGGTCCAGCAGCAGCCAGTCGCCCACGGTGACACGCTGCCCACCGGTATCACCGGACGCCGGCTCGTTGAAAAATGTGCCGCCCAGGGCCAGGACTTCCTCGCCCTGCTCCCCGGCCAGCAACAGCCGGTCCCGGTGTACGGCCATCACCCGGAGCGGGTCACAGGCCTCCAGCTCCTCTAGAGCCAGTTGTTGCTGGAAGAAAGGCTTCCATCCCAGCAGTTGCAGCGGGGAAAGTGATGGCGCCGTGGCGCGCCCATTATCAGCACCGCCGTGACGGATCGGCGGACGGCGTGAAATCAGTGATTTGCTCATTGCAGTAAACCCGGTTTTTGCGCACAGGCGCGAGTCAGCCACACCAGAAAAGGTGGCGGGCGGATTTCCGGTAAGGGGAAACCCGGCGAATCGATGGAAACTTGTCGCCGGGTGGAAGCGCGGGTTCGCGGCGCGAGGCAGGTGCAGGCACCAGCCCGGATGCGCGGGGAACGGATTTGGCGCTACACGGCCCGGCGGAGGGTAACGACAATCATCTGGGATCCTCCGTGGCAAAGTGTGGACAGGAATAACCTGTGGGAAATTAGCACCGGGGGCCGGCGCCCGCAAGCCTGCAGCCGGGCGTAAAAAACTCTGAAGGGGAAGCGGAAACGAAAAAGCCGGCGAAACGCCGGCCTTTATACCCAGCTATAGCGAGTGCATCACCTTTCTCGACTCGCCACAACCAGATGGACTGAGTATAGACAAAGAGAAATTCATGCAATGCCTTACTCGCAAACAATATTCCCCTGACCCCGTTTCCGCCCTGTGACACTTTTATAAAAATTATGTGACAGCGATCACCTGAAAAGAGGGACGAGACGCCAAAAGGGCCCACTTATTACCTCCGCCCCCGGGGGTGGGAGGAGGCCGCCGTTTGGGTGGGGTTCAATGGGGACAGGGGGAAGTTCCTGACACTCCCCGCTCAATCCAGAACGACAAAGCCTCAATAACAATAAACCCGAGGAACCACACCTATGCGATCCACGAGAGTCCTCCCGATACCGGCGCGCCCCGCGCACCTGGCCCTGGCAATCACCGCCGGTGTGCTGGCCACCAGCCTGCCGGCATATGCCAGTGACACCCCGGCCCCCGCCGCCGTGAACATCCCCGGCACTGTCCAGGGCCCCATCGGCTGCCCCGGTGACTGGCAGCCGGAGTGTGCCGCCAGCATGCTGGGTTACGACAGCGCCGACAACAAGTGGCAGGGCAGCTTTCCATTGCCCGCCGGCTACTACGAATACAAGACGGCCCTGAACAGCAGCTGGGATGAAAACTATGGCCAGGGCGCCATCCGCAACGGCGGCAATATCCCGCTGCAGCTGGATAGCCCCCGTGACGTTAAGTTCTATTACGATCACGAGACCCACTGGATTACCGACAGCGTCAACAGCACCATCGCCACCGTGGCCGGCAATTTCCAGTCCGAGCTCGGTTGCCCCGGCGACTGGCAGCCGGACTGCCTGCGCAGCTGGATGCAGGATGTCGACGGCGATGGCATCTACACCTTCCTCTCCACCGAGATCCCCGCCGGCAATTACGAGTTCAAGGTGGCCCTGGACGAGAACTGGAGCGAGAGCTACGGCAATAACGGCGGCAATGTGCCCTTTACTGTGGACGCTGACGGCGACGAGATCTATTTCGCCTTCGATACCAGTACCCGCCAGGTCACCGTCAGCACCGACGGCATTCCCCGTGGCGACCTGGGCCTGGACAAGGCGCACTGGGTCGACAGCCAGACCTTCGCCTGGAATATCTCCATCGGGGAAGGTGACACCGTCATGCTGCATTACAGTGACAGCGCCGGGCTGGTACTGGGTGCCGATGGGGTCAGCGGAGACGGTGCCGTCGCACTCCAGCAGACCGGCGGGCTGCCCGCGGCAGCACAGGAGAAATTCCGCCACCTGTCCGGTTACACCGCCCTGACCCTGCCGGCAGATGCACCCGCGATCGAATCCCTGGTGCAGAAGCAGCTGGCGCTGGCGGTGTACGACAGTGAGGGCAAGCTGCGCGATGCCACTGGTATCCAGCTACCCGGCGCTCTCGATGACGCCTTCACTTACGACGGCAAGCTCGGCGCCGAGGTGCTCGATGACCGGGTTGTGTTCCGCCTCTGGGCCCCCTCCGCGCGCTCCCTCAACCTGCAGCTGTTCAGCACCTCCGGCCAGGACTCCGCGGACATGGTGGTCCCCATGCAGCGCGACCCGGAAACCGGCGTGTGGACCGCCGAGGTAAGCAGTGAGTGGGACCGCAAGTTCTATCTCTACGAGGTTGAGGTCTATTCCTACTTCAGCCGCGACATCGAGACCAACCTGGTAACGGATCCCTACTCCCTCAGCCTGTCGGTCAACAGCGGCAAGAGCCAGGTAATCAACCTGGACGATGCCGACCTGAAACCCCGCGGCTGGGACCGGCTGCGCAAGCCCGCCCTGGCACAGCCGGAGGATATCTCCGTCTATGAGCTGCACGTGCGGGATTTCAGTATCGAGGATGAATCCGTTGCCGAACAGCAGCGGGGCACTTTCAGCGCATTCGCACAGCGCAACAGTGATGGCATGCGTCACCTGCGCCGCCTGGCCAGGTCCGGCCTGACCCATGTGCACCTGCTGCCGGCGTTTGATTTTGCCACCGTCAACGAGGATCCCTCACAGCGGGCGGCGACACCGGACCTCAGCATGTACGCGCCCGACAGCCCGGAACAACAGGCGGCGGTCAATGCGATCCGCGATGCCGACGGCTTCAACTGGGGCTACGACCCGCTCCACTTTACGGTGCCCGAGGGCAGCTACAGCACTGCGCCCGATGGCGCCGCGCGGATTCGCGAGTTCCGCGAAATGGTGCAGGGGCTGGGCAAGAGTGGCCTGCGCCTGGTAATGGATGTGGTTTACAACCACACCAGTTCCTTTGGCCAGTACCAGAATTCGGTTCTGGACAAGATCGTCCCGGGCTATTACCACCGCCGCAACGGCGACGGCGGCGTGGAAATGAGCAGTTGCTGCGCCAACACGGCCAGTGAACACGCCATGATGGAAAAACTGATGATCGATTCCATGCTGGTGTGGGCCCGAGACTACAAGGTGGACGGTTTCCGCTTCGACCTGATGGGCCACCACAGCCTGGACAATATCCTCAACACCAGGGAGGCGCTGGGCGCACTGACCCCGCAGCGGGACGGTGTCGACGGCGGCAGCATCTACCTCTACGGTGAGGGCTGGAACTTCGGTGAGGTGGCCAACGATGCCCGCTTCAAGCAGGCGCGCCAGTCGAATATGGCCGGAACCGGTGTGGGCACCTTCAACGACCGGCTGCGCGACAGTGTGCGCGGCGGTAACCCCTTCGGCGGCTACGAGGAGCAGGGCTTTGGTACCGGCCTCTACACCGACTCCAATGGCCGCTTTAACAATGGCGAAGGGGGTGGTGACAACGAACGCGCCACCCTGTTGACGCTGGCGGACAAGGTGCGGGTTTCCCTGGCCGGCAACCTGGCGGATTTCCCGCTGATCGATTCCTACGGCAACGTGATTACCGGCGCGGAGCTGGTCTATAACGGCCAGCCCACCGGCTATACCCGCGACCCGCAGGAGTCAATCAACTATATCGCTGCCCACGACAACGAAACCCTGTTCGACGGCATCCAGATCAAGGCCAACAGCAGCGCCACTATTGACGAGCGCGTACGCATGCAGGCCTTCAGCAATTCACTGGTGCTGTTTGCCCAGGGAGTGCCGTTTATCCATGCCGGCCAGGAATTCCTGCGCTCCAAGTCCATGGACCGTGACAGCTACAACTCCGGTGACTGGTTCAACGCGCTGGATTTCAGTTTCAGCAGCGGTAACTGGGGTGTGGGCCTGCCGGTCGCGGACAAGAATGAGGACAAGTGGCCGTTGATGGCGCCGCTGCTGGCCAACCCGGATATCGCACCGCAGCGCAAGCATCGCCTCGACACCATTGCACTGTTCCGTGAGCAGCTGGCGATTCGCAACAGCTCGCGGCTGTTCCGCCTGCCCGATGCCGACGCCGTGGTGGAGCATGTGCGGTTCCTGAATATGGGACCGGACCAGGTGCCGGGACTGATCGCCATGCAGCTGCTGGATGAGGAAGGCCGGTTCGATCGCCGCCACAAGGAGATACTGGTGCTATTCAACGGTGATGACGAAGCGGTGGCGTTTTCCAGCAAGGAACTGCAGGGCAAGCCATTCGTGCTGCACCCACACCAGCGGCACTCCGCAGACCAGCGCCTGCGCGGGGTGGATTTCGATCGCCGGTCCGGCAGTGTCTCGATTCCGGGACGGACCACCGCGGTACTGGTCAATTACCGCGGCTCGCACTGACCGACTGACAGGCAGCAACCCCACAGGGCCGGCATTGCGCCGGCCTTTTTCTTGCGCGCTTGAAGGGCTTTTTGCTGCCCGGGGGTGACGCTATGCTGTAATTTCAACAGGCTGCAGCTGTCGCCGGGTCATCCAGTGGCGCACAAGCCACCGTAAATGACAGGCAGTTTCCCAACCGATTCCCCGCTATAACAGCCCGGAGATATCACGGATGAGCTTACTCAGAAGACTGCTGACCGTCAGCATTTTTACTCTGCTATTTACTGCCAATGGCCACTCCGCCGATACGGGCCCAACACAGGCGGAAAAGGTCAGTGCCATCCAGGGAGTGCAGACAACCGGCATCACCGTTACCGACGCTGGCAGGATCTTCACCAATGCACCGAACTGGCGGGATGGCGTGCCCTTTGCCGTCGCAGAGGTCGACCGGGACACTGGCGAGTACCTGCCCTACCCCAATAGCGCCATGAACCGTTGCGTGGCAGACAGCACTGCCCGGGATGACTGCTTCCTGGCCGTGCAGTCCGTGGTGGCCCATGACAACAAACTCTATGTCCTCGATACACGCAACCCGAAATTCCAGGGTGTGGTAGATGCTCCACGCATTTTCGTTTTCGACCTGGACAGCAACAAACTGGAGCGCGTGCTTTTACTCAGCAATGCCGGCTATCACCCCGATTCCTACATCAATGACCTGCGCATTGATAGGGCGGCGGGCCGCATCTACATGACGGATTCCAACCACCCGGGGCTGGTGGTTTACGAGCTGGCCCAGGGAGAGAATGGGAACAAGGGGAAGAGCTATCGGGTGCTGGACGATCACAAGAGCACACGGGCGGAGCAGGACTACCTGACCATCGACGGCAAGCGCTGGAACAATACGGTGCACAGTGACGGTATTGCCCTCGACCTCAAAGACAAGGTGCTCTATTTCCACGCCCTGACCGGTTACACCCTGTATGCAATCGATACCCGTTACCTGGAAGACAGTGGGGACGCCGCCGCCCACGTCCGCAGGGTGGCGAGGACCAGCGCCCCCGATGGCATGATCCTGGACCAGCAGGGCAACCTGTATTTCGCCGACCTGGAAAACCATAAAATCCTCTACCGCGATCCAGCCGGGGAGACACATGTGCTGGTGGAAGGTGACAGGGTTCGCTGGGCCGACACCTTCAGCATTCACGACGGTATGCTGTATTACACCAACAGCCGCATCCACGAGGTCACCGGGCCCATCGACGATATGGAGTTCGGTATCTACCGGGTGCCGCTGCCGGGCCTCTGAGCGCTGAAGGCAGCACCGCTGCCGCGAATATAACGCCGGGAGGAAACCCGCCCTGCAGGCGAGTGCCGCGGAAAAGTGTTTGCAAGGACAGGGGTTACAGCGCGGGGGATGCGGGCGGACACAAGGTCCGCCCCTACGGCAGAAACATCAGGCAGTGGGAAGGCTCAGGACTCTTGGCCATCCCCCTCTTCCTCGTCGTTGAGCAGGTGGCCCAGCTTGCCCCGCTTGGTGGAGAGGTACTTGATATTATGCGGGTTGCGGCCGGTCTGGTGGGACAGGCGCTCCACTACTTTCACCCCCAGGTCTTCCAGCGCTTTCACCTTGCGCGGGTTGTTGGTCATGAGGCGGATGGAGCCGATATGCAGGTGGTCCAGCATTGCCTTCAGGATCGAGTAATCGCGCATATCCGCACCGAAGCCCAGCTGCTCATTGGCCTCCACCGTATCGGCGCCGCAATCCTGCAGCTTGTAGGCGCGGATCTTGTTCAGCAGGCCGATGCCGCGCCCTTCCTGGCGCAGGTAAAACACTGCCCCACGCCCCTCCATCGCAATGCGGTGCAGCGCATGCTGCAGCTGCGCACCGCAGTCACAGCGCAGCGAGAACAGGGCGTCACCGGTAAGGCACTCGGAGTGAATCCGGGCCAGCACCGGCTCATCGGTATCCAGGTCACCCATGGTGAGCACCAGGTGCTCCTTGCCGGTGTCGGTCTCCTCGAACCCGTGCATCTCAAACATGCCCCAGGGGGTGGGTAGCTTGGAGGATTCCACAAAGCGAATGGTCAAGTTCTTACCTCATCATCAATTGCGCGCGCGCAGGATCAGCATGCCGCGCTGCTGTTCCATATCCAGCCGGCTCAGGAAACTGTTGCCCAGCAGGGTGATATGGGGAAAGTTGTTGGCGTGCACTGTCGCCTCGATATTGTGCAGCTTGATACTACCCACCGTGACGCTGGCAAGTGTTACCCGGTAGGCACGGGTGACCCCATTGGCCGTGGCCACACGTACCGGCTCGGCGCGCTCCAGGTCCAGGCCCAGCCGTTGTGCGGTAGGGAAGTTGAACGCGATGCTGGTCGCGCCGGTATCCACCAGCACCGGCACCCTGAGCCCATTGACCCAGGCATCGGTGCTGAAATGGCCGCGGCTGTCCGCCACCAGGCGCACTTCCTTCCGCTCGCTCTTCGCATAACGCGCCGCCACTGGGGCATCCAGGGTCAGTTTCTGCTCGCGGTCACCGACCTTCACCCGCGCGAATTCGCTATTCGCTTCCAGCAGGCGTACCCCCTCGGGAGAGGTCTCGCCGCTCTTGAGCAGTCGCTGCCTGCCGTCCACCTCGAGCATGGCGCTGGTGCCGAACAGCGCTTTCAGCTGTACCTGCTGCGCCCACAGGGGTGACGAGCAGAGCAGGAGGCAACAGGCAAGCAGGCGACGAAGTTTCACGGTGGCAATCCCCTTTCACCGGTCCGCAAACCGGTCTATCCCATCCAGGCCGCGGTCAGCTGCAACACCAGCGCCGCGTATCCGGCCGCCAGTATATCGTCGAGCATAATCCCCACACCACCGTGCACCCGGCGGTCCACCCAGCCGATGGGCTGCGGCTTGGCGATATCGAACAGGCGGAACAGCACGAACCCGTACAGGGCCCAGCCCCATCCCGCCGGCGCCAGGAACATGGTCAGCCAGTAGCCCACCATCTCGTCCCAGACGATGCCGCCGTGGTCGTGCACCCCCAGGGCCCGCGAGGCGGTACCGCAGAGGTAGCAGCCCACCGCCGCACTGATTACCACCACCGCCAGGTACTGGACCGGCGGCAGGTGCTGCAGCAGCCACCAGAATGGCAGCGCCATCAGGGTTCCGAAGGTACCCGGGGCTTTAGGCGCCAGGCCGGACCCGAAGCCAAATGCCAGCAGCATGGTGGGACTGCGCAGTAGCTGGGCGGCGGTGGGCTGGGGGATGGAGGTATCTGTCATAGTTCAAAAGTGCCGGTATCCGGGCTGTTTTGCCAGCCACTCCTCGCCATCGAGCAGGCAGCGAACTCGCGCCCGTTCCTGTGTGCCCCGGGGCCGCGCCACCAGGGTGCCGATCCGTACTGGCCTGGCACCGTGTGCGGCGCAGCGCTCTGCCACCTCGCCCGCCCTCGACGGCGGGGCAGTAAAACAGAGCTGGTAATCGTCGCCGCCGGTGGCGGCCAGCTCCAGTGCCCCCTCACCCGCCAACTCGGCGGCCAGGGGGTCCACCGGCAGTCGCGCCATATCGAGTTCCGCATCCAGGTCACTGGCGGCGCAGATATGGCCCAGGTCCCCCAGCAGGCCATCGGAAATATCCAGGGCGCTGGTGGCCAGCCCCGCGACAGCCGCTGCGGTCTGCAGCTGCGGCTCCGGCGAGTAGTAGGCGCGCTGGGCGCGCTGGTAAAGCTCCGGGGCCACCTCGCGTTCGCCGAGAATCACCGGCAGCGCTGCCGCAGCCGCACCCAGTGGCCCACTGACAAACACCGCGTCTCCCGCCCGGGCCCCGTCGCGGCGCAGCGGCGCCGAGGTGCTGCCGGTTACCTGCACGGTAATCGTCAACGGGCCCTTGGTGGTATCGCCGCCCACCAGGGAAATCCCGTAGGCTTGCGCTGTCTGTAACAGCCCATCGGCAAAGCCGCGGAGCCAGTCCGGATCGCTCTCCGGCAGGGTCAGCGCCAGGGTAAACCAGAGCGGGCGGGCGTTCATTCCCGCCAAGTCGCTCAGGTTTACCCGCAACGCACGCCCGGCCAGCAGGGCCGGGTCAGCACCGTCGGGAAAATGGCGCCCGGCCACCAGCGTGTCGACACTGGTGGCCAGCTGCTCCCCGGCGGGCGGTTGCAGCAATGCGCAGTCATCGCCAATGCCCAGCACCACCCCCTCGCCGCGCGGTGCGCCGGCGAAATACTCGCGGATAATCTCGAACTCGCCGGGGGGCGTGCGCATGGCCAGGATGCTCAGCCCTGCTTGTCGGCGTTCACTTCCGCCGCGCGCACGTCTGCGGCGGTCTTGTCGAGAATGCCGTTGATATATTTGAAAGCATCGGTGGGGCCGAACTTCTTCGCCAGCGCCACCGACTCATTGATCACCACCTTGTAGGGCACGTCGATACGGTTCTGCAATTCATAGGTGGCCATACGCAGCAAGGCACGGGACACCGGGTCCAGCGCCTCGATACCGCGGTCCAGGTGCGGGCCGAACGCTCCCTCGACTTCGTCGAGGTTCTTGGCCACACCGTGGAAAAGGTCGCGGAAATACGCCACGTCCGTCTTGCTCATATCGTTGTCGGCGTGAAACTCGGCCTCGATGGCATTCAGGCTGGCGCCGGCCATCTGCCACTGGTACAGCGCCTGCATGGCGTAGTGGCGCGCCTTGCGGCGCGCGGATGCGGTAACGGTCATTATCAATTCCGATTCAAAAACTGTAGGAGCGGCCTCAGGCCGCGATTGCTGTTCCATGCCAGCGTCTACCGGTCGCGGCCACGGGCCGCTCCTACGAGATTATCCACTAACCGGTGTAACCCGGCTTCAGACTTTACCCAGTAGAGACACCATCTCGAGCGCGGTTTCCGCCGCCTCGCAGCCCTTGTTGCCGGCCTTGGTGCCGGAGCGCTCGATGGCCTGCTCGATGGAGTCCACGGTCAGCACGCCGAAGGTCACCGGCACGCCACTGTCGAGGGAAACCTGTGCCAGGCCCTTGGTGCACTCGCCCGCCACATACTCAAAGTGCGGGGTGCCGCCACGGATAACCGCGCCCAGCGCGATGATGGCGTCATAGCGACCGCTGGCCGCCAGCTTCTTGGCCGCCAGCGGGAACTCGAAGGCACCCGGCGCGTAGTAAATGGTGATGTCCTCTTCCTTGATGCCCTTGCGGCGCAGGGTATCCAGGGCGCCATCTTTCAGGCTTTCCACCACAAAGCTGTTCCAGCGGCTCACCAGCAGGGCATATTTGCCATGGCAGCCGACGAAATCCCCTTCGATAACCTTGATCTTGCTCATCGTTGTTTCCAGATACGTTCTTGTGTCTTACAGGCGCCTGCCGCGCAGGCGAAAATTCGCCCCCCAGGGGGGCGCTCAAATCAATCGTCCGCGTTCAGGTACTCTTCCACTTCCAGGTCGAAACCGGAAATGGCGCTGAAACGGAAAGGTGCGCTCATCAGGCGCATTTTGCGCACCTTGAGGTCCCGCAGGATCTGCGAGCCGGTGCCCACCTGCTTGTAGACCAGGTCCTGGCTGGGACGCTGCTGCTTGCCGCTGATCAGCCAGTCGATGCTCTCCTCGATCTCCTCGGTGGTCTCATTGTGGCAGATCAGTACCACCACACCCTTGCCCTCCTTTTCCACCCGCTGCATGGCGCGGCGGAAGGTCCAGGGGGTGTATTTTTCGTCGCCGCGGCGGATGGTAAGCACGTCGCGCAGGGTGTTGCCCACATGGACCCGCACCAGCGTCGGCTCCTCCGGGCTGGGCTCGCCCTTGATAAAGGCGAAGTGGCGCTCGCGGCGCGCCTTGTCCAGGTAAGTGCGCAGCGTGAAATTGCCGTACTCGGTCTCCACCTGGCGCTCGTTGGTGCACTCCACGGTGGTCTCGTTCAGCGCGCGGTAGTTGATCAGGTCGGCGATGGTGCCGATTTTCAGGTTGTGGGTCTTGGCAAAGGTCTCCAGGTCCGGGCGCCGCGCCATGGTGCCGTCTTCATTCATGATCTCGACGATCACCGCCGCCGACTCGAACCCGGCCAGGCGCGCCAGGTCACAGCTGGCCTCAGTGTGGCCGGCGCGGCTCAGCACGCCGCCGGGCTGGGCCATGATCGGGAAGATATGCCCCGGCTGGACGATATCCCGCGGCTTCGCATTGCGCGCCACCGCGGCGCGCACGGTGCGGGCGCGGTCGGCGGCGGAGATGCCAGTGGTTACACCGTCGGCAGCCTCGATGGAAACCGTGAAATTGGTGCTGAACTGGGCACCGTTGTCCTGTGACATCAGCGGCAGGTCCAGCTGCTCGCAGCGCTCCCGGGACATAGGCAGGCAGATCAGGCCGCGGGCATGGGTGGCCATGAAGTTGATATCCTCGGCGCGCACCTGCTCGGCCGCCATCACCAGGTCGCCCTCGTTTTCCCGATCCTCGTCGTCCATCAGGATCACCATTTTGCCCTGGCGGATATCGTCGATCAGTTCTTCAATGGTGTTCAGTTCCATAAATCTCTCTTCGTGTTCGCCTGCAAGCAGGTATCAATTTCCCACTGGGATCGCGGTATTCAGCCCCGGTAAAAACCGTGTTTCGCCAGGAACTCTACGGTCAGCCCATCGCTGTCCGGCTCTGCGGCCTTGTCCCCCAGCAGCAATCGCTCAAGGTAGCGGGCGATCAGGTCCACCTCCAGGTTGACCCGGGTGCCCGCCTGGTAGTCGCCCATCACTGTCTCCTGCAGAGTGTGGGGGACGATGGTCAGCTCGAATTCCGCGCCATCCACCGCATTCACGGTGAGGCTGGTGCCGTCCACCGTGATCGACCCCTTGTGGGCGATATATTTTGCCAGCTGCGCCGGCGCGCGCAGGCGGAAGCGCTCGGCTCGGGCCTCCTGTTTGCGCCAGACCACCTCACCGATACCGTCCACGTGACCGCTGACAATATGGCCACCCAGCCGGGTCTGCGGCGTCAGGGCTTTCTCCAGGTTGACCCGGTCACCCTTTTTCCAGTTACTGACACTGGTGACATCCATGGTCTCGGCGGAAACATCCGCCCAGTAGCCATCGCCCGGCAGGTCCACCACTGTCAGGCAAACGCCGTTGGTGGCGATACTGTCACCCAGCTGCACGTCGCCCAGGTCAAGCTTGCCGCTCTTTACCCGCACCCGCAGGTCGCCGCCCACGGGTTTCAATTCGGTGATCTCGCCTACGGCTTCCACAATACCGGTAAACATCGGGGAAAATCTCCAGTCGGGCGCCGCTAGCGCTCGATGTCTGTGGTGGCGGTAATGCGCCAGTCGTGTCCCACCGCGCGCATGTCGGTGATGGTTATCGGCAACACCGAGCCCATCCGCTCGATGGGCAGCTCGAACAGCGGCCGGGCGGTGCTGCCCAGTAGTTTGGGTGCCATATAGACGATCATCTCGTCCACGTGGCCGCGGTAGAGGAACTCGCCGGAGAGGGTCGCACCGCTCTCCACCAGCACCTCGTTGCACTCCCGGCGCGCCAGCTCCTGCAGCAGGGCCAGCAGGTCCACGCGGCCATCGCCGCCCGCCGGCAGGACGACCACCTCGGCCCCGGCCTTTTCCAGCCGCTCACGGCGCTCCGGCTCGGCCTGTGCGGTCGTGCACACCAGTGTGGGGGCGTCGCCCTGCAATATAAAGGCCCGCGCCGGGGTGCGCAGGTGACTGTCGACGATTACCCGCAGCGGCTGCACTTCCGCCGCCTGCTCGGCGGCGAGCATCTCCAGCGCCATTTCATCGGCGCGGACATTCATATTGGGGTTGTCGAACCGCACGGTGTCCACGCCGGTAACGATCGCACAGCTGCGCGCCCGCAGGCGCTGCACATCGGCGCGTGCCGCGGGGCCGGTAACCCACTTCGACTCGCCACTGGCCATACCCGTACGGCCGTCGAGGCTCATCGCCGACTTGCTGCGCACCAGCGGCAGCCCCAGGGTCATGCGCTTGATAAAGCCCGGATTCAGGGCGCGACAGGCGACTTCCAGCAGCGGGCCCTCGATCTCGATGCCGGCATCCCGCAATATCTGCAGCCCCTGGCCACTGACCGCGGGATTCGGGTCTTCCATACCGTAGACGACCCGGGCCACGCCCGCCTCCACCAGCGCCTGGGCGCAGGGACCGGTCTTGCCGGTATGGCTGCAGGGCTCCAGGGTGACGTAGGCGGTGGCACCGCGGGCGCGGTCGCCGGCGTCCCGCAGCGCCTCGATCTCGGCGTGGGGCAGGCCCGCGCGGCGGTGCCAGCCCTCTCCCACAATGGCGCCGTTGTCATCGACTATCACACAGCCGACACGGGGGTTGGGCATGGTGGTGTAGAGACCGCGCTCCGCCAGCTGCACGGCGCGGTTCATCAGGGCCTGGGGGCTATGGGTCATTGCGGCTCCGTCGGCTTTGTCAGCCGCTCGATTTCCTGGCTGAAGTCACTGACATCCTCGAAGCGGCGGTATACGGAGGCAAAGCGTACATAGGCCACCTGGTCCAGCTCCCGCAGCTGCTCCATCACCAGCTCGCCGACGCGCATGGCCGGCAACTCGCGCTCACCGGTGGCCTGCAGGGCGTGCTTGATCTGGGCCACCGCGGACTCGACCCGCTCGGTGCTGACCGGCCGCTTCTCCACCGCACGCTGGATGCCGGCGCGCAGCTTGTCTTCGTTGAAGGGTTCGCGCTGCCCGTTCTGCTTGATGACACGGGGCAGGAGCAATTCGGCGGTCTCAAAGGTGGTAAAGCGCTCGTGGCAATCGAGGCACTCGCGGCGCCGGCGCACCTGGTCGCCCTCCGCCACCAGGCGCGAGTCGACGACCTTGGTTTCTTCCGCGCTGCAGAAAGGACAGTGCATGGGGTATTCGGCCCTGTAGAAAAACGGGCGGCAGTTTAACACAGGCGGCGCAGCGGGGCGCCACCTGCCGGATCCGGGGGGTTGGGCTCCAGTCGGTTCCCTAGAGGTCCTCCCGCTCGATGATCCGCTGCCAGAGCTTATGGCGCAGGGTCAGCACCCGGCTCTCGGTGGGCAGCGCCATCCAGGCATTGGTCAACTGGGAGCTGTCCGGGTACACGATGGGATTGGCCAGCAACTCCGGGTCCATCAGGTCGCGGGAAGCGGTATTGGCGTTGGCATACTGCAGCTCATTGGAGATCTCGGCGATCACCTCCGGGCGCAGCAGGTAATTCATGAACTGGTAGGCCGCATCCTGATTGGCGGCGCTGGCGGGCATGGCGATGGTATCGATCCACAGCGGGAACCCTTCCCGGGGGGTGACGTAGCGGATCTCAAACTCCTTGCCCGCTTCCCGGGCATCCACCTGCGCCTGCAGGATATCGCCGCTCCAGCCGTGTACCAGGCAATGCCTGCCACTGGCCAGATTCTCGACATATTCGCCGGAATCGAAGTCGGTCACGTGCAGGCGTACTTTCGACAGCAGGTTGGCCACCATCAGCTGGTGCGCGGTGCTCATGCTATTGGGGTCCTTGCCGATGTACTTGAGCCCCACATCGAAAATCTCTTCCGGCGAGCGCATCAGCGTCACGCCGCAGTGATCCAGCCGCTGCAGGCGCACGGGGTCAAACAGCAGGTCCCAGCTGTCGGTGGGCAGGCGCCCGTCAAAGGCCTCCCTGACCGCTTCCACGTTGTAGCCGATGCCCACGGTGCCCCAGAGAAACGGCAGGGCGTAGCGATTGTCCGGGTCGAAGTCCCGCAGGCGCCGCATAAATTCCGGGTCCTGGCTCTCCAGCCCGGACAGGCGACTCTTGTCGAGCGGGCTGAGCAGTCCGGCCTGGATGTAGGCCGCGAGGTTCTCGGTACTGGGAACAATCAGGTCGAACTTCCGCCCGCCATTGATCCAGGCGTCCTCCAGCTCCTCGATATCGTCGTACTCGAAATAGTGCACCCGGATACCGGTCTCGGCCTCGAAACGGGTAATGGTGTTCTCACCGATGTAGTCGGACCAGTTGGCCAGGTGCAGCTCCTGCTGCGCGTCCGCGCCCTGTACCAGGCCAGTGGCCAGCAACAGGACGCCGAAAACTTGTCGGATGGTGCGCATACTCTCCCCCAATATCGCAGCAACGCTGCGGGATTGACCGGCCCCCGCCCAACGGCAGTCCGGCCACCGGCGGAGACATGTGCCCGATACCGCGTGGGCCCCAGAAAAAACTTCCGCCAATCCGGGCGGAGTACGACGGACACACAAATCAAACGGTGCGCCGGGAAGAACCGAATTAGAGTTCGGCTTTTAGGATTGGGCCCATTAAAACAGAATTGCCGGGGGACTGCATCTTCCAGAACAAAAGTCTGCAATCAGGCGGAAAAGGCATAAAAAAAGCGGCCCAAAGGCCGCTTTTAGCAAGAACTGCACCGGCGGGCGCTATCGACGCCCGCGCCTCTTGGCTGCTCAGCCCTTGTACACCGGGAAGCTGGCGCAGATATCCAGTACCTTCTGCTTCACTTCGCCGATGGTGGCTTCCGCATCGCCCTGCTCCAGTGCGTCCAGCACATCACAGATCCAGTGGGTCAGCTGCTTTGTTTCCTCCACACCAAAACCGCGGGTGGTGATGGCCGGGGTACCGACGCGCAGGCCGGAGGTGATGAACGGTGAGCGCGGGTCGTTGGGCACCGCATTCTTGTTCACGGTGATATTGGCACGGCCCAGCGCCTCGTCCGCATCCTTACCGGTGTAATCCTTGCCGATCAGGTCCACCAGCATCAGGTGATCATCGGTACCACCGGATACGATGTTGATGCCGCGGTCGAGGAAGGTATCGGCCATGGCGCGGGCGTTCTCGACCACCTTTTTCTGGTACTGCTTGTACTCCGGGGTCATGGCCTCCTTGAAGGAGACTGCCTTGGCGGCGATCACGTGCATCAGCGGGCCGCCCTGGCCGCCCGGGAATACCGCGGAGTTCAGTTTCTTCTCGATCTCCTCGTTGGCCTTCGCCAGGATGATGCCGCCGCGCGGGCCGCGCAGGGTCTTGTGGGTGGTGGAGGTCACCACGTCGGCGTGGGGGATCGGTGACGGGTACTCACCCGCGGCCACCAGGCCGGCCACGTGGGCCATGTCCACCAGCAGGTAGGCACCCACCTTGTCGGCGATCTCGCGGAAACGCGCCCAGTCCATGACACGGCTGTAAGCGGAGAAACCGCCAACGATCATCTTCGGCTTGTGTTCCAGTGCCAGGCGCTCGACTTCCTCGTAGTCCACCTCGCCGGTTTCCGGGTTCAGGCCGTACTGCACCGCGTTGTAGATCTTGCCGGAGAAGTTCACCCGCGCGCCATGGGTCAGGTGACCGCCGTGGGCCAGGCTCATGCCCAGCACGGTGTCGCCCGGCGCACACAGCGCCTGGTAAACCGCGGCGTTGGCCTGGGAACCGGAGTGCGGCTGCACGTTGGCGTAATCGGCACCAAACAGCTTCTTGGCGCGCTCGATCGCCAGCACTTCCACCTTGTCCACATACTCACAGCCGCCGTAGTAACGCTTGCCCGGGTAACCCTCGGCGTACTTGTTGGTCATGGTGCTGCCCTGCGCCTCCATCACCATCGGGCTGGTGTAGTTCTCGGAGGCGATCAGCTCGATATGCTCTTCCTGGCGGCGGTCCTCTTCCTGGATGGCTTCCCAGACTTCCGGGTCGTAAGAGGAGAGTGTGACTGATGGATCAAACATGGTTTTCCCTCAATAAATCGGGCTGTGGACGCTGCACCGATGGGCACAGGAGCCATTAGCACAACTGTAGAAAGGCGCGCATTGTACACCAAGGAAAAGTGGTCTGCGCCCCAATTTATGCGGCTTCGGGGAGGATAAACGGTGTTTTTGACCGGGGGGTCCGGCAGCTGGCATGCAGCGAGGGCTGGCAGGGATGGGCGCGGCCGTGGCCGGCCGCGCCGCGAAGGGGATCAGAAGGTCAGGATCATGGTGCCGGACCAGAAGTTCACGTCCTCTTCGATCATGGTGTACTCGAACTCCACATTGGTGTTCGGGCTCAGGTTCAGGCCGATACCACCACCGACGGAGATGCCGGTGTCGTCTGCGCTGAAACCGCCCGCGCTCACGTCTTCGTAGATCAGGCCCAGGCGGCCCTTGAAGTACACGTCGCCGAAAGAGCGGTAAGTGGCGTAACCACCCAGGGTCTGGATATCCACATCGATGTGGCGGCCGTCAAAGACATCCGCCTCGCCGCTGATCAGGGAATCGGTGAACTCACCCTCGAAACCCCAGCCGGAGGAGAAGGTGTAGCCGCCGCGCAGGCCGAAGTTGATCGGGTCGTCAGTGTAAGGTCCATCAACGGACATCAGGCCGGCAGTAGCGCCCCAGTAGCCGCCCTCGGCGTTCGCTGCAGAAGAACAAACCAGTGCCAGGGCCGCCAGGCCCGTCGCCAATTTACGCATAGGAAAAATCCCCAAGTTGTTGTGGTGATTAAATTTGCGCGGATTCTATCCGCCTTTCTCCGATCCGGCCAGCTCCCTGTTCACAGTAAAAAAATGAACAGGTCTCAGGACGGCAATAGACCCGGCTGTCGCAGTAATCGTTCCGCAGCTGCGGGAAAAAGTCACAATTCGCCTGATACCGACTCTGTCGGCACCATAAGCCACATACAGCGACATACTCACTGCTACATTAACTTGGCTCTGCGACTGTACCCGCCCCACGGGCGCAATCGCTGGACATGGCGCCGAAGCCTTCCACCACAGCATTATGAATAACGGTAATTAACAGAACCTGAACAGATCCTGACAATGACAATGCGCGACCCAATGCGTTAACGCCCCACTATCAAGCGACGGAGATAGCGATGGACAGCATCTTTGCACAACTGTGCCAGGACCACCGGAATATCCAGCAGGTGCTCGATGCCCTCGAACAGCTGCTGGCGGAAATGACGCGAGAGGACCGCGATCCGTCAACCCTCGACCTGATTATCGACGCACTGGATTACATCGCCATTTACCCGGAAAAGTGGCATCACCCGGTGGAGGATGTCACCTGCGAGATCCTGCTCGCCAAGCCGGGAGTGGAGCCGGAACCGATACTGCGCGCCCGGGAAGAACATCGCCGCCTGGCCCGGGAAACCCGCAAGATGAAAGAGTTGTTTTATGCCGTCGCCAACGATTGCGCGGTGGAACGGGACCACCTCTACGGCGCGGCGCGCCAGTACCTGGCCGCCCAGCGCTCCCATATCCTGATGGAAAACCATTGTGTATTCCCGCTGATGGAGCGTTACCTGGAACCGGAAGACTGGCAGCTGGTCCGCGCGCAACTCGGCGACCGCGAGGACCCGGTATTCGGGCCGGCAATGCGCGACCAGTACGATGCGGTACAGCGGTACGTCAGTAACAGCCAGCCGGCAACAGTGGCCTGAGCGGGCAGGAGTCCCCGGCGATATGCGGGGCAGGATTATTCAGGTGATCGCCGACCGGCGACCGATTTCACTTTCATCGTAGCCGCAGTGAGTGCCGGCCAGTTCGCTGAGCGCGATCAGGTCGAGCACTTCCACTTCGCGCCCGCTCACCCGGATCAGCCCGTCTTTCTGCAGGGCCCTGAACAGGCGGCTGACGGTTTCCGGTGTCAGCCCCAGGTAATTGGCGATATCCATACGGGGCATCGACAGCACAAAGCGGCTGGCGGAATAACCCCGGCGCGCATAGCGGCTGGAAATATTGACCAGCAGTGCCGCCAGGCGGGCATTGGCGGAACGCTTACCCAGTAACAGCAGGATCTCGTTTTCCTGCCGCAGCTCCTCGGAAAAAATACTGTAAATCTGCTGCTGCAATGCCGGCACCTGCTGCGCGAGGGACTCCAGCTGGCCAAACGGCAGCACACAGACACTGCTGTCTTCCAGCGCCTCGGCGTAACTGGGATGGGCACGGCTGCTGTAGGCATCCAGCCCCAGCAATTCACCCGGCAGGGCAAAGTGGGTCACCTGGGTGTCACCATCAGAGGCGATTACCGCGGTCTTGAAACTGCCGGAGCGGATTGCATAGAGGTTGTGGAACGGATCGCCGCTGCGGTAGAGGTTCTCCCCTGCCTTGACCAGCCGCTTGTTGCGTGTCACCTGCTCGAGGCGGTCGATATCCGCCTCCGGCAGGCCGGCGGGCAGGCACAGGCGACGAACCGAGCAATCGCTGCATTGCACTGCGTGGCGGCTGTCTGTCATGGGATGCTCCGGGCTGGTTGCGATAGCGGCATTGTACTCCCTCGGAAACCTGTCGTCGCGGTCACTGGCCAGCTAGCCAGCTGGTCGCAAACACTTTTTCAGAGCACACGCGAGTAGCGCGACTCGCCAGCCGTCGCATGCAGGTAAGCATCGAAAGCCGCGGCAATATTGCGGGTGAACCAGCGGCCGCGCCCGGTGATTTCCAGCGACCGGTCATCCTCGCGCAGCAGGCCATCGGCAATCAATGGCTGCAACCGCTCCAGTTCCGCGGCAAAGGCCTCCCCGAACGGCGCGCCGGCGCGCCGGGCAACATCCTCCTTGTCCACGCGCATACGGCACATCAGCTCCATGATCACATACTGGCGCAACCGGTCATCTGTCGACATGGCCCAGCCGCGGAAGCCGGCAAAGCCACGCTCGCGGATCGACTCGACATATTCCTTCAGCCGATGCTGGTTCTGCCAGTAGCCGCCGGCGCTGTAACTGATCGCCGAGGCCCCCAGACCGATCAGGGCATCTGCCGGCATTAACGTATAGCCCTGGAAGTTACGCTGCAGCGTGCCCTCTCTGGCCGCGCGGGCCAGCTCATCGCCGGGCAGGGCAAAGTGGTCCATGCCCAGGAATTCGTAACCCGCCGCGCCCAGCTGTTCCACCGCGGCCAGTTGCATGGCGATCTTCTCCGCCGGCGCCGGCATGGCATCGCTGTCGATCAGGCGCTGGGCCTTGAACCGCTGCGGCAGGTGGGCGTAGTGATAGAGCGCGATCCGGTCCGGCGCCAGCTGTGCCACGCGGCCGATGGTCTGCTCCAGGGTGGCCACCGTCTGGTGCGGTAACCCATAGACCAGGTCATAGGAGATCGAGCGGAAGCCCCGCTCCCGTGCTGCACGGGTAATCTGCTCCACTGCCTCTGCATCACAGATACGGTTAATGGCCCGCTGAACAACCGGGTTGAAGTCCTGGATACCCAGGCTCAGGCGGTTGAAGCCCAGCTCCCGCAGGGTATCCAGGGTCTCCAGCCGGAAGGTACGGGGATCCGCCTCCACACTGTACTCGCTGGCGTCGTCGCGGCGGAGGTCAAAGATCTCCCCCAGGCCCTCCACCAGCCGACACAGGTCCGAGTCGGTCAGGAATGTGGGCGTGCCACCGCCCAGGTGCAACTGCACCACCGGCACCCGCGCCACCCGCTCCCGGTACCAGCGCGCTTCCTCCAGCACTCGGTCCAGGTAACTGGAGGCCAGGCCGTACTGGTTGGTAATCACCTTGTTGCAGGCACAGAAGTAACATAGTGAGTGACAGAACGGGATATGCACATAGAGCGACAGGCTGTCGATATCCCGCAGTGACGCCCACGGCTCCATGCCCTCCCCCAGCGGCACGAAGCGGTCGGCCGTGGGATAGGAAGTGTAGCGCGGGCAGGGGCCGCTATAGCGGGACAGTAGTTCCGCCGAAAGGGCCGAATCGGGTTGTTGGTACGACGCGATCATAATGCTTCACCCAGTAAAGGCGCCGGCCGCAGCCGGCTCACGTTCAGTCCGAGTAGCCAGGGGCCTGCAGGCCTCAGAATCGGTAACCCAGCCCGGCGACGGTGACCAGTGGGTCGAGCTCCACATCTGCCTCGATGTTGCCGAGGCCGGGCACCCGGACGCTGGCCTCGGTATCGATATCCATCCACCAGACACTCAGGTTCAACAGCCAGCGGCGATCCTGGCCGAAGGCAAAATCCACGCCGGCTTCCGCGGCGACACCCACGGAATTCTTCAGCGACAAGTCGGCACTGCCGGTTGCGCCCAGGTCTGCGAACAGGCGATCGGCCGCCCCGTCCACCTGCTCGTCGAAGAACGCCGTGTAGTTCACCCCGAGCCCCAGGTAGGGCTGCACCACCTCTCCCGCCACCCGGGGATACCACTGCAGCAGCAGTGTGGGCGGCAGGTGGCGGGTCTCGCCGAGGGCGAAGGTCTCTCCCAGCCCCTCGACAGCAAGGTCGTGACTGAACGGTGAGGACGCCACCAGTTCCAGGCCCCATGTATCGGTGAGCATATAAGTGGCAGTCAGGCCCAGTGCCGTGCCGTCCTCGACGTCTGCAGCAGTGCCGGCGAGCTCCGTGCCGGACAGGGACAGCGCACTCGAGCTGACATCCGGGCTGACCGTGGCCGCACCACTGCGGACGATGACCTCACCGGGCTGGTAGGCCACGGCTTGCAGGGAAACGAGAAGGCCGGCAACAGCGGCAAATACTTTCATTCGGGTTCTCCATACCTTTGTCTTAAAGCCCACCCGCACGAGAACATCCTGTTATTGGTTTTGTTACTGCCAGCATGCGAGCGGGACGAGCGCAGGTTAACCAAATGGAAAGAGGGGCAATTGATGTAAATCAATCGGGCGGGTTTATGACTGGCGGGCAATCGACGGGGAGAGTCTTCTGGTGGCCACTAGCGCTTTCCGGGCCGCGTCCCCTGCCGCCGGGGCTCTCTTCCAGTTTCCCCGGTGCCCGTCGGCGCAGATCTACACCGCAAAGCGCCGGCCACTTGATTCAGGTCAAGGCCGCATTGCCGTGGGGCTTCAATACTGGGAACCAGAAACTGACCCGGGGATGGAGACCACCATGCACAATCTCTACCGCCAGCTTTGCCGCGATCACCGCAACATGCAGCAGCTGCTGGATGCCTTCGACCAGCTGCTGGCCGACTTTGCCCGGCAGGAGCGCGACCCGGGAACCCTGGGGCTGATCCTCGACGCACTGGACTACATCAGTGTGTACCCCGACCGCTGGCATCACCCGGTGGAGGACCTGGCCATGGAGCGCCTGCGCGCGAAACCCGGTGCCAGCCTGGCCCCGGTTGAAACAACCCTGTCGGAGCACCGGGCCATTACCGCCGCCACCCGCCACATGAGCACCCTCTTCTACGCCATTGCCAACGATGCAGCCGTGGAACGCAACCAGCTGTTCCGGTCCGTGCGGGAATACCTGCAACTGCAGCGACAGCATATGGAAAGGGAAAACCGGGAGATCTTCCCGCAGTTCGAGCAACTGCTGACCCGGGAAGACTGGCAGGCCATAGAGCAACAACTGCAGTGCCAGCGGGATCCCCTGTTCAATGCGGAAATCCGCAACCTGTATGAGTCCCTGCAGCACTACCTTGCCAGCCTGCAGTTCGATGCCTGCGTCGGCGCCTGAATCACAAAATCACTGTACCGGGGAAAGTTTGGGGAGAGTTTAATGAAAGATTTCCAGCGCCATGGCCTGTCCGTGGGGATAGAACGGGTAGACTCGGAGTTTTTCCTGCATATCCGGGTTTCGGGCGAACTGACCCACTGGGACTACGAGATCATCACGCCGCTGCTGGAGCAGGCTCTGGACTCGGTGGCACACCCGAATGTAAAGGCACTGGTGGATATCCGGGAGCTGAGCGGGTGGGAATGGCGCGCGGCCTGGGATGACCTGAGACTGGGACTGCGCCACGGCAATGAATTCTCGCAGGTGGCCCTGCTCGGTAACGGCAACTGGCAGGAGCTGGCCACACGGGTCGCCAACTGGTTTACCGGCGCGGAACTGCGCTACTTCCGCAGCGAGGGCGCTGCCCTGGCGTGGCTGACAGGCACCCGGGGAGAGGCAACCGGGCACCGCGCCCTCGCCTGAGCGCCGGCCCGCGCAATAGCCGCCTTCAGTCGCCAGCCGGCCGGCGGAACATATTCTGGATGCTGGAGAAATCCAGCATCCGGTTCGACGGGTCACCACCGTGCAGCTGGTACAGGTTTTTCGCCAGCGCTCCCAGGGGCGTCGAGGAAGCGCTGCCGGCGGCTGTGTCCATCGCCAGCCCCAGGTCCTTCAGCATCAGCTGCACAGAGAACCCTCCCTCATAATCCCGCGATGCCGGGACTCCCTCCATCACGCCCGGATACGGGTTGTATTTTTCCAGTGACCAGTTGCCGCCGGAACTGGCACGCATGATGTCGGACAGCACCTTCGGGTCCAGGCCATTATCCACCCCCATCTGCAGGGCCTCGGCGGTGCCAATCATATGGATCGCCAGCAACATGTTATTGCAGATTTTCGCCACCTGGCCGGACCCCGCCGGCCCGGCGTGGAAGACATTTGCCCCCATGGCTTCCAGCAGGGGCCGCGCCGCGTCCACCGCAGAGGCATCGCCACCGCACATAAATGACAGGGTCCCCGCCTCCGCCGCGGCGGTGCCACCGGATACCGGCGCCTCGATGGCCGGCAGGCCGCGCTCGTGGGCGGCGGAGAGCAGCTGGCGTGCATCACTGGCGGCAATGGTGGAACAGTCGACCACCAGGGTGCCGTCATCCATTGCCTGCAGCAGGCCTCGGGCCCCCAGGTAGACGCCCTTGACCACGTCGCCGGTGGTGAGCATCGAGATCACCGCGTCGGCGCCGGCCACCGCCTCCTGCGCACTGCCCGCACGCTTGCAGCCCTCTGCCTCGGCCTGCTTCAGCGCCGCTTCTGACAGGTCAAAGGCAGTTACCGCAAAACCTGCCTTCACCAGGTTGGCCGCCATCGGGCCACCCATATGGCCCAGGCCGATAAAGGCCACTTTCTCGATTGCTTTGTGCATCTCTTACCATCCTTTTATTGTGTTTTTATCCATTGGTCGAGGGGCTGTCCGGTGCGGGGCCTCAAAGATCCCGCAGCGGGTGTACCGGCCAGGGATCGCGGAAGCAGCCCAGGACCTCGCCCAGCGGCACCTCCTCCAGGCCGGCCGGCTGCCACTGCGGGTTGCGGTCCTTGTCTACCAGCAGCGCACGCACGCCCTCGCGCAGGTGACCGCTGTTGCAGAGGTTGACCGCCAGCGCCAGCTCCATGCGGAACACATCCGCCAGCGACAGGTGCCGGGCACGCTGCAGCTGCTCCCAGACCACCCAGGGCGTCATCGGTGAGCCGGCGGCGAGTGTCTTCGCTGCTTTCTGCAGCCAGGGATCATCCCCGCCATAACCGGTAATGGAGTGCCACACCTCCGGCAGGGTGGCGAAATCGGTGAGCTGCTGGATGATGTCGAAGTGCTCGCGCAGTGGGGATGCCGGCTGCTCTTCATGGGGCAGCTGCAGGCCTTTCAGGCAATCACTCACCAGCTGGTGGAAGGGCTTGCCGGAGCCGGTGAAATCCAGCCCGGCCACCGCTTCCAGTGCCCGCTCACGCGCATCGTCAGCCAGCATCCGGTCCGCCATGCCGGCGAAGAGTGCGTCGCTACCGTTGAACTGCGCCCCGGTCAGGCCCAGGAACAACCCCAGCCGCCCGGGCATCCGGTTGAGGAACCAGCTGCTGCCCACATCCGGGAACAGGCCGATGGTCACTTCCGGCATGGCCAGGCGCGTCGACGGGGTGACCACCCGGTGACTGGCGCCGGCCATGACACCGATTCCGCCACCCATCACGTAACCGCCACCCCAGACCACAATCGGTTTCTCGTAGGTATGGATGCGATAGTCGAGCCGGTATTCATGCGAGAAAAACTTTGAGGTGAACTCGGTACTGCCCTCCCCCGCCGCGGCCTCCGCGTAGCTGGCCGACTCCCGGTAGAGCGCGATCACATCGCCACCGGCGCAGAACGCCTTGTCGCCGCTGCCATCGATCCACACGCAGGCCACGCTGTCGTCCTCGGCCCAGGCATCCAGCTGGGCCGACAACAGGTCGATCATTTCCAGGTTGAGCGCGTTCAGCGCCTTTGGCAGGTTCAGGGTCGCCTGCGCCAGGGCGCCGTGGCGCCGGAAGGTGACCGGGGAATCGCTGCTGGCTTCTCGCTCCATCTCGACTGCTCTCATCTAGTGCTATTCATGTTCGCCGCAGTTAACCACAGATCGACGGGCGGGTCAGCCGGGTGCCCAAATGACCGCCGGGAGCAACGGCGCGTGGTCGAACAGGCGGACACAAGGTCCGCCCCTACAGGTCCGGCCGCTGCCTGTGGATGCCACATTATCGGCCAGGCCCGCGGTATCAAGCCCGGCCGGCCCGCGGGCCGGTTGCACTTTTCCGGCAAACTGATAAGTTGCGCGCAATTTCTGACCGATCCTGCAACCGATTACGGGAAGCCCTCTATCAATGGCTGAATACGTCTACACAATGAACCGGGTGGGCAAGGTAGTGCCGCCCAAACGCGAAATCCTCAAGGATATCTCCCTGTCTTTCTTCCCCGGCGCCAAGATTGGCGTGCTGGGCCTGAACGGCGCCGGTAAATCCACCCTGCTGCGCATCATGGCCGGCGTGGACCAGGACTATAACGGCGAGGCCCGGGCCATGCCGGGCATCAAGGTGGGCTACCTGCCGCAGGAGCCCCAGCTGGACCCGGCCAAGACCGTGCGCGGCAATGTGGAAGACGGTGTACGCGAGGCCATCGACGCCCTCGCCGGCCTGGAGCAGGTCTACGCCGACTACGCCGAGCCGGACGCCGACTTCGATGCCCTGGCCAAGAAGCAGCAACAGTACGAGGACGTGATCCAGGCCTGGGATGCCCACAACCTGGAGCACCGCCTGGAAGTGGCCGCCGACGCCCTGCGCCTGCCGCCCTGGGACGCCGACGTAAACCTGCTGTCCGGTGGTGAGAAGCGCCGCGTAGCCCTGTGCCGCCTGCTGCTGTCGCGCCCCGACATGCTGCTGCTGGACGAGCCCACCAACCACCTGGACGCCGAGAGTGTCTACTGGCTGGAGCGCTTCCTGCACGACTTCGATGGCACCGTGGTGGCCATCACCCACGACCGCTACTTCCTCGACAATGTCGCCGGCTGGATCCTGGAACTGGACCGCGGCCACGGTATCCCCTGGGAGGGCAACTACACCACCTGGCTGGAGCAGAAGGAAAAGCGCCTGGAGCAGGAGCAGCGCGGCGAGCAGGCCCGCCAGAAGGCAATGAAAAAGGAGCTGGAGTGGGCGCGCCAGAACCCCAAGGGCCGCCAGTCCAAGAACAAGGCCCGCCTGTCGCGGCTGGAAGAAATGCAGTCGCAGGACTTCCAGGCCCGCAACGAGACCAACGAGATCTACATTCCGCCGGGTGAGCGCCTGGGCGACAACGTGATTGAGTTCGAGCACGTGAGCAAGGGTTTCGGCGACCGCCTGTTGATCGACGACCTGTCCTTCCGTGTGCCGAAAGGTGCCATCGTGGGTATCGTCGGCGGTAACGGCGCCGGTAAGTCGACCCTGTTCCGCATGATCACCGGCAGCGAGAAACCGGACTCCGGTGAGATCAAGGTCGGCGAGACCGTGCAGGTGGCCTACGTCGAGCAGGGCCGCGAGAACCTGGACGACAACAAGACCGTGTGGGAAGCCATCTCCGACGGCCACGACATGCTGAAGATCGGCAACTACGAAGTGGGCTCCCGCAACTACGTCGGGCGCTTCAATTTCAAGGGCAGCGACCAGCAGAAACGCGTGGGCGAACTGTCCGGTGGTGAGCGCGGCCGGCTGCACCTGGCCTACACCCTCAAGCAGGGCGCCAACGTGCTGCTGCTGGACGAACCGTCCAACGACCTGGACATCGAGACCCTGCGCGCACTGGAAGAGGCCCTGCTGAACTTCCCCGGCTGCGCCCTGGTAATCTCGCACGACCGCTGGTTCCTGGACCGGGTGGCGACCCATATCCTGGCCTACGAGGGCGAGAGCGATGTGGTGTTCTTCGAGGGCAACTACACCGAATACCACGAGGACTTCGTGGAGCGTAAGGGTGAGGATGCCACCCCGCACCGGATGCAGTACAAGAAGCTGAAGACCTGATCGGCAGGTCCTGAAGCGAGAGACAAAAAAGGCGGCCACCATGGCCGCCTTTTTTATGGGCGAGTTGCCCGGACCAGGATATTGCGTGGCGTGATTTCGCGATCGCAGAATTCCCCGATCTCCACCCGTGCGCCCTGCTCTTCCAGGTACAGCGCCCGGTCCAGCACCAGCCACAACTCCAGCGGCCGGCGGAAAACATGGGCCACCAGCTCCATGCGCCGCACGCGATGCCGCCGCTGCAGGCCCAGCGCCAACCAGTGCTCCTCGTCGATATCTGCCGGCAACGACAGCTGCCGGCGCTCCGCCGCCCAGCGGGCAAAATCGGCAAAGCGTCCGGTCAGTAAACCCTTGCGTATATTCGGTACCGCCAGGTATTCGTCGTCACCGCGGAGCTCACGCTGAAGCTCGTCAAACGCCATCCGCCAGTGCAGTTCGCGCTGGCGCAGGCGGCGCACGCCGGCACCCGCTGTAACCGTTTCCTGCAGGGGCAGGTGCAGGTCGTCGCGACTGAGCCGCACCTGGGCCACCCTGGCAGTTTCGGAGAGCGGCAGGAACGCCTCACCGCGCAACAGGTGATAGCAGCAGGGTGACAGGCTCAGGTGCCGCCCGCCGCCGTGGGCCCAGTGCCGCATCAGGGTGGTATGCAGGTCGCCGCAGGCGTGCAGGGCCACCGCATCGGCGCCGGTCACCCACTGCGCCGCTTCCGGCGCGAACGCATCGCAATGCACAAAGCGCATGGACGCGCCACTGCGTTGCGCCAGTTGGGTACCCTCGTCGCAGAGACGCGCCTGCCACTCGAGGCTGGTCACCGGCCGCCCATCGCAGGTGGCCAGCACCCGGCCCAGGTGGCCCTTACCGGCGCACCATTCCAGGACCGGATCCTGCGACTCCGGCAGGCATCCGGCAAAAGCCAGGATCTGCTGCCACTTGCGCCCGGGTACCCCGTGGTCCAGTCGCTCCGGTGGCGCCAGCACGCGGGCCTCCAGCCGGGGCAGGCGGCTCAGTGCCAGCAGCGGCGGCGCTTCGGCCAGCCAGGGGGAGAGCCAGTCGGCAGCCTCGACCATATCCGCCTCCAGCTGCCGGAGAACGTCGTCTTCCAGCGAATCCAGGGCCTGACAGAGTTCGGGATGGGTATCGAGCCAGCGCCACTGGCGGTGATGGAAGGGCCGGAATTGCCACCACCGGGCAGCGCCGGCGAGCAGCTGGTCGAGCTGGCAAAACCACTGGCGCAGGTTCGACCGCTCGCTGTCCCGCCTCTCACTGCCCATGCCAAGCTCCGTTTCGTAAACCGCTGAAACCCCTTCACAGTTTACCGGGACGGGCCGGCACACCAAAGGACCGCAGTTTCCGGCGAGGCCGGCGGGCGGGAACCCGGCAGTATCGCCTGGCCGGCCCTACCGGCGAAAGTGCGATTTCAGGAGGTCTCAGCTTCTGCAAACGCAACCGGGGCCGCGCTCGCCGCTGTGCGGTCACGCCCCCCCTGTTTGGCCCGGTAAAGCGCCGCATCCGCCGCCTCCAGCAGCTGCACCGGTGCACCCAGGTTGCCGCGCTCGAAACTCGCCACGCCGATACTGATGGTGAGGGGCAGCTCGAACAGGTCCAGCTCCCGCACCCGTCGCAGCAGGCGCTCGGCCAGTACCTGCGCCTGCTCGCCGCGGGTATCCGGCAACAGCAGCGCAAACTCTTCGCCACCATAACGACAGGCCACCATCGGCCGGCGTGTCTCCTGCTCGATCAGTTCGCCGATCGCACGGATCGCCTCATCACCACGGGCGTGCCCGTAGCGATCGTTGATGGCCTTGAAGTGATCAAGATCCATAAACAACAACGAGAGCGGTGCACCGGTGCGCCGGGCCAGTTCGAATTCCCGGGGCAGCATTTCCTCGAAATAGCGCCGGTTACTGAGCCCCGAAAGCTCGTCGGTGTATCCGCGCCGCCGGATCTCGCGCACCCGCGCACCCAGCGCCAGTGACAGCAACACCATCTCGACCAGGGCGGCCACCTGGAATGCGTTGTGGGTGATGGCGTTGTGGGGCAGCCAGCCGAACGTCTTCAGCACGTAGACAATCACACTGGCCAGCAGGGTGCTCCAGCCCACCATAAAATAGCGTGCGGGGATGGATCCCCGCAGCAAGCTGACGGCGCCCATGGCCAGCAACAGGAAGCTCGCCAGCAGGATCAGCACCGTAAACAGGGTGACCATCAGCCGGTAGCCGGCAAAGGGAGACACAATCGTCAGCGGAATCGTCACCACCAGCAGCAGGCGCGCCAGCCGGTCCAGTTGCGGTGCCAGTTGCCGGCCGGAGCAGATTGAGCGGGCGAACTGGGTAGCACAGACCAGCACAATACCCAGCAGCACCACCAGGCTCTCATTCGCCAGCCAGGGATTCCCGGGCCAGAAAAACTGGAAAGCCACACCGTTCAGCACCCCGAAGTAGAGGCCGTAACTGAGCGCGTAGCCCATGTAATAGATATAGGCCCGGTCGCGCACTGCCAGGAAGAGAAACAGGTTGTAGATCACCAGTACCAGGAATCCACCGTAGTAAACCCCGAGCAGGAACTGGTCCAGGGTAAGGTGCGGGATAAACGCCCTCTCGCTGCTGACCTCCAGGCCGATATTCATTGATCCCTGGGTGGCATAGCGCAGGTAGAAAGTGCGCTCGGTATTGGGCGGGAGGGTTACCGGGAATACAAAGTTCCGCAGCTCCAGTGGGCGGCTGGCAAATGGGAGCCGGTCGCCGGTGGCGATATGCTGCCAGCTGCCATCCTCGCGCGGGGCCCAGAAATCCAGGTGGTCAATCAGTGGATAGTCCTGCCGGATTAGCAGGGGCAGGGACTGGTCGCTGGGGTTAACCAGGGTGAATGCCACCCAGTAAGCGGAGCGGCTATAGCCAAAGTTGGCGGATTTTTCTCCCCAGGGTTGCAGTCGGGCCTGGCCGTCCGGCGACTGTAACAGGTCGAAAGTCAGGGAGTGGTCCGGGTCTTCCAGGAGACGCATGGCGGGAACCAGCGACCGGGGTTCCTGGCCCGGCTCTATGGATAATGACTCTCCCCGGACAACCAGGCCCACGCAGAGTAAAAGTACCCCCGAAAGTACCGCGGCAACTCGCATCCTGCCTTCCCGTCTTGTTCTTGTTAGCGGATCTTGTTGTACGGGGCGCAAGGGATAGATTGTCCTCTAGCCGGCGGCCTTTCCAATGGCCACTGTTACCCCTGACACTTCAGGATGTTATCACAGTGATTCGCCCTGTCTGCCTCCACCCTGCCGTGGAAATCCTGCCAACAGGCCGATGGCGAGCTGTTAGTATCAGCAGTTCACCTTTTCCGCCGCACCGGTGACCTCGATGAAGATTGACTCGCTCTACCTGTTCCCCGTGAAGTCCCTGCAGGGACACATTACCGACAGCCTGTCCCTCGATCGCTACGGCGCTGTCGATGACCGGCGCTGGATGCTGGTGGATGCCGAAAACCGGTTTGTGACCCAGCGGCGAATCCGCCATATGGCACAGCTGCGGGCCACCGTCACACCCACCGGCGTGCGGATACAGCATCGGGACGGGGATGAGATTGAGATCACGCAACCAGGCGAGTCTGCGCCCGTGCTCCGTGTCACAGTCTGGGATGACGCGGTCCTGGCACGGGACGCCGGGGATATGGCCGCCCATTGGTTGAGTGAGCGATTACAAACAAGCGTGCGACTGGTGGCGATGGGCGCGGAATTCCACCGCCCACTGGCAGCGCCGCGGGCAGACCGGCAGGTCGGCTTCGCTGATGCAGCGCCGCTGCTGGTGATCAGCCAGGCGTCCCTGGACGACCTCAACGCACGTCTCGCAGAGCCGGTCTCCATGCTCAACTTCAGGCCCAACCTGGTAGTGAGCGATTGCGAACCCTTCGCCGAGGACCAGTGGACACGCATGATCGTGCATACCCGTGACGGGCCCGCCGCGTTCGAGTGCACCCACCCCTGTGCCCGCTGTGCAATTCCCGGACTCGACCCACTGACCGGTGAAGTGCGCCGGGAACCCCTGCGGACCCTTGCCCGGTATCGGCGCGGGGAGGATGGGCAGGTCTATTTCGGCGTGAACCTGGCGCCAATTAGTGGAGCGACTGCTACCGGCACCATAAACTTGGGCGACAGGGTGGAAGCAATTTAGCGGGCCACACCCGCAGGCAGGAGGGATCCGATGGCCATCACGCGATACTGTACGGAACTGCTGGAATCGGCGAGTCGTTTCCATGTCCATTATGGCGACAGGCTGGCAAACCACCTGCCAATGGTGCTGATCGCGCTGGACCAGATGGGTGCCACCCGCGAGCAGCTCCAATATGCATTCGACCGTTCCACCCCCCACCTGCAACTCAGGCCGGCGAGCCCGGTGAAGCCTGTCAGCGATATCACCACCTGCCGGCACAGTGAGGAGTTATTCCCTAGCGCGCTGCAGTACTACGAACAACAGCTGGAGCAACACGGAATCGCGGACTGCCTGCGACGCGAGCTGCCGCCGCTGCTTCCCTCCATAGCGACCGCCGCTTTCCACGGCCTGATTCGCACTGCTTACGGTATCGACGCGAGGCACCTGGAGGAGGTCGCGATGGGTCTCGCGTACTGGAATCTGGAGTATTACCCACTGGAGTCCTCTGGTGAACGCACAGACCTGGCGGCGGCCGAGGTGATTGCGGATGTCAGCCAGCGCTATCCGCAGGTAGAGGTAGCCCCGGGCAATATCAGTGACCACATGCATGCGGTCATGGGCCAGGATGGCTGGATGGACACCCCGATCCAGCCGCGGCAGCTGGGACTGGAGGATATCGCCGCAATCGCCCTCAAGGCCTATGCCGGCACGGGAAGCTTTACCCTTCTGCACGGCGTGACGGGATGTCATGCCCTGCGGCTGATATTGCCCTATTGTCCCGATCGGGAGGTTGCCATGCGGTATTTCTGGGAGGGGCTGGTCATTGCCTATCTCAGCACCGGGCCAGAACCAATCGTGTCAGCGGGGGCGCGCGGTGACGCAGTGCAGCAAGTGAAGGCGTGGCAAGAGATACGGGAGAAAGCATGCCGCAGTGATGATGATCACATCATCAAATTGAGCTACAGTTGTCAGCAGGAGTTCGAGTTTTACGAAAACGCCGCCTACCGGCATGTCGCGTCGTCGTTATTCGAGTAGTAGCCGGAATAAAAAAATCCCCGCCGAACGGCGGGGATTTTCCAACACAAGCCGTTTAAGACTTAGTTGAACTCGTAGCGAACGCCAAGGCGAACGGCACGAGGTGCCTGGTAGTAAACCGGCTCACCGTAGAACTCATCGACGAGACCGCCGTCGGTGTCACCAGTCTCAACCACTTCGCTGACAGCGTCGTTGCCGAACACGTTAAACACGTCGAAAGACAGCATCAGCTCCTGGTTGTTGGCGAACTGCACCGGGTACTGGGCATTCAGGTCCAGGTTCCAGTAGGTGTCAGTGCGACCCTGGCTACCGCGCGGCTGAAGCTCACCCTGGCAGTAGAAAGACTCGGCACCGTAGGCCTGGGCAAACACGTCGGTCGGGTGAACGCCGAAGCAGTTCTTCGGACGACCGGTCTGCCACATGAAGTTACCACCCAGGCGCAGGCCCATGTCGAACTGGTAAGTACCAAATGCCTTCAGGGTGTGGCGGCGATCGTTCGGCAGGTTGCCGTAACCACCATCCAGCAGTCCCGGCTGGTCGAAGTTGGTGGTCAGGCCGGCATCGTCCTGGCCGTTGTCCGAACGCACGTAACCTTCGTTGTTACCCCAGCTGTGGCCCCAGGTATAGGACGCATCAACCATCCAGCGACCATCGAACGGACGACGGAAAGTGAATTCCAGCGCACCGTACTGACGCTTGGCCTCCGGGTAACCCAGCTGGTCCGCGGAAAGGTTCACGAACTCATCGGTCTCCGGGATGTAGATACGCATATCGTTACCCGGGTTGGTGAGTACGTACTGGTGGAAACCAGTGAAGGCGTCTTCAACAGTACCGTCTGCAGTCCAGTTGCCCTCGGTGTTGTAGTAATCGATAACGGCAGCATCGATCGCCACGTCCTCGATGGAGGTCTCCAGGTTGCGGTACATACCCTTGACACCCAGCTCCATGCCATTCTCCATTACGTATTCGTAACCGAGGATGAACTCAGACTGGTACATGGGCTCAATGTTGGTATCCACCAGGCTGCGGGTATCCGGCACAGTGCCGTCACCAAACAGGTCCTGGTCGAACTGGCCACCGACGTTACACGGGGTAAAGTCGGCGTTCAGGCACTCGCCGTCCCAGTCGTAGTAGTTCTGGATATAGGTCTCGTTACCGGCCATCCGAATATTGGTATTCGAGGCGATCGGCAGGTAGTACATACCCCAGTTGGCAAAGATCTTCTGGTTGCCGGCACCGGTCGGGTCGAATACCGCTGACAGGCGCGGTGCCCACTGGTTGTCGATCTCGATGAACGCGTCACCGGCACCGTTGTTGTTCTTGAAGGTCTCGTTACGCAGACCCAGCTGCAGGGAGAGCTGGTCGGTTGCCTGCCAGGTGTCCTGGATGTAGAACGCTGAGGACTCTACGTCGAACTCACCACCTACGTTATAGATACGCTCACGAACGTTCGCGCCGGAGGGACACTCAGCCAGGGAGCACTCGTTGTAAGTGTTGTTCGGATCCAGCAGCCAGTAGACGCCACCAGAGTTCACAGTCGCACTGGTAGAGGTGTTGTTTTCCTGGTCGAGGCCCACTTCCAGGAAGTGGTCATTCAGGTCCCAGGAAAGGTCAACACGCAGCATTTCGCGTGTATCTTCACCGGTTTCAACGGTGAAGTTGGTCCAGTCACCGCGAGCGATAAAGCCACCGTTGTACTCGTACACCACCGGGATATCGGCAGTGGCAGGAGCGGTAGTGCGGTTTGCCTCGTTTTCACCGTAGGACACGGCCAGGGTGACAGTGTCAGTCAGGTTACCGGTGTAGGTGGCAATCCAGTTCATACCACCGCGCTCGTACAGGGTATCACCCAGGTAGTTGCCAACAGTTTCAGTGGCAGAGTCGTACTCGTAGGAGCCTTCGATGGTCTCGCGCTCGTCACTGAAAGCGGTCAGTTCAACACGGTGGTTTTCACTGATGTAGCCATCCAGTTTTACGCCCCAGAAATCGGTGTCCTGCTCGGCCTTGTAACCACGGCCGCTGAGCATGCCGTAATATTCCTGCTCCTCGCTCTTGTTGCTGTAGAGCGCGTAGAAGAACAGGCGATCTTCGATGATCGGGCCGGAGGCATAGATATCGGCATTGGTCTCCGAGTATTCGTCCTTGTCGTTATCGGCGGCGTAAGTATTCGGTGCCGTTTCGACCTCGGTATCGTAGTAGAAGTTGGAACCGAACTTGAATTCGTTGGTACCACTCTTGGAGGTGGCATTCATGACACCACCGGTGGAGCGGCCGAACTTGGCGGAGTAACCGCCGGTCTTGACCTGGATGCTGTCGTAGAATTCAAACGGAACTTCAGAAAAGCCCAGACCGTTACGGAAGTTGGTGGTGTTGAGGCCGTTGATGTAGCTCACGTTCTCCGCAACTGACGCACCGGCAAAGCTGGCATGATTACCAAAGGTCTGGTCACCGCGCGTTACGCTCGGGGCCAGCAGGGTAACAGAGGTCAGGTCGCGGGCTACGGGGATTTCGTTCAGTTCCTCGGCAGAAATTACCATGCCGGATTCTGCGATACCCACGTCTACCTGGGAGATACGCTCACCGTTAACGACAACCTGCTCCAGCTCAGCGCCGGAGCCTAGGACGATGGTAGCCGTACCGCCAAGGCTAACGACAACAGTCTGCGTATCAACGACACCGCCGTCATTGAATACCTGCAGCTGGTATTTGCCCGGAGTCAGGCTGCCAAAGCGGAACTCGCCGTCGGCATCGACACTGATTTCCTTGGTGATACCACGAGCGGTATCAGTCAGCTTGATAGTCTTGGCATTCTCGACACCCACCACGGAACCGCGAATGGTGCCGGTGGTGTCGTCGGCAAATACTGTCGGGCTGGCGACAGTGGTAGCACCGATCGCCAGAGCCAGGACGCTCTTGGCCAGGTGCATTCTGAGCTTGTTATTTGAGCTCATATTGACCCCTCTCTTATAGGAAGTTGTTGTGTGAGTTGTATTTATTGAACGTGATCGCCCCCCAGCGATCACTTTCCCAACACAAGTACCAAGACGAGCGAGGAACAGTTTTACTCAACTTTTTTTGTAAAAAAATCACAAAACGAAAATATTTTTATGCCAGATGCATCCCTATTGGCACTATCCCTGGAACATCAGCTCCTAACCGAAAGCAAAAGAGAGCAGGATAAATTCAAAAACGGCATATTATCGATAAACCTATCCCATAAGGGTCAGGCTTTACACTAAGGGGCTCATATTCAGCTTAGTCAGCAAAGTTTTGATTTAACGGGTGATCAAAACTCTCAAAAAGCTCACAAATTAAACAGGCTGCCGCTTTGTATCATTGCGGACCGACTTTCAGGCCGGTGCCCGAGAACTCCCTGGAGAACCTCAACAGGACAGGGCAGCATGATCACAGGGCAAAAGAAATATGCCCGCCCGCCGGTAACGAATAAAAATCAACCAGCCCGGTTATGACAGGGACGCGTGCACTCCACCTTTTACACCGGCCCCCGGAACAGTAACCTGTATGGAGAATGATTCCTTAACCAGCTGATTGCAGGACCGCACATGGCTCTTACCCCATCAAGCATGATTCCGCTCGGCACCGAGATGCCGGCATTTACCCTTCCCGATACCAATGGCAGGATGCTGTCGAGTGCTAAGATGGCGGGCAAGCCGCTGCTTGTGATGTTTATCTGCAATCACTGCCCTTTTGTAAAACATATAGCCGCCGCATTGTCAGAATTTGCGGAGCAATATATTCCCGCTGGCCTCGCCATTGTCGCCATTAACAGCAACGACTTTGCCAGCCACCCGGACGACAGCCCGGATAAGATGCGCGAGGAAATAGCTGCAAGGGGCTACCGGTTCCCATACCTGGTGGACGAAGGGCAGGAAGTGGCAAGGGCGTTCGACGCAGCATGTACGCCGGACTTCTTCCTCTTCGACCGGGATGGCAAGCTGGCGTACCGGGGCCAGTTCGACAGCAGTCGACCGGGCAATGGCGAGCCAGTGGACGGCTCTGACTTGCGCGCGGCGGCAGATGCGGTACTGCGGGGGGAGCAGCCGGACGCGGACCAGACGCCGTCCGTCGGCTGCAATATCAAATGGAAGTAAACCGGACCCCGGTTGCCCTGTAGGAGCGCCCCATGGCCGCGAATACACCCGCCTTTGGGTGATCGCAGCCAGCAGCCGCTCCTACCGTATCAACCGGTGATTACTGCTTGCGCAGGAACTCCAGCATCCACTTGGCCACGGTGCTTTCGTGGATATCGTTCTGCAGGGAAGCCTGCCCCTTTTCCACCACATCCCCGCCGAAAGCCTCGCGGCGAAGCTCCATCAGGCTGTTGGAATAGGGCTTGGTGAATTCCGGGTGGGCCTGGAAGGTGAGCATATTCTCATCCACCTGCACCATGGCCATGGGACAGAAATCGCTGGACGCCAGGATCCGGGCCCCGGGCGGCAGGGTTTCCACCTGGTCCTGGTGGCTGACCAGCAGGCTGAACTGGTCGAGCGGCTCGGACATCCAGCTCGGTGTCTCCTGCAGCTCGTAGGTATGGACGCCGACACCCCAGCCCTTGTCTGACTTGCGGGTCTTGCCCCCCAGGGCCTGGGCGATCAGCTGGTGACCGAAACAGATGCCGATGGTGGGCTTGCCCCGTTCCCGCAGCATGCGCACAAACTCCATCAGGGGCGGGATCCAGGGCTTGTCCTCGTAGACACCAGTCTTGCTGCCGGTAATCAGGTAAGCGTCCACTTCATCGACGTCATCCGGGTAGTGACCGTGCTGCACTTCATAGGTCACAAACTCCAGGGATGGATCCTGGTCCCGCAGCAGCTGGGCAAACATTTCCGGATATTCACCAAATTCACCCACCAGCTCCTTGCGGACATCATCGGTTTTCAACACGCCTATTTTCATTATCTCACCGCTGAATTGACTACTGAGGTGGCGGATTATGGCATATCCCGGCCCCGTCTGGCGTCCGGTACCACAGCATCCCCTCGGCGCCTGCGCCCAGTGTCTAGACTGACTTTTGGGAACCGCAGTCTTCATGGAGCGAACCGAAAATGAGATCCACGGCACTTCTGACCTCCGCCCTGGCGCTGGCACTGGCCGGCAACAGCGTCCTGGCGGAAAACCGCCAGGGGGATTTCATCCTGCGAGCCGGGGCCGGGGCGACAATACCGGATGACATGTCCGAGGAGCTGAGGCTGAATGGCGCCCTCCTGCCGGGCACCCGCGTCCTGGTAGATGATGGATATGCCGCCACCTTTACCGGCGCCTGGGTGTTTGCCGACCACTGGGGCCTGGGCTTGCTCCTGGCCACCCCGTTTGAACACGACCTGGATGTCCGCGGCCTGCCGGACGCAGATGGGCTCTCGATTGGCACTGTACCCCTGGGTGACATCAAGCACCTGCCCCCGACGCTGACGGTACAGTGGTTCCCGGTCTGTGTAGAGTCATGGGTCCAGCCTTACGTCGGCTTCGGCGTCAACTACACCACTTTTGTCGACGAAGACGTTGCCCGCATCGCCAATGGCTATTTCCTCAACATGCTCGGTGCCACGCGGGATGCGAGACTTGAGCTCGATGATTCCTGGGGGCTGGCGGGCGAGCTGGGTGTAGACGTGCAATTTGGCCCTGAAAGCCGCTGGCTGTTTAATGCCTCCATGTGGTACCTGGACATCGACGCCGACGCGGAGATTCGCTTTCCCACCGAGACCGGAGTTTCCCGGATTAAAACGGAAGTGGAGATCGACCCCTTCGTATACAGCGTAGGCATCGGATATCGTTTCTGATACAGATACGATTTATCCTCAGGACGCGAAAAGAAAATAATACTGCCAGGACCATCCATAGCAGCCGCAGATTCCCGCCCGACGCCTTGCGATAGTCCTTTATTCTGGTTAAGGTGAAATAAACCTGTCACCAGATCGGGCCATCGAGTCATTTCCAGCCCGGTTTAGCCTGGTTTCCCCCGGCAGCCCGGAGCGCCGCGCCAATGTGCTGCCTGTTATCTCGAGGTGTTGTTTACCAGCGCCAAGTTCGAACGCAGTTCAACTAAAAGAACAACAGACAACTCTGATTCTATTGCGCCCGACAACGGCAATACTTTGCCGCTGTGCCTCGGCATGCCCCCGCTACTCCGGTGGCTGTAATTGCGTGTAATGGCGCCGGCATAAAAACAAGAACAAAAAGCCAATAACAAGAAACCGATAAAAAGGTGAGAGCGAAAATTCAAAATAACACGGCATAAGAATATCGCACGACAAGGAGAGCAATATGCAACGCGCCACCACCATCAACCGCCCAGGAACTGCGGTTATCCGCCAGGGGCTTTCCCATCGCCACTTCCTCCCGGCACTACTGGCTCTCGCAATCAGCGCGCCGGTTACTGCCCAGCAACAATCGGTGCTCGAAGAAGTCACGGTGACAGCACAGAAACGTGAACAGTCGATGCAGGATGTCTCGGTCGCTGTCAGCGCGTTTTCCGGCGATGCTATCGAGAAAATGGGTTTCGAGGAGGGCCTGGACATTACCCAGCAGGTCCCCAATATGAATTTCTTCGCTATCTTCGGCGAGGCATCCAGTCCGTCCGTCAGCCTGCGCGGTATCAGCCTGGTGAATTTTTCCGACTCCTGGGAGTCGCCGGTATCCATCTATGTGGATGACGTCTATCGAGGTAATCCTGCCGGCTCTGCTATCCAGTTGTTCGACCTGGAGCGCGTGGAAGTGCTGCGCGGGCCCCAGGGCACCCTTTATGGCCGCAACACCACCGGCGGGCTTGTGCACTATGTATCCCGCAAACCCACCGATGAATTTACCGCTAGCGCCAGCGCCAGCCTCGGCAGCTATTCCGAGCAGATCCTGGAGGGCGCGGTTGGCGGCGCGCTGGCCGACGGCGTGCGCGGTCGCTTCGCCTTCAAAAGCACCACCAATGATGGCTGGCAGACCAACACTGTTACCGGTGACAAGCTGAACGATACTGACAGCTTCGGCTACCGCGGCCAGCTTGACTTCGACCTCGGTGAAAGCGGCGGCCTGCTACTGAATTTCCATGGCAGCGAGGCGGACCAGAACTCGGTTGGCTTCGCCCATATGGGCTACCTGGAAGCGGCCAGTGAAGATGCCGCGACCTGTTCCATTTCCCGCATCCAGGATGGTGGCTGCACCAGCAATACCTTCGGGTTTACCGGCGCAGAGGCCGTGGACGGCAAATTTGATCCCGAGCATGTGGCCAGCGGTGCCGCCAATGGCCTGATCACCCAGATTGACACCTATGGTACGTCGGCCACCCTCGACTGGGAGTTCGAGGACTTTACCCTGACCTCCATCACCGCCTACGAAGAACTGGACAAGTTCCTGCAGGATGACGGCGATGGCACCGAAGTGGTCTGGTTTGACGAGCAGTATGCCGTGGACGCGGAGCAATATACCCAGGAATTACGGCTGGATGGCGCCACCGATAATGCCACCTGGGTTACCGGCTTTTACTACTACAAGGATGATCGTGGCCTGGTCACGGAAGCCCCGACAACCGCCGACGGCCTCTGGCACCAGGAAATCGTCGCCCTCGACAGCGAATCCTGGGCGCTGTTCGGCCAGGTTGAATACGACCTGGCCCCGACCCTGACCCTGGTGAGCGGCCTGCGCTATACCGAAGAGGAACGGGAGTTTGTCCAGGATTCCGGCCCCAGCTTTTACGAGCCGCTCTCTGTGCGGGACGACCTGAGTGAAAGCGCCACCACCGGCAGGCTGGGGCTCGACTGGCGTCCCGGTGATGACACCCTCGCCTATGCCAGCTTTTCCACTGGTTTCAAGAGTGGCGGTTTCTCCGGCAGCTACAACGCCTCGCTGGAAGCCACCCGCCCGGTGAGCGCCGAGGAGATAACTAACTTCGAGGTAGGGCTGAAAACTACCCTGGCAGAAGTCTACCGACTCAACGCGGCAGCGTTCCACTACACGGTGGAAGACTACCAGGCGCAGGTTTTCCTGACGGTGGCCGACGGTAGCGTGATTACCAACGCGGGGGATGTGGAGGGAACCGGCGCGGAAATCGAACTGACCGCGCCGATTACCGACAACTTCGAGGTGATCGCCGGCGCCGGCTGGCTGTCCACCGAGTTCGACTCGGAGCAGATATTCTTTGTGGCCGGCGACAGCTATACGCTGGACGGCAATGAACTGCCCTCTGCGCCCGGCTTCACCTACAACCTGGTGGCGCGTTACTACCAGGCCCTGGGAGAATCAGGCGAGCTGGTATTCCAGGGTGATTACTCCTGGCAGGATGACCACTTCCTGCAGATCGAGAACGACCCCTACTCCCGCCATGAAGCCTACGGCCTGGCCAACGCCAGTGTCAGCTGGTATTCACCCTCCCAGCGCTACAGCGTGCAGGCGTTTGTGAACAACCTGGCGGACGAGGAGTATTTCACCTACCAGAATACCCTCGGCAGCGACTGGGGATACGGTGTCTGGGGCCAGCCGCGCACTGCGGGCATGCGCTTCAGCTGGAAACTGTAAGCCAGCATGCAAGCACGCGCCGGGGCCCCTGTGGGGGCGCCGGCCTGCCTGCTTTTATTTGAGGTGCTGGTCCAGGAAACCGATAACTTCCGACATTGCCGCTTTTCTGTTTACAGATTCATTGAAATGGTGGGTTCCATGGTCAAGCACTTCCAGACGCACCCTCTTATCTTCTCGCTCCAGCGCCTTGGCCATCATTTTCGACTGGCCAACATCAACCCGTGTATCAAACCCACCATGCACCAACAATACCGGGACACTGAAACTTCCGGCATGGTTCACCGGTGAATTGTTCTCGATATCCTTCCTTTCCTCCGGGGAATGAATATCAGCAAGCTGCTCCTCGTAGTAACGGTTGTAGCCCCGCACGAAATCAAAATTAATCATGCTGGGAATATCGCTGACGCCAGCCAAACTGACCACACAATCGAACCTTTTCGGCGTTTTGAAACCAGCGGTAAGAGCTACATACCCGCCGTAACTGGCGCCAACGATACAGGCCCTCTCGGTGTCAGCCAGTTTGTTCCGCTCTACCCAGCTTACAGCATCAATAACATCCTGCTGCATTGCCTTACCCCATTGCTTATATCCCGCAACGAGATAATCATCGCCAAACCCGGAGGAACCACGAAAGTTCACTTGTAATACCGCATACCCACGATCTGCAAACATCTGCACCCAGGGATCAAAGTACTGGGTATCACGGGCATGCGGGCCACCATGGGGAAATACAACCAGCGGAGCATCGGTAACACCCCCAGGGCGAGTAAGGTACCCATTCAGCTCCATCCCATCAGAGGCCTCGAAACTGAAAGGCTCAACTTTCGCAAGGCTCTTGTTCTCGAGCTTCGGAAACTGGCTGAACCAGAAATCCAGGGTCTTTTTCTGTCGGTCAAACAGATAATACTTCCCGGGGGAGTGATCCGATATTGCATATACCACCATCCGGTTGCCGGACTTATCCCTGCTCACAATATGGGACTTCAACCCCTGCCGCTGGAACAGGAGCCTCAGTTGCTGCGAAATATTGGATTTCTGCGCACTGACATATTTATGCTCTACAAAATTATCCAGGTAACTGAAGCCGATAAATTCATTGGCATCGCCCGCCCTCCAGAAAATAGGACCCTCCACATCGAGAGTGGCCGGTGCCTCCCCGACCAAACCGGAAAACTGCCCACTTTCTATGTCGTAACGCCAGATGGCCCTCTTCCCCAGCTTGCGATTGCTGATCACCAGGAGTGTGTGACTTTCATCCTCATAAAAAAATGGATAAAAACTGTCATCTTTATAGGCATCAAAGCTGGCGATGCGCTGCCAGTCCTCCTTGGCATTTTTGCGGAAGTAGACATGATTAACGCGCGACTCTCTCTTGGTGTCACGCCCCATGGCGAGCCGAACCTCACCTTTGCGATCTACTCCCCAGCTAAATATCTGGCGATCATTGGGCAAGTACTTCTCGAAATCCCCGTTTTCAACATTAACCTTGAACACAGAGGAAAAATAATTATCCCGCGGATCGGCAACCTCGACGAGTATATGCTCGTCATCCTCAGGCAAAAGGCTTACTACCGATGGATTCAACCTCAGGAGGTCAATATCACTCTCTGCAACATCCCTTTTCTTCAGCTCAATTGTGGACTTTCCATCAATTGAGATTGAGTACAGGGTGGTCAACCGGGCCCGCACGTTGCGCCCCCCCACCCGCAGTTGCTCTGGTTGCGAGACTGCCGCCAACACACGCTCATTATTGAGCCAGCTTACGGACTCAATCCTGAACTTGCCCTCCTCCAGTCCAACAAGAAAGTTCACCTCTTTACTACCGTAGGGGGCTGTTGCCACAAGAGTCTTGTTCTCTGAGTTGACTACAGCCAGCAGGTTCTTTCCATCTGGGGAAACTGATACCTGGTTAACCAATGGAAGGTCACTGAATGCTCCAGAGTCTGCCGCACGCACACCCACTGCAACGATGAGACAAACTGTAACAAATAGGCTTTTCAAGCAACTTGAATTCATATCAACCCCCAATCCCGATTTCTTTATAGTTATATCCCTAAACACTTAGGCTGGATTTACTAAATCGGGAAAGAGGATAACCGGCATACAGCCGGTTGATCGACCATTTACTACATTATTTTCTGCACGATTCAAGAAGGGCCAAAAGGTTTGAATACAATGACAGGTTAGGCAATCACCATTCAATACCCTTGCGGGCGGCAACTCCTTTTTCGAATGCATGTTTCTCAGCCCGCATCTCGGTAACCGTATCGGCAATACCCTTCAGGTACTGCTTTGCGCCACGCCCGGTAATGATCACCGTCTGCTCACGCGGGCGGTTTTCTATAGCGGTGATCACTGCATCTCGATCGAGCCACTTGTAATTGAGGGCATAAGTGAGCTCATCCAGCACTACCAGGTATACCGACTCATCCGCGAGCGCCGCGGAAAGTTTTTCCCACAATGCCAGGGCCGCAGCCTTGTCGGCCTCGAAGTCCTGGGTCTCCCAGGTAAAGTCGGTGCCCATTTCAAACCACTGCAGGGAAAACTGCTCCGCCGGCAGTCCCGTGAGGAGGTTTTTCTCCCCGCACTCCCAGGCTCCCTTGATAAACTGCCCCACCACTACCCTGTAGCCATACCCCAGGGCCCGGGTGACCGTACCCATTGCCGCGGTGGTCTTGCCCTTGCCGTCACCGGTGTAGAGGATGGCAATCCCGCGCTCTTCCAGCGCCTTTGCAACACCCGCATCGACAATTTCCTTGCGCTGCTGCATACGCCGCTTATGGCGCTCGGCCTTTTTACCGGTGTCCGAATCGGTCATGGACAAAACTCCGCGTTAGAAAATTGCTCGCAAACTCAAGAGCTGTAGGAGCGGCCGCTGGTCGCGACCGAAAGGATACTCGGCGCGACACATGGTAATTATCGCACTCTGCAGTCCCGCGCAGCCGATAGTAACCGGATCGCAGTCCGGGCGAACACAAGGTTCGCCCCTACACCCCTCCAGCGTCGCAGGGATAGCGTTCCCGCCCAGAGCCGCTCCTACACCAGACTCAAAGTGTCATCTCGACTCCGGCATAAACCGCCGCCCCGGCCGTATTGTAGCCGGCCACCTCGCGGTAATCCTCATCGAGGATATTCTCACCACGCAGGTTCAGCCGCAGGGACTCGGAAATCCGGTAAGACACCTTCAGGTCCAGCACGCTGTAATCATCCAGGGCGACCACTGGACCGAAAAAATCCGGGTTCGGACTCAGCCGGTTTGCGACCCTGCGCCAGTTTGCTCCCACTGCAAGGCGGTCCCCCAGCAGGCGATAATTCCCACCCAGGTTATAGACCTGCCCCGGTACCTGCAGGCGCTGGCTACCATTCGTGTCTTCGGCATCCAGGAGCGTTCCGTTAAAGTACCAGTCCAGGCTATCCAGAAGCTTGCCAGACATGACCAACTCGATGCCCTCGGACCGGCTTACACCGTCATCCTGCCCGTAGGCACCGAAACCGGAATTGCCCAGGCTGTAGTCAAAGATGATGGCGTCCTGGATCTGCTGGTCGAAATAAACCAGCTCCAGGTGCAGTCTCTCGGCAAGCCGGTATTCGGCGGCCAGCTCATAGCCGCGGCTGGTCTCCGGCCCCACCGGCCCTGCGCCCTCGCCCACGTTATACGCCAGCTCGAACGGGCTGGGCGCCCGGTAACCGGTGCCGTAGCTCGCGCGCAGCTTGGCCTCCACCTCATCACCCAACAGGATCGGGTAGGCCAGGGAGCTGCGCCAGCTGTCGTGATCCTCGGTCTCCAGGGTGTCGCGACGCACACCTACAGAGTAATGGATTACCCCTCCCAGGTCGGCACGCCATTCACTGAAGATTCCCAGGCTATCCAGTTCCCGGGCATCGAAGGCGCTGGAGAATTCCTGCTGTTCGTACTCCGCACCCCAGAGCAACTCACCGCCGGCAAGCGCCGTATTGCCCACATAGTTGAGCTCGTCGATACCACCATCCACGGCAAAGGTACTTGCACCCACCGCGAGGCTGTCCCGCTCGATCTCCTGTCGTGCCACCGCCAACTGGTTGCCGATGCCGGAGACCCGGTAGTCGGCACTCAGGCGATAGCTGCCCTGGGTGTATTCGTCGAGACAGTCATTGGAAGAGGAAAAACCGGCGAAGCAGCCGTCAAACGCCGACTCGGTGCCGGTGTGACGTACCTGCGCACGCAGGGCAAGGTTCTCGCTGACCTGGTATCCCAGCTGGGCGCTGGCGGTGCGATTGCTGTAGCCGTCCCGTTCGCCGCTGGCATCCGCCACCTGGCTGTTGAAACCATCGGTATCCAATACCCCCAGGTTGATCCGGTAATCCCATTGTTCGCCCTCGCCGTAGAGGCTGGCGCTGGTATCGCGGCTACCGTAACGTCCCGTCTCTACTGCCAGGGACCCACCCAGCGGGGCATCGGCTTTTTTGGTGATGATATTGATCACACCACCGGCCCCGGCGCCATACATCATGCCCTGGGGGCCACGCAGGACTTCCACTCGCTCGATATCACCCGCCAGCAGGTGCTGGAACTGGGTGGCCACCTGGGTGTTCGCGGGATCGGCAATGTTGACACCGTCCAGCAATACCAGGGTGCGGTAATTGCTTTCACCGCGCAGGTAGATATTGCTCACTTTGCCGGCGCCACCGTTATTGCTGACAGCAACCCCTGGCAGAGTGCGAATGACATCCAGCAACCTGGCATAGCCCAACCGCTCGATATCGGCGGCAGTAACAATCGACACCGATACCCCCAGCTCCCGTCGCGGTATTTCCACGCGGCTGGCAGTAACGGAAACCTGTTCCAGTTCGCCGTTGTCTTCGGCGGACACAATCTGGCTGGTGGCGGTCAGCAATGGCAGTAGCGCCGCCGGGAGAAGAGTTTTGTTCACAGTGATTCCCCAATCTCGAAAAAGGACGGATTGAGGGAGGGTGAGTGCAATCGGTGCTTACCACAGGGACCGGAAGCGGGCTTCAGCGGTCGCCTTACACAGACCAGACAAAGCCCTCCGCTTTATCCTACGAATGCCGAGGGCCGGTATCGGGCTTACCGCGTTAGCGGCTCACCGTTGCGGGGGCAGCGCCGGACTCACTGGAACCAGTTCACCGGACTTCCCGTTTAACCCGACCAAGCGCCACCCCCGAGGGAAAAGACGCTGCCGGGCACCCAAAGCGGGCCGCAGTATAGCAGTGAAGCACCCCACGGCGAACCGCAGGTCACGATCCGGTGCTACCGTTACAGGGACTACCCGATAGCAACCCCGTAGATGCGACTGGCGGAGGTGAGCAGATGAGCATGCTCAAGGAGCTGGAACTGGCAAGGCAGGAATTGCAGGATTCGGAAGCGCGCTGGGAAAATGCTCGCGAGGGCAACGCCGACAAGTACCGCCGGGAGGTCGAGGCCGCACGGAACCGCGTGCGCCGGCTGGAGAAGGCGCTGGAGGAATCGGGTGGGAAGCCACCGGGAACCGGTGGAGCCAACGATCGGGATTAACCCCGGCGAAACCCGCCCGCCTACAGCAGGTCCAGCGGCACAAAATCCGCCACACCATCGCGCCAGCGGAACTCGCAACTGACTCCGTACACCTCGCCGATCAGGTCAGGCGTGAGGACCTCCTCCGGGGTGCCCGTGGCACGCAGGCGGCCGCCCTCCAGGAGCAGGATGCGGTCGCAGTAACGGGCTGCCAGCGCCAGGTCGTGCAGGGCCAGGACTACCGTGCGCCCGCTGTCCGCCTGCTGGCGAAAGTTCTGCATCAACTGCAACTGGTGGCGGATATCCAGCGCCGCGGTGGGCTCATCGGCGATCAGTACGGGCGCCTCGCCCACCAGTAACCGCGCCAGTTGCACCCGGCGCAGCTCACCGCCCGACAGCCGGGTTACCGGGCGGTCGGCGAATTCCACAGCGTCCACCTGGGCCAGCGCCCGGTGCACCCGGTTATCGCGGTCGGCCGGCTTGCCCCAGGGCAGCAGGCCCAGCGCCACCAGGTCACGGGCGGCCAGGCTCCAGGCGGGCGTCTCGGCCTGGGGCAGGTAGGCACACAACTGTGCGCGCTCCCCGGCCGGGATTTTCGCCGCGTCATTGCCATCGATCTCGACCCTTCCCGCGGCCGGCGCCAGCACTCCCGCCAGCACCTGTAACAGGCTGCTCTTGCCCGCACCGTTGGGGCCCACCACCGCAGTCAGCTCACCAGGTTGAAAGCGGCAGCTGAGATTTTCGAGCACACGCTGGCGATGCCGGTCGACCGCCAGCTGGTGCACGCTGACTGGTAGCGCTCCCCGGCTCATAACTGCAACCCCCGCCGCGCGCTCACGATCAGCCAGAAAAAGAATGGTGCGCCGATAAAGGCAGTCACCGCACCGATGCGCAGTTCCTGCGCACCGATAAAGTTGAGCACCAGGATATCCGCCAGCAACAACAGCAGCGCACCGGCCAGGGCGCTGGCCCACAGCAGCCGGCCCGGATCCTGGTTGACCAACGGCCGTACCAGGTGCGGCACCACCAGGCCGATAAATCCAATCGTGCCCGCTACCGCCACCGCGGCCCCTACCGCGGCGGCAATACCCAGCAGGATCGCCAGCGGATAGCGGCGCCCGCCGAAGCCCAGCGACGCAGCGCTGGCCTCCCCCAGGGACAGGGCCCGCAGGTAGTTGCGCCCGCAGAACATCAGCGCTGCACCCACCACAACGAACGGCAGCGCCAGTAGCAGCTGGTCCCAGCCCCGGTTCGCCAGTGAGCCCAGCAGCCAGAAGACGATTTCCTGCATGGCGAACATACTGGGCGCGTAGTTGAGGGCCAGGGCCATCAGTGCGGACAGGAAGGCGTTGATGGCTACCCCGGCCAGGACCAGCCGGCTGGCGCTGGCCCCGCGACCGGCCAGCAGCCAGACACAGGCGACAGCCAGAAAGGCGCCGCCAATCGCCAGCAGCGGCAGCAGCCAGCCGGCCTGCCAGGCGAGGCCGTAATACAGTAGCAGGATGGCCGCCAGCGCCGCGCCACTGCTCACCCCCAGCAGCGCCGGCTCTGCCAGCGGGTTGCGCAGCATACCCTGCATGGCGGCGCCGCCCATCCCCAGCGCGGCCCCCACCAGCACCGCCAGCAATGCCCGGGGCAGGCGCAGTTGCCACAGGATGACTGCATCACTGCCCTGCGCATGCCAACCATCGGTAAGGGCGCCAGCCAGGTCGATGTCCACCGGGCCACTGGCCAGGGCACCGAGCAGTGCCAGCGGCAGGGCCAGCACCATCAGGGCCAGTATTGCGTTACTGCGATTTAACAAACTCTGCTCTCTTTTCCGTGAGTTCTTCCAGGGTCGCCCCCGCCACCAGGGCGGGACAGAAACCCAGTTCCGCCGGCAGGGTATACACATGGCCGCGCTCGATATAGCGCCGGATGACCGGGTGCCGGGTCGCCAGGTGGGCCAGGGCGAACTCCTGCTCACCGCCATAGAGCACCAGCAGGTCGGGCTGTGCGGCAATCACCTCTTCCAGGCTCACCTTCTGTAACTGCTCGCCGCCGCGTTCGGCGGCCAGGTTGCGGAAACCGGCACGCTCCAGCAATTGGTGCTCCAGCATGCCACTGCCATAGGTAATATTGTTCGCCGACAGGATTAATGCGGTCGGATCGCCACCGGCTTTTTCTGTCGCCACTGCCGGGGGTTGCCCTGCAAGCAGCGACTGCAGCGTTTTATAGTGAGAGTCCAGCTGTGGGTTATCACCCAGTACCGAGCGCAATGACTGCAGCTGCTCCAGTAGCTGTTCCAGTCTGTAGGCGTCGGGAACCTTGACCACCCGCACCCCCAGCTCCTGCAGGCGTGCCGCCGCGCGGCCGGCGCCGTACTGCCCCGCCAGCACAAGGTCGGGATCCAGTTTCAGCAGCTCTTCCGCACGCCCGCGGTTCAGGTGAATGCCCACCGGCAGGGGCGCGCGGCGGTAGTGGTCGTTATCGGCAAGCCAGGTCACCGATACAATCTTCTCCGGTGCCACCCATTCCAGCAGCAACTGGTCCAGGCACAGGTTCAGCGACGCAATCCTCTCCTGGGCCAGGGCGCCGGGGGCCATGGCCAGTAATAGCAGTATCCGGGACACGAAATGCATCGCTGCTGTGGCTTCCTTTACAATCTGTTACCGGGACGCATTGCGATAAGGAAACACTGTTCCCGAAGGTCCCGCGCACGGAGGGTGCATCTGAATTGCCCTGTCGATGCATCATACCGATTGCATGGGCAATTAGTTAACGACAAAGAAAAAGACGGAGAACACCGTGAACGAAGCAACTCTTGCACTCCTGGTCCCCTTCGGGGTCTTCCTGCTGATCGGGGTTTCACTTTGGCTGGTATTGAACTTTCGCGCCAAAAGGAACCTGGAGATCCAGAACACCCTGCGCCTGGCCCTGGAAAAGGGCGTCGAGCTGACACCAGACCTGATTGAGCACCTGGGAGCCAACAACAAGCCGCACCCGTTGAAGGACCTGCGGCGTGGCATTGTCTGGATCGCCGTTGCCGCCGGCATCGCGGCGTTTGGCGTTTTTGTCCCTGACCCGAGCAATCACGCCATGTTTGCCCTACTGGCAGTAGCCACGCTGCCGTTCGCTATTGGCCTGGGCTACCTGGCCATGCACCTGTTCTCACGGCAACAGCCAGCCTGAGGAGGCAACCGGGGCGCTCAGCTCATCTCTATCGCGCTGAGTGCTTCCGCCAGGGTCTTGACCGCCATTATTTCCATCCCCTCGATATCGCTCTTGAGGCGGTTGGCGGCCGGGACGATGGCCTTGCGAAAGCCGTGCTTGGCGGCCTCCCGCAGGCGCTCCTGACCGTGGGGTACCGGGCGTATTTCACCCGCCAGGCCCACCTCGCCGAACACCATCAGGTCGCGCGGCAGCACGCGGTTGCGGAAGCTGGACACCACCGACAGTAACAGGGTGAGGTCCGCGCTGGTCTCCATGACCTTCACGCCACCCACCACATTGATAAACACATCCTGGTCCCCGACCAGGACGCCGCCGTGGCGGTGCAGTACCGCCAGCAGCATATTCAGCCGGTTCTGGTCCAGGCCCACGGCCACCCGGCGCGGGTTGCCCAGGCTGCTGTCGTCCACCAGCGCCTGCAGTTCCACCAGCAGCGGGCGGGTACCCTCCCACACCGAGGTCACTACCGATCCCGCTGCCACTTCCTCGGCGCGCTGCAGGAAAATCGCGGAAGGGTTGGAGACCTCCTTCAGGCCCTGCTCGGTCATGGCGAACACCCCCAGCTCATTGACCGCACCGAAGCGGTTCTTGTGGGCACGCAGGGTACGGAAACGGGAATCGTGGGTGCCCTCCAGCAGGATGGAGCAGTCGATAATGTGCTCCAGCACCTTGGGGCCGGCGAGGCTGCCGTCCTTGGTGACATGCCCCACCAGGATCAGCGCAGTACCGGTCTGCTTGGCATAGCGGGTCAGGTAGGCGGCACTCTCGCGCACCTGGGCCACCGAGCCGGGGGCCGACTGCACATCGCTCATATGCATGACCTGGATGGAGTCGACCACCATTACCCGCGGCTTGACATCCCTGGCCGCCAGGCAGATCCGCTCGACCTCGGTCTCACTCAGCATCTGCAGGTCGTCCGCCGGCAACCCCAGCCGCTTGGCCCGCATGGCCACCTGCTGCAGGGATTCCTCACCGGTGATGTACAGTGCCGGCATCTGCCGGGCCAGGTGGCACAGGGTCTGCAGCAGGATGGTGGACTTGCCGGCACCGGGATGGCCACCGATCAGCACCACGGAACCCGGTACCAGGCCGCCGCCCAGTACCCGGTCCATTTCCCCGGCGTTGGTGGGAATTCGCGGCAGTTCACTCAGGTCGATCTCGGACAGTTTCTGCACTTTGCCGGCACCGGCGGCGCCGGCATAACCAGTCTGGGCGTCGGTGAAGTTGGCGGCGCGGCTGTCGGTGTGTTCCGCACCCAGGCGTACCTCGCTGAGGCTGTTCCAGGTGCCGCAGGCGTTACACTGGCCGGCCCACTTGGTGTAGTCGGCTCCGCATTCGTTACATACAAAGGCGGTCTTGCTTTTCTTGGCCACGGCCAGTCCCCCACCGGGTTTACTCACAACAGGCGGCAGAGTTTACCTGCCCGCACGGGCCGGGGAAAACCGTGGCAGTGGCACCTGCTCGGGCCAAGCGGGTAGCATTGGGCTACTGTGTTGGAGTTCCCGGACCATGACCACCCGTACCTGGCTGTTAAAACTGGACGATATTCGCCCCGACGACCGGAGGGCGGCGGCATTTGCCGGGCTGCTGACGCCCGATGAGCATAAGCGGCTTACCGGCCTTGGCAGCAGTGAGGCGCGGCACCGCTTCCTGCTGAGTCGCGTCCTGCTCCGCAGGGTCCTGGGCCAGGTCACCGGCCGCACCCCGCAGTCACTCCGGTTTATCGTCATGCCCAGCGGCAAGCCGATTCTGGCAGACGAGCCCAGCCTGCAATTCAGCCTGAGCCATAGCGGTGACTGGATCGCGCTGGCGGTCAGTGAGCAGGGGCCGGTGGGTATCGATATCGAGCAGCCCCGCCCCCGGCGCAATGTCATGCGCATTGCGCACCGCTACTTTCACCCCGACGAATGTGCGCTGCTGGAGGCACCGCCCGCAGCGGACACCGAGCGCCAGTTCTACCGCCTGTGGACACTGAAGGAAGCTTTCTTCAAGGCCCGGGGCACGGGTATCTCTGAGGGGATGGGGCGAATCAACTTTGCGACTTTTGACCGCGATCACCAGGCACTGATTGATCCGGAGCTCGAGGGCGATATGCCCTGGCAATTCTACTGCGTGGAAAACCCCGAGAGGCACAACCGGGACTTCTACCTGGCGGTAGCGGGACAGGACCCGGAACTGGAGCAGCTGCACCTGGTGCGCGGATTGCCCGGGGAGTGACCCCCGAACCCGGCCCCGCGGGAGAACCCCGGGCTGGCGGGTTCAGGGCGCGATCCTTCCCCGCAGCAACTCGCGGCCGTCATAGGGGAAGACAATGTCCGGATCGGGTTTTCCCCCGCAATGATCCTTCCCGGGACATTCCACCGACCGCAGCAGGTGCCGGATCACATTCAGCCGCGCCTGCTTCTTGTTATTTGCTCGGACTACGGTCCAGGGCACCAGCTCTGTGTGACTGCGGGCAAGCATCTCGTTGCGGGCCAGGCTGTATTCGTCCCAGTGTGCCAGTGCCACTTCGTCAACCGGACTGACCTTCCACTGTTTGAGCGGATCCCGACGCCGGTCCGCGAGGCGACGCGCCTGTTCCTCGCGGTCTATATCCAGGTAGTACTTGATAATCTGGATACCCGAGCTCACCAGCATATGCTCGAACGGCACCACCGACGTCATAAACTGGCGGTAGTCGTGTTCGGTGCAGAAGCCCATCACCCGCTCGACCCCGGCGCGGTTGTACCAGCTTCGATTGAACAGCACCATTTCACCTTCTGACGGCAGGTGCGGGACCCAGCGCTGGAAATACCAGCTGGCGTTATCCCGGTCCGAGGGCTTACCCAGCGCCACCACCCGGGTTTCGCGCGGACTGAGGTGTTCAACGATTCGCTTGATGGTGCCATCCTTCCCGGCCGCATCGCGCCCCTCAAACAGCACCAGGATCTGCAGGTTATTCGCGATCAGCTCGCGCTGCAGGGACACGAGCCGCACCTGCAGGTCCCGCAGCTGTCGCTTGTACCCTCCTCTATCCCCTTTGCGATCCCATTCACCCTGCTTCTGGCCCTTCATTGCTTCCCCCGGGGAGTTACCCGCTGGCCACTTCAGTCTATTCCCACAAGCACTGCACAATTTCGCAGGCTGATAACACAAAACAATAATGTGAAAGGATGGTTATCCGCAGGACAGCCGGGACACCGCAAAAATTATTTAACCATGCCTGTCGCCGAACCCGACATAAGCCTCCCCATCCGGTATCTTGCGTAACACCACCGGCCCACCGGGCTTGTATAGACAACTGTTACCGCTTATTCTCGAGCTGTCTGATGATAATAATTACATAGCCCTGAAAAACCTGATGTCACTTGCCCTCACGCGTATATTGTTGATTACGCTGGCACTGGCCCTGAACGGCCAGGCCTTCGCGGCACCCTGTGCCGGGGGCAACAGTGGTGGCGAGCACGGCGGTGAACATCACCAGGCCGGGCAGGCAGCACAACACTGCGCCCCGGAATCCCATCACTGTGACGCAACGTCCCAGGCCTCCACAATCCAGGATAGCGGCCCTGAAAGCTGCGAGCAGGCCTGCAGCTGTTGCCCGGGCCACTGCGCGAGTGCGATCACTGCCCAGAGTGTCCATGGCCCCGCAGCGCTGGCGCCTGTAGCGCACACACTCTACGCAGAACTCCAGTCATCCCCTCTCCCCGAAGCTGCCTTGCGGCCCCCCATTACCACCTGAGCAGGATTGGTGCGCCCGCAGTAAACAACTCCTGCACCGGGGCACCTCCGACGCCTGGAATCCCGCGCATAAATTGCGCCCTGTCTTAGGGCCGCGTTGCCAAACACCTGGCTGACGCGTGCAACCTGTCGCCCCGCGACAGGCATAACAGATTAGAACTAGAGGACAACTCAATGACTCGTCCCTGTAAAACACTGACAAGAACGCCTCTCTTCCTTGCATTCGCCACTGCAGTCGCTGGTTATGGCCAGCTGGCGCTGGCACAGGACGACAGCACTGTTGCCAAGCCGGAGATAGAGGAAGTGAACGTAACCGGCACACGTATCAAGCGCGCTGACATCGAGGGTGTCGGCCCGGTAACCGTCCTGAGCGAGGCTTCCATCGAAGCCACCGGTCACAGCTCACTGGAGAACCTGCTGCAATCCATTCCTGCGGCAGCGGGCTTCGGCGGCAACCAGACCAATGCCTACTGGACGTCAAACGGCTGGGGCACGCCGCAGATCAACCTGCGCGGCCTGGGCATCAATCGCACGCTGGTAATGGTCAATGGCCGTCGGGTTGTCAACGGCGGCACTGGCGCCAACAGCAGCGTCGACCTGTCCATGATTCCCATGTCACTGATTTCCAGCATCGAGGTTTTGAAGGACGGTGCCTCGGCCACCTACGGCGCTGACGCTGTCGCGGGCGTTGTAAACCTGATCACCAAGAAGGAATTCGATGGCCTGGAGATCGAAGGCAAGTATGGGCAGACTGCCCTCGGCGATGGCGAGGAAACCGTGCTCGACCTGACCTGGGGCGTTTCCGGTGACCGCGGCAACCTGATGGTCAACATGAGCTACCAGGACAACGGCCCCTCGCCGCTGGTCGACCGCGTACCCTGCCCGCTGACCGGTGACAGCTATACCGAGTGCAGCGGCAGTTCATCGACCATTGGTGGTCGCGCCACCCTGCCGGCCGGGGCCGTGCTGGCCGACGGTACCGTGCTGACCGAGCCCACCCGGATCAATTTCAACCAGGACCCGGGTGGCAACGGCGACTTTTACGAGCGCTACGATGGCGCCAAACACGGCTTCAATTACAACCCCTATTTCAATGCGGTGCAGCCGATCGAACGCTTCAGCTTCACCACCCTGGGCAACTTCGACATAACCGACTCGGCCACCCTGTTCACCGAACTGATGTTCACCAACCGCCAGTCCATGCAGCCGGCCTCCCCGGCAAGCCTGTCAGGCATTGCCTACTCCGCGGACCACCCCACCAACCCCACCGGTACTGATTTCGTGCTGGAGCGTCGTCGCCTGCTGGAAAACGGCGCGCGAGATTTCTACCAGGAGGTTGATACCTGGCGCGCGGTAACCGGGATCGAGGGCGATATCAACGGCAACTGGGGCTATGAGGTCGCCTTCAACTGGGGACGCAACACTGCCACCGACGCTATCGCCAACAACATCAACATGCAGCGTGTGGGCGAAACCCTCGACCCCAGCCTGTGCGGCATGGACGGTATCCCCTGCGCTGACTTCCTTGGCTACGGGGACGTGACCGGCGATGTACTCGACTATATCGTCTTCAACCAGGAAGGCACCGGTGGCAACGAACAGAAGAGCATCAGTGCCCACGTCAATGGTGACCTGTTCGAAATGCCTGCCGGTACCGTCGGCTTTGCCACCGGGATCGAATGGCGCGAGGACAGCGGCTGGCGCAAACCCGACTCACTTGTGCAGGCGGGTTACGCGCTGGGCAACCAGGCGGACCCGATCTCCGGCTCCACCGAGGCCCGCGAAGTGTATGCGGAAATGCTGGTGCCGGTGCTGGCCGGACTGCCACTGGTGCAATCGCTGGATTTGGACCTGGCGATGCGCTACTCCGACTATGACCTGTTCGACGGCGAGGACACCTACAAGGCGGGCCTCAACTGGCAGGTAAACGACATGCTCAAGGTGCGCGGCACCATGACCACCGCCTTCCGCGTGCCGAATGTACCGGAGCTGTTCGGCGGCGTTTCCGAGGGCAACCTGACCACCGTCGACCCCTGCTCGGACTACGCCTCACTGGACCCGTCCAGCACTGTCTACCAGAACTGCCGGGATGCCGGTGTGCCGCTGAACTATACCCAGCTGGGCACCACTATCCTGACCGACCGGGGCGGCAACCAGAACCTGACGCCGGAGAGCGCCGAAACTTTCACGTTGGGCCTGGTGTTGCAGCCGCTGGACGGCCTGTCCCTGACCCTCGACTACTTCGATATCGAAATCGACGATGCCATCCGCGAAGTGTCCGGCTCCACCAAGCTGGCCATGTGCTATGAGTCGGCCAATCTCGGCCACGCTTTCTGCGCACCGGACCAGCACACCCGCAACCCGGTCAACGGCGATGTGAACTACCTGTCCACGCAGAAGTTCAACACCGGCAGGGAAACCATGCAGGGCATCGACTTCGGCGCGCTGTACGATTTCGATTTCGCCGGCCTGTCCCACACCCTGGATTTCAAGGCCTCATACCTGCAGGAGTACGAGACCGTGGCGTTCGAGGGGGACGCCCCGTTTGTGCTCGCCGGCTACATCGGTAGTGGCAACGGGGGCTACCCGCACTGGCGCACCAACACCTCGCTGACCACACGCGGCAACCAGTGGAGCGGCACCTACTCGATCCGCATGATCGGCGAGGGTGACGACTTCAATGCGGACAGCGGCATCGGTTCCAGCATGCCCAGTATCTTCTACCACAATGTGCAGTTCTCATATGCCCTGAGCGACGCATTGCGGATGAGCGTGGGCGTGGACAACCTGTTCGACCAGGAAGCGCCGCGGGTTGCCAGCTGGACGGACGGCAATACCGATACCATGACCTATGACCTGGCCGGCATGCGCAGCTATATGCGCATGACCTACCGCTTCGACTGAAGCAGCCGGGACATTCACGGCGGCGGGAGGTACACTCCCGCCTGCTGTTTACTTTCTCACCAGCTGTAACCCAGAGAAAAATAATCATGAAAACGGCATCACTTTCCAGGAAGATCCACAAATGGCTGTTCCTGTTTGTCGGTATCCAGGCCCTGCTGTGGACCCTGAGTGGCGTCTACATGGTGGTGATGGACCTGGATTTTATCCACGGCGACCACCTGGTAAAAAACCTGCGTGAGCCACTACCGGACAACACTGCGCAACTCGTTCCCACCGAAGACCTGCTGCGCGAGTACAGCGACCCCCTGTCGGTGCAGCTCAAGGCCATCCAGGGGAAACCGTTCTACATCCTGCGCGATAACGATGGTGCGCACCTGGTTGATGCCCGCAGTGGTATCGAGGTATCCCCCATAGAGCGGGACCGCGCCATTGAGCTGGCGGAGCACTACTATACCGGCGAGATAGCTGCCGGAAGCGCGCAACTGATCGAGGAAAACCCTCCCACCGAGCTCCAGTCGCGCCTGCTGCCCCTGTGGCGTGTCGACTTCGACGATCGCTACGGCACCAGTTTTTATATCCACCCGGACACCGGTGCGCTGGTTACCCGGCGCCATGATTACTGGCGCGCGTTCGACTTCTTCTGGATGCTGCACATCATGGATTACGAGGAGCGCGCGGACATCCACAACCCGCTGCTGCTGACCATCACCCTGGTGAGCCTCAGTGCTGTTATCGCCGGCCTGGTTTTGCTGTTCTACAGTTTCGGGCGCCGCCGCGATAGCGTGGCTGCGAGCCCGCAGGCGGGAGGTGCACGATGAGTTTCGTCAAGACAGCCCACAAGTGGCTGAGCCTGGTCATTGGCCTGCAGCTCGCGATCTGGCTGGCCAGTGGCCTCGCCTTTGCCCTGCTGGACTCCAGCATTGTCAGCGGTCGTCACCTGGCCGAACGGCAGGCGGCGCAGGCTATCGCGCCGCAACAATCGCTGCTCTCCCATGCGGAAATTGCCCGCCGCCTGGACAGCGGGGCGGTATTCTCCATTCGCCTGCAACCGGGCCTGGACCGCCCGGTCTACCGGGTGGAAACTGCAGAGGGAATCCAGCTGCGCGATGCCCGCAGCGGCGGGTTGCTGGCCATCGACGCCACCACGGCCGCCGATATCGCCGCACGGGACTATGCCGGTGACGACAGCCTGGTCGGCGAACCCGTCATGCTCGAGTCCGCCACCATGGAAACACGTGGCCACAGTGGTCCCATCTGGCGGGTGGATGTCGCCGATGAGTTCGGCACGACCCTGTACATTTCCGCCGGGGACGGGCGGATACTGGAGCGCCGCAATGACAGCTGGCGGCTGTTCGACATCTTCTGGATGCTGCACATCATGGACTACACCGAGCGGCAGGATTTCAACAACCCGTTCGTGATCGCCTTCGGCATCGGCGCCCTGCTGATGGCGATCTCCGGCTGCCTGCTACTGTTTTCCAGCTTCAGCCGCCACGACTTCAACCTGGTGGCAAAGTTGCGCCGCAGTAAGGTGGCCGTAACCCTGCTTGACCGGGCCGCCGCGCCGGTGCAGGAGCTGGCACTGCCCAGCGGCGTGAGCCTGTTCGAGGGCCTCGCCGCCAACGGCGTGCAGCTGCCCTCCAACTGCGGCGGCGGTGGCAGCTGTGGCCTCTGCCTGGTGCAGATGCCGGCGGACACGCCAGTCACCGGCAATGAGAAGGCCCTCCTGTCCCCATCCGAGCTCTCCGCCGGTTACCGCCTCGCCTGCCAGCAGCGCGCCAGCGGCGCAACCCGCCTGGTGCTGGATGACAGCGTGCTGCAGGCCGGCCAGTTCGAGGCCGAGGTGGTTGAAAGCCGTTTCCTGACGCCCTTTATCAAGGAAATCCGGCTGCGCCCCGACAGCAGCGGGCCCTTTTCCTTCCGTGCCGGCAGTTTTGTGCAGGTGGAGATCCCCCCACACCAGCTGCGGCTGGGAGAAATGATTGTGGAGCCCGCTTACCGCGACGACTGGCAACAGTGGCACGACACCCCTGCCGGCGCGCACGGCGAGCCCCTGCGGCGCTCATACTCGATGGCCAGCGCCCCCGGCGAGGCCCTCGACGGCACCGACGGAGAGGGCATCATTTCCCTGAATGTGCGCATCCAGCCCCCGCCCCCGGGCCAGGCCGCAGTGCCTGCCGGCGCCGGTTCAAGCTACATGTTCAACCTCACCAGGGGTGACCGCGTACAGCTGAGCGGCCCCTTTGGCAGCTTCCACGCCAGCGACAACGACCGGGAAATGATCCTGATCGGTGGTGGCGCGGGCATGGCACCGCTGCGCTCGATCATCGTGGACCAGCTGCGCAACCGCGGTAGCCGGCGAAGGATCCACTTCTGGTACGGCGCTCGGAGTCTTCGCGAGGTTTTTTACCGGGACCTGTTTGATACCCTCGCGGCCGAGCACCCCAATTTCCACTGGCACCTGGGACTGTCGGAACCGCACCCGGATGACCGCTGGTCCGGCCCTACCGGTTACATCAGCGATATTGCGGCGGAACAGTACCTGCGCGGACACCAGGACCTGGACGAGTGCGAGTTTTACCTCTGCGGCCCCCCGGCCATGCTCAAGGCGAGCATCGCCATGCTCACGGCACTGGGCGTACCGCGGGAACAGATCGCGTTTGATGACTTCGGCTGCTGAAGCGGTTGACCGCTGAGCAGTCGGCTGCGGGAGTGCCTTGCAATGCGCTCCCGCAGCCACTAATCTCCGGCGGGTCTCTTCGCGAACCAGGCTTCCGGACTTACGGGACAAGACATTTAATGTACAAATTCACCGCACGGACATTGCTGTTGCTGATGCTGGTCACCGTCTTCGGACAGGTGGCGGCCCAGGCGTGCGTGGACATGCACGGCCAGGTTCCCGCGGCGGTGTCCCTTTCCGGCCCGGGAGAAGCCTCTCCTGCGGAAGGCACTGCCGGCATGGCAGGCATGGATCATTGCGGTGAAAGTAATATCGACCCGGTGAGCGACAACCGGGACCACTGTGCGGATCCGGCCACCGCCGGCGATGACTGCACCCAGGAATGTACCTGCTGTCCTGGCCACTGCGCCTCGGCAGTTCCCGTCGCGGAGGATTGCGCCTCGCAACCGCTGCGCCCCGTTTCCGACAGCACCTACCGGGAAATCGTCTCCTCTCCAGTCCCGGAAAGCGAGTTCCGCCCGCCCATAACTGCCTGACCACAGGGGCAGTGCGCCCGTAAAAAGGCGCAATCCCAACCGAACACTCCGTAGCAGGACGGCATTGCCCCGGCATGCGCGCGTTTGCAGGCCGGCCCCATGTGCCGCCATTGCTGCGACCACCCGAATTATATTTATGGAATATCCAGTTATGTATCGCAAAGTGAAAGCCACCCTGCTCGGCAGCCTGGCAGCCCTCCTCCTTGCCGCCTGTACCGGCGAGAAAGCCGGTGCGGCAGGCCCGGCCGTTGCCGCAGCATCGACAGACATCCCCATTACAACCTTCAAGAGCGCCACCTGTGGCTGCTGCGGGAAGTGGGTGGAACACGCCCGCGACAATGGCTTTGCAGTGACCGCAAAAAATGTCGACGACCTGAATGCGGTCAAGGGCCAGCACGGGATCGCGCCGCGGCACCAGTCCTGCCACACCAGTGTGTCAGCCGAAGGCTTCGTGTTCGAGGGCCATATACCGGCCCGCTACATCCGCCAGTTCCTGCAACACCCACCCGCCGGTGCGCGCGGCCTGGCCGTGCCGGCAATGCCCCTGGGTAGCCCGGGCATGGAAGTGGGCGATCGTTTCACTCCCTACGCCATCATGCTGCTGCACGAAGATGGCAGCGAGAGCGTGTACGCACAGATCGACAGCGCAGAACAACAGTACTGAGGTGTGCAATGAAAAAAACAGATCCTCAACCGGTCGGGTTCCCGCAGATCTCCAGGCGCCGCTTTGTGACCGGTATGGCCGCCGGGGCGGCGCTGCTGGGCATGCCTGGCAGCCTCACCGCGGGTGCGCCCAGAACGAACCCCGCTCCCCAGACCCTGCGGGGAAACCAGTTTGACCTGAGCGTCAATTACCTCCCGGTGAATTTTACCGGCCGCGACCGCACCGCAGTGGCGGTGAACGGTGGTGTACCGGCGCCGATCCTGCGCTGGAAAGAAGGCCAGACCGTCACGCTGAATGTCACCAACCATCTCGCCCACGACACTTCCATCCACTGGCACGGCCTGATCCTGCCCAGCAATATGGATGGTGTCCCCGGGCTCAGCTTCAACGGCATCAAGCCCGGTGAAACATTTACCTACCAGTTCCCGGTAAACCAGAGTGGCACCTACTGGTACCACAGCCATTCCGACTTCCAGGAACAACAGGGCCACTACGGGGCCATCGTCATCGATCCCGCCGAACCCGACCCGGTGGCCTATGACCGCGACTACGTAGTGATGCTGACTGACTGGAGCGATGAATCCCCGCACGACATCTACGCCAGGCTGAAAAAGGAAGGCCACTACTACAATCGTCGCCGGCGCACAGCGGGAGACCTGTGGCGCGACATTCGCGAAAAGGGGGTGGCGCAGACCTGGCGCGAGCGGGAAATGTGGAACGACATGCGCATGTCCGACCGCGACATTTCCGACGTTACCGGTTACACCTACACCTACCTGATGAATGGCCAGACACCGGACGCCAACTGGACCGCCCTGTTCCGGCGCGGCGAAAAAGTCCGCCTGCGCTTTATCAACGGCTCGGCCATGTCGATTTTCGATATTCGTATTCCCGGCCTGAAGATGACTGTCGTGGCGAGCGATGGCCAGAATATCGAGCCGGTCACGGTGGATGAATTCCGCATCGGTGTTGCGGAGACTTACGACGTGGTGGTGGAACCGGCAGGCGACCACGCTTACACGCTGTTTGCCCAGACCATCGACCGCAGCGGCTACGCCCGCGGCACCCTGACCGCGGACCCTTCCCTGCGGGCCGAGGTTCCGGCGATGGATTACGCCCCGGTGCTGGGACACCGCGACATGGGCATGGGGCACGGCAGCCATGGCGGCCACAACATGAACAAGGCGGCAGGCAAAATGGACCACAGCGGCCACGGCGACATGAGTGGTATGGACCACAGCCAGCACGGTGCCGACATGGACGGTATGGACCACAGTCAGCACGGTAGCACCATGGATGGCATGGACCACAGCCAGCACAAGGCGGACATGAAGGGTTACAGCCTGCACGGCGGTCGCCCGGAACTCGGCGGCATGCAGGGGGTCTGGCATACAAACGACCTGGGGCGGGCCGGCCACGGCAGTAACAGCCCGATCGTCCACCTGCCCAGTGAGCACGGCTACGGCGTGGACATGCGCTCGGAAATGCCGGCCAACGGCCTGCACGACCCGGGTATCGGGCTGCGCGACCACGCCGAGCGCTACGGCCGGCGGGTACTCAATTACAGCGATATCCGCAACCTGACGCCGACCCTCGACCGACGCGAACCCACCCGGGAATTACAGCTGCACCTGACCGGAAATATGCACCGCTATATGTGGTCGATGAACGGCATCAAGTTCAATGATGCCGAGCCGCTGGTGCTGAAATATGGCGAGCGGATTCGCATCACCCTGGTGAACGACACCATGATGACGCACCCGATCCACCTGCACGGTATGTGGAGCGAGCTGGAAACCGGCGACGCCGAATACATTCCGCGCAAGCACACCATCCTGGTACAGCCCGGCTCCAAGGTCAGTTACCTGGTCACCGCCGATGCCTACGGCCGCTGGGCCTACCACTGTCACCTGCTGTACCACATGCCGGGAATGTTCCGCGAAGTGCGGGTCGTATAAGGAGCGCGATGATGAAATTGAAAACACTGGTATTTTTCTGCAGCGCGTTCGTTACATCCCAGGTCCTGGCGCAGGATGCCATGGATCACCAGGGTCACGGCGCGCACGAGTCACATAACACCGGAGCAACGACTGCGGCGGGCGATGAGCCGAAAGGTGAAAGTGGCCACGGGGCCCACAAAGGCCACTCCATGCCGCAATCCGGGGAGCACCACGGCCACCATGGCGATATGCAGGTGCCGGCGGCAGCTAACCTGGAGCATGCCCCTGACCAGCCCGACCATGTCATGGATCACGAGGTCCTGCTGACCAAGGTCACCATTGACCAGCTGGAAGTACGCGAGCATGAGGGCAGCGCCCTTGAGGGCAGTGCCTGGTTTGGCAGCGACAGGAACAAGCTGTGGCTCAAGACCGAAGTGGAGCGCGAGGAAGGCAGCACCGAAAACGCCGAATTACAGGCCCTGTACAGCCGCGCGATCGCGCCCTACTGGGACCTGCAGGTAGGCGTACGCCATGATTTCCAGCTGGAGGATGGTGACAGCAAGAACTGGGGCGCAATCGGCTTTAACGGCCTGGCACCCTATTTCTTCGAGGTGGACTCGGCACTTTTTGTCAGTGATGATGGTGATACGGCATTGCGCTTGGAGGCGGAATACGAGCTGCTGTTTACGCAACAGTGGATTCTGAGCCCGGAAGTAGAGGCGAATTTCTATGGCCAGGACGATCCGGACACAAACACCGGATCCGGCCTGTCGGATGTGGAGGCCGGTTTACGCCTGCGCTATGAATTCACCCCGCAGTTCGCGCCCTATATCGGCGTGAATTACGAGAAGAAATTCGGCAACACCGCCGACTTCCTGCGCGCGGAGGGCGAGTCCACCGGCGAGACCACCTGGGTGGTCGGGCTACACGCCTGGTTCTAGGCCGGGCAACCGGGCACCTTTCGGGACGTTGCTCCCCGGGTGCCCGGGGCCCCACCGATTCCAATAATGCACAAACAACCCGTGGGAGTTTAACCATGCTTAAAGCTTCATTCGCCAGGTTGCTGGCACTGGGCACACTGCTTTTCAGTACCGCGCTCTTCGCCCATACCGGCCTGCAGGGTTCCAGCCCGGCTGACGGCGATGAACTCAGCCAACCGCCGGTGGAACTCAAGCTGCAATTTTCCGGTAAGGTCCGCCTGATGCGGGTCTCACTGGAAGAGACCGATCGGGGTGAAGTCAAGCTGGCCTTTATGCCCGGCGCGGTGGCGGAGAGAGATATCAGCCTGCCACTGCCGGCCCTGGACGCGGGCGACTATACGGTTTCCTGGATGGCGATGGGAGGCGACGGCCACAAGATGACCGGCAACCTCTCGTTCAAGATCGTCGCGGAAAAATAAGTCGTGTGGGCCGCAGCGTTTGCGCTGAACAAGTGGCTGCTCTACGGCGCGCTTTCGGTATGTGTGGGTGGCACAGCCGCCGTCCTGCAGTGGACACCGCGGGGTGATGTCCGCCCGCAGGCACGGACCTACCTGCTGCCCGCCGCGATCGCCGGCCTGCTGTTCACCGTCTCGGGATTCCTGCTCCAGGTAGGCACATTCGCGGAAGCCGGCCTGTCCGGCATGTTCGACCCGCTTTACCTGTCAATCCTGTGGGAATCCCCGGCGGGCGAAGTGGCCTTGCTGCTGGTTCCCGGTTTTGCCGTGGCGGCGCTTGCCGCCATTTGCCTGCTGCAGGGGAGGAACCGGGCTGCCGCGATACTGTGGCTGGTAGCGGCGGTGCTGTTGCTGTTGCCATTCAGCTGGCGCGGCCATACTGCCGAGTCCTCCCTGTGGGTACGTGCCGCCCTGTCGCTGCACGCGGGGCTCGCCGCCTGGTGGATGGGTGCCCTCTACCCCCTTTGGCGCCTGAGCCGCCAGGGTGATCCCGCACAGTATGGCGCTGCCATGGCCCGCTTCGGACAGCAGGCCTCCTGGCTTGTAGCGCTGCTGGTTATCTGCGGGACCTGGGTGCTGTATTCCCTGCTCGGCGGTTTCGGCGCCCTGGTGCAGGGCAGTTACGGACTGGCGATGCTGGTGAAACTTGCCCTGGTCGCCAGCCTGTTGCTGCTCGCGGCCCAGAACAAATGGCGGCTGGTGCCGCAGTTGCCCAACACCGCCGCCGGGCTCTCCGGAAGTATCCGCGCCGAGATGCTGGTGGGGACTGCGATCCTCCTGGCCACCGCCCTGCTGTCCACACTGACCGGCCCGGGGCACTGACCGCCACCGCAAAAAAATAAATAAACTTGAAGGAACAACATTATGACGCGTGATTCTTTACCGGGCACCACCACCCGGGTCCTGCTGCTCACGCTGCTGGCCCTGCTCCCATTCGGCGTCGCCGCACACGGAAACAAGCAGGCACAGCAAGCGGATACCCCACTGTATTCCGGCCAGGACTCGGATGCCGGCAGGGCCGTGCAATCCTTCCACCGCGCACTGCGCACTGGTAACCGGGAAGCTGTGCTCGCCGCCCTGGCTGAGGATGTGGTCATTTTCGAGGGCGGCAAGGTGGAGCGGTCCCGGGAGGAATACGCCGGCCACCACCTGGGTGCGGATATGAAATTCCTGCAACAGCTACAACCGACCCAGCTGGAGCTGCAGGTACAGGAGGGCCGGGAACTGGCCTACGCCTACGGCCGCAGCAGGCTGCAGGGTGACTACCAGGGCAAGCCCCTCGACCTGCTGGCCATGGAGACACTGGTACTCAGGCGCATGGACTCGGGATGGAAGATTGTGCAGATACACTGGTCCAGCAAATAAGTTCAACCCACTGCCACAACCGGATCAGGCCAGGGCCGGCGCAAAGAGCGGCAAAACGGAACCGCTCACCGGCCTCTAGACCAGCCGGTTGTACACCCGGGCCAGTAGCCAGCCAATTAAACCGGCGCTGACCGACCAGGCCACCAGGCCAACCAGCACACCGGGGAGAGTCAGGTCCCAGCCCATACCGGCCAGGTCCATATGCACCATATCCCCGGACATACTCATCATCATCCCTGGCATCAGCACCACCAGCAGCGCACAGACCAGCCATGCGATTCCAAAGCTGATCGCTGCAGCAAGACCAAATTTGGCGGCGTTCAGTTTCATCCTGTCTCCCTCTGCGTTTGCTGTGATTCCCGGCGCGAAACCCCAGCTACTTACGCCGAATACAAACCCTGTTACAGGTCCAGCAGGCGATTGGCAGCCTGGGTCATCTGCATGGCCTCGTGCTCCTCCAGTGACTTCAGCTTCTCCATCAGGTCCCGGGTCGCATCGATGTCGGCCCTGGCGTGAAGATAGCGGTACAGGTCGATCACCTGTTGGTGCTGGCCGGAGACCACATCCATGATCTCTTTCGCGTCCATGTCCTGGAAGGGCGCGTCGCAGCGCGTGCTGTGAAGGATTGGATGCTTGTCCATGTAGTCGTAGCACCAGGTGTTGAGCGCCCTGGTTTCAGCGCCAACCTCGAACTGGTCGACGAGGCCAGACAGCCGCTGCTCATGCTCGGCCAGGTAATCCAGCAACATGCTGGCACGTTTATCGTCGTTCGCTTTTGCGCAATCCGCCAGGCACCCGGAGAGGTTCCGGTGCAATGCCGTGGTCCAGTCAAGCACATCTTCCAGAGTTTCAACCTGCATCGGGACTCCCGGACAATCGTAAATGGAACAGTTGTTATCGTAGCGCCCGAATCGGTCACGGGCACCCGGTGTCTGGAAATTTACCGCTCCTCGCGCCCGCAACGATTGATTTGCATCAACAGGTTACCAATTGAGGAATACCCGGCCCCTCGCGCGACATACAGCCTGCAACCAGCGGGTGCAGAAAGCACCTTTGCAGGACGCCAGGGAACGGCACGCACCAGCGGAACGTACCGCCGCCACACTACGCAGGCTGACGCTTCGGCGCCGGCCTCAGGCGTCCTGCAGCCGGTTCGCAGCCTGCATCATCTGCATGGTCTGCTGCTCCTCGAGCGTTTTCAGGTTGGCCATCAATTCGCGCGAGGATTCGGTCTCCATGCGCCGGTGCAGGAAACGATAGAGACCAATCACCTCATTGTGGTAATTCATGACCACTTCCATGACCCGGTCCGGGTCCTCCTCCAGAGACGGGATGCTCGTGACATCGATATGATCGATCGGGTATTTGTGCAGGTACTCGTAGCACCAGGTATTCAGGGCCTTGCCGTCCGCGCCCCGCTCTATCGCAGTCACCAGTTCGGCGAGGGTCTGCTCGAACTGCGCCAGGTAGTCCAGCAAGAGCGTGACGCGACTGCGATCACTGGCCTCGCGCCCCTCCTGTAATCGTTTATTCAACTGCTCATGGAAGCTGCGCGTACGCGCAATGACATCCTGCAGGGTTTCGGTACGCATGGTTCCTCCACCTTATCGGGAAATTCCGGTGCGGGGCCACAGCCTGGCCCACGCGCTTATCAACAGACCTGAAGGTGGCCGCGCCCGAATTCAACCCCTACTCAATGCTGAGCGACCCGCGGTACATCTGCATCTGGCAGGTAAACGGGTACTTGCCGGGCTCTGCTGCGGGCAGCCTTACCGGCGTGCGCTCGCCCACGGCCAGCTGTGCACTGACCTCCAGGTCGGGGAACAAGACATACTCCGCGCAGGGGCTGGGATCTTCGCGGCGAAAATAGAGTGTGGCGGGCTCGCCCGCCGGCAGGCGAATATGGTCCGGCTCGTAGACGCCGTCTTTCACCAGGACTTCCATTTCCTCATCCGTGGCGCGGACTGGTTCCGATTCACGACCGGCTTCCGCCAGCCAGAACCACCAGACGATCGCCACGATCAGTACCAGCCCGGTAACGTTCACCAGTAATGTCATCATTGCACCTGCCCTCCGGTCGCCGGTTCATTTGTATTACTCTTGCCACTGCCCTGCGGCTTGAAAAAGCGCAGCCGGTTGGCATTGGAGACCACCGTTACTGACGACATGGCCATGGCTGCACCGGCGATGACCGGGCTCAGCAGGGCACCGGTAAACGGGTACAGCACACCGGCGGCAATGGGAATCCCCAGGGTGTTATAGATAAAGGCCCCGAACAGGTTCTGCTTGATATTGCGCAGCGTCGCCCGGGACAGTTCGATCGCATCTGCGACACCATGCAGCGAGGAGCGCATCAGCGTCACGTCCGCGGTCTCGATGGCCACGTCGGTACCGGCACCAATGGCAAAACCCACATCCGCGCGTGCCAGCGCCGGGGCATCGTTGATACCGTCGCCGGCCATACCCACCTGCTCACCACTGCCCTGCAGTTCGCCGATGATTTTTTCCTTGTCCTCCGGTTGCAGCTCGGCGTGCACCCGGTCGATGCCCAGCTGGCGTGCCACCGCCTGGGCCGTGCCCTCGTTGTCACCGGTGAGCATTTCGATGCGCAGGCCGAGTTGCTGCAGGCGCGTCACCGCTGTTTTGGCATCCTCGCGCAGCGGGTCTGACACGGCGATGATGCCGGCCATTTTTCCATCCACCGCCGCGTACATTGCCGTGCGGCCCTTACCCGCGAGTTCCTGTACCCGCTCGCGCCAGCCGCCGGCGTCAATTTTTTCCCGCTCCATCAGTTTGCGGTTGCCCAGGAATAGCACCTTGCCGTCGACACGGCCGGTAACGCCGTGGGCGGTAATCGCCTCGAACTCTTCGGTGCGCAGGAATTCGACATCCCGGTCACGGGCAGCGGCCACTACCGCTGCCGCCAGCGGGTGCTCCGAGCCCTGCTCCAGGCTCGCCAGCAGTTGCAGCAGGTCGTCGGCACTACCGGCGAAGCCATCGTCAGTTTCGATTTCAGTGAGTTTCGGTTCGCCCTCGGTCAGGGTGCCGGTCTTGTCCACCACCAGCGTGCGCAGCTTGCTCGCCTGCTGCAGCGCCTTGCCATTGCGGATCAGTACCCCGTGCTCGGCGCCCTTGCCCACGCCGACCATCACTGACATGGGTGTCGCCAGGCCGAGCGCGCAGGGACACGCGATAATCAGTACTGCGGTCATCACCACCAGCACATGGGCGGCGCGCGGCTCCGGGCCGAAATTGAACCACGCCAGCGCCGCCAGCACCGCAATGATCATTACCGTCGGCACGAAGATGGCCGAGATGCGGTCCGCCAGCCGCGCGATGGGTACCCGCGAACTCTGGGCGTTCTTCACCATCTCGATAATTTGCGCGAGGCGGGTGTCGGCGCCGACTTTTTCCGCACGAAACAACAGGGTGCCATTCTTGTTCAGGGTACCGGCGGACAGGAAATCCCCCTCACCCTTTTTCACCGGCACCGGCTCGCCGGTGAGCATGGACTCGTCAACCAGGCTGCTGCCTTCCTCGACGGTACCGTCCACGGGGATTTTCTCGCCGGGCCGCACCCGCACGCGGTCATCCACGCGCACCTCTTCCAGCGGCAGGTCGCGCTCCTCGCCGTCGCGCACCACGCGCGCGGTGGGGTCCTGCAACTCCAGCAGTTTTTCCACCGCCGCGCTGGTGCGACCGCGGGCGCGCAGTTCCAGTGCCTGCCCCAGGTTGATCAGGCCGATGATCATGGCGCTGGCCTCGAAGTAGACATGCCGCGCCGCCTCGGGCAGCAGTTGCGGGGCCAGCACCACCGCCATGGAGAACAGCCAGGCGGCGCCGGTACCCAGCGCCACCAGCGTATCCATATTGGCATTGTGGTGACGGAAGGCACGCCAGGCGCCGGTAAAGAAATGCCCGCCGCAGTAGACCAGCACCCCCAGGGTCAGCAGGCCCACGGCGCCCCAGGCCAGCTGCTGCGACGGCGTATTGACCATCATGTCACCGCCGAGCAATCCCCACGCCATCAGCGGCACACCCAGGCCCAGCGCCAGGGCGCAGCGCAGCAGCAGAGAGCGGTAATGGCGCTGCTCTTCCTCATGTTGCTGCTCGCGGCGTTCCCGCTCACTGGCGCGCACCCGCTCGGCACCGTAACCGGCGGACTCCACCGCGGCGATGCACTCCGCGTCACTGGCCTCACCGGACACCTGTAGCGTCCGGTCCGCCAGATTGACGCGCGCTTCGGCTACGCCCTCGACAGCCCCCAGTGAATTCTCGATCTTGCGCACGCAGCCGGCGCAGGTGACGCCCTCCAGGCGAAAAGTCCGGGGCGAAGTTGTCGTTGTTTCCGCGCTCATGTTCTCTCCGTTATCAACTGGACGCGTTCTCGTGGCTGCGACTTACGCCCACAGGCAAGCGGACCAGTTCGATGTTTTGGACACGCGACAGAGAATAAAACCCTGCCCCGGGGGCAGGGCAAGCATCCTGACACCGCAATGGGGAATCGAAGGCAGCGTTATGCCGGCAGCAGCACCCCGATCACCAGCCAGATAACCGCCAACGTCGCCAGCACCAGCAAGATACGCTCACTCAGGCTGTCGGTTTTCAGCCCCGGCAGCCCTTTTGCCTTCCAGCGCCAGATAAGGAATACCAGTCCCTGCAGGGCAAACAGCAGGTTCAGGAACAGGGTGTAGTCCACCTTGAAGAATTCGCGGTCGGTCACCGTCTTCGCGGACGACGGGTCCGGCAGCAGGTCGAGGGCGGCGAACCCGTAGTGCAACAGCAGCGCAGTGCTGACGAGGATCAGCAGGAATACCCCGAGGATATACAGCGCCATCTTCCAGCCGTAATACTGCGCCTGGATACGCAGCACCGGCAGCACCACCAGGTCGCTGAAAATAAACGCCATGATCCCGGCAAAGGCCACCCCGTTATCGAACAGCACCGCGGCCAGGGGAATATTGCCCATGGAGCCGATAAAGGTAAAAAAGGCGGCCACCGGCCCCACCAGGCACTGCAACAGCACTTCCCAGAAAGCGGGGTCCGCTTCGCCGGAACCGACGAACAGGCTGCGGAAAAATGACTGCGGCACGAAGGCAGCGATGATGCCCGCAACGGTGAAACCCACCGTGACGTCCTTCCATACCATGTGCCATTCCATGACGTACTTGCTCGCCACCATGCGCCAGCCCTCGCGGCTGCGGATAAGCTCGCGCCAGTCGGGCACCTCGCCGCCGTCGTCGCTGGACTCCTCGGCAGAGCGGGCGCGCTTGCGTGCCTTCTTGACCAATCCCTTCGGTGCCGTCAACCGCACCACCAGCCACATCAGCAGGATCAGCAGCACGCCGCCGGCATATTCACCCACCACAAACTGCCAGCCCAGGAACACCGCGATCACGATGCCCAGCTCGATGACCAGGTTGGTGGACGCCAGCAGGAAGGCCAGTGCCGGCACCAGCCCGGCGCCCTTGGCAAACAGGGCGCGCGTGGTGGCCAGCGCGGCAAACGAACAGGAACTGGAAATAAACCCGAAGAAGGTGCCCAGTCCCACACTCCCGGCGCCCGCCTCCCCCATGCTGCGCCGCATACGCTCGCGGGTCACAAATACCTGGATCATGCTGCTGATCAGGTAGCCGAGGCCAAAAGCCCAGAAAGCCATCCAGAACAGGCCCAGGGTGGTGACGGCCGCTTCGTGCCAGGTGGACAGGAATGCCTGCATGGTCGAGTCTCCAGTTCGGCCGACCCACGACGGGCCGCACTTTCACTTTAGCGAAACCCGGTCCCCCCTATCGGGGGAAACCACGTACTGTGCCGGAGAACAACACAGCCCCGACCCGGCAGTCAAACCCGCAACGGGCCAATTTCGGTTCCGGAAGACCTCTGCGGGAGGGCGGCGGGGGTGATAGAATCGCGCCATGAAACACCCCCTGCTACCGGAAAGACCCCTGAGCCTGTCCCCTACTCTGGCCGCCACCATCGGCCTGGAGGAGGCGGTATTGCTCACGGCACTCGGCGACCTGCTGCCCTTCCTGCAGCCGGAATCGCACCCGGGACGGGAGTGGTACACCGCCGAGGGAGAACAGCTGCAGCTGCTGCTGCCCTTCTGGGAGCCGGCGGACATCCAGCGCGTGGCCACCAGCCTGCGCAACCAGGGCGCCCTGCTGCTGGGCTCAGCCCCCTACGGCACCAGCATGCAGCTCAAGTTTGCCCTGCCCGGCGAACACCGGCGCCCGGAGTCCACAGGCCACATCGACCACTCCCCGCGAATGCAGGAGCCACCGCCCCCGGAACACAACGCCCGCAGCGCCAATACCATCGGACCCGGCTGGCAGCCGGACCGGGAGACCCAGGCCCGTATCGCCCAGCTGGGTGTGCCCGAGCATTTCTGGCGCGAGCAGCTGCCGGAATTCGTCACCTACTGGCGCGAGCGCGGCGAACCACGGCATTCCTTCGGCTCGCTGTTCCTCAAGCAGGTCAAGAGCCGCTGGGAGGCATTTCGCGCCACCGCCCAGCGCAAGCAGCCCCTGCCGCAGGGCTGGTACCCGGGTGAGGACACCCTGCGCAAGCTGGCGGACGAGGGCGTACCCAGCACCTTCGTGCAGCGGGCCCTGCAGCGCTTCGTCGACTACCACCGCTCCAGCGGCAAGCAGTCCATCTCCTGGGACCTGGAGTTCAATGACTGGGTCACCGAGGACTGGGAGAAGCAGGACACCCCGTTTATCGAGAAGCGCAAGCCCACCCCAATGACCCGTGACTGGCAGCCCAGCGAGCACACCTGGGAGCAGCTGCGCCGGCTGGCGATCAACCCAAGTTTTGCCGCCGAGCTGCTGCCCGAATTTATATACAAGTGGCTGGAGCGCGGTGGCCACAGCGCCCGTTGGGGGGAGCTGTTTATCGAGTACGCACGCGAGGAATGGGCCTACTACTGCCAGGGCATTGAAAAGAACCCGGTAGCCAAGCCCATAACACGCAACTGGCAACCCGGTGGTGACTGCTTGAGCCACCTGGTAAACCAGTGTGAAATAGACCGCGACTTCGCCCTGTCGCTGGTCCCCGAATTTATTATCTACTGGCGGGGCCAGAATGCGGCGCGCAAGAGCTGGGACGCCGTGTTCGTCCGCCATGCGCGCTACCAGTGGGCAGAGCGCAACAAGCTGGCGATAGGAAAGACCAATGGCACGCAGCAACACACCGACAACCAGAGAACCCGGGATCGCTCCGTCCTCGACATCGTCACGGACACAGACTGGTAGCGGAGCCGGCGACGAACAGCTGAACGAGCGCAAGCGGGCCCTGAACGAGGTCTTCGGCCTGCTGAAACTGAGCTATCACAACCAGTTCAATTCGGCCTTCCCCGACACCGAGACCCTGAACCACGCCAAGCGCCTGTGGCTGGAGTCCCTGGCGGCCTTTTCCCCGGCGCAGATCGTCGCCGGGGCCAAGCGCGCTATCCGCCAGAGCGAATACCTGCCCACGGTACACAAGATGCTGCAGCTGTGTGCCGCCGGCGACAACGGCCTGCCCGAGGCCCGCGCCGCCTATCGCGAGGCCTGCAACGCCCCCAGCCCCAAGGCCGCGTTCAACTGGAGCCACCCGGCGGTCTACCACGCCGGCCGCGAGGCCAACTGGTTCTTCCTCGCCAACAACCCGGAACACGTGGCCTACCCGGTGTTCGCCGAGCACTACCGCAAGATCTGCGCCCGGGTGCTGGAGGGCGATGCGCTGCCCGCACCCGAGCAGCCCCTGCTGGAGGAAAAGCCCGGCGAGCCACTGAGCAAGGCGGAAAACGCCGAGCGCATGGCGCAACTGCGGGCAGAGCTGGAACTCTAGAGACCCTCTCGCGCCCGGCCCGTCCGGGCCGATAAAAGGAAGCAACCGCCAAATTTCATCCCGTGGCAAACAATCCGCGTAGGGTTGGGGGAAGATAGACCCCGATATCAACCGAATGCAGGTATTGCCATGCCCAGGCCCCATGTTCTGCTCGCGGTACTCACCTCCCTTACCCTTGCCCTGCCCGCCAGTGCAGACTTTTATTCCCACCGTTATGTCGGCGTCAGTGTCGGCGACGCCGGCCAGGGTAATTTCTGCCCACAGGCGTCGGACCGGGTGCAACGTTTCAGCTTCAACGGCGAACCGGCCCGGCTGCTCAATTGCGGCGAGGGCGGCGAGACCTGGAAGCTGTACACCGGCTGGCGCTGGAGCCCCTACTTCGCGGTGGAAGCCAGCCTGCAGCAACTGGCCAGCAGCGACCTGGACTTCGAATTCCGCAATGCGCGCGGCGAGTTCCTGCGCCTCGAGGATGAGCTCGAGACCTACCTGGTCAACGCCTACGCCGTGGGGCACTGGCCGCTATACCGCGGCCTGAGCCTGTTTGCCAAGGTCGGCGGCGGCGCCTGGAATATGGAACTGTCCGAGCGCCAGGCGGGTGAATTCCTGTTCCGGTTCCAGCAGGAAGACGGCACTATCACCGAAGAGCTGGTACCGGTAAACGGCAGCAGTGGTGCAACCGATAACGGCTTCCACTACGGCTACGGCGCCGGCATCAGCTACCGCCACCACAACAACTGGACCCTGCGGGCCGAGTGGGAGACCTTCAGCGATATCGGCAGCGGCGAGCTGCGCGGCGAGTTCGACGTGGAGACCGCATCGCTGGGGTGGAGTATGCATTTTTAGGCCATAACAATCGCTAAAACCCAGCCACTCCGTAGGAGCGGCCGCTGGCCGCGACTCAGGCACGCATATGGATATGCCAATAGCTCACTCACGAAAAGGACATCGTTCACTACGCCGGGGCCGGGTTTCCATGCCCGGGCAGGTATACCTAGTAACCACCTGCACTCACCAGCGCCTACCAATATTCAAAGATTTCACATTGGCACGGCAGGCCTGCACATCTTTTCAGGACCCTTCATTACTGGGCGATGCCAGGATGCTCGCCTGGGTATTGATGCCCGATCATGTGCACTGGCTGATACAGCTTGGAAATTCCTTTGACTTGAGTGAACTTATCAAGCGTCTCAAATCTTCCAGTGCATACCAGGTTAACCAGTGTCTGCATCAAGAAGCGATTTGGGAGCGCGCCTTCCATGACCGCGCACTACGAAAAGAAGAAGGGGTTATCGAAGCGGCACGGTATGTGATTGCCAATCCTTTGCGCGCGGGGCTCGTACAAAACGTCGGGGAATATCCGTTCTGGAATTCTGCCTGGTTATAACCCGGGAATTGTCGCGGCCAGCGGCCGCTCCTACATGATCGTGTTAAGTGCCATAGGAGCGGCCGCTGGCCGCGATTGTTATCCTACCACTTCATCATCGGCAATGGCCGCAGCGGATGCCGGGGTAGCCAGCGCAGGGCGCGCCTGCCCAGGCTTTTGTGGAAACCCGCATTGGGGAAAGCGCGACGCACCTCTTCCACCAGACCGGCGTCCAGCCCGAAACGGACCAGGCCGCAGGAAAAATCCACCAGGTCACCACGGCGGAACAGTTCCACCAGCGGTGCGTACTCGCCGCGATACCGGCGCAGTTTGTGGTGCTCGCTGATCATCAGGCGCACCTCGTCGCACCAGCCTTCCCGACCGTTGTGCTTCAGGTATTGCATCGCCGGGGTAATAGAGGGCGGGAGATAGTCGACGGTATCATCGACCCAGATACCGATATCGTGAAAGGCGCCGGCAATCACCAGCTTCTGCCGCTCTTCCTCGCTGCATTCACGCAGTGCAAAGCAGAAATGCAGCATGCGGTAGACGTGATTACGGTAGCCCGGGTATTCCGGGCCAATACATTCCCGCCAGTCAGCCAGTATCTCTTCCAGCAGCGGGATCTTCTCTTCGATTTCCATAGGTGATCACCGGGTTATCCATCACAGCCCACCCCGCGACCAACACATCACAGGGCCGACAGGAGAAGTTACTGCAGTTGCAGCTGTTCCTCAATATCCGCCCAGGACACCAGCTTGAAATTCTGCGGCCCCGCGGGCATGCGCTTGCGCCCGTCCTGCACCACCAGCAGGCCACCCGGGTAGTCGTCGCCCAGGGCCGCACTGGTCACTGCCAGGCCATCGGTTTCCGAGCTCCCGTCGATACCCAGCGCCAGGTTGATATCGACCCGAAAATGGCCGATAAACTCGCTGCCGTCGCGGGTATAGAGGGCGTAGCTGTCATTGCCCTGGCTGGAGACCACCAGGTACCCGCGTTCTCCATCGTGGAAAATATCGATACCCTCCACGTCCGCCACCAGCTGCCGGTCATCGACTTCCACCAGCAATTCCGGTTGCGCATTGCCGGCCAGGAATGCGGCGATATCGAGGCGCCATATACCACGGTCCTCCTCACCGAAGAACAATACGCCACGCTCGTCATCCACGACACAACCCTCCACCTGGCTCTGCACCGGCAGTTTTGCCCGCGGCTGCAACTGCCATTCCAGCGGGTCATCGCCCAGCTCGATCTCCGCCAGGTGCAGGGCGCCATCCTTGTCCGATACCCATACCATGGTGCGCCCGTCGTTGCGGTACATGCACAGGCCATACGGGTCCTGCAATCCCATCTCGCGTAACCCCAGGTGTTCCACATCGCCACTGCGGTGGATACCAAACAGGTTTACGCCCGGCGTGGTTCGGTTCGACGTGGCCGCCAGTGCAGCAAAGCGGCCGCTGTCCACCGGTCGCAGGTCGACGTTGTTTACCCGCCCGACAACGAACTGTTCCTGCAGCCGGCCGGACAGGTTGTATACATTGAGGCCGCGCTTCTTGTCGGTTCCCAGTACCAGGCTCTTGCTGCTGTCCTTCGGGTTGACCCAGATTGCCGGGTCATCGGCGGCATCGCCACCGGATGCCACCGGTACTGTCTGTGCCCTTGCGCCAACGGTAGGGATCTGCGGTGCGGCGGTTGCCGCAGTCGGTGACTCTTCCGCAGGCCCGGGCTCCGGTAGCTGCACCGCATAACGCTGTACAGCATTGCTTTCCTCTTCCAGGGCAAACAGCGCATCGCTCTGCCGTGCGATGGAGACCGGTTCCAGTTCCTGCAACGCGCGGTTATAGATCGCCTCGCCCCGCGGCCCTGACAGTGGAAAGGCTTCCACACGGTCGCCGCTGGCCAGCCACAGCAGGTCCCGGTCGGCGTCCAGCCACAAACCGCCGAACTGCTCGCCCAGGGTATCGCCGGCAATAAATACCGCGCGTTCCTCGTCGCGTTCCGCACTGGCATTCAGGCTCCAGACCCCCAGCGGCGGCTGCGATACCAGCAGCCGCTGGCGCTGGTCGTCCACTACACAGCTGTTGACCTGCTGGCCGAAGTGCAGCGGGCGCAGCTCGGTGAACAACCAGGCCTGGTCGCGCGGGTGAACCACATATTCATGGCCGAGGCCATTTTCATCGATGGTATACAGGTGGGAGCGATTGCCCTGGCGGGAGAAGCACAGCGCTGTCTGCGGTGCCGCAACCTTGAGCATGCCCAGGTATTTCATCCCCGGCTGGCCGCTACTTGGCTCGACTTCAAGTGATCGCAGGTGCACCTGGCCGTCGTCCTCATCGAAGGCCGCGACCAGCCAGCTGCCGTCCGCGCGCGACTGCACGGCAAAGCGCTCGACACTGCCGCCATCGAGGGAAGCGGCCTCGCTGCCGTCTTCCCGCAGCAGGACCAGGCCACGCACCTCGCTCGCCAGCAGCAGGTAATTTTCCCCACCCAGTGCCAACGGGGCGACCTGGCTGGAAACCACACCGGAGAGCTCGAGGGTGCCGGAAGCCTGGAGGGCCTGGGGCGAGCTCTGCACGGATTCTCCGGGTCGCCTATCACAGCCCGCCAGCAACACCACCACAGCGGCAACCGGCGCGATTTTCGACAGAATATTGAGTGCCATCGTCTTCGTTTTTCCGCAAAGTATCTTTAAGAATATGACAAATTTACGCCAGCTTTGTGGCAAAAGAATGACCCGCGGGGCTCTATGCGCCGCGCCGGGATAGTCCCGTGACCACCAGCTGCCCGAGGGGTCCCTGGTCGGGGTAATGACAGGGGCGAGCAAACAAAATGATGAGCGAACTTGCGCCAAAATCCAGGCAAATAAAACTGGCAGGCAAAAACGAATGGGGCCGGCAGGACCTGTCGACAGCTCCTGCCCCGGTCCACGGCTGGCAGGTTACAACCCATCAGCAACAGGAAGCCGGTCCCCAACCCGGGGGCCCGGCTTCTGCTGCTATTCGCTCCCGGCTCTATCCCGCTGCTGTCCCGACTCTAGACTTTAGAAGGTGCTGTAAGTCAGGCCCAGCGCGTAGGTGGGACCATATTCCTCATACTGGCCGTTATAGCCAGAGTTCTCGACAAAGAACGGCTCGTCGGTGAGGTTGACACCGCTGAAGGTCAGTTGGAGCCCGTTACTGAAGCGGTACCTGGCCGACAAATCTACCTGCATGTGGTCGGATTCATACCGGTCTCCCGCGGCATCCTCCAGGTCCACTTCGAGCAGGCGCTCGCCCTTGAACGTGGTGGCCAGGCGCAGGCTCAGTGCATCGCGCTCGTAACCAACGATAAAGTTGCCCACTATATCTGCCTGTGAGGGCAGTGATATCTCGTCGTTGCGCCCGGCACCAGCCCCGGGGCCAAGGCTGGCTTCCGAGTCTGCGAAGGTGGCATTGGCACGCAACAGCAGGCCGTTATCGAAACCGCGGGTCCATGACAGCTCGGCGCCGGTCAGGGTTGCAGTGTCGCCGTTGATCGACTGCAGGACTTCCGCGTCCTCTACCGGCAGACTGCCCACATAGCGGCTGAAGTCCGTAGTGCTGGCCACGTCTGCGGTCACGATAAAGTTATCGATACGCTTGTGGAAAATGCCCGCTGAGAACATGCCCAGGGCATCGGCGTAATACTCCGCAGTGAAGTCCAGGTTCTGCGCTTCATAGGGATCCAGTGCCGGGTTGCCTGCTTCCACCTCCAGCTCGCCTTCATCGTATTCAATGGTTTCCGGTGACGGGTTGAGTGCACCAAACGCGGGTCGCGACAGGGACTCGGTATAGGCGGCGCGCAGAACGATATTATCGTTATAGTCGTACTTGAAGTTCACACTCGGGAACAGCTTGCTGTACTCCTGTGCAAAACTCACCGGGGAAACATAAACGTCTTCGGCAACTTGCTCCGCACCGGGAATGGCTTCACCGGACTCAACCACCTGGTTTCCCGCGGCGGAGAAGTCGGTCGACTCGTAGCGAACGCCGTATACCAACTGGGCACGGTCCATCTCAATGCTGTTCATGACATACAGCGCAGAAATATCCTCGTTCATGGCATAGTCGCGTGCAGAGTCCAGGGCGGTATCGGTTTCATCCACTGCAAAGCTGGACAGGCTGGCGTCGATGAAGTTATTCAGGCCACCCATATTAATCCCGGGACCAAAGCGGCCCAGGCTGTAGTCGACATTGTTCATGGCGAAATCAGCCAGGGTAAAGTCGCCACCAAAATCGTCGTAAACCACGGCATTCAGGTCACCGGTCTTTTCCCGGCGTCGCTCGTGCAAACCGAATTTCAGCTCGGAAGGGTTACCGGCCAGCTGTATTTCGCGGCTGATATCGATGCGGAAGCTGACCTCCTCATCCTCGGTAAAATTGTCCTCGATCACAATCTCGTCGAGCTTGTAATTGGACGCATCCATCGCCGCTTCGACATCACCAGCACCGATGGCCAGGGTGGGTTTTTCCCCGGCACTGGTGTAGCCCAGCTGCAAGCCTTCCTGTACAAAATCTGTATCGCGGCGGTGTGGCTCGGCTTCCTCGGCATGGGAGTAGCCCAGCGCATATTCAACGCCCCATTGACCCAGGTCATGCTCTCCGCCAAAGACCATGGAGAGGATCTGCTGCTCCTCGAAGCGGTCCTTCAACGACTTTTCCAGTGCCGCGTCGTTCCATACCGCAGAGCTGGCTGTGATAGTGGCCGGATTATCATTTTCCTCATCCAGCTTCCAGGAATTACGCTGGCGCTCTTCTTCATCGGAGAAATCGGAATAGAGGGTATGCAGGTAAAGCAGGCTGGTCTCGCCCAGGCTCAGGTCGAAATTGGCGGCCAGGCCGGTACGCTCGCGGGTCACGGTGTAATCGCGCTGCTCAATCTCGGCGGCCCCAAAGCCCTCACTGCCATCCTCCGCGGTAAGCTCCTCCCAGATGCCATCTGTCTCCACATTTTCAGAGCCGAATTTTCGTTCCTGGTGGCTCGCGGCAATCGCTACCCCCAGCTCGCGACCGCCATCCAGCTCGAATACCCTGGTGAGGGTACCGGCAAGCTTCGGGCTGTTCTCCTCCTGCAACGTGCTGTAACTGTTCTCGACACTCAGCTTGAACTGCTGGCCATCCTGGTCCAGGGCATTCAGGCTCTTGATCTCAATGGCACCGCCGATGGAGTCCGCGCTCATATCCGGCGTGAGCGTCTTGAATACTTCCAGGCTGGCAAGCAGGTCGGAGGGGATCACATCCATGGCCACGGCCCGGCTGTCGGTTTCCGGCGCGGGCAGGCTGACCCCATTAATAGTCGCCGCATTCAGGTTCGGGTCGATACCCCGCACACCGACGAAACGCCCCTCCCCCTGGTCGCGGGCGATAAATACACCTGGCATGCGCTGCAGTGCTTCGGTGACGTTGGCGTCTGGCAATTCGCCAATCGCATCGGAAGTCTGCACCGCAACAACTTTGTTGGAGCGGCGCTGGCGCTCGATATCACTGCTGGCGTTGGCCGCCTGGGCAGTCACCTCGATGGTTTCCAGGGCGCCTTCCCCAGCCTGTGCCACTGCATTCACAGAAATAACCGCAGCAGCGATTGCCGTTAGCGGCAGTGTAACGAGTGCGACCCGGGTCGATCGGTTTTTCATAAGGTCCCCATTCCTTTTTATGGCAGGTGTTCGATGGGGCGCAGGTTAGACGTCGGGCGTGACTGTTGGGTGACATTTTGTTGAAAATTGTGGCACCGCAGGCATCACTGATCGTTCACTGAATTGTCACGGGACACTGGCAGACTCCGATGCCCACTAAACTACTATGAGGTTGCAAATCTGTGACAGCGAGCCCTGGTCACTGTCACAGAAAGAGCCGGAGACAAAATGAAAAAGCTGCCGCCAGACCCGTCCCGCCGCACTCTCTTCAAAGCGATAGGTGCCCTCGGTGCAACCGGTGCCACCAGTGGCCTGCTATCAGCGTGCAATCGAAGCCCCGGGCTTGACCGGGCTTCGCTGACTTTTACCGAGGTCCCCCACGGCCTGGATGCCAGCCATCACCTGCCTGAGGGTTATCGCGCCGACGTGCTGCTGCGCTGGGGGGATCCCATCGAGGCGGGGGCCGGTGTATTCGACCCGGAAGGGCTGACCGCGGCAGAGCAGCAGCAACGCTTTGGTTACAACAACGACTTCATTGCCTTTATGCCACTGGCCGAGGACGCCGGCCCGGGGGATGGGGACAGGCACTGCCGCAGCGACAGCAGCAAGCGCGGCCTGTTGTGCGTCAACCACGAATACACCCAGCCGCACCTGATGTTTCCTGGCTACAACGATGAGTACAGCGCCACCCGCGGCGTGAGCGCCGAACATGTGGCCATCGAGCAGGCCGCCTGTGGTCACGCCATCGTGGAGATCGAGAAAACCCCGGCTGGCTGGCAGGCAGTGCTGGACAGCCCCTACAACCGCCGCATCACCCTCGGCACCGAAATGGATATCGTCGGCCCCGCCGCCGGTGACCCGCGCCTGCAGACCGCCGCCGACCCCAGTGGCACCCGGGTGTTCGGCACCGTGGGAAACTGCGCCGGCGGCAAGACCCCCTGGGGCACGGTACTGATTGCCGAAGAGGGCTTCGGTGGCGCTTTCCAGGGAGACCCGGACGCCATTGCCGACCCGGTAGAGGCCCGCAATCACCATGCATTTGGCATTGCCCCGGACAATCGCAACTGGGGTGACCATGACCCGCGCTTTGATATCGGCGTCGAGCCGCATGAGCCCAACCGCTTCGGCTGGATGGTGGAATTTGATCCCTACGACCCGGAATCCCGCCCGCGCAAGCTGACCACACTGGGACGCTTTGAACACGAGGGGTTTACCCTGGCCTGCAAGCCAGGCCAGCCAGTGGTGGCCTATGGTGGTGATGACGACGAGGGCCAGTTCGTCTATCGCTTCGTCTCCGCCGAGGCCTACCGCCCCGGAAACCACCGGGCCAATCGCAACCTGCTTACGGCAGGCACCCTGTTTGCCGGGCAATTCAATGCCGACGGCAGCGGCCGCTGGCTGCCGCTGATCTTTGGCGAGGGTCCACTGACACCGGAAAACGGTTTCCGCAACCAGGCTGACGTCCTTGTAGACGTCCGCCGCGCCGCCAGCCTGCTGGGCGCCACGCCCATGGACCGGCCGGAGGATGTGGAGACCAACCCGGTCAACGACTGCACTTACGTCATGCTGACCAAGAACAAGAGGCGCGGCGCCGACGACACCAACGCCGCCAATCCCCGCCCACGCAATGCCGCCGGCCACGTGCTGGAAATCGTACCGCCGGGCCGGGATGGCGAGCGCGACCACACCAGCGACATTTTCCGCTGGCATACCTTCCTGCTCGGCGGCAACCCCAACGCCGAGGACCCGAACGAGCGCGGCGCCTACGGCCAGCAGGTGACCGGGGCTATATCGCCGCACGGCTGGTTCGCCAACCCGGACAATGTTGCGTTCGACCACGCCGGCAATATGTGGGTTGCCACCGACGGCTGCGAGGACTTCGGCTTCCATGACGGCCTCTGGGCCATGGCCACCGAAGGTGAATTACGCGCCGCTCCGAAACATTTCTTTGGCTGCCCGCAGGGCGCCGAGGTGTGCGGGCCGGAATTCACCCCCGATGGCACCACCCTTTTTATCGCCGTGCAGCATCCCGCCGACGGTGGCCGCTCAAGCTTCGACAACCCCATGCATCGCTGGCCGGACAATGACCCGGCCTTGCCGCCGCGGCCCAGTGTGCTGGCGATCAGCCGGAAAGATGGCGGCGTAGTGGGAAGCTGACAGGTTGGCTGCTGGCTCGTAAATGGATCGCGGTCGGCACTCAGATGGAAAAGAACTGCTGGATTCCCACCAGCACATTGGTGGTGGCAACCGATGCGAGGATCAGCCCCATGACCCGACTGACGATACTGGCGCCAGCATTGCCAATCCAGCGGTGAATCCACTGTGCGGTAAGCAGCAACAGGAGGACGATCCCCAGCACCGCCAGCATTGAAGTGGCGGTGCGCATCTGGTGGATCGGGTCAAAGCGGTAATTGTCGGTCAGTACCACTGCCGCCAGCATGGCCCCGGGCGAGGCGATGGAAGGTACCGCCAGCGGGAATATCGCCGTCTCGTGGCCACTCCTGGCGATCTCGACTTCCTGCTCCGGCTTGCCCTCACCGAAAATCATTGTCAGGGCAAACAGGAACAGCACCACACCGCCGGCCACCTGGAAGGCCGACAGGGGCACGCCGATGGTCTCCAGCAGGTACTGGCCGGCGAGCAGGAAGAACAGCAGGATACCGGTGGCTACCAGCACCGCGATGATCGCGATCTTGCGCTTCTGCCATTCCGCATGCCGCGCCGTCACGGCGATAAACACCGGCAGCGTGCCCACTGGGTCGATTACGGCAAAGAAAAAGACAAAGCTGCTGATCCAATCGTTCAATGGCTGCTCCGGCGCACCGTGCTACTATCGGCTAGGAATCACTTGTAGGAGCGGCCCATGGCCGCGATCCACCCGGGACCGGGAACTGTCGCGGCCATGGGCCGCTCCTACGGCAATGGCCTTGAAATACGAAGTCTAGTGCATGACCAACCACTCCCCGACAGCCCGGCGAATCGCCAAGACCATCCTCAATGGCTTCGACGCCTATTTCGCGGACTTCCAGAATATTACCCTGGGGGCCAAGGCACGTTTTGAGACTGCCGCCTGGCAGGGCGTCCACCACGCCAACAAGGAGCGCATCGACCTCTACAAGACCAAGGTCAACCAGGTGGTAAAGCTGGTGCACTCGGTTACCAGCAAGGACACCACCATGCTGCAGCTGTGGCGCGAGGCCCGCGCCACTTTCGCCCAGCTGATCGCCAACCACAGCAACTATGAAATTGCCGAGACATTCTTCAACTCGGTTTTCTGCAAGCAGTTCGAGCATGCCCATATTCACGACAGTAACCTGTTTGTGAAACCCTCCCGGCCACCGGACGACAAGCCGCTGCGGGACTACAGCATCTATATCAGCTACAGCGGGAAGCACGGCCTCGAGTGCATGATCGAGGACATCCTCAACGACTATGGTTTTTCGATCCCCTGGGAGAACCAAGAGCGGGATATCAAGAATATCTGTGAGGCCCTGCGGGCCAGGCCACTCTCCCACGTGACCGATGAAAAACAGTTGCGCGTGGATATGCTGGAGTCGGTGTTCTACCGCAACAAGGCCGCTTACCTGGTGGGCAGGCTGATGTACGGTGGTGAGGTGATCCCGCTGATACTGCCGTGCCTGAACAATGGCCGCGGCGCCATTTTCGTGGACACGGTGCTCTACAGTAACGATTCCGCCAGCATTATCTTCAGTTTCACCCGCTCCTACTTCATGGTGGACGCCCCCATCCCGTCGCGATTCGTGCGTTTCCTCTCCACCATCATGCCACTCAAGGAGCGCTCGGAGCTGTATAACTCCATCGGCTTCCACAAGCACGGCAAGACCGAGTTCTATCGCCATATCCTGGCCCATATGAAGGTGAGCAATGACAAGTTCATCATTGCCCCGGGGATCAAGGGCATGGTGATGAGCGTATTTACGCTCCCCTCCTACCCGGTAGTATTCAAGGTCATCAAGGACAGGTTCGACCGGCCCAAGACGGTCACCGAGGAAATCGTCAAGGACAAGTACAAGTTCGTATCCCGGTCAGACCGGGTCGGGCGCATGGCGGATACCCAGGAATACACCAATTTCATTTTTTACCGCAACCGCTTCAGCGACGAGCTGCTGGAAGAGCTGCAGGAGCTGGCTCCCTCCAAGCTGCAGATCGACGACAAATGGGTGATCATCAAGCACCTGTATGTGGAGCGGCGCATGGAGCCACTCAACCTCTACCTGCAAGACGCCAGTGATGAGGAGGTACGCGAGGCCATGGAGGAGTACGGCAACGCCATCAAGCAGCTGGCGGCCGCCAATATCTTCCCGGGTGATATGTTGTTGAAAAACTTTGGCGTCACTCGCCACGGCCGGGTGGTGTTCTACGACTACGACGAGCTGTGCCCGCTGACCGAATGCAACTTCCGCAAGATTCCGGAACCCCAGACCGCAGAGCAGGAGTTGTCTGACCAGCCCTGGTATACCGTGGCCGAAGCAGACGTATTCCCGGAGGAATTCCGGCTGTTTTTCTCCGGCAACCCTTTTGCGCGGAAGGCGTTCGAGAGACAGCACAGCGACCTCTACGACTACCGCTACTGGCAGCGCCTGCAGGACCGCATCCGCGACGGCCATATCGAAAGCGCCTTCCCCTACCGCCGCAAATGGCGCTTCAGGCGTCGCTCCGGCAAGAAAGCGAAGGCGCAATAACAGCACCCGGTAGCGGCTATAGTGAAAGGGACAGGGCTCTCCCGGGAGGCGCCCCGCATCTAAACCGTACCAGGAGTTGACTGTGCAGTTTTACGGCGCGGCATTATTGGTTGGCATCATGGCAGTGGCTGGTCCCGGCTGCGGTTACCTGCCCAGCGAGCTGAATGGCGGCAAGAAAAGCGACCGCGGGCATGCGCGGGTGGTGGCCAAGCAGCACACCACCAGCTGTGACGCCCCGGCGCGTGGCTTCCGCAAGGTCAGCTTCTCCCGCCTGTATCGCACCACCGGCGACCGGGATACTCCCTTCGTGGAAACCAGTGAACACCCCGCCCAGTATGACGTTTACGCCTACGTATGGGGCTACGGCAAGTGCGGTGCCTCCGGCGACTGCGCGGCGGGGGATCACTACTGGCTGATCGAGCGCGGCCCCGGCAATGAATTCAGCACCTGGGTGGTCACCCCTCAGTACCCCCGTATCACGATCCAGTCGAAGTGCAGCGACCGGCTGAAAGTGGGCAAGCGTTACCGCTTCTCATTCAGTCGCGGCCACCTGGTCGGCTTCAGTCGATAGCGGCAGCCTGTCCTGGGCTTTCTTCAGGAAGCGATAGACCGAATCCTGCGCCCGGCAGCCACGGGCACCGTGGCCGGCGATTCGGGTGTTGCTCTGGTCGCGGTCGAGTATCCGGGCCTTGCGGTTGTCACGCCACTGCAACTCCATGATCTCCCGCACCGTATCACGATGCTTCTGGTCCCAGATGGGGAAGGTGACCTCTACCCGGTGATCCAGGTTACGGGTCATCAGGTCTGCGGACGACAGCCACACTTCTTCCTCGCCGCCGTTGTGGAACATATACACCCGTGCATGCTCCAGGTATTTGTCCACCAGGCTGATCACCTCGATATTGTCAGACAGGCCCGGCGTCTCGCAGACCAGTGAGCACATGCTGCGCACAATCAGGCGAATGCGCACACCGGCACCACTGGCACGGTAGAGCCGCGCGATGATTTCGCTGTCCACCAGGTTGTTGCACTTGAAAAACAGTTCGGCTCGCTCACCGCGCTCGGCAGCCTGGATTTCCCGGTCAATGGCGTACAGCAACGCCGGCCGGTTGGTATAGGGTGACACGGCAATATGCCGGTACTCGGGACGCTGGTGTGTGTACTGGATGAACTCGAACACGTTGTACACGTCCTGCCCCAGCCTCTGGTCACTGGTCAACAGGCTGAAATCGCAGTAGACGCGCGCGGTGCTCTCATTGAAGTTGCCTGTGCCCAGGTGACTGTAGAATCGTTGCTGGCCGTTTTCCTCCCGCAGGATCGAGATCAGCTTGCAGTGCACTTTCAGCCCTGGCACCCCGTATATCACCTCGACACCGGCATCACGCAGTTCGTTGGACCAGTGAATATTGGCCAGTTCATCGAAACGTGCCTGCAGCTCCACCACCGCCACGACGCGCTTGTTATTGCGCACCGCATTGATCAGTGCGGCCACCACACGGGAATTGCTGGCCACCCGATAGAGGTTGATGCGAATCTCCCTTACCTGGGGGTCGATGGCCGCGGAAATCAGCAGGTTGCTGATCGCCCGGAAGTCGTGGTACGGATAGTAGAGCAACTGGTCACGGACATTCAGCAGCCCGAAGACACTCTCCTTTTCCGGCAGGGTCTCGAGTGGTTGCAGCGGCTTGTAGCGATGCCGGGCAGATTCCGCCGGGAATTTCATGAAATCCTTGGAATTATGGTAGCGCCCGCCCGGGGTATAGCTGTCAAAGCTGCCCATCCGCAGCTTTTTCTTCACCAGGTTGAATACCACTTCCGGCATGGCCGCATCGTAAGCCATCCGTACCGGGTCCGCCTGCTTGCGTTTTTTCAGGGACTTGGCCACACGCGCGACGATATTCTGCGTGATTTCCTCACTCAGCTCGAGTTCCGCATCGCGACTGATCTTGAACATGAAGGCTTCCGCACGCTCGATGGGCAGTACATAGCGGAAAACATCCACCAGGCAGGCACGGATGATATTATCGAGGACGATATAAACCTTTTCGTGATGTCCTTCCCGCGGCGGGATCACCACAAACCGTGGCAGTGTATCAGTAGGGATCTCCAGGGCCGCGAAACGCTCACTACCATCTTTCAGCTTTAAGTAAATAGCGAAGTAAATACTCGCCTCATTCAGCAGCGGCATATTTTCCCGGTCATCGATAAAGAAGGGCTCCAGCTCCGGCAGCACCTCGCTGTGAAAATACTCCTCCACGAACGTGCGCTGTTTGTCTGTCAGCTGGTTCTCGCTGACCAGGTGGATATTATGCTGTCCCAGGTCCGAGAGCACCTTGGTATAGGCAGCGTATGAGCGCCTTTGCAGGCGCAGTACCCTCTCATTGATACTGGCCAGCAGCTCGGAAAAATACTGCTTCTTTTTTGCGCTCTTGGCAAAAGTCGCTACCCGCCGCACATCGGCAACCCGCACACGATAGAATTCGTCCAGGTTACTGGAGAAAATACCCAGGAAGCGCACCCGCTCGATAATGGGTACGCGCTCGTCCTCCACCTCCTGCAGGACGCGCTCATTGAAGGAGAGCCAGCTTAGCTCTTTGGGATATACCGGTGTATTGTTAACCATGTACCACTTGCTAGATTCTTTTGGGCGACTGAGATGATACGGCCCGGCGGATGCGGTGGATGCAATGAATGGATGCGGCGGATGCAAAGGCCCCCCGCTACCCTGTAGCTCTATCCACATTGCCCCGCTCGCGTATCTGCGCCAGTATTTTACGTACAGCGATTATTCTGCCCGGCTCCACTGGCAATGCTCGCAGGTGACGGCGGGCCCGGTTTTATTGTATCGCCGGATAATAGTAGGGCAGTTTGCTACATTCAGATGACAATTTTTTGACAGGAACAATAATGCTGCATGACGCCGAACGCTACGCGGCACTGGATCTCGGCTCCAACAGCTTCCACCTGTTGCTGGCCGAATTCCGCGACCAGCGCATGGTGCGCCTGCATACCGACCGCGCCATGGTACGGCTCGCCGCGGGGCTGGACGACGAGCGCAACCTGGACCCGGAGGTGGCCGAACGCGCCCTGGCAGCCATGCAGAGATTCCGCCCGGTGCTGGAACAATTGCCTGTGGACCATGTGCGGGTAGTCGGCACCAACACCCTGCGCGCCGCCAGCAATGCCGATGGCTTTATGGAGCGGGCCGAGGCGATTCTAGGGGTTCCGATTGACATTATCAGCGGTATCGAGGAAGCGCGGCTAATCTACTCCGGCGTCATCGCCGCCGCGGATGGCCCGCCACGATTGCGCTGCGCAGTGGATATTGGCGGCGGCTCCACAGAACTGGTGCGCGGGCGCGAAGTACCCCATGAATTGCAGAGTCTCTACATGGGTTGCGTGGCCTACAACCGCCGCTTCTTTGCCGACGGCAAAATAGACGCCGCCAGGAAAAACAGCTTTACCCGCGCGCGCCGCGCCGCCAGCGCCGAACTCCAGGGCCTGCGCCACTTCGCCGAAAACGCCGAGGCCATCGGTGCCTCGGGCACCATCAAGGCGGTGGCGCGGGTGCTGAACAATGGCGAACTGCTCGACATCGAGCGCGACGCGCTGGAGGGGCTGGCAGAACGCGTGGCAGCCTGCAAGACCGTCGCCGACCTGGACCTGCCGGACTTCGACGAGGAGCGCCGCCCGGTATTCGCCGCCGGCCTGGCGATCCTGCTGGCGGTGTTCCGCGAGCTGGATATCGAGCGCATGCGGGTTTCGCCCTACGCGATCCGCGAGGGCATCGTCCACGACCTGGCCGGGCGCCTGCACGGCGGCGACCGCCGCGCGGATACCGTCGCGGATATGATGCAGCGGGGGCAGATAGACCCGGACCAGGCACGCCGCGTGGTGAATACCGCCGAGGACCTGCTGCTGATGCTGCGCCCGGAATGCCCCCACGACCAGCGGCGGCGCCTGCAGTGGGCGGCACAGTTACACGAGCTGGGCCTGGCACTGTCCCACAGCAATTCCCGCAAGCTGGGGGCCTATATGATCGAGAAGGCGGACCTGGCCGGGTTTGGGCGCAGTGAGCAGGAGCACCTGGCGCACCTGGTGCGCAACCAGCGCGGGCGCATCAAGCCGCCGCGCGAGCATTACGGCTTCCACCCCAATCCCGACCTGTTGTTGTGCCTGCGACTGGCCTGTATCGTGCACCGCGACCACGCCGACCACGACCTCGATGGCGTGGAACTCAGTGCGGGCGGGGAACACTACCGCCTGCGCCTGTCCCGGCAGTGGCTGGAAAGCAATCCGGCGATCGAGGACCTGCTGTACCAGGAAGCGGAGCACTGGCAGTCACGTTCGCCGGGGCTGCTACTGGAGCCCTACAATTAAAGGCACTATGAAAAAACTGGACCAGGTCACCCTCAGCCATCACTTTGCGGATCTCGGCGACGCCTTCGGCAGCCGGGTCGATCCCGCCCCATTCGAGCGCCCGCACCTTATCCACGCCAACCCGGCGGTGATGGCGCGGCTGGGCATCGACCCGGCCGAGGCCGGTAATCCCGCGTGGGCGGAGCTCGGCTGTGGCAAGCGCCTGTTCCACGGCAGCCGGCCATTCGCGATGAAATATACCGGCCACCAGTTCGGCGTTTACAACCCGGACCTGGGGGATGGCCGCGCCCTGCTGCTCGGCGAGGTGGAACACGATGGCCGGCTCTGGGAACTGCACCTGAAAGGCGCCGGCAAGACACCCTATTCGCGCTTCGGTGACGGCCGCGCGGTGTTGCGCTCCACCATTCGCGAATACCTGGCTGGAGAGGCCCTGCACGGGCTGGGCATCCCCACCACCCGCGCCCTGTGCATTGTCGGCAGCGACGAACCGGTGGCCCGCGAGCAGATCGAGACCGGCGCCATGCTCATCCGCGTAGCGGAGTCCCATGTCCGCTTCGGCCACTTCGAGTACCTGTTCTACACCAGGCAACTGGAGGCGCTCCACCGGCTGGTGGAATTCACCTGTGCGCGCTTCCTGCCCGAAGCAGTCGATTTGCCCGCCGCAGAGCAGGCCGAGGCCCTGCTGCGCTTCGCCACCCGCCGCAGCGCCGAGGTGGCCGCCGGCTGGCAGGCAGTGGGTTTCGCCCATGGGGTACTGAACACCGACAATATGTCGATTATCGGTGATACCTTCGACTTCGGCCCCTACGGTTTCCTCGACGATTACGAACCCGGTTTTATCTGCAACCACTCGGACCACACCGGCCGCTACGCCTTCGAGCAGCAGCCCGGTGTCGTGCTGTGGAACCTGAACGCCCTGGCCCACGCCTTTTCGGACTTTGTCAGCGCCGATACGCTGAAGGACTGCCTGGAGGAATTCCAGCCGCTGCTGATCGAGGAATACGCGGCGCGCATGCGCAGCAAACTGGGGCTGGAGAGCGCCGATGATGCCGACCAGCAACTGTGCGCACAACTGCTGCAACTGCTGGAGCAGGCCGGTGCCGATTACACCCTGTTCTTTCGCGCACTGGCCCACTACCGGGGTGAACGCCCGCCCGCAGCACTGCAGGAGCTGATCCCGGTGGCGCAGCACGAGGCCCTGGATCACTGGCTCAACCACTACGACCAGCGGCTGGCCCACGAACAGCGCGACAGCCGCAGCCGTAACCGCGCCATGCTGGCGGCCAACCCCAAGTACATCCTGCGCAATTACCTGGCACAGAAAGTGATCGATGCCGCCGGCAACAATGATTTCCGGCCCCTGGAGACCCTGTTCGGGCTGCTGCAGGCGCCGTTCGACGAACACCCGGACCACGAGACCTGGGCCGCCGCCCCGCCGGACTCGGGCAAACACATGCCCATCAGCTGTTCTTCCTGAACCCGGGCAAACAGGATGCTCCGCTGGCAGCTAAACTGAAAACAGATTCCTGCTCCTGTGGTGACCTGTTGTAAGATGGTGGTCACCTGAAGCAACAATCACGGGTATAGAAAGATGATGAGAAGTCTGCTGACCTTCGCCGCCGGCCTGCTCTTCGCGTTCAGCGCCACCGCCGCCGAAGTAACGGGCAAGTGGCGCACCATCGACGACGAGACCGGGCAGCCCAAGTCCATCGTGGAAATCTACGAGAGTAATGGCCGCTATTACGGTCGCGTGGTGGACCTGCTGATGAAGCCCGACGACACCCTGTGCGACAAGTGCCCGGGTGAGCGCCAGGGCAAGCCGATTGTCGGTATGAACGTGATCACCGGCATGGTCAAGAAAGGCGATATTTACGAGGGCGGGCAGATCCTCGACCCCACAAAGGGCAAGGTCTACGACTGCAAGATGTGGCGCGAGGGCAACACCCTCAAGGTGCGCGGCTACCTGGGCTTCTTCTACCGCACCCAGAGCTGGCAGCGGGTCGAATAACCCCTTCCACGCGGCCGCATTACCGGGCGAACACAAGGTTCGCCCCTACGCGGCCCAATCCTACCTGGTTGTCCCGGCGCGATAACAGTGGCAATGGTGGCGTAGGAGCGGCCGCTGGCTGCGACCGTCCGGCGGAGCGCCGGGCGGCAAACGCACAACCAGGCGAACACAAGCTTCGCCGACTCAGTGCTGGTGATTCGTAGGGGCGAACCTCAAGTTCGCCCCGGTTCAGGATCCCCCGCAGTTCGTCACAAACCCCAACCCTATCAGGCCGCCTGCGGCTCCCGTCCCGGGTTGGTCAGCAGCAATACCAGCGGCATGGCCGCCAGGTTGATCCACATCAGCATCTGGAAATCATTCACGTAGGCAATTTCCGCCGCCTGCCGGGAAATCTCGTTCACCAGTGCCTGCGGCACCGCCATCAGCTGCTCCGCAGACGGCGTGCCGGACAGCATGCCCCCCGGCACCTGCACCCGTTCCGCCAGCTGCTGCTGGTTGATCCACAGGTTGCGGGTCAGCACCGCCATCACGATCGACACGCCGACACTGCTGCCCAGGTTGCGCGACAGGCTGAACAGCGCCGTGGCCTCGCCGCGCAGATGGCCCGGCAGGGTGGCGTAGGCGAGCGTGGAGATGGGCACAAACACCATCCCCAGGCCGAACCCCTGCAGCACGCCGGTGGTCACCAGGGCGCGCTGGCCCACCTGCAGGTTGAACCCGGCCATCTGCCACAGGGACAGGCTCACCAGCACCATGCCCACCAGGATCAGCAGCCGCCCGTCGATATACTTCAGCAGTCGCCCCACCACCAGCATCGCCAGCATGACCCCCACCCCGCGGGGCATCAGGATCATGCCGGTGGCCACCACCGGGTAGCCTTTCCACTGTTGCAGGTAAGACGGCAGCAGCGCCATGGTGGCCAGCAGGATGATGCCCACCACAAAAATGAAGGCGAGCCCGGAGACATAGTTGCGGTCGCGGAACAGGCCCGGCGACAGGAAGGGGCTGCGGCTGGTCATGGAGTGCACCACAAACAGGTACAGCCCCAGCGCCGCGGCGATGGCGTACAGCTGGATTTCCAGGGACTCGAACCAGTGCACCTGCTCACCGCGATCCAGCAGCATCTGCAGCGCCCCCACGGCCAGCGCCAGCAGGCCGAAACCCAGGGCGTCGAAGCGCGGTTTTTCGGTTTTGCCCCCGGGCAAATATAGATAGACCCCCACCAGGGACAGGATGCCCAGGGGCAGGTTGATGTAGAAGACCCAGCGCCAGGAGTAGTACTCGGTGAGCCAGCCGCCCAGGGTGGGCCCCAGGATGGGTCCCAGCATTACCCCCACGCCCCACAGGCTCATGGCGGAGGCGTGCCGCTCGGGCGGGTAGGTATCCAGCAGCGTGGCCTGGGACAGCGGCACCAGGGCGGCGCCGAAAACGCCCTGCACCAGGCGCCACAGGATCATCTCATTGAGGCTGCCCGCCTGGCCGCACAGCATCGACGCCAGGGTAAACCCGGTTATCGACCACAGGAACAGCTTGCGCCGGCCATAGCGCTGGGACAGGTAGCCTACCGGCAACGTCATGATCGCCGCCGCCACGATATAGGAAGTGAGCACCCAGCTGATCTGGTCGCTGCCCGCGCCCAGGCTGCCCTGCATATGCGGCAGGGCCACATTGGCAATGGTGGTATCCAGTACCTGGATCACCGTTGCCAGCATGATGCTCACGGTGATCAGTCTGCGGCGGGTTTCCGTCATTCCGACAGGACAACGCGGCTGCCGTCACCCCCGGAAACGCGGGCGGAAACCAGCTTGTCGTCCTCGCTGGTGTCGATGGTGACCTCGGCGCTCATACCGGCGCGCAGGGTCGGGGAGTCCTTGGCCGGGTAGAGGCGCAGGCGCACTGGCACCCGCTGCACCACCTTGACCCAGTTGCCGCTGGCATTCTGCGGCGGGATCAGCGCGAACTCGCTGCCGCTGGCCGGGCTCAAGCTGTCCACCTGCGCCTGCCAGGTAAAGCCCGGGTAGGCATCCAGGGTGACTTCCGCCTGCTGCCCGGCACGCACGCGCGCCAGCTGGGTCTCTTTCAGGTTGGCCTCGACCCACATGCCCTCGCCCCCCAGCATACTGACCAGGCTCACCCCGGCGGGGGCCATCTCCCCAACCTGGGGCACATCGTTGGCGATCAGGCCATCGGCCGGGGCGGTAATTTCGGTGCGGGACAGCTGGTAGCGGGCCTTGTCCAGCTTGGCCTGGGCAACCTTGAGATCCGCCTGCTCCTCAAGCGGGATCATCGGGTTGCCGCCCAGCTCCGCACGCAGGCTGGAAAGCTTCTCGGTATTGATGGAGATCTGGGCGCGGGCGTGTTCCAGTTTCTGGCGCGACTCGTCCAGCTCCGCCTCGGACAGCGCCTTGCTACCCAGCTTCTCATTGCGCTCCAGCTGGCGCCGGAGGAAGTCGGCATCCTTGCGCGCCTGCTCCACCGCTGCCTCGGCCTCCGCGTACTCGGCACGGCGGGCCAGCAGCTGGTTGCGCACCTGGGCCAGGTGCGCCTCGGCCTCTTCCACCGCCAGGCGGAAGGGGGTGTCGTCCAGCTTCAGCAGCAACTCGCCGCGCTTCACCGGCTGGTTGGGACGCACCGCAACGATAGAGATAACACCGCTGACCTCGGGCGCCAGCGCGATCTTGTCGGCCTTGATATAGGCGTTCTCGGTCTCGACGGTGCTGCCGCCGCCGAACAGGCACCAGCCGGCCACCAGCAGCGCCACCAGGATGCCCGCGGCAAATCCCGCCTGGCGCACCCCGAAGCGGCGCGGCGCGCGCTCGGCCAGCCTGCCGGCCACTTGCTCCAGTTTCTTTACCACCTCACTTCTCCTCGCGCGTCAGGTTGTCCCGCAGACGGCTGAGCAGGCCCTGCAGCTGTATCACTTCCTCGGTGGAGAACCCGTCCAGGGCCTGGGCACGGGCCTGCTGGGCCAGTCCCCGCAGCACCTGCAGTGCCGGCTCCGCCGCCCGGGTCAGGAAAATGCGGAAACAGCGGCGGTCGTCAGGGTCCTGGCGGCGCTCCACCAGCCCCTCCCCCTGCAGGTTGTCCAGCTGCCGCCCCAGGCTGATGGGTGCAATATCCATCAGCTCGGCCAGCTCCGCCTGTTTCAGACCCTGCTCCCGCGACAGGTACCACAGCACCTGCCAGCGGGAGCGGCTCAGGTCATGGGCGCGGGCGCGGCGGTCGAAATTGCGACGCAGCAGGCGTGCGGCGCTGTGGAGCTCGAAGCTCATCTGCGCGGCTATATCCTGGGTTGCGGAATCCACAGCGGGAATTTGCTGGACGGAATTGTTGTTTACGGTCATGCCCCCTCCGATAAGGGCGCCAATTATAAGCTTGCTTATAATCTTCGCAATGGGGGGAGGGAAATCCGCATGGACTGGCTGGATGGGTAGTCGATAAGCCTGAAAACTGCCTGAACGGCCAGTCATCGCCGGGGAGCTTCCAGGGCCACTATCACAGTGGCCTATTGCGTCCCTTCTGCAGTGCCCCCAGCCCTCGCCAATCTTCAAGGTCCAGGTCAGGTTTCTCGGAGCGAAATCTACGATAAAGCCCTGCTCCCTGGCTGTCCTCGAGAATATCGACCGGGATACCCTTTGCCCGCAGCAGCGCTTCATTGCCGGCCGCGTTGGTTACATCCCCTACTACCACGCGGCTGAAGCCCCGCATGTAGATCAGGGTCGCACAGACGTCACAGGGGCTCAGGCTGGTAAACAGGGTTGTCCGGCCGAAGTCGATCCGCCCCGCATCCCTGATAGCGGCAGTCTCGCCGTGGTTATAGGGGTGATTTTCCTGAACCAGGGTATTGTGCCCCTTCCCTACGATCTGCCTGGTCGAATTATCAATGATCACCGCCCCAATGGGGCAACCGCCCTCACCGTAGCTTTTATGGGCCAGGAACACAGCAATACGCATAAAATCCGCATCTGTCAGTCCACGGGCAAAGTCACTGCCCATTAGCACCGGCAGGCTTTTGGTCGGCATATGGGCGATCACCCTTAACGCCTCTTCGCTTGATTCCGCGTCAGCAGCGAGAAGTGGTTTCATCCTCTAACCCCAGGAATTTCCTTTATTTCGTCAAGGCGTAACACCCCGATACAAGACATTACAGCACAGTGAAGTCCCGATGCGGTCGAGCATCATGGCAACACACCTTTTCAGGCTCGAGCCGAGAACAGAACCTGCTGAGATAAAGGTCAATCGAGAGGTCATTGCTGATAACCAGCAACCCCATCCGCCAATGAGAAATCGTAACTTTGTCGTCGACAGGCAAGAGTTGCACAGGAAGCACCGACCATGCCTATGGCATCGCGCATCAATGGCAAGTCTGCTTTCTCAAACTATACTGCTTGGCCAACTCAATTCCCCTTACCCGGCCTCACCCGACTCGGAAACAGGGCTCACCATATCCGGAATGAGGGGAAAACACTGCCAGGCCGCACGCGCGCTCACCCACCCCAGAACAACAATGCCACCCCGCTGAAATAGCATGCCAGTACCGCAATCCCTTCAAAACCGATATTTCCTGATCCGTGGGCCTGGCGGCGCAGCAGCCCCATCATAATAATCGCACTGAGGACAATGTTCATGGCCAGCCAGAAGGTCTGCTGCTGGTTGATGGTGGTGTAGATAGAGCCCTGGCGGAAGGCAATATCGGAGCCGACCAGAAAAAGTACGTCGAAGGAGTTCCCACCAATAATATTGCCGACAGCCAATGTGACAGCGCCGCGCCTGGCTGCAGTGAGGGCAATAACCAGCTCCGGAAGGGAGGTGGCGACGGCGGTAAACAGACTGCCGACAATTGTCTGCGACAGCCCTGACTCCCGCGCGATGACAATGCCGGCGTGGCTGGTGACCCAGCCGGCCGCGGCCACCACCATGGCCAGCGCTGCGAAGGTCAACCAGAGCTGCCTGAGATCAACAGGTGCTGACTCACGCTCAGTTGGTTCGCGCTGGGTCAGGGCGGTCTGGCGTGGTTGCCACATGGGGTAGTCTCCGGCGGCAGACAACAGGCGAACGCCGCCAATATAGGCTGCTAATAGCAGTGGAGAAAACAGGTCGACATGACCGATGGTATAACCGGGACCGGCGCTGGCGAGTATCGCCAGGCCCAGCATAAGCATGACCAGCACGGTCTGAAACAGGTTTTGTTCGGAGGCCGCGGCGTGTTCCAGGTTGGCGCGCCGGTAGACTATGTCGGCGAATACAAGAAAGGTAGTCTGCGCGGCGATGCCACCGATGGCGTTACTGACAGCCAGCTCCCCCGCCCCCTGCCAGGCCGCATTTATCGAGGTGATGACTCCAGCGACGGAAGTGATCATCCCGAGAAACAGGGTGCCCATGATGGCCTGGCCCATTCCTGTACACTGGGCGAGGATTTCGGCGCGGTGCGTCAACTTCACGCCACACACGCCGATAACTGTAGCTGCTGTACAGAGCAATATAATACTGGTGGTCAGGGACCAGTTAGCGGGATCTAGGGTCACGAAATCACCTCGGCCGGCTCACTAGAAGCCGCAGGTAGGTAGTTTCAAAATGGCTGTTTGGCACCACAGTCGCTTGTTAGGCGGTACTGCGAACTAAATCTCCGGATTTGGAGTTGGGTCAGGTATCTCAATGTTATTAGAATAGGCGCAAGGCTCTAGCAAAACTCCATTAACCTTCAGCTGAGCAACCACTGCAGCATGTACTTTTGTGCCAAAAACCCCATGATAGTGGTGGGTGCTTATATCCCAATCACGCTCACTTGTCCCCAGCTTTTCTGGCTCACTCCCAGTACAAGAAAATACTTCAAAGAAAAATGCATTACCTCCATAACCATGAGTAAGGCGGATTACTACAGCTCCTAGAGCTCCCCCACTATATGGAAAAACGCTTGAATCAAATTCGATATGGACTGAAGAAGTACTCTGGGGCTGGACGGCTCCAGATGTATCGCCAGGCCTCCATTCCTTAGATTGACCAGAGTGGTAAACATTGCTCGGATTATCAAGACTAATCCCCGGGGGAAGTTCATTTGATATAAATTTAGTTTGCACCACCTCTCCAGCATCATCCTTTAAAACAAGTAAGAGAACATTACCGACTTGATCAAAATAATAACAACTAGCCCTACAGTTCTCCTTTGACTCACGTGTAAAAAGACTGTCTGCATACAAATAACTAGAAAATATAGTGACTACTGAAAATACAATTAACTTTATTGTCACGATATCTTTCCTTTGATCGGTTTAATTTTCCATGCTATATGTACTCACAGCGCCTGCGGAGATTACTGCAGATAATAGACACACACGTTTCGAACATTCTTCATACAACCACAAATGCAGACTGCAGCAACAAGACGAGCAAAACTAAATCTTCAAGTAGGTTAAAATTTTGACGCTGAAATCTCGTATTTGGCGCGAGTACTTTCGTACTTTTTATCACTTGGCGCCCTAACGACATAGGCAACGATCGTAGCGCTTGCGCTGCGTATCGTTCGGCGTCTTGTTATATTTTGCCGCAGCGAACATTATGAGCTCGCCCCTGGCACCTAGTAAATCCCCACTGCGAAAGCGAGGCCCGTCAAACTGTGTGGAGGTGAAGTTACTACTGGAAGGGATAGTAGATGCGGCAAGACGCGTTCCCGTGAGGTAAGGCTTACGTCCGCAACCAATCGCGCTTGCGAGTGGAAGCAACGCTTCACGGTAACATGAAAAATTTTTGACGGTCACCTTCCTTTTAGAAGCAATTCCACTGTCCATTTCTATGATCACCGCCGGCGGTGGCGGCGTGCACTGTATGTGTCAGCCGCTGGCAAGAAAGCCCGCGTAACCCGCTGCATAAACGAAAAAAGGTCGGCCCCGGGCCGACCTTTTTCCGTTTATGCAGAGCGCTCTCTCGTTCCGCCCGGTTCAGTAGAGCCGATTCAGCGCGCCGCCTTGATTTCCCCTTCACTCACCAGCAACACCTCATCACCCCAGGTATTGGTGATAAACGCGATGATCGCCGAGATTTCGCGGTCCGTCAGAAACTCCAGCGCCGGCATCAGATCCTCTTCACCGCCATTGCGGCGGGGTGCCGAGCGGCCGTGCAACAGCGTGTCAATGAGCAGTGGCTTGTTTGCCAGCAACGCGGGATCGCGCAGGGATGGGTACAGCGCTTCCTCACCATAGCCGTCTATCTTGTGACACTTCACACAATTGTCGGCAAATGTAAGGGCACCAAACCCAATGAGGTGACGGGTCTCCTGCTCTGAAGCACCTGCCCCCAGCGAGAACGTTGCCAATAATGTTGCGATGGATAGTGTGCGTTTCATACAGTGCATCCTGTTGCCAGTCAATTGAGCCAGATTATTTTCCCTGTGCGCGCAGCCAGCCTGAGCCCGCAATACCACCTGCAGCACAAACCAGAATGATAACCAGGGGCGTCAGTGTCACCAGTACCAGCACACCGACACCAAAGCCGCGCATCGGCAAAAGCAGCAGCAACAAAATGCCGGCGGACATCAGCGACAGCAGAAAACCACGGTTAATCCAGCTATTGCGCCATGGTAGTAGGAAGATTAGCCCACAGATTCCGCCCCACACCCCGCTGGTAGATATAGGAATTTTAATTTTTACTTTGTTACCGTCTTCATATTCAGTATTTTATTTCTACTAAGATCCAAAATCCAGTCCCTCCGAGGCGGACAGAATCTAACGACCTAATAACCAGCAGCCGAAGCGCAGCGTAGGTTTGTCCCTAGCAGCACCTTGCTATGCCTTAATAGCCTTCGAACCACGGCACGTCCTTAATAGGGGGAATTTCTTCATTTACCGGCTCTAATGCAACTATGTAATGCGGTATTGTTTGATTAAACACGTCGTCAGACTCAGCTTGCTCAGTTTTAAAGCACTGAATTACTGTAACTCTATAGCTGCCTGGCGCCACCTCAATAACCCGCTCGACTTCGTGTGCCTCCGGAAGAGAAACATCTTCGAACTGAGCTGCCATCGTTAAGCTATCGTATGTTGTGATAAGTAATTTTCCATTTGTTTTAAGGCCGGAGAAGAATGATCGAACCCCTACCTCATTAGATGAACCAAAAACCAATTTAACAATCCAATTTCCGTAGCTGCAGCCCCAAGAGATTAGAGAGCCACATTTATTTTGATCAATGAAGTGCTTTTTTAATCCTTCAATAGCCCAATCCTCAGATACGAAGCCGACATAGCTTTCTGGATCAAGAATTGCTAAACAACCATAATCGGCTGGAATGGTAAGTTTTTTCTCAGTCATCGATTCCACGTGAGGTATAACGCCGCGGTTTGGGGCTGGCATGGAGCGCCAGCGGAATGGCAGTCCCAGCCGAAGGCGACAACACCGCCTTGTTAACTGTTGCTGAACGCACGGAACAGCCTTTTCTTATTGGTTTCTGATATTTCACAGAAATATACCCCCATTGGTATGAAGCCCAAATATAAAGGGTATATTCGTAGCTTCAACAGCCCCGGCACATATGGCTTGAAGGCCATCTTCAATTTTAGGCCGCCACGCTTTAGCAACAGCACCTCACCCGTGTTTTTTAGTACTTTGATCTCGGACACTGGGGCATCCAAAAAGAAGTTAATTTGTTGCCCGAGTATTGGCGATATCTTGTAGTAAGTTTCTCCATTCTTCTCATAGAACTTCGAGTTAAGTGATCCTAGTGCGATTTCTTCCATATTTTTACAGTTAACGCCGCCAACACCGAGCGAGCGTTAGCGAGTCCGCGTGCTTGGCCTTGTTATGTGTTTTGTACAAAATGAGCTCGCAACCTTACGTGCGCCTCTTCAAACAATAGGGTAAAGCGAACAGACTCTCTACTACCCGAAACCAACTTGTAGTTGTTTGCCACTAGCTTGCCAAAATGCTCATCGAAATTACCAACCTCTCTGCTTTGATATTCCTTCTGAAACGCTTTGAAGAATTCTTCGTGTTCGCTAAACCTCTCTAAAGGCGAAAACTCGCAGATGTGCCATGGCTGATCAGATTCAAAAACCTTAAAGCTAGCAATTCGATTTCCTTTGTGCTCGAGATATATCATTTATAGATCGCTCTTAGCTCACAGACACATAACAGTTTATTAATAGGCGTGGCCATATCTGGGCATATGGTTACATCTGACCATCAATGCCTATATCTGGACATATATGCCCAGATATAACCATCCCCTGTATCCACATGCAAAAAAACAGGCGCCATTTGGCGCCTGTTTTGAGTTGCTGTTGTCATTCCCGGCGGAGCGGGCTCAGTCCTCGACCTCAACCCGGTCCACCTTCTGGAACCCACGCGGCAGCTTGTTGCCGCGCCGGCCCCGTTCGCCCAGGTAGTGGTCCAGTTCGGAGATCTTGATCCGGGTGTGACGCTTGCCGGCGTGAATGACCAGCTGGGCCTTGCCCTCGAGCACGGCCACGCCCACCACGATCTCATCGCGGCTGGCCGCACGGGCGGAGGGGATATTGACGATCTTGTTGCCCTTGCCTTTCGACAGCTCCGGCAGCTCGGAAACCGGGAATACCAGCATGCGGCCCTCGCTGGTGACGGCCGCCAGCAGTGCCTCGTCCGGGTTCTCGATGGCACAGGGCGGCAGCACCCGGGCATTCTTGGGCAGGGTCAGCATGGCCTTGCCCGCCTTGTTGCGGGACTGCAGGTCCCCGAGCTTGGCCACGAAACCGTAGCCGGCGTCGGAGGCCAGCAGCACGCGCCGGTCCTCTGCCCCCATCAGCAGGCCCTCGAAGGTGGCGCCGGAGGGCGGGTTGATGCGGCCACTCAGTGGTTCCCCCTGGCCCCGCGCAGACGGCAGGGTATGGGAGGCGATGGCGTAACTGCGGCCGGTGCTGTCCAGCAGCAGCGCCGGCTGGTTGCTCTTGCCGCGGGCGGCGAACTTGAAGCCGTCGCCGGCCTTGTAGTTGAGGGCCACCGGGTCGATCTCGTGGCCCTTGGCGGAGCGGATCCAGCCTTTCTCGGACAGCACCACGGTAATGGGGTCGGAGGTCAGCAGGTCCGCCTCGTTGAAGGCCTTGGCTTCCTCGCGCTCCACGATCGGTGAGCGACGGTCATCACCGAACTCGTCGGCGGCGGCCAGCAGTTCCTTCTTGATCAGGGTTTTCAGGCGACGGGCGCTGTCCAGGGTCTTGGTGAGCGTGTCACGCTCCTTTTCCAGCTCCGCCTGCTCGCCACGGATCTTCATTTCCTCGAGGCGCGCCAGCTGGCGCAGCTTGGTGTCGAGGATATATTCCGCCTGCACGTCGGTGAGTTCGAAGCGGTCCATCAGTTCCCGCTTCGGCTCATCGTGGGTGCGGATGATCTCGATCACCTCATCGATATTCAGGAAGGCCACCAACAGGCCCTGCAACAGGTGCAGGCGCTTCTCGACCTTGTCGAGGCGGAATTGCAGGCGGCGGCGGGTGGTGACGGTACGGAAGCTGAGCCACTCACCCAGGATCTTGTCGAGGCTCTTCACCTGTGGGCGCCCGTCGATACCGATCATGTTCATGTTGATGCGGTAGCTTTTTTCCAGGTCGGTGGTGGCGAACAGGTGGTTCATCACCTGCTCGGCATCCACACGATTGGACTTGGGCACGATCACCAGGCGGGTGGGGTTCTCGTGGTCCGACTCGTCCCGCAGGTCGGTGACCATGGGCAGTTTCTTGGCCTGCATCTGCTGGGCGATCTGCTCCAGCACCTTGGCGCCACTGGCCTGGTACGGCAATGCGGTGATGACGATATCGCCATCCTCCCGGTTCCAGATCGCACGCATCTTCACCGAGCCACGGCCGGTCTCGTAGACCTTGTGGATGTCGGCACGGGGCGTGATGATCTCGGCCTCGGTAGGCATATCCGGGCCCTGGATATACTCACAAAGCTCGGCCACGGTGGCCTTGGGGTTCTCCAGCAGCGCCACGGTGGCATTCACCACCTCGCGCAGGTTGTGCGGCGGGATATCGGTGGCCATGCCCACCGCGATGCCGGTGGTGCCGTTCAGCAGGATATTCGGCACCCGCGCCGGCAGCACCGATGGCTCGTCCATGGTGCCGTCGAAGTTGGGCTGCCAGTCCACGGTGCCCTGCCCCAGCTCCGACAGCAGCACCTCGGAGTATTTGCCCATACGCGATTCGGTGTAACGCATGGCGGCGAAGGACTTGGGGTCATCCGGCGAACCCCAGTTGCCCTGGCCGTCGATCAGCGGGTAGCGGTAGCTGAATGACTGCGCCATCAGCACCATGGCCTCGTACACGGCGCTGTCGCCGTGCGGGTGATACTTACCGATCACGTCGCCCACGGTGCGGGCGGACTTCTTGTACTTGGCCGTGTTCTTGAGGCCCAGCTCGCTCATCGCGTAGACGATACGGCGCTGCACCGGCTTCAGGCCGTCGCCGATATTGGGCAGGGCGCGGTCGAGAATCACGTACATGGAGTAGTCCAGGTACGCCTTCTCGGTATATTCCTTCAGCGGCAGGCGCTCGGTCGCCTCGTAGACGGAGGGTTCAGTCATACAGCGTGAATCTCGTTATTCTGTCTGGGAGAGGCGGATTATGGCGAGGAATCGGGAAGGGTTCAAAGGCCGGGAGTAACTGTGGGCCTGGGCAACCCGTTTTTGGCACTTGCGGGGACAGCGATCACTGCCCCCGGGAAAGCCCATGGCGACCGCTTACATACGGACTTCGGCGGAGAACTGCAGCGTGCTTTCCACACCCTTGTCACCGTTGTAGCTGTAGTAGGCCAGGGAGCCCAGTACCCGGTCGGTGAACAGGAACCTTGCGAATGGCTTGATGTAGCTATCGCTCTCGATGCTGATATCCTCGCTGTAGCAGTCGGTACAGCTGGTGATGGTGCGGTCGATATCAAAGTATCGGTAACCGACGTTGACGCCAGCCTCGAAACGGTCGCTGAAGGAGTGCACCAGGCCGCCGTCGATATACAGCGAGCCGGCATCGATGCTCGAATCTTGCGTCCTCTGGTCGCCGGTTACGATATTCTCCACGTCCTGGGAGAACTCGTCCTCGTCATCAATAAAGAAAATGCTACCGCCGACAGAGAAGTTGAACATGCCTTTGCGACCGGCATAGCTGGCGCCGATTCCGAACCCGCTGTCGGCGATGCCATTGAGCGCGGCGGCATCGGCGTCGAGGCTGATGGTCTCGCCATGAAAGCCCCAGCTGCCCTGGTATACCGCACCGACTTCGGCGACTGGCTGTGCTGCCAGTGGCATGGCCACACCACCGGCGACAAGGATTGCAGCCAGTTTGCTGAGTTTGGACATAGTGATTACCCCAAGGTTATATAGTTAAAATAAGCGCCAATATTGAAACAAAAAATCACTTATGACTCAAAAAAAGAAATTTTTTTCCGATAACCCGGCATTGCGCCCCGACGCGCCAAGCGCTGTGTGTAGCCCCCGGACTCCCGGGCATGACAGCGGGAAATTACCTTGAAGGAGCAGCGTCTTTCCCTCGACCAGCTCTCCACCGACCTCCTGCAGCCCGCCTCCCTGGAGGTGGCGCCCGGCGAGATCATCTGCCTGTCCGGGGCCAGCGGCAGCGGCAAGACACGGCTGCTGAGGGCGATCGCCGACCTGGAGCCCCACGGCGGCACGGCCCGGCTGGGGCACCGGGCCCAGGGGGAAATGCGTGGTCATGCCTGGCGCCGCCAGGTGATGCTGGTGCCGGCCGAGAGCGCCTGGTGGTTCGATACGGTGGGGGAACACCTGCAACAACCGCAGCCCGAGGCGCTGGCCGCACTGGGCTTCAGTGATGAGGCGGGGGAGTGGTCGGTGGACCGCCTGTCGTCCGGCGAAAAGCAGCGCCTGGCCCTGGTGCGGGCCATGTCGTTCAAACCGGCGGCCCTGCTACTGGACGAGCCCACTGCCAACCTGGACCCCGACACCACCCGCGCCACTGAAAACTGGCTGGTGGAGTGCATTCACAAACGCCGCTTGCCGGCACTCTGGGTCGCCCACGACCAGGAGCAGATCGAACGCGTCGCCGACCGGCATTTCCATATTGCCGATGGCCGGCTGGAGGAGCGCTGAATGGAAGTGATTGACCTCTCCTGGTGGCAACTGGCGCTGGCCGCAGGACTGGTGGTGGTGCTGGCCACCTGTATTTACCTGGCCCGACTGGGCCTGGCCGGCTCACTGCTGGTGGCCGCCACACGCACGGCGGTGCAGCTGGCGCTGGTGGGCCTGGTACTGGAGGCACTGTTCTCCGTCGGCAGCCTGCTGTGGGTGGCGCTGATGGGGCTGGGTATGCTGTTGCTGGCCGGTCGCGAGGTGATGGCGCGGCAGCAGCGACGACTGCGCGGCGGCTGGAGCTTTACCATCGGCACCGCCGCCATGTTTGTCTCGGCATTCAGCGTTACCGTGCTCACCCTGGTGGCGGTGATCGGGCCCACGCCCTGGTACGAGCCACAGTACGCAATCCCGCTGCTGGGCATGATGCTGGGCAACACCATGACCGGCGTGGCACTGGGACTGGACCGCCTGACCGAGGGGCTGTGGCGACAGCGCCAGCTGGTGGAGAACCGCCTGATGCTGGGGGAAACCTGGTCCAGCGCCTGCGGTAGCATCCGCCGCGAAGCCATGCGCTCGGGGCTGATGCCGATCATCAACTCGATGGCGGCGGCCGGTATTGTCTCGCTGCCGGGCATGATGACCGGCCAGATCCTGGCGGGCACGGCGCCGGCACTGGCGGTGAAATACCAGATCCTGATCATGTTCACCATTGCCGCCGGCACCGGCTTCGGCACCTTTGTCGCGGTGAGCGTGGCTTCGCGCCGCCTGTTCGATCACCGCGAGCGCCTGCGGCTGGACCGGCTTACCAGCAGTACCGCCTAATCGCCGGGATCCTCTGTTTTTTTCACCCCCGGCAGGTGCTCCTTGGCCGATGTCACCACCCGCAGGGTGGTAAAGGTGAGCGCGCTGATCACGATGGCTATCTCCATGCGGCCCAGGGCCACCGACAGGCCGATGGCGCCGGTGGCCCAGAGGCTCGCCGCCGTCGCCGTGCCCTGCACACGCCCCTCGCCCTCGGACACGCTTTTCAGGATGGCGCCGCCGCCGATAAAGCCCATGCCGGTGATGATCCCCTCGATCACCCGGCCTTCGGCGCCGGTGGAGTCCAGCACCGCGAACCCCACCAGCGTGTAACCACAGGCGGCCACCGCCACCAGCGGGAAAGTTCGCAGGCCTGCAGAGCGCTCGCGCTTTTCCCGGTCCCAGCCGATGGGCAAAGCCAGCACATAGGCACAGGCCATATCAACCACGTGGTGCAATACCAGCTGCCAGTCGATATCCAGGAACTGCTGCAGCGCTTCCATGCGAATAAACCCCGGGCGGGACCGGATCAGGCGTCGATATCCGGATGGTCCTTGCGTGTCTTGTTGATCAGCCCGCCCTGTTTCAGGGTATCGATTTCCTCAGCGGAGAGGTTGTGTACCACGGTGAAGGTGTCGCCGCTCTTGCCATCCCTGACTTCCACCGGCTCACCCTCCTTCAGCTGGTCGGCAGGGTTGTCGATTTCCAGCTCGGCGTCCTGCTCCAGCCGGTCGTAATCCTCCGGTTTGTCGAACAGCAGCGGCAGCACACCGAAATTGATCAGGTTGCGCCGGTGGATGCGCGCCATGCTCTTGGCAATCACGCAACGCACACCCAGGTAACGGGGGGTAATGGCGGCGTGCTCGCGGCTGGAACCCTGGCCGTAATTCTCACCGCCGATCACAAAACTGTCGCCATCCAGGTCCATGGCACGGTCGTAAAACTGCTCGTCAATGCGCGAGAAGGTGTAGCGGCTGATCTCGGGAATATTCGAGCGCAGCGGCAGGATCTCGGCGCCGGCCGGGAGGATCTCGTCGGTGGAGACATTGTCGCCGGCCTTCAGCAGGATCGGGCCCTTCAATGTTTCCGGCAGCGGGTCAAAATCCGGTAGCGGCTGGATATTGGGGCCCTTGACCAGCTCCACTTCCACCGGGATTTCCTGCGGCGGCTGCAGCAGCGGGCGCATATCCGGCAGCTCATCGGGCTCGCTGAATTGCGGGTAGTCCATATCCATATCGCGGGGATCGGTGATCTCACCGCGCAGTGCGCTGGCGGTGGCCGTTTCGGGGCTGCAGAGGTAAACCTGGTCTTCCTTGGTGCCGGAGCGACCGGGGAAATTGCGCGGTACCGTGCGCAGGCTGATCTGGCCGCTGGCCGGAGCCTGGCCCATGCCGATACAGCCACCGCAACCGGTCTGGTGCAGGCGCGCACCCGCCTCGAGCAGTCGCGCCAGGTCACCCGTACGGCTGATCTCCTCCAGCAACTGGCGGGAAGTGGGGTTGATGTCGAACGAGACGCTCTCGTCCACATGTTTGCCCTCCACCATCCGCGCCGGTATCACAAAATCCCGCAGGCCCGGGTTGGCGGAGGAACCGATATAACTCTGGTAGATTGGCTTGCCCGCCACTTCGCTCACCGGCACCACATTGTCCGGACTGGAGGGGCAGGCGATCAGCGGCTCCAGCGAAGACAGGTCGATGGTCTCTTCCTCGTCATAGGTAGCCCCCTCGTCGGCCTTCAGCTCGACAAAGTCGTCCTCGCGCTGCTGCTGGCGCAGGAAGGCGCGTACCGTTTCATCGGCAGGGAACACGCTGGAGGTGGCGCCCAGTTCCTGGCCCATATTGGCAATCACGTGGCGATCCATCGCCGTGAGGTTCTTCAGGCCAGGCCCGTAATATTCGATGACCTTGTTGACCCCGCCCTTGACCGAATGCCGGCGCAGCATTTCCAGGATAATGTCCTTGGCGCTGACCCAGGGTGGCAGTTCGCCCTCCAGCTTCACCCCCATGATTTTGGGCATGGTGACGGAGAACGGCATACCCGCCATGGCCAGGGCCACCTGCAACCCGCCGGCGCCAATCGCCAGCATGCCCATGGAACCAGCGGCACAGGTGTGGCTGTCGGACCCCAGCAGGGTCTTGCCGGGCACCCCGAAGCAGGACATATGCACCGGGTGGCTGACACCGTTGCCCGGGCGCGAGTACCAGGCGCCGAACTTGCGACAGGCGCTCTGCAGGAACAGGTGATCGTCGGCGTTCTTGAAGTCTGTCTGCAGCAGGTTGTGGTCGACATACTGCGCCGACACCTCGGTCTTGACCCGCGGCAGCCCCAGCGCTTCGAATTCGAGCATCACCATGGTGCCGGTGGCATCCTGGGTCAGGGTCTGGTCGATCTTAAGTTCGATCGGCCTGCCCGGTTCCAGGGTGCCGCTTTCCAGGTGTGACTCGATCAGTTTCTGGGCGAGGTTCTTCGGCATGTTGGCGTCTCCCTTTGATGAGCGCTTGCGCTGCAGATTTCTGCCACTTGGCAGGTATTGCCACAATCGGGAAAACCCGCAAAGTGGATCGCACGTCAATAAATTGCATTCACATGAACGGCTTTTCAACCATAGCTGGCAATTGGGTTTTCCAATCCCGGCAATTGCCGCGCACTATCTGTGGACGGCCGGGTATTCAACGCCCGCGCGCCCCTAACTGGAAAACTCCACCCGCGGCTCGTCGAAATCCCGGCCGTTGTAATCGGGCGCGCACTGGATAAATTCATCGGCGGAAATACCGGCCTCAATCAGGAACCGGGCCACCGCGCGACTGCGCCGGCGCGCCAGGCGTTCCAGTTCCTCCAGTTTTTCAATCGGCGGGTACCGGTACAGTGTTTCCCGTGTCCGGCGACTGTGCCACATGGGTGGCGTGGTCTGCGGGTCCAGTGCGTGCCAGTCGCGGGCATTCGCAATGCCGCAGATACCGGGACGCGCCTCCGGTCTTTCCTGCAGGGTTTCCACAACCTCGTCGAGCTGCCGCCTGGCGGCATCATTCAGCTCGGCGCTGCCTGGCGCAAATTCAATCGGGTCAAAGTCCACTGCCATCAGGCGTTGCCATGCCAGTTGCCCCAGGCTGTAAAAGCCCAGCGGGGTAAAATAGCTGAACAGGGCCTCGAGAATGGCGCGCTGCAACAGCTCGCTGAAAATAAAGCTGAAGGAAAAACTCGGGTCGTAGAGGTTGCCAGTCACCGGCATGGTGAAGCGGACATCGCCCTTCCCGTCCCGCAACAGGTAGAGAGCGACGTTCAGGGGAATCATTGATTCTTCCACCGACAGCTGATCGCTGTCACGCACCCGGCGCACCCGTATTTTATTCAGGCGCATGTCTGCCACCGCGTCCACCTTGTTTTCGTGGATGATGATATCGACAACAGCATCCAGCTGGCCCTGCAGGATTTTATAGCCCAGCAGGTTGGCCATATACGGCGTGGCGGGAATCAGGTTGGCGTTGGCGATGCTGGCAGTCAGGCTGGCATTCCATTTTTCTGTCGCCAGGTAATCGAGCGTACCCGCCAGCTGCAGCTCGCCATAGCCGCCGGGACGGCCTTTCAATACGATCGTGGCCGGGTCGTCCTCGGGATAATTGCCGGCATTTTCCAGCTTTACGTAGATCTGGCGGATAGGCAGCCGTGCGCGGAACTGCCCCTGCCGGTCGAGCCAGGTAAAGCGTCCTCCCTGCAGGGTGGCGTGATGCAGCCGGTAACGGAACGGCCGCCGTTCCGCGGTAGCGGGCTCGGGTTCGCCCTCCACTCCCAACAGCTTCCCGAATCGCTCTTCAATCGGGAAGTCGCCTCCCTTGTCGCGGAACAGGATCAGCTTGGGCCGCTCGATCTCAAGATCGCTGATCTCCAGCGCGTTGGCTGCAGTTGAATAGGTTACCTGCTCCGCCCGCAACTGCCGCACCTCACTGTCCCAGCCATGGCGCTTGAATTCGGGCGCCTCCTCGTGGCGCCCCAGGAATCCCAGCTCACTGGCCTCCAGCCACGGTATCCCGATTTCCCCTTCACGCAGTACTGCCTGCGCGGTATGGATCTCGGTGGCCCGCACCAGCTCCCGCCCATCGGTGCCGAGTACCAGCAACTCGTTGGCATCAAGCTTTGCCAGCTGCAGGTATTGGTCCCCGGCCCGGTAACTGCCGTCGACATCCAGCCGCCCGAGGGTAAAGCAGTGGTGGATCGGCGCCACGTACCCCCTCGGCAGGCAACCGGAGATGGTATCCAGCAACAGGCCATCGACCGCGAAGAGGCCTTCGCCAAGATACACACGGTCGGCGCCCAGGGAGTCAAACAGCAGCAACCCGGAAGGCAGCCCGGACGGGAAACCGTCCTGGGTGAACCGGCCCTCCCCCACTGTCAGGCCGTAAATGGTACTGGCACCGTTGGCCGGGTCGACGCCCCGCCGCTCCACGCGGATCTCACCCAGCTGGTAGCAGGGGGTCAGGCCGGTACCCGGGAACCAGTCTGCGGAGAGACACCCACTGGCTCCCGCCAGGCTGATAAAGGGCGACTCCCCCCCATAGCTCAGCTGGTCCAGTCGCAGCTGCCGGATTTCCAGCGGCCGCCCGGCGCGGCCACTGATTACCAGACCGTCCAGCTCGATGGCGCCATCGCTGCCGAATGGCCCCGCCAGCGACAATTGTTGCCGGCCCGGCAGGGACAGGCTGCGCAGGCGGATACAGGGTTCGGTGGCCGGGGGTTCCAGCGCCTCCGCCACTTGCTCCACCGCCCGCGCAACAGGACCCGTATCACAGCCGACAAAGCCGCCCAACCGGAAATCGGTGACGGACAGCTCTGTCCCGCCGCTCCAGCGCAGCCTTTGCCAGCCCAGTTGGTCCACGCCAAAACGGGCGAAATCACCGCCTTCCTGCCAGAGCCGGATTGGCTCCGGCTGTAGCGCTGCCAGTTCCACCATTGGCGCCGCGGCGCCCAGGCCGATGCGGCTGACACCGGTGAACTCGAGTCGCGGCGCCACGATGCAGTCGCCGACCCCGCGCGCCCGCACGGCCGGCGGCAAGAGCTCGCGCATGCCGCAGGCCTGCACTTCCCGCAGCTCCAGGTTGCGCAGCAACAGCGCCTCCTCATCCAGCCCCAGCTCTGCCACGCGCGCCGACTCGAACCGCCACAGCGGCCGGGCCACCGGCGATGTTTTCATCACCGTTTCCCCCAGTCGCAATTCGGCTGCGTCGTCACTGCCCTGCAGCCTCACATCGTCGACCGAACCACAGCGCGGCAATCCCGGCCGCAGGGAGACACTCTCCGGCAGGCAACCGTGGACTTCTGCCACTGCCACGTCCTGCGCACGTAACCGGTCGGGCATCTTGTCCGGCCGCGACCAGTCGAGCTTCAGCAAGCCGACACGGGCGTCTTCAATCCCCGCCAGGTACTCATCTTCGGCACCCAGCAGCCGCGCCTGTCCCAGCCGGGATTCACCCAGGTCCATGGCCAGCTGGCGCGCGTCGGCGCGAATGCTGAAGCTGTTCCCCAGGGCCAGGTCTTCCAGCCGGGCGCATTCCGCCGTGTTCCCGGTGTCGCGACTGCCCTTCCGCGGCCGGCAACCGCGGGCCGCCTCCAGGGACATGCCGGGCAGTTCCACCAGGCGCGGCCCGGCGGCAGGCAAAAGGACCTTCGCAGCCGGTATCTCCAGCGCCTCCAGGTAGAGGAGCTCGCGCCCGCCGCGGGTGGTGGCAAGTACCCGCTCCGCACTGGTATCGCCGGCCTGCAGTAACAGGCCGCCACCCCAGGCCAGGCGCAGTTCGCTCTCCTGCTCGAGTTTGTCCATCTCGAAACAGGTGGGCATCCCGGCGGAATTGCGATAAAGCAATACTTCCCAGGCCGGCGGCAGGCACCCCTGTAATTGCGCCAGCGTGAATTCCTCCACCTTCAGGTTGGGGTTATCAAGGCTTGTAGTGCCGGGGCCGTCCGGCTCTTCCGTCCCATCGGCTTCACGGCGCGAGCGCGCCAATTCTTCCGGCAGCAGGCCCTTTTCTGCCCCGATTGCGAATTCGCCATCACCAGCCGGGCTTCCCGGCGACGCACCTCCCCCGGCGCGCCCCGTGCCAGGACCAGTGGCCCTCTCCCCGCCCGCCAGGCGCAACATTGCCGGCCCCCCGTGCAGGCCGGTGAGCAGTAGGCCGGTGGGCTGGTGCAGGCCGTCGGCCAGCAGCAGTCGTTCCAGCACCAGCTCGCCCGCCACCAGGTATCCCGCTTCGCCGCCCTGCCAGGCAAAGCTGCCGCGTCCCTGCAGGTGCTGTGCGCGCCCGCAAAGGGGGCGCAGGTCTTTCGGCAATGCAGCATCGGGGACACAACCCGACAGGTGTGCCAGCGAGAAATCCTGCACCAGGTAGGGCGTCTCGCCACCCAGCAGGTTAAGCCGCTGCCAGCGCAATGCCTCCAGCTCGAGCAGTTGCTTCTGCTCCCCACGACGACCCGCTGCCGGCTTCTGCCACAGTTGCAGCTGCCCCAGGCGCAGGGGGCCACTGCTGGCACCCAGGGGCAGGTCCCGGGTGCTGTCGGGGAAGCGAAAACCGAGTCGCTCCGGGGTTTTCAGGCCCGCCAGCCGACCGCAATAATCCGGTATCCCCCACAGTCGCCCGGGCAGGCAGCCGCTGGCACTTTCCAGCTGGAAGGCGTCCAGGGACAGGCGGCGTGACTTGCCACGGTATTCCAGGGAGGAGGCGAAAACACTGTGGGCAGTGAGTGGGTCGTTGTTGGCACCAGCGACATCCAGCAGTTGTACCTGCCGCAGGTCCACCGGGCCACCGTGGATCACCAGGCGGTTCTGCCAGTCGATAGTGGTGGGGTCGGGCAGGTTCATACTGCCGGCGCGCACGCAGTAGTGCATCCCCGGCCGGCGCCACGCCGGCGGACACCAGTCGAACGCGGTGGCACCGCCCTGCTGCCAGGCGAGCGCGCTTGCGCTGCGGGAGTATTCCATCTGGTTGATGTCCAGGGTTTCCGCGCGCCAGTCGGGCCAGCGCCGGTCACTGCGGCGCAGGATCACGCCCTGGCCGTTGCCACGCAGCCAACCGACCTGCGCGCCGGACCCGAAACTGAAAGACAGGTCGCCCTCCAGCTGTAACCGGCGGGCGATGCCACAGTGCCCGATGATGCGCCCGAAGGCGGGGAAGGCATCGGCCCATTCCTGCGGCAGGCAACTGCCAAAACGATCCGCCACCAGTTCCACGGCAGTGATGCGGGTACCGGGCCGGGCAAACAACGCATCGGTCAGGTCAAGCCCTACCAGTACCGTATGGATCGACCGGGAACCCTGTTCACGCACCAGTAGGTCACGCGCCGACAGTTTCCCGGCAGCCACTTCGACCTGCAGGGGGGTGTCGCCCTCGCGGTGTAGTGACAGCCGCCAGTCCTGTGCCGACAGGCGACTGAATTGCAGGCAATTGGGTTTCTTCCAGGCTTCGCGGGCGCGATAACAGAGCTGGCTGTCACGGATATAGAGCTGGTCGATCAACAGCTGAAAATCCCGGTCGCGCTTTTGCCCGCCCTCGCCCAGGTCCCAGCCGGCGACTTCCCAGATGCGCCGCACCTGCTCTCCCGGTCGCGATTCCAGGTCGAACTCAACACCATCCAGCCAGGCGCGCTGGAAATGCATACGGCGCCGCAGCAGCTGCCACCAGCTGTAATCGAGCATCAGTTCGCGGGCACGCAAACCGCGCCCCTCGCGATTGCGCAATTCCACACCGTGGATTTCCACACGCAGGTCGGCAATCGACAGGTGCAGGTAACCGATGTCGGCGCGGTAACCCCGCTGCTCCAGCCAGGTTTCCAGGCGCTGTTCCAGCACCATGGCCAACACCAGCTGAAGCAGGCCCGTTACCACGACAATTCCCACCACCAGCCATAGCAGGCGCGCGACATGATCGGGACTTTGCTGGGCGGACTGCTTTGGCATTATTGATGACACTGGCGCGGGAGCAATGAATTTGGTGCAAGCGCTAACCGCACTTGTGCCCGGTAATTAAAGACCAGCGCCACGATTTTTTTTGGCGGCTGTCGCCGGCTTTCGCCATAATGCGCCCGACTTCCATGCGAATTCGGATCGAACAGATAGACTGTCTATCTCAACCAACCACTCACCCGGGTTTCCCGGCGAGCGATCATGCAACAGAACCCTGATTACCAGGACATCGTCCTTGTCGGCGGCGGACACTCCCACGCCATTGTCTTGCAGATGTGGGCCATGAACCCCCTGCCCGGTGTGCGCCTGACCCTGGTGTCCCCCGACGTACAGACAGCCTATTCCGGCATGCTGCCGGGGCTGGTGGCAGGCCACTACCAGCTGGACGAAACCCATATCGACCTGGTGCGCCTGTGTCGCGCCGCGGGCGCCCGCTTTATCCGTGCCCGTGCACGCCGTATTGACCCGGTCAGCCGACGCATCTCCCTGGAGGGCCGCCCGGAGCTGGAATACGACCTGGTTTCACTGGATATCGGCGCCGGCCCAGCCCGCAACCTGCCGGGTGCCCAGCGCGCAGTGCCGGTAAAACCCATCAACCGCTTCCACCATTTCTGGCAGCAGCTGCAGCAGCGTGTACTGAAGAGCCGCGAGCATATCCGTATCGGTGTGGTGGGTGGCGGCGCCGGCGGCTGCGAGCTGGCCATGGCTATTGCATGGTCGCTGGAAGAACAGATCTATACCGGGCGGGTCGAGGTGCACCTGGTCCATGGCGGTGCGCACCTGCCCGACGGCTACCCGCTACTGGCACGCCGGCTGGTAGCGGGTGAACTGCGCCGGCTGGGAGTTACCGTGCACCGCAACTGGCGTGTGCAGGCGGTCACCGACGAGGGCCTGGTCAGTGACGACGATCGCACCCTGGCACTGGATGAAATTGCCCTGTGCACCAATGCGGGGGCCCACCCGTGGCTGGCCGACTGCGGCCTGGCGCTGGATGAGCGGGGTTTTGTCCGTGTCGACGAGAACCTGCGCGCCGAAGGCTTTGACAATGTGTTCGCCGCCGGCGACACCGCCAGCTTCGTGCCGTCACCGCTGCCCAAGGCCGGTGTCTACGCGGTGCGCCAGGGCCCGGTGCTGTTCCATAACCTGCGCGCCGCGGTAACCGAGCGTCCCCTGCGGGCCTTCCGGCCCCAGCGCGATTTTCTCAGCCTGCTGTCCTGCGGCGACCGGCGCGCGGTGGCATCCCGCAACGGCCTGGCCCTGGCGGGAGGATCCCTGTGGCGCTGGAAAGACCATATCGACCGTGCGTTTATGCGCCGCTTTGCCGAGTTACCGGTGGACATGGACCGCGACGGCGGACGGCAACTGTTCCGCCGCCGCCCCGAGGCGGTGCGCGAACGCGGCGGCGCCGCCCTGTCACAGATGCGCTGTAACGGCTGTGGCGCCAAGGTGGGTGCGGAGATCCTGCAGCGGGCACTGCAGCAACTGCCGCGCCAGCAGTCGCAGTTCCTGCTGCGCGGCGCCGGTGACGATGCGGCGGTAATGGAGCTGCCCCCCGGCCAGCTGCTGGTGCAGAGCTCGGACCAGCTGCGGGCGCCCATCGACGACCCGTGGATCTTTGGCCGCCTGGCGACCCTGCACGCACTGTCCGACCTGTTTGCCATGCATGCACGGCCCGTGACCGCGCAGCTGCTGGCCACCCTGCCGGTAGCAGCACCGGAACTGGTGCAGCGTGACCTGCAGCAATTGCTCGACGGCGCCATCTACGAACTCAACCGGCACGACTGCGCGCTGGGCGGCGGCCACACCGCCGAGGGTGCCGAAATGCAACTGGGCCTGACCGTCAACGGGCTCGCCGATGCCGGCCAGCTGCTTGAAAAGACCGGTGCCCAGGTGGGCGACCAGCTGATACTCACCAAGCCCCTGGGCATCGGCGCGGTACTGGCCGCGGAGGGCGCCGGTGCCGCCCACCCGCGCTGGGTGGAGCATGCACTGGCAACCATGCTGACCAGTAACGCCGGTGCCGCGGATGTGTTCGGGCGCTATGGCACCCATGCCCTCACCGACGTCACCGGCTTCGGCCTGCTGGGCCACCTGCTGGAAATGCTGGCCGGCCCGCCGGCGTGTGGTGCGTCACTGGTGGCGGAGGAGCTGCCGCTGGTCGAGGGAGCCGCCGACTGTGTCGAAGCGGGCTGGTTATCCAGCCTGCATCCCCAAAATGCGCGCTTTTACGACCGGGTGCAGAACCCGCGTGCCTGGCAGCCGCTGCCACACTGGGCGCTGCTGGCGGACCCGCAGACCTGCGGCGGCCTGCTGGCTGCGGTACCGTCGGACCGGGCGGGCGACTGCCTGCGCGAGCTGCACCGCGTAGGCTGCACCGATGCGACCATCATCGGCAGTGTGACGGAGATAACCGGTGACCAGCCGATTACCCTGCAGCGGGCCGGCGAGCAATCCCGCCCAGTCCCCCGCGCGGAGAACGCTGAGCCGGTACGCGCCTGACCGGCTCCCGCAGTGGCACGCGCCAGCGCGGCATTGCCAAGCCGCTGCCGGCGCGAGATACTGCGCCCATAACTAATCAGAATCAGGTCTTCACAGTTGGGGAGTCGAATTCAAAAACGACACAGGAAGACCATCCATGAAGCAGATCGTAATCGTCGGCGGCGGTGCCGGGGGGCTACAGCTCGCCACCCGTCTCGGGCACTATTTCAATCGTTCGCTACTGCCCGGCCGCACCCGGAAAAATCCCGCCGCCCGGGTAACCCTGGTGGACCGGAACCGCACCCATATCTGGAAACCCCTGCTGCACCAGGTGGCCACCGGCTCGATTGACACCGGCCTCGACGCACTCAATTACCAGGTACATGCCCGCAAGAACCAGTTCAACTTCGAGCTGGGCAGCCTCGAGTCTGTCGACCGCGAGCGCAAGGTTATTACCCTGTCACCGGTTATCGACGAGGATGACCACGAGCTGGTTCCCGCGCGGGAGCTCGAGTACGACTACCTGGTGCTGGCCCTTGGCAGCCAGAGCAATGACTTCAACACGCCGGGGGTGCGCGAACACTGCGTCTTCCTCGACAGCAGTGAGCAGGCTCGCCGCTTTCACCGGCTGCTGCTGGACCGGTTCCTGCAGCTGGAAACCCGCACCACCGAGCGCCTGCAGATTGCCATTGTCGGCGGCGGAGCCACGGGCGTGGAACTGGCGGCAGAACTGGTGGATGCCGCAGAGCAGATGGGACGCTATGGCAAGATCGACAGCGATGCACTCCAGATTACCCTGATCGAGGCGGGAGACCACCTGTTACCGGCCCTGCCCGCACGGCTCGGCAACAACGCCGAACGGGAACTGCAACGCCTGGGTGTACGGGTCATAACCGGCTGTGCGGTAGCCGAGGCGTCGGCCGACGGGCTGACCACTGCAGACGGCGAGAAAATCCCGGCGGCCATCCGTGTCTGGGCAGCGGGCGTCAAGGCGCCGGACTTCCTTTCCCGCCTCGATGGCCTGGCCACCAACAAGCTCAACCAGATTGAGGTTTCACCAGAGCTGGTATCGGATACCGACCCGGACATCTTCGCCATAGGCGACTGTGCCGGCTGCCTGGATGCCAGGAATTTCCGCGTGCCACCCCGGGCGCAATCCGCGCAACAGATGGCTGGCGTGGCAGAGCACAACCTGATTGCCAGGGTTGAAGGAAAACCCCTGCGGGCATTTCGCTACAACGACCGGGGGTCGCTGGTATCCCTCAGCAAGCACACCGCGGTGGGCAACCTGATGGGAGCGCTGGTCAAAGGCAGCCTTACCATCGAGGGACGCGTTGCCGGGCTCGCCTATCGCTCGCTGTACCGCATGCATCTCGCTGCCGTGCACGGCTGGGCAAAAGCCATGGTGATCTACCTGGTGGGACAGGCCAACCGCTTTGTAAAACCGCGCATGAAGCTTCACTGAGCCGCGGCCCGGCCAACCCGTTTTCGGGTACTCCGGGCCCAATACCGGTTTTCCACGCAACTGATCCAGAGCCGGGCATTGCCAATGCGCTACCAAAATATCGTTGTACTGACCGGGGCTGGAATTTCCGTGGAATCCGGCCTGCAGACATTCCGCGGCGGCGACGGGTTGTGGGAAAACCATCGCCTGGAAGATGTGGCCACCCCGGAAGCCTTCGCGCGGGACCCGCAACTGGTGCAGGCTTTCTACAATGCCCGGCGCCGGCAACTGCTGTCGCCGGCAGTCGCCCCGAATCCGGCACACCAGGCCCTCGCGGAGCTTGAACAGGCCTGTACCGGAAATTTCCTGCTGGTCACCCAGAATATCGACGACCTGCACGAACGCGCCGGCAGCCGCGCGCTGGTGCATATGCACGGGGAGCTGCTGAAGATGCGCTGTAGTGCCAGCGGCCGGTTGTTCCCCCTCCGCGGCGATCTCACCGTCGATATGCCCTGCGCATGCTGCCACCGCACCGGCACCCTGCGCCCGCATGTGGTCTGGTTCGGGGAAATGCCCCTGCAGATGGATCGCATCTACGATGCACTCTCACGCTGCGACCTGTTTATCAGCGTTGGCACTTCCGGCAATGTCTATCCGGCAGCAGGCTTTGTTGAATATGCCAATCTGGCCGGTGCCCGCACAGTAGAAGTCAACCTTGAACGCAGCCGTCTCGGCAATGCCTTTTGCGAGCACCGCTACGGTAAGGCGTCCAGCACTGTTGGCGAACTCATTGGCGAGATACTGGACAGGCAGGAGTAAGGGAAAGGGAAATGGAAAGGGGAATATCGAACGTAAAAAAACCGGGCAGAAACCTTCTGCCCGGTTTTTCTCAGGTAATCAGATCTTCCACTCTTTCACTGTTTCCAGCCCGTGCTCTTCAATCCACTGGTTCAGCTGCTTCGGGTTGCGCTTTTTCTTTTCCACGGTTCCGCCGGTGTAAGGATTGCGGTAATGGCCAACTTCCAGCTTGGGCTCGCTGGCCTTGCCGTTGGCAGCCTTACGCCCACGCTTCGGTGCCTCGCCATTACGCTTCAGCGAGCGGGCCACGCGCGCCTTCAGGGTCTGCACATATTCCGGTGCATCCTCATCATCGAGCTGGGCCACGAGCCAGTTCACAATGGCCTCACCACGGGCGACAAAGAACTCCTCTTCGTCCATCTGGTATTCAGCCGACAGGTTGACCAGCGCTTTATCGAAAGCAATTACACCGTCTTTTTTGCGTTCCGCCCGGGCCATCTGCTCCTGCAGCTCCTCTATTTTTGCCTGGTGCTCGGCAATCTGCTGCTCAATCTGGTCAAACTCCTGAAACATTCACTCCACCTCGACTCTTGCAATATTGATAGTGCTTGCTGGGACAATTCCTGCGCTGCCAAAACGCTGCGGGCTGACTGGGATCATGCACGCACTGGCAGGAAACCAGGAATCTATTAAACAAATAAAATTTTTTAATACTTATTTATGTATTACCACCATACCGTCGCCGTTATTTTTACTTTCCCAGGGCATGGGCATATAACCCCGTAAAGGTTTCCAGCCAATCGATACTGGCGCACCTGAACGGGAAAAACGACGGTTAAACGGAGTGTTATTACCAGCCCCGGGGCTGTACGGAACCAAAAAACAGATTCCAGGCACAATTCCGAATAAAGGTTGGATAACTCGTTGCATCAATTATATACATTCCGGCCGCTGGGGTATTGCGCGGCGGGGGGCAGAATAATAAGCCCTCCCCCCTAAATATCAACTGGTATTGCCTGCCTCACGGGATAACCACAGCCATAAAGAATCAATATTCCAAAAACACCAGGTAAGACTTACTTTTTGTTCTAAGGCTGCGGTGGCGCACAGTTCATCTGTTTGGCCCTGCCGATCCCATGGCCTATGCTACTTGGGCTGGAAAAACCCGGGGGCCCATATGTCAAAACCGCATGATATTCACCAGATACCCACACTCGCTGCAGTCATGACGCCTTTTCCGTTACATATTGATATCAATGCCACGGTTGAGGCGGCACTGGAAATGATGGAAGAGCACGAGGTCCACCACCTGCCGGTAACCCGGGATGGAGACCTGGAAACGATTATCTCGCGGGGCGATATAGAGCGCGCCAACGCTCCGGGACACCGGCTGGAGGAGCAACAGCTGTATGTACACGACCTCTGTGCCCGGCGCCCCTATATTGCCGATATCCACGACCCCCTGGACCGGATCCTGATGGCCATGGCCGATACCGGCATCGGCTCGGTGCTGGTAATGCGCGAGGGCGAACTCGCCGGCATCGTCACGGTAACCGATGTATTGCGCTTCTGCGGCAAATTCCTGGCGGAGCTGGCGCAACCGGTAGACGATTCCATCGCCTGAATACCCGCACCATTGGCAGGGTCAGAGCGGCCAGACCCACAACAGCATAGGTACGCTCACCAGTATCACCAGGATTTCCATGGGCAGCCCCATCTGCCAGTAATCGCTGAACTTAAAGCCACCGGGCCCCAGGATCAGCGTATTGTTCTGGTGCCCCACCGGGGTCAGGAAGGCGCAGGATGCGCCGATCGCCACCGCCATCAGGAAACTGTCGGGGTTCACCTGCAGCTGGGCCGCGGCACTGATGGCGATCGAGCACATCACCGCGGCGGTGGCGGCATTGTTCATGAAGTCCGACAGGGTCATGGTTACCACCAGCAGGATCACCAGGGTAATCACTGCGTTACCCTGGGCAATATTATCCAGCAGCACTCGAGCGATCAGGTCCGCGGCGCCGGTCTGCTCCATTACCTCCGCCACGGTAATCAGTGCCCCCAGCAACACAATTACCGCACCGTCCACAGACTCGTAGACGCTGCGCAGCGGCATTACCTTCAGCGCCATAAAAGCCAGCACGCAGGCCGAAAACGAGATCGCCGCGGGCAGCAGGCCGAAGGCCGCCCCCGCCACCGCGAGCGCCATGGCCACCAGGGCGACCACGGCTTTTTCCTTGTTGGGGATACTGATATCCCGCTTGGCCAGGGGAACACAGCCCTGCTCCGCAGCGAAAGTATTCAGGCTGTCGTCGGTACCCATCATCAGCAGCGCGTCACCGGGCCGCAGCGGGGTCGAGCGCAGGCGCCGGACCGAGCGACGCCCCTGGCGGGACAGCGCCAGCAGGTTGATTTCATAGCGGGCCGGCAACCGCAACATGCGCGATGTACGGCCGGTGAGTGGCGAATCCGGCATTACTACCAGTTCCCGCAGCTGGATATCGTCGGCGGTGGAGCGCTCTTTGTCCTTATCTTTCTCTTCCTCATCGCCGCTCTCCCGGTGACGGCTCTTCTTTTCCTTCTTTTCCCGGCGCTGCTCCTGCTTCTTGTCCTGGGCATCCTCCTCTTCCGGGTCTGCCGCCAGGCGCAAGCCCAGCTTCGAAACCGACGTGGTCAGCGCCTCCGGTTCCGCCTCCATGATCAGGATATCCCCGCTACGGATGCGTTGCGCCGGCGTGGCCGGGGAGACCCGGGTGTCGTTATGCACCACCCCCACAACCTGGGCATCCTCCTCTTCCAGCATCTGCGAGATTTCCCACAGGGTTTTCCCATCGGCGGCGCTTTTCTCCTCCACCAGCGCCTCGGTCAGGTAGGTACCGGTGTCAAAGGTGGCGGCCCCCGCCTGGGTGCGGGACGGAACCAGGCGCCAGCCGATCAGCGATACAAACGCCACGCCCACCAGTGCCACCACCAGGCCTACCGGGGTGAAATCAAACATACCGTAACTGCCGGCACCGGCGCTGTCGCGAAAGCCCGATACGATCAGGTTGGGCGGGGTGCCGATCAGGGTGGTCATGCCCCCCAGGATGGTGCCGAACGATAACGGCATCAGTACCTTGCCCGGTGGCAGCTTGTTACGCTCGGCCACATCCGCTGCCACCGGCATCAACAATGCCATGGCGCCGACGTTGTTCATAAAGCCGGACATCAGCGCCCCGACCGCGGTCAGCGCAGCGATGATTGCGGTTACGCTGCCGCTCCTGGGGATCAGCCGTTGGGCCAGGACATCCATGGCGCCAGTGCTCTGCAGGCCGCGACTGAGGATCAGCACACAGGCAACGGTCACCACCGCCGGGTGGCCAAAACCATCGAAAGCGTCCTCCGGCGCCACCAGCCCCGTCACCACACAGGCGAGGAGCGATCCCAGCGCCACCATGTCATGGCGCCAGTTCGCCCAGATAAACATGGCGATGGTAATGCTGAGAATAATGAAGAGCGTGAGCTGGTCGAGCGTCATGGGAAGCCGGCGTCCGTGGCAACCTGGTCCTGTGGAAATCCTCTTTTCAGGTTACACTCACGCCGCCTTGAGAGGAGTCATGATTTGCGCCACAACACCGACAACTACCGCCAGCTGTTCCTGGATGACATCCCGCTGATGGATGTGCGCGCCCCGGTGGAATTTGCCCGCGGCGCCTTCCCCACCAGTGAGAACCACCCCCTGCTGGACGATCGCCAACGGGAGGCGGTGGGTACCGAGTACAAACAGGCCGGCCAGCAGGCCGCGATCGACCTGGGCTGGACCCTGGCCACCGACGAGGTCCGGGCCGAGCGCCTGGCCGCCTGGCGCGGGTTTATCGAGCGCCACCCCAATGGCTACCTGTACTGCTTCCGCGGCGGGCTGCGCTCGCGCACCGCCCAGCAGCTGCTGCGCGAGGCCGGCATCGACTACCCGCTGGTCGAGGGCGGCTACAAGGCGATGCGCACTTTCCTGATCGAGGAGCTGGCGCGCCAGTGCGCGCGCCTGTCCTTTGTGGTGTTGAGCGGCCACACCGGGTCCGGCAAGACCGAGCTGCTGCAATATGCCCACCGCGCGGTGGACCTGGAGGGGATTGCCCGGCACCGGGGATCATCATTCGGCCGTACCAGCCTGCCCCAGCCTTCGCAGATCGACTTCGAGAATGAACTGGGTATCGAACTCCTGAAGCTCGGCGAGGGACAGGGACCGGTTTTCCTGGAGGACGAAAGCCGCCTGATCGGGCGCTGCGCGCTGCCGGTGATATTGCGCCAGGGTATGCATGTAGCGCCGCGGGTGCTGGTGGACGAGCCGGTGGAGGACCGCGCCCGGCGGATCGTGCGCGACTATGTCAGCACCGCACTGACCCGCTTCGCCGACGCCGATGAAGGACCGCACACAGCCCTGGGGGAAGAATTACGCACCAGCCTGGCGCGCCTGCGCAAGCGCCTGGGCGGCCTGCGCCACCAGCAGCTGGACGAACAGCTGGCTGCCGCCAATGCCGAGCTGGCCCGCAGCGGCAACAGCGACGGCTATATCCCGGTGGTGATGTCGCTGCTGAGCGAGTACTACGACCGCGCCTACGATCACACCATGCAGAAACATGCCGGCACTGTGCTGTTCCGCGGCACTTATGCGGAAGTGGCTGAGTGGCTGGCATCCCGCCCCGGTGAGTGACGCCGCCGGCAATTGACCTTGCAGTACCTCTCAGGAGCTGGGGGAAGTGCGGGTCAGCTGGAAGCGCCGCGCCAGTATCCGGTCGCGCAGCCGCCGGGGCAGCCAGCGCGCCATCCACGGCAGCATTCGACTGCGGTTGCCGATCCGCACCAGGCGCCGGGGGCGCTTGCGCAGCAATTCCTTCACCAGCTGCCGCGCCATTTCCCTTGCCAGGGTGGCGTTGTGCTGGGACTCCTGCGCGCGCGCGCGCACTGCATCTTCCTGTCGCTTGTACCAGGAGTCCGGCGCCAGTAACCCGCGCAGGGAAACCTCCGCATGGCGGCCAAACTCGGACGCAATCGCACCCGGCTGCACCGTCATCACGCGGATGCCAAAGGGCTTGAGCTCCAGTCGCAGCACATCGGACAGCGTATGCAGTGCCGCCTTGGAGGCGCAGTAGGCGCCCGAAAAGGGCGTCGGCAGGACACCGGACACCGAACCGATGTTGCAGATCAGGCCGCGACGGGCCGAGCGCATCAACGGCGCACAGGCACGGATCAGGGCCATGGGAGCAAAGACATTGGTGCGGAACTGGTTTTCCAGCGCACGGGTATCGAGTTCGATCAGCGGTCCCATCTGGCCGTAACCGGCATTGTTGATGAGGATATCCAGGCGACCGTAAGCGGCCTTGAGCGCATGCACCACGCGATTGATGTCGGCCTGGGAGTTGACGTCCAGTGCCTCGGTGGCAATGCCCATGTCCGCGAGCTCCTGCAGGCTCTCCGGGCGTCGCGCGGTGGCGATCACGATGGTGCCGCGGCGGTGCAGGGCCAGGGCCAGCTCGCGCCCGATACCACTGGAACAGCCGGTGATCAGCGCAACCCGGTCGGGTACCACGTAGCCGCGGCCGATCTGTACCAGGCTTTCGGCGGCGAAGCCGGCATCCGATGGGCGATAACTCGAGACAGGGGGTTTATTCACTGGTCGCGGCTCCATGGTTCCTGCTCTGCACCGGCGGCTGCCGGCGCCCGCTCGCGGAAATGGGGATTCTCGATCAGGCCGAAGATATTACCGAATGGATCGAGGAAGCTGGCCATCCGGATGCCGTCCCCCACATCCACGGTCTCCCCGTGCTGGCGGGCCCCGAGGGTGTTCAATCGCTCCACCTCGGCAGCGATATCGGTGACCCCCCAGTAGGCGATCACGCCATCGGCGCGGCTGGTGACACTGCGGGCATCGGGGTTGAGGCCCAGTTCGAAGCCACCGACGTCGAAGCCCACGTAACCCTCGCTTTCGAAGTAGGGTTCCAGTTCCAGCACCTGGGTATACCAGCCCCGCGCCTCCGCAAGTTCCGAGACGCCGTAAACTACAGTGCGCAGACCGAGAAACTGTCCCATCCTGAGACCCCTGTTATCGTTATCTTCTCCGCTGGCCGGCAACCCGCAGACCCGGTCCGGTTGATGCCGGCGCCACCAGGCCTGTAAGGCTGTTACTGCAGCTCCTGTTCCAGCTGCTCCAGCAGGTCGAGCGGTTCCAGCTCAATTCCTTCCAGCTCGCCGTTCCAGTTGATGCCCACCAGCAGCACGTCGTCGTGCATGCCGGTCAGCCAGTCATCCATAAACTCTTCCAGGTCGACTGCCACCACCCGGTAGCCGGCCCAGTCGCCGGAAATATGTACCTCGGCGAATTCCCGCTGCGACCAGAAGGGCATCACATCCGTTTCCGGATATTTTTCCGACGCGCACAGTGCGAAACCCTCCTCGCCCTCCAGGGCCCAGACACAGCCCTGCGCAGCGGCTTCCGGCAGGAAGCGCGCGCAGTTGTCTTCAAAATCATTGCTCAGGGGTTCGACTTGCATGGCAGCGGTACCTTGGAATTCGATGGCAGTTTACGCCAGATTCGCGCAAGGCACCAAAGACAACATGGCGCAGGGGACCGGCACGAAACGGACTCACAGTACCAGCCGGTGGCCGTTGTCCCGCAACCAGCGCCGCTGCTCGCGGTAATCCGGGCAGACACTTGCCACGAGCGCCCAGAAGTCCGGGCTGTGGTTATGGTGCCGCAGGTGGCACACCTCGTGCGCCACCAGGTAATCCACCACCATTACCGGCGCAAGGCACACCAGCCAGTTGTACTGCAATTCGCCACGCAGGGTACAGTGCCCCCATTTGCTGCGTGTGCGCCGTACCCTTACCGAGCTGAAGCGCAATCCCAGCCGCGCCGCCACTTCAGCCGAGCGCTGCTGGAACTGCGCCAGTGCCTCGCGCTGGTAGAGCCGCTGCAGGGCGGCCTGCAATTGTTGCGCGTCGGGCTCGCGCGCGCGGGTATACAGGTAGATGGCATCATCGCGTATACCGGCGTCTGCCGGGCGCGCGGCGCGCAACAGCGGCAGTCGGCCTCCCAGCCAGGGGAATGCCTCACCGAAGGCAAAACGATGCCGGGGAATTTCCGCCGCGCGCTGGCGCGCCTGCAGCAACTGGGCACGCACCCAGTGGATATTTTCCTGCAGGAAGCGATGGCCGTGGCGCGCCGCGCAGCGCTGCGGTATCCGCACTTCCACGCCGGCCCCGGCCAGCACCAGGCCCAGGCGCTTGCGCCGGGGCGAGCGCACCAGCCGGTACGGCACTTCCTCGAATACGTACTGCCCGGCGTCGATCATCGGTCGCCGTGGGGCAGAACGGCCATGGTGATACGGGAGATACAGTTGAGCTTGCCCGCCGGGTCGGTAATGCGGATTTCCCACACCTGGCTGCTGCGGCCAATGTGTACCGGGCGCGTGGTGCCGGTAACCACACCCTCCGCCACCGGGCGCAAGTGATTGGCGTTGATCTCCTGGCCGACGCAGTAGAACTTTTCCCCATCCACTACCAGGTTGGCGGCAATGGACCCCAGTGTTTCCGCCAGCGCCACACTGGCACCCCCGTGCAGGATACCGAACGGCTGGCGCGTGCGCCGGTCCACCGGCATAGTGGCGGTCAGGTAATCGTCACCCAGCTCGGTGACTTCAATGCCCACGTGCGCCGGCATACAGCCGCTGCACATCTCGTTCAGCTCTGCCAGGGAGACTTCCCGGTGCCAGATACCCATACAAACTTCAGTACCAGAAATTGACGCCAGGGGCGCCGAACCGATGCAGTTCCAGGTCCAGCATTCGCAGCTCGCGGCGCAGGGACCGGCGACGCATTTGCAGCACCTGGACTTGCTCCTCGGACTCCGCCGAGCGCAGCGCGGCGCGGACCGAATACAGCTCATCCCGCAGGTATTCGTGGCGGCTGACCAGCTGGCGGTACTCCTGTTCCACCCGGTAGAGCGCCAGCCCACGTTCATACTCTTTCAGGAACAGGTCGGCGGTGGGACCGGTGCACACGCCCTGGTAATTGCGCCCACGGCGCCCCTGGGAAAAACCATTTGCCGCGGTGCAGTATTCCTCCACCCCCTCCTCGTGGCCGCGCAGCCAGGCCTCACTGTCCACCCGCACACCGTAATGCTGGCACTCCTGCGCCATTTCGAAGACCTTTGCCTGGCCGACACCGCGGCTGCCATCCTGGACGCCCAGCTCATACCAACTGCCCGCGCGGCACTGCTCCTCGGAAATCACCGCGCAGCCGGACAGCAGCACCGGCACCAGGGCGGCGGCAGGGATCAGCAGGCTCTTCAGTCTTATCATGATTGGCCTCTCGATTGACCACGCGGCACGCGGTCCTGTCATTGGCTTACTGCATTGCCCTGAATCGCTTTCGCGGGCACATCAGCCGAAGCGCTTGTCCGCGACAAAGGGGTTGGTCTCGCGCTCGTGGCCAAGGGTCGACATGGGGCCGTGACCCGGAATAAAGCGCACGTCGTCACCCAGCGGCCACAGCTTCTCGCGGATAGACCGGACAAGGGTGTCGTGGTCACCGCGGGGAAAATCGGTACGGCCGATGGAGCCCGCAAACAGCACATCCCCTACCAGGGCCAGCCGGCTGCCGGGATGGAAGAAGATCACATGGCCCGGCGTATGGCCGGGGCAGTGGTGCACCTCCAGCGTCTCCTCACCCACGGTGACGGTGTCGCCCTGCTCCAGCCAGCGATCCGGGGTAAAGGTCTCCACCGGAGGGAAACCGAACATCTGGGTCTGCACCGCCAGCTGCTCGATCCAGAAAGCATCCTCGCGCTGCGGACCCTCGATGGGCAGCTGCAGCTGCGCCGCCAGCGCGGCGGTACCACCGACGTGGTCCAGGTGCCCGTGGGTGAGCAGGATCTTCTCCAGTTTCAGGCCACGCTCTTCCACCGCCGCCAGGATACGCTCGATATCGCCGCCGGGGTCGACCACCGCGGCGCGCTTGCTGTCATCGCACCACAGCAGCGTGCAGTTCTGCTGGAAGGGCGTGACCGGGACGGTATGAAACTGCAGGGACATAGGAGTAAACCACCAACGTTGAATTCAGCCGCCATTATACAGAGGCGAACACACGATTCAGCGGCACCGCTCCGGACACCTAGGCAGTGGCGGCGGTGTGGCCCCGGCCCGCCACCGGACGCCCTCCGGTACGCTGCAACAGGGCACGCAGATCCTGCAGCAACTGCTCCTGCACCAGCTCACTGTCCCAGTATCCCTGGTGCGCCACCAGCTGTGGCCCCCACTGCGCCGCACCGGTTTCTGCCAGCGAACAGGTTTCGTAATCCCGGTACACCGCCTGGTTGTAGGAGGGGCTGAGGGGTTTCAGTGGCCATCCGAACAGGTCATCGGGGTGGTAGAAATTCTTCCAGCGGAAGCTGTAACCGCGGGTGTCGGCGGTCACCGCCTGGATCTGCTCCCGTGGCAGGGCGGCGGACCACAGCGGCATGGTGGGCCCCAGCGTGTACCAGTGACTGAGGGTCTTCAGGCGCAGGAACAGGTCGCGGGCCGAGCCCTTGTGCACCCCGCGCGGCCCGCCGTCGCGCCAGACCCCATGGCCGATGGTGGGGCGCTGGGCGTCCCACAGGTAATTGGACAGCGTCGCACAACTGGCGGAATGGCTCAGCAGCAACACCGGCGCGGTGTCGCCGGCAGCGGCGGCGGCCTTTTCCAGGGTGCGGTAAATGGCCTGCTGGGTCTTGTCGTAGTTGCCGTCGCGCTGCTGCGAAGAAGAGAACTGCGCGGCGCTCTCGGCCATGCCGTACAGCATAAAGCGGCGCGCGCGCAGGAAATCCATATCGCGCTTCTTCATCCCCTCGAAGACGCGCTCGACGTTGGTGTGCAGGTGTTCGTGGCAGGGAATGGTGTCGCAGTGCAGCCGCCCCCAGTCGTCCCCCAGCCCCTGGCGCAAGGCGCGGAACAGCGGTTCGGCGAAACTATCGTCTGCCGCCCCCATTCCCGGCGCTGCCAGAATGACTATATCGGTCATGAATGCCCCTGATTGGTTGTTCTTTTTTGTTGTTGTGTTTGTTGTTCTGGCCACGTCAGGACATCTGCGCGGCTCGTTTTTGTCACATTGTGTGTAATGGCACCGCTGAAAAACCGGAACCTGGTCGCAGGTTGAACACGAAAGTACCATCTGGTCACGGTTTTGCAAGCGCCCGGCCAAACCACCGGGAGGACACCCTGCGCCGGGATCGATGCCGACATCCTCCCCCGCGGGGGAGGATGTCACGCAGCGGTAGCCATGGGATGCTCATCATGCATAATTACGCCTGTACAAAAACCAATCAACGGGCCGATTCTCAGCGATGCTACTAGCCTCCAAATACAGCCTGCCGGACTGCCCGGAGAACACCCTGGCGCGCCCGCGCCTGCTCTCCCTGCTGGACCGGGGCGATATCGACCAGGTCATGCTGGTGACCGCCCCGGCGGGTTATGGCAAGACCACCCTGGTGTCCTCCTGGGCCGCCAACCAGGACAGCCCGGTGGCCTGGTTCTCGCTGGACAGTGGCGATAACGAACCGAGCCAGTTCTGCCGCTACCTGGTGGAGAGCGTCCACCGCGCCACCGGTAATGGCGTGCCTGAAACCCACGCCCTGGTCAGCGCCCAGCAACGCCCCGACCCGTCACTGGTAGTGAGCCAGCTGCTGGCGGAGCTGCGCGGCCTGCCCAGCGAGCTGCGTATCGTGCTCGACGACTACCACCAGATCGACAGCGAGGCGGTGCACGACATCACCCGCTTCCTGCTGCGCCACGCACCCGCGGGTATCGGCGTGGTCCTTACCAGCCGCAGCCAGCCGCCGCTGGGGCTCGCCACCCTGCGGGTCCAGGGCCGCCTGCTGGAGCTGGGCAGCGACGAGCTGGCCCTGGATGTTGCGGAAACCGCACAACTGCTGCAGCAGCGCCTGCCCTTCAGCCTCGACCACGACCGCGTCGAGCAGCTGCACCAGCTCAGCGAGGGCTGGCCCCCGGCGGTGCAACTGTTCGCCCTGTCCGTGCGCAACGCCGAGGAAGTGGATCGATACCTGGGTGAGCTGGAGCAGGGCCACTCCCATATCCTCGATTACCTGGCCGAGGAAGTGCTGGAACGGCTGGAGCCACAACTGCGCGAGCTGCTCGCCTGCACCTCCATCCTCACCCGCGTCAATGCCACCCTGGCGGAGCGCCTGAGTGGCCTCGAGGGCGGCCAGCAGCTACTGGAGCAGACGGCACGCCGCGGCCTGTTCCTGCAGGCGCAGGACTCCAGTCGCCAGTGGTTCCGCTACCACCCGGTGTTCGCGCGCTTCCTCCAGCGCCAGCTGACCGAGAAAACCCGGCTGCAGGAACTGCACCGTATCGCCAGTGACACCTGGCAGGAGCTGGGGCAGCCGCTGGAGGCCCTGCGCCACGCACTGGCGGCGGAGGATACCGAGCGCCTGCAGCAGCTGCTGCACACCCAGGGCGAGCAGTTCCTGCGTGAGGGGCAGATCCGCGTCCTCAATGACTGCCTGACCTGGCTCGGCGCCGACAAGCTGCAGCGCAACGCCCGCTTTACCCTGATTGCCGCCAAGCTGGCGCGGGATAATTTTGAATACGACCAGTGCGAGAAGGTCCTGACCGCCGCAGAGAGCTGGTTGCAGCGCGAGGACCCGGAGCAGTGGCGTGATTTCGAGGGTGCCTTTGCCACCGTGCGCGCCCAGGCCGCCGTGGCCCGCGGCCAGACACTTGTAGCCAAGGAGTATGCCGAGGAGGCGCTGGAGTTGCTGCGCCCCGACCAGCTGGGCGAGCGTATCGCCGCGCTGCTGGTGGTGGGGGAAACCGGCTTCTGCCTCGGCGCGCTGGATGATGCCATCGACCATATGCGTGAAGTGGAAGCACTGGCGCTGGCCGAGAATGACCATCCCAGTGCCGCCTGGGCCATCTGCCAGCAGACCGAGATCGCCATCGCCCAGGGCCTGCTGAAGAAGGCTGCCGCCCTGCAGGAACGGGCCCAGCGGCTGGTGGAGGAACACCACCTGGTGGGCCTGCCCATCTCCGAGTTTATCTGCCGGCTGGGCGGCCAGCTGGAGTGGGAGGACTGCCGCCTGGAAGACGCTGCCGCCTCGGCCCGGCGCGGCATGCAGATCAACCGCAAGGCCGGCGAACGCTGGCTGCTGCAGGAGTACAGCCTGCTGCTCAAGGTGGCCCAGGCCCGCGGCGAGCGGGACGAGTCGCTGGAATGGCTGTCGCGCATCGACCGCCTGCTGGCCGGCGAGCGCTACCACCGCGACTGGGTCGCCAATGCCGATGCGGCGCGGCTGCGCGCCTGGCGCGCCCTCAACGACCAGCAGGCCATCGCCGCCTGGCTGGAGCAGGCGCAGCCGGTAGCGGACCGTCCCAGCAACCATTTCGAGCAGTGCCATGGCCGCAACCATGTGCGCGCCCTGATCGAGGTACACCGCTGGTCTGACGCCAACCGGCTGTTGAGCCGGCTGCAACAGGTGGCGCGCGAGTGCGGCCTGGTGACCGACTGCCTGCGCAACCTGGTGCTGGAAGCGCACCTGCTGTGGCTGCGGGAACAGCGCGAGGCCGCCGTGCATGCCATCCGCGAGGCCCTCAGCATCGCCGTGGAACGGGATTTCAGGGCCAGCTTCCTGCAGGTCGGCAAGCCGCTGATCGTGATCCTCAAGGCCGCCATCGACAGCGGCCTGGGTGAAGCCGAGCAGGACAAGGCCCAGGAACTGATCCGCCTGGCCCAGCAGCAACCGGAACTGGATGGCGGAATCAGGATCGAGCTGGACGAGACCATCATCCGTGAAATCCTCGACAGCGATGCGGTGCCCGACTTCCTGCGACACTCGCCGCTTACCCCGCGGGAGTGGCAGGTGCTCAACGCCATCCACTCCGGCCTGTCGAACGAGCGTATCGCCCGGCACTTCAAGGTAGCGCCCAGCACCATCAAGACCCATATACGCAGCCTGTACCAGAAACTGGATGTGAAGGACCGCCAGGAGGCCATTGCCCTAGCCGAGCAGATGCTCCGCTCGGTGCAGGACCAGCCCTCCGACCAGGGTCATTCCTGACTTTCTCTCGCCCTCCTCCCCACTCGGGGAGGAGGCATCAGTTGCCCGCCATCGCCATACTGACCCTATCCTGAGAAACGACTGCCGATGGGACGTAGTTATGAGTGGCAACAACACCGAGTGGTGGCGCAACAGCGTTATCTACCAGATCTATCCGCGCAGCTTCTGCGACGCCAATGGCGACGGTATCGGTGACCTGGCGGGTATCACCAGCAAGCTCGACTATGTGCAGTCCCTGGGCGTGGATGCCATCTGGATCTCACCCTTTTTCAAGTCGCCGATGGTGGACTTCGGCTACGACGTGTCCGACTACCGCGATGTGGACCCGATCTTCGGTAACCTGCAGGACTTCGACAACCTGATCGAGGCAGCCCATGCCCGCGGCCTGAAGATCATCATCGACCAGATCCTCAGCCACTCTTCCGACCAGCACCCCTGGTTCCAGGAGAGCCGCTCCAGTCGCGACAACCCGAAAGCGGACTGGTATGTCTGGGCAGACCCCCGGCCCGATGGCAGCGCCCCCAACAACTGGATGTCCAACTTCGGCGGCAGCGCCTGGCGCTGGTGCACCCGCCGTCGCCAGTACTACCTGACCAACTTCCTCAAGGAACAGCCGGACCTGAACCTGCACAACCCGGAAGTCCAGGAGCAACTGCTGGCAGACCTGAAGTTCTGGCTCGACCGCGGCGTCGATGGTTTCCGCCTGGACGCCATCAACCACGCATTCCACAACCAGTCCCTGCAGGACAATCCTGCGCGGCCGCTGGAGCTGGACGAGAAGGGCCAGCCACCGGTGAATACCTACCATTACCAGTGGCATATCCACGACAAGTCCCAGCCGGAGAACCTGGCATTCCTGCAGCGCGTGCGCGCCCTGATGGACCAGTACCCGGAAACCGTGACCGTGGGCGAAGTGGGCGACGACAATACCCACAAGATCATGGCCGATTACACCACCGAAAACCGGCTGCACATGGCCTACTCCTTCGACCTGCTGGCCGAGGATTGCAGTGCCGGTTTCCTGCGCGAGACCCTGCGCAAGAACCAGCGGGTGATCGAGGAGGGCTGGCCCTGCTGGTCCATCAGCAACCACGATGTGCCGCGCCCCATGACCCGCTGGAACAGGGGCTTTGACCCGGAACAGGCTGCGGCACGCGTGCCGATGTTCCTGCTGACCCAGCTGGCCCTGCGCGGCAGCGTGTGCCTGTACCAGGGTGAGGAACTGGGCCTGGAGGAGGCGGATATCGCCTTCGAGGACCTGGTGGATCCCTACGGCATCAACCTGTGGCCGGAATTCAAGGGCCGCGACGGCTGTCGCACTCCCATGCCCTGGTCCAACGGCGGCGAGATCAATGCGGGTTTTTCCCGGGTCAAGCCCTGGCTGCCGGTGCCGGACGAGCATTACCACAAGGCGGTAAGCCTGCAGGAGGACGATTCCGCATCGATGCTGAACCGCTTCCGCGCGCTGCTCAAGTGGCACCACGAGTGGCCGGGACTGGCCACTGCCGAGCAGGAAATCGTCGACACCGGCGGCGACCTGCTGGCGTTCTACCGCCGCACCGGGACAGAAGAGTTTTTTGTGGTCGCCAACTTCGGCCACGAAGCCGGCTCCCTGGAGCTGCCCGCAGAATTTAGCAACGCACGCGATATCACCCCGGCGGGCTTCGCCGGCAAGGTCACCGACAGCAGCATCGCCCTGCCCGTGGCGGGTGCCCGCGTGCTCTACCGGAAAATTAACTAGAGAACGGCAGGTAGCCCGAATCAGTCAGTTTACGAGGCACCCCGCGGCCCTGAACCGCCATTCGTCACCGCGGGGCGCCTCACCTCACCCTATTTCTCTCGTCACTTGTACCGCAATGGATGGCACTTTTGACATCTCTCTTCGCCGGCCCCGAGCCGGCTTTTTTCTGCCCGCAATTCCCTCGGGCAGTGCATCCGGGTGTCAGGCGGGCCCCAAGAGCACGATTCAATCGTCGCGCTTGCGGCTGATCACCTGGAAAGACTGGTCGAGCTTGACCACCCAGCTTCCCCGGCCCTCGCAACTGGCGCTGATTACCCGGTATCCGTAATCCTTTACCTCGATGACGCCCAGCTCACAGCTGACCGAATCGAGCGCCTGTTTAATTTTCGCCTTCTCTTCTTCGGTTGGCTTCCGGTCCGCTGCTAATGCGGCCGGCACCAGGACAAGCCAGGCCAACAGGGCCAGGGATACTCGTTTCATTGGCTCTACTCCTCACGGAACCTGCTCGCGCCCGCGCGGGAAATGCACGGGGACCGCACTCACCAGGGAAACCAACAGGTGCTCCCGCCGGGCACAGGCTGTATACACGGCAGATAGTAGGGTCTGCCTCCCAACATGCGTAGACCGGTCGCACAGACGTGCGGGATCCGGCGCAGGTCACCGCTGCCATATGACATAAAACATCCATCACGTAATAAAAAAGGCGCACCGTTTCCGGTACGCCTCTCGCAGGCAAAACCCAGCCAGCGGCTGTCAGCCCTGGTGGATTTCCTGTGCGGCCCGCTCGCCGGTGCTGATGGCACCATCGATGTAGCCAAACATTTCCAGGGCGGTGTGTTCGCCACAGAAATGGATGTTGCCTTCCTGCAGGCCCTGCGCCCCCCACCAGCCGGTGTAACCACCGAAAGTCTGGGTGGAGTAGGAACCCTTCGACCAGGGGTTCGCGGCCCACTTGGACAGCATGGCGGTGCCGGTAAAGGCATCACTGGTGCCCGGGAATACGTTATCCACGATGCCGAAGAAGTGGTCCAGGTCCCTCTTCGACGGCGGCGCGAACGGCTTGTCGCCACCAATTTCCCTGCCGTAGCTGCCACCGAAGAAGTCCACCAGGATGCCATCCTGGCTGCCGGTTACCGAAGTGGAATCCCAGGTATCAAACAGCTCCGGACGGCCCACATAGGTAACACCATTCGGGGTGAACTGCTGGCCGTCGACCACCTGCGGCTGTGTCCACGGACGGGTCGCGCAGTGCACCGCCAGCTTGCCGTTGGTACCGAAGCCCATTTCCTCGATCGCACGGCGCTTCTGCGGCAGGAAGGAGTCGTAAATGCGCGCATCGATATCCACATCGCGCAATACCGAGAACGGCAGTGCCAGTACCAGCCGATCACATACATACTCGTAACCATCGGCAAAAGTCAGCTTGTACGGGCCGTTGATATCACCCTTGACGGCAATCAGCTTGCGGCCGGTCTCGATGGTACCTTCCGGCAGCTCCTCTACCATGCGCGTTACCAGCTGGTCGTTACCACCGGAGATACGGAAGCGCTCATCGGTGCCCGCCAGCGGCAGTGCCGTGTTGATCGGGTTCCAGGCCAGCAGGTAGATCAGGTTCAGGGCGGTGGTGTCTTCCGGCTGTATACCGTATTCCGCCACGATGTCCGCCTGGAAGACCTGGCCCATATTGGAGTTGGCCCCGATACCCACGTGATCCAGCCAGGTGTTCACGTCGATATGGTCCAGCTCCTTGTGCATGGCATTGTGCCAGTCGTAGGTGGGCAGCCAGGGCGCATCCTGCTGGGCCTGCTTGAAAATCTTGTACACGTCGCGCCACTCGGCATTCAACTGGTGCTCGGTATAGCGCTGGCCATTCACCCAGTACAACTCATTGCCACCGGGTACGGCATTGCCGTTCACGTCCTCAACGTCCAGCCCCAGCTGGTTGGCCAGGTTGCGCGCATAGCTGTGCTCGGTGGAGATCAGCTCACCACCACGCTCCACGGGACGGCCGAAGATATCGCGGTTGGTGTTTACACGACCGCCCAGGCGGGTGTTGCCCTCGAATACCTTGCTGGTGGCGCCGTTGTACTGGTACAGGCGGTGCGCACAGCGGATGCCCGCAACGCCGCCACCGATAATGGCGACACGGCCCGGGTCAGTGGCACCACCGGCAATGGCCTGCGCCGGGCGTGAGGCGGTACCCGCGGCACCGGCGGTGCCCAGCACTGCGGCGCCCAGGCCCAGCTGCTTGAGGAACTGGCGACGGCCTTCTTCGGAGGCGTTCTTGCCGCCGTGGCGTGCACCTTCATTGATGATGTCGAGACTTTCGTCGGCGGGAATGCCGGTCTTGTCGGAGAGTTCCTGTGCCGCGCGCATACGGCGCAGCAGTCCCGCGATAGGGGAAAGGGTCTTACGGCTTCTCATTGTTGTCTTCCTGGAGCCCGGTGGATTTTCGGCCCGGGTACCTCTGGGGGCCGGTTTGCTTGCCTATCCCGATTCCCTGAACAGCCACGCCCCGGGGCGCCTCCAGCTACTGCAAAGCCTGCTATAGAAAGAGGATTTTTTATTCAGAATCGAAATAATCCAACCCCATTTTACAGATTGCGACCCAAAACTGAATAAAAGTTCGATTAATTTTCCTTTTTACAAAACAAAGTTTTACTTCTGGGCCGCCAGCCAGAACGGCCCTAACTGCCATCTATGCCCCTTGTATCTATCCCATCGGGGCGTAATACCTAATTCGTGTAAAAGCGCGCCAGCCCCAACCCTACTATCCACACCACTCGTTCGCGGTTTTACCGCCCGGGCCCAGTCTGCGGCAGAGACCAGGAAACACCGGTCGCCGCTTTGGGGAAATACACAACCTGTTGTCGCGTCTGCCGGACGTGTAGGTTCCTTTTGCCTCGCGAAGGTGCGCGCGGCGGGTTCATCTCGCAGATGCAGCTGTTTGCAAGAGAGGTGTGCAATGCAGAGCCGTCGTTCGCTAACCAAGATCTTTTCCATCACCGCAGCCCTGCTGATCGGCAGCGGCAGCTTACTGGCGCCGCTGGCCCAGGCCCGCGACTATGCGTACCCCTACCAGCGCCATCCATCCCAGCACAATGGCTCGGCCTGGTTCCGGCCCGACGCGGGGCACGGAGCGGCACATATCCGCATCGACCTGAGTGACCAGATGGCTTACTACTACAAGGGCGGCCGGCTGGTGGGAATGTCGCCGGTATCCACCGGTAAGCCCGGCCACCGCACCCCCACGGGCACCTTCCGTATTTCCGAGAAAAAGGTGAACCACCGCTCCAACCTCTACGGCCACTATGTCAGCCCGCGGGGTTATGTAATGCGCAGCAATGTGGATGTGCGCCGCGATCGCCGCCCCCCGGGTGCAGTCTTCCGCGGTGCCTCGATGGACTTCATGATGCGCGTTAACGGTGCCATCACCATGCACGCCGGCCGCGTGCCGGGCTGGCCCGACTCCCACGGCTGTATCCGCCTGCCCTGGCATATGGCGAAGATTTTCTTCGCCCATACACCAACGGGCACCAAGGTCAGCATCGTCCACTGACCCGCTCACCTGGCGAGCATAAAAAAAGCCCCCTTCCCTGCCCGGGAAGGGGGCTTTCGTTTGCGAGTACTGCCGCGCGATTCAGCGACTGCGCCAGCGTACCAGCGCGTCCCGGTGCCTCAGGAAGGTGAGCCCTTGCTTACCCCGCTTGCCTCGAGGTCGTGGGTGGTGAAGTAATCGTGGGCGGCCCGGTTGACCCGTTTTGCCAGTACCAGGGTCGAGGTCATGGTGGGCACCGCCATCACCGCGTACATACCGATGATGATGCTGTTGACCGCATTCAGGGACGCCACCGCGCCGATGACAATCAGGGCGATATAGGCTGCGGTATACAGCGCCTGGTAGCGGGTCCCGAACAGGAACACAAAACACTTCACGCCGTAATACCAGAAGGTAACGATGGTGCTGAACGCCAGCGGCAACACCATCAACAACAGCAACACCGGTCCCCAGTGGCCAAACACCTGGGAAAAGGCCTCGGCGGTCAGCGATACGCCCTCGATCCCCTCCCCGTGCTGCCACACCCCGGTCAGCAGGATCACCAGCGCCGTGCAGGTACACACCACCAGCGTATCCACAATCGGGCCCACCATCGCCACCACACCCTCGCGGATCGGCTCGGTGGTCTTGGCCGCACCGTGGGCGAGGGACTCGGTGCCGATACCGGCTTCATTGGAGAAAGCCCCGCGACTGATACCGGTGGCAATCACCGCGCCCAGTGCACCACCGGCCACCGCCTGCCCGGAAAAGGCGTCGCTCACAATCAGCCACAGCGCCGCCGGCACGTCCTGCCAGAAATAGCCAATGACGATAAACGTCAGCGCCAGGTAGAACAGCACCATGCCCGGCACCACGCGCACGGCAAACTTGCCGATGCGCTGGATGCGCCCGGCAATCACCACCGCGGCGGCGATGGCCAGCACCAGGCCGATGGCGAAGTCGAACCACAACGAACCGTCCTCGCCCACCACCCCGAGTGGCACGGCGAAGGATTCCCGCAGCAGCTGCACGGTCTGGTTGGACTGGAACACCGGCAGCATGCCGCACAGCCCGGCCACCGCAAACAGCAGCGCCAACGGCATCCAGCGCCGTCCCAGGCCCTCGCGGATCACATACATGGGGCCACCCTGCAGCTCGCCGGCGGCATCCCGCCCGCGATACATCACCGACAGGCTGGCGGTGTAGAACTTGGTCGCCACCCCCACCAGGGCGGTCACCCACATCCAGAAGATCGCACCCGGCCCACCGGTACTGATGGCAATCGCCACACCGGCGATATTGCCCAGCCCCAGCGTTCCGGACAGGGCGGTGGACAGCGCCTGCCGGTGTGGCACCTGGCCGGGGTCATCGGGGTTATCGTACTTGCCCCGCAGCAGGTCGATACTGTGCCCCAGGTGGCGATAGGGCCGGCCGCGGGAGACGATCAGGAGATAGAGCCCGCCGCCCACCAGCAGGACCAGCAGCGGAGTGCCCCAGACAAACGAGGCGAACGCGGCGAGTGCCGCATCGATGGATTTTAGGAATGACATGCAGGTTTCAGTCAATTACGGGTAGATCCGGGAGTCTATGAAGCGGCGCGCCCGCTTGTCAAAACAGGCAAGCGCAGGCTCGACGGCCAGAAAACACAAAAGCCCCTCATTGAGGGGCTTCTTGGTTGGCAACAACGGGAGCCGGTCAGGCAACCGCCGGCTCGGGTTCCAGCCCGGTCGGGGCCACTTCGGGCTCCCGCACGAAGAACACCGACAGGGCACCCAGGATCATGAACACACCGGCCAGCACGATGATGTAAATGGCCTGGTTGTCGAACACGCTGTGCAGGATCGGGCCCGCCACCAGCGCCGACAGGATCTGCGGTGCGGCGATGGTGAAATTGAAGATCCCCATGTAAACGCCGGTCTTGCTCGCCGGCAGGGAGTCGGACAGGATCGAGTACGGCATGGCCAGGATCGCGGCCCAGGCAATGCCCACTCCCACCATCGGCAGCAACAGCCCCAGCGCGCCGCTGGGCACCGTAACCTCGGTGATCAGCAGGTCTACCTGGGTCGGCGCACCGCCCTTGAACAGCAGGAAGCTGATATAGCCCACACCCCCCAGCAGCAGCGACAGCGCGTAGGTGGGCTTGCGGCCCAGGGCACCGGCGATGCGGGTCAGGGCAATGGAAAAGATCGCGGCAAACAGCGAATAGGCGGCGAAGATAATCCCCACCCAGTCACCCGCGGCGCCCTTGGCGGCGGCAATATGGTCGGGGATCTGGCCCACGGTGGCCAGGTAATCGTGGTCGAACCACTTGGCGTCCACGCCCCAGACATGCTGGGTAATGGCCGGGGTGGTATACACCCACATGATAAACAGGGCGAACCAGGAGAAGAACTGCACCACTGCCAGCTGGCGCATGGTGCGGGGCATATTGAACAGCAGGCGGGTGAAACCACCTAGGCGCTGCAGCAGGGTCTTGCGCTCGGCCAGCTCGCGGGCCAGCGCTTTCTCGTCGATCCCCTTGTAGGCGTTGTACTCTCTGGGGGCGTACTCCTTCGTGCGGAACACGGTCCACAGCACGCTGCCCAGCAGCACCGAGGCACCAATGTAGAAGGCCCAGATCACCGAGGGCGCCACCTCACCGGCCCTGGAAGTGTTCTCCAGGCCGATCACGTTGGTGAGGATAAACGGCAGCATGGATCCCAGCACGGCGCCAATGTTGATCAGCAGCGACTGCACCGAGTAGCCCAGGGTGCGCTGCTCGGAGGGCACCATATCGGATACCAGGGCGCGGAACGGCTGCATGGTGACATTGAAGGCGGCATCCATCAGCGCCAGCATCACCCCGCCGAACAGGATCGGTGCCACGAAAGCCACCACGATCCCCGCATTGGGCATAAAGGCCATCCCCACCGCCGCGGCGATGGCACCGAACAGGATATAGGGGTTGCGGCGACCGAAGCGGCTCCAGGTACGGTCCGAGGCGGAGCCCACGATCGGCTGCACAATCAGTCCCATCAGGGGCGCGACGATCCAGAACAGGGACAGCGAGTGCAGGTCCGCACCCAGGTCGGAGAGGATCCGGCTGGCGTTGGCATTCTGCAGGGCAAAGCCAAACTGCACACCGAGGAAGCCGAGGCTGACATTCCAGACCTGCCAGAAGGGTAACTTGGGCTGTTTCATCTTCATCTCTGCGAGTTTCGTTATCGTTGTGGGAAGAATCTCGGTTCGCACAACGGGCCGGGGCCATTAGCCAGCGAGGCATCGGCGCACGAAACCGTGCAGGGCTCCCCTGGCCGGGCAGTGCCGGCGGGGCAAAGACTCATCGCTGACTGCGCGGGAGCCCCCGGTCCGGAGCTTCCCTTTATAGGATTTTGCCGGATCATGGCACGGCGGGGGTGGCCCTCCATCCTCCCCCGCCGGGGGAGTAGGCGGCCGGCCTGCATCATGGCGGACACCCGGGGAATGACCCGGCAGTCGACGGGATGCTGTCACCTTCGCAAGAATGCACACGCTCCAGCGCTCTCCCCCTGCCGGGGAGGGGGATCTTTGCCGCCACCAGGTGCCGCACAATGGGGCGTCTAGTTCCATTTGCGACCGGAGGAAACGGTGATGAAGCGCTTACTCACACTGGTGCAGGTACTGGCCCTGGCGGCGGGCCAGTACGCCATGGCCGCGGCGCCCGATCGCGTAGAGCCTCCCTTCTGGTGGGCCGGTATGCAGGAGCCCGGTCTCCAGCTGATGCTCCACGGCAAGGATATCGGCGATCTCACCGCAACCGTGGATCATCCCGGGGTGACAGTCCTCGGCACCGAATCCACCGACAATCCCAACTACCTTTTTATCAACCTGCGCCTGGCCAGCGATATCGAGCCGGGCACGGTTGCGATCCGGCTGCAGGAGGACGGCATCCCCCACAGTTCGTTCGACTACGAACTGCGCACCCGCACCGCCCCTCCCCGCGGCGAGCGTGGCTTCGACAGCAGTGACGCCATCTACCTGGTCACCCCGGACCGCTTTGCCAATGGCGACCCCGGCAACGATACGGCGGAGGGCGTACAGGAGGGCCTCGACCGCGACGCGCCCGGGGGGCGCCACGGCGGGGATATCGCCGGCATGCGGGCGGCGCTGGACTACATCGAGGGTCTGGGCTTCACCGCGATCTGGCCCAACCCGCTGCTGGAAAATGACCAGCCCGGCTATTCCTACCACGGCTATTCAGCCACCGACCACTACCGCATCGACCCGCGCTTCGGCAGCAATGCGGAGTTCCGTGCATTTGTCGCGTCCGCCGGCAAGAAAGGCATTGGCGTTATCCAGGACGTGGTACTGAACCATATTGGCGATGGCCACTGGTGGATGGACGACCTGCCCGACAGCGACTGGCTGAACGGTGCCGGCACTCGCAGGGGTGAGTTTGCGATTACCAACCACAGCCGCTTCACCCCGGTCGACCCCCACGCGAGCGACGCCGACCGGCGCCTGTTCCTGGAGGGATGGTTTGTGGATTCCATGCCCGACATGAACCAGCGCCACCCACTGCTGGCCAACTACCTGATCCAGAATACCCTGTGGTGGATCGAGTACGCGGGCCTGAGCGGTATCCGTGCCGATACTTACGCCTACTCTGACCCGGGCTTCCTGGAGCAATGGGCAGAGCGCATCCGCCGGGAATACCCGCACTTCAATATCGTCGGCGAGGAGTGGACCCGCAACGCCGCGCTGGTGGCCCACTGGCAGCGCAGCGAGAGCGAGCCGGCAACCGGCGGGCGCCTGAAGAGCATGATGGACTTCCCCCTGCATTATTCATTGCGGGAAGCACTGACCGCGGAAGAGAGCTGGAGCAGCGGCCTGATCCAGCTCTATGAGGGACTCGCCAACGATTTCCAGTACCCCAACCCGCAGCGCCTGGTGATATTTGGTGGCAACCATGACACCAGCCGGCTGTTCAGCCAGCTGCATGACGAGCCGGCCCTGTTCCGCATGGCGGTGGCCTACCTTGCCACCATGCGGGGTATCCCGCAGTTCTTCTATGGCGACGAACTGCTGATGACCAGCCCCCGCCACCGCGCCGACGGTATCGTGCGCAGCGATTTCCCGGGCGGCTGGGACGGCGATAAAGCCAATGGCTTTACCGGCGCGGGGCTCACCGCGCAACAGCGGCAGGCGCAGGACTATGTCCGCGCGCTGTTCCGCTGGCGCCGCACCCAGCCGGTGATCCACCGCGGCGATGTCACGCACTTCGCCCCGGTCGACGGTACCTACGTTTACTTCCGCCACGACGCCGATGATGTCGTGATGGTGGCAATGAACAAGGGGGAGGACGCGGTACCCTTCAACCGGGCGCGCTTCGCAGAGGTACTCGGCGATCGCAGGCGTGCAGTGGACGTCGTCAGCGGCCGCCAGTACCCGCTGGACGGCCTGGAAATCCCGCCCCGCGACGTCCTGGTGATGGAAATACAATAACGATCGGCAATACGGCGGCCTATCGGCCCCGGGCCCAGACAGAGATGATGATGAAGTTTAGACAGACCCTGCAACTGTGCGCCCTCGCCGGCGCCATTGCCAGCCACAGCGCCGCTGCACTGGAATCACGCCAGTACCTGGACCACCACCTGGACGGGGACGCACTCACCATTGAAACCAGCGATGGTGAAGTCACCCTGACGCCGATCAATGACGATGCGATAGCCGTGCATTATCGGCGCGAGGGCGTTAAGCAGTTACCCTCCTTTGCCCTCGCCGACGCGCAACGCGCGGCGGTGGAAGCCCGTATCGAGGAAAGCGAAGACCAGCTGACCTACGACCTCGGGGACCTGCACGCGGTAATCCACAAGTCACCCTTCGCTATCAGCTACCACCGCGATGGCGAGAAGCTGCTGAGCGAGGAAACCGGGTTCTTTGCCACCGAGACCATACGCGGTTTCCGCTTCGCGCTGGAAGACGGCGAGAAACTGCTGGGTGGCGGTGAGCGTGTGCTGGGCATGGACCGGCGCGGCAAGCGCCTGCCGCTCTACAACCGCGCCCACTATGGCTACACCACCGAGTCCGAGCAGATGTATTTCAGCCTGCCGGCAGTGATGTCCAGCAACAAGTACATCCTGATGTTCGACAACTCCGCCACCGGCACCCTGGACCTGGGTGCCAGTGAGGAGGATGTACTGCAGTTCGAGGCCGTCGGCGGCCGCACCTCCTATATTGTCGCCAGCGGTGGCAGCTATCCGGAACTGGTCGAAAACTATGTCGATGTCACCGGTCGCCAACCGCTGCCGCCGCGCTGGGCCCTGGGCAACTTTGCCTCCCGCTTCGGCTATCACACCGAGGCGGAAGTCCGCGCGACTGTGGATAAATTCGCCGAGGAGGATTTCCCGCTGGATGCCGTGGTACTGGACCTGTTCTGGTTCGGTCCCGACATCCAGGGGCATATGGGCAACCTGGCCTGGGACCGGAAAGCTTTCCCGCAGCCGGAAAAAATGATGGCCGACTTCAGCGAGCGCGGTATCGAGACCATCCTGGTGACCGAACCGTTCGTGCTCACCAGCTCCGGGCGCTGGGATGAGGCGGTGGCCGCTGATGCGCTGGCGAAGAACCTGGCCGGTGAACCCAAGCGTTTTGATTTCTATTTCGGCAATACCGGGCTGGTCGACGTGTTCGACGAGAACGGGCGCGACTGGTTCTGGAATATCTACGACGGACTGCTGCAACAGGGGGTCAGTGGCTGGTGGGGTGACCTGGGCGAACCGGAAGTGCACCCGTCCGATACCGTCCATGCCATCGGCATGGCAGACGAGGTGCACAACGCCTACGGCCATCGCTGGGCGCAGACGCTGTTTGAAAAGCAGACTGCCGCATACCCGGAACGCCGCCCCTTTATCATGATGCGCGCCGGCTTCCCCGGCTCACAGCGCTACGGCATGATTCCCTGGACCGGCGACGTTGCCCGCGAATGGGGCGGCCTGAAACCGCAGGTGGAACTGGCGCTGTCGATGGGCCTGCTGGGCTTCGGTTATACCCACTCGGACCTGGGCGGCTTTGCCGGCGGTGAGGAATTTGACCGCGAACTGTATATCCGCTGGCTGCAGTACGGTGTGTTCCAGCCGGTTTACCGGCCCCATGCACAGGAAAATATCGCCCCGGAACCGGTATTCCACGACCGCACCACCCGCAACATCACCCGCGAATATATCAAGCTGCGTTACCGCCTGCTGCCGTACAACTACACCCTGGCATTCGAGAACAGCCAGACGGGCATACCCCTGATGCGGCCTCTGTTCTTCACCGATGAAAGCGATCCGGCGCTGATGGATTACAAGGATGCCTACCTGTGGGGCAATGACTTCCTGGTGGCCCCGGTGACCGAAGCCGGTGTCGACGAGGTGGAGCTGCGCCTGCCGCCCGGTGGTGTCTGGTTCGATTACTGGACTGACGACCAGTACAGTGGCGAGAAGGCGACCATCGACGTGGAGCTGGAGACCATACCGGTATTGGTGCGCGCCGGTGCCTTTATCCCCACCGTGGACGACATGGACACCACCCGGGACTATTCCAGTGAAAACCTGACACTGGACTACTACGCCCACCCGACATCCCTGGAGTCCAGCGGCTACATCTACGAGGATGATGGCAAAACCGTCGACGCCTTTGCGCGCGATCGCTATGCCAGGCTGCATTTCCAGGCCGAGCGCAGTGCCGACGGCATTCGCTTCGGGTTCCGCCGGGACGGCGGTGGTTACCGGGGCGAGCCGCAGCAACGCAGCGTGGAGCTGAACATCCACAACTGGGATTTGCAGCCGTCACAGGTTCTGGCCGCCGGCACGGCGATCCCCGTGCTGGACAGTGAACGCGCGCTGGAGCAGGCCGGCGAAGGGGCCTGGCTGGACCGGCGCACCAACCAGCTGCGGGTGAAGTTCAACTGGGGCCGGGAGCCCCTGCAACTGACCGTCGAGCACTGAACAATTAGCAACGCTGCCCGCAGGCGCTTGCCTCGCGGGCGCGCGGCCACGCCCCCAGGCATCGACAGGCCGTACTTAACAGACACCAAACCGGGAATACGGGATTTGATGAAAACATTCAATAAACTGATCGCCACCGCGCTCCTCACCGCAACCGCCGGCTGCGCCGGGGAAAAACCGGATGCACCAGCAACGGATGCCACAGCGGAAAACAGCCACCCACAAAAAGCGGTGATCTACCAGACCCTGCCGCGCCTGTTCGGCAATACCACCGAAACCAACAAGCCCTGGGGCACCATCGAGGAGAACGGTGTCGGCAAGTTCAATGACTTCACCCCCAAGGCCCTGGACAAAATCAGTGAGCTGGGCGCCACCCATATCTGGTATACCGGCTCCCTGCACCATGCCCTGGTAGGTGACTACACCGAGTACGGCATCAGCAACGACGACCCGGACGTGGTCAAGGGCCGTGCCGGCTCGCCCTATGCGATCAAGGACTACTACAGCGTGAACCCGGACCTGGCACAGGATCCGGCCCGGCGACTGGAGGAATTCCGCCAGCTGATCCAGCGCAGCCATGACGCCGGCCTCAAGGTGATTATCGATATCGTGCCCAACCATGTGGCGCGCGCCTATGAATCATTGGACAAGCCGGAAGGGGTGAAGGACTTTGGTCGCGAAGACGACACCTCGGTGACCTACACCCGCGACAACAACTTTTACTATGTGGTGGGCGAGGACTTCAAAGTCCCGCAAGCCGATGACTACCAGCCGCTGGACGGCGAACCGCACCCCCTGGCGGACGGCAAATTCGCAGAGAGCCCGGCCAAGTGGACCGGCAACGGTGCCCGCGCGGCACAGCCGGACATCAATGACTGGTACGAAACCGTCAAGATCAACTTCGGTGTGCGCCCTGACGACAGCAAGGACTTCCCCGAATTACCGGCGGGCTATGCGGAAAAGAATTATCGGGCCCACGCGGAATTCTGGGCGGACAAGGACGTGCCGGATTCCTGGGAAAAATTCCGGGATATCACCCACTACTGGCTCGATTTCGGTGTCGACGGCTTCCGCTACGATATGGCCGGCATGGTGCCGGTGGAATTCTGGAGCTACCTGAACTCGTCCATCAAGATGAAAGCCCCGGATACCCTGCTGCTGGCCGAGATCTATACCCCGGAGCGCTACCGCGACTACATCCACCAGGGCAAGATGGATTACCTCTATGACAAGGTCGGCACCTACGATGCCATCCGCGCGGTGATGGAGGGTGAGGGCAGCACCGACACGGTTGCGGCAGTCCAGGCCGAACTGCGGGACATTGCGCCCCACATGCTGCGCTTTATGGAAAACCATGACGAACAGCGCATTGCCAGCCCGGAGTTTGCCGGCGATGCGCGCATGGGCAAACCGGCCATGGTGGTCTCCGCCACGGTCTCCGCGGCGCCCACCCTGCACTACTTCGGCCAGGAGTTCGGTGAGCCCGCCAGTGAGGATGCCGGCTTTGGCAAGGCCAGCCGCACCACCATCTTCGACTACTGGTCAGTGCCGAGTGTGCGCCGCTGGGTGGATGGAGGCAGCTTCGATGGCGGCCGCCTGGCGCAGTACGAAAAGGACCTGCAGGACTTCTACCGTCGCCTGCTGAACTTCTCTACCGACAGCAAAGCGCTGCAGGGTGAATTCATGGACCTGCATGCTGCCAATCGCGACACCGATAACGGCTATGGCGACAAGCACTACGCCTTTGCCCGCTGGGCCGGCGACGAGCAGCTGCTGGTAGTAACCAGTTTCAACCGCGAGGCCACCGACATTGCCCTGCAGGTGCCGGCAGCGCTGATTGAACAGTGGCAGCTCGCCGACGGCACTTACGGGCTGGCCGGCCAGCTTGACCCGTCGAGCACTGCAGAACTGCAGGTGCAGGATGGCGCCGGCCGGGTAAACCTCCGGTTACCGCCGATGGCCGCGCATATTTTCCGTATCGGCCAATAGGTCTCAGACCATCAGCGGGCGTCGTTACCATGCCGCCCGCTCTCCCCTTTTCTCGTCATCCCGCTTCTCTCGCGCCCCTCCTCGACCTGCCACTTGATTTAGCTCAAACACGCCCACGGCGATCGCCGGCAGTATTCGACACACCAGTTTTCATGAAGACCACTGATAATCGCCCCTGCAAACCGGACCCCGTCCCATGGTAAAGTTTGACTTACCGGTCAGAGGTTTGGCACGGCAGAAACCAGCGATATCAAGGAGAGAAAATGCAACAGAAAACCATATTCGTCGTCGTCGACCCCAATGACGATCAACACGTGGCGCTGGAACGCGCACTGGCTACCGCCCGCCTGCGTTCTCCGCAGCCCCGGCTGGCGGTTTTTGTCGCCGTGGACGGCGAGGCCGTCGATACCCGGGCGGTCAACGATCACCTGTTCCGCGACGAGCACTGGTTCCGCGAGGCAATTCGCGAACCGGTGGCTGCTGCCGGACTGGAGTGCGAAATACAGGTGTGCTGGTCCAGCGACTGGCAGGGCGCCATCATCCAGGAGTCCAAGCGCTGCAATGCCGAGATGGTCTACCTGCCCGCGCACGCCAAGACCAGCCGCCGCTTTACCTTCGCCGAGTCCAAGTGGCAGGTGCTCAAGGGCGCCCGCTGCCCGGTAGTACTGATCCGTCCCGGTGCCAAAGACCAGCGCAAGGTGGTCCTGGCCACGGTCAATTACCAGGCCAAGACCGCCAAACAGCGCCAGCTGAATCGCCAGATCACCGAGCGCGCCCGCTATATTGCCGGCTGCTATGATGCGGAACTGCACCTGGTCAATGCCTACCTGGATTCCATGCTCTACCCGGACCGTGGCGCACTGGCGAAGCTGGCGTCCAAGACCGGCGTGCCCGCCAGCCGTATTCACGTGCGGCGCGGCTATACCAGCGATGTGGTGGCCAGCGTCGCCGGGGAAATCGATGCGGATGTAGTGGTGATGGGCACCCTCAACCAGTACGGGGCCACCGGCACCCTGCTGCGCGGCAATACCGCCGAGCGGGTAATCGGTGGACTGGATGTGGATGTGATGGTGTGTAACGAGTTCACTTCCACGGACAGCGAAGAAGTGACCACGCCGGCAGCTGAACCCGCGGAAGCAAGCAGCTGAACCGGGCTGGCCGCCACCGCCTGGATGGTGGCGGCTTTACGCGGGCCACCGGCCCGCGTAAATGCCAACAGGCCACTCAGCCCTTGTTGGCGGGTCCCAGCAGCAGCATATCGAAAGCGCTGTCGATGGTGACGGCGCCATCCTTCACCCTGGCCTCCTGGCCCGAATAGAAGTCCTTCAATACCGAGCCTTCGGCAAAGACGTCGCCCACCGGTACCTGTTTCTCACCGGCGCCCAGGTCCAGCGCAACGACCACTGACGGCTTCCCGTCCAGGGTGCGGGCGAAGGTGTAGGGTTGGTCCGCCAGCTTGTGGTGCTCGCCCGCACCAACGGCCAGGTGAGCGCGGCGGAACTGGCCAAGTTTCTGCCAGTGTTCGAGCAGTTCGCGGGTATCCTGTCGCTCCAGGTCTTCCCAGTTCATGGCGCTACGCAACTGGGCATCCCCCTTGGCTTCAGGAGCGTGCAGCGGCCGTGCCAGCTCATCACCGTAATAGATCTGTACCGCGCCCGGTGCGAGCATCAGTTTGGTTGCGGCTTCCCGCGCGCGCTGGCGCTTGCGGTCGAAGGAATTCATGTCGTCGTGGGAAGTCAGGTAGTTGAGCACGCCAACACCGTCGAGCGGACCGCCGTGCAGGTTTTCCCCGTAGGTAGAGAACAGGGTCTCCCAGTCTTCACCGGCGCGCTGGGAGAAGTCGAAATTGATCAGGCTGTCGAAGCCATAATTGTAAAAATCCACCTGCCGGTCGCCGAAATCGTAATTGCGCCCACGGGTCACACCAAAATCGTTGGCGCCGAAACCGTAAACTTCCCCCACCATGAAAAAGTCACGATCCCCGGGAGCCTTGTGCGGGTTTTCTGCCCGCCACTCAGCCAGTGCCTGGCGCGCTTCCTTTTTCAGTAGAGCCCAGACCTCCGGCTCCACATGCTTGGTGGTGTCCACGCGGAACCCGTCCACACCGTAGTCGCGCACCCAGTCGGTGGCCCACTTCACCAGGTAGTACTTGGGCGCACGGGGATATCCGGTGCGGTCGAAGAAGGCATCGAGTTCCGCCAGCTCCTGCTCCAGCCGGCCTTCACGCTGCCACTTGTCCAGCAGCTGCGGCGGCAGCTCCACCGGTTCTTCACTCTCGGTGAGGATATCCGGCAGGTTCTCGACCAGTGTGCAGCTCACTGTGCCGGAAAAGCCCTGCCAGTCACAGGTCGGGGCCGGCCGGACCCAGGATTGCGGAGCCAGCGGGTCCTGCTCGGTGACGGGCCCGGTGTGATTGATAACCACGTCCAGCAACACACGAATACCCTTGCTTCGTGCCGTCTCAATCAGTTGCGCCAGCTCGGCTTCGGTACCGAAATTGCGGTCAACAGCGGTCCAGTCCCTGGGCCAGTAGCCGTGATATGCATAAGTGCGGCCGGTACCCTCATCGGTAGCGCCCTGTATCTGCTCGTACAGGGGGGACATCCAGATGGCGTTGACCCCGAGGTCATTGAAATAACCGGCCTCGAGCTTGTCGATTACCCCCTGCAGGTCGCCCCCCATGAAGCCGCGCAAGGGGGCAGCGTCATCCCTGCGGCCGTAGGCCAGGTCGTTGCCAGGATTGCCGTTGGCAAAGCGGTCGGGCAGCATGAAGTACACGGTTGCATTGCGCCAGAAAGGGTCCACGCCATCTTTGGCCACCGCCGTATCGACCGCCGGGCCACAGCCCGCCAGCAGGCCCAGGCCTGCCAGCACACCTGCAATTCTTTTCTTCATCATCTCTCCGCTCACTGTCAGCAATGCTGCTTGTCCGAACTCAGTTGTCGTAATTTATCCCGTTACTCTAGCGCCCGGCCGTGAGCTTACCTCCCCCGCATCGGGGGCGTAGCCGGGGCCGGGGGCTGCACTGTGGGTGGCGGGCCGGAATCTGTGGCAGAATCGACATGATTCCCGTCGCTGGAGGCACCATGCCCCCCATCCGAGCTTTTTCCCGGCTTGCCACGCTGCTGGCCGGCGTTGCGGCCGCGACCCTCGCAGCACTTCCCGCTGCGGCAACCGGTGAAAGTGACATGCCAGCGCACACCGTCGCAGGCAATGTCCAGATACTGTCGCCAGTGACCATGGACAGCCTCGGTCGCCAGCGCACCATCCGTCTTTACCTGCCACCGGGGTATAGCGATGGGGACAGGCGCTACCCGGTTCTGTATATGCACGACGGCCAGAACCTGTTCGACAACGCCACCGCCTATGCACGGGAATGGGGCGTGGACGAAACCCTCAATCGCCTCGCTGCAGAAACCGGGCTGGAACTGATCGTGGTGGGCATTGACCATGGTAATGAGCGCCGCATCCACGAACTGGTCCCCTTCGACCACCCTGAATACGGCCCCGCCGAGGGACAGGCTTACCTGGAGTTCATAGTGAACCAGCTAAAACCCCTGGTGGATGCCCGTTTCCGCACCCTGCCCGACCGGCTACACACTGCCATCATGGGCAGCTCACTGGGCGGCCTGATGTCCCACTATGCCCTGCTGCAGCACCCCGAAACCTTCTCCCGTGCCGGTGTTTTCTCCCCCGCCTACTGGATCGCGCCGCAATTCCACGCCCTTGCCAGGGACACAGCCAGGGGGGATGACACACGCCTGTACCTGCTGGTTGGCGGCGCCGAGGGTGATGAGATGGTGCAGGGCTACCGCGATATGGAAAGGCTGCTCGGGCAGCAGCGACCGGCCGGAAGCTGGCGCGCCCGCCTGGTAGAGGGCGCCGGGCATAATGAGGCATTCTGGCGGGAGGAGTTCGCTCGCGCCGTGCGCTGGCTGTTCGCAGCGCGGGAATCCTGAACCGCCATTGTGACGACCCGGCGTCGAGGATACCTTTTCCAGAGCCATATAGAGGCAGTAGAGACAGTGAGCTGGCCGGAACTCCGCCCGGGCACCCACCTGGAACGAAACTGCGCCTTGCACCCGCTGTCTGAAGTTTTATGCTCCCTTATAGGCACATTACAGATCGGGTGTTCGCAAAACGCCGGACAGACATTCCATTCAAGGACAGGGGACCCAGAGTATGTCAGAAGAGAATTCGAGCCGCGGCTGGATCATCGGGCTTGCGGTAGTAGTCCTGGTGGCGCTTGGCGCCTATTTCTACCTTACATCCGCCCCTGAACCCGAGGCGCCGCCCCCCACCGTGAGCGAGCCGGAACCGGAGCCTGAGCCGGGCCTGGAACTTGAGCCGGAACCTGAGCCCGAGGTCGCCGACACCTCCGAACCCGAGCCCGCCCCCGAGCCAGAGCGGGAGCTGCCACCGCTCAACGAGAGTGATGAGGAGGTGCGCAAGGACCTGCTGAGCCTGGCCCCGGATGGCGCCCTGGGACGCTGGCTGGTATCCGACGAGGTCATCCGCAAGTGGGTTGCCGCTGTAAACGCGGCCTCCTCCGGCCAGATGATGGCCAAGAACCGCCCATACAAATCGCCCAGGGGCTCGCTGGCGGTTGAGAAGCAAGGCGCCACCGGAATGACACTCTCCGAGGATAATTACCGGCGCTACGATACCCCGGTGCGCCTGCTGGCCAACATGGACAACGATGCCGCGATGGCGCTGTACAGGTTCTGGTACCCGCGCCTGGCCGAGGCATTCGGCGAGCTGGGGATGCCGGACAAGACCTTCCACAGCCAGGTATTGAAAGCCATCGATGTGGCCCTCGATGCACCTGAAGCCGACCAGCCGATCCAGCTGGTGCGCCCATCGGTGTACTTCAAGTTTGCCGACCCCAAGATGGAAAGGTTACCCGGCGTACACAAGCTGATGATCCGCATGGGGCCGGACAATGCCGCGCGGGTGCAGGAGAAACTCCGGGCGCTCAAGAGCGAGCTGGAGCAGTTCCAGCCTCCGCAGTAAATTCCCGTGACTGCCCGGGGGAGCGCCGGCTGGCCCCGGGCAGATACACACATTTTTCATCGCACGTAAACGCGATACTCCCAGGGCTGCAGGGCCAGGGTAAACCCTTTATCGAGCTCAACCACCTGCTGTGAGAACAGTTCCGTGTAAGCACCCGGAAAGAGTGTGTCGGAAAAGCTCACCTGTCGTGGCTTCCCGGAAAAGTTCATCACTGCAAATACCTTGTCCCGGTCATTCTCCCGGACAAAACTGAAAACCTGCTGGGGCTGGGAGTTCGGCACCCGTACCATGGTTGCGCCGGCAGCACCGTTCCAGAGTGCAGTATTTTCTTTTTTCAGGTGCAGTAACTGCTGGTAAAGATCCCCGATGGGATCGGCCTTCCACTCGATCGGGTCCTTCTCAAAAAACTCCAGGCGCTTGCGGTTGCCGGCCTCCTGGCCGTTGTAGACCAGCGGCATACCCTCACCCACCACGGACAACACGATTGTTGCCTCAAGGCCCTCACCAAAGGCTTCGTACTGGGTCGCCTCCCAGGAATTCTTGTCGTGGTTGGAGACAAACACCATGCGGTAGGAATCTTCCGGAAAGGCGCTTTCATTCCAGGAGTAGTACGTGAACAGGCGGCCCAGGTCGGCCTTGCCATGAGTAATGGCATGCATGGTATCCCACCAGCTCCAGGCATAGGTCATATCAAACGCATGCTCGTGCAGGTCCCGGGACTCCCACTCCGCCAGCATGAACACCGGTTTGACCCGGTCCAAGCGCCTGCGCACCGTGTTCCAGAAATCCAGCGGCACAAAACCGGCCACGTCAGCGCGGAAGCCGTCAACGCCGACCTCCTCGACCCAATAGACCATGGCGTCCGTCATATACTTGCGCAGGCCGGGCTTGCTGTAGTCGAGGTCGATGATATCGCTCCAGTCCCACCAGGGCGTCGGCCGAAAATCGCCATTGTGATCCCGCTCATACCACTCCGGGTGCTGGTAACGCATCCCGTTGTCCCAGGCGGTATGGTTGGCTACCCAGTCCAGGATGACATACATATCCAGTGCATGGGCCGCATCGATAAATTGCCTGAGGTCATCCAGTGACCCGAATTCAGGGTTAACGCCGTAGTAATCCTTCACCGAATAAGGGCTTCCAAGCTTCCCCTTGCGGTTCTCCTCACCGATCGGGTGAATCGGCATCAACCAGATAATATCGGTACCCAGGGCCTTGATACGCGGCAACTGTTCCTGCGCAGCGCTGAACGTGCCCTCTTCGGTAAACTGGCGGGTATTCAGCTGGTAGATAGATGCATTGCGGGACCATGCCGGGTGCTCGACCTTGACATAGGACCGAGGCTCATAGGTGATTGCAGAAGAATCCGGACCGGGTTCGGCATTGTCCTGGCAGGCTGCCAGCAACAAAACGGCAAGGCCCGGAAGCAGGTAGCGGATCATTGTCAGTCTCCATCTTTTTTATATTTACACGTCAGTGTGGTGTCACTGCGGCACTATTTACCCGGCTTACCCGGCAGGAAGGCCTCGTGGTCGGGCAGCTTCTGCACAGTCCCCCCGATCAGCGTCCTGAGGCTGGACATCAGGTCCGCCAGCTGGGCCTCCGACAGCGAATCGGCGATGGTGTGGTGGTCCTCCGGAATGATGCCCTGGCCGATCATCACCTGTTGCCAGGCCACCTCGGTAAACAGGTCGTCGTAGTCCCGAAACACCTTGCCGGTCTTGCGGAATAGCTCAATCTTGTCACCGAGTGTCGCGGGAATATCCATGCGCTCGCACTCCCGCCAGAAGTCGCTGTCCCGTCGCTGGTTGGCCTTGTAATGGAGGATGATAAAGTCACGGATACGCTCCAACTCCACCCGCGACTGCCGGTTGAACTCGGCCACCTCCGCCGGGCATACACCTGCGTGGGGAAAACTTTTGACCAGGCGAATTGCCGCCGACTGCACCAGGTGGATACTGGTGGACTCCAGCGGTTCCAGGAAACCGCTCGACAGGCCGATACTGACCACATTCTTGTTCCACTGCTTACGGCGGCGGCCGGTCCGGAAGCGGATCTCACGCGGCTCATCCAGCGGCTCTGCATCCAGGCTGGCCAGCAGGGCATCACGGGCCTGGTCGTCACTCCAGTGACGGCTGGAATACACCATCCCATTGCCCGTGCGGTGCTGCAGCGGTATACGCCACTGCCAGCCCGCCTCGTGGGCAATGGAGCGTGTGTAGGGAATAATGGGCTTCACTGCAGCACTCGGCACGGCCAGCGCCCGATCGCACGGCAGCCAGTGGGACCAGTCTTCGTACCCGGTACCCAGCTTTTTCTCAATCAGCAACGCCGCCATGCCAGAGCAGTCCACGTAGAGATCTCCCCCGACTCGCTGGCCGCCTTCCAGGACCAGGCTGTCAATGAACCCATTGTCGGGCTTCACGTCGACCTCACTCACCGTGCCTTCAATTCGCTTTACACCTTTACTCTCGGCGTAACGGCGCAGGTACTGTGCATACAGGCCCGCATCGAAATGATAGGCATAGGAAATCCCGGGGAGGCTGGTTCCCGGGATCTGCGCCAGGTGGCCAAACTTGTTTTGCTTTGCAGCCTGGTAGTTGAGGGAGTAATCCCAGAGACTGGAGTCATCACCCCGCTCGCGGCTTCTCTTCCAGAAATGGTGGAAGTCGCAGAAGGGGAAGTTCTTGCCGATGGAGCCGAAGGCATGCATGTAGCTCTCGCCGCGGCGAAACCAGTCCTCAAACTGGATGCCCAGTTTGATCGTGCCCTTTGTCTCCCGCAGGAAGTCCTGCTCATCCAGCCCCAGGGCCTGGTTGTAATTGAGGATTGGCGGAATGGTCGCCTCACCGACGCCGACTGTACCGATCCTTTCGGACTCCACCAGGGTGATATTGATGGACTTGCCGAGCATCTTGACCAGCAGCGCCGCGGTCATCCAGCCGGCGGTACCGCCACCCAGTATGACCACCTCTCTTATTATTTTGTCGTTCACTGTGTACACCTGAAATCGGGATGGGTAGTGATTTTCAGAAACAAAAAAGCCCTTGTAATAAAACTATTACAAGGGCTTTGGTTGGCTCAACCTCTAACCGCGGGGATTACAGCTCGTAGCTGAAGCCCAGCAGGTAGATGCTGCCATAGCTCTGGTAGTCACGAACCTGCAGAGAGTTGTCACCACTCAGGGTGGTGAACGGTTCATCGGTCAGGTTCTGACCCTGCAGGTACACAGACAGCCCTTCCAGGCCGCTGATGCCGGCATCGGCAAAGTCGTAGCCCAGCTGGACATCGACAATGGTCTCGCCGACAACGTCAACCTGCTGGGTGCTGAAGCCCAGGCCGTATACCTCGCCCTTGAAGTCATCACGCTTGCGCATGCTGGCCCTGGCGGAGAAACCGTAGTTCTCGTAGTAGGCAGTGAGCGTCTGGATGCTGTCGGACAGGCCCGGCAGCTGGTAGTCGTTGCCGCTCGGGTCCTGGATGTCAGACTCCAGGCCGGTATGGCTGGCCAGCAGGCCGAAACCGTCCAGGCTCTCGGAGAAAATGTTGAACGGCAGGGTAACCGCCAGCTCGTAGCCACTCAGGGTACCGCCGCCGCCATTCACTTTACCGGTGCCGGTGGCAGTGGAGAACTCGGGCACTTCACCAGTAGCCGGATCCGCGACGCCAGCCAGCTCAACCTGGTAGTTGCCGTCGAAAGTCCACTGGTCCAGGTCTTTCCAGAACAGCGCCACAGAGAAGTAACCTTCTTCGCTGAAGTAGTTCTCGTAGGAGAGGTCCACGCCCAGCGCTTCTTTCGGCTCCAGCTGCGGGTTACCACCGCTGATGCTCCAGAAGTTGCCGTTGTCGTCCGGCTGCTGGTTGTAGTTAACCGAGACAGAAGCGTTCATCTCATCCAGGCGGGCACGGGAGATGGTCTGGGCTGCACCGAAGCGCAGGGTCTGGCGCTCGTCCAGTTCCAGGGCCAGGTTCAGGCTCGGCAGGAAGTGGCTGTAATCGTGGCTGATGTCGGTCGGGGTAGCCACTACCAGGCCGTCAATCGCTTCAGCCGCGAAACCCTGGGAGTTCTGCTCGGTGTAGACATAACGCAGGCCGGCGTTACCGGTCAGCGGCAGGCCCGCGACCTGGGTCTCGAAGTTGGCCTGGGCGAAGGCAGAGGTAATTTCCTCACCCACAGTCCAGGAGCCGGTCAGGTGCTTGATGTCCGTCAGGGATTCGGCCAGCAGGTTGTAATAACCATCATTGAGCAGGCCAGCAGCGTCATAGGCAATCATGTCGCCCATGCCGATGAAATCCAGGGAAGCGGTCCCCAGGCGGTACTCTTCCGGAACTTCCAGGGTGCCCGGGAAGTTGGACAGGGTCATGTAGAAACCCTCCGACTTCTTGGACTTCTCGCGGTCACGGTAGGAAACGCCGTAGGAGATTTCGTTAACGATACCCACTTCCACCATCTGGCTGGCAGCCAGCTTGAGGGAGGTCAGCTCGTCGTCGATTTCCGGGGTATTCAGGAAGCCGTCCTGCGCCGCGTTGACGTAGGGGTCGCCATCTACCAGGCCGTATTCACTGTTCAGCGCTGCACTGTAACCCCAGGTCAGCGGGCCGCCCAGCTGGATCAGGTTCCAGTCACTGTAATCCAGGTCGTGATCAAACTTGGCGCCGGTATTACCACCGTCAAAGGTGTAGGACAGGTTGTCCGCGACACCCTCGCTGTCGCCACGTCCGGTACCGGAATAGCTCTCGAAGCTCCAGATATCACGCTTGACTGCAGAGTGGGCAGCGTCGAATTCGATCTGCAGGGTATCGGTGAGGTCGTACTTGGTGTTGAAGCCGAAAGACTTCAGGTCCGCAGCGCGGGTTTCCAGGTCGTTACGCACAACAACGCGCTGGCCCTCGGTAGTGGCACCGGTGATAAAACCGCTGGACGGGTCCACGGTGGCGCTTTCCGGGCTGATGGAACCCTGGCCCCAGGCAAAGGGAATCTCGATACCGCGCAGGATCTTCTCGTCAGTGAAGTCCACATACAGGGCATCGAAGGTCATGTTCAGTTTTTCGTTCGGCTGCGCCTCGACCACCAGCATGGTGCTGTCGCGATCCAGGACAGAGGAACGTACAAACGGCTTGGCACCGCCCAGGATGGAGTAGGTATTGCCATCATCCGCGGTGAATTCCGGGTAGCCCCAGGAATTCCAGCGCTCTTCCTGGTTCGGGGAGCTCATGGTGTTGTAGGCGAAAGCTACACCAATCTTGTCATCGGCGAACTGGTCGATGTAAGAGAAAGTCGCGCGATGGCCGTCGTCCTCACCATCGGGGTTCAGCTTGTCGAAGCTGGTCATCTCGTACTGGGTGTTCACCTTGACGACACGCTCGCCACGCTCCAGCGGCTTGACGGTCTGCATGTCGATGACACCGGCGATACCCTCGGCCTCGAGGCTGGCGGTGGGCGTCTTGTAGACGGTCACGCCGCTCATGATCTCGGAGGGGTACAGGTCGAATTCCACACCGCGGTTATCGCTGATGGAAACCTGCTCACGACCATTGAAGGTGGTGGCACTCTCGTTTTCACCGAAACCACGGATAGACACCCGGCTGGCGCGGCCATCGAGGCGCTGCGCGGCCAGGCCTGGCAGGCGGGCAATGGATTCGGCAATGGAGGAGTCCGGCAGTTTGCCGATATCTTCTGCAGAAATGGCCTCAACAACGGCCTTGGCATCGCGCTTGGTGTCGATGGAATCCATCACACTCTTGCGGAAACCGGTAACGGTTACCTCTTCCAGCGAACTCGCGCCCTCTTCCTGTGCGTAGGCGCCAATGGAAGTGGCCACAGAGGCTGCGATGGCTGCGGACAGCAGGGCTGGCCGGAACCGCTTGTTGTTAGAACTCATCATCATCTCCCTGGACTTATCGTTATGGTGAGTACCCTAATCCTAGGTTTACCCATCGTCCTTGACCTCCTCCCCCGAGGGGGGAGGAGGGGGGAGAGATCACGGCGCCCCTTCTTGGGGCGTCAGATCGCACCATCACTTGTCTGGTTTTCTGGTTAAAAGTGCTTCAAATGGCCCGTTGCTCAGCGGTCCAGCTGGGCCGCCGCCCCCAACAGGGCCTGGAAACCGGCATTCAGTGTGTATACCGGCACCGTCTGCATCCATTCCCGCAGGCGCCCCTTGGCCAGGAAGCGCTGTTCGAACTCGCTCTCGGGGAGCAGGCTCTCGATCCGCGGCAGGATCCCCCCGCCCAGGAAGACGCCACCGCGGGCAGCGAAATAGGCGGCTACATCCCCGGCAGTGCTGCCCAGGAAGTTGAGAAAATCGATCAGTGTTTCGCGACACATGGGGTCAGTCCCCTCCAGCCCGCGACCGCTGACATCCGGCGGCGTGAGTTCTTCGGCCTCACGGCCGTTGAGCGCACAGACCGCGCGGTAGAGGTTAACCAGCCCGCTGCCGGACAGGATCCACTCGTTGAACACCGGCTGCTGTTCCCGCACCAGGATCTGCAGCAGCTCCATTTCCCGCTGGCTCGCCACCGGCAGGTTGGCATGCCCGCCCTCGCCCGCCACCACGTAATGGCGCCCGTCCTCGCGGATCAGGCCGGCGACCCCCAGCCCGGTACCTGGCCCCAGTACCGCCATGGTGGCGTCCTCGATCCGGGGCGCGGCGCGCAATACCTTGTATTCATGCTCTCCCAGCAGGGGCAGGGACAGTGCCAGCGCGGCAAAGTCATTCATCAGCTGCGCCTCGGCCAGCCCGTGTCGGGCCCGCAGCCCCGCGGCATCGATATGCCACCCCAGGTTGGTCATGTAGACCCGCCCACCGGTGTCATTTTTTTCCACCGGTCCGGCACAGGCGATACAGGCCCGCTCAGGTACCGGCTGTTCCAGCCCCTCAAGCCAGTGCTCCAGTGCGGCGTCAAAACCGCCGAATTCGCGGCAGTTCACCACTTTGAGCGCATCCAGCGAGTAACCGGTGTCGGTTGGATTGGCAATGGCAAATCGGGCGTTAGTGCCACCGATATCCGCGACGATACTTGTCATTGGTCTTCCTGTTATCTTCCCCCGGGGTCGGCGGGCGCGTAAGTTACGGGCCCCGCCCCGATAAATCCAGTTTTCTGGATGATTTTTCACCAGCTTTTTTAGTGAACCGGGCGTCACCTTCCCACCCGGGCATCCAGAAATTGTAAGAGGTGAATTCGATTCCTGCTGTGGTCAGTGGTCCCGGTCTTCCTAACCCTTGACCGCGCCGGCGGACAACCCGGATACCAGGAATCTCTGCAGCGCCATAAACAGGGCAATCACCGGCAACGACACCAGGATGGCCCCGGCGGCGAAGTAACCCCATTCCGACGCATAGTCGCTGACGAAAAAACGCAGCCCCACCGGGACCGTGTAGAGCGCCTCATCATCCATGAAGATGGACGCGAGGATGAACTCGTTCCAGGCCGTCATAAATGAGAAGAGCCCGGTCACGGCAATCGCCGGTCGCGCCAGCGGCAGGATGATCCGGTAAAAAATCGTGAACCGTGACGCCCCTTCCAGCAGGGCCGATTCCTCGATCTCGTACGGCAAGGTGTCGAAGTACCCTTTCAGCATCCAGACACAGAACGGCAGCGCCGTAATGGCATAGACCAGGATCAGCCCCAGCCAGCTGTTCCCCAGCCCCAGCCACTGCACCACGATCACGTAGAGCGGAATCAGCATCAGCACCGCGGGAAACATCTGGGAAATCAGGAACAGCACCAGTCCCCGGTCGCGACCGGGGAAACGGAAACGGGAAAACGCGTAAGCGGCAGAACAGGACAGCGCCAGCCCCACCACCGTGGTGGACAGTGAGACCACCAGGCTGTTCAGCAGCCAGCGCATAAACGGCTGCTCAGTAAGCACCGCGCGAAAGTTTTCCAGGGACCACTGCTGCGGCAGCGGTACCAGCGCCACCAGCTGCTGCCAGAAGCCGGCATCATCCGGCAGCTCCACCAGCTGCAGCGACTGCTGCCCGGAAAAAGCCAGGCTCACCACCCACAGCAGGGGGTAGACGACCACGGCGCCGGCAAACAGCAGCAGGGCAAATCGCCAGCTGAAGATATCACCCAGCACGGCTTTAATACGCGCAGTGGCTCCCGGCCCGGCCGCCGCGGCCAGGACTCCCGTGGCGATCCGCGAACTGCTCATCGGCCCGCCTCCAGTGTGCGCGACACCCGCATCTGCCACATGGCATAGCACAGCAGCAACACCAGGATCACCATGGAATAGGCCGCCGCATAAGCGTACTGGTATTTCTCGAACCCGATACGGAACGCCCGGGTAATCAGGATATCGTTGGCGCCCGCCGGCGCCCCGTCACTCACCAGGTAAATCACATTGAACATGTTGAACGTCCACACCACCGACAGGATCACCGCCGGCACCAGCACCGGTTTCAGCAGCGGCAGGGTAATCCGGCGGAACTGGATCCAGCGACTGGCACCCTCTACCCGCGCCGCCTCATAAAGGTCGCGGGGAATCGACTGCAGGCCGCCCAGGATCACCACCATCATAAACGGGATGCTCAGCCAGACATTGGTCACCAGCCCGGTAAAGAAGCTGGTGCCCACCGAGTCGAACCAGGCCACCGGCGCCAGCCCCACCACCTGCAGCGCCTGGTTGATGACACCAAATTGCGGGTGGAACATGCCCTTCCACACCAGCGCAGTGATGTAATTGGGAATCGCCCACGGCAGGATCAACAGCACCCTGAACCAGGTACGCCCGAAAATGGGCCGGTCCAGCGCCAGCGCCAGTACCAGGGCCAGCCCCACGGCCAGGATCACATTGCTGGCGGTCCAGGCAATGGTCACCAGCAGGGTCCAGTAGAAGTTGTCGTAATTGATGCTGCGCCCGTCGCCCTCGCCGTACCAGAGGTTCCAGTCGCCGAGGATACTGGCGTAGTTATCCAGTCCCAGCCAACGGGAGGCAAACGGGGTGTTTTCGTTCAGCAGGGTGGTGTCCGTGAAAGACAGCAGCAGGCCATACAGCAGCGGGAAGAACACCAGCAGCAGCATGCCCAGCATGGCCGGCAGGATATACAGGTAGGCGGTGCGATGGGTGCGCCAGCTGGCCGCAATTCGCCGACGCCGCCGCCACAGCAGCACAGCGAGCCCGGACAGGCACAGTGCGATGGCCAGCCAGACCCAGCCCGGTACCGACCGGGGTGTGTCACTTCTTTGCTGCGCCAGCTCCAGGGCTGCCACATCCCGCTGTACCTCGCCCTGCAATCGCTGCATTTCCTCCGCCGGCCGGGCCGCGCCCTTCACCACTTTTTTCAGGGCGTTTTCCAGCGGCTTCCACAGCAATGTCATCTGCGGCAGGTTGGGGATAGCGACCGCGGTATCCAGCTGGCGACGGAATGCCTGGGCACTGGCGTCGGCCATCACTTCAGGATGGGAGAAAACGGCCAGGTTGGCCGGCAACTGGCCACCGGCGACCGCCATGCGCAACCCGGCCTCCTCGCCGGTCAGGTAGCGCATCAGGCCATAGGCCGCCTGCCGCTCCTGGCTCCACGGGGACAGGAAAATGCCCTCCACCGCCATCCAGGGCGCCAGCGGCGCACCGCTGGCATTGTTGTAGGGCAGCGGGGCCACCCCGTAATCCATATCCGGGCTGATTTCCCCCAGCATCCAGGGGCCACTGATTACCATGGCCGCCCGCCCCTGGTTGAACAGGTTGGTCACCAGGGTGCTGTTGGGCTCTTCCGGCAGGATGCGCTCTTCGCGCACCCAGCCCAGCAGCTGCTCCAGCGAGCGAATATTGCCGTCACTGTCCAGCGCCAGCCGACCGGAGCGATCGAATGGCCCGCTGCCGAAACTGTTCAGCAGGGCGCCGTGAAAGAAGGGTTCGGTGTAGTTGTAGGCGAGTCCGAAGCGGCCGCGCTGGCGGTCGGTTTGGCTGCGGGCCAGGGCCACCAGCTCGTCCGTGGTCCCGGGAGGGGAGTCCACCAGCGCCCGGTTGTAGATCAGCGCGGTGCTCTTGAAGTTGAATGGCAGGCCGTAGAGGCGGCCCTCGAAGCGCATCGCCTCCACCAGGCTGGCGGGGAAGCGCCGCAGGACTTCTGCGGAAACCAGGTCATCCACCGGGGCAACGGTGTTACCGGCGCGGGCCCAGCCGCCGATGCGGTCATGGCCAAAGATGAACAGGTCCGGCCCCTGTCCGCGCGGGACTGCAGCGGAGAGTTTGTCGGCAAAACTGCCAAATGGCACCGCCAGCGCCCGCACCCGCGTTTCCCGCTGGCTGCGGTTGTACTGCTCCAGCAGCTGCTCCAGTGCCTGGCGCTCCTCACCGCGATAGCCGTGCCAGAGCAGCAGCTCGTCGGGCTGCTGGGCGGCAACCGGCAGGGTGGCAAAGCCAAGCAGGAGGAAAAGCACCGACAGCAACAGGTGACCCGCGGGCAGGCGCCCACGCACAGGGAATTTGCACTGCAACTCCCCGTCGGTCAGGTCCCGGCCGCTGGCGGTGCCGGTCACAGCACCGGCTCCGCGTGCCCGGCCGGCTGCGCCAGCCGGATACGCTGGCGGCTGCCGGCGTCGAACAGGTAGACCGCCTGCGGGTCGAAGGCGAGTTCAATGGTCTCGCCCGCGGCCAGCGGGCGCAGGCCGGGCAGGCGCGCGACCAGGCGCTCCTCGCCCACCCCCAGGTGCACCAGCATTTCCGCACCCAGGGTCTCCACCATCTCGATAGCGGCGCGCAGGCGCGGCCAGTGGTCCGGCGCGGCGGCGGCATATTCAAGTTTTTCCGGGCGCAGCCCCAGCAGCAGCTCGCCGCCCAACCCGGAAAGGCCCGCCAGCGACAGGTCCAGCAGCCGGTTGGATACCCGCTCGCCGCCGTTGCGCACCGGGATGATGTTCATCGGCGGCGATCCCATGAAACCGGCCACGAACACATTGTCCGGGTCGTTGTAGAGTTCCATCGGGGTTCCCACCTGCATCAGCTCCCCGGCGTTGAGGATCGCGATGCGCTGGCCGAGGGTCATGGCCTCGACCTGGTCGTGGGTAACGTAAACCGAGGTGGTGGCAAACTCCCGGTGCAGCCGGGCGATATTGGCCCGCATCTGCACCCGCAGCTCGGCGTCGAGGTTGGACAGAGGCTCGTCGAACAGGAATACCTGCGGGTCGCGCACCATGGCGCGCCCCAGGGCCACACGCTGGCACTGCCCCCCGGACAGCTGCCCGGGCTTGCGCCTCAGCAGCTCGGCGAGCCCCAGGGTCTGGGCGGCGCGCTCGATTTTTTCGCGGATAACCGCTTCCGGCTCCCGGCGCACCCGCAGGCCGAAGGCCATGTTCTCGAACACGGTCATGTGCGGGTAGAGGGCGTAATTCTGGAACACCATTGCCACGTCGCGCTCGCCGGGCGCCACGTCATTGACCAGCCGATCGCCGATCCACAGCTCGCCACCGCTCACCGACTCCAGGCCGGCAATCATGCGCAGGGTGGTGGACTTGCCGCAGCCGGAGGGCCCTACCAGTACCATAAACTCCCCGTCCCGCACGGACAGGTCCAGGCCCGGCACCGTTGGCTGGCTGCCCGGGTACTGCTTGGCTACGCGCTTGAATTCAATGCCGGCCACGGCGATACCTCGCAATGGCGCGATCGCCGGTGGGAAACTGGGAGCTGGGATTAGTCATCGACGCACAACTTCGTCTTGTTCTGTATCGCGCACAATACTGCCATGCATTCACCTGCAGCACAGCCGGGTATTCTTGACCTTCAGGTCCGCCACGGCATCCACCCCGCCAAGGGCGTAGGGATGGGGCCAGACAGCACGAACCACGGGGTCGGCGGCTACCCGGCTGGCAACCGCGAATGACAGCAGCCAAAGCGCTGAACATTAATTGAACAGCCCGGAAAGGTCAATTTTTAGACAGCTTTTTCAGGAATACGCCGATTTCGCGTTCCACCTGCACATCCCCGCGCTCTCGCGCCACCTCCAGTCCACGCTCGAATGCCTGTTTCGCGCCCGGCCTGTCCTCTAGCGCCATGCGGCTGCGGCCCAGTAGCTTCCAGGCCGCGGAGTGCTCCGGCATCTGCTCGGTGCACCGCTGCAGGTGGTCGGCGGCCTCGGCATAGTCCCCGGCATTGAACAGCGCACTGCCGAGGCCAAAGCGCAGCAGCGGCGAGTCCCGCCCCTCCTCGAGTTGCGCCCGCAGGCGCTGGATGATCGGATTGGTCATGGGTGCTCGGTTTTCCCCCGGGTTAGAATTTGTGGTCACGTAACAATAATCAGGGGACACCACCGTGAAAAGAGCGCTTCTGTCACTGGCGGTCGGCGCCGCACTGGCCGCCACCAATCCTGCCGCGGCCGCCGCGGACCCGGAACAACTGCTGCAGAAAACCGAAGACAAGGTGATCGAGTGGCGCCGCCACATCCACCAGAACCCGGAGCTGGGCAATCGCGAAGTCGAGACCGCCAGCTACATCGAGAAGCACCTGGAGCAACTGGGCCTGGAAGTGGAAACCGGTATTGCCCACACCGGCGTGGTGGGCCTGCTCAAGGGTGGAAAACCCGGTCCCACCGTGGCACTGCGGGCGGATATGGACGCACTGCCGGTCACCGAACAGGTCGACCTGCCGTTTGCCTCCAAAGCCACCACCACCTTCAACGGTGAGGAAGTCGGCGTTATGCACGCCTGCGGCCACGACACCCATGTGGCCATGCTTATGGGCGCTGCGGAAGTGCTTGCGGGCATGCGCGACGAGCTGCAGGGCAATGTGCTGTTCGTGTTCCAGCCCGCCGAGGAGGGCGCCCCCGAGGGAGAGGAAGGTGGTGCCGAGCTGATGCTCAAGGAAGGCCTGTTCAAGAAGTACAAGCCGGACGTGGCCTTTGGCCAGCATGTGACCTCCAACCTGCCCACCGGCGTGATCGGATACCGCTCCGGCCCGCTGATGGCGAGCTCGGACAAGTTCCGCATTATGGTCAAGGGCCGCCAGACCCACGGCTCCCGTCCCTGGGGCGGCGTCGACCCCATCACCACGGCGGCACAGATCGTCATGGGCACCCAGACCATTGTCAGCCGCCAGATCGACATTACCAAGGAACCCGCGGTGGTGTCTTTCGGCAAGATCGACGGCGGGGTGCGCAACAACATCATCCCGGATAACGTGGAGCTGGTGGGCACCATCCGCAATTTCGACATGGACAATCGCCAGCGGATTTTCGAGCGGCTGCCCATCACCGCCGAGAACATCGCCAGAAGCGCCGGGGCCGAGGCAGATGTCACCATCTACGAGGGGTATCCGGTAACCGTCAACAACCCGGACCTGACCAAGGCGGCACTGCCGACCCTGCGCGAGGCTGCCGGGGAAAAGAAAGTGATCGAGATTCCCAAGATCACCGGCGCCGAGGATTTTTCCTTCTTCGCCAACGAGGTACCGGGCTTCTACTACTTCCTGGGTGTAACCCCCGCGGGCCAGGACCCGGCCCAGGCCCCCAGTAACCATTCTCCGCGTTTCTTCGTGGATGAGGCGGCCCTGCAGGTAGGCACCGAGGCCCTGACCCGGCTGGCGCTGGACTATATGGAACAGCACAGCGACGGTTAACTCCCCCATCGGGTGGCCAACCGGTCCGGTGCCGCGATCACAGCGCCCCGGGCCGGCTCTCCAGCCCCCTTCCGGTCACCCCTACCGGTCTCCCACCACTTGCCCCCTTTCCCCTGCTCGCCCCCCCTGACGCTGGCCCGCCCTCCCCGATTGGTCGATGGGCATATTGCAAACTACCCTGAGCCAGTGACGCGTGACTTTTAGTTGCGTCATTGATCCCGGCTGCACGCCAGGACAGAACGGCCATTGGCGCCATTGAGGTACCTGTATGACGCCCGGTGAAGAAGAAAGCAGTATCCATTTTCGCCACCCAACTGTGGCCGACGGCGCAGCTATCTGGCAACTGGTGGTAGACGCCGGGACGCTGGACCGCAACTCCAGCTACCTGTACCTGCTGCTGTGCCGGGACTTCCCCGACTGCTGCGTGGTGGCGGAACGGGGCACATCCCTGCTCGGCTTTACCACCGGCTATCGTGCGGCGGCACGTCCCGATACCTGGTTCCTGTGGCAGGTGGGTGTGGCGGCAGAGGCGCGGGGCCAGGGACTCGCCAAGCGCATGGTCACCTTCGCGCTGGGCGCACTGGTGCCCGGTGAGGTGCGCTACCTGGAGACCACTGTATCCCCCTCCAACACAGCATCCCGCGCACTGTTTAAAAGTATCGCCCGGCAGTTTGAAACCCGGCTGGAGGAAAGCCCGCTGTTCGACGCTTCCCTGTTCCCCGGATCGGAGGGCGAGCACGAATCGGAACCCCTGTTGCGGCTGGGCCCGTTCGATCCCGGCGCCCTGAAACAGGCCGGACACACACTGATTTAATGCCGGCACAAAGCAAGAAGGAGCAACCCCATGCGAATCTTTGAAGAAATGGAATCCGAGGTGCGCGGCTATGTGCGCTCCTTCCCCACGATCTTCGACACCGCGCACGGCTCGGAGATGTTCGATGAACAGGGCACCCGCTACCTGGACTTTTTTGCCGGCGCCGGAACCCTGAATTACGGCCACAACAACCCGAAGGTCACCCGTGCGATGATCGACTACCTGGAAAGGGGTGGCATCGTGCATGGCCTGGACAAGGCCACGGTGGCCAAGCGCGCATTCCTGACCAAGCTGCGGGATACCATCCTGGCACCCCGCAACCTGCACTACAAAGTGCAGTTCACCGGCCCTACCGGCACCAACGCGGTAGAGACCGCGATGAAGCTCGCGCGCCTGGTGAAGAAGCGTTCCAACATCATCACCTTCACCAATGGCTATCACGGCCTGACCCTGGGCTCGCTGGCTGTTACCGGTAACTACGATTACAAGGACGAAACCTACGGCTCCCGCAGCAATACGGCGTTTATGCCCTACGACGGCTTCCTCGGCCCCGGCGTGGATACCATCGACTACATGCGCCGCTTCCTCGAGGACGGTAGCAGCGGCGTCGACCTGCCGGCAGCGATTATCCTGGAGACAGTACAGGGCGAGGGCGGTATCAATATCGCCAGTGTGGAATGGCTGCAGAAACTGGAGGCCCTGTGCCGCGAATTCGATATCCTGCTGATCGTTGACGATATCCAGGTAGGCAACGGCCGCACGGGTACTTTTTTCAGTTTCGAGCGCGCCGGGATTTATCCCGACATGGTGACCCTGTCGAAGTCCATTGGTGCGGGCCTGCCCATGGCCCTGCTGCTGATGCGTCCGGACGTGGACCAGTGGCAGCCGGGTGAGCACACCGGCACATTCCGCGGCAACAACCTGGCATTTGTCGCCGCCACCGAAGCCCTGGGCTACTGGGACAATGACGACCTGTCCGCGGCGGTGAAGCGCAACGGCGAACTGATGCAGGAAGAGTTGCAGCGCATTGTGGAAAAGTATCCGCAGCTGGATGCCAGCGTGCGCGGTATCGGTATGGTGTGGGGCCTGGAGCTGCCGCAGACCGGTGTCGCCGGCGCAGCCTCAAGAGAGGCCTTCGAGCGCAAGCTGCTGATCGAGACTGCCGGCGATCGCGACCAGGTACTGAAATTCCTGCCGTCACTGTTGATCGAGGAAGAGCTGCTGCGGGAGGGACTGGGTATCGTGGATGAGGCACTCGGTGCCATTGTCGAGCAGCGACAGAAAACCGTCGGCGGCCAGGGCAGTTGAGCATGTCAGATATTATCGTCAGTAAATTCGGCGGCAGCTCGGTGGCCAGCGCCGGGCAAATCGAGAAAGTCCGCCAGATCGTCGCCGGCGACAAGCGCCGGCGCATCGTGGTGGTGTCGGCGCCCGGTCGCAGCCAGCCGGGAGAACAGAAGCTCACCGACCACCTGATTAATATCGCCACCGACGGCACACATTTCCGCGAACAGCGCATCAATATCCCGGTGGCTGACAGCAAACTCGCCGTCATCGAGCGCTTCACCAAAATCATGCACGAGCTGGAAATCACCGACAACGACCTGGTCGAGTCACTGAAACAGGACCTGGACTGCAAACTCAGGGGCGACCGGCGGGTGGCATTCCTGGCTTCGCGGGGCGAGCACTACAACGCGCGGGTGATTGCCAGGTATTTCCAGCAATCGGATATGGACGCAGAGGTCGGCCTGCCGGAGGATTTCGGCATGCTGGTCAGCGAGCAGTTCCTGAACGCAAAGCTCCTGGAAGAAGCCTACGTCAATATCCGGAAACTGGCGGCCAGTGAAAAAATTACGGTAGTGCCGGGATTTTACGGCGTCACCAAAAGCGGGGAGGTGGCAGTGTTTTCCCGCGGCGGCTCCGACCTGACCGGCGGCGAGATCGCCAAGGGTGTCTACGCGGGCAGCTATGAAAACTGGACCGATGTGAGCGGTGTTTTCGAGGCCGACCCGCGCCTGGTGCCAGAGGCCAGGGCCATTCCCAGGCTCACCTTCAAGGAGATAAGGTTACTGTCCAGCAAGGGCTTCAACGTTTTCCACCTGAACGCCATGCTGCCCTGCAAGGAACTGAAGATCCCCATTCATATTCGCAATACCAATGCCCCTGACGATCCCGGCACCGTCATCCTGTTCGAGCGGGTGCCGGAAGAGGGAGTGGTTGGTGTTGCGCGCCTGGACAGTGTGGCTTATCTCTACCTGGAAAAGGACATGCTTGGGGAGGAAGTGGGATTTACCGCCGACCTGCTGGGTATCCTGCGGGAGTTCGGTATCCAGACTTATCACTTTCCGACGGACAAGGATGATATCGCTGTGGTGGTCAACCAGGATGATTTGACCGGGGCCATCAACGACCTGCGCCGGCGTATCGAGCAGCAGCTGAAACCGGACTTTATGGACGTGGTTTACAACCTGTCGATACTGACGGCCGTGGGGCTGGGCCTGCAGGGCAACTCCTACCCGATCGTCGATGCGCTGAGTGCGCTGGGCAAGTCGCATATCCCCATCGAGATGATCGACCAGAGCCCGTCGCAAATCTGTTTCCATATCGGCGTCCAGCAGTCAGTTGCCGACGACGCCCTCAAGATCCTTTACCGGGCCCTGATCGACTGAGGGCGAACACCGGGTTCGCCCTCAACACGAACGTCAGGCCGATTCTGTCGACCGGGACGGGCGACGACGACGGCGCGGGCGCTGGCTGTCGCTGCGCGGGGCATCGGAACGATTGCCACCGTTACCACGTCCACCGTTGCCGCGCCGGTTTCCACCACCGCCATTGCCGGGCTTGCCGTTACCGGGCTTCCTGTTGCCCTGGTTCCCGCCGCGCGGCGCGCGACCGGACTCCGGCAGCGCATGGTCAGGCTCGAAGCCCTCGATCTCCTCGCGCTTGATCGGGTTCTTGATCAGGCGCTCGATATCCCGCAGCTGCTTGATCTCGTCCGCACTCACCAGCGACACGGCCTGGCCGCGCGCACCGGCACGGCCGGTACGGCCGATACGGTGGACGTAATCCTCAGGCACATTGGGCAGGTCGAAGTTGACCACCTGCGGCAGTTGGTCGATATCGATACCGCGGGCAGCGATATCCGTCGCCACCAGGATCTGCACCTTGCCGTTCTTGAAATCCGCCAGGGCCTTGGTACGGGCATTCTGGCTCTTATTGCCATGGATCGCAGCCGCGCGGATATCATCACCCTCAAGCTGCTTCACCAGGCGGTTGGCACCGTGCTTGGTGCGGCTGAATACCAGCGCCTGGTGCCAGCCGTTCTCGTGGATCAGGTGGCTCAGCAGCTTCTGCTTGCGCGCCTTGTCCACCGGGTGCAGCGTCTGGCGAACAGACTCGACTGTGCTGTTGCGCGGGCTCACGTCGATTTCCACCGGGTCGTGCACCAGACCCCGGGCCAGCTGGCGGATCTCCGGAGAGAAGGTGGCCGAGAACAGCAGGTTCTGGCGGCGTTCCGGCAGCAGTCGCAGCACGCGCTTGATATCGTGGATAAAGCCCATGTCCAGCATGCGGTCGGCCTCGTCCAGTACCAGCGCCTCCAGCTCGTCAAAGCGGATGGCGCCCTGGCCGTGCAGGTCCAGCAGTCGTCCGGGAGTGGCTACGAGGATATCCGCACCGCCGCGCAGCCGGGAGATCTGCGGGTTGATTTTCACCCCGCCGAACACACAGGCGTGTTTCATCGGCAGGTATTTACTGTACAGCTGCACATTGTCGAATACCTGCGCAGCCAGCTCGCGGGTCGGTGTCAGCACCAGCGCGCGCACCTGCTTGTTGCGGGCCTTGTCGCCCTGCATCAGGCGATGCAGCAGCGGCAGGGTAAATCCGGCAGTCTTGCCGGTACCGGTCTGCGCCGCCGCCATAATGTCGCCACCACGCATCACCGCAGGAATGGCCTGCGACTGGATCGGGGTGGGTTTTTCGTAGCCCTGTTCAGCTACCGCGCGGGCCAGCTCATCGGCCAGGCCCAGTTCTTCAAATAACATATCAGTCCTCAGGTCGCGTCGCGCGCGACCGCACAGATGCCCGCCCCAGGCGGTTACATCGGGGAAAACCAGAGATCACGAAGAGGATCGTTTCGCTCTGCCGTCATGTGACCGGGAATTGTTCGACCGGTTCGGTGCGGCATTCAGTAGTGAGTTCCAGGGGGACTTTTGGGAAAGTGTTCCAGGAGGGGTGCCGCAGGGAGGTCGAGCGGCCTACAGATGACGCTGCTGGCATGTCACCAGCGCGGGCACTATACCACACATGAACTGACCGGTAAGTTCTTTTTTTGGGGCGCTGCAATCTGCCCCGCTGCCGGCGCATCCCACCCTGCCTCCCTGCTCGCGCAGGTAATAGACAACGCCTATTTACAGCTGCCCCCATAGGACTAGCGGGTATTTGCGGGCAGCTGGTGCCACCCTAGCCTACGGAAAAGGCCGGTAGCGGCGAAGGTATCGTATAAGCGAAATTTACGATGTAACACATTAATAATGCTGTGCTGGGCAGCGGGAGGTTATGGCCATGTCTGCCTATTATTGTGAAAACTTCCAGCCGGAAACTGTCACCCTCGACGACGGTCGCGTTGTGCAAATCCGCGCCGTATGCAGCACTGACGGTGACCTGGAAAAACAACTGTTTGAAGGCCTGTCACCGGAACTCCGCCGCGACCGCTTCCTGGGGGGGAGCTGCAAGGTCAGTGACAAGCTGCTGTCCCTGCTTACTGACAACGACCACCATATCCACGAAGCATTGATCGCTATCGCCGATGCCGATTCCGATCCCAGGGCGGTGGGCGTGGCCCATTATGCCTGTGACGCCAGTGGCCATGCCTGCGAATGTGCAGTCGTGGTTGCGGACGACTGGCAACACCAGGGGCTGGGCAGCACCCTGCTCGATCGACTGACCCAAATCGCCAGTGGCCACGGTCTCGATGAGATCTACTCGATTGAATCCGCGGAGAACCACCACGGTGAACGACTGGCAAGGGCCATGGGGTTCCAGGCCCATGCGGACCCGCACGACTATACGTTGCTGACTTACACCAAGTACCTGCATCCGGATTACCTGGTGAGCAAGGAAGCGGCAAATACCGCAGTGCGGAGGCACTAGCGGTGAACCGACTCAGGCTGGAAACAGATGAAAAAAGGGCCGGTCGCCCCCCGGGTAGCCCCGGGGGCGACCGGCCCTGTCGATGGGGCAGTCGTAATCCCGTAATCGCCAACCGGCCAGGAGCTTTCCCAGCCGGTTACTCGTATCCGGATAACCTGTTACCCGATCTCTGCCAACAAATCGCTACATGGTGCCGTTGGCGATTGTGATCACGTCAACCGCGTAGTCTACCGCCGGCGTGAGATCCAGGGCCTTGCTGGAGTAAGGACCAGTCTCACCCACGAGGGTCGTTTCCTGGGGCATCTGCAGGGTTGCGCTTTCCTGTTCTGCCGGTTCGTCAGTAATGGTCCCGCTGTACCCGTCCCTGAAGGCAAAACTCTGCACCGGCGCAAAACGCCAGACGGCCAGGTCACCGCGTTCCGGCATGGAATTGTGCTCGGTAAAACCATTCTTGCTCAACACCACCGGCTCACCGTCCGCGGCCACTGCAATACTCTCCCCGTAAAACTCTGCGCTTACGGCGACACTGAGATGCTGCTGGATCAGCCCATCCGGTCCCATTTTCGATACCCAGTATCCGCCGGCACCCGAGCCCAGCATCCAGATATCCCCTCCCGGCGTGGGTATCACTCGCCTTACATCGCCATAGGCGACTGACTGTGTGTAACGATAGCTGCTACTGATATTGCCCAGGCTATCCAGGGCAACCACTACCGGGCGCAGGTCAACGGCCGCCTCGGGATCAAAATCAGCGGTGCCCACCAACAGCACTTCTGCGGGGTTATCCGGATCAGTGACCTCGGCCAGGCGGGCGGAGAAGTGGTAATTGGCATCCAGCACCGGGTACTTCCGCTGGTAGAGCAGGTTGCCATAGGCATCCAGCTTGAACAGCTGCGGCAGCTTGCTGGATTCAGCGCGATCAAAGGCCACATAAATGCTGCCATCAGCAACCTGCAGCACATCGGCCGGGACGCCGAGCACGTCCACGGTATAGCGCTTCGACCAGACCAGCTCCCCCTGGCTGGATACTTTTACGATATCAAAGAAATCCTCAACGGCATTCTGGCGGGCCACCGCCACAAAGCCATCGGTTACCCCGTCGCGATCCTCATCCAGCGCTTCCAGCTCGCTGAAGGTCGGCTCACTGGTATAAGCATCGTCCTCAAGGTGTTTCTCCCACAATTTGGAACCATCAGCGGCATTTACCTTGATCAACTTCTTCTGGTAAATGTCCGTGTAGCGACGGACATTGAGCAGGAATACCGGATTACCGTCTGAGGCCGCTACTACACCGCCAAACTCCACTTTCCCGCCATTTTCAGCCTGGGTGAACTCCTTCGCCCAGACCACCTGCCCATACTGGTCCAGCCTGAAGTACTGGGTCTGGAAATTCGACTCACCTACGACCAGGTACTGGCCGCCACCGAGTGCCAGCAACTCCTTCGGCGTAATCGCCCCGCTAGCCCCCGGGTATGTCCTGATCCATGCGTTCGCAGCAAACTGCTCTCCCGTGGTGACAGTGGCCTGGTTGGAATACTCCGACACCACATCGCTATTGGCGGCGTAAATTCGGTAAACGTAGGTGGTTTCGTAGGCGAGACCCGAATCCGTGTACTGCTCCACATCCGCTGTGACGGCTGTGACACGGCTGAAAGTGCCCCCATCCAGCTTTCGCTCAATAACGAACTCTTGTTCGTTATCGGACATATCCACCCACTGGAGGGTTATGCTGTTGCCATTGACCCCGGTCACGGCCAGCTCGGCTGGTGCGTTTACGGGATCCGGCTCCGTAGTCGTGTCCCCAGAACTATCACCACCGGTCCCGGAGCCATCGCCAGCAGTGTCACCGCTACCGGAACCACTGTCCCCGGTGCCACCACCATCAGAGGTCCCGCCGTCACCGGAACCGCTGTCAGAACCACTGGGCACCGGATCGGTGCTGTCGCCACCACCGCCGGACCCGCCCCCGCCACAACCGGCCAGGACCATAAACAAAGACAAAACAATCGCGTATTTCATACTGCGCTCACAGGCATCCCAAAGTGTTTATCCCGATCCTGCGGTATGCATACGGCACAGGTGCGCCCGGCCAGCACTAACCCGAAAGATCCAGATTCTCGTTAACTACACATCCCTGCGAGTCCTATTCCACGTCGAATAGTGGAAATCTCCCTATCACGCGTGGTATCCAGCAAGTGGCACGAATGTTTAACCCGAAGCGTCAAAAATGTGACCCCCGTCTCACTTTTGGCGAGGTTGTTGAATTGAGAGGAGAACTGGCAAGAGTAGAGAGGAAGGGAAGCGGGCGGTCCCGTCAGGGGACCACCACTCAGGTCTGCCGGCCCGCCCTGGCAGGCGGTTATTGGAGCCTAGGGAAAGATGATTTCGCGGGGCTCTGCACCGCTGAACAGCGAGGGATACTTCCTCTTCGCCAGGGCAATCATCTGGTCACGGTATTCATCGGTGAGGCCGACACCCTTGTCCGAGGTAACCACGGTCCCGTAATAGAACACTCCCTCATTATCGAAGCGCATCAACCTGGGATCCTTGACATCGAGATAGGGGAACCTGGCCTGCACAGCATTGGAACCGGGCAGGGTTTCAAATTGTATATATTCGATGGCCAGGCTTTCACCTGCGGGAAACGCAAGCGCATAGACGTCGACTATTTCCGACGAGTGATTGCGGGGATGCACGACCAGGGAATAGCGCTTGCCGTCGGCATTCTTGCCCTTGACGACATTGAGGTCATAACTGCCGACAACCCCGAGCAACATGACCGCTTCGTCCTGGTAAAAGCGGAAGTCCGGGTTGCGTGAATAGTAATAGCCATCATTGACACATCCGGAACAAAGCAAAACAAGCAGTAAAACAATTACACCTTTAATCCTCATAATCCCCCCAAAAAGCAACATGAATTGATAGTGAACCCAGGGTGCGAAAGTGGACATCGAATCATCCACCTCGCCCTGTCTTTTGATGGCTGCCGCAGGATATGGCTCAACCAGCCGCACCAATGCAACGATATAAAAAAACCCCGCAGCGAGTGCGGGGTTATCCCATCCTGGTCAGCTCTTCCCGGAAACCGGGAAGGCTTTAGATATCCTCTACGTTCAGCTTGTCCGCGTCAGTTGTCTTGTCCCCGGACTCCTTTGCCGCCTTGATATCCCTTCGCAGCATTGCGACAGCCTGGCGAAACTGCTTGTCATTCTCAGCCTCGGGATTGTTCTCGGACAGCACACCCAACAGGTTACGAGCCACTAAAAACTTACCCTGCTTGGCATAACACCGGGATGCAACCACCATGGCTTGCGTATTACCGTAGGTAGCCTTATCGAGCGACGCAGCCTGCTCTATCGCGACAATTGCCTCACCACAGTTGTCGACGATATACAGAGCCTTGGCCAACTCAATATACGCCTTGGGAGTCGGCTTCAACTTGATGGAGCTGATAAAACTCCGTACCGCTTCATCGAACTCGCTTTCAGTCACCAGCATTTCGCCCAGGAACAGGTGCGCCCTGAAGTTATCCGGCTCCTCCTGGAGATACGCCCTGACCTTTGCGATTGCGGTATCAGTCTTGCCGATCATCGTATGCGCTTTCGCATCCAGAACAACAAACTCATATCGGTATTTACCGGTGTCTTCAACAGCGGCGACCAGTTCGATCGCCTTGTTGAAATCGCGGTTCTTGGCGTAAAACTGGGCTTTGATCAGCTCATAGTATGCATCACCTGAACACTGCTTTTCCTTCTCCAGCAACATGTTCAGTTTTTCACCATCCGTGGCATCCCGGTGCAGCACCGAGTCAACGACTTCCCGACAATTGTCAGCATAGACATGTTGCATAAATAACAACCCGAACAAAAAAGCTAGAAATTTCATAGTGTTAACCGCTCTCAACCCGTTACGACCGGCTTAATCATCCCACCAATCGAAATCAAAGTATTCAGAGACCTCATCAATGCCGTCTGACACTGTGTTAATACCGGTGTCGATAGCCGATTCAATCGCGGGAATTGCGCTGTCGATTGTTTCGGTTAGCTTATCATAGTCAAACTGTACTCCTACAGTGGTTTTTAGCTTGCCGCCTATCAGCGCAGAGACACCGCCACCAAGGGTCGCAGAGAAGCCGGGCTTGGTTTCATAAGTCTTGAAACCGGCTTCGCCGGAAACCCCGATAGCCCCGACATTGAAGTCACCTTCCGTTTTTACCGATACGGTAATGCCCCACATGGATTCATATTTCACTTCGCCCTGGCCCTGGAACTTCAGGGCAACTGCCTCCAGGGAACCCTGTGCATTTACATCCACCTTGGGAACAATGCCGCTACCGCGGGAGAATACCGCTTTCAACTGGCCGTCCGCCTGGGCGACAGATCCAATCGACCCGCTTCCCGCAAATGTGGTGTTGCCGTATTCGCTCGGCAAAACGTAGTCTCCCTTCGCATCCAGATATGACAACTCTGCAGTCGCGTGAGCTGACAACTCACCCTGGAAACCACTCTTGTTGAGTTCGAACTTATACCCGGCATTAGTAGACCCTTCCAGGCCAACACCAATCCTTACAAAGTCCTCGCTGTCGCCCCAGGTCTCGCTGACGAAATCAATACGTCCGGAAAGATCCTCGTCAAAGAGCTTGTCTTCGGCAAAGACTACGGAAAAATCGGTTTCGTTTTCAAAGCGCTTCTCGCGGGCGTAGTCCTCCATGCTTTCCCGGTCATCCCAGGGGTTAGTGGCAAACCGACCGGTTTCCACATCGCGGTAGCGTCCGTTTTCGTCATAGACACGCCGGTTATTGATTCCCTTGACGCTTTTGGCAAGGACAGCGATATCCTCAACGGCATCGTCGGTGTCAACGTCGTCGGAGCCAGCGATCGGCTCAAAGGTCTCAGTGACGTTTTCTACGCCCTCCCAGGTATCCAGGAATCGTGCGTTATTGCCATTGAAGGCGATCTGGAGATCCTGGGCCCGGCGCACCAGGTCACCCTCCACGGTGTAGAGCCCGCCAGCGACCATCTCTGTACGGGATAGTTGGCCAACGGTTTCCTCTGTCTGGGTGTTGTTGACGTCCAGGTTGAACTCCAGGCCAGCATTCCGGAAATTCGCCTGCGCCGCCTCAATTGCCTCCAGGTTCAGTGTGCCATCCCGGTTGACCAGTGCTTGTGGATCCCCATTGGCGATTTTCTCCAGCTCGGTGACAGCAACATCACCTCCATAGGTCTTCAATGCAGCAGCGGTAATCTCCTCGGAGCCCGAAGGCAGGATTACTTCTGTACCCACCTGGATACCACGGGTATTGATACCCTGTAGCTCCGGGTTGATGCTGACCATCTGCTGGACATACAGCTGGACATCACGCTCGGAAGCCTCCGGGCCTAGCACCTGCCGGGCAACCGCGCTCGGGTTGTCACCTGACTGGAAGGTATAGGTCTCCGGCCCTGCCTGCTCCTCCAGTGGCAGCGGCTCGAGTGGAGTCAGGGTCTCGAGCGGGTTCTCCAGCTTGGGAGCCTCGAGTACCGGCACCATCATCGGGCGGCCTACTGCCACTGCGCCAGAGGCAGCGGCTGTATTCCTGGCCTGCTCCTCGAAATATTCGGCAAGCCCGCTGCTGGCACGCTTCTGCTGTGTAGTGGCCCAGCGCTGAAGGCCGCTCTTGCTGGCAATCACGTTGCCGATCGACTTGCCGATTTCGTTGCCAATGGCATTCTGCAGGTACGATGTACCGGCATTCCGGTCGACGAGGCTCATAGCGCCGCCAATCAGCAGGTCTGCGCCCAGGTTACTCCCGGCAATTTCGAACTTATCCGTCTTGCCTACCGCTGCACCGATCGTGCTGCCAACCGCGTTGACCCAGTCACCAGTAGTTACCTCGCCCTCACGGATATAGGTTTCGGCCACATCCAGCCACGGCGTAATCATCTGCACCGTGCTGGAGCTTAGGCCACCAATGCCCTGGATCGCCACGCTGCCATCCTGGCTGGTTGTGGGTGTCAGGGCGGCGGCAGCCAGGCTGGACCAGCTGGTGATCTTGCCGCTGGTGATCAGCTGCTTGGAGGCCGCACCCGCGACCTTCAGGGCAGCAGCAGCGGTTTTGGCGTACTTCAGGGTTTTTGCGCTGACATCCGCAGCCTTGACGGCGGCGCCAAGCCCCTGGGCGGCACCACTGAAGGCACCGGCCACTGCGCCGGCAGCCACTTCTTTCCAGTTGAAGCTCTCCTGGTAGCCAAGGGCGATAAACAGCCCCTGCTGCACAATGGCGGCCGCCGCACCCACCACCGCGCCTGCCACGGCGAAGGCGGCCAGCGAGGCCGCGGTACCGCTCAGACCCAGGAAGGTACCGGCCGCTCCCAGCAGCGCACCGGCCAGGCCGGCGGTCACGATGGTGGCCACTACCGCAATGACCACCACAATGATGATCATCAGGATGTTGCCGCAATCGTCGTCGTCCTGCGGGGTTTTCAGGTTCGGCAGCGTGGAGCCGATAATGTCATTTTCGTTGTAGACCTTGTGGGTATCCGCATCGATACGGCCGGTCTCAACGCTATTGGGCACGGTGATACGGACACCGCCCTTGATCGGCTGGCTGGGATCCAGGCCGTTGGCCTGTGCCAGCACAAACCACAGGCTGGGGTTGCCGTAAACGCGGGCAGCGATGGACTGCAGGCTGTCACCCTCAACCGCAGTGACAGTGGTGACGGAGCCGGACGGGTAATCCTCACCGATGTTCTGCATCAGGTTGTAGTCACCGGTATCCAGCTGCTCTTCCACATCACCGTTGGCCCAGGTTTTCTTCTCGCCCACGGCGTGGCCGTTGGCATACTGGAACTCGGTCTCGCTGATGTCGTTATCGGTACCCTCGTCGTGGTAGCGGTACAGGATCTGGCCGTCGTTGTTGTAAACAAAGGTCAGGTATTCCCTGCGGTCCTGGTTGTCGCCTTCCCCCTTGTCCAGGCGCGTCAGCTGGTCGTTGGCATTGTAGGTATAGCGGCTGGTGCCATTGGCATCACCCTTGCCCACGATTTTCTGCTCACGGCCATCGGCGTGGTAGTAGTAGGTATAGGTATAAGTGGCGTCCTCGGTGACGAGCTTGGTTTTCAGCAGGCGACCGGAGTCGTCATAGGTGCTGTAGGTCTTCTGGTCATCACTGTCGCTGTAAGTCGAGATTCCATTGGCGCTGTATGTTGTATAGCTGTAGGTCTCGCGGCTGCCGTCCTTGAAGGTTTCGTAACGCCTTACATTACCATCGGCGTCGTATTGCCAGGTGCTATACCAGTTACCGGCATCCTCGCCGTCCTGGTCGGTCCACTCCGCCCGGGTCACCCAGCCGCTCTGGTTGTACTGGTAGGAGACGACGGCGTCGCCCTTGTTCCAGGTGGCCCGCTGCCCCAGGCCGTCATAGCCAAACTGGCTGATTACCTTGTTCTCAATCCCGTCACGCATTTCAGTAACGCGATTGGCACCGTCATATTCATACCAGTGATCAACCGCCTCACCGGTGTAACTCGCATCGGTAAAGACATGTTTCTGGTTGCCCGCAGCATCCCACAGGTAGTTGAGGTGCTGGCCGGTGACACTGTCATGCCAGCGGACCATCTGCCCCGACTCATCGTAGCCATAGGTGATATTGCGGTTGTGGTCGCCGGCCCCGGTAATGACCTCGGACATCCGGTTGCCCATCAGGTCGTACTGGTAAAAAGTGGAAATGCCGGTTTTTATGTCCTCGACAGATTCGAGATTCCCCGATGTGTCGTAGGTCTTGCGGATGTCCGGCCCACCTGTACCGGTGCTGCTCGCCCCGACCAGTTCCAGCGTGCGGAATATCTGTGAGAAGTTGTAATAGAAATTGTCGTCCAGCGGATCGAAACCGAAGTTCCACAGGCCGGTATTGATCGCACTGTTGGAGACCGGCCGGAACTCACGGATCATGTTGCCAAAGTCGTCATACTCATAGGCGGTCTTGCGACCACCCTGGTCGACCGTCGCCACCTTGCGACTGAAGGCGCCATACTCATGGCTGGTTACCCGGCCGGCGGCGTCTTTTTCGGCAACCAGGTTGCCGTAGGCATCGTACTGGCGGGTCTCGGTAACGGTGTTGCCGTTCACGCCCTCATAAGAGGTGGACACAACCCGGTTGAGGCCATCGTACTCCTGGTATGTCCAGTCGCCGGCAATATCACGGCTACCGGTACGGTTGTCGCGATTGTCGTACTCGAACTCCAGGCTGCGGTTACCGGCATCGGTTTGCCGGGTCAGGCGATCGCGATGATCGTACTCAAAGCTGGTGGTGCGCTGCCCGAGGTTACCGACCGTATCGATGAGGGACATGGACAGGCGACGCCCGAAGACATCGTAAGTGTAACGCTTGAGTTCGCCCTCGCCGTTGATCTCCTCCACCAGGCGACCGGCGTCGTCGTAACGCATGCTGGTCTCATTGCCCAGCTGGTCGATGGTCCGGGTCTCGTTGCCCAGGCGATCATAGAAATGCTGTGTCACACCGCTGTATTGCCCGGTGCGGTTGTCATCCTCCCAGGTCATCATGCCCAGCGCATTGAACTCACGTGTGGTGGTATAGCCACGGGCATCGGTCACAGAGACCTGTTTGTCCTGTACATCGTAGCCATACTGGGTGAATGCACGCTGTGAGGAAGCCTGGCCAAATACTTCGGTGGCCACGCCGTACTCGGCCACCATGCGGTTGCGGCCGTCGAACACCGCGTAGCTGTCACGTCCGGTGGCGGTGCCGCTTTCGCCGGTAATCTCCGTAACGACGCGGTTGCCGTTTGCATCGACACCGTATTCCCGCCAGACGCCATCGCCCTCGTTGCTGGCAACCAGCTGGTCCAGCGCGTTGTAAACATACTGCGTGTAGTAACCCGCTGACTTGCCATCGACCGCACGGCCGCCCTGCCCGAGGCCACTGTCCTCCACTGCCAGGCTGACAAAATTCCGCTCGTCATTGCTGGGACCGGAATACAGGCCGGTTGCAAACGAGATGTGGCCGGCCGCCGTTACCTCCAGGTTGCCGCCGGTCTCGCTGCCCAGCACAGTGAGACTGCTGCCCTGGTAGTTCTGGCTGGTGCCGCTGGTGACCTGGTCACTGTCCAGCCGCAGCCACTGCACGATCACCTCGTTGCCATCGGCATCGGTATAGCTGAGCTTGACGTCGTAAGCACCCTCCTGCAGCTGTGCCAGGGTGGCCGAGTGGCTGGTGCCGTCGAACGCCATCACGGTGCTGTCTGTGAAGTCCAGGCCACTGCCCGCCGCGCGCCAGGACAGGGTCAGGTCGCCATTGATATTGGCCACCTCCGCCGGGTCCAGGGTCAGGCTGAAGTCCTGGTCGTAGCCCAGTACGTTGGTGACAGGGGGATTCTCCGGGTTATCGGGATCCTCCACGTCTTCAGTGATTTCGGTACTGGTGATATCCAGGCTGTGGCCCGTGCCCACCTGCTCGCCATAGAAAGCGTTATAGCTGTGCGTACCGGCCGCTAACTCAGCCGATACCACCAGCTGGCCGTCGGCATCCCGGGTGCTCTCCACCCACTGGCCGTCGATCAGGACCAGCTGGGAACGTGCGCCTTCGGCGCCGACGTCGGCAGCCTGCCAGCTCAGTCCCTGGCGTGAGCCAGACAATGGCTCGGCGCCACCAACCTCGACGGTGAACTGGTCCAGCAGGAGCTCCTGGGCACCGAACAGGGTGGCATCGGCGTAGGCCCCCTCGAGCGTGATCTGGTAACTGCCGGCAGCCAGCGGGCTGCTGCTGGTGCCAAGATCCAGGGCATAGCTCCAGGTGCCGTCGCCGTTATCGACACCCTCAACCGCGGCTGTACCAGTCGTGCCATCGGGGCCGGTCCAGCTCGCCACCACGGTGGAGAACTGGCTCGCGACTTCCGCCGGCACCCTGCTGTCGAGGTTGATGATGTAGTTGGTATTCTCGCCGCTGACGACAGAAGTCTGTGACAGCCCGGTGTTCACCCCGACATGCTGGGAGTCGGCGACAAAAGTTTTTTCACCACTCTGGAAACTGCTGCCACTAGCGTCTTCCCAACCGATACGGTAAGAAAGCTCGGCAAGGTTGGTGACATTGTCCAGGGTAACGCTGAAACTGCCATCGGCGTTTTCAGTCATGGCCACCTGGTTGGCGGTGCTGCCCGCGGCACCGTAATTCAGCACCAGGTTGCTGGCGGTACTGCCGGGCTGCACAGTGATCGTGACGCTGTCACTGTCAACGCGCTCTACCTCGATATCGCCCAACAGTGGCGGTACCTGCAGTACTTTTTCCTCGGACCAGGCCAGGTTGCCGGCGCGGTCGGCGGTGACCACACGGAAATAGAGTGCCTCGCCCTCGCCGAACTCCTCGCTGGGAATATAGACCTCGCCGGTCTCCGAGAACCAGGTGCCCAGTTCCGCACTACGCGAGCTGTAAGACTCCGGCTGTTCCTGGCTGCTGGAACCCCAGACTACCCAGCTCTTCTGGTCGACGCCCTGGGGCATATCCCACTGCACCACCAGCATGTCGCCGAACTCGGCGGTAATGTTTTCCACCTGCTGGACATTGTTCTCGATTTCACCGGTGTACATCTCCACCTGGTTACCCGCAGCGTCGTAACGGATACTGGAGCCGGTACCGTCCGGGGAGATGTTCTTGGTGATGCGGCCAGCGGCGTCGTAGGCCATCTCGGTGACGAACCCGTCCCCGTCCTGCGCCCAGGTCTGCTCGCCGCGAGCGTTGTAGCGGATTGTCTTGGTGATGTCGTCGGCGTCGTTGGCCGCGTCCATCAGGTCGGTCTCCGACGTCTGGCGGTTGCCGGCGTCGTAGCCCATGGTCGTGGCCTGGTCGTTGGTGTGGCTTGCCACCAGCGTTGCGAACGCGGTGTCGCCACTCAGGCTCGCCAGGTTCACGCCCGCAGCCACGGCGTTGTAGTAACGCTTGCGCTCGGTCAGGTTGCCGTTTTCATCGTAGCTGTAGGTGTGCAGTACCCGGTCGCTGTTGATCACCGCCACCTTGCGGTCGGCGGCATCGTAGTAGCTGTACTCGGTGGCTTCCTGGCTGGTGCCGGCCGCCACGGTGCGGCTGGTCTGGTTGCCCTTGCCGTCGTAGGTGTACAGGGTGAGCACGCGCTCCCGGGTCTGTACGCCGTCGTTGTCGAGTACGTCCACCAGCGGTGAGCGTTCCTCGATCACGCGGTTGGCCGCGTCGTAGGTCTTGTTGACGGTGTACACCTCACCGGCCGGCGCCGCCGGGCGGGTGGCTGAGGTGATGCCGGTGGTATCCAGCGGCTGGGTGTAGACGCGCTGCTCCAGCACATTGTCCTGGGCGTCGTAGTCCCACTCCACCAGGTAGCCTTCCGGGTCCACCTGCGCCAGCAGGCGGTCTTTGTCGTCGTACCAGGCGTAGGTGGTGTTGCCGTTCTTGTCGGTGACTTCGATGGCGTTGCCGAAGTCGTCGTAGACGGTGGTTGCCTCCGGGCGCACCTCTCCTGTGGTGGCCACCGGCTCGCCGGTGCTGGTGTCCACGGAGGTCACTGTCACCTGCGGGTACACGGTGCGGGTGAGGCGCCCCATGCGGTCGTAGGACATGTCGGTGGTGCGGGTGTCGCCCAGCCCGGTCGGGCGCACGCTCGGGTCAGTGTGCGCGGCGGATGCCAGGCGGGTCATGTACAGGGTCTCGCTGGCCTTCTCGCCAAAGGCGTTGTAGCTCCACTCGGTCAGCACGTTGTCCGCGCTCAGCTCGGCCACCTGGCGGCCGTTGGCGTCGAAGTAACGGGTGGTGGTGTAGCCGGCGGCATCGACGGTCTGCACTTCGTTGCCGAAGGCGTCGTAGCTGCGGGTGATCTCCAGGCGCTGGGTCACCGGGTTTTCCATGCCCAGGGTGTATACCTGCACGGTGGCGCCCAGCTCGCGGGTGACGCGGTTGTTGTCGTCGTACTCGTACTCGGTCACCACGTTGCGCGGGTCTTCCATCGTCTTGATGTTGCCCACCCGGTCGTAGGTGTACTCGGTCGCCTCGCCCAGGTCGTTGGTCTCGGACAGGATGCGGTTGGCCAGGTCGTAGGCGTAATGCACGCTGTTACCGTTGGCATCGGTCTGGGTGATGATGTTGCCCGCCTTGTCGTAGGCGGTGGACTGCACCAGGTTGAGGCCCTGCGGGTCGAACACCTGCTGCACCTGGCGGTTGTTGAGGTCGTAGGCGTAGACGGTCTCGCGCACCGCGTTGGGGTCGGTGGCGGAGACGATCTTCTCGCCGGTTTTGTTGTTGGCCGCATCCCAGCTGAAGTGGGTGACGGTACCGTCCACGTCGGTGAAGGTCTCGATGCGGTTGTTGAGGTCGTAGGTGTAGCTGCGGGTGCGCGGGTCGCTGGTGTTGGCGTACAGCGTTTCCTGCAGCAGGTTGCCGGCGGCGTCGTAGCGGTTCTGGGTGACGCTGCCGTCGGCCTCGGTGACGCTGACCGCACGGCTGGTGCGGTCGTAGTCGGTCAGGGTGACGCGGTCGTCGCTGCTGGCGGTGCCCACCGGTGCGGTGAAGTCGTCCACCGGGCCGGTGTAGCGGTTTGCGTACAGGCGCGCTTCCACCTGGTTGCCGACGCTGTCGTAGGCAAAGGTGTTGAGGGTGCCTTCCGGGTCGAGGATCGCGCTCAGGCGGTTGGCGCCGTCGAAGTAGTAGCGGGCCACGCGGCCGAGGGCGTCGATGGTCTGGGTGCGGTTGCCCAGCGCGTCGTAGCGGTACTCGGTGCGGTTCTGCTCGCCGTCGATGTCGGCGGTCTTGCGGTTGTTGAGGTCGTACTCCATCCACACGCTGCGCTGCTCGGCGGTGCCGGCGGCGTAGCGGATCTCCACCTGGTTGCCCATGGCATCGAGGTGGTACTCGGTACGGGTATCGTAGTCGTCGATCATGGCCGTCATGCGGCCGTTGGCGTCGTACTCGTACCCGGTCTCGGTCCACACCTCGACGCCGCCGATGCTGCTCTGCAGCACGCGCTCGAGCTGCTTGTTACCGGCCTCGTCGTAGACGTTCTCGGTCACGCCGCCCGCGGGGTTCTCCACCCGCACCTGGCGGTTGGCCTTGTCGTAGAAGTACTCGGTGGTGCGCGGCGCGGTGCCGTCGAGGCTGTTGGCGGCCTCGGTCATGCTGGTGCGGTTGCCCACCGCGTCGTAGGCATAGGCGGTGACATTGCCCTCGCCGTCGGTCATGGTCAGCATGCGGTCGGCGGCATCGTAGGTGAAGCCGTTGGTCTGCACGTGGGCACGGGCGGCCTTGTCCGCGTCGTACCCCGCCGCGGCCGGGTCCACCAGGTACTGGCCGACGGTGACCAGGGTCTGGTTGCCGAAGGCGTCGTAGTCGATGCTGGTGGTGAAGCCCTCGCCATCGGTGATGGCCACCTGGCGGTCCAGCAGGTCGTAGGCGTAGGTGGTGGTGCGCGCGTCGCTGCCATCGGCGAAGCTCTGCGTGGCGGTGAGGATATTACCGCGCTGGTCGTAGGTGTTGACGGTCAGCGTGCCCGCCGGGGACAGGCTGGTGAGCATGCGGCCCAGCTTGTCGAAGGTGTTGAGCTGCTCGCCGCCGTTGGCGTCGATGATGCGGGTCTGGTTGCCCAGCACATCGTACTCGTACTGGGTGACGCCACCCATCGGGTCCTGCACCTGGGTGATGCGGTTGTCCAGGTCGTAGTCGTAATAGGTGTGGCGCTCCAGGCCCGCGACACCCACGGCCTGGATGGTCTCGCGCTTGTTGCCGGCGCCGTCGAGGACATACTCCACGCGCATGCCTTCGCCGTCGACCAGGGCCACCTGGCGGTTGTCCAGGTCGTACTCGTAGCTGGTGGACTGCTGTTCCGGCAGGCCCGGCGCGACGATCACACCGGTGCGGTTGCCGGCACCGTCGTAGGTGAACTCGGTGCGCTCGCCCTCGCCGTTGACCTGGGCGGTCTGGCGGTTGTTGCGGTCGTACTCGAAGGACTCGGTGCGCGCCTCGGCCAGCCCCACGGCCAGCGTCTGGCTGCTGAGATTACCGTTGCCGTCGTAGGCGAAGGTGCTGGCCACCCCGAGCGGATCGACCGTCTGGGTGATGCGGTTGTTCTTGTCGTAGCTGTTATAGGTCACGCGCACATCAGCAGTGCCGAAGGCCTCATGCGCCTCGACGATATTGCCATTGGCATCCAGCTCGTAGTGGGTCACCACGCCCTCGGCGTCGGTGATGTCCGTTACCCGGTTGGCCTGGTCGTAGGTGTACAGGGTGCTGCGCTCGTCCGCCGTGCCCTGTGCCTCGATCACCGCCGTGCGGTTGCCGCGCTCGTCGTATGTGTACGCGGTCACCACGTCCAGCGCGCTGGTCTCGCTCACGACCTGGTTGATCGCGTCGTAGTCGTAACTGGTGGTGCGGCCGGTGTCGCCGGCTTGCGCCTGCGGCACGCCATCGATCACGCTGGCGCGCTCGTTGTACAGGGTCACGCTCTTCACGTTGCCGACGTCGTCGTACACCGTTTCGGTCAGGTAGCCCTCGGCGCTCAGCTGCGCCACCTCGCGGTTGACGCTGTCGAAGAAGAAGCGTGTCTCGGCGATGTCGGTGCCGGCCAGGTCGCGGTGCTGGCGCACGCTGGTGCGGTTGCCCACTTCGTCGTAGCTGTATTCGGTGCGGAAGCCCTCGCCGCTGATGCGCGCGGTCAGGCGGTCGGCCCTGTCGTACTCGAACGTCACGACCTGGTCGTCCGGGCCGGCCACCGGGGTCGGCAGTGCCGACGGGTCGACGCTGCCCAGCGCGGTCATGTAGCGGGTTTCGGTCTGCAGGTTGCCGGCGTCGTCGTAACTCCGCTGCACCATGAAGCCTTCGGCATCCACGCTCGCCACCTGGCGGTTGGCGCGGTCGAAGTAGTTGGTGGTGACGTTGCCGCGGGCATCGATCATTTCCACCTGGTTGTCGGCCGCATCGTAGCGGTACTCGACCGTATGCAGCTCCGGGTCGGTGACGTGGGTCAGGCGGTTGTTCTTGTCGAAGGTGTAGCTGGTGGTATTGCCGCGCGCGTCGGTCATGGCAACGCGGTTGCCATTGGCGTCGTAGTCGTAGGACACCGTCTGGTTCAGCGCGTTGGTTTCGCTGCGCAGCTGGTTGTTGTCGTCGTAGGTGTAGCTGGTGGTCACCGCGTCGGCGGTGTTGGCCGCGACGGTCATGCTGGTGCGGTTGCCTACCTCGTCGTAGGCATAGGTGGTCTCCACCAGGTCGGCGGCGGTCTCCTTCACCACGCGGTTGAGTACATCGTACTCCCAGGTGGTCTCGCGCAGCAGCGCGTCGGTCTCGGAGATACGGTTGCCCACGGCGTCGTAGCCGTAGCGGGTGGTTTCGTTTTCCGCATTGGTGACGGTGACCAGGCGATTGACCTGGTCGTAGCCGTAGCTGGTGGTGTGACCATTGCCGTCGGTCATGGCGAGGCGGTTGCCCACCTCGTCATAGGTGTAGCTGGTGGTCTCGCCTTCGGCGTTGGTGCTGGTCAGCAGGCGGTTGGCCGCGTCGTAGGTGTTGACGGTGGTGTTGCCATTGCCGTCGGTGACGGTCAGCTGGTTGCCGACACCGTCATAGGTATATTCGGTGCGGTCGCCCTCGCCGTTGACCTGCGCCGCGAGGCGGTTGGCGCGGTCGAACTCGTAGACCACCGCCTGGTCGTCGGCGCCGGCCACCGGCGACGGCGGCACGGCCGGGTCGGCACCGGTAACCGGTGCCATAAACAGGGTCTGCCCGACCCGGTTGCCGGCGGCGTCGTAGGTCCAGGTGGTGACATAGCCCTCGGCATCCACCTGGGCGGTCTGCTGGTTGGTCTTGTCGAAGTAGCTCACCACGGTGTTGCCGCGCGGATCGGTGACGGACACGCGGTTGCCGTTGGCGTCGTAGCCGTAGCTGGTGGTCTGCTGCAGCGCGTCGGTGCTGCTCACCAGGCGGTTGTTCAGGTCGTAGCTGTAGGCGGTGGTCTGGGCCAGCGCGGTGTTGGCCGCGACGGTCATGCTGGTGCGGTTGCCCAGCTCGTCGTAGGCGTAGGTGGTCTCCACCAGGTCCGCATTGATCTCTTTGGTTACCCGGTTGTTGAGGTCGTATTCCCAGCGGGTCTCACGGCCCAGCGCGTCGGTGCTGGAGATGCGGTTGCCCACCGCGTCGTAGTCGTAACGGGTGGTCTCGTTCTCGGCGTTGGTCTCGGCCACCAGCTGGTTGAGCAGGTCGTACTCGTAGGTGGTGGCGTGGTTGTTGCCGTCCACCATGGTCACGCGGTTGCCCACGTCGTCGTAGCTATAGGCGGTGGTCTCGCCTTCCGCGTTGGTGCTGGTCAGCAGGCGGTCGACCATGTCGTAGGTGTTGACGGTGGTGTTGCCGTTGCCGTCGGTGACGGTCAGCTGGTTGCCCACTTCGTCATAGGTGTAGCTGGTGGTGCTGCCCTCGCCATCGGTGCGCGCGGTCAGGCGGTCGACCATGTCGTACTCGAAGGTGACGGTCTGGTCCTGTGCCGGGTCCGCCACCGGGGTGGGGACCACGGACGGATCGACGCTGGAGACCGGCTGGGCGTACAGGGTCTGGCTGGTGACATTGCCGACGCCGTCGAAGCTGCGCTCGGTCAGGTAGCCTTCCGCATCCACGGTGGCCACGCCGCGGTTGGCGCGGTCGAAGTAGTTGGTGGTGACGTTGCCGCGGGCATCGATCACTGCCACGCGGTTGTCGGCGGCATCGTAGCGGTACTCGGTGACACCGCCCTCCGGGTCCTGGACGTGGGTGGCGCGGTTGTTCTTGTCGAAGGTGGTGAAGCTCACGCGCGCTTCGGCGGTACCGTAGGCGCGGTGCTCTTCCACCGCATTGCCGTTGGCATCGAGCACATAGTGGGTCACCACGCCCTCAGCGTCGGTCATGTCGGTGACGCGGTTGTTGCCGTCGTAGGCGTAGAGGGTGGTGGCCGCCTGGGCGGTGTTGGCCGCGGCGGTCATGCTGGTGCGGTTGCCGGCCTCGTCGTAGGCGTAGGTGGTCTCCACCAGGTCGGCGTTGACCTGCTTGACCATGCGGTTGTTGAGGTCGTAGACGTAAACGGTCTCGCGGCCCAGCGCGTCGGTCATGCCGATGCGGTTGCCCACCGCATCGTAGGCGTAGGTGGTGGTCTCGTTCTCCGCGTTGGTCTCGGTCACCACGCGGTTGAGGCCGTCGTAGGTGTAGCTGGTGATATGGCCGTTGCCATCCACCATGCTCACCCGGTTGCCCACGTCGTCGTAGGTGTAGACGGTGGTCTCGTCCTCGGCGTTGGTGACGGTCACCAGGCGGTTGACCATGTCGTAGGTGTTGACGGTGGTGTTGCCATTGCCGTCGGTGACGGTCAGCTGGTTGCCGACGCCGTCGTAGCTGTAGGTGGTGGTGTTGCCCTCGCCGTCGACGCGGGCGGTCAGGCGGTTGACCTGGTCGTAGTCGAAGGTAACGGTCTGGTCGTCCGCGCCAGCGACCACGGTGGGCTCGGTGCCCGGGGTCACGGCACCGACCGGGGTCATGTGCAGGGTCTGGCTGGCGACGTTGCCGTTGTTGTCATACACCCGGCTGGTGGCATAGCCCTCGGCGTCCACTTCCAGCACCACTTCGTTGTTGGCATTGAAGTAGCTGGTGGTGGCGTTGCCGCGCGGGTCGATCACCTGAGTGCGGTTGCCGTTGCCGTCGTAGCTGTAGTGGGTGATACCACCTTCCGGGTCCTGGATATCGGTGACCCGGTTGTTCCTGTCGTAGGTGTAGACGGTGGCGTTGCCGTTCTCGTCGATGACGGTGGTGCGGTTGTCGTTGGGGTCGTAGCTGTACCGCCGCTCGCCGCCCATGGCATCCACTTCGCGCACCAGGCGATCGTCCAGGTCGTACTCGAACACGGTGGTGGCCGCCTGGGCGGTGTTGGCCGCGGCGGTGATGCTGGTGCGGTTGTCCACCGCATCGTAGGTGTAGGTGGTCTGCACGCCGTGGGCGTCGGTCTGGGTGGTGACGCGGTTGACGGCGTCGTAGGCCCAGCTGGTGACGCGGCCCAGCGCGTCGGTGGTGGTCAGGCGGTTGCCCACCGCGTCGTAGCTGTAGGTGGTGGTCTCGTTCTCGGCGTTGGTGACACTGACCAGGCGATTGAGGGCATCGAACGCGCTGGTGGTCTCGTTGCCGTTGCCGTCCACCACGCTGATGCGGTTGTAGACCCGGTCGTAGTCGTTGGTGGTGACATTGCCCTCACCGTCGGTGACCGAGCGCAGGTTGTTCTCGGCATCGTACTCGAACACGGTGAGCTGCTCGTCGGCGGTGCCGGCGGCGGTGCGCATGGCAATGCGATTGCCGCGCACGTCGTAATCGTACTGGGTGACACGGCCCTCGGCATCGGTCATGGCCACCTGGCGGTTGCCGCCGTCGTAGTCGATGCGGGTCACGCCGCCGCGGGCGTCGATGATGCCCACGCGGTTGTTGGCACCGTCGTATTCGTACTGGGTCTCGAAGCCCTCGGCATCGATCACCTTGATGACCCGGTCCAGTGCGTCGTAGACGGTCTGGGTGGGGTTGCCGCGACCGTCGGTCACTTCCACGCGGTTGCCCACCGCATCGTAACGGTAGGCCACGGTGTGCTGTTCGGGATCGGTCTGCTGTACTACCCAGTTGTTGAGGTTGTAGACGAACTGGGTCTCGCGCGCCTCCGCGGTGCCGAACGCCTCGGTGGTGCTGGTGACGTTACCGAAGTCATCGTAGTCGTTGTGGGTGACGGTGCCGATGGCGTTGGTGGTGTCGGTCAGGCGATCGAGGGCGTCGTAGGCATAGGTGGTGATATTGCCGTTCTGGTCCTTGCGCTCGACCAGGTTGCCGTTGCCGTCGTACTTGCTGGTGATGGTGCTGCCGTGGGCATCGGTGGTGGTCACCAGGCGGTTCAGCGCGTCGTAGTCGAAGGTGGTGAGACGGTCTTCGTTATCGGTGCGGGTCAGCTGGTTACCGACGCGGTCGTAGCTGTAGTGCTCGGTGTAGAGAGCCCGCAGGGCGGCCTTGTCGCTGTCGGTGAGCAGGGTGGCGTCGGCGGCGTAGCCGCGCTCCGCGCGCATCTGCTGGTAGCGCGCGTCGTTGCTCTCGGCCAGGGCGTTGCCCAGGCCATCGGTCTGCGCCACCAGCTGGTTGAACTCGTCGTAGGTGTAGGTGGTGACCTGCGCATCGTCGCGGCCGATCACAACACCGTTCGCGTCCATGTCCACACCCACTTCAACGCGGGTGCGGTTGTGGTTGGCGTCGTAGCTGTAGACGGTGTTGATGCCGTTGGCATCGGTCACCCGCACCAGCTGGTTGTCCAGGTCGTAGGCGAAGGTGGTGGCATTGCCGTCGCCGTCCACCATTTTGACTTCGTTGCCGTTGGCATCGTAGTGATGTTCGATCACGTGCCGGGTGAGTCCGCCGGTCTCCGGGTCGTACACCTCCGGGGTGGTCTCGCGGATCATGCGGTTGTTGCGGTCGAACTCGTAGCGGGTGGTGTAGGCCTCTGCATCGCCGGACTCGGGTCCGCGCGCGTCCACCTCGGCAATCACATTGCCCACCGCATCGCGATAGAAGGTGGTGGTGCCCCCCTCTGCATCGGTCTGCTCTTCGAGCTGGTCTTCCTCGTCGTAACCGAACTTCAGCACCTGGCGCTGGCTCACCGGCAGCTGCAGGCCGGCCACAACCATCACCTGGTTGTTGTTGGCGTCGTAGCTGTAGCGGGTGATATGGCCGTTGGCGTCGGTGCGCTGGGAGAGGATGCCGTCGGCGTTGTACAGCATCTCGGTGGTGGCACCGCCATGGTTGGTCATGGTGACCCGGTTGCCCTCACCGTCGTAGCCGTAGCTGGTGGTGTAGCGGGTGCTGTTGCCGTCCGCACCGGCCACCGCCGCGGTGATGGCCTCCAGCAGCTCGCGCCGGTTGTTGAACACGTAATCGGTGGTACGGCCCTCGGCATCGGTCATGCTGGTGCGGTTGCCCACCAGGTCGTACTGGTACTGGGTCACGCGGTCCTGCGCCGGGTCCACGCTGGACGGATCCATGGTCTGGATCAGGCGGTTGTTCTTGTCGAAGAAGCGGTACACCGTGTTGCCGTTGGCATCGGTGACGCTGATGCGGTTGCCCACCGCGTCGTAGGTGTTGACGGTGGTGTGGCCTTCCGGGTCGATCACCGTCAGCAGGCGGTTGTCGTTATCGTAGGTGTAAGTGGTCACTCCGCCGTTGCCGTCGATCAACCGGGTCAGGTTGCCGAAGTGGTCGTACTCGGCGAAGGTGCGGTTGCCCTCGGCATCGATGGTCTCGATGTTGTTGCCGTAGGCATCGTAGAAGTACTGGGTCACCTGCTGCTTGGCCGGGTCGGCCAGGTCGGTGGCATCCAGGAACACGATGCGGCGGGTGCGGTTGCCGTAGGCATCGTACTCGTAACGGGTCAGGTCACCGCCGGGGCTGCGCTCCTCCACCAGGTTCTGGTTGGCATCGTACTCGTAGAAGGTGGTGTACAGGTCCAGCAGCGCCTGCACATCCGCGGCAGTCAGGTCCGCCACCAGCGCCGCGTAACCCAGGTCCTGGCGCAGGGCCTGGTAGTGGGCATCGTCGGAGACCGTCAGCGCCACGCCGGTGGCGGAGGTGCGCGAGGCGATCTTGTTGAAGCTGGTGTAGGTAAAGCGGGTCTCGGAGCCGTCGTTGTCCGCCAGCGTCAGCAGGTTGCCGTTGCTGTCGTAGTTGAAGTGCGAGGTGTACAGCTCGGTCAGGGCATCCTGCTCGGCCTGGGTCAGGTTGGCCACCAGCTTGCCGTTGCCGGCCGCATCGGTATAACCCAGGTCGGCGCGCAGCTGCCGGAAGTAGGCGCTGTCGGAGTTCACCGCGCCCCAGGCGTTGCGGTCGGTCATCGACACCAGGTCGCCGTTGTCGTTGTAGGCGTAGGTGGAGTGGTAACCCTCCTGGTCCACGATCTCGGTGATATAGCCGTTGGACAGGTAGGTGTACTGCAGGCTGTGGCCCTGGCGGATGTTATCCACCTGCGCCTGGTAGCTGGTGTCGGTCGCCGCCACCGCGGCGTCGTAGGTGGCGTAGTAGCCGTTGGCCACCCGCCAGTCGACGTACTGCTGTTCGTTGGAGTAGGCGCGGGCGTTGCCGAGCGCGTCCACCACGGTGGTGGAACCGCCGTCGAAGAACTTGGAGGAGAAGGTCACGCTGGTCTCGTCGGTGGTGTTATCCACCCGGTGACCCTTGCCCTTGCTGATCTTGTCGCCCTTGGTGCTGCCCTGGCCCTCGCCATTGGTCTGGAAGGCAAAATCGTAATCGAAGGTGGTTACACCACCTTCCGCATCGGTGATGGACGTTACCGCCTGAGAGGTTGCCTTGGTATCCCCGCGCCAGTTGACGGTTTCATAGGTGATGCTGATATCGCGCTGGGCGTAGGTCTCGGCCACGCCATCGCCATCGGCGTCCTGCTCAGAGGGCAGTTCGATGCGCTCGATAAAGCCGTTGGTGGTGTAGTGGTACTTGGTGGAGTGGCCCATGCGGTCCACCACTTCCACAAGTCGGCCGCTCTCGTAGCGGTACTCCACCAGCACGCCGCCGGTCTCGTCGGTGACCTGGTAGAGCTGGCCGTTGAGGTAGGTGTAGTTGACCTCGTGGCCGGTGTCGTCGCGCACCTGCACCAGGCGATCGGACTCGTAGGTGTACTCCATGCGCACACCGTTGGTGTCCTCCCAGGCCAGCAGTTCGCCCTGCTTGGAGAAGGTCAGCCTGGTCTGGTCGGCACGGGTAAGCTCGAAGGCGGGATCGGTATCGCCGATGGCCCCCAGGTCGCGGATGGTCTCGTAGGCGCCGGCGCCGTCCACCGACACATACAGCTGGCGGGCCTCATCCCAGTAGTAATCGTACAGGCTGCCATCGCCGTAGCGGACCTCCAGGTACTGGCCACCCTGCCTGACGTCCAGGCGGATGCCGGTGGAGAAGTACCAGCGGGCGTCCTCGTGGCCGTGGGCATCGCTGGCGGCCCCGCGGGCGTTGTAGGTACGCACCAGGTTGAAGTCGTCACCCATGCTGGGCAGGTAGGCGTCCTGGTGCTGGATGAGCAGGTTGCCGTTGGAGACGTTGACGTACAGCTTCTCGTCGCCACCAACCTGGTTGTTGGCCGTGCGTTTGTTATCGTTCAGGAGTGCGTAAGAAGAATCCAGCAGGCCCAGTTCGTTACCGCCAACAAGCGTTACAGACATCGAGAAGTCCCCTAAAAAGTCCGGATAGGCGACACCCTGTCGCCCCAAAATTCGTTATCTGCTTGTCTATCCTTCGCTGGCGGGAAAAGTTTAGGGATTTCACGCGAAAAACTTGAACCAGGTCACGATTACCGAGTGAATTAGGCGCCAGAGAGGATCTGATCTAATTCTCGCCCAGGCAGGGAGCAGGGCAGGAACAAGTAAAAGGGCTAAACCTGGGAACCATGCCAAGCGGCAGGGGGTATGCCACCCTGGGAGGGGAAATGCAGAAATATGAAGGGGACTGGGAAAGAGAGGGCCGGCTGCACAACCAAACCAGGGAGCCCCCGGACTAGCAACCCCGGAGCCCCAAGTGGATTCTGGGTACCCGAACAGCGACAACCGTTCGGGCAACATCCTTTAGGCGCGGAACAAGGGCGGGCAGGTCTCTCCCGCCCCAGGGCAAATCACTGCCCGACCAGGTCAGTAATTGTTATTTCCGCTGCGCGATTGCGCTTCTGGATAGTTATCGGGTCACCAACCGCCCAGTCCACCACGCTAAACGACTCCGCCTGCTGGCTTACCGTAAAATCACTCGTATCCAGTGTAAACGGCTCAGCAACCAGGCCATTTGCCAGCCTGGGGATGTTATTATCGGCATCGACTTTCGCGATAATCCCCACGTAGTCCGGATCAAATTCCTTGGTTTCAACTTCAAACAGTTTGGCACCATCTGGAAGCAGGGTTGCGCTTCCAACACTTAAATCAAGGTCATTCTCAATATTGAATAATGGCCCCAGCTCACCAGCCATCGAAAGGCTACCGTAAAAGACGGACGTCTCTGTTCTGCCAACCAGCAAAGGCGGGCGGTCACGCCCCTGGAAAGAAAGCCCAACAAAACTGTCAGAACTGATCCGCTTCTTCCATATCGGCTCAGCAGCGCTATCCATCGCGAGGAACCAACTATCAAAACCGAGGGGAAATTGCAGCCCTGGCTCAAACTCAGCAATACCGCCAAGCAACAACCTATAGTCACCTGGCGCATCTGACATAGGGAATACATTTAGCGAGTAAAGATTAATTTCAGGTACGTCAGGACCAAATGTCACCCGGCGCTGGAACACCAGGTTACCGACAGAATCAAACTTCGTAAGGTAGAGGTACTTGTCACCCTGGTATACCGGCTCATCAATCTGTGTAGCAAAAAAGACACTGCCGTCCGGAGCCGCGGCGACCTCTCCGGCAAATCCCTCTAGCCCTGTGATTTCCTTGCTCCATTTAACGTTTAGCTCCAGATCGGTTTTCACTACAAAATAGTCCCGATAAGGGAAATTCAGCGTAACCAGGAGCAGGGAATCATAAAGCCCATTATTGTTCTCATCCAGGGGCCGCATATCATAGATCTGCATGTCCGCCAGCCGTAAATAATGGCTTGCCAGGATCTCTCCGGTATCCGGATCGAGAATATAGCGACCCGCACCATACGACTGATTGCCAGAACTCTCCGGATCGGGCCGAACCTGGCCAATCACATATAGGCCCCCACTTGACTGTAACCATGCCGTAAAATGCCCCTCGGGGCCCTCATCGGACTCGATATATCGTGTCCACTTGGGCACACCTGTCGCATCGATTCGACTAATAAACCTGTCGCCATTATCAGACCCGCCCAGAAGGATGGCTTCTCCCCCTGAAATCTGGATTACCCGGGTGATATAGAGCATCTGGTCCTCGCCAAACTGGTAGGCCTTCGCGTACGTATCTTCCCGGCCAGTATTGGCGATGGTGATCGAGACTTCAGTATAACTATCGCTGGAATCGCCATCCCGGGTGGCGTATACGCGATAGCTGTAGGTTCTGCCAGACAAGACTGAATCATCGGTGTAGGAGGTTACATTCTCACCAACCTGGTCCAGCAGCTTGAAACTCCCGTCTGCACCAACCTTTCGCTGCAGATAGAAGCCAGTTTCATCATCCGCGTTATCCACCCAGGTAATTACTGCATTGCCATTGCCATCCTGGACAATAGTGCCCCCTGAAGGCGACGCTGGCGCCGAGGGATCATCGGGGGTCGTCGGCGTGCCGCCGCCCTGGTCACCACCATCTGCATTGTCACCACCGGAGCCAGATCCACCGCCTCCACCACAGGCCGCCAGGCCAAAAGCCAGGGCCAAAACCAGAATATATCGCATGATTCCCCCAATTATTCGTATTGTCATCTGAGTTGTTTGCACTATTAAAGCGACCCAACTAACAGGGATTTTAATTAAAAGCCTATTGCGGAGAAGCCCCAAGCTGGAACAACATCACGGTTTTGAATTACAGAGCATTACGCGTGCAAATAAGAGCCTTCCTGAACAGCGGGGCTTGCATTTACCCTCGCACCGCTACCTTCACCGCCCCTCAATAAAAAAGCGACGCAGGTTTAACCCGCGTCGCTCTTTTAATACTTGACACTGCGCTGTAGCAGCCCCTGAGTTACAGCATCAGGGTTTTTGACTTGAATTCAGCAATACAGTAATTAGTTGCCTTATCCAGCTCAAGCTTCAGCCGTTCCGCACCATTTGCCACCAGCTCATCATGAGTGGGCGCCGCATCAGCATCCTCTGGGAAGGGCGATATACATTGTGAAGCAGCAAGAACTTCGTCCGTAGCAGAATCAATCAACCGCATCTTAGCAGCAATGCTTACCTTATATTTCGTCGGTGAGAAAGCGTAATTGACGTAGGTCCAGTAGGTCGAGTGCACATCAAGCAGCAGGCGTGAATCATTTACCTGTGCGGTCAGCGACTGAACGTCATCGTCTTCTGCAGAGATGGTATTGTCATCAAGCGGTACCACACCATAATTTTTCGCCATGGCCGCCACCAGTTCGTCATAGATCTTGTCCGCCGGAACCGGAATATTATTTTCCTCAACGAGCTTGTTACCAGCCGAGATCATCGCCGGCAGCCCGAGCGCACCGAAAGCAGCCTTGCCAGGTGTAGTCGCGATAAAGTCTGGCTTCTCCCAGTTGACGCCACTTACCTGCCGCCCCTCAATCATCGGCAGGCTATCCTGAGACAGCGGCGCATTCTGGACGCCGGCACAACCGACAGCACCTACCGTAAGCGCCAGGATTGTCAATTTCTTGAACATTTCCTCGTATCCCCAAATTTCGAATTATTTATCGGGCGCATCCGTACAAAGCTGGTCGCAAAGGGACTCAAAAATCCAACTCTACGCGCAAATTAATCCTTTCCGAGCCAATGGTAAGGAACGCTGTGCCACGATAGCAAGGCAAAAGAGCAACATATGTGCGACTCTCATTACACGTCATTACACGACCTGAACGACAGTACCACTCGTTGGGTCATCGAGGAGACCGGAGACAGAACTCCGGAGGCTGTAAAACGTGAAAGGTCATGCCCCTCACCGACCACCAGCGCCGCTCATATAACGAACAGCAGGCACCGGCAGGCAGCTATTGGGAGATCTCGGTTTAAACGATCAAAAGCGGAGCGGAAGCGGCCACTGGCGTCGGCGGCCTCAGGAGACAGAACGGCGTATGCCCATAGGAGGTAAACGACAGCCGGGGCTTGGGCGACTGAAAATCAATCAGGCTTGCTTGCCTGGGATTGATCAGAGTTTTTGGAAGCGAGTTGTGCCTGTATTCCTTATTCCCGAAAAATTTATGGGCGTCCTTCTATTTTTATTTCGCCAGTTTTAGGACATCGCTATGAAGGTCCCCGATACTGCTCCTGGGAATCACGCCCTTAACTTTATTTAGAAATTCATCCTCAAAATCAGGTCTAAACTCATGGCCCACAATAAATATTGAGGCCTCCGACATCAATGGATGTCTCAAATCGGCTAGAACGCTATTACCAGATGGATAAACTCTTAGTAGTGATATCACCTCAAATGGAATAGGCATTGTATCGGCCGTGTTAAATCCAGCATCAAACAGCCACCTGCCACTTGCATATTGATTATGGTCATTGAGACATTCATCTAGCCCCAATGAAATATCCATGTGATAGTCCAATGCTAAATTTAGTGCACTTGCAAAATCTTTTTCAAAACAGTAATTCATTACTTCGGCATACTTCGTGCCTGCGAGGAGGCTTGAAGAGGTACCGAGAACAAACAGGCTCCCTACGCATTCCGAATATCTCTTATACGAAAAATCAAAAAATTGAGCATCTGAAAAATCTTCGTTTTCGACAACCTTTAGTAACCCCAATATCAGGCGTGCTAATACTTTATCCCTAAAAATTACACTTAAGTGGATCAGCTGACATAAACGGTTTACATCGGAAATACTACTTTTATTCGATAAGAGCGACCTTTTTTCCAAGTGAAAACATAGGTTACAGGCGACAGCAGACTTTCTATATGCAAAACCCTTTTCCAGCCTCTCAACTCCTAATTGGTAATCTCCCTCTAGGAAATAAACTGAAGCGTCGCTAATTTCTCGCGAAGCGATAGCATTTAAAACCCTAGACAAGACCCCCCAGGACCGAACAGTTATCTCTTGCGATAACACCGATTCCAGATCGATCCGCTCTTTCCTTCTCTTGTTTTCTTCATCTATTTCGTTATTTACCAAACTGTGAAATCTGCGCTGAAACTGAGCGTTCACTTCGTCTCTACTCATAAAAATGGGGAAAAGAAGAAAAAAGGGGACAACCATCAAATGCAGAAAATCCTACGCCCCGCCTGTTGTACTATTAACCCGCTCATGCAGAATACTGCTTATTCATACAGAGCCCTGATATCTATCGATGACCAGGCCGCGTAAGCCCCTGATCTGCCCGGAAACCACTCCATACTATCACTGCGTATCACGCTGTAAGCGACGCGCCTTGTGTAACATCCGCGAGATCAGTGAACCTCGGTTCAGCAGGAAGATACCTTATTAACAACCTCCCCATATAATTCCACTTTCGTTATAGAGTCCTTTAAGGAAACAGGATAACTAAAGGCCAACCATCTATTCAGGAAGATGTTATTGGGTGCATCGATGGATCTGCCTCCCATAATCCCGTATAGGATTTCGACAGGCATCAGGTCTATCCCTGCGGCACCGAATACGGGGTCAACACCTTCGGACCTGACATATTTGGACTCATAGTCAGTTCTAATCACATGGTGTTCAACCATAGCATCCAAGTCGTCTAGCGACATAACGTCATTAAGGAAAATGCTCCGGTATACACCAAGGCGAGAAACCTCAAATGGAGCGCCCAGGGAAGTGAAAACAGTCGCAGCAAGGTAATTCCGATATGCCTCATCACGTATCACCTCCGGCATTACCTCAGTATCAAAATAGCCTTTTAGAGCCTCTGCGAATTCTTTTTCCAGGGAACCCCTACCGAGGATCGCAGACAGGAAAAAACCATATGACCAAAGGAGAACAGAATTCAACGTTGACTGATAATTTTTGCCTCTAGATTCATCAAACTTTAAAGAGCATCGCATTGACAAGCACAAGTACTGCAACGAAGCATCAAGCTCTCTCCAACCTTCATCAGAGACACCCTCATCACTTATGATTTTATCAACACCACTTGCAAGGTGGACCAAAAAGAGTTGGTCGAGCGCCATTGACATGGGCACCAAAGCCTTGACCCCGTTAACCTGTAGGCTTTCCTCGACTTTCCCGATAGATTTGGCTAGAAGGTCTTTCGCTTTAGCTGCTTCAAGCCACTCTTTTAGTTCGCTTCGCAAGCAACCATAAACCCCCTCGAGAGTGTCTGCGCCAAATATCTTATATTTAAAACTCTTCATAGATTATCTCTTCTCCCAGGGAGCGGAAAAAAGAAAAAGGAGGAAAAAGGGGACACCCACAAATTAGCCCTTCACTCCGTCGAGCACCCATCCTCAATCACACAGAAGCAAGGTCCGTAGAAATTTCCTCAAGCTGAATAAATTATGGGTTTCCTTTTTATTCGTTACACTGACTTACGAAGAACCTTTTTATTGACCAGCATTTCTTATTTCTCTGCTCTTCCAATAGTCTGTCAAGTTCCAGAAACTCTCTTTCCTTTTAATTAGCGCCTTCTTCTTATTTCCTTCAATTAACTGACCCTCCAGAAATCCACCTTTAATTCCACCCTCAAGAATTTCACCCTCAAAAGTTCCACTGTAGCCAAAACGGTCTTCAACAGTAAATCGCAAAATATTTTTCTTTATACTAGCTTTGACAACTATTGGAGGCCTAGCGACACCAGATGCTGACTGAAATACAACGTAATAATCTTGACCCGATAACATAATCATTATCTCTACGCCAAGTACATCTTGTGTCTTTTCATGAATGAACATGTTGCTATAGACGCCCACAAAAGGATAGCCCCCTTCCGCAGCATTCGACTTATCTACAGAAAGCAATAACGATAGCATTAAAAATGTCAATTTAACTAACTGCATACCCGCCTCTAAAAAGAATTATACTTCTCAACTCAATCAATGAGCACCAAGTTCTTAATCATCCCCATTTAAGCTTTCCGTCAGGAAAGGGGACACCCATCAAATACAGAGAATCCTACGCCCCGCCTGTTGCACTCTTAGCTCGCTCATGCAGAATACTGTTTATTCATCCAGCAACCTGATATCTACCGATGACCAGGCCGCGTAAGACCCTTATCTGCCCGGAAACTACTCCATACTATCACTGCGTGTCACGCTGTGTGCGACGCGCCTTCCTGTGTGGGCGGGACGAGCGTACCGGGCAGTGCTTTGAGCACCGTCGACAGTGGATTGAGGACAGACTTCTTTCACTCTCCCGTATATTTGCGCTGGAGATCTGTGCCTATGCTGTGATGAGCAACCATTACCATGTGGTGCTGTACGTGAATTCCGCACAGGCGGCTGACTGGGACCTTCGCGAGGTAGTGGAGCGCTGGCATCGGCTATGCAAGGGTTCAAGCCTTTCTCGGCGTTTCGTCCGTGGGGACGCCCTGGGCTCGGCTGAGCTTGCCCGTCTTATCGAGGTCGCGGAGAGCTGGCGCGCACGACTTACCGACATCAGCTGGTTTATGCGCTATCTCAACGAGTCCATCGCCCGTGAGGCCAACCGGGAGGACCGGTGTACCGGTCGATTCTGGGAAGGGCGCTTCAAGTCCCAGGCCCTGCTGGATGAGCGGGCACTGGCAGCCTGTATGGCCTACGTGGACCTGAACCCGATTCGGGCAAGAATGGCCGAGTCACCGGAAGCATCCGATCATACCTCGGTCCAGCGGCGTATTGCCGCGGTCAGGGATGGCGGCTATCAGCCTGATCAGCTATTCCCCTTCGCGGGCAATCCCCGGCAACCCATGCCTGAGGGGATGCCCTTCCGCCTGTCCGACTACCTGGAACTGGTGGACTGGAGTGGGCGCTGCCTGCGGGAGGATAAACGCGGGGCTATCAACGGCAAGCTGCCGCCGATCCTCGAGCGCCTGCAAATTGATCCACGGCACTGGCTTTACCTGAACCGGAATTTTGAGAGCCGCTTCAAGAGCCTGGTGGGTAGTGCCCATGCTGTGCGCCAAGCCTGCGAGCAGCTGGGCAAACGTTGGGTGCACGGTATACGCGACTGCGAGCGCTACCTTTCCCCACCTTCGGTTACGTAAGATCTAGTCATCCTTTCAAATAGCGCCATCAGATGCCTGATGCGAGGAATCATTACGCCTCGATAGAGCGGCCTGGCGCGGACACACACAAATTAGCCCTTTACTCCGTCGACCACCCATCCTCACTCACACAGAAGCAACCTCCGTAGAGCTTTGCCTCCAAATAGATAATTTATGGGTGTCCTTTTTATTGCCGGAACAATCATTCATTTTATGGGTGTCCCTTTTATTTTCTCTTTTATGGGTGTCCCTTTTATTTTCTCCCTTTTATTTTCTATTTTCTTTTTATTTAAAAACTAAAATCTTTCGGCTTCCCACCTGACAGATAATGCGCCAAATAATCATCCATTTTCATCCTCGGATCATGCAACTCAGTTATTACATCCATATTTTTGCCATTTACATGAAATACTTTTCCATCGCATGCACCCTCATTCACAAATAACGCATCTTCATTCTCTGTCAACATCCAGCAACGAAGCTCGTCTCTTCGGCAACCGATGGACTTGGCAAACTTTTCAGTTACCTCTCTTGACGCACCACTTCCCTGCTCATATTCATCAAGGTCCAGTCTTGCAGAATAACGAAAGGGAGTATTCCACCATTCCATCGGACAATAACTTTCCTCTGTCACACAGAACGAATTAAACCATCGATAAATCTCTTTCCAGCTTTCAGGGAGCATTCGATAATCCTCATCGAACAACTCCCCTTCCTTTTCTGCAAATTCGGGTTGAAGCAAAAAAAATAGATTCTTTTCATCACGCTGGACAGCAAGATATGAGACCCACTCTCGCATACCTTTTTTAATGACTAACTTTGGTGCACTCCAACGAGAATCAATTGTCCAACTAGCCCGATCAAAGACTCGGGCGAACAAGGGAAAAATTTCAGAAAAAGCGCCGCCAACCCCCTCCAGTATTCCTTTATCTATATAAGACAATGCTTCTTCAGGCACTTCAGCCTGACTAGAACAGACATAAGGATAGGATAATGTCATATCTAATTCTTACCCTTGTTTGATTTATAAAAATCATTGATCTGACGCTGAATTGCTCGTTCGATATCAATTTGGTCGTCACTTAAATTCTTAACATATACAGGATCTAGATCACTCTTCTTGTATGTCGACCAGTCTAATTTCGAGCCTTTCGATCTATTAAGAGTTTTGGGCAGAGGCTGAAAGTTACCAATTTCCATTCTGTGGTAGGAAACAGGACACCCATCAAATACAGAGAATCCTACGCCCCGCCTGTTGCACTCTTAGCTCGCTCATGCAGAATACTGTTTATTCATCCAGCAACCTGATATCTACCGATGACCAGGCCGCGTAAGACCCTTATCTGCCCGGAAACTACTCCATACTATCACTGCGTGTCACGCTGTGTGCGACGCGCCTTCCTGTGTGGGCGGGACGAGCGTACCGGGCAGTGCTTTGAGCACCGTCGACAGTGGATTGAGGACAGACTTCTTTCACTCTCCCGTATATTTGCGCTGGAGATCTGTGCCTATGCTGTGATGAGCAACCATTACCATGTGGTGCTGTACGTGAATTCCGCACAGGCGGCTGACTGGGACCTTCGCGAGGTAGTGGAGCGCTGGCATCGGCTATGCAAGGGTTCAAGCCTTTCTCGGCGTTTCGTCCGTGGGGACGCCCTGGGCTCGGCTGAGCTTGCCCGTCTTATCGAGGTCGCGGAGAGCTGGCGCGCACGACTTACCGACATCAGCTGGTTTATGCGCTATCTCAACGAGTCCATCGCCCGTGAGGCCAACCGGGAGGACCGGTGTACCGGTCGATTCTGGGAAGGGCGCTTCAAGTCCCAGGCCTTGCTGGATGAACGCGCCCTGGCAGCCTGCATGGCCTACGTGGACCTGAACCCGATTCGGGCAAGAATGGCCGAGACACCGGAAGAGTCCGACCATACCTCGGTCCAGCGGCGTATTGCCACGGTCAGGGATGGCGGCTATCAGCCTGATCAGCTATTCCCTTTCGCGGGCAATCCCCGGCAACCCATGCCTGAGGGGATGCCCTTCCGCCTGTCGGACTACCTGGAACTGGTGGACTGGAGTGGGCGCTGCCTGCGGGAAGATAAACGCGGGGCCATTGACGGCAAGCTGCCGCCCATCCTCGAGCGCCTGCAAATTGATCCACGGCACTGGCTTTACCTGAACCGGAACTTTGAAAGCCGCTTCAAGAGCCTGGTGGGTAGTGCCCATGCTGTGCGCCAAGCCTGCGAGCAGCTGGGCAAACGTTGGGTGCACGGTATTCGCGACTGCGAGCGCTACTTTTCCCCACCTTCGGTCACGTAAAACCTAACCAGGCTTTCAAATAGCGCCATCGTATGCCTGATGTGAGGAATCGGCACGCCTCGATAGAGCGGCCTGGCGCGGACCCCCACAAATTTGCCCTTTACTCCTTCGAGCACCCATCCTCAATCACACAGAAGCACCATCTGTAGAGCTTTGCTTCCAAATAGATAATTTATGGGTGTCCTTTTTATTCTTCTCACACAGAGGCAAGGTCCGTAGAAGTTTGCCTCAAGATAAATAATTTATGGGTGTCCTTTTTATTCTATTCAAAGAGCCTGGTGGGTAGTGCCCATGCTGTGCGCCAAGCCTGCGAGCAGCTGGGCAAACGTTGGGTGCACGGTATACGCGACTGCGAGCGCTACCTTTCCCCACCTTCGGTCACGTAAAACCTAACCAGGCTTTCAAATAGCGCCATCGCATGCCTGATGCGAGAAACCCCGTGCATCAGCAGATGCCTAATGGCGCGGCCTTCCACAAATTATTTACTTTCGTGAGCAAATACTGCTTGCCCAGAATTCTGGAGCAAAAGCCATCGCGACTTCTGCTCAATCATTCACTTTATGGGTGTCCTTCTTATTAGTACTATTTATGGGTGTCCTTTTTATTTTTTCCTTTTTATTTTTTATTGCCATATCATCAAGGACAGAAGAGTAGGAAAAATCAAATATTTTTCCTGCCATATTCCCGCTTCCATCGTATCCACCCAATTCGATAGTGAATGAACTCTCCCCAAATATCACATTCGGCCTGCCAGACCATTTCGGAAAATAGGCATTGGGTTTAAAACTCATTGACTTTAAAGTTCCTCCTGATGCAGAAAAGAAAATCAAATCATCTCCTCCTCTACATGAGACCAAGTTTTGGGTTAATTCAACACAATCATCCGGTGAAGTGCCATCCAATCCACTTGTAGGGACCTCCCTTATCCCTTGCCCCGCACTTACAATATATGCCTTTTCAACTTGCGATTTGAGCCCAAAATTATCTATCTTTATGAAATAAAGTTGTCGTTTTAACTTGAAAGCAGTTAAGTATCCAGAACGCAAATTCAACGTTGAAATTTCTTTATATTCCGGCCCGCCAGCTTCGGATAATAACAGTCTTAAAGATCCGCTTTTATCAAGATATGTTACTAGCTTAGTATCTTCACTATAATAAAAAATGGCACCGCGCCCCGACCAGAATTCATTACCACCAATGGCTTCCCAACCACTGCTTGTCGACCTATATAGCTCACCACTTCGTCTATTCACATAGATATCACTGGTTTGCGACTCTCTGAAAGACACAACATCAGAAAAGCTCTCTGCCAGCCTTACCCAGTTTCCATCCTTAAGAGAATGTAATCCATAATCTCTAGAGAAAACCATCGGATTACCTTTACATACAATTAACTCCGGCCCACCGCCAACTTCGCGATTATCTTCTGGATAAATATTTTCCAAATGCCAATTCTCGACTCCTTCTGATACAGCCATATACCCCGCAGTGAAGAACACGTGGTATTTATCGTTTATTCTGCAAGCTCCATATGAAACAAGCTTATTATAAGGTAGTGAAACACTATAATTAATAACCTTACTTGGTTCTACAGCCCCCCACGAGGGGGCTGTCAAGCAAAGACACGATAAAGCTAGAAATTTTAAGCTCTGCTTAATTACCGGATCCATATCTATCATCATAACTTTGATATTTTAGCCCCCTCTCCTGACCATTAGAGATGTCACTATAAAATATCCTCTCAACATACTTTAAACCTTCATCTCGAACCGGAGATGGCGTGTTCACTTTTTGACCAAAATCATTTGTTGTTACTACGGTCGCCGCCAAATCATCCCACTTCAGATCTTTATTTCCAAATGGTGATGGCGACGTACCAAATCGCTCTTTAATATCATCATTTATCGCCCCTCTACCTGTATTGTAAGCAGCTGCAGCAAACTTAAGATTCTCAAGGCTATCCGCAGCATCTTGGCTAAATGCATCGATTCTGGTTTTAAGATATGCAGCAGAAGCTTTAATCGCCTTTTCCGGGTCTGTTCGGTAATCAAACTCTGCCTCACCCGGTTCATTCAACAAGCCAGTGTCGCGAGCAGCTTCTGTAGTAAATTGACCAATCCCCTTGGCATTAGTATGACTTATAGCGTTTGGATTGAAGCCTGACTCCTGATCAAGAATTGCAAATAAAAATGCAGGATCGACACCCTCATCCCTTGCTGCGGCTAAAATCTTATCTTCATAAACAAATGCTCCGGCGGCCTTTGCCGTATTACTAGTAAATGCACTAGTTTCCGATCGATATAGACCAAAACTTCCATCAACTGTTCCGGCATTGAGGCCTTCGGTGTTAAGCACTTGCTGCATTAACATAACCTCACCTTCAGAAGCATCAAGAGTAAAGCGCTTACCTCCTTTATAATCGATTTCCTTAAGCCCACGATCCCATAGCTCTGTAACGAAGCCCTTCTTCTGCTCACCGGTCATATTCGTAGCAATTTCTACACGCTGATCACCCAAAGTTCCTAAGGCTGCATCAAGCGCCTTTCTGGATAGCTGACCAAAGTCTTTGCCATAGGAATCATTAAAATTACCGTCTGCATCAGTTAACGCAGCTTTAAGGGCTGCCCCCGCATCTGTTCCATCGGAAAGCTCCAGGACCAAGTCGTGAAGCCCCTCCGCATCATCCAACTGCTGGTATCCTCCACCCAATTGTGCCTTAAGTTGAAGAAGCTTATCTTGCGACTCAAGGAAGGCGGCGATTTCCTCTTCACTGACTCCCGTTTCAGCAGCTATTGCGGCAGCACCCTCCGAGCTCATTGACTCTGTCTCCACAGCATCAAACTCGGCCAAAAGCACAGCATTATCAGCCTCAATCACCTCACCAGAGTCGACTTCAGCCAGCAACGGCGGCTCTCCGCCCGTCACATACTCAGTCCCGTCAGGCAATACCTCACTGGTCGTCACAACCCCAGCCGGCAAATCCTCTCCACCAATCTGCTCAAGCCCCAACGCCTCACGTTGCTCACTGGTCAACTCCCCACCAGCGGCCTGGTAAGCCATTACCTGTCCCCAAGTCGGGACATCCGACATACCGTTGCCAAGGCCAGCTGAAGCGAACAGCAACTGGTCATCATAATCAAGACCTATACTATCCTGGCCTACAAGCTGCTCGCCACCTGCGTTGCCGCTAAATAGCCCTGCGATAGACTTTCCGGCGTTAGCGAAATCTTCGCCTATACCACTAACAACATCCGCGACAGACTCAGTTAACCTATTAAAACCATCGTCCTCAAAGGCGTCACTGGCGTAGTATTCCTCCATCTGTTTCCTAGCGTCCTTTTGCTTTTCCTGCGCCCAGCTCTGGAGACCCGACTTTTCTACCAGTTTCGCACCAGCCCAGCTGCCAATCTCATTGCCTACCGCATTGGCAATATAGGATTGTCCCGCTTCCTTATCGAACAGGCTCATTGCCCCACCAATCAACATGTTGGCGCCGAGGTTGCTGCCTCCCACCTGGAATTTATCCGTAGAGCCTACCGCTGCGCCGATTGTGTTACCAATCGCGCTGGTCCAATCGCTGGTGGTCAGTTCACCCTCGCGGATATAGGTTTCTGCCACATCCAGCCATGGCGTCACCATCTGCACCGCGGTATCGCTGAGACCAGTAATGCTGCCCAGCGCGGTCGTTTGGCCATCAGCACCTTTGGTTGGTGAGATTGCAGCGGCAGCGAGACTTGACCAACTGGTAATCTTGCCACTGGTAATCAGCTGCTTGGATGCGGCACCGGCCACTTTGAGCGCAGTGGCAGCTGTTTTGGCATATTTGACAGTTTTGCCCACAGCTTCAGCCGCTTTCGCAGCGGCACCAAGTCCTTGTGCAGCGCCGGTAAAGGCACCGGCCACCGCGCCGGCGGCCACGTCCTTCCAGTTGAAGCTTTCCTGATAGCCCAAGGCGATAAACAGGCCCTGTTGAACAATGGATGCCGCAGCGCCGACGATGGCTCCCGCCACCGCGAAAGCGGCGATGGAAGCTGCCGTACCACTCAGTCCAAGGAAGGTACCCGCCGAGCCAAGGAAGGCGCTGGCCAGGCCGCCGGTCGCCCAGGTAGCCACCACCGCAATCACCACCACGATGATGATCATCAAAATATTGCCGCAATCATCACCGGAATCCGGCGTCTTCATGTTCGGCAATGTCGACCCGATAATGTCGTTCTCGTTGTACACCTTGTGGGTGTCGGCATCGAGGCGACCGGTTTCCACGGTGTTGGGCACGCTGATGCGCGTCCCGCCCTTGATCGGCTGGCTGGGATCGAGGCCGTTGGCTGCCGCCAGCACAAACCACAGGCTGGAGTTGCCATAGACGCGCGCGGCGATGGCCTGCAGGCTGTCGCCGTCGACGGCGGTAACGCTGGTGACGGCACCGGACGGGTAGTCCTCGCCGATGTTCTGCATCAGGTTGTAGTCGCCGGTGTCCAGCTGCTCTTCCACGTCACCGTTGGCCCAGGTTTTCTTCTCGCCCACGGCGTGGCCGTTGGCATACTGGTATTCGGTCTCGCTGATGTCGTTATCGGTACCCTCGTCGTGGTAGCGATACAGGATCTGGCCATCGTTGTTGTAGACGAAGGTCAGGTATTCCTTGCTGTCCTGGTTGTCCCCCTTACCCTTGTCGAGGCGCGTGAGTTTGTCGTTGGCATCGTAGGTGTAGGTGGAGGTGCCCTTGGCATCGCCCTTACCCACGATCTTCTGCTCACGGCCATCCCCGTGGTAGTAGTAGGTGTAGGTGTAAGTGGCGTCTTCAGTGACCAGCTTGGTCTTCAGCAGGCGACCGGAGTCGTCGTAGGTGCTGTAAGTCTTCTGGTCGTCGCTGTCGCTGAAGGTAGAGATGCCGTTGGCACTGTAGGTAGTGTGGCTATAGGTCTCCCTGGACTGCAGCACTTCGTTAGCGTCGGTCTCCCAGGTCTCATAGCTGGTGACATTGCCATCGGCATCGTATTCCCAGAGGCTCTTCCAGTGGACGCCTTTGTCGTCAGTCCAAACAGCATCTGTCACCCAGCCACTGTCGTTATACCGGTAGGTGACATCAGTACCGTTGTTGCTCCAGATCGCACGCTGCCCCAGGCCGTCGTAGGTGAAGCCGCTGATGATGTCGCCAGCCTGCCCATCGAGCATCTGGGTGACACGGTTGGCACCGTCATAGTTGTACCAGTGGTTGACCGCCTCGCCGGCGTAGCCCACATCGGTATACACCCGCTTCTGGTTGCCGGCGGCATCCCACAGATAGTTCAGGTGCTGGCCGGTGACGCTGTCGTGCCAGCGGGACATCTGCCCGGTCTCGTCGTAGTCGTACGAGATATTGCGCAGGGTCTTGGTGGGATCGCCGTTCACGTCCACCTCGGCAACCACTTCGCTCATGCGGTTGCCCATCTCGTCATACTGGTAGGTGGTGGCGATATCGGTTTTCTTGTCCCACACAGTCAGCAGGCGCCCGGCATCGTCGTATTCCCGGTGGATATCCGGGCCACTGCTATAGCTGGTGCCGCTGGTGCCGAACAGGTCCCAGCTGCGGTAGAGCTTGCCGAACTCGAAGCGGAAGTCCTCCCGGCTCAGCTCGGCACCGTCGAAGCCGAAGTTCCACAGGCCGGTGTTGATGGCGCTGGTGGTTACCGGGCGGTACTCACGGACCTGGTTGCCGAACTCGTCGTACTCGTAGACCACCTTGCGGCCGCCCTGGTCGATGGTGGCAATCTTGCGGCCGAAGGCGCCGTACTCGTGGCTGGTCACCCGGCCGGCGGCGTCTTTCTCGGCAATCAGGTTGCCGTAGGCATCGTACTGGCGGGTCTCGGTGACCAGGTTGCCGTTGACCCCTTCATACTCGGTCAGGGTCACGCGGTTGAGGCCGTCGTACTCCTGGCGGGTCAGGTCGTTGGCGATATCCCAGCTGTGGGTGCGGTTGTCGCGGTTGTCGTAATCGAAGCGCAGTTCGTTGCCGCCGGCATCGGTCTGCTTGACCAGGCGATCGCGGTTGTCATACACGAAGCTGGTGGTGCGCTCACCCAGGCTGCCCACGGTATCGACCACGGACATGGATACCCGGCGGCCGAAGGCGTCATAGGTGTAGCGCTTGAGGTCGCCCTCACCATTGATCTCTTCCACCAGGCGGCCGGCAGTGTCGTAGCGCTTGCTGGTTTCGTTGCCCAGCTGGTCGACCATTTTGGTCTCGTTGCCGAGGCGGTCGTAGTGGTGATAGGTGATACCGGTGCGGTTGTCGTTCTCCCAGGTCATCATGCCCAGGGCGTTGAAGTCGCGGCTGGTGTTGTAACCGCGGGCATCGGTGACGGATACCTGGTTATCCTGCACGTCGTAACCGTAGGTGGTTTCCGGGCGCACCAGTCCTGTCTCACCGAATACCCCGGTGGCCACGCCATACTCGGTCACCATGCGGTTGCGGCCGTCGAACACGGCATAGCTGTCGCGCACTTCGGTCGCCGCGGCCAGGTCGTCCCCGTTCTCACCGGTGGTGTAGGTGGCCACCTGGTTGCCGTTGGCGTCCACGCCGAAGTGACGCCAGATGCCGTTGCCCTCGTTGGTGGCAACCAGCTGGTTCAGGGCGTTGTAGCGGTTCGCGGTAAAGTAGCCGGCGTCCACGCCATTGGTAGTGCGGGTACCACCCGGGTTGTTATTGGAGTCGAGCGTAATATCCACATAATTGCGCTCGTCACCGCCCGGGCCGGAATACAGGCCGGTGCTGAAGTCGATCAGGCCGTTGGCGGCCACATTGATGCTGCCGCCGGTCTCGCTGCCCAGTACCGTCACGCTGTTGCCGGTGTAGTTCTGGCTGGTACCGCTGGTGACCTGGTCGCTGTCCAGGCGCAGCCACTGCACGATCACCTCGTTGCCATCGGCATCGGTGTAGCTGAGCTTGACGTCGTAGGCGCCTTCCTGCAGCTGCGACAGGGTGGCAGCGTGGCTGGTGCCGTCGAAGGCCATGACCGTGCTGTCAGTGAAGTCCAGGCCACTGCCCGCCGCGCGCCAGGACAGGGTCAGGTCGCCATTGATGTTGGCCACCTCTGCCGGGTCCAGGGTGAGGCTGAAGTCCTGGTCGTAGCCCAGTACGTTGGTGATGGTGGTACCGGGGTTTTCCGGGTCGTCGACTTCCTCGGTGATTTCCGTGCTGGAGATATCGAGGCTGTAGCCGGTGCCCACTTGCTCGCCGTAGAAGGCGTTGTAGCTGTGGGTGCCCGGGGCCAGCTCGGTGGAGACAAACAGCTGGCCGTCCGCGTTGCGGGTGCTCTGTACCCACTGGCCGTCGACCAGCACCAGCTGCGTGCGCCCTGCTTCTGTCCCCACATCGGCGGCCTGCCAGGTGAGGCCCTGGCGGGTGCCGGACAGTGCCGCGGTCTCACTCAGCTCGACGCTGAACTGGTCGAGCAGGAGTTCCTGGGCACCGAACACGCTGGTATCGGCATAGGCACCCTCCAGGCTGATCTGGTAGCTGCCGGCCGCCAGCGGGCTGGCGCTGGTGCCGAGATCCAGCAGATAGCTCCAGGTGCCGTCGCCGTTGTCGACACCTTCCACGGCAGCGGTCACCGTATCCCCGTTGGCGTCCGTCAGGGTCGCGACTACCGTAGAGAACTGGCTGGCGGTCTCCGCCGGCACGCGGGTGTCCAGGTTGATGATGTAGCTGGTGGTTTCACCGCTCATCACCGTGGTCTCACCCAGCTGGGTGGTGACGCCCACGTGCGGGTCGCTGGCAACGAAGGTTTTCTCGGTGCTTTCGTAGTCGGTGCCGGCGGCATCCTGCCAGCTGATGCGGAAGGACTTTTCATCCAGGTTGGTAACGCCATCGATGGTGACGGTCCAGGTGCCATCACCGTTGGGCTGCATGGCCACCGGCGTCGCGGTGCTGGTGGCGCCCGCGGTGCCGTATTTCAGGGCCACGTTCTGGGCATTGCTGCCGGCCTCTACGGTGATGGTGGTGGTATCACTGTCGATGCGGTCCACATCGATCGCACCCAGGGTGGGCGGTACCCGCAATACTTTCTCTTCGGACCAGGCCAGGTTGCCGGCGCGGTCGGCGGTGACCACGCGGAAGTAGAGTGCCTCGCCCTCGCCGAACTCCTCGCTGGGGATATACACCTCGCCGGTATCGGAGAACCAGGTGCCCAGCTCGGCGCTCTGGTTGTCGTAGGCCGGCTGGCCGTCAACGGTAATGTCCGCCTGGCTGGTGGAGCCCCACACCACCCAGCTCTTCTGGTCCACACCCTGCGGCATGTTCCAGCTGATCACCAGCATATCGCCGAACTCGGCATTGATGGCGTCGTCATTTACGGGCTGGGCAACCGAGTCGATCTCACCGGTGTACACCAGGGTCTGGTTGCCGGCGGCATCGTACTGGATGGTGGAACCGGTACCGTCCGGGGAGATGTTCTTGGTGATGCGGCCAGCGGCGTCGTAGGCCATCTCGGTGACGAACCCGTCCCCGTCCTGCGCCCAGGTCTGCTCGCCGCGAGCGTTGTAGCGGATTGTCTTGGTGATGTCGTCGGCGTCGTTGGCCGCGTCCATCAGGTCGGTCTCCGACGTCTGGCGGTTGCCGGCGTCGTAGCCCATGGTCGTGGCCTGGTCGTTGGTGTGGCTTGCCACCAGCGTTGCGAACGCGGTGTCGCCACTCAGGCTCGCCAGGTTCACGCCCGCAGCCACGGCGTTGTAGTAACGCTTGCGCTCGGTCAGGTTGCCGTTTTCATCGTAGCTGTAGGTGTGCAGTACCCGGTCGCTGTTGATCACCGCCACCTTGCGGTCGGCGGCATCGTAGTAGCTGTACTCGGTGGCTTCCTGGCTGGTGCCGGCCGCCACGGTGCGGCTGGTCTGGTTGCCCTTGCCGTCGTAGGTGTACAGGGTGAGCACGCGCTCCCGGGTCTGTACGCCGTCGTTGTCGAGTACGTCCACCAGCGGTGAGCGTTCCTCGATCACGCGGTTGGCCGCGTCGTAGGTCTTGTTGACGGTGTACACCTCACCGGCCGGCGCCGCCGGGCGGGTGGCTGAGGTGATGCCGGTGGTATCCAGCGGCTGGGTGTAGACGCGCTGCTCCAGCACATTGTCCTGGGCGTCGTAGTCCCACTCCACCAGGTAGCCTTCCGGGTCCACCTGCGCCAGCAGGCGGTCTTTGTCGTCGTACCAGGCGTAGGTGGTGTTGCCGTTCTTGTCGGTGACTTCGATGGCGTTGCCGAAGTCGTCGTAGACGGTGGTTGCCTCCGGGCGCACCTCTCCTGTGGTGGCCACCGGCTCGCCGGTGCTGGTGTCCACGGAGGTCACTGTCACCTGCGGGTACACGGTGCGGGTGAGGCGCCCCATGCGGTCGTAGGACATGTCGGTGGTGCGGGTGTCGCCCAGCCCGGTCGGGCGCACGCTCGGGTCAGTGTGCGCGGCGGATGCCAGGCGGGTCATGTACAGGGTCTCGCTGGCCTTCTCGCCAAAGGCGTTGTAGCTCCACTCGGTCAGCACGTTGTCCGCGCTCAGCTCGGCCACCTGGCGGCCGTTGGCGTCGAAGTAACGGGTGGTGGTGTAGCCGGCGGCATCGACGGTCTGCACTTCGTTGCCGAAGGCGTCGTAGCTGCGGGTGATCTCCAGGCGCTGGGTCACCGGGTTTTCCATGCCCAGGGTGTATACCTGCACGGTGGCGCCCAGCTCGCGGGTGACGCGGTTGTTGTCGTCGTACTCGTACTCGGTCACCACGTTGCGCGGGTCTTCCATCGTCTTGATGTTGCCCACCCGGTCGTAGGTGTACTCGGTCGCCTCGCCCAGGTCGTTGGTCTCGGACAGGATGCGGTTGGCCAGGTCGTAGGCGTAATGCACGCTGTTACCGTTGGCATCGGTCTGGGTGATGATGTTGCCCGCCTTGTCGTAGGCGGTGGACTGCACCAGGTTGAGGCCCTGCGGGTCGAACACCTGCTGCACCTGGCGGTTGTTGAGGTCGTAGGCGTAGACGGTCTCGCGCACCGCGTTGGGGTCGGTGGCGGAGACGATCTTCTCGCCGGTTTTGTTGTTGGCCGCATCCCAGCTGAAGTGGGTGACGGTACCGTCCACGTCGGTGAAGGTCTCGATGCGGTTGTTGAGGTCGTAGGTGTAGCTGCGGGTGCGCGGGTCGCTGGTGTTGGCGTACAGCGTTTCCTGCAGCAGGTTGCCGGCGGCGTCGTAGCGGTTCTGGGTGACGCTGCCGTCGGCCTCGGTGACGCTGACCGCACGGCTGGTGCGGTCGTAGTCGGTCAGGGTGACGCGGTCGTCGCTGCTGGCGGTGCCCACCGGTGCGGTGAAGTCGTCCACCGGGCCGGTGTAGCGGTTTGCGTACAGGCGCGCTTCCACCTGGTTGCCGACGCTGTCGTAGGCAAAGGTGTTGAGGGTGCCTTCCGGGTCGAGGATCGCGCTCAGGCGGTTGGCGCCGTCGAAGTAGTAGCGGGCCACGCGGCCGAGGGCGTCGATGGTCTGGGTGCGGTTGCCCAGCGCGTCGTAGCGGTACTCGGTGCGGTTCTGCTCGCCGTCGATGTCGGCGGTCTTGCGGTTGTTGAGGTCGTACTCCATCCACACGCTGCGCTGCTCGGCGGTGCCGGCGGCGTAGCGGATCTCCACCTGGTTGCCCATGGCATCGAGGTGGTACTCGGTACGGGTATCGTAGTCGTCGATCATGGCCGTCATGCGGCCGTTGGCGTCGTACTCGTACCCGGTCTCGGTCCACACCTCGACGCCGCCGATGCTGCTCTGCAGCACGCGCTCGAGCTGCTTGTTACCGGCCTCGTCGTAGACGTTCTCGGTCACGCCGCCCGCGGGGTTCTCCACCCGCACCTGGCGGTTGGCCTTGTCGTAGAAGTACTCGGTGGTGCGCGGCGCGGTGCCGTCGAGGCTGTTGGCGGCCTCGGTCATGCTGGTGCGGTTGCCCACCGCGTCGTAGGCATAGGCGGTGACATTGCCCTCGCCGTCGGTCATGGTCAGCATGCGGTCGGCGGCATCGTAGGTGAAGCCGTTGGTCTGCACGTGGGCACGGGCGGCCTTGTCCGCGTCGTACCCCGCCGCGGCCGGGTCCACCAGGTACTGGCCGACGGTGACCAGGGTCTGGTTGCCGAAGGCGTCGTAGTCGATGCTGGTGGTGAAGCCCTCGCCATCGGTGATGGCCACCTGGCGGTCCAGCAGGTCGTAGGCGTAGGTGGTGGTGCGCGCGTCGCTGCCATCGGCGAAGCTCTGCGTGGCGGTGAGGATATTACCGCGCTGGTCGTAGGTGTTGACGGTCAGCGTGCCCGCCGGGGACAGGCTGGTGAGCATGCGGCCCAGCTTGTCGAAGGTGTTGAGCTGCTCGCCGCCGTTGGCGTCGATGATGCGGGTCTGGTTGCCCAGCACATCGTACTCGTACTGGGTGACGCCACCCATCGGGTCCTGCACCTGGGTGATGCGGTTGTCCAGGTCGTAGTCGTAATAGGTGTGGCGCTCCAGGCCCGCGACACCCACGGCCTGGATGGTCTCGCGCTTGTTGCCGGCGCCGTCGAGGACATACTCCACGCGCATGCCTTCGCCGTCGACCAGGGCCACCTGGCGGTTGTCCAGGTCGTACTCGTAGCTGGTGGACTGCTGTTCCGGCAGGCCCGGCGCGACGATCACACCGGTGCGGTTGCCGGCACCGTCGTAGGTGAACTCGGTGCGCTCGCCCTCGCCGTTGACCTGGGCGGTCTGGCGGTTGTTGCGGTCGTACTCGAAGGACTCGGTGCGCGCCTCGGCCAGCCCCACGGCCAGCGTCTGGCTGCTGAGATTACCGTTGCCGTCGTAGGCGAAGGTGCTGGCCACCCCGAGCGGATCGACCGTCTGGGTGATGCGGTTGTTCTTGTCGTAGCTGTTATAGGTCACGCGCACATCAGCAGTGCCGAAGGCCTCATGCGCCTCGACGATATTGCCATTGGCATCCAGCTCGTAGTGGGTCACCACGCCCTCGGCGTCGGTGATGTCCGTTACCCGGTTGGCCTGGTCGTAGGTGTACAGGGTGCTGCGCTCGTCCGCCGTGCCCTGTGCCTCGATCACCGCCGTGCGGTTGCCGCGCTCGTCGTATGTGTACGCGGTCACCACGTCCAGCGCGCTGGTCTCGCTCACGACCTGGTTGATCGCGTCGTAGTCGTAACTGGTGGTGCGGCCGGTGTCGCCGGCTTGCGCCTGCGGCACGCCATCGATCACGCTGGCGCGCTCGTTGTACAGGGTCACGCTCTTCACGTTGCCGACGTCGTCGTACACCGTTTCGGTCAGGTAGCCCTCGGCGCTCAGCTGCGCCACCTCGCGGTTGACGCTGTCGAAGAAGAAGCGTGTCTCGGCGATGTCGGTGCCGGCCAGGTCGCGGTGCTGGCGCACGCTGGTGCGGTTGCCCACTTCGTCGTAGCTGTATTCGGTGCGGAAGCCCTCGCCGCTGATGCGCGCGGTCAGGCGGTCGGCCCTGTCGTACTCGAACGTCACGACCTGGTCGTCCGGGCCGGCCACCGGGGTCGGCAGTGCCGACGGGTCGACGCTGCCCAGCGCGGTCATGTAGCGGGTTTCGGTCTGCAGGTTGCCGGCGTCGTCGTAACTCCGCTGCACCATGAAGCCTTCGGCATCCACGCTCGCCACCTGGCGGTTGGCGCGGTCGAAGTAGTTGGTGGTGACGTTGCCGCGGGCATCGATCATTTCCACCTGGTTGTCGGCCGCATCGTAGCGGTACTCGACCGTATGCAGCTCCGGGTCGGTGACGTGGGTCAGGCGGTTGTTCTTGTCGAAGGTGTAGCTGGTGGTATTGCCGCGCGCGTCGGTCATGGCAACGCGGTTGCCATTGGCGTCGTAGTCGTAGGACACCGTCTGGTTCAGCGCGTTGGTTTCGCTGCGCAGCTGGTTGTTGTCGTCGTAGGTGTAGCTGGTGGTCACCGCGTCGGCGGTGTTGGCCGCGACGGTCATGCTGGTGCGGTTGCCTACCTCGTCGTAGGCATAGGTGGTCTCCACCAGGTCGGCGGCGGTCTCCTTCACCACGCGGTTGAGTACATCGTACTCCCAGGTGGTCTCGCGCAGCAGCGCGTCGGTCTCGGAGATACGGTTGCCCACGGCGTCGTAGCCGTAGCGGGTGGTTTCGTTTTCCGCATTGGTGACGGTGACCAGGCGATTGACCTGGTCGTAGCCGTAGCTGGTGGTGTGACCATTGCCGTCGGTCATGGCGAGGCGGTTGCCCACCTCGTCATAGGTGTAGCTGGTGGTCTCGCCTTCGGCGTTGGTGCTGGTCAGCAGGCGGTTGGCCGCGTCGTAGGTGTTGACGGTGGTGTTGCCATTGCCGTCGGTGACGGTCAGCTGGTTGCCGACACCGTCATAGGTATATTCGGTGCGGTCGCCCTCGCCGTTGACCTGCGCCGCGAGGCGGTTGGCGCGGTCGAACTCGTAGACCACCGCCTGGTCGTCGGCGCCGGCCACCGGCGACGGCGGCACGGCCGGGTCGGCACCGGTAACCGGTGCCATAAACAGGGTCTGCCCGACCCGGTTGCCGGCGGCGTCGTAGGTCCAGGTGGTGACATAGCCCTCGGCATCCACCTGGGCGGTCTGCTGGTTGGTCTTGTCGAAGTAGCTCACCACGGTGTTGCCGCGCGGATCGGTGACGGACACGCGGTTGCCGTTGGCGTCGTAGCCGTAGCTGGTGGTCTGCTGCAGCGCGTCGGTGCTGCTCACCAGGCGGTTGTTCAGGTCGTAGCTGTAGGCGGTGGTCTGGGCCAGCGCGGTGTTGGCCGCGACGGTCATGCTGGTGCGGTTGCCCAGCTCGTCGTAGGCGTAGGTGGTCTCCACCAGGTCCGCATTGATCTCTTTGGTTACCCGGTTGTTGAGGTCGTATTCCCAGCGGGTCTCACGGCCCAGCGCGTCGGTGCTGGAGATGCGGTTGCCCACCGCGTCGTAGTCGTAACGGGTGGTCTCGTTCTCGGCGTTGGTCTCGGCCACCAGCTGGTTGAGCAGGTCGTACTCGTAGGTGGTGGCGTGGTTGTTGCCGTCCACCATGGTCACGCGGTTGCCCACGTCGTCGTAGCTATAGGCGGTGGTCTCGCCTTCCGCGTTGGTGCTGGTCAGCAGGCGGTCGACCATGTCGTAGGTGTTGACGGTGGTGTTGCCGTTGCCGTCGGTGACGGTCAGCTGGTTGCCCACTTCGTCATAGGTGTAGCTGGTGGTGCTGCCCTCGCCATCGGTGCGCGCGGTCAGGCGGTCGACCATGTCGTACTCGAAGGTGACGGTCTGGTCCTGTGCCGGGTCCGCCACCGGGGTGGGGACCACGGACGGATCGACGCTGGAGACCGGCTGGGCGTACAGGGTCTGGCTGGTGACATTGCCGACGCCGTCGAAGCTGCGCTCGGTCAGGTAGCCTTCCGCATCCACGGTGGCCACGCCGCGGTTGGCGCGGTCGAAGTAGTTGGTGGTGACGTTGCCGCGGGCATCGATCACTGCCACGCGGTTGTCGGCGGCATCGTAGCGGTACTCGGTGACACCGCCCTCCGGGTCCTGGACGTGGGTGGCGCGGTTGTTCTTGTCGAAGGTGGTGAAGCTCACGCGCGCTTCGGCGGTACCGTAGGCGCGGTGCTCTTCCACCGCATTGCCGTTGGCATCGAGCACATAGTGGGTCACCACGCCCTCAGCGTCGGTCATGTCGGTGACGCGGTTGTTGCCGTCGTAGGCGTAGAGGGTGGTGGCCGCCTGGGCGGTGTTGGCCGCGGCGGTCATGCTGGTGCGGTTGCCGGCCTCGTCGTAGGCGTAGGTGGTCTCCACCAGGTCGGCGTTGACCTGCTTGACCATGCGGTTGTTGAGGTCGTAGACGTAAACGGTCTCGCGGCCCAGCGCGTCGGTCATGCCGATGCGGTTGCCCACCGCATCGTAGGCGTAGGTGGTGGTCTCGTTCTCCGCGTTGGTCTCGGTCACCACGCGGTTGAGGCCGTCGTAGGTGTAGCTGGTGATATGGCCGTTGCCATCCACCATGCTCACCCGGTTGCCCACGTCGTCGTAGGTGTAGACGGTGGTCTCGTCCTCGGCGTTGGTGACGGTCACCAGGCGGTTGACCATGTCGTAGGTGTTGACGGTGGTGTTGCCATTGCCGTCGGTGACGGTCAGCTGGTTGCCGACGCCGTCGTAGCTGTAGGTGGTGGTGTTGCCCTCGCCGTCGACGCGGGCGGTCAGGCGGTTGACCTGGTCGTAGTCGAAGGTAACGGTCTGGTCGTCCGCGCCAGCGACCACGGTGGGCTCGGTGCCCGGGGTCACGGCACCGACCGGGGTCATGTGCAGGGTCTGGCTGGCGACGTTGCCGTTGTTGTCATACACCCGGCTGGTGGCATAGCCCTCGGCGTCCACTTCCAGCACCACTTCGTTGTTGGCATTGAAGTAGCTGGTGGTGGCGTTGCCGCGCGGGTCGATCACCTGAGTGCGGTTGCCGTTGCCGTCGTAGCTGTAGTGGGTGATACCACCTTCCGGGTCCTGGATATCGGTGACCCGGTTGTTCCTGTCGTAGGTGTAGACGGTGGCGTTGCCGTTCTCGTCGATGACGGTGGTGCGGTTGTCGTTGGGGTCGTAGCTGTACCGCCGCTCGCCGCCCATGGCATCCACTTCGCGCACCAGGCGATCGTCCAGGTCGTACTCGAACACGGTGGTGGCCGCCTGGGCGGTGTTGGCCGCGGCGGTGATGCTGGTGCGGTTGTCCACCGCATCGTAGGTGTAGGTGGTCTGCACGCCGTGGGCGTCGGTCTGGGTGGTGACGCGGTTGACGGCGTCGTAGGCCCAGCTGGTGACGCGGCCCAGCGCGTCGGTGGTGGTCAGGCGGTTGCCCACCGCGTCGTAGCTGTAGGTGGTGGTCTCGTTCTCGGCGTTGGTGACACTGACCAGGCGATTGAGGGCATCGAACGCGCTGGTGGTCTCGTTGCCGTTGCCGTCCACCACGCTGATGCGGTTGTAGACCCGGTCGTAGTCGTTGGTGGTGACATTGCCCTCACCGTCGGTGACCGAGCGCAGGTTGTTCTCGGCATCGTACTCGAACACGGTGAGCTGCTCGTCGGCGGTGCCGGCGGCGGTGCGCATGGCAATGCGATTGCCGCGCACGTCGTAATCGTACTGGGTGACACGGCCCTCGGCATCGGTCATGGCCACCTGGCGGTTGCCGCCGTCGTAGTCGATGCGGGTCACGCCGCCGCGGGCGTCGATGATGCCCACGCGGTTGTTGGCACCGTCGTATTCGTACTGGGTCTCGAAGCCCTCGGCATCGATCACCTTGATGACCCGGTCCAGTGCGTCGTAGACGGTCTGGGTGGGGTTGCCGCGACCGTCGGTCACTTCCACGCGGTTGCCCACCGCATCGTAACGGTAGGCCACGGTGTGCTGTTCGGGATCGGTCTGCTGTACTACCCAGTTGTTGAGGTTGTAGACGAACTGGGTCTCGCGCGCCTCCGCGGTGCCGAACGCCTCGGTGGTGCTGGTGACGTTACCGAAGTCATCGTAGTCGTTGTGGGTGACGGTGCCGATGGCGTTGGTGGTGTCGGTCAGGCGATCGAGGGCGTCGTAGGCATAGGTGGTGATATTGCCGTTCTGGTCCTTGCGCTCGACCAGGTTGCCGTTGCCGTCGTACTTGCTGGTGATGGTGCTGCCGTGGGCATCGGTGGTGGTCACCAGGCGGTTCAGCGCGTCGTAGTCGAAGGTGGTGAGACGGTCTTCGTTATCGGTGCGGGTCAGCTGGTTACCGACGCGGTCGTAGCTGTAGTGCTCGGTGTAGAGAGCCCGCAGGGCGGCCTTGTCGCTGTCGGTGAGCAGGGTGGCGTCGGCGGCGTAGCCGCGCTCCGCGCGCATCTGCTGGTAGCGCGCGTCGTTGCTCTCGGCCAGGGCGTTGCCCAGGCCATCGGTCTGCGCCACCAGCTGGTTGAACTCGTCGTAGGTGTAGGTGGTGACCTGCGCATCGTCGCGGCCGATCACAACACCGTTCGCGTCCATGTCCACACCCACTTCAACGCGGGTGCGGTTGTGGTTGGCGTCGTAGCTGTAGACGGTGTTGATGCCGTTGGCATCGGTCACCCGCACCAGCTGGTTGTCCAGGTCGTAGGCGAAGGTGGTGGCATTGCCGTCGCCGTCCACCATTTTGACTTCGTTGCCGTTGGCATCGTAGTGATGTTCGATCACGTGCCGGGTGAGTCCGCCGGTCTCCGGGTCGTACACCTCCGGGGTGGTCTCGCGGATCATGCGGTTGTTGCGGTCGAACTCGTAGCGGGTGGTGTAGGCCTCTGCATCGCCGGACTCGGGTCCGCGCGCGTCCACCTCGGCAATCACATTGCCCACCGCATCGCGATAGAAGGTGGTGGTGCCCCCCTCTGCATCGGTCTGCTCTTCGAGCTGGTCTTCCTCGTCGTAACCGAACTTCAGCACCTGGCGCTGGCTCACCGGCAGCTGCAGGCCGGCCACAACCATCACCTGGTTGTTGTTGGCGTCGTAGCTGTAGCGGGTGATATGGCCGTTGGCGTCGGTGCGCTGGGAGAGGATGCCGTCGGCGTTGTACAGCATCTCGGTGGTGGCACCGCCATGGTTGGTCATGGTGACCCGGTTGCCCTCACCGTCGTAGCCGTAGCTGGTGGTGTAGCGGGTGCTGTTGCCGTCCGCACCGGCCACCGCCGCGGTGATGGCCTCCAGCAGCTCGCGCCGGTTGTTGAACACGTAATCGGTGGTACGGCCCTCGGCATCGGTCATGCTGGTGCGGTTGCCCACCAGGTCGTACTGGTACTGGGTCACGCGGTCCTGCGCCGGGTCCACGCTGGACGGATCCATGGTCTGGATCAGGCGGTTGTTCTTGTCGAAGAAGCGGTACACCGTGTTGCCGTTGGCATCGGTGACGCTGATGCGGTTGCCCACCGCGTCGTAGGTGTTGACGGTGGTGTGGCCTTCCGGGTCGATCACCGTCAGCAGGCGGTTGTCGTTATCGTAGGTGTAAGTGGTCACTCCGCCGTTGCCGTCGATCAACCGGGTCAGGTTGCCGAAGTGGTCGTACTCGGCGAAGGTGCGGTTGCCCTCGGCATCGATGGTCTCGATGTTGTTGCCGTAGGCATCGTAGAAGTACTGGGTCACCTGCTGCTTGGCCGGGTCGGCCAGGTCGGTGGCATCCAGGAACACGATGCGGCGGGTGCGGTTGCCGTAGGCATCGTACTCGTAACGGGTCAGGTCACCGCCGGGGCTGCGCTCCTCCACCAGGTTCTGGTTGGCATCGTACTCGTAGAAGGTGGTGTACAGGTCCAGCAGCGCCTGCACATCCGCGGCAGTCAGGTCCGCCACCAGCGCCGCGTAACCCAGGTCCTGGCGCAGGGCCTGGTAGTGGGCATCGTCGGAGACCGTCAGCGCCACGCCGGTGGCGGAGGTGCGCGAGGCGATCTTGTTGAAGCTGGTGTAGGTAAAGCGGGTCTCGGAGCCGTCGTTGTCCGCCAGCGTCAGCAGGTTGCCGTTGCTGTCGTAGTTGAAGTGCGAGGTGTACAGCTCGGTCAGGGCATCCTGCTCGGCCTGGGTCAGGTTGGCCACCAGCTTGCCGTTGCCGGCCGCATCGGTATAACCCAGGTCGGCGCGCAGCTGCCGGAAGTAGGCGCTGTCGGAGTTCACCGCGCCCCAGGCGTTGCGGTCGGTCATCGACACCAGGTCGCCGTTGTCGTTGTAGGCGTAGGTGGAGTGGTAACCCTCCTGGTCCACGATCTCGGTGATATAGCCGTTGGACAGGTAGGTGTACTGCAGGCTGTGGCCCTGGCGGATGTTATCCACCTGCGCCTGGTAGCTGGTGTCGGTCGCCGCCACCGCGGCGTCGTAGGTGGCGTAGTAGCCGTTGGCCACCCGCCAGTCGACGTACTGCTGTTCGTTGGAGTAGGCGCGGGCGTTGCCGAGCGCGTCCACCACGGTGGTGGAACCGCCGTCGAAGAACTTGGAGGAGAAGGTCACGCTGGTCTCGTCGGTGGTGTTATCCACCCGGTGACCCTTGCCCTTGCTGATCTTGTCGCCCTTGGTGCTGCCCTGGCCCTCGCCATTGGTCTGGAAGGCAAAATCGTAATCGAAGGTGGTTACACCACCTTCCGCATCGGTGATGGACGTTACCGCCTGAGAGGTTGCCTTGGTATCCCCGCGCCAGTTGACGGTTTCATAGGTGATGCTGATATCGCGCTGGGCGTAGGTCTCGGCCACGCCATCGCCATCGGCGTCCTGCTCAGAGGGCAGTTCGATGCGCTCGATAAAGCCGTTGGTGGTGTAGTGGTACTTGGTGGAGTGGCCCATGCGGTCCACCACTTCCACAAGTCGGCCGCTCTCGTAGCGGTACTCCACCAGCACGCCGCCGGTCTCGTCGGTGACCTGGTAGAGCTGGCCGTTGAGGTAGGTGTAGTTGACCTCGTGGCCGGTGTCGTCGCGCACCTGCACCAGGCGATCGGACTCGTAGGTGTACTCCATGCGCACACCGTTGGTGTCCTCCCAGGCCAGCAGTTCGCCCTGCTTGGAGAAGGTCAGCCTGGTCTGGTCGGCACGGGTAAGCTCGAAGGCGGGATCGGTATCGCCGATGGCCCCCAGGTCGCGGATGGTCTCGTAGGCGCCGGCGCCGTCCACCGACACATACAGCTGGCGGGCCTCATCCCAGAAATAATCGTACAGGCTGCCATCGCCGTAGCGGACCTCCAGGTACTGGCCACCCTGCCTGACGTCCAGGCGGATGCCGGTGGAGAAGTACCAGCGGGCGTCCTCGTGGCCGTGGGCATCGCTGGCGGCCCCGCGGGCGTTGTAGGTGCGCACCAGGTTGAAGTCGTCACCCATGCTGGGCAGGTAGGCGTCCTGGTGCTGGATGAGCAGGTTGCCGTTGGAGACGTTGACGTACAGCTTCTCGTCGCCGCCCACCTGGTTGTTGGCCGTGCGTTTATTATCGTTCAGGAGTGCGTAAGAAGAGTCCAGCAGGCCCAGTTCGTTACCGCCAACAAGAGTTACAGACATTTTGAGTTCCCCAGGAATTCAATTGGCACGAGCGCGGCCGTGCGATTTTTCTTGATTTGTCTGGTTTTCCTGACGGGAGAACTAACGTTTAGGCGCACGATTCATTTATGTGACGCGAATCACAACCCACTGGGAGAGAGACACGTCCTGAACAGCACAGGGCACTGGATTGGCTTTATCGAGGGAATGGCAAGGTGAATGGCTGCGGGCTAGACGAGGCTTACATGGTCCCGCTGTCGGAGAAGTTCACGAAGGCGAGTCAGGGCCTCCTTGTGGATTTGGGAGATTCGCCCTTTGGAAAGTTGCAGCTCCTGGCCGATATCGGAAAAGGACTTGAATTCAAAATAGTGACCACGCACTACCATATACTGCTTGGCAGGCAATTTTTTCACCAGCGTTGAAATACTGCGCAAAAGCTGGTCGTAATGATGGCTGGCATAGGGGTCACCATGGTCACGGGCCTGCTCACCCGCCATGATTGCATCCAGCTGGAATCCCACTGCCAGGTTCAGGATCGCATCGACAAAGCCTGCGAAATCGACATCGCCATTACCTATCAGCGATTCGTTCCTTTCTTCCATGGCCCTTTTATAGAACTCGTACTGGCTCGCGCTTTCGGTCATTTTCGGGAGCCCGTTAAGGATTGCACCCCGAATCCGGTAACCGGCAAACGTCGAAAACTTTACCCCTTCGCGGATATCGAAGCGGTCGAGAGCCTCAATCAGCCCGAGCAGGGCAAACTGCAGGTAATCCTCGTATGAGACCGTATCGACAATCCGGCCCGCATAAAATTTACCCGCAATCTTCGCAGCGAGACCGCGATGCATGAGAATCAACTTTTCCCTTGCGGAACGGTCACCCTCTGAGAACGAATCCCACAGTGCTGCTTCTTGACTGGAACTATCGAGCATCCCTGCCATTGGCGCGCTCTACACAAAACTGTTCATCAATGACAGGGTTACGAGACTCCAGCCATCAATCAGGACAAACACCAGGATCTTGATAGGAAGCGAAATCATCATCGGCGGGACCATCATCATACCCAGTGACATCAACATGCTGGCCACAACAATATCCACAAGCAGAAATGGGATAAAAATGATAAAGCCAATCTGGAACGCGGTCCTGAGTTCGCTGAGGAGGAATGCGGGCACCAGTGCAGAGAGTTCCACATCATCAACCTTGCCAGGAGGGTCGTCGGCCATTATCTCGTAGATCAACTCAAGGTCTTCTTCCCTGGTCTGCCGCAGCATGAAGCTCCGCAGGGGCTGCACGCCCCGATCAAGGGCGGCTTCGGAGCCGATTTCCTCATTTGTATAGGGTTGGTATGCCTGACTGTTAATCTCCTCGATGACAGGCTTCATGCTGAACAGGGTGAGTATCAGCGCAAGACTGACCAGCACCATATTTGGCGGTGTCTGCTGCATGCCCAACGCATGCCGCAACATAGCCAGCACCAGGATGATACGGGTGAAGGAGGTCATGACTATCAGGATGCCCGGCGCAAGGCTAAGCACCGTCATACCCAGCAGAATCTTCAGCGCCAGGCTTAGATCCGCGCCCCCATCATCAAACTGGATATCAACACCAGGGAATGACACATCGGCAGCGGCAACAATCCCTGGCAAAAGAGCCAGGAGAATGAACAACAATGACCTCATGCTTCTACATCTTTTTCTGTTTTATCTACTACGGTGAGGTTGTTCCCCATTTCCGCTACCAGGTATTCCTTGCCTTTCCAGGAAATTGAATACAGCGTAAGGCTATTACTGACACGCTTTCGCTCTTGCAGGCCTATTTCGGCAGTGTTACCGCCAGTACTACTGCCCTGCCCCCGCCAGTGAACATAGGCCTTTAGGGCAACAAAAGTCAGGCCCAGAAGCACCAGCACCGAAAGCAGCGCCTTGGCAAAGGTCCAGACAAGGAAATCAGTCCCTGCCTGGGCCATAGCAACAGGGCTATTGGAAACTAACAGCACGGCTGCAAACCGCAGTCCATTTGCCCGACATTTCACCACTGGGACTCCTTATGCCTGTCAGGATACCGCTTTGTTGGCATTATCAATCTCGGTAATCCTGACACCCAGTGAATCGCCCTGCGAGGCCAATACACCCCTGGCAACCAATGCACCGTTAACAAATACATCCACGGGCTCATCAACCTTTTTATCCAGGGAAAGAAGTTCTCCTTTTTTCAGGTTAAACAGCTCCTCCACGGATATACGGGCACTACCGACGGAGACGCGAAGCTCGACTTGCACATGCCGGATCATATCCACTGATGGAGGAACAACGGTCGCGCCCTCACTGTCCTGCGTCAATTCCTGAAGTTCCACATCCAAAGTTTCCACAACAACTACCTCTCAACTGTTACGTAATTTTAATAGCCCGGTTTTCATCCGTTTTACCCAGGACAGCCGCAAACAGGTCTGGCTGCGAGCCACAAGACACGCTGACCACGCCGGTAAAATCCTGGCCCAACGGGATAAAGTCACCAGGCTTCAAATCCATTACTGATTCACATGGAATATCACTGGCTTTGAAATATGCCCGGAGCAACGTATTCTGGGGACCCACCGCACTGTTTAACGGCTGGACGCCTTTGCTGGGTTCAGTTTTCACAGGCCCAAGCAGCCCCTTCCATATTCCACGTGTTAGCAGTACCGAGACCGGGATGCCGCGGACGTCCATTTCAAGTGCAACGCAACCGCTTCCATACCGGTTTACCGACTCGTCATGGTCGTCGACACTGATGCTTTCACCATCCGCATCAGGCACCATTCGGCGGCAGAAATCCTGGCACAGCCGTTGCAGTATGTGATGCTCCAGTTCATCGCTCTCCAGCGACTCACCTTCAAAAAGTGAGGAAAACAGTTCGTGCCAGACCGCCGAATCACCAACAAAGATGATATTTTCATCACCGAAGCGAATATTCCTGAAAATACGATAGTCATGGTAAAGGGACGACTCTGTGTAGAACTCGCACACATCCACAAGCTTCAGGGTATTTACGCCATGCCACCATCCCGCCTCAAAGGCCTCGAGACGGGGCTCAAGTTCTGCGCGCAGTCGTTTTAGACGCTGGCTACCGACAAACTCGAAATCACGAATAACGTCTGTCACGATCGTCACTTGGATGCCTCCAGCAACTGCTGCATCATCTCGTTAACCGCTGTCAGCATCTGCGAGGATGCCTGGTAGCCGCGCTGAACCACGACCATGTCCGTAAACTGCTGGGACAGCTCAACATTGGATGCCTCGAGTTTCTGCCCGAGTACCAGGCCATAGATATCCTGGTTTGGCTGCCCGATCTCGATTGTTTGCTGTGGATTGGCCTCGAATAGCCCTTGGCCCAGCTGGGTAAGCGCCTGCTTGTCATGGATGTGTGCAAGAGCGATCTGCTGGCCCTGCTGGGTTTCCTCATTGCTGTAGTTTGCTTCCAGCACACCATCCTCATTGAAGGACAGTCCAAGCAGGGCTCCCTGCTGGTAGCCGTCATTATCCTCAAGCGCCAGGTCGGAGGCTGATGCGCCCGAGAAGGAGGTGGCAAAAGCGAATGACCCAACATCGCCAAAATTGAGGGTGATATTCTGGTTGGCCCGATCCTGGGGCTGGAAGTCGAACGACACCGTATTGAAGCCGTCGGCCGGGGACCCGTTATCCTGGAAGCGTATCTCCAGGTCCGATGCCACCAGGTTGTTATCAGCATCACGAACGTCTACAAACCAGCTCCTGGGTGTATTCGCGTTATTGTTGCGAAACGTCAGGGTCAGCACCTGTGTAGAGCCCAGCGAGTCGATCACCTCGACATCCGAAATCACGTGCTGGGTTGAACCCAGTGACAGGTTGCCCAGGAAAGTGAGGTTTTCTGTTGGCCTTGCCGGCATGGTTTTCAAGCCATCAAGGCTCAGGGGCACCAGGTTCCCGGCGTCATCGAGAGCCATCACCTTCGCTCCCGAAGGCGACACCAGGTAATCGTCGTTATCAAATGAAAATTGCCCAAACCTGGAGTAGAAACGTTTGCCATCCTCTTCCAGGATAAAGAACCCTTCGCCATCGATCGCCAGGTCGGTGTCATTACCGGTATCCCGCAGGTCGCCCTGCGAAAAATTGATTGTGGTCTGGATAACCTCGGAACCTGCGCCGGTAATGCCATTCTCCAGGTATGGGCGGTCACCATCGGAGTACTGGTAGCCATAGTAAACATCGGCAAAGACCGCCTGGTTACCCTTGTATCCTGGTGTATTCACATTGGCCACGTTCCCGCTGATAACGTCAAGGCCCTTACTGAACGTCTGCAAGCCTGCAAGGCTGGAAAAAACAGTACTCAACATAGTTAGCTACCTACTGCCTGTACCTGGGAAAGAGGGATGTCGGTCAAGAAACGGCCATCCGAGGTCTCAATGGTTAGAACTGGTGACCCGGAATTGAAATTTACGGAAATTACATCCCCCAGCTCCCGACTGGTTTCAGTTGCCACCTCGACCGTCCTGCTGAGGATGCCGATCGCCTGGTTTGCCGCTTCAATCTTGATCAGAGACTGGATACTCTCGTTAGTCTGGCGCGCCTGCTCCAGGCTGGTAAATTGCGCCAGCTGGGAAATAAACTCGGCATTATCGATCGGCTCAAGCGGGTCCTGGTAGTTCAGCTGTGTCAGGAGGATGTTGAACAGGTCCTCCTGGTTCACAGTTGCAGTCTGTTGCTGCTGTGTGGAGGTAGAATTTACTGCCCCTAGCGTGCCTATATCCATTTACTTGCCCACCTTTGTATTTATTAAACTTTCTCGACCGCCCCGGCCACAGTTAACTGCCTGAGCACCAGCCCGTTTTCCCGAAGCGCAGCCTTGACGTACTCAATGACTGCTTTCTTCTCGTTACCGTCCAGTTTTTTTCCGATCCAGATTGATACGCCCCCCTTACTATCCACCACCAGGTGTCCCCTGAGACGTGCCAGATAGGTTTGGAGACCGGAAGCCCGCGGTAAATTGGGCGTGCCCAACCGGCTCAGCGTACTTTGCACCAAACGCTGCCCCTCAGGGCGGGAACCGAGCGCACCAAGCTGTTTATAGGCACCAATTGCCATCTTCTCCCCCGGTGAGGGCAGGCCATGCCCCTGCCGGGCCAGCGGCCCGGGCTGCCGCGCCAGCTCCGCCACCTTGCCCGCTGGGGCCGGGGGTCGATGGCGACCAGTTGTTGCCGCCACCTCCGTCTTATCAGCTGTGCGGTTTTCGACACCGCCCCTGGAGTCCCCACCGGAATAACGTGACTGCTGTTGCAGGAACTCTTTTTCCCAGCCAAGATCCCTTTTGTTCGACCCCAGGTTGGCGCCCGCAACGTTAGCCGTAGTTGGCAAATCAACGACCTTCATAGGCAGCCCACTTTGTCAGGATGTGCTCTTCACAGAGACGATCACGCCGTCTTTCATTACGTCGTCCAATATCCCTTCTCAATTCTGCGATTCGCTCTTCATATCGCTTACATTTTCCATCGCGAGCCTGAACCGAGGCCTTTAGTGAGTCAGCGCGTTCACGCAATTCCTTCAACTGGGTACGAAGCTGTACCTGGCGGGCCTCGAAATACACAACTCTTTCCCGTATCAGGGATAGCTGTTCTAGCTTGAACGTCGTCAGGTCGTCCCTGAGTATCGCCCGATACGCCAACTCGGCAGCGGAGATGTCCTTCCCTGCCTGGGCATCCTCCGCCACCAACCGGTCTATAGAGGAATTTAACTCTGCAATATCTGCCATGATCTGCCCGATCTCCGCGCGACTGATTTTCAGCAGACTATTCAGCTGGGCCAGTTCACTCATGCTTCACCCATGATCTTGGCCATCTGCAGGTAAACGCCGGCACGATCCATATCTGCACTTCCATCCTGCCGGAAAAGCGCATACAGCTTTGGCACCTGATCGAGTGCCTGGTCAACCTCGGCATTCTGCCCTTCCTGGTAGGCGCCCAAGCCGATTAATTCTTTCCCCTCAATATATGCCTTGATAAGACTCCGTGATTTTCTACAAAGCTGCTGCTCACGTGGGGACTGAAGCTTTCCTGCCAGTCGGCTGATACTTGAGAGATAGTCAATCGCAGGATATCGCCCTTCATTCGCAATTGAGCGATTAAGCACGATATGGCCATCCAGTATGGCTCGGGCACACTCAGCCACCGGATCCTCAGCCTCCTCGTTTTCGACCAGCAAGGTGTACACCCCAGTGATACTTCCGGCACCCTCTTTCTTGCCGGCGCGCTCTACCAGTTCAGGAAGCAAGGCAAACACCGAGGGGGTGTAACCCCTGGCAGTGGGGGGCTCACCGACTGCCAGGCCGACTTCCCGTTGCGCCATTGCCAGCCTTGTCAGCGAATCCATAGCGAGGAATACCCGCTTACCCTGATCGCGAAAGAACTCACAGATAGCCATCGCCGTAAAAGCCGCATTCACCCGCATAACTGCCGGCTCATCCGCAGTCGCGGCAATAATTACCGTTCTCTGGCGCTGTTCGGGAGTAATAACCTCCTCGAGGAAATCCTTGACCTCCCTGCCGCGCTCCCCAATCAGGGCAATTACCGTAATGTCAGCATCTACACCACTGGTTAGCATACCCAGGAGAGAGGACTTCCCTACACCTGCTCCGGCGAAGACACCAATCCTCTGGCCCTCACCGATCGTGAGCATACTGTCAACGGCCTTGACCCCGGTCTCCAGCACGGTATTGATACGGCCCCGATCCATAGGCGACAAAGAACCGGCCCGAAGCGGCCTGCTTGAGCCTTTACTAACGGGCTGCCCACTGTCTATAGGTCTCGCCATTCCATCAAGTACACGGCCAAGCATGGCATCGCTGACAGGGACCTGGAGAACAGAGTGCGTTCTCCTGACAAAACAGCCAGGGGTTAGCCCCGTAAGATCCCCATAGGGCAGAAGGACGACCTTGCCATCCCGAAACCCCTTTACCTCCGCATCCAGGCTATGGCCCCGGCTACTGGAGATAGTGCATACCTCGCCGTAAAAGGCATCCCGGACTTTTGCCTTGACACTGAGGCCCACAAACTCCTCAACCTTGCCGTATGACTCGAGCAAGTTTGCGGATTGAATCCGGAGGTTGAGTTCCTCAAGCATTGCGCGAGCCCAGATAGTCAGAGATCAGCTGGTGGACCTTGCGAACCTGGGACTCATAGCCGGCATCGACTACTTCATCCTCAACGTCAACCAGGATTCCAAAGGGCTCCAGCTCAGGCTTGCAGCTGATAGATGCGAGCTGGGAAACCCGTTCGAAGGTCGCACGGCTCCTCGAGAGCGCACTATGGAGTTTCTCTCCCAGGATAACCTCCGCTCTACCTCGACTGCGAAGCTCCTCAACAACTTTGCAGATGCTGTCAGCCAGGTAATTCGGGTTGATTCGGCTCTCTCCAATGATCCTGGCTACCGATACGGCAACGGTATCGGCAATATTCTGCTGAATAAACTGGCGCTCTTCTTGCATCGCGGAGGAAACCAGCTGCATCAATTCCTCCAGCCCCCTGCCATGGCGAGACTCAATCTCCTGGATCTTGTCTTCATAGGCTTTCACACCATCTGCACGACCTCTTTCCATCGCCGCCTGGTAAGCATCCTCATCGGCTCTTGCAAGAGATTCCTGGAGCTGCTCTGCCGCGGCCCTACTCCGGGCCAGCTCTTCACGCAAGCGCAAAATTTCTGCATCCATCTGGTGCATGCGCGACTTTATCTCTTCCATGTTCTCCGCAGGAGGGGCAACAGACTCAGCTGATGCTGTTTCTGGTGCATGAGTAACATCTCCCTCGGACAGGGCACCAAGAAGCTTTCTCTTAACGCTGGTTGGCATTCTTCACCTCATTGGAGGAGCGACAGTAGTCCTGCAGCGCTTTTCCAAGGGCTTCTGGAAAAGCCTGGTCATCGCCTGCCAGGAGCCTGTCCACACGACGGATAAGTGCCGCGGAGCCACCTGGCAACTGCTCGGCCACCATAGACGACCTGCTGAAGTCTACCGGTAACATGGGCTTTCCGTGCTCTGGCTTATCGTCAGCTGCGGCCTTAAATTTGGCGAAATAGCTCTCAAGGATCTCCCTGCGTGATTCCGGTAGGCCGGATAGCATTTTCTCGCGCTTTCTTCGAGGCAGGAGAAAGATATCTATCGCCAATTGCTTCTCATCTATCACTGTATTCCACCACATTACTGGGGAGCTCAGCCCATTGCTGAAGCTGCCTAGAAACCCTGCGTACCCTGGAACGCTCTGTAATCATCCTGCCTGCCATAAGGATGGCACCAAGACCCAGCAACAGTGCGATTGCGATCAGGATATACTGTGAGGGAACCGCGAGAGAGGGTTCCGGCCGGTCCTGTTCAGGGGCCTCTGGTAGCGGTTGTTGATTGTATTTATCAAATGCTTTTTTGAGTGCAATGTTGTTCCTGATCACGGTAACTGTGTCACCGCGGTCCGGCTTCATACCCAGAACCGAAGAGACAAGATCCCGGACGTCATCCGTCTTCACACCCTCAAGCCCTGTATCGATGACTACCCCTACACTCACCCGCGCGATGTCGTATCCCGCGTACTCGGTATTACTGATTTCCCGGCCATACTCGTAACTGACCTCCCTGGACTTGTCACGGCTGCCCTGATCCTCGCCCGCCCCGCGGCTTTCGGTCTCCCTGATCTTCTTTATTCCGGCACCGTCCCCTGGCGATATCAACCGCTCTGTCTGGACAGTCCGATTATTCATCACTAGAGATACGTCGACATGGGCAACATAGCTGGACGGCCCAAGGCTTCCGTCCAGAATATTCGACAGTTTGCCCTGCAAATACTTTTCGGTACGGATCTTCTCGCGTAGCTGGCCGCCAACCACACCATCCCCGCTAGACACTCCGCCCTCAAGTACCCGGCCTGACTGATCAACAATGGAGATATCCTGGGGCAATATCTTGGGAACCGAGGACTCAACCAGCTTCTTGATGCCTGCCACCTGGGAAGCACTGATTTCCTTTCCGGGATCGAGATATACCGTAATTGAGGCCGATACTTTCTCCTCGTCTTCAGAGAAGAGCTTCTTTTCCGGGAGCACAAGATGAACACGGGCATGCCGGATATCATCTAGAGAACCGATTGTCCTGGATAGCTCACCCTCCAATGCCCTCTGGTAGTTCACCCTCTGGGCAAAATCGGTGATGCCGAAATCTGACTCATTGAACAGTTCGAAACCAATGATTTCACGAAAGGCATTGCCACTGTTCATTACGGTCTCCTTCGCACGAGACAGGTCCGCCTTGGCCACACTGATTGTGCCCTGGGCCCTGTCAATACTGTGCTCTATCGACCGTACGCTCAACTCGGCGGAAACCTTATCCACCTCCTCTGGGGCGAGCTCCCTGAACAGAACCTCTTCACCGGAGGAAAGTATCCAGTACGAGGCAACCACCAGGAATACCACGATCAATGCGATGCCGCCAAACAGTAGCGGCTTTCCCTCTAAAAACTTCATCAATAACCCCTATAAATGCAGGCTTAAACCTGCATTCGCATAATTTCCTGGTAACCCTCGAGCACCTTGTTACGAACTTGTAACGTCAACTGAAACGCTGTGCGACTCTTTTCCAGCTCGAACATAACATCATGGACGTTCTCTGCCTTACCCAACGCCAGATCCTCCAGGGCCGCCTCGGATTTCTGTATCTGGTTATCGAGGTCACCCAGTTGCTGGGTAAACCAGGATGAAAAGTTTTCAGATTCAGAATGCTGCAGCCTTGAGGGGACAAGTGATTCAATGCCGATTTCACTGATCGGTTCTATCGCCATAGTTTTAGCTTCCTATTTCCAATGCCTGCTGGACCATGGCCTTATAGGCGTTTACCGCCTTTACATTGGCCTCATAGGCCCGCACAGAGCGCATCATCGACATCATCTCCGTAAGCAGGTCAACATTTGAGTACTTCACGAAACCATCCTTATCCGCGTGAGGGTGAGCCGGTTCATAGCTGACCCGGTGCTGCTCTGTGCTCTGGAGAATCATGGCTTGCTCAACACCGTATGCCGGAACCTGTCCGGCCGCATCAAGCTCCCTGGAGAAGGATGACGCTGATGCCGCAGTAGAAACCAGGCTCTTTGCACTGTATGGCGCCTCACTCGCCGGCAGCGTTTTATTCGCATTTGCGAGATTGGTCGCGACAAGCTCAAGACGTGACTTCTCAATGCTCATGCCTGAAGCACTGATATCAAAAACTGCCAGATAGCTCATTTTACTTCGCCTGCTCACCGTTAATGGCCATCTTCACCAGGCCACCATATTTTCCCAACGCCTTAAGTAATGTCTGGTATTGGACTACCGCCTGGTTCAAACGAACCATCTCCATATCCAGAGACACTTCAGAATTCTGTGTCAGGGTATATTCCCTTGAGCCGACTGCCCCCTTGACCGCATTCAGCTCATTGACCGATGACTCTCCCTTGCCAAGCAGGATGGCCTCCGCGTCCTGGTAGAGCCTGGTAAAATCCACGGCCATAGGGCTGTATCCACGACTATTCACATTTGCGATATTGTTGGCAGATAAGCGTTGGGACTGCAGATTGGCATCCAACATTACCTTTACCAGCGCAGATGTTGAGCCTGATAACTCATCTATCATTTTTCTAACTCCCTTATTGAATCACCAGTTCCGCATGCAGCGCACCGGCAGCCTTGAGTCCCTGTAATACAGTAATGATATCCCTGCTGCTGGCATTGACTTTTCTCAACGCAGTAACCAGCTCTGCCACATTACTTTCCTCTGGCATATTGATCATTACGGACTCTTCTTCTATTACATTTATCTCCGTATCCGGCACCACCTCAGTGCTTACATTCGGGAGATTATTTCGACCGAAGTACACATTTGGCTGGGATACGTAAAAATCTGTGCTTATTGAGACGACCATATCGCCGTGTGTAATAGTGGTAGGTGAAATCCTGACATCCCCACCAGCAATCACTGTGCCCGTGCGCTCATTGAGAACAACTCTCGCCCTGATATCCGGGTTAATCGTCAATGACTCCAGTTTCGCCAGGAACTGGTACAGACCATTATTACCCTGCTGTGGCGGATAGACTTCGAATGTGCCAGGACCAACCACGGCTGCAAACTCACCACCAAACCGGCTGTTCACTGTATCGACAATTCGGCTGATAGTTGTAATGTCAGGAGTGTTCAGGACATACGTGAGTCTCTTGTCCCGCCCGCTTGGTCCATTGGCAACTGCACGCTCAATAATACCGCCATTGGCGATTGTCCCTGTGGTCGGATGATTCTTCTGCACAAGGTTGCCGTTGAGGTCATACCGATAACCACCGATCGAGAGAGCTCCCTGTGCTAGGGCATAAATCCTTTGATCTGGACCAAGCAGAGGTGTCGTTACGAGTGTTCCGCCGAGCAGGGAGCGCGCATCCCCCATAGAGCTTACGGTCACGTCAATACTGGAACCCGGCTGGGCGAACGGAGGAAGCGAGGCCGTGATCATTACTGCAGCTACGTTCCTGGCCCTCAGGTCTCGGGAATCGATATTGAGACCAAGGTTCTCGACCAGGTTGCTAATAGACTGCTTGGTAAGCCGGTTATTGTAGCTATCCCCGGTGCCTGCCAGGCCAGTCACAACACCGTAACCAACGAGCATATTCGCGCGATCGGCCTTGAGGCGGGCCAGCTCCTTCAGGCGAACGCTTTCGGCACTCACATGCAATGAATAGCCGGTCCCAAGGAAAATCAACACGGCAATCTTCAGAAAGGAATAAACGTACCGCATTAAAATAGCCACTCCAGCGCTCTAGATATCAGGCCAGGGGTTTCTTTACGTGAGAGCAGACCATCCCCCTGGAATTTGATATTTGAATCTGCCAGTCGTGTAGAAAGAATGGTGTTATCGGCAGATATATCTTCTGGGCGTACCCGTCCCTCGACGAAAATCGTCTGGGCTTCATTGTTCAGCGAAATCACCTGCTGGCCGCGCACAAAGAGTTCACCGTTGGGCAAGATTGCCTCAACAGTCGTACTGATCTTGCCGATCACTTCCCCGGATCGCCGTTCTACACCTCCACCATCAAACTCGGAGGAACCCCGAAAGTCACCGCCAACTGTATTATGAGTATCAGAGGCCCTGACAGATATCTTGGAGTTCTTTTCAGTGTCCGTATCGGCTTTGCTTGTTGCACTTGCAGCCTCGTGGATGAGCACGGTAAGCGTATCACCCAGAAATCTTGCGCGATGATCCTCGACAAGGGACTGATATGTCTCTTCCGAATAGAGCGATCCGGTCTCTTCGGGATACTCTTCCTCTGGCTCGGCCTCAAAGCCAGGTCCCCCATTTGCGAGAACCAACCCGGGCGCCAGCATCAGAATGAGGCATAAAACACCTTTTTTGCCTGCGTCATACGCCATTTTCTATCCTCCCCTGTTTTTCTCCTGTCACTTTTATGGTCACAGGTGTATCTGATGTCGGGATGGAGACCATTACAGTTTCACCTATAATCCCATCCTCAAGAGCCATCCCTTTCATTTTTATCGCTATCTTCCCGCTGGCATATATCACTTCTACTTCACGACTTTTCAGTACAGCAGGGACCGGCTCTATATCGACCAGGGCAATCGGCTGTCCAGCACGCACCGGCCGTACCACCCTTGTTCCCGCCAATTCGCTCAGTGACTCAACCACCTCCCCTCTTGCGGTCAGTACATCTACAGACTCCCTGGAAACCAGGCTATGAGAGATCTCCGTATTACTGCGAATATCTGTTGCTGCTGTGATGGCCAGCTTCCACAGAGAAACACAGAACCTTACTCTGTCCTTCCGTATCAACCTTCCGGCTGATGTGACTGCAATAAGAGCCGACATCTGCTTGGCTGGGGCTGACTGTTCTATCTGCACATCCAGACCAAATTCTCCATCTGGAACGCCAATCGAGAAGCCATCATCGATAGATATCTCAAGGCTCTCCAAAGGTACCGCGAATCTTGCAGCCACTTCTTCCTTGACTCGCTGCTCGAGTCGGTGGGCACCCAGCTGGCCCAGCTTACGATTCACCGTCACCCGAGCTGGGCCACCCCATTCAATACCTGATAGATCAACTCCAGCCTGTCTCAGGTGATATTCCACCTCTGCCCTGCTATATCTGTATTTCCGCCCAGGTAGTAGTGGACCACCGATAGGTACACCCGCGAGATCTAAAGCATCACTGCCTGCTGTTTTCTGCGAGATTACAGCGAGGTCCCCGAGAACGGGGTAGGCCGACTCAATAACCACAGTGGTCTTAAGGTCAATTGTCATGACTGAAGACGACCCGACAGAGAGAATCAGGCTAAGCAAATGCGCTGCCAGCATCAGCTTTAGCTTTTCAGGTTATTGATAATTTCCAGGACCTGGTCTGACATTTGCAGTACCCGTGAGTTTGCCTGGTATGCCCTCTGCGCAACCATCATCGTTGTAATCTCTTCAACCATTTCAACATTTGAGCTTTCGAGGTATCCCTGGCGAACTTTTCCTGCACCAAACTCATCAGGTCGGGAGAAAACAGGGTCTCCTGACTGCTCTGTTTTCAGGTACATGCTGCTACCAATTGGAACCAGGGTTGACTCATTTTCGAAACGGGCAATCTCCAGGCTTCCCACCTGGACAAATTCCTGTGCATTCGCATATTTCACCTGTACCGCGCCATCTCCGCCAATGACAACGTCAGTTGCATCGAATGGGATCTCGGTGCCCGGGCTTACCATTGCCCCGCCAGAGGTTACGAGAACCCCTTCGCTATTCACCTCAAAATGACCGTTTCGGGTATAGGCATAGCTACCATCCGGCAACTGGACTTCGAAAAAGCCCTCGCCATTGATAGCCACGTCAAGCGCCCGCCCTGTCTGTATCATCTCGCCAGCACTGAAATCCGTGTTCTGCTTGACAGCGGACACTCCCACCCCTTTTACCGTAACTTCCCTTACATAAGGCGCATGAAAGGACTTTTCTAATTGGGTGGCCATCAGTGATTCAAATGCTACGTGGCTTTTCTTGTAGCTATGCGTGTTCAGATTGGCGAGGTTATTCGACACCGAGTCAATCTGCTTCTGTTGTGCATGCATGCCTGTTGCTGCGATGAAAAATGAATCAATCATGATCTTTCCTAGAATTCACCCAGAGTGGTAATTGCAGTATCCATAAGCGCATCGTAATTCCGGAGTATCTTTTGTGAGCTTTCAATACTCCGGACCGCGGACATCATTTTCTGCATTTCATGTAGCATGTTGACGTTAGATGCCTCCAGGTGCGACTGGATCAGTTGCGGATTTTCGTGCCCCTCCACTCCAGACTCCCCAACCTTATATAGCCCTGGAGCGACCTCCTCCATCTGGCTGCCATCAGAGATAACGATATCGAAGCGGGCCACCTCTTCACCTTTACTGAATATCCTGCCGTCCTGTCGCACTTCAATATCGCGATCCAGCGGAGCCTGCTGCCCTACAAGGCTCACAGGCCAGCCATTGGCCCCGACCAGCTGGCCACCCTCTGCAATATTGAATTGGCCGTTTCGGGTCAGGTAGGTTCCTGAAGTTGTATCGAGCTTGAAGAACCCGTCACCGGCGAGGGCAAAGTCCAGTGATCGTCCAGTAGTACGGATGTTACCTGGCGTAAAATCCACGTGCGTATAGTGGCCTTTATGGATAGAACCCTGGGCCTCTGTATAGGCGCGCTCAAAAGAAGGTTCTACCAATAATGAGCTCCTATACCCCGTGGTGCTCATATTCGCCACATTATTACTACTTACTGAGATCTGCTCCATGCGCGCAGAAATATTTGCCTCAGCGATTGCCAGTACACTATCCATCGTTACTGCATCCTCAAACGGTGACTACACCAAAAGATTTTAATTGCACATTCTTACTTACTTCGTTCATCGACAATACTGACAGCTGCGGTATTGCCTTGGACGAGAAGTCTCTCAGGTACGAACGAATGCCGTGATTACAGAGCAAAACCGGATTGATATTCGCAGACATCATTTTTTCAACATTGCCGGCAATACGCTTTAATAGCTGCTCTGAGAATTTCGGGTCCATCGGTGCACGACCTTCCTGGATTCTCTGCAACGACTCATTGATGGTTTTTTCAACAGCCGGATCCAGGACCATCACATACAAGTCGTTCTGGTCATTAGCCAACTGGCGACATATCTGCCCAGCCAGCCGCTCCCTGACCTGGTCGGCAAGGTAGGATGTGTCCTTGCTAATACGAGCTTTGTCTACAAGAACTTCAAGAATCATCGGCATGTTCCTGATTGAAACATGTTCAGAAAGCAGGGTTTGCAACACCTTCTGGACATCTGTCATGGTCATCAGGGATGGAATCAGCTCGTCGATCACGCTTGTATAATCGGGCCGTAGCTGATTGACGAGTTGCTCGACCTCTTTTCGCGTTAACAGCTCCGACGCACTACTTTTCAGAATCTCACTCAAGTGGGTGATCAAGACAGTAACCGGATCGACAATCGTATAACCGTTTAACTCGGCCAGCTGTAGCGAGCCTTCATCAATCCAGCGTGCCGGCAAACCGTACGTCGGTTCTTTGGTTTCTATTCCCTCTATCTCTTCACCGGCATCACCGGGGTTGATGGCCAGCAATTTATCCAGATGTAGGTGTCCGGAAGAAATCGGGACGTCATTTACCAATATCTGGTACTCCGTCTCCGTGAGGCCTTCGCCATCCATGACTTTTACTGATGGAATCACAAAGCCAGTTTCTCGGGCACTTTTCTTTCGATAGCTGGCAATTCGCTCATTAAAGGATCCGCCATCGGTGAAAGCCTCCGTAAGGCCCGGGCCAATCTCGATTACCAGTGGATCCACCCCGAGTGACTGGTATACGTCTGGCTCTTCAGCCTCATTCTCTGGCTCATCTGTAACAGACACCTTGCCCTTGGTAATGGCAAAGTATGTCAGCGCTCCAACGATAGCGAGGGCTGTTAATACTGGTAGTGCCGGCAGACCAGGAAGAAACAGTATTAAAAGTAGTGCCAGCCCAATCAACACCAGAATCTTGGGGAAAGAGGTAATCTGGCGACTGATCTCCTGTGACAGGGACGCATCTGAGGTGGCCCGGGTAACGATTATTCCCGTGCCTGTAGAGATTATCAGCGCTGGAATCTGGGTCACGATCCCATCACCCACAGTCAGTAGCGTGAAGGTCTGCAGTGCTTCTGACCAGGACATACCCTTTTGCGCGATACCGATGGTCAGCCCGCCAATAATATCGATCAGTATGATAATAATTCCGGCGATTGCATCTCCCTTTACAAACTTACTGGCACCGTCCATGGATCCGTAGAAATTGCTCTCTTTCTCAATCTCTTCACGACGGCGCTTTGCCTCATGCTCGTCGATCAACCCGATATTGAGATCAGCATCAATGCTCATTTGCTTGCCTGGCATACTGTCCAGGGTGAAGCGCGCCGAGACTTCGGCCACCCGCTGCGCACCGTTGGTCACAACTACATATTGCACGACGATAAGGACGAGGAATACGATCAGGCCAATCACATAGTTCCCTGATACGACATGCTCGCCGATGGCACCGATTACCTGCCCTGCATCGGCATCATCAAGAATTAGCCGTGTAGCAGCAATATTCAGGGAAAGCCTGAAGAGGGTTGCCATCAGGAGCAAAGAGGGAAATGTAGAGAATTTCGTCGGCTTCTCTACATAAAAGGTCAGCAGAAGGATCAGTAGTGCGAATGCAATATTGAGTACCAGCAGAAAATCGAGCAACACTGCGGGTATTGGCGTAAAAAGGACCATAAGGATCCCCACCATTGCCAACACCAGCATCAGGTCACTGTGTCCTGAAAGAAGGCTTTTATTCCATTTCATCCTACTTCTTCACCTCTGCCTTCTTTCTTATTACATCCACAAGGATCTTTGCGACGTCGGGAAATGTTTCCGGCGGGATCGAGTCCTGCAGCTGGCTTTCACGATACAGCAACCTCGCCAATTGCTTATTTTCAATTATTGGCACTCCCGATTGCGACGCCTTAATACGCATCTTCAGTGCAAGATCACCAGCACCCTTGGCAGTAACAATCGGTGCGGGCATTACTTCTCGGTCATACCTTATAGCGATACTGATATGCGTCGGGTTTGTGATTAACACATCCGAATCCGGGATATTCGCAAGGGATTGCCCCTTTTTCGCCGCTTCACGTTGAAGCTCCTTTATCTTTGCCTTGACTTTCGGGTCCCCGTCACGCCGCTTGACCTCCTCCTTTATCTCGCGGCGGCTCATACGCATATTGTCCTTGTATTCCCATCGCGTATACGCCAGGTCAACGATCGCGATTGCCCCCAGGCCAGACAGCACCATGGCGACCCATATAAAACCAATACCTGATAGCTCTTGCAGCTGGTGCCCTATGCCAGCGCCCCTGAGCTGAAAAATCTGGTCGATGGTCATGGCTGCGGCAGTCCAAACCAGGGCCGCAACAATTGAAATTTTTATCGAGGTCTTTATCAGCTCGTAAATTATTTTTTTATTGAAAATCCGCTTGAATCCTTCAGCGGGATTCAGCCGTTTAAAATCCGGCTTCAGCGGATGCAAACTGAAGACCGGCCCGATCTGTATAAAACTGGCTGAGATGGCGGCAATTACAATTGCGGCAATTATTGGCGCAAAGACAAAAGTCAAGTCATCAAATACTTTTTCTAACAAAAGAACGGCATTATTTCCGTTGAGCGGAATACTTCCCGCGTTGGCAAGATAGAACCGACTTGCGTGCAGGTAGTTTCTTACCAACGTGTCAAAGAGACCGAATACGACCAACGTACAAATTGCGAGAATAACCCAGGCATTGACTTCTATACTTTTTGCCACCTGGCCACGCTGCCTGGCCTGCTCAAGCTTGTAAGGCGTTGCCGGTTCCGATCGGTCCTGTTCCTGTTCATCCGAGGCCATTAGACTAACGCTCCCCAGTAACGAAATATCGACTCATAGGCCTGGGTAAAAATTTCCCCGAAGGTTGCTGCAAGCAATGCCAAAAGTACGAGGCCGACGAGGATTTTTATAGGTATGCTCAGCATGAACATATTAATTTGTGGCATCGACCTTGCTGCTAATGCCATGGAAACATCCAGGAATAGCAGGACCACCACCACTGGCGCTACAAGAATTAGTCCTAATGTAAACATTAGGCCAAATTGCGCTATCACAGCATTACCACTTATTCCTGCGAGCCCTCCCCCCAGGGGTAAGCTCGAAAAGCTGTAAATAAAGGCTTTCAGGAAAACGTGGTGGTAATCAGCAAGAAAGAACACCAGCACCGCCGTTGAGAGGATTGCAGTACCAATCAAAGGTGACTGCGCACCGCTGGCCGGATCCACTGCGGCGGCAACACCAAAACCCATTTGCATATCCAGAAGCCTACCCCCGAAGCTGAACACTGCGAAAGCGGCGAACACCCCGAACGCCATCAGTAGCCCGATGGCAACCTCGCCCATGACAAATACAGCCAGTTCAACGGCTGTCTCGATCCCCGCAATGCCACCGGTATTGATCAATGGCGATATACCGACTGCAGCAATAATAATAAGCAGCACAGATATCCTGGCTGGGACCTTACTTAATGAAAACAATGGGCTAAAGAAAACAAGTGGTGACAACCTTGTTGCAACCAGCAATACAGACAGCAGCCACTCACTCGAAAATTGAAAAGCCATCGCCGAGTACCTTAGAGTCCCTGCAGGATCTCTGGTATACGCCCGATAAGGCCACCAGCAAATGTCGTTATCTGCGAAATTATCCAGCCGCCGAAAGCAATGAGTGCCAAGCCTGCGACCAACAACTTGGGAATAAATGTTAACGACATTTCCTGAAGCTGGGTGACCACCTGGAAAATGCTGACAACAAGACCAACAATCAGGGTCAAACCAAGAACAGGCACCGATACCTTAATCGCAACCCATAGCATCTGGGAAAGCAGCGAGACAGCCAGGTCTTCACTCATAGCGTCTTATCAGTCTCGCCGCCATTTCGGCTCTCGTACTTTCTCAAGTGATCCATCAGGGAAGCTTTTCCATCCCCCAGCGGTTGATCCAGCATGCCCCCCAGTACTTTCGAGGCGACCTTATCCTTGCCTTTTAATTTCAGCATGATGCTCTTTGCATAAATAGCACCGAAGGAAAACTTATTGAGTTTCAGCGCCGTATCTGCCTCGCGACGCCCCTCATCCAGCTTATTCTGGAACACCAGGGCTACAGCCAGGCCACCGTGAACTTCAGAGTTATTCCTGTTTGCCTCCACACCCTTGCGGAAAATCCCTTCAGCGCGCTGGAAGTCGTGCTTGACAATGTAGGTCCATCCCAGTGTGTTGTAATTACCTACCTGGTGGGGGTCGATCTCAAGTGTTTTCCGAAAATAGTGCTCTGCTGAGTCGAGGTCCTTATCCAACAAGGCGACAAGCCCTTTACCCTGCCAGCCCCGGGGACTATCCGGCTCTCGCGCGGCCACAAGCTCAAACAGCTTTTTCGCTTTTGTGATTTCCTGCTCTTCGATGGCGTGGTTTCCAAGCACGGTGGCAGCATCGACATTCTCGGGATCGCTGATAAGGACCTCATTCGCATCCCTGACGGCGGCGGCCATATCGAAGTCATCCATTCTAATAAGGGAAAGATAACCACGGAGCTTATTACTAGGGGCTTTAACGAGCAGCTCTTCCGCCTGGGTAATGGCATCTTTCTTCCTGCCCAGGTTGTGCAGGCTTGAAACAAGGTAGAAGCCAAGGTCGGGTAAATCCTGCAACTGGCCCTGCAGCGATTCAAAAGCCAACAGGGCCTCTTCAAATTGCTTTGCGTAAAACTTCGCAAGACCAAGGTTGTACGTGAGGCCTGGATCCTCATCAGCGATTTTTAGTGCATCCTCAAAGTATTTGATGGCTTCTTCAAATTTATGTTCAGAAAGACAGACATTCCCCATCCTGGAATGGTGGATACTGTTCTCGGGCTCCTGCTCAAGTGCCTGGGAAAAATACTTACGCGCTTCCGCCAGGTCCCCCAGCTTGTGATACAGGTCGCCCAGCTGTACACACAGGATGCTATTACCCGGATCCAGCTTCAGGTAGCCGAGATACTGGGAAATTTTTTCGTTTACATTATTCATTTTCGATTACGGCAGGCGGAAGTTCAGTTCGGCAGCTATCTTCTCTAGCTGCTGGAACAGGGGATGGTTTTTAGGCATGTTCTTGCTACTGGCTTTGAATAGCTCAACCGCTAACTCGCGGTTGCCCAGGTTAATGTGGCTGACGGCACTGTAGAAAGTCGCGGCGTAATCGTCATCTGAATCGACCAGTGGCTTCCATACTTCCAGCGCCGTATGCCAGTCTCGCGCCTGGAAATATGTCATCCCCAACTGAAAGCGGGCCAGTGCATTATCCTGGTTCAGCTTCAAAATCTTCTGAAAATGCGTGCGAGCCTCTTCGATCATGCCCAGCTGTTGGTACGTGGCGGAGAGCATGCCCAATGCAACTTCATTTGCCGGAAACTCTTCGACAAATTCCTTCAGCAGCGGTAATGCATTTTCGTAGTTCTCTGCTTTTACCAGCGCCAGGATTGGCTTGAGGCGCTGCCTCTGTTCACTATCGTTGTTCGCAGACAATCTTCTATACTCTCTTCAGGAACCAAGCCGTGCGATGAGGTTGTGCAACGCCTGGCTGAGGTTTTTATCATTATTGAGATGATGATGAATCCGGGTTACCAGAAGGTTAAATTTTGGCTCATTCCGGACTTTATCGCCGAATTCCCATGCAAGAACGCTTTCGAGAACGGCCTTTGTTTTCTTCTCCGTATCGCCTGATTCTGCCTCTATCTGTTTCAATCTGGTCTTGAGTTCTTTTTCGAGCTCCGGCAATGACACTCTTGCATTGGTCGATGCGGTTTTTTCCCGACCATCTACCTTCGTGTCTCTCTTTTCTGTGGAAACCCTGCTTCGCAATAAGCGTGAGAGCGCACCTACGCCATCAATGGGATCCAAGGTCCTGCTCCAGATTTAGTGCTTCTTGAGGGACTGGCGGTAACCACTGAGGGCAATGTGCGTTCCTGCCCGGGTGGCAGGGGCTTCGGCCGGTTCCAGGTTAGCGCCCGCAGCCTGGCTCTCCAGTGCCGCCGCAGCTGACTCTATCACCCTGGACATATCGTTATTCAGTGGGGCATTGAAGTCATTTCTTGCTATGCCCATCTCCAGATGCTTGATACATCCTTCGAAGTCATCCTCGACAAGTGCCAGCATCCCCTGACTGAACAGCCTGAAAGCGTGGTCTTCAGGCAAACCTGACAGGCCTTCCCAGGTACTTCTCGCCTTTTCCACCTCGCCCGAGGTCAAGTAAAGCAGGCCGAGCTGGAAAACTGCTGTTTTCTCGCCAGCATCCATATCTATCGCACGCTGCATCCACTCTGCAGCACTATCCACCATCTGGATCTGTGCATACAACGCACCAATCATATAAGTAGCCTTTGCATGGTTTGGATCTGATTCAACACAGCGCTTGAACAGGTCCAGGGACTTTTCCACGTCGTCGGACTCCAGGGAATGTAGGCCGAGGTGAAATAGCTCATCGGATGTGAGTTGGCTCATTGCAGTATCCCAATTGAAACTTGCAGGCGAATGCTTAATCGAAGTGGATCAAACCTGATTCCACACCATCTATTGTTAATTCGCAGTGTGAATTTCGGTTGCTAAAGAAATTTCCGCTATGGCAGAAGGCCGTCAGCTTTGCCCCCATATAACGACCATGCAGAGTCGTTGTTCGGGCACACCAACCGCCATTTCCGGCCATTACTGGTTGCCCATCAATAAAAATCTGGAGATGTCGCGTGACTGGAGAGAATTGCCCCTCAACCACCCAGGGGGTTCGAGTATAGAAAGCTGGCTGGACCACACTTGTGGGTGTAGTAATGGAACAAGCTGAGCACAGCAAGAGCGCGCAAAGAACTGCGTACCGCATAGACTTCTAATTCCCCAAAAGCACCAAACCCGCCACTTCTATTTTTTTAAGGGTCGCGGACCGGCGAAATAATAAAGAAAATTTGACCCAATGTAACCCTGCAGACGGAACAGCGTCACACTTTTTCTGCTTACAACTAAATCTTTTTCACCCCGGTACAATTTTTAGACAGTTTCTGATTTGGTATCGGTGAGCCCCCAAGATGTAAGAGCGTGTAATTGCCGTAATTAGTTTTACATGGTATAGGAGCTCACCCCCGGTTATTAACCGAATATATTTTATTTGATGGAGCTTGCCGTAAACGCATTTATTTCTGGCAAATGGATAAATAGATATCGGTATTGCTGCTATTGCCGTTCGCACATGGTATCCGGCACTGATAAGAGTGGTGTGATATTTAGCCAGGCATGTGTATCGAGCAAGGTGAAGGGTAGCCGGTACCGTAACAGGAAGAGAAAAGAGACCGAGAGACGGAAGATAGGGGCGAAGGAGGCCGTGACGAATCCTTGGATCGCTTTCTAGCCGGCGCCCCCTAACAACCAGCAGAAATAGCCGGCAGCTTCTTGTTAGGGCCCCCACCGCGGGGAGTCAGGCCCGGTAGCGGGCCCGGCAGTTCAGGAAAGCGCTGCAAGTCTTGTGCGCAAGTAGTTGATATCAAATGCCATCAGGGTCTTCTTGAAGCCCAGCGCTGGCTTTTCAACCAGGTTCCAGGAAGCATAGGCCAACCCGAAAACCAGAGGGGTAGCAACGAGTGTATGTGTATAGGGATTCAGTCCCGGGAAGAACTGCGCAATTATTTGCTGGACGGGCCAAGCATAAATATAAACACCATACGAGACATCACCCAAGGAGTTATCAATATTTATATGTTTCACGCCATAGGCCAGAAAGAAAATAGCGTAAGCGAAAAACACGGGGAATACGTATGCAAACCATGCCTCGCCGAAAGAAGCGTATATGATTATGTCAAATTTTCAGACAACTATAGTATGCATGCCTTCCTTTTCTCCACCCACCCACTTCTACGTGTAAAAAAATATAAATATCTAGTCCGATGAGAGGGGAGCTTCTTTTGATTTAGATTTCATATAATCCTCGACTTTCCCGCCAGTCCACCGCCTGAATGCTTTCGAGAAAGAACTTGCGTCTGAATACCCGAGCATTTCAGCAACATAGGAGGAACTGGAATAACCAAGGTCCAGGATTTTCTGGGTCTCACTCAACAAGAAAAGATCCTTTAACATAGAAAAGGATGTATCTTCGGACTGTAACTTTCTCTTTAGTGTGGCAACACTTAAGTTTAGCTCTTGAGATACAGCATCAACTCTAGCCATGGCTGGGTGCTTATAACCCTCAAGAATTCTGAGAACTCTGTCACTATAGGTCTTGTGATTCAAGGATTCCAGGGATCGATTTGCAATATTTGTAAAGAGCTCAAAAAGATCCTTTTGCGGGTTATGCACAGGAAGATCCAACACCCTGGCTGAAATGACGAAATAGTCTTCAGCTTGAGAGCCATACACTGGACAGCGAAAGTAGTCGGAATATAAATCTTCAAGGCCCTCTATATCGCGAGAGAACCCTACGCGAATAATCCCTATATCTTCGGAGTAAAGATTGTTTGTCAGGAAGTTAGCGATCTTAGCAAACTGCGAAAATAGCTTGAGAAATACGTGGTGCCAGTCAAACTCTACATCCAGTTTTTTTGCAGAAAGAGAAACCTTTACTTCCGACCCATTAATGACTGATGTCAAAAGAAAGCAATCCGACATCAGCCTGTCGTACATCACTGCACTTTTCAAGGCAAGACCGAGATTTTCTGAGTGCATCGAAATTAGCCCAGGCACACCAAGGTCAGATATGTGTACATGCTCTCCAATCTTGCAGGGCAACAGCGGGTCACCACTATTGGCCATCAGCTTTTTCCAGATACCAATGTAATCAAAAATTGAAACATACCCCGGACGAACCTCCCGTATCTTGTAGGAGCCGATAAAGCTGGCGTAGGTATGGTTCTGATCAATTCGATTGGCGCTTCTAATCAATGCTTCCACTTTGATCCGGGAAATAACGTTATCCATTTATTGACCTATGAGATCCATTTCACATTTATAGCCACCTCTAAAGTACGCATTTTAATGTGTCCACTGAAATCACAAAGCTCCACCCTTGTCATATCGGCTCATTATCGCTGTCATAAAGGATAAATGTCGTCTAGATCACAAGTCGGCATCCCCTGGCCACTTAGAGTGCATTCCTGCTTAGTAATTTTCAGCCCTGCACGAAACTAGGCAATTGTTGCCAGGTCCTTTCCTGGGTGGCAACTATCACTTAGATGGTGAAACCACAATCTAATACTTTCATTCAGTTTGGACTTTTGACCCCATAAAGAGAAAGATATGAATATTAAAATTTTAATTATCCTTTGTTCGCTTCTACTTGTAGCGTGTAAAGATGACGCGAAGCGGGAGGTCGACGAGCCTGCCCCTGTAGCCTCCGAGGACGAGACCCCTTCAGAAGACGAGACCCCTTCAGAGGAGGAGCCCCCTTCAGAGGATGTAGTTGACGAGGAGGTAGTTGACGAGGCCGATGGCACAGCCCCTCCATCCAGTGACATTCCCCCAGAAGTAGATGTCACTACTAACTCCGAAGAATTTTGGCTGAATTTCGACTGTGGGGAAAATTGCCAGAGTGCCAATCTGAGCTCGGACTTCAGCAAGTCGACATATGCCCAGACTGAGCTGTCCATGAAGCCTTCAAGTTTGGACTCGATTGTTGTGACCCAGGTCAGCAGTGAGGAAGTCATCTCAAATATCGAGACTAGATACCTTGCAAATGACATCCGGGTTGAACCCCTCGGCAATGGACTGATATCGATTACTAACAATACATCAAGGCGCTTTTCATCCATTCTTGTCATGCATACGACGAATGCTGGATCTGCTCCGCTGAAGATTGTATTTGATAGCACGCTGAATGGCTTCTCCAGTACAACTTACTCCGGTGTTCCAGACGGCAATCTGCAGTATGTAGAAACCGCGCCAATGCTTAATCTCGACATTTCTTATAGGGGAAAGGTTGCAAGTTGTGATGAGCCGAGAACTGGAGATACCGCTTGGCACTGCTTGCGGCATCCAACTCCAGCAGAAGCGGATACCCTGAAGGCTCTTTCGGCAAATATTAAATGGTTTATGAACACCTATCACTTCACAGAGGCTCTCGACGCTTTCGCTTTCGGGGGGGAATATATGGGATATTCGGTAGGACGCCCCTGCAACGAATGGGAGGGGTGCGTAGCCACCCGTTCCCCCAGCGAATCCATCATGTATTACCTCTTTAGCCTGGCTTCCAGTGGCCAACGGTCGGATATATCGACAATGGAGGTCTATAAGAAAGGATGGGTAGGCTTAGGCGGTGGAAAGACCCCGAGCCAGTTTTGGGGGACGGGTCGCTCCGGCTTTTTGAGCTTGCGATATCTTGACAGCCTGACCAAGGGTAACTATAGAACCTATATGCACGAACTTGGCCATTCATTAGGTTTCAGCCATAAAACTGGATTTACTTATGGCTTCCCACACTACGCCACGGATCATGTCGTTGACCTGCTTGGTTTCACCCAAACCGTGGAGAGCGTACCACCTGAGGTAATTCTTACAAAAGGCTGGCGCGATGGTAATTTATACGTGAAGGTCTACTCTTCTGACGATCCCACCGATGGAAAAATGAAGCTCCAGGGCCTCAGCCTGACAGCCTTCGACGCGACAGCGTACGTATCTGAAGATGGTAGCACCATAAAGATCGAATTTTCAGAGCCACCCAAGCAGCGCCTCCTTGTTCGAGTATTTTCTGGAGAATCTGATCTAGTAATGACTAAGGATGTTGCACCAGGGATGCTGATTTTGGATCATAGATCCACTGAAGACTTGCTGGTTATAAACGATAACACCTTCAACGAAATCATTGCTAAAGAAAGTTTACTGAGATCTAGAATTGACAAGTCTCCTCGTAAGCTCAATACGCTTTGCACAGGGCTATTTCGCCAGGGTGATAGCTTGGTCATTCCCAGTGCAGACATGTTGACAATGCTATCAGGGGATTCCTATTATCACGACAACTTCAAGGGTGAACCCTTCTACTCCAAGGGAGGTGCAGACAATAGCACCCCCGGTACGTTTAATTTCGAGACTCTGGTTTTTGCTCAGGCTCCAAATCGGGAACCGCTTGCCACTATTAACCTAGGCTGTAAGACCTCAAATTAAGAAAGAGATCCTCACAGGATAAGTAGTTACTTAATGCCCCCGTATGGGGGCTTTTTTTCATTCAGGAAAGAATTTTTATGTTTTGGCCTACTAATCCCGGACACCGGTCTAGGTGTTAGAGTTGCACCTTGCACAAAGGTGTTCAATGAGAAGACAGCAGCGATTCCTCTCTACGCAGTTCATGCGAGATGCCGTGCGTTTGGTCGTGGATCAGGGGTGCTCATTATCCGGGGCGGCCCACTCTTCGGGTAACTTGCCGCATGGGCTGCCGGTCTGAAGCTCCGCTGACTTGCAACCAGCCCGACCGTCCAATATACAAAGAGCCAAGGGTAGAGCGACCAGATATCCCAAACACGCTTGACGCCAATTCAAAGTGGAAAAGCGGAACCAGGTTTGGCGTGGTGATATTACCTACATCCTGGGCGACTCAGCTGGTTCTGCCCTGCTATGATTAGCGAGCCTTATCCTCGTCGCAGGGTCTGGCCGGGCGAGCTAAGAGTATCCAGATTAAGCACTCACAGTAGAGGCACTGGAAGTCACTTGGAGCAGTGATGCAAACCGAATAGTGTCATGTTCCACCAGGACCAGGTCAGTCAGTATAGTCGCTGCGTATTCCGGCTGAGATTATGGTGCTACAGGATGACACAGGGTATGAGTCACCCCTGGAACTAATAGTGGATGCTATTGCCGTTCGCACATGGTATCCGGCACTGATAAGAGTGGTGTGATATTTAGCCAGGCATGTGTATCGAGCAAGGTGAAGGGTAGCCGGTACCGTAACAGGAAGAGAAAAGAGACCGAGAGACGGAAGATAGGGGCGAAGGAGGCCGTGACGAATCCTTGGATCGCTTTCTAGCCGGCGACCCCTAACAACCAGCAGAAATAGCCGGCAGCTTCTTGTTAGGGCCCCCACCGCGGGGAGTCAGGCCCGGTAGCGGGCCCGGCAGTTCAGGAAAGCGCTGCAAGTCTTGTACGCAAGTAGTTGATATCAAATGCCATCAGGGTCTTCTTGAAGCCCAGCGCTGGCTTTTCAACCAGGTTCCAGGAAGCATAGGCCAACCCGAAAACCAGAGGGGTAGCAACGAGTGTATGTGTATAGGGATTCAGTCCCGGGAAGAACTGCGCAATTATTTGCTGGACGGGCCAAGCATAAATATAAACACCATACGAGACATCACCCAAGGAGTTATCAATATTTATATGTTTCACGCCATAGGCCAGAAAGAAAATAGCGTAGGCGAAAAACACGGGGAATACGTATGCAAACCATGCCTCGCCGAAAGAAGCGTATATGATTATGAAGGATAGAATGGCGAGCTTCCCGTCCATGGGGATATCTTCTCGATTATGGTAAAAGAGAACCCCTACCAGGAAATACAGGCTCGGCCGCGACCATTTATCGTTGATTCCCAGCAGTGGGATATCGCTGAAATGGTAATAGCCGAAAGCCAATATCCCTGCAATGCTCAGGTTGGCCAAAAGCCGGTTTCTCAGCAACCCCCAGAAGCCGAAAACTGCCAGGATGATATAGCAGTACGCCTCTACAGTAAGCGTCCAGAGAGACCCATTGATGGCACCCCGGCGGTTTTCTTCGAAAACGCCCGGTAACGTCCATTCCATACGGAATACTACCAATGCGTTTCTAAGATATTCCAGGGTAGCCGGATTCTGGATGTACTCTCCCAACGGCAGTGTTGTCAGGAGTGGACCTAACACAAATACTGAAGCGACAACGCAGACCATTAGCGCAGGCAGAATTCGGATTGCACGCGAGATAACGTAATCCTTTACTCCACGGTTTTGCAGACTGGCACAAACCAGGAAACCGCTGATAACAAAAAAACCGTTGACTGCAAATTCACCAATCCAGGCCGATCCCTGGAAGATTGCATTCAGTGGGTTTTTCATGCCATGGGTTGGCTGGATTGGGAAACTGTGACCGAAAAGGACCAGCCACGCAAATACCAGCCGGATCAGCGTGAAATTATTGTTGCGATTCCCATCAAAATCCTGAAGTGAAATCACCTGTGATGACGTATGCATTGCTTCTCCATGCCGCCCTGAATCCAATCTCCTCCTGCGCCAAGGGCAGGAATTACCAACCCGGAGCGACCCCGTCAGCTTACGACTTCGGCCAGGTTCCCCTTGCTTTCCAGCCACTGCTTACGGTCTCCCGCACGCTTCTTGGCCAGCAGCATATCCATCACCTGGTTGCTGTCATCACCGTCTTCCACATAGAGCTGCACCAGGCGGCGGGTATCCGGGTCCATGGTGGTTTCACGCAATTGCAACGGGTTCATTTCCCCCAGGCCCTTGAACCGGGTTACCTGCACCTTGCCCTTTTTCTTTTCGGCGCTGATGCGATCGAGAATGCCCTGCTTCTCCGCCTCGTCCAGTGCGTAATAGGTATCCTTGCCGATATCGACCCGGTAGAGCGGCGGCATGGCGACAAATACATGGCCGTTCTTTACCAGCGGGCGGAAGTGGCGCAGGAACAGGGCGCAGAGTAGTGTGGCGATGTGCAGGCCATCCGAGTCAGCGTCCGCCAGGATACAGATCTTGTTGTAGCGCAGGCCGTCCAGGTTGTCGCTGCTGGGGTCCACCCCCAGGGCCACGGCAATATCGTGTACTTCCTGGTTGGAAAAGATCTCCCCGGAGTCCACCTCCCAGGTATTCAGGATCTTGCCGCGCAGCGGCATGATGGCCTGGAAGTCGCGGTCGCGGGCCTGCTTGGCGGAACCACCGGCGGAGTCGCCCTCCACCAGGAACAGTTCGGAGCGGCTGGTATCACCACTGGCACAGTCCGCCAGCTTGCCGGGCAGGGCCGGCCCCTGGGTGACTTTCTTGCGTGCCACTTTCTTGGCCGAACGCAGTCGCTTCTGGGCATTGCCGATGCACAACTCCGCCAGCCGGTCGCCCTCTTCGGTATGCTGGTTCAGCCACAGGCTGAAGGCATCCTTGGCCACGCCGGAAACAAACGCGGTGGCCTCGCGCGAGGACAACCGCTCCTTGGTCTGGCCGGAGAACTGTGGATCCGCCAGTTTGGCGGACAACACATACGAGCACTGCGCCCAGATATCCTCGGGCCCCAGCTTGACCCCGCGCGGTACCAGGTTACGGATCTCGCAGTACTCGCGCATCGCTTCCAGCAGGCCGGAGCGCAGGCCGTTCACATGTGTGCCGCCCTGGGCAGTGGGAATCAGGTTGACGTACGACTCGGCGGTGACCTCGCCGCCCTCGGGCAACCACTGCACCGCCCAGTCTGCGGCTTCGGTGGAGGCACTGAAGCTGCCCACGAATGGCTCTGCCGGCAGTACTTCCCAGCCCTGGTTGGCGGCCGCCAGGTAATCCTTGAGGCCGTCCTCGTAAAACCACTGGTCCGACTCGCCATCCTGCTCGTTGATAAAGACCACGGTCAGGCCCGGGCATAGCACTGCCTTGGCGCGCAGCAGGTGGCGCAGGCGCGGCACCGAGAACTTCGGGGAGTCAAAATACTGCGGGTCCGGCATAAAGCGCAGGCTGGTACCGGTGGTGCGCTTGCCACAGGTGCCGATCACCTCCAGGTCCGAGGCCTTGTTGCCGTTCTGGAAGCCCATCCTGTGTACCTGCCCATCCCGCTGGATGGTGATCTCCAGGACTTTGGAAAGAGCGTTCACCACCGACACGCCCACACCGTGCAGGCCACCGGAGAACTGGTAATTCTTGTTGGAGAACTTACCGCCGGCATGGAGCGTGGAGAGGATGACCTCAACACCGGGGCGGCCCTGCTCCGGATGGATATCCACCGGCATGCCGCGCCCGTCGTCGCTGACGGACAGGGAGTTATCCTTGTGCAGGACCACTTCGATTTTCTTCGCATGCCCGGCCAGCGCCTCATCGACGCTGTTATCGATCACTTCCTGGGCCAGGTGGTTGGGGCGTGTGGTATCGGTATACATCCCCGGGCGCTTGCGCACCGGGTCCAGCCCCGTGAGTACCTCGATATCTTCTGCGGAATACTTGGCCATATTTTTATTGGTTACTCGTTAACAACTATTGTCCCGTAGGAGCGGCCGCGAGCCGCAGCCGGCAATCTGCCGTGCCTACCGGCCGAAAAGGAATTCGACAATGGGCTCACAATACTGCTCAAAGCCCTGGAAGCTGTGGTCCCCGCCTTCTTCAACGGTCTGGCGCTGCCCGCGATAGAAACCCTCCGCCTCGCGGCAGTCCAGAGTCTCGTCGCCGCGCTGCGCGAGCAGCCAGTAGCGCCCCCTGAACGCCCCTTGCAGCTCCGCCTCCAGACTGCGCATGTTAGCAACGTCGGCACCACTTAGGCGATACTCGTGCGGCTCACCGCTGTACGGCGCCAGTGGCTGCCCCACATAGGCGGGCATAAAACGGGCCGGGTGTACCGCCGGATTCACAACCACCGCGGGCAGCCCGTGGCGCTCGGCCAGCAGGGTCGCATAGAAGCCACCCATGGAGCTTCCGACCAGGCCGATGCTTGCGCCACGGTTCTGGTCCAGGATTTCCTCCAGTGCCGCGGAGGCAAGCGCCGGGTGCGGGGAGATCAGCGGGGCACGAAAGCTCATGTGAGGCCTGTGCCGCGCCACCCACTCCTCCATCAGGCGACACTTATACGACTGCGGGGAGGAGAGGAAACCGTGCAGGTACAGTAATAGCGAATGATTTTTTTGCGGAAGTTCTGACATGGGCGGGGATTATAGCGCCCTTCTACGGCAGGGCGAGTCCGCGAGTAATCTGCGGACCGCCCGGGGGATCACCGCAGCGACCGGTCCAGGCTGGAGAAGGCACGGCGCATATCCACCCGCATGTCGGCCCAGAAGATGGGGCCACTGAACTGTTGCAGCTGGCCTCCCGAAGCCAGTGAGCCGGGATTCTCGCCGATATCCCGCCGGTCCCGGAACCGCATGACCAGGTTGCCATCGCGGTCGTACAGCTCACCGGCCAGCACGCCATAGGCACTCTGCTCCGTGAATGTTCGCCGGCTCCAGGTTGGCGCCTCCAGCGGGGCGCTCAGGGCGAAATTCTCTAGACGCAACTGCAGCCGGTAATCCGCCTGTGCCGGGCTGCCCGCCAAACGACTGTTGCGCGGCTGCAGGAAGCGCTCGGCAAGCGCCTCCTCCATCAATTGCTGCATTCGTTCACGCTCCCGCGCATCCAGCTGGAAGTCACCGGCATTCAGCCGCTCACGGACATCGGCACTGCGCTTGCGGTAGCCAATCTGCAATGGCGCCACGTAGACACTGGCATTAGCCAGGTCGAAGGCAAAAGCGGCGGCGACACTGTCGAGCCCGCTGGCCCGCGGCTGCAACCCCGTGGCGGAAGCCGCCCCGGGGTTGGCAACAGCCAATGCCGACCCGGAGGGATCGGTCTGCGCACACCCCGCCACGACCAGGACGAGGGCTCCCAGCCAGGCACTCGATAACATTTGCATCATGGCTCCCACTGCTTTCTGTTTCCGGTTCGGTGCTTTGGTCATTTGTTTCTACAGGCCTCTGCCTGGACCTCGGCTTGGGCCCAAGGGGTACCCGGCCGGCCCGGGTCCCAATACCGGCATTGTAGGGTGACAGGCAGCGGATACGACAGGGAGCGGGGAAAGGCCGGACCAACGGATTGGCAGGACTGGCTCCTGTGCCGGACGGTCAGTATCCGGAGGAAGTGAGGTCGACGTTGTAGTCAGAAACCGGGACACGCTCGACAGCGGTGGTGTAGGTGCCGCTGTCGTCGAGGTCGAACCAGCGGTAACCCGGCAGCTTGTCATCCACAGCGAAGGGACCACTGCCCGGTGTGAATTGCACCGAGGTGGAGGGGGTAGCATGCAGGCCAATACCGTTCAGGTCGCCGTCAAACTGCTGGTGTACATGACCCCAGACCAGGGCCTTCACATTACCTGCCGCGGACACCAGTTGAAGGAAGCGCTCGGCGCCTTCCTTGAGCATATGGCCATCAATCCACTTGCTGCCCACCGGCACGGGTTGGTGATGCATCAGTACCATCACCGGGTGATGGCGGCACTCCTGCAACAGCTCGTCGAGACGATCGAGCTGGGCTTCGGTCATGCCGCCGCAGATCTCGCCCTCGACACTGGTATCCAGTAGCAACAGCCGCCAGTTGCCCAGGGCCACCAGCTCGGCGGTATTGCCCGGGGCCACCTCATGCATTCGCTCGGCCTGGTCATGGTTGCCTGGCAACCAGAACCAGGGCGCGCTGACCTTGCGCATTTTGTGCAGGAAACGCTCGTAGGCCGCCTCGGCACCATTGGCGCTGATGTCGCCGGTGGCCAGCAGCATTTCAGCTGTCGACTGGTCCCGCTCGATGGCTCGCAGCACATCATCCAGGGTACGACCGGTATCCAGCCCCAGGAGCTGGTAGTCCGGTCGCCCCCCGATATGGGGATCTGTAAACTGCACCAACCGGTGTTTCGATCCGCTCAACTTGTCCTGCCTGCTTCCGTCGCTTCCACTCACTTGCTTACCCTGTCACCACATCCATGTGACCACCGACAGCGGCGTCAGAGCTGTCGGCCATCTAAAACCAGTTCAAAATCCACCCGGCCATTCGCGAGGCAATGCCCCAGCCACTCCCCCAGGAAGCGGTTGGCCTGCTGTCGTTCGTCGGCCCCCTGCATGCGGGCCCCCGCGTGCAGCACACCCGGGGCTTTCTCACCCAGGGGACCGCGGCCGTCCACCGCGACCACCTCGGCCATGCGCGCGTCGTGGTAGAGCCGCACCGTAATCCTGGGCGGCGCCATCCAGCGCTGCTCGCTGGCGGAAGACGCGCTCAGGCTCACCTCGGTGGTGTAACGGGAGCGCTCGATCACCTCCAGCTCCAGGGAGCCGTGGGGCATGCTGTACCTCCAGCGCTCCCGCTCACCCAGCTGCGGCAACAGCTTGCTCAGGCGCAGGTAGTTGGCATCGCAGTCGGCGTGATAAGCCGGCAAGTCCATCCGATATTCCGATTTTTGACGACTTTTCAGTCGCAATTTGCTTCCAGGATGGGCCTGTTTCTGAACCGCCATTATCGACACTCCAATTCTATCCACGCCGTGACTTGGATCTCAGTTTGCGGTCCTTCTCGGTAAACGCAGGATATATACGATGACCCGTTAACCATGGGTCGCCCCTTTTCTGCCCGTCAGTCGCTCACGATGCAACTGCAGCCACTGCAGGCAGATCAGCGTGGCCGCGTTGTCCACCGCGCCGGCGTCGGGCGAGTCCCCGGCCAGGGCCGCCAGCAGGGTATCCAGCGGCAGGACCCGCAGGCGGATATCCTCCTGCTCTTCCGGCAACCCGAAGATGCCCCCTGCCCCACCCAGGTCGACACAGCCACAGAACAGGTGCAGGCGTTCCGAGCTGCCGCCGGGGCTCGGCAAATAGCTGTGGATTGGTTCCAGCCGGCCGACCTCCAGCCCGGACTCCTCCTGCACCTCGCGACGGGCGACCTCTTCGAGGCTCTCCCCCCGCTCCACCATGCCCGCCACCACTTCCAGGCACCAGGGACCGTAGGGCCGCTCCAGGGCTCCCACCCGGAACTGCTCGATCAGGCCCACCTGCTCGCGCCGGGGATCGAATAACAGCACGCCCACGGCGTTGTCGCGGACGAACAGCTCGCGGGTAAAGATCTCGCTCCACCCCCCGCGGAACAACCGGTGACGCAGGCGCAGGCGCAGCATCTTGAAGAAACCGTCAAAGACGGTTTCACGCTCGACCACCTCGACCGCATCGGTGGAGAACTCGGGGACAAGATCGGTATTTCTCTCCCTGGTGGTTTCGGTCATGAATCAGGTCTCTGGGAATAGTAGGGTGGCACCCCCGGTCCCGCCGGGGGTGGGGGGCTGTCAGTAGGCCGGCGGGAAACGGTTCAGCAGCAGCGCGGCCTCTTCGCGCAGCCGCTGCTGGCGTTGCGCCGGATCCTGGTAGCGCCCGGCGCTGGAGGGCATACTGCCCCGCCACAGGGGCGAGCTCTCGGGTGAGAGGATATCCACCACCAGTGTATCCTGCCGGTACTGGCGCACCTCGACCGGCGAGCGCCAGCCAAACCCCCAGTAGCGGTAGCCGCCATAAAGGCCAAAGCTGTCCTCGTAAACCGCTACCTTCTCCACGGCCTGGAACTGTACTTGTACCAGGAAGTCCGCGTCGTCCGTGTTATCCACTGCCCGGTAGCGATTTTGCAGGATGCCTTCCACCGCCTGGCGCGCCCGCTTGATCTCCAGCGGCGTTACCGGGCCAGTGGCGACTGGGTCCAGCAGGTAATAGGTGCGCATCCCGGCAAAATCGGCCTGGGGATCGTAATCCACCGCGACCTGCGGGGCGGCGGCGCAGCCGCCGAGCACCAGTAACAAGAGCATCACCATCGATGCCCGCAATCCGACTTTCATGTGTGTCTCCCGAACCATGGTGTCAGTATGTCTTTATACAAATCTGGCTTCCATGCCGGAATTCAACCCCGCTTCCCGGGGATCAGTAGCTGGCGGCCGGGGGCAGGTCGCTCAACAGCTGCTTGATCATATTGGCAAGCAGCCGCTGGCGATCAGTTGCGTCTTCGGGCCTTCCCAATACCTCACTGGAGGTGCCCCCCCAGATAGCCCCACCCTGGGGGCGGCCGATCTCAAGGCTCAGGGTCAGCCGCGGCGCACCGGTGTCACTGGGCAGCTCTACCGCGCCCCGGGTCGCATTGCTGTCGAACTGTGCATCCCAGCCCGGATTGCTCTGCTCGGTGGAGATCTCGCCCTCGACCACCGCAACCTGGTAGCTCACCAGCATATCGGCATTCTCGGCGTCCTCCACCCGGCGGTAACCCCGGTTGCGGAGGTACCCCTCGACGATCTGTCGCAACTCGTCATCCATCTCAACCAGCTGGGCCGAGGCATCGGGGACATCTACGAGTGGAGCCACGCCCCAAGCATAGGTGGAAAATGAAACTGGCGCCTCCGCAGGCTGCACCCGCTCTACCAGGGTCGCGTCACACCCAGCGAGGAGCAACGTGAGTAAAAGTCCTGTCATTATCTTACGCATAGTGAATCCTTACTTCGGTTTATTTTTCCGGCAATGCGGGGTCATACAGTTCAATCTTGGGACTCCAGCCCAGCCACTCCGGTTTCGCCTCCGGATATAGCGGATAGTGGCTGCCCGACACCACCTCGCGGCCCATCTCACCGGCCTCCGGCGTAGCGAAGGCAACACCGCCGGCCAGTAGTGCCTGCGTGGACTCGGTGTGCACATTCAGCCCCGTCTGCAGGCCAAAGTTGACCTCTACACCGCTGGCATTCCAGAACACCGTGTGCTCGCGTACCAGGGTCTGGTAACGGGGCTCGATATATACGTAGATGTATACACGGTCTGCCAGTTCCCCCAATTCGAAGCCGGTCACCTCACCCACCTGCACCTGGCGGTAGTACACCGGGCTGCCGGGCACCAGCGAGCCGCGCCGCGGCGCATTGAGGATAACCGTCAGTCCCGGTCGCATCATGGTGTCGGCCAGGTCTGGCCGCGGCGGCTCCGCCAGCGCGACAAATTCAGTCTGCGCCTCGCCCTCGCCCGGCTCCAGGGCGAGGTAACGACCGGTCACCAGGGTGTCCAGGTTGGCCACCTTGTCGATGCCGATTTCCGGCCCCACAACCCACATGCGGGTGCCGCTGCGGGCAAAGTGCTCGGCGCGCTGGTACAGCTTGGCATAGGCGATCACTTCCGACGCACTGTCCCCCAGGCGCAGGCGGGTAACCTCACCCACCTGCACACCCTTGTGCCGGATTGGCGCGCCGTCACGGAACCCCTCCGCCGAAGGCAGGGTGATGCGAATGCGCAGGCCTGCCTCGAGTGCCGACTCGCGGCTGCGGTAGAGATGGAAACGGTCGCCATCCTCCACCGGCCCCTTTTCGTCGCGCGCTCGCGGGTCACTGCCAAACGCGATCCCCCCGCGCAGCAATGACAGTAGCGAATCGGCCTGCACCTCGATACCACTGAGGCCTGCCTTGGCGCGCACGCCACTGACGTTCCAGAAACGGGTTCTGTGGTTCACCAGGTGTGCATAGCGGGGGTCGATTACCACATAGACCTCCACCCCATCGCCCTCGGGGTTCAGCTCCATGCCCTGCACTTTGCCCACCTCAATGCGCCGGTAATAGACACTGGCACCGCGCTGCAGGGAGCCCGGCGAGCGTGCAGTGAGGCGCAGGTGTAACCCCGGCACGCGGGGGTCCCGCGGTGGCGCCGACGCCTGGGCAGAAAAGGTCCGCTGCGAGCGCTGGCCGCGGCGCAGGTCCACCTCGATACGGTTGCCGGACAGCAGGTCGTCCAGCCCCGAGGAGATATCCAGGGTCGGCGGTGCCATCCAGAAACGGGTGTTTTCACTCAGCAGGTCATCGGTAATCGGGTCCATCAGGACCCGCACTTCCATTCCATCGATATTGCGACTGGCCTTGACCTCGCTCACCTCGCCCACCTTGATCCCCTGGTAGACCACGTTGGTGCTGCCGGGCGTGACATTGACCCCGCGATCAAAATTCAGGGTCACCTCGATACCGGCATCCGCTGCGGCAAAACTGCGATATAGCTTGAATTCACTGCCATTGACCGCCAGCGGCGACTGGCGCCGGGTTTCCGGGGTGTGGAAGCTGACCCCGCCGGCCACCAGTGCCGCCAGGGATTCCATGTTCACGGTGATGCCACTGATGCCGCCTTCCACCGACAGGCCCGAGCTATTCCAGAAACGGCTGCCGCGGTGTACCAGGTGCGCGTATTCCTGGCGGATAAACAGGTCCACCTCCACCTGGGAGTCGTCGTCGGCGAGCCGGTAGTCCTCTACCTGGCCAACCCGCAGCTGGCGGTAGTAAACCGGTGAACCGCGGTTGAGCGAGCCGAGCCGCGGGGCCTTCAGCACCACCCGCAGCCCCTCGCCACGCACGCTGGCGGGCGGTCGCTCGAGGGCGACAAACTCGCGTTTGCGTTCGCCACTGCCCGGCTCCATGCCGATATAGTTTCCCGATACGAGGGTTTCCAGGCCGCGCACGCCGGTGATCGAGAGCTCTGGCTTCACCAACCAGAAATTGGTGCCCTGCACCAGCAGGTACTCGGCGCTGCGATTGAATTCCACCTGGGCCAGCACACCGTCCTTGCCATCCAGCTCTGGCGCATTGGGCACCAGCTGGAAATCGCGCACCACCCCGATATCCACGCCCGCGTACTTGACCACGGTCTTGCCCTTGACCAGGCCCTCGCCGGAGGTAAACAGTATCTCGGTGCGGATATCACCGGAGGTAAAATCCTTGTAAACCAGCCAGCCGGCGATCAGTGCCGCCACCAGGGGTAGCAACCAGATTAATGGCAGGCCGCGGCTGCGCCTGACGACCGCCTGCTGTTCACGATGCGACTGTTCGTGGGGAAACTCCTCAGACATCCCCGGCCACTCCCTCTTCCGGTGGTTCTTTTATGATTGGGTCGCTCTTCTCTCCCCGCCGGCTTCCGGCTGCGGCGGGCGCGCGATGATCGGGCCCCGCATTCCTGTACGGATTCCCGTAATAGGTATCCCAGACCAGGCGCGGATCAAAACAGCGCACTGCCAGCATGGTGATCACCACCACCGAGGCAAACGCGGTGGCGCCGGGGCCGGCGGCCACACTGGCGACAGCCCCCATATCCACCAGCGCCACCAGAATCGAAATCATGAACAGGTCCAGAAGTGACCAGCGCCCGATAGCCGACACGATACGATAGGTGGTCATTGCCTGCGAGGGGTTGATCGGCAATCTGCCCTGCACCTGCAGCAGCAACAGTACCAGCCCCACCAGCTTCATCACCGGCACGGCGATACTGGCAATAAAGACAATCAGCGCGATGCCCCACAAGCCTGCGGTATAGAGCTGCATCACCCCACCGATGATCGTGGCCGGCTCGCCGGAGCCCAGGTAAACCACCGTCATTACCGGAAGGATATTGGCAGGTATCAACAATAGCGCGCCAGTAATGGTAAGGGCCCAGGTCAGCATCACACTTCCCTCGATCCGCCCATGCACCTTGCCGCCACAGCGCGGGCAGCGGCAGCCGCCGCCACCGCGCGGCAATGTCACCAGCCAGTGGCAACTCAGGCAGCAGGTACGTCCCTGTGACAGGGCCCTGTCCATAGTACTCATAACTGCTCCCCGGAGCCCACCAGCGGCCCCTCGCCCGGGGACGGGCCGGGAGCGCGCTTCCTGCGCCGCTCCAGCCGCGACCAGACCGCCTGCTGGTCGAAACTCAACGTGGTGAGGTTCGAGATCACCATCATTGCCACAAAGCTGTACAGGCCCGGCTCCACCTGCATCTTGCCCAGGTCACTCATCTTGATCAGCGCGACCAGCAGGCCCAGCATGTAGACATCCAGCATGCCCCACTCTTTCAGGTGCTGGTACCAGCGCACCGACCAGGTTACCGGGCGGTCCAGTAACCGCCAGTGGCAACCCAGGGAAATAAACCCGAGCAGGAGGAACTTGGCCAGCGGCGCGATCACACTGCAAAACAATACCAGCCCCGCCATCCACAGGTAGCCCTCGGCAAACAGCGCACGCACACCATTCAACAGCGTGTTTTCCGCACCGAATGCGAGAATGGAAAAACTCAGCAGCGGCAGGGAAAGGGAAGGGAAGAACAACAGCAGGCCGGTCAGGCTCAGGGCCGCCGTATGGTTGACGCTACCGCGGGGGTTGCGGTGCAGGGTCGCATTGCAGCGCGGACATTCCAGTTTGTTCCCGGGCGGCGCCACCGCATCACCCAGCACCTGGTCGCACTCATGGCAGGCGCGTTGCCGGCGGCTCCAGGGGACGTCAGGCGCATCCGCCATCCGGCGCCTCCCCTTGCCCAATTCTTTTGAATGATTGCTGCATCCGAATGGCCACCGCCTGCGTCTATTGAAAAAACGACGCCATTGTCGATCATGCCGGGACGCAGCAACGCCCCGCTGCACCGATGACCGCACATTCGCGTCGGTTTAACGAAGATATACCAAAATGCTGCCAGCGTCGCCTCGACGCTCACTCTGTGCACAGGTACACTCTCGCGACTGCTAAAACCGGGCTCGCGGGCCGTACAGACAGGCGCTTTCGGCATTCCCCATGGCGCTGCACCACCCGCAAAATGCGCCCGCCAGTGGGGAGACTGGCAGTGAGTTTGCAGCTTTGAGACCCGCCACAGGAAGTTGAGACAGATGAAAACGAAAGAATTCTCAAGGGCAGGCCGCGTTGCGGGCCCGCTGAAAAAAGTGCTCGCCGCAGCGATTATCAGTTTCGGTTCAATGCAGGCACAGGCGGATACCCTGTGGGAGATCTACCAGCTGGCGCTGGAAAACGACCCCCAGCTGGCCGCGGACCGCGCCGCCTATGAAGCCGGGCTGGAGGCCAAGAACCTGGGCCGCTCCGCACTGCTGCCGCAGATCAACGGTAGTGCAGAGGCCAACAATACCGACACCACTGCCACCCAGTTTGACTACACCTTTGGACCTACCGGGGTCATCGCCACTCCCAACAGCAGCGACACGGACGTGGACGAGCGCATCTACTCGGCGCGCCTCGACCAGGCCCTGTTCGATGCCAGCGCCTGGTTCGGTTACAAGCAGGGCAAGAAAGTCAGCGAACAGGCTGCTGCAGAATTCAGTGCCAACCAACAGGCAATGATGCTACGGGTGTCAGACGCTTACTTCGATGTGTTGCGGGCAGTGGACGACCTGGAAACCGCCCGCGCCGAAGAGGAGGCCCTGGCCCAGCAGCTCGAGCAGACCCAGCAGCGTTTCGAGGTGGGCCTGACCGCGATTACCGATGTCTACGATGCCCGCGCCGCCCACGATTCCGCCGTGGCCCGACTCTACGACGCCCAGGACATCCTGCTCAGCGCCTTCGACGCCCTGTCCGTACTGACCGGCCAGCACCACGACGATATCGCCCCGCTGAGCGAGACCTTTTCGGTGGCACCGCCGGAGCCGGTGGATCGCAGCGCCTGGGTGGATTTCGCCCTGGCCAACAACTTCGACCTGAAGGCGGCGCGCCTGAACGCCGAAGCCGCGCGCTACAATGCCCGCGCGGCAGCCAGCGAACACCTGCCCACGCTCACAGGCTCGGTGAGCTACCAGGATTTCCGCCGTGAGGGGGATTCCTCGACCACCGTCGCCGGTGAACCCACCGTCGACCTGCCCATCGACACTACCCGAGAGACTACGATTACGGCGGTGACGCTGAACGTGCCGATCTTCTCCGGTGGCCGTATCAGCGCCAGCCGCCGCGAGGCGCGCAACCTGTCCTTCCAGGCCGAGGACCTGCGCAACCTCGTCCAGCGCAGTACGATCCAGGATACCCGCACACTGCACCGCTCGGTGGTCACCGACGTATCCCGTGTTAACGCGCGCAAGCAGGCCATCATTTCCGCCCGCAGCGCCCTGGACGCCACCCAGGCCGGCTATGAGGTGGGCACGCGCAATGTGGTCGACGTGCTGCTGGCACAGCAGACCCTGTTCCAGGCCCGCCGGGATTATTCCGCTTCGCTGTACAGCTACATCCTCAATACCCTGCGTCTCAAGCGCGCTGCCGGCCTGCTGGCACCCAAGGACCTGCAGGACCTGGAAACCCGCCTGAACCCGGGCAGCGCCGTTTCACGCGCCATCGCACGCCAGGGCGCCTCCATGCCGCTGGGCGGCAGCCAGGACACCGTAGAGCCGACCAGCCCGGCCGCGATCGAGGAGTCTGCCGAGGAGCCCGGCACGTCCCCCAACTAAAACCCGGTCGGCGCGCCATTCCCCGGCCGCCGACCTGATCAGGGACCTGCGACGGCATCCACCTCATTGACCAGCCGCTGCAGGGCCCCGGTATTTTCCGTCGCCACCTGCCGCCCGCGGGCGCCTGCAGCGCGTCTTTCCTCTTCATCCTCCAGCCATGCTACGACCTGCGCAGCCATCTGCGGCGCGTTTTCCGCCACCTGCAGGGCCCGGGCCTCGCGCAGCAACGCAGCCACGCGGGAGAAGTTATGCAGGTGCGGACCACAGATCACCGGCACGCCCCAGGCGGCCGGCTCGATCATGTTGTGCCCCCCCACCGGCACCAGGCTGCCACCGACAAATGCCACGTCACAGGCACCGTAAAACCGCAGCAACTCTCCCATGGTGTCACCCAGAAGCACCTGGTCCGAGCCGGCAGGCACCCCACCATCACTGCGGCGCGCCAGGGAAAAACCGCGATCACGGACCAGCTGTGCCACGCTGTCGAAGCGCTGCGGGTGTCGCGGTACCAGTACCAGCAGCAGGTCCGGAAAACGCCGTTGCACTTCGGCGAAGGCGTCCAGCACCGTGGCCTCCTCACCATCGTGGGTGCTCGCCGCCAGCCAAACCGGGCGCGTGCCCCCCGGGCCGGCTGCGCGCCACTGGTGCGCGAGGGCCTGGGCCTCGCTGGACAGGCCCAGGTCGATATTGAGATCGAACTTGATATTGCCCACCGCAACGATGCGCGCCTCATCCAGGCCCAGCTCGACAAAGCGCCGCGCATCCTCCGGGTACTGGGCCACCACACGGGTCAGGTGACCCAGCATCTTTGCGGCCAGGCGGGCAAAGCGCGCGTAGCCCTGTGCCGACTTGTCGCTCAGGCGCGCATTGGCCAGCACCACCGGCACCTTGCGCCTGGCACAGGCCGACAGCAGGTTCGGCCACAGCTCGGTCTCCATGATCACCAGCATCCGCGGCCGCAGCGCCGACAGGAAGCGCCGGTGATATTCGGGCAGGTCGTAGGGGAGGTAGTAATGCAGCAGGCGACCGCCCAGCAGCGGTCGCATCGCAGACTCGACCCGCTCGGAGCCGGTCGGGGTGGTGGTGGTGACCAGCCACTGCCAGTCAGGGTGGCGGGCTGCCAGCTGCTCGATCAACGGCACCGCGGCGAGGGTCTCCCCCACGGAAACCGAATGCACCCATACCAGCGGGCGCCGGCTGGCCCTGCGCGGCACCCGTCCCAGGCGTTCGCGCCAGCGCTGCCGGTAGGCGGGCATGGTGCGCCCGCGCCACCAGAGGCGCAGCAGGATAAACGGCAGGGCGAGGCGTAATAGCCAGGTGTAGAGGAACTGCATGCAGGTGTCGGGATCCCGGGTTGAACTTGCTGGAAAAGCGGCATTTTAACTGTCCGCGACCGGCACGTCGCCCACCGCGACAGACGCCGTGCGGGAACCCTACCGCTGAGACTTGAACAGGGCCGGGGGATGGACTGCCCCGGCCGGGAGGGAAGTCAGGAATTCACGCCGCGGTAAAACTGCGATTCTGCCCCGAGGGCACCGCAGGCCATACCGGCGGAGCGGCAGGCACGCAGCCAGGCGCGCGCACGCTGCCGGCTGATAGCGACACCCAGCACACATACCAGCGAGGCATTCAGCAGCTGCACCATCGCTGATGCGAAAACCATCCCGCGACTGCGCCCGGCGAGCACTTTCTGGCGCGCCAGCGTAATACCTACCGAATACTTGCGCCGCGACAGCCAGCGGATGGTGGCCCGGCATTCCGGCACATCCTCGTACACCACCGCCTCGGCGCAGTGAAATATCGACATGCCCTGCAGGTTGGCCTCGGTAAAGAACAGGACATCCTCACCGCCGGCAAACGGCCGGTTTTCATCGAAACGCAGACCCAGCCTGGCAATTTCAGCCATTGGCATCAACACGTTATTGGTGGCGCAGTACGGCAGGCGCTCACCGGTGCGGCGACGCTTGCGGGAAAAGAACATGGAATAGTAATCGGGGGCCGCGGCGGGCATCAGGCTGATCACGCTGCCACACACCACCGTGTTGCCACCGGCGTCGTGGGCGAAGCCATAGAGTTTCTGCAGCCAGTCGCCGGCAACCCACTCATCGTCGTCGATAAATACCAGGTAATCGGCCCCCTTTGCCTGCGCCTCGTCCAGGCAGCGGTTGCGGGCAAAGGGAATTCCCCGACGGGACTCGGCGGCATACACAAGTGGCAGCGGGAAAGAGGGCTCGACTTCCTCCACCACCGGCCGGGCGCTCTCGGCGGGATCGTTGTCGACTACCGTAACCGAGACCTCCAGTGACTCGGGCAGCTCCATCGCGGCCAGGCTGGCGAGCGCGCGGCGCAGTAACTCGGGCCTGTGGCAAGTGCAGATACAGATATCGAGATGGGGATGCAACGTAAACTCCAGTCACTGACCATGCCCCGGGACAGCACCTGCCGGGCGGGAAGTTGGCAGCCTATACCCCATTGCCGGGGATGTCTATAATACCCGGCTTTGCACTGCGGATGGCGGCGCATCCCCCCTGTACCGACCGTACGGACAGGGAAGTGCCAGGCTGCAAACGCCAGCCAGCCCTGCTCACCCAGAATAACGAGGCCCCGATGAAAGTCATGCAGTTGCTGCCAGCGCTGAATTCCGGTGGCGTTGAGCGGGGAACCCTGGACCTGGCGCGCGCACTGGTGGCGGCCGGGCACGAATCCGTCGTGGTTTCCAGTGGCGGCCGGATGGTGGAGCAGCTGGAACTGGAGGGCTCCCGCCACCTGTCCCGCCCCATCCACCGCAAGTCCCTGCTCAGCCTGCGGGAAGTGCGCCCGCTGCGGGAGCTGATCCGCGCCGAACAGCCGGACATACTGCACGTGCGCTCCCGGATACCCGCCTGGCTCACTTATTTTGCCTGGAAGAAGCTGCCGGCCGGAAACCGCCCGCGCCTGGTAAGCACGGCCCACGGTCTCTATTCCGTCAACCGGTACAGCGCCATTATGGCCCGCAGCGAACAGGTAATCGCTATCTCCGGGTGTGTCCGCGACTACCTGGTGGAGCACTACAGCCGTTACCTGCAGCGCCCCCCGGAAATTATCTACCGCGGCGTCGACACCGCTGAGTTTCACCCCGGCCTCCAGCCACCCGAGGGCTGGCGCGAATCGGTCGAGGCAGAGTTCCCGGCATTGCGCGACCGGCGCTGGCTGTTGCTGCCTGGCCGCCTGACCCGCTGGAAGGGCCAGGAAGACTTCCTGCAGCTCCTGGCCGAGCTGGACCGGCACGACCTGCACGGGGTAATCCTGGGTGGCGCCGAGCCCAACAAACAACATTACGCGGAAGAGCTGCGCCAGCGAGCCCGGGCGCTGGGGCTCGATGGGCGGGTGTCATTTGTGGGACAGCGCAGCGATATCCGCTACTGGTACAGCGCCGCAGCCCTGGTCTACAACCTGTCAAAACGTCCCGAACCCTTCGGAAGAACCGTTATCGAGGCGGCGGCGATTGGCACCCCCATAATCGGCTACGACATCGGCGGCCCGGCGGAATCCCTGAGCGCCTGCTTCCCCGAAGGGCTGGTGGCAAACGGCAGCATCGCCGGACTGCGGGAAAAGACGCTGGAACTACTGGAAAGCGACGCCCGGCCGGTGTTGCAACGGGACTTTACCCTCGCTACCCAGGCCGAGAACACCCTGTCGCTCTACCGTGGACTGCTGGCCGAATCGGGGCGGGACGCAACATGATTGACCTCAGCGGCCAAAAGCCATTCGCCAGCGGCGGCAACCGCCACTGCTATCGCCATCCGTCCGATGCCGGGAAGTGCGTCAAGGTCATGCGTACCGGTCGTATCGACGAACTGCGCAACCGCGCTCCGTGGTACAAGCGCCTGGCCGGCAACGACCGCTTCGACGACAACCTCCGTGAACTCGCGGGCTACCGGCAGCGCGCCCTGCGTCATGTGGGCGACAACAGCCCGGTCTGGCGTCACCTGGCCCGCTGGTACGGGCTGGTGGACACCAGCGAGGGCACCGCTGCCGTTTCCCAGCTGATCCTCGACGACAGCGGCAATCCGGCCCCCACGCTGGAAAGCTACCTGCAGCAGCACGGCCTGGACGCACCGATTACCGCCGCCCTGGAGCAGTTTGCCCAGTGGCTGTGGGAAACCCGCGTCCTGACCAAGAACATCCTGCCCCACAACCTGGTGGTGCGCATGCGGGACGGGACTCCGGAACTGGTCCTGATTGACGGACTCGGCCGGGCCACCCTGCTGCCTTTCCCGGAGTGGTTTGAATTCTCCAACAGGCACTACATCCAGCGGCGCATCCAGCGTATGTGGCGCCGCATACACTGGGAAGTGTCGGACAAATCCCTGTCCTGGAAAGAGGCGGAACGCCACAGTTAGGCCCTGACCACACGGTCCCCCCCTCCTTGCCGGCCCCGGGACCGGTCCCACCGCCTCCCTGATGGCCCCTCCCCCCGGCCAAGTCCATACTTACCAGTTCAGGGGTGGCGATCCCGGCAACAGTGCGGGCGCCTCCTGTCCAGTGCGTTTGCAGGGACCAGGTCGGAAAATGATCGTGCCAGTAATCATGGCCGGAGGCTCGGGCTCACGACTGTGGCCACTCTCCCGCCAGTTATACCCGAAACAGTTTCTTCCACTATTTGGCGAACAGACCATGTTGCAGGAAACCTGTGCCAGGCTGGCCGGGCTGGAGCATGAACCGCCGCTGCTGGTATGCGGGGAAGAGCACCGCTTTATGGTGGCCGAACAGTTGCGCGCCGCGGGCCAGCCCCACGGTGGCATCCTGCTGGAACCGGTCGGCCGCAATACGGCGCCGGCGGTGGCGCTGGCGGCACTGCAATGCCTGGCGGCGGGCAACGAGGACCCCCTGCTGCTGGTGCTGGCAGCGGACCATGTCATCCGGGATATCCCCGCCTTCCAGGGGGCGATTGATCGCGCGCGCCCCTGCGCCCAGCGCGGGCAACTGGTGACATTCGGGATTGTTCCCACCGGGCCGGAGACCGGTTACGGCTATATTCGCCGCGGCCCCGCCAGCGGGAGGGCATTCACGGTCGAGCAATTTGTCGAGAAACCGGACCGGGTAACGGCAGAGGGTTATGTGCGCAGCGGGGACTATTTCTGGAACAGTGGCATGTTTCTTTTCCGCGCCCGCCGCTATATCGAGGAGCTGCAGGCACATCGACCGGATATTCTCAGTGCCTGTGAGCGGGCCATGGCCTCTGCCCATGTGGATGTGGATTTTGTACGGCCGGATCGCGCCGCATTCCTCGAATGCCCGGATGAATCGATCGACTATGCGGTAATGGAGAAAACCCGCGACGCCGTGGTAGTTCCCATGGACTGCGGCTGGAGCGACGTGGGCTCCTGGTCGGCGTTATGGGAGGTCTCGGACAAGGACGGCAACGGCAACACGATCAAGGGTGACGTGATGATCGAGGACAGCCGCAACTGCTTTATCCAGAGTGACAGTAAGCTGGTCGCGGCGATCGGTCTCGACAACGTGGTGCTGGTCGAGAGTGACGATGCAATCATGGTGGCCGCCAAGGATCGCGTGCAGGAAGTCAAGAAAGTAGTGGAGAGGCTCAAGGCAGGCAACCGCCCGGAAGCCCGGATACACCGCAAGGTCTACCGGCCCTGGGGGTTCTACGATTCGGTGGATTCGGGCCAGCGATTCCAGGTAAAGCGGATCGTGGTTAACCCGGGGGCACAGCTAAGCCTGCAGATGCACCATCACCGCGCCGAGCACTGGGTCGTCGTATCCGGCACTGCCAGGGTGACCTGCGGGGAGGAAGAGTTACTGGTGACCGAAAACCAGTCCACCTACATCCCGCTGGGAGTGAAACACCGGCTGGAGAACCCGGGCACTATCCCCCTGGAGCTGATCGAGGTGCAGTCCGGCTCCTACCTGGGCGAGGATGACATTGTCCGCTTCGCCGACAAGTACTCCCGCAGCTGAGCCGACTAATCGCCCCGGCTACAGCGCCTCGAGAAAACGCCGGACCGAGGCCTGCCACTGAGCAATACCCCGTGCCAACCCTGCGGCATTTTCGCCCATCCGGCGAAGCTTATCGTCGTCCTCCAGCAGGGACAGGATATGGGCGGTGACGTCAGCCTGGTCAGCAGCATCGCACAACAGGCCCGTCTCGCCATCAACTACCGCATCTGCAGCGCCCCCATCGCGCCCCGCCAGCACCGGCACGCCGTACCAGTTGGCCTCACGGTAGACAATGCCAAAGCCCTCTACCGAATCACCTTCCCGCCGTGCCGGCATCACAAACAGGTCGGCACGGGAAAACAGCGCCGCCTTTTCCTCATCACTGACGCCTCCGGCAAAGTGGACATTGTCGGCAACGCCCTCGGATAGCGCGAGCTCCTCGAGCCGCGCGCGATCCTCACCCCTGCCGGCCACAATGTAGAGCAGGTCCGGGTGACGGCGGAGCAGTTCCGGCAGCGCGCGGATCACCGCGTCCACGCCCTTGCGTGGCTCCAGCCGTGCAAGTGTCAGCAGGACCGGCCCCCGCCCGCCAATGACTGCGTCCACCGTCTCGAGCTGGTCGGGGAGGGCCACGGGCTGCGGGCCAATTGGCGGATTGATCACCACCAGGCGCGTCTTTGCACTGAGATAGGGCCGGACCAGGTCGGCGGTATAGGCGGAGTTGGCGATCACTACACCTGCCCCAGAGAGGGCCTTGCGAATACGCGCGCGCTTGGCAGCATCGGGGTTGGCAGGGAATTCCATGCCGTGAGCCAACACCGCAAGTGGCACTCCCAGGTCAGACAGGAGCTCGGCACTCTTCCAGGAATCGGCAAACACCCCTTCGATGCCGCCTTTCCTGACCAGGGAGCGGACCGCCTGCGCCTTGCGACGTCGCCGCCACAGCTTCCAGCCGCCATAGACCCGCAGCTGGTAAGTGTCGCTGCGCGGCACCTCGCCGCCCTCGACACGGTCGGCGAGCACCAGCACCTCCCGCCCCGCGCGACCGAGATTGTCCGCCAGGCCCTCCATAAGAACCTCTATGCCCCCACGACGGGGCGGAAAGCACTGGGTTGTAATCAGGATCATGTTATCTCCGGGACGGTGCCGCCGGCTCGAATCGCTGGTCCGGTCTTCAGGTGGCAGCGGCGGCCTCAATCAATCGGGTGGCTGCGGCGCCTCAGCAACGCGCGCGCACAGGTTACCTGCTGGCCCAGGGGGGGGCGTGCATTCTCAATTGGCTGGCCGGCATCGGCCGTGCAGTCGGTTACCAGGCCCTGGTCGAGCAGCCGCTGCACTGCGGCGCGGACCTTGTTGGCCCGCCGGCGGCTGGGCAGCGGGATTACCCCCACCTGCGCCTGACTCTGCAAGGCCTCGAACAGCATCGACACACTGTCGCCGGTCACCCAGATGCGCTCAGCCTGCGCCAGTTGCTCCACCAGCCAGCCCGGGGGGCAGTCGCGCCAGTGGCAGAGTTCTGCCCCACTACCGGCGAGCCCCTCAAGCGTGCCGTCCGGCGTGCGGCGACTATCGGAAATTACCCATTGCAGCGGGGCCTGCAGCAACTGCTCCACCGTCGCCTGAACACCACCTGCATCCCAGGCAAAGTGCTTGCTGGGACCACCCAGCAGGATAAGCCCCCGCCCCGGGCGGACCTGGTCACCGGGCAATGGCTCGGTGAGTGCCCCCTGGCTGAGAATCACATTGGCCAGTGGTGGCGGCCGGTCATGCTCGGGAATGATGGCAAAATCGAACCAGCGCAGGGGCAGTGACGGGCGCATGATAACCACCACCTGGCCGCCGAACCGGCGACGCGCCATCAGCATCGGCAGGTGGCTGCGATGGCCTGCGCCGATGATCAGGTCCGGCTGCGGCAATTCCGCCAGGTGGGCGGGGAGCCCGTGACGCAACAGCGAAAACACCCCGACGGCGCCAATTTCGTGGCAATCAACCGCGTCGCCGGCACAGTCGCGCAGGCCGCTGACCAGGGCAGCACTCTGCTTCTCGTGCGCGCGGTTACCATCGAGAAAACGCCAGACTGTCAGCCGCAATTGGGAAACCCCGACTTAATGAATATAGGTACTGCGCCGCTCCGGGCGCGGGCGCTCATGCTAACCGATACCCCCGTCGTATTGAAGCCAGGCACAGGCCGGGCACAGCGTGGACTTGCTCTCGGGCAGCCCGTTATAATCGCAGCCCTGAATTTCGCCAATTGTCCCGGTCCCGGACTGGCCCGCTCGTGGTTCGGGCGCCGCCATTACCGTAAAACGGCTCGCCACAACGCCGACGGCTATCCACCCCTATGCGTATTATTCACGTCGACAATCACCAGCAACGCAAGTACGGCCATACGTCCGTCAGCTGGGCCCTCAAACTGTATACCGGCCTGGTCAGGGCCGGCCATAACGTACTCGCCTTCAGCGACCGGGACGTCGCCGCATTCGAAGCGCCGCTGCGCATCCGTGAGCTGGTGAGTCGCAAGAAGGTGAACCAGCGCCTGTTGCAGTCGGTGGAGGGATTCGAGCCGGACCTGGTGATCCTCGGCCACTGCGACCTGATCGACAATGAGACCTTTGCCGAAATCCGCCGTATGCGGCCGCAGACAGTGATCGCCGCCTGCAATAACGATCCGCTGTTCGTGCCCCGCAATTCGGACAATATCGCCAAACGCTGTGAAATCGCCGACGCCATGTTCGTTTCCACCGGCGTCGATGACCTGAAGCGCTATGAGGGCAGGCGGGCCAGCCTGTGGCATATGCCCAATCCCGTAGACCCCTCGGTCGAGACAGCCGACTGCAGCCAGCGGAGCGACCTGGAAGTGGACCTGCTGTTCTGCAGCAAGTCACAGGCGCACACGGAGCGCGGCAAGATTGCGCAGTACCTGAAAGAGCACCTGCCGCCCGACCTCAGGTTTCGCACGCCCGGCATGTTCGGCGAGCCGACCCTGTGGGGGCGCGACTACGACCGAATCCTGGCCAACAGCAAGATGGGGCTGAACCTGAACCGCCAGGAGGGTTACCAGTGGTATTCCTCGGCACGGATGGCACAACTGGCGGGCAACGGCGTACTGGTATTCACCCATGCCGCCGGCGCTTTTGACGAATTTATGCCCCCGGAAACCCTGGTCTATTTCGACAGTGAGGAATCTCTCCTGAAACGGATTGTCGAATTCCACTCCGACGACGACAAGCGCCGCCACTGGGCCAGCCGTTGCCGGGAATTTTTTCACCGCGAAATCAATAACACACTGTACGCCCAGTACATTGTCGAGTCCGCCATGAATTTGCCACACAGTCACAACTATGTCTGGATCAAGTAATACCATTCCCTCCCTCCACGGACTCTATCGCCAGCCCGAATCCCGATGGGTATCCGGGCTGCTCCATGTCGCCGGTGCCAGCCTGCTGTTGATGCTGGTGGGCTTTCACCTGCTGCCCGAGGTGGGGCGCATCCAGACCATCTTCTACCTGACCCTGATACCCTCAACCATCCTGCTGCTGGCCTGGCGCCGTGACTGGCGTTTCCTGCGCTCCTGGCAGTTTGCCTGCTTTATCAGCGTGCCGCTGGTCCTGGCCCTGTCGACGCTCTGGGCCGACCCCGCCAGTGCCACCGTCGAGCGGGAGGTCTCTTTTTATTTCAAGGTGCTGGTCTATTTTGTGCTCTTTTACTGCGCCCTCTACCTGGTAATGGAGCGGCGTGGTGACCAGATGGACGGACTCCTGCACCAGTGGCTGCGCTGGCTGATCGTGCTGGGCACAGTGTCCTGCGCCGCATCGCTGGTGGTTTACGGCCTCGATGGCGGTTTCAGCAAGCTGTATCGCATCGGCGGTATCTCGATGCAGAACAATATCGACAAGACGGCCATGCTGTATGGCTTTCATGTCCTGTTCTGCTGCTACGGCCTGTCGCTGGACTCCCGCCGCTGGCGCTGGCTGTCCTGGACCGGCCTGGGTCTAGGGTGTGTCTATATCGTCGTATCGCAGACCAAGATCCCTCTCGTGATGGCCGCCTTCGCCATTTGCCTGGCAGCAATGGTCAGCCGCTCACTGGTATTGCGGGTACTGGTCCTGCTCGGTGCCCTTGCGGCGCTGCCAGCCGCCTACCTGTTGCTGTTCGGCGACCTGCCACTGGTGCATCGCGGTGCCGCCTATTCCATCCGGCTGGAGCTCTGGGCCAGGAGCCTGGACCCATTCCTGGAATCGCCGTGGATCGGCACAGGACTGGTGCACAAACAGTTTATCGACGTGGCCGGAGTGTTGCCGCACCCGCACAATTACCTGCTGGACGTGGCCCGCTTTGCCGGCCTGCTGGGCGTGGCAGCCTGCCTCTGGCAGCTGGTCGCAGTGGCCTGGACCGGCCTGCGCCGCGAGCAGCTGCTAAGCTGGGTACCCGGCCTCTACCTGGTGTGGTTTGGATTCGGCGTGCTGGCTATGCTGATCTACGCCCAGCAGCCACTGGTGAAGCCCAGCTACATCTGGTTCTTCTACTGGATTCCGCTGGCGATCGTGCTGGTACGCCACCAGCTGTGCGACGCCCGGACCCGGGCCGACCGGGAAGTGAGCAGGCCGGATATTACCGACGCAGCGGTAGCCTGAGGCACCTTGCCAATCACCGGGCTGCCATGACACTGACCTGAACAGGACACCGTCTCGAGGATGAAAGTAACCGTATTCGGCACCGGCTATGTCGGGCTGGTGCAGGCCGCCGTGCTGGCGGAGTCCGGCAATAACGTGGCCTGTATTGATATCGATGCAGACAAGGTGGAGCGGCTGCGCCGGGGTGAAATCCCGATTTACGAGCCGGGACTGGCACCGCTGGTGGAAGAGAGCATTGCCAATGGCAACCTGTCCTTTTCCACTGACGCCGCGGAGGGTGTTGCCCATGGTGAGCTGATCTTTATCGCCGTGGGTACCCCACCCGATGAGGACGGTTCCGCCGACCTGCGCCATGTGCTCACGGTAGCCCGCACTATCGCCACCCACATGGACAGCAAGAAGTACATCATCAACAAGTCCACCGTGCCGGTTGGCACCGCGGACAAGGTCCGCGCCGCAGTGAGCGAAGTACTCGCCGAGCGCGGACTGGCCGAGCTGGAATTTGATGTCATCTCCAACCCGGAATTCCTCAAGGAAGGATCCGCGGTCGCCGACTGCATGCGCCCCGACCGCATCATCATCGGCACCTCCGAGAGAGAGTCCGAACACAAGCTGCGCCAGCTCTACGCGCCCTTTAACCGCAACCACGAGAAGATCCTGGTGATGGATGTGAAGAGCGCCGAGCTGACCAAGTATGCGGCCAACTGCATGCTGGCCACCAAGATCAGCTTCATGAATGAGATGGCGAATATCGCCGACCGGGTCGGGGCGGATATCGAGGCAGTGCGCCGCGGCATCGGTTCGGACCCCCGTGTCGGCTACCAGTTTATCTATGCCGGCATCGGCTACGGCGGCTCCTGCTTTCCCAAGGACGTCAAGGCGCTGATCAACTCCGCCGGGCAGCTGGGGCTCTCCACCGAAATACTGTCGGCAGTGGAATCCCGCAATAACAGCCAGAAGTATTACCTGCTGGACAAAATTGACGCCCATTTCGGCGGCAATGTGAAAGGCAGGACCTTCGCCCTGTGGGGCCTTTCGTTCAAGCCCAATACCGACGATATGCGCGAGGCTCCCAGCCGCGTCCTGATGGAGGGCCTGTGGGAGCGCGGGGCGCGGGTGCGCGCCTTCGACCCGGAGGCCATGGACGAATGCCGCCGCATATACGGCGAGCGGGAAGACCTGGAGCTGTGTGATTCCCGCGATGCGGTACTCGAGGGTGCCGATGCCCTGGTCGTCGCCACCGAATGGCAGCAGTTCAAGGCGCTGGATATCGCCACGGTAAGGGACACCCTGCACGAGCCAGTGATTTTCGACGGCCGCAACCAGTACGAACCGCAAGATATGCGCGCTGCCGGTTTCCACTATTACTGTGTCGGCAGGCCCGACACCACGTCTTAGCGAAGCCAACCCCGCAGACAAAAAAAAGCCCGGGCAATCCCGGGCTTTTTTTGCGCTGAAATCAGCAGCACACTCTTCCTGGCAATTCGCGCCGCTGGCTTCAGGCGATTCTTGCCTCAAGCGGCGCCGGCGTATCAGCCACATCGGTAAGCCAGCCGGCGTGGGCCGGGCTGCGTCCCTGCACCACATCAAAGTAAAGTTCCTGCAGCTGCCGCGTAATCGGCCCCCGCCGGCCCGCACCGATGGTGCGGCCATCCAGCATGCGGATGGGCAGCACTTCAGCAGCGGTGCCGGTAAAGAACGCCTCGTCGGCGATATACACCTCATCCCGCGTGATGCGCTTTTCCACCACCCGGTAACCGCACTCGTGGGCCAGCTCGATCACCGAGCTGCGGGTGATGCCATCCAGGCAGGAGGTCAGCTCGGGGGTGTAGAGCACACCGTCACTGACGATAAAGATATTCTCGCCACTGCCCTCGGCCACATAGCCCTCCGGGTCCAGCAGCAGCGCCTCCTCACAGCCGTTGCGCACCGCCTCCTGCAGGGCCAGCATGGAATTGATGTAATTGCCGTTGGCCTTGGCCTTGCACATGCTGATATTCACATGGTGGCGCGTGTACGAGGAGGTATTGACCTTGATCCCCAGCTCCCGCGCTTCCGGTGTCATGTAACTCGGCCATTCCCAGGCCGCGACAATTACGTGGGTCTGCAGCGCGTCGGCGCGCAACCCCATACCCTCGGAGCCGTAAAACACCATCGGGCGCAGGTAGGCCTCGCGCAGGTTATTCTCACGCACAACAGTGCGCTGCGCCTCATTGAGCTGTTCCGCATCAAAGGGCATCGGCATGTTCATGATCTTGGCAGAACGGAACAGGCGACGGGTGTGGTCGTGCAGGCGGAAGATACTGGTGCCGCCCCCCGCCTGGGCACCCGGGGTCTGGTAGGCGCGCACGCCTTCGAAAACCCCCATTCCGTAGTGCAGTGTGTGGGTGAGGACATGGACCCGGGCATCCCGCCAGGGAACCAGCTCACCATCGAACCAGATAAGGCCGTCGCGATCGGCAAAAGACATGGGTAACTCCTACAAATCCAAAAATCCGGATTGCTGAAAAACAGTTTAATCATTGCGCAGCAGCAACGGGCCCCGGCGAGGACAATCAGCCGAGAATTTGCTGCCAGCTTGTTTGAACGGTCTTTCTTTCCGCTTCGAACTGGTCACCGTTAACAACTCCCGGCAGCTGTTGTAATGCCAGGCGATGACCCTCAGATCGGTAGGCTTTGTAGGCGTCGATCATTTGTCCGGCTTGGTGGGCCGACATCAGGCCTGCCTCAATGAGGCTTTCGAGAATGCGGATATTATCGGTGAACCGCACGATCGAGGGCGCCTTGTGCGCCCAGGCCAATGTGGAATATTGAACCAAAAACTCGATATCGACAATACCGCCCGGGCCCTGCTTGAGATCGAATTCCTGATCGTTGCTCTTATCGAGATGGGTGCGCATTTTATCGCGCATGGCCACCACTTCCTTACGCAGTTCCTGCTCATCGCGCCGCTCACAAAGCAACGCGTTGCGCAGCTCCCCGAAGTCATGGCAGAGCCGTTCACTGCCCGCCACCGGGCGCGCCCGCACCAGGGCCTGGTGCTCCCAGGTCCAGGCACTCTCGCGCTGGTACTTCTCGAACGCCGCCAGCGAGGTCACCAGCAGGCCGGAGTTACCGGAGGGCCGCAGGCGGGTATCCACCTCGTACAGCGGGCCACTGAGGGTGCGGGTCTGCAGGATATGGATCAGGCGCTGGGCCAGGCGGGTATAGAAGCTCAGGCTGTCGATACTGCGCTCACCATCGGTCATACCCTGGCCGTCGGCATCGTGCACGAACACGATATCCAGGTCGGACCCATGCCCAAGCTCCAGCCCACCCAGCTTGCCATAGGCGATGATCGCAAAGCGCATGTCCTCCACCGAGGCACCAGCGGGCACACCGTGCTTTTCCGTCACCTGGTGCCACGCCTGTTGCAGCGCCTGCTGCAGGATCGCCTCCGCCAGCCAGGTCAGGGAATCGCTGACCTTCATCAGTGGCAGGGCGCCGCTCACTTCCTGGGCGGCGATTCGCAGGCTCTGGCTCTGCTTGAAGTGGCGCAGGGCCTCCATCTGTGCCTCGAGATCATCGCGATCCACGCGCAGCATTTCCCGGCGCAGCTCGTCGGCAATATCCTCTTTCGAGGCAGGCGCCAGCAGCCGGCGGGAATCCAGCAGCTCGTCCAGCAGGATCGGGTGCCTGGCGAGCTGCTCGGCAATCCAGGGACTGGCGGCACACAGGCGCAGCAGCTGGGCCAGTACCGGCGGGTTTTCATTGACCAGCACCAGGTAGGCGCTGCGGCGCAGCACCGCACGCACCAGCGGCAGCACCCGCCGCAGCGCCAGCAGCGGCTCGGCTTCCTCTGCTGCCGCCGCCAGCAACAGCGGCATAAACTGGTCGAGGCGCTGCCGCGCCGCCGTGGGCAGGGCCGCAACGATACGGGCACCTCCCAGGTCCGCCAGCAATTCCAGGGCCTCTTGCTCCGGGGTAAAGCCTGCCTCGCGCAGGCTGGCGAGGTTCACTTCCTCGCTGTCGTCGGCGGTACAGGTTCCCCAGAGGCTCTGCCATTCCTCTGCGGCATCCGCCTCGGCAATTTCCTCGGGCGGTGCGATCACCTGGTCGAACTCGCGCTGGATGGTTGTGCGCGCTTCGAGCAGGGCCTGCTCCAGCCCCTCCCAGTCGCCGTAACCCAGGGCGAATGCCAGCCGCGCACGGGCCTCGTCGTCGCGCGGTAGCGTCTGCGTCTGCTGGTCGCGCTCCGCCTGCAGCCCGTGCTCCACCCGGCGCAGCAGCAGGTAGGCATCCGCCAGCTCTTCCGCCACCCCCTGCTCCAGGTGTCCCTCGCTCTCCAGGAGTGGCAGCAGGCGCAGCAGGTTGCGCTCCCGCAATGCCGGCTCGCGACCGCCACGGATCAGCTGGAACGACTGCACGATAAATTCAACCTCGCGGATGCCGCCACGCCCCAGCTTGATATTGTCCGCCAGGCCGCGGGCGCGCACCTGCCGCTGGATTAGCGCCTTCATCTCGCGCAGGGCGTCGATGGCGCTGAAATCGATATAGCGCCGGTAGGTGAACGGCCGCAGCATTTCCATCAGTGCCGCGCCGATCTCCTCGTCGCCGGCGATCGGTCGAGCCTTCACCATGGCGAAGCGCTCCCACTCGCGCCCCTGGGTCTGGTAGTAATCCTCCAGTGCGGCGAAGTGGCTCACCAGCGGCCCGCTGTCCCCGTATGGGCGCAGGCGCATATCCACCCGGAATACAAAGCCATCGGCGCTGATCGCGTCGAGGGAGCGGATCAGGTTCTGGCCCAGGCGCTGGAAGAATTTCTGGTTTTCCACCGGGCGCTCACCGTCGGTTTCCCCCGGCTCCGGGTAGGCGAAAATCAGGTCGATATCCGAGGACAGGTTGAGCTCCCGCGCCCCCAACTTGCCCATCCCCAGCACCACCATCGACTGCGCATTGCCGTCGCCGTCCCGCGGTTCACCATAGCGCGCCGCCAGCTGGCGGTGGTGCCAGGCCAGGCCCACCCGGGTGCAGGTTTCTGCCAGGTCGGTCAGGCGGCCACAGACACGGGGAATATCCCACTGCCCGGCGAAGTCACGCCAGATCACCTCGGCAATCACGCGATTGCGCAGGCGGCGCAGGCTCCGGTCCAGCCCTGCGTCGTCGGCGGCGTCATCCAGCCCGGATTCGTCCAGGCCCAGGTCGTCCCGGCCCAGCAGCTCCGGCAGGAGTTCTGGTACGCGGCAGCACTGGTCGAGGAAAAAGTCGGACCCCACAAAGGCCCGGCAGACTGCCTGCTGCAGGGTCTCACTGTCCGCCATGGCCTCCTCGGCCCGGGCAAGGGCGGACTCGCCTGCGGCGTCGGCCCAGCGCTGCCAGCGCTCGCGAAACAGTGGCTGCAGGGCGTCGGGGCACAGTCGGGCATCGGCCATGGGAAGTCTCATCGTTAGAATGCTTCAGGTAGAAAGTCTTGCAGAAATCCCTGTGCGGGCATGTATCAGAAGGCGATATCCGGCGGCGGTGCCACCCGCAGCACCTCGGAAACGGTGGTGATCCCCGCCGCCACCTTGCGCGCCCCGGAGAGTCGCAGGCTGTTCATGCCCTCGCGCATGGCGCGATGGCGTACCTGCTGCAGGTCGCAGTCATGGGTCACCAGGGCCTGGATGGCTTCACTGAACGGCAGGATCTCGTAGATGCCCTGGCGACCGCGATAGCCGGTATTGCGACACTCCAGGCAGCCTTCGGGACGATAAACGGTTTCCGGGCGCGGCGCCTTCCAGGGGCGGGTCAGCGCCAGCCAGTCTTCCTCGCTCACCGTATCCGGCTGCTTGCACGCGGGACACAGGGTACGCACCAGGCGCTGCGCCATTACCCCCAGCACGGTGGACTTCAGCAGGTAGTGGGGCAGGCCCAGGTCCAGCAGGCGCGTAACGGCAGTGGGCGCATCGTTGGTATGCAGGGTGGAAATCACCAGGTGCCCGGTCAGGGCCGCCTGTACCGCCATCTGGGCAGTCTCCAGGTCACGGATCTCACCCACCATGATGATATCCGGGTCCTGGCGCATCAGCGTGCGGATGCCGGCGGCAAAGTCCAGGCCGATACTGTGGTGTACCTGAGTCTGGTTGAAGGTCTCCTCCACCATCTCGATCGGGTCCTCGATGGTGGAGACATTCACCTCGCTGGTGGCCAGTTGCTTGAGGCCGGTATACAGGGTGGTGGTCTTGCCCGAGCCGGTGGGGCCGGTAACCAGTACGATGCCGTTGGGGCGCCCCAGCATGGCCTGCCAGCGCGCCAGGTCCTCGCCCCCCAGGCCCAGGTCGCTGTAGGAGCGGGCCAGCACCTCGGGGTCGAAGATCCGCATTACCAGCTTCTCGCCGAAGGCCGTGGGCAGGGTGGACAGGCGCAGCTCCACCTCGCTGCCATCGGGGCGCTTGGTCTTGATCCGGCCGTCCTGGGGCTTGCGTTTCTCCGCCACATTCATCCGGCCGAGAATCTTCAGGCGGCTGGTGACGGCGGCATTCACCTGGTCGGGAAACTCGTGGATCGGGTGCAGCACCCCGTCGATACGGAAGCGGATACGGGCCATCTCGCGGCGCGGCTCGATATGGATATCACTGGCCCGCTGGTCGAAGGCATGCTGCAGCAGCCAGTCGACGATATTGACGATATGCTGGTCGTTGGCCTCGGGGTCCTTGAGGTTACCCAGTTCCAGCAGCTGCTCGAAGTTGCCGGCGCCGGAGCTGCCCTTGAGGCCACTGGCGCCGGAGATGGAGCGGGACAGCGAATAGAACTCCACACAGTAGCGCTGGATGTCCGCCGGGTCCGCCACCACCCGGCGCACGCTGCGACCACTGGTGTGTTCCAGCTGGTCCTCCCAGCCGGCGGTGAAGGGCTGGGCCGTGGCCACCAGCAGGCTGTCCTTGTTTGCCTCCACACAGAGGATTTCGTGGCGCTTGGCGAACTGGAAGCTCATCACCTCGGTCACCGACGCCACGTTAATCTTGAGCGGGTCGATATGGTAGACACTGTGGCCGGCACTCTCCGCCAGCCAGTCCGTGAGCACTGCCGCCGAGAGCACTTTGCCCGGGACCTGGCGGTTCTCCAGTTCACAGCTGGCGATATAGCTGAGCGGGTGCATCTGGGCCTGCTCGGCGCTGCGCGGCGTGCCGATCAGGCGGTTGGCGTCCTCGCGGCTCACCAGCCCCTGTTCCACCAGGTCCTCCAGCAACCCCCGCAGGTCCAGGATCCGGTCCGCCATTTTTCCCGCCACTTTTCCCGACGCCATGGGACAACCCCTTCATCTATATTCTTGTCTGTGCCCGATCGCGCATTGTAGCGGCAAGCCGCCGCCGTGACAGTGCACCAATCCCCCTGAAAGTACCGGATTACCCCGCACGGGCCAAGTTGGGGTACCATGCCGCCCGTTTCGCACCCTGAGCCAAGGAGCTACCCATGCCCCTGTCCAATATCGCCAACCTGTTTGGCCGCTCCCCGATCAAGCCGATCAAGGAGCACATGGCCAAGGCCCACGAGGCCTCGGCAGACCTGGTTCCCTTCTTCGAGGCCCTGATGAAGGGCGACCTGGTCGAAGCGGAGGAAGTGCAGAAGCGCATTTCCACCAGTGAGAACCAGGCCGATGACATCAAGCGCGACCTGCGCCTGCACCTGCCGGACAGCCTGTTTATGCCGGTATCCCGCTCGGACCTGCTGGAGCTGTTGCACGCCCAGGACGAGGTGGCCAATACCGCCCAGGACATCGCCGGGCTGGCCGTCGGCCGCAAGATGCAGATTCCCGCGCCACTGCAGGTACAGATGAAGACCTTTGTCGACAGCGCCGTGGCCACCTCGGCCCAGGCCCTGCGCGCCATCAACGAGCTCGACGAGCTGCTGGAGAGCGGCTTTGCCGGGCGCGAGGTGGACATCGCCCAGCGCATGACCGAGGAGCTGGATGACCTGGAGCGCAAGTCGGACAAGCTAGAAGTGGAAATCCGCGCCGCACTGTTCGATATCGAAAAAGACCTGCCGCCGGTGGACGTGATCTTCCTGTATCGCGTCATCGAGTGGATTGGCGACCTGGCCGACAAATCCCACAGCGTGGGTAATCGCCTGCAATTGCTGTTAGCACGCTAAGGGGGGTAGTACCGTGGAAGTTATTAGCCAGTACGGCAGCATCCTGCTGATTCTCGCCTGCGTTTTCGGGTTCTTCATGGCCTGGGGCGTAGGTGCCAACGACGTTGCCAATGCCATGGGCACGTCCGTGGGCTCGCGCGCCCTGACCATCAAACAGGCGATCCTGATCGCCATGGTGTTCGAGTTTGCCGGCGCCTACCTGGCCGGTGGAGAAGTTACCTCTACCATCCGCAAGGGCATCATCGATTCGGACATTTTCGCCGAGCAACCGGAGTTGCTGGTTTACGGCATGCTCTCGGCACTGCTGGCCGCGGGCACCTGGTTGCTGATCGCCAGCATCCTGGGCTGGCCCGTGTCCACCACCCATTCCATCGTCGGCGCCATTGTCGGTTTCTCCGCTGTGGGTATCTCGGTAGACGCCGTGGCCTGGGGCAAGGTGGGCAGCATCGTCGCCAGCTGGGTGGTGTCACCGGTACTCGCCGGCACCATCTCATTCCTGCTGTTCCGCAGTGTGCAGCGCCTGATCCTCAACACCGAGGACCCGTTCGGCAACGCCAAGCGCTATATCCCCATCTACATGTTCGCCGTGGGCTGGATGATCGCCATGGTCACCCTGACCAAGGGCCTGAAGCATGTATTCAAGGATCTCAATATCGAGCTGAACTTCCTGCAGGACGCCGGCATCGCCGCCCTCGTCGGCCTGGTGGTAATGGGCCTTGGTATCGTGATGCTCAAGCGCATCAAGCGCGACCCGGAGCGCGAGCGCGAGAACCGCTTCGCCAACGTGGAGCGGGTCTTCGCCATCCTGATGATCTTCACCGCCTGTGCCATGGCCTTCGCGCACGGCTCCAACGACGTGGCCAATGCCGTCGGCCCGCTGGCGGCGGTGGTCAATACCGTGCAGATGGGCGCGGTCACCGCCAAGGCCACCATGCCCTCCTGGATCCTGCTGCTCGGTGGTGCGGGTATCGTGGTGGGCCTGGCCACCTATGGCTTCAAGGTGATGGCCACCATCGGCCGCAAGATCACCGAGCTGACCCCGAGCCGCGGTTTCGCCGCCGAGCTGGGGGCCGCCGCCACCGTGGTACTGGCCTCGGGTACCGGCCTGCCGATTTCCACCACCCACACCCTGGTGGGCGCGGTACTGGGCGTTGGCCTGGCGCGGGGTATCGGCGCGCTGAACCTGCGCATGATCACCACGATCGCCGCGTCCTGGGTAGTTACCCTGCCCGCCGGCGCCGGTATCGCCATCCTGTTTTTCTTCTTCTTCAAGGGCGTATTTGGCTAGCCATAGAAGCGGCAAGACGGTACAAAAGGGGGAGTCGGGTAACCGGCTCCCCTTTTTTGTGCCGGTACCGCGCCCACTGAACCAATAATCGAGAAAGGAATTTCGATGCAACTCCCCATCTACCAGGCAGATGCCTTCACCTCCCAGCTGTTTGGCGGCAACCCCGCGGCACTGGTGCCGCTGCAGCAATGGCTCGCCGACGATGTCCTGCAGGCCATCGCCGCGGAAAACAACCTGGCGGAGACCGCCTTTACCGTACCCAGCGGGCGCGGCTACGAGCTGCGCTGGTTTACCCCCGCCGTGGAGGTGCCCCTGTGCGGCCACGCCACCCTGGCCAGCGCCCACCTGCTGTGGACCGAGCTGGGCTGCCTGGAGGAGGAGATCCGCTTTTTCACCCGCAGTGGCGAACTGCGCGTGCGTCGTGAGGGCGAGCTGATTGCGATGGATTTTCCCGCCCAGGGCACCCGGCCGGTCGAAGTACAGCAGTCTTTTGCCGAGGCTTTCGGCATCGGCCCCCGCCGTGCCGCAACCGAGACCCGGGAGGGCGGCAAGCTGGTGCTGGAGTTTGACAGCGCCGAGCAGGTGGCGAGCCTGTCACCGGACTTTGCCAGGGTAGTGCCCCTGTCCGCGGACGGGGTGATCTGCACGGCCGTGGGAGAGCCGCTCGGCTGTGATTTCGCCAGTCGCTTTTTTGCCCCGGGAATCGGTATTGACGAGGACCCGGTCACGGGTTCTGCACACACGGTCCTCACCCCCTACTGGGCGGAGAGGCTCGACCAGACCCGCTTCCGCGCCCTGCAGCTATCCCCCCGGGGCGGCGAGCTGGAGTGCGAGCTGAACGGGGACCGGGTGCTGTTACGGGGCGCGGCAGTGACCTACCTGCGCGGCCAGATCAGCCTGTAACCGGCTTCAGGCCAGCTCGCCCAGCGGGGAGGCAATGCTCTCGGGGGGACGGGTGAACCAGGCCGGGCCGTCCTCTGTCATGTACAGGCAGTCCTCGAGGCGCACACCGAATTCACCCGGCAGGTACAGGCCCGGCTCATTGGAAAAGCACATTCCCGGTGCCAGCGGTGTGGACTCCCCGCGCACGAAATTGATCGGCTCATGGCCTTCCATGCCGATGCCGTGCCCGGTGCGGTGGGAAAGCCCCGGCAGGCGGTAGTCGGGGCCGAAGCCGCTTTTGCGGTAGAAGTCGCGCACAGCGTCATCCACCCGTCCGGCCGGCTCGCCGATCCTGGCCGCGGCAAACGCCACATCCTGGCCCTCGCGCACCAGTTGCCAGATGCGCTGCTCCTTTTTACCGGGCTCGCCGTAGACGAAGGTGCGGGAGATATCTGACTGGTAGCCCTCGACACTGCAACCGCAGTCCATCAGCACGATCTGTCCCTCGCGGATTTTCTGGGGCTGGTCGGTACCGTGGGGATAGGCGCTGGCCTCGCCAAACAGGGCCATGGTCCAGGCATCGGTGCCGCCATAGGCCGCCTGTGCCTCGCGCATCAGGCGATTGACGTCGGCCGGCGTCATGCCCGGCTCCAGCTGGCGGTAAACCTGGCCATAGGCCGCCAGGGTAATCTCGTTGGCCTTTTTCATCAGGGCCAGCTCAGCGGGGCTCTTGATCATGCGACAGCCGCGCGTCACCGGGTCGGCACTGGCCAGGGCGAAACCCGGCGCTGCCGCACGGATACCATCCGCCACGAACCAGCGCACCGAGGCCTCCATACCGATGCGGCCGGACTTCAGTTTGCGATCCCGGAGGAAGCCTGCCACCTGCACAAACGGGCTCTCGTGCTCGTGCCAGGTGCGCACGTCCTCGCCGAAGGTCATGGATTCCCGAACCGAAGGCTCTTCGAAAAACGGCGTGACCACACCGATCTCGCCATCGCGGGGAATGATCACACAGGTCAGCCGCTCCGAGCGCCACCAGCGGATGCCGGTGAAATAGCGCATGGCCGCGCCCGGCTCGAGGATAACCGCATCAATTTTGAACTTGCCCATCAACTCCTGGGCCCGCGCTATGCGGGCGCGGCGCTCGGCGACGGTGATCGGCTGGACATCACCGGTCAGGGGCTCAATCTTATCTTTCGGGGAACTGCTTGTGGATTGGCTGGCCGCGCGCAGTGGCAGGGCCGGTGCCACTGCGAGCATTGCGGCGGATTTCAGTAACTGGCGTTTTGTCGGCATGGGGATATTTCCTGACAGAGTCGGCGACGGGGCCCTGACCACTGCTTTTATCGCAAAGCCAGTACGGCGTAATCGCCCTTGGGATCAGGAAAACACTTTAGCCCTTTTCGGCCCCGAAAAACATTGGAACGCCAGTTTCCGGTTCACCCCCGGCAACCGCACTACCAGTAGTGGTAGTGCAGCTGTTCATTTTTGTGGGGACCGTGGATCTGCCAGATCAATTCCAGCTGTCCTTTCCTCAGCAACAGCTGCGCGGTATAGGTGTCCGCGCCGCACAGGTGTGGCTGCACCTCACGGAATCCATGTTCGGTGACCGGTTGCAACTCGAACAGCAGCACCGGCTCGCTGCGGCGGAGGTGCTCCAGCCGCAGGGAACCGGGCAACCGCGTCCAGCGATAACAGTTTTGCATATCCAGTTCACGGCCGTCGCTGCTGGTAAATCGGGCCCGCTCGCGAAACAATATCCGGCTATCGTCGCGTTCGGCGGCCACACTGCCGCGCGCGTGGCCGCGCCAGTCGGTTGCCGAGCCGGGACCATTACTGGCGGTGAAACTGAATTCGGATATTTTGGCCAGGCGCTCCCACAGGCTGTCGATGGCCCGGGACGCCCCGTTATTTACTGACAAAATTCACCTTTCAATAACAATGCTATTTACCCGGTCGATGCCATGCCACTGTTGATTTTCGTCACCCTCCTCTGGGCCTTTTCCTTCAGCCTGATCGGCGTTTACCTGGCCGGGTCCGTGGACAGCTATTTTGCCGTATTCACTCGCGTGTTGCTGGCCGCACTGCTGTTCCTGCCGCTGCTACGCTGGCGCGCCTGCAGTCCCCGCACCGCCCTGGCACTGATGGCCATCGGTGCCGTGCAGCTGGGCATCATGTACCTGTTTTACTACCAGTCGTTCCTGCTACTCAGCGTGCCGGAAGTGCTGCTGTTCACCATCTTCACGCCGGTGTACATCGCCCTGCTGTACGACCTGCTGGAGTGGCGCTTCTCCCCCTGGAACCTGCTGGTTGCCCTGCTCGCCGTGGCCGGGGCCGCGGTGATTCGCTGGGGCCGGCCGCATGGGGACTTCTGGCTGGGGTTCCTGGTGGTCCAGGGTGCCAACCTCTGCTTTGCCCTGGGCCAGGTGGCCTACAAGCAGTTTATGCAACAATTCACACAGCGGGGACCGGCCCTGCCGGGCCGGCAGGTCTTTGCCTGGTTTTACCTGGGTGCCCTGCTGGTGGTGACCGCCGCCTGGCTGGTGCTGGGGGAGCCGGCCTACCCCCGCAGCGGCCTGCAGTGGGGCATCCTGGTATGGCTCGGGCTGGTGGCCTCGGGGCTGGGCTACTTCCTCTGGAACAAAGGCGCGACACAGGTTTCAGCTGGCACCCTGGCGGCGATGAATAATGCCCTGATCCCGGCAGGCCTGCTGGTGAATCTGTTAATCTGGAACCGTGATGCGGACCTCCCCCGGCTGGCGCTGGGCGGCAGTATCATCGTCGGTGCGGTCGCACTCAATGAATGGCGGCAACGGCGCAGCGGGTCGCCGGTGCCAGCGCGCTAGCGCCCAGACACATCCAGGAGCAGGGTTATGGACAACGCGGTACCGGATATCAGGCAGCAATTGCAGCAGCTGGTGGCCATCCCCAGTGTCAGCGCCACAAACCCAAAGCTGGATATGGGCAACCGCGCGGTGGTGGAACTGCTGGGCGAGTGGCTTGAGGCGCTGGGCTTTGCGGTGGAACTGATGCCACTGCCCGGCCAGCCGCACAAGGCCAACATGATCGCCACTCTCAGCAGCGGGGGCCCTGCGGACGGCGGGCTGGTGCTGGCCGGGCATACCGACACGGTCCCCTACGACGAGGGCCGCTGGCAGTCCGACCCGTTCAAGCTGGAAGAGCGGGACAACCGCTGGTACGGCCTCGGCAGTACCGATATGAAAGGCTTTTTCCCGCTGGCCATCGAGGCCGCCCGGGCCATTGCCGGCAGCCCCCTGAAGCAGCCGCTGACCATCCTCGCCACGGCTGACGAGGAAACCTCCATGGCCGGCGCGCGGGCGCTGGTTGACGCCGGGCGGCCACGCGCACGCTTCGCCGTGGTGGGTGAGCCCACCGGGCTCAGGCCGGTGCGCATGCACAAGGGCATGATGATGGAGGCCGTGCGGATCACCGGGCAGGCCGGGCACTCCTCTGACCCGTCACTGGGCGCCAGCGCGCTGGAGGCAATGCATGGCGCGATCGGGGAACTGCTGTCGCTGCGGTCAGAGTGGCAGCAGCGCTATAACAATCCCGGCTTCGCCGTCCCCGTGCCCACCATGAACCTGGGCTGCATCCACGGTGGCGATAACCCCAACCGCATATGCGGCTTTACCGAGCTGCAATTCGATATACGCCCCCTGCCCGGCATGGCACTGGACGACCTGCGCAGCGAGTTACAGCAACGGCTGGCCGCATCAGTGCACGGGGAACGGCTGCACCTGGATTACGGCCCGTTGTTTGCCGGGGTAGAGGCCTTTGAACAACCGGCCACGTCGGAACTGGTGGCAGCGGCAGAGAAGCTCACCGGCCACAGTGCCGAGAGCGTGGCCTTTGCCACCGAGGCGCCATTTTTCCGCGAAATGGGCATGGACACCATCGTGCTGGGCCCGGGCGATATCGACCAGGCCCACCAGCCGGATGAGTACCTGGGCCTCGACCGTATCGAGCCGATGCTGGATGTGCTGCGCGGACTGATCGCCAGGTTCTGCCTGTGATTAGGCGGCCGGAATTGCGGTATATTGCGCCTGAATCCCGGGAATACACGGAAGTCTGCTCGTGAGTGCCAACAACGCCTCTCTCAACTGGTTTCGCCACGCCGCGCCCTACATCAACGACCTGCGCGAACGCACCCTGGTCATCGCCATTCCCGGCGATGCCCTGGAGCACGGCAATTTCCGCAACCTGGTGCATGACCTGGCACTGCTGGCCAGCCTCGGCATCCGCCTGGTGGTGGTGCACGGGGCGCGCCCCCAGATCAATCGCGCCCTGGCCGAGCGCGGCATCGATAACCAGTTCCACGCCAACGCCCGGGTGACCGACCGGGAAACACTCGAGGTCATCAAGGCCGCGGTGGGCAAACTGCGATTCGATATCGAGGCGGCTTTCAGCCAGGGCCTGCCGGATTCGCCCATGGCCCGTTCATCCCTGAAGGTGATTTCCGGCAACCTGGTGACAGCCCGCCCGATCGGCGTGCTCGACGGCGTCGACCTGCGCTGGACCGGGCAGGTGCGGCGGATGGAGGTCAACACCATCAACAGTGCGCTGGAACAGGGCGCGCTGGTGCTCCTGTCGCCGCTGGGAACCTCGCTCACCGGCGAGCTGTTCAATCTCAATTTCCTCGACCTTGCGGCGGAGGCGGCCCGCGCCCTGCAGGCGGAGAAGCTGGTATTGTTTCGCGAGGAGCCGCAATTGCTCGTGGACGGCGAGCCGGTACGCGAACTCAGTATCCTGCAGGCGGAACAGTCGGTGACCCAGACCGACAGTGAGTCCCTGCGCTGTGCCATCAGTGCCTGCAATGCCGGTACTCCCCGTACCCACCTGCTCAGCTATACCGACGACGGCGCCCTGGTGCAGGAGCTGTTCCGCCGCGAGGGCACAGGCACCATGATCTACCGCGACAGCTACGAGGTGATCCGCCGCGCGCGCATCACCGACGTGGGCGGTATCCTCGGGCTGATCCGCCCACTGGAAAAGCAGGGCATCCTGGTGCGCCGCTCGCGGGAAAAACTGGAGGCGGAAATCGATCACTTCACGCTGGTGGAAGTGGACGGTACCGCCGTGGCCTGTGCCGCCCTGTACCCGATCCAGGACGACGAAGGCAATACGCTGGCGGCCGAGCTGGCCTGCGTGGCCATCCACCCGGAGTTCCGTGGCGGTGGCCGTGGCGCCAAGCTGTTGCACCACCTGGAGCGGCAGGCACGGGCACTGGACATCCCCGAGCTATACGTGCTCACCACGCAGGCGGAGCACTGGTTTATCGAGCAGGGCTTCCGCCAGGTGGCGGTGGGCGACCTGCCCGCGCCCAGGCAGTCCCTTTACAACATCCAGCGGAATTCCCGTGTACTGCGCAAGGGGCTCACCGCGCAATAAACTCAGTCTCGGCCCGATCGCAGCGAAATAACCATCCTAGCAGGATGGTGAATTGCCAGCAGCCGGGGAAAACCATCCCGAATCAGGCTGTTTTTTGTTAAGCTGTCGCTCCATTTACCGCAGGACAGCCGGACCCAGATTTATGCCAGAATACCGCTCCCGCACCACTACGGCCGGCCGCAATATGGCCGGTGCCCGGGCCCTGTGGCGTGCCACGGGCATGAAGGACGACGATTTCCAGAAACCCATCATCGCTGTGGCGAACTCCTTCACCCAGTTCGTGCCCGGCCATGTCCACCTGAAGGACATGGGCCAGCTGGTGGCGCGTGAAATCGAGCGCGCCGGCGGCGTAGCCAAGGAGTTCAACACCATTGCCGTGGATGACGGCATCGCCATGGGCCACGACGGCATGCTCTACAGCCTGCCCAGCCGCGAAATCATTGCCGACTCGGTGGAATACATGGTCAATGCCCACTGTGCCGACGCACTGGTGTGCATTTCCAATTGCGACAAGATCACGCCCGGCATGCTGATGGCGGCGATGCGCCTCAATATCCCGGTGATCTTCGTATCCGGGGGCCCCATGGAGGCGGGCAAGACCAAGCTGGCCGAGCACAAGCTCGACCTGGTGGACGCGATGGTGATTGCCGCCACCGACTCGGCCAGTGACGAGACCGTGGCCGAGTACGAGCGCTCCGCCTGCCCCACCTGCGGTTCCTGTTCCGGCATGTTCACGGCCAACTCCATGAACTGCCTGACCGAGGCCCTGGGGCTCTCCCTGCCCGGCAACGGTACGCTGCTGGCCACCCACGCGGATCGCGAGGAGCTGTTCCTGCGCGCCGGCCGCGAAATCGTGGCGCTGGCCAAGCGCTACTACGAGGGCGATGACGACCGGGCCCTGCCCCGCAGCATTGCCAACCGGGCGGCATTCGAGAACGCCATGGCACTGGATATCGCCATGGGCGGCTCCACCAATACCATCCTGCACCTGCTGGCGGCAGCCCAGGAGGGCGAGGTTGAGTTCGGGCTGGATGACATCGACAGGCTGTCACGACAAATCCCCCAGCTGTGCAAGGTGGCCCCCAATACGCAGAAATACCACATCGAGGACGTGCACCGCGCTGGCGGGGTGATGGCCATCCTGGGGGAGCTTGAAGCCGCCGGGCTGATCGACGCATCGCTGCCCACCGTGCATTCCAGCTCCATGCGCGAGGCCCTCGATCGGTGGGACATCCGGCGCACCGACGATCCGAAGGTACATAAATTTTTCCGCGCGGGCCCCGCGGGCATACCCACCCAGACGGCATTCAGCCAGGACTGCCGCTGGAACAACCTGGACGGCGACCGCACCCACGGCTGCATCCGCTCGGTGGAAAGTGCCTACTCCGCCGAGGGCGGGCTGGCGGTGCTGTTTGGCAACCTTGCCCCCAATGGCTGTGTGGTGAAAACCTCCGGGGTGGAAGAATCCCTGTGGCAGTTCGAGGGCCCGGCCCATATTGTCGAAAGCCAGGAAGCCGCCGTGGCGGATATCCTCGAGGGGCGGGTAACCGAAGGGAAAGCGGTGATCGTGCGCTATGAGGGCCCCAAGGGCGGCCCCGGGATGCAGGAAATGCTCTACCCAACCAGCTACCTGAAGTCCCGTGGGCTGGGCAAGTCCTGTGCCCTCATCACCGACGGGCGCTTTTCCGGCGGCACCTCGGGCCTGTCGATCGGCCATGTATCACCGGAGGCTGCCGCGGGCGGCAATATTGCCCTGGTGCAGGACGGCGACCCCATCCGCATCGACATCCCGGCGCGGACGATTGAAATCGCCATCAGCGACGAGGAGCTCGGCAAGCGGCGCACGGCCATGAAGGCCCGCGGCAAGGACGCGTGGCAACCAGTGGAACAGCGACCGCGCAAGGTCAGCCGGGCACTGAAAGCCTACGCCCTGCTGGCCACCAGCGCCGACCGGGGCGCGGTTCGCGAGATCGACTGACACCTCCGGCCAGCAGGCAGCTAGCGGGGGCGGGCATTCCGCCCCCGGCAGCTTGCCATTAGCGGGCCTAACGCTACTCCGCCAGCCTGAAGGAAATCCGGTTGCGCACCCCGTGGCGCCGGACGGGCTTGCCATCGTCCATCTGTGGCTGGTACTTGAACCGGCTTACTGCACTCAGCGCCGCCCTGTTGAACACACGCGTCTCGTTGCCGGCACTGTCATAACCAGCCACCACCTGCGGTGAGAGCACACTGCCGGTTTCACTGATGGTGAACTCCACCACTACATAACCCTCAAGCCCGCGCCGCAGTGCTGCCGACGGGTAGCGGGGCGCCGGCTTGAAGACCGGTACCGGATCTCGGTTAACCACAACCGGGCCCTGTCGCTTCACGGTCGGTCCCGGGGGTGCCATTACCGTGGTCAGCTTGGTCGGATCAACCTCACGATTTACCTCGGTTACAGGCGGCTGGGCGGGCGGGGTCACCGGCCTTTCCGGCACTGGCTCCCTGTGGACCGTGGGACGGGTATCCGGAATATGGATGGGTTTTATCTGGATCGGGTCGGGCCCCACAGGCTCCTCATAGTTCGTGGCCACCAGCCGGCTCATCACCAGCAGCAGTAGCAATGTGACCAGGGCGGCGGGAGCCAGGCTTCGCACGGATCCGGCAAATCCTGGTAGGGCGGGATTGAGAACAGGGGTATTGACTGAACAAGCTCTATCCATAACACCACTCCTTATTATTCTGGTGTCGATCTTGGCCGGCACTCCGGCCGGGTCTGGAAAAGCTGATCAGCTATGTACACTTATAGCTTATCTGGTCACAAATGCAAACTATTCTTAATCGCGAAGGATGGGCGCGGGGGATGCTCTTTATCCCGGGCATAAAAAAAGCCGCACATTGCTGTGCGGCTTTTCAAGCGGCAGGACCGGCATATCAGATCGCCAGTTGCTCCTCGCGCTTTTTCTCCTTCTCGACAAAATCCATCCACTGTTCGGCGAACTTCTTGGATCGATCGTCTTTCAGGGCCTTCTTGAACTGCTCCAGCGCTGCGTCGTACTGCTTCAGGTTGGCGTTGGCCATCCCCAATACGATGTAGAGCTGGTCCGGACGCTTGACGTCACCCTTCGCCAGGGCGCGTTTGCCCATGGTGATGGCTTTCTCATTCTTGTCCAGGTCCAGGTAAATACCGGCCAGGCGAGAATAGAGATCACCCTTGTCGGACAGCTTGGCCGCACCTTCCAGCTCAGGAATAGACTTCTGCAGTTCCTGCGCCATCTGGTAAGCCTGCGCCAGGGTTTCCAGGTTCTTGGAAGTGCGCTCGATCTTTTTCTCGTCGAGGCCCTTCTTGATTACCTTGGCCCCTTTGTAAGGCATCTCGTGTCCCATAAAGAGATAAGCCATGTTCAACAGCTCTTTCTCTTTCTGCAGGGCACCGGCGATATAGGCCGCTTCCATCATGTGAAGCTGGTCTTTCTCACGCTTCAGCTCACCGTACATACCTGCCAGCTGCTTGTAGTAGTCAGCTTTGGGGTAGTGCTTGACGAGCTTTTCCAGGATGCTGGTGACCTTCTTGTAGTCGTTCTTCTCGAAGTAGAGGAAACGCTGCAGGCTCAGCCAGTTCTCCTTCGGAATCTTGCCTTCCTTCTCATACATGGACACCGCACGATTGATGTCCTGCAGGGCCTTGGCCTCGTCACCTTTCTGGTAGTACACCTGGCCACGCATCGCGTAGTCTTCGGCACCAACCTTTTCAGACGCCTTGAACCATTTGTTCAGGTAAGTCAGGGCGTTGTTGTAGTCCTCGGTGACAAAGTACAGCTGGGCGATGGTCTTGAGTGTGTTCAGCTCAACACCCACCGGGATGTTCTCCACCCCCTGGGCCAGTACTTTCTTATAGGCGTTGATGGCGTCGCGATAGCGCTCCATGCTGTAGTAGACAAAGCCGTAGAAGAAGTACATCTGCGCGGTTTCATACGCATTGTACTTGCTCTTGCCGGCTTCCATCTCGCGCAGCGCCGCCATGGCAGCATTCCAGTCCTGCGCGTCAGCAGCTTCCTGCACCTTGCCCAGCTTCTTGAACACGTTTTCCCGCATCGCCGGGACCTTACGTGTCTTCTGCTCGCTCTGCGCCTCGGCCTGTGCGAAGGGCGCGGATACGCCCATTGCCTCAAGCACGGTCACGCTCACCGCGGGTGCCATTACCAGGGGCAGCGCCACGGACGTGCGCAAGACGAACTTGGACAAACCTTTCGTCATGGTCGTCAACTTCATAGTGCTTCCCCTTAGTTACTGGCCATGTTAAAGCTGATCTTGGTGCGCACACCCGGCACTTCGATCGGCTCACCATCGACCACACGCGGCTTGTACTTGTACTTCAGCGCCGACTTCACCGCTGCACGGTTGAAGATCGTGGTGGGGTTGCCATCCGCAGTGAAGGCTTCAACCACTCGCGCATCCCGTACAGAGCCGTTTTTGGTCACGGTGTACTCGACGATTGCGTAGCCCTCGATACCACGCTGCAGGGCGCGACGCGGGTACTGGGGAGCAACCTTCACGATCGGCAGGTAGTCACCCTCACTGGCAAAGCCGCCGATACCGCCTACTTTCAGGTCTGCACTCGCACTCGGCGCTGACATGTTGAGGGCGTTATCCATATTGGGATCGTCGAACTCAGGCTCCGGCATTTCCGGCGGCGGGGTCTCCGGCTCGTCGGGCTTGTCCGGTTTACTGGTGTCGTACTTGGTTTCGATCTTCTGTTCCGGCATCACGACGTCAGCAACCTTGATCTGCTCCTCCTCTTCGGGAGAGCCCAGGTTTGCCTCAATCAGCGCATGCATGGTGAAGATCAGGCCAAAGGTGGTGGCTACCGCCAGCGCACCCGCCCCTAATAATCTTACCGGGTTCATAAGCTGTTAACTCTTTTCTGTCGCGACCGAAACTTTCTCAATACCGATTTTCCTGGCTGCATCGGCAATCAGGGCAATCTTCTCGATACTGGCCTTCTTATCGGGCTGAATCACCAACCACCCCTTGGGGTTTTCCGCGTAGAGTCGCTCGAGGGTGACTTTCACCATGCGATCGTCTACTTCTTCCTTGGCAATCCAGATCTCATCGTTCTCGTTGATCGCAACCAGAATAGAGGCGGCTTTGAGTTCAGCGGTTGTCGCTTCCGGCTTGACCACTTCTTCACCCGGCTCCTTGATAAAGGTCGCGGTGACGATAAAGAAGATCAGCATGATGAACACCACGTCCAACATGGGCGTGAGGTCGATCGCGCCCTGTTCTTCCTGGGCCGTATTTTGTTTTCTGCTCATAGCAACTCTCTCAGCGAACTTCCTCAACAGGGCCCCGCAGGGGCCCCGCGAGAGTTTCTGGCTTGGCTAAACCTTCACAGCAAATCACCGCACATATTGGCCAGGCTCTTTGCTAGTTGTGGTGCCTTAGTGATCCATCGTCAGATGGTCTTCAAGCAGCTGGGTTTCGCGCTCCGCCTTACGGGTGAGATAGGTATTGGCGAACACTCCGGACAGGGCAGTTACCATGCCTGCCATCGTCGGGATTGTCGCCATTGATACACCACTCGCCATCTGCTTGGCGTCGCCGCCGCCGGTGATCGCGAGGACCTCGAACACGTTGATCATGCCCCAGACCGTACCCAGCAGCCCGAACAGGGGCGCCAGGGATACACAGGCCTGGATCATGTCCATATTGCTCTTGATCTTCTCGGATACCCGGGAAATCAGCGCTTCGCGGATGCGATGGGCATTCCAGGATTTGCGCTCGGCACGCCCTTCCCACTGGTCCATCGCAGCCTGGACATCTCCCTTCAAGCTTTTGTTGAAGAAGAAGATGCGCTCGAAAATCAGCGTCCACATAAAGAAGGTCAGGCCGGCGATCAGAAATAGTACTGGCCCGCCCGACGCCATAAAGGCGTTGACGGCGGCCCATGCGTCATACAATGCGTGCATGTTGCCGCCTCCTCTTATTTACGCTCGGCGTTTTCAGCAACGATACCTGCGCTCTGCTCATCAAGGATGTGCAGGATACGCTGGGCGCGGCCGTTAACGATGGTGTGCATCAGCACGGTCGGGATCGCCACACACAGACCCAGTACGGTAGTTACCAGGGCGGAGGAGATACCACCGGCCATGGCTTTAGGATCGCCTGCACCGAAGATGGTGATCGCCTGGAAGGTGATGATCATACCGGTAACGGTACCCAGCAGACCCAGCAGCGGGGCAACCATGGCAATGATCTTCAGCAGGTTCAGGCCGGATTCGATGGCCGGACGCTCTTTCAGAACCGCCTCTTCCATCTTCAGCTCCAGGGTCTCGCCGTCGATACCCTTGTTCTCGTCTGCCACAGCCAGAACACGACCCAGCGGGTTGTTGGTGTTCGGGGTGGAGTCGCGCAGCTGGGCGTTAACCTTGGCGTTCACACCAGACAGCACGATCAGGCGCCAGATGGCCAGCAGCATGGCGAATACACCAACGGCAGTGATGATGTAACCAACCAGCTTACCCTGGTGCCAGCGCTCGACGATGTCCGGGCTGTTGATCATGGCTTTCAGGTAGGAACCGCCAGTCGGGCCAGTCGGGTCAACACCGAACGCGGTGAAGCCGGAGGTGGCTGCCTGCAGCTCTTCCGCCATAGCCAGGTACTCGCCGTCGGGCTGGCGAATCAGCTCGGCCATTTTCTGGGCGTCGTTCATTTCCAGGTACTTGCCATTGGAAACCAGGTTGAAGTTACCTACACGGACAACTTCCTGTTCAACCTGCTCACCGTCGGGCTTGATTACGGTACCAGCGAACTTCACGACCTTGCCGGACTCGACAGTCTCGCGCTGCAGTTCGAACCACAGGCGCTCGATCTCTTCGATGGTCGGCAGCTTGGTCTGGGAGTTCATCTTCTCGATCAGCTGGTCGAGGAACTCGCCACGGCCCGGGTACTGCGCGGAAACAATGGAGGTTTCCAGGGTGGCGCGCAGGTCGCCGGCGGTGGAGGTCATGTGACCGAACAGCTCTTTCAGGGAGCCCATACGCTCGTCCAGCTGCTCACGCTTCTGCTGAACCTGCAGTTCCTGCTCCTGGTACTTGGCTTCCAGGCGCGCGGAACGCTCTTCCTCGGCGGTACGGGTGTTCTTGGCCTGGGTCAGCAGGGACTGCTGGTTGGCCTTCTGGCGACGGAACTGGGCTTCGCGCTGCTTGTGTTCCTTGGACTCCGCAATCTTGGAGTTACGGACCATCTGCAGCAGCTCATCCAGGGAGCCAGCCTTTTCCTGTGCAACGGCGGAAGCGCTGATCAGGCCTGCCGCTGCTACTGCAATTACGCGTTTGGCGATAGAGGTTTTCATTGCGCTGCCTCCGGAGCCGCAATCGGCATGGTCATGATGTCAGTGGTAGCCTGCTTCTTGGCGATCTTCAGGCCTTCCATGATGGCGCGACGGTAGTCGCCGGCATCGATCTCAACCCAACCTTTCTGCTCTTTGTCGTAGGCAAGGGAGATCTTGGAGTCGGTGGTCTGCGCCACCAGGGCGATACGACCGATCTGCAGGACGTTAACTTCGCGGTCCTGGCCGTTCACGTTCAGGGTGGTGCCGTAAGCATCGATACCACGCGCGTACTCGGCTTCGAAGTTGTACAGTTCCAGCACCTGGCGGAATTTCTCCGCAACGGTGATATCGGAACGGTCCATGTTGTTCTTAACGCCTTCGAGGTTGGCCAGGCGCTCTTCCAGCTTGAACGGGGCGTCCAGCTTGATGAACTGCTCAAGGGCATCGAGCATGCGCAGGATCAGCGGCTGGATCTGGCGCTCGATAACAGTAACGTTCTCAATGGACTCTTCCAGGTCCTTGATCACGGCCAGCTGGTTGGCCAGCTGCTTTTCCAATTGACGGTTGTAGACACGCAGGCCGTCAATTTCCTTGTTCACTACCTTGAAATCCTGCAGCAGGCTGCTGGTTTCTTCGGCAATCTTGTCAATGCGCTTCTGTGAAGCCTGAGCCGCAGTAGTTTTCTGCTGGCCAACGGCGAGCACATTGTCGAGTGTATCCGCAGTGGCTACGCTGCCGTAGAGCGCGCCGGCAGACAGCGCAGTGGTCAGCGCCACAGCCATGAATCGCTTGGTTTTCATTAGACCCCCCAGTGGGTTCAATATTTCACAACATGGTCGCGATGAGTTAGCTGCCACAACGCGGTAGTTTTAGGCTTGAAGACAGCTAAGAGCCGCACATTGTAAACAGCCGATTTGATTATTCAAATGCCGTTTAACAGTATCAGCCCGCATGTGTAGCACAGTAACAAACAGGTAACACCTGCGAGTCGTGTGCACTCATTTGCGGCGGCAAATCCAATGTGCGAAGACAGGAAAAGTAACAGATTGTACAGTTTTTGTGCAACCCACTGCTATTTCGACCTGTCCAAACGGACTAAGCAGTAGTTGTATTCGTCCTTTTCCGAGGCCGGGTAGCACTCGCGATAAGACTCGACCCAAGAGTCACCCAGGTCCGGAAAAAACGCATCCCCCTCGACCTCGGCATCCACTTCAGTCAGATACAATCGCCGTGCCAGTGGCAGCGCCTGCCGGTAGATCTCGGCACCGCCGATGACCATGACCTCTTCCGCACCGCTGGCAGCCGCCGATGCCGAGGCGGTCGCCAGCGCCTCATCCAGCGACGCCACACAGATTACACCGTCCGCACGCCACTCCGGGTTGCGGGAGATCACGATATTGTCGCGCCCCGGCAGGGGCCGACCGATGGATTCATAGGTTTTGCGCCCCATGACCACCGGCTTCCCCAGGGTGGTGCGCTTGAAGTACTGCAGGTCGCCGGAAATACGCCAGGGCAGGCGGTTACCCATGCCGATGGCGCCATTGCGCGCCACGGCCGCAATCAGTGCTACCGGCGCCATCAGACAGCCACCGGTGCCGGGATATGCGGGTGCGCCTCGTAACCGCGCAACTCGAAGTCCTCGAAGCGGAAGGCAAACAGGTCGGTGACTTCCGGGTTCAAGTGCATCTGCGGCTGCGGCAGCGGTGTGCGGGAGAGCTGCTCCTCCACCTGCTCCATGTGGTTGGAATAGAGATGGGCGTCACCCAGCGTATGGATAAACTCCCCCGGCTGCAGGCCACAGACCTGGGCGATCATCAGTGTCAGCAGGCTGTAAGAGGCGATATTGAACGGCACGCCCAGGAAGATATCTGCGCTGCGCTGGTAAAGCTGGCAGGACAGCTTGCCGTCGGCAACGTAGAACTGGAACAGCGCGTGGCAGGGAGCCAGGGCCATGCGGCCAGCTGCCGCATTGGCGGCCGGGGAGGTCCCCTCGTCCGGCAGGTCGGCCGGGTTCCAGGCACTGACCAGCAACCGGCGCGAATCCGGGCGGGTCCGCAACTGCTCCAGCAGCTGCCCGATCTGGTCGATGTGGCGGCCGTCAGCGGTGGGCCAGGAGCGCCACTGGTGCCCATACACAGGCCCCAGGTCTCCCTCCGGCGTGGCCCACTCATCCCAGATGCGGACGCCGTTCTCTTTCAGGTAGGCGATATTGGTATCGCCCTTCAGGAACCAGAGCAGCTCGTGGATGATTGAGCGCAGGTGGCACTTCTTGGTGGTCACCAGCGGAAAGCCGGCGGCCAGGTCGAACCGCATCTGGTAACCAAACACGCTGAGGGTGCCGGTGCCAGTACGATCATCCTTGCGGGTGCCGTGATCGCGCACATGGCGCATCAGCTCAAGGTATTGCTTCATCTATTACACCTAATTAAACAGTAGGGCTTCTTACGCGCCACCCTTGGCCTGAGAGCCGGGCTTTACCGAGTTCTGCTCCCCCGCCAGTGGCTGGGTGCGGTAACTCCATACCAGAATGGCGATACCCGCCAGGATCATCGGTATGCTCAGCAGCTGGCCACGGGTCATCCAGCCGAACAGGTCGAAACCAATATGGCCATCGGGCTCCCGCACGAACTCCACCAGGAAGCGGAAGAACCCGTATAAAAGAAGGAAGACTCCACCCACCGCCAGGCGCGGCCGGGGCTTGCGGGAGAACCACCACAGGACCGCGAACAGCACCAGCCCTTCCAGGAACGCCTGGTACAACTGCGACGGGTGCCGGGCCAGCAGCTCCGGGTCCCGCGGGAACACCATGCCCCAGGGCCCGTCGGTGGGGCGCCCCCACAGTTCCTGGCCGATAAAGTTACCGATCCGCCCCAGCCCCAGCCCGATGGGCACCAGCGGGGCAACAAAGTCGATCAGGTCGATAAAAGTTGTACCAATCTTGCGGGCATAGATGGTGGTCGCGAGCATCACCCCGACCAGGCCGCCATGGAAACTCATGCCGCCTTCCCACACCCGCAGGATCGACAAAGGTTCCTCCTGCAACTGCGGGAAGTTATAAAAGAACATGTAACCGAGGCGCCCGCCCACTACGACACCGATGGCGCAGTAGAGGATCAGGTCTTCCACCTCCGACTTGACCAGCGGCGTCCAGGGCTTGGCCGCACGGCGCAGCGCCAGCCACCAGGCGGCCACAAAGCCGGCCAGGTACATGAGTCCGTACCAGTGCACCTTGAGGGGCCCGATGGCCACGGCCACCGGGTCGAGTTCGGGGTAAGTCAGCATGGGTAAATCGGCTCAGTTGGCAAAGGGCGTATTATGGGCGTAAACGCGCCTGCTGCCAAAATGTCACCGCCTCGCCCGGTGCCCGGGGCATGTCAACCAGGCCGAGAAGCAAGAAGGAAAAGCCCGCGCATGTGCCTGCTGCTGTTCGCATACCGTACCCACCCCCATTACCCGCTGCTGCTGGCGGCCAACCGCGATGAGTTTTTCGCCCGTCCCACGGCAGCCGCGGACCACTGGGGAGACTCCGGGGTCGTCGCCGGCCGCGACCTGGAGGCCGGCGGCACCTGGGCCGGCGCGGCAGCCGGGCGGGTGGCGGCGGTGACCAACATCCGTGAACCCCAGGTGCCCTCACCCACCGCGCCGCTCTCCCGCGGGGATATCCCGCGCGACTTCCTGCTGGGCCCGGACAAGCCGCGCGAATTTGCCGCACAACTTGCGGCAGAGCGCTACCGTGGCTACAACGCGCTGCTGTTCCAGCTCGGGGAACAGCCGGAACTGGTCTGCGCCGGCAACCGGCACCCGGCTTTTGCTTTCGCCCCCGGGGTGCACGGTATCTCCAACGGCGCACCGGATGCGCCCTGGCCCAAGGTGGTCAGGGGCCGGGCGCAACTGGCGCAGCTGGTGGCAGGACTGGGTACGGGCCTCGGGCAGGACAATTTCGTCACCCCGGCCCTGGCGCTGCTCGGCGACCGGCAGCCAGCCCCTGTGCAAGAGCTACCGGATACCGGCGTGGGAAGGGCGCTCGAACGGGCCCTGTCGCCGATGTTTGTGCATATCGAGCGCGGCGAACTTGCTGTTCCCCGCGATGGCGACAAGACTCCGCCGGACGTCTATGGCACCCGCGCCAGCACGCTGGTGGCGGTTGACCGGGACGGCGTCACACAGTTCTGGGAACAGACTTTCACCGAGACCGGCCAGTCGGGCCCACTGCGGCACTTCACCCTGTCCCCCCACTGACGGGGGAAGCTGCTGTGGCTCCCCCATCACCCCCAACAGCTACCCGCATTCCTGCGGTGCCTGCCCCCCCTGTCCCGCGCCCATCCCTGCCGTCGCGATCATTACCGCCCACCCCGGAGACAGCGCTCACGGCTGAACCCCGGTCAATATTTGACCTGTTAGTCCCAAATAGCGCTGTCACATAAGGTGAAATGAACCAGGCGCCAAGCAAATCCCGGATTTGTTGCCATACTTAATTTCACGGGCCGGCCAATGTTGATATACGCGCAACAGCGCGCACTGGCTGGCCCATAAAAAGGAACGTCGCGCGGGACGCAAGACAAAGGCGGGCCGTCGATAAGTCACTATCGACGAACAACAGGACGGGCTCGCCGCAGGTTGGGAAGGTATGAACGATCTGGCGCCCGGCGTCTCAACATGACAGAGCACCGGGCCCTGCAGCATCGCTGAGGTACCATGTCGTATTTCAACCCTGAGCGCCACAAACGCAAGTCTTTACTGCCACTGTTAATGCTTGGCAGTCTGTGCCTTGTTGCCCTTTATTACGCCTTTACCGCGAACCAGAAGACGGTACCGGTGCTACCGGAAAATGCCGTGCGCCCGCACCTGATTCGCTGGCTGGTTGAAAATCCCGACTCCTGGCCAGCCCAGGATCCCATTTTCAATCCCGTGGCGGTGCGCCGCATCTACGAGCGCACCGATTATCGGCTGCTGTGGTTCGACAACTACAGCCTCAGCGATACCGCCAATGACCTGCTCAAGCAGCTCACGGCCTCCAGTTCCGGCAATCCCAGCAGCATGGTGGATTACCGCTACCACCTGGGCTACTTCGACCGCACCCTGCGCGACACCCCACAGCGCCTGCAGATGGCGGCAGTGCTCGATGTCCTGCTAACCGATGCCTTCGTCTCCTACGCCCAGGACACACAGCTGGACAAGATGAAGCCGCGCACGCGCCAGCAGCGCGACATCACCCCGGTGCACAACGGTGAAGGCGGCTTCGCGCTGGTGGCTTACACTGCGCCCCGCCAGGCCAGCACCGACGGTCGCAAGTATTTCCGTGGTTATGACCGCAGCGCCGAGACTCGCCGCGGCACGGGCATCGACCGCTATCGACACTACACCCGCAGCCGCAATATCGACCGCTCGCGCCACTACAGCCAGCCCCGCACATCGCGTTTTGCCCCCGGTGGCCTGCCCCCGCGCAATGGCCAGCGCAGCTACGGCAACAGTGACGGCCAGCCCCAGGTGGGCCGCGTGCCGGATCACAGCGAGGGGCCCTTCATCGAGGAAAATACCCCCTATGGCGGTGACGAACAGGCCCTGCGCGAGCAGCTCGCGCTCTACCGCAGCATTGCCGCCAGTGGCCGCTGGCGCCCGATCCCGGCGGGACCCGCCATGACCATCGGCGCCAAGCACCCGCATGTCGCCCACCTGCGCAACCTGCTTTCCCTGTACGGCGACTACCGCAGCTATTACGGCGAGGCCAACAGCAATCACTTTGACCGGCGCCTGCACGAGGCCGTGCTGCGCTTCCAGCGCCGGCACGGGCTCAAGTCCGACGGTATCGTCGGTCGTGAGACCCGCAAGCGCCTCAACCTGTCGCCGACTGCCCGGGCACATATCATCGAGAAGAACATCCGCCGCCGGCGGGAACTCCCGGCAACCCTGGGGGACCGCTTTATCCAGGTCAATGTGCCCGCCTACGAACTCTATTACGTCGAGGACGACCGCATTCGCCTGTCCATGAATGTGGTGGTGGGCAAGAAGAAGCACGCCACACCGGAGATCAAGACCCGTGTCAGCCGCGTGGTGTTCAACCCCACCTGGACGGTACCGCGCAGCATCCTGGTCAACGAGATCCTGCCCAAGGCCCGGGCCAACCCCCAGGGAATGGAAAACATGGGGTACCGGGTGGTCAGCGGCAGCGGTGAGCACCTGCCCCTGACCTCCAAGAACCTGTCCGCGGCCGGTGCCGGGTCCTACCTGATGCGCCAGCTGGGTGGCGAGCAGAACATCCTCGGCCGGGTGAAGTTCGAGATCCCCAACACCGATGATATCTACCTGCACGACACCCGCGCGCGCAGCCTGTTCTCCCTCACCGACCGCGATTACAGCCACGGCTGTATCCGGCTGGAAAAACCCCGCCACCTCGCCGAGGCCCTGCTGCGGCCCCAGGGTGACTGGGACCAGTGGCGCATCAACCAGCTCACCACCGGTGATGAAACCACCGAGGTGAAGATGGAGGACAATGTGAAGGTCTACGTGACTTACTGGACAGCCTGGGTCGATGGCCAGGGCGAGCTGCACTTCCGGCCGGATATCTACGGCAAAGACGGGCTTGCAGCCAACCAGTTCTGACCCCGGTGCCCGGCGGAGCCCCCGCCGGGCCATGCATATGCCTTTTTGAGCGAAGAGGGCTCCCGGCGCATTCCCCATAGGTATTGGTTCGGGCCCATGCATTAATTATCACTGTGAGCACGGCGTTCAGTCCGCCTGACCGTTTCCGTCTCACAGGGGTAAGTCATGGGTGCCGACAATCCGTTCCGTTCCCGCACATTTGCGTCAATTCGCCACTGTAGCGCCCTGGCGCTCGCACTGGCCCTGGGCCTTACTGCGCCCCAGCCACTGATCGGCAGCACCGCTGACACACCCGTTGCCAGCGCCATTGCCGACCTCTCCGACCCGTTTGCCCCTTACGGCCGCCAACACACCCTGCTCCGCGAAGAGCTGGAACGCTATCGCTCGCTGGCGGCGGGCGATGACTGGCAGCCGCTTGCCGACGGCCCGGCACTGGCACCGGGAGCGCGCGACCCGCGGGTCGTACAGCTGCGGAGCCTGCTTATGCAGTATGGGGATTACACCCTGGAGGACCACGACGGCCCGGCACACAACCCGGACGAATATGACCCGCGCCTGCAACAGGCCACCCAGCGCTTCCAGCGCCGCCACGGCCTGCGGGATAACGGGCTGGTGGATGATGCCACCCGCAGCCACCTGAACGTGGCCCCGGCAAAGAGGGTGGAGACCCTCACTGCGAACCTGGTGCGCCTCCAACAGATGCCGCGGGAACTGGGTCCGCGCTTTATCCTGGTCAATATCCCGGACTACCAGCTGCGCCTGATGGACGGTGAGCGGGAGGCTTTCCGCATGCGGGTGGTAGTGGGCAAACCCAAGCATGCCACCCCGCAGATTGCGACCCGCATGACCCGGGTGATCTTCAACCCGGTCTGGCGCGTGCCCCAGAATATCGCCCTGCGCGAGCTACTGCCCAAGGGCAGCGCCAACCTCACAGCCAACGGTTACCGCCTGGTCAACCACCGCGGCCGTTCCGTCCCCTTTACCCGCGGCAATATCGCCGCGATCCGCCGGGGCAAGGTGATGCTGCACCAGAAGGGTGGCCCGGGTAATGCCCTGGGGCGGGTCAAGTTTTTAATCCCCAACCGCGAGGCCATTTTCCTGCACGACACGAACAGCAAGCACCTGTTCAAGAAAAATGAGCGCGCCTTCAGCCACGGCTGTATCCGGCTGGAAAAACCGCTGGAATTCGCCCGCCTGATGCTCGCGGAGCAGAATAACTGGAGCGAAAACCGGATCCAGCACTACCTGAACACCCGCCGTACCCGTGGCGTGCCACTGGAACAGCCGTTGCCGGTTTACATCGTGTACTGGACTGCATGGGTGGATGAAGAGGGCATGCTGCAGTTCCGGCGCGACATCTACGACCGGGATCCGGAGGATGCCGCCCGGGCGGCTGAGTAAACATGGCCATTTCCATGAGTTACTGGCGACGCTGCCTCTCCGGCTTCGTGGCAATCGCCCTGACCGGTGCTCTCGCCGCATCCGCCATCGCCATCAGCCCGCCAGCCGATTCCCGCCGCGCCGCCGAACAGCTGCGCGCCGAGGCGTCGCGCTACCGGGAAATGCAGGATCGCTGGCAGCCTGTCGGCGAGGGCGCAGCACTACAGCCCGGTGATCGCGATCGCCGTGTCGAACAGCTGCGGGAACTGCTGCAGCTGCTGGGCGACTACCGCGGCCTGCCCGGCCCCATCACCCTGTTACCGCCGGATGCGAGCCGCTACGACAGTGCAGTGCAGAGTGCGGTGGAGCGCTTCCAGCGACGCCACGGGCTCGAGGTAACCGGTGACGCAGGCGAGGCAACCCTGGCCGAACTCGCAATCAGCCCCGCCGTTCGGGCACACCAGCTGGAGTTGAATGCAGAGCGCTGGGAGAAACTGCCGCTGCCGGACCGGGATCGCTATGTGCTGGTCAATATTCCCGACTACCGCCTGCAACTGATCGAGGACGGCCGCGAGGTGCTGGGTATGCGCACGGTGGTGGGCAAGAGCAGCACCCGCACCCCGCCGATCACCAGCCGTATCACCAATGTGGTCTTCAATCCAACCTGGACCGTGCCGCGCAGCATCCTGCTCACCGACCTCCTGCCCAAGGCACGCAACAATCCCGAGGCGATGCACAATCGCGGTTACCGGGTAGTGTCCTACCGCAGTGGCAACACCACCACCATATCCCCGGACAGTATTGACCGCGCAGCACATGGCCACGCCACCCTGCGCCAGATAAGCGGTCCCGGCAATACCCTGGGCCGGGTCAAGTTCGTGCTGCCCAACAAGCAATCGATCTTCCTGCACGACACCCAGGCCCAGAGCCTGTTCGAGGAGCACCAGCGGGCATTCAGCCACGGGTGTGTGCGCCTCGAACATCCCGAGGAACTGGCCTACGCCCTGTTGCGCAAGCAGGGCTGGGACCGCACCCGTATCGCCCAGGTCACCACCGGCACCGAAATCATGAACATCCGCGTAAAGAAGCCGGCACGCCTCTTCATTACCTACCTCACGGCCTGGATCGACAAGGACGGCCGCCCCCAGTTCCGGCGGGACATCTACCACCGCGACCAGCCCGCAAACGTCACCCACTGACCGGTCGGTTCAGCTGTACGCAACTGGTATTCCGCTGATTTCCGCCACACCAGGCAGTCATTCCGCGATGGGCCCAAACTGGCACCCTGCGGTCACAAAAAAATTATTTTTCAGTGCAAAACCGCCAAATGACAACGCTGTCTCATTTTTTAGGGGCTGCATGGCCAATGAAGCCGGAAAAATCCCCTGCGCCATTAGCCTATTGGAACAATATTGCCAAACCTGTTTTACGATCCTTTTGTAATGACCCGTAAAAGGTTTGTAACGCCTGGTTATTTTTCGTACAGTTATTCCCGTGCTCGATGGCGCCCAAAGCAACTAACTGCAGGGAGCCGCGAGCGACTGAAGAGAAACACATGACGAGGCGGAAACAGGGTATGAACAATCCATCCAGACGTCGATTCCTGGCAGTTACCTGTGCTACAGCGGCTGCGGTCACTGCCGGACCGACATTCGCAAAAGTGGGCAATGCCCGCACTCTGAAAATGCGCAACCTGCACACCGGTGAGACGTTGAACACCGCCTTCTGGTCGAATGGTAAGTACGATAGCAGCGGCCTGAAGCAGTTCAACCGTCTGCTGCGCGACCACCGCGCCAACGAAGTTACGCGCATGGACCCGGAGCTGTTCGACATTGTCTACAAGCTGAAGGAAAAACTGGGCTTTAACGGCACCGTGGAGATTATCTCCGGCTACCGTTCACCCAAGACCAACGCCAAACTGCGCGCACAGGGCCGCGGTGTTGCACGACGCAGCTACCACACCCGCGGCATGGCGCTCGATATCCGTTTCCCGGGTATCAGCACCTCCAAACTGCGCCGGGCGGCCATGGACCTCAAGGCCGGTGGTGTAGGCCACTACCCGAAGAGCGGCTTTGTGCACGTCGATACCGGTCCGGTTCGTAGCTGGTAATACGGCGCACGCAGCCCATAAAGCAAACCCCGGCCCAGGCCGGGGTTTGTCGTTTCCGGGGTAGCAGAATCATCGCTTCCGGCGCAGGCAGGGGCACCGGGAATCCGGGGTTCACTGTTCAGTCGTGAGGGAAACCGGGGTGACCTCGTCTTCCCCCGCGGGGATCTCCGCGCGGCCGGACATCAGGCTGGCAATTTCCTCCAGCAGCTCCCGTGCCCTGGCAAGCTGCCCCAGCTCGGCCAGCTCCACCGGGTCCTCCATTTTCAGCAGCAACTCCTCCAGCACCTCAAATCGCTCGGCCAGTGCCTCGCGCTGGCGCGGGTCGAGCAACAGGTCTGCCAGGCCGGGCCCCTCGTTGGGCACCCAGGCGGCTTCCAGGCTTCCCAGCATGGCCAGGATCGCCTGCTTGGAGTCCGCCGCACGACCGCTCTCCACATCGCTCTCAGAGCTTTCCGGCAGCCGCCGCAACAGCTCCTCATCCAGCGTGCGCAGGTGTGAGGCCCGTACCTGCTGCAGGCGCGCCACCGGGTCCAGGGCCAGGAAGTGGCGCGACAGGTCATTCATTGTAAACGGCCAGCGGCGCTCCAGCCCCGCCAGGTCCTCTGCCAGCGCCTCGCCCATGAGCCGCGTGAGCTGGCGCCGGCGGTTGGCTGCCAGTGCCTCTGGCTGCTCACCCGCGGACGCGGCCTGGAACTGGTCCGCACTGCGCTCGCTGGTGGGGCCCCAGAGCATGATCTCCAGGGCATGGAAGCCGGTGCTGGCCTCCTCGTGGGCAGTCAGTCGATGCTGCCGGCGCAGGTTGGCCAGGGTAAGCTCCACTGCGGTGTCATTGACGATACCGCTCTCCGAATAGCCGGGTACCGTGTCCAGGTAGCCGGGCTGCACCGGCCAGCTGTCCATGGAAAGTACCAGCTCGCGGCCCTCATCGCGCAATTCAGCCGGTGCAAAGGCCAGCTGGATGTAGGGCAGTGCGGCGGCGAATTCACGGTGGGCATCCAGCCACGCCAGCTTGGCGGACTCCAGGTGGTCTTCACTGGGCCTGTCCAACAGGGTGGTGAGCGCCCGGTTCAGGGCCTCCACGGAGGCACGCACATCAATCAGCTGGGCCTCCCCCGCCTGCCACATCGTATGCGAAAAACGTTCGGCCACCTTGCGGTCGATGGCTGGCGGTGTCTTCACCGCCGGCGCCTCCTGCTGCGGCTCTTCCGCCCGGCGGCTGTCACAGCCAGCCAGGCCCAGGCCCAGCAGGATGGCGAGGGCCGCTGAGACACGCTTGAGAACGATTGATCCAGTCACACAAATCCCCACGTCAAGCAATTGCAAAGCTTCGGTTCCGGCGCCCGGGGCCCCGGCTTGTCAAAATTTCGCTGCGCCTGCCGGTTATTCCAGCGGTTCGCGCAGGCTGATTATCGGCCAGCCACGCTGCTCTGCCTCGGCACGCAGCGTTGCATCCGGGTCCACCGCTACCGGGTGCTCGACCGTCTTCAACAGCGGCAGGTCATTGATCGAGTCGCTGTAAAACCACTTTTCCCCGCGGCGGTAGTCGGGGTTGCCGGCCAGCCACTGTTCGAGCCGCAGCACCTTGCCGTTCTGGTAGCAGGGCTCGCCCACCACCTTACCGGTAAAGCGCCCCTCCACCTCCTCGGGTTCGGTGGCCAGCAGGGTGTCCACCCCCAGGCGCGCGGCGATCGGCTCCACCACAAACCGGTTGGTGGCGGTAATGATCATGATGTGATGACCCTGGCGCCGGTGCCGGGCGATCAGCTCCTCCGCCTGCGGCAGCCAGATCTCGCTGACCACCTCCTCCATGAACTCCCGCTGCAGGTTGGCCAGCTGCGCCCGCGAGATTTGCGCCAGCGGCTCGAGCGCGAACTCGAGGTAGGCGAAGATATCCAGTTCACCGCGCTGGTAATCCCGGTAGAAACGATCATTGGCGGAGCGATAGCGATCACTGTCGACGTGCTCACGCTCTACCAGGAACTCGCCCCAGGCGTAGTCGCTGTCCCCTCCAATCAGGGTGTTATCCAGGTCAAAAATAGCCAGGTGCACCGCGCACTCCCTATTCAAATATAGTCGGCATAGATTAATTCGCCGCCACACAGCCCACACTTCGGACCATTGCGGCGGGCAATTTTACCCGTCCCGGGAGCTGTTCACAGGATCCGTTTCACTGAATTGCAGTAATGTCCCCCGCTGTGGAACAATGCTGGGCAAGATTGCGCGGCGTCTGGGCCGCGCAGACACAGTTTAGAGGACGGGAATTTGGGCGACGGCAAGCCAAAGCAAGCCGGGCGAAAAAACCGCCGCAGATCCGCCAAGTCCAACCGCACCAACAGCCCCGCCACCGGCAACAGCGCCGGTAACCGCAAGGCGCACGGCTCGGGCGGCGACAACAGCAGTAATATCGACGCGGAGGGCTTCCGCCCCAATGTCGGCATCATTGTGCTGAACGAGCGCGGCCAGGCGCTCTGGGCACGGCGGGTGGGCGGCAAGGACGCGTGGCAGTTTCCGCAGGGCGGCATCAACCCGGGCGAGTCCGCGGAGCATGCGTTGTACCGGGAGCTATACGAGGAAATCGGGCTTACCCGTGACCAGGTGAGCATGATCGCCTGTACCAGGGGTTGGTTGCGCTACCGGTTGCCCAAGCGCCTGGTGCGCCGGCGATCGGAACCGCTGTGTATCGGCCAGAAGCAGAAGTGGTACCTGCTGCAGCTGCGGGCCCCGGAAAGTGTCATCAGCTTCAACAACGGCTACAAGCCCGAGTTCGACCACTGGCGCTGGGTCAGCTACTGGCACCCCCTGGACAAGGTGGTGGCCTTCAAGCGCGAGGTGTACCGCCGCGCGCTTACCGAACTGGCGCCACAGCAAATACAATTGGAGAAACGCTGGCTGGGCGAGCGGGAATAGTCCTGCCCGCCCGGCCCCGATCGTCCCGGCCCGGGAATGGCCGGCCGACACTTCCGCTTCACGGCGAGGACAGGCCTTTGCTCGGATCTCTGCGCAGTATCGTTCAGGAAGTCAACGCGGCACGCGACCTGCCCGCGGTGCTGGATATTATCGTGCGGCGCGTGCGCGAGGTCATGCACACCCGGGTCTGCTCCGTATACCTGCGCGATAACCAGTCCGGCACCTACGTGCTGATGGCGACCCGTGGCCTCAACCCCGATGCCGTGGGCAATGTGCACCTGGCCCCCGGTGAGGGCCTGGTGGGCAACGTGGTCACCCGCGAGGAGCCGATCAACCTCGAGCGCGCCGAGGCCCACCCCGCCTACCATTACTTCCCGGCCACCGGCGAGGAGCGTTTCAGCGCTTTCCTGGGCACCCCCATCATTCACCACCGGCAGGTCCTGGGGGTACTGGTCGTGCAGCAGGCCGAACAGCGGCGCTTCGATGAGGGTGAAGAGGCCTTCCTGGTCACCCTGTCAGCCCAGCTGGCCGGTGTCATCGCCCACGCGGAGGCCACCGGCGCCCTGGCCGCCATTGGCCAGCAGCGGCGGGAGGCCAAGTTCAGCGGCCTCGCCGCCTCACCCGGGGTGGCGATCGGCCGCGCGCATATCGTCGCGCCCCCCGCCAACCTGGCAACGGTGCCCTTCGCCTGCTGCATGGACGTGGACGCCGAACTGGAGCTGTTCCACCAGGCGCTGGCCAATGCCCGCGCGGAGATCCGCGAGGTGGGCGAGCGGCTCAAGGGGGATCTCAACCGCGAGGAGCGGGCACTGTTCGATGCCTATATCAGCATGCTCGATGACAGTTCCATCGCGGTCGAGGTCTCCGAGCGCATCCGCCAGCAGCTTACCGCCAGCCGCGCCTGGGCAGAGGTAATGCTGGAGCATGTGCGCCGCTTCGAGGCCATGTCCGATTCCTACTTCCGCGACCGCGCCGCCGACGTGCGGGATCTTGGCGCCCGCGTGCTGATGCACCTGCGCCAGCAACAGCAGATCGAGCGGGACTATCCCGAAAACACCATCCTGGTGGGAGAGGAACTCACCGCCGCGGCACTGGCGCAGGTGCCCCGGGACAGGTTGATCGGCCTGGTTTCTGTGAGGGGCTCGGGTAACAGCCACGTGGCCATCATTGCCCGCGCCATGGGCCTGCCCGCTGTCATGGGGGCCCAGGAACTGCCGTTCGAGCGCATCGACGGCGAGGACCTGGTGGTGGACGGCTACCGCGGCGAGCTGTTCGTGCACCCCAGCCCGGAGCTGCGGCGCCGCTACGACAGTATCGTCGAGGAAGAGCGGGAGCTGGCGCGCAACCTGGATCACCTGGCCAGCCTCCCCGGCGAAACCGCCGACGGCCACCGGGTGCGCCTGTGGGTCAATACCGGCCTGATGGCGGACGTGGTGCGCTCGCTGGAGCGCGGTGCCGAGGGCGTGGGGCTCTACCGCACCGAGGTTCCCTTCCTGCTGCGCGACCGCTTCCCGTCCGAGGAGGAACAGCGGGAAATCTACCGGGAACAGCTGGAGGCCTTCGCCCCGCGACCGGTCACCATGCGCACCCTGGATATCGGCGGCGACAAGGCCCTGGCCTATTTCCCCATCGAGGAAACCAACCCCTTCCTGGGCTGGCGCGGTATCCGCGTGACCCTGGACCACCCGGAAATCTTCCTGGCCCAGGTGCGCGCGATGATGAAGGCCAGCCTGGGCCTGGATAACCTGCGCATCATGCTGCCGATGATCAGCGGCGTGGCCGAGGTGGAGGCTGCGCGCAAGCTGGTGGAGCGGGCCCACGGGGAACTGGTCGACGAGGGTTTCGATATTGCCATGCCGCCGCTGGGCATCATGATCGAGGTTCCCTCGGCCGTGTACCAGGCGCGCGAACTGGCCGAACGGGTCGACTTCATGTCCGTGGGCAGCAACGACCTCACCCAATACCTGCTGGCGGTGGACCGCAACAACAGCCGCGTGGCGGGAATCTACCACTCCCTGCACCCGGCAGTGCTGCGGGCACTGCGGGATGTCATCACCGCCGGTCACGAGGCCGGCACCAAGGTGGGCATCTGCGGCGAGCTGGCCGGCGATCCCGGCGGGGCCCTGTTGTTGCTCGCCATGGGCTATGACGTGCTGTCGATGAATGCCACCAACCTGCCGCGGGTCAAGGCAGCCCTGCGCGCGGTGACCCGGGCCGATACCGAGCGCCTGCTGGAACGTGTACTGGATATGCAGTGCCCGGAGGAAATCGAGGAGACCCTGGCCGGGTACCTCAAGGGCATCGGCCTGAAGGCACTGTTACAGCCCCAGTAACCGCCGGCAGGGTTGCGGGCGCAAAAGCAGGCACAAAAAAAGCCGCACCGGTTTCCCGTTGCGGCTTTTTGCTGCCCTGCCGGTGATCAGCCCTCTTCGGACTCGGCACGGTAGGCATCGGCGTCCAGCATGTTGTCCAGCTCACTGGTATCGCTGGGCTTGACGCGGAAGAACCAGCCCTCGTCGTAAGGTGAGGAGTTGACGGTTTCCGGGGCGTCTTCCAGCGCCTCGTTTACCTCGACCACCTCACCGGAGACCGGCGCGTAGATATCGCTGGCGGCCTTTACCGACTCCACCACACCGGCCTCGTCGCCGGCAGCCAGGTTGGTGCCCACTTCCGGGGTCTCGACAAAGACCACATCGCCCAGCGCATCCTGGGCGTGATCGCTGATGCCGATGGTCACGGTGCCGTCTTCCTCCAGGCGCGCCCACTCGTGGCTGGAGAGGTATTTCAGTTCGTTGCGGATTTCGCTCATGCTGTGATCCCTCGATTAAGCATTTCTCATTCGGTAAAACCGGCGCGGGATGCCTGCCTGGCACCGCGCCGGTCGCTTGTCATTTTCCCGGCGTCAGATAACCGACTTGCCGTTGCGCACAAAGCTGGCCTTGACCACTTTCACCGGCACCAGCTTCTTACGGATTTCCACCTGGGCCCGGTCACCGGTACTCGCCGGCACGCGGGCCATGGCGATGGAGTGACCCAGGGTCGGCGAAAAAGTACCGCTGGTGATGATACCGGCCTCGTCGCTGCCGTCCACTTTTACCACCTGGCCGGCGCGCAGCACGCCGCGCTCTTCCAGCACCAGGCCTACCAGCTTCTGCTTCCGGCCCGCGGCTTTTTCCGCTTCCAGCGGCTCGCGGCCGATGAACTTGCGCTCTTCCGGCTCCCAGGCAATGGTCCAGCCCATGTTCGCCGCCAGCGGCGAGGTGTCATCGTCCATCTCGTGGCCGTACAGGTTCATGCCCGCCTCGAGACGCAGGGTATCGCGGGCGCCGAGGCCACAGGGAGCCACGCCGGCCTTTTCCAGGGCGCGCCAGAAACCGTCGGCGTCTTCCGCCGGCAGCATGATTTCCAGGCCGTCTTCCCCGGTATAGCCGGTGCGGGCCACGAACCACTCACCGCGGGCGACACTCTGGAACGGCTTGAGATCGTCAATGGCCGCGGTCCACTCGATGCCCAGCACCTCCTTGGCCTTGTCCAGGGCCTCGGGGCCCTGGATCGCCACCATGGCCAGCTCCGGGCGCTCGGTCAGGGTGACATCAAACTGCTGCGCCTGCTCCTGCATCCAGGCCAGGTCTTTCTCGCGGGTGGCACAGTTGACCACCACCCGGTAGCCCGGGTCGCGCAGGTACACGATCAGGTCATCGATCACCCCACCGCGCTCATTCAGCATACCGGTGTAGAGGGCTTTGCCCGGCTTGCCGTCCAGCTTGGCCACGTCGTTGGCCAGCAGGTAGCGCAGGTAATCGCGGGCGCCGTCGCCGTCGATATCCACGACGGTCATGTGGGACACATCGAACATGCCCGCCGCGGTGCGCACCTTGTTGTGCTCTTCCAGCTGCGAACCATAGTGCAGCGGCATATCCCAGCCACCGAAGTCGACCATTTTGCCGCCCATGGCGACATGCGCGTCATACAGAGGCGTTCTGTTTCCCATCTTTTGTTCTCGAATCTGTCTGTTAGAAAGCCGCGTATTCTACCGGCCGCGCCGCCGCCGTTACCAGATGGCGATCTTCTGCAAGCCTAGCAGGCAACGGGACTTAAACCTGTACCACGGCCCGCTCACCGACAAAGATTCCGTGAGGCGGGGCGCCGCCGGGCGGGGAGCCCGATATGGGGAAGGGAAAGCTTTGCAACCCGGGGGTTTGGGTGTATAAGTCCCTCGCAGCGACACCCGTTCGCCACCAGCCCGGAGCCTCCCCTATTGAACATTGCCTTGCGCGCCACCGACGACCGCCCCTGCGGCCCCCGGGACGGCGACCCCATTGACCGGATCGCCGCGGCACTGCGCGCCGACGGCTATGTCGTACTGCCCGCGCCGCTGCCACCCGCCGCGTTGGGGGGCCTGTTGCGCCATTTCCGCTCCATCGACCGCGAGCATTTCCGCCGTGCCGGTATCGGCCGGGAAGAGGAACACCAGCTGAACCGCTTTGTGCGCAGCGACGAGATTTACTGGCTCGATAACACCAACCCCTCGGTCAACACCTACCTGTCGTGGATGGAAACCCTGCGCGAGGGACTCAACCGGCGGCTGTTCCTGGGCCTGTTCGATTACGAGTGCCATTACGCCTACTACGACCGCGGCACCTTTTACAAAAAACACCTGGACTCCTTCCAGGGCAGCACCAACCGGGTCCTGAGCACCGTGCTCTACCTGACCCCGAACTGGCAGCCCCGCGATGGCGGCGAGCTGGCGATCTATCCCGCGGGTGAGGAAGGTTCTGCTGCAGACGCGCCACCCCTGCTGAAAGTGGCACCGCGCTTTGGCCAGATGGTGATTTTCCTGAGCGAGGAATTTCCCCACGAGGTGCTCACCGTTAACCGGCCACGCTATAGCGTCACCGGCTGGTACCGGGTCAATAACAGCCTGGGCGACATCGTCGACCCGGCTTCCTGACAGGGTGCGCGGCCCCCGGCCGCGCACCACTGGCTACAGACTCAGCTGGTGGCCGATACCGAGCGCAGCATGCCCGCCACGGTGGGCTGTGCCTCGATATGGATATCGGCGTGCAGACGCCGGGCCACATCCATCGCACTGACCAGGCCGCGCACATGGTGCAGGTCGCGGTCCACCACCAGGCAACAGGGCTGCCCCTCCCGGCGCATGGCCTGGAGGACTTCCCGGATGGTGCAGCTTTCCACCTGTGGGTAACTGAGCAACTGCAGCTCCCGGCGCGGGCGCATCAGGTCGCCCACCGTCAGCTCCTGGCGCAGCTGCCCCGCAGCCACGCGCTGCATCACCCGCTGGTAGGAAATATCGTCGTCGCTCAACAGGCCGACAAATTCCCCCTGCCGGTCCAGCACCAGCACGGCCCCCAGGTGACCGGCCCGCATCAGCCGGGATGCTTCCAGGGCCGGCACCGAGGGGGTCAGGATTGCCGGGTGGTGATCCTTGAAGTCAGTAATGAAGCTCAGGGCCGGGGAGTCCAGGTGCAGTTCACAGAACTCCTCGGGAAAGACGAGTTTGTCCGCCGTTTCGAGCGGAACGAAATCCAGGTTTTTCATGGCATAACTCTCTTGCACGGGCGATCGCCGGGCGGTGGCCCGTGCCTGCAAAATCGGTTGGGCGGCCGCACTGGCGCCCGGTTACTTGGTGGGAGAGAAGTTAAGCCGTGAACGGGGGTGCCCGGATGGCATTGGCGGTTCGCGTCCGGGGCTGTGCCCGGCCGATCTTCCGCGCAGAGGTTACGGCGCGGGGAAAGGGAGTTGCAGAGAGTGGGCCGCTGCTGCGCGGCGGTAGCGAGTCGGTATCACCGTCGGGAGAGAAAAGCGGGGAATACTGGAGATCACCCGGGGACTGCCCCGCCAGGTCGATGCGATCAGTTCCCGGCGACACGGGCCCTGCCAGCACCGCCGAACACAGCAGTACCGATTGCAGCAGAATAAACGCCAGGTTCTTACGCACGCTCACACACCTGCGGTGCCCTCGGGTAAAAATGCCGGCAGTACCGCGAAGCGGTTTACTGCCGACAACAAATTTTGACCGGGATCCCGGTAACGGGTTCCGCACCGCCGGATCGACTCATCCCCGCGACTGCTGGTCCGGGTCATCGCCCCGCGAGGCTTCCTCGTCATCCGCGGGGCTACCCCCCTCGGCCTCCGTTTCCCCATCGCGGTCCGCCTCCTCATCCACCTTGAGCCCGTATCGCTTGGAGCGCCAGCGCCACAGTCGCTTGGCCACTTCCTGGCGGTCGGCGGTCTTGTCTGCCTCGTCGACGATTTCCTCGCCCAGCAGGGTCTCGAGAATGTCTTCCAGCGTCACCAGCCCTTCCAGGCTGCCGTACTCATCCACCACCGCGCTGATCTGTACGCGCCGGCGCATCATCTTCTGGAATACCTGGTAGATGGTGGCGGTCTCCGGCAACATCAACATGTCGCGGCGAAAAGTCGACAGTTTTTCCTTCTCCCCACCGCGGGCGTAGGCCAGCAGCAGGTCCTGCTTGAGGACGAAGCCCACTACGCAATCCGGGTCCTGCTGCTCGTAAATGGGAAGCCGGGAGAAGCGGCTCTTTTCCACCTCGTCATAGGATTCCCCCACGGTGGCATCCTGGGACAGGGAGAACACCACCGTACGGGGTGTCATCACTTCCCGCACCGAGTGGTCGCGCAGGGTGAAAAACAGGTTGCGCAGGATGCTGGACTCCTGGGCCTCGAGCTGTCCCTCTTCCTCTCCCAGCTGCGCCATCACCGCAAATTCCTCGCGGCTGAAACCGGTCAGGGTGGGGCCGTGGGAGAGACCACGGGTCAGCCACTCGGACATCTTCACAAACGGGTACAGCAGCCACACCAGGCCGCGCAGGGCATAGGCCGTAGCCGGCGCCAGCTGGCGCCAGTAAAAGGCCCCCAGGGTCTTGGGGATGATCTCGGAAAAAACCAGGATAAGCAGCGTGAGGATGGCCGAGGCAATCCCCAGGTACTGGCTGCCGAATACCGCTGCCGCCTGGGCACCGGCACCGGCGGCGCCGGCGGTGTGGGCAACGGTGTTCAGGGTGAGGATAGCGGCGAGCGGCGCGTTGATATCCTGCTTCAGCTCCCGCAGCACTCGCCCCGAGCGGTGCCCCTCACGCTCGAGCAGGCTCACATAGGGCGTACTGACACTGAGAATCACGGACTCCGCGATCGAGCACAGGAAGGAAAAACCCAGCGCGATCAGCACATAGACGATCAACAGAATCATTTTGGATCAGGCAGCCCCGTCGTCATTGGTGAAATGGCGGTCCCCGCCGGCGAGGCAATAGACTGCCGCGAGCGCAACGCCGCAGGCAAACCCGCCCATGTGCGCCGCATTGGCCACACCGACACCGACCAGCAGTGTGACCAGGCCGGTGGCGCAAACTAACAGCCAGCCCACTGCCACCGCAACGATACCACGCGGGACTTCCAGCCACTCCGGGTGCCGCCGTTGCAGGACAAACACGCAGCCTACCAGTGCATACACCACGCCCGACATGCCGCCGAAAATCGTTCCCGGCGACCACCAGTACTGTGCCAGGTTGGCCACCGCAGCACTCACCAGCACCGCAACAATGAATACCCCGCTGCCGGCACGCACTTCCAGCGGCCGGCCGACGATCCATATGCCCAACGCATTGAACAGCGCGTGGGGCAGGGAGAAATGCAGGATAGCCGGCGTCCACAGTCGCCAGTATTCACCATTGGCGAAGTGCCAGGCGAGAGAGGACGTGGCGAGGGAAAAGTCCGCGCCGCGATCGGGCAGGATGATCAGCTGCCGCGCAAAACTGTCACTGGCCAGGAACCAGCCGACGAAACACAGCAGAATCAGTATCAGGCTTACCGGTGTGCGATCCAGCGGCCAGCTGGGCAATGCCGCAACGGTTGCCTGGTAGTCGCCCCCGGTTTCCCCCGGTGCCCCCGGTGCCTGCCCGGTGTCACTGCCGGTCTCACTGTGCTGAGCGGTAACCTGGATCTGTGACAGATCGATTTCACCGGCGCTCCAGCGGTCCAGCAACGGCTGCAACAGCTCATTCAGGCGGGGATCGGGCGTGGCCAGGCGCTGGCAGTTGCGCTCTTCGGTAATGCGCAAGGGCAAGCCGCTGCGCCGTATAAACTGCGCCAGTTCGGAGAGATCCTGCTGCGGGGGAAATTCCCGGACGGTAATCCAGTCGCTCAAGGTGTGCCTGTGTCTTCCCTATAGGCCTGTGCGCGGGTCACCGGACAGGAACCCGGTCAAACCGCCATCGCGCGCAGGATAATTCGTTTTTTCAGTAGCGGGCTGGCGTCCACCATACTCAATCCGGTGTTGCGCAGCCAGCGCCAGTGCAGGTCGCCGGCCCCGAACAGGGACTTGAAGGCACTCATCGCCTTGAGTGTGGCCGCGTTGTCGCCGCGGCGGCGGCGCTGGTAGCGCGCCAGTACCGAGTTATCTGATGGGTCCAGGTCGCGTTTCAGTGCGCGCCCGATTTCCTCGCTCAGCACGCGCACGTCCTGCAATCCCAGGTTGGCGCCCTGCCCGGCCAGCGGGTGGATACTGTGTGCGGCATCACCGACCAGTACGGCGCCCGGGCCGAAATAGGATTCCGCATGGCGCGCGCGCAGCGGGAAGGCGTAACGCTCACCCACCGCCTCCACCTCGCCCAGGCGACTCTCGAAGGCCTTCTCCATATTCAGGGCAAAGGCGGCATCGTCCAGCTCGAGCAGCTCGCGCGCCAGGGCATCGTCCGCGGACCACACCACCGCGCAGTGATTCTCGTCACCGAGCCCGCTGAGCGGCAGGAAGGCCAGCGGCCCCTCCTTGAGGAAGCGCTGCCATGCAGTGTGGCGATGGGGCTCACTGCAGCGGGCCACGCACACCATCGCAGTCTGGTGGTAATTGGTCTCGTGACAGCGGATATGCAGCAGGTCGCGCACCCGCGAACGCACACCGTCGGCACCGATCAGCAACCGTGCGCGCAGGGTCTCGGGATTGCGCTCACCGCCCTCCACATCTGCCAGCCGGTCGGAACGCGGCTGCAGGTGCCACAGGCCGCAATCCCGCCACCAGCTCTCGAGGCGGAAACCGCTGATCAACTCCGCATTGGGCAGCTCATCGATACGCCGGCGCAGTGCATCCACCACCACATTGTTCTCGACAATATGGCCGAGGTTCGGCAACTGCACATCGCGGCTGTTGAAGCAGACCGAGCCGGTACCCTCGGCATCCCATACCCGCATCTCGGTGTAGGGGCAGGCGCGATTGTTCTCAATCAGCGCCCAGGCGCCCACCTCCTCCAGCAACTCGCGGGAGGCCTGGGTCAGTGCGACCACCCGCGGATCGTAGGTGTCCGGTGACACCTCCGGCAGCTCCGTGGAGGCTTCCAGCACCGCCACCTGCAACTGCGGATGGCGCACGGCCAGCAGCGCTGCCTGGGCGAGCCCCACCATACCGGCGCCAACCACCGCAATATCGAGACGTTGTCTGTTCATAGGTGCCATTCCAGCTAATTCCGCGCCGGCGCCATACCGGTCGGGTGCGCTCAATTAAAGCCCAAATCCAGCCGCCTGGCCGGCAAACTCTGCCCGCAGGGGCGGCGCCAGCGCCAGGCCCAGCAGGCCGAACTGGCGCAGGCCCCGGGCCAGCGGGCCGGGGGCGGCAAACAGGGCCGGTACGCGATCACTGAAACCGATGGTCAGCTGTTGGTCCAGCTGCCGCGACCGCGCATATTCCTGTAACAAGTCTAGCCGCTCAGATGAATTTTGCGCCAAACCGCCCCGGGCGAGGCTCTGCGCCAGGCCATGGCAGTCGCGCAGGGTCAGGTTGAAGCCCTGGCCGGCCACCGGGTGCAGGAAATGCGCGCAGTTACCCACCAGAACCAGGTCGCGGCGCCACTGCTCCCGCGCCAGAGACAGACTCAGTGGGTAACTGCTCACTTCGCCCGCGCACTCGATCCGCCCGGCCCGCCAGCCGAAGGTTCGCTGCAGGCGCCGGACGAATGAATCGGCCGACAGTGATTCTATTTCTGCCGCGTCCTCTTCGGGACTGGTCCACACCAGTGCCATGCGGTGCTGGCCGTGGCGGCGTGGCAGCGGCAACAGCGCCATGGGGCCATCCGGGGTAAATCGCTCGTAGGCCACCCCCCCGTGGTCGCGCTGCAACCCTACCGTTGTCACCAGTGCGCGCTGGCTGTAAGAGACCTGCTCGGTCTCGATCCCGAGCCGGCGACAGAGCGGTGAGTTCACGCCATCCGCCACCACCAGCAGGCCAGCACGCAGCAACTGCATCGGGCTGTCCTCGCCGGCACTCCACTGCAGTTGCGCACCGGCTTCCTCCATCTGCACGTCCAGGACCCGCGCCGGCGCCAGCAGGCGCACATCGGTCCCGCTGAGCGCGCCGTGCAGGACCGGGCCCAGCGCGGCATTTTCAATCACTGCACCCAGCATACCGTCATAGCTGGCACGCGCCTCGGTCTGCGCGCGCAGGGAAACCCCCAGCGGGCGCCCCCGGTCGCTGACCTGCACCCGCCGGATTGGCGCTGCGTACTCACGCAATTGCGACCACACACCCAGGCGGTCGAACAACTGCAGGCTGCCCGATGCCAGCGCGGTGGCGCGGGCATCGAAACTGGGCAATTCGACACTGGCCGCAGCTTCCGGCAACGGGTGCTGCTCCAGCAGTGCCACCGACAGGTGCGGGCAGGACTGCTGTAACATCAGCGCCAGGCTCACCCCGGCCATGCCGCCACCAACAATAGCAACATCCACGAAATCTTGCGGCTGGCTCACAGCAACGCCTCCTGTACATCCCCACAACGGATCAGGTATTCGATATCGGCCACCCCCTTGGGCGCATCCGCCGACAACACTTCGGGCCCATTCTTCAGCAGTGCGACATCGTCTTCGATACGGATACCGATACCGCGGAATTTTTCCGGCACCTGCTCATCTTCGGCAGCGATATAAATACCGGGCTCCACTGTCATCGCCATTCCCGCCTCCAACAGGCGCCACTGGCCGTGCACGCGATAGTCGCCCACATCATGCACATCCATTCCCAGCCAGTGCCCGGCCCGATGCATGTAAAACCGGCGATAGGCACCGGACTCGATAATGCCACTGAGATCGCCCTGCAACAGCCCCAGGTCAAGCAAGCCCTGTGCGATCACTTCCACGCTGGCCATATGCGGCACATTCCAGTCATTGCCTACCTGCAGCTGTGCGATCGCCGCTTCCTGCGCTTCAAGCACGATTTCGTAAATTGCTTTCTGCGCACCACTGAAACGCCCATTGACCGGATAGGTGCGGGTCACATCGGCCGCGTACCCGCGGTATTCACAACCGGCATCCACCAGCACCAGGTCACCGCTTTTCAGGGGCGCATTGTTTTCGCAATAGTGCATCACCAGCGCATTGTGACCCGCGGCAACAATACTGGGATAGGCCGGCTCCCGCGCACCCGCGGCAACAAAACCGTGCAGCAATTCTGCCTCCAGGTGGTGCTCATACAGCCCCGGCCGGCAAGCCGCCATGGCCCGTTTGTGTGCCGCTGCGGTGATTTCTGCCGCGCGGCGCATCAGGCGTATTTCCTGCGCGCTCTTGTACAGGCGCAGGTCGTGCAGGTGCCGGTCCAGGTCCACCAGCTCCGGCGCACCGTCACTGCCGGGCGCACCGTCGAGCACGCGCAGGTATCCCTGCAGGCGCCGGTCCAGCTGCGGGAAGCGGCCCAGGGTGTAATAAATACGGCTGCGCCCCTCGAGCAGGCCCGGCAGGATGTCGTCCAGGTCGCCGATCGGGAAGGCATCACAGAGGCCGCACTCGCCGGCGGCGCGCTCCGGGCCCAGCCTGGGCCCATCCCACATTTCCTTTTCCGCGTCGCGCTCACGGCAGAACAGGATCGATTCCCCCTGCGCCCTGCCGGGGACCAGCACCAGCAGTGCCTCCGGCTCGCGGAACCCCGTCAGGTATAGAAAATCACTGTCCTGCCGGAACGGGAAATAGGTATCCCGTGAACGCAACTGCTCCCTTGCCGCCGGCACAATTGCCAGGCCATCCGAATCCAGTGCCGCCACCAGGCGCGCGCGGCGCCGGGCATATTCCGCCTTGCCAATTGCCATCAGTGAACCGTGGGACCGCCCTTGCCCCCTGCACTGCCCGGGCGGCTCGCCGCCTGCGCGGCAGCCACTTCGGTGAAAATATTCAGCACGGCCACCCGCACATATTCCTCCACCTGCAACAGCTGGTTTTCAGTCTCCTCGGAATCCCCCAGCTCGGTTTCATCCACCTGGGCCACCGCGCCCAGGTCACGCAGTGCCTCTTCACTGGTTTCCTGCAGCTTGCCCTTGAACTGGCCGATACCGAAACCATGCAGGAAGCCCTGGCACCAGTGTCCCAGCGTCAGGGTACGGGCTGCCAGGTCCGGGTCATCAGTCAGCAACAGCTGGAAATCAAAGTCACTGTCTTCCAGCTGGGCCTGGCTTTGCTGTGCCATTTCCACCAGTGCCTTGTCCAGGTCGGCGGGGACCGCTTCCAGGTCGAGCAGGCCCGCAAGCTCTGATTGCCAGCGTTTTTTGTCCGGGCGCGCGCCCGCCGACAACATGCCACAGACGAACCCGTGCAATTCGCTGGGGTCGGCCCGGCCACCGGCAGCCATGATGGCGTTGGCGAGGGAGTGAAAATCGTTTGCGGGACTTGTCATACAGACGGCTCGGTACTTTATTGGATTGAACAGTTTGTGCTTACAGTTTTGCAGATTATCGCCCGGCAATCTGCTCCCGGCCCCGGGGTGCTCAGAGTTTGCGCAGTTCGTCGCTTTATGCCGCAACTGCACACACTTCACCACGGGCGTGGGCAGGCCGCACGCAAATTTGTGATTGCGTGCTCGGGCGGGATAATTGACCCACCATGACACCGGCAATATAGTAGCGGAATCCCGCGCGGTCTGTCGTGGTGGGAGTCTATTCAGGGCGCACGCCTGAAACGCAGGAATTATGGACAGAATTGAAGCGTTAGAAAGCACGGTGGACTCGCTGATCGCCCGCTGCCAGCAGCTGGCGGAGCAGAACCGCGAGCTACGTCAGCTGGAGGCTGAATGGCAACGCGAGCGCCAGCGCCTGGTAAAGAATAATGAAGCCGCCCGCAACCGGGTGGAAGCCATGATCAACCGCCTCAAGGGGCTAGCACAAGAATCCTGATGGGTGATTCAGCAGCAACGCAGGAAACGGTAACGGTAACCATCCTCGACAAGGAATACCGCGTTGCCTGCACAGAAGACGAGAGCGCAGAACTGCAGGCGTCCGCACGCCTGCTGAACGAGCGCATGTCGCGTATTCGTGCCAGCGGCTCGGTGATCGGCCTCGAGCGCATCGCGGTTATGGCCGCGCTGAATATTGCCCACGAACTGATCCAGGCAAAAGCGGACCTGACCCGCGTCCCGCTGGAGCAGGACATGCTTGACCGCCTGCAGGACAAGGTCCAGTCCGCCCTCAGCAAGATTGATTCCCACGACGCCTGAGCAGCCTTGACTTTTGCCGCCGGAGACATCCGGCGCGCACTACGCGCTTAGCCTTTTTCCCCGGCCATTGTTATACTTCACATACCCTGGAGTGTTGGCCAGTTGACTATGTCCTCGAGCCGATAATCTGACCCGGGTGGTTGCCAGAGGGTGTTGTTGAGCAAGTCCGCCTCGCAGCGGAAAGCCTGATACATCCCGGGAACCGCCACCTTGAACTTTACGGTTCAAGGCTACGTCATCAGCCGCACTTTGGGGCTCTTAATTTCCTTCCCGGTGGCGACTTACCATGAGCGAGAGCAAAGCGGAACTGCGCCGCGCCATGCGCACCGCCCGCCGCGCACTGTCCGCCCATCACCAGCGACTCGCCGCCCGCGCCGCACTGACACGCCTGGGGCGCACCCCCGAGTTCCGGGTGGCCAGGCACATCGGCATCTACTGGCCGATGGACGGCGAGCTGGACCTGCTGGGCCTGCCACGCCGCTTTCCCGACAAGCGCTTCTACCTGCCGCGACTACCGGCAGAGCCCCATCCGCACCTGCGCTTCTGTCACTGGCGGGGCAGGGCCCTGACCTACCGCAACCGATACGGCATCCCGGAACCGGTACGGGGGGACAGCCATTCTCCCATGCGCCTCGACCTGGTGCTGGTGCCGCTGGTGGCCTTTGACCCGAGCGGCGCGCGGCTGGGCATGGGAGCCGGCTTTTATGACCGGACATTCGCTTTCAAGCGCCAGCTGCCCGGCACCGGGCCGGCAATGATCGGCGCAGCCCACCAGCTACAGTGTGTCGACCACCTACCCACTGACAGCTGGGATATCCCGCTGGATGCAGTGATCACGGACCACCAGCTGTATCGCTGCCGCTGACCCCGCCCCCTGGCACCCACAACAAAAAAGGCCGGACGCTCTCGCGTCCGGCCTTTTTTGTGTTTTGCCTGCGGGCATGGGGGCACACTCAGCGCGTTACCACTCCTTGCTGCAATGCCGCCGGCGGCTCCGACTCTTCATCCGAGGCAAACACCTCGGTGAGGCCGGTGCTGCTCAACAGCACGCCCGCAACAAAGACAACCACTGCGATTGTCAGTGCATCGGGTTTCATGGGGACCATCCTGTAAGTTCGACTGTATTTTTGTTATGAGCACTTCACCCCGCGTTAGATTCGCTTTAACGCAAAAGTTCCGCGGGTGAGAAGATACTTTAATAGCGAACAAATAGTAACCGATCGCCGTACAAATTTTGAGATAAATGTCTCATTTTTAGCCTGCCGCGTTGGACAAAAGCATTTTCCTGGCCTACCCGCGCCTGAAAACAGGCTCCCATAACTGCCCCGATATTCCCAACTGGCCGAGCTCAGCTTGACAGGAAGAAGCGATAGGCCGGGTTGCCGGTCTCATCCCAGTAGGGGAACTGCAGCTGGTTGAGCAGTTCCAGCAGCTGCTCCCGCTCGGCGGGCACCACTTCCATACCCACAAGCACCCGGCCATAGGCCGCACCGTGGTTGCGGTAGTGAAACAGGGTGATATTCCAGCGCCCGGCCAGCTGTTCCAGGAACTTCCGCAGCGCTCCGGGGCGCTCGGGAAACTCAAAGCGATAGACCACCTCGTCCTGTAGGCCCTGGGCGCGGCCACCCACCAGGTGGCGGATATGCAGTTTGGCCATCTCGTTGTCGGTCAGGTCGGTGACCTGGTAGCCACCGCCCTGCAGGGCGTCCACCAGCTGGTGCCGGTCGGCATCCGCCGCCACCTGCAGGCCGACGAAGATATGTGCCTCGCCACTGTTGGCATAGCGGTAATTGAACTCGGTGATGGCACGGTCGCCCAGGTCGCGGCAGAACTGCAGGTAGCTGCCGGGCCGCTCGGGAATGGTCACCGCCAGCACCGCCTCGCGCTTTTCGCCAATTTCGGTGCGTTCACTGATGTAGCGCAGCCGGTCGAAATTGGTATTGGCGCCGCTGCATACGGTGGCCAGGGTGGCGTTGCGGCTGCCACTCTGCTCGATGTACTTCTTCAGGCCGGCCAGCCCCACGGCGCCGGCGGGCTCGGCGATCGACCGGGTATCCTCGAAGATGTCCTTGATCGCCGCGCAGACCTCATCAGTGGACACGGTAATGACGCCGTCCACGGTCTCGCGCAGCACGCGGAAAGTCTCCTCGCCGATCTGCGCCACCGCCACGCCGTCGGCAAACAACCCCACCTGCGGCAGGCATACCCGCTCCCCGGCAGCCAGCGCCGCCTGCAGGCAGGCGGCCTCCTCGGGCTCGACCGCATAGACCTTGATCTCCGGCCGCACGTACTTGATATAGGCGGCCATGCCCGCCGCCAGGCCACCGCCACCCACCGGGATGAACACCGCATCCAGGTTGCCGGAGTGCTGGCGCAGCAACTCCATCGCCACCGTACCCTGGCCGGCAATCACATCGGGGTCGTCATAGGGGTGCACGAACACCAGGCCGCGCTCCTCCACCAGCTGCTGGGCGCGGGTCTTGGCCTCGTCAAAGGTATCGCCGTGCAGCACCACCTCGGCGCCGCGCATACGCACTGCATTCACCTTGATCTGCGGGGTGGTGGTGGGCATTACGATGGTGGCGCGCACCCCCAACTGGGCCGCGCCCATCGCCAGGCCCTGGGCGTGATTGCCCGCCGAGGCGGCGATCACGCCGCGGGCGCGCTGCTCCGCGGGAAGCTGCAACAGCTTGTTGTAGGCACCGCGGATCTTGAAGGAAAAGACCGGCTGCAGGTCCTCCCGCTTGAGCAGGATGCGGTTATTGAAGCGGTGCGACAGCTGCCGCATTCCCTCGAGTGGCGTCTCGGTGGCGACATCGTAAATCCGCGCGTCTAAAATGCGCTTGATATAGGAATGGGGCATGGTGAAATCGGGCGGCCGTGGCGTTTGATACTTGTACATCCAGTACATCGAAATCGACTACATGGACATCGCGCCTCCCGAATCGCGCCAGTGGCCGCCGGCATCCCGGTGACCGATACGGGAAACGCATCACAGGCTGGCCAGTCTAAACGCCACACGGCATTTTTGCCACCATAATGACAATTCGGCGCGAATTTTTAGCCCCAAAAAGCCACAACAGTAAAAATCATTGCAAAGGACCCACCCGTCACCATGAACCAGGATGAACTCAAACAGGCCACCGCCCGCGCTGCCGTCGAGCATATTGCCCCGAAGCTGGAGGCGGACTCGATCGTCGGTGTGGGCACCGGCTCCACGGCCAACTTCTTTATCGACTACCTGGCGGAAATCAAGGGGCGGTTCGACGGCGCCGTGGCCAGCTCGGAGGCCTCTGCCGAGCGCCTGAAGAGCCACGGTATCCCGGTATACGACCTGAACGCGGTAGATGGGATGCAGGTGTACGTGGACGGTGCCGACGAGGCCAACGCCGCCCTGCAGCTGGTCAAGGGCGGCGGTGCCGCCCTCACGCGGGAGAAGATCGTCGCCGCCTGTGCCGAGGAGTTCGTCTGTATTGCCGACGAGAGCAAGTGGGTACCGATGCTGGGCAACTTCCCCCTGCCGGTGGAAGTCATCCCCATGGCCCGCTCCCTCGTCGCCCGCGAGCTGGTCAAGCTGGGCGGCGACCCGGTCTACCGCCAGGGTGTGACCACCGACAACGGCAACGTGATCCTCGATGTGCACAATCTGGAGATCGCCCAGCCAGTGGCGCTGGAACAGGCGATCAACAACATCACCGGGGTGGTGACCAATGGTATCTTCGCCATGCGTCCCGCTGACATCCTGCTGTTGGGCACAGCCGCGGGCGTGAAGACGTACACCGCCGGATAATTGTGAGAATGAAATCGATCGCCATGCCGAATAACAAGAAAGTATCGCGCCGCCTCCAGCGGTGCCTGGGCCTGCTGTTCCTGCCATTGCTGGCGGCCGGCTGCGCCACCACCCCGCCCAGCAACACCGAGGACATCTGCAGTATTTTCCGGGAGAAGGATGACTGGTACGCAGACGCCAAGGACGCCGAGGAAAAATGGGGCTCGCCGGTGGCCACCATGATGGCCTTCCTGCACCAGGAATCCCGCTTCGTGCACGATGCCCGCCCGCCGCGGACCAAAATCCTGTGGATCTTCCCGGGGCCGCGCCCTTCTGACGCCTATGGCTACTCCCAGGCCCTGGGCACCACCTGGCGGAGCTACCAGCGCACCACCTTCAACTATGGCGCCGACCGCGACGATTTCGCCGATGCGGTGGATTTTGTCGGCTGGTACAACAACACCAGCCAGGCGCAGTGCCGTATCCGCCCGGACGATGCCTACCACCTGTACCTCGCCTACCACGAGGGTCACGGCGGCTTTAACCGGCGCAGCTTCAACCGCAAGCCGTGGCTCAAGAACGTGGCAAAGAAAGTCTCGGCCCAGGCGCGGACTTACCAGCGCCAGCTCAACAGCTGCGAGAGTTCGCTGCAACGGCGCAAGAAATTCCTGGGGATCTTCTAGGGGCGGGGGCTGTCACAGCTCCCCACAGGCGCTGTATCCATCCGCGCCGGCGGTAAAAAAACCACGCGGATGGCGGCAAATCAGACAAGAGCGTGGTGACAGCGACTAAGCTGGACGAACAGCTCCAGTCTTTCTTTTGCCGCAGCGAGAGAACAACGCCTGTAGCCCCATTGCGACGCTGGGCGCGTGACACCAAGCAAAAGCGTCCCTCTCAGACCCACTAGAGGTGTTCAATGAAAATTCCCGCCATCTGTATCGCCGCGCTGTCCCTCGTTCTCGCACTGTCGGCCGCCCATGCTCAAAACGGGGAAGCCGGTGCTGCCTCGGCCCGGGCGGCCTCCTACTCCGAGCCCAAGCTGGAGAGCTTCGCCAACGCCTATCGCTCCATCGTGATACTCAGCCGGGAATATGCCCCCAAGCTGAAGGCCGCTGAGAATATCGAGCAGGCGGAAGCGCTGAACAAGGAAGCGCAGGGCAAGATGGTTGCCGCGATCCAGCAGGCGGGATTGACCAAAGAGGAATACCAGCAGATCGCCGCCAGCCTGAAGGACGATCCCAAGCTGGTCGAGCGCATCAACGGCATGCTGCAGAAGCACGCCGACAGCGAGTAACCCCTGCGGCGCGCCCCACCTGGGGCCGCGCCCGTCAGTCCAGCGACACCCCCAGCGTCGCGCAGATCTGCGCCAGGTGCCGTCGGACCCATTCCCGGTCAAACGACCCCCAGTCGTGCAGCAGGTAGTGCCCGTCGTTGTTGCGCACCCCCTCCTGAACAAACTCCACCCGGGTACCGTGGCCGGGCAATCCCTTGGCGATAATGTCCTGCACCGTGCGCCGCGGCCAGCCGGTTGCCGCCTCCAGCGCGGGGTTATTGGGCTTCTCCAGCGACTCGATCAGGTAGGCAATCAGCATCCGGCGGCAGATGGTGGGGTTGAGCTGCAGCTCCGGGTCATTGGGCATGGTGTGTTTCCGTGACTGTCCAGCCCCTGTTTGTACCACAGCTGCCGGTCCAGTGCCGCGATACCGGCGGTACCACCGACCGGTGACACACCCGTGCACCCCGGAATGCACCCTCGTGCATAGCGTCAGGTAATCAATCCCAGAGCGTTATTCAATTTCTACAATCACACACCTGCCGCAATAATGAAAATCAAACTCACTTGGTGCGGTGATCGCTATGAAAAAGACGCTCAGCTTTGCAGCAGTGCATATGTCAGTGGCTTTCTCGGTGGGGTTCCTGGTGACCGGCAGCCTCTGGGTCGGCAGTGCGCTGGCCCTGGTGGAACCTGCCGTTAACACCGTGGCCTACTACCTCCATGAGAGGGCCTGGAGCCGCCTGGGCGCCGACCGTGGCACCGCCCTGTCGGCGTGACCGTTGCAGCATCGTGGGACCACTCCCCGGGCAGGGGCCGCCCTGTTTACCTGGCTTTAACGCGGCGTTGAACGCTGCAATCAGCCCAACGCAGCCTACTGAACCAGCCCCCGTTTCCTGCCCATTTTCAGTGCAAACCTGACTTTCCGCTGCCGTTTGCGCATAATCCCTGCTCCACACCTGCGATGCACGCTGACAAATCAATAACGCCGAGGGCTGACAGAGTGGACAGCGAGACCCCCAAGCTCCCCGGAGAGGATCCCGGTATCCCCGCCGCCGCCATTCGCGCACAGCTGGCGGGCGCCCGTGCTGCCGGGCTGGACTGCGACCGGCTGCTGCTGGACTGCGGCATTGCGCCGCAATTGCTGGATGAACCCGATGCGCGGCTGGGGCGCGACCAGGTGGCCGGCCTGCTGCGCCGCGAATGGGACCTGCTGAGCGATGAATCCGGCGGCTTCCTGGCCCGCCCCTGGATACCGGGCACCTTTGCCATGATGGGGCACGCCTGCATTCACTGTCCCAACCTGCGCCGCGCCCTCCTGCGCTCGGCCCGTTTCGTCGCCATGGTGAGCGACGACATGCATATCCGGCTGGTGGAAGACGGCGAGGAAGCGCGCCTGATCTTCCACCACGGCAACGACCGGCAGCTGCCCAACCAGATTTTCGTGGAGTCACTGGCACTGATCTGGCTGCGCTTCTTCAGCTGGCTGATCGACCGCACCATCCTGCTGGAGCGGGTCAACCTCGCCTTCCCGCCGCCGGATTACAACGAGGACTACAGCGATATGTTCCCGTGCCGGCACTACTTCAACCAGCGCGAGACCTGCCTGGTCTTCAATACCCGCTTCCTGCAGATGCCCCTGGTGCGCGACCCGCAGCAACTGAGTGAATTCCTTTCCCGCGCGCCCGAGTGCCTGCTGGCCCAGTACAAATCCGACAACAGTTTCACCGGCCGGATCCGGCGCATGCTGCAGGCACAGAATGCGATCGAGAACCTGTCCCTGGATGACGTCGCCGCACGCCTGTATATCTCGCCGCAGACCCTGCGCCGGCGCCTGAAAGAAGAGGGCAACAGCTGGCAGGACATCAAGGATTCCGTGCGCCGGGATATGGCGGTCTACCAGCTGAAACAGCAGGAAACCGCGGTGGCGGAAATCGCCGAGCGGCTGGGCTTCTCCGAACCCAGCGCCTTTAACCGCGCGTTCAAGAAATGGACCGGCCTGGCACCGGGTGCCTACCGGGACAAGTTCCGCAGCTGATTTCCTGCGACATGCGTTTGCGCTGTCGCCCGCTGCACTCCCATCGATTGCTGTTCCCCCTGCCCGCCTCCCCTACCGGGTGCCTCCTGGGCGCTGCCTTTACAGGTCGCTCCGGGAGGCGCCATAATCGACTCAGTATAAAATTCCACACCACCTCTCCAACAAAAAACAATAAGTCACAGGAAGTGCCAAATGAAAAACAATATGGCGATAGCTGCTGCAGCGGTTATCGGGATCAATCTCGTTATTTACCTGGCCTCCCCCTACTACAGCGCCTGGCGCATCATGCAGTCGGTCTCATCCGGCTCCCCCGCACAAATGCAGCGCTATATCGATTTTCCCAGTGTGCAGTCTTCCCTGCGCCAGCAGGTGGACACTGCCTTTACCGTACAGGCGGAGAAGGATCCCATGGTCGCGGCCTTCGCGCCGATGATCCGTCCGGCGCTGGACTCAGTGATCGATGAGCTGGTACAGCCGGATAAACTGGCCGAGCTGATCCAGTCCGGGAAATTGCAGCCCGCACCGGCTCGCGCTGATGCAACAGCTGCTGCCCCGGAAGAGGGTCGTGGGAACACTGAGGCCGAACTCGACTGGCATGCTTTTTTCGACCGCCCGGATCGCTTCCGCATTTCAGCCGGTGACCTGTCGCTGTACATGGAAATGCGCCAGTGGCGCTGGCAGCTGACCGCCATCGGTATCGACGGCCTACTGGATATGGACGCCCCGCGGGGACAGGCTGTGGCAACCACAGGCGCCGCTACTACCGAACCTGTCGCCGATGAAATCGACACCCACAGCCCGCCACCACCCCAGACCAGGATCGATCGGGAATCTCTCCGCGAGCAGCTGGCCCGGTCCTTTTTCATCACCGGCGACTTCTCTGACAGGGCAATGGTCGAGGGTGACTTCCACTACGTCCCCCTAACCCCAGGTACGGAAGTTGAAGTGACCTGGCTGGATGCACGGGATCCAGACGGCAACCCGGTGCTGGGAAGCTTCACGGAGGAGGAGAAGCAGGAACGGGAGAAGTTCAGGAGCGGCAAAGGTACATTCCGGGGACTATGGCAGGATAAGCTGCCAAAGAGCTCAGCGGACGCCAGCGTCGCCACTGCAACCGGGCAACTGGAGTTAATGCTGCCCGCGCGGGTCGAGCATATTTCCCTGAATGCCAACCAGCTGAACCAGCTACAGGTGCAGGGCGATGTCGCCGCAAGCGTGACCGAGATGGAAAACGGCAGGGTTGGCCTCAGCCTGTACCGGCCGCACGACCAGCCCGGTGTCGAGCCCATGGTGTACATCCGCAATGCAGGGGGCCAGCCACTACGCAAACCACGTGCCTCCTCCGTCTCGCCCACTGAAGCGGTCAAGAAGGACGAGTTTTCGCGCCCCATGCGCGTTACCAAAACCAGCTATTCCGTAACCGGCACGCCAGCCAGTGTCGATATTTATTTCCCCCTGGAAATGGAGCAACTGGAGGTAGAGTTCACCGCGACGCGGAAGCCACAGGTCAGTTTCGGCGAGCTGCAAACCCCGATAGAGCAGACCCGCTATGCGGCGCCGGGCGCCGAACGGGAGCTGTCCCAGGTCGACGCCAGCGTACTGGAAAGTATCGAGGCCGAACTGGTGAGGGAGACTGGCTGGGACAACAAGCCACGCACCTCGCTGCAATTTACCCTGCCAGACCTTGGCAACAGCGTATTTGCCCGCGTCGATTACAGCGATCTCCAGGTTTTCAGGGATGAGCAGGCGGTTGAATTTACACCCTCGCAGAACCGCTCAGGTGCTACCAACTACGAGGTTACCTTTCAGGAGGGCAACGGCTCCAACGCTGGCTACCTGACACCCGACCGCATTGCCGGCACCATCAAGCTCAGCTACCCGGCCAGGGTCGGGACGCTACGCGTCAACCAGGGCGAGAGCATCCGGGGAGCGACCCTGGACGGCGCACAATTGAGCTACCCGAACGACGGCGATTTCCCGCGCTATAACCCTGTATTCAGCCCGCGATCCGCCAACGCCTTCGATAGCGAGGGGCGCCGTATCGCCTACTTACCCGGCAGCGATTCCTGGGGCGACGACTCATATTCGCTCTACTTCTGGGGAGAGCCCGACCATGTGGAATTGAAAACAGTCACCGAGTGGATTGAAACCGAGATACCGGTGAACCTGTCTCTGGACGACCTGAAGGGAGCCGACGATTCACAGGGCTAGCCGTGACTTTCTGCCTGCAAAAACAAAACGCAAAAATCCCCGCCGCAGCGGGGATTTACCTTTGCGCCAGTGTTGATAAGGCACACGGAAGAATTCTTACTCGAATTTCACCACCCGTACACTGATACGCCGGTTCTGCTGCTTGCCCGCCTCGGTGGCGTTGTCGGCCAGGGGCTTGGCGGAGCCCATGCCCATACTGGTAATACGGCTCTCATCGATTCCCTTTTCCACCAGCATCTGCTTCACCGCATCGGCGCGCTGCTGCGAAAGCGCCTTGTTGCGGTTCTCATCGCCGTCGCTGGAAGTATGCCCCTCGATGGCGATGGTCAGTTCCGGGTTTTTGGTGAGGATGGTAGCCAGTGCCTGCACATCCGGTGCCGAGGCACTGGTGACCTCGGCGCTGTCCTGCTGGAACTCGATCCTGAGGCGGAATTCCCGGTTCGGGTCGCGGGAGCTATTGCCCAGGTACTGCTCCATGCTGCTACCCAGGTCCTCGTCGGCAGCGGCTCCCATGGTGCCGGCCTGGTCACCGTCCTGCTGCGGAGCGGCTCCGGGCGGAGTGGTATCCGGCTGGTCCTCCGGTTGCCCGGAGGTATCCGGCTCTTCAGTGATGATCTCCTCATCCAGCACGCCCTCGCCCGGGGACTCCTCCATCTGCTCTTTCTTCGAGCACATGTTCAGTGTGTAAAGCACCGCCAGCGCGATCAGCAACGGCCAGAACCACTTGGCGAAGCCACCGCGTTTTTTCTCGACCTTCTTGTGGTGCGGGCGTGAGGTCTGGGGCTCGGCGTGGCCGTGGCTCTCCAGGTGCTGGCCCAGGTCCTCGAAATCGTGCACGCCGATGGTTTTCAGCAGGCCATCCGGCAGGTGGCCCTTGATATGGGATTTCTGCGCAAACAGCAGCCCGGCCAGGCCACCCACATCCAGGCCCTTGCCCTTCACCAGCTTGCCCATCAGTGACATCACGATCGGTGCGGCGATTTTCAGCAGGCTGCTGCCCTTGTCGCCGCCGACACCCAGCGAGCTGCCGAGTACACCACCCACATCCCCGGCCTTGGAGCCGAAGATGGAATCCGCCATGTTACCGCCGGTCTCCAGCAGGCTGCCCATCTGCGACGAGTCACGGAGGATATCCGGCAAGGCCGACAGGTCCAGCCCGGTACTTTCTGTCACCCGGTTGAACATGCTGGTCAGACCGGTCTTGCTTTCACCCTTGTTCAGCATGCCCGCCAGCACGGACGAGACTCCGGTGTTGACCGCCGCCTCCCCCTGGTCCTCCGGTAGCCCCAGGGCCCCCCTGAGCGCATCGATCCCGGAAGTGCCCAGCTGGCGCACGGCCATATCCAGCAGGTTGTCAGCCATAGCAGAACCTCGTCGTCAAAAACAACTTAACGTCTCCCATGAGTGTAAAGCAGCTAACGTTCTACATTAGTTCGATTTTGAATAACAAAATGCCTGGAGCGCCAGGTGCGCCCATGATCCCGGCCCGCCGATTCCGACTGCGGTGAAGAATCCGGCGCTGGTGTCGCGGCAGTCACGCCCCCTGACGCTTTTTATCATTGCGCGCCACCGGGATGGGGCTAATGTAAGAGGCAGTCCAATAATAAAGAGGCACCCACTATGCCCAGCGAAACGATGAACGAAGCTTTTATCTACGACGCCATCCGCACCCCCCGCGGCAAGGGCAAGCCCGGCGGCGCACTCTACGAAGTGAAGCCGGTCACCCTGCTTTCCGACCTGTTGCGGGAACTGCAGCAACGCACCGACCTGGACACCGCCGCCGTGGACGATGTGGTCATGGGCTGCGTCACCCCCGTCAGCGACCAGGGCGCGGATATCGCCAAGACCGCCGCCCTGGCCGCCGGCTGGGACTGGAATATTGGCGGCGTGACCCTGAACCGCTTCTGCGCCTCCGGCGCCGAGGCCGTCAACCTGGCCGGGGCCAAGGTGCGCTCCGGCTGGGAAGAGCTGGTGGTGGCAGGCGGGGTGGAATCCATGTCGCGGGTGCCCATGGGCAGCGACGGCGGTGCATGGGCGGCGGATCCGCGCACGGCACTGGATACCGGCTTCGCGCCGCAGGGTATTGGCGCCGACCTGATCGCCACCCTGGGCGGCTTCAGCCGCGAGGACGTGGATGCCTTTGCGCTGCACTCACAGCAGAAAGCCGCTGCCGCCTGGGAACGCGGCGCCTTCGGCAAATCCGTGATCCCGGTACGGGACCAGAACGGCCTCACTATCCTCGATCGCGACCAGCTGGTGCGCCCGGACACCTCCATGGAAGGCCTGGGCCAGTTGAAACCCTCCTTCGCCGGCATGGGCGAGTTCGGTTTCGACACGGTGGCAAAGGCACGCTACCCACAGGTGGAAGCCATCAATCATGTGCACACCGCGGGTAACTCTTCCGGCATCGTCGACGGCGCCACCGCCGTACTGGTGGGCAGCGAGCAGGCGGGTAAAAACCTGGGGCTCAAGCCACGCGCGCGCATCGTGTCCGCCGCCGTGGTGGGCACCGATCCCACCATCATGCTTACCGGGCCGGCACCGGCCACGGTCAAGGCCCTGCGGGTAGCCGGGTTATCAGCAGATGATATCGACCTGTTCGAGGTGAACGAGGCTTTCGCCGCAGTGGTGATGCGCTTCCAGCGCGAACTGGATATCGACCCGGGAAAAATCAACGTCAATGGTGGCTCCATCGCCATGGGTCACCCGTTGGGTGCCACCGGCGCGATGCTGATCGGCACACTGCTGGACGAACTGGAACAGCGCCAGCTCCGCTACGGCCTCACCACACTGTGCGTGGGCGGCGGTATGGGTGTGGCCACCATCATCGAGCGTGTTTAAGCCTGGGACACAAGGGAGAACAAGAACAATGAAATCTATCCGCATCGAGAGAGACAACGACAATATTGTCCACCTGGTCCTGGATAACCCCAACGCATCCGCCAACGTGATGGACGGGGACTTCACCGATTCGCTGCATGAAGCCGTGCAGCAACTGGATGGCGAGGACTTCGCCGGCATCATCCTGCGCTCGGCAAAAAACACCTTCTTCGCGGGCGGCGACCTGAACGGCCTCTACGCCGCCAGGCAGGAAGAGGCGCAGCAATTCTTCGATGGCTGCCAGCAGCTGAAGGCCGACCTGCGCTGGCTGGAGACCCAGGGCAAGCCGGTGGTGGCCGCCATCAACGGTGCCGCGCTGGGCGGCGGCTGGGAACTGGCCCTGGCCTGTCACCACCGTATTGCTCTCAACGACCGCAGGGTGAAGATCGGCCTGCCGGAAGTCACCCTGGGCCTGCTGCCCGGCGGCGGTGGCTGCGTGCGCATGCCCCGCCTGCTCGGCATGCAGGCCGCCCTGCCATTCCTGATGGAAGGCAAGCAGGTGGGACCGCAACAGGCGCTGGATGCCGGGCTGGTGCACCAGCTGGCCGAAAATCCCGACCAGCTGCTGGCTCACGCCCGCGACTTTATCCTTGCCAACCGCGACGAGCCGGTCCAGCAACCCTGGGACCAGCCCGGCTACCGTATGCCCGGCGGCGACGCCAAAAACCCGAAGAATGCGCAGCTGCTCGTTGTCGCACCGGCGATGCTGGAACAGAAAACCAAGGGGGTTTTCCCGGCGCCTGAGGCGATACTGTCGGTGGTGGTCGAAGGCTCCCAGGTGGATTTCGACACCGCCACCCGCATCGAGTCGCGCTATTTTGTCGAGCTCACCTGCGGCCAGGTGGCCAAGAACATGATTGGCACCTTCTGGTTCGGCCTCAACGCGGTCAAGGCCGGCGCATCCCTGCCGCCGGCGGCGCGCGACATCAAGGCCGAACCGGTGAAAAAGGTCGGCATCCTCGGTGCCGGCATGATGGGAGCGGGTATCGCCTACGCCTGCACGATGAAAGGCGTCGAGGTGGTACTGAAAGATGTCTCGCAGGAGGCTGCCGACAAGGGCAAGGGCTACGCGGAAAAATCCCTGCGCAAGCGCGTCGAGCGCGGCCGCATGGATGAGCAGCGCATGACTGACATCCTCGACCGCATCCATCCCACAGCAAAGGCAGCCGACCTGGACGGCTGCGAGCTGGTGATCGAGGCGGTTTTCGAAAACCGGGAACTGAAAGCCAGTGTCACCGCCGAGGCGGAATCCGTACTGGCAGACAGCGCGGTCTTTGCCTCCAACACTTCCACCTTACCCATCACCGGGCTGGCGGAAGCCTCTGCCCGGCCGAAGAACTTTATCGGCCTGCATTTCTTCTCGCCGGCGGACAAGATGCCACTGGTGGAAATCATCTGCGGCGAGCGGACCGGCGACGAGACCCTGGCCCGCGCTTTTGCGTTCGTGCTGCAGATCGGCAAGACCCCCATCGTGGTCAACGACAGCCGCGGCTTTTTCACCTCGCGGGTATTCGGCTGCTTTACCAACGAGGGTATCGCCATGCTGGGCGAGGGTGTGAACCCGGCCACCATCGAGAACGCCGCCAGCTTCTCCGGTTTCCCGGTGGGCCCCCTGGCGGTGAGCGACGAGGTGTCGCTCACCCTGATGGGCAAGATCCGCCAGCAGACCATTGCCGACCTGGAGCGCGAGGGCAAGACACCACCTTCGCACCCGGCGGACAAGGTGATCGACCATATGCTGGAACTGGGCCGTGCCGGCAAGGCCGCGGGCAAGGGCTTCTATACCTATCCCGAGGAGGGCAGGAAACACCTGTGGACCGGCCTGGCCGGCGAATACCCCCAGGGCGAACAGCCGCCCTATGAAGACGTGAAAGAGCGGCTGCTGTTTATCATGGCCATCGAGACACTGCGCTGCTACGAGGAGCAGGTACTGCGCAGTGTGCGCGATGCCAATATCGGTTCCATCTTCGGTATCGGCTTCCCACCCTGGACCGGCGGGGCGCTGCAGTACATCAACCAGTATGGGCCGACAGAATTCTGCCAGCGGGCCGACACGCTGGCGGAAAAGTACGGCGATCGCTTTGCCCCGCCGGCCCTGCTACGGGAAATGGCGCAATCCAACCAACCCATCACCGACGAATAAACCAGACAGGATTCCCTTGTTGTAGGAGCGGCCCATGGCCGCGATAGGTAGGCAGGTTGCACGATTAATCGCGGCCAGCGGCCGCTCCTACACAAAGAGACAGATCACGCTTAACAAAGGCGGAGAAACAAAATGATCCCGAGAACAGTCTTCAACACCGAGCACGAACAGTTCCGCGATACCGTGCGCAAATTCCTCGAAAACGAGGCCGTGCCCCACCATGCCCAATGGGAAAAAGAAGGTCAGGTGGACCGCGCCCTGTGGAACAAGGCCGGCGAAATGGGCTTCCTGTGCCCGCAGGTGCCCGAGGCCTACGGCGGCCTGGAACTGGACTTCGGCTACAACGCCATTATCGACGAAGAGATCTCGCGCCTGGGCCTCACCGGCATCGGCTGGGGCCTGCACTCGGATATCGCCGTGCCCTACATCGCCAATTACGGTTCCGAGGAACAGAAACAGAAATACCTGCCCAAGTGCATCAGCGGTGAAATTGTTACCGCAATTGCCATGACCGAACCCGGCACCGGCTCCGACCTGCAGAATGTGCGCACCACCGCCATCCGCGACGGCGACCACTATGTGCTGAACGGCTCCAAGACCTTTATCACCAACGGCCAGCATGCCGAACTGGTGATCGTGGTGGCCAAGACCAATCCCGACGAGGGTGCCAGTGGCGTCAGCCTGCTGCTGGTGGACACCAGCCTGCCCGGCTTCAAGAAAGGCACCAACCTGGAAAAAATCGGCATGAAAGCCCAGGACACCTCGGAGCTGTTCTTCGACGATGTGCGTGTGCCGGCAGAGGACCTGCTGGGCGGCGAGGGCCAGGGCTTCATCTACCTGATGCAGGAGCTGCCGCAGGAGCGCCTGGGCGTGGCCATCGGCGCCATCGCCAATGCCGAGGCGGGGCTGCAGTGGACCATTGACTATGTACGTGAGCGCAAGGCCTTTGGCCGGCCCATTGCCAGCTTCCAGAACACCCAGTTCAAGCTGGCGGAGCTGTCCAGCGAACTCACTGCATTGCGGGTATTCGTGGACCGCTGCCTGGAGCTGCACTACGAGAAAAAACTCGACGTGCCTACCGCTGCCAAAGCCAAGCTGCTGGCCACGGATTTCCAGTGCAAGCTGCTGGACGAATGCGTACAGCTGCACGGCGGCTACGGCTATATGTGGGAATATCCCATCGCGCGCGCCTGGGCCGACGCCCGCGTACAGCGCATCTACGCCGGCACCAACGAAATCATGAAACTGATTATCGGCCGCGACCTGGTGAAAAACTGACGGGAATCGCAAAACGGGCGGATACAAGATCCGCCCCTGCGGCGCACATACCACCGGGCAATCCCGGTGGTTTCCACTCACCGTAGGGGCAACCCTGTGTTCACCCTGCCCGGTAGGAACGACGGAACCGGGCGGATACAAGATCCGCCCCTACGGCGTACATACCACCCGAAAATCCCGGTGGTTTCCATTCACCGTAGGGGCGAACCTTGTGTTCGCCCTGCCCGGAAAGAAAACCGGAACCGGACGCACGAATGACCAGGCTGGAAATAGCGACAGCCAATTCTCCGCAGAGAATCAATACACACCGGCCCGGGCAACCCCCGAAGGGAAAAACCATGCATAAAATTGACGGCCCCCTGAACGGCCTGAAAGTCCTGGATTTCTCCACCCTGCTGCCGGGCCCCTACGCCAGCATGCTGCTGGCGGACATGGGCGCCGAGGTGCTGCGAATCGAGTCACCCAGCCGCCCCGACATGCTGCGCGGACTGCCTCCGATGGTGGGGGGCAATGGCCCGGGAGCGGAAAAGGTTTCTGCCGCCCATGCCAGTATCAATCGCAACAAGAAATCCCTGGCGCTGGACCTGAAGAGTGAGCGCGCCGGTGAAATCATCAGGCGCCTGCTGACCGAATATGACGTGGTGCTGGAACAGTTCCGCCCCGGCGTGATGGACCGACTGGGCCTGGGTTACAGTACCCTGCGCAAGATGCGCAAGGACCTGGTTTACTGCTCCGTCACCGGCTACGGCCAGACCGGCCCGATGAAGGGCCGTGCCGGGCACGACATCAACTACCTGGCCCTGTCGGGACTGGCGAGCTACTCGGGCCGCGCCGACAGCGGCCCCACGCTCAGCGGTACCCAGCTGGCGGATATCGCTGGCGGCTCGCACCACGCGGTGATGGGCATCCTTGCCGCCGTGTACCAGCGCGAGAAAACCGGCAAGGGGAGCCATGTGGATATCAGCATGACCGACTGCGCCTTCGCCCTGAATGCCATCAGCGCCGCCAATGCCCTTGCCGGTGCCGGTGAACCACAACTGGGTGGCGAGCTGCTCAATGGCGGCAGCTACTACGATTACTACCGCACTGCCGACGACCGCTACCTGTCGGTGGGCAGCCTCGAGCCCCAGTTCGCCGAGCAGTTCTTCCACGGCATCGGCTACGGGGAGTGGATAGAGCGGGTGTTACAGCCGGACCAGCAGCACGCCCTGAAACGCGATATCAGCGAGGTTATCGCCAGCCGCCCGCTGGACCACTGGATGCGGGTGTTTGAGGGCTGTGACGCCTGCGTGGAGCCGGTGCTGGGTTTCCTCGAGGCATCCCAGAGCGTCCTGATGCAGGAACGCGAGATGCTGTGCGACGCGGAACTCCCCAACGGCGAGACCCTGCACCAGGTCAATACACCACTGTCATTCGGCAGCGCCAAACCCCGCCGGCATGTAGCCGGCGCCCCGCTCGGCAGCCATACCCGCGAGCTGCTGCGTGACCTGGGCTACGATGGTGAGGAGATCGAGGCGCTGCGCAGCCAGGGCGTGATCGCCTGAGCCTGGGCACATCGCCATGGCCCACCGCAAACCCCACCTGCCGGAGAAGACCTGCCCGGTGTGCGGGCTGCGGTTCTGCTGGAGAAGGAAATGGGCCAACTGTTGGGAACAGGTGAAATAGTGCAGTGAGCGCTGTCGCCGCCAACGCCAGCGGGGACAGCGAACGAGGCAAGACAGCGACGGCAGGGAGGCCGACCCCGAGTGAACCTGGTCTGGTTCCGCAACGACCTGCGTACCGCGGATAACGCCGCACTGACCGCCGCCTGTAACGACGCCCGGCGGCGGGGCCGGCAGGTGCGGGCCGTCTACTGCCTGGACCCGCGCCAGTTCCAGCGCGACCGGTATGGCTTCCGGCGCACGGAAAAATTCCGCGCGCGCTTCCTCCTGCAGACCCTGGCCGAACTGCGCGCACAGCTGGCCAGCCTGAATATCACCCTGCTGGTGCGCGACGATTACCCGGAAGCCGTGATCCCGGCACTGGTACGCAAGGCCGGTGTCTCCGACCTGTACCTGCAGCATGAGTGGACCCGGGACGACCGGCGGGTGGAAACCGCAGTGATGCGAGCCGAGGGTATGGCCCTGGTCACGCCACACCGATACTTCGACCAGTTCTTGCTGCACCCGGACGACGTGCCCTTCGCTACGGAAGAACTTCCTCGCGTGTTTACCGGGTTCCGCAAGGCCTGCGAAGCGGACTGGCAGGTGCGCGACTGCCTGCCCCGCCCGACGCCGATGCCCCGGGAAAACCAGGCAGCCGCCGGGGCCCCGCTGCCCACTCTGGCTGACCTGGGCCTCGAGGACTTTACCCCCGACCCGCGCAGCGCATTTCCCTTCGATGGCGGCGAGCTGGCCGCCCGCCAGCGCATCCAGGAATACTTCTGGGACACCGAGAACCTGGCCCGCTACAAGCACACCCGCAACGGCATGATCGGCACCGAGTACAGCTCCAAGCTGTCCCCCTGGCTCGCCAACGGCAGTTTGTCGGCGCGGCAGGTATACCAACAGGTCCAACAGTTCGAACGGGACGTAACTGCCAACGAGGATACCTACTGGCTGGTATTCGAACTGCTGTGGCGGGACTTCTTCCGCTACGTGAGCCTGAAGCACGGCGACCGCATCTTCCAGCAGGGCGGCATCCTGCAGGAACAGTACGACTGGCACCGCGACCCGGAAGAGGTACAGCGTTGGATCAACGGCGAGACCGGGTACGACTTCGTCAATGCCAATATGCGCGAAATCGCCACCACCGGCTGGATGAGTAACCGCGGCCGGCAGAATGTGGCCAGCTACTTTGCCCGCGAGCGCCAGCAGGACTGGCGCATCGGCGCCGCCTACTTCGAGAGCCTGCTGCTGGACTACGACGTGCACAGCAATTACGGCAACTGGATGTACAACAGCGGCGTTGGCAACGACCCGCGCGACCGCCACTTCAATATCGACAGCCAGGCAGACCGCTACGACCCGGACGGGGACTATCGCCGGCTGTGGCTACCCGGCAACGACTAACCCCACACAGGGCAAGCATGAAAAGACTGCGACTGATCCTCGGTGACCAGCTGAACCACAAGCACAGCTGGTACAGGAACGACGATGACGACACCCTGTATTTCATCGCCGAGATGCGCCAGGAGACCGACTACACCAAGCACCATATCCAGAAAGTGGTGGCCTTCTTCGAGGCCATGGAAGCCTTCGCCGGCTGGCTGCGGGACCAGGGCAAGAAGGTGGTGCACTACAAACTGGACGGCAAGAACAATACCCAGAAGCTGGGCACCAATATCGCCGCGCTGGTGGAGGAGCGCGCTATCGAAAAGTTCGAATACCAGCTGCCGGACGAATACCGCCTGGACCAGCAACTGAAACAGCTGGCGGACGACCTGAGCATCGAGTGTGAAGCCTTCGATACCGAGCACTTCATCACCGGCCGCAATGAGCTGGCGGAGTTCTTCGAGGGTAAAAAGTCGCTGCTGATGGAGAGCTTCTACCGGCATATGCGCAAGAAGCACGATGTGCTGATGACGGACAACGGCAAGCCTGAAGGTGGCAAGTGGAACTTCGACCAGAGCAACCGCAGGAAGTGGAAGGGCCAGCCGCAGATCCCCCACGAGAAGGGCTTTCGCAAGGACGTACGCAAGACCCTGAAGCGCATCGAGACCGCCGGGGTAACAACCTTCGGCAATATCGACCCGCAGAACTTCAACTGGCCCACAACCCGCGCAGACTGCCTCAAGGTACTGCGCTACTTCTGCGAGCATCTTTTAGTCCACTTCGGTGACTACCAGGATGCCATGGATCCGGACCAGGTCTACCTGTTCCACAGTCGCCTGAGCTTCGCCATGAACAGCAAGCTGCTGCACCCGATGGAAGTGATCCAGGCGGTGATCGAACACTGGCAAGACAACAAGTCCAGTATCTCACTGAACGAGGTGGAGGGCTTCGTGCGGCAGATCCTCGGCTGGCGGGAGTACATGCGCGGTATCTACTGGAAGGAGATGCCCGGCTATGCCCGCTGCAACCGGCTCGACAATCAAAAGGACCTGCCCGGGTTTTACTGGACCGGCGACACACAGATGAACTGCCTGCACCACGCCATCAAAAACAGCCTGGACCACGCCTACGCCCACCATATCCAGCGCCTGATGATCACCGGCAACTTCGCCCTGCTGCTGGGTGTGCACCCTGACCAGGTGGACGCCTGGTACCTGGGCATCTATATCGATGCCATCGAGTGGGTGGAGATCACCAATACCCGCGGCATGAGCCAGTTCGCTGATGGCGGCCTGGTAGCCACCAAGCCCTACGTCAGCAGCGGCAGCTATATCGACAAGATGAGCAACTACTGCAAGGGCTGCCGCTATAACGTGAAGGAAAAGACCGGCGAGGACGCCTGCCCATTTAACAGCCTGTACTGGAATTTCCTGGCTGAGAAGCGGGAACACTTTGCGGGGAACCAGCGGATGGCGATGATGTTGAGTACCCTGGACAGAATGGACCCGGACGACCTGGAAGGCCTGCGCTCCCGGGCCCGTCAGGTGATTCGCAGCCCGCACGATTACTGACCTTGTATTTCGCGTTAAGGGCCCGGCTGTCTATACTGAGCACTCTACCCGAAAGACGGCAAACCACCCGATAAGCTAGGATCGTCACCAAACCCCTATGCAGCAATCCCAGCCCAACAACCCCCTCCACGGCATCAAGCTCGCCACTATCGTCGAGGAGCTGGAAGAGCACTATGGCTGGGAGGGGCTGGCCGAACGCATCGATATCAATTGCTTCAAGAGTAACCCGTCGGTGAAGTCCAGCCTCAAGTTCCTGCGCAGGACCCCCTGGGCACGGACTAAAGTGGAGCAGCTCTACCTGGCCACCTTCAGCAGCGACAATCCCTGGGGGAAAAGCTGACAACAACACCGGGGAAAGAATTAACCTGGCCAAATCAACGGCCTGCCTCCCTGGCGAAAAAGGCACAATCCCCGCCTGAATACTCCCCCCGTAAGAACCGGCTCAATAACAGCAAGCCAGGCGAGGCAATGGGCCAGGACATTCCCGTCCATATTGACCCTACCCGCCAAGCCAGTACAGTTAGTCCTTCCAAGATCATTCTCTGCATATCGAAGGTTAATAATGAGCCAGGGCTTTGACCCAAAATCGTATATACGCACCATCCCCGACTGGCCCGAACCCGGTGTGCAGTTCCGGGACATTACTACCCTGCTGGAAAATGCCCGGGCCTTCCGCTGTGTGATAGATACCCTCGTGCAGCGCTATTTTGACGCCGATATCAGCGCGGTGGTCGGTGTGGATGCCAGGGGCTTTATCCTGGGTGCCCCACTCGCCTATGAACTGAAAACCGGCTTTGTTCCTGTGCGCAAGAAGGGCAAGCTGCCCTTTGACACCATTACCGAAAGCTACCAGCTGGAATACGGCACTGCCGAAGTTGAACTGCATGCCGACGCCCTGCGGGCCGGGGACCGGGTTATCCTGGTGGATGACCTGATTGCCACCGGCGGCACCCTGCTGGCAGCCAGCAGCCTGATCAGCAGACTGGGGGCGGAAGTTGTCGAGGCCTGTGCGATTATTGACTTGCCGGACCTGGGGGGCAGTGAAAAGCTCGGGCAACAGGGATTGAAGGTTTTTTCCCTTTGCCAGTATCGGGGCGAATAACCCCCTTGCCTGGTTTCAGGCTGGCCACCGCATTCGAACTCCTGCAATAACAGTGGCCCCTTTTAAACTCATGACCCCAAAGCGGGAGGCTCTATGGGGTCGGAATCGGCATACACTCCATCACTTCCACGCAGTCACCGGGAAAGATACTGAAATGCGGGTGGTGCTCAAATAGCTTTGCCGCGGCGTCGTGGCTGTCCGCCTTGATAATGACATAGCCGGTCATGTTATTACTGGTGTCGGTGATGCCGGCGGAGTCAATACGCTTGGTTTTGCCCAGCGGTCCACCGGACTCCACCAGGATGTCCTTATGGGTTTCCATCCAGTCGCCCCAGGCGGCCATGCCTTCCTGGATGCGCTGCTGGCGCTCTTCTTCGGACAGGTGCTCCCATCCTTTCATTGAGCCGGGAGTGCCGAGGTACATGGCGAGGTAGTTTTTCATTGTCGTTCCTTACATTGGTGGTATCGATTGCATGTTTAGCGGGTAAAAATCACTCACTGATTTCCGGTTCGACCAGGCGGGCCAGTGCCAGCAGTGACTCCTGCCAGCCCAGGTAGCACATTTCCACCGGGATCATTGCGGGAAGGCCCTCCGCGACGATCTTAAGCTCGGTACCACAGGACACGGGCTTCAGGGTCACCGTCACCTGCATGGTGCCGGGGAGATGCGGGTTGTCGAAGGTGTCGGTGTAGCGGATCCGTTCGTTCTCCACCAACTCCAGGTATTCGCCGCCGAAAGAGTGGCTCTGGCCATTGCTGAAGTTGATAAACGAGGCCCTGAAGGTGCCGCCCACCTCCGGCTCCAGGTAGTCGAAATTGGCGTAAAAGCCATCCGGCGGCAGCCATTTGGCCATTGCCTGGGGATTCAGGAAGGCGCGATACACGCGCTCTGTCGGGGCGCGCAGGATACGATGTAAATTTACGGTGCCAGTCATGGTGTTTCCCCTGTTCTTTGTTCCGTTGGTTGTCTCAGTCGCGTGTATGATCGCGCAGGCGGGTCAACAATCTATTTGCCTTTTCATTAATAACTCCATAGTGCCCAAATGGGCAGCAGACCACTGTGATGCACTGCGGGTTGCCCTGCTGAATTCATGCGTCTTGATAGTTAGTCGAACGGAAGTGCTGGTATTCGACAATGGGCTGAAATTTTTTTTGGCTTTTTCCGGACTGGTTCAGCCGGCCTTCAGTTCGGCCTGGCACCGTGCGCGGAAGCGCTGTTCCGGGCCCTGCTGTGCCGGTTCCAGCATGCACTGGTAGGCGGCGCGTATTTCATCTTTCCAGCCCCAAGTGGCGGCGGAGATCGGCAGACTTTGCGCGCGACAGGCGGTAGTCGGTGAGTGCGCCAAGGGGAAACGGAGTCTCTATCAGGCGCACAGGCGCACAGGCGCACAGGCGCACAGGCGCACAGGCGCAGCCTAATTTTCAGGCTTTTATATCCGCGACCCAGGTCATTTCTATTTGCGCAATTCCATGTAATTATCCAGATTCTGGCCCCAGGCCAGTCAGCATATGTACAAGGGGGAAGGCATCATGATCGATTTCGAAAACAAGACCATCTTCAAGCTCAAGCAGAAGCATTCCTACGCTGAAAAAGTATCCGAGCTTTTGATGGATGGCGAGGAAGTGCTGGATGCTTTCAAGTCCATGCGCGACGGGGTGGTATTCACCAGCAAGCGCATTATCGCGGTCAATATCCAGGGCATCACTGGCAGCAAGAGGTCTTTCACTTCCCTGCCTTACAAGAATATCGTCGCCTTCTCTATCGAGACCTCGGGTACACTCGATATCGACAGCGAACTGGAACTCTATTTCTCCGAGGTTGGCAGGGTGAGGTTTGAGTTCAGCGGCAAGGCCCGCATCAAGGACATCGCGCACTATATAGGCCGCTACGCGCTCTGAACCTCTCTGCCAGCTATTCCCGGAAAGCCCACACAAGAAGAAGAGATAAAAGTAAGACCATGCGATTGACGGGAAAGATAGTGCTGCTGATCTCCCTGCTATGTTCACCAGCTTTGGCAATGGAAACAGCCAGTCACGGTGGGCCTGGCGCCGGCCTTGATCGCGAGCTTGATGCCATCGCCAGGGACTTTGAGATTCCGGCACTCTCCGTCGCCGTTATCGCGTCTGGAGAGCTGGTCTATACGGGCGGGGCCGGCTACGAGGACCAGGAGCAAGAGGTGCCAGTCACGGGGGATACCAGGTTCCGTATCGCTTCCATCTCCAAGCTGTTTGCAGCTCAGGCTATTATGCAGCTGGCTGAGGCTGGCAAGCTAGACCTGGATGACCCGATTGCGGATTACCTGCCCGGTTTCGAACAATCCCCCATCACCATCCGGCAACTGCTCACCCACAGCTCGGGCCTGAGCGACCTGGTTCGGCCAGTTGGCACTGAAGAACAGAGAACGGAACAAGCCTATTTCGCGCTGGTCAATACCGCGATGGAGATCACTGGTACCGAGCACGGCTTCGAATACAGCGATACCGGCTTTAACCTCCTGGGAGCCATTATCAGCAGGGCTAGCAGCAAGGCTTTCCCTGATTACATCCAGCAGCACATACTCACGCCCGTGAACATGCGGCACAGCGGCTACTATGACGGCCAACAGGGTACCGCTCCCGAGGTATCGCCAACATATCAAGGCAAGGTGCTGACCGAAGCCCAGCGGCGGCCTTTCGATACCAGCTTTTACCCCAGTGAAGGAGTGGTTTCCACTGCCGGAGATCTGGGGCGCTGGCTGGTGGCCACCCTGAACCAGGATAACAGGCTGCTCAGCAGAGCCAGCTATTCACAAATGCTGGAACCGCGCGTGAAGACCACATGGGGAGATATTCACATCGGCCTGGGATGGCAGGTCTACGAGGTGGATGGCCGCTTTATCGCTCGCCACCCTGGCAGTATACGTGGTTACAAGTCCCTGCTGCTCAGCTATCCCAGAGAGGGCAACGCCATCATCCTGCTGACCAACGCAGCGAAGGCGCCCCGTTTCGATATCGCCGATCGCCTTGCAGAAAAATTGAGGCAGGCGAAAGTCTGGCGCTGAGCCCTGAAAACGCTACAGCAACGCTATAAACCGTAAATTATATCCGGGTATAGCTCGCCAGGCTTTCACTATGAATGACGTTACCTCATGGCCACAAAATGAAATACTTCGTCTCTAGCTTACTTTTTGCACTACCCAGCATTGCACTGGCACTTGAAGGAATCTGGTTCAGCTACTACAACTTCAAGGCCGATGGCTCTTTTAAACCGTTAATCATTGTCGACCTCAGGACAGAAGAGATACGGCTAAGTGAGAAAATCAACAAAAGCATATTTCCTGGCGAAAAGCAGCATCCCGACAGGTCCGATCGAATCAGTGCTTTTTTAAGGCAAGTGGACTCGGCTGAAGACAACACTTTTATTTATTCCTATGGCACCGACGATAAGATGAAGTTCTATAGAGCTGTTCCTGTAATAGAAGCTAACGCCGAAAAATACCTGGAGGGTGTGTGGGCCTGGCAGCCCAAAAAATGTGATACGGAATATTTTTCTTATGATTTCGAGTCCCATCAAGCGAAATATAATTCTAATAAACTCGGTGACGAAGTATTGCGTTTTGAGGTAAAGGGCGATACTTACAGGGAGTGGACAGAAAACTCTCTAAACCTAATAAAAATGTACTACATTCCTGAAACAGACTGGCATGTCTCCATTTTGAAATTCGCCACTCATGATGGAGATGTGGTCTTTGATAAGAATCCGGATGATCTAGATATGTGGCACCATTTTTGGTACCACAGGTGTGAAGAGTAGGCACTAACCCAGTGTGCAACCCGACCAGAAAAGAAGGAGAAGGGGCTGATCATCTAACCAGTGCAGGCGGGAGTTAATCGTCTATCGGGTAATACTCGCGATGCCAGATGGGCTGTGCACTGTTTTATTTTTCCACTTTTTACCCATCAGGCTGAGTAGCAGAACGCAACTTTTAGCGATAAAGCGGAGCTTTATCGCAGCTCGCCTGAAGGTTACGCGACTCTAACTCTCCAATGGTCAGTTACCCCAACGCTATTACCCTGCTGAGCAGTGGCTAAGGCGCCCGGCTTCGACATCCTCAGGCGCTCAACGGATGTGCTGCGGGAGATGTAGGCCAGGCACTGATGGTGGCAGTTACCTGCCTCGGCTCAATATGGAATAATCTGGCTCAACCGCCGGCCGTAACCCAGCAAATATCCTAGGAACACCCCATGTCCCTCCTTTTTGAAGAAATCGACAGCCAGCCCTCCCCCCTGGGTGAAATCTCCCTGCGCAGGCGACGCATTCCCGCACTGGGGGACAGGGATATCTACGAGGTGAAGCTGGGCGACGAGTTCCTGATGTCGAGTATGTTTGTGGAGGCAGAAGAGGCCCTGTCTACACTAGGCCTGGCCGCCGTGCAGGGCGACAGGCTCGATGTGGTCGTCGGTGGGCTGGGCCTGGGCTATACCGCCGTGGCGGCACTGAAGGACGAGCGCATTGATGAGCTGCTGGTGGTGGAGGCGCTGGATACGGTCATCGGCTGGCATAAGAATGAACTGGTGCCCCTGGGCAAGATCCTCAACGCCGACGCACGCAATCGCTATGTGCACGGCAGCTTCTTCGACCTGGCCACAGCCCCGGAGGCGGGCTTTGATCCAGCAACCCCGGGGAAGAAGTTCGATGCCATCCTGCTGGATATCGACCACTCCCCCACCGAATACCTGAATGCCGCCAATGCCGGCTTCTATACCACCGAAAACCTAGCGCTGATGGCTGAGCAGCTGAAGTCCGGGGGCGTATTTGCCATGTGGTCGCAGAACCTGCCGGAGGAGAACTTTGAGGCATTGCTGCGAACGGTGTTCGAGACTGTGGATTCACATGTAGTCTCTTTCTATAACCCTTTCCTGAGTGGGGAATCGACCAATTCGGTGTATGTTTGCGTTAAGGCTCGCCGGTAGTCAACGCTTCCTCACATCGACAAATAGGCGGCGACATAGTCGCCGCCTATCTCCTTCATGCCCCCTTCCCTAATGAGCGCATGCCACAGTGACAGCTGTCGGGGTGGGTCTTTTCGTCAGGCTGTTGCCTCAAGTGCATCATCTTTTTCCGTGGCGCGGTGATAGGCATCGCGCGCTGTGGCCCGCTGCGCGTAGTCGATGAATTCGATCCGCTTTTCGATCGTACCGAATTCCATCCCCCAGACGATCATAGCTCCCACATAGACGTCGGCGGCGGTAAAGCGCTCGCCCGTTACATAGGTGTGGCCCTTGAGCCAGCTGGAAAGACTGTCGAGCGCGGCCGCGTAGCTGCCGTAGCCCACCGTCATCTGCTGCTGCGCATCCGGTTCCACACTGAATGTCTTGAAGTCGATAATCGCCGCCTCCAGCGGTCCGGCGGCAAAGAACAGCCAGCGGTAGTAACTGGCGCGCTCTTCGGGCAGCGGGGCCAGTCCCGCCTGCGGGAAGGCTTCCGCCAGATAGGCACAGATGGCGGCGCTCTCCGTCACCACCTGGTCGCGGTGCACGATGGCCGGCACTTTGCCCATCGGGTTGATCTTCAGGTAGGCGGGCGCTTTCATGCTACCGCCATATTCGAGAACCTCTGTGCGATAGGGCGCGCCCACTTCCTCAAGCATCCAGCGCGCAATACGACCGCGGGACTGGGGGTTGGTATAGAACATCACTTCATCTTGCATAGCAGCTCTCCGTTGCTCTTCATTTCTCTTCGGTTGTCAGGACCTGTGACAGGAACGAGAGCACTGTAGTTGTTAAATAGGCTATATTCCGCCCTAATAAATTTTTCGGGATGCAAGAGATGTCGAATCCGACGACACGGGTGCTGGCACTGCTGGAGTTGTTGCAGATCCATGGCAATGCCAGTGGTAGCGAACTGGCGCAAATGCTCGGCGTGGACGGCCGTACGCTGCGTCGCTACATCGCGACCCTTGAGGAGATTGGCATTCCCTTGATGGCCGAGCGCGGGCGCTACGGCGGTTACCGGCTGGTGTCTGGTTACAAGCTACCGCCGATGATGTTCACCAACGAGGAGACGCTGGCCATCTCTCTCGGTCTGCTGGCGGCAAGCAGCCTCAGTGTGGGCGAGGTCTCCACCGCCGTCGCCAGTGCCCGGGCCAAGTTGGAACGGGTCATGCCGCAGAAACTGAAACAGCAACTGCGCGCGCTCGGTGATAGCGTCACCCTGGACCTGGTGCCGACGGCGGCGCCGGCCAGTGTCACGCTGGCAACCCTGGCCGCCGCTACCCAGAACCGATGCCGCACGGTATTCGACTATACCGGCGGTAGCAGTAACGGGAGCGCGACGCGGCGCGAGTTCGACCCTTATGGCCTGGTGTTCCGCCGCGGTCGCTGGTATGCGGTGGGCCACTGCCACCTGCGCGCAGATCTCCGCACCTTTCGCCTCGACCGAATGCAGCAGTTGCGCCGGCTGGAAGTTCCTTTTCAACGGCCACAGGATTTTGACGCTGCGGCTTATCTCACCAGCAGTTTTGCCAGCATGGATTCGGGCATTGAAGTGGAGCTGTTGCTGCATACGGACCTGGCAAATGCCAGCGCCGTGCTCGGCGACGAGCTGGGCCTGCTGACCCCCAAAGGGGATTCCGTGTTATGGCGGGCGCACACCGGCTGCCTGAACTGGTTTGCGGCGCAGCTGGTGCGACTGCCATTTACCTTCGATATTCTCACGCCGTCAGACTTGCGGGTCGAGTTGCGCCGCCAGGCCGAGAGACTCCTGGCCATCGCGATGGCTTGATGGATAGCAATCTTGCAGAGTGCGGGGACCCGGATATATCCGGCCCAACTACTTAGAAAGCCCCTACCAGCCCCGGATTCCGACACTCCAGGCTGTACAACTAATAGCCAAATTCCTCGACACCCCGCCCGTCAGCCCTTATAGTGCGCGGCCCGCCCTACGCACCTGCGATGGCGGACCCCACTGATACCGCCCACCTTAAAGCCCCCGGGAATACGCTCTTGATCACCACCGCCAACATCACCATGCAGTTTGGTGCCCAGCCGCTGTTTGAAAACATCTCCGCCAAGTTCGGCAACGGCAATCGCTATGGCCTGATCGGGGCCAATGGTTGTGGCAAGTCCACCTTTATGAAGATCCTGAGCGGCGCGCTGGCGCCGACCTCTGGCAATGTGTCCATGGAACCCGGCTGCACCCTGGGCATCCTGAGCCAGGACCAGTTTGCGTTCGAGGAGTACTCGGTGGTCGACGCGGTCATCATGGGCGATGCCCGCCTGTGGGCGATCAAGCAGGAGCGCGACCGCATCTACTCGCTGCCGGAAATGAGTGAGGAAGAGGGCATGCGCGTGGCGGAGCTGGAGGTGCAGTTCGCGGAACTGGACGGCTACAGCGCCGAGAGCCGCGCCGGCGAGATCCTGCTGGAGGCGGGCATTCAGGAGTCGCTGCATTTCGGCCTGATGAAGCAGGTGGCACCCGGCTGGAAGGTGCGCGTGCTGCTGGCCCAGGCACTGTTCGCAGACCCGGATATCCTGCTGCTGGATGAGCCCACCAACAACCTGGATATCCATACGATCCACTGGCTGGCGGAAGTGCTGAACCAGCGCCGCTCCACCATGATCATCATTTCCCACGACCGCCATTTCCTCAATTCCGTCTGCACCCATATGGCGGATATCGATTACGGCGAGCTGCGCATCTTCCCGGGCAACTACGAGGACTTTGTCGCGGCTTCCACCTTGATCCAGGAACAGCTGCACGCGGAGAACGCAAAAAAGACCGCGGAACTGGAAGAGCTGCAGAGTTTTGTAAACCGCTTCTCCGCCAACGCGTCCAAGGCCAAGCAGGCCAGCTCGCGGGCCAAGAAGATGGAAAAGATCAAGCTGGACGAGGTGAAACCCTCCAGCCGGGTGAAACCCTACATCACCTTCCAGCAGTGCAGGAAACTGCACCGGCAGGCATTGACCCTGGAGGGCATCGGCCATGGCTTTGACGGCGAACAGCTGTTTGCCGGCGGTGAGATGCTGCTGGAAGCCGGTGCTCGCCTGGCGGTGATCGGCGAGAACGGCGTGGGCAAGACCACCCTGCTGCGCTGCCTGGTGGACGAACTGCAGGCGAACAACGGCGTGGTGAAGTGGTCCGAGAATGCCGCCATTGGTTACTGCCCACAGGACAGCAGCGCGGACTTTGACAACGACCTCACCATCTTCGAGTGGATGTCCCAGTGGCGCACACCCAAGCACGATGACCTGATAGTCCGCGGCATACTCGGCCGCCTGCTGTTTACCGCAGATGACGCCAACAAGAGGGTCCGGGTCTGTTCCGGTGGCGAAAAGAACCGCCTGCTGTTCGGCAAGCTGATGATGATGGACACCAATGTGCTGGTCATGGACGAGCCCACCAACCACCTGGATATGGAGTCCATCGAGGCACTGAACAAAGCGCTGTCCCAGTACGAGGGCACCCTGATCTTCGTCAGCCACGACCGCCAGTTTGTCTCTTCGCTGGCGACCCGGGTGCTGGAGATCAAGGACCAGCGGCTGTATGACTTCCAGGGCACCTACGACGAGTACCTGGTGGACCGGGCACGAGCGGAAGCCCGCGCGGCCTGACGGCTCGACTGACTTAACAGTACTGGCGCGGCTCCCCGGCACAGGCGGTGAGCTGCGCCAGGAAAAAAGCTGAACAATTTATAGACAGCGCCGCCATTTGCGGGTAATGTGACGGCTGCTAGAAAGAAAGTCCTCTATTGATACCGCTACTTCGCTGTTTTACTCGTAATACCTCGTCCTGCAGTTTTCAAGAGTCTTTACCTCCAAGCAACACCCGCCTCCCGTAGGCAATACTCTGTTTAAATTTCAGGAATTAGTTATGTCTAATACAGTTACCGGCACCGTCAAGTGGTTCAACGAATCCAAGGGCTTTGGCTTTATCGAGCAGCAGTCCGGCCCGGACGTTTTCGCCCACTTCAGCGCGATCTCCAGCTCCGGCTTCCGCACCCTGATCGAAGGCCAGAAAGTTGAGTTCACCGTGACTCAAGGCCAGAAAGGCCCCCAGGCTGAAAACATCGTAGTGATCTAACTCACTATCGATGTGAAAACGGGCCCTGCGGGGCCCGTTTTTGTTTGTGCTTCGTGTAGAAGCCCGCCTCGAAACACCGCCGCCTCCCCATTATCCCTCTACCCCACAACGGGCTTCTGACCTCCCAAATAGTCAGAACTGCACCTCCTCCGCTTGTTTATACAGCGGGGCCCGGATTTCGTCCCGGAGAGCAGCTCAAGGCCTGTATTGCGGGACAACCCGGATCAGAATATTGGTCTAGAATGGCCTGGGTGCCCGCCGGCAGCCGAAGGAAAATCGCCAAATGGTGCGACGAGCAGTGCCCGGACGACCTTGTTACGTATACTTCGGAAGAGGATAGCGGGATGGACGGCTATACGGTTTCGGTGGTTTTTGAGGCAAGTAGCGACAAAGTCGAAGAAATGGAACAAGTAGTGAAAGATGTCTACTTGCCCAGCATCCGCGAATCCGGCATGCGGGAATATCGCTGGTATCGCTCACGCCAGGACCCCAGAACTTTTCTGCTTTTCATGACCTGGGACTCGGAGGCTGCCTTCCAGGCCCATGTCAACACACCACATATACAGAAAGCAGAAGCCGATTTTGTCTCCAAAGGTATCCTGGTCAAACCGGCACCGGAGAGTTACTGGCAATACCTCAAGCCATAACAATGTCTTTTGGCGTCCGGAGCCTAGGCCCTGGAATCCTGGAACTGCAGTTCCGCCAGGCGCCTGTACAGCGGCGATGTGTCGATAAGCTCCAGGTGCTTACCCTGTGCCACCACCTGGCCCTGGTCTAATACCGCAATCCTGTCCGCATGCAGAATCGTCGCCAGCCGATGGGCAATGATGATGGTGGTGCGGCCCTGCATCAGCTCCTGCAGCGCCTGCTGCACGTGGTACTCGCTCTCGGCATCCAGCGCACTGGTGGCCTCGTCCAACAGCAGGATTTTCGGGTCTTTCAGTATCGCGCGGGCAATTGCCAGGCGCTGCTTCTGCCCGCCGGACAACCGGGCGCCCTGCTCGCCCAGGTGACTGTCATAGCCTGCCGGTAGCTGCCGGATAAACTCGTGGGCATGGGCGGCCTTCGCCGCTGCAATCACTTCCTCGTCGCTGGCATCGGGCCTGCCATAGCGGATGTTGTACCAGACATCCGCGGTGAACAGGGCCGGCTGCTGCGGCACCACGGCCATTTCACCACGCAGTACGCTCGTGTCTATTTCCCGGATATCCACGCCATCTAAAGTGATGCGCCCCGCCTGCGGGTCGTAGAAGCGCTGCAGCAGTTCCAGCAGGGTGGATTTGCCGGCACCGGACGGGCCCACCAGGGCCAGGCTCTTGCCCTCTTCCACCACCAGGTCCAGTGCCCGGATCGCGGGCTGTTCGAGCCGGGAGGGGTAGCTGAAGTCGACCCCTTCGAAGGCAACCCGGCCTTCCCGGGCATCCACAGTTGGCACTGGCCTGTCACCGCCCGTACTGACCGGGATTTCCGCTTCCACCTGTAACAGGTCCACCAGCCTTTCGGTGGCGCCGGTGGCGCGCTGCAGCTCGCTGTAGACTTCGGAGATAGTCGCCAGCGCCGAGCCCATCAGCATGGCGTAGAACACAAAGGCGGCCAGGTCCCCGGCGGTGATGCGCCCGGCAATCATGTCGTTGCCCCCCACCCACAGCAGCGCGCTCACCGCGCCGAACATCAACAGTATCACCACCGCGATCAGCAGGGCCCGCTGGCGTATGCGCCGCCTGGCCACCCGGAATGCGGTTTCCACTTCGCGGCCGAACGCCTGTTTCTCGTGTTCCTCGCGGGTGTAGCTCTGCACTGTTTTTATATGCTGGATAATCTCACCGGCGTAGCTGCCCACATCGGCAATCGAGTCCTGGCTGACCTTGGACAGCTTCCGCACCCGCCGGCCGTAGAGCACGATCGGCAGCAGCACCAGCGGCACGCCCACCAGCACCATCAGGCTCAGCTTGAGGTTGGTGAACAACAGCAGTACCAGCGCGCCGACAAACATCAGCGAGCTGCGCAGTGCCATGGAGAAGGAGGTACCGATGATATGTTGCAGCAGGGTGGTATCGGTAGTGAGCCGGGACATGATCTCGCCACTGCGGTTCATCTCGAAATAACTGGGATGCAGCGTCACGATATGGTCGAACACCGCCTTGCGCAGGTCCGCCACCACGCGCTCGCCCAGCCAGGACACCAGGTAATGGCGCGCGTAGGTACCCACAGCCATCAGCAGGGCCAGGCTCATCAGTACCAGCACCGCGGTTCGCAACGCGGTACCGGAGCTTTCCACCAGTCCCTCATCCACCAGCAGTCGGATTCCCTGGCCAATGGAGAGGGTAATGCCCGCAGTAAACACCAGCGCTACCCCCGCAGCCACCAGGACCTTTTTATACGGGCGCATAAACTGCCAGAGCTCGGCCATCATCTCGCGGAAGCTCATCGTGGATGAGCCCCGGACTACCGGTTTCTCGACTGGTGCACTGGTGCTGGGTTCTGCTGTGTTCGGCATAGGCTCCTGCTGGCTGGATCACGGACAAGTCCACAAGGCAAATCACACGGCCGGGACGAAGGGCTTGCCATCGGGGCTGGCGGTGGCGGTATTGACTTTAGTCGCCCGGTGGGGATCAATGAGTCGGCACAAAATGCCGGTTACCGCAGGCCGAGTCAATCGCCGAACTGGCGATGCCGCCCCGTTAACCGGGCACTGAACCATAAAACTTTCCCTGGAGGAGGTTGGTAATGACCCCACTGCGAGGTGGCTGCGCCTGCGGCCAGGTGCGGTACGAATCCACGGCAGGGCCCCTGGTGCAGTTTATCTGCCACTGCCGCGATTGCCAGCACGCCAGCGGCGGTGCCTTTTCGGCCTTTGTGTTCGTGCCGCGGGACAGGCTCACCTACCTTTCCGGGAAGATGCATCACTACGATGTAAAGGCGGAGAGTGGTCGCGAATTGCGCCGGCAGTTCTGCAGTGCGTGCGGTTCGCCGATATCGGCGCACTGGCCCGCATCGCCGGTGGTGGAAATGCTGACCGTGGCCAGCCTCGATGACCAGGGTATCTTTGCCCCCACCCATGAACTATGGGTTTCCCGCGCGGAGGCCTGGCACCCATTCCACCCGGACACCATCAAGCTGCCGGAGGGACCTGCTGAGGAAGTGGTACGCGATCCAATTCGGGCTTACTTTGCCGCGCGCCGGGAATGACTGCAGCACTGTCGAGCCAGCTGCAAGCCGATACCGGCCGTGAAACAGACCTGTCGACTCCCCTGGGTACCTATCGCTGCTGGGATAAGAAAATGACATCAATAGATACGCTGGGTTGCCCCGAGCCGCGACTCGCCCTTTACCTGCCCCATCGCCCGAATGGCCTGTCGCAACTCGCTGCAGCCCCCGACAGCCAGCGGTTAATCGACGCCAACTCCAACCACTGGCGCAAGATTGTCAACCTGCTGGCCAAGGTCGCGAGCCCGGACGCCGAGGGCTGGCGCCAGTTCAGGGATGAAGCGCTGTTTCGCCATACAGCACTCTGCTTTACGTCCATATTATCTGACAGCGCCTGCTGGCACTGGATCGGCGGCAAGGATAACCTGCAGCGCTTTGGCAGCCTGGGGCAATCGGCGGAGCCGCTGCCCGGATGTCCATCTGTGCGCATTGATGCGGAGAAGCGATTGTTACTGACGCCCTACCCGGATTACCGCCAGCTCAGTAACGAAGTAGTGAGCCACATCCGCACAGAGCTTGGGCGCTACCGGTTTTATCAATTCTGACCCCGCTTTCCCTTGTCCGGCCAGCGGACCGGCCCCAAACTCCTGCCCGCTCACCCCTTACTGCTCAACGCGCGCCGTTTACCAGTTTCTTTTCTTGCTTTGCTGCTCGGCAGGTAACCCATCATTCGACAGCCATATGGACAATGGCAAACTTACAGCTTGATCCCCGGATACAAGTTCGCGCCGTTTGTGATAATAAACCCCGGATATTGGCCCTATAAATTATAGTCAGTGCTCCAACACTGCCGTACTGCCGGCAATAAGGCAGGCCTCCTGCCCCGGCAAGTCCCGGTTTTCACACCGGGATCGATTGCCGGGCCAACCCGACAGGAATTCGTTTGCCGCAGAAACCTGCCGGGATATATCTGACACACCCCGGTAATAGAAGACAAACCTGTGCCTGCCTTTATTCAGTATCACATGGAATACGGTTGGCAAAGTCGTCACGTGATAGCGCTCTGCATCCAAGCGATCCAGGTGCCAGAGGACATACTGGTTCTCAATCGCAGTTGAAATCTGCGGCTTGAAGAGAATCGCCGCCAGGACCAAAACCAATGCAGATCCTGCTACAAAACATATCCGGTATTTACCCATCGGGCGCACCTCTCCTTGCAGTTATCGAACGGCTTCACACATAGCTTGGCTTGATTTCAACCAAATTCCCGCCGGACTGCTCCCGGGTAACACCGGCCTACATTTCATGCCCTATCCGCAGACACCGCGCTTACCGGCAAGTCGCGCTAAAATCCTAGACCACCCTGATGCAAACCGATATGTAGACAGATGCCCGGGACAGTTCCCCTAAAACGCTCTCTTTCCCTGCCCGTAGTGAGCTTCTATGGCATCGGCACCATTATCGGCGCCGGCATCTACGTGCTGGTAGGCAAAGTGGGCGGGGCGGCGGGCATGGCACTTCCGTATGCGTTTTTACTGGCGGGTATTATTGCCGGATTTACGGCACTGTCTTACGCGGAGCTGGCGTCACGATTCCCTGTAAGCGCGGGCTCCGCTGCCTATATCTGGCAGGCGTGGCAACGGCGATGGCCGGCCCAGGTTGTGGCCGCGCTGGTGGCACTCACCGGAATTGTATCGGCGGCCACAATTGCCAACGGCTTTGTCGGCTACCTGGCGATCTTTGTCCAGGTTCCGGATGCACTGGCCATCACCCTGCTGGTGACACTGCTGACGCTGATTGCCCTGTGGGGCATCAATGAGTCCGCACTCACCGTCATGCTGGTCACACTGATCGAGGTGGGTGGCCTGCTGTTTGTGATTTACGCCAGCCGCAATGCCACCCCGGCCAATACATGGAGTTCGATTACCGCGCTGCCCAAATGGGATGCCGTGCCCGGTCTACTGGTAGGCAGCTTCCTGGCCTTCTATGCATTTATCGGCTTCGAGGATATGGTCAATACTGCCGAGGAGGTCAAGAACCCACGGAGAACCCTGCCACGGGCGATACTGCTGGCCATCTGCACGTCGACGGTGCTGTATATGGTGATTGCCGCACTGGCGGTGCGCACCCTGCCGGTAGCAGAGCTGGCCCGGAGCGAAGCGCCCCTGGCCACCATGGTCACCAATGCCGGTTATTCACCGGCATTTATCGGCGTGATCAGCCTGTTCGCGGTGGTTAATGGGGCACTGGTGCAGATCATCATGGCATCCCGCCTGCTGTACGGGATGGCAAAGAAGCAGATGGCACCGGGGTTCCTGGCCAAGGTGAATCCCAGGACACGGACGCCGGTGATAGCCACCCTGCTGATCGGGGCGTTTATCCTCACCTTCGCCCTGTGGCTACCGCTCACCGCCCTGGCAAAGATCACCAGCTTTATCATGTTGCTGGTGTTTTGCCTGGTGAACAGTGCGCTACTCACCATCAAGGCCCACGGGGCCGGCCGCGAGGAAGGCGTAATCTGCTACCCCGCCTGGATACCCGCGGTAGGCCTGCTTTCCTGCCTGGGCCTGATGAGCTTCTCCGCATTCGGCTGAGCAGGCTCCAGTTACGCTTTCCTGCAGCCAATCGGTGCTGCTGCCCCTCCTCCCGGTGAGGCCCAGGTCACACACCTGTGAATAAGCAGGCGCAACGCTATTCCGCCTGCAAGTTGCCGCCATATACTGGCAACACTTTCCTGGAATCTCTCACTGCCGGGGCATCTCTTGTGACGAAAAAGAACCCACACGCCGATCGTTTCTTCACGTCTTCCAGATCATGGCAAGAGGAGTTTAATGCCCTCCGCGCCTTGCTACTGCAGAGTGAGCTCGACGAGCAGCTGAAGTGGGGCAAGCCCTGTTACACACTGGGAGACAGTAATGTAGTCATCATGCAGGGCTTCAAGGGATTCTGCGCCCTCCTGTTTACGAAGGGCGCCCTGCTTCAGGACCCGGACCGCATACTGGAAAAACCCGGTGAGAACACACAATCGGCACGCCGCATACCTTTCACCAGCGCGCAGCAGATTGATGGGATGAAAGGCAGTCTCGGTCGCTATATTGCGGATGCCATTGAGGTTGAAAAGTCCGGGAAAAAGGTAGCCTTCAGGAAGACAGAAGACTTTCCCGTGCCAGAGGAATTCCAGCACAAACTGGACGCCATGCCTGAATTAAAGGCCGCCTTTGCGGCCCTGACTCCCGGGCGTCAGCGCGGCTACCTGCTCCACTTTGGTGGCGCCAGGCAATCGGAGACACGGGCAAGCCGGGTGGAGAAATGCATCCAGGATATACTCGACGGGAAGGGCCTGAATGACCGGTAACAGGATCGCCCTCAGCGCGATGCAGGGGCAACAGAGGGGCCGTCCGGACAGGGCCCCGGGGGTTGGCAGTAACAGTTACTTGAACATCAATTCCGGGTTCACCATCGACTTCATCTCCAGCACATTGCCGTTCGGGTCCTTGATAAAGAACGTCTCCTGCTCGTACTCATCGCCGACGAAACGACGGTAAGGTTTATCCAGGTATTCGAGCCCGGCTTCCTCGATACGGCCCTTCAGCGCCTGGAACTCGTCGTCCGGCAGGTGGATGCCGAAGTGCGGGACGGCGACAGCACCCATATCCACTTCGTGGCGCACATTCGGCAGCTGCTCCTCACTCTGGTGCAGGGTCAGTTCGTTGCCCCAGAAGTCGATATCCACCCAGCGGCCTTCCTCGCTGTTACCGGTTTTGCATCCCAGTACGTCGCAGTAAAAGGCCTTGGCTTTTTCCAGGTCACCGGCGGGAATGGCCAGGTGCAGACAATTGGATTTCATGGTGCCTCCATTACTTTATTCTTTTTAGAATAGCTTGGCGGAAGATAAATAATCACGCCAAACATCATCACAATGTTATGAACATCCTAATAATATCTTCGTCGGCGCACGAATCATAGTTCAGGCCGGTTAACGCATCTCGAGATGATGTACGCGCCAAACCTGCTCCGGAAATAGAGCTCACGCGTACGCACGGCTGGCAGGGGACGCTGCAGCGGCGCCGGGCAAAAAGCCGGGAAGCCTTTTACGCTGCATCCGGATTGGGAGCAGCTACTACTAATAGGAAGGACCAATCAGCCAGATATAATTTCGCTATCACTGTAGATTGGTCTCCTCTATCAAAGCGATAACAAGGTCTAATTTCCTTCGAATTGCGTACCTCTATAGCCTTCGCTCGTGTAATCGATGATGACAATAAGGGACGCAACCCAATGTTCAAGAAAAGCCTACCCATAGCCGCGGCACTTGCCGTTGCCATTGCTGGCAGCGCCAGCGCCAGCGCCAGCGCCAGCGCCAACGACACGCCCATGTCCAACCAGGACTGGTGGCCGGAGAAACTCGACCTGCAGCCGCTGCGCCTGCACGCAGCCAAATCCAACCCGATGGACGAAGACTTTGATTACGCGGAAGCGTTCCAGAGCCTCGACCTGGATGCGGTGAAGAGCGATATCGAGAAGGTACTGACCACCTCCCAGGACTGGTGGCCGGCAGACTACGGCCACTATGGCCCCTTCTTTATCCGCATGGCCTGGCACAGTGCCGGCACCTACCGTGTTTACGACGGTCGCGGTGGTGCCGGCGGTGGCCAGCAGCGCTTTGAGCCGCTCAATAGCTGGCCCGACAACGGCAACCTGGACAAGGCCCGTCGCCTGCTGTGGCCGGTTAAACAGAAATATGGCAACAAGATTTCCTGGGCCGACCTGATGGTACTGGCCGGTAACGTGTCACTGGAATCCATGGGCTTCGAAACCTTCGGCTTCGCCGGTGGCCGCGAGGACGACTGGGAAGCCGACGTGGTCTACTGGGGTTCCGAGCGCGAATGGCTGGGTAACGACAAGCGTTACCAGGGCGACAAGAAGCTGGAAAAACCCCTCGCCGCCTCGCAGATGGGCCTGATCTACGTAAACCCGGAAGGCCCCGGTGGCAACCCGGACCCGAAGGCTGCCGCCAAGCGCATTCGCGAGACTTTCGGTCGCATGGCAATGAGCGATGAGGAGACGGTAGCCCTGATCGCCGGTGGCCACACCTTCGGTAAGGCCCACGGTGCGCACAAGCCGGAAGAGTGTGTTGGCGCGGCCCCGGCCGGTGCCGACATCGAGGAACAGGGCTTCGGCTGGAAGAACAAGTGCGGCAAGGGTAACGCGGAAGATACCGTAACCAGTGGCCTGGAAGGCGCCTGGTCCGCCAACCCCATCGCCTGGAGCTCACAGTTCCTGGATAACCTGTTTGGCTTCGAGTGGAAGAAAACCAAGAGCCCGGCCGGTGCGACCCAGTGGGAGCCGGAAAATGCGGAACAGGTGAAAATCGTCCCGGACGCGCACGTCGCCAATAAGCGCCACGCACCGATGATGTTTACCACCGACCTGTCGCTGCGCTTCGACCCGGAATACCAGAAGATCGCCAAGCGCTTCCAGAACAACCCGGAAGAATTCCAGCAGGCCTTCGCCAAGGCGTGGTTCAAGCTGACTCACCGTGACCTGGGCCCGCGGGCGCTGTACCTGGGTGACGAGGTACCGGAAGAAACCCTGGTCTGGCAGGACCCGATCCCGGCGGTGGACTACACCCTGGTAGACGATGCCGATATCCGTGAACTGAAAGCCGAAGTGCTGGAGAGCGGCCTGTCCGTACCGGAACTGGTGCGCACCGCCTGGGCTTCTGCCTCCACCTTCCGCGGAACCGATATGCGCGGTGGTGCCAATGGTGCCCGGATCCGCCTGGCCCCGCAGAACGACTGGGCCGTTAACGATCCCGCGGAGCTGGACCGGGTACTGGATCGTCTCGAGCGCATCCAGAAAGACTTCAACCGCAAGGCATCCGGTAACAAGCAGGTATCACTGGCCGACCTGATCGTCCTCGGTGGCGCAGCTGCCATTGAGCAGGCGGCAGAAAAAGCGGGCCACGATATCGAGGTGCCGTTCACCCCGGGCCGCAACGATGCAACCCAGGCGCAGACTGACGTCCAGGCCTTCAGCTTCCTGGAGCGCAAGGCCGACGGCTTCCGCAACTACTACACCGAGGATGCGCATTTCGCACCGGTGGATATGCTGGTCGACCGTGCCAACCTGCTGACACTGAGCGTGCCGGAAATGACGGTACTGGTCGGCGGTATGCGTGCCATCGGTGCCAACCACGATGATGTGAAGCACGGTGTATTTACCGACCGCCCGGGGGCACTGACCAACGACTTCTTCGTGAACCTGCTGGACATGTCCACCAGGTGGTCGAAGTCTGCCGAGGAGAACGGCCTCTACGAGGGCTATGACCGCAAGACCGGCAAAATGAAGTGGACCGCCACTCCCGTGGACCTGATCTTCGGCTCCAACTCGGAACTGCGCGCAGTGGCCGAGGTGTATGCCATGAACGGTAACCAGGAAAAGTTCGTTCAGGACTTCGTCGACGCCTGGACCAAGGTCATGACCCTGGACCGGTTCGACCTGGAGAAATCCTGAATCCGGCGAAGGTGAACCGCTAATACAATGCGGTAATCCAGAAGGGGCGGCCAACTGGCCGCCCCTTTTTTATGTGACTTGACCGGGCGGCATGCCCAGCCATGCAGCTGCTACCCGATCATCTTGCGCAGGGAGTCCTCGATCTGCCCCCCGCAGTAACCCCGCCCCATTTCCTCCCGCTGCTCCGCCAGGAAACGCCTGATATTCGGGCGAGCCTCCACCCGCTGGCACAGGCCGGCGATATGGGGCGCGTTCTCCTGCAGGTCACCTTGCAGCTCCGGGAACGAATACACCATGGCGCCGAACAGGGCTGCAGTGGCAATATCGGCGACCGTCAGCCGGGAACCCAGCAGGAAGCCCGTGCCATTGCTGCCGCCATCTTTCAGCCCATGTCGCAGGCCGGTGTTCTCGAATACCTTCATCCATTCCGGCAGGCGTGCGTAGCGGAATGCCTCCCAGTTGCTTTTTGTCCACATCACCTGCCCGTTGCTGTTGGTGATTTCCATCAACACGTCGTTGCAGTCCAGGATTGTCTTCAGTGCCAGCGTATGGGTCTCGGCGCGCCTCGGCAGGTAATCGTATTCGCGGCCCAGGTGCATCAGGCAGGCCGGCATCTGGGCAAAGTAGGTTTTGCTCTTGCATTCGTAGAGATAGGGCGGCGCCATGCCGGGATTGTGGATTCCCAGGCTGCGTTCCGGGTAAATCTCCCCGGCGTCGTGCCGTTCATACTGCGCCCCCACCTCCTCGAGGAACAGCTGGATAAAATTGCCGCGAAACGGCAACGCCCAGTAATAGAGTTTGTATTCCAGCAAGGTGCCTCCCCGGGCTGGACGAATCCGGCAAACGGATGACCGGCTTCCAGCACTCGATGCGCTTCGAAGCCTGAAGCTTAGCAAAGTGGTGCATGGCGAGAGTTGCTGGCCATAATGGCGCGTAAATTTTCCGTATAATTTTACGCCGGGATAAATACTTGCCATGATGCTTCCTGTGGTGATGCAGGAAACCCTGGTCCCGCACTTCTGCCACACACGGCAATAATACCGGCACGAGGTAACGCCAGCCTTCCTTACTGAACGGGAATCCTGCCCATGACCGATCGCTGTGCCCCCGATGAAATCCTCGGCCTCGATAGCAATACATTCAAGGACCTGGAAATTTTTGAGGCCGGCGCCGGCCAGGCCAGTCTGTTCGATTTCTGCAACCAGTCGCGCACCGAGGGCGGTGCCGCGGTACTGCGCCGACGCATGGAGCAACCGTGGTCCACTGCTGTGCGGATTCGCAGCACCCAGGAATCCGTCACCTTTATCGCCACCCACCCCCAGGTATTTTCCAAATTGCCATCGGCCTACGTCATCGTCAGCACGGAGGCCTATATGCGCGAAATACTGCCCGCCGTGGATTACCGCAACCCGCTTGAGTTCGCGCTGGGTGCGCTGCAGATGTGGACCAACCAGGACAGCCACTATTTCAGTATTGTGCGCGGCGTGCAGGCCACCGCCCGGATGATACGGGCGTTGCGCGCCTTCCTGGTCCAGCCCGGGCTGGCGTCGCTCCGTGGCGAACTGGTTCCCCTTATCCGGGAGATGCGCTCACTGCTTAGGCGCCCTCACATGGCCCGCGTTCCCGACCAGGAAATCGGCCACTGGGGCATGTGGCGCATGCTGCGCCTGGACCAGGTCTTGCGGACACAGGAGAAAAACACCGTCACACGGCTGCTGGAACTGGTCTATGAGATCGATGCCCTGTTCGCCATGGCAGAGGCCACTCGCAAGCACGGATTCAACATGCCGGTTATAGAGCAGGGACTGCCGCGGGTGGATGTGGAGGGACTGGTGCATCCCTATCTCGAGCGACCGGTGGCCAACCCGGTTGCACTCAACCAGGACCAGCGCGTGCTCTTCCTCACCGGTCCCAATATGGCCGGTAAAACAACCTACCTGCGTGCATTCGCAACCGCGCTCTACCTGGCCCAGCTGGGCATGGGCGTCCCGGCAACCAGTTTCCGCTTTGTGCCGGTACAGTGGCTGTTCAGCTCCATCTCCCTCTCCGATGACCTGCGCCAGGGCGTCAGCTACTTCCGTGCCGAGGCCCTGCGCGTAAAGGCAGTGGCACAGGCAGTGACCGACGGCCACAAAGTGGTGGCGCTGATGGACGAGCCTTTCAAGGGAACCAACGTCAAGGATGCCTTCGATGCTTCGCTGGCCATCCTGGAGCGCCTGTCGGCAAGGGAGAACTGCCTGTTTATGTTCTCCTCCCACCATATTGAGCTCAGGGACCACCTGCACGTCGCCAATGGCCAGGTCGATTGCCGTTACTTCGAGGCGGAAGAGACTGCGGGGCGCCTGCGCTTCGACTACCGGTTGCGTAGCGGCATTTCCGAACAGCGGCTGGGCATGCGGGTACTGCGGGAAGAGGGCATTTTCGAATTGCTCGACGCGCTTCCCACTCCAGTCGATAACCATACCCCCGGGGCCGCTACTGTGGAGAGCTGAGTCCAGCAACGGCCTCCTACAGACTGGCCAGCCACCCCGATGCCGGAATTATTTCCCCGCTTTTCCCTTCATGTGGGACCGCTATTCCAACAGCATGTCCACGCATGCAATCCGCCCGGTAAAAAGTTGGAAATCCGGTCATGAATCCGGTAAATTCCGCGCTCATTTTTTAACCAGATGCCGGACAGGACGGCCGGACGCCAGCGCGGGGCGAGCTTTACCGCGGTTTGCTGACCCAGAGGTACCCGATGCAGCTGTCCCTGTCTTCCCTGTCAATTTCTTCCCGATTGGCCGCCGGCCTGGCTGCCCTATCACTGCCGTTCCTGGCCCAGGCCGAGATGCTGTGGCAGGACAACAGCCTCAGCTATCTGTACGGCAATGAGTACGAGGTCGACTACAGCCTGGACACGGACGATTCCAGCCGCAACGTGGTGACCTTCGAGCACGCCAGTGGCCACAGCTGGGGCGACCTGTTCATGTTCGCCGATTACCTGGCCTCCGATGCGGGCTCCGACGAGCTTTACACCGAGGTGTCACCGCGCCTGAGCCTGGGCAAGCTCAGTGGCCGCGAACTGTCCTTCGGGCCGGTTAAGGACGTGCTGGCTGCCGGCACACTCGAGTTCGGCAATATGGACGACCCCAACCATCTCACCGCCACCGGCCCACACTTCACCAATAAGCTGGCGGGCATCGGCTTTGACCTGGCGGTACCGGGCTTCAACTATGTGCAGGCCAACTTCTACCACCGCATCAATGACGACAGGGCGGACAACGAGCAGCTGACCCTGGTGTGGGCATTGCCGTTTACCCTTGGCAACGCGGACTTCCTCTACGACGGTTTTATCGACTGGACCAGTGCGTCGGCGGACGCGCACCCGAGCATGAATTTTGCATCCCAGCTGAAATGGGATGTCGGCGCCCGCTGGGGCCAGCCGAAATCCCTGTATGCAGGCATCGAGTACGTGCATTGGAACGATAAATTCGGTATCAAGGACGGCTCCTTCGGTATCGACTCCAATGAACGCAACATAAACCTGCTGCTCAAGTATCATTTTTAAGCATTACTTTCGGGATTAAACCAGACCATGAACCAAGCCCCCGCTTCTGCGACCGACAAGACCGCAGTACCCCAGTCGCCCGGGAAAGCCTCACTGCTGGAGCGCCTCTTCAAGCTGTCCGAGCGCCAGAGCAGTGTCCGCCAGGAAATAATTGCCGGTGTCACCACCTTCCTGACGATGGCCTATATCATCTTTGTTAACCCGAACATCATGGCCGCAGCCGGCATGGACAAGGGTGCGGTGTTCACGGCCACCTGCCTGGCCGCGGCCATCGGCTGCCTCATTATGGGGCTCTACGCCAACTACCCCTTCGCACTGGCACCGGGCATGGGCCTGAACGCCTTCTTCAGCTTCGTGGTCGTCGGGGAGATGGGCTACAGCTGGCAGGTAGCCCTGGGGGCGGTATTTATCTCCGGTGTGGTTTTCCTGCTGCTGAGTATCTTCAAGGTGCGGCAGTGGATTATCGACAGTATTCCCATGTCCCTGCGGCAGGCACTGGCGGCGGGCGTGGGCCTGTTCCTGGCCATTATCGCGCTGAAGAGCGCCGGCATTGTGGTCGCCAGCCCGGCCACCCTGGTAACCCTGGGGGATATGACCTCCAGCGATGCCATCCTGGCCGCGCTGAGCTTCTTCCTGATCACCGCGCTGGCGTTCCGGCGCATGCTGGGTGCCGTGATGATCGGCATTCTTGTCACCACCGCGATTTCACTGGTGATGGGCAAGGTGCAATACGCCGGCCTGGTTTCCGCCCCGCCGAGCATGGCAGCGACATTCATGCAGCTGGATATTGCCGGCGCCTTTGAAGTGGGCATGATCAGCGTGATCTTCGCCTTCCTGTTCGTCGACCTGTTCGATACCGCCGGCACCCTGCTGAGCACCGCCGACCGGGCCAAGCTACTGGATAAAGAGGGCAAGCTGCCGGGCATGGGCAAGGCGCTGATGGCCGACAGCTCGGCCTCTGCCGTGGGCTCCCTGCTGGGTTCCTCCACCACCACGACTTATGTCGAAAGCACTGCGGGCGTTGCCGCTGGCGGACGCACCGGCCTCACCGCCGTGGTCTGTGCCGGCCTGTTCCTGCTGGCCCTGTTTTTCTCGCCGCTGGTGGGTATGGTGCCCGCCTACGCCACCGCCGGTGCCCTGATGTACGTGGCAGTGCTGATGACTTCGGGCCTGTCCTCCATCGACTGGGATGACATTACCGAGGCGGCTCCGGCGGTCATCGCCGCGGTAATGATGCCGCTGTCTTTCTCCATCGCCAACGGTATCGCCCTGGGCTTTATCGCTTACGCGGTCATCAAGACCCTGAGCGGTCGCTCGCGGGATGTCAGCATCAGTGTTTACCTGCTGGCGGCCCTGTTCATTGCCAAGTTTGTATTTTTCTAAGGTAGGGAAGTAACGTGAAGAAGCATTTTATCAGCGCGCAGCAACTGCTGGCAGACTCCTACGCACTGGCAGAGCAGGTTTTCCAGAGCGGTTTCCGCCCCAACTACATTGTCGGCGTCTGGCGTGGCGGCGCACCCGTGGGTATCGCCGTGCAGGAGCTGCTGCACGTGATGGGCGTGGACGCGGACCATATTGCCATCCGCACCTCGTCCTACACCGGTATTGGCCAGCGCGACAAGCATGTGCGGGTGCATGGCCTGACCTACCTGATCAAGCGCCTTGAGTCCCACGACAACCTGCTGATCGTGGACGACGTGCACGACTCAGGCCTCAGCATCGACCAGACCATCAAGGACCTGCAAAAGGCCTGCAAGAAGAACACCCCGCAGATCCGCGTGGCGACGCCATACTACAAGCCGGCGAACAACAAGACCGAGCGCGAGCCGGATTACTTTATCCACAAGACCAGCCAGTGGCTGGTGTTCCCGCATGAGATCGACGGCCTGACCCGCGCGGAAATCCTGGAGAACAAACCGGAACTGGCACCCTACATCGACCGCATTGCCACCGCCGATGCGGAGCCTGCCCCCGCCTGACATTTATGATTATCGGGGGCAGGAATGCCCCCGCCTGTTTTCAGGGCAACGCCCGACCCTTTCTTCTTTCCTCCCTTTACCATCATCACCAGATCCCCAAGCTGGCCTGCAAGGCATGAATCGCCATGGTCATAGCTCTGGCGAGCAATCCCAGTAAGCCAGGATTTAGCCGGGCAGTACCCCACACAAATTCACTGTGTGATTCACACTCTCGCCGCAGCCTTTCGCCTGCCTGAAAATCAACTATCTTCCCATAAGAGCGATGCCGCTCTGCGTGAAAAGAAAAAATACGTTCGACATAGCTTTCCGACCCAAATGGCACTCTGGTACATACTGCAATTACATTATCTTACACCCGGTCGTAGGCGGCGCCAGCGGGTGCTATAAAACGCGCCAGAGTGAGAGCTGGGAGTGCAGCAGTCCCCGGGGAATCGGGCTGCCGGGCAGTGTTTATCACTACCGAAGATAAGGATTATTGATGAAAGCATTTTTGATCAACGCCCTGGGGCTTTTCGGCTCCTGGCAGCTGATAGACATTTCTTCAGAAAGCACTTTCCGGTCGGGTATTGCCCCGGTGATTTTCACCTTCTTTCTTGTTTCGTCCCTGTTGTGGCTGGTTGTCACTTTCGGTAAAGACCAGCGCAGTGGCAGCAGGCAGTATTCCGGGGGCGACGCAGCCGGCATCTCCAGCGCCAGCAATGGTGCAGACGGTGGTGGTGGTGGTGGTGGTGGTGATGGTGGTGGTGGCGACTGCTAACCCTCTATCAGGCGCAGCCTGATCCAGTTTCCCACCCGCCGAACCCGCACCGTTTTAATATTGCCCGGCCGGGCCACTCTCACATACAAACAGCTGCCGCTGGTCACGGCTTCACTGACTGCTGTTTGCCGTCCGTTTAAGCTGGATATCAATCGGCAGAACAGCACCAGAAGCTGGCGCCCATGTTCGATTACGCACTGAATACGCTGGATATTGATGCCTCCTTCTTTACCTAAATCGTCGATTACCTGTCCGAAAATGGTTATTCCCCGGCCAGTGATATTTATCTCTCGGCACTATGTGACCTCGGCGAGGGTGAGGTCGGCGAGGGCATCGACCGCTGCCAGCTGGTTGCACTGAAGACATAAACCCCCAGCGCGAGGCTCCGGGCCAGCTTTATCTCGCCCCACGGGAGCGGTATCCTTGCCGCTAGCTGGTAATGTGATGGGGCCCTGTGACTGTGTTCACAAAGTAAGCGCCCCTGTTCTACGGCAGGAAATCCGCGCACCTGGTAAGTCACCCCGATGAGTCATCCCGATCTCGAAATTCCCGGTTACACGGTCCACGGCCAGATCGGCCATGGCGGTATGGCCTCGGTGTACCTGGCCACCCAGGAATCCCTGAATCGCAAGGTGGCCATCAAGGTACTGCGCAAAAGTGCCGATGAGTCGCTCAATGCGCGCTTTATCAGGGAAGCGCACTTTATCGCCAGCCTGGCCAACCCACATATCATCACCATCCACGATATCTCGACTCTCCCCAGCGGCGATTACTACATCGCCATGGAGCTCCTGGACGGTGGTGATCTCAGCGAGAACCAGGAACGGTTCCGGAAGCCCGGTGCAATCCTGCAGCTGATCCGGCAAATTGCCGAGGGCCTGGCGGTGGTGCACGACAAGGGCATCATCCACCGGGACGTGAAGCCGGCGAATATCCTCTTTCGTGCCGATGGCACGGCGGTATTGACGGATTTCGGTATCGCCAAGGATGCCGACAACAACTCGGACCTGACCCAGGCCGGTTTCAGCCTGGGCAGCCCGTCCTACAGCAGCCCGGAGCAGGCCCAGGGACAGCCGCTGGATATCACCACCGATATTTACGGCCTGGGCGTGATCCTGCTGGAGTTGCTGCTGGGCTACAATCCCTTCAAGGGCGACAGCCACACCTCCACCGCCATCAACCATATCCAGCAACCGATCCCGACCCTGCCCGCGGAGCTGGATTACCTGTCACCGCTGCTGTCACGCATGCTGGCAAAGCAATCCGCGCAGCGCTTCCAGTCCTGCCATGAACTGGCTGCTGCCATTACAACATTGGTCGATAGCCCGACCGGAACGCGTATCGCCACTGCCCGCGGGCCAGCACTGACGGCTCCCCAGTGGCTGAAAGGGAAAGCAGCTCCCGTCGCTGGCGCCGCCGTGCTGGCACTGGCCGCCGTCATCATGGCGCTGACTTACGAGAGCGAGACCGACCGCCGGATTCGCGAACTGCTGGAACTCGCGGGGCGGGGCCTGCAGGAAGGCCGCTATATATCACCGGAAGAGGACAATGCGCGCTACTACTACCGCCAGGTCCTGCTGCTGGATGGCGACAACCCGGCAGCAGCCCGGGGACTGCAGGCAGTGACAGAGAAACGTATCGAGGCCCTGGTTATCATGGGCGCAGAGGCGATCGAGCATGATCGACTGCACCGCCCCAAGAACGACAATGCTATCCACTACTATCGTGAGGCCCTGACCCTGGACCCGGACAATCCCCAGGCCACTGCCGGGATCGGGCAGGTAACCGCGGAATATATCCGCCGCGCCCGCGCCGGCCTGCTCGAAGACGACCTGGAGCGTGCAGACTACAACGTGAAATGGGGCCTACGCGTCAGTCCGGATAACGGGGAGCTGCTGGCAATGCGATCAGAGCTGGACAAGAGGATGCCGGCCGCAAAGAAATTTATTCGCGATGTGTTCGGCAAGCTGCGCGAGGCTGTGGACAGCGAAGAGGGTTGATTCTTTCGCGCAGGTAAATCCGCCCAGGGGTAAATATCGATTGCCGGCGGGGATATCAGGAACCTGTGGTAGGGACGGTGGGAATCGAACCCACAACCTGCCGCTTATCTGGCGCTTCGGGGTATAAACCCGCTGCTATACCGTTGAGCTACGTCCCCGGCAACCACCTTCCGGGCCACCATGATGGCGGCAATGCTCACCTGCCTTCTTATCTGTCATGTACGTCAGCGAGACATTCCCACAGCGTCGCCACTATCCGCGAGGGCTTCGGTGAGATCCGCTGTATAGCCACGAACTCACACTGGTACTGGTAGCGCAGCGGGCAGATCGCGCGGATTTCCCCTTTCTTCACGAACGTCTCCGCATAATGATCCGGCAGGTAGCCGATATAACGGCCCGACTGCAGGCAGTGCACGATGGCTTCCTGGTCGTTGACGGTGATATCCCGCTCCAGCCCCAGCCGGTTGCCCACCTCCATGTTCGGGGAGTGATAGCCCAGCCCGGCATATTTGCAGCCGCGGATCGCGGTATCGTCAATGGAGATATCCGCGGTGTCGAACAGCGGATGACGGTAGCCGCAGTAGAGGTACATCTGCTCATCAAACAGGTGCTGGTAGCTGAGGCTGGGGGAAGCCCGGTGCGCCGGGATCACCCCCAGCTGGAAACGCCCCTCCATCACGCCGCGCTCGATCTCGTTAATGGGCTCGATATGGATATCCAGGCTCACCTCCGGTGCCAGGTCATCGAAGCGGCGCAGGGCGTCGGCGATATGGGCGGCGGGGTTGGTGACCATCTTGTCGAACAGGGCGATGGCAATATGGCCGGTCATGCGCCGGTGCACGTCCGCCACCTCGCCCCGGAAGGCGTCCAGGGAGGCCAGCAGCTTGAGCGTGGCCTGGTAGATCTGGCGGCCCTCATCGGTCAGGGCAAAGCCGGCGCGACCGCGCCGGCACAGGGTGACCCCGAGGCGCACCTCCAGGTCCTTGATATGGCGGCTGATGGTGGAGCGCCCCACGTTCAGCTCCAGTTCCGCCGCCGAGAAGCCACCGGCCTCGGCCACGGCACGGAATACCCGCAACAGGCGCAGGTCGATATCGGAGAGCTGCCCCAGCAGGGCCGCCTGTTTACGCGCCATCGTTACCCTCACTCAAAGTCGGCCACCCCTTAGTTGCATATTAGTGAAACCAAAGATCGATAAATTGCAGTTTATGCAACTTTGAGCTTCACCTAAAGTCCTGGCATCCCACATCAACAATCCGTGTCTTCCGGAGAATAACAATGAGTGACAACTACGCCGGGCTGACCCAGTCACAGCTGGATGCCCACTGGATGGCTTACACGGGCAACCGCCAGTTCAAGCGCGACCCCCGCATCATCACCGGTGCCGACGGTTGCTACTACACCAGTGCCGACGGCCGCCGTATCTTCGACGGCCTGTCGGGCCTGTGGACCTGCGGTGCGGGCCACAACCGGGCGGAGATCGCCGAGGCAGTGAGCAAACAGCTGAGCACCCTGGACTACGCCCCGGCCTTCCAGTTCGGCCACCCCAAGGCATTCCAGCTGGCCGAGCGCATCACCCGGTTCATGCCCGAGGGCCTGAACCGGGTGTTCTTTACCGGTTCCGGCTCCGAGTCCGCAGAAACCTCGCTGAAGATCGCCCGCGCCTACTGGCGCAAGAAGGGCATGCCGTCCAAGACCAAGCTGATCGGCCGTGCCAAGGGCTACCATGGGGTGAACTTCGGCGGCATCAGTGTTGGCGGCATCGGGGCCAATCGCGCCCTCTACGGCGCTGCGGTGGACGCTGACCACCTGGCCCATACCGTACTGCCGGAGAACCGCTTCAGCCGGGGCATGCCGGAGGAAGGTGCCCACCTGGCCGACGAGCTGCTGGAGCTGGTGGCGCTGCACGATGCCTCCAACATCGCCGCGGTGATTGTCGAGCCCATGGCTGGTTCCGCCGGCGTGCTGCCGCCGCCCAGGGGCTACCTGCAGCGCCTGCGGGAGATCTGCGACCAGCACGATATCCTGCTGATCTTCGATGAGGTGATCACTGCCTTCGGCCGCATGGGGGCCGCCACCGGTGCCGAGGCCTTCGGCGTGACCCCGGACATCATCAACACCGCCAAGCAGCTCACCAACGGCGCCGTGCCCATGGGTGCGGTTATCGCCAGGCAGGAGATCTACGACACCTTTATGGAACAGGGTGGCCCCGACTACCTGCTGGAGCTGCCCCACGGCTATACCTACTCCGCCCACCCGGTCGCCTGCGCCGCGGCACTGGCATCGCTGGACATCCTGGAGAAGGAAAACCTGTTCGCCCGCGCCGGCGAGCTGGCCGTCGTGCTGGAGGACCGGGTGCACCAGCTGCAGGGCCTGCCGCTGGTCACCGATATCCGCAACTGCGGCGTGGCCGCCGGCCTCACCATCGAGGCGGCGCCTGGCGAACCGCTGCTGCGGCCCTTCCAGATTGCGATGAAAATGTGGGAGAAAGGCTTCTATGTGCGCTACGGTGGCGACACCGTGCAGCTGGGCATGCCCTTCGTCGCCCAGCCGGAAGAGATCGACAGCCTGGTCAGCGCACTGGGCGATGCCATCAAGCAGGTGGCGGACAGCCAATAAAAAAACATGCCGTCATCCCGCCGGATGACGGCCAGAGAATTGATAGATAAAAAGAGGAAGACACATGAGCATTGTGGGTCATTACATCAACGGCCAGGTCAACGAGACCGCCGAGCGTACCCAGGACGTATTCAACCCGGCCACCGGTGAGGTCACCAGGCAGGTGGCCATCGCGGCCAGATCCACTGTCGAGGAAGCCATCGCCGCCGCACAGGCCGCCTACCCGGCATGGCGCAACACCCCACCGGCCAAGCGCGCCAGGGTCATGTTCAAGTTCAAGCAGCTGCTGGAAGAGAATGCCGAGCATATCTGCGCGATGATCGGTGAAGAGCACGGCAAGATCTCCCACGACGCCATGGGCGAACTGACCCGCGGCATCGAGAATGTGGACTTCGCCTGCTGCGCCCCGCAGATGCTGAAGGGCGAGCACAGCCGCAACGTGGGCCCGGGCATCGACTCCTGGAGCGAGATGCAGCCGCTGGGCGTCTGCGCCGGTATCACCCCGTTCAACTTCCCGGCCATGGTGCCGCTGTGGATGTTCCCGCTGGCCATCGTCTGCGGCAATACATTCGTACTGAAGCCGTCCGAGCGCGACCCGTCCGCCTCACTATACCTGGCCCAGCTGCTGCAGGAGGCCGGCCTCCCGGACGGCGTCATGAATGTGGTGAACGGCGATAAGGTAGCCGTCGACACCCTGCTGACCGATGACCGCGTACAGGCGGTCAGCTTCGTGGGCTCCACCCCGATCGCCGAATATGTCTACGCCACAGCCAGCGCCCACGGCAAACGCTGCCAGGCCCTGGGCGGGGCCAAGAACCACGCCATCATCATGCCCGACGCCGATATGGACAACGCCGTGGCCGCCCTCACCGGTGCCGCCTTCGGTTCTTCCGGTGAGCGCTGTATGGCCCTGTCGGTTGCCGTGTGTGTCGGCGATGAAGCCGCCGATGCCCTGGTCGAGAAAATGACCGCAGAGATGGGCAAGCTGAAGGTCGGCGCCTACACCGACAGCAGCAATGACTTTGGCCCGGTGATCACCGAGGCACACATGCACAAGGTCAACGGCTATATCACCAGCGCCGCGGAGCAGGGTGCCAGCATCGTGGTGGATGGCCGCAACCCGAAAGTGGACGGCGGCGAGAACGGCTTCTTTGTCGGCGGCACCCTGATCGACAACGTCAAGCCGGGCATGACCTGCTACGAGGAGGAAATCTTCGGCCCGGTACTGCTGGTGGTGCGCGCCAACAGCATGGAAGAGGCCATGCAGATGATCAACGACCACGAGTACGGCAACGGCACCTGCATCTTCACCCGTGACGGCGAAGCGGCGCGCTACTTCAGCGACAATATCCTGGTCGGCATGGTGGGCATCAACGTACCGCTGCCGGTACCCGTGGCTTACCACAGCTTCGGCGGCTGGAAGCGCTCCCTGTTCGGCGACCTGTCCGCCTATGGCCCGGACGGTGTGCGCTTCTACACCAACCGCAAGACCATCACCCAGCGCTGGCCGTCCAGCGGGGTACGCGAAGGTGCCCAGTTCTCGTTCCCGAGCAACTGATTCCCCGCCCGCTTCCGCCCGGCCACAGTGCCGGGCGGGGCATGTTATAAAGGCGACCCACTTCCACGGAGGGAATCGCTATCAATATCACCAATTTCCTACGGGTCTCCGACCACATTGCCACATCCGGCCAACCCAGCGCCGATGACTTCAGGCAGATCGCCGAACTCGGCTATACCAGCGTAATCAACCTTGCCCTCAGTACCGCCAGTAACGCCATCGAACACGAGGGCGATGTCGTGACCGGGCACGGCATGAGCTATGTGCATATCCCGGTGCGTTTCGACCGGCCACAGGTAAGCCAGTTTGAACTCTTCGCGGCTGTACTGCGCCAACAGGCCGGCAGCCGGGTGTGGGTGCACTGCGCCATGAATATGCGCGTCTCTGCATTTATGTACCTCTATCACACCGTGAAGCAGGACTGGCCCGAGAGCCGTGCGCGGGAACTTTTGCTGCAGGTCTGGGAGCCCGACCCGGTCTGGGCAGACTTTATCGAACAGGTCCTGCAATCCAGGAATGAAGCGGCAAACACAGGCAACTGAACCGGAGAAATGCATCAATGGAAATCCGACTGGCCACCAGCGACACCGATCTCTCGGCTGCCGCGGAACTACTGCTGCAGTTGCGGCCCCAATTCAGCCACGCAGCCCTGCTCCGTCAAATCAGGGCCCAGCAGGAGGACGGTTACCAGGTAGCCATCGCGCTGGTCGACGGCATACCGGTTGCCGTTGCAGGGTTCGTCATCAACCGCAAGCTCGCCTGGGGTAAGCATATCTATGTGGACGACCTGGTTACGGACCAGAATCACCGCTCCAGCGGAGCCGGCAAGGCTCTGGTCAGCTGGCTGAAGCATTACGGACGGGAGAACAACTGCGAACAACTGCACCTGGATTCCGGCGTGCAACGCTTCGCCGCACACCGCTTCTACCTGCGCGAAGGGTTCGATATCACAAGCCACCATTTTGCCACCACTCTCTGAATATCCTGTTCCTCGAAGCGGCTGCGTCGGCGTGGTATAACTCACTTAAAGCCCGGCGCACAGCCCGCCTGGATATGTATATATAACAATCCGCGATCCCGACCGGCGCGAACACCGGAGTTCCCCATGAGAAAGCTACCCCTGTTTACGGCAACACTGTTATCCGCAGCCATACTCACCGCCTGTGGAAAGGACAGCGCGGGCAATGACCCGGTCGCGTCCGGTCAATCCCCGGACCGTCCCGCCGCAGCCAGCACACAGCAAAGCGATGGTAATGCGGTTTCGCGCGCTGATGGCCCGGAGCTGACGGCCGAGTATGCCAAGTGGCGCAAACAGCAGATTGCCGATGTGGACTACAGCATCTCTGTGGCACTGGATAACGAGGGAGAGACTTTTACCGGCACCGTGGTAGCCGACACCACGCTGGCGCAAGTTCCGGACCAGCCCCTGACTATCGACTTCACCGGTGGCAACGTGGAGAAAGTGACGGTCGGAGGTAAGGAAATTCCCTTCGACTACAACGACTACTTTATCAGCATTGCCCCAGAGCGCCTGCAGGCTGGCGAGAACAGCATCGCCATTACTTACAACCACCCATACTCCACCGATGGTTCCGGCCTGCACCGCTTCCAGGACCCGGAAGACGGTAATGTCTACCTGTACACCCACTTTGAGCCCTACAAGGCCAATCGCTTTTTCCCACACTTTGACCAGCCCGACCTGAAAGCGCGCTATACCGTGCAGGTCAAAGCCCCGGCCGACTGGCAGGTGGTGACCACTGCCCGCGAGGACAAGGTCGAGAACACCGCAGATGGCCACAGGCTCTGGCACTTCCCGCAGACGAAGAAGTTTTCCTCCTATATCTTCCCGCTGCATGCCGGCCCCTACGAAGTCTGGGAAGACGACGCGAACGGTATCCCCCTGCGCCTGATGGCACGCCAGACACTGGCACCGAATGTAAAACCGGAAGACTGGTTCACCTTCACCAGACAGTCATTCGACTTCTTCCAGGACTACTACGGCATCGACTATCCATTCGGCAAATACGACCAGGTAATCGTGCCGGATTTCACCATCGGTGCCATGGAGAATGTGGCCGCCGTCACCTTTAACGAGGCCTATGTTTCCCGTGGCGAGAAAACCCAGGCCGAGCGACAGCGCCTGGCCAATGTGATCGCGCACGAAATGGCCCATATGTGGTTTGGTGACCTGGTCACCATGGATTGGTGGAACGGACTCTGGCTGAAGGAAAGCTTCGCCACTTATATGGCCTACCTGGCGCTGGCGGAGAACAGTGAGTTCGATGACGTGTGGGAGAATTTCTACCTGCGCACCAAACAATGGGCCTACGATTCTGACGAGCTGGTTACCACGCACCCGATCGAGCTGCCAGTGGCTAACACCGCAGAAGCCTTTTCCAACTTCGATGGCATTACCTACGGCAAGGGCGGCTCGGTCCTGAAGCAGCTGCCATTCTACCTGGGCAAGGAAGAGTTCCAGCAGGGAGTGAGCAATTACCTGAATGAATATGCCTACGACAATGCCACGCTACAGGACTTTATGGGCAGCCTGGGCAAAGCGGCGGACAAGGACCTCGGGGACTGGACCCGCGCCTGGCTATACCAGCCGGGGGTTAACACCCTCAGCGCCAGCTTCCAGTGCGAAAACGACAGGATCACCGGGCTGACCCTGGAACAGACAGCGCCGGACGAGTACCCGGTACTGCGGGACCAGCGCATCCAGTTGGGCATCTACCGGATGCAGGACGGCACCATGAGCCGCGTGGAAGCCATACCCGTAACCTACAGTGGCGCCTCGACCCGGGTAGAGGCAGCCGAGGGACTGCCCTGCCCGCAGATTCTCAACCCCAACGACGAGGACTGGGGCTATGTAAAGGTGGAGCTGGACCCGCAGTCTGTCGGGCAGCTTTCACAACATATCAATGCGATAGAGAGTCCCTTCACCCGCCTGATGCTGTGGCAGAACCTCTATGGCAGCGTACTGTCCGGCAAGATGCCCCTGGGCGAGTGGATCAGCTTCGCCCTGGAAAATGCCGCGGCCGAGCAGGATATCAATGTGATCCGGGCCATCAGCGGCCACCTGGCATCCGCCCGGGACTATTTATATCGCCTCGACTTGGCCCGGGATAAACGTGACCAGCAACTTGCCGCAATCGAGGATTTTGCCTGGGAGCAACTGAATGATGCTCCCGCCGGCAGCGACGAACAGAAAACCTGGCTCGGTACCTTTACCCGGGTCGCCCACACCGAGGCCGCCCTCGACAACGCCCGCAAGCTCCTTGATGGCGAGCTGGCCATCGATGGGCTCACCATCGACCAGGACAAGCGCTGGCAACTCATCGTACTGCTGAACCGTCACCTGCACGGTAATTACGAAGCATTGGTTAAGTCCGAACTGGAAAGGGACAACACGGACCGAGCCCGCAATAGCGCGATTACCGCGGAAGCCATACGACCGATTGAAGACGCAAAGCAGCGATGGCTGGATAATATCCTCGGGCAGCGTGACCAGTACAAGTTGAGCCAGATCAAGGCCGCGACGGGGGCACTCTTCCCGGCAGAGCAGCTGGAAATCTTCGACAGATTAAGCCAACGTGTCCTCGGAGCAGTCCCCGGAGTGAACGCGGAAGCGGATACGCTGTATAACAAGGCCTTCGCCCAGGTATTCCCGATACTCTGTAATGAAGCCGGCGCAGAGAAGTACCGCAGGGCGCTGGACAGCAATCCCGGTCTTATGCCAACACTGAAAAAGGTAATAATGAACCGCCAACAACAAAGCCAGCGCTGCATCGCGATGAAATTCTAGAATACCCAACAGTGCTTATGATACTGAGACCCCCTCACCATGGATCATGCCTGGGGTCTCCCACCATAATGATCAATGGAAACTTTGCACACTGAATACAAGGAATTAAATAATGAAAAAAATCAGACAACGCAAGTTCTTACAGGGAAGTCGAGAAGTTGAAATTCTGGACAAATCCAGGGTCCGGGTTAAATACAGAACCCTCAGGGCAAGTAAAGAGGAGACCTTCAACCTCTTCGACCTTGACACAAAATACGACAGGTACATGCAAAGACCCTACCGTTACCTGGTCCTGAGCGTGATCCTGTTTGCATTGGGGATATTCATACTTGCTAAAGACACCACCCCCAACGACCTGACCGGGGAGTATATTGCGCTATTCTCGGTACTGTTTCCCGCGTCGATGTTTTTGGCCGCATTCTTTTACAAGACGGTAAATCTGGTCATTGTGAAAAACAGGCATAATGGCGCACCGGCAATCATATTGTGGCAAAACTCACCCAGCAGGGAAGCCTGCGAAAACTTCCTGGAGTCCCTTGAGACAGAGATAGATAAACTGAAACTAAATCCGGAAGCGAGTCCCGAGCAGAAGATTCTCGCCTGTAAACAAGCCCTGGAGCTTCTGCTCTCAACCGATGCCCTTTCCGGCGAGGAGGCCAATGAGATTTTCGACCGCGTAAAGAAAAGCTTCTCTACCAAGAAGAAGGCTCAACTTTACACAGTAAGTTAGTGCCTGTAGCCAAATCGAACCTCCCCGGCTCTAACCTGTTCTGAAGACTGCAAGGACTGAATGAATCTCAGAGGACGGGTGCGCACCAACTCGGTGCACCAGAAACACTATAAATACGCACAGACCGGCCAGGGGCAAGTAAGTTCGTAAATCAGCTATTGCACTTCCTGGCCGGCCACGCTTTCTGGAAGGTATTGGCATAGAGCTTGCTTTGGTATTGCCAGGCTCGCCGTGATTCCGCGGCTTGCTGTAACAACCAGTTTCCACAGACGACGGCGTCTTCTCCCCGGGCCTCTTGGCCCCACGGGGTGAAGGCGCCGTTTTTTTTGGCCTGCAGAATCAGCCCATGGCTTTAAGTGGAAACACCCATAACCAGATTCCAGGGGCAAAAACATGGCTTATCTACTTCCAACCGAATTTGCGACCAAAATGGTCGACGCTGGCGAGGCTAAAATTTTCATGTCCACCCGCGACACCCTGATCCGGGCCTATATGGCCGGGGCCATCCTGGCACTTGCAGCGGTGTTCGCCATTACCATTACGGTGACGACCGGCAACCCGCTGATCGGCGCGGTGCTGTTCCCGGTGGGCTTCTGCATGCTTTACCTGATGGGCTTTGACCTGCTGACGGGGGTGTTTGTGCTGACCCCCCTGGCGTGGCTGGACCGGCGCCCCGGGGTGACCGTCAATGGGATCCTGCGCAACTGGGGACTGGTGTTCCTGGGCAATTTTGGCGGGGCGCTGACCGTGGCATTTATGATGGCCTTCGTGTTTACCTACGGCTTCTCAGTCGAGCCCGGTGCAGTAGGGCAGAAGATTGCCGGCATCGGTGAGTCCCGCACCGTGGGCTATGCGGAATACGGTGCCGCCGGCTGGTTTACAATCTTCCTGCGCGGCATGCTGTGTAACTGGATGGTCTCCATGGGCGTGGTGGGCGCGATGATCTCCACCCACGTGAGCGGCAAGGTGCTGGCAATGTGGATGCCGATCATGCTGTTCTTCTTTATGACCTTCGAGCACTCGGTGGTAAACATGTTCCTGTTTCCATCGGCCATTATCATGGGTGGTGGCTTTTCTGTAGCCGACTATTTTCTCTGGAACGAGATCCCCACTGCACTGGGTAACCTGGTGGGTGGCCTCGCCTTTACCGGGCTCACGCTTTACAGCACCCATGTACGCACGGCCCCGGCTCGCAGCCTTGATTCCAGTCCAGAGCCGGCCGCCGCCAGCTGATTCCCTGCTGCTCTAGTATGGAAAGCTTGAAAGCCCGGCCGCCAACAGCGGCCGGGCACTCCCACAGGGATACCCCCGGCCAACTACAGGTCGCGATCGGCCAGTACAGCAGCGCCGGGAGGAAAGCGCATAACCAGGACTGCCACGGCGCAACCGTTCCCCGTGCCGCGCAACTGGTGGTCAAGGGAATTGCACTGGCCCTGGCGGATGGCATCAGTAGCAGCCGAGTAAGTGGTATTGCCAGCGAGACCGCAGTAAAAGCGTTCCTGGCCGACTACTACTGCACCTCGGAGGCCTGGTCTGTGCGCGCAGCCGGGACCCGCGTGATCTCCGCCATTGACGCGTGGCTCGATGCCAAGACCCGTGCAACGCAGTTCCGCTACCAACGCGACCACGGCTATGTCTGCACTTTTGCCGCCCTGGTACTGCGAGGGCGGTCGGCACACCTGTTCCACCTTGGTGACAGCCGGATTTACCGCCTGCACCAGGGTTCCCTGGAACTGCTCACCAGTGATCACTGCAAGTGGGCAGCTGGCGGGGAACGCCACCTGAGCCGTGCCCTTGGGGCTCGAGACCGGGACCAGCCGGACTACCGGCAGTTACCGCTGCAGGAGGGCCAGCATTACATCCTGGCCACCGACGGCCTCTATGAGCATATATCGCCACAACAGGTTATCGAGCGGCTGTCCGACCCGCAGGCCAACCTGGACCAGGTAGCGCAGGCGCTGGTCGACGCCGCGCAGCTCAATGGCAGCGCAGATAACCTGACCATCCAGATAGCCCGTATCGACCAACTGCCCGGCGAGGGCGCCAGACTGTTACGGGAAAAGGCAGAACAACTGCCATTACCCCCCATACTGGGACCGGGGGAGCAACTGGATGGCTTCCGCATCGAGCGCCAACTGCAGATATCCGCGCGTAGTCACGCCTACCTGGCCACAGACCTCAAGTCAGGCGCTCACGTATTCCTCAAGACGCCCTCAACGGAACTTGGCGGGGATCGGGCTTATCTCGAGCGACTGCTGATGGAAGAGTGGGTTGCGCGCCGGGTGCGCAGTACGCACCTGCTGGCCGCCGCAGCGATCGACCGGCAGCGGCGCTATCTCTATACCGTCAGCGAGTATATTGACGGCCAGACACTGGCCCAGTGGCTACGGGACAACCAGCGGCCAGACCTCGAGCGTGTGCGGGATATTACCGAGCAGGTGGCACGCGGCCTGCGGGCCCTGCACCGGATGGAAATGCTGCACCGGGACCTGAAACCCGAGAACATCATGCTCGACCGCAGTGGAACAGTAAAACTCATTGATTTTGGTGCCGTGCGAGTCTCCGGGCTGGAGGAGCTGGCCGGCGCCAGTGGCGGCAACGAGCTGCTGGGCACTGCGCTGTACGCAGCCCCCGAGTGCCTGCTTGGGGAGTGCCCCACCACTCGCTCTGACCTCTACTCCCTCGGCGTACTCACGTATCACATGTTATCCGGTGCCTTCCCCTATGGCCCCAGGATGGCACGGGCGCGCACAGTCACAGAGCAAAGGCGACTCAGCTACCGGAGCCTGGCTAGCGACAACAGCGCCGTCCCCCGCTGGGTGGATGCGGCTATCCGCCAGGCTGTCCACCCAGATCCATTCAGGCGCTATGCCCACCTGTCGGAATTCGTCCACGATCTGCGCACCCCTAACCACAGCCTGCTGTCTGGCCAGCGCCCGCCGCTGATCGAGCGAAACCCAGTCGCGTTCTGGCGGGGCCTTGCCGCGCTGCAGTTTGTTCTGATCCTGACCCTGCTGTACCTGCTCAACCAGCCCACTTAAGGAGAAAACCATGATTAACAGTCGCGAAGAGGTAACCCGGCTGATCCAGTCCGCAAAGGTTCGCAAGGATATACAATGGACCCAGGTGGCAAATGCCATCGGCCTGTCCAGGGAGTGGACCACCGCCGCCTGTCTCGGGCAGATGGCAATGACCGAAGCCCAGGCCAGGGTGGTTGCGGAGATCTTCGACCTGCCCGATGAAGCCATTACCTGGCTCCAGGCGGTACCCTACAAGGGCTCCCTGCCCACTGCCATTCCCACCGACCCGCTGATTTACCGCTGGTATGAAGTGGTCAACGTTTATGGAACCACGATCAAGGAACTGATCCACGAGGAGTTCGGCGACGGCATCATGAGCGCCATCGATTTCTCGCTTGATATCGAGCGGGAGGAAAACCCGAAGGGCGACCGGGTGAAGGTAGTACTTTCGGGAAAATTCCTGCCCTACAAGGAGTACTGAGTTAGCGAGCCAGGCTGGCATCACGGCCGCCTGGCCGAACACCAACCGTGCTAGCACGCCGCAAGCATTTATCAAGCAAGATGTGCGCCCCTATGGCTCTTAAAAGGGCAGGAACTCACGGGGGCGCGACGAAATAACAGCGCTTCAGGACGAATGGATTATTCGTCGTATTTAACCGCCTGGCACTGTAATTCCCTCGGTTTTCCACTCACCGCCCTAGCGCTGTAGCTCATCTCAGCCGCGCAACTATTTCCGCTCTCGCTGTAATCCTATTACGTGTGGAACAGGGAGGTGCGTGAACAATGCGATGGATGATTTTACTGCTCGCGGTCATAACGACGGGCTGTACACAAACGACAACCACTCCGGAAAGCGGACCCGGGATCAACACCAGCCGACTGCTACAGGGGCACCCGTCCCTGACGGAACACCGGCAGGGGCAACGGATCACGGGTCGTGACCTGTTTATCGTGAGCGAGGAAATGCGTAGCTACCTGGACCGGGTGGGGATAGGGAACTCGCCAATCAACCGGCTTAACGCGGTGCTGAAAGACCTGAAGGAAAAAGAATTCCGCCTCCACTATGACCTGAACCAGACCGCCTCTGCAGCCCAGGCCTTTTCCCAAAGACGGGGTAACTGTGTCTCTTTTGCTGCCATGATTGTCAGCATGGCGCGCTACCTGGGAGCAGAAGCACGCCTTAACCAGGCAACCATTCCAGTGCGACAGCAACTGGCGACAGGCAGCGCAGAAGCGGGCTATGTGCAGAATATCCGCCATATCAATGCCGTCGTTATTTCAGACAACAAGCCATATGTCATCGAGGAGGATTTCCGCATCTTTGCCGGCAAGTTGCTCTCCCAGCTCAGTGACCGGGAAGCCTACGCTATCTACCTCAACAACCTTGCCATGGAGGCGATGCGGCGCAACGCCTATGGGGATGCCTTTCACTACAGCCGTGAGGCAATCCTGCACGACGAGGATGCCAGCTACCTCTGGGCAGGCCTGGGCACAGTGTACCGTCGCAACGGCCAGCTGGAACTCGCTGAAGAGAGTTACCTGCATGCGCTGTCCCTTAACGGGGAGGACAGCGTCGCACGCAATAACCTGCGCATCCTTCGCCGGCAACGCGCAAGCGGGCCGGATGATTACGCCCTGGAGGTGAAACCTGACAGGGTTCAGCCGCCCATTTGAGCCCGGCCCGCAATTCCGCGGTGCATCCCGGCACCACTCTCACAGCGGGGGCTTCCTGCGCCTGCTCACCAGTTGAACCCATGGTGCCCATGGCGCTCCCCCACCATGGCCACCTCCGGCAGGGCAGCTATACTCGCTGGTTCTGACAGAAAATTCGGATATCGGTATGCTCCTGGTATATCTGCTCGGCGGGATAATCTTATTCGGACTGGTTTTTGCCGGTGTGAGACGGTCGACGCCAGTCCCGGCTGAACACCGGGAACACGCACCCCCGGTCGACTTCAGCCTGTTGCGGGATTGTTCTACCGTCATCGAGGAGCTGGGACAACAGGGTGCGCAATTTTCCATCCTGTTCGGCACCGGTTCGCCCCGGCTTTCACTCCAGGAGGTCAAGTCATATCTCGAACGGCACTGGCCCAACTTGAAACCTGTGGCGGAGACGCCAGGCTATGGCAGCGAAAAAAGGCTGGCTACCAGCTGCGGGCAATTGCAGTTTGAGCTGACTCGCGCGACACCAATATCCGGAGGGCTTGGTCAGGCCCTGGAACACAACGCACTCTGGCCTGAAGCGGGGGAGATGGTGGGGTCCCATGAGTGGTGTATTGTCGTTTCAGCCCGGGTGGGCGGTATGGGGCTCGATCACTCCATAGCATTATCGCAGGCGGTCGGGGCAATGGTGGCAACCTGCCCCCAGGTAATCGGTGCTCTCTGGGCTACGGCCTCCCATGTTGTATCGAGGGCAACATTGCTGAGCGAACTCAGCCAGGATTTTGACCGACAGCTGCCCCTGGGCCTGTGGATCTCAGCCAAGGCATTCCGGGATACCGATGGCCGAACTGTCGGTTATACACAGGGACTGGCCCTGTTGGGCAGGACCGAGTTCGAAGCCCTGGATGCCCCGGAGGAACCGGATGCTTTGCGCGGCCGCCTTATTGGCCTGGCTGGGTACGCACTGGTCAATGGCTGCGACTTGCAAAATGGCGATACCGTAGGCAAAGATAGCGAGGAGACAGTCTTTCTGCGTAAACGGCCATCAGAGACAGTTAACAGCGGCTGGGTGTTTCAGCTCGAGTACCCCGGGTGGCGATAAAGAGCCCGGGCAGCACCGACATCGCTGGATTGACGCCATGCCTGACCTCGGGGAAAACCCTCCGTAACGGGCAAAGGCAAAACGCGCGCAACTGGCCTTAAACACGCATACAACAACCAATCACTCCGCCTCATGGATAACTCCTTCACCTCCCCCAAATCTCCTGGCGTCCCCAACGAACTTCACCTCCACCAGCCACAGGTGGAACCATGCGCCTGATCCTCAGTCGCAAGGGCTTCGATTCCTCCGCCGGCGGCTGTCCCAGCCCGATTTTTCCCGATGGCTCCCTGTATGCACTGCCGATACCCGATCGCCAGTCTTCGATTCCTTTCAATGCCCTGGCGTTCGGCGGGCAGAATATCGGCAACCTGGTGGAGGACCTGACAAGGGGGCGGCACAGTGGCGATGAGGGCGCACACCTGGACCCGGACATGCACGCCGACGCACTGCCACGCCATCGGGACTGGCGGCCGCTACTGGGGCAGACCGGGTCGGCCCAGGGCCACCTGCGGCGCCAGGGCGTTACCCAGGGGGACCTGTTCCTTTACTTCGGGTTATTCCGCCCGGTGGAAAATTCCGGTGGGCGCTGGCGCTTTGTCAGGCATGCCCCGGCGCAGCATATAATCTGGGGCTGGATGTCGGTCGGGGAGATAGCGCCGGTGGACAGCCTGGCAGAAGATGCGCTGGGCTGGGCGCGCTACCACCCCCACTTCAATATCGGCCCGGACAGCAATAACACCCTGTACATCTCCGGCAAGCGCCTGTCGCTGCCCGGGCTTGAGGGCCCCCTCCCGGGTGCCGGTATATTCCCACAACTGGACCAGCGGCTGGTCCTGACCCGGCCGGATTCACCGCGCCCGTCGGCCTGGCGCCTGCCGGCCAGTTTCTACCCGGAACCGGGACGCAGCCCGCTCAGCTACCACGCCAACCGCGACCGCTGGCAGCGTGCGGCAGAAGCAGGGACAGGCTACTGCCAACTGCAGAGTGCCGCCCGCGGCCAGGAATTCGTGCTGGATACACAGCAATACCCGGGGGTAACCGAATGGCTTGCCACATTGATTCGCGACCTGGCCCCGGGGCTTATGCCCACACCGGGCCAAGGTTAATACATTATCCCAGTCTCATTCACCACTGTCGTTGCGCGCTACCGCCAGGTAGCCCAGGTAGCGACTGCGGATCTGGCGCACGTAGTTGACCGGCTCCCGCCCGCGCACATAACCGAATCGCGCCTTGCGGTAGTACTCCGGCTCGGACAGCTTCAGCATGGCCTCTTCCACATGACCGAACCAGCGATCCGGATCTTTACCCATGGCCTCAGCCAGCCGGCGCGCATCGCGAACATGGCCGTGGCCGGCGTTGTAGGCGGCCAGGGTGAAATAGATTTTCTCATCGAAATCCAGGTCCCGCGGGAAGCGATCCTCCAGCCAGTCCAGGTAGGTGACGCCCGCCTGGATATTGTTTTCCGGCACAAACAGGTCGCTGATGCCCATCTGGCCTGCGGTGCGCGGCAGCACCTGCATCAGGCCGCGCGCGCCGGCGAAAGAGCGTGCCTGTGGATCGAACTGGCTCTCCTGGTACATCTGCGCCACCACCATACGCCAGTCCCGGTCCGAACGTGCGGCGTGCTCTCTCACCAGCGAGTCGTAGGGCGACAACTGGTCCGTACTGCGCAGCCGCTCGGCAATCTGGGTTCTGGTGCGCTTGGATTGCTTGAAGTACTTGTTGTAGGTGACGTTGAAAAACAGCCCACGATAGTGCTTGTTGAGGAAACTGTTCAGCTGTTTGAGCAACACGGGCTGGTCCTGGCGCACTCCCCAGGCAATCTCCTGCTCGCCCGGTAGTTCACCCACCACATGGAAATCGCGCCGGTAAGTGCGCTCGATATCCACCAGGTGCGAGTCTGCGATGGTATAGGCATATTTGCCCTGTACTACTGCGTCGATCAGGTGCTCGGTGGCCGCGCCCTTCACCGGTATCACCTTCATCGGCTGCTCCTGGCCGGCTGCCAGCGTGCGCAGGTTGGCGTAAAAGCTGGTCAGCGGGTTGACTGCCACTTCGCTTCCCGCCAGCAGCTCGGCCACCGGCTTGTCGGCCTCGCTTTCCGGCAACGGCTCGGCGGCAATGAGCTGCTCGGTCACCTTCAGGTAGTAGCGGGTGAACTCAATGCCCTGCTCACGGCGCTTGTCGGTGACAGTCATCGACGCCGCCACCATATCGCCGAGTCCGGATTCAAGCGCCTCGGCCAGGTCCACATCCGGCCCCGGCACCACCATGCTCAGGCGCAGGTTATTTTCCCGGGCAAACTGCTTGAGCAGGTCGTAGTCGAATCCCATCAGTTCACCCTGCCACATGAAATACGAGGCGGGGTGGTTACGTGTGAGCACCCGCAGTGTGCGGCTGGACTGGATCTCGGCCCAGTCCCGCAGGGGACGCTGTTCCATCTGCCGCGCGACTACGTGTTCCGAGGTCAGGAACTCATTCAGCGCGCGCTCAAGTTGCGGGTTGTCCTGGCGCACCGCCCAGGCGATGGCGCGCTGCGAATCCAGGCTGTCACTGGCCTGCAACTGTGGGTAATCTGGCAGCAGGGCATCCGCCAGGTTGCTGTCCAGCACTGTGGCCTGGTACTCGCCATCCACCACTGCAGTGAGCAACGTGTCGTGATTGACGGGTTCATCCAGGTAGGTGATATCAAAACGGGCTTGTGTACCGCCGGCAGCTTCCGTGCCCGCGCCCGGAACCGGGTCCGCAGCACTGGCGACCATCGCGTTTTCCGCCTCGAGGGTACGCGCAAAAGCGCTGCCCCGGCGCACCGCCACCATCATCGGTTCGGCCCCGCCTTCCGCGGTGTCACTGCGGGTGACCAGGAGCTCCTGCACAAACTGCAGGGGCCGGGTAAATGCCACCTGCTCGGCGCGCCCGTCGGTGCGGGAGAAATTGATCGCAATTACATCGCCCCGCCCCTCCAGCAGCGCCGGTACCAGGTCGGAGAAAGATTCCACGTACACCCACTGCGGATCCAAACCCCGGCTGTGGGCGAACTTTTCTGCCAGCTGCCGCCAGGCACTTCCCGGCAGGCCATCCCGCGGCAGGGCGTTATTGGTTTCCCCGCGCGGGGCCAGCAAGCGCAGTACGCCATGCTCGGCCAGTGCGGGCAGGTCACCGCGTTCAGTGTAATTGCGGAATGACGGCACCTCGGGCTCTGTTGCATCCACGGTATCTGCCACGGCAGCATCCTCCGCTGGCGCAGCACCCGTTTCGCTGCCCGGGTCTTTTCCCGGCCCGCAGGCGCCCAGGGTGAGCAGCAACAGCAGGACAGGGATTACACGGTAGAGTCTGGTTTTCACGACGGGGCCTTTTGCGTAGTTATGGATTGCGGCGACCGAACTCTGGTCAACGTTCATACACGGCTACGACTATACCAAGCGAGCGGATTGAGAAACACGTCACACCCACTCTGCTCTGGCGGCAAAAGGCAGGAAAGATCAGGAAAGGACTGTTAGGGCGCAAAAGACCGGTCAATCGGCGTTATTTTGCGCGCCAGAATTGAATTGCTGGTAATAGCTACGCCCCCAGCCTGACGGGGGTTCGTCGCCAAATTCCACAAACTGCACCGGCAGGGCACTGTTGTCGAAGGGTGCCAGGCCACGCTCCATGCGCGCATTTTCCAGCCCCTCGTAAATGGCCGCGGCACGACCCTCGATTACCCGCAACTCACCCTCATCGAGTTGCAGGTCGTATTCCTCAATCATACGCAGCCCATCGCGCAGGGCCCACTGGTCACCACGCATGAGTGCCACCTGGTACCAGGTGAGCACATCCAGCAACTCGCGCTCGGTGGCTGGCCCGTTGCTGTCGCGGAACTCCCGCGCCCGCCCCAGGTGTGGCCCGGCCAGGTTACGCAGGTCCAGCAGGGAACCCATTACCGCACCGTTATACGCGGTCTCCAGGGCTGCTTCCTCCGCGCCATCCCTCACATAGCGCGAATACAGCACCGTGTTTGCCAACAGGTCACCACCCGCGGCAAGTTGCTGCAGTGTTGCCAGGTCGTAACTGGCATAGGCCTGGAGGTCAGCGGCAGAGTAAAAGCCGCGCTCCGCCATCCAGTCCTTGAAGGCACGCTGCTGCGACTCGATATCACTAGCCGTTACCGCTGTGGATGCGGCATCGCTGGAAGGTGCCGCAGCCGGGTTTCGTCCTGCGGCACCAGCACCGACAAAACGGGCCGGACTTTGCTGGCCCTCGATAGTCTTTGCTGCGGAATCAGGTCCAGGCGGTGCTATACGATTCTCCCCGCGCCGCCCCAGCCACTGCAGCGCGACCATGCCGGCGATCACTGCGCCTACCAGCAGCAGCTTCCAGTGACGGCTGAACCAGTCCATCGGTGCCTCCGTTTCAGTTCAATTCAGTTACCCGGCTTCACCGGTCAGGCGCCGGCCAGGACCTGGGCCGGATAGCGGGCGAAATCATGCCGGTGCATAAAGGCCCGAAACGCATCCAGTACTGCTTGCGGCGCCTCCAGCTGTGGGTAGTGGCCGATTCCCTCGAGCCCGGTAATGTCCGGTTCGGGAACCAGTTGCCGATAGCGATCCACCATGTGCGCACCGGAAATGGGGTCGTGCAGGCCATTGATCAGTTTTATTGGCACCTGTGTTTCACACAGGGCACCCACCCAGCGTGCCCGGTGGCGCTTGCGCTCGGGCATATAGCGAATCAGCCGGTGCATCACCCGCCGTCCGCCCCGCCACTGCAGCAGCTTCCAGAAATTATCGATTTCCTCTTCACTGGGCTGGGTCTGCGGGCCGAAAATACGCTGCATGTTCTCCGCCAGCCTGTCCCGGTTACTGTAGCGCGCCACCAGTGGCCCCAGGGGCGATAGCAGCAGTTTCTGGATTCCCGCTGCACGATGACTCTCGGGAAACAACCCGCCATTTAACAGGCAGGCACTGGCAATGCGCAGGCCGGTATCATCCTCCGGACGCACACCGGCCCGGCGCTCGGCGTCCCGTGCCAGCAGTTCCTGGGCCACCGTATCACCATAATCGTGGGCGAGGATATGGTACTCACCCACACCCTGCAGGTTCAGCCAGGACTCGAGCAGGTCGGCCTGGTCTGCGATACGGTAGCGAAACCTCCGGGGCTTGGGTGAATCACCAAAGCCGAGCATATCCAGCGTATAGAGGCTGAAATTTGCAGCCAGCGCATCCCAGAGCCGGTTCCAGTCCCAGGAAGAGGTGGGAAAACCGTGGATCATCAACAGCGCCGGTCCCGCGGGATTGCCACCGGTGCGCGTCACCACCGGCCAGTCGCCGTGCGCAAAAATGCCGGCGCCATTGCGCCAATCTTGTAAACTAATCATATGCCAGGCCTGACTCACTACCGGGGTTACTTCGCGCACCCCGCCAAGACCAAATTATCCAATCAGCCCGCCACGCTGTCACCACAAACCCGGCAGCAGCCCCGGCGAGCTGGGTAACTCCGCGACGCTCCAGACGCTACGACCATGCATCTTCGCACTAGTTCGCGATTATCACCCGCAGGCAATGGCTCCGGCCGGTTACCAGCAATTGCCACCAACCTCACAGGTAGCCTGCTATAGCGTGCGATCACCTGCAGGAGAACAGCCTTAACCCGCCCGGGACCGCCCCACGCTGAGCACCTCGGCCCGAGCGATTGCGGCGTGCTGTCCCCCCTGGAAACCTGTAGCCAGTATCCGCCGCGAGTTTTTAGCCATTTATAGCGCCGCTGGGGCAGCCACCGGGCAACGGTGGATTTCTGCGGTAAATTTCCCTACCGGTCACCCTCAGTAGCGCGTCCGCGACTATAGTTCTGCTCTCGGGAATACCCGGCGGATGTCTCGCCCGGGAGAGACAAAGTCAATGGAGCAAGGGGTACAAGCAGGGAGAAAGGTTATGCCTAAATTTGTTATCGAGCGGGAAATCCCCGATGCCGGCAAGCTCACCCAGCAGGAGCTGGCGGGAATTTCACAGAAATCCTGCGATGTGCTGCACCAGCTGGGGCCCCAGGTGCAGTGGGTGCAGAGTTATGTCACCGATGACAAGGTGTACTGCGTGTATATCGCGCCCGATCGGGAATCCATCCTCAAGCACGCAGAGATGGGTGGCTTCCCCGCCGACTCGGTGGCGGAAGTCCGCAATATCATCGATCCCACCACCGCCGAGCACCACACCGGTTCCGGCGAGTCACTGGATGCCGCCGGCGGGGCCACGATTTAATCCCGCCCCATAAAAAAGCCCCCTCCGGACGGAGGGGGCTTCCTGGCTGCACGGGCGGAAAGGCGTCAGCCCTCGTTATTCTCGTTGCCCGAACGCTCCTTGCTGGCGAGGGTCTTGTTGACCCGGGCCTTGACGCCGGGCTCCTGCTCGGCCTTCATTTCCGCCAGCATCAGCTTCATCTGCTGGTGCTGTTCCTCATCATCCAGTTCCATCAGCAGCGGCTGTGCCACGCGCGCAAAGTACTCGGCATCGCGCTTGTTGTAGAGCTCCTGGGCCAGCCACTGGGCAATGTGCACCTGGCGCGGAGCGCGCAGGTAAGCCTGCTCCAGCATCTCCAGGTACTTCTCCTGCGGGTAGTCCAGCATCTGCATGCTCATCGCCAGGCCGTACCAGTGGGAGGCCGTGTCTTCATCGTTGTTGACGAGGTACACGAACTTGTCGCGTACCTTCTTCAGTTCTTCCCGGTCGCGCTCCGCCCCGGGAGTGTTGGCCTGCCGGGTCAGTCCCAGCCAGGCGTCCACATTCTGGTAGCGGAACTGGCTGCGGTCCTGCAGCGGCACCGAGGCCAGCAGCTCTTCGGCAGCCTCGTAGTTACCCATACGGGTTTCTGCATCTGCCTGTACGGATATCAGCTCCGCGCTCATCAGGCCATTGGCGTGCGCATACTGCAGCAGGGAACCCAGTCCACCCAGGTTATAGCCGGACAGCACCAGGAAGTGTCCCACCTCGGCGATGGCACGCTGCGGCGAGAGCTGCTGCACGCCGGGTGACACCTCGCGGAACTCCTTCGGCACAATGCCGCTCACCATCTCAAACTCGCCTTCCTGGAACAGCTGCGCATAGCGTTCCTGAACGTCTTCCAGTTTGACGCCGAAGGTGCTGGTGAGGGACTCCACCGGGTCGGCACCGTTGTTGTAGGCCCGCACGTAATCCCGGAACTGGTCCACCTTGCCGCTCTCCATGATCAGCCAGTGGGCCAGCATCCAGCCACTGGCGTACACGCGCGGCTTCTCCTCATCGGGGGTGTTGATGACCGTGGCACGCAGCAATTCCTCGAGCGGCATGGGGCTGGTGTAAATCAGCGTCATGGCCCGCTCTTCCGGCACGGCACCCAGCTTGTAACGGCCCGGGGTCGGGAATGTCATGGTGGACATGAACTCGGCAAAGCCCTCGCTGTACCAGTAGGGGTAGTGCGTGGTGTTGCGGTTATAGCTGAGGAAGTGGGTGTATTCGTGGAACAGGAATTCCCGCGCCTGCAGCTGGCGCTCGCCGGTACGGCCATCCAGGTTTACCAGCGCATAGCTGCCCTGGGCCGTGGTATCGAACAGGCCATTGGTCATTTCCGCCAGCTCCGGGCCAACCAGGCCGGCGTAGGTCTGGCGGTCAGCGGTGGCGTAAATAGTAAGCTTGTGCTGCTCCTGGCGGGCGCCCTGGGTCCCCAGCAGCTTCAGGGCGACCGCGCGATAGCGCTCCAGGTCGCGCGCCAGGGTTTCCACTGCCTCCGGATCACCATTGGTGACAATCCGGAAGTTGGTGCTGTCTACCTGGTACCAGGTCTCCTCCCCCAGGTTGTGCTGGGCGCTGCAAGCGGACAACACGAAACTGGAAAATATTACCAACAGGGCGAGTGTGCGATGGAACATAGTTCTGGCCACTTGGTGAGTTTTACTCGGGCCCTCCGTGGCGGGAATAACAGCCTCACACCCTACCGGTTTTCATTGATCAAAAAAAGAACAATTTTAGACCAGAACCGGGCATCCGTCGGATTGATTGGGACCCGGGAACGACTCCCGGTCAGCCCTGGCCGCCAAACTCGCAGATAGAACCGCCAGTCAGGTGAACCTGCTCGCAAACTGCCGCCAAGGCACCCCTAACAGCTGCGAATCAGCGCTAAAGTCTCCATGTGACCCATAAAAATAAAGCGGTCACGATAACTAATAATAATTTGCGATGATGAGAGAGATATCTATGAAAACCACTCCCCTGCTGGGGCTGCTGGGCGGGGCGCTGCTGTCGTTCCAGTGCCTGGCTGCGCCACAGTTTATTCCCGACCTGGATATCACCACTTTTGATGGCACCGAGCTGGATGCCAACCTGTTTGTGCCGGATAGCGCGCCCCCGCCCGGTGGCTACCCCACCGTGCTGTTCACCAACAGCTGGGTGCTGGACAAGAACGAATACCTGCTGCAGGCCGAGGCGCTGGCGGAAGACGGTTACCTGGTGATGAGTTACTCCACCCGCGGCTTCGGCAAGTCCGGCGGGCTGGTGGATGTTGCCGGGGACAACAGTATCCGCGACACCCGGGTACTGATCGACTGGCTGGAAGCCAATTACCCGGTGGGCAAGCTGGCGCTCTCGGGTATTTCCTATGGCGCCGGCATCTCGTTGCTGACCGCTGCCGCCGATCCGCGCGTGGATGCCGTGGCGGCGCTATCCGGCTGGGCCGATGTGGTCGAGGCCCTGTATCCCAACGAGACCGTCAACCTGGTCTGGGGGTCCCTGCTGGTCAACACCGCCTTTCACCGCGAGCCGGTGGTGGACAACGTCTGGTCGGACCTGCGCAACGGGGTCAACATCGATGGTGTACGCGAATTCGGTGCCGCGCGCTCGGCCCTCGCCATGGTGGACGCGCTGAACGACAACGGCACCGCGGTGCTGATTTCGAATAATTTCGCCGATTACCTGTTCAAGCCCAACAGCATGACTGACCTGTATACGCTGCTCGAGGGCCCGAAAAAACTGCTGTTAAACCCGGGCACCCACGCCATCACCGAGTTCCTGGGCGGCAACAACGGCCATATCTGGCAGACCACCTTCCGCTGGTTCGATCGCTATCTCAGGGGTGCGGCCAATGGCATCGACAGCGAACCACGGGTGGATATGACCGTGCGCATCGACAACCGGCTGGAGCAATTCCAGGATTTCCCGGTGACCGACCAGCGCCAGCAGTGGTACCTGCACCCGCGCTACGGCTATCTCGACAGTGGTGACCTCAAGGGTTATCCCTATGGCGGCTGGAGCTGGCGCAACGAATTCCACGGTGGCGCCGACACCAGGGCCGGTACCGGTATCCCGCTGGTCTCGGATGCACTGGAGGGCCTGGGTATCCCGGTGTACACCAACATGCTGGGGATCAACGGTTACCACGCGATTGAATACCACTCGCCGATCCAGTGGCGCAAAATGAGAATCCGCGGCACCCCCAGCCTGGAGCTCTGGATCCGCCCCAGCAAACCGGACGTACAATTGCACCTGCACCTCTACGACACCGACATGCTCGGCCTGGGACGGCTGGTCACCCACGCACCAATCACCCTGCGGGGCCTGGAAGTGGGCCAGGAGCAACGGGTGGAAGTGGACTTCTTCACCACCAGCTACGACCTGCCCGCCGGCCATTTCCTGTCACTGGCCATCGACACCGAGGGCCTGCTGTACCAGAAACTCGACGACCGCAATTACACCGTCGAGATTCCCTACCGCGGCAGCCGTGTGTCCAGGCTGAGTGTGCCCGTGCTGTAGGCCATTTCCACCCGGCTATATTCCGCGTGGCACTCGGGCGACCGGTAGCACAGGGATTCCGCCCAGCGATTCGTTACCCCGGGCAGGCCGGGATCCAGCTGCCCCGGAAGTGATGGCAACTCCCGGGGCATAGCCGGGTCCGCTGCGCGGCGCTCCTGGCCATTCGCCCCGGTTCGCACGGTGAATCAGAGACGCTTGTATTTCAGGTTTTTCACCCGTTCAGTACTGGCTGAGAACCCGACGACACGTCCCCTGGCATCGCGCTCGAATTCGATCACTGCGCGCCCACTGATAAAACGATCACCAGGCACCGGCAAAAGCTCCTCATCCCCCGTTCGTCGTCTTGCTACCAGTTGGTCACCGGTTTGCTCAAGTCGCTGGAAGTGATCCAGCTCCGGGCTGTAATAGTTCCCGGCCAGTGCCTTGATCTCCCCGGTGTCGAAAGAATCCGGGGCATAGCGCTCGAACTCCATCTCGGTCCACCCCTGGATTGCCACTTTCATGGCGGCGCCCGTGAATGACACCTGTGCGGGAGAGCCGAAAATTGAGGCACGGAAACTGCTAGCTGAGCCCGGATCCAGCTGGAAACGGCCCCAGCCACTGAATACAAGGTAATAATCCCCATCTTCTTCAGTGATGGAACCCTGCACCATCATTTTATCCTCATGCCAGTAATGGCCGGCATATTGCTGCAACTTTTCGTCAGTGTCCTTGAACCGCTTTACGGCAGCGGGAGATTTACCATCCGCTTGCACCGGAGATGGCGCCCGGCTTCCTGTGGCTTGCTTCTCTGCCAGGTAGAGTGCAGCGACCTGCCTCGCCAGGGACCTCGGGTCGGCATCGGCGCGATTGCAGAGCACTGCCAGGCCCAGGTCGGCCCCCGGGTAACGGGCAATTTCCGTACGAAAGCCCACGAAAGTCCCCCCGTGGGCCACTTCCCGCGCACCGTGAAACTCGTCGACAAAAAGGCCAAAGGCGTAATCCAGCTCCTCACCATTTTCCAGGCGACCCGGTTTCTCCAGCTCATGAATCAACTCCTGCCGCTTCTTTCCGAGCCGGTTCTCACTAAAGTTGTCATCCCAGCGCTTCAGGTCCCCGATGGTGCTATAGAGGCCACCATCCCCCACCATATCCAGCTGCGTCATGCTGATCCGCCATTTCTCGTCTTCTCCCGGCGCATAACCATCGGCCCGGCGCGGGACAACGTGGGTGTGATCATCATGGAAGTGGGTTTGCTCCATACCCAGCGGCTCGAACATATTCTCGTGAGTCCATTCGCGCAGGGATTGTCCTGTGACTTTTTCTACCACCTGGGCCAGCAGCAGGTACCCCGAGTTTGAATACAGGTGCTGTGACCCCGGCTCGAAGTTCAATGCCTGTTGCCCGGTAACCAGTCGCAATGCTGATTCTGTGCTGTACGAGTCACCCATATCGGCAAGCTCGGCGAGGTCCAGGTAATCGCGAATACCGCTGGTGTGATGCACCAGTTGGCGCAGGGTCACCGGGCTGCCGTAATCGGGCATTTGTGGAAAGTATTTCTGGACCGGATCGTCCAGGTCGAGATCCCCCGACTCATGTAACAGCGCAATGGCGGTAGCCACGAACTGCTTCGATGTGGATGCCATCCGGAATACTGAATCGGGAGTAAGCGGAATATCGTACTCCAGATTCGCCATGCCGTAGCCGCGGGCATAGGCGATTTCGCCACCGCGGTAAATCCCCAGCGCACAACCCGGGGCCTCCTTACTATCGTATGCAGCGAACACTGCGTCGATATCGGCTGGCGTGGGCTCACCAGCCATTGCGGCTGGCCCGCACAGCGAGATGGAGAAGGCGATGCAGTTACCGAAGACCTTATTCATGGTGATTCCCTGTGTTGATTGCAAACCTGCGTGCGGGCATCAACAAGCCACGCAAACCACTACCACGATACCCAGAGCATCCACGTTACCACGGCCCGGGCGGCGTGCCGCAATGGCGTCAATTACACGTAGGCACATTACTGAGCAATGTGGCGCCAGCTGTTCCGGCAACCATCAATGGCGACCACTGGCCAGCCACGGGCCAAGCCGCCGCTGGTCCGTTACAATGCCGGTTTTGCCAAGCATCGGGAGCTTATGAGAAAGATAACCCTGCGCAGCCTGCTGGTAGTGCCACTTCTGGCCCTGGCCGCCTGCAGCCCGTCAGAAAAGCCCGCGGACGGCGAGCGTGCCGAATCCAGCGGCAAGCCACCCACTTCCCAGCTGGTGAAGATCTCCGGCGATGCGGAGAAAGAGGCACCGGACGGCCGCCTGCCGGAGGGCGTCCGCCCCACCGCCTACCGCCTCGACCTGCTGCTGGACCCGCGCCGTGACGACTTTTCCGGCACCGTGGAAATCGATATCGAGCTGGACGAGTCCGCCGACCATATCTGGATGCACGGCAAGGACATCCGCGTCAACGAGGCTACCGCCACCAGTGCCGACGGAAAGACGGTTGCCGCCGACTACCAGCAGGTGCTCGACAGCGGCGTGGTGCGGGTCAGCTTCGCCGAGCCGCTGCCTGCCGGCGAATTCACCCTGAGCCTGGCCTACAGCGCCGATTTCGATCGCAACCTGTCGGGGCTGTTCAAGGTGGAGGAACAGGGTGATTCCTACGCCCTGGCCAAGTCGGAGTCGATCCAGGCGCGCAAGTACCTGCCCGGCTTCGATGAGCCCGGCCTGAAGGCACCGTTCGATATCAGCCTGACGGTGCCCGAGGGCTATGCCGCCATCAGCAATGGCGCGGAACTGAAGCGCGAACCGGCGGGCGAGGGGCTGGAAAAAGTCACCTTCGCCACCACCCGGCCTACCCCCACCTACCTGCTGTCCCTGTCAGTGGGGCCGTTCGATGTGGTGGAGCGCGACGCCATCCCGCCTAACAAGTACCGCAAGGAACCCATCCCGCTGCGCGGCTTTGCCCGCAAGGGCCGCGGAGATGACCTGGACTATATCCTCGATGTCACGCCGCGCATGCTGGAGATATTTGAGACAGAACTGCAGCGTCCCTACCCGTTCAAGAAACTGGACATCATCGCCGCACCACAGTGGCCCAGTGGCGCCACCGAGCTGTCCGCGGCCATTACCTACCGCGAGCAGCGTATCCTGGTGGAAGGGGATGAGCCGGCACCGGGGGCACGGCTGGCACTGCTGGGTGTGCATGCCCACGAGATCGCACACATGTGGTTCGGCAACCTGGTCACCCCGCCCTGGTGGGACGACCTGTGGCTGAAGGAAGGCTTCTCCACCTGGGGCACCCCGCTCACCCTGACAATCTTTGAGCCCGAGGGTGGCCACGACCTCAACGCCGCGGTGCGCGCCATCAGCGCCATGCAGCTGGATTCACTGGCGAGCACCCGCGCCATTCGCGAACCCATCGACAAGAATGACGATATCCGCAACGCCTACGACTCCATCACCTACTCCAAGAGCCTGGGCGTGATCCATATGGTGGACCAGTACTTCGGCGCGGACCGTTTCCGCCCCGCCCTGGGCCGCTATATCGAGACGTTTGCCGACGGCGTGGCAGACTCGGACGACTTCTATCGTGTCATCGGCGAGGAGACCAACACCCCGGAACTGACCGACACCTTCCGCAGCTTCGTCGAGCAGAAAGGCGTACCGGAACTGACAGTCAACCTGGACTGTGACAGCGGCGACAAGCCCCGGGTCACCATCCGCCAGGGACGCTACAAGCCGCTGGGCTCACCGATCCAGCTGAGCGGCCAGCAGTGGACCATTCCCCTGTGCCTGCGCAGCGACCAGGGCCGCCAGTGCCTGATGCTGGCGGACAGCGAGCAGACCGTCGAGCTGGAGAGTGAACAGTGCCCGCAATGGCTGCTGCCCAATGCCGACGGCAGTGGCTACTATCGCTGGAACCTTGCCGGGGAACAGTGGCAGGCACTGGTGAAGAGTTTCGCCGACTTCACCCCGACCGAGCAGCTCTCCATTATCGACAGCGCCTTTGCGGCCTTCGAGGCCGGTGAACTGCCCATCGCCACGGTGCTCGACGTGGTGCGCGAATCCGCTGTCGCCAGCCAGCGGCAGGTAATCACTGCGCCACTGCAGTACCTGGGAAAATACCGTCGCAGCATCCTGCCGGAGAAAGCCCTGCCGGACTTCACCCGCTTCCTGCAGGGACTCTACCAGCCGGTACTGGAGCGCACCGCCGGCAGCGACGCCCCGGAGCAGAAGCTGCTGTACAGCGAGCTGCTGGCCTTTATGGCACTGGTGGCCGAGGACCCGCAGGCACGCAAGGCCCTCGCCGACAAGGCCATTGCCTTTACCGGCTTCAAGCGTGAGCGCGATGCCGCGGCACTGGACTCCGACCTCTATGAAGCGGCCCTGGTAGTGGCGGTACAGGATGCCGGCCGGGAGTTCCTGCCGCACCTGGTGAAGGTCCGTGGCGAGCTGGACGACCCGCGCTTTGAGAATGCCAGCGCCAATGCCATCGGCGCGGCCAACGATCCCGAACAGGTGCAGGATGTCCAGCGCCTGGCGGTGAGTGAGGAAATGGGCCCGCGCGAGGCCTTCGGCCTGATCGCCACCGCCATCGCACAACCGGCGGTACAGGAACAACACTGGCAATGGCTGCGGGATAACTTCCCCACCGTGGTGGAGAAAATTCCGGGCCAGTGGCGCCGCCGCACCCCGTCATTTGCCCGCACCTTCTGCACCAGCGACCGGCTGGACCAGCTTCAGGCACTGTTTGAGCAACACAGTGCACTGACGCCGGGTTACCAGCGCAGCATGGCGCAGACGGAAGAAACCATCGAGCTGTGCATGGCGCAGCGCGAGCAGGCACCGGAGTTTATCCGCGCCCTGTCCCGCTGACCCACTCTGCATGACCGGGTCCCGGCACTGTACGGGACCCGGCTATCCCTGCCGGACCTACCCTACGGCGATACCCGCATTTTCCAGTTCCTCCGCCAGCGGTGCCAGCTGCTCGCGGTAGTGCTGCCAGTGGCCCACCGAGCGTGTATACAGCGGCTGGCGCACCTGGGCCGAACTGGCGGTGGCGACCGGGCTGCTGTTGCGGTGGAATTCCCCACAGGCGGTTTCCCATTCAAGTCCTGCAGCGGAGACCAGGGCGGGGGCTTCCCGGTCAAATTGCCCCACCAACTGCTCGTAGGACTGGAAGCGTATGCGGCCAGCCAGCGACTCCTGCCAGGTTTCCCGCAAGCGGTGGTAGGCAATGTAGTAGCGCGCCAGGTCCCGCAGGCTGTAGGAGAACGGATACCCCATCCGGAACAGGGTCTTGTACATGGCGAAGCAGGCATCCAGCGGGTGGCGATCCATCCAGACCATGGTGGCGCCGGGCATGCTGCGCGCGATCAGGCCGGCGTAGAGAAAGTTTTGCGGTGTCTTGTCGATATGCTTGCGGGCGGGTGAATCGTACTGCCCGAGACGCGCCAGGTAGCCGCCGGCAATTTTCCCGGCGGGCCATTGTGCGGTAGCCCTGACCAACTCTTCCTTCGGCAGGCTGCGACCGGCAGCCACCATCAGGGAAAGGGGCAGGTCGGTAATCTCGCCGAAACTGTCACACTGGCTGTGGCTGGACAGGATACGGTCCACCAGTGTCGTGCCCGAGCGGGGCAGGCCGAAGACAAAAACCGCCTGCTCACCACACTGCCGATCCGCGTCGCCAGCCTCCAGCTGCCCGTGTTCCCGGGCGATCAGCTGCAGCACCTCGAGATCACCCTCAACGCGATAACGCATCGTCGCACGACGCAGCTCCGCCCCCCGGCTGAACTGCTGGAATGCCCGGTCGAACTCACCAACATCCTCGTATTCCTTACCCAGCGCATAGTGCAACTGGATACGGTCATTGAGCCTGAGATCACTTCGCGTAACCAGCTGTTCCAGGGTGGGGATATGGCTGGCATCACGGGATACGCGGCGGATACCACTCAGTACCTGCTGGGCCTGGCCATCGGTTGGCGATTCCTGCACGAGGTTCCCGAGGATAGACTCCGCCTGCTCCAGGTCACCCAGCGCCAGCAGGTTTGCGGCCAGGTTATAGCGCGCATTGCGGTCACCTGCCTGCGCCAGCCGGCGATAGATTTCCGCGGCTTCTGCGGGCCGCTGGCACTGCGAAAAGAGTTCAGCGCACTGTTCGAGGTGCCGGCGATCCTGTCCGGCATGATGGCGGTATTCCGCCAGCAATGATCGCACTGAACGGTGCTGGCCCAGGAACAGCCGGCAGCGTACCTGCAGGGGAAACAGCTCGAGATTGCCGGCATGGCTGTAGCGAAGTTGTTCGACAACCCCATCAGCCTCACGAAACCGGCCCTGGCCAAGCAGGTGATTGGCTCGTTTTATTCCATCGTGTATTCCGGCTTCGGATTCACTGGCATTCACTATGTGTTTCGCTTTACTGGCATAAAAAAGGGGCGCAATGCGCCCCAATGTACCCAATCAAGGATAAAATCAGAAGCTGACCTTCAGGTTGGCACCGATTGTGCGCGGCTGCACCAGGAAGCTTTTGGCCCCGTTGCCGTAATACTGTTGCGACGGATCCGTCCCCATATACTCTTCCTTGAACAGGCCGGTGGTACCTTCCTCGTTCGTAAGGTTCTTGGCGAACAGGGTGGCAGTCCACCAGTCGCCGGCAACGCCGATATGACCGTCCAGCAGGGAGAAGCCATCGAGTTCGGCGGCAAACCGCTCGCTGTCACTGGCGGCGTTCATGGTGGAGGACTGGTAGTAGGCAGCCATACGCCCGATCATTTCCAGCCCGCCGTTGCCCAGCGGCGCCCGGTAATCCAGTGCGGCGGTCAGGGTATTCTCCGGGGTGCCCGGCAGGCGCGTGCCGGCACTGGCCAGCGGGGTCGAGTAACCCGGGGCCAGCAGGTCGGCATCCAGCTCCGCATTGACGTAGGCGTAACCCAGGCTGTAGCTGAAGCTCTGGCTCAGGTCTCCCTGCAGCTCCAGTTCTATACCCGAGGTGCTGGCCTGGTCGCCATTGGCAACCGCAAAGAAGCCCCACACCGGCGTGGCGGTATTGACCTGGACATTGTCCCAGTCGACGGCGAACGCAGCGGCGGTATAGGTGACGCTACCCAAGCTGCCCTTGATACCGGCCTCGTAGTTAATCACCGTATCCGCTTCGTACTGCGCCCAGGACGGGTCCTCGCCAAAGAAACCGCTGGTCGGTGCCGCGTTGGAACCACCGCGACGGTAGCCCTCGGACACGGTGGCATAGGCCATCATGTTGTCCGCAATATCGTAGGCGGCATTGGCCTTGAACAGAACACCGTCATCTTCGGTGACCCGGCTGTCATTCAGCACCGGGAAGATTGCCCCCGAACCGTAGGCGGGGAAGTCCATATACACCATCGACTCATATTCATTGCTGAACTGCCGGGCACCGAAAGTCAGGTGCAGGGCATCCAGGTGCCAGGTGAGCTCACCGTAGAATGCCGTCTCGGTAAAGTTGTCTTCCCGTGCATAATCCCAGTCCTGGTCGCTGGCGACGATGCCCGGTCCCCAGGCAGTATCGGCCCACTGCTGATAGCCGCGCAGGTAACTCTGCTGGGCACCCGAAGTGTCCTGGTCGATATAGAAGGCACCCAGGATCCAGTCCAGGCTCTCGGAACCGTTGGATACCAGTCGCACTTCCTGGATAAAGGCCGAATCCTCGTACTGGCGCACGGCGGAGGCCATGGGCCGGTTGTAGTTGTAATAGAAGGCCCCAATCCAGCCATTCTGAGCGTAGAAGCCGGTATTCTCGGAAACAGAATCGCCGCTGTGATCGTAATCGGAAGTCGAGGAGGTCAGGGTGGCAAAGCCCAGGTCAATTTCTGTTTCCAGGGTGTTCAGGCTGGCCTCACGGCTGGACGGCTCGAGCTGGATGGAGCCGTTCTCATAATCGTCATAGGCATTGCCCCAACCATCCAGGCCCTCGGTCTGCTGGCGACGCCCGCCGACTTCATCGTCCTGGGTCATATGGGTAAAGAGTAATTCAAAGCCGTCGGTGGGCTGCCACAATGCCGCAAATTTGGCATAGGTGATCTCGACAGTATCGGCATCCTCTACATTCCGGTATTCCGCTTCCGGAGACAGGACACCCTCGGGGGCGGTGGGAATGCCATTGCTGTCGAGCCGATACACATTCACGTAATCGACAATACCCGCATTGTCCACAAGGCCAGCGGCGGCACGAATGGCAAAGCTATCGGACAGTGCCAGGTTAACGACCGAGTCCGCCGAATAATTGAGCCCGTCAGAGCCCGCAGTGCTGGACACCCCGGAACTGAAGTCCACCGAATTGCCATCCATCTCCGGCTTGCGGGTGATATACCTGACGGTACCGCCGAGTGACCCGGAACCATAGAGCGTGCCCTGGGGCCCGCGCAGGACTTCCACCCGCTCAAGGTCCTTGAGGATAAAGTTGGCGTAAACCGGCGTGCTGTTTACATAGGTGGAGACTGTCGGCGCCGCGGCCACGGAATAATCCCCCAGTGCGGCACTGTCGACATTGAGGCCACGGATCATGATGCCGTTGATGACACCGGAATTGCGATTGCCTCGGTCCACCACGGCAACCCCGGGAACGTTCCGCATCAGCTCGGCCTGGTCGGTAATCTGCGCCGCACTGACATCGTCACCGGAGACAGCGGAAATGTTATAGGGCACATCCTGGAGCCTTGTTTCCCGGGCCGTTGCCGTAACGATGACTTCCTCGATTACTTCGTTATTTTGGGCAAAGGTGGCCTGGCTGAATGTCACGGCGCAGCCAGCGGATACCGCCGCGATCGCCATGGCCAGATGTTGCCTGCTGAAACCCCTGGTGTCTTTGTTGTCCATGATTCCCTCTGTATTTTCTCTATTGTATCGGCCGGACTGCGCCGCCTGGTGTTGTTGCCTAAAAAATTTTTGGGATTTCTCCCGTCTTTTACTCCGGCAGTTTCAATGGCCCGAGTCGCCCATAGGCGGGTGATGCCGCCCCATCCTCGTATTGGGGGAAACGGACCCTGCCATCACGGAAACTCTTGAGTACCTGGCCCAGCCCCTTCATGCCGCGCTCGCGGACCCGGGTCACTTTCTCCAGGTCCACCTCGAACGCGATCACTTCCTCATCCACAGAGGCCTCATGCAGGGTTTCCCCCTCCGGGCCCACCACGATCGAGCGCCCCACACCCTGGGTCCCGGCAGAATTCACGTCGACGATGTAGCACTGGTTGGTGACCGCACTCGCCCGCACAATCGACAGCTCATCACCACGGTCGATGGTGTCGGTCTTGGTGGGGTGGATGATGATCTCCGCCCCCAGCCAGGTCAGTGCCCGGGTGGTTTCGGGAAACCACATGTCATAGCAGATGGAAACGCCAAAACACCCGACCTCCGGCACCTCAAAAACAAGGAAATCTTCCCCGGGCGTTACGCCCTTTTCGTAGGGCAGGAATGGATAGAGCTTGCGGTAGCGGCCGACAACCTTTCCTTCCGGGTTGATCACCGGAGTGGTGTTGTAGACTGCACTGCCGTTCTTTTCATACATGGAGCCCGGTACCAGCCAGACCCCCAGCTCCCGCGCACTGCGGCAGAGCGCGTCCTCTTCCGCCGAGGGCAGTTCGCGGGCGTGCTGTACACCCACGCCCCGCAGTGCCAGCTCGCTGAGTACGATCATCTGCACCCACGGGTAGCGCAGCTTGGTTTTCTGGATGCGCTGCAGCAGCAGTTCCAGGTTGTCCGCTTCGTCCAGCCGTAGCTGGAGGGCCGCGATCCCAAATGTTCGGTTCTTCATCGCCAGATTGTTTCCTGCTTCTACCGCCCGATTCAGGTCGGGCGTTGGATCTGGCTTTATCTTGGATAATCCGCAGGAGGGTCGATAGGTCCAGATTCCGGCCGCGGATGAGGCCAGGGGATCCATATTGGGCCGCAGCGGCCCATTTTGTGCCATTGGCCCCATCGCCCGCTGCTGACTGGCACTATCGGCGAACGGGCCATGGGTTAGCTTAGGGCCAGTAACGCCGTAAACTGTCAGCTGGCGGAAGCGGCTTCCCGGAACTGTCCTGAAATAACGGAGCAGGCCGGGGCTAATAACTATTTTCTGAGACCCTTCCCGGAGAGCCCATGAGTCACAATGCAGATAGCCTCACCGAGCAGAGGCAACCAGCCGTTGCCACCGGACCGCTTCCCACTGGACTGCCGAAGGCTGCGGCTGACGGCTGGATCGCCAGCCTGTTACTGGCCTTCCTGTCATCGGCCGGCCTCTACTATGTGAACATTTTCCCGGTGATCGTGGACTCATTGATGGCCGGGGCCGGCCTGTCAGCGGCGCAGGCGGGGGAGATCACCTTTGCCAATACGGTGGGCGCGGTTATCGGGGCATTCACCATTTCGCTGCTGGTGCGGCGGATTCCCCGCTGGAAACTGGCCGCCACCTGCCTGCTGGCAGGCTCCATCGGCATGGACCTGCTGACCATCAGCCTGGCGAACATCGAACTGCTGAAACCACTGCGGCTGGTGCATGGAATGCTGGGCGGTGCGTTGGTGGGACTCGGGTTTGCGGCGATTGCCCGCAGTGGCATCGCCGGGCGTGCCTACAGCATGGTGTTACTGGTGCAGTACACCGGCGGCGCCATCGGCCTGCTGGTACTGCCGGGACTGGTGCAGCAGCATGGCACCTATGTGCCCTTCTATGCCCTGATCACCTTCAGCGCCATCACCCTGGCGATGCTGCCGTTTGTTGCGGACTACCCCCTGCCGAAAGACGCGGACAAGAGCCTGCTCCCTACTGATTCTGAAGTTGAGACGGCAATCGCAGAAAAGAAAGCGTCCATGACACCGATGCTGGTTACGCTGGTCGCACTGTTCTGTTTCCAGTTCGCCAACATGTCCCTGTTCGCCTTTATCTTCGACCTGGGCAAGTCATTTTCCCTGCCGCTGGACTTCATCAGCCAGACCCTGTTCTGGGCCAACCTGATTGCCATCGGCGGCGCGGCCCTGGCCGCCTATACCGGCCAGCGTTTTGCTCTGGCGACGCCCCTGGGGATCGCCCTGGTGATTACCCTGCTGGGGCTGGCCATGTTCGCCTTCAGCGATATTCCGCTGGTATTTATCCTGGCCAATATTGCCACCGGCATGACCTGGGCTTTCTGCGTGCCCTACCTGCTCACCATGGCTTCACGGTTTGATACCGCCGGGCAGATGGGGGCGTTCGGCGGTTTTGCCTCCAAGATGGGGCTGGCCTGCGGGCCCCTGGTAGCAGGGCACTTTGTATCGGCGGGGGGCAGCTATACCCAGCTGGTGGGCATTGCCTGTGTGATGATCGTGCTGTGCATGGCGGCATTGCCATCGGCCGCACGACTTGATCGCGCGTGAACCGGGCCCCGGGCGCACACAAGGTGCGCCCCCTCCACCTTAAATCCCCACCCGCAGGGACCGATCTTGTTTCGGCCCAAACACCAGGTTTTTCCAGACCAGGGCGCACACGAGGTGCGCCCCTACATCAGGAAATTCCCATCCGCAGGGGCCGATCTCGTATCGGCCCAAACACCAGGCCCTTCCGGGCCCGGGCGCACACAAGGTGCGCCCCTACATTTGGAAATTCCCACCCGTAGGGGCGGACCTTGTGCCCGCCCGTTTCCTTTCAGGGCTCAATATACAGACTATCCAGCTCCCATTTGGCAGGATTATTCTGGATATATTCACGTACAAACGAGAATTCTGATTCATCGCGGATGATGCGATCGAAGAAACTGCGCTGCCACAGGCGCCTCTCGAATCGGGGCCAGCCACAAGCCCTGACACCGGCAATATAGCTGTTGGTGGTAAATGACTTAAAAGCCTGGATGACCCTGCTCACGGTAAATGCCACCGGGCTCTTGTCACCCGACTCTCCAGCGGGAAACAGAAAAATGCCGTGTACGTGATTGGGCATTACCACAAACTCATCCAGTTCCAGGCCGGGGAACCGCTCTGGTAACCCCAGCCAGTGATCCCAGATCATTCGGCCCGCGGCAAGCAACGGCAGGCCCTCAGTTGCAATATCGGCAAAGAGGCAGCGTCGATCCTGGGTACAGATCGTGATGAAATAAGCACCAGCGCGGGAATAATCATAGTCCCGTAAACGCAGTCGGCGACGTCGGGCATCCATGCCTGACTCCTCTGGTTCCGCGTAGCTCGGGCGCACACAAGGTGCGCCCCTACATCTAATATTCTGACCCGTAGGGGCCGATCTTGTATCGGCCCAGCCACCAGGACCCTCCGGCCTGGGCGCACACAAGGTGCGCCCCTACACCTGAAAATCCTCACCCGTAGGGGCCGATCTTGTATCGGCCCAGCCACCAGGACCCTCCGGCCTGGGCGCACACGAGGTGCGCCCCTACACCTGGAAATCCCCACCCGTAGGGGCCGATCTTGTATCGGCCCTTGGCTGCCGACAGGGGTTACTGCTGGGCCAGGATACCGGTATCGATCAGCTGGCCCTCTTCACTGAACCACTTGATCCGGTGTTCCTCCGCCACCACATGGAAAGCGGCCTTGCGGCCGTAGGACCAGGTGCGCCACTGGCGCACCCACATGTCCCCGTCCAGCCACCAGCGACCGGTATCGGTCTCATCCACGTCGACATCATTGCGTGAATAACCCTGCAGGGTACCGTCGGCCAAAACCTGGATCCGGTAGGACTCACCCAGCGTATTGGTGCCCAGGATAATCGCCCCCGGGAATTCCGCCTGGATATCCGCGGCGGACAGGTGCCTGCCGGTGGCGTTGTCCAGGGTTTCCTCGTTTTGCGACAGCTCACCATTGATCAATTGCGCGAGGATGCTGATACCGCCCTCGATGCGGTCAGCCTCGATGGCCGAAAACCCGATCCGCAGGGCATTGAACTCCCGCACCACCTCCAGCAACAGGCCCTGCTGCTCTGCCTGCTTCTGCAGCTGCTCCGCGTCGATACTATCCGGCAGTTCCAGCCAGCAGGCCGTGCCACAACTGGCACGACGCACCAGCAGCTTGGGCAGGTGGTGCATCAGGGCCTCGCCCAGCGCGGTCCAGCGTTCCCTGAGTTGCCGGGTAATGCGGAAGGTGGCGGCGTCCAGGTGACCGGAGGCCACGAACTTGGCCAGCAGCCGCTGGTTGATGGCCGGGATCCGCTCGCGCAGGGTATAGCGCAGGGCCCGCAATCTCTGGATCACTGGCTTGGGCGCCACCACAAAGGCCAGTTGCATGCCCGGGTCTATGACCCGGGGGAACTGGTAGAGGTAGATGACCGACTCGCCGCCACCGAGACTCTTCAGGGGCGGCAACGGATTGCCGTGGTAGCAGAACTCGTGCTCGCAGTCATTCTCGATAACCACTGCGCCCTGCTCGTTTGCCTGTGCCAGCAACTTGCGCCGCCGCTCGAGGCTGGTGGTCACGGCAGTGGGGTTGTGGGCATTGGGTTGCAGGAACCAGCAGTCGCTGCCTGTCAGTTGCGATCCCGGGTTGGGTCCGTCACGGTCCTGCGCCAACCCCAGCAGGCGCACCCCGGTGCGGCGGAAAATCTCCTCGGTTTCACTGCAACCGGGCAGTACCATGGCCAGGCTGCGCCCGGCGCCCATAAACAGCTCGCCAATCAGGTAACAGGCCTGGTGCAGGTCGCTGGCCAGCAGCACCTGGCCCGGATCCACATAGATCCCGCGCCGCGGCAGCAACCGTGTACAGATCTGCTCGACCAGTTGCCGGTCATCCTCGTTGCCGCCGAGGGTGGCCCACTGGGCAACCTCGCGACCGGTATAGATATCCCGGGTGCACTCACGCCATTCGGCGCCCGGGAACAGTCGTGGGTCATACTCGTTGCTGACAAACGGGAAGGGATACTGGAGCCAGTTGGCCGGGCGGGACCTGAGCGCCCGCCGGCTGACGGAAACCGGGTTACACCGCTCGCGCCAGAAGGCCCGGTCCGGCTCGGAGCCTTCGCCCGGCACAGTGGCATCGCCGGGGCTGATAACCCCCTGGGTCTGCACACTTTCACTGACATAGAAGCCACTGCGCTCACGGGTCACCAGGAAACCGTCATCGACCAGCTGCTGGTAGGCCAGCACCACGGTGTTGCGGGCAACCGCCAGCTGCTCCGCCATACGGCGCGATGACGGCATCCGGTGACCGGCAGGAATACTGCCGGAGAGGATACCCTGAATGATTTTTTCGCGTATCTGTGCCTGCAGCCCCTTGTCGGCCTGCGGGTCCAGCACGATAAGTGATTCCGCCATGGAGTTATTATTCTGCTGTGCCGACGCCGCCAGAATCGCGGCGTTGCGGGCAAGTTTCCTGTAACGATAATGCCCCTAAAGCCGCAGATTGCGCAAGTTTCAGCCCGGTTACCAATGACCAAAAATGCAACTGGCCCAATAACAATCACGCAGCTGGCGCTAACAAAACCCTGTAAATTGAGGCAGCCTGTCGGTGCTCTGTGTCCTGCAGCACGCAGCCCCGGGTCGAAGTACCGGAGACTTTCCCCTCCGGGGACCGGGGTCGCGTCGCTGCCCTTCCGCACCAATGCCCGAACAGGCCGCGCATGGTTCCTGCCTCGCCAAAAACGTATTCCAGCCTGCGCCCGACCTGCTGGTGGGTGCTTCTGCTGGCGATAACCTGCCACCCCGGCGCAATTTCCTATGCTGCCGGAGAGTATGGCAACAGGCCGGAAGCCAGTGGTGAAGTCCAGCGCACGCAACTCCGCTTTTCCACCCTTGTTGAAGGCAACACTCCACTGCCCCTGCTGGATTACCGTCACTATGCGGTTCCTGACAATGCAGCCCCGCCCGGCAATCACTTCACGGGCAGGCTGCAATTATCTGGCGAAGCTACCGGTGGGAATTTCCGCAAGCACCGCGACCGCTTCGACTATACCGGTGACGGCGACGCCCCACGCAAACACCTGCCCGAGTTCGATTTCGAACTGGTACAGAGCGGCAGCCACATTTTTCCGCTGGAGCGCGGCTCAGTGGCCGGCGCCCACCCGGACTGGGAATTTATCCTGGCCCCGGGGCGCGTATGGGATGAGCAGGGCGATCGCGGTTACAGCCGGGTAGCCTTGCCCTTCGCATTACAGGAGAGAAATGCCAACTGTATTCACAACGGCGTGATGACTTTCCTCTTCCGGGATAACGGTGACATCTCGGATGCTGCCTACCAGATCGCCGGTGAAACCTGTGCCTATTACCAGATGGACCTGTGGGGAAAACTCGCAGCCACTTATACGCGAGCTGAAATTCCGGGAGCGGACCTGCATATCCGTGATTACCGGGCGGAAATACGGCGACGCCTGCCGGTAAAACCACTGGCGGAACTGGGCAAGGACTTCCCCGGTAGCGACCACCGGGCATTCTCCGCACCTGCTGGCAAGGACCCGGCCGCCCTGTCGCTGGTGGGCTATGTAATCGACGGCATTCACTACACCGGCGGCTGCCAGACCCGCCAGGGCCAGTACCCCTACTGCGATTCACTGGTGGTGCCGTCCTATTCCGTGGCCAAGTCGGTCTTTGCCGGCGGCGCCCTGATGCGGCTGGAACGTAGATACCCCGGCAGCTTCCAGCAACCGGTCGCCGGGCTGGTGCCGGAATGTGCCGCCAGTGAAAACTGGCAGGGTGTCAGCCTCAATGACCTGCTCGATATGGCAAGCGGCAACTTTGCGCAGGCGGGGTTTATGGAGGACGAACAGGCGGAACATACCGACGGCCTGTTCCTGTCCACCAGCCACCGGGAAAAAATCCACTACAGCTGCAGCTACTACCCGCGCAAGGGAGAACCCGGTACCGACTGGGCCTACCACACTTCCGATACCTATATCCTCGGCACCGCCATGAATACCCTGCTGCGCCAGCATGAGGGACCGAACAGCGATATTTTTACCGACCTCCTGTACCGGGACCTGCTGGCCCCGCTGGGCCTCAGCGCCACCGCCGCCCATACACGCCGCACTTACGACCAGAGACGGCAGCCCTTTACCGGCTGGGGCCTCTACTGGTTGCGGGACGATATCGCCAAAATCGCCCGCTTCTTCAACGACGCCAACAACAGCCTGCTTGCCCCCCACCAACTGGCTGCCGCGCGCCAGCAAGACCCGGCCGACCGGGGCCCGGAGCTGGGCCCGGGCAGCCACTACAACAATGGCTTCTGGGGACTGGAGATTGGTAAAAACCTGAAGGGGTGTGAGGACGAGGTATGGATACCGTATATGACGGGTTATGGTGGCGTGGTGGTACTGCTGCTACCCAATAACAGCATCTACTACTACTTTGCCGACGATGATACCTACGACTGGCTGGCTGTAGCCAGGGCAGCCCATAACATACGCCCGCTGTGCCCGGGCGCGACCCCGGGTGCAATACAAACCACCGCAACCCCGTGGGGGCAGCACGTCCAGTAGGCAGCAGGCCTCACCCCGCGACGGCCCCGGGCATGTCATCCCAGCCGGTCTACCGGGCTCACCACACCACTGCCAGCCCTATCGACCACATGGGTGTAGATTTCCGTTGTCCTGATATCGGAATGGCCGAGCAACTCCTGGATCCTACGCAGGTCGCACCCGGATTCCAGCAAGCGGGTGGCAAAGCTGTGGCGAAATGCATGGTTGCGGCCGGGCTTGTGAATACCGGCCCGGCGCACCGCAGTGCGAACCTGACTGGTCAGCGTGGACGCATGCATATGGTGGCGACGCATCACCCCGGCAGCGGGATCGAGCTTGAGTTCCCGCGCGGGGAACAGGTATTGCCACCCGGGATCCGTGGCGGCGGAGGGATACTGCCGGGCAAGGGCATCCGGAAGGTAGACCGCACCATAGCCGTCGTCCAGGTCCTGGGCATGCAACCGCCCGACCCGGCGGATTTGTTGCTGCAGGCGCGGGACCAGGGATGCGGGCAACAGCGTTGTGCGATCCTTGCCGCCCTTGCCGGCCCGCACAAAGATGTTGTGGCGGGCGAAATCGATATCCATCACCCGCAGGGACAGCAACTCTGCACTGCGCAGCCCGCTGCCGTACATCAGCTCCACCTGCAACCGGAACACACCCTCCAGCTGTTCAAGAATCGCGGCGACTTCCGCTGCACTGTATACCACCGGCAAGCGCCTCGACTGCCGCGCCGATCGATAGCGCAACAACTCCAGCTCCCGACCCAGGAAGCGCCGGTAAAGGAATACCATGGCATTAAGCGCAACCCGTTGCGTATTCACCGAACAGTGCGCATCCACCGCCAGGTGGCCGAGAAAATCCTCCACCTCCGCAGCCCCCATGTCTTCGGGATGGCGCAACTGGTGAAAGCGGATAAACCGCTTTACCCAGTGTACGTAAGTCTGTTCCGTGGAATAGGAAAGACCGATACGCCTGATCAACAGGCGCAACCGTGGCACAAGCCGTTCGCGGCTCTCGGTAGGTATATGATGGCGGATATCGTCCATGATGCAGCCACTTAACTGTTTATTTGTACAGCATATGGCCGATTAGACGCCGTCAAGGCGGGGATCAGGAGATACGTCGCGTATCCACACGGCACATCTGGCAACTGATTGACTTTGAAAGGGTTACTCTTAGCATCAGTAGACGCAGCACTCTGGCAGATATAGGTTCAGTTGCCGTAACTACCGGCAAAACGATATCTACAACGCTCTAATACATTGAAAATAAAAGACTTATTCTTTCCTGTACAATTTTCGCGCGACAAATAGAGCCGGGGAGGATAGAAGGGTGCGTCCTTTGAATTAACTGTTATGCATAGGCGAGCATGGAAGCACTAATTAGAGAGCTGATATTCACTGGCAACATTGTTCAGGATTCTGATGAGTCTGTGCCTTGGCCAGAAAGAGAGAATCGATTCAATAGGTATATTGAGCTTCTTGATTCAATAGACGGGAGCGAAGGTTTGCCTGTTGCTAGGGCTTTAATTCAATCAATGCAGTCTGACGATGATTATGGAGCCTATCAGACCACCCAAGCAGCGCTGGGGAAGTTCTCGAGCAAGGAATATATAGAAGCGCTAACTCTAGAACTGCCGCCAATGATAAAGAGAGGCTCAGAATGGGCAGGCGAGCTTCTGTGTAGCCTGGCCAATTCAGTGGGTACGCAGCATGAGGCTGATATTGCTCTATTCATAAGAGCACTCAACGAGCTGCCTGGCGAGGATAAGAACACCATTTCCCGATATATTGAGCAACAAGAAGAAGGTGGGTGGCTTGCGCACCGAAAAGGGGTATTGCGTGGCATCAATGCATAACAAGGCCAAGCAAGCAGGGACGCCTTACAGGCGCCCCTGTTGGCAACGTTATATGTCTAAGCTAATTTCGTAATTTTTAGGACTATTTGAATAACAATGAATATGAATTTGGCATTCTTTCCATACTTCTTTCTGTTTACATCAGTGCTCCCCGCGGTACTTGCATTCTGGGTGGCACGTAAGCAAGGTCGTTCTTAAGTAGCATGCGCATTGGTGGCGCTTGTACTTGGCCTAAGTTGGGCTGGCGGCTGGCTGTACCTGGCGGTTCTCACCCTTTTGTCACCGAAGTCGGCTGAGACCTAAGGCCATATAACAAACACGGGCAGTGAAGCTCCGGCCCTTCGGGCCTCCGCGGGACGGCTTACCTTATGCACATTTTGCGCGGTCGCTTCGCTCCCATTATTGCGCAAAACGTACATAAGGTAATCCGCCCCTGCCGTGGGCGTTCTGGCTGTAGAAAAACTCTTAAAATATAGTGTTTTTTGATAGAATTGGCAGGTCGAAAAGGGGAATCCCGCCATGCCAAACTTCAAGCGGTACAATTACAACCAGGACGCGATGGTTGTGATCAATTTCGAAGAGCAATTGCAGCCGAATACCTTCGAATTTACCCTCCACCACCTGATCGATGACCATATCGACCTGTCTGCCTTCTACGAAAAGTACCAGAATGACGCCGGTGGTCGATCGGCTTACGATCCCGCCATTCTGTTAAAGATCATCCTGTTCGCATACTCCAAGGGCATCACCTCCAGCCGCGAGATCCAGTGGCAATGTGAGCACAATATCATCTTCAAGGCGCTTTCCTGCGATTCAGTGCCGCACTTCACCAGTATCGCCAGCTTTGTCAGCAGTTACCCGGATGCGATCGAGTCGATCTTTGAGCAGGTACTGATGGTATGTGACCAGGAGGGACTGCTGGGCAACGAGCTGTTTGCGATTGATGGTTGCAAGATGCCGTCGAATGCCAGTAAGGAGCACTCCGGTACATTCAAGGAACTCGAGCAAAAGCAGGCCAAGATCCGCAAGAAGATCCGGCACTGCATCAAGGAACACAAGAAGCTGGATGGCCGCAAGCCCGCCGAGCGGGAGCGCAAGCAGCGACTGGCGCAGGCGACGGATACGCTCAAGCAGCACTTCGAGAAGATAGACAAGTTCCTAAAGACGCAAGCCCCAAGGATGGGGCAAGGCAAGACCCCGAAAGAAGTCAAAAGTAATATCACCGACAATGAGTCGGCCAAGATGACCACCAGCAAGGGCACCATCCAGGGGTACAACGGTGTCGCCGCAGTGGACAAGAAACACCAGATCATTGTCGAGGCGCAGGCTTTCGGCGAGGGCCAGGAATACCATACGCTCAAGCCCATGCTGGATGGTCTCACCGCACACTACCGGAAAGCCGGCATCCATCCGGACATCCTCGCCGATGGCACCATCGTGACCGCCGATACTGGTTTCTCCAACGAGGGCAATAATGCCTATCTGAAAGAGGAAGGCATCAACGCCTATATCCCCGACAACCAGTTCCGCTCGCGGGACAAGGCGTTCGCCAAACAAAAAGAAAAGTATGGCAAGCGTCATCGCGATACCCTGGTGGGCGTCAAGCAGGTGATTCCTGCCAGGGAATTCACCTTCGATAAGCGCCGCAAGACCTGTATCTGCCCAGCCGGTAAAGAACTGCTTCTCTACAGGGAGGAGCAAGTCAGTGAGGGCAAGCGCAAGCTGTTCTTTGAGGGCCGCCTGACTGACTGCCGCCACTGTCACCTCAAACACCAGTGCATGCGCAACCCCGGTTCTGCCGATACCCGCGACGGCCACGGCCGGCAGGTGTCCACCACCTGGACCAATGGCCGCACGGCGACCGACTGGATGAAAAAGCGCGTCGACAGTATCGCGGGAAAGACGATCTATAGTCACCGGATGTCGGTGGTAGAGCCGGTGTTCGGTAATATTGGTACCAATAAACGGCTAGGCCGTTTCTCTTTACGTGGTCGTGAGAAGGTCCAGGGGCAATGGCGTATGTTCTGCCTGGTGCATAACATTGAGAAGTTGATGAGATACGGGGCGATCCACTGATTCACAGGGATATCCACACTCGTCTGCGCAAAAGAGGCCCTTAATACGTGCAATGAGTGATTATGTAAAACGGATGTGTTTAAATCGTGATCATTAAACTTATAAGAAAGAGAGCCGATGGGATATCAGGTTGTCATCCTGTTTTTCTACAGGCTCGTTAGGCTATGTGAAGGGAAATACTATGAACGCAATGACTCGCATCATGCTATTAATTTTTGCATGTGCTTCTTCATACGCTATTTCCGAGGATTCCGCGGATTCTTGTACAGCAGAGAACGGCGGCGCTATGGCAGCAGGGCTCTGTATTGAAGGCATGTTAAAAAAGGCAGATGAAGAACTCAACATGGCCTATAAAGCGGCCATTGAAAGGATTCGAGAAGAGGATAAATATTTAAAGCGTAATCTTGAGGAAGAGTTTAGAATATCTCAAAGAGCTTGGTTGAAATATCGAGATGCACATTGCAGCTTTGAGGGAGAGAGTACCGGCGCAGCAGGAGGCTGGTCAGGCATCCATATCTCAGAATGCATTCTCGATATGACAAAACAATGAACTGAATACTTCAACCAAGTCTTCTGGGGTTAGCCAGACAAGCGCCTCTTGCCGCCCTTTCGGGGCTCGGACGGTATTTCCGCTGCTTCGCAGCTCCAAGTCCGCCACAAAACCGGATGTTATTTGGGAAATCACTGAATCATGAAGTATAAGTTTCTTTTGTTGATAGCAGTACTTATAAGCTTTGACGCCAATGCTCAACATAGCTTGGCTCGTGAAATTCATAGAGTAGATTCAGAAAATGGTATTTTAAGTGGAAACTATTCTCTTGAAGAACGTGAAAAAATATTTAATGCCAATAATACTGAAGAAATCAAAGAAATTTTGAAAAGCCATGGGGACTTAGAGTTTTTCTCGATTGCGGAGGCTGGAGAAATATATTTTGTAAGAAATAGCACCTTTTGGAGTGGCGCAACTGGATCTTCTTATACTGCATTTTTGTTCAATGGCAATAATTCAAAGCTCATTATTCCACCAAGTGAATCTCTTGGGGATATCATACTATCTGCTCGGTTAGAAAATAAAGACATTGTAATCATGACCAGGTCTTACAACTCTGCCTTACATCAGGATGAGCTCTGGAGGTGGGTTATTAATGGAAAGAAAATCACATCCGAAAAAGTAAACGGATAAGAAATTCATAACAAGCGCATGCTGGTCGCCCGTTGCGCGGCCCAGGATATTCGCCCAGCTGCGCTTCACTACGGCCACCAATGTGGTCGTTAGAGCGAGCACCGAAAATAAACCATGGTCTGGAATCTCTTTAGGAAAAAACAGAAAAACGATCAAAATAGGGATCTGGTAAAGCTATCTAGAGTATTGGCCTATTCTGATCCGCAATTACACTCTTTTATTGAAAGATTCATACAGTTTAGGCGTGAATTTCACGCCATGCATGGCGGGTTAAAACAATTCCGGGGTATTGATGTATCTGGCCTTACTGATACTGAGTGTGAGTATCCTGAAGAGGATGTATTTCAAGGATTCCTTGAATACTATCAGGATTCTGGAAATCTATTAATCGCAGATTGGAGTTCAAGCATTTCTGATCTAGAACCTGAAATTAATGCGCTATTTTGTAAGCATTCAATTCCCAAGGTGTCTGATTTTTCTGCTTTTCATATTGAAGAAAAAGATCACCCGAATAGGATATTTGAAAAATTAGCGCCGCATGTGTCTAACTCAGGTAAAAAGCTGATCGGCCTGCAAATTCATGAAGATTCGCATAACTGTGCTATCGTGCTAGAAAACCAATTCTCAGAAATCAAGAACGTGGAATTTGAGGATGGGGTATGCATTTTTGCGTGGTAGCTCTAGCAGGCGACCGCAATCCCCCCCAATAAAATCAAAAAAGCCCGCACATTAGCGCGGGCTTTTCCTTTCGCAGCAAGCGAATTCACAGCATCAAAAGAACTGCCACGGGGCCGCTGGTGCCGCCCCGCAGGTGTTTATTTGATCTTCGGCTCCAGCTCGCCGGCCTCGTAGCGCTGGTACATGGTCTCCAGGCTCACCGGGCGGATCTTGCTGGCGTTGCCGGCGGTACCAAAGGCCTCGTAGCGGGCCTTGCAGATGTCCTTCATGGCCTGGGTGCTGGCCTTGAGGAATTTGCGCGGGTCGAACTCGGACGGGTTCTCGGCCAGGAAACGGCGCACTGCACCGGTGGAGGCCAGGCGCAGGTCGGTGTCGATATTCACCTTGCGCACGCCGTGCTTGATGCCCTCGCAGATCTGCTCCACGGGCACGCCGTAGGTTTCCGGGATCTCGCCGCCGAACTCGTTGATTACCTTGAGCCACTCCTGCGGTACAGAGGAGGAACCGTGCATCACCAGGTGCGTGTCCGGGATACGCGCGTGGATTTCCTTGATGCGGTCGATGGCCAGGATGTCGCCGGTGGGCGGGCGGGTGAACTTGTAGGCACCGTGGCTGGTACCGCAGGCGATGGCCAGGGCATCCACCTGGGTCTTCTTGACGAAGTCGGCGGCCTCTTCCGGGTCGGTCAGCAGCTGGTCGTGGGACAGCTTGCCCTCGGCACCGATGCCGTCTTCCTCACCGGCCATGCCGGTTTCCAGGGAGCCCAGGCAGCCCAGTTCACCCTCGACGGATACGCCGCAGGCGTGCGCCATTTCCACCGCGCGGCGGGTGACGTCGACGTTGTACTCGTAGGAAGCCGGGGTCTTGCCGTCTTCCTGCAGCGAGCCGTCCATCATCACCGAGCTGAAGCCCAGCTGGATGGAGCGCTGGCATACGGCCGGGCTGGTGCCGTGGTCCTGGTGCATCACCACCGGGATTTCCGGGAATTCCTCGATCGCCGCCAGGATCAGGTGGCGCAGGAAGGGCGCACCAGCGTATTTGCGGGCGCCGGCAGAGGCCTGCACGATCACCGGGGAGTCGGTTTCTTTCGCCGCCTCCATGATCGCGCGCATCTGCTCGAGGTTATTGACGTTATACGCCGGCACGCCGTAACCATGCTCGGCGGCGTGGTCCAGCATTTGGCGCAAGCTAATCAGTGCCATGGAAAGTACCTTTGGTTTTGTTTTGACATCTCTGTAAATGGTTCCCCGATCTGCGCCGGGGTAACACTCGGAAACTCACCGGGTCGAGCTGTTCGACCCGGTTTCCAAACAAATTATTCAGCGGCGCGCTCTTCCAGGATCGCCACTGCCGGCAGGGTCTTGCCTTCCACATACTCGAGGAAGGCGCCACCGCCGGTGGAAATATAGGAGACCTTGTCGGCAATGCCGTACTTGTCTACCGCCGCCAGGGTGTCGCCGCCGCCGGCGATGGAGAAGGCATCGCTCTCGGCAATCGCCTTCGACAGGCGCTCGGTGCCGCCGCCGAACTGGTCGAACTCGAACACCCCCACCGGGCCGTTCCAGATGATGGTTTTGGCATCCTGCAGGATCTCTGCCAGCCTGGCGGAGGAGTCCGGGCCGATATCGAAGATCATGTCGTCGGCGGCGACTTCATCCGCGGACTTGGTCTCGGCGGCTGCGGACTCGCTGAACTCCTTGCCGGTCACCACATCCGTGGGCAGGGGGATCTCGCATTTCTCCATCAGCGCGCTGGCGGTATCCACCAGGTCGTGCTCGCACAGGGACTTGCCCACCGGCTTGCCGCTGGCGGCGAGGAAGGTGTTGGCGATACCACCACCCACGATCAGCTGGTCGACCTTGTCAGACAGGGTCTCCAGCACGCTGAGCTTGGTGGAAACCTTGGAGCCGCCCACGATCGCCACCATCGGGCGGGCCGGCTTGGCGAGGGCCTTCTCCAACGCATCCAGCTCCGCGGCCAGCAGGGGGCCGGCGCAGGCCACCGGCGCAAAGCGGGCCACCCCGTGGGTGGAGGCCTGGGCGCGGTGGGCGGTGCCGAAGGCGTCCATCACGAAGATGTCGCACAGGCCCGCATAGGCTTTGGCCAGCTCCGGGTCGTCCTTCTTCTCGCCCTCGTTGAAGCGCACATTCTCCAGCAGGGCCACGTCGCCCGCGCCCAGCTCGACCCCGTCGCGCCAGTCCCCGATGACTGGCACCTCACGGCCCAGCAGCTTGCCCAGGTGGGCGGCCACCGGGGCCAGGGAGAACTCATCGGCATACTCGCCTTCGGTGGGACGGCCCAGGTGGGACATCAGCAGTACTTTCGCGCCGGCGTCGACAGCGGCCTTGATGGTGGGCAGGGCCGCGCGGATGCGCGCGTCCGAGGTCACCTCGCCCCCCTTGATCGGTACGTTCAGGTCCTCGCGAATCAGCACACGCTTGCCCGCCAGGTCCAGATCCGACATCAGTTTGACCGCCATCGCCAATCCCCTCTGCTGTTTTGTGAAATGTTGCGGTGAGATAGAAAAGTGGGCGCGGATTATATCAACAGCCGGGCTCCGGTGCCGACCGCTGCGCGCCTGATAACGCTGTCAAAATCGCCCGTTTCGCCCTGAGATTGCCCCCGGCCGGGCCCAGTTCATACTATGGACACAGTAATGACCAGCCAGGCGACGGAGATCCAGTATGGCAAAGCGGCAGAAAGTCACCTTCCCGGGCGGCAACGGCAACCCCCTGGCCGGCATCATGGAGCTGCCCGAGGAGGGCCACCCGCGGGCCTGGGCCCTGTTCGCGCACTGCTTCACCTGCGGCAAGGACGTGCTGGCGGCCTCGCGCATTGCCCGGCGGCTGGCGGACCTGGGCTGCGCCGTGCTGCGCTTCGATTTCACCGGACTGGGGGACAGCGGGGGCAACTTCGCCGATACCAACTTCAGCTCCAATATCCGCGACCTGCTCAGTGCTGCCGAGTTCCTGCACCGGGAGCATCACCCGGTAGACCTGCTGATCGGCCACAGCCTGGGTGGCGCGGCGGTATTGGCGGCCGCCGGTGATATCGAGGAGGCCCGGGCCGTGGTCACCATCGCCGCCCCGGCGGAGCCGGACCATGTGATCAAGCAGTTTGCCTGTGCCCTGGACGTGATCGAGACCAGGGGCCAGGCGGAGGTGGACCTGGCCGGGCGGCCATTCACCATCAAGAAACAGTTCCTCGACGACCTGGAAAACCACGAACCGGACTATATCCACGAGCTGGGGCGCCCCCTGCTGATCTACCATTCCCCCCGCGACAGCACCGTGCCCATCGACGAAGCGGCGGATATCTACAACCGGGCCATGCACCCCAAGAGCTTTATCAGCCTGGATGACGCCGACCACCTGCTGACCCGCAAGGAAGACGCCGACTACGTGGCGGAGACCCTGGCCGCCTGGGTGTCACGCTACCTGCCGGAGGGACGCTGATGGAAGCGCTGCAGGAATATGACGCCAGCTGCCCTTATTGTGGCGAACCCATCACCCTGCTGCTGGACCTGTCTGCCGGCTCGCAGTCCTATATCGAGGACTGCCAGGTCTGCTGCCGACCGATCTCGATCTCTGTAGCAGTAGACCCGGGCGGCGACTTCTCTGTTGCACTGCAGGACGAGGACAGCGCGGGCTGAGCGGCTGCCCATCTTGACGCCCTCGCAGCGGCGACTCAGTATTACCAGAATTCCAAGCCACAAGAATAATTTATCCCGGGCGCCCCTGAGCGACCCGGTACCAATAGCCGAGGCCTGCCCATGCTTCTATCCCCCCAGCGAGCCCGCCTCGTCACGGCCGCCTTTATTACCGCCGGGCTGGCCGTACTGCTGGCATTACCCGTCACGGCATCAACGGCCGCCTGTGACTACCCGACCCTGGAGCGGGCCGCGACACCGGAAGAGGCCGGCTTCTCCACCGCCGGGCTGGCCGCGGTGGACCGCCTGATCGAGGCCGATATTGCCGCGGGCTTTCCCGGCGCCGCGCTGGTGGTGATCCGGGACGGCCGCGTCGTAAAGCAGTCCCATTATGGCTACCGCAGGAAGTTCGAAGGGCACAGGCCCCTGGACAAGTTCGAGAAAGTCCGGGCCGATACCATGTTCGACCTGGCCTCAAACACCAAGATGTATGCCACCAATTTCGCCCTGCAGCGGCTGGTGAGCGAGGGCCGGCTGGACCTGGAAGCCCCGGTGCGCCGCTATGTCCCCGAATTCGCCGACCGCGAGGGGGACCCGGTGACCGGCAAGGCCGGGCTGCGCGTAGCGGACCTGCTGCACCATACGGCAGGCTTTGCGCCCGACCCGCAGTTCCACAACCCTGCGGTATCCGGGGAACTGTTCTCCCAGGAGCGGGACAAGACGCTCGGCTTTATCCCCCTGGCACCACTGCGCTACAAACCGGGCTCCCGGACCGTCTACAGCGATACCGACTATATGCTGCTGGGCCTGGTAATCGAGCGCATCACCGGGCAACCCCTGGATACTTACGTGGAGGACACTTTCTACCGGCCACTGGGGCTCAAGCGCACGCGCTTTGCGCCGCTGGAGAAGGGGTTCGTGCCCGACGACTTCGCGGCGACCGAGCTGCTGGGGAATACCCGCGACGGGGTGATCGACTTTCCCAATATCCGCACCCATACCCTGCAGGGGGAGGTGCACGACGAGAAAGCCTTTTATTCCATGGCCGGGGTATCCGGCCACGCGGGGCTCTTCTCCACCGCTGCGGACCTGGCCGTGCTGCTGCAGGTGATGCTGAATGGCGGCGGCTATGGCGATACCTGCCTGTTTGACGAAGCCGTGATCGCCAGCTTTACCGCGCCGTCGCCACTCGACCCAGGTTACGGCCTGGGATGGCGCCGCAACGGGACAGACGGCATGACGTGGATGTTCGGCAACGGTGCCAGTGGCCAGGCCTACGGCCATACCGGGTGGACCGGCACCCTCACCGTGATCGACCCGCAGTACAACCTGGGCATTGTGCTGCTGACCAACAAGAAGCACTCGCGCCTGCCGGATCCGGAAAACAACTCCAACCGTTTTGCCGGCGACGGCTTCACCACCGGGAAATACGGTGGTGTGGTCGAGGCCATCTACGACGCACTCCTACCTCTGGAGGCCGCAGCCAGGCATTGACGCAAGCATCCCGTCGCGACGTATCGCGCTTCCCGAAATTTACCGTTGGGTATAGAATCGCGCCGCCCGGCATGAGGCGGGCGACTTTTAATGACCCGGGGGATTTACGGATGGACACACCCGACAGCGATATCGTTTTCCAGAGCTATGGGCGCTGCTGCAACAACCCGCAGTTCTTTGTCGATTTTTATGATCGGTTTATGGGCAGTTCCGACGATATCCGGGCGATGTTCCGTGACACCGACATGCCCCAGCAGCGCCACCTGCTGCGCAACGGCATCATGCAGCTGATCCTCGTGGCCCGGGGCATGCCCGACACCAAGCTGCGTGCGCTCGGCGACAGCCACTCCCGTTCCGGCTACAACATTCGCCCCGAGCTCTACTCGGTCTGGCTGGATGCACTGCTGGCCACTGTGGCCCGCCACGACCCGGAACATACCCCGGCTATCGACGGTGCCTGGCGCCGCGCGATCCAGCCCGGCATCGACCTGATCCGCAACGCCTACTGATCACCAGCCCCTCGCCTGCGCCTGTTTGCCACGCCCGGCCGCACTTTGTATAAAGGTGGTCGGGAGGCAAGTCCCTGGCGCCCCTTCAAGCTGCACGAAAGTGCCACTCCAGGCCCGATTTATTCACCCGCCTGGCTGGACAGCGTTTGTCGGTAATCGGCCGCAGCGGCTCGCGCTCCCGGAACCAATAGCTAATAAAAAAGGAACCGATATGAAGATTGTACGGCCCCTCTGGGTGCCGGCGGTGCTGACACTGGCACTGGCAGCCTGCGGCGATCCCGGGCAGCCCCAGTCGCAAGTAGCCAAAAGCACTTCCGCCCCGTCTGACACTCCCGTTACCACCCCTTCGATCTCCACCGAATCCCTGCGCATCTCCCACGAAAAATTTACCCTGCCCAATGGCCTGCGGGTAATCGTGCATGAGGATCGCAAGGCACCGATCGTGTCAGTGGGAGTCTGGTATCACGTCGGTTCCAAGGATGAAAAGCCCGGTCGCACCGGTTTTGCCCACCTGTTCGAGCACCTGATGTTCAACGGCTCGGAAAACTACAACGACGAATTCTTCAAGCCGTTCGAGAAAGCCGGTGCCACGGGTATGAACGGCACCACCTGGCTCGACCGCACCAATTATTTTGAAACAGTGCCGTCCAACGCATTGGACATGGCCCTGTGGATGGAATCCGACCGCATGGGCCACCTGCTGGGCGTGATCACCCAGGAAAAACTGGACGAACAGCGCGGCGTAGTACAGAACGAGAAACGCCAGGGACAGAACCAGCCCTACGGCAAGGTCTGGGAATATATGCAGAAGGCGATTTTCCCCGAGGGCCACCCCTACTCCTGGACCACCATCGGCTCCATGGAAGACCTGAATGCCGCTTCACTGGAAGACGTGCATGAATGGTTCAAGCAGTACTATGGCGCTGCCAATACCGTGCTGGTACTGGCTGGTGATATTGATGTGGAAACCGCGAAGAAAAAAGCCAGCAAGTACTTCGGCCATATCCCGGCCGGGCCGCCGCTGGCCAAGAAAGATGCCTGGATTGCCAAGCGCGACCAGTCCAAGCGCGAGACCATGTACGACCGTGTGGCGCAGTCGCGTCTCTACAAAGTCTGGAACGCACCCTACATGGGGCACGAAGACACCAACGCACTGTCGCTGGCCGCGGCTGTGCTGGGCGATGGCAAGAACTCCCGCCTGTACAAGCGCCTGGTCTATACCGACCAGATCGCCACCAGTGTCGATATCAATTTTTATGAGTTTGAGCTGGCATCCGTTTTTCAGGTGGTCGCAGATGCCAAGCCCGGTGTCGACCTGGAAAAAGTCGAGGCAGCCATCGAGGAAGAGCTGAATACCTTCCTCGCAGAGGGACCCACTGCCGAGGAGCTGGCCCGGGTGAATATGTCGGAGTACGCCGGTGCTGCGCGGGACCTTGAGCAGGTGGGCGGCTGGTCCGGCAAGGGCGTAATTCTGGCGCGCGGCGAGCTCTACCTGGATGATCCCAATGCGTTGCTCAAGGCCATTGACGAGAAACAACAGTTGACCCCGGCGGCCGTGAAATCTGCTGCGCAGGAGTGGCTCAGCAGCGGCGACTACAACCTGGAGGTGCACCCCTTCCCGGATTACAAAGTGGCGGAGCAGGACGTGGATCGCTCCAGGCTGCCGGACACCGGCGAGTTCCCCTCGGTACCCTTCCCCGAATTGCAGACCACTGAACTCTCCAACGGCCTGAAAGTGGTGCTGGCCGAGCGTCACACCACGCCCGTGGTGAATATGCACCTGATGTTCGACGCCGGCTACGCCGCCGACCAGGGCAAGAAGGCCGGCACGGCCGGTTACACCATGTCGATGCTGAAAGAGGGCACTACTGAACTCAGCGCCCTGGAGCTGAGCGCACGACAGGAAATCCTGGGGGCGCGGATCTACGCCAATACCAGTATCGACAGTTCCAACGTGGGTCTCGATGCCCTGACCAATACCCTGGATGAATCGGTTTCCCTGTTTGCTGATGTGGTAATGCGTCCCGCCTTCGACGAGGAAGAGGTCGAACGCAAGCGCGGTCGCTGGCTGGCGATGATCAAGCAGGAAAAGACCCAGCCGGTACAGATGGCACTGCGCACCCTGCCGCCATTGCTGTACGGGGACGGACACGCATACAGCGTCCCGCTCACCGGTAGCGGTACCGAGGAGTCCATCGAGTCACTGACCCGTGAGGACCTGGTCCAGCACCACCAGACCTGGATCCGTCCCGATAACGCCACCATGGTCGTGGTCGGCGATATCACCATGGAGGCACTGACGGAAAAGCTGGAAAGCAACTTTGCCGACTGGCGCGCCCCGGAATCCCCCCTGCCGCAGAAGAACCTGGCGCAGGTGGACCATCCCGAGCAGTCCCGCGTCTACCTGATCGACAAGCCCGGTTCCGAGCAGTCGATGATTATCGGCGGCCTGCTGGCACCCTCCGAGAGCATTCCCGAGCGGGAGGCGCTGCATATGATGAACGACATCCTCGGCGGCACCTTCACGGCGCGGATCAATATGAACCTGCGCGAGGAAAAACACTGGGCCTACGGGGCTTACTCCTTCTTCTCCGGCGCCAAGGGCCAGCAGCCGATGATGGTCTATGCCCCGGTACAGACCGACAAGACCAGCGAGTCACTGGCGGAACTGCGCAAGGAGTTGCGGGCCTATGTCAGTGACGAGCCCGCGCAGGCTGACGAGCTGCAGAAGCTGAAGGACAAGCGGATCAACGAACTGCCCGGACGCTTTGAGACCATCAATGCGGTCACCATGCAGGTGGCCAAGATGCTGAAATACGGCCGGCCACTGGATTATATGGACGGCTATGCGGAGCAGATTCGCAATATCGAGCTGGACATCATCAATACGCTGGCCCGCCAGACCATCAAACCGGACCAGTTTATCTGGGTGGTGGTAGGCGACCAGGAAAAAATTCGCCCGGGCATCGAGGCCCTGGGAATTGGTCCCATCGCCGAACTGGATGTGGATGGCAAGCCCGTCGCCGCAGCGGCAGCCGGCGGGCAGTAAGCCGCACCGGATTGACGCTCTTTAACGAAAGCCCCTCCCCGAGGGGCTTTTTTTATCGCGCCCATTGCTGGAACGGTATGTACCAGTCACTACCGTACAAATGCGACAAGCTGTGCATTTGTACCATCTGCGACTAACAAATCATATTTGATTTACTGCCCAATAGACGCGTACGTCTGTACTAACTAAATTCGAGGGCTGACACCTCCTAGACGGTTCAGGGCCCCTATCCCGTATGAATTCGACGGCAAACAAGGCGCCAATTATCAGTTTTGGTAGTCGCTTCACATAAGCGAAACAATTCCATTGCCGCACAACCCCGAGCTGCTACTTTTCCAAGTCTCTGCTCACGCGTGCCAGTCATCCTGAGCAACGCAGTACAGTGGTCCCGGCACCGGACAGAGTGATTACACGATAAGAAAACAGCAGCCCATCTGGAGCTCGATTCATGAAGAAGATCCTACCCACACTGCTCGCCAGTGCCGTCGCCACAAGCGTCGCCGCACAGGCGGGTGCCGCCGAAGACCGCTATATCATCAAGTTCAAGGCAGGCAAGAGCGCTGAAGCGAAGGCGCAACTGAACAAGGCCGGCGGCCGTACCGCCCTGGCGCTGGACAAGCGCAACGCGGTAGCCGCGATGCTGTCCGACAAGGCCCTGCAGGCCATGCAGAACAACCCCAATGTGGAGTACGTAGAAAAAGACGCCAAGCGCTGGCTGATGGCCCAGGAAGTGCCGTTTGGCATTCCCATGGTGCAGGCCGATATGGTCGCCGATGACATGGCTGGTAACAGCACTGTCTGTATCATCGACTCTGGCTACGACATCTCCCATGAAGACCTGTCCGGTAATATGGTCACCGGCACGAATGACTCCGGCACCGGAAACTGGTACGAAGACCAGAACAGCCACGGCACCCACGTTGCCGGCACCATTGCCGCCATCAATAACAGCACCGGCGTCGTGGGCGTAATGCCGCACGGCAACGTCAAGCTGCATATCGTCAAGGTATTCAACGCGGATGGCTGGGGCTACTCCTCCTCGCTGGTCGCGGCAGCTGACACCTGTGCCGATAACGGTGCGAATGTGATCAACATGAGCCTGGGTGGCACGCTGAAGTCCCGCACCGAGGACCAGGCATTTGCCGACCTGTACGCCAACCGTGGCGTCCTCTCCATCGCCGCAGCCGGTAACGATGGCAACACCCGCCACTCCTACCCGGCCTCCTACGACTCGGTCATGTCCATTGCCGCCATCGACAGCGACAAAGTGATCGCCGACTTCTCCCAGCAGACTGACCAGGTGGAACTGGCCGGGCCGGGCGTCGACGTGCTTTCCTCTGTACCCGTGGGCAGCGCAGTTGTCAGCTCTGTCACTGTCGGCGGCAACGCAGTTGACTCTGCCGGTATGGAAGGCAGCCCGCTGGATAGCGCTGCAGGCTCACTGGTCGATTGCGGCCTGGGTGAATCCGCCTGTACCGATGCCGCCGGTGAGATCTGCCTGATTTCACGCGGTAACATCAGCTTTGCCGACAAAGTCCTCAACTGTGAGGCTGGTGGAGGCGTAGGTGCCATCATCTATAACAACGAGCCCGGCATGCTGTACGGCACCATGGGCGAGGTGGTAACCAGCATTCCTTCTGTCGGCATCTCCGACACCGATGGCGCTGCACTGATGGGGCAGCTGGGCGCAGCGGGCACAGTCGCTGTAGAGCCGGGTGATTACGCCTACTTCAATGGTACCTCCATGGCCACCCCGCACGTAGCTGGTGTCGCTGGCCTGGTCTGGAGCCACTACCCCAACTGTGCACCGGGTGAAATCCGCGCGGCGATGAATGCCACAGCGGAAGACCTGGGCGATGCGGGTCGCGACAACGCCTACGGCTACGGCCTGGTGCAGGCCAAGGCCGCGTTCGACTACCTGGCGGCGAACGCCTGTACCGGTACCAACCCCGGTGACGGCGGCTCCGGTGGCGGTGGCGGCGGCAACGGCGGCGGCAAGGGCGGTGGCCCGAAGAATCGCTAAGCCGTAGCTTTACTCACAGGTGAAAAAGGGGGCCCATGGCCCCCTTTTTTATTGCTGTCCTGCTGCATATGCAGCGGGCCTGTCGGAAACTGTCAATCTTCCTCCAGCACCGCCTCGCGCTGCTCCTCACGCAACTGCTGCAGCCGGGCGCTGGACTCTTCGGCGGAATCCTTTTCCGGTGCCACGCTTTCCACGTCCCCGGCACCCGCCTCCAGCTGCGCACGGATGGCTTCCTGCTCGGCGGAATAGTCCGGATCCAGGGAGAGCTTGGGCGCATTGCTGCTGAAGCCCGCCAGTACCCAGACACCAAAACCCAGCGATAGCACCCGGATAATAAAGGACCGGTCGTAGAGCAGGCGCTGCCAGTTACCGGGCCCGGCAATGCGTATCCGCGCAATGATCGCCAGCAGAAGAATCACAATGGCCAGCACGACCGCCCAGGTCGCAAGCCCACCAAGCACGGATACCAGCCAGTTGGAAATCTGTGAATTGTACTGCATACCAACTACTCCCGTTTTATAAATACTGTTTCAGCGATCGCGCCGGGCAGTCTGGCGCACCTGGTCATTGAAGACTGCCTGCTGCAGGCCAATGGTGCCCAGGGCTTCAACCGGCAGGAATACTTTGTTCTCGGACTCCGCCATTTTGTCCAGCACTTCCAGGGTCCGGTAGGCCAGGTACTTGTCTGTGACCGACTTGGCCAGCAGGTCATTCACCTCTTTCTGGCCAATGGCCTTTTCCCGGGCGATGGCCCGGTTCATTTTCTCCCGCTCCAGGTCGCGCTCCATCTGGATTTTCTGGATTTCAAACTGGGCTTTTTCCTGTTCAATCAATTCACGCCGCTCGGCCGCGCGCTCCTTGGCCTCGGTGATCACCTTGGGGAACTGCACGTCCGCCAGGCCCAGGCGCTTGACCTGGATGGGTGTGCCCTTGAGGGCATCACTGACCTCGGAGAATAATTCCTGGCTCAGCGCCTCCCGGCTGGAGGCGATTTCATTGATCGAGTACTTGGCGACCACACGACGCACCACATCACGGATTACCGGCTGGGCATAAGTGTTGTAGACGTTATTGACGGCGATATTGTCCTGTACCGGTGGGATACGATCGAAAATATTGTCAATATTTTCCCGGCTGATGGCCCCGGTCATGCGAATATCGAAGCTCATGTTGAGCTGGTCCTTGGGCATGAACAGCTTGAAGCGCTCTTTATGGCCAAAATCGGCAATCGCCAGGGTAACCAGCTTGTCGCAGTAGAAGAAACACGGATCCAGGCGAAACTTGGATGGTGGTACTGTTTCTGGCTTGTAACCATTCTTGGTCAGGATCTTGCCCACATGTGCCGGTGGCACCTCCACCCGGTCCCCACAGGCTGTCAGCAACAGTGCCCCGAGCAGGCCAAGAGCGATCATAATCGGCCGCATCATCTTTCCCCCAATTCCCTGAAAATCAACGATTATAAATGCCGGCAAATATCCGGCTGGTTTAACCGGTATATACCGGCTTTATTTCAAGCGCCCCAGGATGAAGCGCGGTGGATTATATGATTTAATTCACGCTCGAAACAATTACGGGATGTTACACCCAAGATGGAACTGGAATTTCTGACTGCCACCCTTTTTAACCTCGGCATTAACCTGCTCTACACACTGCTGGCGCTGTTCATTGGCATCATTGCCTTGCTCGCCATCGACAAGAAACTGCTCAAGCACGTGGATATCGAGGGCGAACTCAAGAATGGCAATATAGCCGTGGCCATCTTTGCCTCCACCATCCTTATTTTTGTCGCCCTGATTATTTCTTTTGGCCTCAAGGGCTAGTCATGCGCAGCTGGCTTCCGATCCTACTGATCGCAACCGCAATGGTGCTGCCGGAACTGCTTGTGCGAGCTGAACGGGATGTGCGCGAGCCGCCGGTAGACCCGGAGCTACACTACCAGCTCTCGCTGGAAGAGGGTGGGGACCAGCGGGACTCTCAGCGCGGCCAGGTCCGCGTCACTGGCAGTAGCCAGCCCATTACCGAAGCACTGATCCAGAAAATGGTGGCCAGGCGCACAGAGGCCGAAAGCGCTTATGTTTCCATCTGGAACTGGCAGGGCTTCTCCAACGTGACAGCCTCCGCGCGGGGACTGGACAGCAAGCATCATTTCGCCAACAGCTACCTGGTGGGCTTCCAGCCGTTCGAAACCGACAAGCTGTGGGTGCCACTCTACAGTCTCGCCACCCGCAAGCAGTACCAGTATGACCACCTGCAGTATGCCGGACTGTCCGATATCTGGCAGACCTCGCGCCAGGCCTATTACCAGCCCCGCGGTGACTGCGAGGACCACGCCATACTGCTTGCTGACTGGCTGATCAACCTGGGCGTGGACGCCCGGGTCGCCATGGGCACCCACAAGGGACAGGGGCATGCCTGGGTGGTGGCCATCGTTGAGGGTCGCGAGTACCTGCTTGAGGCCACCAGCAAGCGCCGCCATGCCAGTTGGAAGGCCATGCCCCTGGCCGCACTGGCCGAGGGTTATGAAGTCGAATTCCAGTTCAACCGCGATTTTTTCTGGGCCAAGAAGAGCCCGGCCCCAACCCGCCGTTATCGTGGTGATCACTGGGTGAGGAAATCCCGCTTCATACGCGGCTGAACAAAGAGCTCGCCCCGCATACCCGGCCTCCTTTCAACGCCTGCAGGCCCTCCAACTGCCCCTTGGCACACTTCATGCTTCGCATCCCCTGCTGGAATAAAAATGAACAGGGAATTCGATGAGCATCGAGGAAGTGTCGCTTTTTATCCTGTTGCTTTGCCTGGCCGGACTGATAGCCGGGATCACGGCAGGCCTCTTCGGCAATGGTGGCGGCTTTGTGGTAGTGCCGGCTCTGCTGGCGGTGTTTCCCTTCCTTCCCAACAGCTCGCATGAAATCATGCGGGTGGCAGTCGGAACCTCGCTGGCATCGATCGTGATCTCCTCAGCCCGCGCAGTCCAGGCACACCGGCGCCGGGGCGCAGTGGACTTCCAGGTGCTGCGGGACTGGTCACTCTGGATATTGCTGGGTGTGGCGGGCGGGCTGGTCATTGCCTCCTATACGGACAGCACCAGCCTGGTCTTTGTCTTTGCCGGCGGCGTGCTGGTCTATTCCATTTATTTCCTGTTCCCGAACCTTTTCGACCGCCTGAACGGCAAGTTGAGCATGCCCACCGGTATCGCCCGCGCCTCACTGGCGAGCTTCCTTGGCGGCTTTTCCTCCCTACTGGGTATCGGCGGGGGCACCATTACGGTGATGACCATGGTGCTGTGCGACAGGCCGGTGCACCAGGCCGTGGCAACGGCTTCCGGGATCGGCTTCCTGATCGGCCTGCCGGGCGCGATCGGCTTTATGTTGATGGGCCTGGGTGAAACGGGCCTGCCGTTTGGCTCGGTGGGCTATATCAATATTCCCGCCCTGCTGGCCATATCCCTGTTCTCCGTTATTTCCGCGCCAATCGGCGCGCGTATGGCCCACAGCATGAATGAGCTACACCTGAAGCGCCTGTTCGGCGTGTACCTGGTTATTGTCTCCATTTCCATGTTCGCCAAGACCACGGGCGCCCTCTGAGGCGGCCACAACCATGAGGATATAATAATGACGCACAATATCAGCAGGCGATTATTCCTGGGCGGTGCCGCTGCAGCAATTTCCGCGGCGGCCACCGCTGGCATTCCCCGGGCCGTAGCGGCGGAAAAGCCACGTCCACAACCTATATATGGACCGGCAGAGGGAATCGCCAAGCTCAATGCCAATGAAAACCCCTATGGTCCCAGCCCGAAAGCAATGAAGGCCATGATGGCGGCGGCACAGAAGGGCGCCTATTACGTCAACGACAGTGTCATGCACCTGAAGTCCATGATCGCGGAACGCCACGGGCTGACTCCCGACTACGTCACCCTGGGCTCCGGTTCCAGTGCCGGCCTGGTGGCGGCAGCCATCGTGGCCGGGCAAAAGGGTAATATCCTGGGCCCCGACCTGTTCTGGGATACCACCGCGCGGGTCGTGGAAATCCAGGAGCTCGGAAAGATCAGGCGCCTGCCCAAACTCGAGTCCTTGCAGATCGACCTGGACGCCATGTACGCCGCCATCGATGACAGCATTTCCATGGTGCAGGTGACCAACCCGAATAACCCCACAGGGATGCTGCTCGACCCGGGCAAAATGCGTGATTTCTGCATCAGGGCCTCGAAGAAGTGTACCGTTCTCGCCGACGAGGCCTACAACGAGCTTACCGATAACCCGGACGGCAACAGCATGATCCCACTGGTTAAGGCGGGCCACGATGTCATCGTTGCGCGCACCTTCTCCAAGATCTACGGTCTCGCCGGCATGCGCGTGGGCTACCTGATCGCACCGCCAGGCCGCATCGAGGAGATGCGGCGCTACGGCATCGGCTGGTATGGGCTGAACCAGGCCGGGCTGGCAGCGGCGATCGCCAGCTACGAAGACCAGGAATTTATGGATTTTTCCCGGGACAAGATTCGACAGGCTCGTGAGATGGTCAGTGAAGCAGTAGCTGCGCAAGGACTCAGCACATTGCCTTCGGTCACCAATTTTATGTTCGTAAACCTTGGAGACCTCAATGCCGAGACCTTCCGCCAGGAAATGGAGAAGGAAAAAGTACTGATTCGCGGCATCTACCGTGACTACACCAACTGGTCGCGGGTCAGCATGGGCTACCTGGAGGATGTGGAGCAATACACCGCAGCCCTGCCCCGGGTACTGGATCGCATGAGCTCGTAACGAGTCACTACGCGCTTTACAGTGCGCAGTTTCGCTCCATCGACGCCAGCCGTGAGGCTGGCTTTTTTATGCCCCGGACACTAGCCAACCCAGCCATAAAATCAGGGTAAAAAAGTCCCCGCTGTGGCGGGGACAAGCAGACGCTCACAATTGAACAGAATATGGGCGCGTTAAATACGCCGGTCAGAAGGTGTAATTCATACGCAGGTAATAGAAGGCACCCTGCCAGTCGACCACTGTGCCCGAGGAGTAGAGCCGGCCGCAGCAGTAATCCCCGATCTCGTCTTTCTCCGGATACTCATCGAGTATGTTCCTGCCACCCATCGCCAGGCTGATGGCCTCACTAAAGCGATATTTGCCTTCGAGGTCCAGCATGACCAGCGGCGAGAATTCCTGCACTTCACCGGCATTATAGTTCTCGTAGGAACCATACCAGTTGGCCCGGGCCATCAGCCCGAAATCTCCCATATCGTGCACGGCAGTGAGAACCCCGCGCAGCTCCGGATTCAGGTTTTCAAAATCAAACTCGTCCTCTTCGTTCAGGTAGGCACCGGGGTCCGAGGTGAATTCCGTCTGGTTATAGTTGGCGGAAGCGGTCAGTGTAGTCATGCTGCCATCCGACCACTCCAGCGGATAGGTGGCCACCAGGTCCACGCCCTGGGTGCGGGTACCGAAAGCGTTGGTGAAATAGAACACGCCGCCAATGGACTCTGCTCCCACCACATTGGCATTTACCAGCGCTAGATAATTAGCATAGGCATCTCCCGCACCGGTATCTGCGGAAACATCCAGCGTGGAGATGGCGTAGGTCCGGTCATCCACATCGATACGGTACATATCCAGCGTGAGACTCAGCCGGTCAAACTCCGCTGTCATGCCCAGGGTAAAGTTATTTGAGGTCTCCGGTTTCAGCGGCTCCGCACCCAAGGCCGCAGCAACCGGGCTCGCGGCGGGAAAGAGTCCGGTTGCCACCGGGAAGCCGTTCGGCAAACGGGTCGAGACATTGGTGGTGCCCTGCTGTCCCGGTGTCGGCGCACGGAATCCGGTGCCCACTGAAGACCGCAGGCCGATGTTTTCCGTCAGGTCATATTGCGCTGCCAGCTTGCCCACCAGCTCTGAGTCGAAATCGGCGTAGTCCTCATAACGGACCGCGGCCTGCAGGAACAGGCGTTCGGTGACGTCGCTGCTCAGGTCGGCAAAAACCGCATAGGAATCGCGGCTGTAGCTGCCCGAGTACTCGGGGGAATAACCGGGAAAGCCATTGGACCCCACGCCCACCACGGTATACGCAGGGTCATCCGGATTGGCACAGTCCAGGTTGGACCCGGAGACGATCGTATCACTGCCTGCAGCGGTAGGAGTGCCGTCACTGTTACAGAATCCCCAGGGGTCGGGAGTGGCATAGGGTCCGGCGGCAAAGGAGTCCGGGTCGCCGCCGGTGATATCATAGGTTTCATCCATGTAGCTGAAACCGGCAGCGGCCAGTAACGGGCTGCCCAGGCCGACCTCAAACTCACGGGAGAAATCTGCCTGCAGCTGTATCTCCTCATTACTGAGGATACCCGGGCGAAAAGCTGTGGGCGTATCCGGCCCCAGTGACGGATTGATGGTATTTTCCAGCAGGTAGTCGATTTCGTTGTACCCATAGCGGGCACTGAAATCATAGCTCACGCCATTGGCCCACAGGCCCCGCAGGCCGGCCACACCGGAATAGTCGGTGACTTCACCGGTAAAGCGGGGCGTAAAGCCGCCGGGGAAAATTTCCAGGGGATTATAAATAGACCCATCGGCTTCACGCAGGTCCTCGATGGTGCCGTTGTAGGGATAACGGTAGAAGAAGCTGCCGTCGGCTTCACTGGCCGAGTAGTTGCCGAAGGCATACAGCTCCCGGCCAGCCCCCAGGTCATAGCCGGCATTGACAAATACCCGCGAGGCCCCCGAATTGGGCTGCCCCCAGGGCTGCACCACATCACCCTCAAGGGAGGCATTGGCGACCGCGGCCATAAACTCATCGTTCTCGGTGAATTCGGCATAACCGGCGCTGCTGTCATAGACCGGGTTGTTCTTGTCCAGGCAGAACCAGCTTTCACAGTATTGCTCGGAGCGGGAAGTGAATTCTGACTCTGAAACCTCGGTGGAGATACTGACGAAGCCATCGCTTCCCAGTGGCATGCCGATATTGCCCGTCGCGGTGGTCTGGAATCCATCCCCCTCGGTATACTCCCCTGCCTGGACACCGAAGGAGCCACCCTCCGCATTGTCTTTCAGGATAAAGTTCACCACGCCGGCAATCGCATCGGACCCATACTGTGCCGCAGCGCCGTCCCGCAACACCTCCACGGTCTTGATCGCCGCACTGGGAATGGTGGCCACGTCCGGCGCCTGGGTACCCGAGCCGCCGATGGTCACCAGCGCCGCCCGGTGACGACGCTTCGAGTTCACCAGCACCAGCGTCTTGTCGGTGGGCATACCGCGCAACTGGGCCGGCCGGATAAAGGTGGCGCCGTCACTGATCGGTTGCCGTGAGACATTGTAAGACGGGACAAGGGTTTTCAGGATGTCGTTGGTGTCGGTGTAGGAAACCGCCTCAATCGTCTGGGTATTGAATACATCGACTGGCACTGGTGAATCCGACACGGTGCGTGGCTGGCCGCGGGTTCCGGTTACCGCCACTTCCTCGATTTCCTCTGCAATCCCGATGGATGGTGATATACCCATGCCACAACCGAGTACCGCAATGGCATAGCTGAGCAATTTCCTGTTGGTATTCATTCCCTGCCCCTTTTTTCTGGCTGCTCCTGATTGTTATCCGGAAAGGGGCAATACTTGCCGGGGAGTGCGACGAGCCAGACCTGGCCTGCGAACTCTCCGCATGATCAGAAAGCACCGCAATGGTGCCAACGTGCACTGAATTATTTACCACCCCTTCCCGCTTCCCGGAATCAAAAAACTGATAACCGTCAAAGGCTATTCAGCAATATGTATGCCATCGCCCAGTTTCCGGGACTGGCAGAGAGCGGCTGGGAAGGGATCGGGATTCAGTTATTCCAGGCCAATGAAGGAATAAAAATATTTCAAAATCAAATACTTTTGCGTAAGTCAGGACAAAGAGAAAAGGTTCTATAAATTCCTCCGGAAAATTATCAGGAGGTTATTGATAAGCGCTTTATCTCTGGTTCGACCTGCCGGGCATGGAACAAGTTAGTGCAACTATTCTATTGAAGAGCGGCCTTCAGGGGCGTTCTGGCAACCTCCCTTGCACCAGGTTCTGCCATGCTGTGACGGTCACCGGGTATGCCACGCAGGCAAACCATGCCAGATGTAGCACCAATCGGCCTGTTAGCTTTACCTCTTCCGCCCAGCCAAAACTTCACGCCCCAAAACCGTACAAATGTGCAAGTTAATTTTCGGGTGCCGCCCGCCCCAACCAGCTTCACCAATGCTGTGGGAGCATACGTCATAACTGCGAAGAAGCTCCCAAAGCGCACATGCGACTGCCGGGTCGGCATTCTGCAGGCGGCAAATCCCCACAACCCACCTACTATCAGGCTGCTCACCGAAAAATCACGAATAAACCCTAACGAATAAAAATCTCAGCGTGACTGGAGAATAACCATGCACAGAGTCAATCTACTCACATTACTGGCATTGAGTACATTATTGAGTACCGGGCAGGCCACGGCCGCGCCGTCCAAGGCCGTGGCGGCGGGAGATAGTATCACCATGGGTTTTGCCGCTGACTGCACCGGCAACACCTGGTTTACCGGTGGTTTTTTCTGCCTGCTGGGCGGTGACCAACCGGAGCACAGCTGGTTCGATGGCTACGACTCGGACGTTTTCAGCGTACACGACCGCTACCTGCAGCTGGACCCGAATATTGCCGCCAACAAGGCGGCGGCAGAGTCCGGTGCTGAAATGCGCGGCGGCGGTGACAGCTTCAGCATCCAGGCAGACCGGATCCTGTCGCAGACACTGGTAGCTGACCATGTCGAAGTGGTGCTGGGCGGCAACGATATCTGCAACCGTGACTGCGTCGACCCGGCCAATTGTGGCGATCCGCTCTACACCGAGGCGGAATGGCGCTCGGCGGTCCAGGCCGGGCTGGATAAACTGGTCAACGGCTTGCCTGCCGGGTCCACGGTGCTGCTGGGCTCGGTGCCCAGGGTCCAGGACCTCTATGATGCCGGCGTGGCCAAGCAGACCGGTAACTGGCGGGTTAACTGCCAGAGTGCCTGGTCCACTTTCGGTATCTGCAGGATCGCTACCAATGACGGCACCCTCAATGGCGAGAGCTTTGCCACGCGCCTGGCCGGCGTAACCGCGGCACAGCGACTGTACAATGAGGTCCTGCAACAGGAAGCCACTGCCTACAATGGCGTCAACGGTGTCGAGGTGGTCGCTGAGTACAATGGCGAGAGCCAGCAGAATGTGGGCACCTTCCAGTTCGGCAAAGACGATATCGATGGTGGTGACTGCTTCCACCCGAGCCGGCAGGGCCAGAACAAGATTTCCGGCCTGATGTGGAACGGCAACCCGGACAAGTAAAACCTTCCGGTGAGCGGGCCCCGCCCTGGTGCGGGGCCATTACCGCTCACTCGTCTGTGTCACTCCCTCCGGACTCATCCCCCCCCGATTCGCCCTCCTCGAAGTAACCCCGCTCCTCAACAACATACTGGATACGCTGCGGCAGCCCGTTGCGCATAAAGGTGACATCCACCACCTGCCCGCTGGTGAGCGCGTCCCACAGCTGGTTCTGGTCGCTGTGAACCCAGGTATCATTGACCCGCACCACCACGTCCCCCTCCTCCAGCCCCAGGGCGGCAAAGAATTCACTATCCTCGATCCCCTCCAGTTTCAGGAGGTTATGCCCATCCACCTGGTGCTCTGCCTCGACAAAGCGTTTTTCCAGTTCATCACGATTGCGCAACTGTTCCGCAAGCCATTTCCGGCCGAGCGGCAGGACGCCCGAGGGGGCCACCAGTTTGCGCGTCTCTCCTTCCGGCTGCTCTATCCGGCGCATGGTTTCCTTGTCCCGGGGCTCCGGCGAGGTCAGCGGCACATGTACCCCTTCCCCCTCCTGGCCACGGAGGGACAGGCGCTCCAGGGTTCCATCATTGTCCAGCAATACATGGTCTGCGCGGATGCTCTCCAGCCTGACCCCCTGCATCAGGCTGCTGCCATTGCTGAAGCTGGTCGCCGCCGCATCCTGCACAGCGATAAGGGCGGTGGAGTTGTCCCGCTCACTGGACACACTGGTGCCAGTCAATACCAGTGGCAGGTCAGTCTCCCCCGGCCCTCCGCCATTTATTGCAAACCGGCTGGCCTGCGGGTGTGGAATGGAGGAATCGTGGCCCAGGCGCTGGAGCTCGGCGTCGACCCAGTGCGCGTATTCCTCGTAGGGGCGCGGGCCACGAATATACAGCCCGTTGATAAACACCACCGGCACTGTCTCCAGCCCCAGCTCACCGGCCACAGCCAGGTCCCGCTGCAGCGCCGGTGCGCTGTCATGCGCCTCCATACACCGGGCAAAAGGTTCTCGCTGCAGACCCTGGACCCGGGCCAGCCGCAGGTAGGTTTCATCCCCCAGTTTCTGTGCCTGGGAATAGAGACCATCCGCGTAGGGCCAGCCCCGCTCCTGCTGCCGGGCACAGTGCACGGCGGCGGTCGCCCGTGGTCCCTCGCGGTGATAACGCAGCGGCAGGTCAAAATGCACCAGGCGCAGCCAGCCGGCGTAACTTTCCAGCAGCTGGCGCACTGTGGCCTGCAGCACGGCGCAATGCGGTGACTGGTAAGAGCAGAAGATACTGAGCGTAACCGGTGCATCGGGGTTACCGCGCAACGGGCGGCCGCCCACCGGCAGCTCCTCGCGCGGGGGAGCCGGAGGCTCCAGCAGCCACTCGGCACTGGCGCCGCCACCATCCCCGGCCTCCCGCTCCAGCAGCTGGCGCAATGCGCCGGCGCGCAGGCGATATTCGGCCAGGGCCAGGTCGTGTTGGGGTAACTGGATGCTACGGTCGAGTTCGGCCAGGGTTATTTCCCGCTCACCGATACGGGCCACCACCAGGGGCTCTCCGCCCTGTGCACTCGTCCTGCCCGGGGCCGATTCCCCATCGGTGCAGGCGGACAACAGCAGGGCCGCCAGCACCGCAGCAGTGGCGCGAATGCACGAGCCAGGGCAAGGGAAAGAGAAAGGAACATAAATAAGGGGAACATGAATCAGGAATCCGGTCACCGCTTCCTCCCATTTATCGCTTTTATTGTCATCGGGGCATTCATTCTAGCGTGGCTGCGACGGATGCCGCCGGTAGCGGGTTGGAATGGCGTTACGGCAGGTACGGATATGCGCCAGAATTTCCTTCGATGCCGTGAATGAATCGACGTGACACGGGTTACCCGTGTCTGCCCCAACAGAAAATACCAAATGTCACTTTTGTCAGGCGCCTTTACTCAAACACCGCGACAGCGGAAATTTTCGTAGCTACCTGCATCCAGCCGGCGCCTGCACCGCGTCCTAGGGACAGAACCAGAGAAATCGGAGAACAGCATTCCCATGTGGAAACCACTTATCCTCACCAGTGCCCTGGCACTGGCCGGCCAGGCGGCCGCCAGTGACATCAATCTTGAAATAAATGACCAGGATAGCTGCAACGCAGACCTGCACTATCACGTACAGGTGGGCCCGGACTTTTTCCAGACTTTTGCCAAGCCTGAAGACGATGAAGCCCTGGTGATCTTCCAGTCGCCGGACAAGCTGCTGGTGGAGGGTAACCCGGTGGATATCTCTGCAGAGCAGGGTGAGCAGCTACAGCGTTACCACGGCGAGCTGTACGGGGCCAGCCGGGAATTGACGATGATCTCCCTGGATGCGGTGGATATCGCCCTGACCGGCGTTTCCGTAGCCCTGGCCGCGCTCGCCGGACAGGATCACCCCAACTTCAACGGGCTGCAGCAAACTTCCGCCGAGATACGCGAGCGGGCCCAGCAGCGCTTTGATGTCGAAGGCAATGTATTCGTATTTGGCGACCAGGGTGTCGGGGATTTTATCGAGGAGACCATCGGTGAGGACCTGGAACCGCGTATCGAAGAGCTCGCCATGGATTCCGCCGGCAGTATCGCCTGGCACGCGCTGAAAGCCGTGTTTACCGGCGGCCGCAGTATCGAACGCAACGCAGAAAAGCTGGCCGAGGAAGTGGAGCGCGATGTCGAGGCCCGGGCAGAAGTGCTCGAGGCCAGGGCAGAGAAGTTCTGCGCCCAGCTGGAAACCCTGGACCAGCAGGAAGAGGCGCTGCACGCATCCATTCCCGCCCTTTCAGGCTACGACCTGGTCACCCTGGAAGAGTGAACTGATTGACCCCCCGCTTAGGGCCGCGCAAGCGGCCTTTTTTATTGGTGCCCGCCAGCCTTTACCCGCACCCGACTCCCTGCCTGCAAACCCCGCCGGTCCTGACACCGCCCCGGGCCGGCCAAACCCACAGTCCGGCCGGCGAAGCGGCTATCGGTCAGATCGGCGAGCCCGGCGGCATGGCCTGCAGCTCATCCGCCTTCGGCTCCAGCTTGCCGCTGGTAAAGGCCGCGATTCTCTGGGCCTGGTAGTAGTAGTGGGCGTTATAGCCCTCGGCATCATCACCGAACAGCTTCATGCGCCCGATGCTGTGCTGGATCCGCGCCAGCTCCATGCTCGCCCTGGCCCGCACAGATTCCGCGGCCCCGGCATTGCCGGCCAGCAGCATCAGGTGGTGGAAATAGGCATGGTTGACCCGCTGGTGAATCGCTGCCGCCAGCCCGTCGTAGGCGCCGTTGTCCAGAGCTTTTTCGGTCAGGCTTTCCAGCACCGTGGCGAATCCCGGGTGTCCCGCACGGCGGGCCGACTGCTCTTCCAGGCGTGCGGCACGCTCGGGATTCAGCAGGATTGAAAGGGTGTGGCCGGCCGCCGCCTCGGCCATGGATACCGCATCAAAAGCGACGCCGGTGCGGGCCGGAAAGCTCTCCGCGGTGCGGCTGTAGCCATAGGACTTCGGTGGCAGCAACTGTAGCACCCGCTCGGACAGGGCCAGGAATTCCGGCTCCAGGGTGGAGACCAGTGCATCCACTGCCTGGCGCTGCTCATCCGCAGGCACCAGGTTGTAGGACACCTGTTCGGCATCGTTGTAGAGGTAATCGTAATCCAGCCCGCCGATCAGCTTGCCCACCGCCTCGGCCTGGAAGCGATAGCCGTAGTAGACCGGTACCAGCGTCTCCTCCAGTGCCGAACGCGGTGCATCCGCCGGGTTGGCCGCGCTGGAGAAGTTATCCAGGGCATGGCGGCGCAGCTCGGCCATACGGGCGAACTCCGCCAGTGGCTCGGCGCCGTTATCCCAGAGGTGGGAGTCCGCATGGGCGTCATTGATGTCGCGGGAGTCCGGGTCGGAGATAAAGCGCAGGCCCTGCCCTGTGGCGTCCTCGATCACGGCTGCCAGGTACGCCTGCTCATCCACCGCCTCGCCATAGCCGTAGCGCACCGCCAGCTTGTCCCACTCACCGATACCGGTGTCATAGGCCTGCGCCAGCTGCATCTCCTCGCCCCGCAGGGTTACCAGGGGGGCCGGGTAGTCCATTACCGAGGCACGCTCACTGGCACTGGCGATAAAGTTATGGGCCAGGCCCAGCGTATGGCCCACCTCGTGGGCGCTCAGCTGGCGAATACGTGCCAGGGCCAGCTCTTTCAGCGCAGAGGTATCTGCATCCCCGTCGCCATAGGGCTGCAGCAGGCCCTGGGCGATCAGGTAGTCCTGCCGCACACGCAGGGAGCCCAGGGTCACGTTGCCCTTGAGGATTTCCCCGGTGCGCGGGTCGGCAATGGCATAGCCGTAGGACCAGCCACGAGTGGAGCGGTGCACCCAGTTGATCACGTTGTAGCGGATATCCAGCGGGTCGGCCCCTTCCGGTAACAGTTTCACCTGGAAGGCATTCTTGTACCCGGCCGCCTCGAATGCCTGGTTCCACCAGCTGGCGCCGTCAATCAGGGCACTGCGCACCGGCTCCGGCACCCCCGGGTCGACGTAATAGACGATCGGCTCCACCGGCTCGTCACTGCCCGGTTTCTTTTCCAGGCGATGGCGATAGATAAAGCGCTGGTCCAGCGGCTGGTCGATCGCGGTGGCATAGTCGCGGAAGATAAACGGGAAATAACCACTGCGGCTGTGGAATGCACGCGGGCGGTAGCCGTCATCCGGCAGCTCCACCAGGGAAATATGCTGGCGCAGGGAAACCAGGGTCGGCGTCGGCACCACCTCGTTCAGGTACTTGCCGGGATTGCCACCGGCAAATGTCAGCTGCGCCTCGAATTCGCTGTTGCGGGGAAAGTTCTTCGTACGCGGCAGGTAAACCGCGGATTTGGAGACGTCGACGCTATAAGTGCCCTGCTCGGTCGATTTGAGCCGGCTGGCAATCCCATGCTGGTCACTGAGCAGGAAGGGGGTGAAATCAATCAACAGGGTATCGCCATCCCGCGCCACCGCCTCGAAGCCCCACAGCACCGAGGAGGCAAAAGCCTCCCGCACCGCCTGGCGCTCGGCGGCGTTATCGGAGTGGGCCCGGTACTGCATATTGCGCTGGTGCAGCAGGACCTTGTTGCCCACCCGCTCGAAGCGCACCAGCCGGTTCTCGCCACCCTGGTTACGGTCCAGTCCCACCGGGTTGGAGCCCAGGCCCTGGGCCAGGCCGGTCAGCAGCAGGAATTCCCGGTCGAACTCATCCACCTCCAGCAGGATGCGGCCGGTGGTGTCGTCCCAGTAGAAATCGTAGTAGCCGGGCTGGCGCTCCATGCCGGCGGCGTATTCAGAGATACTGGCGGCCTGCGCGGTGACCGCGGCCAGTGCCAGTATCACGGCGATCAGTCCCATGCGTAGCTTCATGTCACTCCCCAATTGGTCGTTATTCTGGTGCGCGGCAGGACTATAATCAGTGCCACAGGTCCGCACCTGGCAAGTTCGGTAAATGCTGGGACCTAGGTTATCAGGCCCGGAGAAGATCGCGAACCTGTCCGGCGCTTCCGTGACCGCCGGGGCGCAGCTGGTGATCAGGAGTCACTGGGCAGTACTCTTCAGCAACAGCTCCCCCTCGATCGGCACGAAGCGAGAGGCCGCGTGCCTCAGGGAGCCGGCTGTCAGCGAGGGCACCCCGTATACCTCGACCGGGATACCAAACTTCGATCGGATTCGGTCGGCCAACAGGTCGAAGTCACCGTCCCCGGAGGCCAGTACGAGCACATCGGATCCCGCCGCACAGTCCAGCGCATCGATAGTAATTCCCACATCCCAGTCACCCTTGGCAGAGCCGTCGGCACGCTGGATAAAAGGCTTCAGCTTCACTTCGAAGCCAATCCCGCGCAGGATATTCTGGAACTGGCGCTGCTTCTCGTCGCCTCTATCGATGGCATAGGCAATTGCGCTCACCACTTCCCGTCCGGCGGTCGCCTGGCGCCAGAAGGCGTTGTAGTCGAAATTACGCCCATACGCATGGCGGGTGGTGTAGTAGATATTCTGGACATCCACCAGCAGGGAAACCCGATCGGCCATTAAGGACTCCTGTTATGCTTGATGACCGGTTTCAGCCGGGCAGCCAGCAATACTTTTGAAACAGAAAATTTAATATCCTGGCAATTCCAGCCCGGGCCCTTTATCGCTGGTTGAATCGCCCGAACTCCTCTCGCAAATTCTCTGCCACCGCACCAAATCCTTTCGCCTGCAGAAGCTCAATCACGCACTCGGCCGTGCACAACCCGCCCTCCCGCTGGTTGCGGCGCAGGCAGTAAGCGGACTCAATCCCCGGATCCAGGCTCACCCGTTCCGCCCCCTTGAAATAGGGGCTGCGGTTATACATCTTACGGGCCTCCTGCCAGGTGGCGTCCAGCAGGATGAATGTTTCGAAGGCGGAAACCGGTTTCAGGGACAGCCCGGATTCAGTCCCAGGATAAACAAGTGCGGCATCGCCAGCCTGGATCAGCTCGACTATTTCAGGATCAGGGTGGCGGCGCTGCCAGATGACCCGCCGGACCAGATCGCCACATGTGGCTGTGGCGATTGAGCCAGTGTTTGTCGGGCGGTGTATCTCGCGTTCGTGGGTAAGCAGGTAAATCTTCAAGAGGCAACGGCCGGTAACTGGAATGCAAAAATGCTACGGAAACTAACTCTGGACCTAGCGTACCATCCCACTGCCAGTTTCAGCCAGACACCGCCAGCCTCGGGCGAACCGCTTTCAGGTGCGTGACACGGCGCTGGCACTGCTGCTTGGAAGCGATCATCAGCCAGCGCCAGCCCCCGGTCGGTCGTCAATGCTATTTTTTCGGCAACAGATGGGGCTATACGCGCCGCAAAGAGCGCACAGCATCATACCCGGCGCTGCTTCGGGTATCGCCTCAGTTTCAGGTATTCAGGATGCAGCATGACCAGGCATGCACCTAGACTCCATACACATCGGCATAAATGCGCAGCTAGCCAGCGTAGGCGATGGGAACATCCTCACTGCAAAAACACACTTGCCGCTCATTGCGCATTGTATCGGATCACATGCCGGTGGTGCCCACAAGATCGAGCCTGGACAAGCAGGCCATGAATCACTTCTTGAACACATGGCCTAAGAATAAAAAATGAACTGAATCCGGTAAAATTGAGCGTCATAAGCTTAGCCGTACCGCAATTATTCCATGACTTTAAGTCATAGACCCCAATTATAATTACTTATACAAATCTCACGGCTGGTAAGATAGCATTGAAAAAAGTCCGGGAATTCACCTTTATAATTACTGATTATTTTATCCTTCACCTGGCGATCATGACCCGATCCCCTGTTTTCAGGTTAACAGCAAATAATGCCTGATGATTATAACCTGTAAAGTAAGCGACCAACCCATCCTGAGAAATAGCGACAGACCTTATATTCATAAGGAATTCTCCCTCCCCTGCAGATTGGTCTGCCACCACTGCCCGATCTCCAGTCTCAATGTCTAGCAAAGAAATTTGGTCAAAATCAGACCTAATCAACAGGGATTTTCCGTCAGGCATCAAGTCGAGATCAGCCACGCCGTTCATGTATGGCCCTACCCCCTGATAAGGTTCATATATTGTTGTTCTATCTCCAGAAGCAACGTCAATCGAAAAAACCCTTGCGGAATCCGTTCCGCCCAAGCCCGCGTCGGCAACGAAAATTCTATCCGTCGCAGAGTCATAATTAATGCCTGTAGGATTAATAAACCCTTCGCCAGATCCAATTTCAGCGCTTGACACTATCTCTCGACTGAGATCCGAAAGGTTCAGCGCAATCACTGCCCCCACTTCAGCATCGGCAAAATACAGCTGATTATTCTTATTACTGAAAGCAATCCCCCGAGCGGACATAATCACAGGGCCCATACCATCTGAGTCTGCTGCAATAGAAGTTCGATCGCCGGTCTCCAAATCAACCCTCAGGACTTGGGCTGATGCACCAGAGGCATCATCCTTCTGCTGCAATATATAAGCGGTACCTGCGACTGAATTTACCTCCATTTTTCTCGGCCACTGAAGGACCGGACCACTGCCCCGGGAAACACCAGAAACTTCAGTCCTCACACCTGTCGATAAATCAACTTTTTGCAGGGACCCGCTCCCATAATCCAGGAGGTAACCATTATTCGCTTGACCAAGGTAGAAGTCGTAAAATTCTCCCACACCGGGTCCACTACCAACAGTTTGCTCAATTATTATTGAACGTTCAGCCGTACTACTATCAACAGTGAAAACAGAATCGGAATCCTCAGACCAACCTCCTATATCTCCGACCAGATATCGATCATAGTGGCTGTCATACAATACATTAACAGAGTATCCAGCCGTCACTCCTGACTGCCCATTCTCAGAGAAAACCTCACTATCACCGCTATCGACAAATACCCTGTATATATCACTCCATGGCTGAGAATAAACTACAGCCTTCCTGACAGGGTCAAATGCCATTGAAAATGGGTCTGCAATAGTCGGCCCCTCTCCAACACTGGCGGATGTAGCCACTGATCGATTCCCGGTCTCCAGTTCAACTGCAATCAACGACGCATTCGAATACACGTAAGCAAACCTGCCTTCCGTGTCTACAGTTAGCCGACTGGGGTTTGAAAACGCGATACCGGTACCAACCACGTCATTTGAGGAAACTATTTTTCGATCGCCTGTAGTTAGGCTTATTGAATAGAGAGCCTCTTGGCTCTCATCTATGCCTAACACCTGGTTTCCGAGTGGATCTATCTCTATATCATAGATCAGCTCCGGTATTGGGCCACTTCCGACAGCCTGGCTGGAAACCACCCCTGAATCATAGGTCTCGAGGTCGATATAATCGACCAAATGTGTAGAAACATTGAGAATCAGAAGCCGATTGCGATCAACATCATGAACTATATCCCATGGTTGTCCCGGCAACCTTGTATCAGTACCTATTAAGCTATCAAATTTACCTGATTTCAGATCAACGCGAAAAAGCCGATCGTTAGAAATTGAGGTGGAATCAAGTGCAAAGATTTTATCCGTATTAGCCTTGTCCAATGCGAAAAGTGGACGCACCAAGGTAGGCTTATTTTCTATGCTGACTTGTACAGATTTATCAATAACACCGTCTTGATATGCGTCTAATTGAATGATCGGACTTTGATCATTGACTGGCAACGGCAAATCATTTATTAAGAAAACACCATTTTCCTGCACCTCGACAGATATCTCACCCGCTCCAGCTGTAGCCCTCACCCCGACGCTATCAACGGCAGCCCTCGCCCTCTCAATCGAACCTACTACGCTTATTGTGCTTCCAAAGAAACGGCTCCCATTGTAAGGAAACCTGATATCCAACTGACTGATCGGAGCGTAAGGCACAACAGTTACAATAACCTGGTCAATGGCTGAAGCGCCTTCGTTATCATTGACTGTAACCTGGAATTCGAATACAGCTTCCACCTCTACAACTGGGGCCACGAACGATATCGACTCTCCTTCCCAACTTTCTACTTCAATCGAGGGACCAGAAAGCTGCTCCCATTGGAAGCTATCAATCATTCCGTCAGAGTCTGTAGATTGCCCGGCAGACAAGAGGATGGTGGTCTCTTCATTAGCCACTATGTCTTCGCCAGCATGGGCTATCGGAGGCTGGTTTTGAGTCGTATCTCCAGTTCCAGAGCCTCCTGAACCACCCACGCCCCCAGAATCACCAGTGCCCCCTGTGCCCGATGTCGAACCACCACCGCCGCCGCCACCGCAACCGGAAACGATTATTGTGGTGCACAGAAAAATAGCCGCCAGCATGCGGCCAGGCCAGAAACATGTCATTGCATACCCCCAGTGTAATTTTTATCGTTATCCACAGGTTTAAGGTACATCGACCATATAAAGGCGCCCCTGCGGGGCAGACTCCAACAGGCATTACTCCAAAATTTTTGGCAAAGCTTTCTTATCGTAGAAGGAAATAACGGCAGGGATTGGTGAGCAGCAATCCCAATAAAGAAATTTGAGAACTGCCTCTCAATAATGCGAGCAGGTTGGCGCAGAAGCTATTTTATGTGGTCGTGGTGACTGGCCTCACGGCCTTCCAGGCTCTTTAATTGCATCGCCACGTCCAGCATCCGGTTGGCAAATCCCCACTCGTTATCAAACCAGATCAACACTTTCACCAGTTTGCCACCGGCAACGCGGGTCTGGCTGGCATCGACGATGCCGGAGCGGGGATCGTGGTTGTAGTCGCAGGAGGCGAGGGGCTCTTCGGTGTAGCCGAGCACGCCGGCAAAATCGTTCTTTGCCGCTGCACTCAGTACATCGTTTACTTCGGCCTGGGTCACAGTGTTGTGCAATTGCACGGAGAGGTCGATTGCGGACACGTTGACCGTGGGTACGCGCATCGCCTGGGCCTCGAAGCGGTCGGCCAGGCTGGGCAGGATACGCTCGATACCGCGGGCAAGCCCGGTATCGACAGGAATAATGGAGGTAACCGCCGAACGGGTTTTGCGCAGGTCGGTATGGTGATAGGCATCGCTTACCGGCTGGTCGTTCATGGCGGCGTGGATGGTGGTGATCACTCCGGCATCGATACCAAACGCTTTATCCAGCGCGGCGATCACCGGGACGCTGCAGTTGGTGGTGCAGGAGGCGGCGGAGACAATGGTCTCCTTGCCAGTGAGGACATCGTCGTTGACGCCGTGGACGATGGTGGCGTCCACATCGCGGCTGGCGGGCTGGGAGAACAGGACTTTTTTTGCCCCGGCCTTCAGGTGCAGCTCTGCGCGGGCGCGCTCGGTAAAGCTGCCGGTGCACTCCAGCACGATATCAACCCGGTCTTTGCGCCAGTCCAGGTCTTCCAGCTGTTCATGGTGGGTCACCGCGATGCGGTCACCGTTAACGACCAGGGCATCGCCCTGCACTTCGACATCACCACCAAAGCGGCCGTGTACGGAATCGTAGCGGGTCAGGTGGGCGATGGTGGCGCAGTCGGCCAGCTCATTGATGGCGACGATCTGCAAACGATCGCGCGCGCCGGATTCATACAGCGCACGGAGGACGGAGCGGCCGATGCGGCCGTAGCCGTTGATGGCAAGTCTGATACTCATGAACTTCCAGCCAGTATCAGCATATTGAGCTGACTCCCGTGGGTGCTGGATCCCGGCCGGAACCGGGACGACGGCAGGGCAAAGTCAGGCTTCGCAGCCGTCATGCCGGCAAGTGCCGGCATCCAGGTAGAAGGTCGTGCAACGCACGTTTTACTTCAGCAGTTTCTCGACGGTCTGCGCCACATTGTCGACGGTGAAGCCGAAATATTCCATCAGCTCGCCACCGGGGGCGGATTCGCCGAAGGTCTTCATACCGACGATGGCACCGTCAAAGCCGACAAACTTGTACCAGTAATCCTGGTGGGCCGCTTCCACAGCGACGCGGGCGCGGACGCTGGACGGCAGCACCGACTCGCGGTACGCCTCGTCCTGGTCCATGAATGCCTCGGCACAGGGCATGGAGACCACACGGATCTTGCGGCCGGACAGCTGCTTCTGGGCTTCCATCGCCAGTTCCACTTCGGAACCGGTGGCGATGATGATGGCCTCCGGCAGGCCCTCGCAGTCGGACAGCACGTAGCCGCCCTTCTCCACCTGGGCCAGCTGGCCGGCGTCACGGCTCTGCGGCGCCAGGCCCTGGCGGCTGAAGATCAGGGCGCTGGGGCCGTCGTTGCGGGCCACTGCCATCTTCCAGCTCACCGCTGACTCGGTCGCATCGCAGGGGCGCCAGGTGTACAGGTTCGGGGTGGAGCGCAGGGCGGTCAGCTGTTCCACCGCCTGATGGGTGGGTCCGTCCTCGCCCAGGCCGATGGAATCGTGGGTGTAAACAAAGATCACCCGCTGCTTCATCAGTGAGGCCATGCGCACGGCGTTGCGCGCATACTCCATGAACATCAGGAAGGTGGCACCGTAGGGCACGAAACCGCCGTGCAGGGCGATCCCGTTCATGATGGCGCTCATGCCGAACTCGCGCACACCGTAGTAAACGTAGTTACCGGCGGCGTTATCGGAGCGCACGCCCACGGAACCGGACCAGATGGTGAGGTTGGAGCCCGCCAGGTCGGCAGAGCCGCCGAGGAATTCCGGCAGCATGGGGCCATAGGCATTCAGTGCATTCTGGCTCGCCTTGCGCGAGGCTATCTTCTCGCCGTTTTCCTGGCACTCGCGAATGTACTCATCCGCCTTGGTAAGGAAGTCCGCCGGCAGTTCGCCGCTCATGCGACGCTCGAATTCCGCCGCCAGCTCCGGGAACTCCTCCTGGTAGTCGGCGAAGATATCGCGCCACTCATCTTCCTGCGCCTCGCCCTTGTCGCGGGCGTTCCAGCCAGCGTAGATATCTTCGGGGATCTCGAACGGGCCGTGGTTCCAGTTCAGGGTCTCGCGCACCAGGGCGATCTCGTCATCACCCAGCGGCGCGCCGTGGCACTCCTCGCGGCCCTGCTTGTTAGGGGAACCGAAGCCGATCACGGTCTTGCAGCAGATCAGGGTGGGCCTGGCGGTCTCGGCGCGGGCCTCCTCGATGGCCTGCTTCACCGCCGCCGGGTCGTGGCCGTCGACACCCGGGATCACATGCCAGCCATACGCCTCGAAGCGCTTGGGCGTGTCATCGGTGAACCAGCCCTCAACCTCCCCATCGATGGAAATGCCGTTGTCGTCGTAGAAGGCAACCAGCTTGCCCAGCCCCAGGGTACCGGCCAGGGAGCAGGCTTCATGGGAGATGCCCTCCATCAGGCAGCCGTCGCCGAGGAAGCAGTAGGTGTGGTGATCCACCAGTTCATAGCCCGGGCGGTTGAATTGCGCCGCCATCACTTTCTCTGCCAGCGCCATGCCCACCGCGTTGGTGATGCCCTGGCCCAGCGGGCCGGTGGTGGTCTCGACACCGGGCGCGTAGCCATACTCCGGGTGCCCCGGGGTCTTCGAGTGCAGCTGGCGGAAGTTCTGCAGCTCCTCGATCGGCAGGTCATAGCCGGTCAGGTGCAGCAGGGAGTAGAGCAGCATCGAGCCGTGGCCATTGGACAGCACGAAACGGTCGCGGTCCGCCCAGTCGGGGTTGGCCGGGTTGTGCTTCAGGTAATCGTTCCACAGGACCTCGGCAATATCTGCCATGCCCATGGGCGCGCCGGGATGGCCACTCTTGGCTTTCTGCACGGCATCCATGGACAGGGCACGAACGGCATTGGCCAGTTCGGTGCGGGTCGGGTTGGAAGAAGTCATAGGGCTCTGCTCTCAGGTCAGTTTGCGGGGCCGGGCCGCATTCACCATAGGCCACGGCGGCGAAAAAGGAGGCGTATTTTCACGCAATCGGCGGCGCTGCGCAAAGGCCGGTGGCCGATTGTCGCGTTATTCACGCAACAAAATTGCTCCGCAGGTGCCGGCGCTTAAAACAACACACCTGCATCAAAATATTTTTATGGAGCTATATCAAAATCCTTTGATGCAGGCTGGAACGCTGCTAGACTGCGCCTCATGCCAGATTCCCAGCACGCCATCCAGCAACCGGAACAGACCATTCCGGACGCCATCCCCCAGCTGGCCGCGACCCTCAAGGCCGCGGGGGATCCGCTGCGCCTGGAGATCCTGCGCCTGCTGAGCCAGGACTCCTACAGCGTGCTGGAGCTGTGCCGCATCTTCACCCTGCGCCAGCCGGCGCTCAGCCATCACCTGAAAGTACTGGCCCAGGCCGGCCTGGTGAGCAAGCGGCGCGAGGGCAACAACCTGTTTTACCGCCGCAGTGGTGACGGTGAGGCGCTGCGGGGCCTGTTTGCCAGCCTCGACCGCCTGCCCCTGTCCCCGGAACGGGCCGCCGCCGTGGCGACCATTGCCCGGGAGCGCGCCGAGGCTTCGCGCCGCTTCTTCGCCGACTATGGCAATCGCTTCCGCGAGCAGCAGGAGCTGATCGCTGGCTACGAAGTCTACGGCCCGCAGGTGGCCCAGCTGCTGAAGCCCGGGACCAGGGCCCTCGAGGTAGGCCCCGGTGAGGGGGAGTTTCTCGCCGAGCTGAGCCCCCGCTTCGACAACGTCACCGCGCTTGACCTGTCCGAGACCATGCTCACGCGGGCCCGGCAGTTTGCCGATGACCGCAACCTGGCGAATATCGACTTTGTCTGCGGGGACACCCGCGAGGCCGCCGCGCGGCCACAGAGCGCCGACAGCATCGTGGTCAATATGGTGCTGCACCATACGCCGGAGCCGGCACAGATATTCCAGGACCTGCAGCAGGCCCTGAAAAGTGGCGGCCAGCTGCTGGTGGCAGAGCTGCAGGACCACCGCCAGGACTGGGCCCGCGAGGCCTGTGGTGACCTGTGGCTGGGTTTTGCCCCGGAGCAGTTGCAGGCCTGGGCGGAAGACGCCGGCCTGCAGGATGGTCGCAGCGTATACAGCGCCCTGCGCAATGGCTTCCAGATCCAGATCCGGGAATTCCTGAAACCGTAATTTAACCGCGGGAGCCTGCCCTGGAGGCTCCCGCAATAACACCGAGCATTATTTCGTTTGCCGCAGGCAAGACATGGAGACTTTCACATGAGTGAATACAGACTGTTTACCTCGGAGTCCGTATCCGAGGGGCACCCGGACAAGATCGCCGACCAGATCTCCGACGCGGTGCTCGACGCACTGCTGGCGCGCGACAAGCACGCGCGCGTGGCCTGCGAGACGCTGGTAAAGACCGGCGTGGCGGTGATTGCCGGCGAGATTTCCACCAGTGCCTGGGTGGACCTGGAAGACCTGGTGCGCAAGGTGATCACCGATATCGGTTACACCTCCTCGGACGTGGGCTTCGACGGCGACACCTGCGGCGTGCTGAACATGATCGGCAAGCAGTCGGTGGATATCGCCCAGGGTGTCGACCGTGCCAAGCCGGAAGACCAGGGTGCCGGGGACCAGGGCCTGATGTTCGGCTATGCCACCGACGAGACCCCGACCTTTATGCCGGCGCCGGTTTACTACGCCCACCGCCTGGTGGAGCGCCAGGCCGAGGCGCGCAAGTCCGGCCTGTTGCCGTGGCTGCGCCCGGACGCGAAGAGCCAGATCACCTTCCGCTACGACGAGCACGGCAAGCCGTGCGCCATCGACGCGGTGGTGCTGTCCACCCAGCACAGCCCGGAAGTAAGCCAGGAAGACCTGCGCGAGGCGGTGCTGGAGCTGATCGTGCACCACGTGTTGCCGCAGGAGTGGCTGCACGAGGGCACCAAGTACCACATCAACCCGACCGGCAAGTTCGTGATCGGCGGCCCCGTGGGCGACTGCGGCCTGACCGGGCGCAAGATCATCGTCGACACCTACGGTGGTTCCGCCCGCCATGGCGGCGGCGCCTTCTCCGGCAAGGACCCGTCCAAGGTCGACCGCTCCGCCGCCTACGCCGGTCGCTACGTGGCCAAGAACATTGTCGCCGCCGGGCTGGCCAAGCGCTGCGAGATCCAGGTGTCCTACGCCATTGGCGTGGCCGAGCCCACTTCCGTGTCGATCAATACCTTCGGTACCGGCAAGGTAAGTGAGGACAAACTGATCGAGCTGGTGCGCGAGCACTTCGACCTGCGTCCCTACGCCATCTCCCGGGCCCTGGACCTGCTACACCCGATGTACCAGCTGACCGCGGCCTACGGCCACTTCGGGCGCGAGCCGTTCGAGCACACTTACAGCTGGACCGATAGCAGCGGCCAGCAACGCAGCGAGACCTTCACTGCCTTCCCGTGGGAAAAAACCGACAAGGCCGAGATCCTGCGACAGCACGCGGGCCTGTAAACCCGGGAAATAAAGAACTTAACCGTAGGAGCGGCCCATGGCCGCGAACGATACACGCTTCGAGACAGGCAGAAATCGCGGCCATGGGCCGCTCCTACAGAAAACACAAATTCAAAGAGGTTGGAATGAACCAGATGAGCACTGAATTCAAGGATTTCAAAGTCGCCGATATTACCCTGGCGGACTGGGGCCGCCGCGAGATTGAAATCGCCGAGGGCGAGATGCCGGCCCTGATTGCACTGCGCGAGAAGTATCGCGCAGAGCAGCCGCTGGCCGGTGCGCGCATCATGGGCTGTATCCACATGACCATCCAGACCGCAGTGCTGATTGAAACCCTGGTGGCGCTGGGTGCCGAAGTACGCTGGTCTTCATGCAACATTTTCTCCACCCAGGACCACGCCGCCGCGGCCATCGCTGCCAGCGGTATCCCGGTATTTGCCTGGAAGGGCGAGACCGAGGAAGAGTACGAGTGGTGCCTGGAACGCACCGTGGGTGACGACGTGGCCGGCTGGCAGCCGAACCTGATCCTCGACGACGGCGGCGACCTGACCGAGCTGCTGCATCGCAAGTACCCGCAGATCCTCGATAACTGCCACGGTATCAGCGAGGAAACCACCACTGGTGTGCACCGCCTGCAGGACATGCTGCGCGAGGGCACCCTGAAAGTGCCGGCGATCAACGTCAATGACGCCGTCACCAAGAGCAAGAACGACAACAAGTACGGCTGTCGCCACAGCCTGAACGATGCCATCAAGCGCGGTACCGACCACCTGCTGTCCGGCAAGAAAGCCCTGGTGATCGGCTACGGTGACGTGGGCAAGGGCTCCGCCGCCTCCCTGCGCCAGGAAGGCATGATCGTGAAGATCTCCGAGGTGGACCCCATCTGTGCCATGCAGGCCTGCATGGACGGCTTCGAACTGGTTTCCCCTTATAAGGACGGCATCAACACTGGTACCGACGAGGGTATCAACAAGGAGTTGCTGGCCAACACCGACCTGCTGGTGACCACCACCGGCAATACCAACGTGTGCGATGCACATATGCTGAAAGCGCTGAAGAGTGGCGCTGTGGTGTGCAATATCGGCCACTTCGACAACGAGATCGATACCGCCTACATGCGCAAGCACTGGGAATGGCAGGAAGTGAAGCCGCAGGTACACAAGATCGTGCGCAATGCGGCAGACAACGATCACCTGCTGCTGCTATCCGAGGGCCGCCTGGTGAACCTGGGCAACGCCACCGGCCACCCCAGCCGCATCATGGACGGCTCTTTCGCCAACCAGGTGCTGGCACAGATTCACCTGTACCAGGAGAAGTTTGCCGACCTGCCGGCGGACCAGAAAGTTTCCGCGCTGTACGTGAAAGTGCTGCCGAAGAAACTGGACGAGGAAGTCGCCCGCTACATGGTCGAGGGCTTCGGCGGTGTGATCACCCGCATGACCGAGGACCAGGCCAAGTATATCGGCGTTGCCGTGGAAGGCCCGTTCAAGCCAGAAAGCTACAAGTATTAATTGAACCGAGACTGGACGCCGGCGCGAGCCGGCGTGACGATGCTGGTTGCAAGATCGTCATTCCGCCCTGCCGCACTCCGGCACCGGGCGGGGTCCAGCCCCTCGGGGACTGGAAAAGACAGTATCATGACCGACACCCCCAGAATCAGCTTTGAGTTTTTCCCGCCCAAGACGCCCGAGGGCCGGGAGAAGCTGTACAAGACCCGCGAGACCCTGCAGGAGTTTGCCCCGGCGTTCTTCTCCGTCACCTACGGCGCCGGCGGTACCACCCGCGAAACCACTGTGGATATCGTCACCGGCCTGCGTCGCGACGGTATCTCCATCGCGCCGCACCTGTCTTTCGGCGGTGATAACGAGGAGACCGTGCTGGGACTCCTGAACGCCTACCGGGAAGCGGGCGTGGATCGCATCGTGGCACTGCGTGGCGATATGCCTTCCGGCATGGGCGCTGTGGCGCAGCTGGTGTACGCCAACGAATTGGTGGCCTTTATCCGCCGCCATACCGGCGACCGGTTCCACCTGGAAGTTGCCGCTTACCCTGAGATTCACCCGGAAGCGGGCTCTTACGACGACGACATTCGTTACCTGAAGGGCAAGTTCGAGGCCGGCGCCAACAGCGCGCTGACCCAGTACTTCTACAACCCGGATGCCTACTTCTATTTTCTCGACCAGTGCGAGAAAGCCGGCATCGATGCGCCCATCTACCCGGGCATCATGCCGATTACCAACTTCACCAACCTGGCGCGGTTTTCTCGCAACTGCGGTGCGGAAATCCCCCGCTGGTTGCGCCACCGCATGGAGAGCTTCAATAACCCGGAAGATATCCGCAAGCTGGGGCTGGAAGTGGTCACCGACCTGTGCGATACCCTGCTGCAAGGCGGCGCCCCGGGCCTGCACTTCTATACCATGAACCAGGTGGACCCCACCGCGGAGATCCTGCGCTCGCTGGAGATCGGCACCGCCTGAACCGGTGCCCGGCCTGCCCGCTCATCGACTGCCTGCAGTCATTGATCGGCGGGCCGGTTGCCTGTTTCCGGTGACTCCTGCTGTTCTTCATGCTGCAGTTGCACTGACACCGGTTGCGAATCGAAATTCACCACGCGTATCACCAGTCGCCGGTTCTTCTTCTGCCCCGCAGGGGTACTGTTGTCAGCGATCGGAACCGTATCCCCGAAACCCTCTGCTGCCACCCGTTCGGCATCGATGCCGCGCTCGAGCAGGAACTGGCGCACCCAGTCTGCCCGCACCTGGGACAGCCTGCGATTCTTCTCCGGGTCGCCCTCGTTGTCGGTATGCCCCTCAATCACGATACGCATGGCCGGGTAATCGCGCATGATGACCAGCAGCGCCTCGACATCACCGATGCTATCCATACGCGGGGCAAAGCCGCCGGGCTCAAAACGCACGCCCAGGATAAATTCGTTCCCGTCCTCACGGGGCTTGCCACGCAGGTAGCGCACCATGGCATCCCCAAACGGGTTCGCCTTGCGTGCCAGCTGCTCCGCTGCGCCCTCCTTTACATTGGGCAGCGGCTCCAGCGCATACTTTTTGTTGGGATCGTCATAACAGGCGGGCAGGGACACCGTGACCAGCAGGCCAGATACCAAGGCACAGAAAAATCGCGTCATCAGGAAAGCTCCCCGACTGGCTGGCGTCATTTTCATTGTAGTACACGCTGGGCCGCAGAGGCTGGCTGGCGCACAGCAGCCACAAGCAGTGACGCCCCGGAGTGGCCACGTACCAGTGTCTCGTGGCGCACCCTAGGATACCCGCAGGCCCTGCAGCCACGGGAGGCCACCATGTCCGTTTGTCCCGCCAAGTGCCTGTACAGCTGGATGCTACTGGTGCCCCTACTGCTGTTGGCCGGAGTCTTTACTTTCCTCGCCTCCCACGCCAATACCCCGCAACTGCTTACCGTGGCCCCCGACACCGCCCTGGTGGATGCCCAGCGGGGCCTGAGGGTATCGCTGACCTGGCGCGTGGCCAGTGCCGGCGGTGCCCGCTCATCGCACGGCGAGTTTGTCGACCTGGACCGCAACCGGGTACTGCAGAAAGTGGAGCGCCCACTCGCATTCGGCGCCGACATGGCGCGACTGAACGAGGAGGTACGGCTGGCACCAGGGCAGCTGCGGGCCTGGTATGGTGAGGGGGTACGCAGGCTTGGCTACCGTCGCAGCTTTGCCGGCCCGGCCGGCAGCCTGTCGAACTTCCTGCTGATCGACCTGCCCGCCAGCGGACGGCTGGTGGCACTGGACGCGCAGCCGGCCCGGCAGACATTGAGTGGCGACTCACGGGAAATGATGGTGCGCTGGCAGCTGCACGGGGATATCGGCGGCGTGCGGGCCGAATCGGAAAGCGGTTACTTTATGGTGGGCGACCGGGTCGTCTATGCCACCGGTGAGCCACTTTTCAGCGATGGCGGCGATACGGCAACCGAACGGGTGCCGGTGCCGCGCTGGCTGGTGGAGGACCTGCTGGATGGCGGCATAGAGCGTATCCGCTATCAACGCACCTTTATTGACAGCCGGAACGGCCGTCGCAGTGCAGCGGTGATCGTCGACCTGGCCCGCTGAGACAATGTAGCCGGTGGTCAGAGGTAGTCCATTACCGCCATCAGGTCGCTGACCACCCGCGCGCCCTCGCGCTCCAGCTGTGGTGCGCGCACCGGGTGGCGGCTGTAGCCCACGACCGGCATGCCCGCGGCCACCGCCGCCTTTACCCCGGCGATGGAATCCTCCACCACCAGGCAGCGATGGGGCTCCACCCCCATGGTGTGGGCGGCATGCAGGAACAGGTCGGGCCAGGGTTTGCCGCGCCTGACGTCATCGGCACTGAAAATGCGTCCATTGAAGTACTCGAACAGGCCGGTTTTGTTCAGGGTGAGCTGCATTTTTTCATGGGAGCCGGAGGAGGCCACACAGCTGCGCAGGCTGACCTGCAGCAGGTGATCGAGCAGGTCCTCGATGCCGGCGATCGGCTGCAACTCGTGGTGGAAAGCCTCGCGGATACGCCGTTCAGTATTGCCGAAATAGTGGTCGGGAAGCGGCCCGCCGTAGCGGGTCTCGATTTCCAGCAGGCAGTCTTTTGCCGGGCGCCCGCTGAACTGCTCGTCCAGCTCCTCGGCAGTGGTCTCCATGCCGAGCTTGTTCATTTCCTCGGCCAGGACGCGACAGACAATGGTCTCGCTGTCCACAAGCACGCCGTCGCAGTCAAAGATAACCAGTTCAGTGGCAAACATCTGTGGCAGTCACCTGATCTCAACTCGCGGAAAGTAACAGCAGGCCCAGCAGCACGCCTATGGCCCCACTGACCCGCAGGAACGTCTCGTTGCCCTGGGCAATCTTTATAGCCAGCGCCTTGCTGCGTTCAAAGCCGATATGGAGCATATAGGCACCGGCCAGTACCAGCAGCACACCGAGTGCGTTGAACAGGACGTTCCAGGCCCGGGTATCGGCGATCAGCAGCAGGATGAGCCCCACGACAAGGCGGCCCCAGGCGGAAATTGCATAGCCGGTCTCATTGAGGCGCTCGCTCATGCTGCGCGCCAGTGAGGGCTTGGCGATGATTGCGATGGACAGCACCAGGATGGTGAGGCCCAGCAACCACAGAATCAGTTTAACCATCACATCCTCTCCCTGTCTGGATGAAACTGTCGAACCCGAAGATTAACCCGCGCAGCGCTTAATGGAAAACCCGGCGCGGTTTCAGAGATCCCCCCACTGGTACTGCAGCACAGACAATGCGGCGACTGGTGCAGTCTCTGTACGCAATACCCGCGGGCCGAGCCGCAATGGCAGGAAATCCTGCGCCAGAGCCGCATCGATCTCCGCCGCGGACAGGCCGCCTTCCGGACCCACCAGCAACAGGGCCGAGCCGGGCCGGCCGTGCTCGGACTCCAGGTCCCGCAGGTGTTTCTCAGTACGGTGGTGGAGCACCAGTTTCAGGTCGCTGTCAGCGCCGGCGTCGCCCAGGTAGCCGGAGAATTTCTGTGGTGTCGACACTTCCGGCACCCGGTTGCGCGCGCACTGCTCGCAGGCGCTGATTGCCACCTGCTGCCAGTGGGCCAGCTTCTTTTCCAGTCGCTCGCCTTTCAGCTTTACTTCACAGCGCTCGGTAAACAGCGGCTGGATCCGGGCCACCCCCAGCTCCGTGGCTTTTTGCACAACCCAGTCGAAGCGGTCGCCGCGGGAAATACCGATGGCCAGGGTCAGTGCCAGCGGTGACTGGCGATCGCCCTCGACCCAGTCCAGCAGCCGCACGCGGGCGCGCTTGCCGGCCTCTGCGAGTTCGGCACTGTACTCGCCCCCATGGCCATCAAACAGAACCAGGGGGCGGCCCGCCTGCAGGCGCAGCACCTTGACCAGGTGGCGGCTGGCGCCCTCGTCCAGCTCGATTTCGGTCCGCCCGGCCAGGGGCTCATGGGAATAAATACGCGGCACGCGCATCGACAATCATTCCTCGACAGGGAAAGGGAAATACGAAAACGCCGACCCGGGGTCGGCGTTTTCTGTCAGGCTGGTAGTTTAGGCCTTTTCGAGGCTCACCGACAATTCCGGGTCGGAGCCGCGCCGGCTGTGCAGCCGGGCGCGGATGATCTCGATCACCTTGTACAGGTTCGGCACCAGGAGCAATGTCACCGCAGTGGCGAACAGAACACCGAACGCCAGGCTGACCACCATCGGGATCAGGAACTGGGCCTGGATCGAGCGCTCGAACATGATCGGCACCAGCCCCACAAAGGTGGTGATGGAGGTCAGGATAATCGGGCGGAAGCGGTCCCGGCCCGCCTGGACCACCGCCTCCATCACTGCCACACCCTCAGCGCGCAGCTGGTTGATACGATCCATGAGTACCAGGTTATCGTTGACCACCACACCTGCGGCGGCCAGGAAGCCCAGCATCGACATGATGCTGATCTCGTAGCCCAGCAACAGGTGACCGACAATCGCGCCAAAAAACCCGAACGGCACCGCAGTCATGATCAGCAGCGGCTGTGAGTAGGAGCGGAAGGCGATCGCCAGCAACGCATAGATCGCAAACAGCGACAACGCAAAGAACGCGATAATAGCGGTGCTGAACTCCTCCTCTTCCTGCATTTCACCAGCCGTCTTCAGGGCAAAGCCCGGGAACTGTTTCTCCCACTGCGGCACATGCTCCTCGCGCAGCTGTTTCAGGATTTCCTGCGCCGAGGCGCTACCCGGCGTCAGCTCCGCAGTAACCCGGGCTGTGCGCTCACGATCGCTGCGGCGGATGGTGGTGTACCCCGGCACATAGACTGCATCGGCCACCGCGCTGAACGGCACCTCGCCCTCGTTGGTGCGGATACGGATGCGGTCAATCTGCTCTTCACTGGCACGCTCCTCCTGCGGGTAGCGCACCATCACGCGCACATCCTCGCGGCCGCGGGGGATACGCTGTACCTCTTCACCGTAGAAACCCTGGCGCACCTGCTTGGCCACGCCGGCCAGGTCGATGCCCATGTTGGTGGCGTGGGGCTTCAGCTGGATCTCGATATCCTGCCGCGCACTGACCAGGTTGTCGCGCACATCGTAAACCCCGGCGTAATTGTCCAGCGCGTCCTTGACCGCATCGGCAGCCATGCGCAATTCGTCCATATCGCCGGACGCAGTGCTCAGGTTTAGCGACATACCGGCGCCGCCATCATTAATGGTGTGCTGTATGCGCATTTCCTCGACGCTGGCCGGCAGCTCACCCACGAATTCCCGCCAGCGCAGGGCCAGCTCCTCGGAGGTAACGTCGCGTTGCTCGCCATCGGTCAGCTGCAGCAGCACGGTGACGTTACCGCGCCACAGGAACACCATTGTGTTCTCGACAAACGGTACGCCGCCGTTTTTCTCCAGCAGTTCCGGATCGGCCGCCAGCCTGTCGCCGGCAGCCTCGAACTTCTCCATCACCCGCTTGGTTTCCTCGAAGGACTCACCGGGGGCCATGGTGGTGCGCAGCTCCAGCATGTCGGACGGCACCTTGGGCGAGAACGCCGAACCGACGTAGCCCCCCTTGAATACCGCAAAAGACAGGAACAGCGCCATGAGGAAGATCATCACCGTGGCGCGGCTGTTGGAGAGGGATTTTTCCAGCAGCGGCAGGTAATAACGGTCACCGGCCTGTTTCATGGCACCGGCGAACCTGGCCCGAAGGTTCTGCAGCTTCAATCCCAGCCCGGAGGTGGCCTGTTTTTCCGGCTTCATGTTCACCAGGTGCGCCGGCAGGATCAGCAGCGACTCGACCAGCGAGAAAGCCAGGCACAGCAGCACCACCACCGGCAGCGCATACATCATCTGCGAGGTGTTGCCGGGCAGGAACAGCATGGGTATGAAGAACACCATGGTGGAAACCACGGCGAAGATCACCGGCGTCGAGACCTGTTTCACCCCCGCTTCGGCGGCCTGCAGGCCCGTGAGCCCGCGGTCGTGGGCGGCATGCACCGCCTCCCCGACGATGATGGCATCGTCAACGACAATACCGAGAATCAGCAGGAAGGCGAACAGCGACAGCATGTTCAGCGTGACGCCAGTGGTGGGCAACAGCCAGAAGGCACCCATAAACGCGGTGGCGATACCGATGGTCACCCAGACGGCCAGCGCCGGGCGCAGGAACAGCATCAGCAGCACAAACACCAGCACCAGGCCGCCCAGGGCGTTGCCGGCCAGCAGCTCCATACGGCCCTCGTAGGCCTTGGAGAAGTCGAACCAGATCTCGAACTCCATTCCCGGGGGCAGCTGTTCACGGGCCTCGGCCATGAACTGCTTGATATGGTCGGCAGTGGCCACCACATCCAGCGGCTCGCCCTGCAACACCCGCAGGTTCATCGCCGGCTTGCCGTTGAAGCGGATCACCGAACCCTCTTCCTCGAAGCCGTCATCAATACTGGCCACGTCACCCAGCAGCAGCCGGGTGCCGTCGGCGCGGCTTACCAGCGGGATACTGGCAAAGTCGTCAGCAGTGTAAGCCTGGCCACGGGTCTGCACCTGGATATCGCCCCGGTCGGAGCGCACCATGCCCGCCGGCAGGTCGATGGAGGAGCGGCGCACGGCGCCGGCCACATCGTCGAAGGTCAGGTTGTAGCGGCGCAGGTCCACTTCCGACACCTCGATGGAGACTTCGTCGGCGCGATCACCCCACACGTCCACCCGGCGCACGCCGGGCAGCAGGATCAGCTCATCGCGCAGCTTCAGCGCGGTGTCCTTGAGCTCGTGCGGGCCCACCGGACCGCCGATGGCGATCATCATCATCTGCGGCGCCCATTCCTCCAGCTGGATCACCGGCCGCTCGATGCTCTCGGGGAAGGTGTTGATGGAGTCCACCTGCACCTTGATATCGTTCAGCAGGCGCAGCTCGTCATAACCATCTGTCGCCTCGATACGGACCGAGCTGTGGCTGCGCCGGGAGAAGGAATTCACCTCCTTGATGCCCTTCACCTCGGAGATGGCCTGCTCGACCCGCAGGGTAACCTGCTGCTCCACTTCCCGGGGACCGGCCCCCGGATAGCTGATTTCCACCCGCACAACACCCGGGTTGATGGCCGGGAACACCTCGCGACCGATATGTGAAATACCGAACAGGCCGCCGATGACAATCATGATCATCAGCAGGTTGGCGGCCCTGCTGTTACGGACGAACCATCCGATGATGCCCTGCATGATCAGCCCTCTCTTTCCAGCTTGGTGTCGGCGGCAACAGTCGCCCGCGCCTCATCGACACCCACCTCGGCCCCATCGCTCTCCGACGGGCTGTCGTCGCCGACCTGCAAGCCGGCGGGCTTCTCGTTCAGCGGGTTGGGGGTAAGCACCATGCCCTCGCGGGAATAACCCAGGCTGGAGACCACCACGCGGTCGCCGCGGGTGATATCACCGCGCACCCAGACTTCCTCCTCGACCGTCTGCAGCAGTTCCACATCCCGGAAGCGCAGCTTGTTCTCCGCATCCAGTACCAGCAGGTGATCACCCTCGTGCAGTGCCTGGCGCGGCAGGATCGCGATATCGTCCAGGGTCTTGCCGGCGATATGCGCCTCCACGAACAGGCCGTTGATCAGCGGCACCTCGCCCTCGTAGGGCTTGTGGACCTGGGCCACGGCATAGACGAAACGGCTGTTGGGATCGATATTCGCCTCGGTACGCACGATCTCGCCGCGCCACTCGCGCTCCTGGCCGGCCACCCGTGCACGCATCCGCACGGCCGGGCCGTTATCGATGGCCTGGCCCAGCGGCAGGTTGAGGAGGGAGAGCTGCTGGTCGGTGAGCGGCAGCCGCACCTCGGCGATGGAGGTACTGTGCACCCGCGCCAGCCTGGTGCCCGGGGTCACGTACTGCCCCAGGTCGACAAAGGTTTCCACCACCCGGCCGGCGAACGGCGCCTGCAGGCGGGTACGCGCCAGGTCGAGCCTGGCCTGGTCGCGATCCGCGCGGGCCGCGGCTACTTCGGCCTTGGCGGCATCCAGCTGGGGCTTGCGCAGGAACAGTGCATTGGCTTCTGCGGTGCCCAGGTCGCGCCATTCGCGCTTGGCCTGCTTGGAGCGACCCTGTTCCTGGGCCAGTACCGATTTGGCATTGGCCAGCTTGGCCTCGGTGCGGGTCAGCTGGTGCCGGTAGTCGGCGGGCTCGATCTGCAGCAGCTTTTCACCCTTGCTAAAGAAGCCACCGGCGACGAAAGCCTCGCTGACGCTCTCGATGGTGCCGCCGACCCGCGCCACCACCTCGATCTCGTGGCGGGCACGTACGGAGCCCTGGCTGGGCACCAGCAGGGTGTGGCGGGCGGGGTCGACATAAACGATGTCCGCTACCGGGGGCACGGCCTTCTCGGCAACTTTTTCCTCCGGCTTGGGCTGCAACAGCCACACCAAGCCTATGGCCACGACTCCAACGGCAATAACGGCCGCAAAAATTTTGTTCTTTTCGGAAATTCTCACAAAGACCCTCGACCGGAATGCAAGTAAAATTTGATCAAAATTTGACTAGTTGCGCATTCTACTGGAGTTCCGCAAGGAAAGAAGCCTTTTTGAATGCAGACCATCGCAACATCCAGTGGGCCTGCCGCAAACCTTCCGCAGCGGGCGCCGCTCGCGCATAATGCTCGTCCCAAATAGCCAGCCGATACCGCCTGTAACGGGCCCGTCGGCGCTGAGAAGTACACCCCGCGGAATGGATGTAGAAAATAAGATGCTGGATATCAACGCGCGAATTGCCGAAGAACTCAACGTCAATACGCGGCAGGTGGCTGCCGCCGTGGCCCTGCTGGACGAGGGTGCCACGGTGCCCTTTATCGCCCGCTACCGGAAAGAGGTCACCGGCGAACTGGATGACAGCCAGCTGCGTACGCTGGAGGAAAGACTGCGCTACCTGCGCGAGCTGGAAGACCGCCGCGCCGCGATCCTCAAGAGCATCGACGAACAGGACAAACTTACGCCGGAACTGGCACAACAGATCAATGCCGCCGATACCAAGAACCGGCTGGAAGACCTCTACCTGCCCTACAAGCCCAAGCGCCGCACCAAGGGCCAGATCGCCATCGAGGCCGGCCTGGAGCCCCTCGCGGACGCCCTGTTCAACGACCCGACCCTGAATCCCGAAGAGCAGGCCCAGCCTTACATCAATACGGATAACGAGGACGCCTCCCTGCACGTCAAGGATATCAAGGCCGCCCTCGACGGTGCCAAGTTCATCCTGATGGAGCGCTTTGCCGAAGACGCGGAGCTGCTGGGCAAGCTGCGCGATTTCCTCAAGCGCGACGGCCAGGTGAAGTCCAAGCTGCTGGACGGCAAGGAACAGGAAGGCGCCAAGTTCCGCGACTACTTCGAGTATGCCGAGGACTGGTCGAAGGTACCCAGCCATCGCGCCCTGGCCATCTTCCGCGGTCGCAACGAGGGCATCCTGGCCATCAACCTGGGGCTCGAGGGCGACGAGGAGCGCGCCCCCAGCCAGGCGCACCCCTGCGAGGTGATGATCGCCCGCCACGTGGGCGTCGAGGACCAGGGCCGCGCGGCAGACAAGTGGCTGGGCGAGGTGGTGCGCTGGACCTGGCGTATCAAGCTGCTGACCAGCCTGGAGACCGACCTGCTGGGCGAACTGCGCGAGAAAGCCGAGGAAGAGGCGATCAAGGTATTCTCCCGCAACCTCAAGGACCTGCTACTGGCGGCCCCGGCGGGCCAGAAGGCCACCATCGGCCTGGACCCGGGCCTGCGCACCGGGGTGAAAGTCGCCGTGGTGGATGCCACCGGCAAGATCCTGGATCACACCGCAATCTTCCCCAACCCGCCGCAGAACCGCACCCGCGAGTCCGCCGCGGTCATCGCCGCCCTGTGTGAGAAATACAATGTAGGCCTGATCGCCATCGGCAACGGCACCGCCAGCCGTGAGACCGACAAGTTCGTGGGCGAGACCATCAAGCAATACAAGCTGTCGGCCCAGAAAGTGATGGTGAACGAGGCAGGCGCCTCGGTGTACTCCGCCTCCGAGTTCGCCGCGCGGGAGTTCCCGGACCTGGACGTAACCATCCGCGGCGCCATCTCCATTGCCCGCCGCCTGCAGGACCCGCTGGCGGAACTGGTGAAGATCGAGCCCAAGTCCATCGGTGTAGGCCAGTACCAGCACGACGTTTCCCAGACCCAGCTGGCCCGCTCCCTCGACGCGGTAGTGGAAGACTGTGTAAACGGCGTTGGCGCCGAGCTGAACTCCGCCTCCGCGCCCCTGCTGGCCCGGGTCTCCGGCCTGAGCGCGTCAATCGCCAACAATATCGTCAGCTACCGCGACCAGAACGGCGCCTTCAGGAACCGCACCCAGCTGAAGGAAGTGCCGCGCCTGGGACCCAAGGCATTCGAACAGGCCGCCGGCTTCCTGCGCATCAATAACGGCGAGGATCCGCTGGATCGCTCCGGCGTGCACCCCGAGTCCTACGTGGTGGTCAAGCGCATTGCCGAGAAGAACGGCCGCGAGATCAACAGCCTGATCGGCGACTCCGGCTTCCTGCGCCGCCTCAACCCGGCGGACTACACCGACGAGAAATTCGGCGTGCCGACGGTCAAGGACATCATTGCCGAGCTGGAAAAGCCCGGCCGCGACCCGCGCCCGGAATTCCGCACCGCCCAGTTCGAAGAGGGTGTCGAGGAAATCAAGGACCTGCGCCCGTCGATGGTGCTCGAGGGTACGGTCACCAACGTCACCAACTTCGGCGCCTTCGTCGATATCGGCGTGCACCAGGATGGCCTGGTGCATATTTCCGCCCTGTCGGAAAAGTTCGTCAAGGATCCGCACGAAGTGGTGAAGGCCGGCGATATCGTCAAGGTGAAGGTGATGGAAGTGGACGTGCCGCGCAAGCGTATCGGCCTGTCCATGCGCCTGTCCGACGAGCCCGGTGAGCAGGGCAGCGGCGGCGTGAAGAAGGGCGACCAGCGCGAGGGCCGCCAGGCGCAGCGGCACAACAACCGCAACCGCCAGCAACAGGGCGGCGGCAACGGCCGCGGCAGCATGGGCGACCTGCTGGCGGCGGCCATGTCCGGCAAGAAGAAGTAATTCTTTTTTCGGCCATTCGCGGCCGGCGGCCGCTCCTACAGCGCAAACATTGTAGGAGCGGCCCATGGCCGCGATACCCTTTGCAATTCCACAAAAATAATCCGGGAGCCAACCCGATGCACAATCCATCCCGCCGCCAGTTCCTGAAAACCACCTCTGCAGCCTTTACCGCCGCACTGCTGCCCATGGGGTGCAGCCAATCCGTTGAATCAGATCCCTGGTTCCGTATCTCCCTGGCCCAGTGGTCCCTGCACCGCACTTTCCACAGCGGCGACGCCAGCCCGCAAGACTTCCCGCGCATGGCCCGGCAGCTGTTCGATATCGAGGCGGTCGAGTACGTCAACCAGTTCTACGCCGACAGGCTCAGCGACAGCCTGGTCAACAACCTGCAAAAACAGGCCGACAGCGAGGGCGTGCAGAGCCTGCTGGTGATGGTGGATGGCGAGGGCCAGCTGGGGGCGGACTCTGAAGCTGAGCGCCGGCAGACGGCCAGGCGCCACCGGCGCTGGGCGGAGATGGCCCACGCCCTGGGCTGCCATGCGATCCGCGTCAATGCGCAGAGTTCCGGCAGCTATGCAGAGCAGATGAAAAAGGCCGCGGACGGCCTGCGCCTGCTGGCGGAGGACTGCGCGGACCTGGGGCTGAATATACTGGTGGAGAACCACGGTGGGCTCTCATCGAACGGCCAGTGGCTGGCCGGGGTTATGCGCCGCGCGGATCACCCGCGCGTGGGCACCCTGCCGGATTTCGGCAATTTCGTGATCGACCGCGACAGCGGGGAGCAGTATGACCGCTACCAGGGTGTTGAGGAATTGATGCCCTGGGCGAAAGCCGTCAGTGCCAAGAGTTATGATTTCGATGCGCAGGGCGAAGCAGTGAAGACCGATTTCCAGCGCATGATGCAGATCGTAAAAAGTGCAGGCTACCGGGGCTGGGTGGGCATCGAGTACGAGGGCAACCGGCTGGACGAGGCCGAGGGTATTCGCCAGACCCGGGAGCTGTTAAAAAGAATTCAGCGAGGCGGCTGACGGGCGGCATGCAGACGTTCTCAATGACAGCATACCGCCGGTGTCGCCCATCAGGCCCCGGCCGCTGTTCAAACTGAAACCTCTGGCCCGACCTCCTACCCGGCCGGCGTCGCCCCGGCGCCAGCGCTGACTTGCGAGCGCTGGTCCGGCACATCATTGCGTAGCATGAATATCCCCAGCCAGATAAACCAGGGAATCTGGCCCAGGCCAAACAGGGCCCCGAGCCCACCCAGGCCAGGTATTGCCGTCAGGATCCCGGCGAGCCCCACCAGCAGGCCGATCACGTTCAGCGGCCGGGGCAGCGCTCCCTGCTTCAGGGCCGCCCAGCTCAGCAACAACACCCACAGGCCACCCACGACTTCCACACCACCACCCAGTGCGTCCTGGACCACACCGATGGACTGCCAGATAACCAGTGCCTGCCCCGGCTCAGAGGCATGGAGCCCGGCCACCCGCTCCAGGCCGATATTCGCCACCATACCACTGGCAATCACCAGCCCGGCCCAGATAAAGCCAAACACCGAAGCCGTCGACATCATTGCCTGTGCACGGCGCTTGAGGCGCTCGTGCAACGCATTGACCAGTACCACCAGGAAGCACCCGAACACCACGTAGATAAACAGGTTCCATGCACCCAGCACGGCACTGTGCTCGATATTGAAGGCCAGCCAGTCCGCCGCCACCATCTCCACGGCATTGTCCGGGGAAAGCAGCGTCAGCATCACGGTGAAACCGACGATATAGGCGAGCGCCTCGACCAGGGCGGCTATGCCGCCCATTTTCTGCAGATTCATATCAACATCCCTGTTACATGATGACCCGATCCCGAGTCACAGGCCGGCCGTCACCCTGGCCACCCTGAATCGTGAAGCGGGGGCTTCAGGCCACGCGATGCATCGCGCAGATCTTGTTGCCCGAGGGATCGCGCAGGTAGGCCAGGTAAAGCTTCATACCCGAGCCCTCACGCACCCCGGGCGGGTCCTCACAGGCGACGCCACCATTGGCCAGGCCCTGGGCGTGCCAGGCATCCGCCATTTCCGGGCTTTCTGCAGCAAAACCGATGGTGCTGCCATTGCCATGGCTGGCCGGGTCGCCATCGATCGGCCGGGTCAGCGCGAAGATGCCTTTGTCGGAAAAGTAAAAACAACGACCCTTCTCATCGAAAACGCCCGGCTTGTAACCCAGGGTCGCCAGGACCGCATCGTAGAATTTCTTCGACTCTTCCAGGTCGTTCGCACCGACCATTACATGACTGAACATTCGCACTTCCTCAACTGGATTACCAACGACTGTTCACGCCGCAGTGCGACGCGCGCTGGCTGCCGCAAACAATAGGGCAGTCGCGGCATCGTAGCCCTTCCCGGTCAGCGCGCGCAATCCCCGCAATGACGCACAGGGACGGGCGGAATCTTAGGCGGGGCCAGTAGCGGCTGTTATTGTGCTCAGGTCCCGATACGCATAAGATTCACGATGATGTGGCTGTATAAAAAAGAAACCCCGCCGCACTTCACCTCCCCCGCGGGAATTGCGGCACTGCATAAAAGGAACTTACGTGCCACGTATTGCCCTGACCTTACTCGCCGTCCTGCTGGCAGGAGGCTGTAGCAACACCTCCGAAATCGAGCCGCTCATTCCCACTTATCCCAAAATCACCATCGAGCGTGACAGCGCGCCACCACTGGTGATCGAGAACGACGGCAGCCCCAACAGCCAGAAACTGTTTTTCATGGCCAATGAGGTCATCGCACTGGACGAGGAGATCGAGCAGTGGCGCCAGCGGACCCAGGGTGATCCGGCAGTCCTGCAACTGATGGTAGATACCATCAGCCAGAACCGGGCCGATGCGGCAGCGCAGCTGGAGTCGGCCTGGCAGGCTGCCAATAGCCGATCCTGGGCATCACTTTCGGAACATATCGAATCAGCCGATAAAAACATCCAGTCCGCACGTGGCGCGATAGACAGTGACGTTCCGGATAGCGCCTACTGTCGTACCCAGATTAGTGCGGCCAGCGAGGGCTCATATATGCACTATATGCCGGAGGGTGCATTTCGCGCCGGTGGAGAAGACTGGACCAGCTACACCCCCGGCTCGAAGATCAAGATCGGCAATTACCGCTTTCGTGTTTCCGGCAATGACCAGGTGTTCAATGAAAAGATCACCATCCTGCAGGACCCGTTTATCCACGTGATCCAACCACTTTAGTGGCGGCCATGGATATCAGGTCGTCACTGGAAAACATTGGCTCCCTCTGGGCTGCAGCTGCGGCTGCGGTGGTGGCCGGTCCCCTGGGAGTCTGGGCCGGGGAAATAGATCCGCCTGATCCCGCAGGCCTCGCGGTAAAGATGGCCGTTCCCTTCTGCTGCATCTGCCTGTTCCTGGTATGGATCTGGGGCCCGGCCCTGGGCCGGACAGCGCGACGGTTGCTGGCAAGCGCAACACTGTTGCTCGGGTTACCGGCACTGGCCCTCTACCTCCTTACCTATTTCAGTGTCGTCGTCTCCCAGCCGGTCCCCACCCAGGACGGCACACGAAACATCCGCGTCACCATCGGCAATGAGTACCGCCCCGGCGTCGAACCCGGCAACCTGTTGCCGGCCGAGCTGTTGATGGATTATGCCTTTGATCCGGGCAAGATCTGGACGCCGGCCTCCATCAGGCATAACCAGGTAAAACTCAATGGCCTGTTTATCCTCAGCTTTGCCCTGCTCTCCACTGCCCTCGGGCTGATCGCTGTCAGGCCGACAACCGGGAAAACACAGGACGGCACAGAAGTACCGGCCTAATCACAAGGAACCATGGAGCAACGGATGCCCACCTATATCAGTAGAGCGCTTGCCTGCTCCCTGCTAATCGCAGCATCGCCCGTGCTTGTCGCCCAGGCAGGGGAAGACGCGCCGGGCCTGGAGATCCACAAATTTGGCGGGCTGGAGATGGGCTACGGTACCTATGCCTTTCCGGAAAAACTCGACCAGACCATCGTCTTCCCGGTCGCAAACCTCACCGGCGGCCTGGCCTACCAGCGCTTTAACCTTGCCCTGAATATTTCCGGCTCGGTGGAAGATGCCGAGGTTTCCGAGGAGGACTTTATCGGCGACGCCAGCCGGCAGGACCTGGATATCACGTTCGGCTACCAGGCCAGCGACCTGTTAAGCCTTTTTATTGGCTACAAGTCGGGGGAGACCAACCTGGACCTGTTTGTCCGGGACAGCGCCACGCGCGCGACGGATTACGAGTATTACCGGCAGTCCGGGCCATTTGCCGGAATCAATATCGGCAAGAGCTTTGCCAATGCCGGCAAACTGGATTTCTCTGTCGCCTATGCCTCACTGGATACCGACAATCGCTTCTTTGGTGACGGCGATGGCGTCGAAGCCGGCGAAATGCTGGAGTTTGATGATATCTACGGCAAGACCAGTGGTAGCAGCAGCGGCTATTCCATCAACCTGGGCTGGACAATACCCATGTCCGGCAACCTGCTGTTCCGCAGCAAGCTCCGGTACAACAGTTACCGGCAGGATATCCGTTTCGGCACCGCCCGCTTTGGCAATGTCAGCGAACAGTCCACCATGCTGCTGGCCGGAATTATCGGCGTGTTCTGACCGGTAAACTCTCGCCAGTTAACCTCCGCCAGTTAACTTCGGGACAGGACCCTGTCCGCTAGAAACTCACCACATTGGGAATCTTCTTGTTCCTGGGTGGGGCAAAGTAGAAGGTCTCCAGCAGTGAGGAATGCTCCCACGGCGTCTGGCGGTTATCGGTGGCCCGCAGCACGTCACGGCGCACCTTCTTGAACAGCTCCTCGGCGGTTTCCGCACGGGTAATATGCCGCAACAGCGCCCGCGTATAGGTGCCATTCCTGCCCCGGCCATCCTCGGCCACGTTGCCGGGCTCGGTGGCGTAGGCAATCAGGGTACTGGGCGGCGCCTCCACCATCGCCAATCCCGCCTGGATTTGCCTTAACTGGGACTCCACCGCCCGGGTCTTCCTGAACGGATTGTTGCGGCAGGCATCGAGGATCACGATATTCTGGCTACTGCCGGACTGCTCCACTTCCCGCAGCAGCTCATTGATCGAATACGCGTTGGCGACCAGCTGCATGGGGTCATCGATGGATACCCCGACCGGTACCAGGTAATTGGTATTCTGCAGCTGCACCCCGTGGCCGGCGTAGTAGAACACTGTCACCGCATTGTCGCCGGAGACGGAACGGTAGAATTCGGCTACCGTAGCCCGCAGCTGCTGCGGGTTCATATCTGTGGCCAGGGTAGTGCGGTAACGCAACTTCCGCAGCTTTTTGGCCATATCCCGGGCATCATTGACCGGGTTCCTGAGCGGGGCAAACGGGTAATCGCTGTTACCGATCACCAGCGCATAGCGTGGCAGCGCCTCGTCGTAGGCACTACAGAGGCCGGCAACCAGGGTTGCCGACAGGAAGAGAAACGCTTTCAATCTGCCATTGCGGCTGCAATCCTTTATCACCGCGCACTCCTATATTCCTGTCCTTGATGCCATGGAGGCAGAAGCTTTGCCGGGCGGAGGAACGCCTCAGGAAGACTCGGAAGATTGTACCGGTGCCGAGATGCCTCCACCCCCGTGATCCACGGATTTACCCCCCGCGGAATTGCCGAAAACCCGTCGCAGCAGCGGCAGGCCCCGGCGCCAGCCGAGAATGCTCTGCGCCGCCATCACACCGCCATACATTGCGCCGGCCACGCCGCAGCTCATGATGTCCTGCCCGGTCAGGTACAGTCCCTTTATACGGGTCTTCGGGCGCAGCCAGCCCTGCTCAAAGCGCTGTGGATCGTGGTCCAGGCCATAGATCTCCCCGCGCTGGTATTCACAGAACCAGGCGGTGGAGAGAGGCGTGGAAAGTTCACAGTAGTCGACCTGGCCCCGCAGTTGCGGGAAGTGCCGGTAGAGATGCTCCAGCAGGCGCTGGCTGAATGCCTCTTTGAGCGCCTCGTAGTCGTCACCCCGCTTGCCCCAGGGCCGCTCCTTCCAGCCCTCGAACCACTCGTACCGGCCCGGCGCCACTATCTCGATGGTGGCCCGTCCCGGGTAGCGCGCATTGAAACTGGGATCCTTGGCCGACGGGAAGGAGATATACACCAGGGGTATCTCGGCTTCACTGTCGGCGAGAAACTTCTCCACGTCCCCTTCGTAATCGACGCTCGGGTAGAGCCAGTAATTGGTTTTCGGCAGGCCTAGCTCCTCGGCCGTCTTCTGCAGGCCGATATACAGGCACAGGTGCGCCATGGAGGGTTCCACGTCCTGCAACTGGCGATCGTAACCGGCAGCCTCGGTGGCGCTGTGGGGCAGCAGGCGTTCAAAGGTATTGAATACCCCCGCGCCGGAAATCACCACCGGCGCCAGTATCTCGGTCCCATCCGCCATGCGCACGCCGCGGGCGCGATGGCCGTCCAGCAGGATGGTCTCCACTCGCGCGTAGGTGAATACCTCGCCACCGCTTTCCTGGATCCTGGGAATGATGGTTTCGGCAATCCGGCTGGCTCCGCCTACCGGGTAAAAACCACCGTACATGTAATGCTTGGCGATCAACGCGTGGATAATAAAACTGCTGGTTTTGGGCGTCATGCCGTTATCGCCCCACTGGCCGGTCAGTACCGCGATCAGCTCCTCATTGTCAGTGAGTTCGCGCAGCACCTCGTAAGTGGTGCGGTTGAGGTAGGAGGGAAGGCGCCATTTCTTCAACAGTGAAAGGCCTGGAGCGCACCAGCGCGGCAGGAGTTTTTCCATGGTCAGCAGTGGCATGGCTTTGCCCACCGCTGCGATACGCTCGAAATACCGGTCGAGCGTTTTTTCCTCGCCCGGAAAACGCTGTAATAACTCCCGCCTGAAATTCTCCGGCCCCGCGCGCAGGTCATACTGTTGCTCGCCGATACAGATCCGGTCGTAGGTATCGTCCATCGGCGCCCATTGCAGCTTCCCCGCAGAGAGGAAATCGAACAGGCGGCGGGTCATGGTGGGATGCCCGCCCACATCACCGATGTAATGGACGCCGACATCCCACTCATAGCCATTGCGGTCATAGGCATGGGTAAAGCCGCCGGCGGTATAGTGCTGCTCCAGCACCAGGACCTTTTTGCCCGCTTCACTCAGCAGCGCCGCCGTGGTCAGGCTGCCGATACCGGAGCCGACCAGGATGGCATCGTAGGGACCGTCGAGACGGTTGGCACGATAGCGCCGCCCGATACGCAGGCGGCTGGGTTTGGGGGCATTGCTGGCGATCATCCCGGATTCGGCCATGGGGGACCTCGGCTGGTTATTGTTATTGCCAATAACATAACCCCTGCCCCCGGAGGCTGCAATTGCCGGATTGTGACAACCCCCTTGACCCGTGCACGGCTACCGCTCCGGATCGGCGTGCGCCTCAACAGCCACCGGCTTCCGCCCCCACTGCTGGTAGCGTCCCGTCGCCGCCCAGGCTAGCAGTGCGAACCAGGCGATCCAGGAAGCGATGGCCGGGATGCAGGCGAGAAATATCTTCCCCGCATGGCGACGATTGGCCACCAGCGCCACCAGGGCCGGCAGGAACCAGACAGCCAGGAAAAACAGGACAAACAGCAGGCCCTTGAGCAGCCCCATGGACTGCAGCGACTGCCAGAATTGCTGCACCAGCGCTTCAATATCGCTCATCATGCCTGCCCCCGGATTACATTGATTTCACCTGCCATTCCCGGGTCCCACACAAAGGGCTGAACCGGCTGCACAATGGCAACCCGCAGTCCGAAGCAGTTTTGCGGCGATTTATCCCCGGGACGCTCGGCAAGCCCCGCCATTGCAGCGGGCACGATAAGCGCCGGCAGGATTCCCAGCCAGATAATAGATCGGTTTGTTTTCATGGTTTGCTCCTTGCTAAACATGTATTCCTACAGTCCCAGCGCAAAAACAAACCTTACAAATTTCTTCCCGGCTTAATGACTGAGCGACTCGATTACGCGCTTTTCGCGACCGGTCTGGCGCCAGACCAACAGGCTCCAGGCAACCATGACTGCAGTTATCGCCAGCACAGTTACCAGCGCACCGGGCGATAACAGGTTGAAGCCTGTATCGATGCCCCCGAACCTTTCGGCCAGCTCCCAGAGAATAAAGATCGAGATTTCCACGGCATACAACAACCAGGCGAAGCGCACGCCGCGGCGGCGGCGCTGGAGACGTAGCAGGGCAAGGTCCATGTACGCCTGTACGGATTCGCCATGGGGCTCCATCAATCCCCGGCGATTAGCGATAGAAAAATTCAGGGCCCATACCACCAGCAAGAGGATTAGCGTCGCAAGCAGGATGTTCTCTGTGGATGCTGCGGAGAAGAGTCGCACCAGGGCAAACGTCACCAGGGCGATAGCAACCAGCCACTCGAGACCCGCGTTGATGCGCAGCCGGCGTTCCTGCCGACGCACATGCCGGATTATCTCTGCCCCTGCCGGCACTGGCCGGACCTGCTCCTGCCAGAGGTTCTCCAGACCGGACCAATCATCCGCCGGATCACGTCCCGGGTGGTCGTTCGCCTGATGGGGGTTATCGCTCACTGTGCTCTCCCAGCCGTTTCGACAGTCGCTGGCGGGCACGATTCAGGCGCACCGCCACATTGGATTCACTGATACCCAGTACCTCGGCAATCTCGCTGTAACTGAGCCCCTCCAGCCGCAGGCTGATGACCTGGCGCAGACCCAGCGACAGTGCCTGCACCGCAGAGAGAAGTTGTTCTGACTGCCGCTGTCCTGCCAGCCGCTCGGCCGGGCCCGGCGCACTATCTGTCACACCTTCCAGCAACGTATCGTCCTGGTCCGGTCGCCGTCGGGCCAGCTCGGTAACACTGCGATTGTGCGCAATGCGGAAGATAAAGGTCTTCACACTGGACTCACCCCGAAAGCCCGGCAGCGCCCGCCAGATGGCCAGCCAGATGTCCTGCAACAGGTCATCCCGCTCCTCCGTGGTGCGGGCATAGGTCCCCGCGACACGAGCAATGCCCGCGCCGTAATCATTGAGAAGCTGCTGAAACTGCGTGTCGCGGGCCTTCAAGGCTACTCCTTAACCCTTTCCTGGTGTCATCCGGTTCTACAGTACCGGCGGCGGCAAAAAGCTTACACAAATTTTTGTCAGCCTGGCCGTGCCCGGCCAGCCCCGGCCGGGAAAGAGCTGGCTACACTGCTGGGGCACCAATTAATGAACCAGGGAGCGCAATAATGAAGACCCTCTATACCGCTGTCGCTACCGCCACCGGTGGCCGTGACGGCGAGGCCAAATCGTCCGACGGAAAACTTGCCGTCAAACTGGACGTGCCCGAGGAGATGGGCGGCAGTGGTGGCGACGGCACCAACCCGGAACAGCTCTTTGCTGCCGGCTACTCGGCCTGCTTTATCGGCGCCATGAAACATGTCGCCGACAAAGGGGGTCTGAAGCTGCCGGATGACACCAGTGTGCGCGCCGAGGTGGGCATCGGTCCGCAGGAGAAGGGTTTCGGGCTCGATATCGACCTTCACATCAGCCTGCCAGGCATGGATGCGGACGAGGCGGAAAAAGTCGCCAACCGCGCCCATGAGGAGGTATGCCCCTACTCCAATGCCACCCGCGGCAATGTGGATGTACGCCTGCATATTGGCACCTGAATCCATTCCGGAAAGCTGCCGGAGGACACCCTGGACAACAAGCCCCAGAGAAGCCTTCGGCAGGGAGTATGCCGAAAGACTGTGTACAAGTGCCGGGCGGCCTGCTTTACACTTGCGGTCCCAGATTGCTGTAAGGTTCCGGCACCCCATGCCCAGATCCAAAGATGATGACCTCAGGCTCGACAACCAGCTCTGCTTCAGTCTCTACTCCACGTCGCTGGCAATGGGCAAGCTGTACAAGCCGATCCTGGATGAGCTGGGCCTCACCTACCCGCAATACCTGATGATGATGGTGCTGTGGGAGCGGGACGGCATCACCGCCACTGAGCTCAGCGCCCGCCTGATGCAGGACAAGGGTGCCCTGAGCCCGGTAATCCGCCGGCTGGAAACCCAGGGACTGATCGATCGCCGGCGCGACCCGGAGGACGACCGCCGGGTGCTGATCCTGCTGTCGGCAGCGGGCAGGAAGCTGCAGCGGCAGGCCAGGGATGTTCCCGAACGCATTTTCTGCATCAGCGGACTCGATGAGAAAACTGCGCGCAAACTGAAGCAGCAGCTGGATTCGCTGCGCGACACCATCAATACCCATCTCTGACACCGGAACCGACCCCCGCCCGGGACTATCGCGTTCATAGTCACATTTAATTATCGCGATAACTGTTATCGCGATAACCTTCTCCCGAATTCAAGGCTGGCGCGAGCAACAGCGCATCGCGCCACAACCCGACCCAGAGAAGAGATGAAATCATGAAAGTACTCTACAAAGCTTCAGCCACAGCAACCGGCGGACGTGACGGCAAGGCCGTTTCCTCGGATGGGGTGCTGGACGTCAACCTGGCCACCCCGAAAGAGCTGGGTGGTGCTGGTGGTGAGGCCACCAACCCGGAACAACTGTTCGCTGCGGGCTATTCCGCCTGCTTTATCGGCGCATTGAAATTTGTCGGCGGCCAGACCAGGGTCACGGTGCCAGCAGAGACCAATGTGCGCGGTGAAGTGGGCATTGGCCAGGTGGAAGGTGGCTTCGGCCTCGATGTGGACCTGCATGTAAACCTGCCCGGCCTGGAGCAGGCGGAGGCAGAACAACTGGTCGAGCGCGCACACGAGGTCTGCCCCTACTCCAACGCCACCCGCAGCAACATCGAAGTACGCTTGCACGTAACCACCTGACGCCCGCAGAGCACCCCCAGCGGGCCGGGCACAGTCGTCACTGCAATTCCAGCATTGTCACTGTTGCCCGGCCTGCTGACTCGTGTTTTACCGTCGCGACAGGATCCCGCAATAACTTCGCAGGTCTGCTATATCGGCCCCTTTGCCTTGCGGGGCAAAATACCCGGGCTGAAATAGGCCGTCTCGCGTCACCCTCTCCCCGAGAAGCCAGCAATGTCAAACAAGTCCTGCCCCGGGGACATCAACGACCAGTCCAACCTGGGGCAGGTGCCCCCTGGCGATGAGAGGAAATTTGCAGCGGGACTGATTCGTGGACTGGTAGTACCGGTGAATGTGACAGCCCCGGGCAAACGAAAGAATTTTTCAGTGGCCGATGAAACAATCGGGCACTTTACTTACTCCAAGGCAATACTTACCGATCGAAAGGAGGCAATGGGATGCAAGCAACCCTGAGAAATGCCGGGCGGCCATGGAAAAAGCTGCTGAACACGTGGCCATCGGTCGTCCTGCTGGCAGCCACCATTTTATTTACCGCATTACCGGCGCTGTCATCAGCGGGCTGAACGCCGCCCGCTGCAGGTGTCATCCCAGGCCCGTACCCGAGCCTGGTACCATTTATTTTGCAGCGGCAGCCCCATTGGCAATCTGGAAACCGATCCGGGCCGCCGTGCGCGCGGCGTGATCCTCGATATCGAAGTAGGGATTGAATTCGGCCATATCCGCCAGGCACACCTTGCCGGATTCCAGCACAGTATCCAGCAGCGGCTCGAACAGCTCCAGCGGCACACCGCGGGCAGAAGGGGCACTGACCGCCGGCATCACCGCCGCCGGGAAGACATCCAGGCAGACCGTTAAATAAACCAGGTCCACCCCGCCGATAAAGCCCTCGATAATTTCCCGCACATTGTCCAGGTTCCAGGGGGTGATTTCCCGGTCGCGGATAACCTGCGCACCGAGTTCGTCCGCGCGGTTATAGAGTGCCGGCGTGTTGGCATTGTCGGCGGCGCCCACACACAGGTAATTAAACGGCTTGCCGTTAATCTCACACTGTTCTGCAATCTGGTAGAAAGGCGTCCCGGATGAACCTTTCGGCGCGGGAATACGCAGGTCCAGGTGGGCATCAAAATTGATGATCCCCAGGGTCTTGTCCCGGTGCAGCTCGCGCATCCAGCGGGCTACGCCCTGGTAACTGCCGTAGGCAATCTCGTGGCCGCCACCCAGGACCAGTGGAAAGTGCCCGCCGTCCAGCAACTCGGTGACCCGTGCACCCAGCAGCGACTGGGCGGATTCCAGGTCCTCTTTTTCCACGCGCACATTGCCGGCATCGTACAGTGGGGCGTCAAACGTGGCCGGCAGGTTGGCCATGGCCAGGCGCAGGATACGTGGCCCCTTGGCAGCACCGATGCGGCCCTTGTTACGGCGCACCCCTTCATCGGAAGAAAAACCCAGGATCGCAAGCCCGGGCGCGCTGTCCAGCTGCAGCGGGGTGATGCGCTGGTGCCAGCGCTCGCCCGCCTTGCCGTCCTCGGAGTCGGTACGACCACTCCACAGGCGCATATCAGCCAGCTGTAACATTCTTACCTCCAAAGAAAATCCCGGTCGGCTTGATGGCCCCGTATTCATAGGCCAGCTGGTCCGGTGTATCCATGGGCCACAGCACCATGTCCGCACGCAGCCCTGCACGCAGGACCCCGCGTGAGCAGCACAGGCCCAGCGCCCGCGCCGCAGAGCGGGTCACCCCGGCAAGCGCTTCCGCCGGTGTCAGGCCGAACAGGTTGCAGCCCATGTTCATCATCAGGCGCAGGGACGCGATGGGGCAACTGCCCGGGTTGAGGTCCGTGGACAGCGCCATGCTGACCCCGGATGCGCGCAGCTTGTCCACTGGCGGCACCCGCGTCTCCCGCAGGGTATAGAAAGCGCCGGGCAACAACACTGCCACGGTTCCGTTTTCGGCCATTGCGGCCACATCCATATCGGTAATGTACTCGATGTGGTCCACCGACAGGGCGCCGGCTTTCGCCGCCATACTGGTGGCGCCGGAGCTGCTCAACTGCTCGGCATGTGCCTTGACCGGCAGGCCCAGCTCACTGGCACACTCAATCACCCGCTGGCACTGCTCCACCGAAAAGGCGATGGATTCACAGAACATATCCACCGCATCCGCGAGCTGTTCCTTCGCCACTGCCGGCAGGATCTCCCCGCACACCAGGTCGATGTATTCATCGGCGCGGCCGTCGTATTCCGGCGGCAGCGCATGGGCGGCCAGGCAGGTGGTGACGATGTCCACCGGGTAGTGCTGCGCCAGCCGGCGCGCGGTGCGCAGCTGCTTCAATTCAGTATCCAGCTCCAGGCCGTAACCGGACTTCACCTCTATGGTAGTGACACCCTCGGACAAGAGTGCCTTCAGGCGCGGCTCCGCACCGTGGTAAAGCTGCTCGGCACTGGCCGCGCGGGTGGCGCGCACCGTCGACAGGATGCCCCCACCGGCACGGGCGACCTCCTCATAGCTCTCGCCACCCAGCCGCCGGGCAAATTCGGAGGCACGGTGACCGCCGTAAACCAGGTGGGTATGGCAGTCCACCAGCCCCGGTGTCAGCCATTGGCCCTCGCCGTCGATGACCTGGTCGGCGGCGCACTCGGGCAGCTCCCGGCGCGGCCCGATCCAGACAATCCGGCCACCGGTAACCGCCACCGCGGCATCTTCCACGGCGCCGTAGCCACCGGGCAGGGACGGATCCATGGTGGCGGCATTTACATTGCTGATCAGCAGGTCGCAGCGTTCAGTCATAGGTATTCCATCAGGCGGCGCTATCGGCCGCGATTCCCATTAACGATAGTTCGATACCGGTCACTTGGCGCAATTCACATCATATGACTGCGCCCCCGACCACAGTCCAGCGGGCAGCTTGACAGCCATCGGCGGCAAATCCATAGTAGCAACTTGTATATACAAGAATATACAAGCAAGACATGCACTGTACCTGAGCCCATGAATACTGCAAGAGAGCCCTCAACGCCAAACAAGGAGCCTTCAGCTATGGGTAAAGAACCCTCAGCCCAGGACAGGGAACCCCGATATGCCGCCATCAAGCGGCATATCCGCGACAAGGTCGAGTGCGGCGAATGGCCGGTGCACTTTCGCGTGCCCTCCGAAAACCACCTGGCGCGGGAGTTCGGCGTCAGCCGCATGACCGCGCGCCGCGCCCTGAGTGAGCTCACCGACGAGGGCGTGCTGATGCGAACCCAGGGTCTGGGCACCTTCGTCGCCGAGCCGGTGCCGGCAGGGTCACTGCTGGAGGTACGCAACATCGCCGACGAGGTTTCCGCCCGCGGCCACAGCTACAGCAGCACTATCCTGTTGCTCGAGGAGACCGAAGCATCAGCAGGTGTGGCGCGGGCACTGGGCCTGGCAGAGGGTGCGCGGGTCTTCCACTCGGTGATTGTGCACCGCGACAACGACCTGCCGATCCAGTGGGAGGAGCGCTATACCAACCCGGAACTGGCGCCCGACTACCTGGGACAGGATTTCAGCCGTGTCACCCCCAATGCCTACCTGACCAGGGTGGCACCGCTGACCGAGGCGGACACCACCGTGGAGGCGATCGCCGCGGGAGACGAAATCGCCGGCGCCCTGCAAGTGGAGACCGGCAACGCCTGCCTGCAGATCTGGCGCCGCACCATGAGCCGCTCCGGGATTGTCAGCTTTGCGCGCCTGGTGCACCCGGGCAGCCGCTACCGGCTGGGGGCACAGCTGCGTTTCTAGAGATTTTCTATAGGGGCGAACCTTGTGTTTGCCCCGGCCGCGGTGGGCACATCGGCCCATTGGCAATCTCGAACCCGGGCGAACACAAGGTTCGCCCCTACACGCAATCCTCGTCATCCCGGTGCAGTCCGGAAAGACGAAAGAAAAGTTATCAATATTTCGTGAGGCAGATATGACCGACAAACGCCACGACCCGAGCCGCACCATCCGCGCCCCCCACGGCAGCGCGTTGAACGCCAAAAGCTGGCTGACCGAGGCGCCTCTGCGCATGCTGATGAACAACCTGGACCCGGAAGTGGCCGAGCGCCCGGAGGACCTGGTGGTCTACGGTGGTATCGGCCGCGCCGCGCGGGACTGGGAATGCTTCGACAAGATTGTCGAGGTACTGAAGCGCCTGGAAGACGACGAAACCCTGCTGGTGCAATCCGGCAAGCCGGTGGGTGTATTCAAGACCCACGCCGATGCACCGCGGGTACTGATTGCCAACTCAAACCTGGTACCGCACTGGGCCACCTGGGAGCACTTCAACGAGCTGGATAAAAAGGGCCTGGCCATGTACGGCCAGATGACCGCCGGCTCCTGGATTTACATCGGTTCCCAGGGCATTGTCCAGGGCACTTACGAAACCTTCGCCGCAGTGGCGCGCCAGCACTTCGACGGCGAGGCAAACGGCAAGTGGATCCTGACCGGTGGCCTCGGCGGCATGGGCGGTGCCCAGCCACTGGCAGCCACCATGGCCGGCTTCTGTATGATCGCCGTGGAATGCGACGAGACCCGGATCGACTTCCGCCTGCGCACCGGCTACGTGGACAAAAAGGCCACTACCCTCGACGAGGCGCTGGAGATCATCAATAGCGCGAAGGAAAAAGGCGAAGCCGTGTCCGTGGGCCTGCTCGGTAATGCCGCCGACGTTTTCCCGGAACTGGTTGAGCGCAATATCACCCCGGACTCGGTCACCGACCAGACTTCCGCCCACGACCCGCTGAACGGCTACCTGCCGAAGGGCTGGACGATGGAATACGCCGCCGAGATGCGCAAGAAAGATGAGGCGGCCGTGGTGAAGGCGGCCAAGCAGTCCATGGCCGTGCAGGTGGAAGCCATGCTGGAACTGCAGCGTCGCGGCGCCGCCACCCTGGATTACGGCAACAACATCCGCCAGATGGCACTGGAAGAGGGTGTGAAGAACGCCTTCGATTTCCCCGGCTTTGTACCCGCCTACATCCGCCCGCTGTTCTGCCAGGGTATCGGCCCCTTCCGCTGGGCGGCGCTGTCCGGCAACCCGGAGGACATCTACAAGACCGATGCCAAGGTAAAGGAGCTGATCCCGGACGACCCGCAGCTGCACAACTGGCTGGATATGGCCCGCGAACGCATCCAGTTCCAGGGCCTGCCGGCACGTATCTGCTGGGTGGGCCTGAAGGATCGTGCGCGCCTGGCGCTGGCCTTCAACGAGATGGTGGCCAGCGGTGAACTGGAAGCACCGGTAGTCATCGGTCGCGACCACCTCGACAGCGGCTCGGTGGCCAGCCCCAACCGCGAGACCGAGGCCATGCAGGACGGTTCCGATGCGGTCTCCGACTGGCCGCTGCTGAATGCCCTGCTGAACACCGCCAGCGGTGCCACCTGGGTCTCTCTGCACCACGGCGGTGGTGTGGGCATGGGCTTCAGCCAGCACTCCGGCGTAGTGATCGTCTGTGACGGTACCGAGGCGGCGCGCAAGCGTATCGAGCGCGTCCTCTGGAACGACCCGGCCACCGGCGTGATGCGCCATGCGGATGCCGGTTACGACATCGCCAAGGATTGTGCGCGCGAGCAGGGCCTCGACCTGCCGATGCTGAAAGATTAACACCCCGGGAATGAGGAGCCAGGGCACTTCCGCAGCCAGCTCCTCCCGCCGGCGAAGCCGGCCCCCGGAACCTGATATGGCTCGGGCCCAGGGCCTGAAGCGGAGCTGGAGCTCCGCGCTCGAAGCACAAGAGAGAATTTATGTACAAACTGAAAATCACCCCCGGCCAGCTGAGCCTGGCCCAGCTGCGCCGCGTCGCCCGTGAACCGGTTGAGCTGTCCCTAGACCAGGGCGCCTACCCGGCGATCGAGGCATCCGCCAAAACCGTGGCACAGGTGCTGAGCGAAGGGCGCACCGTCTACGGTATCAACACCGGTTTCGGCCTGCTGGCCAACACCCGGATTGAGAAGGAAGACCTGGAAACCCTGCAGCGCGCCATCGTGCTGTCCCACGCTGCCGGTACCGGCCACTTTATGGCCGAGGCCACCGTGCGGTTGCTGATGGTGCTGAAAATCAATTCACTCGCGCGCGGCTTTTCCGGTGTGCGCCCGGTGGTCATCGATGCGCTGATCAAGCTGGTCAATGCCGGTGTCTTCCCGGCCATTCCCGAAAAGGGTTCCGTGGGCGCCTCCGGTGACCTGGCACCGCTGGCGCATATGAGCGTGGTACTGCTGGGCGAGGGCGAATGCTTTATCGATGGCCAGCGCCGGCCCGCCGCCGAAGGCCTGCAAAAGGCCGGCCTGGAAGCGCTGACCCTGGCCCCGAAAGAGGGCCTGGCCCTGCTGAACGGCACCCAGGCATCCACCGCTTTTGCGCTGCTGGGCCTGTTCGCCGCCGAGGACCTGTTCGCCGGCGGTATCGTCACCGGCGCCCTGTCGCTGGAAGCCGCCAAGGGCTCGCGCCGCCCATTCGACGACCGCATTCATATGGTCCGCGGCCAGAAAGCGCAGCGCGAGGTAGCGGCGAGCTATCGCGCGCTGCTGGGCGACAGCAGCCAGATCGGCGAATCCCACCAGTTCTGTGAAAAGGTGCAGGACCCCTACTCCCTGCGTTGCCAGCCGCAGGTCATGGGTGCCTGCCTGCAGCAGATCCGCTTTGCTGCGGAAGTATTGCTGGCGGAAGCCAACGGTGTGTCGGACAACCCGCTGGTATTTACCGACGAGGAAAATCCGGAAAACTCTGACATTATTTCCGGTGGCAACTTCCACGCCGAGCCGGTGGCAATGGTCGCCGACAACCTGGCGCTGGCACTGGCCGAGATCGGCGCACTTTCCGAGCGCCGCATGGCGCTGTTGATCGACACCAACCTGTCCGGCCTGCCGCCTTTCCTGGTGGAAAATGGCGGGGTGAACTCCGGCTTTATGATCGCCCAGGTGACTTCCGCTGCACTGGCGAGCGAGAACAAGTCCCTGGCCCACCCGGCCAGCGTCGACTCCCTGCCTACCAGCGCCAACCAGGAAGACCATGTCTCCATGGCCACTTTCGCCGGCCGCCGCCTGCGGGACATGGCCGACAATACCTGCGGCATTCTCGCCGTGGAACTGCTGGCCGCCTGCCAGGGCCTGGACTTCCGTGCACCGCTGAAGAGCACCGATAAACTGGAACAGGCCAAGGCGAAGCTGCGCGAGCGCGTCAGCTTCTACGACAAGGACCGCTACTTCGCCCCGGATATCGAGGAAGCCAAGCAACTGCTGGCCAGTGCCGCATACCTGCCGTTCCTGGAACAGGACATGCTGCCAAGCGGGGAGTAAGCCCCGGGTGAATGGCCCTGCCGTTTCACTGCCGTCCTGCTGCAATCAGCATACACAAGGCGCCGGTTTCGACCGGCGCCTTTTTATTGCCCCCCAATAAAATCAAATTAGCGCCACCACCGCCGGATCCGTTTTCCTTCCCTTCCCGATTGAAACTGCCTGTGCAATGCTGCAAGCGCGGTAACGGGAGGTACAGCTCAATAAAAAAGGGAAAAGACATGAACCGGAATAGCAAGAGTTCTCTGGGGTTCCTCGGGGGGATTTCACTCTCCGTTTTACTGGTCGCCTGTGGCGGCGAAAAACAGGCCACTGCCGAAACCGAAGCAGCCGCTCCGGAACCTGCGATCCAGCAGGTCAAACTGATTGACCGGGAGCTGCTGTTCGGCAATCCCAGCCGCTACCAGGGCCGCCTGAGCCCGAACGGCAAGCTGATGAGTTTCCGCGCACCATTGGATGGGGTGATGAACCTGTGGGTGGCCCCCGCCGGTGATATCGATGCGGCCAAACCCGTGACCCGCGATACAGGCCGTGGTATCCCCCTGCATTTCTGGGCCCTGGACAGCGAACACCTGCTGTTTACCCGCGACAAGAATGGTGATGAAAACTGGCACCTGTACAGCATCGAGCTGGATAGCGGCGAGATCACCGATCTGTCCCCCTATGAGGGGGTCCGCGCAGAAATGATCGCCCAGAGTGAATCCCGGCCGGGTGAGGTCATCGTCGGCATGAATGACCGCGATCCCCGCTGGCACGACCTTTACCGCGTCGACCTGAAGACCGCCGAGCGTGAACTGCTGTACGAAAACGACGGGTATCGGAGCTTCTATTTTGACAACGAACTCACCCTGAGGCTTGCAACAAAATCCACCCCCAGCGGCGGCTTCAAGGTTTTCGCGCGGGCAGGTGACAGCTGGGAGGAAGTGTTCGAGGTGGGCGTGAAGGATACCTTCACTACCAGCATCCTCGGCTTCGATGCCGCCAATGCCGGCATCTACATGCTCGACAGCCGCGGGCGCGACAAGGCCACGCTGGTCCACTACCAGCTGGAAAGCGGGACTTCAAAGGTCCTGGCGGAATCGGAAAAAGCGGATATATCAGATGTGCTTATGCACCCCCGCAAGCACACACCGATTGCCTATGCCGTCCAGTACCACACCAACGAGTGGATTCCGCTCGACGGCACCTACACCAACGATATCGCTGTGCTGAACAGGGAAACAGAGGGCGACTGGGGTATCCTGGCCTCCACCCTCGATGCGGGCAAGTGGGTCCTCTACGAAGATACCGCCAGTGCCTCGCCGGTTTACATGGTGTTCGATACCAACAGCAACAAGCTGGAACCGATGTTCTCGACCCACCCGAAACTCGACGGCCTGCCGCTGGCAAACATGTATCCGGAAACCATCACCTCGCGGGACGGCAGGAAACTGGTTTCTTACCTGACGCTGCCGGTGCACGTGGATAACAAGGGCGATGCAGAGGCGCCGGTGCCCATGGTCCTGCTGGTACACGGAGGCCCCTGGGGGCGCGATGCCTTCGGTTATTCAGGCATGGTCCAGTGGCTGGCCAACCGTGGCTACGCGGTGCTGCAGGTCAACTTCCGCGCTTCCACAGGCTTCGGCAAGGAGTTTATCAATGCCGGCAATGGTGAATGGGCCGGCGCCATGCACGACGACCTGATTGATTCCGTGGACTGGGCCATCGAGCAGGGCATCACCACACCCGGGGAAGTGGCAATCATGGGCGGCAGCTATGGTGGCTACGCCACCCTGGTGGGCCTGACCTTCACACCGGAGAAATTCGCCTGCGGTGTCGATATTGTCGGTCCCTCGAACCTGAACACGCTGCTGGAATCCATCCCGCCCTACTGGGAAAGCTTCCGCAATACCCTGCACGCGGCAGTGGGTAACCCGGAGACCGAGTCGGGCAGGAAAATGCTGGCGGAACGCTCACCGCTCAATCGCGCCGACCAGATCGTGCGGCCCTTGCTGATCGGCCAGGGGGCCAATGACCCGCGGGTGAAGCAGGCGGAGTCGGACCAGATTGTGCAGGCCATGGCAGAGCGGGAGATCCCGGTCAGCTATATCCTGTACCCGGATGAGGGCCACGGGTTCCAGAAACCGGAAAACCGACTGTCCTTCATGGCTGCCACAGAGGCTTTCCTGTCCGAATGCCTGGGCGGTCGCCTGCAGCCCTTTGGGGATGACCTGGAGGGTTCCAGTATGCAAGTGCAGCAGGGCGTGAACTTTATTCCCGGCCTCGCCGCGGCGCTGGAGGATGCCAGTGTGATCGCCACCAATACCGTCGAACCCGGGGAGTAACTTCCTGTCTGGCCGCCCCCAGCGGGCGGCCACCTACCTTCCATCCGGCCGCCACTCCACGTACTCCCCCGCATTGATGCGGATTTGATGAAATCTACGCCATCGGTGCTAGGCTGAATGTAAGACGTTTTACCCGCCATAGGGCGTGGAGGTCTTATGCAATGGCTACCTGGCAGGCTGCTGCCCACGGGCATCGGCACTGCTGTCCTCGTCGCGGGCTCGCTGGCCCTGCCCGCCTGCACCAGTGACGGCTACGTCAGCCGGAGCTACTCCAGTGATACGCGTTACCGGGTACAGGGGCGCTACTACCACTGTCACCGCAACCGCGGTGGTGTCTGCCATAACGTGCGCCACCCGGATTATTACTGGCGCGGTGGCAGCTACCGCCCCCGCTACCAGCAGGCGCGGCCACTACCCGCCAGGCCCCGCCCACTGTGATTTCAGACTATCGAAATTTGAGCATTCAGCGTGGCAGGCGCGTCCCCGGGCGGGCCCGCCGCATTGGATAGACCAGGCGAGCGGCCAGTTGATGGCCGCAGGGAATGCCGTAATTACCGGAACTTTCCCAACCGGAGACTGACGTCATGAACAGGACCCTGAAGACCGGACTGGTCGCCGTCACGGTCTGTGCAGCGCTCACGCTCGGCGCCTGTGCGACCGACGGCTACTATTCGGGTAGCTACTCGTCGGGAGGCTATTACTCCAGCTATCCCTATACCTACCCATCCAGCAGCGTGTACCTCTATTACTCGTCACCACGCTACTACCGCTACCGGTATCACCCGCGCTACCGCAGCTACTATCGCGGTTACCCGCGCTACCGAGGCTACCGACACTACCGTGGCCACAACTATTACCGTGGCGGCCGGCATTATCACGGCGGTACGCGCTACCGGGGGCATCACCGCTATCATGGCGGCACCCGCTACCGCGGCGGCAGCCATCGCCTGCGCCGCTGAATTGCAGGCATTACCTGCTTCCACCAGGGGTATGGGTTGACGCCCATCCCCCTGGCTGCTGCCTACCTGCATGCTCGCCTCATACCTTGGTCATACAGACCTGCCTACGCCCCCCTGATAGGATTTTCCACAGTCGAATAAACAGTCCGCCTGTGGCCTGAGATTGCTCGGTAGGGCCAGGGCGACGGCATAGCCGCGGGAGTTTTCTGTGCAGCGGAATAATAAGAAACCAGCCCTGATTACCGGTTCCACCAGTGGTATCGGCCTGTCCATTGCCCACAGCCTGGCCCGAAGCGGCCACCCCATCATGCTGCACGGCCTGGTGGATCGTGCAGAGGGGGAAAGGCTGCAGCGGGAATTCAGCGAGACGTACGCTATCGACAGCGGTTTCAGCAACGCGGATATTGCCTCGGAGAGTGGTTGCCAGGAGCTGGCAGCAGACACCCGCGAGGCCCTGGGCAATCCCGGCGTGCTGGTGAACAATGCCGGTATCCAGCACACCGCCGCCAGCCATGAATTTCCCAGTGATGCCTGGCAAAAAATCATTTCTGTAAACCTCAGTGCCGCCTTCTACCTCGCCCGGGAAGTGTTGCCCGATATGCGGGCCGCTGGCTGGGGCCGGGTAGTCAATATTTCCTCCGTGCATGGCCTGGTGGCCTCGGCGGAGAAGGCAGCGTACTGCGCCGCCAAACACGGACTGATCGGCCTGACCAAGGTGATGGCGCTGGAGAATGCCGATTGCGGTGTTACCGCCAATGCGGTCTGCCCCGGCTGGGTGGAGACGCCGCTGATCCAGCCCCAGATCGAGGCTATCGCCCGGGAAGAGGGGATCGACCTGGACCGGGCGCGGGCGCAACTGGTGGGCGCCAAGCAACCCATGCCCCGCACCACACGCCCGGAGGCGATTGGCGAGCTGGTGGTTTACCTCTGCGGAGAGTTCGCCGAAACCATTACCGGCGCCTCCCTGCCAGTGGACGGGGGCTGGACCGCGCAGTAGTATTTCCGGCACCCGCACAATAAAGTTAAATCAGGGTGCCCTGTGAGTTACCAACTGCTGATTGCCGATGACCATCCCCTCTATCGCGACGCGCTCGCCGCAACCCTGACGCGGCAATTCCAGTCCTCCGCGCTGCTGCAGAGCGAGGACCTGGATTCGACCCTGGCCCAGCTCAACTCCCACGATGTCGACCTGCTGCTGCTGGACCTCAATATGCCCGGCAGCGAGGGTTTCAACGGCCTGGCCCAGGTGCGCCACGATTTCCCCGCGATCCCGGTGGTGGTGGTTTCCGGCAGTGACAAAAACACGGTGATCCAGCAGGCGGCCAGCCTGGGCGCCAGCGGTTTCCTGTCAAAGACAGCCCGACCGGAGGAAATTGCCCGCTGTATCGCCGCGGTGCTTGAAGGAGAGCAGTGGTTCGATGAGGAGGTGCTGGCCGAGCCCTGCCAGGACGGCCTGGGCCAGCGGCTGGCGCTGCTGACCCCCCAGCAGCTGCGTATCTTTCACATGATTGCCCAGGGCCAGCTGAACAAGCAAATTGCCTACGAGCTCGACATTACCGAGCCCACCGTCAAAAGCCACGTCACCGCCATCCTGCGCAAGCTGGAGCTGCGCGACCGCAAACAACTGATCCGCGAGGCGCAGGGGCTGACCCAGCTGTAGGGAACCTGCTCTCGACGCCGGCAGGCAAGAGAAATCAAGTTACGCCCGTTTTCCCTGTAGGGGCGGACCTCGTGTCCGCCCGGCCACAGTGCACGGCCACAGGACCCGGGCGAACACAAGGTTCGCCCCTACGGTTTATTCGCATTGGATTTACAGCTCACTCCGTAGGAGCGGCCGCTGGCCGCGACCGGGCACGCCTGGGTTTGGGCTATGACAGCCCGTGCACAAACTCCGCCGTATGGCGGTAGAAGCGCGCACAGGCATCCGGCACCAGGGCCTCCATATTCAGGAAGGCGTGGATCATGTTATCGAAATGCAGGCACTGTGCCTCCACGCCGGCATCGTTGAGCCGTTTTACGTAGGCAATCCCCTCATCCCGCAAGGGGCAGAACTCCGCGGTGACAACCAGGCTAGGCGGCAGGTTGGCGGTGAACTCGCCATAAAGGGGGGAGCACTGGCTGCGGTTCTCCGCCCCCTGGAAATAATTGTCGAAATACCAGCCGATCTTTTCCTTTTCCAGCAGGTAACCGCTGCCATTCTCCACAATGGAGGGCAGCTGCATGGTGTAGTCCAGGCTCGGGTAAATAAGCACCTGGCCGGCCACATTGTGGCGCTCGTGCTGTAGCAGGCGGCAGGCGCTGGCGGTCATGGCGCCGCCGCCGGAATCGCCCACCAGGATCCAGTGGCCATTGTGAACGATGCCCTTCCGGTCCAGTGCCGGGCCGGCACCGCGCACTACGGTCAGCAGGTCTTCCACACCGGCCGGGAAGGGGTTTTCAGGGGCCAGCCGGTAATCGACAGAGATCACCGTACGCTCGCAGGCAGCTGCTATGCGGCGGCAGATGGGATCGTACACGGTCACACTGCCGGCCATATGGCCACCGCCGTGGCTGAAGATGATTGCCGGCCCGGGGGACATTGTTTCCGGCTGGTAGATCCGCACCGGCACATTGTAATGCTTGCCCGGCACCACGGTTTCGCACACGGCCATATCCGGGCCCGCCTCGACGAAGCCACGGGTCAGGTTGGCCAGCCCCTCGCGGGCAGTGATGGGCGTGGGCTCGAAGCCCGCGGCCTTCAGCTGTTCCAGCTGGGCATTGAAGCCCTGCAGCCACTCCTCCAGTTTTGCATCAAGCTGTCGCATTTTCCTCACCACCCTCCTCATTCACGGCTTCTGTTTTTTCTTCGCTAACCCCGCGGCCGGACTCCGGCAACAGGAACGAGAATACGAACAGGGATGCGGAGCAGGCCACGGCAAAGTAGGCCGCCAGCGCTGGCTCGCCACTCATGTCCGCCAGTAATCCCGCGGCGTAAATCAGCAGGGTCGCGATCAGGTAAGAGATAGACCAGAACATGGCGAAAGTGACGGTGATACGCCCCGGCGTCATGCCCGGCAGTTCCTGCGGCAGCGTCACCAGCGCGGTCATGGGCAGGAACATAAAGTACCCTGCCAGCGCCGCCGCGGCATAGGCAATCACCGGGTTGCGACTGGCCAGCATCAGGGCGGCGAAGATCACCAGCGCCAGCCCCGCGTAACGCAGCACCGGCAGGCGCAACGGGTAGCGTTTGGTGACGATAATACCGGCCACCGTGCCCACCATACCGGCGGCGATCATCACTGCCGACAGGTGGCTGCTGGCCACGGCAAAGCCGTCAATCAGGGGAAACAGCGAGAAGACCGCGATGTAGCAGGTCAGCACGCCGCAATAAGCCAGCGGCAGCCACCAGTTGAATCCCTCCCGTACCCCCTCGCGCAGGCCATATTTTTCCACCGGCGCATCGCCGGGGCGGTTGCCATCAAGGGAAAAGTTCTCTGCCGCCAGCCACCACAGCAGGGCCAGTGCCACCACCATGATGCCGTACAGGCCCACCACCGACTCCCAGCTCCCCAGCCAGGTGGTCAACGCACCCGTGGACAACAGCGCAAGCAGGTTGCCGGTATTGAAAGCGGCCGCGTTGATCCCGTTGACCAGCGGGCGTTCCTCGGCGGCAAAATAATGCAGTACCACCGGGTTGAAATAGACAATGGCCAGCGCACCACCCAGGCCCAGCGCCAACCGCGACAGCAACCAGCTGCTGTAGTCACCGGCGAAAGCGCCGATGCCACCGGCAGCAATCAGCAACATGGCCAGCGTGAAAGCGCGCTTGGCACCCAGCCGCACCAACACCATGGCCGCCGCCAGGTTGCCCACGATCTTGGCGATGGTGATCATCAGGCTGCCCCAGGTGGCGTTGGCAAAGCCCTCCTCACCGAATGAGGCCTGGATCTGCGGCGTCAGCATCGCGCCGGAGACCCAGGATGCGGCGAACAGCGCATAGGCGCTGAACATCAGAATTTCCAGCAGGTATTTTTTCATTATTTTCGGTACCTCGTTGTTGTCATCATCGCCCCCGGCAGATAACAGGGGATTGCCGTAGGAGCGGCCCATGGCCGCGATCTGGCTGCGGACATGCCATCCGGAAAATCGCGGCCATGGGCCGCTCCTACAGGGTTCTTCCGGATAGACTGCGCGTGACACCTGCCCGCCGCTATACGACCTTGGTCGCAGGGCCCTCGCCGACCGCCCCCGCCAGGTCGCGCTGGCGCGCCTGCAACAGGGCCCGCAATGCTGCCGGGCGCAGGGGTTTCTGCAGGAACTGCCAGCCGCGCTGCTGGGCACTGGCCTTCACGGTATCGGTATTTTCCGCGGAAATGATCACGCAGGGCACGGTGGTGCCCCAGTACTCCATCAGCTCCCGCGCCAGGGCGATCCCGTCGCATTCGTCGTCCAGGTGGAAGTCCATCAGCAACAGGTCCGGTTGCGCCATGGCCAGCGCCTCTTCGCGGCCCAGGGCGCAGCGCAGCTGGCAACCCCAGCCGCCCAGCAGCGCCTGCATCGCCTCGAGGATGGCGGGTTCATTGTCCACGCACAGCACATCCAGGTTGAGGCTGCGACCCGCGGGGCGCGCCGCAGCCGGGATCACCTGGCCACCGGTGACCGGTTGCGCCTGGGGCAACAGCACCCGGAAAACGCTGCCATGCCCGGGGGCGGAGGACAGGCTGATGGGCGATTCCAGCAACCGGCACAGCCGCTCCACCGTGGCCAGGCCCAGGCCATAGCCATGCTCGCGCTCGACGCCACCGAGACGACAGAACTCGCGGAAAATATCCCGCTGCTGCGAGGCCTCGATACCACTGCCGGTATCCCACACTTCCAGCGAGACGCCGCTGCCGCGGCGGCGCACCGCCAGCAGCACGCCACCCTCACGGGTGTACTTCACCGCGTTGTCGAGCAGGTTCTGCACCACCCGCCGCAGCATTTTCTCATCGGTATGTACCCAGGCATCGCTGGGGCGATAGCGCAGCTGGATACCGCGAGCCTCGGCGGCCAGGCGCGCCTGGGCCACCGCGTCGTCGAGAATCCGGTCCAGCGGCACCGGCTGGATCTTCGGGTGAATGTCCCCGGCGTCCATACGCGCAATCTGCAGCATATCGGTGATCAGCTGTTCCGCCGCGGCCAGGGCGCTGTCGGCCCGGGTCAACAGGCGACGGCTGTCCTGGTCCAGCTGGCGCGCGGAGAGGGCATCGAGGAACAGGCGGCCGGCATTGAGCGGCTGCACCAGGTCGTGGCTGGCCGCTGCCAGGAACCGGGTCTTGCCGGCACTGGCGGCGTGCAGCTCGCTGTTGAGCTGCTCCAGCTCGGCGGTGCGCGCCGTCACCTTCTGCTCCAGGGAATCCCGCACCTCGGTGAGTTCCGCCAGCGCATTCTGGTAATCGGAAACGTCGGTGTAAGTGGTTACAAACCCGCCGCCCGGTAACGGATTGCCGCGGATCTCCAGTACCGTGCCATCAGTGCGGTGCCGCTGTACACGGTAGGCCGTGCCCGCACGCAGGTGGTCGACGCGCTTCTGTACATGCATCTCCACCGCCCCCGGCCCGCACTCGCCGCGACTGGCGTTGTAGCGCACCAGTTCGGCCACCGGCTGGCCCACATAGATCATTTCCTGCGGATAGCGGAACAGCTCCACATAGCGCCGGTTCCAGGCCACCAGGTTGAGGTTGGCATCCACCACCGAGATGCCCTGGTCGATATTGTCGATGCTGCTCTGCAGCAGGCCGCGGCCAAACTGGTAGATGGCCGAGGCCTGCTCCAGTGTCTGCGCGCCATCCTCGCTGCCCAGCGGCTGGCGCACCAGGCGCCGGGCACTGGTGGAGCCGACGATCCCGGCCAGGATCTTCTCCACCGTTTCCCGATAGACGTCTGCGGTGGGCTCGGTTATCCCGGGACCGGCCGCACCCGGCGCACCGGTTTCAATACCGCTGAAGGTGCGGGCGGCGGCATCGTCACCGACAAACCGCGCCAGCAGGGCCCGCAGCCGCTCCCGGTCCACCGGCACCTCGGCGCCGCCGCGATGCAGCGGTCGCCAGCGGTCCAGCAGCACCGACACCAGCAGCAGCACCAGCATATTCAGGCCCAGGCCGAACAGGGCGGCAATCGACAGCGGGTTCCAGGCCAGTCCCAGCGCCGCGGATACCAGGTCATTCCCGCCCAGGGCCGCCGGCAGCGCCGACAGGGACCAGACGGCGGCACCAACTGCGAGGCCGGCCACCACGCCGCCGGCGCGCAGGCGCGGCCAGTGCCCCGGCCAGCACACGGCCGCCAGCATCGAGGGTGCCAGCTGGGCCACCAGCGCCAGGGACAGCAGGCCAAAGGTACCCAGCCGCACGCCGGCGTCCATGATCTCGTTGAAACCAAAGGCGGCCAGCATGATCACCGCAATGATGACCCGCCGCACCCGCCGCAGGTCGGAGCCCAGTGCGCCCTGGCCGGCAGCGCCCGCCTGAGCCCGCAGGCGCTGCAGCCAGAAAGGCACCACCAGCGTATTGGCAATCATGGTGGACAGGGCGATGGTGGCGATGATCACCATGCTGGAACCGGCCGAGAGCCCGCCCACAAATGCGAAGAGGGCCAGCGCCGGCGAGCCGCTCTGCAGGGGAATGCCGAGCACGAAGCGCTCCGGGTTGGCCTGGCTGTCCGGCAGCCACAACAGGCCACCGTAACCCACCACCAGGATGGCGGCGGACAGGATCCCCAGGTAGAGGGGGATCAGCTTGCGCACCGGGCCGATATCCCGCTCGCTGTCACTCTCGATCATCAGGATATGGAACTGCCGCGGCAGGCAGAACATGGCGGCCATCCCCAGCACCACCACCGCCAGGAAGCCGGTGTCCGCGGGCCGCTGGCTCTCCAGGCGCGCCGCGCGCTCACTGGTCAGCGCCTCGCGCACCAGGTCCGCCGCACCGTCGTAGGCACCACCCAGCACGAACCAGGCCACCGCCGCGATCGCGCCGATCTTCACCAGTGCCTCGAAGGCCACCGCCAGCAACATGCCATTGCGGTGCTCGCTGCTGTTGATATGGCGGGTGCCGAACAGCAGGGCGAAGGCGCCGAGGGTGACACTGACCAGCCCGGTCACCACGGAGGAATTGAGCTCCCCGCTGTCCCCAAGGAACAGGAAACTGTCCGCAACGGCACGTAACTGCAGGGCCAGGTAGGGCAGAATGGCCACGAGGGCGAGCACTGCGACCGCCGCCGCGAGCCAGGCCGAACCGCCGAACTGCGCGCTGATAAAGTCGGCAATGGAGGTTGAGCCCTGCTGCTTGGACAGCCTGACAAACCGGGCCAGCAGCGGCGCGCCGAAAACCAGCATCAGGGTGGCACCGACAAATGTGGGCGGCACCAGCCAGCCTTCCTCCACCGCCTGCGCCGGGGTACCGAAGAACATCCAGGCACTGGTGTAGGTACCGGCCAGGGCGAGCATCAGTGGCTTGAACGGGCGGATACGCGCCGCCGGCAGGCGGTCACCCCAGAAGGCAATGGCAAACAGGAGCAGCAGGTAGGCCAGGGCCACGGCTGCCAGTGTGGTCAGGCTAAACAAACGCGCACACCTAATCGTTTTTGTTTATTCTTTTTAACTGCCCGCGCTGGGCGGGCAGTTGCGACCGCGGGGTATTCCCGCCGGTTTCGTCAAACCTTACCCCAGCCAGTGACAGTTGTCCTCCACCCGCAGCTGTAACCGCGTCATACCTTGGTCTAACAGGCAAGTGGGCCATGAGCGGATACAGTGGAACCATCGATAAAAACCATAAATTGGTGAATGGAGAGTGCCACGATGAGAGCAATAAAATTCCACCCCCTGGCCGCCGGCGTAATGCTGGCCTGCGGCGCCACCTTCAGCTACGCCCAACAGCCGGCGCTGGAGGAAGTCACCGTGACCGCGCAGAAGCGTGAGCAGTCCCTGCAGGAAGTTCCGGTGGCCGTGACCGCGATCAGCGAAGACGTGCTGATGCAGAACGGCGTCAGCGACCTGACCGATATCCAGAAGCTGTCCCCGAACACCACCCTGCAGGCCAGCCGCGGCACCAACTCTACCCTGACTGCCTATATCCGCGGCATCGGCCAGCAGGATCCGCTGTGGGGCTTCGAGCCGGGTGTTGGTATCTACGTGGATGACGTTTACCTGGCTCGCCCACAGGGCGCTGTACTGGACATCCTCGACGTTGAGCGCGTGGAAGTCCTGCGCGGCCCGCAGGGTACCCTGTACGGCAAGAACACCATCGGTGGTGCGGTCAAATACGTCACCAAGAAGATGACCGGTGACCCGACCCTCCGTGTCAGCGGCGCCCTGGGCAGCTACAGCCAGACCGACCTGAAAGTGGCCGGCTCCACCGCCATCGCCGACGGCGTCTACCTGGGCGGCGCCATCGCCAGCTTCCAGCGCGACGGCTATGGCGAGAACGTCATCACCGGGGACGAGCAGTACAACAAAGACGTGGTCAGTGCCCGGGCAGCCCTGGAACTCAACCCGTCGGACGACCTCTGGGTGCGTATTGCCGCAGACCAGACCACAGACAAATCCGCACCCAAGCACGGCCATCGCTTTGCCCCGGGCCTGGCTGGCGAGCCGGTGCTCGATAGCGTCTACGACACCCAGTCCAACATGCTGTACGACAACCTGGTGGAAACCAGCGGTGCTTCTGTTACCGCCGAGTGGGACGTCTCTGACAGTGTCACCCTCAAGTCCACCACTGCCTACCGCCAGGGTGAGACCGAGACCGCCATCGACTTCGACAGTGTCAATCGCCCGGACTTCGATGTGCCGGCCTACTACGAGGACGACCAGACCTCGCAGGAATTCCAGCTGAACTGGACCGGTACCAACTCCGACCTGGTAACCGGCATTTACTACTACACCGGTACCGCCGCCGGTGCCTTTGACGCAGTACTGGGTTACCTGAACCTCAACCCGGACCCCGCCAACCCGATTCTTCCGGTAGGCCTGACCCAACAGGTTGCCGGTTCCGTTGATACCACCAGCCTGTCGGCCTACGCCCACTACAACTGGAGCTTTGCTGCCGACTGGAACCTGAGCCTCGGCGGTCGCTACACCCGCGACGAGAAAGATGCAGAAGTATTCAAGGGCAACTTTGCCGGCACCTACAGCCCGCTGTTCGCCAACAAGTACAAACCCGGCGGCGACCCGGCGATCTTCCTTGGCGCCCTGACCGACTATGAAAACAGTGACAGCTGGGGTGAGTTCACCCCGCATATCGGCATCGACCACCAGATCGACGACGACACCATGGTCTACGCGACCTATAGCGCTGGCTTCAAGAGTGGCGGTTTCGACATGCGTGGCGATGCCAGCCAGCTGCCGTCAACTGTTGACGGCTTTGACCCGGAGACCGTCGATACCTATGAATTCGGTGTGAAATCGGATCTCTTCGACAATCGCCTGCGCCTGAACGCCGCCGCATTCCGCGCTGACTACAAAGATATGCAGGTAACTGTTCAGCAGTTCGTCGAGGGTGGTGGCTTTGCCAGTGCCGTGCTGAACGCCGGTGAGGCCCGGATCCAGGGCCTTGAACTGGAAGCAACGCTCGCCATGACTGACAACCTCATGGCCAACCTGGCCCTGGGTTACGCTGATACTGAATTCCTGGAATTCATCACCGGCGGCGTGGACGTATCCGATCAGCGCGACCTGCAGAACACCCCGGATACCACCGCGATGTTCCAGCTGAACTATTCCCTGCCCTTCCAGAGCGGTGCGGAACTGGTCATCAACCCGACCATCTCCTACCGTGCCGATACGCAGATTTTCGAAACACCCAGCCTGCTGGACCAGGAGGCCTATACCCTGGTGGACATGACAGCCACCTACTACAGCCCGGACAGCAGCTGGCAGCTGGGCCTGGTGGGCAAAAACCTGGCCGATGAGGAATACCGCATCGCCGGTTACGCCTTCGGCGGGCCATTCGATACCGGGTTCTACGGTGCCCCGCGCACCATCGCCCTGACCGGCAGCTACAACTTCTAACCTTTCTTCTCACAGGAACTTTTCTCTCGGGGGAGCCGGATTGCTCCCCACGCTCCTTGAGCATACGACTTGCCGCGCTCCTTTCGGAGCGCGGCTTTTTTGTTTCTGTACCTCCCGTCCATCCTGGCACCGACGCTTACCGATATCCTGCCTTCCGGGTGATTACGTACGATTTCCTAGCAGGGGCGGACCTTGCGTCCGCCCGGCCGGCTACTGGGAAAATATCACCTGCAGTGGGTTGGCCACGGGATCGCGGGCTGTGCAGGAAAAGGGCGGACACGGGGTCCGCCCCTACAGGTTTGACGAAAGACCCGGCTGATGTGATCGGCGTGGCTTTGCACAAATTGGCGCCGCAAGCCTCACATTGACACCTGGTTCCCCTAGGCTGTCAGGAGATGCATTGTTTTTCCGACTGAAAACCCGAAAACACGAGGTATCTGCGGTGCAGAAATTAGGTTGTATTCTGCTAGCAGTGGCCTTGGCGACAGGAGTTGCCGGTTGTGCCAGCACGACCGCGCCCGAGGGATCCCCCAGAGCACTGAGCCTGAACGGCCAGAAATTTCACTGTGTGGAACAGGAGCTGGAAACCAAAACGCTGGTGCGTTGCGTGCGCTCGTAAACCGGTCGCGCCGGCGCAGGCACTCCAGGCTACTGGTCCGGCTCGCATTGCATACCGACCAGGAATACCGGCAACTGGCGCTTGCCCGCGTAGCCGATAAAACCGCCCGGCTCTTTCAGGAAGAAAAACCAGCCGGCGCGATCATTGCGACAGGCAAATACCCTGGTGCCCACCAGCTTTTGCCAGTGCCCGGTGCCGGCAAGCCTGAGGATCTCGCGGGCCCGCGCTTCGCTGTCGATGGTCCTGGCAATACCGGAACACTGCTCGAAGATCGGCTTGCCATCGAAAAGCACCTGCGTTTCCTCGGTATACAGGTTACGTAACTGGAAGCGACTGCCCTCACGGAAGAAGGCCGCAGCCAGGCGCCTGTGGGAGGCATCGCTGGCGATTACACCTACCGCCGGGTCTCCCTGGCAGGAGAGTGAAGTATGCCCGGTGGGCTTCGCTACCGGTGCACCGGGGGAAGCGCACCCGCCTGATATTGCAATTGTTACTGCGAAAGTGGCGAGCACGCCGGCCCGCACGATATTTCTGTTCAGCATTGCTGCGCCAGTTTCTGCTATTGCCCGGTACAGCCTTAACTATACGATTTCCCCCTCGGGTAATGAAAGCCGCCCGGGCATCGGTATTACTCCACCTGCATAATACGCAATGTATCGGTACTGCCACCGACGTCCTGGTGGTAACCGCGGGAGACCAGTGCAAAATCCCCGGGCTTCAGGAACCCTCGCAGCTTGAGGTGGCGGATTGCCTGTTCATCCCGGGCCATCGCATCCAACCCCTCGACCTGCATGTGTACCGGATCCACCCCCCGGTAAAGTGCCACCCGGTTACAGGAAGACTGGTGCCGGCAGAAGGCAAAGATGGGAATATCCGCGCGCACACGCGACATCAGCAGGGCAGTGTTGCCGGTTTCGGTCTGGCAGATAATGGCCTTGATATCCCGGCAGTGGTTGGCGATGGTCATCGCCGCCATGGCGATGCACTCGTCGCCGGCGGGATAATTATCCTGCATGACCCGGGGCGGCCGGCGCAGGACCCGGTGCTTTTCGGCCCCCAGGATCACCTCGGCCATATGCTCGACGGTATCCACCGGGTAATCCCCCGCCGCGGTTTCCGCCGACAGCATTACAGCATCAGTGCCGTCCAGCACCGCATTGGCCACGTCGCACACTTCGGCACGGGTGGGCACCGGGCTGGAGATCATCGATTCCATCATCTGGGTGGCAGTGATTACCACCCGGTTCAGGTAGCGGGCGCGCTTGATCAGGTATTTCTGCACCCCCATCAGTTCGGCGTCGCCAATCTCAACTGCAAGGTCGCCCCGGGCCACCATGACTGCATCACTGGCCAGGATCAGCCGATCCAGGTTTTCCTCGTCCGCTACCGCTTCGGCGCGCTCGATCTTGGCGACGATATGCGCCTGCCCGCCGGCGGTGCGCAGCAGCTGCCGCGCCTGCTGGATATCATCGGCATCGCGGGGAAAGGACACCGCCAGGTAATCGACCTCCAGCTGGGCCGCCAGCTCGATATCGCGGCGATCCTTGGTGGTCAGTGCCGGCGCGGTAAGCCCGCCACCGAGCTTGTTGATGCCCTTGTTGTTCGACAACCAGCCACCCACCTCGACCCGGGTGTGCACCACATTGTCGACCACGGTTTCTACCGCAAGGCGCAGGCGCCCGTCGTCCAGTAACAGGATATCGCCCGGGGCGCAGTCGGCGGCCAGCTCCCGGTAGTCCACCGATACGCCAGTGCCATTACCGCCCCCGGACTGCCATTGTGGATCCAGGGTGAAGGCAGTGCCCTTTTCCAGGTGAGCCCGGCCTTCACTGAATCGCCCCACCCGGATCTTCGGACCCTGCAGGTCCCCGAGTACCGCCACATGCCGCCCCTGCCGTGCTGCTTCGGCGCGGACCTCATCGGCGCGGCGGCGGTGGTCGCTGTCCTGGCCGTGGGAAAAGTTGAGACGCACGGTATCCACACCGGCGCTGATCAGGTGTGCGAGCACGTCGGCCTTGTCGGTAGCCGGGCCGAGTGTCGCGACAATTTTTGTACGTCTGAACATGGTGAAGCCGGGATCCCTTGGTTCCAGTTCCATTCCAGCTGGGGGCGTGTAACACCCTGTAAGCATAGCTTGTCGCCGAAATCATCCGGACCGGCGGCAGTGGCATCGGGCAGGGACTAAGCTTGGCCATGGGCGCAGGGAAGTTGCGCCGCCTTTTTGCATGCGAGCATGGAGCGATACGGTTATGAGTAGACTGGCGCAATTATGGCTGGCGGGACTGGCCATTGTGGTGACCGGTTGTATCGGCATCGGCACAGACGAACCCCAGGTGACCCAGAGTGCCGGCAGCCTCGGCAGTGTCTGCGGTAACCGGTGGGAACTCAAGCGCCTGCGCCTCAATGGTGACATGGTGTCGGTCGAGGATACCGGCCGCTTCACTTTCCTGTGCAACCGGGAAGGCAACGTGATGGGCAAGAGCGGCATCAACACCTACCGCGGCTCCCTGCAGATTACCGATAACGGGCTGATCCTCTGGGACACTTCCAGCTTTGCATCCACCAAGATGGCCGGGCCGGAGCCACTGATGCAGCAGGAAAACCAGTTCCTGCGCGCGCTGGCCGGCACCCGCCAGGCTTTTACCAAGTCCGGAGGCAACCGCCTGATCCTGCGCGACCCGCCGGGGGATATCTACATCGAGTTCGTCAAGGCGGAAATCTGACCCCCACAAACCCTGACGTGTAATCACACTGATAGATCCCGTCACCTTCAGTCCTGCAAAGTGCTGTGACGGGGTACTGTCCTTAACCGGGCCACAGTCTTGAACTGGGACACAGTAACCCAGGCCGATATTCGCTTAAATACCGGAAAAACAACGAGTTTCCCGATATGGTGAATCCCCGCCTGCCAATACTGACCGCCTGCCTGCTGACCCTTGCCAGCGCCCTGCACGGCTGTAGCCTGGCGGGCAGCGAGGATATGGCAGGGAGCCTGGAACCACGCTCTCTCTGCGGGCAACCCTGGCTACTGAAAAGCCTGAAGGTGGATGGCCGGGAGCATCGTACTGGCCTGCTGTGGCGCAAGCTGATGCGGGAGCGCCCCTACTTCACCTGCGATGCACTGGGGTATGTTCGTGGTAACTCCGGTTCCAACCCCTACACTGGCCGGCTGTCCCGCTCCGGCGACCAGCTTTCCTGGCCGAAAGCCCCCGCGGTTGCCCCGATGATCGACCTTCGCGACAGCAGCGAACTGGAGCAGGATTTCCTGCTGGCCCTGCCGCAGACCGAGCGACTGTCGTTCGATGGCGAGCTGTTGATTCTCGAGGGAGCTGCAGGCGCAACCAGGCTGGAATTCCAGCCCGCGGAAACCCCGCCACCCTGAACCCGCGCGGACGGTTACCTGGCCAATACCGGGGAATAAAAAGAAAGCGGCCCGCAGTGGGCCGCAAGCGCGATTTACGCAATCAAGATGATGAGAGAAGATCAACGAAGCCTGCACCACCCACACGACCTTGACGGTGCGGCCGGTCAGCCATTCGCTGGAAAGGGATGATAGGCCGGAAAAATTACAAACAAATTAAATCCCCTGAAAACTCCCTGCCCACATACGCCCAGCTCTTTATTTTTCCCAGAATCTCTCCCAGGTAAATATTTATCGTGGACAGTTTCCCGCTGTACCTGAACATATCAGGATCACGGCCTGCGCCGGCGATCACAAAGGGGGTTAGCCATGTGAGGAAAAGGGCGGACACAAGGTCCGCCCCTACAGCTACGGTGGCAATGGATCGAGGCGTGTCTGTGGCCCCACCACGAAAGGGCAAGGAAATTCGGCCTGGGGTTTACCCGCACTGCCCGCAGGGGCGGACCTTGTGTCCGCCCGGCGCCGGGGGGAAGGGCTTTACTTGCGGCGCTGGTGACGCTCCAGGTTGTCCTGGCGCTTGCGCTCGCTCTTGCGCAGCAACACATAGGTCGCCCCCAGGCCACCATGCTGCTTCTGCGCGCTGTGGAATGCCAGCACCTCGGGCAACTGTGGCAGCCAGGCGTTAACACAGCTTTTCAGCAGCGCCGGCTGCTTGCGCCCCTCGCCCTTGCCGTGGGTAACCAGGGCGCAGCGCACGTCAGCTTCCAGGCAGTCGCGCACAAATTCGAACAGTGCCCGGCGGGCCATCTCCACCGTGTGCCGGTGCAGGTCAAGGCGGGCATCCACGCGGTACTTGCCCAGGCGCAGGTTGCGGTAAACGCCGTTCTGTACGCCATCGCGCTTGAACTCCAGCGGATCCCAGGGATCCACCGGCTCCACGAACTCCCCCCCCAGCGGGTTCAGTTCGCGTGCGGTTTCCGCAGTGGCGGCCTCGCGACGCGCCTGCCGGTTTACCCGGTTGCGCGGGTCATCCTTCCTGAGCGCGACCTTGCGCTCCTGCTCGATCGGGCGCACGTCTCCCAGCTCGCCCAGCGCATCCTGAAACAGGTTATTGTCAGTCGTCATCTTACCTCCCCCACGACGGCTTACGGATCCAGGAACAGGTCCAGGGCCAGGTTGGCCGCATTGTCCGGATTGTGCGCGTAATCCGTAAAATCACTTACCCCGCGCTCCCCCAGCAGCTCCTCATCGATAACCTGCCGGCCGCTCAGGGCCATGTTTTCCGTCACCAGGATTTCGTAGGCGGCATCAGCCATTACCGCCGGCTTGCGGCTCTGCTGGAACATCTCGCGGTTGCCCACCGCAAACTCGATCGCCGCAGTCGCCACCAGGGTGCGCGGCCACAGGGTTGCAACACTGATACCGGCTTCGTGCAGCTCCTCGGCCAGGCCCATGCTGAGGATGGTCATACCAAACTTGGACAGGGCGTAGGGCGCAAACGGCCCCAGCCACTGCGGCTGCAGGTTGATCGGCGGCGACAGGCTGAGGATATGGCCGCAGCTGGATTTCTTCAGGTAGGGAATCGCCAGGTGGGCGGTCAGGTAAACCGCGCGGCTGTTGACCGTCTGCATCAGGTCATAGCGCTTGGGCGAGGTGGACTCCACATTGGTGAGATTGATGGCACCGGCATTATTGACCACCGCATCGATGCCACCAAAAGTATCCGCGGCCTGCGCCATGGCTTCAGCCACCTGGTCTTCCTCGCGCACATCCACCTTGAGCGCCAGCGCCTTGCCGCCTGCCGCCTCCACCTCGGCCGCCACCGAATGGATGGTACCGGGCAGCTTGGGGTGTGGCTCATCGGACTTCGCCGCAATCACGATATTGGCACCGTCAGCGGCGCACTTGAGCGCGATGGCGCGCCCGATACCGCGGCTGGCGCCGGTGATGAAAAGAGTCCGGCCCTTGAGGGCACCGGTGTTATCCGTCAGGGTGACAAACTCTTCAGTCATGATCCTTCTCCACTGGCTGTAATCGGTTATTACATCGGGGAGGCGCCCTACTCGTCAGTCACCACCGCCGGGGTATAGATCTCACGGAACTCCGCCGGCATGCGCCGCGGCCGGCCCGAGGACAATTCAATGCACACCATCTGCCACTGGGCCCGCAGGACCAGCGCGCTGTCGGCAGCGCGGAACACCTGGAAGCGACGGGTCATATTGAGTCGCCCGTCCACCCTGGTCAGCCAGGTGCCAAACAGCAGCTCGTCGCCCTCCCTCGCCGCCAGTATATAGTCGTACTCGGCGTGACGAATTGCCATTCCCCGGTCGAGAGCCTGGTAATGAGTGACATCCAGCCCCAGTTCCACACTGTGGTTCCAGCCGGCGCGCTCGCACCAGCGGACGTACTCCGCATTGTTGGCGTGGTGCAGGCCATCGACATGCACGGCCTCCACCGTGACCGGCCAGACAAACGGCCGTGGTAAATCCCAGTCCATCCTTATCTCCCCGGGGCAATTGCCGCCAGACTACCACTCTCTGGCGGCCCGGCAAGCCGGTGGCAACCCAAAACGAAAAAAGGCCCCGGTTGGGGCCTTTTCGCTGGGCGGGAAGTTTCCGCCTATCAGGCTTCCGCTTTTTCCTCGGAACCCTGCTCTGCCTGCTGCTGCGCCTGCTGCATGGCGGCAGAGAACAGCGCGTCGAAGTTGATCGGCGGCAGCATCAGGGCCGGGAAGGAACCCTTGGTAACCACGTTGTCGACCACTTCGCGGGCGTACGGGAAGAGGATCTGCGGGCAGGCAGTGTTCAGTGCCTGTGCCAGCTGCTGGCCTTCCAGCCCGGTGATGCCGAACAGGCCGGCCTGCTGTACTTCCACCAGGAAGGCGGTCTCGTCTTCCAGCTTGACGGTGATGGTCAGGGTCAGCGCCACTTCGTACAGATCGTCTTCGATCTTGGCGGTCTTGGTGTTCAGTTCCTGGTTAACCTGCGGTTTCCACTGTTTCTTGAAAACCTCAGCCCCCATCGGGGTCTCGAAGGACAGGTCCTTCAGGTAGATGCGCTGCATCTGGAATTGTACGTTGGAAGCCTCTGCGTTTGCCGCTGCGCCGTTTTGTTCTTCAGCCATGTCACTGCCTGTTCTTTATGCTCAATGGTTTATCTCTATGCCTTCCCTGAGAAAGACTCCTTGTATGGGTCTTTCAATGGGGCCTGCGAATGCCATTTCAAGGCCATAAATTGACGTTCGGGGTGACAATCCCGCCAGGGGCGGAACCGGCACCTGGATGATCCGCTGCCAGCCATCCGCTGACGCTAGCAGGCGCAGGTGAGCGGGTGATGCCCCTCAGGCCCGCAGCAACCGGTCCAGCTCGCCGCTGCGCTCCGCAGCCATCAGCTCGTCACAGCCACCCACATGCTCGTCACCGACCCAGATCTGCGGCACCGTCCGGGCACCGGCCCGGGCGGTCATCTCGGCGCGCTTCTGCGGGTTGCCGTCCACGGGAATCTCGCGGTAGGGCACCTGCTTGCGATCCAGCAGGTACTTGGCGCGCACACAGAAAGGACAGAAGCGGGTGGTGTAGATGGTTACTTCTTGCATGTCGGGTACCACTCAGTCGATCGACGCACCGGGGCGCCGTGCCACTAGCCCTTGACCAGCGGCAGGTTCTGGTTGCTCCACTCGGACATACCGCCCTGCAGGCGACGCACCTGGAAGCCGCGCGCTTTCAGCTGGCGCCCCACGGCGCCCGCGTGCTGGCCGATCTTGTCCGCCACGATCAGCGGCTTGTCCTTGAGCTTCTCCAGCTCGCCGATGCGGTCCGCCACTTCACTATGGGGGATATTCAGCGCATCGACGATATGTCCGGCACGGAACTCAGCCTTATCGCGCACATCCAGCACCTGTGCGCCATCCACGTTGATCAATCGGGTCACTTCGTGCACCGAGGCCGGCGTGCCGGCCCGGAAGCGCTCGCTGAAGGCAAACGCGTATAACAGGATCACCAGCAGGCTGACCAGCAGCCACTGCTCACTCATAAAGACGAAGAAGTCCAATTCGTCCCCCTATCTTCTTGTCTTGTTTTTGCTCGTCCCGCCGGCGCCATGGCGCCGGCACCGAATATCCGGCTCCGGCCCCGTGGGACCGGAGAGGGCGGGAGTATACACCATTGTGAGTAAATCTTAACCAGATCTTCGGGATGCAATACCTGACCCCGGGCCGCCAAACAGGTTAAAATCCGCGTCCTTATCTCGTTCGACCAACAAACTACAGGAACCCGCACACCATGCCCTCGACCCATCGTCCCCTGGTCCTGCTGATCCTGGACGGCTTCGGCCACAGTGACACCACCGAGCACAACGCCATTTCTGCGGCGAACTCCCCGGTATGGGATCGGATCTGGGCCGAACAGCCGAAAACCCTGATCCAGACCTCGGGCATGGCAGTGGGCCTGCCGGAAGGCCAGATGGGCAACTCGGAAGTGGGCCATATGACCCTCGGGGCCGGCCGGGTCGTGTACCAGAACTTCACCCGCATCAACAAGGCGATCGAGGACGGCGACTTCTTCCGCAACCCGGCCTACACCGCAGCCGTGGACAAGGCGATCGCCAACGACGGCGCCGTGCACATCATGGGCCTGTTGTCCGAGGGCGGCGTGCACAGCCACGAGGACCACATCGTGGCCATGGTGACCCTGGCAGCCCAGCGCGGCGCCAAACGGATTTACCTGCACGCCTTCCTCGACGGCCGCGATACTCCGCCGCGCAGCGCCAGGCCCTCGCTGGAGCGCCTCACGCAGGTCTGCGACTCGGTGGGCAACGCCCGCATTGCCACCCTGGCCGGGCGCTACTTCGCCATGGACCGCGACCAGCGCTGGGACCGCACCCAGTCCGTGTACGACATGCTCACCCTGGGCGTGGCCGCGCACAGTGCCCCGGACGCCATGGCGGGCCTGGATGCCGCCTATGAGCGCGGCGAGAACGACGAGTTCGTAGTCCCCACCCTGGTGGGCGAGGCCGCGCCGATCGCCGACGGCGACGCACTGGTATTCATGAACTTCCGCCCCGACCGCGCGCGCCAGCTGACGCGCGCATTCACCGAGGCGGATTTTGACGGCTTCGAGCGCCAGTCCGCACCCAGGCTGGCAGACTTCGTCATGACCACCGAGTACGCGGCCGACATCCAGGCCAGCTGTGCCTTCCCGCCGGAAAAGCTGGTCAATTCGTTTGGCGAGTACCTGGCCGCGCAGGGCAAGCGCCAGCTGCGTATTGCCGAGACGGAAAAGTACGCCCACGTCACATTCTTCTTCAGCGGTGGCCGCGAGGAACCGTACGAGGGCGAGGTACGGGAACTGATCAAGTCACCGAATGTCGCTACCTATGACCTGCAGCCGGAGATGAGCGCGCCGGAAGTCACCGACAAGCTGGTGGCAGCCATCGACAGTGGCGACTACGATGCGATCATCTGCAACTACGCCAACGGCGACATGGTGGGCCATACCGGCGTGTTCGAGGCGGCAGTCAAGGCAGTCGAGGCCCTGGACACCTGCGTTAGCCGCGTGGTGGATGCGGCACTGGCCGCCGGGGGCGAGGTACTGATCACCGCCGACCACGGCAATGTCGAGGAAATGTTCGACGCCGGCTCCGGCCAGGTCAGCACCCAGCACTCGACCCTGCCGGTGCCCTTCGTCTACGTCGGCAAGCGCGATGTCAGCCTGCGCGACGGCGGCAGCCTGGCGGACGTGGCCCCGACCATGCTGGCCCTGATGGGGCTGCAGCAGCCGGAAGAAATGACTGGAAAAAACCTGGTGCAATTCAAAGCATGAAGTTACTGGTAATTGTTTTCGCCACCCTGCTGGCACTGCCGGCGTTCGCCCAGAGCGAGCAGGAACAGCAGGAGCGGCTGCGGGAAATCAAGCAACGTATCGAGTCGCTGCAGGAAGAGCTGAACCAGGTCCGCAGCGAGCGCGACCAGTTGCTCAAGGACCTGGAGCGTAACGAGCGCGATATTTCCGAACTGCACAAGCGCATCGACAAGATCAAGAACGACATGCGCAGTCGCACCGACAAGCTGAAGGAATTGAAGGAAGAACAGCAGCAGCTGGAAGAATCGCGACGAAGTATGCAGCGGCGGGTCGAGCAGGAAGTCGCCGCCGCTTACCGACTCGGCAGACAGGAGCAGGTCAAGCTGCTCCTCAACCAGCAAGACCCGCAGCACATCGCCCGCCAGCTCCGCTACCACGAATACTTCCTCCAAGAACGCAGCCGCGTTATCGACGACTACCTCGAAACCCTCACCAATCTCGACACCGTCAGCACCAGTATTCGGCACGAGCGTGACACGCTTGACGCAGAGCGAAAGCAACTGGAAGACCGCGAGCAACAGCTGGTCAGTGCGCAGCGCTCGCGCCAGGCGACGCTCGACAAGCTGGCCGCGCGACTGGCCGACAAGAGTGGTGAACTGAAACAGTTGCAGGGTGACCGCAGCCGCCTGCAGCGGCTGGTGGATGAAGTGGGCCGGGCCATCGCGGCACTGGTCAACCCCGAGGACCAGATGCCCTTTGCCAAACAGCGCGGCCGCATGCAGTGGCCGGCCCAGGGCCGCCGCGCCAACGCCTTTGGCCAGCGCCGCAACAATGGCATCACCTGGAAGGGCGTTACCATCCGCGCCGGCGAGGGCACACCGGTACGGGCGATTCACCGCGGCCGCGTGGTCTTTTCCGATTACCTGCGCGGCCAGGGCATGCTGGTGATCCTCGATCACGGCGACGGCTACATGAGCCTTTACGCCCATAACCAGTCGCTCACCCGCAGCCTGGGCGAGTGGGTGGAGCGCGGTGAGACCATTGCACGGGTGGGCAACAGCGGCGGGCTGGAATACAGCGGCGTCTATTTCGAAATCCGCCACCGCGGCAAACCGCAGGACCCCACGGTTTGGTGCCGGGGATAATTATCCCCGTCGAGTCCTCCCTGCCCCGCCGTTAGCCTGCCGCACCACCAGCCAGTTTCCCCATCCCGGCGCGGGCCGGGATTCGCATACCCCGATAACAACCTGACCCGGTGACTTCCCGCCGAAAACATAACCGTGTCGCGGATCGAATCCCGTGTGCCGGCCCGGCGGCGCAGCGGTGAATACATGAATAACACAAACTGGAAAGTCCAGCCGCAGGGCCCCACCGGGCTTTCGATGACGCGCGCACTTTTTGTCTATCATCGCGATAACCGCGCTTTCCTGAGCCCGGCAAAAAGGCAATGAAAAGCGCGCTTCAGGGCGGGGCAGAAAGCGGGCCGCTGCATCGAACCGCTTTCGGCGCCCGTGTCAGCAAGTGGCACTCCGTTTTTGCACACGGTTGAGTGTCGCGCCAACTTGAAAACTCTGCCAGCCGCCGCGGTCTACACTTTTGCAAAGAAGCGAGCAATAAGGCAGAGGTCCCGACGTTATGTTCAAACCCAAGGCGCTGACCACCTTCCTGGGCGCAGCCGCTCTCACCGCCCTGCCTCTGATGGGGCTGAGCGAGGGGGACCCGGCCGAACAGGTGATACCCTCCGCCACTACACGCCTGCCCCTGGAAGACCTGCGCAGCTTTGCCAAGGTGTTCGAACAGATACGCCAGGGATATATCGAGGAAGTGGATGACAGCACCCTGCTGGAATATGCCATTCGCGGCATGCTCCAGGGCCTGGACCCACACTCCTCCTACCTCGACCGCGAATCGTTTGACGACCTGCAGGCCAATACCACCGGCGAGTTTGCCGGCCTGGGTATCGAGGTGGGGATCGAGAACGAGCATATCACCGTAATCACTCCCATGGACGACACACCAGCGGCGCGCGCCGGGCTCAAGGCCGGCGACGTGATATTGCGCCTCGCCGGCAAGTCCCTCAAGGGACTGAGCCTGGATGAGGCAGTCGAGCGTATGCGTGGACCGCGGGGCAGCTCCGTGACCCTGACCATTGCCCGCAAGGGCTACAAGCAACCCTTCGATGTCACCCTCAAGCGCGATACCGTGCGCGTGCGCAGTGTCCGCAGCAAAGTGCTGGACGAGGGTTACGGTTACCTGCGCATCAGCCAGTTCCAGCTGGACACCGGCACCGATGTGATGCGGGAAATTCGCAAGCTGCAGGACAAGGGTAAACTGAAAGGACTGGTGCTGGACCTGCGCAATAATCCCGGCGGGGTGCTGCAGTCATCCGTGGAAGTGGCCGATGCCTTCCTCGAGGAAGGGCTGGTGGTCTACACCGAGGGTCGCAGCGAATCCGCCAACCTGAGTTACTCCGCAGAACCCGGCGACCTCACCGACGGTGTGCCGCTGGTAGTGCTGATCAACGACGGCTCCGCCTCTGCCGCAGAGATTGTCGCCGGCGCGCTGCAGGATCATCGCCGCGCGGTGGTCATGGGCACAGACAGCTTCGGCAAGGGCTCGGTGCAGACCGTGATCCCGATCAACAATGAGCGCGCGATCAAACTCACCACCGCACTCTACTTCACCCCCAATGGCCGCTCCATCCAGGCCCAGGGCATTACACCGGATATTGTCGTCGAGCGGGTCAAGGTGACGCGCATGGAGGGCCCCGCGCGCACCACCGAGGCGGACCTGGCGGGCCACCTGGGTAACGGCAACGGTGGCGAGGACCGCACAGCGGCCGATCGCCAGCGCGAGAAGGCCGGCCGCGAACTGTGGTATGCGGACGACAACCAGATTTTCGAGGCCCTGAATGTCCTCAAGGGCCTGAATCTCTACGCGGTGCGCTACCGCGAGCAGGAACCGAGGGTAGCCAAAGCCGGGCGCTAGCCAGCGCCTGGCAGCAGTACCTCAGGCAGTCTGAAACCGGCGCAGGGTAGCGGTCGGTTTCCAGGAGGGTCGACATGCACCAGCATCGCGCCGGTGAAACCGGCCGCGGCATCCCGCCGCGATCGGACCGTTTCTACAAGCTCGGGGACGACTGGTATTTCCAGGTACGCGGTGGGCGGTGCTTCGGCCCCTACCCATGCCGCGCGGAAGCCGAGCAGGCGGTACAGCATTTCTTCGGCACCGGCAGGGACTCCCGCACTAACCCCTACGCCGCCTGCGGCCGTAAAACCGGCCCGGGCGCAGTCGTGCATCCGTTTGGCAGCCAGCGCGCAAGACGCTGGCACCGCTTCAATCGCCGGGACTGATCCAGGCGCTTCGTGGTCCTGTCAGCCAGCACCGGTTTCCGGCATCTTGCCGTCAGGCCGCCGCCCGGCCATATTTGCGCAACCGGAGCGCCAGCCAGATCTCCAGCAGGCCGAAGGCAATGGCATAGCCGGCAATTACCCACAGTAGTGCCAGCGCCCCCGCACCGGGACTCACCAGTACCGCAATTCCAAAAATCACCGACAGCAGGCCGGAGGCGATCAGCAGCCATTCCTGCTGTATTTCCTGGCGCAGGCGGATGGCCCCGATTACCTCGAATACCCCGCGCACCAGTGCCCAGCTGCCAATAAAGATCATCAGCACCAGTCCGGTCACCTGCGGATAGATAAAGGTCGCGATACCCGCCGCAACACTCACCAGCCCGGCAATGATCAGCCACCACAGGGGCGTGGATTCATGCCGTCCCAGCACCGCCGCCACCAACGCGAGGAAACCGTCGGCGAATACAAAGGCCCCGAACAGGATCACCAGCGTCAGCAGTGACAGCCCCGGCCAGATAAAGGCGAGGATACCGAAGAGCACCGCGCAGACCCCGCGCAGGAGCAGCACCCACCAGTTCTCGGTGAGTACCCGCAGTACCGGGCGTGTGGCCATGGTAGTGGTTTCATAGTCCATGGAATGGTCTCCCTCTGGGACATTGACACTCACAGATTGTAGTGCGGGAGCATATCTGTCCAAAGTGACCGGGGAGCGGCTATCGTGATAAAGAGGATGGGGACAGGAAACTGCCCGGGACAACCGGACACAGGCGCGGCCCGGGAATCGCGATCACCAGCCGACTCTGCAAACGCCTGGATCGCGACACCGGGCCGCATTAAGGGCCTGCTAACAGGCCCTCTTTCAGTGTAGGCAATGGCGACAGGAAGCGGGCAAAGCCCGCCTGTCGCCAAAAGCCCGTTGGCCGTTACGCCAGGGACTGGATCACACCGCGCAGTTTCTCGACGATGGTGTCGATCTGGTGCTCCTCGATGATCAGGGGCGGGGACATGCACAGGGCATCGCCGATGCCGCGCGCCATCACACCCGCATCCCAGGCCGCCATGGAAGCCTTGCCGCCGAACTTGCCCTTGAGCTCCGCCGGCGCGCGCAGCTCGATCGCGCCCACCAGGCCGTAGTTGCGCACATCGATCACATTGTCCAGGTCCGCCAGGCTGTGCAGGGCATTTTCCCAGTGTTTGCCGATATCGCCCGAGGCGCGGGTCAGCAGGCCCTCGCGCTCGTAGATATCCAGGGTCGCCATGCCCGCGGCACAGGCCACCGGGTGGGCGGAATAGGTGTAGCCGTGGAAGAACTCCACCATGCCCTCGGGGGCGGCGTTCATCACTGTGTTGTAGATATGGTCGTGCACGAACACCGCACCCAGCGGTACGGCGGCATTGGTAATGCCCTTGGCCGAGGTAATCATGTCCGGGGTCACGTCCCACTCAATGGACGCAAACGCGGAACCGGTGCGGCCCCAGCCGGAGATCACCTCATCGAAAATCAGCAGCAGGTCGTGCTGGTCGCAGATCTCGCGGATGCGCTTCAGGTAGCCCTTGGGCGGCAGCACCACACCGCCGGCGCCGGAGAAGGGCTCGACAATCACCGCGGCGATCTGGTCGGCGCCGTGGAAGGCCACCAGCCGCTCCAGGTCCTCCGCCAGTTCCACGCCGTGCTCCGGCAGGCCGCGACTGAAGGCATTGCGCTCGATATCCAGGGTATGGCGCATATGGTTGGCCTTCACCGGCTGGCCAAAACTCTGGTAGTTGGGTGCGATACCGCCCACGGAAATGCCGCCGAAGTTCACCCCGTGGTAACCCTTCTCGCGACCAATAAACATGGTGCGGGTACCCTTGCCGCGGGCGCGCTGGTACTGCAGCGCAATCTTCAGGGCACTCTCCACCGCCTCGGAACCGGAATTGCCGAAGAATACCCGGTTGAGTCCGTCCGGCGTGTACTGCACCAGCCGGTTGGCATATTCAAAACTCAGTTCGTGGCCGAAGTTGAAGATGGAGCTGTAATCCAGCTTCTTCGCCTGCTGGTGGATCGCGTCGGCAATCTCGGTGCGGCAGTGGCCGGCGTTGGAACACCACAGGCCGGCGGTCGCGTCGATAATCTGGCGGCCATCCTTCTCCATCAGGTAAATACCCTCGGCGCGCTCGACAATACGCGGCGCCGCCTTGAAGGAGCGATTCGGGGTGAATGGCATCCAGAATGCATCACTGTTCATTTCGGACATAGTCTTTACTCCGGGTTTTCCCTTTGTGTTATCTCTCTGTGCCGTGACCGTCATTATGGCCGATCACATACATTTGTTTCAGTCCCGCAGGAGCGGCCGCTGGCCGCTCCTGCGTGTCGTTCAATATCAGGCGCCAAAGCAGCAGTACTTGGTTTCGTAAAATTCCGCCATACCCTCGACACCGCCCTCGCGGCCAATGCCGGATTCCTTGCTGCCGCCGAAAGGCGCCACGGTGGTGGAGAATACGCCCGTGTTACAGGCCACCATACCGTATTCCAGCGCTTCCACCACCCGGTTGGCGCGGCGGATGTTTTCACTCATCACATAAGCCGCCAGGCCGTAGGGGGTATTGTTGGCACGGCGGATTACATCGTCCTCGTCGGTGAATTTCTGCACCGGTGCCAGCGGGCCGAAGATCTCTTCCTGTGCGATACGCATGTCATCGGTTACGCCCGAAATCACCGTGGGCGCATAGTAGTTCTCGCCCGCCGGCAGGAAGTCGCCACCCAGTTCGATGGTGGCACCCGCGTCGACCGAGTCCTGCACCAGCTGCGCCACCCGCTCGACAGCGCGGCGGTGAATCAACGGACCCACGGTAACTCCCTCGTCAGTGCCATGGCCTACCTGCAGTTCCGCCACCTTTGCCCGCAGTTTTTCCACAAACTCGTCGTGTACCGACTCGTGTACGTAGATGCGGTTGGTGGACACGCAGGTCTGGCCGGCATTGCGCATCTTGGTGGCCACACAGGCGCTGACCGCGGTGTCCAGGTCGGCGTCATCGAAGACGATAAACGGCGCATTACCGCCCAGCTCCATGGACATCTTTTTCACACCGGTGGCGCACTGGGCCATCAGGATCTTGCCCACGGCGGTGGAGCCGGTAAAGGTGAATTTGGCCACCCGCTCATCCTCGGTCAATACCCTGCCAATGGCCGGGGCGTCGGATCCCACCACCATATTGATGGTGCCCGCCGGCAGGCCCGCCTCCTCCGCCAGCTGGCACAGGGCCAGCGCAGACAGCGGCGTCTCGGAGGCCGGCTTGATCACCACGGTACAGCCGGCTGCCAGTGCCGGTGCCGCCTTGCGGGTGATCATCGCATTGGGGAAGTTCCACGGCGTGATGCAGGTCACGACGCCCACGGGCTGGCGGATGGTCTGCAGGCGCATGGCCGGATTGTGGGTGGGGATGGTCTGGCCGTAGGCGCGGCGGCACTCCTCCGCATACCACTCGATATAGGACGCGCCATAGGCGATCTCGCCCTTCGCCTCCGCCAGTGGCTTGCCCTGCTCCAGGGTGAGGATGCGGGCCAGGTCATCGGCATTGTCCATGATCAGCTGGTGCCAGCGCTTCAGCACCGCCGCGCGCTCGGCCGCGGTCTTCTCGCGCCAGGCCGGCAAAGCGGTATGGGCCGCAGCCACCGCCGCCCCGGCGTCCGTCGCGGAGCCGTCGGCGATCTCCGCCAGCAGCGTCCCATTGGCCGGATCGCGCACCTCGATAGAGGAGGCGGCATCCCGCCACTGGCCATTGATATAGTTCTGTGTCTTCAACAATTCCGGTTTTGCCAGCTGCACTATCGGACTCCTTGCATCTAGTGGACTTTGGGCAGATACCCGGAATTCTGGACGGGGGCCGAGAGGACGCATAGTGTATTTTCTCCAACTAAAATTTACCCCCGTCAAACTTTGGTCTATTCTGCCGCCTACCCTGGTGTTTCCCCGCATCTGGGCCCCGCGGACATGGCGGGAAACCCGTCTTTCAACGAGAGTGGATAACCTGATGAGCGGCAAGAAGGCACTGGGTGGGCGAGTCACCGATATGGACCTGCGGCTGCTGCGGGTCTTCCGCGAGGTGGTGCGCGCGGGCGGACTGGCCCCGGCAGAGGTGGCACTCAACATCAGCCGCTCCACCATCAGCCTGCACCTCACCGACCTGGAGACCCGCCTGGGCATGCAACTGTGCCTGCGCTCCCGAGGCCGCGCAGACTTCAAGCTGACCCCGGATGGCGAGGCCCTGTACCAGGCAATCGGCGAACTGGACGGCCACCTGGCCGCCTTCAAGAGCCAGGTCAACGCCATCCAGTCCCAGCTTACCGGCAGCCTGCGCATCGTGCTGCCGGACGACGCGCTGGAGATTCCCCAGCTGGACCTGCCTGCCACCCTGGCCGGCATCCGCGAACGTGCGCCCCAGCTGCAACTGGACCTGCAATTGGCCGCGCCACAGGAACTGGAGCTGGAAATCCTTGCCGGTCGCGCGGACGTGGGTATCAACCCACTGCACACCAGGCGTCCGGGCCTGGATTACCGCCCCCTGTTCAACCACCAGTCACTACTCTACTGTCACCGCAGCCACCCGCTGGCCTCAGAACCCAACGTTAGTGAGGAGTTACTGACCCAGCAGGAACTGGCGGCCCCCAGCCACGCGGTGCTCTCCGGCGCCGCCCACCTGTATCGCCTGTTTCCCAACAAGAGCACCGCCAACCATATGGCAGCGCGCCTGGCCATGATCCAGTCAGGAAAGTTCATCGGCTTCCTTCCCTCCTACCTGGCAAGACGCCACCAGCAGGACGGCGAGCTTATCGCCCTGCGCCCGGACCAGTTCCAATACGAAATCCAGAACGCCGCCACCTTCAAGCGCACCGCCGCCGACCATCCGGCGGTACTGTTGTTTCTAAAGGCGCTGGTAATTACCGGCTGACTGAGCCCGCAGAAATTACACGGGATTACACCGATCCGGCGTGGTTAAATAGGGTCCATACGGAAGAAAACAGTCACATCCCGACACTGCCATTAACCGGGATATGACCATGCCTGAGACAGGCAGGTAAAACCTGCCGAGCAATGAGAGGAGCTTCATGGAAGAGGTATTCACAGGAATATTCCGGGTATTGGGCCGATTCCTGTTTGAAATTGTATTTTCGATAGCGGCTGAAATCCTGTTCCAGGTGCCCGGCTACTGGTTATGTAAACCGTTTACGAAACCTGGCAGGCAGCCAGACGGTTTCCTGGTTGTTGTACTCAGCATCCTGTTCTGGATTCTGGTCATTGCTGCCTCCTATGCCGGGTACCAGCTGCTTAATGGGGAAACCGGCACATAGCACTGTCCACATAACGCGCCGCCGGGATTACTCCGGGCGCGGCCAGTAGCCCAGCGACATTTGATCCAGGAAACCAGCACAGGGAAGCCATGAAAATAAAGCCCGGCAGACATCAAATAAGAGCGATTCTATTCTGGTCAATCGTTATCCTGATTGCGCCATTTGCTGTCGAAGTGGTGATGCTTGCGGAGCTGGCGGGTGCGGAGTTCGCCATTGGCTTTTTACTGCTCTACCTGAAACAATCCATGTTACAGCTTAGGGAAAGGCTTCTGCGACTTAAAGCCACCCTGACCAACGTTGCCGGGCTTTTGAATAGTCATATCGTTTTTAATGAAAGGGTTTTCTATCCGCATGCTGGCCTGTCACTGACAGTGGTGGCAATTGGCGCACCGCTGCTTTATGTCGCTCTAATCTGGTACCCGGTTATTGCAGCCGGCAGCTGGACCTAGTGTCTTTCGGCTAATTTTAAAGGACAGGCGCTCCATCTACGCCACTTGAATGACATACGGTAAAGCATGCCTGATATGAAAAGTGGCCGCTATGGAGCAGCACTTCCAGAGCGAAAGCCTGACAGGGCCAGAGGCAACGAACCGCCCTCATGCCGCGACACCTTTCGACCAGGGGAGAATATCAAGATGATCAGCGAAGACACCATAAACATACTGATAAAAGCGAGAAAAGAGCAGGCTGCCATTTACGGCCTACAGGCACTCTCAATCACGGCACTGGTGATATTGATTGCCCTGGAGGTGCTTGGTGTTCAGCACAATCTTACAATTTTCCTGGCTACGCTTGCGACGATTTTCATGTGCGGGGCTGTCGGGCAGAACAGGTGGGTATCGGTATCACGCGGCCAGCTGGTCAAAGCGCTCGAACAGCTGATAAACAATGATGCCAATGCAGTTGAGCGGCTGGCTGAGAAGAACAAAGCAAAAATCCGGCCTGGCTATAACTTCAGGGCTACCGATGACTAATTAACCCGCCGGAAAAGGACCGCTTTGAACAATCACTAGCCATTCAAAGAGCAGTAAGAAATGAGAGGGATAAGGAATGAATGAAATAAGACCATGGGGAATGGATAAAAATACATTCCTGATGCTGATGCACCTCAGCCAGCTGACCGGCTTCTTTTTGCCAGTCGCCGGGTTCGCGCTGCCCATCATCATGTGGGCCACCAACAAGGATCAGTCTGTCGAGATTGATCGCCATGGGAAGGTGATCCTCAACTGGATGATCAGCTTAATCATCTACGCCCTGATCTGCTCTATCCTGGTTTTTGTTGTCATCGGCATCCTGGGCTTTTTCGTCCTGCTGCTAGTCGAGGTTATTTTTGTGGTAATCGCAGCTGTCAAGGCCAGTGAGGGCGAACTATGGCAATACCCGCTCAGCATAAAGTTCTTTCAGGTCCCGGGTGCATAACCGGGACAACCCGGGCGAGTGACCTTTAGACACTCCAAATTGGCGCCCGGAGTACCAGGGGGCGCTTTTACCAGCACAACTGTGAAACCAGCAGATGTATACACCAAAGCCATTCAGGCAGGCCAACCCGGAAAAAATCAAACAAATTATTGCCGAGTATCCACTTGCGACCCTGGTCACCGGTAACGGAGCAGGGGTTGAGGCATTCCACCTGCCACTGGTTATTGCCGAACGTGATCGCAATCTGGTCCTGCAGGGGCATATCGCCAGGGCAAGCCACCTGTGGCGGGAAGCCTGCGATGGCGCCGAAGTGTTACTGATTTTTAATGGCCCAAACTGTTATATCTCTCCCAGTCTTTACCCAACCAAACAGGAACACGGCAGGGCAGTTCCCACCTGGAATTATGTGAGTGTGCACATACGAGGCAACATGCACTTTGTGCATGATCCCGCCTGGACCCATGAGACCCTCGAAAAGCTGACGGCCCAACAGGAAGGCTCCGGTGAGGAGGCCTGGTCAATCAGTGATGCGCCGGAGGACTATATCCAGAAGATGTTGAAGGCTGTGGTCGGACTGGAAATCGAGGTGATATCGATAGAGGGACAATGGAAATTGAGCCAGAACCAACCGGCACGCAACAGGGATGCCGTGATTGGTGCCCTGGGAAAATCTGACGATACGAATAAGACCAAAATTGGTGAACTGGCCTCGTCATGTATGACTGAAGGCTGATATGGTATTTTAAGTAGTCCCTGAAGCTACAGGGACCGACCAAGCAAACTTTCGCGCAGACGCCATATGAAAAAAATAAAAACGATAATAATCGCCCTGGTTTTTTCCGCGCCGGGATATGCTCAGGAAAAGCAGGAACCACTGAAAAGCATGTCCACATGCCTGATAATGTACGACTGGACATCCTGGGGCATGTGGCGCTTCGATGTTTACGCGCTCGCAGGCAATATGATCCTGATCGGTGAGAAAAAGAACCACTTCAGGGTCGACAGCAGTAGTCCGGGCTACAGCCACGTGATCGACGGGGAAGTGGTGGCCACTTACCCCGACGCCACAAGCATCGATGACCTCGGTGAGAACTGCCAGGACAACTGCCCCGTCAACCATGAGCGCCGTACCGGCTGGTTCAAGCGCCGCTGTGACTCTTACCCCTCATAACTGAAACCAGTTATTCAACCTGCCCCGCTTCACCTGTACAAGCGCAAATCGCAGGAACGCCCGGTTTCAGTTGAGTGCCGGGCATATACGAAAAACTTTATTGTAAGGGAGAGATCACATTGAGACCTGCCCCCGTAAAAGACATGGTTACAGTAGAGGTTCTGGATAAGCTCGATATCCGCGTCGGCACCATTCTGGAGGCGGCGGAGACCGCGCAATCACGCAAGCTGATGAAGCTTACCGTGGACTTTGGCAATCACCAGCGCTCGATCCTCGCGGGCATCCGCCAGGAGCGAGACAACCCGCAGGCGATCACGGGCCGGCAGGCGCTGTTCGTGGTAAACCTCCCGGAAAGAGAGATGGCTGGGGAGACCTCACAGGGTATGCTGTTCGACATCGGTTATGAGGATGGCCTCAGCCCGTGCCTGGCCATCCCCGAATCCCCGGTCCCGAATGGCAGCCGAGCGGACTAGAAGAAAGATGGCAATTCAGGGGAGTCCGTCACCATGAAACCAATCGAACTGTTGGCCGTAGGCATCAGGATATGCGGCATTATGCTGGCCATCATTGGTCTCAAGTCGATTTCCAGCCACCACGCAACCTTTGCAATGTTGAACCAGAGCAACTTCGGGGATACCACGGCTATTGCCTACCTGGCCGTGACAGAACTGGCCATCATCTTTGCTGTCAGCGCAATATTCATGCGTTTCCCGATGTCTGTCGCCGGAAAGTTGTTGCCGTTTGAAAGTTCGCATCCCATCAGTTTCTCCGACCGCGCTACCGACATACTCGCTGTCGCATTTTGTATCCTGGGTGTCTATATACTTTCCTGGGCGCTTCCCGACCTGGTCGACAATGGTATCTGGCTCTGGTACTACACCGCCGAGCGTCATCAGCTGGGGGATCGTTATGCCAGTACAATGATCACCTTGCTGGTCACCCTTGTGGAAATCGCTATCGGCCTGTTCCTCTCCCTGCGCAGCCGTGGATTCAGCGCACTATTATGGAGGTTAAGGAACGCGACATAACCTATTGTCAATCCACCGGCGTAACCGCCTTGATCGACAGGCCCACGGGCTACCCGGAACCAGGCTACCGGCCGGCTGCACTGCAACTTTTTTACCAGAGCAAAACCTTGAGCAATATTGAACCAGTCACCACCTACTACCTGGAGATGACCGACCAGCAAAGCCTCAAAAGCAAGCCCAAACCCGAGGGCCTGGAGGTGGTAGAGGCAGAGGAAAAGGAATTCCGCTTCAACCGCTACCTCTACCAGCTGGTGGGGGAGCCATGGCAATGGGTGGACCGGCTCTCGCTGCCAGATGCAGAGTGGAAGGCATATGCGGAACGCCAGGCCCTGCGTACGTGGGTGGCGTATTACCGCGGGTCCATTGCCGGCTACTATGAGCTGGAAAAGCAGTGGGAAGGCAATGTACAGATTGCCTACTTTGGCCTGGCGCCACGGTTTATTGGCCGCGGCTTTGGCGGCTACCTGCTGTCCCACGCCCTGCAGTCGGCGTGGGACTGGGGCAACACCCGCCGCGTATGGGTGCATACCTGCTCGCTGGACCATGAGGGTGCGCTGGATAACTACCGTGCCCGCGGTATGCAGGTTTACAGGACCGAACAGGAATAGGAGGAGCGGAAGGGAATATGCGCTACCCGGTAACACCCGATGGCCGCTACTTTGTGGTCCGGGGCAGGCTGTGGCGCATGAGTAACCCGGCGCTTACGGAGGGCGAGCGCGAGCGACTGACCCGGGAACTGATGCGCCACCGCTCCGCCGTGGGACGCGCCAGGAAAGCAGCCAACGAGGTGGCGGAAAAAGCCGCCCGCGAGGGTGTGCATGCAGCCAAGGTGGCGCTCGGTGAGCGCGGGCCAGCCTGGTGGCATGACGGCGCACCCGACTATAACCGCTACATGGTGAAGAACACCCCCTACCGCGACTGGTATCACGGCCTGCCGCCCCGGGACCGGAACCCGGATGAAAAATAAGCTTCCACTTCCCACGCCCAGATAGACGACGCCTCTTTTTTCCGGGGAATCCCTGCCGCGATTGTAAAGTCGTAGCCCGTCGTCTATCTAGTTATACAAGCTTTGTATATGGCCGGGCCGGATCGGCTTCCCCGGCCAGCACGCTGTTCCCGATTGACTCTCCATACAGTCTCTCCTGCCCACAGCAGAGACGGCGTAGCCAGGTTTCACGCCAGTTGCATATCCAGGCCGGGCAGGGAATACGCCCGCTGCTGGCAAGCAGTTGTGGCGGGCAATGCCCGCTGGCCGCGGTCCTCGTATGGATAACAGGCAAAACAGGCGTATATGGATTCTCCCGATATTCAGATACCCGGCTACACCATTCATGCCGCCATCGGCCACGGCGGCATGGCGTCTGTTTATCTCGCCACCCAGGAATCCCTGGATCGCAAGGTAGCGATAAAAGTGCTGCGCAACTGCGCCGATGCCGAGTTTGGTCAGCGCTTTATCAATGAGGCTCGTTTTATCGCCGGCCTCAACAACCCCCATCTCATTACCATCTACGATGTTGCGAGCATGGAAAGCGGCGATTACTACATCGCCATGGAATTTGTCGGCAACGGCGATGTAATCGAGAATGCCGATCGCTTTACACGTCCGGCGCCGATTCTCGCACTGATCCGCCAGGTGGCCGAGGGACTATCCATTGTCCACGACAATGGCATCATCCACCGGGACGTAAAGCCCACCAACATTCTCTTCCGCGCGGACGGCACCGCGGTGCTGACAGATTTCGGTATTGCCAAGAATGTCGAGAGTGACTCGGACCTTACCCAGAGCGGCCTCAGCCTGGGAAGTCCGTCCTATAGCAGTCCGGAACAGGCGCAATGTCACCCACTCGATATCACCACCGATATCTACAGCCTGGGTGTGGTGTTGCTGGAGCTGTTACTGGGCCGAAACCCGTTCAAGGGCGACAGCCACACCAGTACAGCAGTGAACCATATCCAGTTGCCGGTACCGGAACTCCCGGAAGAGTTTGACTACCTGGCGCCGCTGGTGGAACGGATGCTGGCGAAAGACCCTCGGGACCGTTATCCCTCCTGCCGCGAATTGATTGCGGATATCGACCGGGTACTGGAAGGTGACGATAGCCAACAAACTGATATAACGCTGCCCTTTATCCGCCAGCGCAGGCTTGCCGGACCCGCTGGACAAAAGGCAAAACTGCTGACAGTGGCAAGCTGCGTGCTACTGCTCACTGTATATTTCGGCTTTTTCTATAAAACCCCAACCGAGCGTGAGATCGAGCGGCTGCTGGAACAGGCGCAGCTCAGCATGGACGCCGGGCGCTTTATGTTACCGACAGGTAATAACGCGCGTAATTACTACAGCCAGGTGCTGGCACTGGATAACTCCAACCTGGAAGCGATCCTGGGCCGCAAGACCGCCGAGAAAAAACAGCTGGATAGCTACCTGAAGCAGGGTGCACAGGCACTGCAGGACGGCCGGTTGCAGCAGCCGGAAGGAAACAATGCACTGCACTATTACCGCCAGGCACTGGCGCTCGACCAGGACAATGCCAGGGCCAATGCCGGGATCGCCCGGGTAATCGACGAATTTGTCCGCCTGGCAAGGGTGGAAATCGACCAGAATGATTTACGCAATGCCCACTTCTACGTCGATAGCGGTCTCAGTATCCAGCCGGAGAATGACGTACTCCTGTCACTCAGCGACGAACTCAAGCAGAGACAGCAAAGGCAACAGCAACAGCACCGGCAACAAGTGCGAGAGGTCGATGCAGCGCAACCGGTCGCACGCAGGTCCAAACAAGCACCAAAAAAGAAGCAGTCCACCGTCAGGACCCACCTGCGCAATATCGTTGACAAGTTTCGCGATGTTATCGATGGTGACCGCTGATTACGATGCACCTTATTGCGGCAGGTCCCCATGAAGCCAGCGCTAGCGCTTTCCCTTGTTGCTTTCCTGCTCGGGCTGTTCGACCACGATAGTGCACGGGCTGCGCAGCAGGCGCCGGAATACCGTATCGATCCGGTCAAGGCCAATGTCTACCGTTTCACTGCCGGCAGCTACCGCTCCGTCTTTATGGTTACCAACGCGGGCATCTTCCTCGCCGACCCGATTTCCGCCGCTGCCGCGCAATGGCTTCATGGTGAATTAAGCCGGCGCTTCGAAAAGCCGGTACGCTATATGGCGTACAGCCATAATCATGTGGACCACACCCTGGGCGGTGAAGTCTTCGCCCGGGGTGGCACCACCATCATTGCCCACCAGTATGCCGCGGAGGACCTGGCCTGGACACGGGTCCCCACCGCCCTGCCGGACATCACATTCCGCGAGAGACTGACCGTCAACCTCGGCGAAGGCCAGGTAAGGCTGCGCTATCACGGTCCCAATAATGGCCGCGGCTCGGTGAGCATGCGCTTTATGCCCGCCAATGTATTGTTCGTTGTGGACTGGATCGTGGTGGGCCGCATGCCTTACCGGGACCTGCCGGGCTACGATATCCACGGCATGATCCGCTCGACCCGTGAGGTGCTGGCGGGCGAGCCCTTTGACGTATTTGTCGGCGGGCATGCCGGGACCGGCGACCGCGAAGATGTGCAGCGCTACCTCACCTACCTGCAGGCGCTCTATGACGCCGTGCGCGACGGCATGCTGGCCGGCAAGTCCCTGCAGGCATTGCAGGGGGAAATCCGCCTGCCGGAGTTCCGGGACCTGGAAATGTATGACGAATGGCTGCCGCTCAATATCGCGGGGGTATACCGTACCCTGGAAGATATGTCCTACCTCAAGATGCGCGAGGATGTCGACAGCCCATGAGCAACAGGGGGAGGGTGGTATTGCTAATCCCGGGCATCTTCGACCGCGGCAAGTCCATGCACCGCATGGAGGCAGTGCTGGACAGTGCCGGCTTCTCCGCATATTACATCCACCTGCAATACAATTCCGGCTGGTACGGAATGGAATTCCTCGCCCACCAGTTGAAGAGCCAGGTGGAGGAACTGGTGGAGCCGGACCAGACCTGTGCACTGGTAGGATTCAGCATGGGCGGCATTGTCGCCCGGCACTATATCCAGGTACTGGGCGGGCAGGAACGGGTCCACAAGTATATTTCCATCGCCAGCCCCCACTTCGGCAGCGTCTGGGCCAACTGCCTGCCCTACCGGGGCGGGCGCCAGCTGAGCGTGGGCAGTGAATTCCTGGCGCGCCTGAACCGGGAAATACACAGCCTCGAACCGCTCGAGCCGGTTTCCATCTGGACCCGCTACGACGCCACCATTTTGCCACACCGCAGCGCGCTCCTGCCGCTGGGTAATATCTATGAAGTGCCAGTGGCATTGCATCGCTGGGTGCCGCTGGACCGGCGCGTGATTGATATTGTCTCCGATGAACTTGGCACGGCACCCGCACCACGTTGAACTTTCCCCTTCACGGTCATCATTGATATAAACAGTCTTCCCGGGAAGAAATACAAGGAAGGCTATTGGATTTACCCACTGCGCGGGCTTCGACAGGCATGCCCGGCTACCAGGCGATATTACCCTGGGCCCTTGTCGCCCTCAGGGGACTGCTGGCACCGCTATCAATTGTTATCACCTGGTTACAGTTTCCGCCTTCCATCTGGCTGGGCCAGTTCGCGATGGCGATCATCTCCGATATTTACGATGGCCGGCTCGCACGTCGCTGGGGTACAGCCTCGCCCGCTCTCCGCCGCGCGGATAGCATGGTCGACACGTTCTATGCCCTGGCCTGCCTGTGCTGTTTCTGTATTGCCGCACCGCAGGTTATGCTGGCCCACCTGCCGGGCATCCTGTCGCTGTTGGCCCTCGATGCGATGCGGGCAATCATTGACTGGCGTCGCTTCGGCAAGCGTGCCAGTTATCACGCCTGGAGCATGAAGCTGTTCGGGTTGTCGATTATCCCGGCGGGCATCCTGGTCATGACCAGCGGACAACCACACTGGACACTGTGGCTGTCCATCGTTATCGGCCTTTACGCGCAGCTCGAGGCCCTGTCGATGTCGCTGATCCTGCCGCGCTGGACCCACGACGTAAAACATATCGGCGCAGCCCTGGCGATTCGGCGCGCGGGGGATACGAACTCCGGAGGAAAACCGTGAAATTTCCGATTGCGCTATCACCAACACGGCTGGCCGGCATAATGGCAGCGGGCCTGTCGATCCTAACCGCCCTGCCGGTGTGGGCAAGCACAGAAATAGCGCCATTCACTTCCGACGGCTGCAGCCTGTTCCCCGATGGCACGCACGAGGCAGAGACCCTGTGGCTGGACTGTTGCCGGGCTCACGACCTGGCCTACTGGCGGGGCGGCACCTATCGCGAAAGGCTGGAGGCGGACCGGGAACTTGAGGCCTGTGTGGCCGATGCGGGCGAGCCGGAAATCGCCGGCCTGATGCTGGCCGGCGTGCGGGTCGGCGGCTCACCATTCCTGCCCACCAGCTTTCGCTGGGGCTACGGCTGGCCCTACCTGCGCGGCTATGAGGCGCTCAGTGAAGAGGAACTTTCGGCCATCAGGGCAGCCCTGGGCGGAACCGACCCGCGGGATGCGGGAAAACATACAGACAAGGAGAAAAAGAATCGTGAGTAGTGGCGAGGCCGGTGCAAAACCCTATATCGAAACCAACCAGGCCCAGAAAGGGTTCCTTTACCCGTTTTTCCTGGTCCATATGGGCGTGTTCGGGTCGGTGCCTTTTTACCAGGCCTACTTCAGCGACGATCCCTCTTTCAGCAGTATCTTCCTGTTCGGCGGGTTCGGGCTGTATGTCTATATATTTTTTTATAACGCCATCTTCGGGCGCGATGCCATCCGCTGGATGTTTATCAATGCCGGCCTGGGCATCTGGGGCATCTACAACGAGCTGGACCTGCTGCTCGGCTTCACCGGCCGCTCGCTCGACGACGTCAGCCCGCTGTATCACGCGGTCCCGTTCACCTATTACGTGATGTACACCTTCCTGCTGCGCCAGGGCGTGATCGACCTGCTCGGCGCACGCCGGGATGAAGACCGCCGCAGGAAGGTGGAACACGGCTATATCGCCATCTCGCTGCTGGTGTATACCGGGCTGTATTTTCTCTGAATCGGGGGGTGTTGCGAACAGCCTGCTGACTGGTGGGAGGGCGGATACAAGATCCGCCCCTACGACGGGTCACCCTCCGGAAATCATGCACCGTAGGGGCGAACCTTGTGTTCGCCCGGGCCCGATACCCGCACTGGGGATGGGCGGATACAAGATCCGCCCCTACGACGGGTCACCCTCCAGAAATCATGTACCGCAGGGGCGAACCTTGTGTTCGCCCGGGCCCGAATCCCGCATTGTGGGAGGGCGGATACAGGATCCGCCCCTACGACGGGTCACCCTCCGGAAATCATGCACCGCAGGGGCGAACCTTGTGTTCGCCCGGGCCCCATATCCGCACTGGGGATGGGCGGATACAAGATCCGCCCCTACGACGGATCACTCTCCGGATATCATGCACCGCAGGGGCGAACCTTGTGTTCGCCCGGGCCCGATACCCGCACTGGGGATGGGCGGATACAAGATCCGCCCCTAGGACGAATCACCCTCCGGAAATCATGCACCGTAGGGGCGAACCTTGTGTTCGCCCGGGCCCGAATCCCGCACTTTGGAAGGGCGGATACAAGATCCGCCCCTACGCGGCCTTGTCCTCTTCGGTATACGGTTTATGGAGTTCCACCGGCTTGCCCTGCTTCTTACGCAGGCGCAGGTTGAGCATCTCCACCGCCACCGAGAACGCCATGGCAAAGTAGATGTAGCCCTTGGGTACATGCACGTCGAAGCCTTCCAGCATCAGGGTGAAGCCCACCAGGATCAGGAAGGACAGGGCCAGCATCTTCACTGTCGGGTGGCGCTCGACGAAATCACCAATGGGCTTGGCTGCCACCAGCATCACGATCACCGCCAGGATAATCGCAATTGCCATGATGGATATCTGGTCCACCAGGCCCACCGCGGTAATCACTGAATCCAGTGAGAAGACGATATCCAGGATGGCGATCTGCACCAGCACCATGCCGAAACTCGACACTACCCTGGCATCACTGCTGCCCTCCACGCCCTCGAGGCTGTGGTGGATTTCATGCACCGCCTTGAACAGCAGGAACAGGCCACCGCCCACCAGGATGATGTCGCGCCCGGATATCTCATGGCCCAGCACACTGAACCAGGGCTCCACCAGCCCCATGATCCAGACGATGGAAAACAGCAGTGCCAGCCGGGTGACCATGGCCAGGGTCAGGCCGATAAACCGTGCCGGCTCGCGCTGGTGTTCCGGCAGGCGCCCCACCAGGATGGAAATGAAAATGATATTGTCGATACCCAGGACGATTTCCAGCGCCGCCAGCGTCGCCAGTGCCACCCAGGCCTCGGGGCTTGCCATCCACTCGAACATGCAAAACTTCCTTTTGCCGTTGCTTGTTGTTCTGAGCGGCTGATTCTACGGCAGGCAAGCCCCGGCTTGCATCAATCCGATGCGAGCCAGGCCATGGCTTCCTCCTCATCCTCGAAGAACCGCGCATCGCCACCGATAAACCAGGCACCCACCCTGGTGGCCAGCTCCTGCCAGCGCTTGTGGCCCACCATCGCCACCTTGTGGAACTGGCGCCCGTGCCTGAGGCCCAGCTTGAGGTCGTCCCAGGCGGCACGGGCCTCCCAGCCTTCCAATTCGGTGGCGTCGAAAAACACATTGATCTTCGGGTGCCGGGCCTCGGCCAGCGCCGACTCCAGGATCGGCACCATAGCCTCGTAGTCCCTGTGGGTCAGCTTGCCCTTTACCCGCAGGGACAGGAACAGGTCGTCGTCGATGCGCTCCAGGCCCACAGACAGCCCGTGTCGCTTGATCGTCATGAATACCTCCGTCAGCAGCGTTGGCAGTCGTTACAGATCTTACTTTATAGACCAGTGACCCGGGCGGGCAGGCTAACAGGGAGGAGAAGGGTTGTTGAAGGCGGGGCGAGACAGGTCCCGGCGGGCCAACCGCCCGCCGGGAGGAAATCGTCAGTGGCTGAGGATCTCGACGATCTCACGGCTGTGATGCATCAGGCGCACGATCTCGCCCTCGATGCTGACCGTCACCAGGCCGTGGCGATCCACCGGCTTGACGATCACCGCATGGCTGTAGATATCGTGCTCCAGCACATGGCCTACCTGCAGCTTTTTCTTCCAGCCCGGGGGCAGTTCGCCGCCGCGCTCGGCTTTTTTCTGCAGGCCCGGGGGCAGGTCGTTGTTGGGCTTGGCCATGGCGCTGGAAGCGCTCAAGGCCACTGCGGCGCCAAGGGCCGCTGCAATCATGATCCTGTACATACTGCTGTCCTCAGTCGGAAAGGTAATACTCGATTGTCGACACTACCCGCACCTTCTTGATATGCGGGTTGTTCTTGTCGCGATCACGGATACTGAACTGTCCCTGCGACGCGCGCTTGATCTTCCCCAGCACGCTATCGGAGTCCTCGGCGAACTTCTGTGCCACCTGTCTCGCCTCGACCGTGGCCTGTTCGATCATTTCCGGCTTGAGATCGTTCAGGCCGGTGAAAATATATTCCGTCTGTCCCTGGTGATTGCCCTGCGAGAAGGCTATGCCCTCGCGTCCCAGCTGGGCCAGCTGGTCCATGGCCGCCCGTACCGCCTCCACCTCATCGGAGTAGACCGTCACTGTCTGCAGCGCGGTGTAGCGGAAGGGCGCCGGCTGGTTACCACCATATCTCTGCGCTGACTTGTCGGTGACCGCCGGCAGGGAAACCGAAACCGCCTGCGCGGCGATACCCTGCTCCGCCAGGAATTTCTCGATGCGCTCGCTGCTGGCGGCGATATCCCGGTAGAGCGCCTGCAGGTCATTGCTGGCAGCGGTGAACTGGATCGGCCAGATCACGATATCCGCCGGCACCTCCCGTTCCGCCAGGCCCTTTACGGTGACCGTGCGCTCGTAACCCTTGAAGCGCTCCACCGCCTCCACGGCAAACCAGCCCAGCGCCAGCAGGCCTGCCAGTATCCCGGCACCGAGTACGGCAGCGGGAGCGCTGTTCGGCGTTTTCATCTCTGTCACTAGGTCTTCCCTGGTCCAGTCAAAAGGGGGCGAATTGCGTTGGCCGCTCGGGAAACAGATCGTAGGGGCGGATCTTGTATCCGCCCCGTGCCGGTTCCAAGCCCGAGGTGAGGGCGAACACAAGGTTCGCCCCTACGGTGTATGGCGCTGGCATCTATTGCGTTCCCCGCCCGGCAAAGAGGCTGTACGGGCGGATCTTGTATCTATCCGTCCGGATCCGGGCCCGCACACAGATTCGCCCCCGGGCCCTGAATCCAGCCTGAACCTGCAACCGCTTCCGCCAGTCAGTCGCTGATCTCGTCATAACCGCGGCCGCGGAATTCCAGCAGGCAGAAGCCGTGGCCGAAGGGATCCGCCAGGCCCGCGATCGCGCCCCAGTTATTGACCCTGACCGAAGATTCAAGTTTCGCACCGGCGGCTACCGCCTTCTCCACCGCCGCTTCCACGTCCTCGACCACCATATCCAGGTGTACCGGGGTCCAGTGGCGCCGGTAACACCGCTCATCGCCGCCGGCGGTCACGGACCCGGCTTCTTTCGCCAGCAGGTACAGGGGCGCACTGGCACCCAGCAGCTCGACCCCATCACTGCCGAACCGGCGCCCCACCTGCAGGCCAAGGGCGCGGGTATAGAAATCCACCGCACCGGGCAGGTCGTCGACGTCGATATTTACCAGCAGGTCCATTTTTTCTTTACCTCTACTTCGCTAACCGTCTCACTACCCGGCCGGTCGCACATGGCCGCAATGCCAGCAGTAATCAAATGCCGCGCCGTTGTGCTCACCACAACCGGGACAGGACCACTCCTCCCCCGCGTGCTCGTCGGCGCGCAATAACTGCACCGCCCGCTCGTAATCCCGGTCGCGCTCCACCCACAACTCCAGCCACGCCTGGTGCGGCGCCAGCTCGCCGGTGGCGCCCTGGGCGAACTCGTTTTTCAGGACTACGGCGATGCCGGCCACTTCCAGCTTGCTCTTTGCCAGTTCCACCAGCAGGCGGTTTTCGTGCGTGAATACCAGTTTCATAGCTTTTTATCAGCTTCCGTCGGTGCAATGCACTGCGCTTATTGCACCCTACGCCATTGAGAGTATTCCACACAGGTTGCCACAGGCCGGCCCGCTCACACCATAAAAAAGGGGCCGCAGATGCGGCCCCTTGCTCTTATTCCGGATTACGCCGGCAGCTTAGCCGGAGATATCGATCCAGGTGGATTTGAGTTCGCAATACTTATCCAGCGCGTGCAGCGACTTGTCGCGGCCGTTGCCGGACTGCTTGAAGCCACCGAACGGCACGGTGATGTCGCCGCCGAAGTAGTTGTTTACCCACACGGAACCGACACGCAGGTCGCGGGACATCCGGTGGGCGCGGCTGATGTCGCGAGTCCAGACACCGGCGGCCAGGCCGTAGATGGAGTCGTTGGCGATCTGCAGTGCCTCTTCCTCGGTCTCGAACTCGATCGCCACCAGTACCGGGCCGAAGATTTCCTCGCGGGCCACGGTCATTTCGTTGGTGACACCGCTGAAGATCGTCGGCTCGTAGTAGTGGCCACCTTCCACGGCTGCCGCGGCGGCACCGCCACAGACTACCTGCGCGCCCTCTTCCTTGCCCTTGGCCACGTAGTGCTCGACGGTGTCGAACTGGTTACGGTCGATCAGCGCACCCATCACGGTGTTGGGGTCCTGCGGATGGCCCGGCTTGAAGCGGGCGCTGGCCCTTTTCACCTTCTCAATAAATTCGCCGGCGATGGATTTTTCCACCAGCAGGCGGGTACCGGCGGTGCAGGTCTCACCCTGGTTATAGAACACCGCCAGCGCCGCGGCCTCGGCCGCCTTGTCCAGATCGGCGTCGGCGAAGACGATATTGGGGCTCTTGCCGCCCAGCTCCAGGAAGGTGCGCTTCAGGTTCGACTGGCCGGAGTACTCGGTCAGGGTCTTGCCCACCTCGGTGGAACCGGTGAAGGTCAGGCAGTCGATATCCATGTGCAGGCTCAGGGCCTTGCCCAGGCTGCTGCCCGGCCCCGGCAGTACGTTCAGCACACCGTCCGGGATGCCGGCTTCCTTCGCCAGGCCGGCCAGCTTGATGGCGGTGAGCGGGGTGTTGGAAGCGGGCTTCAGGATCACGCTGTTACCGGTGGCCAGCGCCGGGCCCAGTTTCCAGCAGGTGGTGGACAGCGGGAAGTTCCAGGGCACGATGGCGGCTACCACCCCCAGTGGCATGCGCTGGATCAGGGCCAGCTCGTCCGGGCCGGTGGGCGCGACTTCGTCATAGATCTTGTCGACCGCCTCGCCGCTCCAGCGGATGGTGGTCACCGCGCCGGGCACGTCCACGTTCATGGTGTCGCTGATCGGCTTGCCGGCGTCCAGGCTCTCCAGCAGGGCGATTTCGTCCCGGTTCTGCTCAATCAGCTCGGCGAAACGCACCATGATCTTCTTGCGCTCCATCGGCGGCATGGCGGACCAGCTGCCGGATTCGAAGGTCTTGCGGGCAATCTTCACCGCCAGCTCGGCGTCCTCGGGACCACAGCTGGCCACCTGCGCCAGCTCGCGGCCATCCGCCGGGCTGGTGGTGGGGCGGGTCTCGCCGGACAGGGCGTCCACATACTCACCGTTGATGAAAGCGCGGCCCTCGATCTTGAGGCTGTCCGCAAGGGCCAGCCACTCCTGCAGGGTTTCCGGGGTCTTATTCTGTTCTGACATGGCGCACCTCTCAGATTGTCGAAGGGCAAAAGTTGAATGATTATTCAGTTTATACTGAAAATGTGATCACAATTCAAAGGGTTTGTATTGTAACGCGCGAATGGCGGCCGTGCGAAGACGGTTCGGGAACAGATTGAGTGTAGGAGGCCGGGAGGGGAAGGGATTCAGTTATGTAAGGTGCCCGTAGGGGCGGATCCTGTATCCACCCGGGCCCGGCGGATACAGGATTTACCCCACTCAGGGAGGGGGGAGCTTCAGCCCACCGCCTCGAAGGTACCCTCTTCGCGGTTCTTGCGTACGCCGGGGACAGCAAACACGCGGTTGTGGAAGGCGATATAGAAACCCGGCTCCATCAGGCGCGCGGTCAGCAGGGCCTCGGTGACGTTCTGGCGGGCGTCGGAATCGATAAAGCCCATGGGCTTCATGGCACCGGTGAACACCACCGGTACCGGGGGCTGGCCCATCTTCTTGAAGCAGAACTCGGCGGTATCGGCCATGGTGTCGGTGCCGTGCAGGATCACAATGGGGTCGCCCTGCTGCGCGGTGCGCTCCACTGCCTCGGCGATCAACGCCCGGTCGCGGTCGTCCATATCCAGCGAGTCCTTGTTGACCACGCTCTCCAGCTCCAGGTGGGTGTAGGGCAGCCGCAGGCTGGAGATCAGCCCTTCGCGGATAATGGAGGCGCGGTTCTTGAGGGTGCCTTCCTCCTCGCTGTAACTCTTCTCGATGGTGCCGCCGGTGGTGAGGATACGGACGGTGTTAATCGGGTTCAGGTCGGTCATCGCGCCTTGTCTCCCTGCTGGTATTGGCTGCTGGTCCACAGCTGCCTTGTGGGCCATGCTGCTGGAATGGTTGCCGGGAGGTTTGCCCGGCCGGCGGCATCATAGTGCCGCGGGACGATGGGGACAATATTAGCCCCGCTTATGGCTGCTCTGGCCCCGCAGGGCGGACACAAGGTCCGCCCCTACGAAGGAAGGACCCTGTAGGAGCGGCCCATGGCCGCGATCGCGCGGCGCCCCCCGGGACCTGTGCATTTTGCGACACCCCATCCCCACTCCGTAGGAGCGGCCGCTGGCCGCGATCCGCGGCTGGCAGGATGCGCGAGATGTTTACCGCACGGGGTATTGTGCCCCGCACCCCGCAGGGCGGACACAAGGTCCGCCCCTACGGATACGGGATCCCGATGTGCTTATCGCGGCCGGACGTCCTATGGCCATGCGACCGTAGGAGCGGCCGCTGGCCGCGATCCTCGCCAGCTGGGTATCGCGCCATGCCCCGGCAGGGCGGACACGAGGCCCGCCCCTACGAAAGAAGGACCCTGTAGGAGCGGCCCATGGCCGCGATGGCCGGTTCAGGCAACGCTGGTCTCCACCCGCAGCCAGTCGTCCTCCAGCTGCATCACCAGCCGGTCACCGCTGTGCAGGGGCCCCACGCCAGCCGGTGTGCCGGTGAGCACCACATCCCCCGGCTGCAAGGTGAAATAGCTGCTGATATAGGCCACCAGCTCGAGGATGGGCGTGAGCATATGGTTGGTCTTGCCCCGCTGGCGCAGCTCGTCGTTCAGCCACAGGGAGTAACTGAGCCCGTCCCAGTCCGGAAGCCAGTCCAGCTTCACGAACGGCGACAGCGGGCAGGCGCCATCGAACGCCTTGGCCTTTTCCCAGGGGTGGCCCTGCTGCTTCAGCTCTGCCTGCAGGTCGCGCAGGGTCAGGTCCAGCGCCAGGCCGAGGCCGGCGATGGCGTGGGGCACGTCGCCGGGGTTGGCATTGCTGATGGTTTCCCCCACCAACAGGGCCAGCTCCCCCTCGAAATGGCAGCTGCCGCGCCCCGGCGGCAGGTGGATGGGCGCCTCGAAGGGCACCGCCGCGGTGGCCGGCTTGATGAACAGCAGCGGCTCTTCCGGCACGGCGTTGTCCAGCTCGGCGGCGTGGGCGGCGTAGTTGCGCCCGACACAGACGATCTTGCCGGGCGCCAGTCCCGTCTCCGAGCCGCAGGTAAACCGGTGCTGGTACATAGCTATCTTCTATTCCTCTTGCCTATAGTTAGGATGGATATTTCGTATAAAGCTTTCCGGGCCGCTTGTGGTATGATCGCGCCCTCGCCGGATTCCCGGTTTCGCAAATTCTATCTCCAAACCCGTTGCCCATAGTCAAGAGAGTGTATATGGCTCCGCAAACATCATTGCAAAAGGACAAGATTCGTATTCTGTTGCTGGAGGGCGTGCACCAGTCGGCCGTCGACCTGCTGGCCTCGCGCGGCTATACCAATGTGGAGTACCTCAAGACCTCGCTGCCCGAAGACGAGCTGATCGAGAAGATCGCCGACGCCCACCTCGTGGGTATCCGCTCGCGCACGCAGCTGACCCGCAAGGTGCTGGAGAACGCGCACAAGCTGATAGCCATCGGCTGTTTCTGCATCGGCACCAACCAGGTGGACCTGCAGGCCGCCACCGACCTGGGCATTGCGGTATTCAACGCACCCTATTCCAACACCCGCAGCGTGGCCGAGCTGATCATCGCCGAGGCCATCCTGATGCTGCGCGGCATCCCGGAGAAGAACATCGTCTGCCACCGCGGCGGCTGGCAGAAATCCGCCAAGGGCTCCTTCGAGGCCCGCGGCAAGACCCTGGGTATTATCGGCTACGGTGCCATCGGTTCGCAGCTGTCGGTGATGGCCGAGGCCATCGGCATGCGCGTGATCTTCTTCGATGTGGTCACCAAGCTGCCGCTGGGCAACGCCACCCAGGTGAATTCCATGGACGAGCTGCTGGCGCAGGCGGACGTGGTGTCCCTGCATGTACCGGAGCTGCCGTCCACCAAGATGATGATGGGCGCCGAGCAGATCGAGCGCATGAAGCCCGGTGCCATCCTGCTGAACGCCTCCCGCGGCAGCGTGGTGGATATCGATGCACTGGCCGCAGCCCTGAAAAGCGGGCACCTGTCCGGTGCCGCCATCGACGTATTCCCGGTGGAGCCGCGCGGTAACGAGGACGAGTTCCAGTCGCCCCTGCGCGGTGTCGACAATGCCCTGCTCACCCCGCATATCGGCGGCTCCACCATGGAGGCGCAGGAAAATATCGGTATCGAGGTGTCGGACAAGCTGGCGCTCTACTCCGACAACGGCACCACCACCAGCTCGGTCAACTTCCCCGAGGTGGCACTGCCCGGCCATGCCGGCGCCCACCGCCTGCTGCACATCCACCAGAACGTGCCCGGCGTGCTGAGCGCGATCAACAAGGTGTTCTCGGACAACGCCATCAACATCTCCGCCCAGTTCCTGCAGACCAACGAGACCCTGGGTTACGTGGTGATCGACGTGGATGCCGAGTACTCCGACCTGGCACTGGAGAAGCTCAAGAACGTCAAGGGCACCCTGCGCTGCCGCGTACTGTTTTAGCCGTCGCGGGCCACAGGCAAGGCAGGCAAGAAAGGGCGGATACAAGATCCGCCCCTACGGCCCATCGTTCAAACCGAACCACACCGTCATCTCCGGGCCCGCCCCCGTAGGGGCGCACCTCGTGTGCGCCCTGCCGGCCGCTGGCACGAAAAGGGCGGATACAGGATCCGCCCCTACGGCCCACCGTTCAGGCCCAACCACACCATCATCTCCGGGCCCGCCCCGTAGGGGCGCACCTTGTGTGCGCCCTGCCGGCCGCTGGCACGAAAAGGGCGGATACAAGATCCGCCCCTACGGCCCATCGTTCAGACCCAACCACACCGTCATCTCCGAGCCCGCCCCCGTAGGGGCGCACCTCGTGTGCGCCCTGCCGGCCGCTGGCACGAAAAGGGCGGATACAGGAGCCCCTACGGCCCATCGTTCAGGCCCAACCACACCGTCATCTCCGGGCCCGCCCCCGTAGGGGCGCACCTTGTGTGCGCCCTGCCGGTGGCCCGGCCAGCGCAGGGGAGTTAGAATCGCCTCCCGACGCGCCCCCCGATGTGTTTCCGCGCCAGGTCGCCAGAAGCAGCCCCGAGCTCCAACTGCACCCTGAGCCCAAAATAGAGATCCCCCCAGTGCCAGAGAGAGATTCCGCCGCAGCCGGCCTGCTCGCCGGTGTTACTGCCTTCCTGATGTGGGGCGTGGCCCCGCTGTACTTCAAGCTGCTGGACGGCATCTCCGCCCCGGAGATCCTCGCCCACCGCAGTATCTGGGCGCTGGTGCTGGCCATGGTGGTGCTGGCAATCATCGGCAAGCTGCCGGACTTCATGGCCACCCTGCGCGACCGCAAGCGCATGACCACCCTGGCGCTGTCCACCCTGCTGATCGGCAGCAACTGGCTGGTGTTTATCTGGGCCGTGACCAGCAATCACCTGCTGTCCGCCAGCCTGGGCTACTACATCAACCCGCTGATCAACGTGCTGCTGGGTGTGCTGTTTATGGGCGAGCGGCTGCGGCCGCTGCAGTGGCTGGCGGTGGCCCTGGCGGCCATCGGTATCGGGCACGAGCTGTGGCAGTTCGGCGAGCTGCCGGTGGTGGCACTGTTCCTGGCGCTGTCGTTCGGTTTTTACGGCCTGGTGCGCAAGCGCGCACCGGTGGAGAGCCTGACCGGCCTGGCCATGGAAACCCTGTTTATGCTGCCCATTGCCCTGACCTACCTGGTGCTGAGCACCAGCCCCAGCAGCAACATGGCCAACAACGACTGGCAGCTGAACGGCCTGCTGCTGCTCGCCGGCCCGGTGACCCTGCTGCCGCTGCTGCTGTTCAATATCGCCGCGCGCCGGCTGAACCTGTCCACGGTTGGCTTCCTGCAATACCTGGCGCCGACGCTGATGCTGGTGATCGCCACCCAGCTGTTCGGCGAGCCGTTCAGCGAGACCAAGCTGGTGACCTTCGCCTTCGTCTGGTTCGGCCTGGCCCTCTACTCCACCGATGCCCTGGCCCAGCGGCGCAGGGACAGGGCGCTGCGGCAGGCGGCGATCTGACGGGCATCGCGGCCATGGGCCGCTCCTACAGCGCGCCCTTTTCGTAGGGGGACCCTGTGTCCGCCCGGCAGGGTCCAGGGCAATAGCCCGGACCCACCACGCATCCCGCAAATCCGGGTCGCGGCCAGCGGCCGCTCCTACGGTCGCATTGCCACAGGACACGCGGCCGGGATGGGCACATCGGGCTCCCATATCCGCAGGGGCGGACCTTGTGTCCGCCCGGCAGGACCCAGGGCGATAGCCCGGAAAAACCGCGGGCATCCTGCCAGCCCCGATCGCGGCCAGCGGCCGCTCCTGCGGTCGCGTTGCCACAGGACACGCGGCCGGGATAAGCACATCGGGATCCCATATCCGTAGGGGCGGACCCTGTGTCCGCCCGGCGGGGCCCAGGGCGATACGCCGGAACCTCCCCGCACATCCTGCCACCCCGATCGCGGCCAGCGGCCGCTCCTGCGGCAACGCTGCGAGCCTATTGGGCCTGGCCATAAGTGGCCAGGTACTCCCCCGGGATTTCCACCGCGCTGAAGCCACCGGAAAAAGCGGTGATGATCACCGCCGACAGCAGCAGCCCCGCCACGCACATGCCATAGCCCAGGCGGTCCCTCGCCACAGCCCCCATGCGATTGCGCAGCAGCCAGTGGGCGGCGCAGGCCAGGTGGGCGAAGATCGCCGCTACCGCCAGGAAGTAGTAGGGCAGGAAGAACAGTGAGTAGGGGAACACATGCATCCCCGCCGCGGCATAGAAGAAGTTCGTATCCAGCCCCAGCACCGAGCGCCCGAACAGCACCGCGCTCACATGTACCAGCAGGAAAAACGCCAGGTAACAACCGGATATTGCCTGTAACCGGTCGAAGAAATCCTGCCGCTGGCCAAACCGCCGCGCGACAAAATACAGGCCGGAACACACCTGGAACAGCACACAGCCGATCAGCAGGGCCTCCACCAGCGGCAACCGGTACACCTGGCGCAGGTTCTCCATCAACTGGATATGGGCTTCGACACCGGCCACGGCAAACCCGTGGTTGGCGATATGGAACATGGCGAAGAGGGCGATGATCACCGCGGAACTGCGGTGCAGGGTATGCAACATGGGAACTCCTTTCCCCGGCGGGTTAACGGAAATATTTTACCGGCCCGACTATACCCTGTGGATTATTGCATTAACCAGTCGTCCAGCGCCGTGAGGATCTGGTGCCGGTAGGGCTGGGTCTCGTTGATCATCTGGTGGCGCGCGCCGCGGATAATCACCCGCTTGCTATTGGGGAAACGCGAGCGGATGGCACGCATGTTGTAGCGCCAGGAGACGGTCTCGTCACCGGTGCCCTGGATCACCAGGATGCGCTTCTCATTGACTGCGGTTTTGGGGAAGGTCTTCAGCCAGTCCACCATGGCCGCCAGCCAGCGCATGGACATCACCGGTGACTGCAGCGGGTCGCGGTGGGCCTGGCGGCGGGCGAACTCGGCATCGTGGGTATTGATATTGAAGCCGCGGTTGGGGGCCACCATAAAGAAGCGCCCCAGGTAGAACATCCACTTGCGCACATGCCAGCGCGCCGGGCGCACCAGCGGTGCCAGCAGCATGATTTTGTCGAACGGCTGCCAGCGGCTGTACTGCAGGTAGGCCAGCAGTGCCGCGCCGCCGGTGCTCTGCCCCATGGCATGCCAGGGGCCCGGGAGGCGGTCGCGGGCAATGTGCAGCAGCGCCCCCAGTACCTGCCGGTACTGCAGGAAGGAATTGATCGCCACCCGCTCGCCACTGGACAGGCCGTGGCCGGGGAAATCGAAGATCACCACGTTGTAGCCGCGCTCCAGCCCGAAGCGGATGGCGGCACCGTAGATACCGGTGTGGTCGAAATAACCGTGGCAGATAAACAGTGTGCCGCGGGGCTTTTCCAGCAGCCAGTACTGGGCCACCAGCTCGTAGCCGGCCACCTCGAAGGTGCCGACACCGGTCTTGCTCGCCTGGGGGAAATTCAGCTGGTAGAAGTTGCGGTATTCCTGCAGGGCCGGCAACAGCTCGCAGCCACTGAAGTCCAGCGGTGCCAGTTCGTTACGCAACGCCGAGAAGTCCGGTCGACTGAAGACCGGGCTGTGTTCAACGGCGGAGAATTCCTGCAATAGATCCATATTTCAATGGTACTGCATTTTGCCAGCGGGGGAATCCTGGCGTGTCACGGTAACGCCATGGTGCTATCGAGGAGGCCGGGGGGCGGGCGGACACAAGGTCCGCCCCTACGATTGGATTGGAGCCGGGGAAGGGTCTGCGTTTACCGCCGCCTTCCGAACACCGCAGGAGCGGCCGCTGGCCGCGATAATTCCGGGCCCATTACCGCAGGCACTGGTACAGGGCCATCTCATTGCCACCCGTAGGGGCGCACCTTGTGTGCGCCCTTGCAGGAGATGGCACCTCGGGCGGACACGAGGTCCGCCCCTACGACGGGATTGGAGCCGGGGAAGAGTCTGCAGTTACCGCCGCCTTCCGAACACGGTAGGAGCGGCCGCTGGCCGCGATAATTCCGGGCCCAATACCGCAGCCACCCGTAGGGGCGTGCCTTGTGTGCGCCCTTTCAGGAGATGGCACCTCGGGCGGACACGAGGTCCGCCCCTACGACGGGATTGGAGCCAGGAAATCGTCTGCGTTTACCGCCGCCTTCCGAACACCGTAGGAGCGGCCGCTGGCCGCGATAATTCCGGGCCCAATACCGCAGCCACCCGTAGGGGCGTGCCTTGTGTGCGCCCTTTCAGGAGATGGCACCTCGGGCGGACACGAGGTCCGCCCCTACATGGACCGGGGTTGGAATTAGAGCCGCATCTCGATGCCGGCGTCGTGCATATATTGCTTGGCCTCGGCGATGGTGTATTCGCCGAAGTGGAAGATGCTGGCTGCCAGTACCGCGTCGGCACCGCCCTCGAGCACACCGTCGGCCAGGTGCTGCAGGTTGCCGACGCCGCCGGAGGCGATCACCGGTACCGGCACCGCGTCGGACACGGCGCGGGTCAGGGCCAGGTCGAAGCCGTTCTTGGTGCCGTCGCGATCCATGCTGGTGAGCAGGATTTCCCCGGCGCCCAGGCCGGCCATTTTCTTCGCCCACTCCACCGCATCGATACCGGTGGGCTTGCGGCCGCCGTGGGTGAAAATCTCCCACTTGCTGTGTCCCACCTGCTTGGCATCGATGGCGACCACGATGCACTGGCGGCCGAAACGCTCGGCGGCCTCGCGCACGAACTCGGGGTTTTTCACCGCGGCGGAATTGATGGCGGTCTTGTCGGCGCCGGCGTTCAGCAGGTTGCGGATATCCTGGATGGTGCGCACACCCCCACCGACGGTGAGCGGGATAAACACCTGCGAGGCCATCTGCTCCACGGTGTGCAGCATGGTGTCGCGGCCCTCGTGGGTGGCGGTGATATCGAGGAAGGTAATCTCGTCCGCACCCGCCTCGTTGTAGCGCCGGGCGATTTCCACCGGGTCGCCGGCATCGCGAATATCGACAAAGTTAACGCCCTTCACCACGCGGCCGGCATCGACGTCCAGGCAGGGGATGATTCGTTTGGCGAGCATATGACTTACCCCTCTCTAATCCCTTACTGGCCCCACTCGTCACAGAGTTTCTGTGCCGCGCCCAGGTCCAGCTTGTCCTCGTAGATGGCGCGGCCGGTAATGGCCCCGTAGATATCCCTCGCTTCCAGCAGCTGCTCGATATCCTCGATGGAGCTGACCCCGCCGGAGGCGATGATCGGCACCTTCACCGCGTGGGCCAGTTCCAGCGTGGCCGGGATATTCACCCCCTGCATCATGCCGTCACGGGCGATATCGGTGTAGACGATGGCGCTCACGCCGCAGTCCTCGAAGCGTTTCGCCATCTCGGTGGCCTTCTGGTCGGACACCTGGGCCCAGCCCTCGGTGGCCACCAGGCCGTCCTTCGCATCCAGGCCGACAATGATGTGGCCCTCGAACTCGCGGCAGGCTTCCTTCACCAGCTCCGGGTTCTTGACCGCAGCGGTGCCGATAATGGCCCAGGTCACGCCCGCGTCCAGGTAGCGCTCGATGGTGGGCAGGTCACGGATACCGCCGCCGATCTGTACCGGCAGGTCCGGGAAGGCCTTCGCGATTGCATTCACCGCCTCGCCGTTGACCGGGTTGCCGGCAAAGGCACCGTTCAGGTCCACCAGGTGCAGGCGACGCGCGCCCTGGTCCACCCAGTGCTGCGCGGTGGCCAGCGGATCGTCGGAGAATACGGTGGCATCGTCCATTTCGCCCTGGCGCAGGCGCACGCACTGGCCGTCTTTCAGGTCGATCGCGGGAATTACAATCATGGTCAGTCTTTCTGTTGGCGGTGTATCAAATTGTGTGATCGCTGTAGGAGCGGCCCATGGCCGCGACAGCCCCGGGCATTCAGCAAGCCGGGATCGCGACCATGGGCCGCTCCTACACGGTAATGTGGTTAAACCCTGCCGTTCCAGGCAGTGAAATTCTTCAGCAGCCGCAGGCCGCTGTCGGCGCTCTTCTCCGGGTGGAACTGGGTGGCGAAGATATTCTCCCGGGCCACGGCGGCGGCCAGGGACACGCCGTACTCGGCCTGGCCGGCAATATCCGGGTTGTTTTCCGCTGGCACAACGCCCGCGGCGGAGGCCTCAGCGGGTACATAGTAACTGTGGACAAAGTAAAAGCGGCTGCCGTCCTCGATCCCGTTCCACAGCGGGTGCGCCTGCTTCTGCCACACCTGGTTCCAGCCCATATGCGGGACCTTTAACCGTTCACCCCCATGCCGGAGATCAGTGCCGAAAAACTTCACCGGCTCGGGGAATATGCCCAGGCAGTCGACCCCGTTATTTTCCTCGCTGCGCTGCATCATGATCTGCATGCCCACGCAGATGCCCAGCACCGGCAGGCCGGAACCGATGGCGTCCTTGAGCAGCGGCGCGAAACCGGCATCGGTAAAGCCCGCCATGCAGTCGCGGATGGCACCCACGCCGGGCACCAGCAGGCGGTCGGCACCCGTGGCCTGTTCCGGCGTGGTGGCCAGCACCACCTCATCGCCGGGCGCCACCTTCTGCAGCGCACTGGCCACCGAGTGCAGGTTGCCCATGCCGTAATCGAGTACTGCGATTTTCTGCACCGATATTCTCCTGTGACCGCGGCCCCCGCGCAGCAGCGCGAGGGCCGGGAAAGCAAAGGGGCAGATTACGCCGATGCCGGTGACCCGGATCAGCGCTGCCCGTACCTGCGCCCGCCGGCGCGGTGAATCCTCGAGCGGGCGGCCGTTACAGCACACCCTTGGTGGACGGCATGGTACCCGCCATGCGCGGGTCCTCTGCCAGCGCCATGCGCAGGGCGCGGCCGAAGGCCTTGAACACCGTCTCCACCTGGTGGTGGGCGTTGTGGCCGCGCAGGCAGTCGATATGCAGGGTCACCAGCGCGTGGTTCACGAAGCCCTGGAAGAACTCGTAGAACAGCTCGGTATCGAAGTTGCCGATGCGCTTCTGGGTAAACGGCACATTCATCACCAGGCCCGGGCGACCGGAGAAGTCGACCACCACCCGTGAGAGCGCCTCGTCCAGGGGCACATAGGCGTGGCCGTAGCGGGTCATGCCCTTCTTGTCGCCGATCGCCTCGGCGATGGCCTTGCCCAGGGTGATGCCGATGTCCTCCACCGTGTGGTGGTCGTCGATATGGACGTCGCCGTCGCAGGTGATATCCAGGTCGATCATGCCGTGGCGGGCAATCTGGTCGAGCATATGCTCGAGGAAGGGCACCCCGGTATCGAACTTGCCGTTGCCCTGGCCATCCAGGTCCAGGCTGACCTTGATCTTGGTTTCCAGGGTGTCGCGATTGACGCTGGCCTTGCGCATAAGCGTTACGGTCCTTATATGATGCGTTGCAGTGCCTGTATAGAGCACTTCAGGAACAGAGGCGCGAATTATAGAGAAGAACGCCGCCGCTGTGGCCGGATAGTGTCAGATGAAACTTGATTCATGCGGTGTGGTGGATATGATACCAGCCATGAACACCCGCTCACGCCATAAGTCCAACCTGTGGACCGCCCTGTTGCTGCTGATGGCCCTGCTGTCAGCACAGCCGGTATTGGCCGAGCATATCCACTTCGTGGACCCGTCGCATGAGCTGTGCGATGTGTGCTTCCACCAGATGTCCGCCGCGGCGGGCAGTGAATACCGGGCCATTATGCCGGCCCCGGTCACCCACTACCTGCGCCAGAGCGCCCCGGTCCCCGGCGACAGCCAGCCCGAGCGCCAGACCGCCCGCGCACCCCCAGCCTCCCTGTCCCACTAAAACCGATCGATCCGGCGGCCCGACCGTCGCACAACTGTGCGCGTGGCCTGCCACCCGGACCACAGAATTACCGTTTCGGCGCAGTGTCGCCGTAAGCCTGTGACTCCGGGAAGGAACCGCGGCGCCCGCGCGCGCCGCACAATCGAACAGGAATTCCGGCGATGCGCGCCCGCGCCCCAAGTGGCAGCCCGCGTGCACGCCCATGAGACAGGTATAACAACTGATGTATAAGTCCAACAAACTGGCGCTGGCCGTAGCCGGCGCGCTGACCGTATCCGCCACTTTCGCCCAGGCCCAGCAGCAGGGCCAGGCCAGCTCCGCACTGGAAGAGGTGAACGTCACCGTCTCCCCGCTGGACAAGCCTGCCGACGCCGTGGCCGCCCCGGTGTCGGTGCTGGCCGGCGACGAGCTGCGCGACAGGGCCGCCGCCACCCTGGGCGACACCCTCAAAGACGAACTGGGCGTGGCCAACGCCTCCTTCGGCGGCGGCGTGGGCCTGCCGGTGATCCGCGGCCAGTCCGCCAACCGGGTGAAGGTCCTGAACGACAACCTGGACGTGGCCGACGCCTCCAACACCAGCTCCGACCACGCCAGCAGCGTGGAGGCCCTGCTGGCGAAGCGCATCGAGATCCTGCGCGGCCCGGCCGCCCTGCGCTACGGCAGCGGCGCCATCGGCGGCGTGGTGAACGTGATCGACGGCCGCATTCCCACCGAGGTACCGGAGCAGCTGGAGGGCGCCCTGGAAATGCGCCACGACACCGGCAACGAACAGGATGCCGGCGTCTTCCGCCTGGGCGGCGGTGCGGGCCAGCTGGCCTGGTACCTGGACGGCACCTACCGCGAGAACGGCGACACCCAGATCCCCGGCCTGGCCATCCGCCACCACGAGGAAGAACACGGCGCGCACGAAGAGGAAGCCCTCGCCGGCGAACCGCACGCCGAAGAGGAGGAGTTCAACACCGATGGCTTTGTCGGCAACACCAGCGGCCGCGGCCACAGCTACAGCGGCGGTGCCTCGTGGATTACCGACAGCGGCTTTATCGGCCTGTCGGTGAACCAGACCGGCAAGAACTACGGCATCCCCTTCGGCACCCATGCGCATGAGGAGGAAGTGCACGCGGGCGAGACCGCCGAGGAGCACGCAGCCCACGCCGGTGAGGAAGAGGGCCCGGAGGCGGTGCGTATCGCCATGGAGCAGACCCGCTACGACCTGAAAGGCGAGCACCGCTTCGACGACGACTACTGGGACAAGCTCAGCGTGCGCCTGGGCCACAACGACTATGAGCACGTGGAGCTGGAAGAGGCCGAACCTGGCACCCGCTTTACCAACGACGCCTGGGAAAGCCGCATCGAGCTGACCCACGACGACGGTGGCGCCTGGCGCGGCGCCTACGGCCTGCAGCTGTCCGACAAGGACTTCTCCGCCATCGGCGACGAGGCCTTTATCCAGCCCTCCAACACCCGCAGCGCCGGCGCCTTTGTGATGAAGGAGCGCAGCTGGGCCGACTGGCACCTGGACCTGGGCGGCCGCCTGGAGCGGGTGGAAGTGAGCCCGGAAACCGGCAGCGACCGCGACTTCAGCCTGGTCAGCGCCAGCGGTGCCATCCAGTACTTCCTGGCGGAGCACCAGCACGTGAGCCTGGGCCTCACCAGCGCCGAGCGCGCGCCGGTGGCCGAGGAGCTGTACGCCAACGGCGCCCACCTGGCGGAATCCCGCTTTATCCTCGGCAACGCCGACCTGGATACCGAGAACTCCATCAACTGGGAGCTGGGCTACCACCACCACAACGAGGAGGCCCGCGGCTGGCACGCCGCGCGGGTGGAGGCCAACCTGTTCTACAACCAGGTGAGCGACTACATCTACGCCCAGAACACCGGCCTGGAAGACCTGGAGAGCGAGTTCCCCATCTACGCCTACGCCAACCGCGACGCCACCTTCTACGGCGCCGAGGCCTCGGTGAAATTCCCGCTGGCGGGCGGCCACTTCCTCACCCTGTTCGGCGACAGCGTGCGTGCGCAGTTCGATGACACCCTGGTCCCCGGTGAAAGCCGCGACGTGCCGCGCATGCCGCCGCTGCGCACCGGCCTGGCCCTGGGCGGCGACTACAGCCAGTGGAACTGGGAATGGCGCACCACCCACGCCTTTGACCAGGACCGCCCGGGCGCCTTCGAGGAAGAGACCGACGGCTACACCCGCATGGACCTGACCGCGCGCTACAACATCAACGTGGGCGGCAGCGATGCGGTGCTGTTCGCCAGCGCCCGCAACCTGCTGGACGAGGAGATCCGCAACTCCACCTCACTGCTGCGCGACTTCGCCCCCGAGGCGGGCCGCAGCCTGGAAGCTGGCGTTAGGTTTATTTTCTAAGCGATCACGCTTTTTCCCCTCATTTCCCCACCTTTGCGGTTCCGTCATATGCGGCGGAACCGTTTTTTCCTACAATTGCCCAACCGTATGAAGAAGTACGCGCAGCGGCGACGGTGCGGCGCCCGTGCGTGGCGCCTCCCGCAGCCCGCTGCCAGCCACAGAAAATAACAGGGATCACCCACTCCATGGCCTGGATCAAGAACACACTGATATTCCTGCTGATCGTCCTCCTGCTGCTGGCCGGCGCCGCCGCCTGGCTGCTGGGGGGCATCGACATCAATCGCTACAAACCGCAGCTGGAGCAGATGGCCGCCAAGCAGGGCGTGGCCCTGCAGCTGGACGGCGATATCGGCTGGCAGATCTGGCCCAGCCTGGCGCTGGAGCTGGAAGGCGTGCAGCTGGCGCCGCTGCCGGTGCCGGACCAGCCGCTGGTAAAGGCCGACCGCATCGCCGTGGGCGTGGCGGTCATGCCGCTGCTGAAAAAGCGCATCGAGGCACAGGAAATCGTCCTGCTGGGCCCGCAGATCGACCTGCGCGTGGACGAGTCCGGCAAGGGCAACTGGGAGCTGCTGACCGAGGCCATGGAGGCCAAGCGCGAGGCCGAGGCCGAGGAACCGCCGCAGCTGGAAGTGGAGCCCGAGAAAGAGCCCGGCGCCCAGGACCTGAAGCTGGCGCTGGAGAAGCTGCGCATCGAGGACGGCGTGATCCGCTATGCCGATGCCAAGGCCAAGACCGAATACACCGTGGAGAAACTCAGCGTCTCTGCCGACAACCTGGTGCCCGGCGGCGATGCCGGCCAGGTGCAGGCCACTGCCGAAGTCAGCGGCAGCGCGCTGAAACAGCCGGTAACCCTGGATATCGACAGCACCCTGGCAGTGGACGAGGGCCTCAACGGCCTGCGCCTGCAGCCGTTTGAATTCCGTGCCAAGAGCGGCGAGGCGGCGGCCAGGCTCTACCTGCGCGGCCACGTGCGCCGCAGCGCCGACGACCAGCCCTGGCAGCTGCAGTTCACCATGAACGCCGAGGCCAACCCGCTGCGGCCGTGGCTGGAAGTCACCGGCACCGAGCTGGTGACCCAGAGCGGCTCCGCGCTGCAGAAGTTCAGCATGGAAACCAACGTCGAGGGCACCGAGAAAGAGATCAAGCTGACCCCGCTGCAGCTGCAGCTGGACGAGACCGTGTTCTCCGGCAGCGGCCAGCTGCGCAACGCCGAGATCCCCGGCATCGACCTGACCCTGCGCGGCGGCGCCCTGGTACTGGACGACTACCTGCCGCCGCCCTCGCCGCAGGAAGAGGAGCAACCCGAGCAGGAAGCCCCGCCGGCAGAACCTGTTGAGCTGCCGCTCACCGCCATGCGCGGCTTCACCGCCAATATCGAGCTGGCCCTGGAGCGCCTCAACGCACTGGAGCTGCAGCTGGACGCCCCGCTGCTGCGCCTGAACATCGACAACGGCCTGTACCAGCTGCAGGAGCTGAGCGCCGATATCTACGACGGCGAGTTCAGCACCAACGGCCAGTTCAACGCCCGTGGCCAGACCGCCACCGGCCAGGTCACCGGCGGCCTGGTGGGCGTGGAGATCTCCAAGGTGCAGCAGGTGCTGTTCCCCAGCGACCGGGTGCAGGTCTCCGGCAAGTCCACCATCAACTGGGCCGCCCAGACCAAGGGCAAGACCGACCAGGACCTGCAGAAAAACCTGCGCGCCGCGGTACAGGTATCCAGCCAGCAGCTGGCCCTGGCACCGTTCAACCTGGAGAAGGGCATGTGCCAGCTGGTGAGCTTCGTCGAGAAGACCCCGCTGTCACAACAGGAATGGCCCGCCCAGACCCGCCTGCAGGACCTGCGGGTGAACATCAAGGTTGAGGGCGACCAGGTGAAGGTGCAGGAAATCCTCGCCGGGGTGGAGAACATCGCGCTCACCGGTGACGGTGAAGTGGACCTGGAAAAGGCCGACTTCGACTTCGCCCTGGGCCTGTCCCTGGTGGGCCAGCGCACCTCCGCCAGCGGCTGCAGCGTGCAGAACGACCGCTGGCGCAACCGCCCGCTGCCCCTGCGCTGCAAGGACAGCTTCGCCGACGCCGGCATCGGCAGCTGTAAACCCGACAGCCGCCGCACCGACGACCTGCTGCGCGACGAACTGAAGTACAAGGCCGAGAAAAAGTACGGCGACAAGGTCAAAGAAAAAGTCGACGACCTGAAAGACAAATTCAAAGGCCTCTTCGACCGCAACTGATCCCCTCAGCCCAGCCCACAAAAAGGCCCCCACCCGGGGGCCTTTTTCTTTCCCCGTTCGTATCCCCCGTAGGGGCGCACCTCGTGTGCGCCCTGCTCACCGCAGACACAAGGGCGGATACAAGATCCGCCCCCCAGGAAACCTTACACACCCCTGTAGGAGCGGCCCATGGCCGCGACCCAACCCAACCACTGCACCACTCCCGTAGGGGCGCACCTTGTGTGCGCCCAACCACCCGCAGGCACAAGCCCGAATACAAGATCCGCCCCCCAGGAAACCTTACACACCCCTGTAGGAGCGGCCCATGGCCGCGACCCAACCCAATCGATGCACCACACCCGTAGGGGCGCACCTTGTGTGCGCCCAACCACCCGCAGGCACAAGCCCGAATACAAGATCCGCCCCCAGGAAACCTTACACACCCCGTAGGAGCGGCCCATGGCCGCGACCCAACCCAACCAATGCACCACACCCGTAGGGGCGCACCTTGTGTGCGCCCAACCACCCGCAGGCACAAGCCCGAATACAAGATCCGCCCCCCAGGAAACCTTACACACCCCGTAGGAGCGGCCGCTGGCCGCGACCCACCACAGACACAACCCCCAACCTCTGCCCCAAGCCAACCCCCCACCACCTCTGATAAACTCCCCAAACCCGCAGCAACCCCACACCACCACCCGCGATGTCCCCAACCCAATTCCACCAGGCCGTCCTCAAATGGTTCGACCAACACGGCCGCAAGGACCTCCCCTGGCAGCAGGACATCAACCCCTACCGGGTGTGGGTATCGGAAATCATGCTGCAGCAGACTCAGGTCACCGCCGTCATCCCCTACTTCCAGCGCTTCATGGCCAGCTTCCCCACCCTGGCAGACCTGGCCAGCGCCTCCCAGGACCGGGTCCTGGCCCACTGGAGCGGCCTGGGCTACTACGCCCGCGCCCGCAACCTGCACAAGTGCGCGCAGACGGTGATGGAAGAACACGGCGGGGAATTCCCCCGGGACGTGGAGGCACTGGCCAGCCTGCCCGGCATCGGCCGCTCCACCGCCGGCGCCATCGCCAGCATCAGCATGGGCATCAACGCCCCCATCCTGGACGGCAACGTGAAACGGGTACTGGCCCGCTTCCACGCCGTGGACGGCTGGCCCGGCCAGACCAGCGTGGCCAACGAACTCTGGGCCCTGGCCGAGGCCTACACCCCGGCAAAGCGCTGTAACGACTACACCCAGGCCATGATGGACCTGGGCGCCACCGTCTGTACCCGCAGCAAACCCAAATGCGACACCTGCCCCCTGGCCAGCGACTGCATCGCCCGCGCCCAGGGCAACCCGCAGGACTACCCGGGCAAGAAACCCAAGAAAGAGAAACCGGTGCGCCTCACCACCATGCTGCTGATCGAGCACGACGGCGACCTCTACCTGCAACAGCGCCCGCCCAGCGGCATCTGGGGCGGCCTGTGGGTACCGCCGCAGCTGGAGGGCGACGACGGCGGGGAGGCCAGCGCCCAGGAATGGCTGGCCGCGCGGGATATCCAGGCCGGCCAGGTACAGCCGCTGCCCCCCATGCGCCACACCTTCACCCACTTCCACCTGGACATCAGCCCGGTATGGATCCAGCTGGCCAGCCGGAGTCAGCTGGAGGCCGGCCGGGTGACAGAGCCCGGCGGCGACTGGTATAAACTGCGCCAGCTCAACCGCCCCAGGGCGGCACAGGACCTGGGCCTGCCGGCCCCGATCGCCAAACTGGCCAAACAACTGGACGCCTTCCGCGCCCCCTTGTTAGAGCCTATGTAACGCGCCACAACGCCGTAGGAGCGGCCCATGGCCGCGATCAAACCAGATCGAGGCACTGACCCGTAAGAGCGGCCGCTGGCTGCGATAACCGACGGACGCCACGGCCACGGCAAAACCAAACAACCCAACCCCGGAGACCAACATGTCCAGAACCGTATTCTGTCGCAAATACCAACAGGAACTCGAAGGCCTGGACGCGCCCCCCATGCCCGGCCCCAAAGGCCAGGACATCTTCGAGAACGTCTCCAAAAAGGCCTGGCAGGAATGGCTGGCCCACCAGACCATGCTCATCAACGAAAAGCGCCTCAACATGATGGAACCCTCCACCCGCGCCTACCTGGCGGAGCAGATGCAGAAGTTCCTGAGCGGCGAAAGCTACGACGCCGCCGAAGGCTACGTCCCACCGGAAGAGCAGTAAGCGAACTAGCGGAGAGCAGCTAGACTGGAAAGCGGGCGCCCAGACCCACTTACCGCCCCCCAGGCGGCCAAATAGTGAGCACTCGCTAACCGGAAAAACTATTGTGCAATCAAGGGGTTGACTCTCTCATCCAGAGCGGGTTTAATACGCGCCTCGCGACGCAGGGGAAGCCCCGCAAACAGCGAAGCCCGGATAGCTCAGTCGGTAGAGCAGGGGATTGAAAATCCCCGTGTCGGTGGTTCGATTCCGCCTCCGGGCACCATAAAACAAAGCCCCGTCCTCACGGACGGGGCTTTTTTTATGCTTGGTGTCTGGTGGCGGATGAGAACCACCGCGGTTCGACAAATTGCGAAAGCAATTTGAAACGAGCGCAACGCGCGAAGCCCGAAGGGTCGGAATAGCCCCTAGGCTATTCCGATTATTCCGCCTAACCACCGCTCTCTATGCCGCAAACAACCCCCTGCGGAGCACTTTTAGGGCCGGATGACAAAACGCCGGGAGCGTTTTGGTCTGCCGAAGGCACCCGAAGGGTCAAATGCATGGATACATTTGAGACAGTACCACCGATGTGGTTCGACAAATTGCGAAAGCAATTTGAAACGAGCGCGATAGCGCGAAGCCCGCCAGGGACGTTACAGCCCTTAGACTCTTACGATTCTTCGGCCTTCGGAGGCCGGATGAGAGCCACCGCTTGGGACACCGAAGTCAAAATCATCTTGAATTGCCTTGGCTACTAAGAGAACTCTCCAAATTTAGAAAACGTCACTCAGCAATTCCTATTGATTTAAATAACTTCTCGTTAATGAAATCAGATTTATTATTGAGGGGAGGAGGTGAGTACTTCCCAACATAGTCAAAATAGTCAACCTCCTGATCACGCAATCTAATTTTAATTCGCTCAACCAGTTTTGGAGTGTGCGCCGACCATTCTTTATAGCCCATTAAACTTACTTTGCCGGACGTAAAGTGAGCTTTTATTAATTGAATATCATCAAGATCACCATAAAGTTGTGTGGCGCAGCCAATGTAAATACGCAGCAATACGGGAGCCTCACCTAATAGGCCTTTATGAAAGGTGTAGCTATGGCCGTCTTCTAAATGGCCGCAATTAAATCGCTGGTATGCCTCTAGACATGCCGCCTCAACAACATCGGTGTTGCCGACAGAAAATAAAAGCTCTCTAGCTTCATCGACTGCAGCCACGGATGAGCCAAAGAACGCCTTAATATCGCGCTTTAAGCTTATCGGCATTTTTGATTGTGGCCTTCTCTTCTCAAACAGTCCGAGAGCAAAATATACAAGTAGGTCTTCTTTACGCTTTTGACGCGCTTCATTAAATAATTTAGCACCAAAATATTCAATGAGAGCCTGGTGAGCCTTGGAATGAGATCCTGCTATTATTCTAATTTGTCTCGAAAATTCAAATTCGTCACTTGCTGGAATCCTACCTAACTCAAGGCTTGCTTCCCAGTAGTCGGCAAAAAGCTCGATATTCTTCTCAATAACATCTTTTTGTACACGGGTTTTACGGAGCTCAATTTCTCGCTGCGTTTTCTGTTTCCAGGAACGACGAACATATTGCCGCTCAGCGAGAAACAAATGTTCTTCGATTTTGTCTTTAAATACCAGCAATATCCCCTGACCCACAGGGATGGCATTTTCTTCCAGTGTCGTTTCAACATAAAGCTTAAATTCGCCCTGAGAGTAATACTTTTGGAAAGTATTCCGGGAAGTGACAACGCCGTCTTTATATTGTCTAAATTGACTGGTCACACTGTCCCCGGCAATCATTACCGACACAATCAGAATCTTTTCAGCGTACTCATATGCTCTTCTTAGCGTTTCATCTCTTTCATCTCGATCTTCAATGACGTTTAATACAAAGCCAAGATTCACGACGGCACTGCTGATTAACTGCCCTTCAGGGTTATGGACTGGGTCCCATCCAGAGCAATCAATTCCATGAGCCTCAAGCTCTCTTAAATCGTCACCTTTTCCGCAACCATAATCGAGAATGCTATATTCACCATCGAGATAGTTATGCCTCGCTAAAATTTGCATTGGTTGAGAGAGCTGATTACGATCTATTGCTGTCAGATGTCGATCGATTTTTCCTCCGCACTCCGAGCTCTCTAGCGAGTATCGTTTTTCAGATAAGCGGACAAGTCGCCCATCACTATTCAGGGCATAGCCCTTTTTCTTAATAAGTCGTTCCCAGTTTTGCTTGAACCCGATATTCCTAGCGTTTTCATAAAGGCCTACCGACTCACCTTCTCGTGTAATTTCTTCAAAAACCTTAATAAGAGAATGTGTCTCAGCTACAAAAGCTTCCTTCCGATGCAGAATAGGTGGGTTATCGGATTTGGAGTAGTCGGCCTTTCTTACTGTCAGCCTCTCAAGGTCGATGGTATAGCTTTGATGTAAAGAGGGATAACTGTCACACTCAAATCCTGGGTAGTTTAAAAGAGTAACTTTGAAATCTCGTTTGTTGAATTTTATGACATTCCAGATATCATCTGGAATTTTAAGAGCTCTTGCAATCTTAATTACGACTGAGTGTAATTCGTCGGGCAACGTGCTAAAGGCAGATACATGCACATACACTGCATCAGGAAGCTGTTTTCCCACTTCAATCTGGTGTACTAGATCTCTAAATGTAGGAAAATCCATGATAATTCACTTACCGAATGCTGGTTGACTGTCTTCCCATGCTTGAAGAAAACTATTGGTGAGCCTGATTTTAGCTCCATGCTCTTCAACTACATTTGAGGACTTAAGAGCGCTGATTGCAGAGCTTACGGATTTCTTATTTGGCTTGTTACCAACGATATCGTTTGCCTTAAGAGTGTTGCGAACAATAACTTGTCTAGACCTTGGTTGCATATCGGCTAACATACACTTTAAAACTTTAAGCATGTAGCCCTTATTTATATTCCACTGAATCAAAATTCGCTCGGGAATCTCGAGTTCAAGCCGATCAGATATACCAAACCAAGAGCAATAATCCTGAATTCCATCCCAGTTGACATCGCCTCTTAATACCTGATCAAATTTAGATCTAACAACTGCAGGAAAGCTTGAGCTTGTTTTCATGAGCTGAGGCGTGCAATCAACACTCGGTATATCATCATTTTCAACAAAAGGATGTTGTTTTGATAAAGCCTCAGCAAATGTGACCACTAGAGAATAAATATCGGAAAAATATGTCCACCCTGATGCTTTAACTGTAGGATCTTTATATCTAGTTGTCCCTATTAACCTACTGTCGAGCATAGATATGTTAAAATCGATAATACTAGCATTGCCGTGGCTGATAATGATGTTTTCTGGCTTAATATCCTTGTGAATTCTTCCAAGACGATGTAGGTATTGAAGCGCACTCAATATTTGCCGGAAGTAGTTAAGGAGTTCCCCACTAGAAGAAAATTCAGTCTGATCTAAAGTATCACCTTCAAGGTATTCACAAGTTAAAAAGTATTGATCACTGTTATGTATTACATCAAGATCAAATATTCTTACAATGTGTGGGTGGTATAGAACTCTAAGCACCTCAAACTCTTTTCTTGCCAGCTGATCAGCGCCATCAAATGTATCTACGACCTTTAAGCAACAAATATACTCACCAAGTAGATGTTTAGCCCTCCAAATTGAAGAAGTACCTCCCCTTCCGATACAATCAATTAATTCATATTTATCGTTGATTTTGGCACCCGGCCGAAATCGGAACTCTTCGATTTCACTGGATTCATTTGCTTCACTACCAAAGCACTCAATAAAGTCTTCGAGTTGTGGTCTAACAGACTCATCAATATTACAGGCACCCGAAAGCCATTCAAATGCTTCTGCAATTGATGGATCCAGGTGTGATTTTTCCAGGCAATACCTTTCACTCACGAAATCAAGCGTCGAAGCCGAAGCGGGGGGATTACTGGAAATTCTGGGCAAGAAAATATGTGCAAACTGGTAACTCAGAGAACCTGTAGTGTAGACGCCGCTTTCAATATACTCAGGTGGAAGCCAAGGATTTTCTAGCTGGCCGGCAGTAACGAGAGTTTTGGCTTGTCTTGACCGAGCATACCCGACGTCCAGTAACTGAACCTTTCCATCATCAGATAAAAAGATGTTCTCTAAGGAAAGTGCGCGATGATGAATGCCTTTTTTGGACATTTCAATAAGCGCTGAAGCGACATCTAACATCACCCTTCTTTTATCAAAGTGATCCAATTCCGACAAAGAGTGCCCAACAATATTCTGGTGCACTAAGGCAATAGACTCTCCGTCATCGTGATAAGACAATGCCGCAGGGACCGCCGGTAAGTCAGCTAATTCACTTAGCAGATAGAACTCCTTTTTAAGTCGAGCACGTAATTCCGCTATTTTAGATGAGCTCTTTCCAGATATATCGACAAACTTCATCCAGTACTGAAAATTAAAAGTATGACCTTCTGGCTCTACCACCCATAGTTCCATGTCATCATCAATCGAGAGCAGCTTTTTCTTTGTGTAGTTGCCGACTTTCTGCTCTTGTTCTCTTAGTAGCTTGAAATCACAGATAGCACTTAAAGCGATTTCCTTTTGCGATTCTTGCAATTTGTGCTTGTGAAAAGCTGTTACATAATTAGGGGAGGTTAATGCTTGAATAATATTACTTTTATGATAGACAGGCAGACTATTCTCACCTTTGACTAAAGCAATTTCTCCACCCAATCCGCCCGTAATAAATGCAACACCTTGGCACCAAGGTGCATGTTGATTCTGCCTAAGCTTTAAACGACACCTCGATGCTAAGGTTCGCGCGTTTTGATGTAATTTTGGCAGTGGATTTTCAACGCTCCTGCTACCATGAAGCCATACGTCTTTGCCAGCACTTAGCCTACCTTGGTAGCCTTTTACATCAACTATATATATAGCCCAGTCTCCAACAATGATTGCATCGCACTCAAATGGCTGTCCGTGATCCGAATAGACGTCAACGTTTGCGACGATGATATAGTGCTCTGGGAGTTCTTTTTTTAGGAAATCAAAGGCCCACTTTTCAGCATCGTTAGCCGGCTTCCCAACTTGCAGTAGCTTCGCCATGTATTTTTATCTCTTTAGGCTTAATACTTGAGAGTAATTTGGCTGGCACACTTCAAAGTCACTATCAAGAAATTCAGCCCATTCAAATAATATTCGGTTGTATGTTTTTATATCGATTCTATACGGTTTAGGATCGTCGAGAATGGCTGCGTGCAATCGGGCCGAGACAGCACCAAAGCTCAAACTGTCGTCCCTCACTATAGAGTGCATCCATCTGTAGAGGCGCTGACGCTTAAATGCACGTCTCAATGAATCTTTGCAAATATCGTCTATGTTGAGACCTAACAGCTCGAAGTCATGTGCACACTTCTCGTCATCCAAGTTAAGTGTCAGAAGATCGGAAGGTGTTGTGAATAGAAGCTCTCGGACCCAAAGAAACTTTACAGGTTTCTGGACAATTTCATCGATAGCTCTCGACCAATGAACTGAAGTAACCGGCGTTTTATCTTTTTTGGATCTCTGGACCTCATTAGAAATCATTTCATATAATTCGTCAGTCATCCAAGTGACCTCTGAATTTATGAACTCACTAATTTTTTTCAGATCGGCCTGTTCAGCAGAAATTTTTGTTCCAAATTCGTGGTTTCCGGCCAAGCCAATATGCAAGCCTTTCTGTGTTAGATTCGCGGAGCCAAGGAAAATATCCGTATCGTCAATGAGAAAAATTTTCCCATGCAAATTGAGGTCAATCCCAAACTTCCAACCATATCTTTTACATAGTGCATAAACGTCCAAGTCGGATGCGCCAGAAAGTAGATCATGCTTTTGCCATCTAGCGATAACTTCAACATCCTTGTCATTAAGTTTCGCTGTGAACCTATCGTCATGCAGTGCCATTAATTTGATAAAGGCACTACAAACCTTAAATGATTTATGGCAACTGGAAATCGACTTGAATAACTGCTCTGCAAATTGGGAACTGTCTAGAAGCATGGATTACTTCCTTAGACATCTTCGCCATCACTACCCAAATAATCATCTAACAGCTGGCCCCAGTCCCTTCTAGCCATTTGCAACTGTTCAAGCCGCCTTTGACTAGTACACTCTCTTTCCATACGCGCCCAACCGGCCAAACAAATTTCAAGGGCCTCTTTTTGGCTGTCCGGAATTTTTTTAAGTATTTGGGTTGAAAATACATGGTTAGAATTAATTTGCAGGAGCGTCCAACCTTTCTTAGTCGACACATCGAAGAAGGCGTTGGTTGCCATCGGGACTTCTTCCACCCAAACCTGAAGCTGACGATCTAAGATGGTCTTCGCCTTTTCCTGGGCATTTTCGGCGCCGATTCCTTGGAGTTCTCTCTCAATTTCTTCTTTGGTAATTGAAGGGGACTCAGTTGGGTGCTTTTCTTCGCGTTCTTTATGCTTAATATTCACCGCAGCCGTTACTGGATTGACCCCTCCTCGCTCATGCTCCTCAGATCCTTGCGGACCGCTAGCAGCACCTTTGAAATCATATGCTCGAATTCGATTAATAAGTTTGGTCTCGACTTCCTTAATATGCCGTACGATTTCATAGATTCTCAGCTTGGGATCATTATTCGCACGAAGATCTGAGTAATAATCCTGCTCAGAATCAAAGCCTTCCCTTTCATAATCTTCTGACGCTTTCATTGGCCTTAGATTGACCACATGTTGCTTATTGTTAGTCACGCCAAAAATGTTATCGAGAGAGGGGCTAAACTCCACTTGAATACCATAAAATCTTGCCCAACCCTTATCTTTCGCCTCAGGCTTAATAAATTCGGCAGTTAATGCAAGTTCTCGACCGGATCGAACAACTGAAAGCCCCATGTTCTTGGCAGCATGCTTACCCCAAGGCGTGTGGCCAACGGTCTTAGTAGTTGTCTTTCTGATTTCGTCAAGTACTGATTTTTTTAGAACTGTGCCGGTAATCTTCACAGCTTGTTTTCTGCCGTGCTCATCAGCAATATTAAACTCGTATTGGCAGTCGTTACACAGCTCAAACATCGTTTCCCCCTTAAAATCCCCAGGGAGCTCTGGAAGTGAGGTGTTCTTCATTAGATATAGAGGATCATTGGCTGAAAACTTATGTTCTTCACTAACGATATAGATTGATCCATTTGACTCCGTTGATTTGAAGCGAATCGAAACCTTTTCAGAGCTGAGGAAGTTACGATACATACGGCCAACAATATCTTGTGTATGCTTAAAAATTGACTTCCCGGTCTTCCACTGGCATCTATCGATTTTGCTCCATAAAACCAGCGTTCCAGAATTAGGAAGCGATTCACCACAAGCGCCTAAAAGGTCGTCAGGTATTGCTTTCTTTACTGGCTCGGGGATAGTTTCAAGTTGTCCGTCTTTGATTTCATCGATATCAAGATACGTATAGTATATTTCACCTGGTCTCTCCCAGCTCCATACATCAACATGCTTGCATTGAGAGATAGAGGAGTTCGGAAGGCCCATGCCAAACTTGCCAATACCTAGACTATCCTTTCTATTTTCAGATGCGCCGAACTCCAATGCCAGGTGAAGTGTCTCTGGAGACATGCCGCGACCATTATCTAACACCCCAATTTTTTCAATTCTTTTAGTAGCCCTCTCGCCATTGCCTCTAGCATCCTTCTTTATTTCAAAAGTTATAAGTTCAACCCTATCCGCTCCTGCTTGGATACTATTATCCATCAGCTCCGCGAGGGCGTGAGCAGCACTCAGAAATCCGTTATCTCGCATTGAATCAATGGCGACTTGTCCCCTAATAAATGGTCTACTCATAACTTAATTCTCTATTTTTGTTAAACTTCGTTCCAAAGGCGATCCCAGTGGGTAAATGCCTGCGCTACACTAGTGAATGCTGGTATATCATCCCTCACAGTATAAATATTACATTCCTTGTTCCCCCCGCTCCGCTGACCGCGCATCGCACGCCCGGCCATTTGAGAGTATTGAACGAGAGAATCTGTCGGCCTTGCGATAACTGCTACATTTGTAATTGGAGCATCAAAGCCTGCTGTAAGAATATTATAGTTAATTAAAACTCGGACATTCCCATTTGAGTAATTGGAAATCTTATACCTTCGAGTTTCATCATTATCATACTTGCTATCAAGTGAATATGCTTTGACTCCACTAAATGCAAGCATAGAAGCTAGGGCTATAGAATGTTCGACGCTACAGGCAAAAACAATTATTGAGCTCCCCGCTTCGTACTCTTGCTTAATGACTTCTAGTAATTTTAAGTTCCTGTTTTCATCCTCAGAGAGCGCCTGTCTAATTTCATTACTACGCTTTTGGTTAGAGAACTCTTCAGCCAAAAGTATTTTTTTGCCGTTATATTCAATGTTCTTAAAGTTGGCCTTCGCTAAATATTTTTCCTCAACCAGGTATTTTATTGGTGATTCATACCCTGCGACCTGCATAGTGATCTTGTTGCCATGGAAAAAGCTCGTCAACTTTTCATCTTCATCACTATTATGCTCTAGCTTCCTTCCTGGTGTAGCACTTAAGCCAAGTAAGAAAGTTTTTTTCTTGGCATTAATCATATCGCTGACAGTTTTTGCATAAGTAGGAGCAATAGCTTTGTGCGCCTCATCAAAAATGATCAGCGTTACATATTTTCTTAGTTGTTCATATAGTATTCTATACTCATCGCTTCCACGAGCAGCGTTAAGCTTCTGTAAACCTGCCACAAGAAAACCGCTATCTATTCCACCTAGGGAGATATTGGTATTAGAATAATATGCATATAACTTAGTGTCTCGATTGCCCAAGCTACACCAGGCTTTAGCAAATTCTTCCGAGGCTTGTGAGCAAAGCTCTGATGTGTCGGCCAGCCATAATACTAAGCCGTTTTCATTTTCTCTAAGGTGCTCCGCTGCTATATTCATAGCAGTTCTAGTTTTACCTGCACCTGTTGGCAGGTGAAGTAGACATCTATGCTCTTTCGATGAAGCAATTACACTATTAACTTTTTTAACCATCCGCTGCTGATACGGATACATGGGATAAGAGCTTTCAATCCTTGAAATTCCCTTAACGCTTGATACAGCGGTTAAAGCGAAGTCAGCCGCATCTTGATAGCCAAAAAATGAAATAAAGCGTTCCGGCCATCGATTTGCCAGATGAATAAGGACTTCAAATTTGTCCAAATCACTGTCTATTGAAATCCCCTTTTCATTAAGAAAAGTATTGATAATGGTTTGGACTTGTTCCTGGCTCATCCGGTCAATCAACTTTTCGCGCTGATCTTTTTGAGAAACAAGCTCGAATCCGTATAACGTATGAACAGCGCTAATTAAATCCGATTTTTCAACCGGCCGACCTATCAGTTTCTCGTATTCGCCGATAATATCCTTGCCAATCAGTGATGACAGCTCACCATAGGAATATGCATTTAGTATCTCAATAATCAAGGTCACATCCTCTTCATCTATAGCGAGCAAATTAAACAAGCCTGATCATCGGCGTCATCATCATCAGACTCACGTAAAATATCTTGCCATCTAACAGAAGAAGTCTTAGAACTTGCAATTATCCCTTGCTCTTTTTCTCTTTTCTCAGCGCGGGCGACTAACTCATCAATGGTACCTTGTGAGGACCATGTATATCCATAGCCCCCGACTGCTACTTCCCCATCTTGCCAGTCGAACTTCTTGCGCTCACGCTGCTCGAATTCCTTGGCCTTTTCAAACAACTCAGGGTGGTTCCTTTTTAAGCCTAGCCATTCGTCCTGTCGTTGAAAGAAGCAGAAGTAGCATCCCGACCTTGAGCGCCACTTGTAATATTCGGGTATACCAACGGTATCTTCTAGTATTTGAAAAATATCATCGCGGACAAGGCCATCATCAATGAAAGGGAATACCGCCTTGATAGATTCTTTCTGGCTAATGTAACCTTCGCGATTTTCATCCGCCCTTATGCCGATATAGCTTATTACAGGATCGTCTCCAACAAATTCCTCGAATGGCCGGATCTTCATGACACGAGTGCACCAGCGCTGTTTGGCCGATGGCAAATAGCCGTTATGTACTTTCAGCCAGTGCTCAAAGCTTCTTCCACTATCTAATCGTATAATTTCTTTTCCGAGAAAAGACTCTAGTCGATCGAGAAAATCATAAATCTCCTGTAGTTCAGCGCCAGTGTCAGTAAAAAAGTATTCGACTTTTTCGTGGATTTTTGGATAGCGTAGCTTTATGTGAATTGCTAGTGCGGCACTATCTTTCCCGCCGGATATGCCCAGTACGTGTCTAGAGCCATTAACCGCTGCGGCCTCTTTTATCGACATCTTTTCAGCCATTACGTACCCTCGTTAGATTTCTCTTCCTCGCCTTGCTACCTTTATTTTGAGTGGCAAATTGTCTTTCATTTAGGAATTCGTCGACTAACTCCGCAAGTGCCGCGAGCTGTAGCTCACTGTCATTATGCGATTGCAAGGTTTTCTTAAGTAAATTCTTTACGCCCTGAATCGCTTCATGTCGCGCTTGGTCAATCGCTACTACCTCGTCGATCGGCTCCTGGCCTTTTTTAAGAGTTTTGAGCAAAATAACATCAAAGTCACCTTCGAGCTTTTCTGCGGATCGATCATAATGCAGCCGTAAGGTCTCTAGATCTAAAATTCGCTTAGCAAAGTCACTCAACTTGACATCTGCCTCACCCACGTCTGTGTCGGTCCACTTAGCGGATGGCTTTCTGCCTAAAAACATGAGGATGTTTTCTAACCAAGAGGCGTCATCCCCCTCCCGTTTAGTCAGCCGTTTTATGAAGGCCCGAAGTCCATCAATGTCAACTGTATGCTGGTCAAGCCCCTCATAGCGCCCGATTGCTTTTCTTCGAAGGTCCGAAAGATTCTGCCCTTCATCCATATGAAGGGCTTTTGATAAGTTACGAACTTGCTTTTCCAGCATCTTGGGATACGCCGACTTTAGCTCTTGCAGGCATTCCTGTAGAGATGCTGCCATACCCTCCAAATTAGGTTCTTTTTGCTTTAGTTCGCTCTCGTACCCTAGGGCCTTTGGCAGGCCTTCAAATAGCAAGTTCTCCGGCGATTTAGCTAGCTGGAAGGCCCCCCTCACTCGCTTGGACTTCTCACTTATATCGGGACTATTGGTTTTCTGTGTATATGGTTCTAGGGCACCCATCCAACTTGCTAGTGGTCTAACGAGCTGGATAACTGTTCTCTTTGCCTGGTCGCCACCCTGGATGACCTTGCAGTACTCTTCATAGATAGAAGCTCGTAGGCCAGAGATCCTAAACCGCTGGACTGTAAACTCGTCAGGGCGTTTAACAAACCGCTCTACCATCTCTTCCGTAAAAAACGGACGGTAGCGCCGCTCTTCGTATAAGGCAAGTTCATGCTGATAAACTACATAAACCGCCATATACAAGATTGGCAACACACCAGCTTTAACGCCATAGGGTGGCGCTATCAACTCCTGATTAAGTTCAGCAAACGATTTTGGCGCTTTTTCTGTTTGGTCTAAGAAATCCTCTATCCGCTGCCAAACTGGGTATAAGGTCGAAGTTTTCGGCGGTACACAGAAATTCAATGTTCTCTGGCAGTGGATTCCTGTCTCTCGCAATATTGAGCGGTAGATGGCTTTTTCCGGCGGAAACTTGCGTATACCCAAGTCGACTTGGTCGGCGTGGTTCAGCATCGCCACCATAAGTTTGTTTCGAGCTGCGTTTGCCTGGGAAGATGGCCGATCGCGATTAATCAATTCATTGTGCAAAAATGGCGATTTGTTATATGCATTAGCAAGAACGTATGATACAGCCTCTTGAAACTCTCGCTTGCTTGAGACCGTAAGCTGTTTGCCCGCGTGATACCATAATGCTTGTTCTGGCCGATCTAACAGGTCCTGTAACAAGACAGACTGTGCACTTTCGGCAGCTGTGAGCCGATCCTCAAATTCCCTCTTAGCGACAGGGTCGGTATTTAATTCCTGTCGATTAATCTGGACTTGTCTTAACGCAAGTACTTCGGCTGTTGCTTCTCGCAGCTGGCTCCCATTAAGGCAGAGTGAGGTGATGTCCAAGATCGAATAGTAGTTTGCGATATCACTCAGAAAATATTTTTCATCATCTTGTGCGGCAGCTAAGTAGAATAAGATTCTAGGTTGCTCTGCTTGAACTTCAGATCTTTTGTAAGTCTGGGCGTCAATGAACTCGGGGAAGAAATAGCGTAAGGCGCCACTTCGGATTGTGTACTTTCTCGCCACTATAGGCATTAGCGCTTTTTCTTTATTCAGCTGTTCCGCGAGCGAGAACTCACCCAGGTTATTTAATTCCTCCTCAACGGCAGCTTCTAAATCAAAATCACTTCCCTGCCACACTCGATATTCGTTGCTAAATTTTCGATATGTGATAATTGATTTTTCAACAAGCGGCTTAATCCCGACTCTTTTGAGGGAGCTAGAACAGCTTTGCAGGATCGATTTCGAAGCTTTAAATCCGCCTTTTGCGCCAACAATGTTTAATATGCCAATTGTCTTCAACATATTAATCTGATATTCAGGTGCGTCCCCAAGCCGTTCTATAGAAGTTACTACTTCAGCCCAACGTCGGTGAGTGGTGTAGTCTCCAAGAGCCGCCGGCTGATTGGTAATGAAGTAATCATAGATGTGATGGGGATATATCCAGCCATCGACATTATCAATACGGCTCAGCATATCCTGCAGGCCGTGCTCTTCGTGACTCCCCAGATAACTAAACAAGGTCCGTTCGTTTTGCGCGACCTTTTGGCACAAAACCGGCAAGAGAATCGCGCTGACTGGGTGTAACGGATAGCAGCTTTTAAAAAGCTCCGTGGCGGACGCTTCATCTAAAACGCCCGGTAGCGCGTCCTCAGCATTCAAGGCTCCAACCACCGCTTTTGTGTAATTGGTGATTACTTGATCTTCTTTTTTTGAAAAATTCTGAGAAAATGCAGCGCTAACAATTCTTAGCGTCTGTTCGCTCGATTCTAAGAAGGGGACTTCCTCAAAGCGGCCCTGAACTTTAGACCACTCATTTTTAAGGCTCTCTCCAAGCCCCTTTGCATACTGGTCAAATGATTGATGCAAGAGCACAAAGAGGAATAGCTTACTCTCCCCTTGCTCACAGGCGTGCTCGGCCAAGGCCTGGAGAAGGTAAATATCGTTAGCGCCATAGTGGCGTGCTTCATACTCTAGAAACTTCCCTAGCTCATCAATAACTAGGAATATTCCGTTACTGCTTGCTTTTAGTAAGGCAACTTGTAACTTCTTGACAAGAGCTATTACAGTCGTTGTCGATACACCAGGCTTCTCACTTTCCTCTTTCAGTAATTTAATAACTCTGGGCTTGGCGCCAGCCTGTGCAGACCAAAACTTTTCTGCAGCGACAAGCATACCTTTGACTATCTTATTCGCCATCGGCTCTGGCGAACCCGTGATCAGGACTTTTAAATACCCTCTTGTACCTTTGACTTCCTTCGCGAACAACTTTGAAAGTTCAGGCGCGACGGATTTTAGGGTATTAACAGCAGCTTTTGTCGTCTTTTCAGTGGGGTCGGACAAAAGGTGGGCAGAAAACCCCTGACATGAGGACTTACCGGAACCATATGGACCAACTACCGACCAGGCCCTTGGAGCCTGCTCATATGAAAAGCCCTCGGCGATACGGCGAAACAAGCTTAGAGAGCGAGAGGTCGGAATATAGGATTTAACGACATCCAACGAGTCTGCGTCACGCTCTAGATTAATAGAGCGAGTATAGTGCGTATTAACTTTTACTTTTTCTAGTAGACTCATGCGACCCTCTCTTGCTGAGATTGCGCGTAGTGTTTCTTAATTAAATCCATTGCATCAATGCTCTCGGACATATATAGCTGATGCTGGCCGGCTGTATCGCGAATCTCAAAAACTCCGGGAATAAATACCGTCAACTCTTCTAACTTTGTAACCAGGGAAGCTTCCGTTAACCTAAATACGGATCCGGGCGCAACATACTCATCACGGCTGTACATCAAGTCTTCGATAGGAACAACGGTGGTTTTTTTGGCTTCAAGCAACTGGCAGATCGCAAACCCAAGGACTCCCACAGGCAGTTCGGGGCGCGCCATGGGACGAGACTGGTAACTACGTCCGCCAGCAGACTGTGTTACTAGCTTCAATAATGCAAATGGGGAATCCAAAGCATCTTCTAGTGGGGTTCGGGTATTCCCTTTGGATTGCGTATACATCCTGGTAAGCAATCCAGCATCATTTTTTATCGTCGTTGCCGCGGGCTTCTTTTTAGCAATGACTTGATCATGCACGAAGTCGACTAAGGCAGTCGCCAACTCTTGTCCGGTAAATTCAGGCTTATGAAAACGATTGAAGAACCAATACCATGATGTAGCGAGTCCGGTATTGCTCACTAACAACCAATGCAATAGCCAAACAGTAGCTTCATCTTCTAAATAGGGGTCGAATCCGTTTTCACTTAGCAGAGCGACACCCAATTCTGTCGGCGCTCCAGAAACAGCATCGGTCATTCCACAGGCACGTAGCCAATACCGTATGGAGGTGACCATGTTCTTGCCAACACCGAGAACTACGGTCGCATCATCGTCTTCGAATACCTTGGCACCCTTTTTGCTGCTTAGAATAGCGTTGAAACCCTTGGACAGCCAACCATATCTCAGAGCAAAGGTTTCATGACGTCCAAAAGCCATACTGTCGACATTAAATTTCACGATTGGTACCTTTTAAATTCTCTCTCATACGCGTTTCGGCACTATCTTGCCCCGCCCGCCCGGACAAAAAATGGTCCACATTTTCTAAAAACCAAGACTTCAAATTGACACCGTCTTCTCGTAATGCGCTATGGAGTTTTTGCTTTAGATCCGGCTCAATCTCTATGACGATGCGGCCGCTACTGCCTATGCTCATTTTTTGCACACCAATGTTATGTTACATAAACTGAACGATACGCGAGCTCGCAGCGGCTGTCTATATATACAGTAAGGTGCTGCAAGTGATGTATGTAGAGCGCCATTTTCGATTGAATTTTGATCGATGGAGTTCTACTAAGGGATATAACTTTCCCGTAGGCGACAATGGTTTCGGCCGGCGCTTAGCAGTTTTAGGTCATTAATTGGGGAGATTGGGCTAGGTTGGCCGGGCGTTGGCGATGCCGACCGCATCCACACAGGCAATGAGCACTCACTCAACGGTGCCGAGGCACCGGCTTCCACTGGTAACACCAGAGTGGCCAGACTGAGCTTGGCCGCTAGATCGGTTAAATATTGCTGAGCTATTTCCCTTGCCATGCCTCGTGGATCATGGATCATCACCATAGCCATCGCATCCAGCTCACAGTAATTGGCCCTCAAGCTCATAATCGGTCATGTACGGGGAGTGAACCTTTGCGTAAGCAGTTAGTAGGCTGCTCCCCACCTTCTAAGGGAAACGTCGTAACTAAAGGCAGTCCCACATGAAGATGGTCAATTATCAAACAAAGGGCGCTACTCTATCCTTAAATCAATCTACTCGGAGGAATTATTCTTATTCAGCTCAAATTAAGGTTGAATTCCGTAACCTCCACTACAACAGTCTTTCCTACGGCAGCTGCAAAAGCAGCTTTTGGACTGTATAGGCAAATAGCTACGCAAAATTCATTGTTCACTCAACCATTAGGAGCCTGACTATGAAGAAGGCACTCCCGTATCTGGTAACAAGCCTCGTACTCTCCGCCCCGGCTCTGGCCCAGCAGCCCGATGCCGCCGGCAAGGAGATGAAGGAAACCAAGATCCCGGCCGAGGCCCAGGCCCGCATGGACGAGAAGCGCGCCATGGCCGAACAGAAGCGCATGATGGCGGAGCAACAGCGACTGAAGGCTGAGCAGATGCGTGAGGAGGCCATGGAAGAAGGCGAAGTATCGGAAGAGAAGCGCATGGAAGGCAAGAAAAAGCGCATGATGGCCGAAGAGAAGGCCGAGATGATGCAAGACGAGCACATGATGGCCGAGAAAAAGACTGAAATGATGCACGACAAGCACATGAAAGGCGCCAAGGACAACAAGGGCATGGCCAAGCAGGCTGAGAAGAAGGCCGAACAGGAGCGTAAGGAGCTGGGCAAGGGCTCCGAGCAGGGCCAGGCCGCGCGTGAGGAGAACAGCAAGAAGTGGTGGCAGTTCTGGAAGTAAGCGCCACTTGACCCCGGGGGCCGCCGCACTGGCGGCCCTTTGCCTTGGTGGGGGTAGTCATCACCCCCACTACACTCTCTTTACTGCCTTTACTCTCTTTTCCTTCCCCTTCCTCGCCGTGCATACTTTCCCCACGCTGTAACTGCTGAGGATGCACCATGCAACTGACACCCTTTCACCTGGCCATCCAGGTCCGCGACATTGCCGAGGCGCGGGATTTCTATGGCAACAAGATGGGCTTTGCCGAGGGCCGCAGTTCCGACCAGTGGGTGGACTGGAACTTCTTCGGTCACCAGCTGGTGACGCACCTGAATCCGGCCATTGGCCGCGATGGCCAGGTGCCGGCCATTGCCAACCATGTGGATGGCCACGGGGTGCCGGTGCCGCACTTTGGCGTGGTGCTGCCGTTTGACCAGTGGCAGGCGTTTGCCGAGCGGGCGCGGGGGTTTGTGCAGGAATTTGTGATTGAGCCCTATATCCGCTTTGCCGGGCAGCCCGGGGAGCAGGGCACCATGTTCTTTATGGACCCCTGTGGCAATGCGCTGGAGTTCAAGGGCTTCCGGGATATTGAGGCGGAGCTGTTTGCCAAGTGACTTGCCTGCGGGCAATTACCTGGTCGCTCGCAGGCCGCGCCTTCAGTCCCCAATAGGCCTTTAACCTTATGGTGTTCCGGAGTGCCGGCCTGCGTTGGTGCCCCGGCCCAGCGACAGGACGACGCGGGGGCCGACCCGTCGTCCCTGCACCCACGCTCGCTTTATATTACCTGTCATAAATTAACTGCCTCCACCTACCTTAATTTTTCAGCCGACATCACTTTCTTCGCTTCTGCTTCATCGCCTGTAACTGGTATGCCCAGAGGGAAATTGAACCGCCCATGGGCGGAATTTAGCCCTATTGGGCTATTTACGGTTTGTGCGCCAGTCGGCACTTTGTAGGTGTTCACCGTAACCGTGAGCAGACAGGAGGTGTACGGGACAGGGAAGTTCACATTTAAGGTAATGGATTGCCTTCACTCAGGGTGACGCTGTGCTTTGGCCGGCTAGCCTCTGTTCATTGTTGCAGCGTTGCAGCCCGCTTGTCCGGCCCATTTACTCTTCTCTTCGGGCTTGCCTCTCCCACCTGGAAAACTCTGCCTGTGCTGCGCCTTTTTTTGGGTACTTGCCCGAGAAGCGGCAGCCCGCAGCGGAGTTCTAAATACGCTTACTAATAAAGTTTGGGGAAACAAGTATGACCTTGAAGGGTATCTATTCCGTACTGTTGTCGGCGGTAATCCTGTTCAGTGGCGCGGCGGCCGCGCAGCCGCCTGCCGAGCCCGGTCCCGCCGCGGGCGGTGGCGGGCAGCTGGCCGAACTGTACGACGCTATCGAGGCGCTCTCTGCACGGGTGGCAGAGTTGGAGGCCGAAGCCGGCGTCAACATGACCCTCTCCGACCTTATGTCCGGCAGCACCTATCGCATGTACTGGAAAGACAGCGAGGTGGGCGCGGGCTGGACTACCGTCGGCATGGGTACTGGGCAGGTTGTGCTGAATTCCGACGGCACCTTCGCCTATCCGCAATACCTGAAGGCGAAGCAGAACAACGGCACAGAGCTGAACGAAACCTGGTCCTACGATACCTGGGGCGACCTGTCGGTGCTGGGAGAATGGGTTGTCGATGAGGCCAGCTCTTCACTGGAGCTGCAGTTCTATGGCGATGACGGTGTCTATACCCCGGGTGAGGATATGCGCTACTGGTACCAGGTATCCCACGACGGCACAGTGCTGATGTCTTGGGTGCTGGATGACAATGTGGATGCCGGTTACTTCTTTACCGAGTATGTGGCCGGCCTGCGCGTGCATGACAGCGCTTCGCTGCACCAGTAAGCATATCGGCACATGAAGTAGTGTGAGCTGAAAGGCGCACTGCTGCCCCCCCCCCAAAGCCCCATCTTCATCGGTGGGGCTTTTTATTTTACGTGTGGTCTGGCCGCTGTCGGTTCGGATTCGGCACCTTGTTTCTTTTTGCGGTACAGCGGTTCTTTTCCTGTTTCCCGTCCCGGTTCTAACTGCGTCACATTTCCTGGCACGCAGATCAACTTTTTAACTTTTGTCTATCTCGACAGCTTCCGCGTCGCCGCGCATATGATCCGCCCCGGCGATTTGGCCAGTGCTTCAACAGCCCGCCGCTGTGCAGGTTGCTAACTTGGTGCGCGCACCGCACCAATTGGAGGCGGTGCTTTGAAAATAAAATCGAGGAAATCGAGTATGCACAGCGATAAGAGAAATAAATGCGTGCTGTTCGGCGCGGCGATGCTGGCATCGTCCCTGGCCTTCGGGCAGCAATGCCAGAGTCCCACTCCCGTATGGGAAGACAATTTCGACGGTACCGCCCTGGACACCACCAAGTGGGAGCCGATGATCGGCGACGGCTGCACCTACGGGATCTGCGGCTGGGGCAACAACGAGTTGCAGTATTACCAGGCCGAGAATGCCGTGGTGGAAAACGGCATCCTGACCATTACCGCACGCAAGGAGCGGGTAAAAAGCAAGGGCTATACCTCCGCGCGCCTGCGTACCGCCAACATGCCCAACGGTGGCGAGTGGACCAACGGCCGCTTCGAGGCGCGCATCAAGCTGCCGGACGGCGCCGGCATGTGGCCCGCCTTCTGGATGCTGCCCACCGACCCGGACGTGGGCTGGCCCACCAGCGGCGAGATCGACATCATGGAGTCCACCGGCCAGGCGGACGAGTATGTGTCCGGCACCCTGCACTACGGCCAGCCCTACCCGGACAATTCCTTTACCGGCAACCGGCTGCTGACCCAGCCCGAGCCCTGGTCGGCCGACTTCCACACCTATGCGCTGGAGTGGGAGCCGAACGAGATGCGCTGGTATGTGGATGACCAGCTGTACGCCACCCTCACGCCCCAGGACCTGACGGATTCCTCCTACTGGACCTTCGAGAACTACCAGTACCATTTCCTGCTGAATATGGCCGTGGGCGGCAACCTGGGCGGCCCGGTGGATGACTCGGCGCTGCCGCAGACCATGCAGGTGGATTACGTGCGTGTGTACGACTACGGCCAGCCGGCCATCACCGGCGACCGCATCGTGGAGAACGGCTCCACCACCACCTATTCCGTGGCCGGTACCGTGGGCGGCAACCCGGGCTTCAGCTGGAGCCTGCCCGCCGACGCCACGCTGGTCTCCGGTGCCGGCAGCGACACCATCACCGTGCAGTGGGGCAGCAACGGCGGCGACGTGGCGGTAAGCGTGAGCGACAGCTGCGGCAGCGCCGACCTGAGCCTGCCGGTGTACGTGGCACCGAAGCTGGTGCAGGAGCAGGTGCTGGATGACTTCGAGGCGAACCGCCAGCTGGCCTACACCACCGCCGACGGCACCTTTGTGCAGGACGCGGCCAACCCGGCCCCGGACGCCACCAACGGTTCCGGCACCGTGGCCATGTACACCCGCGATGCCGCGGCGCAGTACGATGTGATCATCGCCGACACCAACGCCATCCCGGACGCAGACCCGTTCCTGGCCGGCAACAAGGCGTTCTATATGGACGTGTTCACCAGCGCCGCCCCGGGCACGCAGATCCTGGTGCAGCTGGAGGACAGCTCCACGGCCACCGCCACCAACTACCCCACCGGGCGCCATTCCAAGTACGCCGCCTACGTGGGCGAGGGCAGCGGCTGGCAGCGGCTGAAGTTCGAGCTGGACGACCGCATCGACGGCGGCACCCCGGCGAACGCGGTGGACAGCCTGGTGATCCTGTTCGACCCCAACACCTTCAATGGCGACACCTACTACTGGGACAACTTCGATATCTACGGCCTGGACGGCAGCAGTAACCAGGCACCCGTTGCCAGCGGCAGCGGCAGCTGTGACGGGCTGGGCTGCAGCTTCGACGGCAGCGCCAGCGCCGATGCGGACGGCTCCATCATTAGCTACGCCTGGGACTTCGGTGACGGCAACAACGGCAGCGGTGTCGCGCCCTCACATACCTATGCCGTGAGCGGTACCTACACCGTCACCCTGACGGTCACCGACGACCAGGGTGCCACCGACCAGGACAGCTTCGATGTCACCGCCAGCGACGGCGCGGCGGCCACCACCATGTATGTCTCCAGCGTGGTGACCGGCACCCAGTCCGCCGGCCGCGGCCAGAAGTACGCCACCGCCACCGTCACCGTGCTGGACGACCTGGGCCGCGGCGTGGGTGGCGTGACGGTGACCGGCAACTTCAGCGGCGACATCACCGAGAGCGGCGCAACCGCCACCACCGATGCCAGCGGCATTGCCACGGTGGTGAGTTCCGGCACCGCCGGCGGCAATGTACAGGTGGGCTTCTGCGTGAGTGACCTGGCCGGCGGCAACCTGAGCCACGACACCGGCGCCAGTGCGGGGCTGTGCCAGTAACGGCTGGTTGATGGGGGCGGGCCCTGTGTCCGCCCGTGTAAAAAAATAAAATTTGGTACCACAGGATGTGCCTGTGTGGGCCCTGTCTCCGGTGCTGCCGGGGCAGGGCTTTTTTTTTGGCTCTGCTCCAGTGGGGTATCGCGGCCATGGGCCGCTCCCGCGGTGTGCGCGCAGTATTGTAGGGGCGGATCTTGTATCCGCCCTTTGTGCTTGCGGTTAGCAGGGCGCACACAAGGTGCGCCCCTACGAACAGCCACCAGAGATTAATCCAATTATCGCGGCCAGCGGCCGCTCCTACGGCGTGTTGCGGTTCTGTAGGGGCGGATCTTGTATCCGCCCTTTGTGCTTGCGGTTAGCAGGGCGCACACAAGGTGCGCCCCTACGAATAGCCACCAGAGATTAATCCCATTATCGCGGCCAGCGGCCGCTCCTACGGCGTGTTGCGGTTCTGTAGGGGCGGAGCTTGTATCCGCCCTTTGTGCTTGCGGTTAGCAGGGCGCACACAAGGTGCGCCCCTACGAATAGCCACCAGAGATTAATCCCATTATCGCGGCCAGCGGCCGCTCCTACGGCGTGTTGCGGTTCTGTAGGGGCGGATCTTGTATCCGCCCTTTGTGCTTGCGGTTAGCAGGGCGCACACAAGGTGCGCCCCTACGAACAGCCACCAGAGATTAATCCAATTATCGCGGCCAGCGGCCGCTCCTACGACGTGTTGCGGTTCTGTAGGGGCGGATCTTGTATCCGCCTGTTGTGCAATTGAGCCTGATCGCGGCCATGGGCCGCTCCTACAGGGGGCTGTTGCCCTGGCGATAAATTTCTATGGAATATTTCTTTAGTGGAACTTTGTTCCTGCGGGATATTTTCCCGTTTTCTGCCCCGCCTTCCCGCCTGAAGTGCGCTTTATTTCCCGCCGGGCTGGTAATGGGTGAATTTTGTTCGCCAATGCCCCCTGCACCCTTATGGTTCATAACAGTGATGCTGCACCCAAATCGGGCCACATCGCCGTGCATTTGACCCGCCCCGACGTTTCGACCCGTGTCTCCACCACTTTTCTTTTTTACCGCTGATAACTTGCTTGGTCGCATGGCAGCGGTCGTGGGCTGTGCAGATAATAATGACTTCGAGGAAATCGAGAATGTACAGCGACAAGAGAGCGAAGAGCGCCATCTTCGGCGCGGCGATGCTGAGTTCATCCATCGCCATCGGGCAGCAATGCCAAAATCCCGCCCCCGTTTGGGAAGATAATTTCGACGGTACTGCAGTTGATACCACCAAGTGGGAAGTAATGCTCGGCGATGGCTGCAGTTACGGTATCTGCGGCTGGGGCAACAACGAATTGCAGTCCTACCAGGCCGAGAATGCCACTGTAGAGAATGGCATCCTGACCATCACTGCGCGCAAGGAGCGCGTGAAAGCCAAGAACTACACCTCGGCGCGCCTGCGCACCGCCAATATGCCCAATGGCGGCGAGTGGACCAACGGCCGCTTCGAGGCGCGCATCAAGCTGCCGAACAGCTCCGGCATGTGGCCGGCGTTCTGGATGTTGCCCACCGACCCGGCCGAAGGCTGGCCGATCAGCGGTGAGATCGACATCATGGAGGCCACCGGCCAGGCGGACATGTTCGTGTTCGGTACCCTGCACTACGGCGAACCCTACCCGAATAATTCCCACACCGGCAACAAGGTGCTGAGCCAGCCGGAACCCTGGTCGGCCGACTTCCACACCTACGCGCTGGAGTGGGAACCCAACGAGATGCGCTGGTATGTGGACGACCAGCTGTACGCCACACTCACCCCGGATGATCTCACCGATGCGTCTTACTGGACCTTCGAGAACTACCAGTACCACTTCCTGCTGAATATGGCCGTGGGCGGCAGCCTGGGCGGCCCGGTAGACGATTCACAGCTGCCGCAGACCATGCAGGTGGATTACGTGCGGGTGTACGACTACGGCCAGCCGAGCGTGGTGGGCGACCGCATCGTGGACAACGGCGAGAGCACTACCTATTCCGTGGCCGGCGCCATCGGCAACGGCGCCAGCTACAGCTGGTCTGTCCCGGCCGACGCCACCCTGGTTGCCGGTGCCGGCACCAACACTGTAACCGTACAGTGGGGCAGTACCGGCGGTGAGCTGGGCGTGAGTGTGACCGACGACTGCGGCAGCCGCAGCCTGTCCCTGCCGGTGCACGTATCTCCGCAGATGGCGCAGGAGACGGTGCTCGATGATTTCGAGGCGAACCGCAGCCTGGGCTACACCTACTTCGATGGCACCTTCATCATGGACGCGGCCAACCCGGCCCCGGACGCCACCAACGGTTCCTCTACCGTGGCGAGCTACACCCGCTCCGCGGCGGCCCTGTACGACGTGATCGCGGCTGATACTTCTGCGGTTGCGGATGCGGCGCCCCTGCTGGCAGGTACCAAGGCGTTCTATATGGACGTGTTCACCACCGCGGCACCGGGTACCGAGATCCTGGTACAGCTGGAGGACAGCACCCAGGCCACGCCCGACAACTACCCCACCGGACGCCACTCCAAGTACGCGGCCTACGTGGGCGAGGAAGCGGGCTGGCAGCGGCTGAAGTTCCAGCTGGCCGACCGCATCGACGGAGCTACGCCGGACAGCGCGGTTAACAGCCTGGTGGTCCTGTTCGACCCGAACAGCCTGAACGGCGACACCTACTATTTCGATAACTTCGATATCTACGGTGCCGCCACCGGTGCCAACCAGGCTCCCACGGCCAGCGCCAGCCACAGCTGCGACGGCCTGAGCTGCAGCTTCGATGGCAGCGCCAGCAGCGACAGCGATGGTTCGATTGCCTCGTACCAGTGGGACTTTGGTGATGGCGCAACCGCGTCGACCGCCACCCCATCCCATACCTACGGCGCGGCGGGCACCTACACCGTGACCCTCACCGTGACCGACGACCAGGGTGCGAGCGACCAGGCCAGCTTTGATGTATCCGTCAGCGACGGCGCGGCGGCCACCACCATGTATGTGTCCAGTGTGGTGAACGGCACCGCGTCGGCCGGCAAGGGCCAGAAGTACGCCACCGCGACCGTAACCGTGCTGGACGACCTGGGCCGCGGCGTGAACGGCGTAATCGTCAGCGGCAACTTCAGCGGCGATATCACCGAGAGCGGCGCGACGGCGACCACCGATGCCAACGGCATGGCCACCGTCACCAGCTCCGCTACGGCCGGTGGCAATGTGTCCGCCAGCTTCTGTGTCACCGACCTGAGCGGCGGTGGCCTGAGCCACGATACCGGCGCCAGCGCGGGCCTCTGCCAGTAAAAAAAGAATGCGACCGGGTGGGCCCCCAGCCGCCCGGATTGCATCACGAGGTATCCTCTCCTTTGATCATTGGGCCCCGTTTCCGGCATTGCCGGAGCGGGGCCTTTTTTATTTCTGGTGCAGGCTCTGGCCCGGTGTGGTATCGCGGCCAGCGGCCGCTCCTACAGGTGTATGAGCGGTTTCGTAGGGGCGGATCTTGTATCCGCACGTGGTGCCTGCGGAGTCGTGCCTCAACCGAGATCGATCGCGGCCATGGGCCGCTCCTACGAAGGGGGGAGTGCGGAATACAGTGCGGGTCCTGTTTTTTGTAGGTGCGGCCCATGGCCGCGAACCAGGCCCGGTAAAAACAGTTTTTGCGGGCGAAATCCCCTCTCCTGTAGGCCCGGTGCCGGCTGTGGGCAGGGCGCACACGAGGTGCGCCCCTACAACGAGGCGTCGATAAATATTGAGAGGTACGCCGCTGCGTTCCGGGGGGCAATGCCCCGGGCATATTGCGGCGGAAAAGATTCCGTAGGGGCGAACCTTGTGTTCGCCCGGCTTGGGGATTGCCTCCAGGCTCGGGGGTTGGCCGGGGACAGGGCGCACACAAGGTGCGCCCCTACGTGGGGTGCCCCGATCGAGCTGGATCGCGGCCATGGGCCGCTCCTACGGGGTGCGCGAGGCTTGTAGGGGCGGATCTTGTATCCGCCCGTTTGTGCGTGCGGTGAGCTGGGCGCACACAAGGTGCGCCCCTACGGGTGCGGGTCAGGCTTCCGGTGTCTGTTTACCGGAATTGCTGACGCCGGGATTGAGGACAGAGTCGTCGCCGCGGGAGGCGCAGCCCTTGCCGGTCTCCCGGTCGCGGGTGCATTGATAGACGCGCACGTAATCCACTTCCATCTGTTGCGGGAAGGCGCTTTCGTCGATGCCGGTGTCGTTTTCCTTGCCGGCCCAGTTGCCGCCAACCGCCAGGTTCAGCAGCAGGTGAAACCTGCGGTCGAACGGTGCGTGGGGGCTGTCGGGTTCGGCGGTGGAGTACCAGCCGTCGCTGGTCTGGGTGGCGTAATGCACGCCGTCCACGTACCAGCGGATCTCGCCCTGCTCCCACTCCAGCGCGTACTCGTGGAAGCCATCGGCGGGGTTGGCGCCACCCGGCAGGCGATAGACCTCACCACTGTGCACGTTGTCCGGCGCGGGGCCGCCATAGTGCAGGGTACCGTGCACCCGGTCCTCGCCGCCCACATGCAGGTTGACCGCCTCCATGATGTCGATCTCACCGGAGCTGGCCCACTTGCCGTAGTCCCAGTCGGTGGGCAGCATCCACACGGCGGGCCAGGTGCCCTGGCCCTGTGGCAGCTTCGCGCGGATCTCGAAGCGGCCGTATTTCCAGTCGCCCTTGCCGGCGCTGCGCAGGCGGCCCGAGGTGTAGGTGCCGCTGCCGCTGGTATCGCCGGCATCGTAATCCGGGTGATCGTCCATCACCGCCGGGCCCGTGGCATCCTCGCGGATGGCCTTCAGGTGCAGGTGCCCGTCTGCCACCCAGACGTTGTCCGGGTCGTCCACGTAACATTGCGACTCGTCGTTGCCGCCGCCCCAGCAATTGCGCTCGTAGCTCCACTTGTCGGTATCGAGTTGTTCACCGTCGAACTCATCGCCCCATACCAGGCAGTAGCCGGATTCCAGCGGCGCGGTGAGGCAGTTGCGGGCCCCGGCGGTCGCAGTGGCCGGGTCGCCACTGTCACTGCAGGCAGTGATGGCAACGGTGACGGCAGTGAGCGCGGTAAGGGCCAGGGGGCCCTGCCATTGTGTATTCACTGCTGCTCCCCCGCTGCCCGCTTCTGCTCCTCCCCATTATCTGCTGCATAGGTCAGGCCGTGGCCGAACGGGAACAGCGGGTCGTAGTCTGCGTCGCCCTTGTTGATCGGGATCTGCTTGAGGCTTTTCGGCCAGGTGACCGGCAGCTTGCCGGTGGGGGCGTAATCGCCGAACAGCACGTCCGCCACGCCGGCGCCCTCGGAACCGGGCAGCCAGGCGGCCACCAATGCATCCCATGCGGGCAGCTGGTCGGCGACCAGCAGCGGGCGGCCGGAAACCAGTACCACGACCGTGGGGATATCCGCGGCCTGTACTTTCTCCAGTACCGCCAGCTGCTCGTCGCCCAGGGTCAGCGGCTTGCACAGCTCGCACGGGGCCTCGCGGTAGTCACCCATGCCCTCGGCGTAGGGCTGCTCGCCCACCACCACGATGGCCAGGTCGTGGCCCGCGGCACCTTCACCCTCTGCGCTGAAGGTGACCGGGCCACCGGCGACATCCTTGATACCCTCGAGGATGGTGGTGCCCTCGGTGATATCACCGGCCTTGCCCTGCCACTCGATGGTCCAGCCACCGGACTGCAGGCCGATATCGTCGGCGTGGGCACCGGCGACGAATACCTTCTGGCCCCTGGTCAGTGGCAGCAGGTTGCCGTCGTTTTTCAGTACGACTAACGATTCGCGCACCGCCTGGCGGGCCAGGGCGCGGTGGTCCGGGTGGCCGAGCAGTTCACCGGCCTGCGGGCCATTGGCCAGCGGCGGCAGCGGGTTGTCGAACAGGCCCGCCTGCAGCTTGGTTTTCAGGATGCGGCTGACGGCATCGTCGATGCGCTCCATCGACACCTCGCCGGCCTCCACCGCGGCGGTGAGGTCGGTAATGAACTGCTGCCATTTCTCCGGCTCCATCACCATATCCACACCGGCGTTCACCGCACGCACCACGCGCTCGCGGTTGGTGTCTGCGGGGATCTCCTTCAGTGCCTCCCAGTCGGAAATGGTGAAGCCGTCGAAGCCCAATTCTTCCTTGAGCACGTCGGTCACCAGCTCCTTGTGCTCGTGCATTTTCTTGCCGTTGACGCTGCTGTAGGAAATCATCACGGTGCCCACGCCGGCGTCGATCGCCGGCAGGTAGGGGGCGATATGCTGCTCGCGCAGCTCCTCGTCGGACACCCGGGTATCGCCGCGGTCCATGGCGTAGTCGGCATCACCGGTGCCATAACTGGTGCCGCCGTCACCGACCCAGTGCTTGGCGGTGGCGACAATCTTGTTATTGGCCAGGGTATCGCCGTTCATGGGGCCGCCCTGCAGGCCGAACACCAGCGGCTCGGCGAACTCTGTCACCAGCTGCGGGTCCTCACTGAAGCACTCGTAACCGCGGCCCCAGCGCTCGTCGCGGGTGACGCACAGGGTGGGCGCAAAGGTCCAGCTGACACCGGTGGCGGCCACTTCCCGCGCGGTGGCTTCGCCGATCTTCTGTGCCAGTTCCGGGTTGCGCGTGGCACCCAGGCCGATGTTGTGCGGGAAAATCGTGGCGCCCACCACGTTGCTGTGGCCGTGCACGGCGTCGGTGCCGTAAATGATGGGGATACCCAGGCGCGTGGAGGTGGCGGCGTCCTGGTAGTCGCTGATCATCTGCACCCACTCCTCGCGGGTGTTGTCGCCGGGGAAGGAGCCACCGCCGTTGAGGATCGAGCCCAGGTGATAGTTTTTCACATCTTCCGGGGTGGCGTGGCGACGCTCGGCCTGGGTCATCTGGCCGATCTTTTCCGCCAGTGTCATACGGCCCACCAGCGCGGCCACGCGGCTGTCGATATCGCCCGCTGCCGCTTTAGCGGATTCTGTTTCGGCGGGTTTCACTGCATCCGGCTCGGCGGTGCAGCCCCCCAGGGCCAGCAGCAGTGCCATTACACAGGCGCCGAATCGGCCAGGATTATTGGCAAACATTTTCTCTCCTCCACTGGTCGGCCAGTCCGGGCTGCAACACTGCCGCTACCCGGCTGGCGATTATTTTTCGTAGTGTAAATCACAATGCCCGGGCGAGTGCCCGGGCATTGCGTTGTGCCAGTCGGTGCTGGCGGTAAAGAGCAACGGTTATCAGCCCTGGCAGCGGATCACCGCGTCGCCGGCCTTGTTGGGCACGTACTTGATATTGGCCACGGCCAGCTCCAGCGCGCCCTCGCTGCGCAGTGCCACGGCGTTGGATACGCGGCTGAAATCGGCGCCCTTGTCGACGAAGCACTGCAGGTCGATGGACAGCTTCTGCCACTCGCCCGGCTGCAGTGCCTGCAGGGCGTTCTGCAGCGGCAGTTCCGCGGTGCAGTCGTCACCACAGGCAATCACGGCGTTCACCGGTTGCTCGGGCTTGCTGTCCACGCGGATATCCAGGGTCAGGGCGGCACCCTCTTTCAGGTAGCGGCTCAGGTCCTGGGGCTGTTCCGCGGCCAGCTGCACGCTGCCCGGGCGCAGGCCTTTCCACTGGATACGGCGCGCGTCTTCCTGGGATTCCATATCGATGGAGGCCACGGTGATGTTCTCATCGTCACCGCTGGCGGCGCGGTTGCCGGCGACGGTCACCGGTGCCTGGCCGGCCTCGGTGATCTGCAGCTGCCACGGGGAGCGCGGGCGGGACACCAGCATCCACGCATCTTCCAGGGCACCGTCGGCATAGGTCTGGCCGTCCTCGGTAAGCTCATTGCTCACCAGCGACTCCTGGCCGGCGCGGAGGCCGTAGCCCAGCTTGAACAGCGGTGCGTATTCCTTGTGGTAGGGATTCAGTACGGTCTGGTGTACCTGCTCCGGCCAGCTGAACGGCAGGGTGCCGGTAAAGTCGTAGCGCACATTGCCCTCGGCGTCGGTGAACAGTACATCCGCCACACCGGCGCCCTCGGAACCCGGCAGCCAGGCGGCGACGAAGGCGTCGGACGCGTTCATTTCCTTGTTCACCCACAGCACGCGGCCGGACAGGAATACGCTCACTACCGGGATGCCCTGGGACTTGAGTTTTTTCAGCAGCGCCAGGTCAGCCTTGGTGGCCACCTGGTATTCCAGGCTGGACAGGTCGCCGTGCCATTCCGCGTAGGGGTTCTCGCCGAACACCACGATGGCCACATCCGGCTTTTCGCCGTTGGCAAAACTGTCGGCGGCAAACTCGCCCTGCTCGCTCAGGACCGCTTCACCACCGGCGCCTTTCACGGCTTGCTCGATCCCCTCGAAGATGGAGGTGGCACCGGGGAAATCCTCGCGGGTGGTACCGGTGCCCTGCCAGGTGATGGTCCAGCCACCGGACTGCTTGGCCAGGTTGTCGGCGCCATCGCCGGCGACCAGGATATTCTGGGTCGGCTTCAGCGGCAGCAGCTGGTCGTTGTTCTTCAGCAGCACCAGCGACTTGCGCACCGCCTCGCGCGCCAGCGCGCGGTGCTCGTCATTGCCGACGATATCTTCCTTGCCGGCCAGCGGGCGGTTGTGCTCGAACAGGCCTGCGCGGACCTTGACCCGCAGGATGCGGCGCACCGCGTCGTCAAGGCGCTCTGCGGGAATCTCGCCGCTCTGCGCCTGGGCCAGGGTGTTCTTGTACAGCTCTTTCCAGTCGGACGGCACCATGAACATGTCCAGGCCGGCGTTGATGGCCGCGGCACAGCTGTCGACGGTGCAGCCGGGCACGAACTTGTGGCCATTCCAGTCGCCCACCACAAAGCCGTCGAAGCCCAGGCGCTCCTTGAGCACGTCGGTCAGCAGGTATTTATGGCCGTGCAGGCGCTCGCCATTCCAGCTGTTGAAGGAGGCCATCACTGCCTGCACACCGGCGGGCAGGGCACCGAAGTAACCGGCGGCATGCACCTCGGCCAGTTCCTTTTCCGGCACCTGGTTGTCACCGCGATCGATACCGCGCTGGGTGCCGCCGTCACCGATCCAGTGCTTGGCGGTGGCTACGAGTTTCTCGCCGCCGAGGAACTCCTCGGAGTTCTTCTCGCCCTGGGTCCCCTTGACCATGGCCTCGGCGTAGGCTTTCACCACAGCCGGGTCCTCGGAGTAACTTTCGTAAGTACGGCCCCAGCGGTCGTCGCGTACGACAGCCACGGTGGGGGAGAAGGTCCAGTCGATACCGGTCACCGCCACCTCGCGTGCGGTGGCCTCGCCGATGCGGCGGATCAGGTCCGGGTCGCGGGCGGCGCCCAGGCCGATATTGTGCGGGAACAGGGTGGCCCCCATGACATTGTTGTGGCCGTGCACGGCGTCGCTGCCCCAGATGATGGGGATGGCGGTGCCGCCGTCGGAGGTGTCCATGGAGGCCTCATAGAAAGCCTCGGAGAGAGCGTGCCATTCCTGCGGGGTAGCCAGCTTGTTGTTGTGCGGGTAGCTGCCGCCACCGTTCAGGATCGAGCCCAGGTGGTACTTCTTCACGTCTTCCGGGGTGACGTACTTGATCTCCGGCTGGATCAACTGGCCGACTTTTTCCTCCAGCGACATCTGCGCCATCAACTCATCGATGCGTTTCTCGACAGCCGGGTCTTTCGGCAGCGCCGGTTCCAGTTTCGGCCACACGCTGATATCGCCGCCGCTTGCCTCGACTTGCGCCGCGCTGCTCGTCTCGGGTTTTGCTTCGCTGGTCGCCGCGCGCTCGCCGCAACCGGCGAGGATTGCGCTGCACAGCAACAGGCCGGTGCCCATCTGCCGGGAAAAAGACATGGGTTCTCTCCTCATTTCTTCGGGAACTCTGTTATTCGTACTTTTTGTTCGCACTTGCTTTTATTCATTGCTGCCCGGGAACGCCGCCGCCCCGTGCAGGGCCGGGAACGGGTGGTGCACCAGGTACACCGGCAACTCGGCCAGGTAGCCGGACATGGGGCCCTTGGCCCGCAGCCGGCGCTCAAAATCACTGCGCACCAGCAGCGGGTGCATCTTCGGCAGTATGCCGCCACCCAGGTACAGACCGCCGCGGGCACCGAGCACCAGTGCCACGTCGCCACAGAAGCCGCCCAGCAGGCCGCAGAATGTGTTTACCGCATCGCGGGCCAGCGCACATTCGCCCACCAGCGCCGCAGCGCCGATGTCGGCGGCGCTGCGGGCCGGCACAGCGGCATCCCGCACGGCGACCATTGCCCGGTAGATATTTTCCAGCCCCGGGCCACTCAGCAGGTGCTCCGCGGAGACATGGTCGAACTCGCGGTGCAGGTAGCGGATGATGGCGAATTCCTCGTCAGTGGCCGGGGCGATACTGGCGTGGCCGCCCTCGCCGGGGCGGGCCTGCCAGCCCGCTGCCGTACGCTGCAGGCCGCAGACACCCAGGCCGGTACCCGGACCCACCACGGCGCGCACGGGCTCACTTTCCGGCAACGGGCCGGTGAGGTTGTCGATTCTTTCCAGGTGGGTGCCATCCAGGCCGGGACAGGCCAGGGCCAGGGCGGCGAAGTCATTCAGCAGGGAGACGCGGCGATAGCCCAGGGCCTCCGCCAGCGCGGCGCCGGTAAAACTCCATGGCAGGTTGGTCACCGCCACCCGGTCCCCGTCCACCGGCCCGGCCACGGCGATACAGGCCTCACCGATTTCCGCCGCCGCGGCGGCGGGAATCGCCTCCAGGTAGGCGCGGATGGCATGCTCAAGGGAGGCATGGCTGGCACAGGGCAGGGTGAGGATCTCCTCTACCGCGGCGTCGCCCGGGGAGGTAATGCCAAAGCGGGCGTTGGTGCCGCCGATATCGGCAACGAGCATCCGCTGCCGGCCTGTTATTGAAGTCACACCGGCGTCGTTTCCCGGCTTTCCTACCTGTATCGCTGCTGCCTGCATATCCGAACCCGCTTACCCCTTTAACCTGCTGGTTATCGTTATTCTTGGCCGCCACGTGTAACGCACGACCGGCAGCATGACAAAATGCAATTACCTGCCTTCGCTGCCAAGGGGCCGCGGCGGGATAGTCGGCGGGGTGGTCTGAATTCCGGACAAGAGGGAAGCTGCCCGGCGCGCAACTCAGGTGCGGTTGCGCAGCAGCGGGGAGAATGTGCCGTAGTAGACGATGTAGCAGTAGCACAGCAACGGCACCAGGAACGACAGCTGGATACCGATCTGGTCCGCCAGGATGCCCTGCAGCAGGGGCACGAAGGCACCGCCGACGATAGCCATGCACAGGATGCCGGAGCCCTGGCTGGTGTGCCGGCCCAGGCCCTGCAGGGCCAGGCTGAAGATGGTGGGGAACATGATCGAGTTGAACAGGCCCACGGCAATGATGGCCCACACCGCCTGCATGCCCGAGGTGGCCATGGCCAGCACGATCATCACCGCGGCTCCCAGCGCACAGGTGGCCAGCATCACGCCGGCGGAGATATAGCGCAGTAGCAGGGCACCGGCGAAGCGGCCGATCATGGCGCCGCCCCAGTAATAGGACACATAGCGCGCGGCCTCACCGGTACTCATGCCGGCCACGCCGGGCTCGCCGAAGAAGTTGACCAGGAAGCTGCCGATTGCCACCTCGGCGCCCACATAGACGAAGATCCCGATGGCACCCAGGGACAGGCGGGGATGGCGCAGCAACTCCAGCTTGCTGTCGGCGCCGGGGCGCACCTGCGACGGCAGCTGGTGGCCGGGAATGCTGGGCAGGCGGATCCAGGAGAAGAACGCCACCATCAGCAGCAGCACCACCGCCAGCCAGAAATAGGGAGCCTCCACCAGCGCCGCTTCCTGCGCCCGGAAGGCCTGCAGCCCCTCGGCGGTGGAACGGTCGATACCCACCGAGACGCCGGCAAAAATCACCAGCCCGCCGAAGAATGGCGCCAGGGTGGTACCCAGGGAGTTGAACGCCTGGGTCAGGTTGAGCCGGCTGGGGGCGGTAGCGGCACTACCCAGGGCAATCACGTAGGGATTGGCGGATACCTGCAGGATGGTAATGCCCGCGGCCAGGACGAACAGGCCCAGCAGGAATACCTCGTAGACCTGCATGCGTGCGGCGGGGATAAAGATCAGGCAGCCGGCACAGGCAATCAGCAACCCCATCACCAGCCCCAGCTGGTAGCCGACGCGCTTCAGCAGCTTGCCGGCGGGAATGGAGACGATGAAGTAGGCGGCGAAGAAGCTGAACTGGACGAAGATCGCCTTGGTATAGCTCAGCTCGAATACGTTCCGCAGGTGCGGCACCAGGATATCGTTGAGGCTGGTGATAAAGCCCCAGATAAAGAACAGGGAGGTGAGCACCACCAGGCCGGTGCGCGTCGGCACAGTGGCCGATGCGGCCGACTCGATCGGCGTTGCCATGCCCGCATGGGATCCGCCTATCTCGCCCGTGCCGGTGACTAACTCTTTCATCGGGAATCCGGTCTATTGCACCTGCCTAGCTCGCTGGAAACAGCCTGGTTAAAACGCGTGGCGGCTGCTCGCGCAAGCCGCCCGCGGGCGCGAACCTGTGCGGCTCGCAGCAAGAGTCCTGTGAGACTGTCTTTGCGTCGCTGGGTCGTTTTTATCACGGCGTTGCCGCTTTTCTTTTGCCCCGCACATGGCGGGGGCCCTGCAGAGGGCGGGACGACCCTACCCTACTACACCGGCGCACTCTAGCACAGCTGCAGTTTGCACCCCCCCTGCGCAGCGGGCGCTCGCGGTGACCCGGACTGAAACTGCGCCGGACAGGATAGGCAGGTGTTTCCGTGACCGTATCCACCGGCCCGGTGACCGCAACCGACAAGGCGGTCCAAAAACCCGACAGGGCGGATCGGGAGTCAGGTACGGCGCTGGCCGGCCCGGGGCCCGCGGGTTAATATCTGTGCAGCGGCAAAACACCGCTAAAGATGAGAGAGAGATAACATTTATTACCGGGCCACTATGGCAGAGACTCCCCCGCAGCAATCGGACCTGTCGGTCAGGCTGCATTCCCAGCGCTGGTTCTGGAAACTGCAGCTCATCAGCTGGCTGGGGATTCTGGTGGTTACCTTCCTTTCCCTGACTTTCTGGCACAGTTCAGTCGAGTGGCCGCGGTTCGAGCCCGGCAACACCCTGTTCCAGTGCTCGGTGGCCTTCCTGCTGTCGCTGCTGTTGCGGCCGATCTTCGATATCGCCTGGGACACTCCCATCGCGCTGCGCACCTTCCTCTACCTGGTGGCGGTGGCGGTGATTGCCGGCATCTGGACCCTGGTGCGCATGGAGATGTATATCCGGCTCACCGGTGAGCACTCCCTGTGGTCCGAGTTCGGCGGCTGGTATTACGCCTCCCTGTTCGTGTTCCTGTTCTGGAGCGCCCTCTACTGCGGGGTGAAATACTACCTGCTGCTGGAGCACGAGCACGAGAAGATGCTGGAGGTGGCCGCGGTACACGAGCGGGAGCAGATTCGCCGGCTGCACGCCGAGGCGGTGGCCAAGGAGGCGCAGCTGAAGATGCTGCGCTACCAGCTCAACCCGCACTTCCTGTTCAACACCCTGAATTCCATCAACGCGCTGATCCGCTTCGAGCAGGCCAGCGAGGCCCGCGACATGGTGGTGCGCCTGAGCCAGTTCCTGCGCCACTCCCTGACCGAGGACCCGGTACAGAAGGTGACCCTGGAGCAGGAAATCAACGCGGTGCTGCTGTACCTGGAGATCGAGAAAACCCGCTTTGCCGACCGCCTGCAGGTGGAACTGGAGATCCCCGCGGAGCTGAATACTGCCCGCGTGCCCAGCATGCTGCTGCAGCCGCTGGCGGAGAACGCGGTGAAGTATGCCATTGCCCTGAGCGAGTCCGGCGGCCTGATCAAGATCGGTGCGCGCCAGCTGGACGACAGCCGGCTCGAGCTGAGGGTCTGCGACTCGGGCAGCCGTGACGACAATTCCGGGGCGGGCGCACCGGAGCAGGCCTCCACCGGCGTGGGCCTGGCCAATGTGCGCGACCGCCTCAGCACCCTGTATTCCAATAACTACAGCCTCAGCCAGGAGCGCAAGGAGAACGGGGGCATGATGGTCCGCATCAGCCTGCCGCTCGAACTCGCCGCCACCGGAGCCGGGGCAACAACACGACGGGAGGTAGTCGCATGAGCCACCTGAGAGCGGTGATTGTCGATGATGAACCACTGGCCCTGCGCCTGCTGCAGGCCATGCTGGAAGAGCTGCCGGATATCGAGGTGGTGGCCAGCTGCCGCAACGGCCGCGAGGCACTGAATGCGGTGGCCCGGCACACACCGGACATCCTGTTCCTGGATGTGCAGATGCCGGGCATGAACGGCTTTGATGTGGTGCGGCGCCTGCAGGGCGACACCATCCCGCTGGTGGTCTTCACCACCGCCTACGACCAGTACGCCGTCAACGCCTTCGAGGTGCATGCGGTGGACTATGTGCTCAAGCCCCTGGAAACCGAGCGCCTGCAGACCGCACTGTCGCGGGCGCGGGAACGCCTGCACGCGGGTGCGGGCCAGTCCGGCGCCGGCGGCAATGGCGAGAAGAACCGCCTGCTGGCTTCCATGGAGGATATCGAGCAGCGCGAACAGCCGGATACCGGCGCGCCAGCCGAGGCGCCGGCGCGGGAGGGCAAGGCCAAGCTGGCAATCAAGGACCGCGGCCGTATCACCATGATCTGCCAGGCGGATATCGAGTGGATCGACGCCGCCGGCGACTATATGTGCGTGCACGCCAGTGGTGAGACCCACGTAATGCGCAGCACCATGAAGGAACTGCAGGAACAGCTGTCGTCCGAGACCTTCAAGCGGGTGCACCGCTCGACCCTGGTGAACCTGAACTTTATCGAGCACATCAAGGTGCTGAGCAAGGGCGAGTACCTGCTGACCCTGGCCAGTGGCTCGGAGGTCAAGGTAAGCCGCAACTACCGCCAGCCGATCAAGGAATACCTGGACGCCAGCCGCGGCCAGGCCGCCGCGACACCCCGCTGACGTTTCCTCCGGGATGCGTGTGGCATCCCGGTTCCTCTCCTCCCTGTTATCGGCACGATCCATCCCGGTCGCGGCCAGCGGCCGCTCCTACGTCAGGGGGCGACAGGCAATCCCTATCGCGGCCATGGGCCGCTCCTACAGGAGAGTAGCCGCACTCCGGTGCACGATCCCCGTGTAGGGGCGCACCTTGTGTGCGCCCTGCTCTCCGCACGCACAAAGGGCGGATACAAGATCCGCCCCTACAAACCTCGCGTACTCCGCAGGAGCGGCCGCTGGCCGCGATCCAACTCAATCGGGGCATCCAACGTAGGGGCGCACCTTGTGTGCGCCCTGGCAGGAGCCCGCAACAGGACCAGAAAAAAACCTCAACCCGGGTGCACACAAGGTGCGCCCCTGCCGGACCGGTTTTGAAGACCGCAGGTTTCCGGCAGGCATAAAAAAGCCCGGCAAGCTTGCGCTGCCGGGCGAACCCTTTCCTAGGGAGATGATGAAAAGCCTCTCAGCTTTCCATGGCGATACGGTGTCCACGGATACCGTAAAAGAGGATGTAGAGATAACAGACGATGGGCAGGACGAAGGCCAGCTGGATGCCGATCTGGTCGGCCAGCACGCCCTGCAGCAGCGGCACCACGGCGCCGCCGACGATGGCCAGGCAGAGGATGCCGGAGCCCTGGCTGGTCGCCGGGCCCAGCTTGGCCAGTGCCAGGCTGAAGATGGTCGGGAACATGATGGAGTTGCACAGGCCCACCGCGAGGATGGCGACCATCGCCACCTTGCCGGTGCCGCCTATGGCCAGCGCCAGTAGCACACAGGCGCCGGTGGCACAGATGCCCAGCACCTTGCCAGCGGGGACATGGCGCATGACAACCGCACCGATAAAGCGACCCACCATGGCGCCGCCCCAGTAGTAAGCCACGTAGTAAGCTGCCTTTTCCTCGGTGAGGCCGGCGATATGCGACTCGGAGAGGAAATTCACCAGGAAGCTGCCGATAGCGACCTCGGCACCCACGTAAACGAAGATGGCCAGGGCACCCAGTACCAGGTGCGGGTGACGCCAGGCGGAATCACTGTTGCCAGCCGACTCCAGGGTCGGTGCATGCCCATCGATGCGCGGTAGCTTCAGGAATGCAAAGGTGATGGCCAGCAACGCCAGTGCGCCCGCCAGGATCAGGTAGGGCAGCTCCACTGCCGCAGCCCGCTCCTCGGTGGACAGTTCGCCCGAACCGATACCGGCAACCGACAGGATCAGGAAGGCACCGAAGAAGGGCGCCACGGTGGTGCCCAGCGAGTTGAAGGCCTGGGTCATTGTCAGGCGACTGGCTGCGCTCTTCTCGTCTCCCAGTGCGGTGACATAGGGATTCGCGGAAACCTGCAGGATGGTGATACCGGAAGCCAGCACAAACAGCGCAATCAGGAACAGGGTATAGACCTGCAGGCGCTCCGCGGGAACGAACAGCAGGCAGCCAACCACCGCCACCGACAGCCCCACCACGATACCGCGCTGGTAGCCGATAGCGCCCACCAGCTTGCCCGCCGGCAGCGAGATCAGGAAGTAGGCCCCGAAGAAGCAGAACTGCACCAGCATCGCCTGGGTGTAATTCAGGTCGAAGACACCCTTCAGGTGCGGAATCAGGATGTCATTGAGACAGGTAATGAACCCCCACATGAAAAACAATGAGGTGAGTGCCACCAGCGCGAATTGCTGGCTGGACTGCGAGGACGAAGGCGCGCTGACCGCTCCCGTCTCCAGGTTTGTTCCCAGTGTTGCCATCTTTATTTTTCCCAGTACATCAATTTTTTGTTCGGGCTTATCTACCCCGCTGCCGCGCTCTCATCATTCGCGGCACCGGTTGTGCGAGGCTTGATTGGAGCTATTTCTATCACGCGAAACGGCGCGGGCGGGGGGCTTTTCGATAAGAAGGATCAAATGGGGGGTAGCAGGGACCAGGATAGACGCATGAATTCAGGCCCCGCAGCATCCGGCCAATTACCCCTGCCACGGGACAGTAGCGTAATCCCTGCTGGGACAAATTGAGATGACCCGGGTGCCACTGCGGTGGGGCACCCGGGTTGCAGCAACAGCCCGGTCAGGCCGGCATTGCCTTGCAATAGTGGTCGATAAACTGCCGGTGGTCGGGCAGGTTGTCCACCTGTCGGCGAACGCCCTTGCGGATATTGTCGAGAAAGCTCTTCAGTTCCTCATCGCCCATCAAATCCACTATCGGGTGGTAGCGCTCCGGCATCAAGCCCTGTCCAAGCATTACCTGCAGCCAAGAGCTCTCGCCAAAGAGTTCCGGCGGGAATTTAAACACTACCCCGCTCTCGCGAAACATCTCAAGCCGGTGCGCCAGCGAATCCGGGATTGGCATCGAGCGGCAATAGCGCCAGAACTTGCTGTCCGTGCGGTCGGTGACATTGTAGTGGAGGATGATGAAGTCGCGGATGTTCTCCATCTCCCGCACCGTCTGCGCATTGAACTCATCGATATCGGCCTGAACGATCCCCCGCGAGGGAAACAGCTGCATCATCCGCACGATATTGCGCTGGATGAGGTGAATACTGGTGGACTCCATCGGCTCGATAAAGCCACTGGATAAGCCCACGGCAACGCAGTTCTTGTTCCAGTGCTGGCGGCGGGTACCTGTCCGGAACGGGATGATCCGGGGTTCATTGAGCAGCTCGCCCTCGATATTGCCCAGTAGCAACTCCCGCGCCTGCTCATCGTCCAGGTAACGGCTGCAGTACACCAGGCCATTACCGACGCGATTCTGCAACGGAATCTGCCATTGCCAGCCGGATTCGTGCGCGATAGCCCGGGTAAAGGGCACCGCCGGCCTGGTGGACTCGGTCTGCACTGCCATAGCGCGGTCACAGGGGAGCCAGTGGGTCCAGTCCTCGTAGCCCGTATGCAAGGCACCCTCGATCAGAAGACCACGGAAGCCGGTACAGTCGACAAATAAATCACCCTCGATTACCTGGCCGCTGTCGAGCTGCAGGCCCTCGATAAAGCCAGTGTCGGCATTCAGGCGCACGTCTTCAATCTTTCCCTCGACCCGCTTCACGCCGTGGGACTCGGCAAATTTGCGCAGGAATTTTGCGTAGAGGGTGGCGTCCAGGTGGTAGGCATGGTTGCGGTCCTGGTCCGGCAGCACGGCGAAGCGGTGCTCACGCGCCGCCAGGTGTTCCTTGCAGTAGTCACCGATCGGGTACTCAATCCCCTGCTCAAGCCCCTTGAGCCAGAAGTGCTGGAAGCCGCAGGCCCAGCAGTCCTTACCCAGGAAGCCGAAGGAGTGCAGGTAATCCTCGCCCGGCACGCGCCAGTTCTCGAAATTAATACCCAGCTTGAAGGTGGCATTGGTGGCAGCCATGACCTCCGACTCTTTCAGCCCCAACAGCTGGTGAAAGACATGCAGAGTGGGAATGGTGGCTTCGCCCACCCCGACAGTGCCGATCGCATCCGACTCCACCAGGGTAATGTCCAGGTTTTTCCCGATCAGCTTGCCCAGCGCTGCCGCGGCCATCCAGCCTGCAGTACCGCCACCGGCGATCACCACCCGGCGAATTCTTTCTGTGTCCACGTTACACCTCAGCTTTTATTTTGTGGGCCCGCTGCCGACAGCGACGACACAGGCTCGCTTTCAATTTTTCATTCGTTCCAACAGGTCCGCCCGCAGCTTCTGTGCGGCCTGCTCATCCAGTGGCTCCTGGCGCAGGCCCCGGGCGCTTGCGGGGATATGGCTCGGGCGTCCCGGACCAGCTTCGAACACGTAATAATCGAACAGTGCTTTCCATGCCTGGCGCAGCTCTGGTGAGAGACCCCGCACGCTCAACATGGCATGCAGCAGCGCACTGCTCGGCGCCCCCGCGTAGTCCGGTGATTCGTTCCACCAGTGGCTGTAGAGCACATTGAGGGCATCCAGCCCCTCGACGTGGTGCCACCACATGCCCGGCAAAAAGAGCGCATCGCCGGGATTCAGCTCCGCCACCTGCGCCGCTTCCAGCGCTTCGCGGAACCCGGGGAAGCGCTCGAAATCCGGTTGCCGGAAATCAACCAGGCTGATCTCCTGACCGCCCGGTGCGAACCCAAGAGGACCCGGGTACAGGTTCGCCACCTGCTCCGGCGGGAACAGGGTAAAGCGACGGCGGCCGGCAATATTGCAGGCCAGGTTGTGGGGAAAATCGTAATGGGCCGCGATGCGCGTGCGGTTGCCGAGCCACAGGAAGCCGATAGGCGAGAGGTCTTCCAGGCCAGCTGAATTCTGCTCGGCAAACCCCGGGAACCAGCGACTCACATCGGTAGAGGCCATGTAAAGCGTTGGCGGTGACGGCTCATCGGCACAGTCGAGCATTTCCTGCAGCAGGCGACGCAGGTCTACGCGGCCGTTGCGGAAATTGAACCCATCGAGTGCCTCGTTATAAAACACCCGCCCATCCAGAGCGGGCTCGCCGTAAGCCGCGTTGACGGGCATACCGTTGTAAAATTTGTTCAGGTAGGCAGCCGCATCTCGCGGCGAGGCCGCACAGGCTTTCACTGCAGGCCAGTCGCTGCAGAAGTTGCGCAGCACAACCGGCTGCTCCGACTGGAACAGCTCTGGCGGTACGACGCCGGGGCGGCAATCGTCCCGCTCGGCGGCGAAAGCCAGGCCGAATTCGGCGAGGCACGGCTGCTGGTTCACGCCTCGGCCACCCGACGATTCTTGGCTTCCAGGAGCTGCCGTACATTCGACTGAGAAGCCATGGCCATATAGATCGGCTCGAGGTAGCCCGCCTTGTGCAGGCTGGTAAGTGCGTCAGTGCCCAGGTCGCGAAGCTTGTCCTCATTGATGGTGTAAAAGCCCACCAACTGGTTTTTATCGCCGCTGTCCAGCTGCACCTCCAGGGTGAAGGGCTCGAGCAGCTCGTGCTCGACCAGGGCATCGATAAAACCTTCTGCCGCATTCAGGCCCTGGTGGATTGCCTCCAGCATGTCACCGATGTTGTCGAGATACGGGGAATTGCCGCCGAACTCCATGAACAATCGCTCGCCGCGCTCGGTATTTACGCGCGGATTCTCCATGTCGATGTGAATCACGCGCTGCTGTTTTTCAACACCGTCCTCGGTCACCGTTTGCCGGCCAATCAGGAAAGGCTGGCGGCGGATTGACAGCGGCACGTAGGAAGCCTGCCACTTGCCATGTTCCAGAAACAGGTTTTCTCCCTCGCGGAATCCCAGCAGCGCCAGGGCAAAAAATCGCCCGGTCTCCGGGTGCTTCTGGAAGAAAATGGGGTAGTGAGCCTGCAGGGAGCGGAATTCCAGGGGGAAGGTCAGGGCATACCAGACGTTGTCCCCGTATTCCTCTGCCCGCTCGGTGATTACCCGCAGGTCTTTATGTTCAACGCTGTTCAGCGGTACTGCCTTTGCCATTTTTTTATTTCCTCTCGGTTCATACCTGCGCCGGGCTCAGCATTGCTGGCCAGCGGCGAGGTGGATGCGTTGCAGCAGTTCGCGATTGCTGGGCAGGGTCCGCTGCAAGCGCTCCCGGTTTTGTATATTGTCGTAAAACTGTTTGTGCGCGGCCTGCTCCATGGCCGGTCGCACGGTCCACGGGAGGGGCTCGGTCACAAACCCCATGCCATAAAGAACATACTGGTAGCTGGCGGCTGGAAACAGTTCGTCGGCTATCTCTGTTTCCTCCAGCCACGGTGATCGACGCCGCCACAGCGCCAGGGATTCCTGCAAGCGCGCGGGAATACCGGCAGGATCGCGGTGATCCATCCAGTAGGCGCTATCCTCGCGCTCAGACAGCACATAGTGGAGCTTGAGGAACTCGATAATACGTTGCCAATGGTGCGCGAACTTGCGGTTAAAGCGCACCGCAACCGCCTCCATCATCGTGCGGTCAGGCGGTAGCTGTTCCGCCAGCATCCTGGCCGACTGTTCCACCAGGACCAGAGCCGATGCTTCCAGCGGTTCGATAAAACCTGCAGCCATACCGATGGCAACACAGTTCTTGTGCCAGAACTGCTCGCGGTAACCGGGCTGGAAGCTGATCTTGCGCAGCTCTGCACGCTCGGCGCCGCCGGAACCCAGCGCCGGCTCAAGATAGCGCCGCAGAACCTGCTCGGCATCTTTGTCGCTGGTATGCGCACCGGAAAATGTATAACCCACGCCACGGCGGCTGGGCAACCCGATATCCCAGATCCAGCCGGCCTCTCGGGCAGTGGAAAGGGTGCAGGACGCGATGGGGCTGTCGGCCTCGGGATAGGGCACCTGCACCGCCAGGGCAGAGTCGTTGAACAGTACATCCCGCTGCTCCCGCAGACCGATACTGTAGTGCCCACCCAGCAACAGGCTGCGCGCACCGCTGCAGTCCACGAACAGATCGCCTTCCAGCACCGCGCCCGACTTCAGCTGCAGGCCTGTGATGTAGCCGTGCCGGTCGTTGCGGATATCGGTCACCCGATCCCTAAGGTGCTCAACGCCCAGGCGGGTAGTGCAATGCTCCTGCAACAAATCAGCAAACTTCCCCGCATCCAGGTGGTAGCCGTAGTTGAGGTTGAAAGCATACTCCGGCGTGGTGACCTGCTTCGGAGCCAGGTTCAGGCGGCTGATATGCCCCTGGGGACAGACCGCATCGCCGAACGACATTTCTTCCCGATGCGGTTGCCAGAATGGAACAGGGTTCTGCTGGTGAAATCCTGCGGGGACAGTGAAAGGGTGGAAATACTCGTCGCCACCGGATGCATCGCCCCCGCGGCACCAGCCCAAAAAGCGGGTGCCCTGCTTGAAGCTGGCATTGCAACGGAGCAGGAACTCGGTCTCTGAAATGCCGATGCGCTTGAGTGTAGAGCGCATCGAGGGCCAGGTTCCCTCACCCACACCGATGGTGGGTACATCCGGAGACTCCACGAGAGTAACCTGCAGACCGCGATCAGCGCCCGCGGCATACTCTGCCGCCAGCACACCGGCGGTCAGCCAGCCCGCGCTGCCTCCACCCAGGATCACCACTTTCTTGACTGTTGTTTCACTCATATGCGGTACCACATGCCGAAAAGCACGATCCAGCAGCAGGGTATCATGAACAGAAACAGAAAAGCCGCTGTCACCAGCGGCTTCCCTGCTACCTCTGCTAGAAGATGTGCGTCACGCTATTGCTTAGAAAGCGTAGCGTGCACCCATCTGCCAGCGGGCCCCACCCTGGTATACACCCAGGGTCTGCTGGCTGGAACGGCCATACACACGGCTGTACTCATCGGTCACATTCAGGCCTTCGAGGAAGACCTCCAGACCTTCAACCTGCGGAACCTCGTAGCCGATGTTCAGGTCGATCTGGCTGTAAGCCTCAGTGTACGCCGGGTTGGCACCAGTGCCCTGACCACGGGAGTTCAGGAAGTCATCGCGCCAGTTGTAGGCGATACGCGCCTGGAAGCCGTTCTTGTCATAGAAGCCCACCAGGTTGGCAGAATCGCTCAGGCCGATCATCGCTTCCTGGTCCTGCAGCAGGTAGGGGTTGTACTCAACACCCGCCTCTACAATGGTGTAGTTAGCGATCACACCAAAGCCGGTCTCACCAAACATGTGCTGTACCGCGAATTCCCAGCCATCGATGGTTTCCTTCCGGTCACCGTTCTCGGGAATGCTCAGCAGGAAGGTCATTGCCGGGTCGGTCTCCGGGTTGCCGGTGATCGTGACGGTACCATCCGCGCCTACGTCTACGTAGGGGTCATCGGCGAAGTTGTCACCGATATACTGGCGAATATCATTCACATCAGTGAAGCCAGCATCACGGGCCGCCTGTACCAGTGCACCCTGTGCCGGGTTCGGGATACCGAAGATCTCGGACTCGGTGGTGCCGTTGGAGATGAAGTTGGCAATCCGCTTGGTGAAGTAACCCGCTGACGCGTAGCTGGACTCACCGTAGTACCACTCAACCGACAGGTCGAAGTTGGTGGACTCGAGCGGCAGCAGTGCCGGGTTACCGGCAGAGCCGCTGCCACCGTCGATACGGGCCAGGGAGCCAATGGAAGTACCGCCCTTGATGGCGTCGTAGCTCGGGCGACCGATGGTCTCGCTGGCAGCAGCGCGAACAACGACGTCCTCAGTGACATCCATCTTGAAGTTCACACTGGGCAGCCAGTAGTCGTAATCTGCGGTCTGGGACAGGAAGCCAGTACCGGAATTCACCAGTACAACCTCGTTGGCAGAACCCCAGATAGCCTGGTCGTAAGTCGGCGATGCGGATTCCGAATCCACCTCAGTGGTCTCGTAACGCAGGCCCAGGTTCAACTCATAGGGCATCTCGCCAGCACCGGTCTGGAACGCAGACTCGAAGTTATACTGCGCGAAGGCGGCAGTAGTGGTCTCTTCGGTAGTGCGGTCGGTGGCCTGGTCATAGGCGGTAGACGGGCAGAACTGGGTGCCGCAGTCGCCGACCAGCCCCGGCCAGATATCGTCACCGTACAGGTCTTCGGCGATCGCGCGCACAGTCTCGAAATCCCAGTCGAAGTAGACATTCTGTGCATCTGCACCGCCGATCTCGGAGAAATCACCAGTGGCGATATCGAACTTGTCTTGGATGGAATCGGCCGGGAACAGGGAATCGTCCAGGTCGCTGGCCGGGCCTGCACCGCCCCAGGCGTCGCGCTGCACTACTGCCATCTGCGAGCGATTGGTAACCGCCTGCATGCTCAGGCCGAAGTCGATGTCACTGGACTCATTCAGCTCGAAGTTACCGCTGAAGCGGAATGCATCGATATCGGAGCGGTCACGGGAGTTGGTGAACACGCTACCGGTGACCAGCATGTCGGACGGCTGTACGTCGTTGCCGCCACCGACAGACAGAGCCGGGAGGGCCTCAGTGAAATCGGTGGTAGCGCTGGTGCGCACGAAGGCCGCGGTGGACAGCAGGGCATCTGAACCCCAGGGGCTGTCGGGGCGACGCTCGGCGTCAGAGGTGTGGGCATCGAATGCCAGGGACAGGCTCTCGTTGACGTCCCACTCCAGGTTTACACCCAGGGTCTGGCCGCGGTAGGCCTCGGCGCTCTCACCGGCAGCCATGGACAGGTCAGCCGGGGCGCCGTAACTCTCGGAGTAGATCAGCGGAGTGGCGATAGGGCCATCGGACCAGACGTTTTCAGACGGGCCGAAGTTGTACCAGGCCGAGATATCGTTGTACTGCTTCGCGATATCGTTCGAATAGTACATGTAGTCCATGGTCGCAGTGATGTCGTCGGTCGGCGCCCACTGCAGGACCAGCTGGCCGTTGGTGCGCTTGCGCTGCTGCTCTTCGAACTTATAGACGGTAGTCTGCGGCACTGAGTAGATGTCGTCAGGACCGGGACGGTTAACCTGGTTTTCCTGGGGCACGCCGCCCCACTCAGCAGTACCGGCACCCCAGTTCTGGTCCACGGTACCCGCAAAGCTGCGCCAACCGGTGCCAACCAGACCCTGCTGGCTGCCGCTCTCGCGCTCCTGGACACTGGCGGCGATGACTACACCGAATTCACCATCGGCGAAGGTATCGGCATAGAAACCGGAGTATTCCGGGGTGATGTTAGCCTCTTCGGAGGACTCATCCATCACGCCCTTGGTGGCGAACTGCAGGCGACGCTCGCCAATCTCGAGCGGGCGGGCAGAAAGCAGGTTGATGGTAGAACCGATACCACCGCTCGGCACCAGGGCATTGCTGCTCTTGGCGACCTGTACACCACTCACCATCTCGGAGGCAATATTCTGGAAGTCGAAGGAGCGACCGCCGGTGGTGCGCGCCAGCTGGCGACCGTTCAGGGTAACCAGGTTGTAGTCAGGGTTAATACCGCGCACGGTAACCCGGCTGCCTTCCCCGTTAACCCGGTCGATGGACACGCCGGTGATCCGCTGCATGGATTCGGCCAGATTGGTGTCCGGGAACTTGCCGATATCCTCGGCCGAAATGGCATCCACGATACCATCGCTATCACGCTTGACGTCCATGGAACGGTTCAGACTGGCGCGAATGCCAGTAACCACTACTTCTTCCAGGGCTGCGTCCTGGGCCAGGGCACCCGAGGGCAGCATGGTTGCGCCCAGGGCCATGGAAATTGTGACCGCGAGACGGTCTTTGTGGAAAATTTTTCTTCTCATCAGCCTTTCCCCGAATTATTAGGTTCTTTTGACTCTCTCTGGATACTGCCCTGGCGAAGCCTGTTCTATCTTTATCGCGGTTACTGGCACGTCACTGGCCAGCTTTGCTGCTGTCGCCCGGCTACCACATCATTCCCGGGGCAGTGTTCCGGGTCTGATTCGGGGCGCGACAACGCTTCTTCGCTGCGATTGAATACTGCCGGGTTTGACGAGTACATCAATTCAGGGAGGGCACAAACAGGATATCCCGGATTAAATGCGCGGCAACAGGGATTTTGCGCGTTCGGCCGGTCCAAACTGGTGCAGCGGAAGATGACCGATGGTCCACAAACCGGCCGCTGGCCGGGACTAAAATAGCCCCAAATTAAGCCGTTACATGTCGGAACCAGAGAAAATGAGTGATCCGTTCGACCTCGAGCGCTTTGTGAACGCCCAGGCCCCCTGTTACGAGTCGGTACTCGCGGAACTAAAGGCCGGCAACAAGCGCAGCCACTGGATGTGGTTTGTATTCCCCCAGGTCGAGGGCCTGGGCCACAGCCCCATGGCACAGCGCTATGCCATCGGCAGCCTGGACGAGGCCCGCGCTTACCTGCAGCACCCGGTACTGGGCACACGCCTCCGGGAGTGCTGCGAACAGCTACTGCAGCTGGAGGGACTTTCAGCACACGAGATCCTTGGCAGCCCCGATGACATGAAGCTGAAGTCATCGATGACACTGTTTGAACAGGTGGCGGGAGCGAACAGCCCCTTTGGGCGGGTGCTGGAGCGATACTATGGCGGCGAGCGGGATCGCCGGAGCCTGGAGCTGCTGGGAGCCTGAGCCGTCCAGATACAACAAGGGGATGCAGCCGCATGAGGCGCACGAGATCACTGCCTGACTTTCCTGTCCCAGCCCCTTTTACGGCCAGAAATGCTGCGATGTCCGCTTTCAACAGTAGAAAATATTTAGTTATGTGATATAAATCACACAGATTTTGAGAACCAGTAACGCAGGAATCGCTTCCTGCACCAGCTTCGGGCCAGGGCGGCAGGGATCACAATCGCCTGTATCCACACTGTGGACAACGCGCCGGAACCTTCCCGACTGTGGCCGCTGAGAAAACCAACAACAGAAAGAGCAGTGGATGAAGCCGGATACGCAGCTACTGAAAGCCGTTTGGGAATCCTCCCGCCAGCATTTGAGCGACACCCATGTGGGACTTGAGAGGTACGACCTGGATAACCTGGTGTCCTCCGTATTCAGCAGTGGACCATTTTATTTTTACGTGGTCGATTTCAAGACCTTTCACCTGGATTATGTCAGCCCATCGATCACCGCTATCCACGGGCTCCAGCCGGAAACGGTCACTTTCCAGGATATCCTCGATTGTGTGCATCCGGACGACATGGGTTTTGTTTCCCGCGCCGAGCAACGGGCGATCGAAATCGTCTACGAGCGGATCCCACCGGAGAAACGCAAGCTGTACAAGATTTCATACTGCTTTCGCTTCCGTACAGCCGATGGTTCTTACCAGCTGTTCAATCACCAGGCGATCATGCTCACAGAGGATGAAAATAACCGCCTGAGCAAGAGCCTGAATATCCACACCAATATCAGTCACCTGAGTAGCGAAAGTAATCACCGGCTGTCGGTGATCGGTATGCTGGGGGAGCCCTCCTTCCTGAATATTGAGATCGAAAATGAGGCCCCCGTGCCGGCGGCTTCACAGCCACTGTTTACCGACCGGGAGATGGAAGTGATCCGCCTGCTATCCCAGGGAATGACCAGCCGGGAGATAGCGGCCAGGTTGTATATCGCGGTGGATACGGTCAAGAACCACCGCAAGAACATCATGAAAAAATCCGCCTGCAAAAATGTGGGGCAACTGATTACCAAGTGCATCACGCAGGGGCTGCTGTAAATATACCGGCATGTCATGACGTGTAATCATGACAGCTGCCAAATAGCCCCAAGGGGCTATTGTGAATGGCCGGCCAACCGGGAAAATGAAATCGACCTCCCAAGAAAGGACGCAGAGCCCGAGGTTTAGCGGTACAAGGATGTACCGCGCTTTCAGCTACTAGTGACTGCCATCGGTGCGGCTACTGACTGGCGCTGCTTTTCGCCATAGAGGCATTCCACCAGGGTGAGTGCAAATGCCATGGCCGTTCCCGGCGCCTGGCTGGTGACCAGGTTGCGATCACAGACAACCGGTTCACCTCTGGCGGCAAGAGCCTGCTCGCCAAGCTCTTGCCGAAATCCCTCGTGACAGGTAGCAATCCGCTGGTCCAGCATCCCGTGCCGGCCAAGCACGACTACCGGCGCCGCGCAGATTGCCCCCAGCCAGTGGCCAGCGGCCAACTGCTCCCTGGCCATCTCCACCAGCGCTGCACAGCCGGCCAGGTCTTCCGCGCCCGGCATACCGCCGGGCAGAACAATCAGGTCCCAGGCCCGCTCACAATCAGCCAGCAGGCAATCCGCCGTTATCACCACACCACGGGATGCGGTGATGGTTTGTGACGCCATGACCGAGGCGACAGTGACGTTCGCGCCGGCACGGCGCAGCACATCGATCACCGTGACCGCCTCGATCTCCTCACTGCCATCGGCAATGGGCACCAGTACCCGCTTTTCTGTTTTCACCTTGCCTCCCTGGCTTGTGCCTCCTGCTTAAAGATGTGCGCTGGCCCATCGGCCACGGGCTAGCGCCAGTACTCCCCGGTTACCGCATTCACGTACATCTTTTGCCGGTTACGGGGACTCTCAAATACTACGATATCGCCATTGACCGCGATCAGGTTCCAGCGCAGATTGACGGCTTTCTGTACCTGCGCGGCGGCGGGGGAGTCCGCGAGTTTTTGCAATTCTGCCTCTGCATCAAATCCATTGGCAGCGGCCACACTGATACCCTCGCCGATAATGGCAAAGACCAGCTCCTCCTCCTGCTCCAGTGAAATGATCGGGTAGACGACCTCATCGTAGGCCCCGATACGATAGCTTTCTGCATCCGGGTCCAGCGGCGTCAACATGACAATAAAGCCCCGCTTGCCCGCCCGGATACTTTCGACCTGGCGGATGCGCTCGGCTTGCCCCAGGCGCGGGTCATCTGCAGCCAGGTCGACAACAAAGACCTTGTTGTCGGCCACCTTCTCCGGGGTCCAGGTGCGCAGGAATACGTTGGTGGTATTTTCACTGCCCCAGGACCACTGGGGATTGGCCAGGGGAGCGTTAAGCACTTCGGAAAAATAGGAAGTGATGTTCATTGCCATTCCGGAAACCTCAGCCTGTTTATTATTTTAATCAGGCCGAGGTTAGCACGATCAGGCAACCCGGTGGACGGCAATTACAGCCTTACCGACCAGAACAGCCGGATCACATTGGCCCCAAAGCTGTAGCCGGGTTCCTCCCCCGGGGCAATAGTGTTTTCCGGGTTGTGCACGGTGACATCGCGGAAATCATCGTACTCAAACAGGATATGGTCCCAGTAGAAGTTGATGGTGTTTTTGCGGTCGAACAGGGACCAGCGTTCAGGCAGCACGTAGGCGACGCCGATACCGATGGAGATATCGGAGAAATTACTCAGCTCCTTGTCCCGCGCACGGAAATTTGTGGCATCGCGGTAGGGAAAGAGGTCACTGTAAAAATCTGCAGCGTCCTGCTGGTAAAAGCGCAGCTTTCCCTCGAGGATCCATTCATCCTGCTCCCTCAGGGGGTGGGTATAGCGAAACTCGATATTATCAGCCTCGACACCCCAGCTGTCCGCATAACGCCGGTATTCGGCCCGTATGGCAGCCCGGTAGGGCAGGCGATACTTTGCCCGCAGTGCCACTGCATCACTGTTGCGGGTGGTCGGGTAGATCTCCGGCTGGTAACTGAATCCCAGGGCCGAGGCGGGATCGGCGTAGCGTACTGTGCGATAGGGGTTGTTCAGAAAACCCTCGTCCGCGACCGTTTCCACACTCAGCTCGGCAATCAGTTTAGTGGTCAGGATCTGGTTCCAGTTGACCGCGTAACGCCGGTGCTGTGCATCGGCGGCGAAGTCCGGGTCACCATTGCGGAAAACATCGTCGTTGCCAAAGCTTACCCGCATATCCAGGGTGCTCAGCTCGCCGAAGAATGCCTGGCTGATACCAAAGGCTACTGTCTCCGCCTGGTAATCGTTCTCCGAGCTGTTGGTATAACCAATGCTGACCGTGGTCTTGTCCACCAGGTAGTCGGCGCCCAGGGAATATTCATCCCGCTGTTCCGAGTAGGGACTGGCGGTCGCCTCCACGTCGATGGAGGCGCCGGAGATCATATCGACGTAATAGTTGGCCGACAGGGATACCGAGTTGCCCACATTTTTCCGCACCAGTATCGACGGCCCGTCGATCGTCACCCCGCCGCCACTGTAAGAGTGGTACATGGTATCGGCGCGCTCCTCGGGGAGTACCGCGGCAAGCGCAATTACAGGAAAAGCCAGCAGGATTGCCAGCAGTCCACCGAACGTACCTGAATGACGCGAGCACCGCCGGGTGCCGAAATGTGGAGCGCAGCAGCCCTGAAGCGAATTTTTAGTTGCAGCCGCAGCCACCGCCACTCCCCCCTTCCGCACCCCGGGCCGCTTCGCGGGCCTCGTACACATGATTCATATAACCGGCAGCCACCGGGTCCATTTCGAACGCCATGATCGGGTCGGCAAGGTAATGCCGCTCGTAGGGGGCCACCCAGGGACTGACAGAACAGCCGCTGAGCAGCGCCATGCCGGTGCCGAGTAGCGCCAGGCGACGCAGGGTGGAAAACATGGGTTACTCCCGGATCAGTTCCTTGATGATTTTCTTGTAGGCCGCCTCGTCGCCCTCGCGATAGCCGCGATGGATGTGGCGCACCTTGCCGCTGCGATCAATGAATACACTACTGGGCATGGCATCGATACCGAACTTCTTGCTTACATCGCTGCCGCTGTCGAACAGGATGGGGAAATCAACCGGGATCTTCGCCAGCATCTGCTCTGCGTCACTGCGCTGGGCATCTACATTGACGCCCCAGACCTGGAAACCCGCGGCGCTGTAGCGTGCATGCAGGTCATCCAGCAATGGCATCTCCTGGCGACAGGGACCGCACCAGGAAGCCCAGAAATTGAGCATGATCACCTCGCCGCGTTGCTCAGCCAGGCGCAGGTTGTCGCCGCTGTTGGAGGCCAGGGTAAAGTCCGGCGAGGGGGCGTTGGCGCCGGCCAAGGATGCAGTCAGTGCCAGGGTTATGGTGGCTAGAAAACGAAACATGATGGTTCCCTGTTGTTATCTGGTTATGGTTTTCTGGACGTTGTTGTCTGGATGGTGGTGAACTCAAAAAGTCCTGGTACAGCCGGCCGCTCAGAAATATACCGACAGGCCCAGCTGGGCGGAGAGGTTGTTGGTCACCTGGGCCTCGCCAAACAGCTCGTGCTCAAAAATATGGTCGCGCACGTCCAGCCGCAGCGACAGCCAGTCGGTGGGCAGTACACGGATACCGGCACCGATGTTATAGGTAAAGTGGTCCTCGTCGGCGAAACTGGTATTGCCAATGCCGCCAACCAGGTAGAAACCGCCGTTCAGGGCCCAGTCGTCGAAAGCAAAGTATTCACCCGGGAACAGGTTCCAGGCCAGTGACAGGTTGTAGTAACTGAGTTCCCGCTCTTCATCGGTCAGCAGCGGCGCGGCACCGCTCAGGCGCTCAAAACTGGATTCCCCCAGCTCGGTCTGGCCGTAGCCGGCCTCCATAAAAAAGTCCTCGCTGATATGGTATGCGAGCGCGCCGCCGTAAACCGCGTTGGAGCCGAAATCCTCCACGTTCATAATGCCGCCGAGGAATGCGGTGACCTCAAAATTCTCACTGTCGATATCCGCCTCGCGAATCTCACGCCGCTCAAGGCCGGGCGAGACGATATCATCCAGTACCGTCGTATCCTGCTGCGCACTGGCCGGTCCCGCGACCTGCGCTGCCAGGTATGCGGCCGCGATTACAGAAAGACGTCGAAGCCCAGTTTCCATTCGTAAATCTCCTGGTTGCTCTCCCGCGAGGTGAGCAGGTAGTGATTGGCTACTTCCGCGCGCAGGGCAAACTGCCGCGACAGGTGTGTGCGCAAACCAAAGCCGGTCAGCATTGCCGTATCCTGCCGGTCTTCCGTGGCGACAATGGTGGCGTTGGGGGAGGTAATATTGATTCCGGTGCCGAGCATGAAGTAGGGCGACACCCGCCACTGCGGAAACGGTTGGTGCAACACTGCCACCTGGTAAGTCTGGCTGTCGGAAAATTCTCCCACTGCCTGGGTGGCCCGCAGCTCGCCGGAAAGGTTGGCGGTAAAGCGGTAGCCCAGGCTCACCCCCATGGCATTGGCGCCCTCGAAATCGCCGTAGGTAAAGCCGAGGTTAAAGCGTTGCGAGCGGTAGTCGCTGTAATCCGGCAGCGGGATTCGCACGGGCTCGCCCCCGGCATCACGGATCTCGGCCAGGTCGGCGATACGCGTCCAGCCACGGATATTTTTGCGGGTCGCCACTTTCACCCAGTCGGTGCGACGCTTCAGCAGCCACAGGGGCTCACCGTGCTCGGCCACATGAAAGATCGGGTAGCCGCGCCCGGGGCCGGTGTAGATGTTTACGTAGGGGGACTCGACAAATACCTGCTCCGCGTCAGCCGGCGGTGCAGTGGGTGCGCCACTGGCATGACCGATCGCCGGCAGCAGTGTGCACACCAGGGCCAGGAGCAGCCGGCGAGCGAGGAAATCCGGATGATACAACGGACTGTCCATGATTCAGTTCACCGGCGCTTCGAACGGGTTGTTGTAATACTGCGCACCGATATCAATCCATTCAGAGATCAACCGCAGTTCCGCCGGCTCCAGGTAGCCCGCGTGGCTGGCGCCGGCTGCAAACACATCGAAGAAGCGACTGCCGTTGGCAGAATTACCGACGATACGCTCGATTTCCACCACCACCATCACCGGGATCGGGTTGCCGTTCTCGTCCAGCACCAGGTTGCCGTCCTCATCGGTCTCGTACAGCAGGTTGCCATCGTCGTCCCGGTCCTGCACCAGCACTTCCTGCAATGCACCGTCCACCAGTTCCTGGGTGGGATTGTCGAATGACAGCTCCACGTATGAAGTCATCCAGTCGGCATTAAAGGGTGAAGCCTGTGAGGCCAGGTCCAGTTGCGCGGCGGGTACCCGGGCCATGCCATTGGCGTCACGGCTGGTATGGCACTGCAGGCAGCGGTTGTCGGCCACTACATTGCCCGCGCCATCAGTAACCGGGCGCTCCCGTTCCCACAGCGGCTGGATATGCAGCGGGTAGTGGATCACGCTGCGGCAGCCGGGCGCCCAGCTGTCGCGACAGGTGGGGCTCACCGGCTGCGCGGTGGCCAGGTCGGCATAGGGGATAGTGGTGCTGGGGTCCTTGGCGCGGACGGCGGGGTCGGTCCACAGGTCCGCGAAAGCAATATCGCCCCCGAGCTCTGCCTCACCGGCGATGCGCGCCAGCAGCTGCGCCATGGTCTCGCCCATTTCCGCCACCAGCGCGGGCTCGGTATTGGGGAAAGGGATTCCGGAGGTGGCGGCACCGCCCCAGGCGGGATCCGGGTTCTTGTCCGGGCGCCCGTGGGGTACCTCGCTGTCGCCGGTGTGGCAACCGTTACACTGGCGCACCTCACCGGCGCGCAGCTGCAGCCAGCTGCGATGGCGCCCGGCAATGCGACGACCGTTGGCATCCACCACGCCGATCGCCAGCGGCATATCCGCCGGCAGTTTGACCCGCACCGAGCCGTCCGGCTGGATCGGCGTATAACCGAGGATTTCGCGCATGCCCTGGGCGCGGCTGCGACCGAATGCGGAAGCATCGAAATCGAGCACACTGTCATCCGGGATACCCACCCCCTTGATCACCCGCAGGTACCGGGCCGGTCGCTCGGCAGCGGTGGTCTCTGCGGGATCTGCAAGCGGCGGGATTCCGGCGATATCCTCGCCATCAAAATCGTAGACGCTGCGGATATCCAGCACACCCGCACCCTCGTCCACCAGTTCCCGGTCCAGCTCGGTGGCCGGAATCAGCTCCGGGATATACTCCGGCACTGTGCGCGGCTCCAGGGTGACACCCTCGCTGATCATCTGACCCTCTTCGGCCACCACGATCGGCTGCTGGGTGCCCTCTGCATAGTCATAGATCCACAGCCCGTAAAGCGGGTCTGCCGGCATAATATCGGGGATTGCCAGCCACTCGTCGGTACAGGGCCGCGGCAGCTCGGTCTCCGGTTCCAGCACCCGGCACTCACTCCAGCTCACCAGCAGGCGACTGGTACCGTCGTAAAACGGCCAGGCGGACGCAAACAGCCCATGGGGGGAGAGGGTGCCGTCAGTAATGACCTCGTCCACGGAAATGGAGGCCTGGCCCACCAGCTCCCGCGGTGCATCACTGCCCTCCACCGGCGGCGTGTAGGCCTCGGTGTATTCGATGCTGTCGATGGCCACCAGGTCACCGCCAAAAGTAATTCCCTCGGGGCCGCGCAGGGTCACCAGCAGGCGGCCGTCAGCCAGTTCCCGAGGCCGTACGAACGCTGCCTCGCTTTCACCGGTGCCGGTCTGCTGGCTGTGGTAACCGTAGTGAAAGGCCAGGCCGGTGCCATCGGGATCGACGGTATAGAGGGAGAGATTGTCCACCCCGGCCATATTGTCCCAGCGATTGAACAGCACCCGGCCATCGTCCAGGACCGTCGGGTGCAGGTCGTGGCTCTGGTTGTAGGAAATCTGCCGGATATCGGAGCCGTCCCCTTCCATGACATGCAGGACGAAGGCCTCCTGTTGCAGGTCTTCTGCCAGTGATGAAAACTGCGGTTTGTTATCGTCCAGCAGCAACGCCCGCGAGCGACGCTGGCGTGTGGAAGTGAATACGATACGGCCGTCGGGCAGGAAGGCGGGGCCAATATCCTCCCCCTGCTCGGCAATCAGGTCGGAGTCGATAACCCGGCGCAGGGTGTCGGAATCACGCTCGTAGACCCAGATATTCCAGGTGGGCTGTTCATCGTCATCGGCATCCTCGATCTCCGGGGCGCGCATGGCGAACACCAGGGTTTCACCATCGGGCGAGACATTCAGGTCCTTGACGTCGTACTCGCCCTCAAACAAACCGGCCGTCAGCGCCCGTTCCGGCGCACTGGGCGTGGCGCGATCCTTGATTACCAGCTCCGCCCCGGGATTAAAATTGTCCGGGCGATAAATATTGTCTTCGCTGAGTGCACCGTCGTCCTCGAAACCCAGCTGCCTGCGCACAAACGCTACTGGAAAATCTACGACTACCGGGTCTTCGGCCTGGTCACCGCCGGTGCTCGAGCCGCCATTCCCGCTGCCACCACTACAGGCGTGCAGCAGGCACAGGACTGGCAAAGTGCAAATTAATCTCGCTGTAATATTCACTTACGCCAACCCCAATAAATTCCATTAACCTAGACTGCGGCCCATGGAATTCTCTCCGCCACCATGACAACACTCAAGGCAATCACGCTGAAAATGCCAACTGCAACCCACTTCTCGGCAGTGGCGCTGGCAAATCGGTAGCCAGCTCTTACCATCGCAGGTCTCAAACTCTCAGCTGGCTCCCTTTTCAATGGATATGAAACCAACCCGCGTGCGACGGCAACTGGCTACCGGTATCGCACTGGGCAGTGCACTTTGCTCGGCAATGGCCCTGGCTGCGCCACAGGAACAGGCCCTGCAGATGCACAGCCGCCTGACTGGTATCAAGCCCACTGAAACTGTCTTACTGGATATGGCCCGGGATATCGGCGATGGCAACCCGGAAGCCGCCGCCTATACGGCGATGGAAAACAACGCCTTTTACAATGTCACGCTGAAAAACATTGCCACTCCCTGGACCAATCGCGACCGCGATGTATTCGCACCGTTGAACGACTACACCGCAACGGTGATCGGGATCGTGCGCGACGACCTGGATTTCCGCCAGGTACTGTCCGGCAATATCATTTACACCGGTGACAGCGGGCTCGGCCTACCCGGTTACAGCAACAGCAACAACAATCACTACGAGGCCCTGGAGAGCGGAGGCTATTCCCTCCGGGACAGCCTGGTGCAACGCAGTCAGTCCTCGGTAACCGGCCTGCCGGCGGCAGCCACCGCCGGGGTAATGACCACTCGCGCCGGCGCCAAGGCGTTTTTCTATGCCGGCACCAACCGCGCCATGTTCCGCTACACCCTGCTCAACCACCTGTGCCGCGACCTGGAGCAGGTACAGGACACCACCCGCCCACCGGACCGTATTCGCCAGGATGTGAGCCGCAGCCCCGGCGGCGACAGTCGTGTCTTCCAGAACAATTGCGTTGGTTGTCATAGCGGCATGGATCCCATGGCCCAGGCATTTGCCTATTACGACTACGCCTACGACCCGGACAGCGATCCCACCGGCGAGAATGGCCGGCTGGATTACAACGTCGCCGGCGAGACCGACCCGGCCACCGGCAGCCGGGTCAAGGCCAAGAACCAGATCAACAGCGCCAACTTCCCCCACGGCTTTATCGTCCCCGACGATCGCTGGGACAACTACTGGCGCCAGGGACCCAACCAGCACCTGGGCTGGGACGCGGCCCTGCCTGGCGGCGGCAATGGTGCCAAGTCGCTGGGTGAGGAACTGGCCAGCAGCGATGCCTTTGCCCGCTGCCAGGTGACCAAGGTATTCCGCCAGGTGTGCCTGCGCGCGCCGGAGGACAGCAGCGACCGCGCTGCGGTGGATACCATTACCGAGAGCTTTGTGGGCGGGGGGTATCGCCTCAAGCAGGTATACGCCGATTCGGCGATTTACTGCGCGGGGGAATAGGACATGGCCATGACAAACCAGAGGATTTTCGCCGCGCCCCGCACCGCCCTGCTGACCAGCCTGGCCATGGCGGCCGCCCTGGCGGGCTGTAGTGGTGGCAGTGGGCAGGACACCGAGCAGCTCCCGGATACCAGTGGCAATACCGGTGGCGGCGTAACCTATTCCGGCCCGGCCCCGCGGGACGAGGATGTGCAGCAGTACAAGCGCTTTATCTGGGACAACCTGGCCGGCGAGGATCGCTGCGGCAGCTGTCATGTCGAGGGCGGCCAGAGCCCGCGGTTTGTGCGCGGCGACAATATCAATACCGCCTACGATGAGGGACGGGACCTGGTCGACCTGGCCCGCCCGGCGGAATCGCGACTGGTGACCAAGGTGGGCAGCGGGCATAACTGCTGGCTCGACAGCGCCAGTGCCTGCGCCGAGATCATCACCAACTATATCGAGGAATGGGCCCGGGAGAGCGGCAGCCTGGTCAATACCGTGCAGCTCACCGCGCCGGTAGAGCGCGAGCCCGGCCAGAGCAAGAGCTTCCCGGCGTCCAGCGGCAGTTTCGGCAGCACCGTCTATCCACTGCTGCGCACCTATTGCGCGGGCTGCCACAGTGAGGATGCGGCCACGGCACAGCAGCCCTATTTTGCCAGTGTCGACGTGGAGCAGGCCTACGAGGCGGCGAAGACACGCATGAACCTGGACACCCCGGCCAACTCGCGCTTCTCGGTGCGCCTGGGGCAGGAATTCCACAATTGCTGGGATGACTGCGCCGCGAACGAGGATGAGATGACCGCGGCCATCCAGGCCTTTGCCGACAGCATCCCGCTCAGTGCCGTGGATCCCGACTGGGTGATCAGCAAGGCCCTGCGCATGACCGATGGCATTGTCGCCAGCAGCGGTGGGCGCATCGAGAACAACGCCATCGCCCTGTATGAATTCAAGACCGGCAGCGGCACTACCGCCTATGACACCTCCGGCGTGGACCCGGCCATCGACCTGACCCTGTCCGGGGATGTGGAGTGGCTGGGCTCCTGGGGACTGCAGATGAAGGGCGGCAAGGCACAGGGAGCCACGGCTACCAGCCGCAAGCTGTTCGATACCCTGACCGCCACTGGCGAGTACTCCATCGAAGCCTGGGTCGCACCGGCCAATGTATCCCAGGAGGGACCGGCGCGGATCGTCACCTATTCCGGCGGCAACAATATCCGCAATTTCACCCTCGGCCAGGCGATGTATAACTACACCTTCCAGAATCGCGGCGACACCACCGACGCCGATGGCATGCCGGCACTGGTTACCGACGACATGGCCGAGCGGGTCCAGGCCACCCTGCAGCATGTGGTGGCCACCTACGACCCACTCGAGGGACGCAAGCTTTACGTCAACGGGGAATATACCGGCGATATGGATCCCACCGACCCGGCGCTGCTGGGCACCTGGGATGACACCTTTGCCCTGGCGGTGGGCAGCGAGGTCTCCAATGACAACCAGTGGCAGGGCTCCGTGCGACTGCTGGCGGTCCATTCCCGCGCCCTGTCGGCGGAGGACATCGCCACCAACTACAGCGCCGGTGTGGGCGAAAAATACTTCCTGCTGTTCAAGGTGGAAGAGCACACCGGTGTGCCGCAGGGCTATGTAATGTTCGAGGTACAGCTGTTCGACAATTACGGCTACCTCTTCAGTGCCCCCAAGTTCATCAGCCTGGACAACAGCATTGAACCCACCGGATTTCCGCTCGAGGGCATGCGCATCGGTATCAACGGGCGCGAGTCGGAAGTGGGGCAGGCCTGGGCCAACCTTTCGACCACGATCAACGCCACGGATTACACGCCCGGGGAAGGACAGCTGCTGTCGCGCCTGGGGTCGATCATTTCGGTGGACAAGGGCCCGGAATCCGATGAGTTTTTCCTGACCTTCGAGCGCCTCGGCGATGCCACCTTCGCCCGGGTCGAGCCAACCCCGGCGCCGCCGGCGCAACCGGCCGACCTGGATCCGCAGCCGCGGATCGGCCTGCGCCGCTTCGAGCAGATACTGGCCAACCTGTCCCGTGCCACCGGCATTGCCAGTAGCCATCCGCAGGTTGCCGAGACCTGGGAGAAGGTCAAACGCCAGCTGCCGGTGGAAAGTGATATACGCGGTTTCCTGGCGGCCCAGCAGATGGGCATTACCCAGCTGGCGGTGAAATACTGCAGTGTGCTGGTGGACGACGCCAGCGCGCGCAGCAACTATTTTGCCGGCTTCGACTTCAGTGCCCCGGCCAGCTCCGCCTTCGACAGCGCCAGTAAGCGTGCGCAGGTCATCGACCCGCTGGTGGAAAACCTGCTCGGCCACCAGATGAACTGGCACGACGGCACAACCTCGCAATTGTCCACTGCGCCGGACCTGGCTGCGGTGGAAGGCGAACTGGACAGCCTGATCGGCACCATGACCGCCTGCGGCAGCAGCTGCGCGGCCAACCGCACCGAGACCACCGTCAAGGCAGTCTGTGCCGCCGCCATGGGCAGCGCGATGACACTGATCCACTGACAGCTATCAAGTACTGGACCGCGGCCCCGGCCGCGCAGGTGAACTGAAACTCCCAAGGCATTCCGGTGGGCCGGCATGCCGCCCCAGCCCGGACAGAGACCATGAGCAAGAAAAAGCATTTCGACCTCGACGAACCCCTGCGGCACCCGGACCACCACCGGCCGGTATCGCGGCGGGACTTTCTCGGCCAGGGTTTTCGTGCCGGCCTCGCCACCCTGATGGGCGGCTCGGTATTCAGCCTGTTCGCCAATCCGCAGGCGGCGCAGGCCGCACTGTCATCCGACCTGGAGGCGCTGCGCCAGCAGTGCGGTGTGAGTGCCACCGGGGCCGGCAAGATTCCGTTTATCTGCTTCGACCTCGCCGGTGGGGCCAATATCGCCGGCTCCAATGTGCTGGTGGGCCAGCGCGGTGGCCAGATGGATTTCCTCAGCACCGCCGGCTACGGCAAGCAGGGATTGCCCGGCGATATGGTGCCCTCCATCACCGACGCCGCCGGCAACAGTTTTACCAATACCGACCTGGGGCTGGCTTTCCACAGTGACAGCGGCATGCTGCGCGGGATTCTTGACAAGGTTACTGCCGGCACCGCAGCGGCGGTCAATGGCGCCGTGATCCCGGCGCGCTCGGAGAATGACACCGGCAACAACCCACACAACCCCATGTACGGCATCAACCGCGCCGGCGCCGACGGATCCCTGCTGGGCCTGATCGGTTCCTCCACCAGCGAGTCCGGGGGCAACTCCATGGCCCCCGCCGCCATGATCAACCCCGAGGTGCGTCCCACCAAGGTGGACCGGGCCTCCGATGTCACCGGGCTGGTGGACGTGGGCGACCTGGTGGGCCTGCTGAGCCAGGAGGATACGGTGGCGGTGATGGAGTCCATGTATCGTATCTCCGACGCCAAACTGGGGCGGGTCAATACCCGGGTCAGCGCCGACGCGGTGATCAAGGACCTGGTGCGCTGCGGTTATATGAAGAGTGCCGACCTGGCGGATCGGTTCGGCGACCCCGGCGCGCTCAACCCGGAACTGGACCCGGATATTGTCGGTCCCGCAGGCATCTTTACCAGTGCCGAACTGAGCGGCGACCGCGAGTTCCAGAAAACCGCCGCGGCGATGAAGCTGGTGATCAACGGCTATGCCGGCGCCGGCACCATCACCATGGGCGGATACGACTACCACACCGGCGACCGCGCCACCGGCGAGATCCGCGACCTGCGCGCCGGCCGCTGTATCGGCGCCTGCCTGGAATACGCCGCGCGACTGGGCAAGCCGGTAATGATCTATGTGTTCAGTGATGGATCGGTATTCAGCAACGGCATGCTCGACGATTCCATCGAGGGGCGCGGCAAGGGGGTCTGGACCGGGGATAACCAGCAGACTGCCGCTTCGTTTTTCCTGGTCTACAACCCGGCCGGGCGGCCGCAGCTGCTGGGAGGCAACGCCGCCGACCAGGCGCTGCACCAGCAGCTGGGCTACATGCGCGCTTCGGGCGACGTGGAAACGGCTTCCAGCCCGGCCGCCAACAACGTCAACCTGCTGGTGGAAACGGTGGTGCTGAATTACATGGCCCTGCACGGTGAGCAGGGAAATTTCGCCAACCTGTTCCCGAACCACGGCCTGGGCAATGCCAGCCTGATGGACAGCATGACCGCTTTCGCACCCATTGTTTAACGGCCGCAGCGCAGCGGTGACCAGGAATCCCCGATAAAAATCCAATGACCAAGTGGTATCGAAATACTGTCGCCGGTTGCCTGGCACTGCTGCTGGCAACCCCGGCGCTGGCCGAGTGGCACTATGCCCGTGAGGCCATCATGGGCACCGAGGTGACCGTGCAGCTCTGGCACGAGGACCGCGCCCGCGCGGAAGATTTAAAAAAGGCAGTGCTGGCTGAATTCCGGCGACTGGACGCGGCGCTGTCGCCCTACCGCGACAACAGCGAGCTGTCCCAGGTCAACCGCACCGCAGCAACAGGCGCGGTGGCGATTACCGACGAGCTGGCAGACCTGGTCGACAAGTCCCTGTGGTACAGCGAGCAGACTGGCGGCGCCTTCGATATCACCTACGCATCGCTCGGCCAGCACTACAACTTTCGCGCGGGTCGCCGCGCCGACACTGAAACCACAGAGAAACTGCTGCCGGCGATTGATTATCACCACCTGCAACTCGACCGGGAACAGGGCACGCTGGCGTTTGCCCACCCGGATACACGCATTGACCTGGGCGGTATCGCCAAGGGTTATGCCGTGGATCGCGCCGTGGCCATACTGCGCGGCGCCGGTGTGCACCACGCCAGTGTCAGCGCCGGTGGCGATGCGCGCATGCTCGGCGACCGCCGCGGCAAACCCTGGCTGGTGGGCATCCGCCACCCGCGGGAAAAATCGAAAAATGCCGCGGTGATCCCGCTCGAGAATACTGCCATCTCCACTTCGGGGGATTACGAGCGTTTCTTCATCGATAACGATGAATCACGAGTGCACCATATTTTCGACCCGACGACCGGACTGCCGGCAGAGACCGGGGAAACAGATAGTGACCGGCTGATCAGTGTCAGTGTGATCGGTCCCCGGGGTTTCGACACAGATCCGCTGTCCACCAGTGTCTTTGTGCTGGGCAAGAAGCGCGGGCTGGCACTGATCGATCGACTGCCGGAATTCGAGGCCATTGTGATCGACAGTAACCGGCAACTGTACTTCAGCAGGGGCCTGCAACAGCCAAAATAATTCGGGTATTCGTCGCCATGGGAGAATTGCCAACCGCATCACACCCGCGACATGATCCCCTGAGATAATTCACGGCAATCGAGACTATCGTAGGAGCGGCCGCTGGCCGCGATCTTGCAATTGACTGATCCGCAGCGGCTTTCGCGGCCAGCGGCCGCTCCTACAAGAGAAAATATGACAAAGGCTGTTCCCATGCGCCGCTGTATCCAGCAATTCGCTTTCCTCCTCGTTTTCGCCACCGGCGTGCCGGCACAGGCCGCCGATAACGCTTACTCCGCCGGTGCCGTGGAAGACCTGAAAGAGAATGTGCTCAAGCTCAATCGCGACCTGCTGATCCTCGAGGAGGACCTGCTCTATCCGGCACAGAGCCAGGTGGCCTTCTACGTCTCGATGGACGTGGGCCATTACTTCCAGCTCGATGCGGTAAAACTGCATATCGACAACAAGCTGAGCGCGAGCCACCTGTACACCGAACACCAGCGGGATGCACTGGTCCGCGGCGGCATCCAGCCGTTGTTCAAGGGCAACCTGAAATCCGGCACTTATACCGTGACCGCATTCTTTACCGGCATCGGGCCGCAGGGGCGCGAGTACAAGCGTGCCGCCACACTGGAGCTGGAAAAGACCGACGAGCCCGCGGTGATCGAGTTGCGCATCGCCGACTCGGCCGAACGCCAGCAGCCCGAGTTTGAGCTGGTGGAGTGGCCCGCGCCGTAAACCAACATGATGTTCCGCGTGTTTTGCTCCCGTCTTGTCCTCGCTGCGGCCCTCTCCGGCGCCGGGGCCAGCCCGTGGGCGCAGGATCGCGATGACAATGGGGATGGTGCCGGCCAGCAGGACAGGCCTTACCAGCAGGCCCAGGATATGCGCTACGGCGCCGGCCTTTACGATTACTTCCAGGGCAATTATTTCGATGCCCTGAGTACCCTGCAGGTGGCCGGACACCGGAGTGAACTGCATGCGCACCGCGACAACGCGGCCCTGATCGAGGGCGGCATCGCACTGGCATTCGGGCTACACGATCGCGCCGAAATTTTATTTAACGAACAACTGCAGCAGGTCGACAGTGCCGATAACGAGCGCTACCGCGCGGTAGCCTGGATGAAGCTGGCCGAGCTCAATTACCTGCGACGGGAATGGGACAGCAGCGCACGCCAACTGCAACTGTCCGGCGCCGCCGACACAACCGACCTGGGCCTCAACCTGGCGCTGCGCAACGGTGAGCTGGCGCGCGCTGAAGCCTTGCTGGACGGCCGCGGGCCGGTGGTGGAGGCCCTGCCGCCGGCAAAGCGCATCCTCGGCCACCTGAACCTGGCTGCGGCCCTGGCGCGGGGCGGGCGCCTGGCCGAAGCAACCACTCACTATCGCCTGGCGGTGGCGCTCGTGGACGGGATCGACGAACCCGCGGAGCAATTACTGGTATTGCGGGACAAGGCGTATACCGGCGCCGGCTACAGCCTTACCCTGCAAGAGGATTTCGCTGCAGCGATGACGGAGTTCCGCCGGGTGCGCCTGCACACCCCCTGGTCCGATCGCGCCCTGCTGGGGCTGGGGTGGGCGGCCATCAAGGGCGGCGACTACAACGCCGCCAACGACGCGCTGCACTTTTTAATCCAGCGCAGCCCGCTCTCCCCCGAGGTACAGGAGGCGCTGGTAGCACTGCCCTACAGTTATGAACAGCTGGCGCGCCCGCGGGCGGCGCTGCAAAGTTACCGCCATGCGCAACAGCAATACCAGCGGGCCCGGGACGACATTGCACGCCTGGCACAGCAGCTCGATACCCTGGCGCTGGCACCAGCCGCCGGCGCCGGTGAGGCGCAGCGCTATGGCTGGCTGTTGCCGGCCGAGGTGCCCGGCCCGGTGGCGGACAAGCGTCGCTACCTGAAGCGGCTGCTGGACAGCGACCGGTTCCAGCTGCGACTTTCCGAATTGCGCGACCTGCACCAGTTGCAGCGGGTACTGGAGCGCTGGCAGGCGCGCCTGCCGCTGTTCCAGCAGTTGCTGCGTGCCCGCAGTGAGCGTCGCCAGTCGATCCTGGCGGATTACCGCAGTGCCCAGTTCGACCAGCAGGTGGACCTGGCCCGCGAAAGGTACCGGCAACTGCGCGCGGGCCTGGAAAAGATTGAACGCGAGCGCGATGCCCTGGCACTGATGCAGGCTGGCGCAACGGAAGACGATCCGGCGGTGGAGCTGCTCGCCCTGCAACAGCGGGCAGCGCGGCTCTACCGGCAACTGCAGGCGTCGGGCAAAGTCGGTGAGCGGGAGCGGCAGGTACTGGCGCGCGCCCACGGGCTGCTGCTCTGGCAGGCCGCGCAGGCCTGGCACGACAACCTGTGGCGGCAGCAGCGCGCGCTCGACAGCGTCGGTGTGGCGCTGGAACAAGCGGCGGGCAATCGCCGGCAATTACAGCAGACTGCCGAGCGGGCTCCCCAGCTCAGCAGCCTGGGCGCGCGGGTGCAGTCTGCACTGCCCCGGGTGCGCAGCCAGCAGCGCGCGGTCAACCGCGCCAGTGCGGTGCTGGAAGCCGACATCCGGCGCGACCTGCGCGCTGAACTGGCACGGGTCGACCAGCGCCTGCGCCAATACAGTGCCCATACCCGGCTGGCTATCGCCCGGCTGCAGGATGCCGCCCTCCAGGAAGGCACCACCCACGAACAGGCACCAGGCGGGCGGGAAGCAGCCCCGGCCTCGGAACTGGCGGGGGGCGCACCGTGAAGCATCCCCGTCACCTGCTGGCCGCCGCAGTGTGCAGCCTGGCCCTGGCCGGCTGCAGCCAGCCACAGGTTGCCACCCTCGCGGACCTGCCCGGTGCCGGCCTGCCGGCTGAACCGGATATCCGGATTCCGCAGGTACAGATCGATACACTCCAGCGCAACTACAAGCAGGCGCTCGTGGACCAGCAGGATCCCGCCGTGCGCCGGCAGATCAGGATGCGCCTGGCCGACCTGGAAATGGAGCGGCTGGAGCAGCTGCAGGCTGACAACCCCGGGCAGCGGGTGTCCTTCCAGCCCGCCATCGAACGCTACCGCGCACTGGTCGCCGCACAACCCGGCGATGACTACCTCAATTACCGCCTGGCACGGGCCGAGGCACTGGACGGCAACCAGGGCGCCGCACTGCAGGCACTGGAAAATATCGCCAGCGCGAGGCCGGAATCGCCATTCATTGCCGAAGTACTGTTCCGCCGCGGCGAGGCCGCCTTCAACGACCGCCGCTACCGGGACGCGGCACGGGATTTCGACGCCGTGCTGGCCCAGGGCGAATCACCGTTTACCGATAATGCCCGCTATATGCTCGGCTGGTCGCAATTCAAGGCATCCGACTACCCGGCTTCGACGCGCACCTTCCTGGGCCTGCTCGACACCCTGCACAGCCGCGCACCGCTGGATGAACTGGACAGCGGCGACCGCCGCCTGGCCGATGACAGCCTGCGCGGGCTGGCGCTGGGATTCAGTTACCAGGGCGGCGCCGGCGCCATCGAGCCCTACAACCCGGACCGCGGGGCGCGTCCCTACCAGCACCGCATCTATCGTGCGCTGGGGGACTGGTACCGGGAGAAAGAGCGTTTCCGTGAGGGCGCCGACAGTTACCTGGCCTTCGTCGAAAACTATCCCGGCAGCGCCGAGGCGCCGGCGTTGCACCTGCGCGCCATCGAAACCCTGCAACAGGCCGGGCTGGACGCCGAGGTGATGCCGGCCAAGCGCGAATTCGTGCGGCGCTATGGCATCCACAGCGATTACTGGCAGGCGGCCGACGACACCCAGCGTGAACAACTGGGCGCCTGGCTGCGGCCCTGGCTGGCGGAGCTTGCGCGCTTCGACCACGCCCGCGCCCAGGCCCTGCAGCAAGAGCAGCCCGGCAGCCCGCGCGAACGGCGCCAGCTGGCCACCCGGGCACGCCAGGCCTATCTCGCCGCCGCAGCCATGTACCGCGAGTACACCGAGACGTTCCCGCAGGACATCGAGACGCCGGCAATGGCATTCCTGCTGGCGGAGTGCCTGGAACAGGCCGGCGACCGTGCCGGGGCCTGGCGGGCCTACCGGAACGTGGCCTCCACTTACCCGAAACACGAGCAGGCCACCGAAGCGGGCTATTCCGCGATCCTCAACGCCGAGGCGGTTTACCGGGAGACTGCCGCCCAGGCAAACGCAGGCGGGCAACGGGACGAGCAGGCGACCCTGTGGCGGGATCGTGCCATCGAGGCCGGGCAGTACTTTGTCGATACCTGGCCGCGCGACCCGCGCGCGCTGCCGGTATTGCTCGATGCTGCCGACAAGCTGTTCCAGCAACGCCGTTACGCCGAAGTGATCGTTGCTGCCGAGCGCGCAGCCAGGTGGCAGCCGCCACCGGACCTGCAGCAGCGCCGCAACCTCAACCTGCTGCTGGGCCACAGCTATTTCGAGCAACGGGATTACCCGGCCGCGGAACAGGCCTACGCCCGCGTGCTGGCGGGAACTGCGGCAGGCGTCCCTGCGGCAGGCGTTCCTGCGGCAGGTGATTCCATTGCGGCTACTGCCCGGCAGAAAATGCAGGCCGCCATCTACCGCCAGGCCGAGGCCGCCCTGGCGCAGGGAGACAGCGAGCTGGCAATCACTCACCTGCTGCGGGTCCGCGACAGCGGGCGCACCGACATTGCCGCCACCGCACAGTACGATGCCATCAACCAGCTGGTGACCCTTGAGCAGTGGCAACGCGCAGCCACCGAACTGGCGGATTTCCGCAGTCACTACCCCGCCCACGCCCTGACCCCCACCCTCACTGCCAAGGCGGTGGTGATCTACCAGGCCCTGCAGATGCCGGGCGCCGCGTCGGCCGAGCTGCTCAGGCTGGCGCAGTCGGACGCGGACCCGCAGGTGCGTCGCCAGTCGCTGTTCCTGGCCGCCGAGGGTTTCCGCGAGGCGGGCGAGACCGATCGCGCCATCGCGGCCTTCCAGCAGTACAGCGAACAGTGGCAGGAGCCCCGCGAACAGCAGCTGGAGGCGCAGTACCAGCTGGTACAGCTGACCGGCGAGGCCGGCGATAGCCGTGCCCGCACTCGCTGGCTGCAACGCCTTGGCCAGGCGCAGCCGCGGAGTGAGCGGGCCCGCTACCTGGCAGCCTATGCCCGCAGCGAACTGGCTGAACAGAGTTACCAGGCTTTTGCCGGCATCCCGCTGGCACTGCCACTCAAGGCCAGCCTGGCCAGCAAGAAACGCGCGCTGGAAACCACCGTCGCGGACTATCGCGAGGTGCTCGACCTGGGCGTGGCCGAGTTCTCCACCCAGGCCAACTTCCGCCTGGCGGAGGTCTACCGCACCCTGAGCGGCGACCTGATGGATTCCGAGCGACCACCGGGGCTATCCCCGCTGGAGCTGGAACAGTACGACATCCTGCTGGAAGAGCAGGCATTCCCGTTTGAGGAAAAGGCCATCGAATTGCACGAAGCCAATATCCAGCGCACCGCCGACGGAATGTATGACGACTGGGTGCGTCGCAGCTTCCGTTCGCTGGCAAAACTGCTGCCGGCGCGCTACCAGAAACCGGAACAAACCGCGGAGTGGAGCGATGCCCTGCACTGATGACAGCGTCGCGCGTGTCGTGACCCGCGCAGCCGTGGTGCTCACCCTGGTGTGGCTGGCCGCCTGTAGCCAGACCGGCCCGCGCGCGGGCGGTGATCCCGGGGCAACAGGCAGCGCCACGGCGCCGGGCACTGCCGCCAGCCCCAATCCCTACCTGGCCTCCCGGGTATCCGTGCCGGGCGCGGCCCGCAGCGGTATGGCACAGGCGCGGGAGCTGCTGGAGAGCGGCGATGCCGCTGCGGCCGAGAAACGGCTACTGGGCCTTACCGCAGAGTGGCCGGAATTGTCCGGGCTGTGGCTCAACCTGGGCATCGTCCAGCGCCACCTGGAAAAGTACACCGAGGCCGAGCAGAGCCTGCGCAGTGCCATTGCCGCCAACGATGACAATGTATTTGCCTGGAACACGCTCGGGGCACTACTGCGTGACCGGGGACAGTTCGACGCGGCAGAGCAACACTATCGCGGGGCGCTGGAACGCTGGCCGGACTTCGCCGCCGCCCACCGCAACCTGGGCATTCTCTACGACCTGTACCTGCAGCGTCCGCAGGAAGCACTGCAACATTACCGGCGGGCGCAGGAATTGCATCAGTTGCGGGACCCGGAACAGGAACCGGACCGGCAGCTGGCCGGCTGGATCGTCGACCTGGAGCGCCGACTATGACATCACCGCAACCACAACGCACCAGGCTCTACCTGGCAACCACACTGCTTGCGCTAACCGCGCTGGCAGGGGCGGCACAGGCCGAAGAGCCGATCGAACTGGAATCGACGATTATCGGCAGCCAGGAGCAACCCAAGGTGCTGTACATCATCCCGTGGAAACAGGCCGACAGCCTGCAGAAAATTGACGGCGGCCTGCCGCAGACCATCGACGATATATTCGAGCACCAGGAATACTCGGAGCTGCAGCGCGAAATGGAAAACTCGGGCCAGGACAACAGCGACTCGTCGCCGGAATAGGCCGGCAGGATCGCAGGCAACTGTGGCCAGGAATACTTTTTAAAAATTGCAGGGCGCGACTGTGCGCCCCAGCTATCCACCGAAAACCCCGGAGAACAACATGGAATTCACTCAGGCGCTGTTGCGTTTTTTCCAGAATGGCGGCCCCTTCATGTACCCCATAGCGCTGGTACTGGTGATCGGCCTGATCATGGTGATCGAGCGCTGGATCTTCCTGTCACTGGCCCGCAGTGCCAACCGCAAGGCCTATCGCCAGGTGCTGCCGCTGCTACAGCAGCGTAACTACAACGGCGTGCTGCAGGTGGCCCGTGACAACAAGGCGGCCATGGGCCGGATTGCCGCCGCCGGTATCGGCACCCTGCAGTACGCAAAGCGCGATGAGAATATTGCCCTGGCAATCGAGGAGGGCATCCTCGAGGCGGTACCGCGCCTGGAAAAACGCACCAATTACCTGGCCACCCTGGCCAACATCGCCACCCTGCTGGGCCTGCTGGGCACCATCATGGGCCTGATCGCCGCCTTTACCGCGGTAGCCAATGCGGACCCGTCCGAGAAGGCCTCGATGCTGTCATCCAGTATCTCCGTGGCCATGAACACCACGGCCTTTGGCCTGATTTCCGCGATACCCCTGTTGCTGGCCTACTCCATGCTGCAAAACAAGACCAATGAAATCGTCGACAGCCTGCAGATGGCCGGGGTGAAGTTCCTCAACCTGCTCACCATGGGGCGCGCACAGGCGGCTGAGCAACGCGCAGCCAAAGGCTGACGGCATGCTGAAACTGAATATTCGCCGACGCGGCGGCATCGACCCGGAGCTGGACATCACCTCGTTTATGAGCCTGATGGTCATCCTGGTGCCGGTGTTGCTGTTGAATATGGTGTTCTCGCATATCGCCATCCTCAAGCTGAACCTGCCGGGCCTCAGCGACGGTAATCCCGCGAGCGAGGAAAACCGCCAGCTGGAGGTGGTTTTGCGCGATCGCCATATCGATATCAATTACCCGGCCGGGGTGCGGGTACAGCGGGTCGAGCATGTCGATGGCGTACCCGATTTCGAGCGCATGTCCGATGTCCTGCAGGAAGTGAAGCGCCAGCTGCGGGAGAAGTCTGTGGACAAGAAAGACATCCTGATCCTGTCCCAGCGGGATACGCCCTACCGCACCCTGGTAAAAGCCATGGATACCGCGCGCAGCTATCGCGCCGTGGTCGCGACTTCAGTCGTGGATGCGGAACTGTTCCCACAGATTTCCCTGGGTGACGCAGCGGAACCCACGGCAACGGCAGCGGGGCAGTGATATGAACCTGAACGTCGGTAAAAAATTACAGGAGCGCCGCGAGCGCCAGAAAAAACAGCAGTCACGCCTCAACCTGGTATCGCTGATGGACATTTTCACCATCCTGGTGTTCTTCCTGCTGGTGAATTCCTCGGACGTGGAGGTGCTGCAGAGCGACAAAACCATCAAGCTGCCGGAGTCCACATCGAAGCAGAAACCGGAGCTTACCCCGGTGGTGCGCATCAACAACGAGACGCTGTTTGTGGGCAACCGGCCTGTGGCCAGTATTGGTGAGATCAGCAGCGACGCGGAGCAGATCGAACCATTGCTCAAGGAACTGCAGTACCTGGCCCAGCGCGCCGAGCCCCTGTCAGAAGCGCAGGCAAAAACTGGCCGCGCGGTGACCATCATGGGCGACGAGGAACTGCCATACCAGCTGCTGAAACAGGTGATGCGCACCTGTGCGGCGGCGGATTACCGGGATATTTCCTTCGCCGTGAGCCAGGCCGCGCCCGACGCGGCGGCTGGCGATGAAATTGCAGGGCGGGGGCCGGGAGCCAGATGAGTGCCGCAACCCTTTCCCGACCGGCCCCCTGGCAGTTACAGGAAACTGAGCTGCCCTGGACTTCCGCCGCGGCTGAAGATGCACGTTTCCGGCGCCTGCTGAAGTGGGGCCTGGGCGCCCTGTGTGTACTCGGCGTGGTCATCAGCCTGGTACCGGTGCCCGAGCTGACCCGCGAGCAGGCCGAGCGGGTTCCGCCACAGCTGGCGCGGGTGATCCTGGAAGAGAAGTCGAAGCCCAAGCCACCGCCACCCAAACCGGCCCCCGAACCGAAACGGGAAAAGCCACCTGAGGCAAAGGCGGAAAAGCCCAAACCGAAACCCGAGCCCCGGCCGGAGCCAGAACCGCAAACCAGGCCGAAGCCGGCTCCGGCAAAGGTGCAGATGGCGCGGGAGAAAGCCGCCAACAGCGGCCTCTTGCAGATGCAGGACGACCTGGCGGCAATGCGCGACACGGTCGATGTGGCAGAGGTTTCCCGCAAGGCAACCGCGAGCGGGGCCGCGGCGAGCAGCGCCCAGCAGGTCGACCGGGCGGTAATTGCGAACCGGGCGCAGACCCGCAGCGGCGGCGTCAGTGACAGCAACCTGAGTCGTGATACCGGCGGTGCCGAACTGGCACAGCGGCAGGCGACCCGCGTCGCAAGCGCCCAGGCCAGCAACGCCGCCCGGGCATCCGCGCGGGAAACCCGGCGCGAGACCTCGGTGCGCCCGGAGGACGCCATCCGCAGTGTCATGGAGAATAACAAGGGGGCGATATTCGCCATCTACAACCGCGCCCTGCGCCGCGACCCCACGCTGCAGGGCAAGGTTACCGTGCAACTGGTGATCGAGCCCAATGGCAGTGTTTCGGATATAAAGCTGGTGGGCAGCGAGCTCAATGCACCGGCGCTGGAACGCAAGCTGCTGGCGCGAATCCGCTTGATCAACTTCGGCGCGGCCAATGTGGAGCGGGCGACCCTCAATTACTCCATCGATTTCCTGCCTTCCTAAAGCCCTGCGCCGGACCAGCCCCGGCGGTCAGGGTAAGCGGCGCATATCGAGCAGCGGCATGCGCCGGCGGATCTCCGCCAGGCGCTTGCCGTGCAGGTCGGCGGCCAGCACGGTTTCCTCCTCGCCGGCCTCGGCCAGCACATCGCCCCAGGGGTCCAGTATCACCGAGTGCCCCCAGGTCCGCCGCCTCGGTGAGTGCTGCCCGCACTGGTCGGCGGCAACCACGAAGCAGCCGTTCTCGATCGCCCGGGCCCGCAGCAGGGTCAACCAGTGGGCACTGCCGGTGACATGGGTGAAGGCCGACGGCACCAGCAGGATTTCGGCGCCGCGGGCGGCGAGTTCGCGGTAGAGTTCGGGAAAGCGCAGGTCAAAACAGATACTCAGCCCCAGGCGGCCCCAGGGGGTCTCCACCACCTGCAGCGAGTCGCCGGCCTCGATACCGGCGGACTCACGGTAACTGCGCGCCGCATCCTCCACCTCCACATCGAACAGGTGCACCTTGTCGTAGCGCGCCCGGCACTGGCCACGGTCGTCATAGACCAGGCAGGCGGAGCGCACCCGGCCCGCGTCAACGGCACTGCCGTCCGGCCGCTGGTTCAGGGGCATGGCACCGGCTACCAGCCACAGGCGGTTTTCCCGCGCCCAGCGCTGCAGCGCCGCCTGGACCGGCTGGCGTTCGGGGTCTGCCTCCGCGCTGGCGAAGGTCTCTGCCACTGCCGCACTGCCGCCATCGGCCAGGTGGGCAAAATATTCCGGCAACAGCACCATTTTCGCCCCTCCGGCCGCCGCTGCCCGGACCAGCTCCCCGGCCCGCGCCAGGTTGGCGGCCACCGAGGCACCGCTGCTTATCTGGATGGCGGCAATTCGCAGGTCTCGCATGACAATTTGTCTCCGCTCGCGTTGTTGCTCTCTGCCCAGCAGCTTATGCCCTGGCCGGGGTGGATGCCAACGGCGGCAGCGCAGCGCACAAAAAAACCGGCGGGGCTGAACTGGCAGCCGCGCCGGTTTTCGCTGGCACCATAGCCCGGCTCAGTTAAGGTCCGCGGCGTACTCGCGCAGCACTGTCAGCGGAACCACTTCCAGAGCCTTGATATGGGTGCGCTGCAGGTATACCCGCGGGGCCATGCCCTCTTTCTGCGCCTCCAGCCAGCGGGCGGCACACAGGCACCAGCGGTCCCCCGGGGCCAGGCCGGGAAAGCCGAACTCCTTCTGTGGAGTGCTGAGGTCATTGCCCCGGCTGCGGGAGAATTCCAGGAACTCCTCCGTGACAGCCACGCACACGGTGTGCGACCCCAGGTCCTCGGCGCAGGTATTGCAGTGCCCATCGCGGAAAAAGCCCGTCAGCGGTTCCATGCCACAGGCCAGCAGGGGGTCGCCAAAGACGTTGATCGGTTCATCCATTTTCATCGTTCTCTCCCCTGTCTTGCTCTTTTTCTTCCATCTCCGGGAATCTCAGTTCAACCACCCGCCAGTGCAGGCCCTGGCGCTCCAGGATCAGGCGCAGCTCGGTTTTATCGCTGGCGCCGTAGTCGGCGGCGATGTGGTTAATACCCGTGAACCCCCAGCGGCGCAGCTGCAGGTATCCGGCATCCTCATCGGTTTTATCGTCGCTACCGGCCGGGGACAACTCGCGCCCGGGCTGTGGCGGGTAAAGTTCGCGCTCAAACTGCCAGAGCGCATCACCACCGCGCAACAGGGCAGCCAGAGACTCGCCGGTTACCAATCCCTCCAGCAAGGGTCCCAGGAACAGGTTGGCGCCGGCGCTCAGGAAGTCGCTGAGGTCCCGGGGCATGTCCTCGCCCATGGAGCCGCGCAGGCTCTGTTGCAGGTGGCGCTTCAGGTTGGTACGGACCGCGGGAAGGTCGACATAACCCCGGAAACGATCCATATCCTCACTATGTGCGGTGGCGGCAACCTGACTGGCGGCGTACCACGGCATGCCCACATAAGCGGCAGCCAGCAACAGCATTGCCAGCATCAACCATTTTCTCACTGGCTCTCTCCAGTCGGTAACTGTTGGCGCAGATATTAGCGAAAGGAGACCACCACTGCACGGGCCCTATTAGCAGACGGGCCGGTTGTTGCTACAGCCGCATTGTAATGGCGCGTGATTGTTCGCTCACCGGCTGTGTGAGATATTTGCACATCTGTACCCGGCCTACGGCAACCTGATCCGGGTACCCGCAGCAGTGCAGGCAGGTCGGAATGACTCGACGTCGACTCCCCTCACTGGACGCAAAATAAAAATACAGATCAATGGAGTATGACATGAGTGATATTTACCAGGCCCCGGAATCAGAACTCACAACCGGGGAGAATGGCGGCGAATACGGATCACTGGAGAAAGGGCTGGCGGGGGATTACAGCCTTTCGATTGGTGCGATTATCGGTGAGGCATGGCGCCGGATCAGTGGCAGGAAGCGCACCATCTGGCTGGGTACCCTGCTGCTGATCGTCGCGTATGTGATTATTGATTACGTCACCGGGCTTTTCACCGGCATCAACAACTGGAGCCTGGAGGGCACCTCCGTCGGCGTGAACAGCTCAATCTATAACGGCCCCTCGCTGTTGCACCAGCTTGTTATCACCGCGGTCACTGCCCCACTGACCGCCGGCCTGATGATGATTGTGGTCAAGATCGCGCGCGAAGAGCAGGTCTCCGGCTCCACCGTATACTCCTACTTTGACAGGATTGTACCGCTTGCCATCTGCAGTGTGCTGATGTCCGTCCTGGTCCTGATTGGATTTATGCTGCTGGTATTGCCGGGTATCTACCTTTCCATTGCTTACATGCTGGCCCTGCCGCTGATCGTGGACAAGGGCCTGGGTCCGTGGGAAGCGCTGGAAACATCCCGCAAGGCAATTACCAAGCACTGGTTTGCGTTCTTCGGGCTGGTCATCGTCTGTGCCCTGATTTATATCGCCGGTGCACTGGCGCTGATGATTGGCCTGATCTGGGCCGTTCCCACCGGCCTGCTGGCCCTCGGCATTGCCTACCGCAATATTTTCGGTGGTGCCGAAGACTGATCGGGACGGGAGGGGGGTACTGCGTGCTGGATACCCGCTACACAATCGAGACCCCCGAGGGCATAGACCTGCAGGCACAGGTGGCGGGGCCGGTGCCGCGGGTGCTGGCCTATGCGGTAGACCTGTTCTACCGCACTGTCATTACCATTGCCCTGTGGCTGGGACTTAACCTGGCCGGCATGGACACTGCCGGCTGGGGCATCTGGCTGCTGGGCTCTTTCCTGCTGGAATGGTTTTACCCGGTAGTATTCGAGCTCTGGCGCCACGGCCAGACACCGGGCAAACAGGCTTTTGGTCTGATGGTGGTCAATGCAAACCTGACCCCGGTCTCCTGGAGCGCTTCACTACTGCGCAACCTGCTACGTGTCGCCGACTTCCTGCCCCTGGCATACGCCACCGGGCTTACCACCATGACCCTGTCCCGGCAGTTCCAGCGCCTGGGGGATATGGCGGCGGATACAATAGTGGTCTACCGCCAACCGCAAGCAGACCGCAAGGCCCTGCCACAACTGGCTCCGTGTGTGCCGCCGCGGAACCTGGAGGCAGAAGACCAGCGCGCTATCATCAGCCTCACCGAGCGCCACCGCGAGATCAGCGAGGCGCGCCAGGAGGAACTGGCCGAGCTACTGCAGCCAGTCACTGACGCGTCGGGGCCCGCCGGGCTAAGGTACCTGCGTGCCATCGGCCTGTGGCTGCTGGGAGCTCGCTGAAATGAGGCAGAGGGAGTTCGAAAAACGCCACGAATCCGGGTGGCGGGAACTGGAGGCGGCACTGCGCACTGATGGGGGGACTGTCGCGGACCTGCCGGGCCGCTATCGCCAGCTCTGCCAGCAATTTGCCATGGCCTCCGAGCGCCACTACACCAGTGACCTGCAGGAGCGACTGAACCGGCTGGTGATGGCCGCCCACCAACGCATCTACCGTCGCCGCCCCCTTCGCCGCAGCGCCTGGGTGGACTACCTGCTGGGTGGTTTCCCCCGTGCGGTACGAAGCCAGGCGCGGGCGGTGTACCTGTCCACGGCGCTGTTCCTGTTGCCCGCACTTGTACTGGGCATCGGCTGTTACCTCAACGATTCACTGGTTTATACCCTGATGGAACCCGAACAGGTGAGCCTGTTCGAGTCCATGTACGATCCCGCCAACCGGGTTACAGGCAGGGAGCGTGGATCAGATTCCGACCTGTACATGTTCGGTTTCTATATCAAAAATAATATCGGCATTGCGTTCCGCACCTTTGCAGCTGGCATCATCTTCGGCGTGGGCGCTGTGTTTATCCTGGTCTTCAATGGTGTCTATATCGGCGCAACTGCCGGCCACCTCACTCGCCTCGGCTTCGGTGGCACTTTCTATCCGTTTGTCATCGGTCACGGGGCTTTCGAGCTGACCGCGATTGCCCTGGCAGGTGCGGCCGGGCTGTGCCTGGGACAGTCACTGATCGACCCGGGCGGCTACCCACGCCTGGTGGCACTGCGCAAGGCGGCTTCGAGGGCGATGCAAATCATGTACGGCACCTTCCTGATGCTGGTGCTTGCCGCTTTCCTGGAGGCCTTCTGGTCATCCAGCCAGTCGCTGCCGGTGGGCCTGAAACTGGCAACTGGTGCGGCACTCTGGATCCTGGTGCTGGCATACCTGGCTTTTGCCGGTCGCGGGGGGCAGCATCGTGCAACTTGATCGCCTGGCAATCCGGGCGCGCATGCGCAACCCGTGGGAGTCCACCGACCTCGGTATTCTGCTGGCACGACGCCACTGGTTCGCGATGTTCCTGGCCTGGCTGCTGCCCGCAGCTGCAGCATTTACCTTTGCCCTGGTATTTATCCCCGAATCCCCGGGCTGGGGCCTGCTGATAGCCTGGTGGCTGAAGCCGGCTTTCGACCGGTTGCCACTCTTTATTGCCAGCAGGGCCCTGTTCTCCGAGCCGGTCACTGCCCGCCACGCGCTGGGCCAGGTCCTGTCCCTCAACCGGCTCGACTGGCTGCCCTGGTTGACCTGGCGCCGCCTGAGCCCCACGCGCTCGTTCGACCTGCCGGTAACACTGCTGGAACGACTCACCGGTGCCCGGCGCGGCAAGCGCATCCGCGTGCTGCATCGCAAGTACGCCGGCACGGCCACCTGGCTCACCCTGGTCGCCGTCCATCTGGAAATGATCCTGTTTTTAGCCGCGATTGCTGTCCTCTACCTTTTGGTGCCGCAACAGCTGCAACTGGACTGGACGGGAATCATTGACGGGCACGAGCTGGCTGCCCAGTGGGTGGGGAACGGCCTGTACCTGCTGGCAATGGCCGCCATCGCCCCCTTTTACGTGAGCGCCGGTTTCTGCCTCTATATTGGCCGGCGCATCGAGCTGGAGGGATGGGATATCGAAATCCAGTTCCGCAAGTTACGTGAGCGTTGGCAAAGCGCCGAGCAGCGCCAACCCCGGGCCCGGAGTGTCAGTGCCGCCCTGCTCGCCCTGTGCCTCGCGACCGGGGCCACAATGTATCCGGAGCCTTCCCAGGCAGAATCCATTGAATCCCGTGAGGAAGCCGCAGAACGGATCGAAGAAGTCCTGCAACAGCGTGACTTTCACCAGGTGGAGGAAGTGAGTGGCTGGCGGCTGAAGGACCGCGAAACCCAGCATGAACAATTGCCGGGCTGGCTGGTGGAATTTATTTTCTGGCTGGCAGACCTGCTGCGCATGGAGGAGGAAGAAAAGGAGTACTCCTGGGGCCCACTTGTTGCCACCCTGGTGGAGGTGATGTTGTGGCTGGCGCTCGCCATACTCTCCATTCACCTGCTGTGGCGCCATCGCCACCGGCTGCAGTTCAGCTTCCGCAAACAGCCACCAAAACCGGCGGCAGATACCCCGGAGGTGCTGTTCGGCCTGGATGTCTCCCGCGAGAACCTGCCGGACGATATCTGCGGCGTGGTAATGGAGCAATGGCAGAAGGGCAATGCCCGGGCTGCCCTGGGACTGCTGTATCGAGCCACACTTTCGCACCTCATCAACCGCTACGGATTGGCGTTCGGCGACCAGTACACAGAGCACGAATGCGCAACCGTGGTGGAACAGACGGTCGGCCGCGGCGAAGCCGGCAGCCCGCTGGTGGAGTTCATGTGGCAGCTGACAAACGACTGGCAATTGCTCGCCTACGCACACCGCCTGCCTGATGAGCAGCGCGTGCAGCAGCACTGCTTGCGCTGGCGGGAGATATTCGACAATGAAGTCTAGTCACTTCCTCTACGGCGGTTTTGCACTGGCACTGGCTGCCGCGGTCACCCTCTTTGTTATTTTTTTCGAGCGCTACACCGAGGAGCGCGATATAGGCTGGAGCCAGGAAGCCCATCGCCATCCATTCCTGGCCGCGCAGCGTTTCCTGGAAAGCACCGGGCTGACGTTCCGGAGGGAAGATAACATTGATGCCATCGGCGGATTGCGACCGGGTGACACGCTTTTCCTGGGCAGCTCCAGTTATCTCTACAACGAAAACCAACTGCGCATGTTCATGCAGTGGGTCAGGCGTGGCGGCCATGCGATTGTGGTGGCACGGCAGAGCGAGCTCGATGCCGGCGACCCGCTGCTGGAATCCCTGGGGGTCACCATTGTGGAGGGAGAGCTGGATGCTATCCAGGAGTACCTGCTGCCGCTCTACTCCCGTCCCGGGGGTGGGGACAAGTGCGAGCTGAATCGCGCGCTGGCGCAATTGCTGGAGATCGAGGGAGACCCTTGCCAGCCCGAGATCGATCCCAAATATGTAAGCACCCTGGATATGGGTGATGGCGACTTCCGTGTGTTTTTTAATCCGGCGCTGATGCTGCAACACGCGGATGTCCAGGACCAGGGGCTGGCACCCGGCGGGCCGCTATTCCGGGCGACCCTGGAGAGCCAGCCCGAGGGCGTCCCGTTGATACAGTTCTCCCGTGGTGAGGGCCGGATTACTTTGCTCGCCGACGACACGCTGTGGCTCTCCCAGCGTATCGGCCAGTTTGACCACGCCTGGCTTCTATACCAGCTCGCCGGCGACAGTGAGTTCGTGCTGATGTCGCGCCCCCGCTTCGATTCCCCCGGCTCCCTGGTCGCCCGCTACCTTTCCGAGTTTTTCCTCGCCGGAGCCCTGGCACTGATACTCTGGCTATTGCACCGTGCCAGCCGCTTCGGCCTGCGCCAACCAATACCCGATACGGCTCGTCGCTCGCTGCGCGAGCACATCGCCGCCAGTGGTTACTACTACTGGTACGAGGACCAGTGCGGCCAATTGCTGCGCGACTATCGCGCGCGCATTTTACGACAGCTGTGCGCAGCGCCGGACAGCCCCGCACTGCGGCGCAGCATGTCCGCGCGACTGGCCGAGGCCACCGGGCTGGCACCGTCCGCTGTCGCCCTCTGCCTGTGGGGCGAGCCGCCCCGCGACGAGGAAACCTTTACCCGGCATATCCGCAGTCTGCAAATAATTGAGGCAACCCTATGAGTGAATCCACCGTCCCCACCAGGCCGGCAGCCACCAGCCAGCCCGGCGTCACCAGCCGGGACTGGGACCTTGCCATTGAACGCGCCAGTGCCCTGCGCGACACCGTCAACCGGGTCCTGGTGGGGCAGCGGGCGGTGGTCGACCAGGTGCTGGTGGGACTGCTGGCTTCCGGCCACCTGTTACTGGAAGGGGTTCCCGGCCTCGGCAAGACCCTGCTGGTGCGGGCCCTGGCAAAATGTTTTGACGGCGACTTCCGCCGCATCCAGTTCACCCCGGACCTGATGCCGGCGGATGTTACCGGGCATTCAATTTTCCATATGGGAGAAAGCCGCTTCGAGGTGCGCCGCGGGCCCGTGTTTACCAACCTGCTGCTTGCCGATGAAATCAACCGGGCACCGGCCAAGACACAGGCGGCGCTACTGGAGGTGATGCAGGAGTGCCAGGTCACCATTGATGGCGAGGCGCTGCCGGTGCCGCGCCCGTTCATGGTGCTCGCCACACAGAATCCCATCGAGCAGGAGGGCACCTATCCCCTGCCGGAGGCAGAGCTGGATCGCTTCCTGCTGAAGGTGCTGATCGATTTTCCCTCCCTGGAAGCCGAGGTACAGCTGGCCGCCGCCGCCAGTAGCGGGCAGATCGAGCGGGACCTGCTGGACAACCAGCAGCCGTTGATGGACCTTGCCGGGCTGCAGGCGCTACAGGCCCTGGTGCCCCAGCTTGAGATGGACCAGAAAGTTGTGGACTACGCCGTCCGCCTCGTGCGCGCCACCCGGGAGAATGCACAGCTGCGCCGGGGCGCCGGCCCCCGTGCCAGCATCGGGCTGCTGCAGGCAGCCAGGGCCCGGGCGCTGCTGGCTGGACGCACTTTTGTACTGCCTGATGATGTGAAGTCCATGGCCATTCCGGTGATGCGCCACCGCGTCGGGCTTTCACCGGATATGGAGATCGACGGCCAGGACCCGGACGCGGTACTGGCCCGGATTATTGAAACGGTGGAGGCTCCCCGCCTGTGAAGCTCCCGCCCATACGGCCGGACGGCACCCTGGTCCGGCTGGCTGCGGCCTGGTGTGCAGCGGCACTGGCAGTCACCGTCGCGCGAATCTGGTTCCCGCATGCACTGCCCGCACTGTCACTGATGTGGTGGGGCGCGGGAGCCTTGCTGCTGGCAACGATGGCGCTGGATGGCCTGGCTGTTTTCCGCCTCAATGGCCTGTCAGCAGACCGCCAGCTGGCCTCCAACCTGGCACTGGGCGTGCGCAGCGTCGTTAACCTGGAGCTACGCAACGAGGGCAGCCACCGCCTGCGGCTGGAGGTATGCGACCAGGTGCCGCCGCAGCTGGCCGTCGCCGATTTGCCCCGCACGGTCGAGCTGCAGCCGGGCCAGGTTTCCACCCTGGAATACGCAGTGACACCGGAGAATCGTGGCCTCGCCCGGTTCGGGCAGGTTGAAGCACTGGTAAGTTCTCCCCGGGGACTCTGGCAGAGAAAGGTGCGCCTGGCGGGGCCAGATGGGATCCGCGTCTACCCGAATTTCCTTGGCGTATCTTCACTGCAGGCCCTGTCCGCCGAACAGAGCCTGCGCCTGCTGGGATTGAACCAGCAGCAGCGCCGTGGCGAGGGCATGGATTTCCACCAGTTACGTGAATATCGCCGCGGAGACAGCCAGCGCCAGGTGGACTGGCGGGCCAGTGCCCGGCTGAGCAAACTGATCAGCCGCGAGTACCAGGATGAACGCGACCAGGACATCATCTACCTGCTTGATTGCGGTCGACGGATGCGCGCCCGGGACGGTCGCTACAGTCACTTCGACCACGCACTGAATGCGCTGCTGCTGTCGGCGTATGTAGCCATCCGCCAGGGGGACGCGGTGGGCCTGCAGACCTTCGCCACCGGCGCGGGCCCCACGGTGCAGCTATCCCCGATTCGCGGCGAAGACAGCATCAACGTGCTGCTAAACCATGTTTACGACCTTCACTCCAGTACGGCGCACAGCGATTACACCACCGCCGCCCGCGACCTGATGGAAAACCACCAGAAGCGCTCGCTGGTAATACTGGTCACGAACCTGCGCGATGAGGACAGCGATGAGCTGCTGGACGCCGTGGAACTGCTTGCGCGCCGGCACCTGGTGATGGTGGCGAGCCTGCGCGAGGAGGCCCTGGATGACCTCCGGGAGACCCCGGCTGCACAGTTCCCGGCCGCACTCGAATACCTGTCGGCGACAGACCTGGCCCGCCGCCGCCAGGGGCTGCTGCAACACCTGCGGGCACGCAATATTATCGTTGCCGACGCGCGCCCCGAAAATATGCACCTGTCACTGGTGGAAAATTACTGGCGACTCAAGCGTAGCGGCAAGTTGTGAGGCGCGACACCACTGCCGTCGGGGGAACGGGATCTGAGCGGGCCCGGCCGGGTCCCTGATGATTGCCGGCAGAGCGGGCGAGTGACCGGCTGCGGCGCGGGAAAACGCCGCAACTTATCCGTGCGGGCGGGCTGCTTACTGCGGCCCGAAAAACCGATAGCTGAAGTTGAGGGTCAGTGAACGCAGGTGGCCCAGGTCAAACCCCGCCACCGTGCCAACGTCGTTGTACATGTACTCCACCGAGGTATCGAAATCCCGCGTCCAGCGGTAGCGATAACCCACACCGGTATGCCAGTAGTCGTCACTACCGTCTTCTTCCACCAGGATGGTAAGCCCGCGGCTGTCGATGGTGTCGACGTCGAATTCACCGTATGTCCAGCCGGCCATCCAGTACAGGCACTGCACATCACAGTCAAAACTGAAGTCGACCTTGAAATTCAGGCCGTAGGTATCGGCGGAGACACCGCCATCGTCAAAATTGGAATAGCGCAGCTCTGTCTGCCACACCCCCACCGTGGGGGTAATGCCGATGCTGGCATAGCCGAAACCATCCTGGTCCTTGTTCACCTGCAGCTCGCCCGCGCCAAGACCGACTGTGCCCACTACCTGGTATTCACCGGCACAGATACCGGCGATCGGGTTATTCCACTCCACTGCCAGGCTGGCCGTGGAAAACAGCAACGCAATCGCGAAAACAACCTTTCTCATTACATCCTTCCTTGGTACTGACAAGCTTCCTTGCTAATCACGTGGGTAATCACATGCTCCGGTAACTGGTTCAGGGCTGTGTCTTCGGTGATGACTGCTCGTGTGCCACATCGATGATGGCCCAGATGCCGCCACTGAAAGCCGGGTTGCCGCGCAGCTTTTCCAGCTCGCTGGGCGGTGGCGGGGCGCTACCCGCGGCACCCAGTTCCTCGACTCGCTGCAGGATGGTTTCGGCCATTTTCTGCAGGATGTCGTCGAGTGTTTCCGCGTGGCAGTGGCAGTGGGGCAGGTCCGGCGCAATGGCACCGAAGCCGGCATACTCGATATTGTGGATCACTACCGGATAGCGCATCGGGCTGACTCTTTATGGCTTTAACTCACCAAGCGTAGACCCGATTGAAACTTTTGTGCTGCTTTGGCGCCACAGTCAAACCGGCCGGCAGGCCGCGGCGGGGGAACAGGAGGGGCCGTCAGCGGGGGATACGGCCGAGCAGGGCGCGGCGGGAAAAAATCATTTCCTTGTAAGTCTGCACCAGGGTGAGGTCCAGCTCCTCGCCATCCCCCCGGGCCGCTTCCATCTGGCGGTCCAGCCAGGCGATTTCCTCTTCCAACTGCTGGCGCAGGCGGCGGATCTCGGGTTCGGGGAGGTTGAAATAGTGGCTGTTTTGACTGGACATGACTCCGGACACAATTCCTGTGCGGGCAGCGGACAGCCCGCAGGTGCTTTTACGGTGCTGTACCGGCGGATGGCACAGCACCGTAAAGCTTAGTCCAGGGTCACTCAGTCAGAGAGCAGGCGGCGCCAGTCGAAACTGTCATCGCCGATTACGTAAAAAAACGGGTTGAGGAGGGAGTCCTTGCGGTTGTAGCGCAACAATTCGAACCGGTCATCCACCACCGTGCCCCCGGCAGCCTCCACCACTGCCTGGGCCGCGGCGGTATCCCACTCACAGGTGGGTGCCAGGCGCGGGTAGAGGTCGGCGGCGCCCTCGGCCACCAGGCACAGTTTCAGGGAACTGCCCATGTTCTTGAGACCGGTCTTGCCCAGCTCGCCCTCGATCCGCTCCAGCAACTTGTCCACAGCACCGGCGCCGTGACTGCGGCTGGCCACCAGCTCCACCGGCTGGCCCGCATCCAGGCGCTCGCGCACGGAACGCACACGGATCGGCTGCTCGCCGTCGGCAGTGCGCTTGAAGGCGACGCCTTTGCCTCCGGCGTCCCTGCAACCGGCGTAGGTGATGTTCAGTACCGGCACGTAAACCACCCCCAGCACCGGCTCGCCGTCCTCGATCAGGGCCACATTGACGGTGAATTCGCCGTTGCGGCGGATAAATTCCTTGGTGCCGTCCAGCGGGTCGACGATCCAGTAACGCTGCCAGCTGCGGCGCTCGTCGAAGGAGGGCATTTCCTGCTCCTCGGACAGTACCGGTACGCCTTCCACCAGTCCGGCCAGTGCCGGCTCGAGGACCTTGTGAGCGGCCAGGTCCGCGGCGGTGACGGGGGAATCATCCGCCTTGGTGTCAATCTCCAGCTCGGCGCTGCTGTTATATACCTCGAGGATGGCCTCGCCCGCGCGCTCGCAGATTCCAATCACCTGCTCGAGCAGTTGTTTCTTGTCCAGCTCTGTACCCATAGGTCCCCCTTGTTAGCGATGGCGGCATTATACGCGGTTGCCGCCAGCGCTGATAACCCGGGGATCGCTGGCGCGGCCGCCGTCAGGCGGGGAACAGGTCATCAATGGAAAGATAGCGCTCGCCGGTGTCATAACTGAACACCAGCACCCGGCTGCCGGGGGCGAACTCCGCCTGCCGCTGCTTCACTGCGGCCAGGGTTGCACCGGAGGAGATGCCGACGAAAATGCCTTCCCGTGCTGCGCACTGGCGCGCCATCTCAAAGCTGTCCTCCTCGGAAACCTGGATGGTACCGTCGAGGGTTTCCCGGTTGAGGATTTCCGGCACGAATCCCGCACCAATACCCTGCAGGCGGTGGGGGCCCTTTTCGCCGCCGCTGATTACCGGTGACTTCTCCGGCTCCACGGCGAAGGTCTGCATCTTCGGGAAATGCTCCTTGAGCACCTCGGAACAGCCGGTGATATGCCCGCCGGTGCCCACCCCGGTGATCATGTAATCGAGCCCCTCGGGGAAATCGGCGAGGATCTCCCTGGCACTGGTGTCGCGGTGCACCTGCACATTGGCGGGATTGCGGAACTGCTGCGGCATCCAGCTGTTGGCATGCTGCTCCAGCAGCTCCTCGGCCTTCGCGATGGCACCGGGCATGCCGGTCTCTTTCGGCGTCAGCACCAGTTCTGCGCCCATGGCCTTCATGATGCGACGGCGTTCCAGCGACATCGACTCCGGCATCGTGAGGATCAACCGGTAGCCGCGCACGGCCGCCACCATGGCGAGGCCGATCCCGGTATTGCCGGAGGTGGGCTCGATGATCACGCCACCGGGCTTCAGCGCACCGCTGCGCTCGGCATCCTCGATCATCGCCAGGGCGATGCGGTCCTTGATGCTGCTGCCGGGATTGAAGCGCTCCACTTTCATCCACACTTCGATATCGTCGCGGAATAACCGGTTGAGCCGCACATGCGGGGTATCGCCGATTGTCTCGAGAATATTCTCAGCCTTCATCGATTACGCTCTCCCTTCCTGGATTTGCCTGTTGATTGATGTCCCGCCGGGCGTGACCTTGCCGGATAGCGGCGGTCGGCGTCATCATACGCCCCACGGTAAACAAGAAAACACGAAAAGCCGGGACAATGCCATGACCGCCACCACCGCTACAGCTGACTCCAGTGCCAGATCCGGGCACCACCGCCCTGTCGCCGACGGCGGCATTCCCATCGCCGCGTTCCTGGTTGGCGCCGCCGCCTACATGCTAGTGGACGCCTCCGGCTGGCAGGGTGCCGGCAGCGGGCTGCTGCTGCCGCTGGTGAAGGCCGCCCCCATCCTGTTGCTGCTGTGGCTTTCGAGCCGCTGGCTGCACGGCGCCACCCGGGTCCTGGCGGCCACCGCGCTGGGCTTTTCCGCCCTGGGGGACATCCTGCTGGCGCTCGACTTCCCGCAGCAGTTTGTCTTCGGCCTGGGCGCCTTCCTGCTGGCCCAGCTGACCTATGCCTGCCTGTTCCTGCGCCACGCCGATTTCCGTTCCTGGCGCTTCCTGTTGCGCGGCCTGCCGGTGCTGGCTGCCGCCTTCCTGCTGGCCCGGCTGCTGCTCCCGGCCGCAGGGTCCCTGGCCGGTCCGGTCACTGCCTACCTGCTGGCGATCCTCGCCATGGCCCTGGCCGCCGCGGCCCATCGCGGCAACTCGGCGCTGCTGTTCTGTGGCGCGGTGACGTTCATGGCATCCGACGCCCTGATCGGCCTCAACCGCTTCGTGGTCACCATCCCCATGGCCGGCACACTGATTATGGTCACCTATTACGCTGCCCAGCTGTCCCTGCTGGTGGGTATCCGGCGCGCCAGCCCGGGCGGGCGCGGCAATAATCGGGCATAATAGGGGGACCATGCCTTCGATCAGAGAGGTTTACCGACCGCATGCTGGACTGGCACGACGTCGACACGGTGATGCTGGACATGGACGGCACCCTGCTCGACCTGCACTACGACAACCACTTCTGGTTGACCCACCTGCCCCAGCGCTATGCGCAGACCCACGGATTGACCCTGCAGCAGGCCGAACAGCGGCTGGTCGGCCAGATTGACGCCCGTCGCGGCACCCTGGAGTGGTACTGCCTGAACTTCTGGTCGCGGGAACTGAATATGGATATCCCCGCGGTGCTCCGGGAAATCGAGGACCGCGTCGCCCTGCGCCCGCACACGCCTGCCTTCCTGGATGCGTTGCGACGCATGGAAAAGCATGTCCTGCTGGTCACCAACGCCCACCCGGACGGCCTGGTGCGCAAGCTGGAGATCACCGGTATCGATCGCTGGATGGACGGCATCATTACCTCGCACGAGCTGAAGCACGCCAAGGAGAGCCCCTTTTTCTGGGAGGCCCTGTCGAAGCATATCGAGTTCGATCCCGATCGCACCCTGTTCGTCGACGATAACGAGCAGGTGCTCACCGCCGCCCGGGATTTCGGTATTGGCCACCTGCTGTGCATCCGCCAGCCGGACAGCCGCGGCCCGCTCCGGGATATCACCGATTTCCCCGCCATTCACCATTTTGACGAGATTGTCCCGCTGTAATCCCCCCATGGATAAAGTACGTATCGACAAGTGGCTCTGGGCCGCGCGCTTCTACAAGACCCGCAGCCTCGCCAAGCAGATGATCGAGGGCGGCAAGGTGCAGGTGGACGGCCAGCGCATCAAGGCCAGCAAGGAGATCACCACCGGCGCCACCCTGACCCTGCGCCAGGGCTGGGACCAGCTGGAAGTGGAGGTGCTGGCGCTGTCGGACCAGCGGCGCGGCGCGGAGGTCGCCCGCGAGCTCTACCGCGAGACCGAGGCCAGCCAGGCCAGGCGGGAACGCGAGGCAGCGGAGCGCAAGGTCGCCAATACCGGTATTCGCAGCGAGCGCCCGAACAAGAAGCAGCGCCGCCAGATTCACCGCTTCCTGCGCGAGCAGGACTGACCCCGGGCAACGAACAAAACGCCATTGCCCCCACAGGTGGCGACCAATGCCGGACACCGCTGTCCAATAATTCCGGCCTGCTGGCCGACACCGGGCCGGGCCGGGCGCCCGGGCAACTACTGCTAAACTGGCCCCACAACCGGCCCCCACACCGACGGGACACAGATCCATGCTGACAAGAATCCTTTCACTCGCCGCCATCCTCCTGCTGCTCTGCCAGCCGGCGCTCGCCGATAACCGTGAGCACGAGCAACTCAAGCGGTCGATCATCAAGATCTACACCACCGCCGCGGCACCGGACTACTTCAATCCCTGGTCGCTGCTCAATCCCAAGCAATTGTCCGGTTCCGGCGCGGTGATCGACGACGAGCGCATCCTCACCAATGCCCATGTGGTTGCCAATGGCAGCTTTATCCAGGTGCAGCGCCACGGCGACGCGCAGAAGTTCCGCGCCCACGTGGAGTTCGTTTCCCACGACGCGGACCTGGCCCTGCTGCGGGTCGAGGACGAGAGCTTCTTCGACACCACGCGGCCGCTCGACCTGGGCGAGCTGCCGGACCTGCAGGAGGAAGTGTCGGTGTACGGCTACCCGATCGGTGGTAAATCCCTTTCCATAACCCGCGGCGTCCTGTCCCGGATCGAACACCAGTTTTACGCCCACGCCGGCAGCTACCTGATGGCGGGCCAGATCGATGCAGCCATCAATCCGGGTAACAGCGGCGGCCCGGTGATTTCCGGCGGGCGCATTGTCGGTGTCGCCATGCAGACCAACCACAGCAAGGGCGCTGAAAACCTGGGTTACTTCGTACCACCGAGCGTGATCGAACATGTCCTCGAGGATGCCGAAGACGGCGTGCACCAGGGCTTCCCCGAGCTGGGCGCGGTCACCCAGAGCATGGAAAGCCCGGCCATGAAACAGGCCGCGGGCCTGGCCGACGGCCAGGAGGGCGCCCTGGTGGTGAAGGTATTCAGCGACTCCCCCGCGGCGGATGTACTGCAGACCGGGGACGTACTGCTGGAGGTGGACGGCTACGAGGTGGCCGCCGATCGAACCGTGGAATGGCGCGAAAACCAGCGCACCAACTACCACTACGCCGCCGATCTCTACCACGTGGGTGACCGCCTGCCGGTCAAGTTCGCCCGCGCAGGCGAGGTCATGGAAGCCGAAATCGAGCTGGCCGCCCCGTCGCCGTCGCGTTCCCTGGTCCTGAGCGAGAAGTTTGACCAGCGCCCGCGCTACTACATCTATGGCGGCGTGGTGTTCGTGCCGCTGAACATGAACCTGATCAAGCGCTGGGGCAATAACTGGCACTCCAAGGCACCCATCGAATACCTCTATGCCCGCAACCAGTGGAGCGAACAGGGGCGACGCGAACTGGTGGTGGCGCTGAAGGTACTGCCCGCCGGGGTCAACCTGGGCTACCACGACTGGAAGAACTGGATTATCGATTCAGTGAATGGCCATCGCGTAGCGGATTTCGATGAGTTCGCCCAGTTCATGGAGGGCAACGAGCAGCAGTTCGTCGAATTGCGCGATGAATCCGGCTACCGCATGGTGCTGGATGCGGCAGCCGCCCGCGAACAGGAACCACTGATCCTGCAGACCTACCATATCCCCCATCGCCACTCCCCGGGCCTTTTCAGTACACTGGCAGACAACGAGGACAAGCCCAGGGAAACACCGTGACCACAGCACCTCCCGGCCGGCTGGCAACAGCGCTGGCCGCCCTCCTACTGGCGTCCGCTGCCAGCGCGGACAAGCTCTACCGCTGGGTGGACGAACAGGGCAATGTTCATTTTGGCGACCGCCCGCCCGGGGAGGCCCGGGCGGAGGACCTGTCGGGGAAGCTGGCACCGGTCAACAGTGCCGATGCCACCAGCGCCCGCTCCCGCAACAGTAGCGGCGACGCCAGCCTGCAGCGCGACTACCAGGAAAACCAGCGGCGCCAGCGCCTCAAGCAGCAGCAGGAAAGCCGCCGGGCCTGCGCCCTGGCCCGCAATCGCCTGCGCATCCTGCAGGGACCGGTGGCCCTGGTGGACGGCAATGGCGAGGAAATCCGCATGAGTGAACGCGAGCGCCAGCGGCGGGCGAAGGAACTGGAGCGGGAAATCACACGGCTGTGCGGTCAGTAGCAACACCACCCGGCCGGGCCTCGCGCCGTCCATGGCGCGTCCGGCAACTACCATTTATGGTAACGGGGCACTAAAATCCCGCGCCTTAAATCCCCGAGACTGCCCGAGGCCTTCGATTCATGTCCGACCAGCTGGAACGCTTCATTTTCTCCCACCACGATATCCGCGGCCAGGTCGTCACCCTGACTGGCGCCTATCGCGAGGTTCTGGAAAATAACCAACTGCCGGCCCCGGTGGCGCTGGTGCTGGGGGAGTTCCTTGCCGCGGCCTGCCTGCTGTCCACAACCCTCAAATTCGAGGGCCTGCTGAGCCTGCAGGCCCGTGGCGATGGTGACGTGCCGCTGCTGCTGGCAGAGTGCACCCACCACAGCGACCTGCGCGGCATCGCCAAGCTCGCCGACGGGGCACAGATCGAAGAGGGCGCCAGCCTGCGCCAGCTGGTGGGCAAGCGCGCCGCCCTGGCCATTACCGTGGAACCCGAGCAGGGCGAGCGCTACCAGGGCATAGTCCCGCTGGAAAAAGATACCCTGGCGGAGTGCCTGGAGGATTACTTCACCCAGTCCGAGCAGCTGGCCACCCGCTTCTGGATCGAGTCCAGCCCGGACACTGTCGGCGGCATCATGCTGCAGGTACTGCCGGGCAATAACGCCGCCAGCGCGGCCGAGAACGAGGATGCCTGGGAAACCGCCCAGCACCTGGCGGAAACCGTGACCGCCGACGAGCTCCACTCCCTTCCCCACGAACAGCTGCTCACCAGGCTGTTCCACCAGCTCACGCCCGCCGCCCTGGGCACCGCCAACATCCGCTTCCGCTGCAGCTGTTCGCGCGAGCGCAGTGCCCGGGCCCTGGTGGCCATGGGCCCCGAGGAGGTTTACCAGCTGCTGGAGGAGCAGGGTGGGGAGATCATCGCCGATTGCCAGTTCTGCAACGCCCGCTACCGATTCGATGGCGACGATATCGAGAGCCTGTTCAACGCGCCCCCGCATACGCTGCACTGAGGCCGCGGGTGCTCCCGCCGGCCACGGGGAGACACAACGGAAACCGGGCCCAAAACGGTGCAAACCATCGACCTTTATTCACGTGATCGATAGGCGCATTTATCGACATCATACAGGCGGATAAAACAGCACAAAATTTTGCCAGACAACGCTGTCATTGGGTAAAAAATAGCCTTTTTTGCTATCCCGCCAAATTGAACTTTGCCATAATTCGCCACCCGAATATTACCGGCCGCGCTCCCTGTGGCGCGGTCGTACTATGTTTTACTCCATACAACTTTCACGGGTAATCGACGAATGGCACAGACCGATGATACGGCGCAGGTGATGAAGAACCTGTCTGCGGCGCAACTGGTTGAACAGGCGCTGCTGCGTGGCGAGGGCAAGCTGTCCGACACCGGCGCGCTGGTAACCGAAACCGGTGCGCGCACCGGCCGCTCCCCGGCCGACCGCTTCGTGGTGGAAGAGCCTTCCACCAGCGACAGCATCGCCTGGGGCAACGTGAACCGCGCCTTCCCGCAGGACAAGTTCGACGCGCTGTGGAGCAAGGTGGAAGAGTTTGTTTCCGGCTCCGACACCTTTGTCCAGCAGCTGCACGTGGGCCAGCACGAGGACTACTACCTGCCGGTCGTCGTCACCGCCCAGACCGCCTGGCATTCGCTGTTTGCCCGCAACATGTTCATCCGCCCGGACAAATACAATCCCAAGGGCAAGGAAGAGTGGCGCATCCTGCACGCCCCCAACTTCGTCTGTGAACCCGAGCGCGACGGCACCAATTCCGAGGGCTGCGTGATCATCAACTTTGCCCAGCGCAAGGTACTGCTGGCTGGCATGCGCTACGCCGGCGAGATGAAGAAAGCCATGTTCTCCGTGCAGAACTTCCTGCTGCCGGAAAAAGACGTCATGCCCATGCACTGCGCCGCCAACGTCGGCAAGGACGGCGATGTATGCCTGTTCTTCGGCCTGTCCGGCACCGGCAAGACCACCCTGTCCGCCGACCCGGAACGCTACCTGATCGGTGACGACGAGCACGGCTGGGCCAAGGGCGGCGTGTTCAATATCGAGGGCGGCTGCTACGCCAAGACCATCAACCTGAGCCGTGAAAACGAGCCGGTGATCTGGGATGCCATCCGCTTCGGAGCCATCGTGGAAAACGTGGTGACCGACGACGCCGGCACCCCCGACTACCACGACACCAGCCTGACCGAGAACGGCCGCTGCTCCTATCCCCTGGAGCACGTGGTGATGCGCCAGCCGGGCAACCAGGCCGGCGAGCCCAAGAATGTGATTTTCCTGACCTGCGACGTTTCCGGCGTATTGCCCCCGGTATCCATCCTGTCCAAGGAAGCGGCCGCCTATCACTTCCTGTCCGGCTACACGGCCCGCGTGGGCTCCACCGAACTGGGCGCGGAAGCGGGTATCCACCCGACCTTCTCCACCTGCTTCGGCGCGCCCTTTATGCCGCGCGCACCGCGCGAGTACGCCGACCTGCTGATGAAGCGTATCGAGGACTTCGGCTCCAATGTCTACCTGGTAAACACCGGCTGGACCGGCGGCTCCGGTGACAAAGGCAAGCGCTTCCCGATCCCGGTGACCCGCGCAGTGATCGCCGCGATCCAGAGCGGCGCGCTGGAAGGCGCCGACACCCAGCACCTGGAAGCCCTGAACCTGGATATCCCGCTGGACGTACCGGGCGTGGACAAGGCCTACCTGAACCCGCGCGAGGCCTGGACCGACCAGGGCGCCTATGACGAGCAGGCCGCCAAACTGGCCAAGCTGTTCGCCGAGAACATCGAGAAGTTCGAAGTGAGCGCAACCGTCAAGGGCGCCGGCCCCCGGGCCTGAGCCTGACCGCCGGCGCCCCACCCGGGTCGCCGCGGATTCAAAACGCCCCCGCGGAGCATTCCCCGGGGGCGTTTTTATTGGGGCCGGCACGGTCACGCCGGAGGATTGGGCAGATAGCGACTATATTGAATAAATGACGCGCCGCCGAAGGCGCCAGATCCATCGCGACGACGACCACAGGCACAGGTAAGCCCATGCCAGCAGGCCAGCCGTTTTCCAGCTATCGGACCCGACCACCGGGCCAGCGCACCAATCGCCTGGTGATCGCCGCCATCGTGCTGATTTTGCTGGGAATCGTCGGTGGCCTGTGGCTCTACCTCTATTTCAAGGCGCTGGAAAAACCCTATCGCGATGTGCAGGGCTATCGCGTGCCCGCCGACCATGCACTGAGGGCATTCCTGCGCCAGGGGGACAACCGCACGCGCATGAAGGCCCTGGAAGGCTACCTCCGGGCCGAGGGCGCCGGTGACGTGGTCGAGGCCGGCGTGCTCTTTCGCCAGGGTTCCGACTGGCTGGACATCAATGAGCCGCCCTTCGCCATCCCCCCGCGCCGGCAGTGGGAGAATATGGTGAACACCCTGGCACTGGTGCGGGACGAACTGGTCCCGGCAATCGGGCCGGTGGAAATCCTCTCCGCGTACCGCACCGACAGTTACAACCGCAAGGGTGGCGGTGCCGGTGGCAGCAAGCACCGGGAATTCTGTGGCCTGGACCTGGTGCCACTGTCCAATATCAGCCACAAGGAACTGGTGGAGGAGCTGAAGATGCTGCACGCGCGGCTGGGCGAGCCCAGCCGGATGGGGCTGGGTATCTACAGCAACGTGCGTTTCCATATCGACACCTGCGGTTACCGCAGCTGGTAGGCAGTTTTTCCAGGAGCGGTTGAGCAATGGATATCAAGGAGAGCCCCGATCACGAGTGGATCGACATACATATCGAGCGCAAGCGGGTACTGTGGATCACCGCCGCGGTGCTGGCGGGCATCCTGCTGCTGGTGATCCTCACCGTGGACAAGGTCCGCGAACTGGCGGAGCGCGCCGTTACCCCGCGGGAGTATGCCCCGGTAGAGCGTATCCCGGAAACCGCCGAGATCCCCGAGGTATATGACATCAAGGGCTACGCGGCCGCCTCGGCGCGCGCCTTCGAGCGTTTCCTCGGCGACAGCGACCGGCGAGAACTCTACACCCGCCTGCAGCATTTCCTCTTCCTCAACAAGGTCGATGGCGTGCTCCCCTCATACCAGCTGCTGCGCCAGGGCAGTGACTGGCAGAAAATCGATGAGCCACCGTTCGCCATTCCACCGGAGCAGAACTGGGAGACCATGGTGGATACGCTGCGCGTCCTGCAGGACGAAATTATTCCCCGTATCGGCCCGGTAACCGTCCTGTCCGGCTGGCGCACCCCGGCCTATAACGCCAAGGCCGGCGGCTCCAAGCGCAGCAAGCATATGCATTTCTGTGGCATCGACGTGGTGCCGGAGCGCGATTACACCCGCGAGGAGTTGATTCCCATCCTGCGGGATATCCACCGCAAAGTGGGCAAGAAGTGGAATATGGGGCTGGGGATATACAGCGGTGTGCGCTTCCATGTGGACACCTGCGGTTACCGGCGCTGGTAATTGCGACGCCCGGTTGCCCTGGAGGCGAGCGGCAGTGGTAGCATAGCGCGCATCGACAACAATAACCGCGGGGGCTCCCTTGGTTCAGGAAAAGCTGGAACGGCGCTCATTCATCGCTGCGCTGCTGCTGGTGACAGTGGCATTTACCTTTCTGCTCAGGCCCTTCTTCACGCCCATTTTCTGGGCCTGTGCCATCGCCGTGATTTTCTTTCCCGTGCATCGCACCCTGTCCCGTCGCTACCCGAACTGGCCCAACCTGATGGCACTGCTGACGCTGCTGCTGTGTATGGTGCTGGTCGTGATACCGGTGCTGGTGGTGGCCAGCTCGTTCGTCAATGAGGCGGCCAGCGTCTACCAGAAAGTCCAGAGCGGCGAGATCGACGTGGCCGGCCAGGTGGATCGGGTGCGCAGCGCCTTCCCCGGCTTCGAGGCCCTGATGCAACGCATCGGTATCGACCTGGACCAGCTGCGCGAGCGCCTGCTGAGCGGCTTCATGAGCGCCGGCAGCCTGATCGCCAAGAATGCCCTGGCGCTCGGCCAGAATACGGTGAATTTCTTCGTGATGCTGGGCCTGATGCTCTACCTGACCTTCTTCCTGATTCGCGACGGCGAATCCCTGGTGGGGCTGCTGATCCGTGCCCTGCCACTGGGCGATGAGCGCGAGCACCTGCTGCTGGCCAAATTCGCCGAGGTCACCCGGGCCACCGTCAAGGGCAACCTGGTGGTGGCGGTTACCCAGGGCACCCTGGGCGGATTGATTTTCTGGGCCCTGGGGCTGCCGGCTCCACTGCTGTGGGGCGTGGTGATGACGCTGTTGTCACTGCTGCCCGCCATCGGCGCTGCACTGATCTGGCTGCCCGCCTCGATCTACCTCTATGCCATCGGCGATGTGGTCAAGGGCACGGTGTTGCTGATCTTCGGTGTGGCGGTAATCAGCCTGGTGGACAACCTGCTGCGCCCGATCCTGGTGGGGCGCGATACCAAGCTTCCAGACTATATCGTGCTGTTTTCCACCATCGGCGGGCTGATGATGTTCGGCATCAGTGGCTTTGCCATAGGTCCGTTGCTGGCTGCACTTTTTATGGCATTCTGGGAAATTTTCATGCGCGAGTTCATCAACTCCGCCGAGATGAAGTCCCTGTGAATTTCCGTACTGGAGTTGCGACGACACAAAAATAGTCAGTGCACATCGGGCACAGTGTCGTCGCGACGGGCCTTCTCCGCCCGCTTCAGGTGCTCATTCAGTTCTGCCATCGGCCGCTGCTCGATGACCAGCGTGCCCTCAGTGGCGCGGTCCAGGTCGGCGATCAGCAGGATCGCGGTGGAGAAGGTGATCGCCAGGGTCACCGCCACATGCACCGACCCCCCGCGGCTGATACCGAACTGGTAGCCGATGGCGAGCATTGCCAGTGCCGTCATGAAGTACAGTGCCAGCCAGATGGGCGTGGGAATACGGAACTCCAGCCCCACCACCACCCGCGAATAATGTTTATTGATTACGTCACTGACCGGCTCCACGAACTGGCGCAGGTAGCCGGCATCGTATTTTTCGGCCACGTGCTCATCGACCAGTTCCCACAGCTGCTGGTGCAGGCGCTCACTCTGGAGCAGGTCATCGGCAGTGATTTTTTCCTTCAACGGATCAAAATCACGCAGGTCCGTGTAGGCCGCCAGTAGCGACCTGGCGCGGGCCGCGGCATCCGGCACAAGGAAGTCCGCGTGCAGGTATGCCGTATGGATCGCGTTCACTTCCTCCACGAGCAGGGCCTTGCGCTGGTTGAAGCGGTCGGCAGTCATGTTGAAAGTAAACGCCAGCAGGAAAGCCAGCAGCCCCAGGGTGGCCGTGATGGCATTGCGCATCGAGGATTCTTTCTGTTCCCCGTAGCGATGTACCGACCAGCGCCCCACGACCAGGCCCGCCCCCAGCGCGGCAAGTACAAACAGCACCGTTAAGACATAGACGGCGGCCAGAGGCATGGTATGGAACAGGTCTTCGGCGTACATGGGGGACCGGGGCAATTTAGGACAAGTCTGGCCCAGCCGGAATCCGCTCGCCAGTCGATGATAGCCGCGCTAATCCGGGCCGGCGCCCAGCCGCCTGCGCTCGGCCGCCTGTAACTGCTGGCTCAGTTCTGCCATTGGCCCCTGGTCCACCACCAGTAGGCCCTCGTAACTACGGTCCAGGTCCTCGATCAGCAGGATTACCAGTGAAAACGCCAGTGCCAGCGCCAGGGCCACCAGTGGCGAAGCCCCCCGGCTGGTGCCCAGCTGGAAGCCGATCCCGAACATCGACAGCGCAGTGATTGCGTAGAGTGCCATCCAGATAGGAGCGGGTATCTGGTAGCGCCCACCCACCAGGACCCGCCGGGTATGGTAGTCGAATACCTCATTCAGGGGCTGGTAAAAGGCCCTCAGCTCGCCCGCGCCATAACCACGGGATTCGTGCTCCGCCACCAGGGCCCACAGGGACGCCTGGATCTGCTCGCTACGGGCCAGTGCCCGCAGATATTCCCGCTCGTCAAGGGTATACGGGTCGAACGCCCGGACCTGCGCATACTCGGCCAGTAATTCCCGTGCCCGTGCCGTGCCCTTCTCATCGAGAAAATCCGCCCGCAGGTAAGCGGTGGAGATGGCGTTGATTTCTTCGAGCAACAGGGCCTTGCGCGCACCGAAGCGTTCGGCTGTCATATTGAAAGTAAACGCCAGCATAAACGCCAGCAGGCCCAGGGTGGCCGCGACGATACTGCCGATGGAGCCCTCGCTGACCTCCTTGTTGCCGCGTGCGAGTATACGCCCCAGCAACATGCCGGCGGCGAGTGACACCAGCACCACCATGATGGCAAAGGCGCAGACACCCCACAGCGGGAGACTTGAAAAAAAAGTATTGAAGGTCATGACGGCTTCCGGCAGCTTCTTACTATTCTGGACCAGCTGCGCACCGGCTGCCGTGGGAAGCACTATGGCTGCGCAGCCGGCCGGAATCCCCCGCCCTCCCGACGGATCAATTCGATCGCGCGCTTTGCAAACCGTTCACCCAGGACCCGGTATCCGGTGGTGGAATAGTGCAGGTCATTGGCCACCTGCCTGCCATCCCGGTTCAAGCCATCGTTCAGGTCGTCGGTATCGACCCAGGCCGCCCCGGGCCGGCTTTCAGCGAACTGCACCTGGATCTCGCGGATGCGCTGCCAGTGGGCGGCGCTGCGACGCGCCAGGCCGTAATCGCTCAGGCGACCGATCACCACATTGATCTGCGGCTGTCCCAGGTCCCGCTGCAGTTGTGTCACCAGCGTGCCGAGGGCAGGGCCGTAGGCGGCGCTGCGACCAAACCTGGCGTCATTCTCACCCTGCATCCAGACAAAAGTTACCGACGCAAGGTGTTTCCCGTGCGTGGCGCGCCCAACCTTGCGCAACAACCTCTGGTACAGGTCACCCACCTGTTTGCCCGGATCCCCGATACCCTCCTGTGGGGCCACCAGCCAGCGCTGGATCGGCTGGCCTCCCTGGGCATCCTTGACCACGAGGATGCGATCCCGGCCAAACTCTGCAGCCACCAGCGGTGTGAAGAAAGCATCCGCATCGAGCCAGGCCATGTTGGATTGGCCGGAGAGAATAAACAGGTGCTGGCCCTGGACGGCCAGTGCCTGCGGCGGCGCGGCCACCGAAATCAACAGGATAGCCAGGCCAAAGAAATGCAATGCACGCATACCGTGCCTCCAGTCCCTGGAAAATAGCCGGCGGCACCAATCCGGGTGCCGGGTTTTGCGTATGAATGTAATTCAAGTCCCGGGCCTGTGCCAGCCCGGCCAATGGCAGCACCGCTCCCGGCGCGTTAGCATAGCCATCACCCGATCCAGTAAATACCTACCCGGAGAATTCGATGAGACATGCACTGACCCTGCTGCTGGCCACGCTGGTAAGCCTGCCGGCGCTTGCCCTGGAAGTGGGCCAGCCGGCCCCGGACTTCACCCTGGAGGCTTCCGACGGCAAGACCTACTCCCTGGACGACTTTCGCGGCAAGCGGGCGGTGGTCATCGCCTGGTATCCAAAGGCGTTCACCAGGGGCTGCACCATCGAGTGCAAGTCACTGGCGGAAAACGGCCACCTGATCCGTGAGTACGACGTGGCCTACTTTATGGCGAGCACTGACGAGGTGGAAACCAACAAGAAGTTCGCCGCCGCAGAGAAAGCGGATTTCCCGCTGCTCAGTGATCCCGAGGGGAAAGTGGCAAAAGCCTATGACGTGCTGGTGCCGGCGTTGAACATCGCCAAGCGGGTGACTGTCTACATCGGCAAGGACGGCAAGGTCCTCAAGATCGATCGGGATATCAAGCCCGCCACCAGCGCCGAGGACATGGCTCAGACCCTGGGGGAGCTGGGTGTGGCCCGTAAGGGCTGAGCCTGTCTGTGGCAGGAATCCCGGAATTCCTGCCACGGTATCCTGGCACCACCAGCGCGACAGGAGCTGGCTTACCGGCGGCGGAATGGCCGCGGTCGCACCCAGAACCAGCTGAGCACCACCAGCAGCCCAAACACCGTGTAACAGAGCGCAAAGACCCAGGCCGGGGCACGGTAGTAGAGGATGCTTTCCAGCCAGTGGGCGATAAAGGAGCCGGTATAGGTCACTTCCCCGGCCCGCGCCCGCAATGCCATTTCCCAGGTGGTGAGCGGGCAGATCACCCCCAGCCACGCCTGTAAAACCACGACCCCGATTGCCATCAGGTGCGCCAGGCGGAACCAGGGATTGTGCACCCAGGCCCAGCCTCGCAGCCTCCCGACCAGGATCAACAGCAGGCCGCTGACCACAAAGGCAACGAAGAGCACGTGCAGGAACAGCACGAGATCTGCGGCGAATCGATAGAGGAGTTGTGGTTCCATTGGCTTCCAGGCAGTTTCCCGGGCGGTCACACCATCCCGGTTTTCTCCCGGATGGCTCTGGTCAGGAACCTACTGTAGGGATCAGGCGCATAGTCGGCAAATGGTCCGCATTCGATAAAACCATATTTTCTATACAGTGCAACCGCCGGCTCAAACGCGTTATGCGTGCCGGTCTCCAGGCTGATCCGGGTATAACCACGCCGCCGCGCCTCGCGCATGATTGCCTCAAGCACCCGGGCGGCTATCCCCATTCTCAGGAAAGCTGACCCGGTTTTCATTGACTTGATCTCGCCCAGCCGCGGCGAGATTTCCCGAAGGGCCCCGCAGCCGGCCAGCTGGCCATCGACACGGGCGGCCCAGAAAGTCATACGCGGATCTTTCAGCTTGCCTGTATCGAGGGCATGAATGCTGGCCTCCGGAGAGTATTTGCGCATATCTTCCAGGTGCGCACGCAGTAATTCGATAACCGCGCCATCCGATAAATCATCCGTTTGCAGGTCGACATACATTCAAAAGATTTCTCTCGTTTTCAATTCAGTCTTTGCCACTGCAATTCGGCCATAGCCTGAAAGTAAAGAGGCCGCTCCGGAAAGCGGCCTCTCAGGGTTAATGACTGACGCCATCCACTGGCACGGCTCTACTCGGAGTCGCCGTTCATGCCCAGCTCTTTCAGCTTGCGGGTCAGCGTGTTGCGGCCCCAGCCCAGCAGTTCGGCGGCATCGCGCTTGCGCCCTGCGGTGTGCTTGAGTGCGATCTCGATCAGCGCGCGCTCGAACTGGGGCACCGCCTCACTGAGGATCTCGCGGCGGCCATTGGCCAGGGCCTGGTCGGCCCACAGGCGCAGTGCCTTCTGCCAGTCCTGCGGGGCCTGGGTGCCGGCGGTCTGCTGGTGCAGCTCCTGCGGCAGGTCCTCAATATGCACCTCGCGGCCGGAGGCCATTACGGTAATCCAGCGACAGGTATTCTCCAGCTGGCGCACGTTGCCGGGCCAGTCGAGGCCGGTGAGGTATTCCTCGGTCTCCTTCAGCAGGATCTTCGGCTCCACCCCCAGGTCCTTGGCGGCGCTGGTAAAGAAATGCTGCACCAGCCGCGGGATATCCTCGCGACGGTCAGACAGGCGCGGAATATGGATGCGGATTACATTGAGGCGGTGGAAAAGGTCCTCACGGAATTTATGCTCCTCCACCAGTCGCTCCAGGTCCTGGTGGGTGGCAGCAATGATGCGCACATCCACCTTGACCGGGGTGTGGCCACCCACGCGGTAGAACTCACCATCGGCCAGCACCCGCAGCAGGCGGGTCTGGGTTTCCGGCGGCATATCGCCGATTTCATCAAGGAACAATGTGCCGCCATTGGCCTGCTCGAAGCGGCCGGTACGTTGCGCGGCGGCACCGGTGAAGGCACCCTTTTCATGGCCAAACAGTTCGGATTCCATCAGGTCCTTCGGAATCGCGGCCATGTTCAACGCGATAAAGGGCTGGCTGCGGCGGGGGCTGTGGTTATGCAGCGCCTGGGCCACCAGTTCCTTACCGGTACCGGACTCGCCATTGATCAATACGGTGATATTGGAATGGGACAGGCGACCGATAGCGCGGAACACCTCCTGCATCGCCGGCGCCTCGCCGATAATCTCCTTGCTGGCCTGGCTGTTTTCCAGGCTGACCTGCTCACCGCCCTGCTGCTCGCTGGCATGGGCCAGGGCACGGCGGGTCACAGCCACCGCCTCGTCGACGTCGAACGGCTTGGGCAGGTATTCGAAGGCACCGCCCTGGTAGGCGGCCACGGCGCTGTCCAGGTCGGAGTGTGCCGTCATGATGATGATTGGCAGGGCCGGGCGTTCGCTCTGGAAGCGTTGCAACAACTTGAAGCCATCGGCACCGGGCATGCGAATATCGCTGATTACCACATCGGGGGAGTCGCTGTAGAAATCGTCCAGTGCCCGGTCACCACTCTCGTAGCACTTGGTCTCGATACCGGCCCGGGTCAGGGCCCGCTCCAGTACCCAGCGTATCGATCGGTCGTCGTCAATGATCCAAACGCGGTTGCTCATGGTCTTTCCCAGTGTCTAATCGTTTATTCGGTTTCCAGCGGCAGGTAAATCTGGAACACACTCTGTCCCGCCTGGCTGTCGCACTTAATCAGTCCGCGATGCTGGTTGATGATGTTTTGCGAAATAGAGAGCCCCAGCCCGGAGCCCTCCGCGCGCCCGGAAATCATCGGGAAGAAAATCCGCTCGCGGATGTCTTCCGGGATACCCGGGCCGTTGTCCTCAATTTCGATCCTGCACACCAGCGGGCAGTGGTGCTTGCCGATGGTGAACTGGCGCTGGATGCGCGTGCGCAGCACGATCTGTCCCGCCGGCAAACCGATGCTCTCGTCGACAGCCTGCATGGCGTTGCGGGCAATATTGAGCAATGCCTGGATCAGCTGTTCCCTGTCGCCCGGCAGGTCGGGGATCGACGGGTCGTAGTCACGGCGTATGCTCAGCTCCCCATCGCACTCGGCGTCGATCAGCTGCGCCACCCGCTCGAGCACCTCATGCACATTGGTGGGCTGCATATTGGCGGGCTGGCGTGGCCCCAGCAGGCGATCCACCAGGTTCCGCAGGCGGTCGGCCTCGTCGATGATGATCTGCGTATATTCCGCCAGCTCCGGGTCCGGCAGCTCCCGCTGCAACAGCTGTGCCGCGCCGCGGATTCCGCCCAGGGGGTTCTTCACCTCGTGGGCCATGCCGCGGACCAGGTTGCGGGTGGTTTCCTGGGCATCGATCAGGGCGTCTTCCCGCGCAATCCGCAGCAGCCGGTCCATGGTCTGCACTTCCACCAGCAACAGGCCCAGCTCCGCCACCGGGCTCACCGAGTAATCGACGGTACAGGTTTCCAGGTTGTGCAGGTGCCAGGTGGCACGTCGCACGGTGTACTTCTGCCCGCTCACCAGCGCCCCGCGCATGGCGCGCTGCGCGGCGTCAGATTCCCGCACGACCTCTTCCAGCGGCTGCCCGCTGACCCTGGCACTGGATGCGGCCAGCAGGTCCTCGGCAGCGGAGTTCAGGTAGCAGAGCGCCAGGCGCTCATCCAGCACCAGTACTGCGGCGGAAAGGTTGTCCAACAGTTGACGCAACTGGCGGTCATTCAACATGCAAAAGTCCCGGGGTCATTCAGCGGGCGGTTCTGGGGCACGGCGTACCCTGAGGTCGCGGTGCCCGCCAGCACTGTTTAAGACAGTGCAAGAAGCAAACCAAAATGGCGCACGATAGTGAGTGCGGTGAGTTCCGGGGGCAGGCAGGCAATAGCCAGCCCCCGAGCGCACCATTGTGGTGCATAGATCAAAAAAACGCCAGTGCAGGCGCATCATTTTGGTGTGGAAGTGCGCCCGCCCGGTCAGCCGGGCGGGAGAAAGCGGGCCGCCTTCAGTTGCGGGAGCGCCGGGACTGGCTGGTTGACTGGGGCACGCCCGGCGCCGTGGGTGCCTGGGGCGCGGGCACCGCCTGCGGGGAGGGGTTGTCCGGCAGGGTGCCGCCCGGGCGCTTGACGAAGATGGTGATGGGCTGGGAGCGCGCCAGCACCTGGCCGTCGGGATCGGTAAGCACGGCCTGGATATCGTGAGTGCCCCGCTCCAGTGCGGAGATATCCAGGCTGTTGCCACTGGAACTGCCCTGCCACGGCCGGCCGTCGACTACGGCGAAAAAGCGGTAACCGCCGGGAGGCGCCGGGTCGATGGCCACCCGCAAGACGATCAAGCGCTGTCCCGGGGGAATGGTGGCGCCACTCTGGGGACTGACGATGGCGAAGTTGATAGGGCCCAGGGGCCTGTCGCGTTCGCGCCGGTCATTGGGTGACAGCTTGCGCGTGGGCATGGGGCGCGGCCGCACGATCGGCTGCACGTTGGTGGGAGCCAGCCTGATACGTTCCGCCTTGCCGTCTTCCGGCGGTACATCGGTGAAGGTCACCTTACCATCCGGGCCCACGGTCTTGTAGATCGCCTTGCCGTCGCTGGCGTCATCTTCCCCCGAACCGCCCGCCAGCGCCCCGGCAGTGGCGAACATGAGGGCCGCTGCGGCAAAGGTTGCGACGACAGCGCCGGTGATGGTGTGGTATCTGCGCATTGGCACTCCTGCCTCCGGCATGCCCGCAAAATGGCGGGGCTTCATTAGGTGAAGGCTAGTTTACCCCCAATAAAAAAGCCCGTACCAGACGGTACGGGCTTTCTTGACACGCGGATTGCGTGAGGGCGCCTATACGGAGTAGTACATGTCGAACTCGACCGGGTGAGTGGTCATGTTCAGGCGCTCCACTTCCTCACGCTTCAGCTCGATGTAGGCATCGATGGCGTCGTCGGAGAATACGCCGCCCTCGGTCAGGAAGGCGCGGTCCGCGTCCAGGGCATCCAGGGCCATTTCCAGGCTGGAGGCAACGGTCGGGTACTCGGCCACTTCTTCCGCCGGCAGGTCGTACAGGTCCTTGTCAGCCGGGTCGCCGGGGTGGATCTTGTTCTTGATGCCGTCCAGGCCGGCCATCAGCATGGCGGCGAACACCAGGTACGGGTTGGCGGTCGGGTCCGGGAAGCGGGCCTCGATGCGCTTGCCTTTCGGGGAGGCAACGTACGGAATGCGGATGGACGCAGAGCGGTTGCGCGCGGAGTAAGCCAGGATCACCGGCGCCTCGAAGCCCGGTACCAGGCGCTTGTAGGAGTTGGTCGAGGCGTTGGCGAACGCGTTGATGGCGCGCGCATGCTTAATGACACCACCGATGTAGTACAGGGCGGTCTCGGACAGGCCGGAATAGCCGTCACCGGCAAACTGGTTCACGCCGTCCTTGCTGAAGGACATGTGGATGTGCATGCCGGAACCGTTGTCGCCTACCAGCGGCTTGGGCATGAAGGTGGCAGTCTTGCCGTAGGCGTGCGCAACATTGTGCACCGCGTACTTGAGGATCTGCACCTCGTCCGCCTTCTTGGTCAGGGTGTTGGCGCCAACGCCGATTTCACACTGGCCAGCGGTACCCACTTCGTGGTGGTGCACTTCAACGTGCAGGCCCATCTGCTCCATGGCGGAACACATGGCGGCACGCACGTCGTGCAGTGAGTCGACCGGCGGTACCGGGAAGTAACCGCCCTTGACGCCCGGGCGGTGGCCGATATTGCCTTCCGGGTGCGGCATGCTGGAGGACCAGGCCGCTTCCTCGGAGTTGATCTTGTAGAAGGCACCGCCCATCTCGGCACCCCAGGTGATGTCGTCGAATACGAAGAACTCGGGCTCCGGGCCGAACAGCGCGGTGTCGCCCAGGCCAGTGGACTTCAGGTATTCCTCGGCGCGCAGGGCGATGGAACGCGGGTCGCGCTCGTAACCCTGGCCGGTGGACGGCTCGACGATGTTGCAGCGCACGATCACAGTGGGCTCATCGGTGAACGGGTCCAGGAAAGAGGCCTCGTCATCCGGCATCAGGATCATGTCGGACTCGTTGATGCCTTTCCAGCCGGCGATGGAGGAGCCGTCGAACATCTTGCCCTCTTCGAAGAACTCGCCGTCGACTTCGGAAGTCGGCAGGGAGACGTGCTGCTCCTTACCCTTGGAATCGGTAAAGCGCAGGTCTACCCATTTGGCTTCACTCTCTTTAATCAAACCGAGCGTATTCGCTGACATTGCTGTCCTCCAGGTCTTGAAAGTTTGTAGGTCGCTGAACGTTAACCCTTGGTGAGGCTCGACTCTTTAGCGACGGCGTACTGTTCGTGGTCAGTACTGAAGCAAGGAGTGTGCCAAATTGGGGCAATTGGGCCGGAGCCACGGGCACCGGGGTCCAGGGCACGGATTGGGCGCCGCCCTGAGCAAAATAGACGCAAACTGGCGCGCCGGCCACCAATCTGCGCACCAAAATGGCACGAATTGGGACCCTGGCGCACAAATTCAGTGCAGCACAATATTCAACATTGCGCCAGTCACCCCCAACTGCTCCCCGGCCCGGTGAATTTACAGCCAGACTGTTTATAATTCCGTGCTCATCATCAACCTGCGGTACCCGGTCAACAACTCATCATGCACTTTGTCGTCAAGTTCTTCCCCGAGATCACCATCAAGAGCAACCCGGTGCGCAAGCGCATGTCGCGGCAGCTCAAGGACAACCTGCGCATCATGCTGCATCGGCTCGATGACCGCATCAAGGTGCTGAAGGACTGGGAAAAGATAGAGGTGATTGCACCGGATGCCGTCTCGCACCTGGCGGACCGCATCGAGGAGGTACTGGCACACACCCCCGGTATCGCCAACTTCGCCCGGGTGCGCCAGTACCCCCTTGGTGATTTCCACGACATCTATGAGAAGACCCTGTCCGTGTGGGGCGACAAGCTGGACGGCAAGACTTTCTGTGTGCGGGTCAAGCGCAGCGGCAAGCACGACTTCCAGTCCCTGGATGTAGAGCAGTACGTGGGTGGCGGCCTGAACAAGAACACCGGGGCCGCCGGGGTCAAGCTGAAGGACCCGGATATCACCGTGCGCCTGGAGATCCGCCACGACAAGCTCAACGTGGTGGAGCAACAGCACGCCGGCCTGGGCGGCTTCCCCATGGGTACCCAGGACCCGGTCCTGTCGCTGGTTTCCGGTGGCTTCGACTCCACCGTGTCCAGCTACCTGACCATGAAACGCGGCATCCGCACCCACTTCCTGTTCTTCAACCTTGGGGGGCGCGACCACGAACTGGGCGTCAAGGAAGTGGCCTACTACCTGTGGAACCGCTACAGCTCATCGCACCGGGTAAAGTTCATCACCGTGCCCTTCGACGAGGTGGTAGCCGAGATACTGCAGAATGTGGACGACTCCCATATGGGCGTGATCCTCAAGCGCATGATGCTGCGCGCCGCCACGGCCATCGCCAACGAGCTGAAGGTAGACGCGGTGGTGACCGGTGAGGCCATTGCCCAGGTATCCAGCCAGACCCTCAAGAACCTGAAAGTGATCGACAGTGTCACCGACACCCTGGTGCTGCGCCCACTGATCACCAGCGACAAGGGCGACATCATCCGCACCGCGCGGGAGATCGGCACCGAGGAGTTTGCGGCCAATATGCCCGAGTATTGCGGGGTCATCTCGGTCAAGCCCACCACCCGGGCCAAGCTGTCGCGGGTGGAGGAGGAAGAGGGCCACTTCGATTTCAGTGTCCTCGACCGCGCCATCGACGAGCGTGTGCTGCAGAACATCGACAAGGTCATGGAGGATGTGACCGAAGGCGCGCCGGAGGTTGAGATCCTCGCCGAGCCCGGCGACGCGGTGGTCATCGATATCCGCCACCCGGACGAGGAGGAAGTGGACCCGCTGGAGATAGAGGGCAGCGACGTGGAGACCATTCCCTTCTACCGCCTGAACAGTGCGTTCGCCGGACTGGACCCGCAAAAGCAGTACCTGCTGTACTGCAGCCGCGGCGTGATGAGCCGCCTGCATGCCTCCCACCTGCTGGACGCCGGCTATCGCAATGTGGGCGTGCTGCGCCCGCATATCCCCCACCGGCCCGACTGAGGCAAGCCGCTTCTCCCCCTCCAAGACCCCGCCCTGGCCACAGAGCGGGGCATTCCCGGGCCAGACCGGCCAAAATTGACCACTTTTTATGCAAAAGCAGCTCGCAGTTGTCACGCTTGGCCACTATAATCGCCGCCTTTGGCCGGAGAGCCGCTGCCCGTCAGCCCCCGCCCCGATACATTTGACGCGACAGTCAGGGGACTGCGCGCTTTACCCCTCAGAGGTTCATAGTGATAGACAACCTGCGCAATATTGCGATCATCGCCCACGTAGACCACGGCAAGACCACCCTGGTGGACAAGCTGCTGCAGCAGTCCGGCACCCTGGACCGCCGCGACGAGGGCGCGGAACGCGTAATGGACTCCAACGACCAGGAGCGTGAGCGCGGCATCACCATCCTGGCCAAGAACACCGCCATCCGCTGGCACGACTACCGCATCAACATCGTCGACACCCCCGGGCACGCCGACTTCGGCGGCGAGGTGGAGCGCGTCCTGTCCATGGTGGATAGCGTGCTGTTGCTGGTGGATGCCGTGGACGGCCCCATGCCGCAGACCCGTTTCGTGACCCAGAAGGCCTTCGAGCAGGGCCTCAACCCGATCGTGGTGATCAACAAGATCGACCGCCCCGGCGCGCGCCCCGACTGGGTGATGGACCAGGTGTTCGACCTGTTCGACAGCCTCGGCGCCACCGATGAGCAGCTGGACTTCCCGGTGGTCTACGCCTCCGCCCTGAACGGCATCGCCGGCCTGGACGACACCGACATGGCCGACGACATGACGCCGCTGTTCCAGATGATCGTGGACAAGGTCGAAGCGCCGAAAGTCGACGAGAAAGGCCCGTTCCAGATGCAAGTGTCCGCACTGGACTACAACAGCTATGTGGGCGTGATCGGCGTGGGCCGTATCACCCGCGGCACCCTCAAGCCCAACCAGCAGGTAGTGGTGCTGGACCGCGAGGGCAACCAGCGCAAGGCCAAGGTACTGCAGGTGATGGGCTACCTGGGCCTGGAGCGCGTGGAAGTGGAGCAGGCCAGCGCCGGTGACATCGTCTGCATCACCGGTGTGGGCGAACTGAACATCTCCGATACCCTGTGCAACCCGGAAAACCCCGAGGCCCTGCCGGCGCTGTCCGTCGACGAGCCCACCGTGAGTATGACCTTCCAGGTGAACGACTCGCCGTTTGCCGGCCAGGACGGCAAGTTCGTCACCTCGCGCAATATCAAGGAGCGCCTGGAACAGGAGCTGATCCACAACGTGGCGCTGCGCGTGGAGCAGGGCGATTCCCCGGAAAAATTCAAGGTGTCCGGCCGCGGCGAACTGCACCTGTCGGTGCTGATCGAGACCATGCGCCGGGAAGGTTTTGAGCTGGGCGTATCCCGCCCGGAAGTGGTACAGAAAGAAGTCGACGGCGAGATCCAGGAGCCCTACGAGGAGGTGGTGGCCGACGTCGAGGAGCAGCACCAGGGTGCGGTGATGGAAGAGCTGGGCCTGCGCAAGGCAGAGCTCAAGAACATGGAGCCCGATGGCAAGGGCCGTGTGCGCCTGACCTTTATCGTGCCGTCCCGCGGCATGATCGGCTTCCGCTCACAGTTCCTGACCATGACCAGCGGCTCCGGCATCATGACCAGCATCTTCGACCACTACGGCCCGGTGAAAATGGGTGACGTGGGCAAGCGCATCAACGGTGTGATGGTCTCAATGGTCAAGGGCAAGACCCTGGCCTACGCCCTGTACACACTGCAGGACCGCGGCCGCCTGTTCCTGGGCCACGGTGAGGATATCTACGAAGGCCAGATAGTGGGTATTCACTCCCGCAACAATGACCTGGTGGTAAACCCCACCAAGGCCAAGCAGCTGACCAACGTGCGCGCCGCCGGTACGGACGAGGCCCTGACCCTGACCCCGCCGATCCGCCACACGCTGGAACAGGCACTGGAGTTTATCGAGGACGATGAGCTGGTGGAGGTGACCCCGAACCACCTGCGCCTGCGCAAGAAGATCCTGCAGGAAAACATGCGCAAGCGCGCCAAGAAGTAAGCACTCGTTAACTTCAGAGTGCAAAGAGAAAGGCGGGCCACTGGCCCGCCTTTTTCGTTTCCGCTCTCCCGCCAGGCCGCAGGCCCGCCTGTCCGCTAAATCCGGGGCCCCGCATGGACTGGCTGCAGGTAGCGGCCACCACTGCGGTCATGACGGTGTAAAGAACCTGCGCTCCACCTGCTGCCATTCAGCCAGTGCCGCAGGGGTGTGGAGGCAAACCGTAATCTGGCTAAATTCATGCGCCCGCGGGTGCAGCACTTCCAGTGCCTGGTGCGCGGCGATACTGTGCGGAAAGCGATTGGTGCCCGCCCCCAGGGCGGGAAACAGCAACGTATCTATTTTTCCCTGTCGCGCCAGGTCCAGCACACTGTGATAGCACTGGCGTAACTCGACCAGCGCCCGGGCACCCCACTGGTCGCCACTACTCCACTGTGGTGTCACCGTGTGCAACAGGTATTTCACCGGCAGGTTGTATGCGCGAGACATGCGCGCCTCGCCCACCCCGCACTCAGCGACATGCACACAGGCATCCCGCAGCGGCTCACCGCCGCGCTCGTATACCTGTGCCGACAGCCCGCGCCCGGGTATCAGGTGCTTGTGAGCCGGGCAGACCAGGGCCCCGGCACGCAAAGTCAGGATATTTCCACAAGTCAGTCTCAAGGGTTCCAAAAGTGCACAATTCCGCAGTCAAGTTGCTGTTAAAACTATAGCCGGGCTTTGGCGGCGCAAAAAATCACAATATACTCGGCGGTTTATCTAAATATTTAGATTTGCGCCATGCGCACCACGCCGCCGGATCCCGGGGTATCCTGCAACGGCGGCGCAACAACGATCACTTTAAGACATCCGGGCCATGCCGGAGTCAGCGGGCCCACAGGAGTTTTGAGGCCCGTTACACAGGAATTCCCAATGGGTTCAGGGCATCAGGACAGCACCGCACACAATCCCGCCGCCAGGTCTATGGAACTCGACCTGCGCCGGCGGGTGCAGGCCTCCGGCTATATGCTGATCTTCTCGCTCGCCATCACTGCCGCCATGGCGGTACTGGCGCTCACGGACGGCGCACTGCTGCAGTCCCTGACCCTGCTTGGTGTGACGGCACTGATCCTCGCTACCTATATCGCCATCAACCTGGTGAACCCCAGCAGCAAGACACCGGTCCTGGTCACCTGCCTGTTACTGGTCCTGTACTTCTACCTGCTGCTTTCCGGCGGCGTCAACAATACCGGCCTGATGTGGGCAGTAATGCTGGTGCCGGGTTTTATCAACCTGTTCGGTTACCGCCTTGGCACCCTGGTGCTTATGGCGGTGGGCGCCGCCACGGCTCTGGTGCTCTTCTATCCGGATTTCCCCGGGCTGGCAGCAGAGTATGACGTCGCCTATCGCGCCCGCTTTATTGCCGTGTTCGGTGCCCTGACCGCACTGACTGCGCTACTGGACAGCAGCCGGGACGAGGCGCAGAAACTGCTCAATACCCTCACCGTGGAACTCGAGAACCACGCCGCCACCGATGCGCTTACCGGTCTCGCCAACCGGCGCGAGGCCTACCGGGTTCTCCAGGAACTGGAACGGGCCGGCCAGGCGCTGGGTGTACACGCCATATTGATCGGCGACCTGGACCACTTCAAGGCACTCAATGACAGTCGCGGCCATAACTTCGGCGACCGTGTATTGAAAGACGTGGCGGCAGTGCTGAAGGGTAATACCCGTTCCGGCGACCTGGTGGCGCGCTGGGGGGGCGAGGAATTCCTGGTGCTGCTTCCCAATACAGGCACCAGCGGCGCTTCCGTGCTGGCGGAGAAGCTCCGCCAGAAGGTGGAGGCGCTGGGCCACCAGTACGAACCGCCCGCGCGCCTGTCCATGAGTTTCGGCGTCGCTGCGTCCAGTGATGGCACACAGAACCAGACTGAGCTGCTGGCCGAGGCCGATGCGCGCCTTTATCGCGCCAAGCACGCGGGTCGCAACCAGGTGGTAGTCGCCTGAAACAGCGACGCGCGGGTGTCCCCGCATACCCGCGGTCGCCCTGTCAGACGTTAGTACTCAGAAGTGCCAGCGCGCGCCGATCTCGACAATCAGGCTCTCGGTATCGATATCGAAATCAGCCGGCAACAAACGCGAGCGAACCTCGGCGTCGTCCGTTTCACGCCAGCGCAAACCGCCAAAATAGGTAAGCTCATCGGTGCACAGGTAATTGATGCCACCCATTAGCTGCCAGGCGAAGACACTATCGTCATCATCGACGATACGCACGTCCGAGGGTTTGTAGTCCACGTCCACCCAGGCATTGCCCAGGCCCGCACCGAGGTAGGGCTGCCACTGCGTCCCGGTATCGAAGTCGTAATACGCGTTGAAGAACACAAAGTCGGTACTGACATCACCCTGGCCGCCATCGACGAGCTCACCCACAGTGACACCGAGTGGCTCAAGCTGTCCGGTCAGGAGCACAGCGGCATCCACTCCGTCGATATTTGCACCGCCAACACGCACATTTTTGTGGGACTCCACGTCGTGTTCGGCCCAGGCGTACTCCACTTCAAAGCGCCACTCGCGCATGCGCCAACCGGCGGCCAGCTGGACACCCCAGCTGCTGTCGATATCCGTATCCCAGCGCAGCCGGGTGCCGCGCGGAATGACCACACCGGATGGAATCGCCACCCCCTCTCCGGTGACAAAGTCACCGGTAAAGCGGCCATCGGTATCGATATCATCCATGTCATTCCAGCTTACCGAACCACTGATATAGAAATCTTCGGCATGTGCGGAGACGGAAGCGAGGGCTGCCGCCAGTGCTGTCATAGCTAGCTTCTTGCTGATCATAATTACATCCTGTAATTGCATATTCGCCTGGAATATTTACGTGGACGCACGACCGGCGGACCTCTGTCCAGCGATAAGTGCCGTTTAAAAACCTGCAGACTTTCAGCGCGATTCTGGTTAACGCGCCATGCCGGTTCAAAACTGATCCACAGCACTCACGGGGGAAATACTCTCCCGCTTCTCTCACGATAGACCTGATTTTCAACGACAGGAGGAATGCAACACTCACTAATTAAAAACGGGCGCCACGAGCGGCAGTTGAATTCCTGCCAGCCGTGACGCCCGCAACATCGTACCGGTCTGTTTCCTGGTCAGAACTGCCAGCGGGTGCCAACTTCGGCGAGGAAACTGTCAGCGCCAATTTCAAACTCGGCCGGGAACAGGCTTGCATTCACGGACAGGTCATCAGTCTGGCGCCAGCGCAGGCCACCGAATACTTCCAGTTGTTCGCTCACGGCCAGGCTCGCACCGCCCATAAACTGGTAGGCAAGCACACTGTCGTCGTCCTCGATGATGCTGACGCCGGAGGGGCTGTAGTCCACATCAATCATTGCGTTACCGATACCGGCACCAATATATGGCGTCAACGCGGTGCCGAGGTCGAAATCGTAATAGGCATTTACGAACAGGTAATCCGCACTGATTTCCCCTTCACCTGCTGCCACCAGGTCAGCGACGGTGACACCCAGGTTGTCCTGCCGACCACTGATCAGCACCGCTGCATCTTCCCCGTCCAGTGGAATACCCGCAGCAGAAACACTCCCGTGGGAGTCAATATCGTTGTCGGCCATGGAGTACTCGGCCTCGAAACGCCACTGGTCGATTCCATAACCTACAGCAAAGGAGATCGCGGTACCGCTGTCGACACTGGTATCCCAGTTCACGCCGGTACCGGCCGGCAGGGGGGTGCCCACCGGAATATTGGTGCCTGCACCGGTGGTAAAGTCACTGGAAAAAGCGCCGGCAGTGTCTATATCGTCCAGGTCGTTGTAGCCGATATTACCGCTGATATAGATCCCTTCCGCCATGGCCGCGGTGGAAAACGCACAGCCCAGCATTGCACTAAACAAAATATTCTTACGCATTTGGTTGCTCCCCTGATCTGGTTTCGGTGCATCACTTGCTCTGGCATATCAAGTGGTGCGGGCTTGTCTACGGGGGAGCATCGAATGGCAGATTAACCGGATTCCTGCAATGGAGGGAATTTGTGAGCGGGTTTCCAGTTTCAACGAAACAATGCATGGCCGCTAATCCGGATTTGCATGGCCCCCGTAAACCCACAACTTGGCGCTGCCGTAAATTATGAGCCAGAGGTGAACTTATTGAGTAAATAACCAACCAGGAACGCCAGCAGTGCCGCGCTGCCCCCAAGCAGTAGCGTGCGCCCCCCGGCGCTCAGCAGCGAACTACCATTGACGAAGCCCTTGCCCACGCCCACGGCAAAAAAAGCGAGTCCTGACAGCCCGGCACTCAGGTAAAACCGCACTGGTTCTGCCAACCCGGGCAAAAGAAAGGGCACCAGCGGCACGGCACCAACCAGCAGGAATGCGAAAAAGGTGACAATGGAAGAACGCAATGGGCTGGCCCGCGTCGGGCTGATGCCATGTTCCTCGGTCAACATGGTTTCCACCCACAGCTTCCGGTCGCGACAGATCGTGGACACGATTTCCTCAAGTGTCGCATCGCGAAAACCCTTGGCGGCGAAGATCTGGCGAATTTCCTCGCGCTCCCCCTCCGGCACCAGGTCTATATGCCGCTCTTCCGTGCGGCGAATGGCAAATTCGTGGTCGAGCTGCGCCTGTATCGCCTCATAGTTGCTGACCGCCATACTGAAGCCGTCCGCCAGCAGGTTGGCAAAGCCCATGATTATCACCACGATTGAAGGGAAGCCGGCGCCATAGGCGCCGGATACAATCGCAAAGGTAGTGACGCACCCGTCGATAGCGCCCAGCACAAAATCCCCGAGTGTTGGCGGGCGCGAGGGCTCGCGCAATCGCCGGGCGATATTTTCTGGGCGATGCTGGCGCCGCAGGGCTTGTCTGCCCGGCTCATCCATTTCGGTAACCTTCCCTTCTGCCCAGCGGGCCGATGTAAGGCAGTTTAGCTTTTTACTATCGACCCGTTTGTGGCCTGTCCGGGATCAGGCAGCGAGGTTCACCGGCGCCGTGTCCCGGTTACTGAGAAAGTCCGGGCGCGGTTCCTGCCCACCAAATGGCGCGCGAGGCCGGTTATGTACGCTGTTGTAGACGCACATCATCACTTGTCGCGGATTGCTGGAAATATTGTCGGGGGAACCATGCAGGAGGTTGCATTCATGGATCACCAGCGTACCGGGCCGGCCCGTGATGGCGCGAATTTCCCGGTCGCGAAGAATTTCATTCATGGTATCAGGCTGTGGCACGCCGAGTTTCTGTTGTCGCAGGGAAGTTTTATAGTTGTCCCTGCCGGTCCGGCCCCTGCAGGAGATAAACAGGTGGTGGGAGCCCGGGACTACATAGAGTGGGCCGTTGTGGTCGTGGTTTTCACTGAGCATGATCCACGCGGTAAGTGCCCGCATACGCGGCATGCCATCCTCCACGTGCCAGGTTTCAAAATCCGAGTGCCAGGCAAACGATCTGCCGGTATAGGCCGGCTTGTTATTAACCCGCGATTGCATCAAGTAGACATCTGAGCCAAGCAGCTGCTGCACCATGGGCAGTATTTTCGGATGCCGGAAAAATTCGTTCGCCACTGAGCTGAAGCGGCAGGGATTGAAGATTGTGCGGAGTTCCTTGCCCTGGGGTTCAAACACAAGCTCTTCACGCCCCGCCAGTGAATGCTGCATTCGCACCACTTCTTCCTGCAATGGTTCTACCATTTCGGGCATAAAATCCGGAAAAACCAGATAACCGTTTTTTTCGTACTGGGCCAGCTGCATCTGATTGAGGGGATTACTGGTATCCGGCGCCTGATTATGGAAAACCACCGGATCCTGTCGGGGGATGATTTGTTCCCTGCCGCCAATGCGCGAAGGGTACAGATCACCAGTCATAGGCATTCTTCCTCCTGTGATTAATTCTATCAGTGCACACATTGTCCCGGATGGGCAAACACCATGCGGTATTTTGTCGGGGAAATGTGGCCTGAACGGCCTGCCGCAGTGGGCAGCAACCGCCAGGTGGTGACGGGTCCCATGGATGGACTCGCTGCACCAGTGTGAATTACCCTGCATTGCGCAGGGCAGGAAACACGGTGCCTGTTCAGCGGGCGCAAAACTTAATGGTTCCGGCGTTTTGTTGTCAAGCTGTTGCTGGCGGAAGAGGGAGGTGGGGGCCGTAACATAGTGGGGGGCCACCCGCGCACAAACTTTTTTGCACACGGGTGGGCAGTGCGGTTTATTCGCGCACGATAAAGCTCACCCGGTCCACGCCGGTATTACCGGTACGCTCGTCGAATGCATAGACCCGTAATTCGTAAACACCCGGTTCTTCGGGGGCCAGGGAAGCGGCAAAAGTATTGTCAGTATCGGTCATCGCCAACGGAATAGTCCGGTAGGCCTTGCCGTCTTTCTTGACCAGCGCCGCCACCTCCATCTTGCTGCCGTCCCAGAGTCCGCCATCGGTAATCGGGCAACCACACATCATTACCACATTGGCGCGAATCTCGAACGGGGCTTCTGCCATGGTGGTATAGCGATGGGTCTGCGGGCTGAGAATGTCCACTACCATGCCGGGAATCTCGATCACCAGCCCGTCACCGTCAATCGACTTGCCAGGCACCAGCCAGGTCTGGGTGGTGGCAAGCACCCGCGCCTGCTTCTTGATATAGGGCGCCAGTACCTCGACGGTGACGAATACCGGCTCCTCGATATCCAGTTCGGCGCGGAAGGCCGCGGCCCCTTCGCCTATCTCCTGGTAGCGGGAATGTGGCTGGCGCATGATGATGTCGGTATTACCGGTACTGCCGCTGGTTATGCCTTCAGCCAGGATGGTGCCGCTCTCGGCATCACGGATCCTTACCGAGGCGCCACCGATCGACGAGCCAATAAACTTTGCGTCCTTGGCCCGGGCACGCACCACCACCTCGGTCGGCTCCGCCTGCACGGCGGCAATATCGCCAAGCAGGAATACCAGCCCGAGACAAAACAGCGGGAATATTTTTGCCATTTTCTTCATGGGGAGTTTCTCCAGGTTCAGCACGGGCTCAGTTCTCTACCGGCTCGAGACGAAAGAGGCCGCCATCGGGCAGGTCGTTCAGCAGGTAAATATAGCCATCCCGGCCCTGGCGCACATCGCGGATACGGCCCAGATCACCTTCAATCAGGGTCTCGGTGGACTGCACATCGTCACCCTGCAGCACCACACGCAGCAGTTTTTCACTGCCCAGGCCGCCGGCCAGTAGATTGCCGCGCCACCTGGGGAAACGATCACTGTCCACAGCCGCCAGGCCCGAGGGGGCAAAGCGACCGCTGTAGATATGCCGCGCCTCGCGCATGCCGGGCATGCTGGCCTTGCCAATCGGCGCCTTCGAGCTGTATTCCTTGCTGCGGGTGGCCTCCGGCCAACCGTAGTTTACGCCGGGCTCGATCAGGTTCAGCTCGTCCCCGGTGCGGGCCGCATGCTCGCTGGCCCAGATTCGGCCATCGGCACCCACTGCCAGCCCCTGGATGTTGCGGTTGCCGTAGCTGAAGATTTCATCGTGGCCTTCTTCCTTCCCGGCAAAGGGGTTATCGGCTGGCGCGCCACCGGTCTCGGTCAGGCGCAGCACACTGCCGGCGTGGTCATTGATATCCTGAGCGCGGGAGCGGTCCACACCACGATCGCCAATGGTCATCAACAGGGTGCCATCCTTGCGCCAGGCCAGCCGGGAGCCGTAGTGGCGGCCCGGGGAAGAGAAGCGGTCCTGCACAAAGAGCTCTTTGACATCGACCAGGGCGCCGTCACCCAGCCGCGCACGGGCCAGCGCGGTCGCGGTGCCGTCGTCGCCGGGCTTGGAGAAAGTCATGTACACCCAGTCGTGCTCACCGTCGCCGTATCCTGGGTGCAGCACTACGTCCAGTAAGCCACCCTGGCCCATGGCCGAGACTTCCGGCACGCCATCGATGTAGCTGACCTCATCACCGTCCACCAGTGCCAGGCGACCGCCGCGCTCAGTCACCAGGAAACGTCCGTCGGGCAGTTGTGCGACACCCCAGGGATGCTTGAATCCCCCTGCCAGTTTCACGATCCGGAAATCATGCTCCTCTGATTGCACGTTTTCCTCGACAACTTCCGCAGCATTGGCGGCTGTGGCAAAGGCCCCACACAGGGCGAGCGTGCGGGCCAGTCTCCGCACCGCGTTCAGCAGGTCTGTCATGGTGTACTCCTCACCGTCATCTTTTTCTATTGGCCCGATGCTACTGCCCCCATCGCAAGAACACAAAGCGGGCCGGCAATCGCCGGGTACAAAAAAGCCGGGCAGCGCCCGGCTCCTGGATCAACTGGATCCTTTGTTACCGTCCCTGCCGATACGACAGGAAACGGCGGCAAGATCAGCTGCCCTTGGTTTCCTCGATCCAGCGATTCACACGCTCTTCCAGCATCGGCAGGGGCAGTGCGCCGCCGCCAAGCACGGTGTCGTGGAAGCCCCGGATATCGAACTTGTCGCCAAGCTCCTGCTTCGCTTTCTCGCGCAGCTCCTGGATCTTCAGCATGCCGATCTTGTAGGAAGTGGCCTGGCCCGGCAGGGTCAGGTAGCGGCGCACTTCGGAGCGCACCGCACCTTCCGGGATGGCAGAGTTTTCCAGGAAGTATTCCACCGCCTGGTCCTGGCTCCAGCCCTTGGAGTGCATACCGGTATCCACCACCAGGCGAATCGCGCGCCACATTTCCGCGGTCAGGCGGCCGAAGTCCTTATAGGGGTCCTCGAACTGGCCCATTTCCTTGGAGAGTGTCTCGGAATACAGCGCCCAACCCTCGATATACGGGGTAAAGTGGGCCTGGGTGCGGAATTGCGGGATACCTTCCAGCTCCTGGGCGATGGAGATCTGCATATGGTGACCGGGGCTGCCCTCGTGATAGGTCACGGTTTCCATGTCAGTGGTGGACAACGCGCTCATATCGGCCATGTGCACATAGTAAACACCCGGGCGCGAGCCGTCCGGGGTACCGGATTGGTAGTGCTGCGCACCGCCCGGCACTTCACGGAAGGGCTCGACGCGCTTCACCACCAGGTCCGCCTTGGGCAGGATGCCGAAGTACTCCGGCAGTTTCTCCTTGATATCGGCGAGGAAGCCACGGGTCTCTTCCAGGTAACCCTCGCGCCCCTCATCGGTGTTCGGGTAGTAGAACTGGTCGTCGGTGCGGATAAAGGTGAAGAACTCCTGCAGGTTGCCGTCGAAGTTCACCTGCTCCTTGATTCCCTCCATTTCCTTGCGGATCCGCGCCACCTCGTCCAGGCCGATCTGGTGTACCTCGTCTGCCGTCAGCGGCAGGGTGGTGTAATAGGCCAGGCGGTTGTTGTAGTAGGCATCACCGTCGGGCAGGCTGGAAACACCCTGCGGTTCCTCATCGGCATTAACGCGGTCTTTTTCCAGCCAGGCAATGTAGGCATCGTAGGATGGCTTGAACTCTTCTTTCAGGGCGCTTTCCACCTGGTCCAGCAGCGCCGACGCTTTTTCGCCATCGATCTTGCCGGCTTCTTTCAGGCCCTCGATCTTGCCTTTGGCGTCCGCAAACAGAGGCGCATCTTCCTCGCCAGCGAAGGGCTGGCCGGTGATGACATTGTTGGCGCGCTTGATCGCCAGGTCGTAGGCGAACTGCGGCGGGCGGATATCCTTGCTGGCGGAGAGCTGGGCGCGCTCCAGCAGCTGGCCCAGGGCACGGGAGACACCGCCGATACGGGCGATGTAGGCATCCATGTCCTCGACCGTGTCCACCTTGTGCTGGTTGATCAGGAAGGTGGGCAGGGAGGCCTCGGGGCCGTACAGTTCGCTGGCGAAGTAGGCGTGGTTCCAGAAGGGCTTGTTGGCCTTGGCCTGCTCGTACTGGAAAATCCACAGGTCGTAGGATTCCTTGCCGGCGGTGCTCAGGCTGTCGTAGTCGAACTTTTCCTTCAGCTCCTCGACGGTCTTGGCCTTCCATTCCAGCTCGCGCTCACTGGCGGCCAGGCTCATATCGTCAATCTGGTCGTAGAGTTCCTTGCGGCCCAGGTAGCTGAGCTGCATGGGGCTGAACTGGAGCTCCTCCTCGAAGCGCTCATCCAGCCACTCGGTCAGGCGCGCTGTTTCCGCCGCCGGGTCGGTCGCCTTGTCACCAGCGGGGGCCGCGGCCTCGGACACCTGGGCGCTCTGCGCCTGTTGTGCGGCATCGGCGGCCTGGTTCGGGTCTTCCCCCTGGCACCCGGAAAGGATCGCCAGCGCCAGCAGGCTGGGAATAAATGGGCTGTTCAGATTGCTTCGCATCTCTTTGCCTCGGTTAATTTTTAAACAGAAAAACGCCCAATACTTTGCCATGCTTTGGCATCGTAGTCGACGCAGGACAGGTTATTTTCAGGCAGGCTCCCGGCCCCGTGCGGCAGGCTGACGAGCCCTCCGCTCAGCCGTCGCCGGGTTCGGCCTCACCGGCGATCGTCCGCCGGCGGCGCCAGCGCCGGTAGCGGGTATGCACACCGCGGGTAAACAGGGACGAATACTCTTCCAGAATATCCACCCCGAGGAGCACGAACAGCACCAGCCCGGCCAGGACCACCGCAGTGCCCGGCGCGCCGAAACCAATCAGGGTGCCTATGGCCGCCTGGACCCAGATGGTGGCCGCGGAGGTGACTCCCACCACCACACCGTCGCGCGCCAGCATCACGCCGGCGCCGAGGAAACCGATACCGGTAATGACCTGCCCCAGTACTCGCGCCCGGTCGGGCCCGCCTCCCAGTGATACCGCCAGAGCGGTGAAGGCATAGGTGCCCAGCACAATCAGGATCGAGGTACGGATACCGACCGGTTTACCGCGCAACTGTCGCTCCAGGCCGATGGCTCCCGCACACAGCATGGCGGTCAGGACACCGCCCCAGTCGAGCGGGGCGATGGTGAGCCAGTCACTCATGCTCGATCTTCTCCAGCGGTTGCCGGGCCACCTGGTTCACAATATGCAGCTCGCGCTGCGGGAAGGGAATCGACAGGCCTTCCGCCTCCAGGGCCGGCTTCAGCTTGGCCATCAGTGACCAGTAGACATCCCAGTACTCTTCAGTGCGTGTCCAGGCGCGCATGTGCAGATTCACCGAGCTGTCCGCCAGCGCGCGCACGGCAAACGCGGGCTCGGGTTCCGGTAGCAGGCGCTCTTCCTCGGCCACCAGCCGGCGCAGCACCTCGATGCCCTTATCGATGCTGTCGCCATAGGCGATGCTGGCAATGATCTCGATACGGCGGGTGGCGTTGCGGCTGAAGTTGGTCAGGGTCTGGCCCCAGACATTGCTGTTGGGAGCGGAAATACTCAGGCCGTCCACGGTATCCAGCTGGGTGGTAAACAGGCCCACTTCCTTGACCGTGCCCAGGATGTCGCCGAACTGGATAAAGTCGCCGACGCGGAAGGGACGCAGGCCCAGCAGGATAAAGCCCGCAGCAATATTCTGCAGGGTGTCCTTGAGCGCCAGGCCGACGGCGATACCCGCCGCACCCAGCAGGGCCACGACGCTGGTGGTATTCACCCCGAAGCGCCCCAGCACCATCAGCAGGCCGATAATGTACACAGTCCATGCGGCCATATTGGCGAGCACGGGGATCAGCAGCGCATCCAGCTTACCGCTCAGGCGCTTTACGCCCCGGCGCGCGAGCCGGGCGGCGATCGCGGTGGCGACCAGGATCAGGATCGCCGCGCCGAGATTCAGTGCCAGCGCCATCAGCTGCGGCCAGTACTCTTCCAGCAGTGCGTTGAAGTCCATCAGTCTCTCCCTGGATAAGTATTCAAGAAAAGGAGCATACGTTAATCGGTGCAGTCACTGCACGCCCGCGTTATGCCCCCTGGCCTACAGCAGGCCCTTACGCCGCGCCTCGTCGAGGCAGGGCTGGCGCGCGGGGCAGCCCAGCAGGTGATCATTAACCATACCCGTGGCCTGCATATGGGCGTACATGATGGTGGAACCAACAAAACTGAAGCCGGCCTTTTTCAGGGCCCTGCTCATGGCATCGGACTCCGGCGTGGTGGCTGGCACCTCGGCCAGGGTGCGAAAATCATTGACGATCACACGCCCATCGGTGAACTGCCAGAGGAATTCCGACAGGGTGGTACCACACTCGTGCAGCTCCAGGTAAGCCCGGGCATTCTTCACCGCTGCCTCCACCTTGCGCCGGTTGCGGATAATGCCCGGGTCCTGCAGCAGTTGCTCGATTTTCCTGTCGGAATAGCGGGCAATCTTCCCCGCATCGAAACCGTCAAACGCCGCACGGTAATTCTCCCGCTTGTTCAGCACGGTGATCCAGGATAACCCCGCCTGCGCGCCCTCGAGGATCAGGAACTCGAACAGCAGCTGGTCATCGACGACCGGGCGCCCCCATTCCTCATCGTGGTACCTCTGGTACAGGGGTGTGGAAAGGCACCAGTCACAGCGTTGGTCTTGCATGGTTCTACTGTCTCAAAAAAGCGCGTTTGCCGGGACCGGGTTTTGTGAATCCAGGCCAACGCGGGTTCGCGGCCATGGCCCGCCGCTGCAATTACGCGTGATCTATGGATTTACTGCGCACCGGTGAAGAAGTAGTGCTGGATCAGCTGCAATACCAACAGCGTCATCACCAGGATAAAGACAATATTATTGCGATTCATAAATTACCCCTTGTTGGAGTTGCAGCAGCCCCTGCTCAACGAGCCAGTCGCGACTCTCGGCCAGCATCTGCCCGAGTTCGACATCAGTGGTGTAGCCCAGTTCGCGCCGCGCCCTGTCGCTGCTGGCGACCACACGACGGGTCAGCATTGCCGCCTTTTCCGGTGTCACCGCCGGCTCGCGCCTGGTGATGCGCGAAACCCAGTCGTTGCAGCGGGCCAGCGCGCGGATTGCCAGGGCCGGTGTGGTGCGCCGCGGTTCCGGCTTGCCCACCAGCCGCGCAATCTGGCCAAAGAATTCCAGGAAGGTCGCATCGGTGCCGGCGAGGATATAGTTCTCACCACAGCGGCCGCGGTGCCAGGCGCTGATATGCGCTCGCGCCACCTCGCCCGCGTAGCAGAAGGAACCCGCACCCGGCGGCACCCCCGGCAACCGGTCCTGCGCGATCATGAAGAAAGTCTGTGCCCAGCTGCTGGTGTCGTACTTACCGACGATACCGCAGGGGTTCAGGAAGAGCGCATCCAGTCCACGACCGATTTCCTCACGCACCACCTGCTCGGCCCGCTTCTTGGTATACAGGTAGTGATGGCGCGGGTCATCCGCCAGCTGCGGGCTCGCCTCGGTGATTTTCTCGCGGTGGTAGCCATAGGCGGAAATGGAGCTGGTCACCACCATACGGCCCACTCCCTTCTCCCGCGCCACCCGGGCGATGTTGGCCGACCCCACCACATTGTCCCGCCATTGCTGTGCGTTGCCACCCCGCCACATATTGGTATTGGCGGCCACATGGAATAGCGCGTCGATCCCCGCCGGTACCGCCGCGCGCAGGGAGTCGATGTCCCCCAGGGCGGCCGGCACCAGTGTGACCCCGGCCCGCTCGACCAACCGGGTGTCAGAGCCTTCCCGATGCATCGCCGTCACCTGCCAGCCATCGGCCAGTAACTGTTCGACCAGGTTGGCACCGAGGAAGCCGGTACCGCCGGTGACAAAGGCATGCAGGCCTTGCTCTTTATTATTCACTTGCACTCCAGGATTGCCGGCAACTCGCCGCTGCCGTTCAGTAGCATTCGGGTGGCCAGTGCCACCACACTCCTATTTCAAGTTTGCACATACCCTGCTTGCGGTTTTGCCCGCGCAGGCAGTCGTTTAATCTATGGTATTTCCCCAACCCGATCCACAGCACCAGGAGAAGCGAGCAATGAAGGGCCTGATCCAACGGGTAAGCCATGCGAGAGTCGAAGTCGGCGGCGAGGTGGTGGGGGCTATCGATCGCGGCCTGCTGCTGTTGCTGGGCGTGGAGGGACGGGATGACCGGGCCAGTGCCGACAAGCTGTTGCACAAGGTGTTGCATTACCGCGTATTCGGCGATGACGAGGGCCGCATGAACCTGAACGTACAGCAGGCCGGCGGAGGGCTGCTGGTGGTAAGCCAGTTCACCCTGGTGGCCGAGACGGCAAAGGGGCTGCGGCCCAGCTTCAGCCGCGGTGCCAGTCCACAGCAGGCAGAGGAGCTGTACGACTACTTCGTCGGGCGGGCCCGCGACCAGTTGGCGCCGGTGTCCAGCGGTGTGTTCGCCGCCGACATGCAGGTCTCGCTGTTGAACGATGGCCCGGTGACGTTCCTGCTGGAGACCTGAGCGGCGGCGTCCAGCGCATCCAGCTCCCGCTCCCGCTCCTCCTTGTCCCGCTCGCCCAGTCGCTCGGTGGCCTCGTAGAACGCCTCCCAGCTGCCGGAGCGCCGGTACAGCTCCTCGAACGCCGGCACCCGCGACTGGTATTCCGCCGCCAGCGCCAGGGTGGCGTTGTTGGTCTTGTCGATATAGGCCTGGTAAAGCGCGGGATTGGGCCAGTCCGCTGACATTTCCCGGTAGCAGGCACGCAGCTGCGCCAGCACGGCCTCCTTGCGGGTGCGCATGGTGCCCTTGGCCAGGCCCGACTCGTACAGATCTTCCAGCTGTTTGCGGGCGGTGGTCATCAGCTGGCGTACTGCCTGCGCCTGGGCGGTGCGGTCCGGGGCCGGGCCGGTCAGGCCCTGGCGCCGGCGCCAGTCCGGCAGTGCCAGGCGGGAGACGGCAGTGGCAAAGCTCTCGTTGAACTTCGTATCGTTGGCGATATAGACCCGCCGGTGAGCCAGCTCGTGGAACAGCAGCCCCGCCAGGCGATCCTCGGGCCATTTGACGAAGCTCGACAGCACCGGGTCGTCGAACCAGCCCAGCGTGCTGTAGGCGGGCACCGGGCCCAGGTATACGTCATACCCCTCATTGCTCAGCTGCTTCCCCTTGGCGACGGCATCTTCCTTGTCGAAATAACCGCGGTAGCTGGCGCAGCCGGCAATGGGGTAACACCAGCGCTTGGGATCCAGGGAGAACTCCGGCGCCGCCAGTACGTTCCACAGCGGGTAGTCACTGTCGAGCTTGACGTAGTCCCCGTAGGCGCCCCCCACCGGCAGCCCCAGCTCGCCGCTGGCGTACCAGCGGATCGACTGCACCAGCCGCAGCCGCTGCTGCAGTGTGGCATCGGTATCACCGGCGTCGATCACCCGCTCGAGGGGCTCGCGTGCGGCGAGGATGCCCAGCTGCCCCACGGCCGCCTGGGTGTAATAGGACGCGGTCTCGCAACCGGCCAGCGGCAGGGAAAACACAAACAACGCCAGCAACGCCGGCACAACCCGGCGGCGAAACGGTAGCCCCGGAATACGGGGCCGTTGGCGCGGCAGCCTGATGTACACTCACTAATACCCGATTTAGTTCTGGTTTCCGTCGTTCCTGACCGAGGACAGAGGCATGGAGCCCGTCGCCGCGGTACTGACAGTTTTCGGCATCGTATTCGCCGCCCTGGCCTGGCTGCGCCTGCTGGCAGTGAGCTTCCGCGCGCACCCGGCAATGGGCTTTATCGCGGTATTACTGCCGCCGCTGGCGTTGCTGTGCCTGGTCCCCCGCTGGCGCCAGGAGCGCGAGCTGTTCCTGCTGGCACTGGCGGCGCTGGTCTTCTCCAGCATAGCCACTGTTTTCTGATCACTTCCGGCTGCAGGCCCCGGCAAACCGGCCCCGCCCTTGATCCAGGTCAATAGAACCCCTCCGCCGCCGCATAAACTGGCCACCAGTCAGATGTGATAGCGAGGAACCAGAAATGGACGCACTGATCGACCTGTTCACCAGCTTTTCCGGCCTGCTGAGCCTGGGCATTATCGGCTTTATCCTGCTTATGGGCGCCTTTATCACCCGCATGGCACTGCGCAATATGAACGAGGGCAAGTGAGCCGGGAGACACCGCGGGGGCGGTAATTGCGTCGCCGGTGGAATTTTTCCGGATTCACAGGCTCAAAGTCAGCGTTGTTGAATTCGGAAGTGTCTCTTATGAACCGCGCAATCGCCGCCATGTCAGCCTGTCTCACCCTGCTTGTGGGCGCCTGTGACCGCGGATCCCATATCATGAGGGGCGAGGTCGACTCGCTCATGTACCTCTGTGACCAGGGCGCGGAGCTCGCGGTGCGCTACCTGACCCCGTCACAGGGCCCGGCCACAGCAACCCTCACTTACGACAACAAGCTGATTACCATGCACCAGGAGCCCGCGGCCTCCGGAGTGCTGTTCGTGGCCGACAAGGGCTATCCGGACTACCGCTGGCACACCAAGGGACAGGAGGGCATGCTGGTGCTCTACTCCTCCAACGACAAGGACGGCAATGTCCTGCTGGGTGGCTGCACCACCCCCGACTGAACGCCGCGCACCGTCAGTGGCCACAGGCGTACTCACGCGCCGACTCACCGACAAAATAACCCCGCCACAGGAATCTCAGTGACTGCTCTATCACCTCGGCATCACGCATGATCGCGCCGTGGGTCAGCGGCACCACGTAAAACGCGCACATCCCCTCCACCTTCGCACTCTCCACACGGATACGGCCATCATCCGGGCCCTCGAGGATCGCCGAGGCGAACGGGTTGAGGCTGCGATCGCCGGTGATCACCCCCAACTCGAAGCGTACCGGGCCCATCTGCAGCGGCAGGCTGTTGTCGCCGGTGCCCATCTGCCGGCCCGCGGGACCGTTCACATCCTTGATCCAGGGAATATGGTCCAGCCAGTCACCCACGCGGCTGCCCTGGTTGGGTGGCGCCAGCATCACCACACGGTCGATACCGGAGACGGGCCGGTCCTGGAAGTAATAGCGGACCAGCAGTCCGCCCATGGAGTGGGTGACGAAGTTCACCGGCGCCGCCCCCGCCTGCCGGCACTGCGCCAGCCCCTCATCCACGGCGGTGGCGGCCAGTTCCTGGATCGGCTTCTGTCGCGACGGGTAGCCGATATTGACCACGTGAAAACCGGCCTCGCCGAGGCGCTGCGCCAGCGGCACCATACTGCTGGCGTCCTTGGTCAGGCCGTGCAGCAGGATCACGCATTCCTGCCCCGCCAGTGCCGGGCGCCAGGACAGCACGAGGGCCAGCGCAAGCAGGAGAACAATAAGTGGGGAGCGGGGGGCAGCGCGGGCTGCCCCGGCGGGAACACGGGTGTTGGCGTGGCCCGCCTCAGGCATGCTCTTCCCGGTCACGGGCCTTGATCCAGCGGCCGAAGAAGATGCCTACCTCGAACAGCAGCCACATGGGCACCGCCAGCAGTGACTGGGAGATGACATCCGGCGGGGTCAACAGCATCCCGACCAGGAAGCAGCCGACAATCACATAGGGCCGCTTACTGGCCAGGGTTTTGGCGTCCACCGCGCCGCTCCAGATCAGCAGCAGGGTGGCGATGGGAATCTCGAATGCGAAGCCGAAGGCGAAAAACAGTTTCAGCACCAGGTCCAGGTATGCGCGTATATCCGGCATTACCTTGATGTCGGCGTGCGCGGAGCTGACAAAGAAATCGAACAGGATCGGGAACACCACGTAATAGGCGAAAGCCATGCCGGCGTAGAACAGCACGATACTGCTCACCAGCAGCGGCACGGCCAGGCGCTTCTCGTTTTTGTACAGGCCCGGCGCGATGAAGGCCCAGGCCTGGTACAGCACAAACGGCACCGAGATAAAAAACGCCAGCACAAACGTGGTCTTGAAAGGTGTCAGGAAGGTGGACGTGACCTCGGTGGCAATCATGCCAGCACCGCCCTCGGTGAGGCGCGCCTGCAGCGGCTCGGCCACGTAATCGTAGATCTCCGCGGCGAAGGGCACCATACAGGCGAATAACACCACCACCACCATGAAGACTTTCAGCAGGCGGTCGCGCAGCTCGATCAGGTGGTCGATAAAAGGCTGGTTCTGTTGCTCGCTCATGAATGGTTATCTTTACCCTTGCCCTTGGCGGCTTCCGCTTCTGCAGCGGCTTCCTCCGCCGCTTCCTGCTCCAGCCTGGCCAGGTTGTCCGGGTGGTCCTCGACCAGGTCCGGATCGCCATAATCGTGCCAGTGCTCGGGGTACTCCGGGTCCTGCAGGTCCTCGGCGTCCTCGTCCTGCTCGGGCAGGTAGTCTTCCGCGTCCGCGCTGGGATGGGCCGGATCGTGCGCTGCCGGCTCCCCGTGCCGGGTGCCTTCCGCCGCGGGTTCTGCCGCAATATCGCCGGCAATGGATTCGGCCGGCTCGGCGATGGCCTGCTCTACCTCGCGACGGCTCTCCTCCAGCTCGCGCATGATGCGCTCGTTGTGCAGCTCGCGGCGGATTTCATCGGCGCCCACCTCGCGCTCCAGCTCGTCCTTGGCGCTCTGCAGCGTGCGCTTGAAGCCCGACCACCAGCGCGCGGTGGTGCGCACCGCATCCGGCAGGCGCTCGGGTCCCACTACCAGCAAGCCCACAACGCCCACCAGCAGGAGTTCAAAGAAGCCGATATCAAACACGCGCCGGCGCTCCCGTTACTTGTGCTGGGATTGGTTGTCTTTGTCCTTGACGGATTCACCGGTGGTGGAGGACTTCTTCTCGTCCTCACCCAGGCGACCGGGCTCCCCGGTCTCGTCCTCGAACTCCTCGTCCTTCTTGTCCTCGTCCTTGATCGCCTTCTTGAAGCCCTTGATGGCCCCGCCCAGGTCACCGCCGAGGTTTTTCAGGCGCTTGGTGCCGAACAGCAGCAACACGATTACCAGAACAATCAGCAACTGCCAGATACTAATACCGCCAAAACCCATAACTTTCTCCTGATAATCACTTTGCAACCGGGCCAGGTGTTCCGGTGCGGGTTTTTGTGGTGGGCGGCGCCATCGCCGCCCCTTTGCTTATTCTATTCCCTGCGCATCCAGATGGGTTGTCCCGGTTATGGCTGCGCGCCCCGTGCGGCCTTCTCCTCCAGCCCCGAGAGGCCGAACCGCCGCGCGAGCTCGCGCAGCACATCCCGGGAATCCGCGCCCAGGTGCGACAGCATCACCAGGGAATGGAACCACAGGTCGGCAGTCTCGGCGATCATTGCCTCGCGATCGCCGCCATGCTCCGCATCCTTGGCGGCCAGGATCACCTCGGTGGCTTCCTCACCCACCTTTTCCAGGATCTTGTTCAGGCCCTTCGCGTGCAGGCTGGCCACGTAGGAACTGCCGGCATCGGCGTCCTGTTTGCGGCTTTCCAGTACGGCGTCCAGTTCTTGCAGCAGGTCACTCATGGTCGCTCACTTGTAAATACTTTCCGGTTGCTTGATCACCGGTTCACGCGTTTGCCACTCGCCATTATCGAGCACGCGGTAAAAACAGCTGGTGCGGCCGGTGTGGCAGGCGATGCCACCCCGCTGCTCCACCACCAGCAACACCGTGTCGCCATCGCAGTCGAGCCGGATTTCGCGCACGGCCTGCACATGGCCGGAGGACTCGCCCTTGCGCCACAGTTTACCGCGCGAGCGTGACCAGTAGACGGCACGCCCCTCGTCGATGGTGAGCTGCAGGGATTCGCGATTCATCCACGCCATCATCAGTACGCGGCCACTCTTGAAATCCTGGGCAATGGCCGGCACCAGGCCGTCGCCGTTCCAGCTGACCTGGTCGAGTATCCCGCTGTCGCCGATTTCGCTCAAGGTACCTTCCTGTCTTTACCGTTCTATTGTAGGTCTGCGCACTGGTCCCCTCAGGGCCACAAAAGTAGCACTGCGGCACCCAGGGCCAGCGCCCAGCCCGCCGGCGGCAACTGGGCCGCCAGTTGCGGCGCCGCCAGGGCGGCGGCACCGGCCGCCAGCACCACGCCGGCCACCCGGCGCAGGTAGCTGCGGCGCCCGCGGCGGCGGGTCTGCGCCAGTTCATCGCCGATCGACTCGAGCCGTGGCGCCACCTCGCGGGACTGCTCCAGCGCGGAGTAGAACAGCTGCGGCAGCTGCGGGAATTTCTCCAGCCACTCGGGCCCGTAGCGCTGCACCTCGCGCCAGATGGTGCGCGGGTGGACCCGGTCGCGCATCCAGCCCTCGAGGAATGGATGGGCAGTCTTCCACAGATCCAGTTCCGGATAAAGCTGCCGGCCCAGGCCCTCGATATTGAGCAGGGTCTTCTGCAGCAGCACCAGTTGCGGCTGCACTGTCATGTCAAAACGACGCGCGGTCTGGAACAGGCTGATCAGCACCCGGGCGAAGGAAATCTCCCCCAGGGGTTTTTCGAAAATCGGCTCGCACACGGCGCGGATCGCCGCCTCGAAGGTATTGATGGGGGTATCGGCGCGCACCCAGCCGCTCTGCACATGCAGCTCCGCCACCATGCGATAGTCGCGCCTGAACATGGCCAGCAGGTTGCGGGCCAGGTAGTACTGGTCCTCGCGGCTGAGGCTGCCCACGATCGCGGTGTCGATGGCGATGTACTGGGGCTTTTCCGGCTTCTGCCGCGAGACGAAGATATTGCCCGGGTGCATGTCGGCGTGGAAGAAGTTGTGCTCGAACACCTGCTTGAAGAAGATCTCCACGCCGCGCTCGGCCAGCAGCGGCATATTGGTGCCCTGGGCGCGCAGCTGCTGCAGGTCGGTCACCGGGATACCGTCGATGCGCTCCAGTACCAGCACCTTCTCGCGGGTATAGTCCCAGTGAACCTCGGGTACGTAGAGCAGCGGCGAGTGGGCGAAGTTACGCTTGAGCTGGGTGGCATTGGCGCCCTCGCGCACCAGGTCCAGCTCGCCCTCGATGGTGTGGCGGTAGTCGTCCACCACCTCCACCGGGCGCAGGCGGCGCCCCTCCGGGCCGAGCCTGCGCACCCAGCCGGCGATTACGCGCAGCAGGCGCAGGTCCTGCTCGATCACGTTCTCGATCCCGGGGCGCAACACTTTCACCACCACCGCGGCGCCGGGCTTGCCGTCGCGATCGAACAGGCGCGCGCCGTGCACCTGGGCCACCGAGGCGGAGGCCAGCGGCTGCCGCTCGAACTCGGCGAACAGGTCGTCGACCTTCGCCTCCAGCTGCTCCTCGATCAGGGCGACGCACTGGTCCACCGGGTAGGGCGCGACGTTGTCCTGCAGGTGGTCGAGCTCCTCCACCATATCCGGCGGCAACAGGTCGGGCCGCGTGGATAGCAGCTGGCCGAACTTGACGAAAATCGGCCCCAGCTGCTCCAGCGCCCGGCGCAGGCGCTCGCCGCGGGCGGCCTTCGGTGCCGGCAGCAGCGCCAGTGGCGACCACAGCACCCGCAGCCACAGGGGCCGGCGCTCGGCCGGCAGCAGGGTATCCAGGCGGTAGCGGACGAAAACCCGCGCGATGGTAAAACTGCGCTTCAACGGCACGGTCAGTCGTCCCCCCGCGCAGCCAGTTTTTCCTTCAGCAGCGCCACCCGTGCCTCCAGCCGGTCGGTTGCCAGCGCCAGCTCGGCCACATCCTCGACGAACGCCTCGAACTGCGCCCGCGGCGGGGTCAGGCGCCATTCCTCGCTCACCGTCTCGGCGGCGGCCTGGGGAGCCTGCTCGATGCTGTCGCGCAGCCACTGGCCGGCAGTGCGCAGGGCCTCGCCGATGGTGTGGGCCGGGACGTCCCCCAGCAGCCGCGCCAGCGGCGCCTCCCAGTCGATATCCAGGTCCTGCAGGATGGATTGCAGTTCCGCCAGCAGCGCACTGGAGCCGGTCACCGTCACGCCCAGGCCCGCCGGGGTGGCGTCTTCGTCGCGCAGCAGGCGCAACATGGCGATGGCGGAGCCGCGCAGGCGGGTGGAGATTTCGCCGTCCCAGTAGTGGCGCACGCTGACCTGGTCGCCCTCGATACACAGCACCAGCGGCAGCGGCGGCACGGTGATATCCAGGGCCAGGGCGCGACCGTCGAGCTGCGCCAGGCGCGCGCGGGTGCCCGGGTCGTAGCGCAGGGCGGCGTTGATGGCAGTTTCCAGCGCGGCATCAAAGCCAGCGCGCAATGTGGGGTCAGTCATAGTCCGTATCGGGCAGCGAAAACCCATGCGAGGGTGCGATGCCCGCAGCTGTTGTCCTTACTGTCGCCGGGAGGGGCCGCTGGCGCCGCGAGTGCGCGCAGCGGCCGGGGTCCTCGCCGGCAAGCCTACAGGGATGTATCCACGGAATGCCTCAGGGCTTGATGCCCTTGTGCAGGGCGACGATACCCCCGGTCATGTTGTGGTACTCGCAGTCGACGAAGCCGGCGTCGGCCATCATCTGCTTGAGGGTTTCCTGGTCCGGGTGCATGCGGATGCTCTCCGCCAGGTAGCGGTAGCTGTCGGCGTCGTTGGCCACCAGCTTGCCCATGAACGGTAGCAGGCGGAAGGAGTACTGGTCGTAGACCTTCTCCAGCAGCTTCGACTCCGGCTTGGAGAACTCCAGCACCAGCAGGCGCCCACCGGGCTTCAGCACGCGCAGCATGGAGCGCAGCGCCAGGTCCTTGTCGGTGACGTTACGCAGGCCGAAGGCGATGGTGATGCAGTCGAAGGTGTTGTCGGGGAACGGCAGGTACTGGGCGTCGGCCTGCACCGCCTCCACATTGCCGGCGATACCCCGGTCCAGCAGGCGGTCGCGGCCCACGCGCAGCATGGACTCGTTGATATCCGCCAGCACCACGGTGCCCTCGGGACCGACGATACGGGAAAAACGCGCCGTCAGGTCGCCGGTGCCGCCGGCGATATCCAGGATCGTCTGGCCCGCGCGGGCGGCGGACATCTCGATGGTGAGGCGCTTCCACAGCCGGTGCACGCCGCCGGACATCAGGTCGTTCATGACGTCGTAGCGCGCCGCCACCGAGTGGAACACGTCGGCCACACGGCCGGCCTTCTCGTCCACCGGGACTTCCTGGTAACCGAAGTGGGTGGTCTTGCGATCCTTCATCTTCTGCCTGCTAAGCCAAACTATGGCGGCATTGTACATTGGCGCGGCCGCGACGGCACCGCCGCTGGCTAAACTTGTGCACGGGGAATCGGCGACGGGACACAGCCATGGGCTACAAGCTGGACAAAAAAAAGCCGTTGCCGGAGGCGCTGCGCAAGGTGGCCCATGCCGAGGTGGCCGCCGCGCAGGCGGCCCTGCAGGAACTCCCGGCCGAGGAGGCCGTGCACGAGGTGCGCAAGCACTGCAAGAAACTGCGCGCGCTGCTGCGGTTAGTGCGCAACGATACCGACAGCCTCTACCGCTACGAGAACGCCCACTACCGCACCCTGGCCAATGCGCTGTCGGGCAGCCGCGATGCCATATCCATGCGCGACATATTCCTGAAAATTGCGCCCGCCGGGGAATTCGACGAGGTGCGCGATTTCCTCGACCGGCGCGCCGACCAGCATGCCGACCCGGACGCCATCGCCGAAGCCGGCGAAATGCTGCAACAGGGCGGCGCGCGGATTGATGACTGGCCTGTGGACAAACTGGCCTGGAAGCACGCCAGGCGCGGCTACCGCGATTACTACCAGCGCGCCCGCAAGGCCATGGACCAGGCCTTCGCCGAGGAAAGCGCCGCGACCTTCCACGATTTCCGCAAGCGGGTGAAGGACCACTGGTACCACACCCGCCTGCTGGAAAAGAAATACAAACAGCTGGCCCCGCGGCGCAAGCCACTTACGGCTCTTTCCCGGGCGCTGGGGGACTGGCGCGACCTGCACCTGCTGTGCAGCCTGCTGGCGCCACGCAGCGGCGAGTTCTCCGGCGAGCTGATCCCGCTGCTTGACCTGGCCAATCACCGCATGGGGGTATTGCGCCGGGAGATAGACGCGCTCGCCGGCGAGTTGTTCACGGGGAAGAAGCCGACCCTGTAATCCTGGCCTGCCCCTCACCAGGCCCTGATCCGCCCCCATCAACTGGCCCCGGCGCCCTGTCGGGCATCCGGACCTGCCATTCCTGTCGCCCCGGCGAAACTCCATCCCAAGAGAGGCACTTTTTGGCATACTCTGTGGCACAAATCACGCCAAAGAGAAGAACAACGTCATGCTGGAGTGGCTGAACACGCATATCGCTTATTGGCACTGGCTGGTACTGGGCCTGCTGCTGGTGACCGCGGAGATCTTTGTCTCCGGGTTTGTCCTGTTCTGGTTCGGACTGGCCGCCCTGCTGATGGGGGTAGTCACCCTGGCGGTGGATATGCCCTTTACCCTGCAACTGATCCTGTGGGCATTCGCCTCGATCGCGCTGGTGGTGATCTGGGTCAAGAGCATCAAGCCCCGCTGGAAAGACCGCACCACCGCCGGCATGGCCTATGAGGCCCTGGTGGGGCAGGTGGGCCTGGTGCTGGAACCCAACACTGGCACGGGACGCGGCCGGCTGAAATTCCCCGCGCCGATCCTGGGGGAGGACGAATGGATCTTTATCTGTACCGAGGAAGTTGCCATTGGCGACCGCGTGCGGGTGACCGATATTTCCGGTAATGCGCTGATGGTCACCCGCCACTGAGCGCGCTGCCCTGTCGAGAACAACCAATACCAACAACAAACATCGATTAATTTTTTATACCCCGGGGAGGGAAACAGGAAGTGGAAGGTTTATATGTAGTACTGGCGCTGGTGGCACTGGTGGTCATCACCATCGCCAAGGGCGTGCGAATCGTGCCGCAGGGTTCCAAGCACATCGTGCAGCGGCTGGGTAAATACCACCGCACGCTCACACCCGGTATGAACGTGGTCATCCCCTATGTCGACCAGGTGCCCTACAAGGTCACCACCAAGGACATCGTGCTGGATATTCCCTCGCAGGAAGTAATCACCCAGGACAACGCCACCATCATTGCCAACGCCGTCGCCTATATCAATATCGTCTCGCCGGAGAAGGCGGTGTACGGGGTGGAAGATTACGAGATCGCCATCCAGAACCTGGTGCAGACCGCGCTGCGCTCCATCATCGGTGAGATGTCCCTGGACTCGGCGCTTTCCTCCCGCGACCTGATCAAGGCCAAGCTCAAGGAAGGTATCTCTGACGATATCGCCGACTGGGGCATTAACCTCAAGACCGTCGAGATCCAGGACATCAACCCGTCCCAGACCATGCAGACCGCCATGGAAGAGCAGGCCGCCGCCGAGCGCCAGCGCCGCGCCACTGTCACCCGCGCCGAGGGTGAGAAGCAGGCCGCCATCCTCGAGGCCGACGGCCGCCTGGAAGCCTCCAAGCGCGACGCCAAGGCCCAGGTAGTCCTGGCCGACGCCAGCCGCGAGGCCATCGAGCGCGTCTCCTCCGCCATCGGCGAACAGGAAATGCCGGTGATGTACCTGCTGGGTGAACGCTATATCAGTGCGCTATCGGAGTTGTCGCAGTCTGACAATGCGAAGAATGTGATTTTGCCAGCGGATTTGCCGCAGGCGGTTAAAGGGTTGTTGAACCGATAACAGTGGAGGCGCCCGGCGCCAATAATGCGCCGGGCGAGCAATGTCCCGCAGCCAAGATCAAGTGATGCCGCCTGTATAACTGACGATATATAGACGCGTCTTGATATTTCTGGTCGAATAACTTTGATCTTTATATAAGCGATTGATTTAAAAAGGTTCTATTCGATTCAATAGACCAGACGCTGTTGCCGGATGCAGAGATATAGAGACGCGTCCTTTGAATAAACTGTTATGCATCTCAAGCCATTGTGGTAAGAAATGAAAAAGGAATTTATTAAAAAATCTGGGAGCTATGCGCTAATTCCACTTGGAGTTGGCGCCGGGCAATATATTGGTGATCTCGTTGGTGGAGAGCAAAGCAGTACCGTTACCTACATTGCCATACTTTCGGTACTTGCGAGTATTGTTACTTTCCTGATTCTGATGGTATTTCTCCCTTGGTGGGAGTCAAAGAAAGGAAATCTTGGGAAATCGAAGCCAGTGCCAGTTTACTGGTCTCCTGTCCTGTGGGTACCTCTGGCCTTTGTGGCAATATTTGTAGTACATCGTGTCGTCAATGCATAACAATCAGCGGCAGAGCGACAGCCAACGCTACGCACCTTTTGTGTTACTCGCTCGCGCTAAAACATTAACACAAAATGCGCTCCGCGCTGGCTGCGCCTGCGCTGGGCGTTCTGGCTGTAGAAAAACTCTTAAAATATAGTGTTTTTTGATAGAATTGGCAGGTCGAAAAGGGGAATCCCGCCATGCCAAACTTCAAGCGGTACAATTACAACCAGGACGCGATGGTTGTGATCAATTTCGAAGAGCAATTGCAGCCGAATACCTTCGAATTTACCCTCCACCACCTGATCGATGACCATATCGACCTGTCTGCCTTCTACGAAAAGTACCAGAATGACGCCGGTGGTCGATCGGCTTACGATCCCGCCATTCTGTTAAAGATCATCCTGTTCGCATACTCCAAGGGCATCACCTCCAGCCGCGAGATCCAGTGGCAATGTGAGCACAATATCATCTTCAAGGCGCTTTCCTGCGATTCAGTGCCGCACTTCACCAGTATCGCCAGCTTTGTCAGCAGTTACCCGGATGCGATCGAGTCGATCTTTGAGCAGGTACTGATGGTATGTGACCAGGAGGGACTGCTGGGCAACGAGCTGTTTGCGATTGATGGTTGCAAGATGCCGTCGAATGCCAGTAAGGAGCACTCCGGTACATTCAAGGAACTCGAGCAAAAGCAGGCCAAGATCCGCAAGAAGATCCGGCACTGCATCAAGGAACACAAGAAGCTGGATGGCCGCAAGCCCGCCGAGCGGGAGCGCAAGCAGCGACTGGCGCAGGCGACGGATACGCTCAAGCAGCACTTCGAGAAGATAGACAAGTTCCTAAAGACGCAAGCCCCAAGGATGGGGCAAGGCAAGACCCCGAAAGAAGTCAAAAGTAATATCACCGACAATGAGTCGGCCAAGATGACCACCAGCAAGGGCACCATCCAGGGGTACAACGGTGTCGCCGCAGTGGACAAGAAACACCAGATCATTGTCGAGGCGCAGGCTTTCGGCGAGGGCCAGGAATACCATACGCTCAAGCCCATGCTGGATGGTCTCACCGCACACTACCGGAAAGCCGGCATCCATCCGGACATCCTCGCCGATGGCACCATCGTGACCGCCGATACTGGTTTCTCCAACGAGGGCAATAATGCCTATCTGAAAGAGGAAGGCATCAACGCCTATATCCCCGACAACCAGTTCCGCTCGCGGGACAAGGCGTTCGCCAAACAAAAAGAAAAGTATGGCAAGCGTCATCGCGATACCCTGGTGGGCGTCAAGCAGGTGATTCCTGCCAGGGAATTCACCTTCGATAAGCGCCGCAAGACCTGTATCTGCCCAGCCGGTAAAGAACTGCTTCTCTACAGGGAGGAGCAAGTCAGTGAGGGCAAGCGCAAGCTGTTCTTTGAGGGCCGCCTGACTGACTGCCGCCACTGTCACCTCAAACACCAGTGCATGCGCAACCCCGGTTCTGCCGATACCCGCGACGGCCACGGCCGGCAGGTGTCCACCACCTGGACCAATGGCCGCACGGCGACCGACTGGATGAAAAAGCGCGTCGACAGTATCGCGGGAAAGACGATCTATAGTCACCGGATGTCGGTGGTAGAGCCGGTGTTCGGTAATATTGGTACCAATAAACGGCTAGGCCGTTTCTCTTTACGTGGTCGTGAGAAGGTCCAGGGGCAATGGCGTATGTTCTGCCTGGTGCATAACATTGAGAAGTTGATGAGATACGGGGCGATCCACTGATTCACAGGGATATCCACACTCGTCTGCGCAAAAGAGGCCCTTAATACGTGCAATGAGTGATTATGTAAAACGGATGTGTTTAAATCGTGATCATTAAACTTATAAGAAAGAGAGCCGATGGGATATCAGGTTGTCATCCTGTTTTTCTACAGGCTCGTTAAGTTTAAGGATTACCATGCTAGAAATCCGTCCAAATTGTGAATGCTGTGATAAGGATTTGCCACCGGATTCAGTCGAGGCAATGATCTGCACTTACGAATGTACATTTTGCAGGCAATGTGTAGATGAGGTTTTGGAAAATGTCTGCCCTAATTGCGGGGGAGGTTTTTCGCCGCGACCTGTTAGGCCTAAAGTTGCAAGACGGGCAGGGTTAAGCATTGAGCACCAACCCCCATCGAAAAAAAGGGTCAATACCAAGTACAGCACAAATGAGTTGAAAGAATTTTCAGCTACAGCAAAGCATATTGCACCAGAAGACAGATGATAAAAATAACCTCACATAACAAGGCGATCCAGTTAGGACCTACCAGCGTACGACACTTCGCTGGACATTAACTTTAGGGGGAAGGGTGACCTCAGGGCTTTATACTGGAAAAATTGACCATAAAGACTCACCTGGCGAGTATCGTCAGGCAGTTTTTCGATACGTTAGAGATTTGATTGGTGCCCGGGGTAGATCGCCAGAGAGCTTTGCCGAATTTTGTGGCGAATGGGTTTGTGACCAAGTCCAGGGTGAAGGGCAGTCCACTAGTTGAACTAGTGTATCCGAAATAACAATTGAGCCAAGTGGTGAAGCGCCTTCAAAAGCATTGGATTCAAGCTGGGAATGTCCACGCGATAAATGGGAATTAAAAGAAAACGGATGTTTAGCTCAGTGGCACTATGTTGAACCTATGCCAGAGTTTGGTATTAACCATCCAGGCTACCAAGAAGAGTGGCTGCACGCTCTGTTCATCTCCGATGATGAATTTGTGACCTTCAACGGTGATGCGAGCCTGGTTATGAAATATAAGCGAAAAAATAAGAAAACCTGACAATGCCATGTATGCGGAGATTGCATGATGACGGACGTCTGCACTAGGAAAGTATGAACGAAATCAATAGAAACTTTTCCTGGAATAATGATTACTCTGAAGACTCCTTCGTAGCCATCTTTCACGAGAACCAGACGTGGGATGATGACGAGTACTATAAACTGGAAAATTACCTCTACAAGGAGTGTGAACTTCACTCAGGCCAAAGTGTTATTCCACGAGAGGTGGTCTGGCCTGCAATGCGGATTTATAGTTATTTGTCGCAGTCCATTGGCTGTCACTTTGATAAGGATGATGGATTTGAAATAAAGAACATTAACCGGGATCAGTTATATCAACGGCGCGAGCGCTTACAATTAATATTCGAGGGCTTTTTTAAGGGTCAAATGCCAAATAAAGAGCACCTTGGTTACTAGCTGTCCAGGCCACTACTAAAAAGTCAAAGCACTCCGACATGACAAAGTTGGCATTTTCCCCAAAAAGCCGCCAACTTCAACAACCCGGCATTCAAGCCGTTACATTTTAGAGGAAATATGGAGCAAGTTTTTAGGTATCAGAGAGAGGATTGGGAAAAGTTCCAATCGTTCCTGGAGAAAGACCTCTGCAGGTCGACAAAGATGTGGCACGAGAGGCCTTGGTTTAATGTCACCTTGTGGTTCATCATTGCGCTGGTTTTCTTGACATTTTTTCAGGATGGTAGTGAATTTAGCTGGCCTACCGCTGGAATCGTTGGCTTTTTCTTCATATTGATATTTACACAGGTCATTCTTGCGGGACTTAAGCTTAAAAAGCTATGTGCTCCCTCAGAGGAAGGTATGTTTATCGGTGAGCATCGATTTAAATTTGATGAGGAGGGAATTCATAGCCAGGGTAAAGGCTATAGTGCCACTCACAACTGGAGCGTGGTAAAACGAGCCGTAAAAACAGATGGGGCAATCTATTTATTCCTGGATAATGCCTATGCGTATATATTTCCACTTTCTCAACTTGAAGACCCTGGGAAATTCTATGACTACGTTGACTCCAAAATAAATGCAACAAGTTTATCCAGCTAACGTCCAAACCCACGTGCCTTTTGTGTATCAATATTGACCCCAAGTAAAGTTCTGGCACTTAACCCATTCGCAGAATAGAACCTCCAATAGCCGCACAGCTCCCGCTGGCAGTGCGGGTGCTGCCCAGGTCGCAGAGACCCGGTCATTCAAACCTATCCCAGTAAGGCGGATCGCCGAAATAGCCGTCCATGAACTCCACGAAGCTGCGGACCTTGCTTGCCAGCAGTTGCCGGTGGGCGTACACGGCATAGAGTGCCATTGGCTCCGGCTCGTGCTGCGGCAGGATGATGCGCAGCTTCCCCTCCTGAATCGCCGAGCCGGCAATGAACGTGGGCTGCAGGACGATGCCGGCACCGGCAATGGCGGCTTGCATCAGTACATCGCCGTTGTTGCTGACCAGGTGGCTTCCGGCACTGCGCAGCCCGCGATACACGGCCTCGTCGGCATCCGCCTCCATGTAGCTGTAGCGCAGGTAACGGTGGTCCCGGAGTGCCTCCGGTCGCGCAGGTGTGCCGTGCTGTTCCAGGTAGTCCGGAGAGGCGCACATGACCAGTCGAACCGGCGCAATCTGCCTGGCGATCAGGGAGGAGCTTTTCAGGTGGCCAATGCGTAGCGCGATATCAAAGCCTTCCTCGACGATATCCACCTTGCGGTCGTTCAGCTGCAGGTCGATGTCCACGGCGGGGTGGGCTGCCTGGAAATCGGTCAGCAGTGGCGCCAGGTGGCGGATGGCGAAGGAAACCGGGGCGCTGATACGCAGCAGGCCGCGCGCCTGGGTCTGCAGGTCACCCAGCTGGTTTTCCATCTCCTCGATGTCGTTGAGTATCTGCTGGGCACGCTGGTGGTAGCTGGCGCCCGCTTCGGTCAGGTGGATCCTGCGGGTGGTGCGGTTCAGCAGGCGCACGCCGAGGTGCTGCTCCAGCTGGGACACGTACTTGCTCACCAGCTGCGGGGACATCTCCAGCCGGTCGGCGGCGCGGGTGAAGGTGCCCTCGTTCACCACGGTGACGAAGGCCCGCATGGCATCGATACGGTCCATGGGTTTATCCCCTCTTGTGCGTTTTCATGATTATCAATATTGCATTGATAATAAAGCAACACTGGCCATCTTAGTCTGCTGTTATGGCGATAGTAGAGTGCACACATCAACCGGGGCAGGGGCTCCGGGACCAAGCAACCAGAGCAAGACTTGAGGTGACCATCATGAGCAATCAATTCGCACAGACCCTGTTTCAATCCAATGCCGGTTTCGCTGCCCTGGTGCTACGGGTGCCAGTGGGGCTGGTGCTGGCTGTTCACGGCGCACAGAAGCTGTTCGGCTGGTTTGGGGGCTACGGCCTTGAAGGCACCGGCCAGTGGATGGCGAGCATCGGCCTGGAGCCGGGCTACCTGATGGCGCTGATGGCCGGCGGTGCCGAATTCTTCGGCGGCCTGGCCCTGGCCCTGGGCCTGCTGACCCGGCCGGCCGCGCTGCTGAGCGCCATTACCATGCTGGTGGCAATCTTCGCGGTGCATATCGGCAATGGCCTGTTTATGTCCAACAATGGCTACGAGTACGCCCTTACCCTACTGGTGGTGAGTGTGGCACTGGCCATTCAGGGCGGCGGGCGCCTCTCCCTCGATAACCTGCTGCTGGACCGCCTCAGTGGCGCCGGGCACAACCAGCCGGCTACCGCACAGGCGACCGCGGCCTGATCACAGCATCACTCACAAGTTTGAGAGAGTGAGTTCGATAGGGCACTTCCCGGCTGTGGGGAGTGCCCCGCTCGATGAACATAGGTGCCCCGCATGCAGACGATTAACGGAGAGGCGACCATGACCACAGATAGTAATGTGCTGTTTATCTCCCATGGCGGTGGGCCGCTGCCGTTACTGGGAGACCCGGCGCACCGGGAGCTGGTGGAGCGGCTCACCGAAATTAGCGGCAGGCTGAGAAGGCCATCGGCAATCCTGGTGATCAGCGCCCATTGGGAGCAGTCGGTGCCGACAATCACCGCCGGGGCCAGGCCGCCACTGATCTACGACTACCATGGCTTTCCTGAGGAAGCCTACGATATCCAGTATCCCTGCCCGGGTGAGCCCGCGCTGGCCGGGCAGGTACACCAGGCGCTGAAACAGGCGGGCATCCCGACGCGGCTCGACCAGCAGCGCGGCTTCGACCACGGCCTGTTCGTGCCGCTGAAGCTGATGTACCCGGAAGCGGATATCCCGTGCGTGCAGTTGTCCCTGGTCAACAGCCTGGATGCTGGTGAGCACCTGGCCATCGGCCGCGCCCTGCGGGCGCTGGACTACGATAACCTGCTGGTGGTCGGCTCCGGTTTCTCGTTCCACAACATGCAGGCGTTCTTCGCGCCCGACAATCCGGAGATCCAGGTCCGCAACCTGGCTTTCGAGGACTGGCTGCATGAGACCTGCACCGATCCCACCATACCGGAATCCCGGCGTACCGAGCGCCTGCTCCACTGGGAGCGCGCGCCCCATGCCCGCTTCTGCCATCCCCGGGAAGAGCACCTGCTGCCGCTGCATGTGTGTTACGGACTTACGGGCAGGGCCAGTGACAGCTATCTCCCGGCAACAATCCTCGGCAAGAAGTCAGGCATGTTCCACTGGGGAAGCAGATTGTCCATTTAGTGAGTGGCGGTATCGGGTGACGATCTCACGCTGGGAGATGGGGGAGGTTCCAGGCGGCGAAATTCAGTTCGCAGTCCTGCCGGCCTCTGGGGCTGGAAGTGGTGATATCGGGTGGGGAAAGATCGTGGCGTTCGGGCTGGGCGTGCCGCACAAGCCGAGGTGGACCAATTCCGGGGTGAGCGGGGCAGGCGCTGGTCCCGCGCCTTACCCCGACCTGGCGAGCCGGCTTAGCAATTGCCTTTCTTGGCCTGGCCCGGCGGGCAGTGCTTCTGGTGTCCACCGACGACGCCGGGGATCCTTACCTTGGCGGGTTCCAGTTTCACGCCCGGGCCAATGATTTCACATCCATTGAGAAAGACTGCTGCGCAAAGAATAGCGGCGATTTTGAGTTTCATTGAAATACCCTGGTCAATAAGTTTGGCGGTTATTTTACTGGCCGGCGTCGCTGGCGGTCTAATCATCCCTCCTGTTTTTTATTAGATTTGAGGGCTGTTTCGCACTGCAGGTTTTTCGAACCTGGGGCTGATCACAGGAATGAACGCAGCTGCCATAAGCGGGTCAGAACAGGGTTTCGGGAAATATGGCCAGAATGGGTGCTCCGCAGTTTCTTCATGCTGCAAACCGGGTATTAAAAGCCCGGCGTCATCCTACTTTTTGGGAAAGAGCGGGGCGGATTTTTTGTGAACCTGCACAGGCTTTTATCAGTTCCCGGTGAAAACTTTAAGCATCTATCGATGCAGCTTCGGGTAGTCGAACAGCTCGACGCTGCCACAGGATCCAGTCAGTTCGCACCAGCGCGTAATGCCCAGGCGCATATGCAGCACAGCGGCAGTGGGAAACTTGGCCAGCCGTTCGCCGGTAAGATAGCACCCCAGGCTTTCGAGCCCCGGGTTGTGCGCGACTACCATCAGGTGATGCCAGCGGTCGCCCTGCCGCTGCAGCTGATGCAGCAGTGTCTGGTAGCTGCATGCGTATAGTGCCGGCCGCACCACAATCTGATCCGGGTCCAGCTCCAGCGCATCGGCGACAGCCCGGGCCGTGGTAAGTGCCCGGGCCGCGCCACTGGTTAGCAACAGGTCCGGCACCAGGCCGAAATCCCGCACTCGCTGTGCCATGGCCGGGAGGTCACGTTCACCGCGTGCGTTGAGGGGGCGGTCGAAATCGTCCAGGCGGGTATCGTCCCAGCTGGATTTGGCGTGCCGTATCAACGTCAGCTTTTTCATGGGCGGGCCCGGGTCGCGTACTGTCATCGCAGTATTGGCCGAACATCCGGGAAAGACCACTGCGTGAGAAACCACTGATGGCAGCGAGGGTGACTTTGTTTTGCTGCCGATAGGAACTTGGCCCCCGTTTACCTACAATGCCCGGCTATTCACCCATTGAGTGCCCGTCGTGACCACCCCAGATTCTGACCACCCCCGCGATTTCCAGTCCCTGTCGCTGCAGCCCGCCCTGCTAAAGAACCTCCAGGACCTGGGTTTTGCCCAGATGACCGAGATCCAGGCCGCCGCGCTGCCGGCGATCCTGGACGGCAAGGACGTCATCGGGCAGGCCAAGACCGGCTCCGGCAAGACCGTGGCGTTTGGCCTGGGCGTGCTACACAAGCTCCAGGCAGAGCGGTTCCGGGTGCAGGCGCTGGTCCTATGCCCCACCCGCGAGCTGGCCGACCAGGTGGCCCAGGAGCTGCGCAAGCTGGCGCGGGCCATTCACAACATCAAGATCCTGACGCTGTGCGGCGGCATGCCGTTCGGGCCGCAGATCGGCTCCCTCAAGCACGGGGCCCACATTGTGGTGGGCACGCCCGGTCGCATCGAGGACCACCTGCGCAAGGGCAACCTGGACCTGGGCGAGGTACAGACATTGGTGCTGGACGAGGCCGACCGGATGCTCGACATGGGCTTCCAGGCGGTGCTGGACCAGATAGTCGCGGAGCTGCCGGAGCAGCGGCAGACCCTGCTGTTTTCCGCCACCTACCCCCGGTCCATCGACCAGCTGGCCACCCGGGTCCTGCGCGACCCGGTGAAGGTGGAAGTGGCCACGGCCCACACCCAGGGGTCCATCGAGCAGAAGTACTACCGGGTGGAGAACAACGAGCAGCGGCCGGCGGCGCTGTACCAGCTACTGGCCAGCTTCGATGCTTCCTCCGCTGTGGTTTTCTGCAACACCAAGAAGGAAACCGACGAGGCCGCGCAGACCCTGAAGCGCGCCGGCTTCGCAGCGCTGGCGCTGCACGGGGATATGGAGCAGAAAGACCGCGACCGCACCCTGGCCCTGTTTGCCAACGGCAGTGCGTCGATCCTGGTGGCCACCGATGTGGCCGCCCGGGGACTGGATATCGAGGAGCTGCCGCTGGTGGTGAACTACCACCTCTCCCGCGACCCGGAGGTGCATGTGCACCGCATCGGCCGCACCGGCCGCGCGGGACAAAAGGGCGTGGCGCTGACACTGGTCAGCAAGAAGGAAATCTATAAGGTGGAGCGGCTGGAGGAGCTCATGGGGCAGCCGATCACCCTGCAGGAAGTCCCGGACCTGCCCCGGGGGTTCGCTCCTAACAGACCCGTCATGTCCACGCTGCAGATCGACGGCGGCAAGAAACAGAAGGTGCGCCCCGGTGACGTTGTCGGTGCCCTGACCGGCGACGGCGGCATCGATGGCTCACAGATCGGCAAAATCCGCGTTTTTGACTTCTCCACCTTTGTTGCCGTGGAGCGCAAAGTGGCCAAGAAAGCACTGGCCAAGCTTGCCGACGGCAAAATAAAAGGGCGCAAGTTCCGCGCCCGAATTGTGGGCGTCTGATTTTACTTCCTGCTATACGCTGGCGGCCGGCCGGGCCGCCTCCCATCGCGCAGGCTTATAGCCTGAGGAAAATTCCCTGCCGGTTTAGCGGCCATACCAACAGCGTGACTATGGCGAGTATGCCGAAGGCACAGAGTAATGACGCCGCCCACGGACTGCCGACCACAGACGATGCCACCTGGAATCCAAAGCTCTGCGGGCTGGTGCCGCCAATCGGGGTGCCCGAATAGGCCAGGAAAACCTGGGAGAGGATAAAAGCGAGAATAGCGTTGCTGCCGAGGACCAGCACAGGCTGCAGTATTTTCCGGCCCGCCGCGGCCTGCAGTGCGGGGAACAAAAAACAGTAAGCCATCGCCGCCCAGCCACTGGATACGATCGCGAAGCTGGAGGTCCAGATCCGCTTGTTGATGACAAAGAGCGGGTCCAGCAAGTGGCCGATGCAAACCAGCGCAAAACCTGCCGCTATGCCCAGTTTCAGCTGCCTGCCTGAGGGTGCCCGACCAAGCCAGTGCGCGAATGTCGCTCCGATCAGGACATTCGCGGTGGCGGGGAGACTCGACAGCAGCCCTTCCGGGTCATACACCACCTCACCGGCTGCGTTGGTGCCGTAGGGCCACAGGTGCGCCACCGTGAAGACCTGGCGATCCACCCATGCGGCCAATGTTCCTGCCGGGGTGACCGATCCCGCCGGGTAACCCGGTGCCGAGGTAAAGGACAGCACAAGGACCCAGCCAATCAGTAAGGCAAGGGTTGCCAGCACCAGGCCTTTGACATTCAGGATTCGAACGCTGTTCACCCGTTTCGCTGTCGACAGCATGATTATCGCTGCAATCGCGTAGCACAGGCCTATCCGCTGCAACACGCCGGGAATGCGCAGGCTGGCGAAATCGAAACTGGGCAACAGGTTCAGCAGAAGACCCAGCCCGATCAGCGACAGGGTGCGGCGGCCTACCCTTCCTGCGTGCTGGCCGATCGGCCGGTCACTGGGAAATCCCAGAGCCATAGCGGCACCCACGGCGAAGAGAAACGCCGGGAACACCAGGTCGGCCAGGGTGTAACCGTGCCAGGGCGCATGATCGAGCATGGGCAGGCGATGGCCCCAGGAGCCGGGGCTCACTACCAGGATCATCCCCATAACGGCAAGGCCGCGCAGAGCGTCTAGTGCGATAATCCTTTTCCCTTCACTTACCGGTGTGTCACCGAGCGTCGATATGGGAGTTGTCGTTGTTGTTTCCATACTGGGTCCGCAGTAACTTTCTGCTACAGAGCACTGGAGCAGGCCCGGCTGCTGGAGGCCGGCATTGTTGGCTATTAACTTCTTGTCGAATTTTCCATGCTCGGATATCTGCGCACTGGCGCGGATAAACTTCACTGAAGGTATCCTGTCGGTCAGGAGCGGGTCTATGTTATCGCGGCAGGAGGGGACTCAATCACGACCAGAGGGCGTGCATATCCGTTTACGCACTAAACCCTCGCTGGCCCCATAGGAGCTGGTGGTAATCCGGGCTTGCCCGGCAAGGAATCGCCAGCAAACCGAAGGGCAGTTACAATCATTGCATTATCTAGCTCGCCCTGCTCCAGTTATCTGCCAACAAAACTGATCGTAACTATCCATGAAGATTCATTTTCGTAATTTCACTCGCGGTGGAGATAATTACCCATGGGCCGGAATGCTGCCCATGCACCTTATTCGCAAGCCGAAATTACTGGCTGCCTGGGAATTCCTGCAGTTCCTGTTGGCAATCTTTGGCGGAGTACTGGCAGCTGCAAATACGGATTCATGGCTCGCTGCATCGCTTCTGGCAATTCCGGTGGGATTTATTATCGCCGCACTCTTACTCGCTTTCGATCACTACCTTTTCAGGGCAACTTCAAGCTTTACGGTTTTGGCAGCTGTCATATGGCTGATTTATTTTGGGAGCAGCAATGACATTCCGGGAGTAGCCGTGGCTGCAAGCTCCCTGTTGATCATTTTTGTGGGCAGCATGTATATCGGTACGGAATCCCGCGCTTACTATGCGTGGTGCAAGAACAGATCCCGGGAAGAATAGATAAACTGTGCCGGGCGTTATTGGTCACCTGGAATAGAGTTATTACTCCAGACAATATTGCTAAGGGCAGACAGTTTTCGGGCTCTACCGGCTACAGCCGAATTGGTGCCTGAATCAATCCCGCCTTCAGCACAGGCCTGGACCGCGTACCAGAGCACGGCAAGATAGCCGTAAATCACCCGCCAGTGCGCCAGTTTTTTCAAGTCCAGTGATTTCAGCGGCCGCTCAAGATAGGCTTCAATTAGTCGATGTTGCTGCGCATCGTCGAGGGAATGCTCATCGACAATCACAGCAAGATCGTAAAAGGGGTCACCCATTGCCGCGTATTCCCAGTCGATGGCATAGAGCCTGCCGCCGGGTTCGGTAATGAGATTCGCAGTGGACAGGTCGTTGTGGCAAAGGCGAAGGTCATCAGCCAATGGGCGCACCGCTTCAATGTGCCTGTGCATTTCAGCATCCAGCGTGCGCAAGTCTGGGTGGAAACCTGCCTGCTGGTCGATTGATTGCCAGTAGCTCGCTACTTTTTCTTCGATATCCAGGGTGGCGTCGATAGTGGGCAGCTGGTGAATGCCGCGCAGCAGGTCGGCCAGCTGTTGCAATGCGCCATTGCTGTCTCTCCGCCAGGGCTGCCCCTCGACAAAGCGGGTGACCATGTACCGGTGCCCCGGGTCGCAGTGGACCAGCGGGGCGCAGAGGCCGGCACGATCGGCATTGCCCATGGCCGCGGCCTCGGCCTGGCGATCCAGGTCGAGGGCGTCGCTGATGGGGGAGTTTTTCCGCAACACCAGCCTGTCATTGCCGGCCGCCAGCAGGTAACTGCGGTTTGTCAGGCCGCCCGCCAGCGGCCTGATCACCCTGGGCGGGACGCTGCTCCAGCGTGCCCAGTCAGCGGGGATAACGTCTGCCAATGGCCCGGTGCTTTCGGTCACGGAGGCGCCTTACCGTTCGGGCATTACAGGATTGAAGCCAGGCTGCGCGGCCTGCACCTGCTCTTTGCCGTGCCGGCCGGTAGTTTGTTCCCGCCGGTAAATCGCCAGCCACTGGAAGAAGCCGATCACCACCAGGATTACATACACCAGGAACAGCAACGCCGTGAGGTACAGCTCCCGGTCCAGGTACAGGTAGATGGAGGCCCCATCCACCACGATCCAGTAGAGCCAGTTTTCCAGCACCTTGCGGGTCACCATAAAGGTGGTGAGCACCGCACCCCAGGTGGTAAAGGAATCCAGGTAGGGCAGTGCGGCACTGGTGTTGGCCTGCAGGGTATAACCGAACACCAGAGTCAGGGCGCCCACTGCCGCGATGGCCAGCAGGTGGCGCCGCAGCGACCAGCGGTGGATGTGCAGGTCCTGCTGGCGATCGCGGTGGTGCTGCCACTGCCACCAGCCGTAGACAGCCATCACCAGGTAGAAGACCTGTAGCGCGGATTCCATCAACAGGCTGACATCCCAGAACAGGAACAGGTAAATCGCTGTGCTGGCAAAGGCGGCATACCAGCAGCTGATTTTTTCCCGCATGGCCAGCAGCAGGTAGGCCAGCGCCAGTATCACCGCGGCGATTTCCCACAGGGACATTGCCGCCAGTGAGGCAGCAATGGCGCTGCTGATATCGTGGTCAGGCATCCCGTTCACCCATTTTCTCAGTGGGAGCCAGGTCGCCGTCGATAAACTTGCATACAAAAATAGCGCGCCCGAATTTTTCGTAGGACGCGCGCATTTCCTGCTTCAGGGTATCCATCACCAGATCGTAGTCACCGAACACCTGGGTACTCATGGTGTTGGTGATAACCCGCAGGTCCGGGTGCTGGTTGAGCCGGTCGATAAAGTCCTGGATGGCGGGAATGTACTCGTCCTTCAACGGATACTTGCTGATCTCGACGGAAATGTTCATAGGTTGCCTCCGGGACCCCTGGTCCGGAATCATGGGCGGCAGAAGCCGCCCGTAAAGTTTTTTGGGTTTCGAAACTCTAAAAGGTATAGGTACCGGAAATGCCCGCAACCCGTGGCTCGCCATACTGGTAGTAGGCTTCCGGCGCATAGCCATTGGCCGGGTTGTTGCCGAACTGGTTGCTGAAGTAGAAGCCCCGGGTGTAATAGTCCTCGTCCGCCAGGTTGCGGCCCCACAGTGAGGCCTCCCAGCTATCGCCGCGATAGGTCAGGCGCGCGTTTACGAGTTCGTAGGCGATGGACTTCTCGTTGTGGCTGTTGGAGAAATAGAAGGCGTCTTTGCCCTCCAGCTCCAGCCGCAGCAGCAGGTTTTCGGTCAATGACAGTTCGGTTCCGGTGAAGAACTGGTAATTGGGCGCATGGGCCACATCCCGCCCGTCCAGGTTTACCGGCGCCAGTGCCAGGCCATTGTAGTCATCCCGGGCATCCACATGGGACGTGCTCTCGAAACCCTCGAACTCGGCGTTCAGCCAGCCCGCCGAGGCAAAGAAGCGCAGGGCTTCTGTAGCGCGGTAATCCAGTTCCACTTCGAGGCCGGTGGTTGCCCCGCCAGCAGCGTTGGTAAGAAAATCGTCGAAGGAGAAATCCGCGGGGTCGAACACCGACTGCTTGGCCTGTACGTCACTGCGATCCTGGTAGAAGGCGGCCAGTTGCGCCTGCAGGCGGTTGTCCAGCCAGGCGCCCCTGATCCCCAGTTCGTAGTTGAGTAGTTGCTCGGTGTCGAACTCGAAGGCATCGCGGCCGATATCCGGGTTGGTGGCGGAGGCCGAAATGATCCGGCCGTTGACGCCGCCGGCCTTATAGCCACGGGAGACAGTGCCGTAGACCAGGGTATCGGCAATACCGCGGTATTCCAGGGTGATATCCCCACCCCAGAGGTTTTCGTTATTGCCGGCATCAACCGCCAGTGAATCGGTGTAATCCGCCTCCCGCTGCTCGAGGCGCAGGCCGGTCACCAGGGCGAAGCTCTCGCCCAGGCTGGTGCGCAACTGCCCGTACAGGGCCTGGTTGGCGGTTTCAAACTGGCTGGTAAAGGCCTGGTTGCGCTGCAGGTCCTCGCTTTCATCGCGCAGGTAGATCCCGGCCACCCAGCTGCTGCGGCCATTGAACAGTGCTGTCTGTTCAGTGGACAGCAGGCGCAGGTCTGCACTCAGGTTGTTGCGGTCGCGCAGGTAATTGTCGGTGGAGCTGTATTCCCACGGGTGAAAGCCCACATAGGTCCAGTCTTCATCGTAGCCGTACTCGGTATCCGAGCTGGCCACGCTGACGGTGGACTCCAGGGTAAACAGGTCACTGCCGGACCAGCGGGCAACCAGTGAACCGGCCAGGGTCTCCTGGCGGTCCCAGCCGGGCTGGTCCGACAGGGTCTCGCGGGTGTTGTACAGCGAGAAGGCGTCGTAGCCGTTGTCCACGTCGATATAGAGCGCGGTGATATCCAGCTGCAGGTCGTCGCTGGCCTGGTAGCGGAGCTTGCTGCGCAGGATCGACTCATCGATATTGTTGGTGTCTTCCCGGCCCAGGTAGCCGTTATCGATGTAACCGTCCGACTGCTGGTTGCGGGCGGCCAGGCGATAGCTCAGCCTGTCGGTCAGTGCACCGCTGCCCACCGCAGACAGGGTGCGGCCATTGTATTCGGCCACCTCTGCGGAGACCTCTGCCATGGGCGTGTCTGTGGGCGCATTGCTGGTCATGGTGACCAGGCCGGCCAGGGCGTTGGCGCCGTAGACCGTGCCCTGCGGCCCGCGCAGGATCTCCACCTGGCCCATATCCAGGGTGCTGGCGGCCAGCCCCAGGCCGGTAAAATCGATGCCGTCGATGATCAGGCCCACGGACGGGTTCACCGGGTCGATAAACTGGCTGCGCTCGCCGATACCGCGAATCTGGATAAAGCGGCCCCGGGACGCACCGGCGGCAAAGTTGACGTTGGGAGCCAGGTTGAGCAGCTGGTCCAGGTTACCCGCGCCGCGGGCGCCGATGGTGGCACTGTCCAGCACACTGGCACTGGCCGCCAGGTCGAGCTGGCTGGTGTCGCGCAGCTGGCTGGTGACGATGACCTCTTCCAGGTCCCGGGTGCCGGATTCGGTCGCGGCCGCTGGCAGGGCGGACAGGCTGCCGGCCAGCGCGACTGGCATTGCGACTGAGAGGGCGATGGGTCTTATTCTGGATGGGCGATTCATGGTTCTCTCTCGGCAAAAGCTGAAGTGAAAGAGACCCGGGCTGCGACGTGAGGAGGCTATTCTTGGACTTACCTATTCCTACGCCGGTATTAACCGGATCAGGTTCAAGGGTTCGCGCTGTGGTGTCTTTCGATCACCGCGCATCTCAGGCCGAAGCCACCCCTAAGGTGTTGCGGGCGCGATCATAACAGAAGTCATGCTGGTTAGTAATTGGGCAGGGCGCCTGTAGCTTCCCTGCTGACCATTGCAGCCAGGCAGCTGGCACACGACGGAAAACCACATTGAAACCCTGGAGCCCCCCATGAAACCCGGCAATTTTTTCACGCAGCTACCGGATGCGCTCGACGCGGAGGTGTTTGAGGAGGTGCTGGCAAGCGGCCCGGTGCGAATCGAGCGGATTGTCTCCCGGGGCCAGGTTACCCCACCCGGGGAGTGGTACGACCAGGAAGAGGGCGAATGGGTAATGGTGCTGCGGGGCAGTGGCCGCATCGCCTTTGCCGACGGCCGCGAGGTGGTGCTGGGCGAGGGGGATTACCTGGATATCCCCGCCCGCGTGCGCCACCGGGTCAGCTGGACGAACCCGGATTGCCAGACGGTGTGGCTGGCGGTTTTTTACCCTGTGACTTAGGCCTTTAAATGCAGAACGGGTTCCCGGAATGGCTTTCGACTTCACAAACCAGATAGCCATATCCTGTCGATACTAAATTTTACTGATTGGCATAATCCGCGCATCGATTTTGTCCAGGAAAAAAACTCTGATAGCCAGGGCCAACAAGACTAAGAGTCCTGCAGCAACCTGGCCCTGGTTCATGCATATGGAGATAAGAAGGGCCATGCTGATACTCAGGGCAGATGAGTAGAATACGCTTGTTACAACAGCACAACCACAAGCTTCGCAGTAGGTACCATCCTCCAAGAGTCCAACATCAATACTGCATGTTTTACATTGAGGGCACTTTCGATATTTTTTCATTGTCAAACACAATAGGATTTTAAAGCCGGCCTGGATGGCTAAAGTTTTTTCTACCAAGCCGGCTCCAGCTCCTGTTAGTTTACTTTGGTTTAGCGAACCCTGGAATCCAAGCCCACTGCTGCCTGATAGGTTCCGTAGGACAGTGAAAAATTACCAATGAAATGCTTCGCTAACTTACTCGTCACAAACCTGGTTGCGAAACCAACAGCCACCGGTAGTAGAGCCTGATAAAAACCACCATTTACATTTTTCATTTCCTGAAGATTTAGCTCACGCATTATTTTCTCCCTGGGATGTCAACCATATGTGAGCCCGTAATGCGCTACTTCATTTGGTGCTCGCCCTTGATTAGTAGTTACAATTGAACTCAGCGCTAATTCATCAAGCGCCTGAAAACACTATCCTGCGTGCCGATGTAGAACAATAAAAAAATACGCCAGATTAAAATCAAATCAAAGATGACATTTACTATCGAGTGAATAATGCTTGGATGTGGTAAATATTTAAAATAAGATCTATTTCAGCCGGCTAATAATCAACTAATTTTATTTTTATAAATCTTCCCCGCAGAGATAGTTTCAATCCAGTCTACAGGCGGCGCTTACAACTTATTCTTACACCTGGAGCATTCATAGTAAGCCTCGCTAACAAAGTTATTAGCGAGGCCTCTACCTCTATAAGTTGCCGGATCAATCGGCCAGTAAACCACCCGACCGGGCCATTACATGGAAGATATAGCTCTGCTCACGGGTACCGGACAGCAGGTGCGCGCCGGGGCCGCGGGCCCAGATACCCACGTCCTCGCCACCGTGGGTCTCGGCTTCGGTGGGTACCAGTGCTTCCTGGTGGAAGCCCGGTGCGGTGGTGTCCACTTCGGCCAGGTCCTTGCGCCCGTTGCTGGCGGGCAGGCCGTAACGGACATCCGCATCGGTCTCATCCCCCAGCGCGGCAAAGCCGCGTCCATTGGCATAGCCCAGGGTGGTGTAGGGCTTGCCATCATCGGCCAGTTTCGGTTCCGACTCCGGTTCACCGCGGCTGTCATTGCCGACCACCTTGCCCAGGATGGGATTGCCGCGGGTAGGGTAGCCGGCCATGGTGAATACATGGCTGTGGTCGGCGGTTACGATTATCAGGGTGTCTTCCGGATCGGTATTGTCCATGGCCACCCGCACCGCCCGGGCGAATTCCACCGCATCGGTGAGTGCGTTGTGGGCGCTGCCGGCGTGGTGGCCGTGGTCGATTCGACCGCCCTCCACCATCAGGAAGTAACCGTCTTTGCCCCTCTCCAGCATCGCCAGCGCCTTGCCTGTCATCTCTGACAGGGAGGGTTCGCTCGCAGTGTCTTGCGGGCGGTTCGCCTCGTAGCGCATATGCGAGGGCTCAAACAGGCCCAGCAGTTTGCCGGTGGCCGCCGGGTCCACATCCACAAACGCCTTGCGGTCCTCCACGTACACGGCGGCGCTGGCTTTGCTATCCCGGTTACTTTTTCCCGCGTAGCGCTGCTGCCATTCCTGCACCAGGTTGCGGCCATCCTCGCGCCGGCCCGGCTCACTTTCCAGGTCGGTAACCTCTTTCGGCAGGAACGCGCGCCGCCCGCCGCCCAGCACCACATCGATACCGTCACCGTAGGGGAATTCCACCAGCTGCGCGGCGATATCGCGACAGCCTTCCGGTGCACTGTATTCCCAGCCGCGCTCGGCGGCCTTGGCGTAGGTGGCCGCCGGGGTGGCGTGGGTGATGCGCGCCGTGCTTACCACGCCAGTGCGCTTGCCCAGTCCCTCGGCCAGTTCCAGGGCGGTAACCAGCTCGCGACCGCGGCTGGCGGCGCAGTCGCCCCGGGGCACGTCGCCGGTCACACCGAACATGCCGGCACGGGTTTTCACGCCGGTCATGATGGCGCTCATGGTGCCGGCCGAATCCGGGGTCTGCTGGTTGGTGTTGTAGGTCTTGATCAGGCCGGAGAAGGGCATTTCCTCGAAACTGAGCCGGTATTCCTCACCGCTCATACCCTGCTGCTGGCCGGCCAGGATCCGTGCGGCGGTGACCGTGGAGATACCCATGCCGTCGCCCACGAAGAGGATGATATTTTTCGCTGCCCCGGGTTTGTTATTGATCGGCTGCGCGGCGGATTTCTCCAGGTTCGCCTGGCCCTCGGTAAACCAGCTGCTGTCGCGCTGCGCCTCGGGCAGGACGGGTTTGGCAAATGCGCTGCCAGACAGTATCAGGGTGCCGGCCAGTGCCAGGGGGGCCATTGGGTTTCGCATAGGTTGGACTGCTCTCTTTCCTTCGGGCTGTTTGTTATTCGCGGGGTGCTCTGTGCTATCGGAGTGTACTCCCCGGCCTGGTAGCAAATTGTGCCACAGGCGGGCCGGCACCGGGATGACAGTTCATTGAAAGGCAGTCCGGAACACCGGGGGCTGGCGGAAGAGGCGTGAGGGGCAGGATCAGCCTGGGAGAGCGCGGCGAGCAAAGCCCGCACAGGGCTGGCTCAGGGCATAAATTTTACCGCGCTTTCGTCCGGGTCGCGGCCCTTGCCCGCCGCCTGGAGGCGCTCGAGATAATCGCGCCAGTAGGTGTCGTGCTGTTCGCACAGCTCGCGCAGGTAATCCCAGGTGTAGATGCCACTGTCATGGCCATCGCTGAATACCAGCTTGAGGGCATAGCGTCCTGCGGCTTCCACGGTATCGATGCCCACATGGATTTTGCCGTGCACCAGCACGCCCTCACCGGGACCATGGCCACGCACTTCGGCACTGGGGGAGTAAACCCGCAGGTACTCGGCCGGCAGGGTGTACTCCCGGTCGGGGTACACCAGCTGCAGGCTGTTTTCGCCGCGGTTGAGGCGGATACGGGTGGGCTTCATGTCAGAGGATAAACCGCGACAGGTCTTCGTCCTGGCTCAGCTCACCCAGCTGGCTGTCGACGTAAGCGGCATCGATGGTGACCGTCTTGCCGGCATCGCCGGCGTCGAAGGAGATTTCCTCCAGCAGTCGCTCGAGCACCGTGTGCAGACGCCGCGCACCGATATTTTCCGTGGTCTCGTTGACCTGGAAGGCCACCTCGGCGATTCGCTGGATACCGTCTTCGGTAAATTCCAGGTCCAGGCCCTCGGTGGCCAGCAGTGCCTTCTGCTGCTCGGTGAGCGAAGCGGACGGCTCGGTGAGGATGCGCTGGAAATCGGCAGAGGTCAGCGAATCCAGTTCCACGCGAATCGGCAGGCGGCCCTGCAATTCCGGGATCAGGTCGGACGGCTTCGACAGGTGGAAGGCGCCCGAGGCGATAAACAGGATATGATCGGTGCGGATCATGCCGTGCTTGGTGGTGATGGTGCTGCCCTCGATCAGCGGCAGCAGGTCGCGCTGCACACCCTCGCGGGAAACATCCGCACCACCGCTCTCCTGGCGCTTGGCCACCTTGTCGATCTCGTCCAGGAACACGATGCCGTTCTGTTCCGCCGCCTCGATGGCGCGGTTCTTGATGTCCTCGTCGTTGACCAGGCGGGCGGCTTCCTCGTCGGTCAGCTGCTTCATCGCCTGCTTGACGGTCAGCTTGCGCTTCTTGGTCTTGCCCTGGGACATATTCGAGAACATGCCCTGCAGCTGGTTGGTCATTTCCTCCATGCCCGGGGGGGCCATGATCTCCACCCCCATGGGCGCAGCGGAAACCTCCACCTCGATCTCTTTCTCGTCCAGCTGGCCCTCGCGCAGTTTCTTGCGAAACATCTGGCGGGTACTGTTATCACCGCGCTCGGCGGGATCAGTACTGCGCGCCGGGGGCAGCAGGGCATCGAGGACACGGTCCTCGGCGGCATCCATGGCGCGCTGCTGTACAGCCTCCATGGCTTTCTCCCGCTCGAGCTTTACCGCCATTTCCACCAGGTCGCGGACAATGGATTCCACATCGCGGCCCACATAACCCACCTCGGTAAACTTGGTGGCCTCCACCTTGATAAACGGCGCGCCGGCCAGCCTGGCCAGGCGGCGGGCGATCTCGGTTTTGCCGACACCGGTGGGGCCGATCATGAGGATATTCTTCGGGGTGATCTCCGGCCGCAGCTCCTCACTCACCTGCATCCGGCGCCAGCGATTGCGCAGCGCGATGGCCACGGCGCGCTTGGCCTCTTTCTGGCCGACGATATGGCGGTCCAGTTCATGGACGATTTCACGGGGGGTCATCTGGGATTGGGACATTGGGGTTCCTGCAAATTCTGTAATGGTTCCGCTACTTGCCTTGCGGGCCATGGCCGGCCCGCATGCCGGCCTATAACACCCGTTATCGGCCTGGCGGGGGGCCCGGTGCGGACATGGGCCGCAGCAGGCGTTATCCGTGCCATCCGGGCGGAATGGCGCAGCGCTTAATAATCCAGCTCTTCGATGGTGTGATTCTGGTTGGTGTAGACACAGATATCACCGGCGATCTTCAGCCCCTGCTCGACGATGGTGCGGGCGTCCAGGTCGGTGTTGTCCAGCAGCGCGCGGGCGGCGGACTGGGCAAAGGGGCCGCCGGAACCGATGGCGATCAGGTCGTCTTCCGGCTGGATCACGTCGCCGTTGCCGGTCACGATCAGGCTGGCGGTCTCGTCTGCCACCGCCAGCAGGGCCTCGAGCCGGCGCAGGGCGCGATCGGTGCGCCAGTCCTTGGCCAGCTCCACCGCGGCGCGGGTCAGCTGGCCGCCGTGGGCTTCCAGCTTGGCCTCGAAGCGCTCGAACAGGGTGAAGGCGTCGGCGGTGCCGCCGGCAAAGCCCGCGATCACCTTGTCCTTGTACAGGCGGCGCACCTTGCGCGCATTGCCTTTCATGACGGTGTTGCCCATGGACACCTGGCCGTCGCCGCCGATAACGACCTTGCCATTGCGGCGAACGGAGAGAATGGTGGTTCCGCGATATTGTTCCAAGGGGGACCTCTTGAATCCGGGGTTCTGGTCGCAGGAGCGGCCGGCGGCCGCGACTACCGGGATTTCCCGGACCTGGTCGCGGCCATGGGCCGCTCCTACGGGGGATATTCATTGCTCAGTGGTAAGTGTGGTCATTGGTGGGATTTTTCAATACGGGGCGGTTAAAATGCGGCCACGCTGCCAGCGGCGCCCGGGAAGCGCTGGATGACCCCGCACCGGGTTTGCAGGGCTTTCAGGGCGTTCCACCAGCCGCGCTACAGCCGATTGAAAGATCTCGACATGGCCGCGAGATCCCGTCCTGGTTGCAATCCGCCCTGAAAGCCAGATTGGCCACGAAGTTATCCAGAGGTTCCCGCTGTGCCCAACCTGCCGCCACGTCTCTATACCCCGGTCTTTGCGCTCTTCATGTCGTGCATGATGTCGCTGCTGATGTCGGGGATCATCACTTTTATCAATACCGGGATGGATACTGGCTTCGTATTGCGCTGGCTGCGCGCCTTCCTGGTGGCGTGGGCGGTGGCTTTTCCGCTGGTGTCGTTTATCGCACCGCTGGCCCACTGGCTGACCCGCAAGCTGGTCAGGCACCGGGACCTGTAACAGGCCCCGGGCCGGGAAAGGCGTCAGAAGATAAAAGAAACAGCAGATGTCGCGGGACAGGGCCCGCCGCGATCAGCCTGACTTGGGCGCGCGTTTCAGGACCAGAGGCATCAGCTCGTGCTCGGCGAGAATCTCGCGCGCCTTGGCGACCCGCGAACGGCTCTGGTAGGGGCCGATGAGGACGCGGTGCCAGGTCCCGCGGCTGTCGGTGGCGGTTTCCACCTTCACATCCAGGTTGGAGAGGGCCAGCTGCGCGCGCAGCCTGTCAGCCTCGCTGGCATCGCGGAACGACGCGGCCTGCAGGATATACATCAGCTCCGGCTCCGCGGCAGGGCGCTCGTCCCGTACGGCGATCTCCCGCGGGGGCTCACTCTCGCTGTCATCGGCGCTGGGTGCACGGTCCGGGCGGATCAGCTTCTTGGTTTTCGGCGGCGGGACCGCCACCTCGTTTTCCTTCAGCAGCGTATAGAAATCGAACTTCGGTGAGCGGCCGTCATCTTCCGCCTGTTCCGATTGCGGCGCCTGCTGGCGCGCGGCACCGCTGCCGGCGCGGTCGTTATCGAGCCCGTTGAGGAAAATCAGGAACACCGCGAACCCGCCGACAAAGTTGCCCAGGACAAACCAGACCCAGGCGGGCTTGCTGGCGGGGCTGTTGCGACGGCTGGCGTTGCGGCGGCTCATCTCGGTTCAGTTCCTTTTTATCGGTGTGGCTTGCGTCAAATTGTAACGCCTAATGCATGGCGGGGGGACCGGGCGACGGCAGTATTCGGTCAGGACAATTCCTGCGCGTCCATATCGACCGCCCAGCGCAGGCGGCGGTTCCGGTTGCCCTCGGCCCACTGGCACAGCCGCGCCAGCAAGGGCTGCAGCCGGCCGCGCTGTTCCGCCGTCACCTGCAGGTAGAAGCGATAGCGCCCGGACTTGCGCTCCAGCAGTGCCGGCACCGGGCCCAGGTACTGGATTTCCGGTGACGACGGGGCCATCGCCTCCAGGTGGCCGCGCGCCTCCTCCAGGAAAGCCTCGGCCCAGCGCGGTTCCTCGCACTCTGCCCGCACCAGCGCCATGGCCCGCAATGGCGGCAGCTGCGCCGCGGTGCGCTCGCGCAGCAACTGCCGGGCGAAGGCGCTGTAGCCTTTCTCCAGCAGCAACTGCAGCAGCGGGTGCTCGGGGAAGCGGCTCTGTACCAGCACCCGGCCGGCCAGGTCGCCGCGCCCGGCGCGGCCCGCCACCTGCTCCAGCAACTGACCGGTGCGCTCCGGTGCCCGGAAGTCGGCACTGAACAGGCCGCCGTCAGCATCCTGGATGACCACCAGGGTGACCCGGGGTAGATGATGGCCCTTGGCCAGCATCTGTGTGCCCAGCAGCAGGCAGGGCTCGCCATCCCGCGCCGGCGCCAGCAGGCGATCGAGGGCCTGCTTGCTGGCGGTGGTGTCGCGGTCGACACGGATCACCGGGAAATCGGCAAAGCGCCCCGCCAGCAGTTCCTCGCTGCGCTCGGTGCCGCCGCCCAGGGCGCTGAGCGAGCGGCTGTGGCACTGCGGGCAGGCGTCCACCAGCGGCCGCCGGTAGTCACAGTGGTGGCAACGCAGCTGGCGCTGGCGCCGGTGCAGGGTGAGCTTGCTGGAACAGTGCGGGCAGTCCGCCAGCCAGCCACAGTCGTCGCAGGTCAGGGCGGGGGCAAACCCGCGCCGGTTGATAAATACCAGCGCCTGCTCACCGCGGGCCAGGGTATCCCCGATATGCCGCAGCACCTGCGGCGCGAAGCCCTCCTCCAGCTGCTGCCCCAGGGTCGGCACCACATGGATCTGCGGCGGTTTCGCATCGCCGGCGCGGCGGCGCAGGCGCAGGTGCTGGTAGCGCCCACTGAGGGCATTGTGCAGGCTCTCCAGCGAGGGGGTCGCCGAACCCAGCAGCACCGGCACGCCGGCGTTGCGGGCCAGCACCACCGACAGGTCGCGGGCGGAGTAGCGCACCCCGTCCTGCTGCTTGAAGGAACCGTCGTGCTCCTCATCCACCAGCACCACACCGGGGCGCGGCAGGGGCGTGAGGATCGCGGAGCGGGTGCCGATGACGATATCCGCCTGCCCGGAGGCGGCCGCCAGCCAGGCGCGGGCCCGTTCGCCGTCGGCGAGGCCGGAGTGCAGTGCAGCGATGCTGTGCCCGGGGAAGCGCGCGGCGATGCGGCGCAGGGTCTGGGGAGTGAGGCCGATCTCCGGCACCAGCAACAGGGCCTGCCGGCCCCGGTCCAGCGCGCGCTGCATCAGGCGCAGGTATACCTCGGTCTTGCCGCTGCCGGTGGTGCCCTCGAGCAGGGAGGCGGAAAAGCCCTCCGCAGCCACCGATTGCAGCACCTGTTGTTGTTCCTCATTGAGTTCTGGCGGCGCGGCCGGTTCGGCGTCGGGGATGGGCGGCGGTACTGTGGGCCCGGATTGCCACTCGGCCAGTCCCCGCTCCACCAGCGCCCGTGTGGCGGTCGCCGGGTGGCCCAGTTCCTTAAGGTGGGTACGGCTGTGGCGGCCGCGCTCCAACAGCAGTTGCAGCAGGGCCTGCTGCTTGGGCGCCCGTGCCAGCGCAGATTCCGGCAGGCCCTTGCCCTCGGTGGTGAGTTGCAGCCACTGCTCGGCCCAGTGGTCAGCTGGCTTGCCCTTGCGCAATGCCACCGGCAGGGCCGCCGCATAGAGCTCACCCACCGGCGCCTGGTAATAGTCCGCCGCCCATTGCAGGAAAGCGCGGCTGCGCTCATCGAACAGCGGCCGCTGGTCAATCAGCTCCAGCGCCGGCTTGAGCTCCGCCAGCGGCGACTCCCCCACGATATCCACCAGCACGGCCACCAGCTTGCGGCCACCGAAGGGGACCCAGATACGCTGGCCGGGCACCAGTTGTGCCGGGTCGGTGCCGGACGGCGGCAGGTAGTCGAACAGGCGCCGCAGGGGGACCGGGACTGCCAGCCGCAGGATGACCGCTTGTCCGCCGATTGTCGCCAAATTGCCCCCCGCTCACGTTACTGCCTGTGCAAGCGCGGCATGATAACGCACCTGGAGCGCCAGCTGCCTGCCCCTGTCACCGCCTGTCCCGCCGGTCACCCGGGGTATCCGACGGCATCGCCACCAGTGGCGGGGCCTGCGGCGCGATTGTGCTTGATCCGGCCGGCTAATCTGATTAGTATGCGCCGACTTTTTAAGCAGCCCGGAACTCTACCAGTTCCTACATCAACGACGACTCCGTGCTCGGCAACAGACCGGGTGGCGGATTCGAGCAGAGGCAATCATGAAAGCAGATATCCATCCGAACTACACCGATGTGACCGCAACCTGTTCCTGCGGCAACAGCATCAAGACCCGCTCCACCCTGGGCAAAGACATCCAGCTGGACGTGTGCTCCCAGTGCCACCCGTTCTACACCGGCAAGCAGCGCGAAGCGAGCACCGGTGGCCGCGTGGACCGCTTCAAGAAGCGTTTCGGCAGCCGCATCAGCAAGTAAGCGAGTCTCGCAGGGCCGTTGCCATGAACAACGGCGAACACTGCAGGAAAAAGGCACCCCGGTTTACCCGCGGTGCCTTTTTTTGTGCCCTCACACTGCTGTTCCCGCCTGCCTGGGCGGATTGCGTGCTGGGACAGGCCGACGAACTGGTGGCAGTCGAGCGGGTTCAGGATGGTGACACCCTGCTACTGGAGGACGGCCGGCGAGTGCGCTTGATCGGCGTCAATACGCCGGAGATGCCCCGCAAGGGGGAGCCGGGGGAGCCGCTGGCCCAGGCGGCAACCGACTTTACCGAGCGTTTTCTCGATGGAGGCGGGGTGGAGCTGGTGTACGACCGCGCCCGGCGCGATCGCTACGGCCGCGTGCTGGCCCACGTCTATAACCACCGGGGCGAGAGCCTGGAGGCCGCACTGCTGTCGGCGGGACTCGCATTCCATATCGCCATCGCCCCCAACCTGGCCCTGGCCGAGTGCCTGCATACCCGCGAGGAATGGGCGCGGCGTGCCGGTCGCGGGATCTGGGCAGCCGGTACCTGGCCGCGGCTGCGGGCAGGGGACGTCCGTCCCGGCGACGGTGGCTTTGTACTGCTGCGGGGCCGGGTGGAGAAGGTCGACCGCAACCACTTCCTGTGGCTGGAGCTGGACGGGCCGGTGGCGATCCGGCTGGATCCCACCCGCGATTATGGACAGGTGACGGGGCGCGATTGGCAAGATCGCGAAATAGAAGTGAAAGGCTGGCTGGTGGACCGGGGCACGAAATACCTGTCCCTTTATCCGCAAAATAAACGCTGGTTTATTGCGGCAGATTCCGAATTTACCATCGAAATTAGTAGGGATTAGCGTTCACGAACCCTCCTCGCCCTTGTAGCGGCAGACCTGCCTCGGTTATTCTCTGCGCCCCCGCAGTAAACCGGTCGCCACTTAGCGGGTTAGCGACCACTGACTCGAGAGAATTACCCAAGATGAAGGATGCGAAGGAAGCATTGCGCCAGGCAGCGCTGGATTACCATGCGCTGCCGACCCCGGGCAAGCTGTCGGTAGAGCTCACCACACCGGCGCAGACCCAGGAAGACCTGTCCCTGGCCTACAGTCCCGGCGTCGCCGAACCGGTGCGCGAGATCGCCCGCGACCCGGATGCCGCCTACCAGTACACCGGCAAGGGCAACCTGGTGGCAGTCATCTCCAATGGCAGTGCCATCCTCGGCCTCGGCAACCTGGGCCCGCTGGCATCCAAGCCGGTGATGGAAGGGAAGTCCCTGCTGTTCAAGCGTTTCGCCGGGATCAACTCGGTGGATATCGAGGTGGAGGCCAAGAGCCCGGAGCGCTTTATCGAGACGGTCAGCGCCATCGCCAACACCTTCGGCGGCATCAACCTGGAAGATATCAAGGCGCCGGAGTGTTTCCATATCGAGGAAGCGCTGATCGAGCGCTGCCCGGTACCGGTGTTCCACGACGACCAGCACGGCACCGCCATCGTGACCGTGGCGGGCATGCTCAACGCCCTGGAGATCCAGGGCAAGAAAATCGAGGACGTGCGCATGGTGTGCCTGGGTGCCGGCGCAGCCGCCACCGCCTGCTGCAAGCTGATGCTGGCCGCCGGGGCCAAGAAAGAACAGATCACCATGCTCGACAGCCGCGGCGTGATCCACTCGGGGCGCACCGACATCAACGCCTACAAGGGCGAGTGGGCACGGGATACCGAGATGCGCACCCTGGACGATGCCATCGAGGGCGCCGACGTATTCCTGGGCGTATCCGGCCCGGACCTGCTGTCCGCCGAGCAGCTCAAGCGCATGGCCCCGCGCCCGGTGGTTTTTGCCTGCTCCAACCCCAACCCGGAGATCTCGCCGGAACTGGCCCACAGCGTGCGCGACGACCTGATCATGGCCACCGGTCGTTCGGACTACCCGAACCAGGTCAACAATGTGCTCTGCTTCCCGTTCATCTTCCGCGGCGCCCTCGATGTACGCGCCGTGCGTGTCAACGAGGAGATGAAGCTGGCGGCCATCGAGGCCATCCGCAAGATCGCCCACCTGCCGGTGCCGGACGCGGTGCGCGAGGGCTACGGCGGTATCGAGCTGGGCCTGGGCCCGGCCTATATCCTGCCCAAGCCCACCGATCCCCGCCTGCTGCCGGAAGTGGCGGCGGCGGTGGCACGCGCAGCGGTGGACAGCGGCGCGGCCCGGCTGCCGTACCCGGAGCACTACCCCCTGGAGGCGATCTGAACCATCGCCACCGTTGGCGCCCCGCATCCATTTCCGCGCCGGCCCAGCCCGGCCGGGACGGGTGCGGGCCGCCGGGTTCTTGACCCCGTTCCCTCCATCGCTACACTGCCCGTCTGTACATAAGCAAAGTTGTCCTTCCGCATGAGCCATGTGTACGTGCTGACGAACCAGCACCAGCGATTCCTGAGCAAGAGTAACGAGTGGATCGACGGCCGCGACGCCGGCAAGCTGTTCCGCAGCGAGCACAAGGACGTCGCCATCAACCAGATGTTTGAGGCCAACACCCGCGATGTCAGCCTGCGCATCGAACTGCTGCAGTGCGACCTGAACCCCAAGGGACAGCCGCAGGTGCCCGAGGAGGCGCTGGGCGACCCGGAAATCGAGCCGGGCTCACCGCCGGAAACCCCGCCGGAGCAGAACCCGGAAATCATTCCCGAGCCCACCCCGGAGATTGAACCGGGCGAGCCGCCGGAGATCACGCCGGAAGAGCCACCCGAGATCGAACCGGACCAGCCCGGCGAAGACGCGCAGCGATCCGGTTCGGCCGTCTGATTCCGCGGCCGCCAATCCTATCCTTGAGAAAACCGGCGCCGGTCCCCATATCGGCCGGAGTGCCGGCGGCCGCCGTACCGGTCGGCGGTTTCCCAACGGCAGTCCAGAGGCACAGCCAGCCTCAGTAAGGAGATACGAGTGCCCCATTACCTGGCCGCCCTGGCCCAGCCGCAAACGCTGCAACTGCTGAAGGGCATTCGCCGCGGTGTCGAGAAAGAGAGCCTGCGGGTCAATCCCGATGGCACCCTGGCCCGCACCCCGCACCCGGCAGCACTGGGCTCGGCGCTGACCCACGACCTGATCACCACGGATTTCTCCGAGGCCCTGCTGGAGTTCATCACCCCGCCGGTGGCGACACCGGAAGAGGTCCTGGAGACCCTCGACCAGATCCATCGCTACACCTACGGCGAGATCGGTGACGAGCGGCTGTGGGTCAACAGCATGCCGTGCGTGCTGGGCGAGGACGAGGATATCCCGGTGGCGCTCTATGGCAGCTCCCACAGCGGTTCCATGAAAACCGTCTATCGCCTGGGGCTGGGCCTGCGCTACGGCCGCGCCATGCAGACCATCGCCGGTATCCACTACAACTTCTCCCTGCCGGAGTCTTTCTGGCAATGGCTGCACGAGCGTGAGGGCAGCAGCGAGGAGCTGGGCGAATTCAAGACCCGCCGCTACTTCGACCTGATCCGCAATTTCCGCCGCCATTACTGGCTGTTGATCCACCTGTTCGGTGCCGCACCGGCTGTGTGCGCCTCTTTTGTCGAGGGGCGCGATCACTCCCTGGAGCCATTCGACGGCAACCCCAGGAGCCTGCACACACCCTACGCTACCTCCCTGCGCATGGGCGACCTGGGTTACAACAGCGACGCCCAGCAGTCACTGATCGTCTGCTACAACGACCTGCCCAGCTACCTGTCCACCCTGTGTGCGGCAATCAGCAAACCCTATCCGCCGTATCACGAGCTGGGTGTGAAGGACGCCGGGGGCAATTACCAGCAGCTGTCCACCGGCCTGCTGCAGATCGAGAACGAATTTTACTCGCCGATCCGGCCGAAGAACCCGGCCCGCATGGGTGAGACCGCGCTGTCCGCACTGGACAACCGCGGGGTGGAATACATCGAGGTGCGCTGCCTGGACCTGAACCCGTTCGAGCCACTGGGCATGGACGCGCAGCAGATGCGCTTCCTCGACTGTTTCCTGCTGCACTGCCTGCTGGAAGACAGCCCCAAGACCGACGACGCGGATTACCGGGCCACGCAGGAAAACCAGAACCGCATTGTCTACCGCGGCCGCGACCCGCAACTGAAGCTGGTCCACAACGGCGGCGAGCGCCCGCTGGTGGACTGGGCGGAGGAGCTGCTGGGCCAGATGCAACCGCTGGCGGAACTGCTCGACCGCGCCTGGGAAGGTGACGACTTCGCCCGCGCGCTGGCAGCACAGCAGCAAAAAGTCCGTGGTGAAGTCGCCACTCCCGCGGCGAGAATGCTGGCGGAGATGCGTGAACGCGGCCAGAGCTTCTTCGAGTGGGCCCAGGACAAGGCCGAACAGCACCACCGGTACTTCCGCGAACGCCCCCTGGACGACAGCACCCGCGAGGAATTTGCCCGTGGCGCAAGGGAATCCCTGGAGCGCCAGCGCGAAGTGGAAGCCGCCGATACGGGCACTTTCGAGGATTTCCTCGGTCAGTACTATGCGCAGTATACGTTCTGCCAGCGATAGCGCTGGCCCAGCCCGAACCGGCTCCCGGCCCGCCTGAGCTCGCACCGGCGGGCCCGGGTTGTCCCCCACCAGTAATCGCCAGGCCCAAAGCCCCATGAACTATCTCGCCCACCTGCTGTTATCCGGCCCCGACCCGGACTGGCGCCTGGGCGGCCTGCTGGGGGATTTCGTCAAGGGCCCCCTGCGGGGTGAGTTCCCCCCCGCCATCGAGGCCGGCATCCGCCTGCACCGCCGCATCGACGCGCGCTCCGATGCCCACCCCGCCTATGTGGATGCCCTGCAACGGCTGGGCCCGGAGTGGCGACGCTACGGGGGTATCGTGCTGGATATCTGGTTCGACCACCTGCTCAGCCGTCAGTGGGACGACTGGCACCCGTATTCCCTCGACAATTTCTGTGACCAATGCTGGCGAGACTTCCACGCCCGCAGGCGGTATATTCCGCCCGGCGCCCGGCGCTTTATGCAGCGGGCCGAGCAATTTAGACTGCTGCAGAGCTATCCCGACCGCGATGTCATTGCCCGCACCCTGGAGCGCGTCGGCCAGCGCCTGCGACGCCCGGTGGCACTGCAGGCTGCACTGCCCGCAGTGACCGCCGCCGGGGAAGCCCTGGAGCGCGACTTCGATCTGTTGTTCAGTGACTTGATGCTCGATGCCCGGCGGTTTCGAGAGGATTTTTCAGGATTCGATAACAAATGAGCCTTCCCAACCCGCGTATTACGTTTTTGCTGGTTTTTCTCGCCGTCATTTTTCTGCTCGGCAGTGCCTTTTACCTCGAGTATGTCCGGGGACTGGAGCCCTGCCCGCTGTGCATTACCCAGCGCGTAATGCTGCTGGGCGTGGGGCTGGTGTCCCTGCTCGCATTTGTGCACAACCCGGGCGTTATCGGTCGACGTTTATACGGCATGCTGGTGTCACTGTGGGCACTGGGCGGCCTGTACTTCTCTGCCCGCCAGCTGTGGCTGCAGAGCCTGCCCGAGGACCAGGTCCCGGCCTGCGGTCCCGGCATCTCCTACATGATCGATGCCTTTCCTTTCCTGGATGTGGTCAAGGTACTGCTCACCGGTGACGGCAACTGCGCCGAGGTGCAGTGGACCATGCTGGGCCTGAGTATTCCCGCCTGGGCCGCCGTGGGCTTTGTGGGCCTGGTGGTATTCGGCCTCTGGCAGGCCTTCCGGCGCCAGTAAACACCCCCTGCCTGATGCCCGGCCACCCGAAAAGCAGCGTGCGGATCAGCGGCCGCGCTGGCGGCTGGCTGGCCGGTGCGGCCCTGCTGGTAGCGGCTAACCTGGCCGGTAACTGGTTACAGGCCAGCCTGGCGCTGCCGGTACCCGGTTCGGTTCTCGGCATGCTGCTGTTGCTGCTGGGCCTGCTGGTTTACGGCAGCGTACCGCAGGGCCTGGCGGAAGTGAGCGGAGCGTTGCTGCGCCTGCTGGCGCTGCTGTTCCTGCCCGCCGCCACTGGCCTGTTCTTTCTCCGCGACCTCTCCCCCGCAGACTGGCTGGGCCTGTTGGCAGCCACGGTGCTGGGCACCCTGGCCAGTATCGCGCTCTGTGCCCTGCTGCTGAAAAAACTGCTGCGACGTTACGGCAGCGGGGCCGGCCCCCATGCCTGATTCACTGCCGGCACTGCTGGGCCACCCGCTGTTTATCCTGCCACTCAATGTCGCCGGTTTCCTGGGCGGCCTGTGGCTGTACCGGCGCAGCGGCACCACGCTGCTGCACCCGATCGTCGGCGCCAGCCTGCTGGTGGCGGGCAGTCTCTATGCGCTGGGAATCGAGTACCGGGACTACCAAAGCGCCAGCGGCGCCCTGTATGCGCTGCTGGGGCCGGCAGTGGTGGCGCTGGCAGTGCCGCTGAGACAGAACCTGGCGATCATCCGCCGCGCCGCCATGCCGCTGACAGTGACCCTGTGTGTGGGCGCGGTACTGGCACCGCTGATTGGCGTCGGTCTGGCACTCTTGCTGGGCGCCTCCGGCCCGGTGCTGGCCGCACTTTCCGGCAAGGCGGTAACCACACCGATTGCGCTGGCCATTGCCGGCAAGGTAGGTGCCGCCGAGAGCCTGACCGTGGGGATCGTCGTGTTCAGCGGCGTTGTGGGCGCCGTCCTGGGGCCGTCGCTGATGCGGCGACTGGGTGCCGGCGACCCGCGCATTGTCGGCTTTGTGCTGGGCATCAACGCCCATGCCATCGGTACCGCGCGGGCCCTGGAAATCAGTGCCCTGTGCGGGGCCTTCGCGGCGCTGGCGATGGGGCTGTGCGGCGCCCTGACCGCGGTATTCCTGCCACTGCTGGCAGGTGCCTGACAGCGCCGGCTTCTGGCGCCGATTGCCGCCTTCGCCTTGCCCGCGATACCCGAATCTCCTATCTTGCATAAAAGCCCGCTGAGCATGATTGTGGTGGGGCAGAGCGAGATAAAAGGAAGCCTGAAATGCTGGAAAACTGTAAGTCGGCGCGTGAACGTTGGGGCGGGGTCAGCGACATAATCGATCGCTGGCTGCATGCCCGCCAGGCGCTCCTGGTGCGCTTCTGCAGCCTGTCGGAAAACCGGGAAGTGCGCGACGGCGATGCCCGCACTGAAGAAGCAGTGCGCGAGCTCTGCCAGCTGCTGATGGACTATGTGTCGGCGGGCCACTTCGAGGTGTACGAGCAGCTGATACTGGAAGGCAAGGCATTCAATGACGAAGCCGGGCTGGAAAAATCCCGCGAGCTCTACACCAAAATTGATGCCACCACGGATATCGCCGTGGACTTCAACGACAAGTACCTGGAAACCGACGATTTGGACAGCCTGCCGAAGGACCTGTCACTGCTGGGCGAGGCGCTGGAATCCCGCTTCCGTTCCGAGGACGAGATGATTTCGGTCCTGCACACGGCGCACAAGAACCAGCTTGCCTGACTCCCCGCCGCTGTTTCCCGTCGCCGGCCTGCAGGGCCACGAGCGGTTGCTGCAGGCAATGAGCGCCAGGGGGACAGGGACTTAAAAGGAGACAAAAAAAGGGCCGCTGGATAGCGGCCCTTTTTCTTGTCGGTGCAGGAAGTAGCTTACTCCTGCTCCTCCTGCGGCGCCTCTTCACTACCGCTCTCATCGGTCGCCTCGCCTTCACCGGCGGCAGGTTCTGCATCGCTACCCGCGCCTGCCTCTCCTTCAGCAACGTTCGCCTTGTGCAGTTCCACTTCGAAAATCAGGGTGGCATTGGGGCCGATCAGGCCGCCCGCACCGCCGGGACCGTAGGCCAGGTCGGAGGGGATATACAGTTCCCATTTAGCCCCTTCCTTCATCAGCTGCAGCGCCTCGGTCCAGCCCTTGATCACCCCGCCGACCGGGAACTGTACCGGCTCACCGCGGGCATAGGAGCTGTCGAACTCGGTACCATCAATCAGGGTACCCTTGTAATCCACCTCGACGGTGCTGTCGGCAGACGGGGTATCACCACTGCCTGCGCGAATCACTTTGTATTGCAGGCCGGAGTCAGTGGTAACCACGCCTTCCTTCTGGGCGTTTTCTTCCAGGAACGCCTTGCCTTCGGCCATGTTTGATTCTGCCTTGGCCTTGAATTCCTGCTCCTGCTTGGCCAGCATCTCCTGCTGCTTGGCCTGCATGTTTTCCTGGAAGACGGCGATTACCTGCTGCTTGTCCTCATCGCTGAGGCGCGACTCACGGCCGGCAGCGACATCTTCGAGAGCCATGACAACAACCTTGGAATCCAGTGCGACACCCTGCGAGTCGAGCCGGCGGGCCATGTCCTCGGCAATGATGTAGCTTACTTTCTGCTCCTGGGTTTCCAGTGCGATTTCTTCGGCCTGGCCGGAATCTTGCTTGTTACAGCCTGCCAGCATGACGCCCAGGGCAACCGCCGCAGCCAGTGGATATTTGTTCATATGGGTTGTCTCTTAAGTCTCTGGATGTATTTATTCGTAGGGTTCCTTCAGACCCGGCCGGGCTGGCCGGGTCCGGGATGCGGCCCAGTAGCCGTGACAACTCCGCCATCGGGTTGGCGATCCAGTTCACGACCGCCGCATGACGGCGTGTCAGCCGATGCCCAGCAAGTCTAACGCAAGGTGACTACCGGTGCACACCGATGCCGTTCACATGTTCGAACACTGCCACATTTGCGCAGTTCCCTCCGCCTGTGGAATTTTACCGGCACTTTCGGGCGCTTTTCCGTGGTTGCGGCATACAATTTTGAAAAAAACAGCGCTATTATCGTGGGCACCTGCGGTTGCTTTGGATTGCTAAAAGGTTTTGCTCCCTGGGCAACGCGCCAGTGCAAGTAACTGTGAATGCGGCACCATCCGCAAAAGTGCCGGGCACCCACACTGCCCGGATGCGTTGAATCGATAATAAACCTCAGGATATTGACTCATGGCTGCCAAAAAGAAAGCTGTCAATCCAGTCGCAGAGCTGGAAGCGCAAATTGCCAAGCTCACCACCAAACTCGACAAGGCACGTACCAAGCAGGTAACCGATGCCAGCAAGGCGGTGCAGAAATCCAACAAGGCCCTGGCCGCTGCCAAGGACAAGCTGGCCAAGGCCAAGTCCAAGCTGGCAGATGCCCGTACTGCCGCCAGCAAGCGCAAGACCGCTGCCACCAAGAAGCGGGTGGACACGGCGAAGGCCAACGTGGAAAAGCTGACCGCCGCAATGGCCGATGCCCGCGAAGCTGCCGCCGAGGCAAAACAGGCCGAAGCCGCAGCCAAATCCGAACTGAAGCTGGCGGAACAGGTAAGTAAGGTTGCCGCCAAGGCAGAGAAGGAAGTTGCCAAGGCAAAGAAAAAGAAAGGGGCCGCCAAGGCCAAGACGGCGCGCAAGGCTGCCAGCGGCAAATCCACAGCCAGGAAAGCGGCCACAGCCAAGAAGCCGGCGGCCAAGAAGGCTACCTCCACCAAGAAGCCCGCCGCCAAGAAGTCTGCAGCCAAAAAGGCAACAGCCGGCAAAACTGCGGCGAAAAAAGCCGCACCCAAGAAGGCTGCAGCCAAGAAAGTCCCGACCAAGAAAGCGACAACCAAGAAAGCCCCCGCCAAGAAGGCAGCTACAACTGCAGCTGCAGGGGCTAAATCAGCGGCGAAGAAACCCGCAGTGAAGAAAGCGCCGGTCAAGAAGGCACCCGCCAAGAAGGTTGAGGCCAGTGAGCCGGCCCCGCAGAAATCACCCGCCCCCAGTGCGGTAAAACCGACTCCGGCGGAGACCGCCAGGCCGGCAGAACCCAAGCCGGCGGAAGCGAAACCGGCTGAAAGCACACCGGCCCCCGCCAGCAAGCCGGCCGAGGCCCCCAAGCCGACACCGAGCATCACTCCGGTGACGCCCTTTAACAGCCTGTTTTCCAGCGAGCGCTCGGACGACCAGTAACGTTCAGGTGCCACCGCTACAGTAGCTGTCGATCAGGCCCGCCCAGCGGGCCTGTTCTTTTTGCGGCAGGCCATATTGCTGGCCCGCCAGTGCCAGCGCGCAGCGATCCTCCGGCCAGGTCTCCTGCTGCAGTTTCCACAGTACCGCCAGCTGTAGCTGTTCCAGTTTCAACTCATAGTTTTTGCAGCGCTTATACAGTGACTGGGTCCGCGGGCGCATACGCCCGAGCCAGCGTCGCAGGTTGCGCACGCTGGCGATCATACGCCGGCGCGGGGCAAGCCCGCGATCCGCCACCCGCCAGCTCTCCTCGCTCAGCTGCCGCCCGGAGGCCGACACATAGGACGCCCACAGCATCAGGCAGACATCCGCACCCCGGTCGTCCTGGCAGGCCAGCAGGAATGCCTGCACTTCTTCATGGCGATAGAAGTCGAGGCTGAACTCCCACAGGGGATTGTCCAGGGCGGAAGAGGATGGAGGGGAGCGTTTCGTCACGTTAGAATCCCGGCTTTCTTATCGGGTGTGCCGCGCGGCTGTAATGTCGTTAGCCTAGCACCATGGCGCGCCGGGGTAACTCCGGAAGAGGTTTTTCTTGATCAATCTGCAAGGCGTCTCGCTGCAACTGGGCGGGCGCGAACTGCTGCACAATGCTGACTGCCGCATTTTTCCCGGCCACAAGGTGGGGATTATCGGTGCCAATGGCTGCGGCAAATCCACCCTGTTCAAGCTGCTGCTGCGGAAGCTGGATACCGATAGCGGTAGTGTCGAGCTGCCTGCCGGCTGGCGCATCGCACACATGGCACAGGAGGTGGCAGCGGGCGACCAGACGGCCCTGGACTACGTGCTGGATGGCGACGCCGAGCTGCGCCGACTGCAGCGGGAGCTGGAAACACTCGAGGCCGCGGCCTCACCGGACGGGCGGCGACTGGGGGAACTCCATGAGCGCATGGCGGCGATCGACGGCTACAGCGGCCCGGCCCGCGCTGCCCAGCTGCTCGACGGCCTGGGGTTTTCCCACGCCCACCAGCAGCGGCCGGTAAAGAGTTTTTCCGGCGGCTGGCGTATCCGCCTGAACCTGGCACGCACGCTCATGTGCCCCGCCGACCTGATGCTGCTGGACGAACCCACCAACCACCTGGACCTGGATGCCACCCTGTGGCTGGAACAATGGCTGCAGAAGTTCCCCGGCACACTGCTGATCATCTCCCACGACCGGGATTTCCTCGACGCGGTGGTGGACAGTGTGGTCAGTTTCGAGCACCGCCAGCTAGTCCAGTACAGCGGCAACTACAGCGCCTTCGAACGCACCCGCGCCGAGCGCCTGGCCCAACAGCAGGCGCAATTTGAGAAGCAGCAGGCCCAGCGCGCGCATATGGAGGACTTTGTCCGCCGTTTTCGCGCCAAGGCCACCAAGGCCCGCCAGGCCCAGAGTCGCCTCAAGGCGCTCGACCGCATGGCGCAAATTGCGCCCGCGCACGTGGATTCCCCCTTTCGCTTTTCCCTGCCATCGGCGGACAAGGTCTCCAACCCGCTGATCGACCTGCGCGACGCGGAACTGGGCTATGGCGACAAGGCGGTGGTTCACAAGGTACAGCTGGGCATCCACCCGGGCCGGCGCATTGGCCTGCTGGGCCCCAATGGCGCGGGCAAGTCCACCCTGATCAAGACCCTGGCCGGCGAGCTGGCGCCTATCCATGGCGAGCGCCAGTGCGGTGAGCACCTGGCCATCGGCTACTTTGCCCAGCACCAGCTGGAGGCGCTCGACAGCGCCGCCTCGCCGATGCTGCACCTGCAGCGCCTGTCACCGGAAGCCAGCGAGCAGTCACTCAGGGATTTTCTCGGTGGATACGGCTTCACCGGCGACCGTGTGTTCGAACAGGTGGGCGGTTTTTCCGGCGGCGAGAAGGCGCGCCTGGCACTGGCGATCCTGGCCTGGCAGAAACCCAACCTGCTGCTTCTGGACGAGCCCACCAACCACCTGGACCTGGAGATGCGCCACGCGCTGGCGCTGGCGCTGGCGGAGTTTCCCGGCGCCGTGGTGCTGGTTTCTCACGATCGCTACCTGCTGGCCAATACCGCCGATGAATTCCTGCTGGTGGCCGACGGCAGGGTGCGGGCGTTCGACGGCGACCTGGAGGATTACCGCCAGTGGCTGCTGGAGTTCCGCCGCAACGAGCGCGCCGGGGAGAAGGCCGCCGTGCGCCAGGACGACCAGCCCACGGAAGGTAAAGAAGACAGGAAATCCCAGCGCAGGGCTGCCGCGGCATTGCGCGAGCAACTGAAACCCCTGACCAACCGGCTCAAGCGCGTGGAGCGGGACATGGCGCAGGTCGAGGAGCAACTGGCCGGGCTCGACGCCCGGCTCGCCGACGAGAGTCTCTACAGCGGCGGCCAGCAGGAGGAGATAGCCAGGCTCAACCGCGCCCAGGCCGAGGAGCGGGAAAAGCTCGAGTCGCTGGAGATGGAGTGGCTGGAAATCAGCGAGCAGCTCGACGCGGCGCGAGGCTGATCACTTGACCGGGAATTCGCCCTGCGGCGGGGTCTCCGGGCAACCCTCTTCGTCCACGGCCGTCGCGTAGGGCGTGCCGGGGCACAGGTCGAGGTAATCCGGCACACCGTCGGAGTCCGAGTCGATCGGGCAGCCGGTGTTATCCACCGCCACTCCGGGCGGGGTCTGCGGGCACATATCCACGTCGTCAATAAAGCCGTCGCCATCGGTATCCCGCACCACCGGCGGAAACTCCATCCACTGGTAGCCGATGGTAAAGCTCAGTGCCGTATCCATACCCCCGCGCTCGACTCCGTAAAAGGCACGCGCATCGGCGCGGGCCTGCCAGCGCGGTCCCAGCCGGTATTTCACCCCGACCCCGAAATTGGCCATGGTCTGGCGATCGTGGTCCTCCCTGCTGCGATCGAAGAACACCGGGCCGTCGTAGTCCGCCGGGATTACCGGCAATGGCTCGAGCAGGCGGTCATACTCGATCCGGACCTCGCCGACACCGAAGGCCAGGTAGGGTTGCCAGCAGAAGTCGCCACAGAACTGCCCGGCAAATTGCCAGAACAGGTCCATGTGGTAGTTGTACACGTCGACTTTTTCGTCCAGCCCATCGATGTCCGCCGAGAAAGCGTCCACCACACCCTCGAGTGCCCAGCGGTCGGTGATATTGAAGCCAAGGCCGACACCGCCGCCAGTACTGTCATCCAGCTCAAACTCCTCGAACGGGGTGCCGTCCAGCCGCTCGCTGTTAAACCACTGGCGGGTTCCCTTGAGGTAGAGGTTGAGGGTGCCCTCTTCGTCGGCGAGGGCGGGCATGCAGGGCAGGGCGAGAAACAGCAGCGCAACGGCGACGGTGCGCGCGGGCCGAAGACTCTTATCAGTCATTGTGGGCTCCGGAGTGTCCTTTTACCGGCGGGTCGTCTGACTTATGAAGATAGCAGACCCGCCGGCAGCCCGTAGGTACGTCTTTTACCCCGCTGCAATCAGGTGCGGCGGTAGAGCAGGTCCCAGACTCCGTGGCCCAGTCGCTGGCCGCGCTGCTCGAACTTGGTCTGCGGACGGAACTCCGGGCGCGGGGCATACTGTCCGGCGCCGGCGGTGTTCTCCAGTGCCGGCTCCGCCTCCAGGACCTCGAGCATATGGCCGGCGTAATTCTCCCAGTCGGTGGCCATGTGCATCAGCCCGCCGGGCCTGAGCTTGGTGCACAGCAGCCGCACGAATTCCGGCTGCACGATGCGCCGCTTGTGATGTTTTTTCTTGTGCCACGGATCCGGGAAATACAGCTGGAACCGGTCCAGCGAGGCGTCGGCGATGCAGTCATTGAGCACATCCACCGCGTCGGCCATATACACCCGCAGGTTTTTCACCCCGGCCTTGCCGGCGTTGTTGATCAGGCGGCCGACACCGGGCGGGTGCACCTCGATGCCAATAAAATCCTTGTCCGGCTCGGCCTCCGCCATCGCCAGCAGCGAGTCGCCCATGCCAAAGCCGATCTCCAGTACCAGCGGCGCCTGGCGACCGAACTCCTGTGCCGGGTCCAGCGGGCCGGCGAACAGCGACAGGCCGTACTGCCCCCAGTAGTTATCGAAAGCCCGGCGCTGCCCCTCGGTCATGCGACCGGCGCGGATGACATAACTGCGGATGGACTTTTTCTTGTACTCGGTGCGGTAGGGAAAATCTTCCGCGGACTCTTCTTGCATGCTTTGCGACCTCGGATGCAAATTCGTAATCAAGTCAATGTAGGAGCGGCCGCTCCCAGGGGAAACGACGGGCGCTCAGCGCGGCAGGTTCAGCGCCGCCACAAACAGGGCTATCCAGCCGGCAATCATCAGGCTGCCGCCCAGGGGGGTGACGGGCCCCAGCCAGCGTGGCCCGCCAAGGGCCAGCCCATAGAGACTGCCGCTGAACAGCAGCACGCCGACTGCGAACAGGGCGCCGCAGGTCACCAGTGCGGTGCGCGAGCCCCACTGCTGGATCATCAGCGCCACCAGTAACAACACCAGGGCATGCACCAGCTGGTAGTGCACACCGGTCTTGAAGGCTTCCAGCAGGTTTTCGGCCACTCGGCCGCGCAGGCCGTGGGCACCGAAGGCGCCAAGCATGACGCCGGTGGCGCCGAGAAAAGCGGCGATCAGCAGGTAGAGTTTGGTCATGGTGATTCCGGTCCAGGCCCCCGGGGCCGTGTTTCCCTTCGTTGTCCGTTTATGTTGGCAGGCAAGGCCCCTGGCCGCGGTTCGCCGCAGGTTTGTCACAGTGCAAAAAAAACCGCGCGGTTGCGCGGTTTTCTTCAGGGCCCGGTGGCGCGATCAGGCTTCCATCGCCACGCGTACCTTTTTCATCGCGTTCTTTTCCAGCTGGCGGATACGCTCGGCAGAGACGCCGTATTTATCAGCCAGCTCGTGCAGGGTCGCCTTGTTCTCGCTCAGCCAGCGTGCCCGGATGATATCGCGGCTGCGATCATCGAGCTGCTCCATGGCCGCGGCGAGACTGGTGAGGTTGGTCTCTTCCCAGTTATCGCGCTCCAGCTGGGCCGCCGGGTCGAAACTGCGGTCTTCCAGGTAGTGCGCCGGCGCCTGCCAGGCACTGTCGTCATCGTCATCCACGCCCGCATCGAATGCGGCGTCATGGGCAGAGAGGCGACCCTCCATCTCGTGCACGTGCGTCACGTCCACATTCAGGTCCTTCGCCACCGCCTTGGCCTCGTCATTGGTGAGCCAGGCGAGCTTCTTCTTCTGTCCGCGCAGGTTAAAGAACAGCTTGCGCTGCGCCTTGGTAGTGGCGATCTTCACGATGCGCCAGTTGCGCAGGATAAATTCGTGAATCTCGGCCTTGATCCAGTGCACCGCAAAGGAAACCAGGCGCACCCCCTTCTCGGGGTTGAAGCGCTTCACGGCTTTCATCAGGCCGACGTTGCCTTCCTGGATCAGGTCTCCCTGGTTCAGGCCATAGCCGGAGTAGGATTTGGCGATGTGCACCACAAAACGCAGGTGCGACATAACCAGCTGCCGTGCAGCATTCAGGTCCTCGCGATAATAGAGGTCCTCCGCCAGCCGCTTTTCTTCCTCAGCGGACAGCACATCGAAGCCGCTGACCGTCTGGATATAGGCCCCGAGGTTGGCTCCCGGGGACAGCGTTTGCACTGGCTGCAGGCTAGTTCCCATGCAGATCTCTCCTGTCAAAACTCTGGTGCCGGTTGAACTTGCGATCAAACGACCGCCGGGAGTTACCCGGCGAATTGGGCCAGTTTAGCACTAGCGCGGGCGAATAAGAAAGCCCGCCCACAGTGCCGGAGCCGTTGAAATCCGTGGCATTAGAGGGTTTATCCACAGGCGCGGTTCCCGTGTGCGCCACGGGTTCCGGAAATAATTGTGACCACCGGGTCAGGAGGGCTCTATGGCGCGGACATGTCGTGCCACAGCCACCCAGGCACCCGCCAGGCCCAGCAGGGCGGCGCCGCCAGCCAGAGCCAGCAGGTAGGCCAGCCCGGGCCCGTCGAGGCGGTAACCACTGCCGTAGGAAGAGGCCAGCCCCGCTACCGGGCCCGACAACAATGCCACCCCCAGGGTCACCAGCAGCCATGCCAGCAGGCCACCGAACAGGCCGTAGCATAGACCGCTGTACAGGAACGGGCGGCGCACAAAGGCATTGGTCCCCCCCACCAGCTTGACCACCAGGATCTCCTCCCGGCGACTCTCGATATGCAGGCGTATGGTGTTCACCACCACCAGAATCACACCCAGTGCCAGCAGCAGGCCCAGCCCCAGGGAGAGGCGCTGGCCCAGCTCGGTCAGCCGCGACAGCCGTTCCACCCAGGCCATATCCAGCACCACCGCATCGCTCAGAGCGCTTTCCCGCAGGGACTCGGCCAGAGCCTCCAGCTCCCCGGTCGCGCCGGCGGGACGCACCAGCAAGACCGCGGGCAGGGGATTACTGCCCAGCCCGGCCAGCGCATCGCCGAGCCCGGACGACTGCTGGAATTCCTCCAGCGCCTGTTCCGGTGAGATATACGTCACCGCGGCCACCCGCGGATCTTGCCGCAGGTCTTCCACGTAGGAGGTAATGGCAGACTCGCGGGCACTCTTGTTCAGGAACACGGAAATCTGCGGCTGGCCGTCCCAGCCCGCCACGGCGCGCTGGAAGTTCACCATGCCCAGCTGCAGGGAGGCCGGCAGCGCCAGGGCAATGGCGATTACCAGGGCGGTCATGAAGCTGGCCATGGGCGCCGCAAAGAAACGCCGCAAGGCCTCGGCGGCCATCTCGCGGTGGTGCCCGGCCCAGCCGCGCAGGCGATCGCCGAGGCGGGTACGGGCGGTTACGGCGCCGGTGGCGCGGGCGCGCTCTACCGCGGCCTGCTGGCGGGGAGCGGTGCGGACCGGGTTGCCGGGGTTACGGGTAGGCTGCTTCACGGCTCGGGATTCCATCGTAGATCAGCTGGCCCGCCTGCAGGGTCAGTACCCGGCGTTTCTGGCGGGCTATCAATTCCAGGTCGTGGCTGGCAATCATCACCGTCACCCCCACCGCATTGAAGTCGGCAAACAGCTGCATGATTTCCGCGGACAACTGCGGGTCCAGGTTACCGGTGGGCTCGTCCGCTACCAGGATCGCCGGCTTGTTGACCACTGCCCGGGCGATACCCACGCGCTGCTGCTCACCACCGGAAAGCACAATGGGGTTCTGCCGCTCCTTGTGCAGCAGGCCCACCTTGTCCAGTGCCGCCCGCACGCGCCGGCCCACCTCGCGCCGGTTACAGCCGGCCACGGACAGGGGCAGCGCCACATTGTCGAAGACACTGCGGTCGAACAGCAGCTGGTGGTTCTGGAACACAATGCCCACATTGCGGCGGTAGTAGGGAACCTGGCTGTTGCGCAGGCGGTTGAGGTTCTGGCCCGCCACCAGGATGCTGCCGCGGGTGGGGCGCTCAATCGCGGTAAGGAGTTTGAGCAGGGTACTTTTGCCGGCGCCGCTGTGCCCGGTGAGGAATACCAGTTCGCCCCGGTCCAGCTCCAGGCTGACCCGCACCAGCGCATCCTGCCCGGATTCGTAGCGCTTGTTGACGTTGTCGAAGGTGATCATGCAGGCGGCGTATTCTTGTTATTAATAGTAGGAGCGGCCCGTGGCCGCGAATGACCTGCCCAGGCACCTCGGGATCCAATCGCGGCCACGGGCCGCTCCTACAAAAACGGGAAATCAGGTTTCGTCGCGGCGAAACAGCGCGGCGACAAAGTCTTTCGCGCGGAATGGCTGCAGGTCTTCGGCCTGCTCGCCGACACCGATGAAGCGTACCGGAATACCGAAGCGCTGCGCCAGTGCAAAGATCACACCGCCTTTGGCGGTGCCGTCCAGTTTTGTCAGCACCATGCCGGTGACCCCGGCAGAATTGCGAAACTGCTCAGCCTGGCTGAGGGCGTTCTGGCCGGTACCGGCATCCAGTACCAGCAGCACCTCGTGGGGCGCGCTCTGGTCCAGCTTGCCCATCACCCGGCGGACCTTGCTCAGCTCTTCCATCAGGTTGGACTTGGTATGCAGGCGTCCGGCGGTATCGGCAATCACCACGTCCACGCCGCGGGACTGGGCCGACTGCACGGCGTCATAGATGACCGAGGCACTGTCGGCGCCGGTGTGCTGGGCCACCACGGGCACGCCGTGGCGCTCACCCCAGACCTGCAGCTGTTCAACCGCAGCGGCACGGAAGGTATCGCCGGCAGCCAGCATCACCGATTTGCCCTCGCCCAGGTATCGATGCGCCAGCTTGCCGATGGTGGTGGTCTTGCCCACACCGTTGACGCCCACCACCAGGATCACGAATGGCTGTTTGGCGGTGTCGATGGCCAGCGGCGCCTCGACGCTGTCCAGCAGCCCGGCCAGCTCTTCCTGCAGCGCCCGGTAGAGCGCCTCGCCGTCATTCAGCTCGCGCCGGGATACCCGGGCAGTGAGGCGGTCGACAATTTCGGTGGTCGCGTCCATCCCCACGTCGGCCATCAGCAGCTGGGTTTCCAGCTCTTCCAGCAGCTCGTCGTCGATTTCCTTGGCGCCCAGGAACAGGTTGCCCATGCCCTCGGCAAACTGGTTGCTGGTGCGACTGAGCCCGCGGCGGATACGGGCAAAAAAGCCCACTTTTTCCTCTTTTGGGCCGGACGGGGCCTGTGCCTCGTCGGGCGCGGGAGCCACTTCAGGAGCGGGGGTCGGCTCGGGGGAGGGCGGTTCTGTCACCTCCGGAGCCGGGGCTGCCTCAGCAGCCGGCTCCTCGCGAACCGGCTCAGCGGGGGAATCCGGTGCTGCGGGCGGAGTCTCCCCCTCGCGTGCCTCGTCTTCCCCGGAGGTTTCGCCGGGCTGCTCGGCGGGCTTCTCCTCCGGCTGTTCCTCGGGCTTCGGCTTTTTCTTGCGCAGGAAGTCAAAGATCATGCTCGTATCCGGCTGTACCACGGTGTTGGAAAGGCGCTAATCTTAGCACCGCTCGATGCCCCACACAGCCAGGAAACCACCTTGCCCAGAAATCGCCCGCGCAAAGCCTCCCCGCAACCCCTGTCGCAGCTCCGTATCATTGGCGGTGAGTGGCGCGGTCGCCGGCTGCAGTTCGCCCCGGTGGAGGGCCTGCGCCCCACCGGGGACCGCCTGCGCGAAACGCTGTTCAACTGGCTGCAGTTCCGGCTGCCGGGCGCCCGTTGCCTGGACCTGTTTGCGGGCTCCGGGGCGCTCGGGCTCGAGGCACTTTCCCGCGGTGCGGCGAGTGTGGAGTTTGTGGAGCTGAACCGACGGGCGGCGGACACCCTGCGCGCCCAGCTGCAGCTGCTCGGCACCGACCGGGGCCGGGTGCACCACCAGAGTGCGCTGGATTTCCTTGCCGGCGATGCCAGTGCCTACGATATCGTCTTCCTCGACCCGCCCTTCGCCGCCGACCTGTGGCAGCCCGCCCTGGCCGCGCTGCACGACCGGCTGGCGCCGCGCGCCCTGGTTTATGTGGAGACACCCCGGGACACACCGCTGCCGTTGACGGAGCAGTGGCAGGTGGAGAAGGAAAAGCGCGCGGGCCAGGTTTGCATGCGCCTGCTCAGCACCGCCTGAACCGTGTTTTTTGAGGGTCGAGCACAAATTGTTTAACATGCGCCTCCCCGCCGGGCCGCATCGCGCCCCCACCAGTCCCCTCCGGGACCGGGAGGGCAGGCATGACAGCGGCTACGGTATCGGCGTCCAGCGATAACCTGCGAAACCCTGCTCATGAAAAAAGTCGTCTACCCCGGAACGTTCGACCCCATCACCAATGGTCATATGGACCTGGTGGAACGCGCCTGCCGCCTGTTCGACCACGTGATCGTGGCCGTGGCTTCCAGCTCCCGCAAGAACCCACTGTTCACCCTGGATGAGCGGGTAGAGCTGGCCCAGCAGGTCCTGCGCCACCTGCCGAACGTGGAAGTCATCGGTTTCGATATCCTGCTCGCCGACCTCGTGCGGCAGGTGGACGCCTACGGCGTGCTGCGCGGACTGCGCGCGGTATCCGACTTCGAGTATGAATTCCAGCTGGCCAACATGAACCGGCAACTGGCGCCGAATATGGAAAGCCTGTTCCTGACGCCGGCGGAGCACCTCTCCTACATTTCCTCGTCACTGGTGCGGGAAATCGCCTCCCTGGGCGGCGACGTCACCAAGTTCGTGCCGCCGGCGGTCGAGGAAGCGCTGCAGGAAAAATTCAACCGCTGAGTTCCCGCCCCGGAGCCGCCCGCTACCCGGTGGCGGCACCGGGGTTCCGGCGCCTTCACGGCGCCCCTGCCGCATATTCCCGACCGCACCTCGCCCCCTTACTGTTGCGCACCCGGTTAGCTGTTAAACTCCGGCGAGTTTTCCCAGACCGGAGTCGAACGTGCGCAAACTGGTTCTCGCATCCCTGATCTCTGCCGGAGTCATCTCTGCCGGCCTGCTGCTTGCCGACCCTGAAAAGCCCGGCCCCGGCGCCGCCGAGCGCAGCGAGGAAATCCAGCCCGAGGTGGCCACCGGCCGCAGTGAGGTCAAGGCGGCCAGCGCATCGGAATTCATGGCGGTTACCGCCAACCCCCATGCCAGTGAGGCCGCCGCCGGCATCCTGGCCCGCGGCGGCACCGCGGTGGACGCGGCCATCGCCGCGCAGCTGGTGCTGGGCCTGGTAGAGCCCCAGTCCTCGGGTATCGGCGGCGGCGCCTTTATGCTGAGCTACCGCGCCGACGACAAATCCCTGCATTATTACGATGGCCGCGAAACCGCTCCGGCGGCGGTCGATGAACAGTATTTCATGCACGACGGCGAGCCGCGGGATTTTCTCAAGGCGGTCATCGGCGGCTACTCGGTGGGCGTACCCGGCGTGATGCGGATGCTGGAACTGGCTCACCAGCGCGACGGCAAACTGCCCTGGGCGGAACTGTTCGTCCCGGCCATCGAGCTGGCAGAGCAGGGCTTTGAGGTTTCACCGCGCCTGCACCAGCTGCTCGACCGCCTGCCGCAGGTGGATGCGCGCCCGGCCATCGCCAGCTATTTCTTTACCGATGACGGCAAGCCGCTGGCAGTGGGCACGCTGCTAAAAAACCCCGACTATGCCCGCACCCTCCGGCAGCTGGCGGAGCAGGGCGCCGATGCGTTTTACCGGGGGGATATCGCTGCGGCCATCGTCGATGCGGTGCGCAACGACCCGGTCAACCCGGGCGTGATGACCCGCGAGGATATGGCCGGCTACCAGGCGAAAGTGCGCGAACCGGTATGCAGCGAATTCCTGCTCTACCGCGTCTGCGGTGCCAGCGCACCGTCCTCCGGTGGCACCACCGTGGGCGCCATCCTGGGCATGGTCGGCCAGTTCCCGCTGACCGAGTTCGAACCCGGCAGCGCCGAACTGACCCACCTGTTTGCGGAGGCCTCGGAACTGGCATTTGCCGACCGCAATACCTATTCCGCCGATCCGGATTTTGTCGCCGTGCCCACGCGTGCGATGGTGGCCCCGGAGTACCTGGTGCGGCGGGCAAAACTGATCTCGGGCGAGGAGGCCACCACTGCCGTGCCGGGCAAGCCCAGGCCCTTCGATGCCAAGCGCCAGCCGGCAGATTCCCCGGAAAAACCCAATACCAGCCACCTGTCGATCGTGGACCGCTACGGCAATGGCGTAAGCATGACCACCAGTATCGAGACCGGCTTTGGCTCGCGCCTGCTGGTCCGCGGTTTCCTGCTCAACAACCAGCTGACCGACTTTTCCTTTACCCCCGAGCGCGCCGATGGCGAACTGGTGGCCAACCGCGTGCAGCCGGGCAAGCGACCGCGCTCCTCCATGTCACCGACCGTCGTATTCAACCGGGACGGCAGCCTGCGACTGCTGGTGGGCTCCCCGGGCGGCTCGCGCATTATTGACTACACTGCGCGGACCATTCTCTATCACCTGGGCCTGAGGATGCCCATTGCCGACGCCATAGCCGCGGGCAATATCGGCGCGATCGGGTACCGGGTGGAACTGGAGTCGGGCTTTTTCCCCGCGGAGACTGTAAGAAAACTGGAACAGCTGGGACACAAGGTGGTGGAGCGCAACCTGAACAGTGGTATCCACGGGATTGCACTGATCGACGGCAAGCTCCACGGTGGCGCCGACCCACGCCGCGAGGGTAGTGCGGTCGGCAAATAGCGCCGGCTGTCCAGTAGGGCGCCGGTCAACAACTTACCCAGGGGAACCTTCCATGCGCGCCTTTTCTTTACTACTCCTGCGAATCAGCCTCGGCCTGTTGCTGGTCATCTGGGGCGTCGACAAGCTGGTGAATGTGGAGCACGCGATCGCCGTGTCCGACCGTTTTTACCTGGGCGTGGTCAGCGCACCACTACTGTGGAAGATGTTCGGTGTGCTGCAACTACTGCTGGGCGCCGCGGTGATCACGGGCCTGTGGCAGCGCTATACCTATCCCGCCCAGGCCATCGTCAACGGCATCACCCTGTTGGGAGTCTGGCGCTCGGTGGTGGATCCGTGGGGCTGGTACCTGGAGGGCACCAATGTGCTCTTTTACCCATCGCTGATCGTGTTTGCCGGCTGCCTGGTGCTGTGGGCCTTCCGCGACGAGGACCGGCTGGCGCCCGGACGGCGCTGAGGCCAGAGGAGACAGGCTGGGCATGAACAGTCCGTGGATGTTGCTGCTGGTCGCCGGCCTGCTGGAAGTGGGCTGGGCGATCGGCCTCAAGTACAGTGACGGGTTCACCCGGCCACTGCCCAGTGTGTTGACCGTGGTGACGATGGTGGCGAGCTTTTATTTCCTCGCCCAGGCACTGAAGGTGATCCCGGTGGGTACCGGCTACGCCGTATGGACCGGCATCGGTGCGGTGGGCACCGCGATCCTGGGGATTGTGCTGTTTGCGGAATCCACCGCGCTGCCGCGGTTATTCTGTATCGGGCTGATTGTGGCGGGGATTGCCGGCCTCAGGCTGACATCCCCGGCCTGAAAGCCTTCCCCGCCCCCGGCTTCATTCCCCATCCCCGGCCTCGTACACCAGCCGCCCGCGATAATAGGTCTCCAGTACCCGGGCCGACCCGATCTCCGCCGGGGGAATCTGGAACAGGTTCCGGTCCAGCACGATCAGATCCGCCCACTTGCCGGTTTCCAGGCTCCCGGTCTGCTCCTCCAGGCGGTTGGCGATGGCACCGTTGATGGTGAACGACAGCAGCATGCGTTCCAGTGACACGCCCTGGTCCTCCGGCACCGGAGCCGCGGCATCCAGGTCCTGTGCCGCGGCATCGCTGTCGCCACCCGGATCCGGTCCCCGCATCACGCCCGCCTGGATGGCGGCCAGCGGACCACCCCGGGGGGTTGCCGGGTAGTCGCTGCCTGAGGCGACCGTGACCCCGGCATCGAACAGCTTTTTCACCGGGTACTGCGCGGCAGCCCGCGACTCACCGAGCCGGGGCAGGTCCAGTGACCGGTAATGGCCGCTGCGGTCAAAGCGCATCGGCAGCATTACCGCGATAGTCCCGGTTTCGGCAAAGCGGGGGATATCCACCGGGTCGACCAGCATCAGGCCTACCATACCGTTGCGCATATCCGCGGGACCATTGATTGCACGGGAGTGACCGAAGGCAGTGAGGCCCATTTCCACCGCCGCATCACCCACCGCCCTGATCATTACCTGCAGGCCCGCCGCATTGGCAAGCTTGGCCAGCTGGTTTAGGTTCTGCTGCCCCAGCCTGCTCTCTACTTCATAGTCCGGACGGTGGGCATAGGGTTTTTTCAGCAGCGCCCTTTCCCCGGCGATGGAGCCATCGGCGAACAGCTTGACCGAGTGCACCTGGAATTCCTCGTCCCGGTATTTCTCCGACAGTGTTTTCAGGAAGCGAACCTCCTTCTGGCCGGCACCGGGGCCCACCACGAAGGAGCCGCGCACGCGCACAGTGAGTTTCTTCAGCGCCGCCATTTTCTGGTAGGCATCCAGCTTGGAGGCATCCTCTGTGGGCCGGATATAGGCATCGTGCAGGGTGGTGATACCCCGGCGGGCGGCGGCGTCCTGGACCTCGCGGATCTCGGCGCGATAGTCGGCCTCGGTTTTCACCGGGATGATTTTCTCCACCAGCGCCATGGCGCTGCGCCCGCGCAGTATTCCGGTCACCAGGCCGGTCTCGTCCCGCTCGATCACCCCGCCCGCCGGATCCGGCGTGTCGTTGCCGATACCCGCGGCGGCCACCGCCTCGGAGTTCGCCCAGATACTGTGCAGATCGCTGGAGTAGAGAACGATGGGAATCAGGTCGTTGACGTGGTCGAGCTGCGCCTTGTGCGGGGGCCCGTCGGCGAACACCAGCCGGTCCCAGCCGCGACCGACGATCACCTGCTGTTCCGGGTTGGCCTCGATATAGTCCGCCACCGCCTGCTGGTAGTCGGCCACACTGCTGCCGTCGTACAGGCCCACCTGGCCGCCGCCGCTGACATGCATGTGCGCATCGACAAAGCCCGGCAGCACCAGCTTGCCGTCGAGGTTTTCTACCTGGGTGTGGGGACCGATAAACGGCTGCGCGCCGTCGTCACTGCCCACGAATACGATGCGGCCTTCGCGCACCGCCAGTGCCTGGGCAATGCGGCGATTGCTGTCGACGGTGTAGATATAACCGTTGCGGAAAACCAGCTCGGCGGCCGGCAGCACTTTCTGGTCGGGGATATCCCCGCGGGATTTGCCGCTGTCACCGGCTGGCGGCGCCTGGGGCCCGCACGCTGCCAGCGACAGTAGCATTGCGCCGACTATCCAGACCCATCTCATTCGCTGCGCTCCCTCGCCTGAACCGGTGGCCAGCCCGCCTGCAGCGACGCGTTACAGCGCGCCCGTCATCCGCGGGTTCCGGCTTGAGTATAGGAAATCACCTCCGGCCCGTGGCCGGCGCTAAAGCCACCGCAACCAGAGGTAATCGGTGGGATTGTCCGGGCAGGGCCCGAGTCCGCACTCCAGGGTGGTGGAAAGCGCATTCACCGCCAGGATCGCCAGGAAGGCCAGCACCGCCAGCCGCGCCAGGAATCCCAGGGGCCGGGGTTGTGGCCGGTCATCGACCCGGTCGGTGAGCAGCATCACGCCACAGTAGGCCAGCAAAGCAAAGAAGGTGATCAGCGCCCAGGTGTAGAAGTGCAGGCCCATAAAGGGCGAACCGAACCCCGGGTTTCCCGGGGCGATATGCAAGAGCACCTGGCGCCCCGATGCCACCAGCCCGGCCAGCGATGACAGGACCGCGATCCCGTAGTGCAGCGGCCGCACACCAAAGCGGAGATTCAGCAGCAGGCCGACACCGGCCATGGCAAAGGCGGCGCGCTGCAGCAGGCACAGGGGGCAGGGCAGTTCGTGCAGCAGCAGTTGCCAGGCAAAGGCAAACCAGAGCACCCCGGCCAGTGCCAGCAGCCCCAGCGCATCCAGACAGGTGGCACAGCGACCGAGGCGGGTGACCAATGGCATCACCGCCCTAGAGGCTGATATCGAGGTGGGAAGTCATATGGTAGAAGCACCAGGCGACAAAGATCGCCAGGGTCGCCAGCCACCAGCCGACTGCGCCCGCACGGCTTCCCCGCCAGGCAAACCAGGCCGACAACAGCACGGTGACAAACGGCAGCATCATGACCATAAGCGGACTCCCGCAGCGTATACGGGCGCAATTTTAGTCCCGCTTTATGCGGTTCCCCAGCGCCAGTGACTCAGCGCTGGCAGCGGCGACAGAAAAATGTGCTGCGCTGGCCCAGCACCATATCCCGTACCGGCCCGCCGCACTGGCGGCAGCGCTTGCCCGCACGGCCATAGACGTTGAGCTGCTGGGCAAAATAGCCGGGCTCGCCATCGCCGCCGATAAAGTCCCGCAGGGTGGTGCCGCCCTGCTGGATCGAGCGCGCCAGTACCCGCTTGATGGCATCCGCGAGCCGCTCATAGCGCGCGCGGGAAATGGTGCCGGCGGCGCGGTCCGGGCGGATACCGGCCATGAACAGGGACTCACTGGCGTAGATATTCCCCACACCCACCACCACGCGCCCGTCCATGATGAATGTCTTTACTGCCTGCCGGCGTCCGCGCGACATGCGGTAGAGATAATCACCACAGAACTCGTCCGCCAGCGGTTCCGGGCCCAGGTGGGAAAGCAGGTCGTGGGCGGCCGGGTCCGAATCTGTCCACAACAGGGCCCCGAAGCGGCGCGGGTCGTGAAAGCGCAGGCACAGGCCGGAGTCCAGCACCCAGTCCACGTGGTCGTGCTTGCGCACTTCGGCGCCCGGTTTTACCAGCCGCAGGCTGCCGGACATGCCCAGGTGCCAGATGGCACAGCCACGGTCGGTATGCACCAGCAGGTACTTGGCACGGCGCTCCAGGCGCAGGATCCGCGCGCCGGCAATGCGGCGCTCGAAATCCGGCTCCACCGGCCAGCGCAGGCTGCGCTGGCGCACGGTGGCCGAGCGCACGATATGTCCCTCGAGGTGGGGGGCAAGGCCGCGACGGGTGGTTTCGACTTCGGGAAGCTCGGGCACAGGTGTCGTCTTTCTGCTGGCAGGGGCTGGTTTGGAATTCTACACGCCTGGCGGCGCCGGGTGCTGCTGCGGGTTGCCACCCCGCGGGCTCCCGGGCTATCCGGCAGGCATAAAAAAACCCGGCAATGCCGGGTTTCTCGCAAGGCGGGACCAATTACTTGATCTTGCCTTCCTTATACATCACGTGCTTGCGGACAACGGGATCGTACTTTTTGATCTCCATTTTTTCCGGCATGTTGCGCTTGTTCTTGGTAGTGGTATAGAAGTGACCAGTACCGGCGCTGGAATTCAGGCGGATCTTCTCACGCATTGTTCTGTCTCCGATTTCTTGGCTGGGCCGTCAGTTACACTTTTTCGCCGCGGGCACGCAGCTCGCTCAGCACGGTATCGATACCTTTCTTGTCGATCACGCGCATGCCTTTGGAGGAGACACGCAGCTTCACGAAACGCTTCTCGGATTCAACCCAGAAACGGTGGCTGTGCAGGTTGGGCACAAAGCGACGCTTGGTGCGGTTTTTAGCGTGGGATACGTTGTTACCGGTGACCGGGCGCTTACCGGTTACCTGACATACCTTGGACATCTGTTGGCCTCTTCAAAACTCTCGTGCCCGCATGACAGGAGGTGCGGGGACTGTAATTCGGGATTCTAATCCGGTTCCTGGGCGGCGGCGGAAACTGTTCAGAATCTGGCCCGGCCGCAAAGAGCGGCGTTTTATACCAGAACAGCTGGGGGGAGACAAGTTTTAACCAGTTTTGACTGCGACCGGGCGGTTTTCTCCCGTCACTCTTTGCATCCCTTGCGCCAGGGCCGCCGCCCCCTTAATCCCGCGGGTCACTGCCCCGGGCTGCCGGCAGGGCTACAGCAGGCCACGCTCGGCGAAGGACAGTGCGTCGCCATCCCCCACGATCATATGGTCCAGTACCTTGATATCCACCAGCCCCAGCGCCTGCACCAGGCGCTCGGTGATCCAGATATCCGCCTGGCTGGGCTCAGTGATGCCCGAGGGGTGATTGTGTGCCAGGATCACCGCGGCCGCGCCGCGGTGCAGCGCCGCCTGCACCACCTCGCGCGGATAGACACTGGCCGCATTGAGGGTGCCGTGAAACAGCTCCTCGAAGCCGATCACCCGGTGCTGGGTGTCCAGGAACAGGCAGCAGAAGACCTCCCGGCGGCGGTGGCGCAGCTGCGCCGCGAGGTACTGGCGCACGGCCCCGGGACTGTCCATGACGTCGCGGCGCTGGAGGTCCTCCGCCAGGTGGCGGCGGGCCATCTCCAGCACCGCCTGCAGCTGGGTGTACTTGGCATCGCCCAGGCCGCGGCCGCGGCAGAACTCGGACTGCGGCGCCTCCAGCAGCGGGCGCAGGCCGCCGAAATCCACCAGCAGCTGCCGCGCCAGGTCCACCGCGGAAACGCCGGCGGCACCGGTGCGCAGGAATATTGCCAGCAGCTCCGCATCCGAGAGCGCCGCAGCCCCGCGCTGCAGCAGTTTTTCCCGCGGGCGCTCCGCCGCGGGCCAGTCACTGATCGCCATGTCGTCCCTCCCTGAGACCCGTTCATTGTCCCCGGCCGCCGCCGGGGAGCCCGCCACGCTTATCCCGCGCGGCGCATAAATGCTAATCTTACCCGCTCCTGCAATTTCGGGAACCGAACTATGTCCTCCCTGGCCGACAAACGCATCCTCCTGGGTGTAGGCGGCGGTATCGCCGCCTACAAGAGCGCCGACCTGGTACGCCGCCTGCTAGAACGGGGGGCCGACGTGCGCGTCGTGATGACCGCCGGGGCCCGTGAATTCGTGCAGCCACTGACCTTCCAGGCCCTGTCGGGTAACCCGGTCCATACCGACCTGCTCGACCCCGCGGCCGAGGCGGCCATGGGACATATCGAGCTGGCCAAGTGGGCCCAGCTGGTGCTGGTTGCCCCGGCCAGCGCCAATATCATGGCGCGCCTGGCCGCCGGCATGGCGGATGACCTGCTCACCACCCTGTGCCTGGCTACCGAGGCACCACTGGCGCTGGCGCCGGCCATGAACCAGGCCATGTGGCGCCACCCGGCCACCGCCGCCAATGCGGCCACCCTGAGCCAGCGCGGCGCAACGCTGCTGGGACCGGATGCCGGCAGCCAGGCCTGTGGTGATGTAGGCCCGGGACGCATGCTGGAGCCCCTCGCCCTGGCGGAGGAAGTGGAAAAACTGTTTGCCCCGGCCCAGTCCCTCTCCGGCAAGCGCGTGGCGATTACCGCCGGGCCCACCCGCGAGGCACTCGACCCGGTGCGCTTCCTCAGCAACCACAGCTCCGGCAAGATGGGCTTTGCCCTGGCCGCCGCGGCACAGCGGGCGGGGGCCCAGGTTACGCTGATTGCCGGCCCGGTATCCCAGCCCACCCCGGCCGGGGTGAAACGCATCGATGTGGTGAGCGCAGAGGAGATGCACGAGGCCGCCGAGCGCGCCGCCGACCTGTGCGACCTCTTTATCGGCGCGGCCGCAGTGGCGGACTTCCGCCCGGCGGAAGTGGCCGGCCAGAAAATCAAGAAAAAGGACAACAGCGACACCGACAGCCTGGCCCTGGTGAAGAATCCCGATATCGTCGCCGCTATTGCCGCACGCACCAGCCAGCGCCCGTTCACCGTCGGGTTTGCGGCAGAGACCGAGAAAGTTGAAGAACACGCGCGGGGCAAGCTACAGCGCAAGAAACTCGACCTGATCATTGCCAATGATGTCAGTGCAGCCGACAGCGGCTTCAACAGCGACCGCAATGCGGTAACCGTCATCGACAGCGACGGTGCCACCCGGCTGCCGTCCGCCCTCAAGACACAGCTGGCCGACCAGTTGATCGGGATTATCGCGGCCCGCGCCTTCCCGGCCTGAACGACACAACAACAGTAACAAGACAGGACGTATAACTACCGTGTCCCCAGAAACAAGCTCCTCCCCGGTATCGCGCATCCCGCGCGAGCTGGTGCTGCCGGCTTTGCTGGCCCTGGTCGCCTGGGCCGGCGGTGCCTACCTGCTGCACCAGCACGTGGTGTCCCCCCACAACCAGCGGGCAGTAGAAAGCGCTGCCACGGCCCATGCGGTCGTACTCGCGGGCCGGGTGGCTGAAGAAGTGGCTGAACGCGACCGCTACCTGGAAAGCGTCGCCCGCGATCCCGCAACCCGCCAGCCCGGCAGGTCGGTACAGGTATTCCGCGACGGGGAGGTCCGCGTCGGCGCCGGCGAGAACCCGCGCCTCAACTTTGCCCTGGTGGACCTACTGGAGCGCGGCGCCCGCAACGAGGCACAGGCGCTTGAGTTCCTGCGCACCGGCAGCGACAACAACTGGCAGCTGCACGGCGCCGCCGCCACCAATGGTGGCGTGGCACTGGTGTCCGAGCCGCTCGCGGCACTGGAGAAGGTCTTCTCCGGATTCGACACTGCGGCCGGCCAGATCCGTGTCATCCAGCAGTTCCCCGGCGGCCCGCCACAGCCTCTCTGGCAGGCGGGGCAGGGCACCGGCCAGACCGTAGCAGCAGGCGTTCCGGGCAGCTTCCTGAAAGTCGAGCTCCGGCCCTCGGCGCACTTTGCCCGGGAAAACAGCATCGCGCCGCTGTGGCTGCTGGTCGTTGCGAGCATCGGGCTGCTGGTCACGCTGTGGCTGCTGTGGCGATTTATCCCCCGCGATACACCCGCACCGTGGCAGAACGCGCAGCCACCGAAACGCCGCAGCGCAGATTATCCGGGTGTGCCGCCAACCCCGACAGCCCCCCGGGCAACCGCCGGCAACGAGGGCTCAGAAAAATCCCGGCAACCGGCGGAGGACCGGGACCAGTCCCCGGGCTCGGCCATGGGCGCCGTCAGGGATTTCCCGGCCCACGTATTCCGCGCCTACGATATCCGCGGGATTGCCGGCGAGGAGATCGACGAGCCGTTTGCCTACCAGCTGGGCCGCGCACTGGGCACACTCGCCCTGCATGCCGGCGAGGAACTGCTGATGGTGGGACGCGACGGCCGCAACTCCAGCGAGCTGCTTACCGGTTGCCTGATCGAGGGTATCCTCGACAGCGGCTGCGACTGCGTCGACCTGGGCCTGGTGCCGTCACCCATCCTCTACTTTGCCTGTGCCCGGGGCAGGAACGGCAGCAGCGGGGTGATGGTGACCGCCAGCCACAACCCGGCCGAATTCAACGGCTTCAAGATCCTCCTGCGCGGGCGCCCCCTGGCCGAGGAGAAACTGCAGCGACTGCGGCAGCTGATGATGCAGGGTCCCTTCCGCGAGGGCCGCGGCAGCAGCAGCCAGCAGGATGTACAGGACCTCTATGTCGACGAGATTTTCAACGACGTGGCCCTGGCGGGGGAACCGCGGCTGGTAGTGGATGCCGCCAACGGTGCCACCGCGCACCTGGCGCCGCGCCTGTTCGAGCACCTGGGCTGCAACGTAACCCGCCTGTTCTGCGAATTCGACGGCGACTTTCCCAATCACCCGCCGGACCCCTCGCGCCCGGAAAACCTGGCTGCCCTGGTGGAGAAGGTCACGGAGACCGGAGCCGACCTGGGCATTGCGCTCGACGGTGACGGCGACCGGGTGACGCTGGTTTCCCGCAGCGGCCGCATCGCCTGGGCCGACCAGCTGGTGATGTTGCTGGCCCGGGATATCCTGGCCCGCAACCCCGGCGCCAGCGTGGTGTTTGACGTCAAGAGCTCCCGCGCCCTGGGCGAGCTGGTCAGCCAGTACGGCGGGCTGCCCATTATGGGCAAGACCGGTCATGCACCGATGAAGGCCAAGATGCTGGAGAATGGTGCCATTCTCGGCGGGGAGCTGTCCGGGCACATTTTCATCAAGGACCGCTGGTTCGGTTTCGACGACGGCATCTATGCCGCAGCGCGTATCCTGGAAATCATGGCCCTGCGCGAACAGGGGCTGGACGAGCTGCTGGATTCATTGCCGCAGCTGGTCAGCACCCCGGAAATCCTGGTACCGGTGGCGGAGCAGGATAAATTCGCCCTGGTGGAGCGCTTCCGTGCGCAGGTGGATTTCGGCGAGGCCACCCTGGACACCACCGACGGCCTGCGCATCGAGTATGCCGCGGGCTGGGGGCTGGTGCGCGCGTCGAATACCGGTGCGGCGCTGACCCTGCGCTTCGAGGCGGAGTCGGAAGAGGCCCTGGAGGCAATCCGCGCGCGCGTGACGGCCCAGTTGAAGCAAGTGGAACCCTCGCTGGCGCTCTGAGACCGGCGATGGCTTAATCGATAGACGACAAGGAATTACCGCTTTATGTCCCTGGACAGTAAATCTGCCCTGCGTGTGGCGCAGGTGCTCAACGAAGCACTGCCCTATATCCAGCGCTTTACCGGCAAGACCATTGTGGTCAAGTTCGGCGGCAATGCCATGGTGGACGAGGCCCTGCAAAACAGCTTCGCCCGGGACGTCATCCTGATGAAGCTGGTGGGCATGAACCCGGTGGTGGTCCATGGCGGCGGGCCGCAGATCGGTGAGCTACTGAAGAAACTCAATATCGAGTCGCGCTTCGTCGATGGCATGCGGGTCACCGACAGCGAAACCATGGATGTGGTGGAAATGGTGCTGGGCGGCACCGTGAACAAGCAGATCGTCAACCTGATCAACAAAAACGGCGGTCGCGCCGTGGGCGTCACCGGCAAGGACGGGCTGCTGATTCGCGCCAAGAAACTGCTGATGGAAAGCGAGACCGCCGGGCTGCACGCCTCGGAGATCATCGATATCGGCCACGTGGGGGAAGTGGAAAGCGTCGATACCGATGTTATCGATATGCTGATCGGCGGCGACTTTATCCCGGTGATCGCGCCCATCGGGGTGGGTGAGGACGGAGCCTCGTACAATATCAATGCCGACCTGGTTGCCGGTAAGATTGCCGAGTACCTGCACGCCGAGAAACTGATGCTGCTGACCAATGTGGCGGGGCTGCAGGACAAAAACGGCGAGGTCCTGACCGGACTGTCCACCCTGCAGGTGGACGGCCTGATTGCCGACGGCACCATCCACGGCGGCATGTTGCCGAAAATCGCCTGCGCCCTGGACGCGGTCAAGGCCGGCGTCACCTCGGCCCATATCATCGACGGCCGCGTACCACACGCGGTGCTACTGGAAATTTTCACCGATACCGGTGTGGGCACCCTGATCACCGACGGCGAGGCCGCGGACTGAAATCCCGACGGCACCCCGCCCGACGGAGCGCCGATTGAAGCGCGTCCGCTGAATCGTTAGGATTCCACCGCCCGCCGCTCCGGTGCGGTGGGCAATAACAAGAATGGATAACCCCGGGCCGTCCCCGGGTCAAAGGCACTGAATGAGCAGCGAAAAAATCAACCGGCGACAACAGATCCTGCAGGCACTGGCACATATGCTCGAGGCCAGCCCCGGCGCCCGCATTACCACCGCGGCCCTGGCCAAGGAAGTGGGCTTCTCGGAAGCAGCGCTCTACCGGCACTTCCCCAGCAAGTCCAAGATGTTCGAGGGCCTGATCGAGTTTATCGAGGAGACGATTTTCAGCCGCGTCTCCATGATCCTGCAGGAAGAACCATCGGCACCCCTGCGCTGCCAGAAGATCCTCCACCTGCTGCTGGCCTTCTGCGAGCGCAACCCCGGCATTACCCGCCTGCTCACCGGCGATGCGCTGACCGGGGAGACCGAGCGCCTGCACGGACGCATCCTGCAGTTTTTCGACCGACTCGAGACCCAGCTCAAGCAGATTCTCCGCGACGCCGAGCTGCGCGAGCAGTTGCGCCCGGCGATCCCGCTGGGCGGTGCCGCCAACCTGTTGATGGCCAGCGCCGAAGGTCGCATCGTCCAGTATGTGCGCAGCGGTTTCCGCCGCCGGCCCACCGAGTACTGGGCCGAGCAGTGGCCCGTGCTCATTGCGGGATTCTTCCGCGAACCGGTACCTGTCGCGCACGCCTGAGCGCGGGCTCCTCATCCTGATAGACAGCCAGAACCGGCTGAAAGTTCGGGCCCGGCCGGGCCCGATGGGAAAACAGGGGGGGGACAGGCCACAGTGCGGACTGCGGCCGGGCCGGCTACTTGCCGGCAATCTCGGTATAGCGCCCCGCCGCGCGGTCAAACTCGGCGTTGATGCGCTTTTCCTCTTTGCGTCGCAGGGCCATCCGCTCCTCAAGCACCTCGATCTCGGTACGCAGGTCCTCAATGCGCTGCAGGCGCTCGGGACGCACTTCACCGCCATTGCGCTGGATCCGCGCCGCCTCGTCTTCCTCGCGCTCGATCTGCGAACCAAGACTGGCAATATTGGAGCGCATGATTGCCATATCCTGTTGCACGATTGCCAGCTTGCGATCGCGGGCGCTCTCGATATCCGCCACACTGCTGTAGCGCTTGAGCAATTCGCGATCGGTCTTTTCCCGCTCCAGGCGGCGCTTCTTCTCTGCCAGGGCGGCACCGGTCAGTTCCGGGGGCACCTCCTTCAGGACCCGGCCGGAGGGTGTAATTATCTCGTAGCCCCCCGCCACATAGCGCGGTGGCACCAGGTCGTCGATCACCTGTACCCCATTTTCATCGGTGTAGCGGTAAAGTACCTGGCCATCCTGCTTGGCGATGGCAAGTGCCGGCAGGGCCAACACCACCAGGAGTGGCCATACTGTGGAGATTTTCATCGAATCACTCTTTCCGTCCCGGCCTGCGGCGGCAACCGCAGTTATCCCGCCACGCCGTAGCGCTGCCGGTATTCGATTATTTTTTGTACGGTTTCGCTGTCCTGCGATTCCTCACTAAGGTAGCTGATTATATCGTCCAGTTGCACGATGCTGATCACAGGTACACTGTAATCACGCTCTACTTGCTGAATCGCCGACAGCTCCGTATCCTCCCCGGCCCGCTCCTGGCGGTTGAGGCCGATGACCACGCCGGCCGCCTCGGCGTTGTGCCCGTCGATGATATCCATCACTTCGCGCACGGCGGTGCCGGCGGTAATAACGTCATCGATAATGAGGACCTTGCCTTCCAGGGGCGCACCCACTAAGGTTCCGCCCTCGCCGTGGGCCTTGGCTTCCTTGCGGTTGTAACAGAAGGGCTTGTCCACGCCTTTCTGCGCCAGGGCGACAGCGGTTACCGCCCCCAGTGGTATACCCTTGTATGCCGGCCCGAAGATGACATCGAACTCCACTCCCGACGCCAGAATGGCCTCGGCATAGGCATGTCCCAGTGCGGCCAGGGCGGCACCGGAGTGGAATCGGCCGGCGTTGAAGAAGTAGGGACTGCGACGCCCGGACTTGAGGGTGAAGTCGCCAAAGCACAGCACCTGGTGGTCCAGGGCCAGTTGGATAAAGTCGCGCTGATACTGCTGCATGAAAAATTGCTAACTATTGGCTAAGGTGAAGGGAGATCTACCCGCAGCCCTGCGGGAGACATGTCAAATAATGCTAGTTAATACAGTGTACTGCCTCATACTGAAAGGCGCTATCCGGGCCGTGGCTGCCGCGCGCGGGGAGTGCTCGTATAATCATACGCCGCGATGCCTCTGTATGAATCCGAACACTAGTCCGCTGGTAAGGGGCTAAAACAATGCGAATAGTAAGTCTGTCGGTAGACGGCGTGCATCAGGCGGCACAGCGCGGCCTGTACGATTGGTTGGCGGACCAGGACGCAGACATCATCTGCCTGCAGGACCTCCGCTCCCTGGAACCGGAGCTGGATCACCCGATCTTCCATCCGGACGGCTATTACAGCTACTTCTTCGACTCCGGCACCCCGCATGAGAATGGCGTGGCGATTTACACCCGCAGCCAGCCCAAGGCGATCATCTTCGGCATGGGATTCGCCAATGGCGAGGATATGTACGGCCGCTACCTGCAGGCCGATTTCGAGCGACTCAGCGTCGGTTCACTGCTGGCGCCACAGGCGGCCGCCGGGGACGAGGCCTCGCTGGAAAAGAAGGTGCAGTTCTTCGACGACATGCAGGCCCACCTGACCAAGATCAGCCGCAAGCGCCGCGATTTCATCTTCTGCGGCAACTGGGGCATTGCCCACCGCCGCGCCGATGTACAGAACTGGCAGGACCACCAGGATACACCGGGGTTCATGCGCCACGAACAGCGCTGGCTGGACCAGCTGTTCAACGATATCGGCTATATCGACGCCTTCCGCAAGGTGGTGAAGGATGCCGATGAGTTCACCTGGTGGCCCAGCGGCACAGTGGGCGAGGGTGATGGCTGGCGCACCGATATGCAGGTGACTTCACATGGCCTGCGCAATCGCATCGAGTACGGTGCCATCAACAAGAACGTGGAATTTTCCAGTCACCTGCCGGTGATCATGGATTACGAGCTGGAAGTATGACGCAGCGGCGGCGGGCCGCGCCCGCCGCCATGATTGTCACTCGGCCAGGGCCTTCTTCTGCAGGCTCACCAGCTCGTCGATACCCGCCTTGCCCAGCGCCAGCATCTTCGCGAACTGTGCCTCGGTGAAGGGCGCACCCTCGGCAGTGCCCTGAACCTCGATCATGCCGCCGTCCTCGGCCATTACCAGGTTCATGTCGGTATCCGCCTGGCTGTCCTCCGGGTAGTCCAGGTCCAGCACCGGCTCACCCTCGTAGATGCCCACGGACACCGCCGCCACCATATTCTTCAGCGGGTCGACACTAATGATTTTCTCCCGCTGCATATAACGCAGCGCGTCCACCAGTGCCACGCAGGCACCGGTAATGGAGGCCGTGCGGGTGCCCCCATCGGCCTGGATTACGTCGCAGTCGACAGTGATCTGGTGTTCACCCAACAGGCCCAGGTCCACGGCTGCCCGCAGGGAGCGACCGATCAACCGCTGGATTTCCACGGTGCGGCCACTCTGCTTCCCGCGCGCGGCCTCGCGACCCATGCGGGAACCGGTGGAGCGGGGCAACATGCCGTATTCAGCAGTGATCCATCCACTGCCCTGGCCGCGCAGGAAGCGCGGCACATCGCTCTCCACGGAGGCATTGCACAGCACCTTGGTATCGCCGAACTCCACCATCACCGAGCCCTCGGCGTGGCGGGTGTAGTTGCGCGTTATCTTCACTGCGCGCATATGTTCCGGCTGGCGGCCGCTGGGACGTTGCATAAATTCACCTCGCGTTTGCATCCAAAGCTTTTCATTATACGCGCATTCAGCGGTGCCGCGGGGCCATCCGGTAGCGCCTGTCGCTATGCTATGATGCCGGACCATTTTTCTGTTTGCGGGAGAGACCATGGCCCAGAAACCAGTTCGCAGTATGACCGCCTTCGGACGCGCAGAGGCACCCTATGCCACCGGAACGGCCGTCTGGGAGCTGCGCTCGGTCAATCACCGCTATCTGGAGCCACACTTTCGCCTGCCCGAGGCCGGCAGGCCACTGGAACCCAAGCTGCGCGAGGCCCTGCGCAAGCAGCTGAGCCGCGGCAAGGTGGAGCTTTCCCTGACCCTCAAGCCCAGCGATCTCGCCAGCACCGGCCTGGAGATCAACCAGCCGTTGGTGGAAGCGCTGAAACAGGCTGCGCGCCAGGTGGCTCCCGGACTCGACACCATGCCCCTGGACCCCCTGCGCATCCTGCAGTGGCCCGGCGTGATTGCCGAGCAGGATATCGACCGGGAAGAGCAGGCAACGGCCGTGATGGCGGCATTCCGCGAGGCCATCGACCAGCTGATCGCCAATCGCGAGCGCGAGGGGACAGAACTGCGCAGTTTTATCGAAGCCCGGCTCGAGGGCATTGAACAGCAGGTGGAGTCGGTGCGCCAGCTGCTGCCACAGATTCTCGAATCCCAGCGGGAAAAACTGCGCACCCGCCTGGAAGAGCTGCTCAACGAACTGGACCAGGATCGCATCGAGCAGGAAATCGCGCTGCTGGCACAGAAAGCGGACGTGGATGAGGAGCTGGACCGGCTCGAGGCCCACGTCAAGGAAACCCGCCGGGTGCTCGCCGGCGGTGGCGCGATCGGCCGGCGACTGGACTTCCTGATGCAGGAGTTCAACCGCGAGGCCAACACACTCTCTTCAAAGTCTGTCGTCACCGATACTACCCAGGCTGCGGTGGAGCTCAAGGTGCTGATCGAACAGATGCGCGAGCAGGTGCAGAATATCGAATAACCCGCAGTTTTCGCCTGCCGGCCCTCACTGCGCCAGGCCAAGCGTGTCTTGGCTGTTATCCCCCTGAGGCGGCAGGACGCCGCCACAGACCTTCCGATTTAAACGATATTTTTTTGGTAGCGAGAACAAAACGGAAAAATATTGCGCACTGTTTCCCAAAAAGAAAAATTAACCTGCTTATAACTGTATCCAGCAAAAAAACCTGTCAGCATTGCTCCTCCCATTAAAGGAATAAATTGATTAAGGAGGATCGATGTTTCGATTAATGTTGCTGTCTGTCATGGCGCTGGTCACCGTCTCCAGCCGGGCTGACATGCCCGATTATCCCGATGACGGCGCCGGCGGCAGTAGCCCCACCTATCTCGGCTGCGGAGTATACGGCAGCAGTTCTTCCGCATTTCCCAAAATGATGTACGCCCAGCGTGTACGCTACTGTCGCTACGATGGGCCATTGTTTTGTAACGGCAAGACCCAGGGGGAGTTTGCCGAGTGGGAACACAATGGCGTCTCCACCGGCAAGCAAAAGCGCACCATCATCGCCACTTACAATGCGCCGCAGAAGTCATCGGTGGATACACTGATGTATTTTATTGGGGGACAGTATTTTGATGCTGAAACCCCGAAGGCGAGCGGCATTGGGCTCTGCGAGGACTGGGACAACCTGTTCGACCACAGCGACTTCAACCTGGCCAACAAGAACATCCCCATGCTGCCGGATTCGGTTCCCTACGAAATTGCCACCGATGGTTTTTTCGATATGGGACGTACGTTTATGGCAGTTGCCATGGACGCCCGCTTTAACTATGACTTTACCAGAGACAACCAGCACGAAATCCTGAACGCGCACTATCAGTGGCTGCGCAAGAAATTCTATCGTTCTGAAATGAAGTTCATCTACCTGGTCGGACACAGCCGCGGTGGCACCCTGGCGACCATGCTCGCCAGCAAGTTCAAGGACGAGATGCCCGAGGTACCTGTATTTGTACAGCTGTATGATCCGGTCGCGAATCCGGATTCTGCGCACCATGAACTCGGCACTGACAAATACAGTAAGATCACCAATCCAATTCCACGACAGATATCTTTACTGGGGCAGACGTACACAGTCCACGATTTCACTTATCGAACCGACCTTTTCAACGGTGTATTCAATACACCCCTGAAGCGTGATCGGTTGCTGATTCACAACCATGTCGCCGGACGACAGTTTATAAATGGGACGCTGGAGGACCTCAGCCACGAAGTGCGCGCGTTTGCCGAGCTGGACACGGGCACTGACAGCTCAGGCACGATCGGCAACTGGTATTACCAGAAATGGTATACGACCTCCCACAGCTGGATGGCCAACCTGCCCGACTACTATGGCAGCCGCTACCTGCAAGCGGCCAAGGATGCCTACGCAGCGATGGTACCGGAAAGGGTGGCCTCAATGGCGCCCGAGGCGCGCTGTAATATGTCACCGCGCTGGGCCGAGGGAACACAGGTCACTGTTTCCTTTGACGGCAACGGATCAGAGAGCCGTAGCGGCACTGCACTGGATTACCGCTGGCAGCTCCCGAATGGCACCACCCGCTCCGGTATCGGGCCCCACTCGGCAACCTTCTTCTCTGGTGGTGAGCAGCTCTCGTCCCATTCGGTTCGCCTTACCGTGACCGACGCTAACGGCAATACGGATACTGCCTCCTGTTCTGTCACACTCGAGGACCGTGACCAGAGCTGTGGCGACCCTTTCTGCAAACCCGCGATACAATAAACCGGCTGGACGGGAGCCCCAGGCTCCCGTCACCAGCGTGGACACTTTCAAAAATATTCGAACAGCGAATATCCATAATACTCCCACCCAATTCTTCTCCGATTTATTGATCAGGCTCGCAAGCCATCCAGGGTGAACCACGACCAATTCTCAACTCTGGAATAAGAATCATCTTTCCAGTTTTCTTTCTCTTTTTCTGGCGCCCCTATCCTCGACTTCCCAGCATTTTTATTGAGGGAAATATTACTGCAACGTCACTGCTTGGTGCTGGCATTAGAAAGGCCGGTGAACCCGGCAAGCCGTGACCGGTTAAGGTCTCCTGAGAGAAGGTTCAGCACAGATTTAAGCAAATTTATTCAGTCAAGGAAGTCTCTAGAAGCGGCTTTGCCGCTGAAATTGTGACCTGCCCCCCACAAGGGGAAAGGTCGATAATAATTATGGAGAACCGAGAAACAATGAAGCATCCGATAAAAAAACTGATCGGGACTGTGGCAGCCAGCAGTGTTATTGCGCTGGGTGCCTCCTTCTCCCTGCAGGCACTCGCGGTGGAAACGAACCAGCCCTCCGCCGCCCTGGCCAGTACCCCCATGGTCAGCGATCGCATCATCATCAAGTACAAGGACAATGCGCAGATAGGGGCCGCCAATGTCATGTCACAAACCGCCATTGAGCGTGCGTCCCAGGTGGCCGGTGCAAAAATGTCGCATATGCGGCGTCTTGCTACCGGCGCCCAGCTGATGCGACTGGAGAACCGCCGTGGCGGTGCTGACATGGCGGCCATCATCAGCCGCCTGCAGCAGGACCCGACCGTGGAATACGCCGAACCGGACCTGCTGTTGCAACCCATGGCCACCCCCAATGATCCCAGCTACAACCAGCAGTGGCACTATTTCGAAGCCACCGGCGGCCTGAACCTGCCCACTGCCTGGGACACCACCCAGGGTGAGGGCGTCAATGTCGCGGTACTGGATACCGGCTACCGTCCCCACGCCGACCTGGTGGATAACCTGCTGCCGGGTTACGACATGATTTCCGACGCTACCGTAGGGCAGGACGGAAATGGCCGGGACAGCGATGCCAGCGACCCGGGCGACTGGGCCCCGGCAGGTGCCTGCTACTCCGGTTCTCCGGCCAGCAACAGTAGCTGGCATGGCACCCATGTGGCCGGCACCATTGCCGCAGCCACCAACAATGGCACCGGTGTTGCCGGTGTTGCCTACAAAGCTAAAGTGGTACCGGTCCGGGTTCTGGGTCGCTGCGGTGGCTACACCTCGGATATTGCCGACGGCATGATCTGGGCCGCCGGCGGCAATGTCAGTGGCGTCCCCGCCAATGCCAACCCGGCCCAGGTACTGAACCTGTCCCTGGGTGGCAGCGGCTCCTGTGGCAGCACCACCCAGAATGCCATCAACACTGCCCGCAGCCTGGGTGCAACAGTGGTGGTTGCTGCCGGTAACTCCAATACCAATGCCAGCAATGCCACGCCGGCTAACTGCTCGGGCGTGGTGACGGTAGCCTCCGTCGACCGCTCAGGTGGCCGCGCCTGGTATTCCAACTACGGCAGCGTCGTGGACGTGGCCGCACCTGGTGGTGATACCTCGGTGTCCAGCAACGGCGTCCTGTCCACACTGAACAGTGGCAGCCAGGGCCCGGGCAGTGACAACTATGCCTTTTACCAGGGCACCAGCATGGCCACCCCGCACGTGGCGGGTGCCGCGGCACTGCTGTACGCGCTCGACGGTTCACTGACACCCACCGAGGTGGAATCCATCCTCAGCGATACCGCCCGCAGCTTCCCCTCCTCCTGTAGCCAGTGCGGTTCCGGGATTGTAGATGCGGCCGCTGCGGTGGCGGCAGTTTCCGGTGGTGGCGGCCCCGATCCTGATCCCGGTACCGGCGTGCTGGAAAATGGCGTGGCAGAGACCGGTTTGTCCGGCAACAGCGGCGACGAGCTCTTCTTCACCCTGGAAGTGCCGGCGGGAGCCTCGAACCTGCAGTTCGAGATTTCCGGTGGCAGCGGCGATGCTGACCTTTACGTCCGCTTTGGCTCGGCACCAACCACCTCGACCTATGATTGCCGTCCCTACCTGAACGGCAATAACGAGACCTGCTCCATCTCCAATGCCCAGGCCGGTACCTATCACGTGATGCTGCGGGGCTATACCAGCTTCTCCGGTGTGGACCTGGTGGGTAGTTTTGACGAGAGCGGCGGCGGCAGTGGTGGACCGACCGGGTGGACCGAGAGCAATCTCTCCGGCGCCACTGGCTCGTGGCAGCACTTCACCCTGCAGGTGAATGCCGGCATGACCTCACTGGATGTGAATATGTCTGGTGGCAGCGGTGACGCCGACCTGTATGTTCGGTTTGGTTCGCAGCCCACCACGAGCAGCTACGACTGCCGGCCCTATCGCTGGGGCAACAGTGAGACCTGCTCCATCAGCAACCCACAGGCCGGTACCTGGTATATCAGCCTGCGGGCCTATGACGCCTACTCTGGCGTCACTGTAGAGGCCCAGGCGAGCGAGTAATCCACCCAGGTCATACTGACTGTAAAAGCCGGCATCCCTGATGCCGGCTTTTTTTCAGGTGGCAAGCACGAGTCCGAAGCCTGTCCGGGTGAAAACCTGAAGGGCTTTTCCAGTTGCCCATTCATTACCGGTAAACGTTACCTGTCAGTGGTATTTCCGGCCTCTTTTGCCTCAACGCAGCACATTACCAGCCAATGAAAAGTGAGCACCAATATTAAAAATACCTTTTCTATTATCTAGTAAATAGAAGAAAACGTTTTAATTCTCGCTGCTCGAATAGCTCTTATATCTGGCAAAACCCATCTGTGAGGAAAGTTTTCATATGTTAATTTTTACCACTAAAAATCGACCAATTTGAATTAGAAACATTCTGGCGCGCAAAGCAACGTCAGCCTTCCAAACATGATGAGGAAGTAACGGCCTTTTCCGTTTACAGCCTTTATCTTCACCATTATCAGGACACGCAGAGATCCCCGGCCGCTGATTGCGGCTTTTTTATTGCGTGGGCCGCAGTATCGGATAGCAAATTTAAAAAATTTCACTACTCAATTCAGCAACAGAGGAGGGCCTGCAAGAAAAGATTCAATCGTCGCGATTTGCCAAAAGCAATTTGCAATGGAACGTATCATTCTGGAGAACCTGGAAGTAATGAGAACCAAAACAAAACAACGAAAACAGATAACAACCCTATCGAGAAATACCCGTGGTAATTTACCCGGCACCCTGTCGCGGGCCCTGGCCGGCTTGCTGACCATGGTGGCCGCCGGTAACAGCCTCGCTGTAGAAACCCGCTCACCGTCAGAGGTGCCGGCAACCAGTATGGCAACTGCGACAGCGGACACAGCCGCTGTTACCGACCGGCTGATTGTGAAATACAAGAATGTCCCCGGGGCTTCCGCATCGGCGATGGCTGCACAGCGCATGTCGGATACCGCGGTCAGCCGCCTGTCCCGCAACGCCGGGGCAAAACTCAAGCACATGCGTCGCCTGGCCACTGGTGCGCAGCTGCTTCGTCTGGAGAAGGGCGCAAACGCCCGTGACCTCGGCGCTATCATGCAGCGCCTGCGCCAGGACCCGGAGATCGAGTATGTGGAGCCGGACCTGCTGCTCAAGCCACAGACCGTGCCAACCGATCCCCGCTACAACGAGCAGTGGCACTATTTTGAGCCCACCGCAGGCCTCAACCTGCCAGATGCCTGGGACACCACCCAGGGCGAGGGCGTCGTGGTTGCGGTTATCGATACCGGCTATCGCCCGCACCCGGACCTGCTGGATAACCTGCTGCCGGGCTATGACATGATTTCCGACAGCACCATTGCCCAGGATGGCGACGGGCGCGACGGCGACGCACTGGATCCCGGCGACTGGGCTCCTGCCGGGGCCTGTGGTGAAGGCGAGCCCGAGAGCGGCAGCAGCTGGCACGGCACCCACGTCGCCGGCACCGTGGCGGCGGCGACCAACAATGGCGCCGGTATTGCCGGTGTAGCCTACAAGGCGAAAGTGGTGCCGATCCGCGTGCTGGGTCGCTGTGGCGGTTACACATCTGACATTGCCGACGCAATGATCTGGGGCGCCGGCGGTGCAGTGGCAGGCGTACCGGCCAATGCCAACCCGGCCCAGGTACTCAACCTCAGCCTTGGCGGTGGCGGCAGTTGCGGCAACACCACCCAGAACGCCATTAATACGGCGCGCAGCCTGGGGGCAACCGTGGTAGTGGCCGCAGGCAACTCCAACACCAATGCCAGTAATGCCAACCCGGCCAACTGTGACGGTGTGGTAACGGTTGCATCGGTGGACCGCTCCGGCGGACGCGCCTGGTACTCCAACTATGGCGATGTTGTCGACGTCGCGGCGCCGGGTGGTGATACCTCGGTTTCCTCGAACGGCGTGCTGTCGACCCTGAACAGCGGCAGCCAGGGACCGGAAAGCGACAACTACGCGTTTTACCAGGGGACCAGCATGGCAACCCCACATGTAGCCGGTGCCGCGGCTCTGCTTTACTCGCTGGACCCGGCGATTACGCCAGACGAGGTGGAATCGGTACTGGCCAGCACCGCGCGCAGCTTCCCGGCCACCTGTAACCAGTGTGGAACCGGCATTGTCGACGCCTCTGCGGCAGTGGCCGCCGTAAACGGGGGGGGAACTGACCCATTACCCGGCGATGACGCGCTCTATAACGGGGTAGCGGTGGACAATCTGCAGGCAGTCCAGGGCACCGAATTGCAGTTCACCATGGAAGTGCCCGCCGGCGCCTCCGACCTGCAGTTTGAAACCTATGGCGGCAGCGGCGATGCGGACCTGTATGTAAGATTTGGTTCGGCGCCCACCACCCAGGCTTACGACTGTCGTCCCTACCGCACCGGCAACAGTGAAACCTGTACTTTTGCCACGCCCCAGGCAGGCACCTACCACGTCATGCTGCGGGCCTATAACAGCTTTTCCGGTGTAAGCCTGGTGGGCAGCTTCCAGGAGAACAGCGGCAGCGGTGCCAGCAGCGTTGTGGAAAGCGACCTTTCCGGCGCGGCCGGTTCCTGGCAGCACTTTCCGCTGGAAGTAGCGGCTGGCAGCAGCACCCTGGACGTGCAGATGTCCGGTGGCAGCGGCGATGCGGACCTGTACGTCAATTTCGGCTCCCAGCCCACGACCCAGGACTACGTCTGCCGTCCATACCGCAACGGTAACAGCGAGACTTGCAGCATCGACAACCCGCAGGCGGGCACCTGGTATATCAGCGTGCAGGGATACTCGGATTATTCCGGTGTCTCACTTGACGCCCAGGCGACTCCCTGAGTAAAACCCGGGCACAAAAAAAGGCCGGCACCATGCCGGCCTTTCCCGTTTCAGGGACAGCTCCCGGCGATCCTATTTCCCCGCCTCGAGCACGATACGATAGCGGGCATCACCACTCTTGAGCCGCTCCAGCGCCTCGTTCACCTTGCTCATCGGAAACATTTCCACTTTGGGTTCGATCTTGTGGCGTGCGGCAAATTCCAGCATCTGCGCGATGGTTTCGGGACTACCCACCGGTGAACCGGATACCTGCCGCTGGCTGAGGATCAGCTGGAATACGTTGAGGTCCAGCGGGTCGGTGGTTGCGCCGACAAAGTGCAGGCGACCGCGGGCTTTCAGCGTGGACAGGTAGAGGTTCCAGTCGAGCTTGGCGTTGACCGTCGACAGGACGGCATCAAAGCGACCGGCAGCGCCCTCAACCGCACCCTCATCGCGCGAATCCAGCGTATGGTGCGCACCCAGCTCCAGGGCTTCGTCGCGCTTGGATGCGCTGGAAGTAAATGCCGTCACCTCACAGCCCCAGGCATTGAGGAACTGCAGGGCCAGGTGACCGAGGCCGCCAATGCCGATCACCCCGACGCGACTGTTGGGCTTGATATCGAACTGCACCAGCGGGTTGAAGACAGTAATGCCCGCACAGAAGAGGGGACCCGCCTTGGCCGGGTCGATATTGTCCGGGATGGGGACCACGCTGTTGGCATCGGCCCGCACCCTGTCGGCAAAGCCACCGTGGTGGCCGATGATGGTGTGCTGGGCCTCGGCACACAGGTTCTGGTCGCCAGAGTTGCAGGAGTGGCAGTGATTGCAATATCCGGAATGCCAGCCGAGCCCCACAAGCTGGCCCTGCTGCAGGTGTGTAACCTGTCCTCCCAGCTGGCCAACGCGGCCAACCACTTCATGGCCCGGCACCACCGGGTACTGGGACATTCCCCACTCGTCGTCGATGATGCTCAGGTCGCTGTGGCACAGGCCACAGTACATCACTTCGATCTCCACCTGCCCGGGCTGCAACTCACCCGGATCGTACTGGAACGGGGACAGCTCGCCACCGGCTTCGCGCGCCGCATAAGCGTTGATCATACGTTACTCCATTGTGTTATCTGGCAGGGTAGGGTTTGTGCGCAATCAAAACCCTGAAGCGTAGAACATGGCAAGGACCGCCCGCGCCGGGATCACCGGCACGGGCAGGTGTGCGCCTGTTCAGCGCACAAATGCCTGGAACTGCTTGTCTACGGGCGTATCGGCAAAGTGGTTGATGTAGTTGCTCATCACTTTCTGCGCCACGCCCACGATGATTTCCAGCAGATTCTGCTGAGTGTAGCCGGCGTCGTAGAAACGCTGCAGCACCTCGTCGGCGACTACGCCACGATCGCGCACCACCGCCAGGGTGGTATCCCGCAGGACTTCCAGTTTCTCGTCGGGCAACGGAGTCCTGTTGCGCAGGGCCTCGTTGATTTCATCGTCCACTTTCATGGATTTGGCAATGGCGCTGTGGGCCGGTACGCAGTAATGGCAGCCGTGCTCCACATTGATGGTCTGCCAGACTACCGTCTTTTCCTCGGCGGAAAACGAGGTGTTGAGGAACTGCTCGTGCAGCACCTGGTAAGACTCAAGCGCCGTGGGCGCGGCGGCCATCACACCATGCAGGTTGGGGATCGAGCCGAAGGCCTGGATGGATTTATCCAGCAGGGGCTTGCTGGCTTGCGGGGCGGTGTCCTTGTCATGGATCTGGAATGCTGTCATCGCTGTACCTCCAGCTTGCAACGGATTTCTACTTGAGCGATCGCTCAAGACGGAAGAAGCGTAACCCATATTTGAGCGACCGCTCAACCCCTTTGGATGTTTGCCGACCCACGCAGCCCCCGGTAGACTTTGAGCAGGTGTTCAAGCGGAGGGGTTATGGCCAATACCGCAAAATTCAACCGTCGTCAGGTGCTGGAGAAGGCCACCCGGCTGTTCTGGCAGAAGGGCTTCCATGCCACTTCGACACGGGATATCCAGCAGGCGATCGACATGCGTCCGGGCAGCATTTATGCAGCTTTTGGCAGCAAGTCGGGACTTTTCCGCGAAGTTTTACAGTTTTACGCCGCCAATATGACGGAGCAACTGGCCCGGAGCCTGGCGGCGGCGGACACCGTCGTAGGCGGCCTGCAGGTGTTTTTCCGGCGGGTCCTGCTGGAAGGGGGTGACGATGCCCCCAGCGAGCTCTGCCTGCTGGCAAAGTCCCTGTCGGAACTGGATGAAGAGGAAGGCGAACTGCTGCGGGAAACCCGCCAGCTACTGGCGGCGACGGAAGCGGAATTCCGCTCCCAAGTGGAACGCGCCGTGTCCCGTGGCGAACTGCCCACCCACACAGATGCCGCACTCCTGGCGCGCCAACTACAGGTCCAGCTGATCGGCCTGCGCAGCTACCTGCGCGCCACCGGCAACCGGGCAGCTGTCAATGAAATCGTCGGGCACCTGTTCGACACTCCGGAGATCAGTCAATAAGCCAGCGCGAGCTAACGGATTCCGAAATCCGCCTCCCGTAGCCGTTTGCGGCCCCCGGCGACTGTGGCAAAGTCGTGGGTCCGATACGGGATAAGAACTACAAGAGGTCGCCGTGAGTCTCGTCACCCTAGCCATTCCCTTTTTCCTGCTCGCCGTGCTGGTGGAGCTGGCCTTCGACCGCTGGAAAGGCTGGGGCCTGTACCGGCTCAATGACGCCATTGGCAGCCTGGGCGCGGGGGTGCTGAGCCGCCTCTCGGGCCTGGTGCGGGCTGGCCTGTTGCTGGTCATCTATATCCCCCTGCACGAGATGCTGCAGCCCTGGTACCAGCTGGCGGGGTTCAACTGGTCGATGGACAATCCCTGGCACCTGTTCCTGGCGGTAGTGGCATACGATTTCTGTTACTACTGGAAGCACCGGTTCGGCCACGAGATCAATATTTTCTGGGCGGATCACCTGGTGCACCACCAGAGCGAGGACTACAACCTCACCACCGCCCTGCGCCAGCCCTGCGGTGGCCTGCCCATCGGCTGGATCTTCTACATGCCGCTGCTACTGATCGGGTTGCCAGCGGAGATGCTGGTGACTGCCGGTGCCATCGACCTGATCTACCAGTTCTGGGTCCACACGCAGAAATTCCCCAAGGTACGCTGGATGGAGTGGATCCTGGTTACGCCGTCCAACCACCGGGTGCACCATGCGCAGAACCGGGTCTACGTCGACCGGAATTACGGCGGTGTGTTTATCTTCTGGGACCGCCTCTTCGGCACCTACCAGGAGGAGCTGGAAGACGAGCCGTGCATTTACGGCGTGCGCAAGCCGCTGAACAGTTTTGACCCGCTGGCGGCCAACCTGCAGCACTACAAGCGCATGGCCCTGGACGCCTGGCATACCCGCAGTTGGTGGGACAAGCTGACACTCTGGTTCCGTCGCACCGGCTACCGCCCGGCGGATGCCGAAGCGGCGATGCCCGTGCCCTCGTCTGACCTGGAGCAGTTCCAGCGCTTTGACCCCCGTATCGACCCCGGGCGGCGTATCTATGCCCTGGTCCAGCACCTGGCCTACTCGGCTGCCACCCTGCTGCTACTCTGGCAGGCTGCCGACATGAGCTACGCCGAGCTGTTGACCGCCGTACTGCTGGTGGCTGCCGGCCTGGTAGTCAATGGACGGATCCTCGATGGCCACCCCCGGAGCCACTACTGGGAGATCTCGCGACTGGCGTTACTGTTACTGGCGGCCCCCCTTGCGGGGCCGGCCGCCGGCCCCTGGGTGTTCGGCTATGCGCTGGCGAGCCTGGTGGCCTGGTGGTGGTTGGCTTTTGCCGGCAAAGAGGATACAGTCGCCCACGTTAGCGATTAGCAACAGGAAGCTGACGCCTACCACAGGGGGTTTGAGGTGGTTGGCAGGTTTCCGCTGGGCGATCCCGGCCGGGCTCAGCGACGCAGGTACCACGAAGTTTGTCAGTATGGTTTTCCGGCGTCGCTGAAAATCCCAACACTTCCCCCCCCCAACCCGGCCGGGGTGCAGCCTGGTTCACGTGCTCCTTCGAGTACCGTTCCGGCACCTATCCCGTCTCTCCCCAGGCCGGCCACAGTAAGGCCCTGCTGCCCGGGTCATTCGGTTATAATCTCCGCGCATTTGCCCCGAGACAGGAACAGTTGTGCAAGCAGGAACCCTATTTACCGTATCCGCACCTTCCGGCGCCGGTAAGACCAGCCTGGTGAAGGCCCTGGTCGACGGCGACCCCCAGGTGACCGTGTCCGTATCCCATACCACGCGCCCCATGCGACCGGGCGAGCAGGATGGGGTCAACTACCACTTCGTCGGGCGCGAGACGTTCCTGGAAATGCTGGATCGCGATGCCTTCCTGGAGCACGCGCAGGTGTTCGATAACTTTTACGGCACGTCGCAGGAATGGGTACAGGAGACCCTCGACAGCGGCCGCGACGTCATCCTGGAAATCGACTGGCAGGGGGCCGCCCAGGTCCGCCGGCTGCTGCCGGAAACAGTCGGCATCTTTATCCTGCCGCCTTCCCAGCAAGCACTGCGCGAGCGCCTGACCGGGCGCGGCCAGGATGACGAAAGCGTGATCGAGCGGCGAATGTCGCAGGCCATCGATGAGATGTCCCACTACGTCGAGGCCGATTACCTGGTGATCAATGATGACTTCCAGCAAGCACTGGAAGAGCTGCGGGCGGTGGTGACTTCCCAGCGCCAGCGCCTCGGCCGCCAGCAGGAGCGCCATGGCGACCTGCTGCAGGCGCTGCTCAATCGCAACTGACGCCACCGACAACACGTCACTGCTCGATTTACGTACACTGTACAGTACGGTAAACTCCCCGCTCCCGCGGATACCGGCGCCCGGCAAGGCAACAGGAAACCGCGAGCCCTGTACCGAATTCGCTCCCGGCCGCTGGGCCGGCAGCACTGCAATGGAATACTAGATCTATGGCACGTATTACCGTTGAAGACTGCCTCGAGCACGTCGACAACCGCTTCGAACTCGTCATCGTGGGCAGCAAGCGCGCCCGCCAGATTGCCACCGGTGGCCGCGATCCGCTGGTGGAGGAAGAGAACGACAAGCCCACCGTGATCGCCCTGCGTGAAATCGAGGAAGGGCTGGTGGACGCCAGCATCCTTGACGAGCCGGAAGAGGAAGAGGCCCCGGTGGCACGGGCGCCGGCGCCCGCGTACCTGCCGGAACAGGACCTGTAAGCGATCCTCAGATCTGTAGCAACGGGAGGCGAGCGCGGCTTTGCATACCATCGATAGTCTGGCCCATCGCCTCTCTTCTTACCTGCCCCCCGACCAGATCCAGATTGTCCGCCGCGCCTACTTTTACGCGGAGCAGGCCCACGAGGGCCAGCAGCGCCGTTCCGGCGAGCCCTATGTCACCCATCCGCTGGCGGTAGCGACCATCCTGGCCGGCATGCACATGGATCACGAGAGCCTGGCCGCGGCCATGCTGCACGACGTGATCGAGGATACCGGCATTCCCAAGGCCGCACTGCAGGAGCAGTTCGGTGACGAGGTGGCCGACCTGGTGGACGGGGTCTCCAAGCTGACCCAGTTCGAGACCGACAGCCCGGCGGAAAAACAGGCGGAGAACTTCCAGAAAATGGCCCTGGCCATGGCACGGGATATCCGCGTGATCCTGGTAAAGCTGGCTGACCGGCTGCACAACATGCGCACCCTTGGCGCGCTCAAGCCGCAGAAGCGGGTACGAATCGCCCGCGAGACCCTCGAGATCTATGCCCCCATCGCCCACCGCCTGGGCATGAACGATGTGCGTATCGAGTTTGAGGACCGCGCCTTCTTTGCCATCTACCCGCTGCGGGCCAGCCGGCTGCGCGCGGCACTGGTGGCGGCACGCGGCAACCGCAAGGAACTGCTGGAGAAGATCCAGAATGCCATCGAGGTGCGCCTGCAGCGGGAGAATATCGACGCGCTGGTAATCGGACGCGAGAAGCACCTGTTCAGCATCTACCAGAAGATGCGCGCGAAGAAGAAGTCGTTCAAGGAAATCATGGATGTCTACGCCTTCCGTATCATTGTCGACAGCGTGGACACCAGCTACCGGGTGCTCGGGGTTATCCACAACCTCTACAAGCCGGTGATCAGCGAATTCAAGGACTATATCGCCATCCCCAAATCGAATGGCTACCAGTCCCTGCACACGGTTCTGCTGGGCATGCACGGCGTGCCGATCGAAGTACAGATCCGCACCAAGGAAATGGACGAGATGGCCAACAGCGGTATCGCCGCGCACTGGCTGTACAAGGCCTCCGGCGACGAGGTGATCAATACCGGCGGCACCAGCCAGGTGCGCGCGCGCCGCTGGGTACAGGGACTGCTGGAAATGCAGCAGCGTGCCGGTGACTCGCTGGAATTTATCGAGAACGTGAAGATCGACCTGTTCCCGGACGAGGTCTACGTGTTCACCCCCAAGGGCGAGATCATCGACCTGCCAGCGGGCGCCACCGCAGTGGATTTTGCCTACTCGGTGCATACCGATGTCGGCAATTCCTGTGTGGCAGTACGCATCAACCAGCGGCTGGCACCGCTGTCGCAACCGCTGGAAAGCGGGCAGAAGGTGGAAATCCTCACCCGCAAGAATGCCCAGCCGAACCCCAACTGGCTCAACTTCGTGGTTACCGCCAAGGCGCGCAGTGCCATCCGCCACTATCTCAAGCACCAGCGCCACCACGACTCCATCGCCCTGGGCCGGCGACTGCTGGAAAAGGCCCTGCTCAAGTTCAACACCAGCCTCGACCAGCTGGGCGAAGAACAGCTCCAGCGCGGCCTGAAGGAAGCCAAGTGCGCGACCCTCGACAAGCTGCTGGAGGAAATCGGGCTGGGCAACAAGGTCGCCTTTTCGGCGGCCAAGCTACTGGTACCGGCCGGCAGCGCCGAGACCGAGGCCAGCAATATCTCCTCGCCGCTGAACATCGACGCCCAGGAGGGCATGCTGATCAGCTTTGCGCGCTGTTGCCGACCGATCCCGGGCGACACCATCATCGGCCATATCAGCTCCGGCAAGGGCGTGGTGGTGCACCGCGATACCTGCCGCAACACCAATGACTTCCGCGATCACCCGGAAAACATCATGCTGGTGAACTGGTCACCGGATGTGAAGGGTGAGTTCCTGGCCGACGTGCGGGTGGAAGTGGAATCGGAGCGGGGCATCATCGCGCGCCTGGCCACGCGTATCACGGAAGAGGGCGCCAGTATCGAGCAGATCCATGTGGACGAGAAAGACGCCCATAACAGTGTCATCGCGATGACTCTGGAGGTCGGCAACCGGGTCCACCTGGCGCGCGTCATGCGGCGCCTGCGCAACCTGCCCTCGGTGATCCGCATCGCGCGCCCGGGATGATTTTGGGATAAGTGGCGGATTTTTCACCGTCCGACGCAAAACTTCTGCTTTATCCGGGGGCCAATGGCCGACGCCCTCCCCAAAACCCACCAGTCGCGCTATATTGCCCCGCTTCGTTTTTCAGCAAACACTGGAGTTACCCATGCCTAATCGCGCGGTAATAAAAACCGATAAGGCACCGGCCGCTATTGGCAGTTATTCCCAGGCCGTCAAGGTGGACAACACGGTCTACATCTCGGGCCAGATCCCGCTGGACCCGGAAACCATGGAAATCGTACCGGGCGGCTTTGAGGCCCAGGCACGGCAGGTGTTCGCCAACCTGAGCGCGGTCTGCGAGGCAGCCAATGGTTCGCTGGGACATATCGTCAAGCTGAATCTCTACCTGACCGACCTGAGTGACTTTGCCACCGTAAACGCCGTCATGGCCGACTGCTTTGACGAGCCCTTCCCGGCGCGGGCGGCCGTTGGGGTTAAGGAATTGCCCAAAGGCGCGCTGTTTGAGGCGGAAGCGGTAATGGTGATCTGAGCCGATCGCCAGGGGATCCGGCGCGGTGGCATCACCGCCCGCGCGCGCCGGGCTTCAGTCTATGTCCAGCAGGGCGCTGTAGCCCTTCCGGTAATCCGGGTACTTCAGTTCATACCCGCTTTCCAGCATGCGCCGGTTGCTGAGCTTCTTCGAGCGGCGCTGGCTGGTCTGCACTTCCTCGCGCAAATGCGCTCCCGTATAGCCCATCACCCTTGCCAGCCAGTGCTGCAGCTCATGCATCGGTACCGGATGCGAGTCCGCACCGATGTAGAGGCGCTCGGGAGTCCATCCCTGGCGCTGCTTCTCCATCAGGTGAATCAGGAAACCGATACAATCGTCCACGTGGATACGATTACTGAACTGCGGCGGGTGCGGCGGTGCACACCGGCCGGCGCGCACCTGGGAGAGCAGCCGATCGCGCCCGGGACCGTATATACCGGCGAAACGCACCACGCAGGTATCCGGGACCGCCTTGCGGATGATTTCCTCCGCTGCCAGCAGCATGTCGCCCTGGAACCCTGTGGGTATCGGGGGCGTACGCTCGTCGATCCACTCGTCACCGCCCTGGCCATAGACCCGGGTGGACGATACCCAGATCAGCAGGCGCGGCGGGTTTGGCAGATTGCCAAGGGCCTCGGCCATGGCGGTCGCGGTATCGACGTAAGCCCGCTGGTAGCCCCCGGTGGTGTATTCATCGGGTGTGAAAGTGGCCATTACCACATCGGCGCCACCGGCCAACAACCGTTCGATGTTTTCCGGCTTGGTGGCATCACCGCGCCGCCAGCGCACCGCGTCGGCCCGGCGCTTGCGCGCCAGGGCCACCAACGGATTGCGGCGGACGCCGTACACCTCGTAGGCATTGCGATCGAGCTGCAGCGCCAGGCGGGCACCCAGGTCACCGCAGCCAAAAATCCAGAGCTTTTGTTTGTTCATCAGCAACTCCGCAGGCAACCGGCCATCCTGCCGTCACCATGCGGTACCCCCCAAGAAATACAGTCCGAGCCATTGTTATGCAGCGGAACCCGCGGCCCGATAAGTGTGTCACTGTTTACACCGGGGTTCCTCGACCTCCAGCACAGTTCGGGCGCCGCGTACGACACAAGCCGGGGCACTAGCGGGGGCAGGCCCGCCTGCGTTGCCCCCGGGGCGCCACGGCGGGTCAGCCGCCGCGGGTCTTCAGCTTGCGATAGATAAACAGGAAAATCAGTGCACCGATGGTGGCCGTCACAATATCGCCCAGGCCAAACCCGCTAACCGGACCGCCGATGCCCACCAGCGAACCAAGCCAGCCGCCGATAAACGCACCGATGATCCCGATGACCATAGTGACGATCCAGCCGCCCGGGTCGGGGCCGGGCATAATCCACTTGGCCAGCGCGCCGGCGATCAGGCCAAGAATAATCCACGAAAAAATACCCATGGTGGCTCTCCACTCAGTGTGTCCTTACACGTATAGCAAATTTGCGCGCCTTTTTCCTCTTAAAGGGGTTTTTTATAGCAATTTTTTCTAAGAGATCAAAAAAGTATCCTCGGTCACGCCAGGGGCTGGCAGAGGGCGGTTTTATATGAATAATCCCTATTAAAGCAGACCAACTGATTGCCTTAACCATGACACTGAATGAACTCCGCTATATCGTGACCCTGGCCCAGGAGCAGCATTTCGGCCGTGCCGCCGAGCGTTGCTTTGTCAGCCAGCCGACCCTGTCCATCGCGGTGAAAAAACTGGAGACCGAGCTGGGCGTCTCGCTGTTCGAGCGCTCCAAGACACGGGTGCAGGCCACGCCACTTGGAGAGCGTATCGTGGCACAGGCGCAGCTGGTACTCGAGCAGGCAGCGGCCATCCGCGATATCGCCAGCGCCGGTAAGGACCAGCTGTCGAGCCCACTCTCGGTGGGCGCCATTTTCACCATAGGGCCCTACCTGTTCCCGCATTTCATCCCACAGCTGCAGCAGCTGGCACCGGACATGCCCCTGATCGTGGAGGAGGGCTATACCGCCACCCTGCGCCAGCGCCTGCGCAAGGGCGAACTGGATGCCATCATCATCGCGTTGCCATTCAATGAACCGGATGTGGTGACCCAGCCCCTCTACGATGAGCCCTTCGTGGTGCTGATGCCGTCGGATCACCCGCTGGCAGAGCAGGAGCAGATCTCCGCCAACCAGCTGTCCCAGGACAACGTCCTGCTGCTGGGGGAAGGACACTGCTTCCGCGACCAGGTGCTGGAAGCCTGTCCGCAGCTGCAGCAGAGTATTGAGAAAGAGTCGGGCAACGGCCGTATCCGCACTGCGGCGGACGGCAGCTCCCTGGAAACCCTGCGCCACATGGTGGCGTCCGGCCTGGGTATCACGGTGCTGCCGATGTCGGCGGTGACCGCCTCGCAGTACGCCAGCGGCCTGCTCACCACACGCCCGTTCGAGGCCCCGGCACCGCAGCGCACCGTGGCCCTGGCCTGGCGCGCCAGCTTCCCGCGCCATCGCGCGATCGATATACTGCGCGACGCCATCAACCAGTGCCAGCTATCCACCAGTGACTAACCCAGCCGACCAGCCCGTCACGACTTTGCGGGGCGTGGGCGACAAGTTCGCCCAGGTGCTGGCCCGCCTGCATATCTCCTCGGTCCAGGACCTGCTGTTCCACCTGCCGCACCGCTACCAGGACCGCACCCGGGTAACGCCGATTGCGGCATTGATGCCCGGCGTGGATGCGGTGATCGAGGGCGAGGTGCGCGCCGCCGATATCGTCTTCGGCCGCCGGCGCAGCCTCGTGGTGCGACTGCAGGACGGCAGCGGCACCATGTCGCTGCGTTTTTTTCACTTCAGTGCAGCGCAGAAACAGCGCTTCAGCCCCGGCGTGCGCCTGCGTTGTTTCGGCGAGGCGCGCCGCGGCAGTGCCGGCATTGAGCTCTATCACCCTGAAACCGAAATCATTGGCGACTCCACCCCGGACCGGCCCGACACCCTCACCCCCGTATACCCGCTGACCGAGGGCGTCACCCAGGCGCGCCTGCGCGGCCTGGTGCAGCAGGCGCTCGAGCGCCTGGAGCAGTCCGGTGTTACCGAGCTGCTGCCACCGGCGATCCTGCCCCGGGAGATGCGCTACCCGCTCGCCGACGCGTTGCGCTTCCTGCACACCCCCCCGGCAGGCGCCGATCTGGAACAACTGTTGCAAGGGATGCACCCAGCGCAGCAACGCCTGGCCCTGGAGGAATTGCTGGCCCATCACCTGAGCCTGCTGGAACTGCGACGCAAGGGAAACATCGATGCGGCACAGCCGCTGCCGGCGGACAGTGCCCTGGAGCGGGACTTCCTCGCCCGCCTGCCGTTTCGCCTGACTGGCGCACAGGAGCGTGTCTGCGGGGAAATTGCCGCAGACCTGGCACGGCCCACCCCGATGATGCGGCTGCTGCAGGGGGATGTGGGTGCCGGCAAGACACTGGTGGCCGCCCTCGCAGCCCTGAAGGCGATCGGCAACGGGGCGCAGGTGGCGGTGATGGCACCCACCGAGATTCTCGCCGAGCAGCACCGGCGCAACTTCAGCGCCTGGCTGGAGCCGCTCGGCGTCGCGGTTGCCTGCCTGACCGGCAGCCTCAAGGCCGGCGAACGCCGGTTGCAGGCTGCGGCCATTGCGTCCGGTGAAGCGCGCGTGGTGGTGGGTACCCACGCGCTATTCCAGGCGGATGTGGAGTTCCACAACCTGGCGCTGGTGATTATTGATGAACAACACCGGTTCGGGGTGCGCCAGCGGCTGGAATTAAGGCAGAAGGGGAGTGTTGCCGGGGGCGGCAAGCCAGTGCACCCGCACCAGCTGATCATGACCGCCACACCGATTCCACGCACACTGGCGATGTCGGTGTTTGCCGACCTCGACTGCTCGGTAATCGACGAGCTGCCGCCGGGCCGGCAGCCCATCAATACCGTGGCGATCTCGGGCGAGCGGCGCGATGAAGTGATGGAGCGCGTACACAAGGCCGTCGCTGAGGGCCGCCAAGCCTACTGGGTCTGCACACTGATCGAGGAATCAGAGAGCCTGCAGGCCCAGGCTGCGGAGTCAACAGCATCGGAGCTGGCGGAAGCGCTCGACGGTGTCCGCATTGCGCTGGTGCACGGGCGCCTCAAGGCCGCACAGAAAGAGCACGTGATGAACGCGTTCAAGGCCGGGGAGGTGGACCTGCTGGTGGCCACGACGGTAATTGAGGTTGGTGTGGATGTGCCCAACGCCAGCCTGATGATTATCGAGAACCCGGAGCGGCTGGGCCTGGCGCAGTTACACCAGCTGCGCGGGCGCGTGGGCCGAGGCTCGGTGGCCAGCCACTGCGTACTGCTATACGGCAGCCCCCTGTCGAAAAATGGCCGGGCCCGCCTGCAGGCACTGCGCCAGCACAGTGATGGTTTTGCCATCGCCGAGGAGGACCTGCGGCTGCGCGGCCCCGGGGAAATCCTGGGCACGCGCCAGACTGGTGAAATCGGCCACCGTATCGCCGACTTGCAACGGGATGCCCCGCTGCTGCCACTGGTGCAGAAAATTGCCGCCTCTGCCGAGTTGCCCGAGGCGGCGCGCCGCATGCTGGTACAGCGCTGGCTGCAAACCAAGCCACGCTTTGCCGAGGCCTGAGCATCGGGCCCAAGGCGCGTTACAATGGCGCCACACAAATGAATTGCAGGGTTTTGCCCGCGTCGCCGCCCGGTTGTCCTTACCAGGGAAGTCCGGGCGGGGCGGGGCCGGTTATCAACCAACGCTCTATCCCGGGACCGCACACGAGCCCTCTGCCTCACCCGATCCGAGGATCGACAGAACGAAAACAGCATCAAGAGCACTCTGGGAGAGTCCCATGCAAATGAGTCGCATAAGTCGCATTCAAAGTCCCATCAACAGGAGCCCCGTAAAGGCCAGCCCAATCAGTACCTGCAAATCACTACTGCTGTCCGCACTGCTTGCCTGCCTCGCAGTACCGGCACAGGCCCAGTGGTTTGGCGGTGGCGAAGACACACCCAACCCGAGCCTGCTGCTCCGGCCCAGTGAAATCTCGCTGGATGGCCCAACCCCGATGGATGGCCAGAGCCTGCAACTATTGCTTTCACTGCCCAACGGCCTCGGCAAACTGAAACAGGACGCCGTGGAACGGTTCAGTGCCCACCTGCAAACTGAGCTCCAGGGCAGGATCTCTGAACTGCTCGCAGACGAAGACATTCCCGTGGTAGGGCAGAACGGTGACCTGGTCCTGGACAGCTCGGTAGATGTCGCCATCCGGCAGAAAATTCGCGACGTGATGAGGTCCAGCCGCCACGACACGGAGAAAGGCTCTCTCAGGGTCTATGGCAAATTCCGCTACACGCTGAAGAACCGGCAGGGACGCCTGTTGGACGAGCAGCTGATTGATCTTGGGCAACTGGAAGTGGAACGCCGCTACATCACGCGTACCCCCAAAGATGGCGGTGCCGTTGAGGACAGCACCGGTCCGGCAGTGGAGCGGGCCCTCACCGACCTGGCCGATGAAATCGTCGAACAACTGGAGGACCGATTCGAGTCCGACAGGCTGCAGCAGCTGGCTTTGAAGAGCCAGTCTCGCTGATACAGCACTACAATCTGACCCCTCCGGCGCGGCGCGCGACCCAGCGTGCCGCGCTTTATTTTTTCCCGGACCTACCTATCCGACTGGCGCGTAACATGCCAGGGAAATTCCCCGTCCTCCCGAGATAACACACTCTCTTTCACTTAGTGACTAATTTTAGAAATTTAGTCCCACAAATCACTCCAGTTGCGGACTGGCGTACTATAAAAATTTCTGTTATCTATTCCCCACATAACAACGGCGAATACAGCAGTCTCTCCCGGTAATCGCCCCTGTGGTTGCACTGCGTTGCGACCCATAAGAACGACGGTACACCGTCGCACAAATAAAAATAAATATGTCGGAGACAACAGTGATGATATTCCCCGCCCGCCGGTTTGCCATGACCGGCCTGCTGCTCGTGCTGTCTGTACCCACTTGGGCCCAGGGCAACTTCCTGGGTTTCAAGGATGATGCGGTCAATCCGCGGGTGCGGGTCGCACCGGCCGAGATTGCGCTGGATATTCCCATGCCGGTCAGCGGCGCAGGCCTTGCCGAACTCTTGGAAAAAGCCAATGCCGGCCTCAGCCTGACCGCCATCAAGGACGAAGCACTGCGTACCTACCACACCCATGTACACAATGAACTGTCGCGCCAACTGACCGAACGATTCACTGACAGCGAGGTCCCGCTGGTGGAGCGGGCAGCACACCTCACGCTGAAAAACACCCTGGACGTAAAGGTCATCAAGCGTTTCAGCGACCTGCGCACCGGCAGTGAATACAAGCTTGAGCGTGGCAAGGTGGAACTGGAGGGCGTCTATCGCTACCAGTGGCTCACCTCTGAAGGGCGCGTCATCCGCGCGGGGGAAATCGACATCGCCGGCCTGCGCATCAGCGAGTCCTACAAAACGAAAACGCCGCTCGGTGGCGGCGGCAACGGCGAGGATACCACCGAGGAATCAATCAAGCGGGCGCTCGCCGAAATGGTGGATGAGATGCTCGATGAGAGCGAAGACGACTTCGAGGCGGAGCAACTGCGCACGCTGGCCTCACTCTGAACCCCGGGCCAGCAACTTCTGTAAAGAGGGCGCGCCGGCAACAACTGGCTACCGGGCACCCCACTTCAGGCAAGATCCCGTATCCCGCTAGGTAGCCACGGCTTCCCGGTTGTTATCCGACACACTGTTGTAGTTACCATCGTAAAACACCTCCCGTGAGAGAGCGCCCTCGCTGTTGGCAACCACCGTGCTGACCACCGAATCACCGGTGATGTTAACCGCCGTGCGCACCATATCCAGCAGCCGGTCAACACCCATCACAATGGCGATGCCCTCCAGCGGCAGGCCCACCTGCTGCAGTACCATGGCCAGCATGATCAGGCCCACGCCGGGCACGCCCGCTGTGCCGATTGAGGCCAGGGTCGCGGTCAGGATCACCGTGAGGTAACCGGCGAGACCGATATCCACGCCGTACATCTGGGCAATAAAGACCGTGGCCACGCCCTGCATGATGGCAGTGCCGTCCATATTGATGGTGGCTCCCAGGGGTACGGTAAAGGCAGCCACCTTGTTATCCACACCCAGGCGCTTCTCAACCGTGGCCAGTGTGACGGGGATAGTGGCGGCCGAGGAGGCGGTACTGAAGGCAAAGGCCATCGCCGGGCGCATTTTCTTCAGCAGTTCCAGCGGGTTGAGCCCGGACAGCAGCTTGAGCACCAGGGAATAGACCCCCAGCCCGTGAAGCAGCAGCACACCCAGGACCACCAGGAAGTATTTGCCCAGGTCGAGCATGAAGCCCCAACCCAGCTCGGCGAAGGTCTTGGCGAGCAGGGCGAAGACACCGTAGGGCGCAAACACCATCAGCACGCCCACCATGCGCAGGATCACGTCGTTGAGGTCGCGGAAGAACGCCGACACGCGCCGGCCGGGCTCGCCGCAGTGCGCGATCGCGTAGCCCATCAGCAGGGCAAACACGATGATCTGCAGCATGTTCCCCTCGGCCATGGCCTGCACCGGGTTGGTGGGGAAGATATTCACCAGTACCTCGGACAGGGGCGGGGACTCCCTGGCCTCGAATGTCGCGGAGGCACTGGCCTCAACGCCGACACCGGGCTGCACCACCAGGGCCGCCAGCAGCGCCAGTGAAATGGCCACTGCGGTGGTGAGCAGGTACAGCAACAGGGTCTTGCCTGCCAGGGGGCCGATGCGGTGCCCCTCGGACAGGGCACAGGCACCACAGATCAGCGATACCAGCACCAGCGGCACCACCATCAGTTTGAGCGAGGCGATAAATACCCGGCCGATGATGTCGAACAGGCCACCGGCGAGGTATGTGTCGAGGAAGTGGGCCAGGCTGCTGCCCGGCATCAGGGTGTGGCCGACGGCATAGATGACGACCCCGACCACGATGCCGGCCAGCATCCCCAGGAGTATTCTTGTAGTGAGACCCATGTCTGTTGCAGTTCTCCACGATTGTTTGGCCCCGTGCCGCAGGCCCGCACGATACTTTCCGTGCAGGAACCGGTGCGCTGGTGCGGGTCGGGGGACCGGATAGGTTCCGCTTTGCGCAAACGGCCACTATATCGGCAGCCGCGGCCTTCGGCAAAAGTCGGGTGGCGGAATTGGTTACCGGGCCGCAGGCCGGGGTACAATAGCGCCTTTGGTTTTACTCCGGGGTTTGTGTTGTACCAGTCTCCTTACGCACCTGTGGGCCAGTGGTTCAGGCAGCCGCTGGAGTCCCTGCACTGCCGGCCGCCGGCTCCGCTGCTGGCGTGGCTGCTGCATCCCGGCTCATTGACGGCGGCGCTGCGGCAGCTGAGCGCCAACCGGTTCCGGGTACAGGTGCTGGACCAGCGCTGGGCGCAACCCAACCTCGAGGAGCGACGCGAACTCGGACTGCGCAACCGGCAACTGGCGCTGGTGCGCGAAGTGCTGCTGTACGGCAACGACACCCCCTGGGTCTATGCCCGCAGCGTTTTGCCGGAACAGACCCTGCGCGGGCCCGCGCGGCAATTGCGCCACCTGGACAGCCGCCCGCTGGGCGAGCTGTTGTTCAGTGAACCGGGCATCCGGCGAGACCCGATTGTGCTGAACCGCCAGCGGCGCAACCCGCAATGTGCCCTGCCGGAACTGGCGGGCGAGTCGGAACTGGCCTGGGGACGGCGCTCGACTTTCTGGCTGCATCGCCGGCCGCTGCTGGTGGCGGAGACATTCCTGCAGGCTTTTGATCCCGACTGCCCGCCCATGGCGGGACGGCAGCCGGGAAGGGGACAGAACACGTGATCAGTCAACAACTCTCCCAGCGCTGGCCCGCAGCGCTCCCTTACTGGCAGCTGGCGCGACTGGACCGCCCGATCGGCTCACTGTTGCTGCTGTGGCCCACCTGGTGGGCACTGTGGCTGGCGGCCGGCGGCTGGCCCGGCCTGCACCTGTTTGCGGTATTCACCCTGGGCGTGATCCTGATGCGTGCCGCCGGCTGCGCAATCAATGACTTCGCCGACCGGGGTATCGACGGCCATGTAAAGCGCACAGCGGGCCGCCCGCTGGCCACCGGTAAAATCACTCCGGCCTCCGCGGTGTGGCTGTTTGTCGGCCTGAGCCTGGTGGCCCTGCTGCTGGTGCTGACCACCAACAGGCTGACGATCCTGCTGTCACTGCCGGCGGTGGCCCTGGCATTCTGCTATCCCTTCGCCAAGCGCTATACCCACCTGCCGCAGGTGGTGCTGGGCGCGGCCTTCAGCATGGGCATTCCCATGTCATTCGCAGCGGTGCGGGGCGAGGTGCCAGCCGAGGCCTGGTTGCTGTATACCGCCAACCTGCTGTGGACAGTGGCCTACGACACCTTCTATGCCATGGTGGACCGGGATGACGACCTGAAGATCGGGGTCAAGTCCACCGCGGTACTGTTCGGCGAGCTGGACCGGCCCATGACCGCCGTCCTGCAGCTGCTGGTGGTAACGTCGCTGCTGCTGGTGGGCCCGCGCTTCGGGCTGGGAGCTGTCTATTATGCCGGCGTGCTGGTCGCCGCCGGGCTGTTCGCGTACCAGCAGTGGCTGGTGCGCGACCGGGAAAGAACACCCTGCTTTCAGGCCTTCCTGAACAACAACTGGGTAGGCGGTGTCGTTTTTGCGGGTATATTTTTCTCTTTCCTGTTCGGCTGAACAAACCTGTCACGGCCCAGGGTGACTGTCATATGGTTGTCACTAAAATGCCGTTAAATGACCCCACCGACAGTAGGGTGTGACAGTTACATGGACAGCAAAACGATTCTCATCGTCGACGATGAAGCTCCCGTGCGCGATATGCTACGGGTGGCACTGGAAATGGCGGATTACCGCTGTATCGAGGCTGAAAACGCGCAGGAAGCGCACGCACTGGTAATCGACGAGCGGCCGGACCTGATCCTGCTCGACTGGATGCTGCCCGATGTATCCGGGATCGAGCTGGCCCGGCGCCTGAAGCGGGACGAGCTCACCTCGACCCTGCCCATCATCATGCTGACCGCCAAGGGCGAAGAGGACCACAAGATCAAGGGCCTCGAAACCGGCGCCGACGATTACATCACCAAGCCGTTTTCCCCGCGCGAACTGGTTGCCCGCCTGAAAGCGGTGCTCCGTCGTGCCGGCCCCTCCACCCCGGAGGAACCGCTCACCGCCGGCGACCTGGTGCTGGACCCCATCAGTCACCGGGTAAGCATCAAGGGCCAGGCAGTGGATATGGGCCCCACCGAGTTCCGCCTGCTGACATTTTTCCTCTCCCACCAGGAGCGCGCCTACACCCGTACCCAGTTGCTGGACCATGTCTGGGGCGGCAATGTCTACGTGGAAGAGCGCACCGTCGATGTTCATATCCGGCGCCTGCGCAAGGCCCTCGCCGTCGACGGTCACGACCGCTTTATCCAGACGGTGCGCGGCACCGGGTATCGCTTTTCTGTGCAAACCGCCGAGAAAGTGTAAGAATTCGCCCTGCGCGACCTGCGGCACGGCCCGTCGCTGGAAGCCGTACCACCAGACAACGAGCAACCTGACCCGAGCCGGACCAGAGGCGGCGGCCACTCGCCGTACGCCCATCCGCAGACCGGAGACAGCCCACCACTATGCTGGAACGGAGTATCGGCGAGTTTTCCCGCTTCGCGGTGATCGCCCTCGGCACGGCAATATTCGGCTTTGCCACCACTGAATGGCGCTGGGCGCTTGTGTTGGGCCTGGGGGTCTACCTCTTCTGGATCCTCGCCCAGCAGCACCGCTTCAATCGCTGGCTGGCCAACGGCCGTCGCGGCCCTGCCCCCACCGTATTCGGCATCTGGGGCGAGATCTCGGACGATTTCTACCGCCTGCAGCGCCGCCACCGGCGCGAAAAGCAGAAACTCCACGCCATGCTGCGCCGGGTGCAGGAGAGCACCAGTGCCCTGCGCGAGGGTATCGTGGCGCTGGAAGACGACGGCAACCTGGCCTGGTGGAACCCCGCCGCCGGTGAGCTGTTGAAGCTGCGCCCGGAAGACGCCGGCCAGCCACTGGTCAACTTTGTCCGCGACCCCGGCTTCGTGCGCTATATCCACAATAACGAACCCGGCGCCCGCGGCCCGCTGACCATGCCCGCGCCGGGCAATGACGCCCGCATCCTGCAGCTGGAACTCACCCGCTACGGCCGCGACGAGGCGCTGGTGATCGTGCGGGACATCACCCGGCTGCACAACCTGGAGCAGATGCGCCGGGACTTCGTCGCCAATGTTTCCCATGAATTGCGCACACCGCTGACCGTGATTGCCGGCTACCTGGAGACCCTCGAGGGCAGCGGGATGGCGCCACAACCCTGGCAGCGGCCCATGGCGCAGATGCGCGAGCAGACCGCTCGCATGACGGCGCTGGTCAATGACCTGTTGCTGCTGGCGCGACTGGAAACCTCGGAGCGGGAAAGCGGGCGGGAAAAGATTACTGTCAGCGAGCTGATGGAACGGGTTGCTCAGGAGGCGCGAAGTTTCAGTGGCGGCCGCCACGAAATCACGGTGGACTGCCAGCAGGATTCAATCATCACCGGCGATGCCACCGAGCTGCACAGCGCTTTTGCCAACCTGGTGCTGAATGCGGTCAAGTACAGCCCGGAGGGCGGGCCGATCCAGCTGCGCTGGTGGGTCGATGGCCGGGGCGGCCACTTCGCCGTGCGCGACAGTGGCATCGGTATCGATCCCATCCATATCCCGCGGTTGACCGAGCGCTTTTACCGGGTGGACGCCGGGCGCTCCCGGGAGAGCGGCGGCACCGGCCTGGGGCTGGCCATCGTCAAGCATGTATTGCTGCGCCACGGGGCCGAGATGACCGTACACAGCAGTCCCGGGCGGGGCAGTACTTTCACCCTGCATTTCCCGGAACAGCGCCTGGCAACCAGCAGCGCCGCCTGATCCCGGGAACGGGCGGGGGCGTTACTGGTTCAGCTCCTCGAGCTCGACCTCTTTGCCATCCTTCGTATAGGTCACTTTCTCGCCTTCACCCACGGCATTGCACTGGCGCCGCAGGGTCAGGTGGTAGAGCTGCATATCTCCGTCGCGGACCAGCAGGTGTTCGCGGCCCTCATCGTCTATTGGCAGGCCGTTACTGCCCACCAGCGCATCGCGCAGGGCGCGCAGGGTGGTGGCATCCCGGTAGCGGGTCAGCTCGCTGGAGAGCCGCTTTTTCATCCGCTCACTCTCGTGCAGGGTGGCCGCGGTCTCGCGGTATTTCGCCAGGAAAAACACGGCGGCAATGGCAAACGCCATCACCACGGCAATCTCGAGCCACTGGGGCATATCAGCTCACCTCGTTATTGATAACTGCTTGTTGTCGACTGCCTGTAACCAGCCGGCGCCGCGCGATTGCGCCAGGCTACCAGCTGGTTATTGGCCGGCAGGAAATTCAGCTCGCGGCGCTCCAGGCCCGCGGCCGCCGCCAGGCCATCCAGCCACTCCAGGTCGCGAATCCCGCTGGCCGGATCCCGCTGGTGCAGCCACTGGTCGAAGTCGGCATTGCCCGGCCCAATATAATCGCCGGCAATTTTCATGGGACCGTACACTAGCAGCTGGCCACCGGGGCGCAATACCCGCGGCAGCTGCCGGAAAAGCGCCGCCACCGAGGATTCTGCCATGATATGCAGGCTGTTGGCGGTAAACACCGCATCTACCTGCAACTCCGGCCAGGCCCGGTCCACATCCAGCTCCAGGGGTGGTGGCAGGTTGGGTGAGGGACAGTGAGCCAGCCAGGCCCGGATACCGGGCAGGTTATCGGCCCGGTCCGACGACTGCCAGCACAGGTGCGGCAGCCGCGGGGCAAAATAGACCGCGTGCTGGCCGGTGCCGCTGCCGATTTCCAGCACCGAGCGGCTGTCGGCCAGCAGGCGGCGCAATTCACCGAGAATGGGCGCGCGGTTGCGCCCGCAGGCCGGCGCGTCGGGCAGTCCGGTTTCGCTCACAGGGCCTCGTCGCGGGTAAAGACCCAGTCGTTGCCGTTCGACAGTCCGGCGTTGTACGCGTAACCGGCCACATCGAAGTCTTTCAGCTCCGCCGCCTTCTTTACACGCTTGTCGATGGCCCAGCGGCTCATCATGCCGCGGGCCTTCTTGGCGAAGAAGCTGATCATCTTGTACTCGCCGTTTTTCAGGTCGCGGAAGTGCGGGGTAATGACCTCGGCTTCCAGTTGCTTTGGCTTCACCGCCTTGAAGTACTCGTTGGAAGCCAGGTTGACCAGTTCCCGGCTCTTGAGTCCCTGCAATTGTTCGTTCAGCGCTGCGGTAATCTTGCCATCCCAGAACTCGTACAGGTTCTTGCCCCGGGAGTTGGCAAACCTGGTGCCCATCTCCAGCCGGTAGGGCTGCATCAGGTCCAGCGGGCGCAGCAGGCCATAGAGGCCCGAGAGCATGCGCAGGTGCTTCTGCGCGTAGTTGAAATCCCGCTTGCCCATCGTCTCTGCCTCGAGGCCGGTATAGACATCGCCCTTGAAGGCGAGCAGGGCGGGGCGGGCGTTCCTGTCGGTGAAAGGCCGCTTCCACTGCTGGAAGCGGTCATAGTTGAGCACGCCCAGCTTGTCCGAGATTTTCATCAGGCTGGAGATATCCTGCGGGCCCAGCGCGCGCAGCTCCTTGACCAGTGTGGCGGAATCCCTGAGGAACTCGGGCTGGGTGGTGTCCAGCTCCGGTATTTCACTGTCGTAATCCAGGGTCTTGGCTGGGGAGATAACGATTAACATCGGTTTCCTTGGTTGGCTGGATTGTTGGTCGGTGCAAGTGGGCGGACGGTCCAAAAGCCGGGGTTACTCCGGCTTGAGAATTTCCGTCCACCAGTTGAGCGGTGTCTGGCCGTCCTGCGGGTCGTAGACGTTGCCATAGTTCCAGACACTGTTGGCACCGTCGCAGACGCTGTTGAGTATATGCTCGATATTGGCGAAGCCGCAGCTGACATGGATGCTGTAAACCAGCAGGCGCGGGGTCTCCATGTCCAGCTCGCCGCCGAGCTTTTCCAGCTGCGGGGTGAGCTGGTCGGACAGCTTCGCGCTGTCGCCGCGGCACAACACCCTGATCGCCAGGTTGCCCGAGCGCTTGACCAGCTCAAACTCCTGGGTGTCCTTCTTCACCTTGATGGTATCGCCGCTGGCGATCCCCTTGATAAACGCCGGGGAGCGCACCAGCTGGCAGCTGTCGTCCTCATTGACCCGCACCTGCAGCCGCTCCACCACCGGCTGGCCTTCGGGGTCCACGCCCGCGAACAGTTCAATAATCTGCAGTGCCGTCATAACCTCTCTCCCGGGACTGTGTAAAATAGGTCGCAACTAATCCAGGCATTATACAGGGAGGAGACAATGATCTCGCGTGCACTCACCGCGGCCGGCCTGGCCGTCACCCTGCTGTCCGGCTGCGCGGTCAATCCCGTCACCGGCAAACAGGAACTATCACTGATTTCCCAGGGGCAGGAAGTGGCCCTGGGGGAGAAGCAGTACCCCATCACCCAGCAGCAACAGGGCGGTGAATATGTGGTCGACAAGTCCCTGCAGGACTATGTCAGCCGGGTGGGCCAGAAGCTGGCGCGGGTTTCCGACCAGCCGCAGCTGCCCTACGAATTCGTGGTGCTGAACAACGGTACCCCCAATGCCTGGGCGCTGCCCGGCGGCAAGATCGCGGTCAATCGCGGGCTGCTGACACTGCTGGAGGACGAGGCGGAGCTGGCGGCGGTACTCGGCCATGAGATCGTCCACGCCGCGGCGCGCCATTCAGCCGCTGCCATGTCCCAGCAGCAGGTCCTCGGCGCGGGCCTGGCGGTACTGGGCGCCGCCACCCAGAGCACCGGTTACGGCGACCTGGTCTCGCTCGGTGGCCAGCTGGGCGGCTCCGCCTATATTGCCCGCCACGGCCGTGGCGACGAACTGGAGGCGGACAAGTACGGCATGCGGTATATGGCCGCCGCCGGCTACAACCCCCAGGGCGCAGTGGAACTGCAGCGCAAGTTTGTGAAATTGTCCGAGGGCAGCCAGTCCGGTGGCCTGGCAGCCCTGTTTGCCAGCCACCCACCGTCCCAGGCGCGGGTGGATGCCAATATCGCGCACGCCAAGAAGCTGTCCAGCGGTGGCGCCACCAACCGCGCCGCCTACCAGCAGGCCATTGCCCAGCTGAAGCGCGACGCGGATGCCTACGCGACCTATGACAAGGCCCTGGCCGCAGTGAAGGAGAAGCAGTATGACCGGGCCCTCAACCTGACCCGCCAGGCCCAGCGCCAGCAGCCGCGCGAGGCCGCCTTCTTCCAGCTCGAGGGCGACCTGCTGGCGCAGAAGGAACAGTACCAGGCCGCCCACGGGGCCTATGACAAGGCGGTGCAGAAAAACCCGGGGCTCTTCTCCCACTGGCTCAAGCGTGGCCTGATGAGCGCGCAGCTGAACAACTACACCGATGCCGAGCGCGACCTGACCCGCTCCATGCGCTACCTGGAAACGCCCCATGCACATTATTTCCTGGGCCAGGTGTACGAAAAGCAGGGCAATGTACAGACCGCCTACGGCCACTACCAGACGGCAGCCAAGGCCGGTGGCGAGATAGGCACCAAGGCGCAGGCGCGGATGCAGGCGTTGGGGAATAAAGGCTGAATAGCCCCTACCGGCAGAAGCACAAAGGCCGCTTACAGCGGCCTTTTTTATTCCTGGTGCAGCAGCGGGTCGCTGCCACAACCAGCCCCCGAACTTGACGGGTCACCGGCCCGTCGGGGTTACCACCCATTCGGGCTCTTCAAATTCGCCGATGGGCGTGATTTCAACATATGGCGCGGCGCTGCGGATAATTGCATCGATCTCCGGGCTGTGGTTTCTCTCCATGGCGTCTCGCTGTTCCTTGCTGTCCCAGCTGGCAATGGCAATCAGCCGGGTCGGGTCGCCGATCTTGCGATGCAGTTCGGTGCCGCGGGCACCGGGGGCCTGCTGGATCAGCTCCGAGGCGCGCACCCAGGCATCGGCATATTCCTCGGCCGTGTGGCCCTCCCGGATTTTCACTTCGAATAAGTACTTCATCGGTTAGTCTCCGCACTAAATCCACTGGTTTCGCCAAGGTTAGCTGTTTAACCGGCGGGCATAAAAAAAGGCCGCGGGAAGCGGCCTTTTCTATGGCTGGTCTGCCGGGCAACCTGGATAGTGATGCTGCCCGCAGGGCCGGATTACACCTTCTTCAGGTTATCCTCGTGGCCGTGGCGGATATCCGCGCCCTCCACCAGGTAAACCACCTGCTCGCAGATATTCTTGGCGTGGTCACCGATGCGTTCCAGTGAACGCAGGCTCCAGAGTACATTCATTACCCGGGAGATACTGCGCGGGTCTTCCATCATGAAAGTGATCATCTCGCGCAGGGCGGTGCGGTAATCCATATCCACCTGCTCGTCTTCCGCCAGGGTGTCCAGTGCCGCTTTTACATCGAAGCGGGTGAAGGCATCCAGGGAGTCGTTGAGCATCTTGCGCACCGCGTTGGCGATATGGCGAATCTCGGTATAACCGCGGGGGGCTGTGCCTTCCTCGGTAAGGGCGATGGCCATCTTGGCAATCTTGGCCGCCTCGTCGCCGACCCGCTCCAGGTCGCGGGCAATACGGATCACCGACATCACCATGCGCAGGTCCGATGCAGCCGGCTGGCGCTTGGCAATAATCAGGGTCGCGTGTTCGTCGAGATCCATCTCCCGCCGGTCGATTTCCTTTTCCACCCGCAGGACTTTCTCGGCCAGTTCGCTGTCGGCGTTGGCCAGGGACTCCACCGCTTCAGCCACCTGGCGGGTGACCATGCCACCCATTTCCAGCATCTCGCTCTTGAGGCTTTCCAGGTCTTCGTTGAATTGACGGGAGATATGTTGGTCGAAATGCATTTCCATAGTTTTGTCGCTTCTTTACAGCGCCATTGTAGACCAGCTTCTTAACCGAAGCGGCCGGTGATGTAGGCTTCAGTCAGTTCGTGCTGCGGATTGGTGAACACCGTCTCGGTATCGTTGACTTCCACCAGGTGACCCAGGTGGAAGTAAGCGGTGCGCTGGCTTACCCGCGCCGCCTGCTGCATGGAGTGGGTGACGATGGCGATGGTGTAGTTCTCGCGCAGCTCGTCGATCAGCTCCTCGATCCGGGCGGTGGCGATCGGGTCCAGGGCGGAGCAGGGCTCGTCCATCAGGATCACTTCCGGGCTCACGGCAATGGCGCGGGCGATACACAGGCGCTGCTGCTGGCCGCCGGACAGGCCGGTACCGGGCTTGTCCAGGCGGTCTTTCACCTCGTTCCACAGGCCGGCGCGACGCAGGCTGTTCTCGACAATCTCGTCCAGCTCGGCGCGACGGCTGGCAATGCCGTGGATCTTGGGACCGTAGGCCACATTCTCGTAAATGGTCTTGGGAAAGGGATTCGGCTTCTGGAACACCATGCCCACCCGCGCGCGCAGGGGCACCACATCCACCTTGGGGCCGTAGATCGGCTCGCCATCCAGGGTCAGGTCGCCATCGACCCGGCAGCCCTCGATGGTGTCGTTCATGCGGTTGATGCAGCGCAGGAAGGTGGACTTACCGCAACCGGACGGACCGATCATGGCCACCACCTCGTTGCGGCCGATATCCAGGCTGACATCGTGGATGGCCTGGGTTTCGCCGTAGAAGACATTGACGTTGCGCATGCTCAGCTTGGCATCGTCACACAACGGCTGGCCGACGGTCTCGCTTACCTTGGTATTGGTGTCCACAGTGTCCTGTTCCAGTTGTCCGGTTGCTGCCGGCGCAGCATTGCCGGCATCGAGGGTCATGGTATTCATGCAATCAGGTCCCAGTTTATCAGCCGCTACCAGCGGCGCTCGAGTTTCTTGCGCAGCCAGACGGCACTGGCGTTCATCACGATCAGGAAGCTCAGCAGAACCATGATCGCAGCGGAGGTTTTCTCCACGAAGGCGCGCTCGGGGCTGTCCGCCCACAGGAAAATCTGTACCGGCAGCACAGTGGCCGGGTCGGTGACACCACCGGGTACGTCGACGATAAAAGCCACCATACCGATCATCAGCAGCGGCGCCGTTTCACCCAGGGCCTGCGCCATGCCGATAATGGCGCCGGTGAGCATGCCGGGCATGGCCAGTGGCAGCACATGGTGCAATACCACCTGCATCCGGGAAGCGCCCATGCCCATTGCCGCCTCGCGGATCGACGGCGGTACCGCCTTGAGTGCCGCACGACTGGAAATAATGATGGTGGGCAGGGTCATCAGGGTCAGTACCAGGCCGCCCACCAGTGGCGCCGAACGCGGCAGCTCGAAGAAATTGATAAAGATCGCCAGGCCCAGCAGGCCGAACACGATGGACGGTACCGCCGCGAGGTTGTTGATATTCACCTCGATCAGGTCCGTCCAGCGATTCTTGGGCGCGAATTCCTCCAGGTAGATGGCCGCTGCCACACCGATGGGGAATGACAGCGCCAGGGTCACCATCAGGGTAAGCAGTGAGCCCACCAGCGCCGCGCGGATACCGGCCTGTTCCGGCTCGCGTGAATCGCCGTTGGTGAAGAAGGTGGTGTTGAAACGCTTCTTCAGCTCGCCACTGTCCGCCAGCTGCGCCACCCACGCGGCCATCTGGTCGGAGGTGCGGCCACGGAAACCCTCGGCCGAGTCGTCGAGGCTCTTGTAATAGGTGTCCACATCGTCGTCGGCGGCAAACCAGACCTTCTCGGTCTTCCCCAGCAGTTCCGGGTTGGCCTGCAGGCGGTTGCGCAGGGTAAAGGGCGCACCGGTGGAGACCAGCGTGTAGAGCTGGCGCTTCTCGCCGCGGCTACTGACATCCGGGAAACGCGCGCGCAGTGCCTCGCGCACCACACCGGTGAAGTTGGCCCAGGTGAGGCTCTCGTCATCGACCGTGTCGATGCCCAGCACCGCGGGGTCGTAGGTCACTTCCAGCTGCACCGCGGTCTGTACAAAGGCGCCGCTGCCCTTGCTGATGATATCGGTGAACAGCACCAGCACCGCCAGTATACCGAAGGCAATACTGGCAATACCGAGGCCACGAAACAGCTTTTCCTTGCGGTGGCGGCCGGCGAGGCTCTGCTCGATACGCTCGCGCACCTGGTCTTGGGTTAAATCAGTCATACTGTTCCCGGTATTTTTTCACGACGTGCAGGGCGATAAAGTTCAGCACCAGCGTGGACAAAAACAGCATCAGGCCCAGTGCAAACGCGGCCAGGGTCTTGGGGCTGTCAAATTCCTGGTCGCCCACCAGCAGGGTGACGATCTGCACCGTCACAGTGGTAACCGACTCCAGCGGGTTGGCGGTGAGGTTGGCGGCCAGGCCGGCGGCCATCACCACGATCATGGTCTCGCCAATGGCGCGCGAGACTGCCAGCAGCACACCACCGACGATGCCCGGCAACGCCGCCGGGATCACCACCTTGCGCACGGTCTCCGAGTGGGTGGAACCCAGCCCCAGGGCACCGTCGCGCAGGGACTGGGGCACTGCGTTGATCACGTCGTCGGACAGCGACGACACAAACGGGATAATCATCACCCCCATTACCAGTCCCGCCGCCAGCGCACTCTCGCTGGACGCCTCGAGGCCAATGGAGGTGGCCATCTCGCGCACGAACGGCGCCACGGTCAGCGCTGCGAAAAAGCCATAAACCACGGTGGGCACGCCGGCGAGGATCTCCAGTACCGGCTTGGCCAGGGAACGCACGCGCTTGCTGGCGTACTCAGCCAGGTAGATGGCCGACATCAGGCCCACCGGGACCGCAACGAACATGGCGATGGCGGAGACCATCAGGGTGCCGGTAAACAGCGGCACCGCACCGAAGGCACCACTGGAGCCCACCTGGTCGGCGCGCAGGGCCATCTGCGGGCTCCAGTGCAGGCCAAACAGGAACTCGGTCACCGGCACCGACTGGAAGAAGCGCAGGGACTCGAACAGCACCGACAGCAGGATGCCGACGGTGGTCAGGATCGCGGCGCTGGCACAGGTCACCAGCACCCCACGCAGGACTTTTTCCACCTTTTCCCGCGCGCGCAGTTCCGGCGAGAACCGCAGCAGGGTGAACGCAGCCAGCCCCGCCGACAGGATCAGCACGATCACCGTCTGCAGTACCGCCGCGGTTCCCTGCAGGCCCTGCAGCCGCTCCGCCGCAGCCTTGACCTGGGCGCTGGGCTCACCGAACAGGTTGCCCGCCGCCACATTCTGGATCTGCGCGTACAGCAGGTCGCGGCCGGCGATGGTATCCGGCTTGTCCTCGATGGTACCCATCACCAGCGAGCGGATGATCGGGTCGTCAAAGGCCAGCCACGCCCCCAGCAGCAACAGCGCCGGCAGGCCGCACCAGAGCGCGGTGTGGGTACCGTAATAGCTGGGCAGGGCTGCCAGGTTGCGCATGCCACCGCGACTGCGGGCCGCCGCCAGGGCGCGGCTGAAGCCGGTGCCGTAGGCCACCAGCACCAGCAGCAACAGCAGGGCGAATAAAGTTGGTGTCTGCATCGAATTTCCGTGCGTTCAGGTATTTGCGCCGGGCATTATCCGGACTTTTTACTGTGAATTCATTGCCCAGCAGGGCCTTTCCAATACGAGAAAGGCCAAGCCCTTGCGGGCTTGGCCGGTAAATCCGTTTACCTGCTTCTCTGATTGAGAAGTTATCCTGTTATCAAACTGTTATTGCTTCTTCGCCAGGTTGGTCAGGGCATTCAGCTTGCGTACGTTCTGGGCCACTTGCTGGCGCTTGGCCATCGGCAGCGGGATCATGCCCTTGTCGGCCAGGTAGCCGTCCTCGCCCCAGGCGCGCTCGCTGGTGAACTCGGCCAGGAACTGCTTCATGCCCGGGATCACATTGGCGTGCGCCTTCTTCACGTAAATGAACAGCGGGCGGGATACCGGATAGCTCTGCTCGGCGATACTGTCAAACGTGGGCTTCTCACCCTCGATGATGGAACCGTGCACCTTATCGGCGTTCTGGTCCAGGAAGCTGAAGCCGAAGATACCAAGGGCGTCCGGGTTGGCCACCAGCTTGTTGACGATCAGGTTGTCGTTCTCGCCGGCCTCGATATAGGCACCGTCTTCACGGATGTTATGGCAGATAGCCTTGTAGGCATTCTTGTCCTCTTTTTTCTTGGCGGCAATCCAGTCGAACTTCTTGCAGCCGCCCTCCATCGCCAGCTCGGCGAAGGCGTCGCGGGTACCGGAAGTGGGGGGCGGTCCCAGCACCTCGATATCGGTATCGGGCAGCGCCGGGTTCACTTCTTTCCAGGTCTTGTAGGGGTTGGCGACCAGGGTCTCGGAACCGTCCGGGTTGGGGACTTCCTTGGCCAGGGCCAGGAAGATGTCCTTGCGTGACAGCTCGAACTGCTCGGCACCCTTGGCATTGGCCAGGACGATGCCGTCGTAGCCCACCTGCACTTCCACCACGTCCACGCCGTTGCTGTTACACATCTCCAGCTCGGACTGCTTGATACGGCGCGAGGCGCCGGTGATGTCGGCAGTGCCCTCACCCACGCCCTGGCAGAACAGCTTCATGCCGCCGCCGGTACCGGTGGATTCAACCACCGGGGTCTTGAACTGGGTCGCGCGGCTGAAACGCTCGGCCACAGTGGTGGTAAACGGGTATACGGTTGAGGAACCGACGATGCTGATATGATCGCGGGCCGCCAGGGCCGCCTGGGAAGCTGCAATCGTCAGGACCGCCAGTGAGGAGGCCACGATCTTGCTGACAGGGCGCTTGTTCATGTTTAACTCCGGTGTGTTCTGAATTTGTTTCACGCGGCGATGCTAGGTAGAACGGGTGACGATTCTATGAACGGAATGTGACAAACAGGTTACATGCCGCCCTATTTGCCCAATCCGCCACCTGCGCGCACCACCGTACCTGCCCGGAGCCGGCGTGGCGCGACCTCTGGCGTGAAACTGGCGCCGGGGTTACTCTCTGCAACAGAACAATAAGATGAAGAGAGAGGCTTCCCCATGTCCCCCTTATTGGGTTGCGCACGCGGACTCGACCGGCTGGCCACAGCAACCGGCCGCCTGCTGGGCTGGTTTACCCTGGCAATGGTGCTGCTGCAGAGTGCCGTGGTGATACTGCGCTACGGTTTCAATGGCGGCTCGCTGGCGCTGCAGGACACCGTTGTCTACCTGCACGGTGCGGCATTCATGCTGGGCCTGGCCTATGCGCTGCAGACCGATTCCCACGTGCGGGTCGACGTCTTCTACCGCCGCATGGGCCCGCGGGGGAAAGCCTGGGTCAATGCGGTGGGTACCCTGGTGTTCCTGCTGCCCCTGTGCGCGTTCATCCTCGCTGGCAGCTGGCATTTCGTCACCAGCAGCTGGGCGGTACGCGAGGCCGGCGCCAGCGCCGACAGCCTGGGCGGTATCTTCCTGCTCAAGAGCCTGGTCCCGCTGGCCGCCTTCACCCTGGCACTGCAGGGCGTGGCGCAGCTGGCCCGTGCCCTGGCAACCCTGGTCCAGGTGGAGTCCGCGCCCCCAAAGCCGCAAGCGGTCAGCAAGTCCTCACCCCGCGTGGCTGAGGAGATGAGCGCATGATGGAACTGGTTCCCCTGTTGATGTTCCTCGCGGTCTGCGCCGCGCTGATGTTCGGCTACCCGGTGGCTTTCACCCTGGGCGGCACCGCGCTGCTGGCAGCGGGGCTGGGTATCGTTGCCGGCGCCTTCGACCCGGAGCTGCTACGCGCTTTCCCCGACCGCCTGTTTGGCATCATGCAGAATGGCACCCTGATGGCGGTGCCGCTGTTCGTATTGATGGGCGTGATGCTGGAGCGGGCACGGATTGCCGAGGAACTGCTGGTCAACCTGGCCCGGGTCTTCTCCCGCGTGCCGGCGGGCATGGCGGTATCCGTGGTAGTGGTAGGCGCGCTGCTGGCCGCCAGCACCGGCATCGTGGGCGCCACGGTTGTAACCATGGGCCTGATGTCCCTGCCCACCATGCTGAAGCGCGGCTATTCCCCCCGCCTGGCCACCGGCACCATCTGCGCAACCGGCACCCTGGGACAGATCATCCCGCCCTCGATTGCCCTGGTGCTGCTGGGGGATACCCTCTCCAACGCCTACCAGCAGGCACAGCTGTCGGCGGGCATCTTCAATCCCAAGCCGGTGAGCGTGGGTGACCTGTTCGTGGGCGCCATTGTGCCGGGCCTGCTGTTGGTGGGCGCTTACATCGTCTACCTGCTTTTTGTGGCGCGGCGGGAGCCGGACGTCGCGGCTGGCGACAGCCGCGAAAAGCGGGTGGAGCCGGTGGAAATCCTGAAGAGCCTGCTGCCACCCATCGCGCTGATGGTGCTGGTGCTGGGTTCCATTATCAGCGGCGCCGCCACCCCCACCGAGGCAGCGGCCGTGGGTGCACTGGGGGCGGGCCTGCTGGCCTTCGGCCGCGGCGCGCTCAACTGGGATCGTGCAGGGGAAGTGGGCCGCAGCACGCTGCAGGTGACGGCCATGGTGTTTGCGATCCTGATCGGCGCGTCGCTGTTCTCGCTGGTATTCCGCGGCTACGACGGCGAGGAGCTGGTAACCGGCTTCTTCAACAGCCTGCCGGGCGGGGTGGTGGGGGCCACCCTGCTGGTAATGGTGGTGATCTTCCTGCTGGGCTTTATCCTCGACTTTATCGAGATCACCTTCGTGGTGGTGCCGATTGTGGGGCCGGTTCTGCTGGCCATGGGCGTGGACCCGGTGTGGCTGGGCATCATGATTGCCATCAACCTGCAGACCTCCTTCCTCACCCCACCATTCGGCTTTGCGCTCTTCTACCTGCGCGGGGTCGCACCGGAGGCAGTGGCAACCGGGGCCATCTATCGCGGGGTGATGCCGTTTATCGCCATCCAGCTGCTGGTGCTGTGCCTGCTGGCCCTGTGGCCGTCACTGGCCACCTGGCTGCCGACCCAGCTCAGCAACTAGCCGGGGCTGCGGGGCGGCGAACAACAATCAGTCCCGCAAGCGACGCCCCTTCCACAGGCGAAAAATCGCCGGGATCACCAGCAGCGTCAGCAGCATGGCGCTGACCATACCACCCACCATCGGCGCCGCGATTCGCTGCATCACTTCCGACCCCACGCCGCTGCCAACCATCACCGGGACCAGGCCGATAAATACCGTCGCAGTGGTCATCAGCACCGGCCGCATACGCTGGCCAGCCCCCTCGCGGATCGCCTGCTCCAGGTCGGCGCGGCGCAATGCGGTACCATCGACCGTGCGTGCCTCGCGCACCCGCTGCCAGGCCTGGTTGAGGTACACCAGCATGATCACGCCGATCTCCACAGCGACGCCAGCGAGGGCGATAAAGCCCACGCCCACCGCCACCGACAGGTTGTAGCCCAGCCAGTAGAGCAGCCACAGGCCGCCGATCAGGGCCAGCGGCAGGCTGCCCATGATCACCAGCACCTCGCCCACATGGCGGAAGCTCAGGTACAGCAGCAGCACGATGATCCCCAGGGTCAGCGGCAGCAACACCGCCAGCCGCTCCCGCGCCCGCTCCATATACTCGTACTGGCCGGACCAGATCAGCGAATAACCCGGCGGCAGCTCCAGCTGCTCCGCTACCGTCTGCTGCGCCCGGTCGACCCAGGAGCCCAGGTCCACGTCGGTGATGTCCACGTAGATCCAGCCGTTGGGTCGCGCATTTTCGGTCTTGATCATCGGCGGGCCGTCGCGTACCTCGATGCGCGCCACATCCCCCAGGGCCAGGTGGCTGCCGTTGGGTGCCACCAGCGGCAGCTGGCGCATTTCCTCCGGGGAATCGCGCCACGCCTGTGGATAACGGAGGTTCACCGGGTAGCGCTCCAGGCCCTCCACGGTCTCACTGACATTGCGGCCGCCGATGGCGGTGTCCACCACTGACTGGACGTCGGCAATATTCAACCCGTAGCGGGCCGCGGCCCGGCGATCGATATCCACATCGATATAGCGGCCTCCGGCCACCCGTTCGGCATAAACCGAAGCCGTACCAGGCAGGCCGCCGAGGATCTTCTCCAGCCGAGTGCCGATGCGCTCGATCTCGCCCAGGTCTGGCCCGGCCACCTTGATCCCCACCGGGGTCTTGATGCCGGTAGCGAGCATGTCGATACGGGTCTTGATCGGCATCACCCAGGCATTGGTGACCCCGGGCAGCTGCACGGCGGCGTCGAGCTCCGCGCGGATCTTGTCCGGTGTCATCCCCGGGCGCCACTGGTCCCGCGGCTTGAAGCGGATGATGGTCTCGATCATGGTCAGCGGCGCCGGGTCGGTGGCGGTATCCGCGCGGCCGATCTTGCCCCACACCTGCGCCACTTCCGGTACCGACTTGATCAGCTTGTCGGTCTGCTGCAGCAGTTCGCGCGCCTTGCCGATGGAAATGCCCGGGTAGGTGCTGGGCATATACATCAGGTCGCCCTCATCCAGCGGTGGCATAAACTCACTGCCGGTGCGCGACAGTGGGTACAGGGCACTGGCAAGCAACAGCAACGCCACTGCCAGCACAGTACGCGGATACCGGATCGCCAGCGCCAGTGCCGGCCGGTAGGCGGCCGCCAGCCCCCGGTTGATGGGGTTGTCCTGCTCTGGCCGGATGCGGCCGCGGACAAAATAGCCCATCAGCACCGGTACCAGGGTAATGGCGAGTCCGGCAGCCACCGCCATGGCGTAGGTCTTGGTGTAGGCCAGCGGCGCGAACAACCGGCCCTCCTGGCCCTCCAGGGCAAACACCGGCAGGAAGCTCAGGGTGATGATCAGCAGGCTGAAGAACAGCGGCGGCCCCACCTCACTGGCCGACTCGGCCACGACCTGCCAGCGCTTGCGCTCAGACCAGTGCTCGCGTTCTGCGAGAGGTGTGCGCTCCAGGTGCTTGTGCAGGTTCTCGATCATCACAATGGCGCCGTCCACCATGGCGCCGATGGCGATGGCGATACCCCCCAGGCTCATGATGTTGGCGTTGATGCCCTGCAGGTGCATCACCACGAACGCACCCAGGATGCCCAGGGGCAGGCTGATGGCAATCACCAGCGACGAGCGCAGGTGGAACAGGAACAGGGCGCATACCAGTGCCACCACGATAAATTCCTGCACCAGCTTGTGGGCCAGGTTGTCCACCGCATCGTCGATCAGCTTGCTGCGATCGTAGGTGGGCACGATTTCCACGCCCTCCGGCAGGCCCTGCTGCAACTCGTCCAGGCGGGTGGTAACCCGCTCGATCACGGCGCGGGCATTGTCGCCGAAGCGCATCACCACCACACCGCCGACCACTTCGCCCTCACCATCGAGCTCGGAAATGCCGCGTCGCATCTGCGGCCCGGTGCGGATTTCGGCCACATCGCCGAGCAGCAGCGGCGTGCCGCTGTCATCCACTTTCAGGGGAATCTGGCGCAGGTCGTCGACGCCCTCGATATAGCCGCTGGCCCGCACCATGTATTCGGCCTCGGCCATCTCCACCACCGAGGCGCCGGTCTCGCGGTTGCCGCGCTCGATGGCGCTGCGCACCTGTGCCAGGGTCAGGTCATAGGCACGCAGGCGCAGGGGGTCCACCACCACCTGGTATTGCCGCACCATACCCCCGACGGTGGCCACCTCTGACACCCCGGCAATGGTCTGCAGCTCGTACTTCAGGAACCAGTCCTGCAGCGAGCGCAGCTGTGCCAGGTCGTGATTGCCACTGCGATCCACCAGCGCGTAACTGAAGATCCAGCCCACGCCGGTCGCATCCGGGCCCAACTCCGGCTGGGCCCCGGCGGGCAGCCGCGGCGCCACCTGGCTCAGGTACTCCAACACCCGCGAGCGGGCCCAGTAGAGGTCGACGTCGTCCTCGAACAGGACGTACACGTAGGAATCGCCGAAAAACGAGTAACCGCGCACGGTGACCGCACCGGGCACCGACAGCATCGCCGTGGTGAGCGGGTAGGTGACCTGGTCTTCCACTACCTGCGGGGCCTGCCCGGGGAAGGACGTCTTGACGATCACCTGCACGTCGGAAAGGTCGGGCAGCGCGTCCACCGGGGTGTTGCGCATGCTGTAGAGCCCGCCCAGGCACAGCGCCGCGGCGGCCAGCAATACGGCGACCCGATTGTGCAGGGACCAGTGGATAATCCGTGCGATCATTTCGGCTCGCCCCCGTGATCGTCGTGATCCATCTCACCGTGATCCATGTCTCCATGGTCCATTTCCCCGTGCTCCATCTGGCCGTGGTCCACGCCCGCCGGTTGCCGCACCGCCAGCACCTCGTACTTGCCGTCGGCGCGCTCGCGGATCTGCACCTCGATACGCTCGTCGCTCTCCATCGCCCGGCGCAGGTCGTCGCCCGCCTCCTCGGCCACGTAGAAACCCATCACCATTGCCGGCCAGTCCCAGGCCGGCACCGGCTCGTGGTCCAGCCGCGCATAGTGGTTGTCATCGGGCATGCTCAGGACCCGGGCACCGACCCAGGGCCGGTCCGAGGTATCCATGCGACCCAGGTCGGCGCTGACGCTGGATTCAGAGTCGATCAGGAACTGGGCCGAGGTAACGACCCGGTCTCCCGCCTGCAGTCCCTCGAGTATCTGCACCCGGTCGCCGAACTCGTGGCCGGAACGGACCCGCACCGAGCGGAAGCGGCCGTCGCCTTCCGCCAGCACCACACGCTCCATGCGACCGGTGCGGATCAATGCCTCGCGGGGAATAGTGAGGGCAGTGGCGGTGCGGCCGTCCAGTTCCAGGCGTACAAACATTCCCGGCCTCAGGGTCTGGTCCGGGTTTTTCACCTGCACCCGGAGCGTCAGGGTGCGCATGGGCTCGTCCACCTGCGGCAGTATCTTGCTGACCTGGCCCAGCCAGATGCGCCCCGGGGCAAAGTCCCCGCGCACGGTGACCTTGTCCCCGCGTTCGACGGCGTAGCCCTGGCGCGGGAAGACCTCGCCCTCGACCCAGACCGTATCCAGCGGACCGACACTCACCAGTGCCTTCTCCGGCGTGATATACATGCCGCTGCGCACGCCCAGTGTCTCCACATAACCACTGGCATCGGCATAGAGCGTGACCTTCTCGCTGGCGCGGCGGTCGCGTTCGACCCGTTGCACTTCCCGTGCGGGGATACCCAGGCTGTGCATCCGCTCGCGGGCCGCCTCGATCAGCGCCCGGTTGCCACTGCCCAGGGCGGCGAGGAACTCCCGCTGGACCTTGACCAGTTCCGGCGAATAGATCTCCACCAGCGGCTGGCCCTTTTCCACCCGGTCGCCCTCGGCCGTCACCCAGCTCTTCTGCACCCAGCCACTCAGCCGCGTGTGCTGGTGGCGGATGCGGTCCTGGTCCAGCCGCACGATCCCCACGGTGCGCAGGGGCGCGGATACCGGCCCGCGCTCGACAGTGGCGGTGCGCACACCCAGGTTGTTTTCCACGGCGGGGGAGATGGTTACGGTCCCCGGCGCATCACCGGGTTCCTCGCCCTCGTAGACCGGGATCAGGTCCATCCCCATGGGGGACTTGCCGGGTCCGTCGCGGCGGTAGTTGGGGTCCATGGGTGCGACCCAGTAGAGGATCTTGCGCTCACCGCTGGCCCCGTCATCCATACCGCTCCCATCGCCGTTGCCACTGAGCCACCAGCCCAGCATTACGCCGACGATTGCTGCGGTAGCGACCAATATCGATGCTTTTATCGGTGCTTTCTGCATTGTTCAGTTTCCCATCGGGCCCACCACCGGGGTGGGCGTCATCTGCTGCCTGTATCCGCGGTGTTGCACACCGCTCACTTGCTGTCCCGTGCCGGCGTCTCCACGCCGGGCGCCGCCGCGCGGTAGTAGCGAACGCGTGCCAGGGCGCGGTAATAGTCGTAATCCAGTTGCACGGCGTCGATCTGCGCCTCGATGGCCTCCACCCGGGCATCGATCACCGCATCCAGGTCTGCGGTGTTGCTGGCGTAGCCACTCAGCAGCGCCCCGGCGGTATCTTCCGCGGTAGGCAGCAGTTCGGTGTGGTAGAGGTGGCGCCGCGCCGCGAGGCTGTCGGCGGCGGCGGCGGCGCCATTGAGGCCGCTGTGCAGGGTTTGCAGGATGTCCTGGCGCTGCAGGATACCGGCGCTCTCCCGGGCGCGGGCGGCAGCCAGGCGCCGGTCCTGCCGCTTGCCGGTAAACAGCGGCAGGTCGAAGGACACCATCGCGCTGGCGAAGTCGGCACCGTCGCTGGTGGGCGTGGGTTCACGCTGGCCGTAGCTCAGTTCGAACTGCCACTGCGGCTTGTAGGCCTCGAGGGCGATATCCACATTGCGGCCCTCGGCCTCCACGCGGGCCGCGGCCGCCGCCAGGGCCGGGTGCCCGGCAACGGTTTCCGGCGCCACCGGCACCGGCCGGGACGCCAGCCAGGCACTGGTCTCCGCCCAGCCGGGCAGGCTGGTATCGATCGGTTCCCAGGCCGCAGTGCCTATCCACTGGCTGAGCTGGCCGCGACTGCGGTTGGCCTCGCCCTCCAGCGCCTGGATGCGGTCATCGAGACGCGCCAGGGCCAGCTGGGATTGCAGCAGCTGCTGGGACTGGGCCTCGCCGGTGGCCACCCGGGCACGGTCGTACTCCACCAGTTGCACCAGCCAGTGGCGGTTTTCCCGCATCAGTTCCAGGGACTCCAGTTGCGCGGACAGCCGCAGGAAAGCCTCGCTGACCTGCAGCGCCAGGCGCAGCTCCCGGTCGGCGGCATCGGCGTAGCCGGCCTGTGCCTGCAGCGACCCCCTCTCACCCGTGAGGCGGGCGCTGTCGCCGCGCGGCAGCTTCTGGCTCACGCCCACGAGTTTCTGCGTCATGGGCTGCTCGTCGAATGCGAAGCTGTCGGTGGGCAGGTTCACCGCGCCGAGCTTGATCATCGGATCAGCCCACTGGCTGTCGGCTACCGCATCCTGCTGTACCGCATCGGCCCGCTGGCGCACTGCGGCGACCTGTGGATCCAGCTCCTGGGCAAGCTGCAGGGCGCGCTGGTAATCGACCGCTGCCGGCGCCGGCACAGATGCCAGGGCAAACGCCAGCGCAAGCAGGCCGCACATCCGGCGGGCCCGTATTGGGGAAAACATGTGTCAATCCTGTCTGGTTGATGGCTCGCTGGTGCCGGGGCACCGGTTAACGGGTCATCAGCCGGCGATGGGGGGCCGGAACAGGCTTGCAGAGGGCGTCAGCGGGCGGTCCACACATTCGGTGCGGGCCGGCGGACGGTCGGGGGAGAAGTCCAGGGGATGGTCCGAGGACACGAGTGCCAGCGGCGCGGCGCAGGCACCGGCCTCGCAGCTCAGCTGGCATTGCCAGGCATCGGCGGCGGCTTCGGAGGCATCGTCTTCACAACAGGGCATATCGTGGTGCATGTCCATCGCCATGTCGGCCCCACCGGCGGGGTTGCCCATACCGTGCATCTCGCCACAGTCATGCCCCCCCGCGACGGCGAGGCTCTGGGCGCTGAACAACAGCAGCAGGAAAATCACGGCTAGACGATGCATGGGAACGGATTCTAGGTGCCCGCGGGGCGCCGGGCAAGCAGCGGCCACTGCGGCCACCGGTCAGGCAGGGCCGGCGAGGCGGGTTTTCCCGCCAGCGCGACTGGCTAAAATCTATGCACTGTGTGCTATAATGCGCCGCCGCGCCCATGGGCGGGGCCCAATAAATCTAACAATTCGCGAGTACCCGATGTCCGCACTTGATGAAGAGCCGCAACCCACCGGCACCCTGACCCTGCAGACCCTGGCCATGCCGCGGGACACCAACCCGCAGGGAGACGTTTTTGCCGGCTGGCTGATGTCACAGATGGACCTGGCCGGTGCCATCCTCGCCCAGAGTATCGCCCGCGGCCGCGTGACCACGGTGGCTACCGGCAATATGGTGTTCCTGCGCCCGGTGCCTGTCGGCTCCACCGTCAGCTGTTACGCCGAACCACTGGAAGTGGGTCGCTCCTCTATCCGCTGCATGGTGGAAGTCTGGCTGACGCGGGTGGATTCCGGGGAACAAGTGAAAGTCACCGAGGGCGAGTTCGTGTTCGTGGCGATCGATGACCGCGGTAATACCCGTCCGCTGCCCCTCTGACCTGTTTCCGGCGCGGCCGCCGTCAGTGGCGGCCCTCCGCTTCGGGCAGCACGACTCCCAGCCGGCCCAGTTCCCTGGCCAGCCGCGGGTCGCCGCTGCGCCGCCAGCGCTGATATAGCTCAAGCACATCGTGGGCGTCGTAGGGATGCTCCTTGGCGCATGCCCGCGCCACCAGTTCCAGCAAGCGGCCGAACATAGCGGCGAGTTCAGAGAACACGTGCCGGTTGTCGCGCGCATTGTCTGCCAGGTAGTCGTAAGCGCCACCGCCCATGCCGATGAAGTAGTCCTGCCGGATGCCGCGCCGGGCGTAGTTATCCGGGAAGAGCCCGCCGAGGAACAGCGCCAGGTCCCCCAACTGTCGCAGTATCTGGCAGCGCTCCCAGTCACTCGCCGCCTCGTGGGCGTCCTTGTAGAGAAGTGCCAGCGGGCGGATGCCCAGCTCCCCCCGGTCGTAGGTGAACAGCTCATCGCTGTCACCGAAACGGGCTAGCATGCTGCCCATATACCAGAGCGTGTCCTCCTGGGGCAGGGGCTCCAGTTCGCGGCCGCACTCTTCCAACCGGTTGCGGAAATAGTCCGCCAGCGTTCTCTCAAAGTCGGGCTGGTTCCGCAGCGACATGGTCCCACCTCCCGTGAATCCTATTGCCCTACTGAAAACTATAAGCCAGATTTCTGCGCTTTCAATTGTTAAAAGCCGTTTTTATATAATAAAAAATTATAGAAAATCCGCCGCGCGTCCCTCTTGAAAATGCCCCTCGCGCTCCTATTTTGCCGCTGTCGGGGGATGGTCAGCGTCCCAGGACTTCGAATCTTCAACCATTGAATTGCACATGCTTATTGGGAGGAAATCCGATGAGTATCAAACCGCTCTACGACCGGGTGGTTGTCAAACGCCTCGCCGCGGAAACCACGACCGCCAGCGGCATCATCATTCCAGACAAAGCCGCAGAAAAGCCCACCCAGGGCGAGGTTATTGCCATCGGCAATGGTGCGCCGCTGGATAACGGTGAATTGCGCGCGCTGGCCGTCAAGGTGGGTGACCGGGTGCTGTTTGGCCAGTACGCCGGCAGTGAAATCAAACACGACGGCGAGACCTACCTTATCGTCAAGGAGTCCGACATCCTCGCCATCGTTGAACCGACCCAACAGCAGGAGAAAGCCGCATGAGTGCGAAGGCCGTAAAGTTTTCCGATGACGCCCGCGAGCGCATGCTGACCGGCGTAAATATCCTGGCAAATGCCGTCAAAGCCACACTCGGCCCAAAAGGCCGCAACGTGGTACTGAGCAAAAGTTTTGGCGCGCCGCGAGTGACCAAAGACGGCGTTTCCGTGGCGAAGGAGATCGAACTCAAGGACAAGTTCCAGAACATGGGCGCACAGATGGTCAAAGAAGTTGCGTCCAAGACCGCAGATGTCGCCGGCGACGGCACCACCACCGCCACGGTACTGGCCCACGCGCTGCTGCGAGAGGGGCACAAGTCCATCGCCGCGGGTATGAATCCGATGGACCTGAAACGCGGCATCGATACGGCCGTGAAGGCTGCGGTAGAGGAACTCGCCAAACTCTCCAAACCCTGCGACGACACCAAGTCCATCGGCCAGGTGGGCACAGTGTCCGCCAACTGGAACGAGGACATCGGCAGGATTATTGCTGAGGCCATGGAGAAAGTGGGCCGCGACGGCGTAATCACCGTTGAGGAAGGCAAGTCGCTGCACAACGAGCTGGAAGTAGTGGAGGGCATGCAGTTTGATCGCGGCTACCTCTCCCCTTACTTCGTGACCAACCAGGAAAAGATGCAGGCGGAACTCGATAACCCCTTCATCCTGCTGTTCGACAAGAAAATCAGCAATATCCGCGACCTGCTACCGCTACTGGAATCCGTTGCCAAGGCCGGTCGACCACTGGTAGTGATCGCCGAGGATATCGAGGGCGAGGCGCTGGCCACACTGGTAGTCAACAGCCTGCGGGGCATCATCAAGGTGGCAGCGGTCAAGGCGCCCGGCTTTGGCGATCGCCGCAAAGCGATGCTGGAAGACATCGCCACCCTCACCGGCGCCAGGGTGATCTCCGAGGAGGTCGGGCTCACCCTGGAAAAAGCGCAGCTGGAACAGCTGGGAAGCGCCAAGCGCATCGTGATCAGCAAGGACAACACCGTGGTTGTGGATGGTGCCGGGGACAAAGCTGCCATCGATGGCCGGGTAAAACAGATCCGTGCTGAGATCGAGGCATCCACTTCCGATTACGACCGGGAAAAGCTGCAGGAGCGCGTAGCAAAGCTGGCCGGCGGCGTTGCCGTGATCAAGGTCGGTGCCGCTACCGAAGTGGAAATGAAAGAGAAGAAGGACCTGGTGGACGACGCCTTCCATGCAACCCGCGCGGCGGTGGAAGAGGGCATTGTACCCGGTGGTGGCCTGACGCTGGTGCGCGTTGCCGACAGCCTGCGTAAAAGCGGGATCAAAGGCGCCAACCACGACCAGCAAGTGGGGATCAATATCGCGCTGCGGGCGATGGAAGAACCTTTCCGTCAGATCGTTGCCAACGCAGGCGTGGACGGCAGCGTGGTGCTGAACAATGTGCGTGCGCACGATAACCCCAATTTCGGTTACAACGCCCAGACCGCAGACTACGGCGACATGCTGGAATTCGGCATCATCGACCCGGCCAAGGTCACCCGCTCAGCGCTGCAGAATGCGGGCTCCATCGCCGGCCTGATGTTGACTACCGAGGTAATGGTGGCCGATAGAGCAGAAGGCATAAAGCCTGAAACATCTGCAGGTGCTTATGATTACTGATTCATTACGGTAATCAAAAAACGGGGCCACAGGGCCCCGTTTTTTTAATCCGCGCTAATGGCTCTGGTCTGGTAATAAGCCTCTTCGCTGATGCGATGATAGGGGATCACATCGTCCCTGAATTCCTTGAAGGCCTCGTAGACCCGCGCGAACTGGGGGTCCTCGGCTGCGGTCTCCTCCAGGATTTGCCGGTTTACCTTCTTCAGGTGCGCCAGCACCTCGTCCGGCAGGCGCCGCAGTTGCACACCGTGCTCCTTCACCAGTTCCTGTAACGCGCGGTTGTTGCGCGCGGTGTACTCATCGAGCATATCCTGGTTGGCGTCGCGGGCGGCCACGCGCACGATTGCCTGCAGGTCTTTCGGCAGCTTCTGGAACGCGGTCTTGTTGACGATGATCTCGAGGATCGAGCCGGGCTCGTGCCAGCCGGGGTAGTAGTAGTACTCGGCGATCTGGTGGAAACCGAAGGCCAGGTCATTGTAGGGGCCGACCCATTCGGTGGCATCGATGACGCCGGTCTGCAGGGCTGTGTAAAGCTCGCCGCCGGGAATGGTGACGGCGGTACCACCGGCCCGGTTCAGTACCTCGCCCCCGAGGCCCGGGATACGCATCTTGAGGCCCTGCAGGTCCTCTACCGAGTTGATCTCCTTGTTGAACCAGCCCGCCATCTGCACGCCGGTGGAACCCCCGGCCATGGGGATCAGGTCAAACGGCGCATAGAGTTCTTCCCACAGTTCGCGGCCGCCGCCGTAGTGCAGCCAGCCGTTCATCTCCTGGGCATTGAGGCCGAAGGGCACGGCGGTAAAGAACTGTGCCGCCGGCACCTTGCCCTTCCAGTAATAGGCCGCGCCGTGGCCCACCTGGGCAGCGCCCTCGGACACCGCACCGAATACCCCCATCGCCGGCACCAGCTCCCCGGCACCGTATACCTTGATCTTCAGACGCCCGTCGGACATCGCCTCCACCGTGCGGGCAAAGCGCTCCGGCGCACTGCCGAGGCCGGGAAAGTTCTTCGGCCAGGTGGTGACAAGCTTCCACTCGAAAGTCTCGCGACTGCCGTCCTCGGTGAACTGCCGGGCCGGGCCCTGTTCCGAGCGGGAGACCACCAGCGCGCCGAAGGTAATGACCAGCAGGGCCAACAGGCCGAGGATGACGGGGGGATACCAGTTAATTTTTTTCATGTTTTTTATTGTCGGGTTTTCGATCTTCGCCAGTGGGGATACTGGCAAAGTTACGTGCAAGAGTCACCCGGTGCTGCTGTCAAATCCCGGCCCGCGCCGGGATAGCGGGCCGGCTCCCGAAACTACAACGGCTGCAGCTTGGCCATCGCTACCACCAGCCACTTGCTGCCGGCATCGTCAAAATTGACCTGCACCCGGGCCCGCGGGCCGCTGCCCTCGAACTGCACCACGGTGCCCTCACCGAACTTGGGATGCTCCACCCGGCCACCCAGGGCCAGCGGCGGCAGGTCGTCGTCGAAATCCGGCGCCGGGTCGGAGAAGCGTCCCACCTTGCCATAATCCGGGTTGAACAGGGGGCGCGAGATCTCGGTCTTGAGGCGCACCTCGTGCACCAGTTCCGGCGGTATCTCGCCGATAAAGCGCGACGGGCTGTTGAAGGTCTCGCTGCCGAACAGGCGCCGGTTCTCGGCGTAGGTGATATAGAGCTTCTGCATCGCGCGGGTAATGCCCACGTAACAGAGCCGCCGCTCCTCCTCCATGCGCCCCGGCTCCTGCGCCGACATCTTGTGCGGGAACAGGTTTTCCTCCACCCCGGCCATGAACACCAGCGGGAACTCCAGCCCCTTGGCCGAGTGCAGGGTCATCAGCTGCACCGCTTCCTCGAACTCGTCCGCCTGGCCCTCGCCGGCATCCAGCGCGGCGCTGTCGAGGAACTGGTCGAGCAGGGAGGGCTCCTCCACCTCGACCCCGGACTCGTCCGGCGGCACCTCGATGCCGTCGAAGCTCCGGCAGGCGCTGACCAGCTCCTTGAGGTTTTCCACCCGGGTCTGGCCCTTCTCGCCCTTTTCCTTGCCATGGAATTCCAGCAGGCCACTGGTCTCGATCACGTCCTCGGCGATGGCATCCAGCTCCCGGTCCACCGCATCGGCTGCCAGCCGGTTGACCAGCTCCAGGAAGCCCTGCAGGGCATTGGACGCGCGCGCCGCCAGCACCCGCTGGGCCACCATCTGCTGCGCCGCCGCCCACAGGGAGCAACCGTGCTCGCGAGCGAAACCGCGCACGGCGTCGACACTGCGCGCGCCGATGCCGCGGGTGGGGGTATTCACCACACGCTCGAAGGCGGTGTCATCGTGGGGGTTGCTGATCATGCGCATGTAAGACAGCGCGTTCTTGATCTCCAGGCGCTCGTAGAAGCGCTGGCCGCCGTAAATGCGGTAGGGCACCCCTTCCCGCAACAGGGCCTCTTCCAGTACCCGCGACTGGGCATTGGAACGGTACAGGATGGCGACGGAGTCGCGCGGGTTGCCATCGCGCACCCACTGCTCGATGCGCTCGACAATAAAGCGCGCCTCGTCCTGCTCGTTGTAGGCAGAGTAGAGGGAGATGGGCTCGCCTTCCTCGCCCCGGGTCCACAGCTCCTTGCCCAGGCGGCCGGCGTTGTGCTCGATCACCGCGTTGGCGGCCTTGAGGATGGTGCTGGTGGAGCGGTAGTTCTGCTCCAGGCGTACGGTCTGCACATCGCGCATGTCACTGGCGAAATGCTGGATATTCTCGATCTTGGCGCCGCGCCAGCCGTAGATCGACTGGTCGTCATCCCCCACCGCGGTAATGTGGCACTGGTCGCCGGCCAGCAGGCGCAGCCAGGCGTACTGGATGGTGTTGGTGTCCTGGAATTCGTCCACCAGGATATGGGGAAAGCGCTGGCGGTAATGGGCCAGTACGCCGTCGTTGTTCAGCCACAGTTCGTGGGCCCGCAACAGCAGTTCACCGAAATCCACCAGGCCGCCGCGCTGGCAGGCTTCCTCGTAGGCGAAGTAGATGCGCACCATGGTCTGCAGCCAGGGGTCGCCGCCGGCCTGGATGTACTGCGGGCGCAATCCCTCGTCCTTCTGGCCGCCTATCCACCACTGGGTCTCCCGCGGCGGCCACTTGGCCTCGTCCAGCCCCAGGTCGTTCTGCACCCGCTTGATCAGGCGCAGCTGGTCATCGGAATCCAGGATCTGGAAGTTCTGCGGCAGGTTGGCCTCTTTGTAGTGGGCCTTGAGCAGCCGGTGGGCCAGGCCGTGGAAGGTGCCCACCCACATGCCGAAGGTGTTGACCCCCAGCAGTTCCTCGATGCGCGCGCGCATTTCGCGGGCCGCCTTGTTGGTGAAGGTCACGGCGAGTATGGAGTAGGGCGAGGCCCCCTCCACCTGCATCAGCCAGGCGATGCGGTGCACCAGCACGCGGGTTTTGCCGGAGCCAGCGCCGGCCAGTACCAGCTGGTTGCAGGGCGGTGCCGCCACCGCCTCGCGCTGGGCGTCGTTCAGGGGGTCTAGAATCTGGGATACGTCCATGGAGCGGGATTGTACCAGAGCTGGCGCCGGAACCCTGTGTAAATAAACAGGTTTTTGGTCAGTCCCGAAGCCGGGACAGGGTGCCGGCGCTGAACGAAACAGCCCGGGCCCTGCAATCGCTCGCCACAGCCGTGGGCAACCGCTAAACTGCGCGTCTGTAATAAGGAAGGAAGTCCCGTGAAGCCGGCGGAAGTCACGCAGAAAATCAGCGAACAGCTGTCCTCCATGCGCAAGTCCGAGCGCAAGGTGGCGGAGTATATCCTCGCCAACCCGGATGAGATCATCCATATGCGCATCGTGGACCTGGCTACCGAGGCCCAGGTGAGCGAGCCTACCGTGGTGCGCTTCTGCCGCGCCGTGGGTTGCTCAGGTTTCCAGGAGTTCAAGCTCAACCTGGCGCAGCAACTGGCCTCCAGCCCCAGTTTCGGCCAGATCGCGGTCACCGAGACCGACACCATCGCCGAGTACAAGCGCAAGGTGTTCGACTCCACCGTGGACACCCTGCTCAACGTGCGCGACAAGATCGACGCACGGGCGCTGGAGGCGGCCGTCTCCGCCATCGCCGCCGCCAAGCGTGTGGAGTTCTTCGGTTTCGGCGCCTCGGGCGCCGTGGCCAGTGACGCCCAGCACAAGTTCTTCCGCCTGCAGCTGGCCACCGCGGCCCACTCCGACCACCACATGCAGAACATGTCGGCCATGTCGATGGAGCCCGGTGACGTGGTGGTGGCCATCTCCCAGAGCGGCCGTACCAAGGCGCTGCTGCACTCCATGGAAATGGTGAAAGAGCAGGGCGGCACCGTCATCGGTCTGGCGCCCAGTGGCTCGCCGGTAGCCCAGCGCTCCACCATCCCGCTGGAAGTGGACGTGGAGGAGGATATCGAGATCTATACCCCGCTGTCCTCGCGCATCGCCCACCTGGTGGTGATCGATGTGCTCGCCATCGGCGTGGCCCAGCGCAAGGGACCCCAGCTGCAGGAGCACCTGCTGAAGCTGAAAAAGGGGCTGTACACCCTGCGCGAGGACCAGCGCTGAGCCGCTGGCGACCACTGCGCTGGCCGTGACGCCCCCGCGCCGCTAACATGCGCCCGGCCCTGACGGCCCGGGGCGCCGCAAACCGCGACTGCCCTTCACCTGAACCGACTTCGACGCCACCGGCGTGCCGAGAACCTTATGCATCCAACTCCCGCCGGGGAGGAGTCGGCGCCGTCCCGTTCGCTCGCCCTGTGGCTGGCGGCGCTGGTGGCGCTGACACCGTTTTCCCTGGACACCTACCTGCCGGCAATCCCGGCCATGGCCGACTCCCTGGGCAGCGGGGTGGCACAGGTGCAACACTCCGTCTCCAGCTTCCTGCTGGGGTTCGCGCTGGGACAGCTGACCGGCGGGCCCCTTTCCGACCGCTGGGGGCGGCGCACGGTCGGCACCATCGGCCTCACCATCTACCTCGGCTGCACCCTGCTGATCCTGTTCGTCACCAACGTACAGCAGCTGATCGGCCTGCGGTTGCTGCAGGCCTTTGGCGGCGGCTTTGCCACGGTGATCTGTGCCGCAATCGTGCGCGACCTGTACAGCGGCCGGGCGGCAGCCAGGGTGATCTCGATGATCAGCACCATGATGCTGGTGGCGCCACTGATGGCACCTGTGATCGGTTCCGCCCTGCTGGAGGCCGGCGGCTGGCGCGGCATCTTCGTGTTCCTGCTGGCCTATGGCGGCGCGATGATGATCCTGGTGCGCCTGCTGCTGCCGGAAACCGTGTCACGCTTTACCCGCGCCCGCCGCAGCCTGGCGCCCAAGCGCATGCTGGCGCGCAACTACCTGGAGGTGTTGCGCAATCGCCGGGCGCTGGGCTTCCTGGGCGCCCAGGCCTTCGTCAGTGGCTCCATGTTTATCTACATCACCACCGCGCCGTTTGTGTTCATGGAGTATTTCGGCGTGCCTTCCAGCCGCTTCCCGCTGTTCTTTGGCAGCTGCGTGGTGGGGTTGATCGTGATGGTGCAGGTGAATATCCGCCTGCTGAATTTCTTCGAGCCACGGCGCATCCTGCTGGCGGGGATTGGCCTGCAGATCCTCGGCTGCGGCCTGCTGTTTCTGGGCACACTGACCGGTATCCGCGAGCTGTCCCTGTGGATGGTACCGCTGGTGCTGACCATGTCCTGTATCGGCATCACCGGGCCCAACGCAGCGGCCTGCTACCTGGAGTTCTTCCCCCGTATCAGCGGCAGTGCCAACGCCTTCTATGGCGCCAGCCTGTTTATCAGTGGCGGGGTGCTGGGCGGCATCGTCAACGGGCTCCACACCGGCACCCTGGTGCCGATTGCCGGCACCATGTTCGGCTGCGCAATCAGTGCAATGCTGCTGGCCCTGTTCGTGGCCCGGGCACGGCAGCCAATCGAGGTCCGGCAACCGCCCCCCAGGCGTTTCGCGGCCGGCTGACCCGGCAACACGGCTCAGTTGCCCAGCAGGCCCTCTTCACGCAGGGCCCGACGGACACCGGGACGGTTGCGCACCCGCTCCTGGTAGGCCTGCAGGCGCGGCCAGGATTCGGTGTCGATATGCTGGCGCTCGAGCCAGCTGGCGATGGTGAACAGGTAGGCGTCGGCGGCAGTAAAGCTTTCGCCCATCAGGTAGTCCGGCCCCAGCTTGTCCTCGATAAAGTCGAAGCGCTGGTGGATTTTCTCCCGCGCCGACTCTTTTTCCGCATCAGTGCCGTTCCAGAACAGCGGCACAAAGCTCTTGTGCACTTCAGTGGAAATAAAGTTGAGCCATTCCTGCATGTGGTAGCGCTCACGGCTGCCGGCGGGGGGCGCCAGCCCGGCGTCCGGCGCCTGGTCGGCCAGGTACTGCACCACGGCCGGGACCTCGGTCAGGACCTCACCATCATCGATGCGCAGGGCCGGCACATAGCCCTTGGGGTTGATATCGCGGAAGTCATCACCGTCCTCAGTCTTCTTCTTGCGCAGGTCCACCCGGCACAGGTCCAGGTCGATACCCGCCTCGCAAGCGACGATATGCGGCGCCAGCGAACAGGCGCCGGGTGAATAGTAAAGCTTCATGATCGCTCCTGGTTTCTCCTGATCATGGGCTGGAGTATAGGAAGCGGCGCGGCTGGCGAAGGCTACTTGCCGATGATCTTTACCAGCACCCGCTTGCGCCGGCGGCCGTCGAACTCGCCGTAGAAGATCTGTTCCCAGGGACCGAAGTCCAGCTCACCCCCGGTCACCGCCACCACCACTTCGCGGCCAAACAACTGGCGCTTGATATGGGAGTCGGCATTGTCCTCACCGGTGTCGTTGTGGCGGTACTGGTCGATGGGGCCGTAGGGCACCAGCTGATCCAGGAAGCGGGTAAAGTCCCGGTGCAGCCCGGGCTCGTCGTCGTTGATAAACACCGAGGCGCTGATGTGCATGGCATTGACCAGACACAGTCCCTCACGGATACCGCTCTCCTGCAGTGACTGCTCTACCTGCGGCGTGATGTTAATGAATTCCGTGCGTTTTTTTGTATCAAACCACAGTTCGCGGCGGTAACTGTTCAATTTATCTTCCTCCCGTTTGCAATATGCTGGCGTCTGCAGAGTCGCTGTATTTGAACCAATCAACAGTCAAAAGTCATGGAGGATGACATGTTGCCAAAGACCCTGAACCGCTGGCTCCTTGCCGCCGTTATTTCCTGCGCCACGGGAACCGCTGCCAGCCAGGCTACGGAAGAGAAATCACCACAGGAGGGCGGGGTGCCCCAGGCCCGGGTGGATGCCCAGCGGGCCCTGCTGGAAGAGCAGCGGCAACTGGAGGAAAAACTGGTCGCCGTGCTGGAGGATCCCTCGGGCGCTGCACGCGCCTTCGGGCAACTGCTGTCGGCCGGCGACCGACGGCAACTGCAGGCAGGTTGCTCATCCCTGGCCCGAGACCCGGACAACGCCCGCGCCCGCACACTGTTGCAGGACTTTATCGACCGCTACAGCGAACAGCCGCGCCGGGTGATCGCGCGCTACTGCTTCGGCCCCAGCCTCAACCAGCTGCACCAGGAAGTCCGCGCCACCCGGCGCGCCCTGCAACAGCGCCCCGCCGCCAGCCAGGTGGGTGAATTCGATTTTCGCTTCCAGCGACTGGAGGGCGAGGCGCAGGAGGCGCAGCAACGCTTCACGGCGATTCGCAGGATCATGCTCGCCCGGCAATAGGCGCCGGCCCGCCGGGGGTGCGCTGCCTAGCCGCGCCCGTGCGGCGCCGAATAATCCAGTTCCGGCCCCTTGGGCACGATACCCGTGGGGTTGATGGTGTCGTGGCTGGCGTAGTAGTGGGTCTTGATATGGTGAAAGTCCACCGTCCCCGCCACCCCGGGCCACTGGTAGAGCTCGCGCACGTAACCCCAGAGATTCGGATAATCCGCCAGGCGCTGCTTGTTGCACTTGAAATGCCCGTGGTAAACCGGGTCAAACCGCACCAGGGTGGTGAACAGGCGCCAGTCCGCCTCGGTGATGCGCTCGCCACACAGGTAGCGGTTATTGGCGAGCCGCTGCTCCAGCTGGTCGAGGGTACTGAAGAGGGGGTCGTAGGCTTTTTCGTAAGCTTCCTGCGTCGTGGCGAAGCCCGCACGATAGACGCCGTTGTTTACATTTTCGTAGACAATATCGTTGGTGGCGTCTATATCACCGCGCAGTTCCGCAGGGTAGAAATCGTCCCGGTTACCGGTGATTTCGTCGAATGCACTGTTGAACATGCGGATGATTTCCGCCGACTCATTGCTCACCACACACTCGCGCTGTTTGTCCCACAGCAGGGGCACGGTAACCCGGCCGCTGTAGTCGGCGCGGTTGCGCGTGTACAGCTGGTGCAGGTAGTCGGCACCGTAGAGCCTGTCGCCACTGCTGCCCTCGTCTTGCTTGAAGGTCCAGCCGTGCTCATGCATGTAAGGACTCACTACGGATACATCGATCAGGTCCTCGAGCCCCTTGAGTTTGCGGAAGATCAGGGTCCGGTGCGCCCAGGGGCAGGCGAGGGATACGTACAGGTGGTAGCGCCCCGGCTCCGCCTTGAAGCCCCCCTCGCCACTGGGGCCGGCACTGCCATCGACGGTGATCCAGTTGCGTAGCTGGGCCTGCTCGCGCACGAACTCGCCCTCGCTCTTGTCGGTGTCATACCAGCGGTCCTGCCACTGGCCGTTGACCAGCAATCCCATGGTCGCCTCCTGAAACGGGTCTTTATCGGTTAGCGTATGTTAAGGGCAAAGCCCTGCCGGGCCGGGCACAACAGCGCCCGGCCCGGTGGGGAAAGAACCCGGCAGCCGCCGGGCTCAGCTGCGGGTGCGGCTGAATATATGGTCCACGCTGAAGCGCCCGGCACCGGCGCAGGACAGGATGATGAAGCCGCCGGCGATGGTGATGTTCTTCATAAAGGAGATCATCTGTGCCTGGTCGCCCGGGACGTAGTGAAACAGCAGCGCACTGGCGAAACAGAACAGGGCCAGGCCCAGTGCGGCCCAGCGGGTCAGGAAGCCGAACAGGATGGCCAGGCCGCCGCCGAGCTCCGCCAGGATTACCAGGGGCAGGAGTGCTCCGGGCACACCGGCGGACTCCATATACGCCTGGGTCCCTTCATAGCCGCCGATCTTGCTCCAGCCGGCGACAATAAACATCCACGACATCAGCACCCGGCCCACCAGCTTGGCGCTGTCACAGAGAATCGGGTTGGTCATCGGTCTTCCTCTCTTTTCCTGGCAGTTATTACGGGCGTTGCAGGTTGCCCGTTACTGCCTTCAGTCTAGTTCCAAGAATCAAGAAGAAAACCGCAAAAAATCGCGGGAATCGTTCGAAATTTTAAGAAATCAGTCCAGCGGCGCCAGACCGTTACGCAGAGCCTGGATCAGGAACGCCGCCGCCGGGCCGGTTTTGTCACTGTCGGCGTAGACCAGGTAGACGGTGACCTCGCGCTCCCAGGGCTCCTCCATGGTGAGCGGCAGCATCCGGTCCGCCAGCAACGATTCACGCAGGCGGGTTTCCGGCAGCCAGGCAAAACCCAGGCCCCGCTCGATCAGCTCGATCGAGGTCTGCACGTTGCTGACGGTGATGCGCTGGTCGGAACCCAGCCAGCCGGAATCCTGCCGGTTGCGCACGGCGGAGTCGCGCAATACCACCTGGCGGGAGGCTTTCAGGTCCTTGCGCGCCACCGGCCGGCCCAGGTGGTGCAGGGGATGGTCCGGGTGGGCCACGGGAATAAACCGCACCCGTGAAACCGGCTCTCCCACGAAGCCCTGCGGCACCCGGCCCGAGAGAATAAAATCCGCCTCCTGTTGCAGCAGTAGCTCTTCGGCGCCGGACAACACCGTCTCGCGCAACTCCAGGCGGGTATGGGGAAAGCGACTGGCAGCCTGCTCGATGGCGCTGAACAGGCAGTCGTAATCAAAGATCACATCCACTGCGAGGGTCAGCACGGCTTCCTCGCCGCTGGCCAGGCTGCCGGCCACTGCCTCCAGCGCCTCGGCCTCGTTAAGGAGCCCGCCGGCGCGCGCCAGCAGGATGCGCCCGGCATCGGTGAGCTCGGCCTTGCGCCCGCGCACCTGCAGCAGGTCGACCCCGAGGCTCTCCTGCAGTTTGTGCACAGCGTGGTTGATGGATGACTGGCTCTTGTGGACGGCCTGGGCCGCCTGGGAAAAACCGCCGTGCTCCACCACGGCCTGGAACATGCGCCACTGTTCGAGGGTTACCTTGGCCATCTGCCACTTCTTCCTTGCCGGGGCGCGGCAGCCGGCGCCGCGCCCACACTTGATGATCGGGCCCGGGGCCTCGCGACCATCGGGTAGCGGCGCTGTTGGACCCGGGTTTCTGACGAATAATTCGAACACAACGCGCGATTATTTGCCATTTTTATCCGAATTCATCGGCTTATACTGCGACGATCATCACTGGCAACCAGATCCCACAGGAGGTGCCCATGAGCACATTCGAACTTCGCCCCGGAGCCCGGCCACTGGTCCGCGGCGTTGCCAGCCAGGCATCCGCAGATGGCGCGGGCGTGAAAATCCAGCGGGTGGCGGGCTTCGAGAGCCCCGATTTCAGCCCATTCCTGATGCTGGACGAAATACGCTCGGAGAACCAGGACGACTATATCGCCGGTTTCCCGCCCCACCCGCATCGTGGGATCGAGACCCTCACCTATATGCTGCACGGCGAGTTCGAGCACCAGGACCACCTGGGCAATCGCGGCGCGGTGTCCTCCGGCGGCGCCCAGTGGATGCGCGCCGGGCGCGGCATCATCCACTCGGAAATGCCCGCGCAACCGGAGGGTGGCGACACCGGCATGCACGGCTTCCAGCTGTGGATCAACATGGCCGCCGCCGACAAGATGGGTGCGCCCACCTGGCGCGATATCCAGGCGACGGAAATGCCGGAACTGGCACTGGACGACAGTGGCTCCTCCATCCGCCTGGTCGCCGGCCGCTGGACCATCAATGGCGAGGCTATGGAGGCGCCGCTGACCGAGGCCGCCGCCGACGCTGCCGTGGCGGATGCCCGCCTGGCGGCGGATGCGGAGGCCGACCTGCCGCTGCCACAGGACCACAGCGTGCTGGTTTTTGTCTACCGGGGTGCGCTGCTCACCGAGCGGGGCCGGGTCGGTCGCGGCAACTTGTTGTTGTACGGTGCCGGTGAGTCGCTACAATTGCGCGCCGATGGGCAGGGCGCCGGCCTGCTGTGCCTGCATGGCCGCCCGCTCGAGGAGCCCGTGGTGCATTACGGCCCGTTCGTGATGAACAGCCGCGAGGAAATCGAGCAGGCGCTGCGGGACTACAATAACGGCACCCTGGCTGGTTGATTCCCGGCCAGGCAACGCCCGGCCGCCGCGCGCTCTCGCGTGCGGCAATGCCCTTTTCCCGCAACCAGTACCTGCAGGCAGTGGAGAGCCCCGGCGGCATGGAAGTCTATTACACCTTTTGTTTCCTGGCCGCGGTGTCGGTATTCCTGGGGTTCCTCAACCAGTATGTGCTGCGCGCGCAGAGCACCATCGCGATCACTGCCGGTGCGCTGGCCCTGTCGCTGGCGGTGATCGGGCTGGGCAAACTGGGAGTGCTGGACCTGCGGGACTGGGCCGACCAGTTGCTGCCCCTGCTGAACCTGGAAGATCTGCTGCTCAAGGGCGTGCTGGGGTTCCTGCTGTTCGCCGGCAGCCTGCATATCGACCTGCTGGCGCTGCGCAACCAGCGCGTCGAGATCGCCATGCTGGCAATCGTGGGCACACTCATCTCCACTTTTGTGGTTGCGGGCCTCCTGTACTGGCTGTTGCCGATGCTGGGTATGCAGGTGGCCTTCGTCTACTGCCTGCTGTTCGGCGCCCTGATCTCACCCACCGATCCCATCGCGGTACTGGCGATCATCAAGAGCCTGCATGCCCCGGAGCAAGTCTCCATCCAGGTGGAAGGGGAGTCGCTGTTCAATGACGGCTTTGGCATCGTGCTGTTCACGGTGATCTTTGCCGTGGCATTCGAGGGTGGTGAGCCCACTGTTGCCGCCGTATCAGAACTGTTCGTGATGGAGGCGTTTGGCGGGATCGCCATGGGGCTCTTCATTGGCGGGCTGTTCCACTGGCTGATCTGCGCCACCAATGACCACAGCCTGGAACTGCTGCTGACCCTGTGTATCCCCACCGCCGGCTTTGCCTTCGCCAATATCGTCGGCGTCTCCGGTGCCCTGACCATGGTGGTGAGCGGTATCATCATCGGCAACTTCACCCGCGAGCGCGGGTTTTCCCGGGTGAGCCAGCACGAGCTGGACAACTTCTGGAACATCACCGAGGAATTCCTCAACGGTATTCTGTTCCTGCTGGTGGGGCTGTTCCTGATCACCATCGACCTGGGCCCGTTCGAATTCATGCTGATGGGGGCGGCGATTGTCATCGTGCTGCTGGCCCGGGTGGCGGCGGTCACTGTACCGTTCACGGTGCTGAAACGCTTCCGCCGTTACCACCCGTACAGCGAGCGCATTCTGATCTGGGGCGGCCTGCGGGGCGGGCTGGCGCTGGCCCTGGCGATGTCCATCCCCGCCGGCCACCTGCTGGTGCAGGGAGAGGACCTGCGCCACCTGTGGGTGGTGATGACCTACGGCGTGGTAGTCTTTTCCATTGTGGTGCAGGGTTCCACCATTGCGCCGCTGATCCGGCGCAGCCGCGGTATCCGCGAACCCGAGGCGATGGCGGCCGCGGATACCTGACCCGACTCCCGATAACGACAATACAGAATCATTTCCATGGAACACGGCGGATTTCTCGTACAGGCAGTCATCTACCTGGCAGCTGCAGTGGTCGCGGTGCCGCTGGCCACGCGGCTGGGGCTGGGCTCGGTGCTCGGTTACCTGCTGGCCGGTGTCGCCATCGGTCCCCATGCCCTGGGCCTGGTGGGCGATACCACCGAGGAGCTGCATATCGCCGAGTTCGGTGTGGCGCTGATGCTATTCCTGATCGGCCTGGAACTGCAGCCGCGCAAGCTGTGGCAGATGCGCGGGGCCATCTTCGGCACCGGCAGCGCCCAGCTGGCACTGACCGCCGTGGCGGTGGCCCTGATCGCAATGCTGATGTACGAGGAGAGCTGGCGCGCGGCGCTGGCCATCGGCCTGATCCTGGGCCTGTCCTCCACCGCCATCGTGCTGCAGTCGCTGACCGAGAAAAAACTGCTGCGCACCGAGGGTGGGCGCGGCGCCTTCGCGGTACTGCTGCTGCAGGACCTGGCGGTGATCCCGATCCTGGCACTGCTGCCGCTGCTGTCGGGCAGCCCCCCGGAGCCGGACCAGGACGGCCTGTCGGGCTGGCGTTACGGCGCCGCGGTAATCGGCACCATGGTGGCCTTCGGCCTGGTGGGCCGCTATGTGCTGGGGCCGCTGCTGCGACTGGTCGCCGGCAGCCAGCTGCGGGAAATGTTTACCGTTACCTCGCTGCTGATTGTCATGGCCTCGGCGGCGGTGATGAGCTGGCTGGAACTGTCACCGGCACTGGGCACTTTCCTGGCCGGGGTGATCCTGGCGGAGAGTGAGTTCCGCCACGAACTGGAGGCGGATATCGAGCCCTTCAAGGGCCTGTTACTGGGGCTGTTCTTTATCGCCGTGGGCGCCAACCTGAATTTCAACCTGGTGGCGGAGTACCCGCTGCTGCTGCTGGGCCTGCTGGCCCTGCTGGTAGCGGTCAAGTTCGCGGTGCTGTTTCTGCTGGCCAGGGTGACCGGCATGTCCCGCGGCGAGGACTGGCTGTTTGCCCTGTCGCTGGCGCAGGCGGGGGAATTCGGCTTTGTGCTGGTGTCCTTCGCGGCCCAGAACCGTGTGCTCGACAGTGTGACCGGCAACCTGCTGATTGCCCTGATCGCCCTGTCCATGGCTATGACGCCGGTGCTGCTGCTGATTTATGAAAAGTGGATACAGCCACGCTATAGCGGGGGCAGCGACAGTGGGCGCGAGTCGGAAGAGGCGGCCCCACAGGATGAGGGCTCCCCGGTGATCATCGTCGGCTATGGCCGCTTCGGCCAGATCGCCGGGCGACTGCTGAATGCCTGCGGTTTTGAAACCACGCTGCTGGAGCGCAATGCCGCGCAACTGGACATGGTACGCCGCTATGGCATCAAGGCCTATTACGGCGATGCCTCGCGCGAGGACCTGCTGCGTGCGGCCGGCGCCAAAAACGCGCGGGTAGTAATCCTGACGCTCAGCGACCAGGCCGCGTCACTGGAGATCGTCACCCAGCTGCAGAAGCATTTCCCGCACCTGACCATCCTGGCGCGGGCGCGCAACCGCATGCATCACTATGCACTGATGGAAGCCGGGGTTAAGTATATTTTCCGCGAAACCGTGGACTCGGCCCTGTCGATTGGCGAAAAAGCCCTGGAGTTGCTGGGCCTGAGCCCGCTGCAGGCACGGCGCGCGGCACGCAAGTTCAAGCAGCACGACCAGCGTATGCTGGAGTCGCTGTTCCCCTACTGGCGCGACGAATCGCAGCATATTGCGCAGACCAAAATCTACCGCGAACAGCTGCTGCAGGCCCTGCGCGAGGACCGCCGCGACCGCGACCTGCACCTGGACCACCACTGGGACCGCGACGAAACTGCTTCCAAGCCGAAGGCCGGTATGTGATCCCTCAGTTGCCGCCACGCAGGCGGTAGTGCACAAAGATATTGCTGAATCTCTCTCTCGAGCGGCAGGGGGCGCCCCGCGGGACAGTCGCGCCCCCTCTTAGAACAGTATCTCCCCAAGTGCCAGCAGCAGGTGGTACCTGCGGCAATTGTGGTCCTCGATCAGTAGTGGCCACGGCTGGTCCACCTCCTGGTCGACATTGATGATCACACTGGCCACCTGGGTCCTGCCGCGGTCCCGGTGTGGCTTGAGCACCGCACCGGGGTTGTAACGCCGGATCCCGAACACATGGGTCGACGCCAGTCGCAAGTCACAGTTGGGACCCACCGGGCGACATCCTCAGCTGACTTCGCCCGGCTACACATTGCCGGGGTGGCAGGTGTTGTTACTTGCTGATGGTGAGGCTCGCCTCCAGCAGGTCCACTTCCAGTACCAGCTGGCGATGGAGATCATCGTCGATCTTTCCTTCAATACGCAGGCGATACAGCTGTTCCCGTTCCGCCGACAGTGCTGCCAGGTGGTACTCGCGCTTGTGATTGGCCAGTGCACGGTCCCGCCTGTTTCCGGCCCGGCCTCCCGCTTGCAACCGGCGCCGGTAGTGTTCGAGCAACTTGTCCACTGCTTGCAGGGCGGTGCCTTCCCCGTCTGCACCCAGGGATGCGCGCACTGATTCCAGGCTGGCAATGGCCGCCCGGGTCGCTGCCACGCGCGCCATCCGCTCATCGCCAGTCGTCGGCTGCTCGCGCACCCGCGGTAACCGCCGTACCAGTGGGGGCAGGGCGACACTTGCCAGCAGCAGGGAAAGCAGGATCACTCCCATGGCCAGCACAATCGCCAGCTGCCTGCCCGGAAACGGAGCACCGTCCGGCAACAGCAGTGGCAGCGACAACACCCCCGCCAGCGTCACAGCACCACGTACACCCGCAACCGCGGTAATCGCTACCAGTAACAGGCGCTCGCGCGCATTACGGATCTCGCGGTGAATGCGCGACAGGTAGATAGAGGCCCAGACCCAGGTGAAACGCAATAGCAGAAGCATGGTGGCGATGGCCGCGACATAGCCCAGCAGGACCCAGTTATCGACGATGGCACTGTGGCGTGCCCCGTCCAGGTCATCGGTCACCACTCGCACCAGCTGTTCACCCAGCAGGATAAAGATTATCCCGTTGAGTATGGCCTGCAGCGTATCCCACACCGCGCCGCGCGCCATACGCGTGGCGGCCAGCTCCGGGCCGTACAGGCTCACGTAATGGGTCGCGATACCGGCGCTCGCCGCAGCCAGGATCCCTGAACCGCCAAGTTGTTCCGATGCCAGGTAGGCGGCAAAAGGCACGAGCAGGCTCACCAGGATCTGCACGCCGGTATCCTCGCCACCCAGGCGGCCCAGCCAGCGCAGTGCATAGCCACAGGCGAATGCAATTCCGGCACCCGTGGCGACACCGGCCACCACCATGCCAATAAAGCCCACCGCGGTCCCGGTCAACGAAAAACTGCCGGTGACCACCGCCGCCACGGCAAAGCGGAAAACATCCAGTCCGGAGGCGTCATTGAGTAAAGCCTCACCTTCGAGGATATGCCTCAGGCGCGGCGGCAGGGGGGTACTTCCCCGTACCGCGACCAGCGCCACCGCGTCGGTGGGCGCGAGAATGGCGGCTACGGCAAAAGCCACCGCCAGGGGTATTGACGGAATCAACCAGTGGATAAACAGGCCTACGCCCACCACTGTGAACAGCACCAGCCCCACTGCAAGCGTCAGTATCGGCCGCAGTTCACCGAAGAAGGTACCCTTGGGGATGCGCCAGCCGTCCAGGAACAGTAGCGGGGGGATAAACAGGAGGAAGAAGATTTCCGGGTCCAGGGGAATCCGCACGCCGGCGACACCGGCAAGCAGCACACCGATGGCAATCTGTACCAGCGGCAGCGGCACGCGCACGGGGCTCAGGCGGACGATGATTCCGCTCAGCGCCACGGCAGCCAGCAACACCAGGGACAGGACAACGTAATGCATACGGTTGGTCTTGGGACCTGCAGGGGAAGTGGTGATAGCCTGTTTTCGCCGGGCAGAACGCCCCGCACGGGCACATAAGCCGGCGTCAATGCACTGCAGACCGGCGACGGCGCCACAAGTTACCGGAGAGGTGAAAGTATAGAAGGGCGGCGGGAATGGCGGGGGCTCGACGGGATCGCCACTGCCCCCGGAACCCGCCATGCAGGTCCCGGGGACAATATTATCGGGCGGCCGGTTACTCCACCGTCACAGACTTGGCCAGGTTGCGCGGCTGGTCCACATCGGTGCCCTTGAGCAGGGCCACGTGGTAGGAGAGCAACTGCAATGGCACCGTGTACAGGATCGGCGCCAGGCTGTCCGGGGCATCGGGTACTTCCACCACAGTGACACCCGGTTCGCTGGTAAAGCCCGCATTGGGGCTGGCAAACACAAAAAGCTCGCCGCCGCGGGCGCGCACTTCCTGCAGGTTGGACTTGAGTTTTTCCAGCAGCTCGTCGTTGGGTGCCACCACCACTACCGGCATGTCGCCATCCACCAGCGCCAGCGGCCCGTGCTTCAGCTCACCGGCGGGGTAGGCCTCGGCGTGGATATAGGAAATTTCCTTGAGCTTCAGCGCGCCCTCGAGGGCGATCGGGTATTCGACCCCGCGGCCCAGGAACAGGGTGTGGTGTTTTTCCGCGAAGGCCTCGCTGGTGGCCTGCACCAGCTTGTCGAGGCCGGTGAATTCCTCCATCAGGCCCGGCAGCTGGTGCAGGGCCTGCACCAGTTCGGCCTCGCGCCCGGCAGACAGGCCGTTGACCTTGGCCAGCGCGATACAGAACAGCTGCAGGGCCACCAGCTGGGTGGTGAACGCCTTGGTAGAGGCCACGCCGATCTCCGGCCCTGCCTCGGTCATCAGCGACAGCTCCGATTCCCGTACCAGCGAACTGTTGGGCACATTGCAGATGGTCATCGAGGCCAGGTAACCCAGCTCCTTCGCCTGGCGCAGTGCCGCCAGGGTGTCGGCGGTCTCACCGGACTGGGAAATGGTGACAAACAGGGTGCCGGGACGCACCGCGGTGCGGCGGTAACGGATCTCGCTGGCCACCTCCACCGCGCAGGGAATACCGGCCCAGTCTTCCAGCCAGTAGCGCGCCACCAGCCCGGCGTGGTAGCTGGTGCCACAGGCGACAATCTGCACCTGTTTTACCTCCGGCAGGATTTCGTTGGCGCGGGTCCCCAGTGCCTCGGCCAGCACCGACTCGCTGCCGATGCGGCCGGCGAGGGTGGCCCGCACGACTTCCGGCTGCTCGAAGATTTCCTTCTGCATAAAGTGGCGATAGCGCCCCTTGTCCGCCACATCGTGGCCACCGTCGAGTTTCTGCACCGGGCGGCTCACTTCCTGGCCGGCGCGATCGAAAATGGCAATACCATCGAGTGTCACCTGGGCCACATCGCCTTCCTCCAGGAATACGAAGCGGTCGGTGACCTGGCGCAGGGCCATGGGATCGGAGGCGATAAAGTTTTCCTCGATGCCCACACCGATCACCAGGGGACTTCCGGCACGCGCGCAGACCAGGGTCTGTGGTTCCCGGGCACTGATCACCCCCAGGGCATAGGCACCCTCGAGCTCACGGGTGGCGGCGGTCACAGCCTCCAGCAGGCCCAGGCCCTCGCTGGCCAGGGAGTGGACCAGGTGCACCACCACCTCGGTATCGGTATCGGAGGCAAACTCATAGCCCAGGCCCTGCAGGCGGGCCCGCAGGTCGCGGTAGTTCTCGATGATGCCGTTGTGGACCAGGGCGATATCACCAGACACGTGCGGATGGGAGTTGAGGTCTGAGGGCACTCCGTGGGTGGCCCAGCGGGTATGGGCAATGCCCAGCCGACCCGTCGCCGGCTGTGCCGCCAGCCGCGCCTCGAGTTCCGCAACCTTGCCCTCGCTCTTGCGCAGCTGCAGTTGCTGCCCGCCATCCACCAGGCAGACACCGGCGGAGTCGTAGCCCCGGTACTCCAGCCGCCGCAGCCCCTCCAGCAGGATTTCGTTCACATTGCGCTGGGCCAGCGCGCCGACAATGCCACACATAGGAAAACCTCAGTTTCGATTCTTTACCGACCCATCTACCCCAGGTAAACCGGCCACAAACTCTCACTTGCCTCAGGCGTGAGTGCCCACTTCGGCACACACCACCCGCACCCCGAGCCGTTCCAGCGCGGTGCGCGCCCCATCACCCAGCCCGGCATCAGTCACCAGGGTATTCACCTGGTCCCAGGGCAGTTCCTGGTTGGGAATCCGTCGCCCCACCTTGCTGGACTCGGCCAGGACCACCACCTCGCGGGCCACCTCCGCCATTACCCGGGAGAGGCCGATCTGCTCATTGAATGTGCAGGTACCACGCTCCAGGTCTATGCCGTCGGCGCCGATAAAGGCCTGGTCGAAGTCGTAGCCGCGCAGGACCTGTTCCGCCACGCGCCCCTGGAACGCCTCGAAATGCGGGTCCCAGGTCCCCCCGGTCATCAGCAGGGTGGGCTCGTTCTCCAGCTCCCGCAGCGCGTTGGCCACATGCAGGGAGTTGGTCATGACTACCAGGCCGCGCCGGTGGTCGAGCTCGGGAATCATCGCCGCGGTAGTGCGGCCGTAATCAATCACGATACGGTGGTGATCCGGTATCAATCCGGCCGCGGCGCGGCCGATGGCCCGCTTGACCTCGGAGGGGGCCTCTTCCACCACCAGCTCCCGTGGCACCGGGATGGCGCCGCCATGGCGGCGCAGCAACAGGCCGTGGCCCTCCATGGTGGTGAGGTCCTTGCGAATCGTAACCTCGGAAGTTTCGAATTTCCGTGCAAGCTGTTCCACGCTGGCCTCTCCCGCTTCGTTCAGGAGGGCCATGATCTGGTGCCGGCGTTGCTGGGTGTTGCGCTTTGACATGGTGCATCAAGTTTCACTTCGAAACTTAAAGATAGCAAATCGAAAGGAAAGTTCCCAAGGAAAATTTTCACATCGCTGGAAGCAGGGACTGCAATAGAGCCTGCGAGGCTAGCTGGACAGGGCGTTCACCAGGGCCTGTAAAAAACGCGCCAGCTCGCCGCCGGTCACTGCCCGGTGATCGGCACTGACCGACAGGGGCAGGAGCGGACGGGCCGCGGGCTTGCCCCCCACGGCGACCACCCCGTCGTAGGTACGGCCGGCCCCGACAATCGCCACAGTGGGTGGCATCACTACCGGGGTGGCATAGCGCCCGCCCAGGGCACCGAAGTTCGACAGCAGGATGGTTCCCCCCTGCAGGTCCTCGCGGGCGATACCGGTTTCGCGGGCCTGGTCCTTGTACTCACCTATCTGCTGCAGCAGGTCAGCATCGCTGCAACTCGCCACGTCCCGCAGCACCGGCACGAACAGGCCGCGGGGAGAGTCCACCGCCAGGCCGATATTGATCGCCGCTGATGGCTGCAGCTGCCCGTCCTCGTAGAGCGCATTGAGGTGCGGCTCTTCCACACACGCCTGCTGTATCGCGCGGACCAGTCGTACCGTGGCGTTCTGTTCGCCCCACCAGCTGGAGATATCCACCTCGTCGCACAGGGTCATCGGTGCCACCTGGTCCCTGGACCGGCTCATGGCCAGTGCCATTGCCCGCCGCGCCGGGGAATCCGCCGGGCCAGCCACGCCCTGTTTGCGCTCGCCTGTTTCCCGCTGTGCCGCCGTGGCGGCAGGCCCTTTCTCGCGATCCCCGGCCAGCCGGCGCACTTCGGCCTCGGTAAACCGTGCTTCCCGCGGTTGGTGCCGCTCCAGGTCGACCCCCAGCCGACGCGCCAGGGCACGCACACCCGGGGTCGCCCGGCGTGCCTCCCGCTCTCCCGGCGCCTGTTCACTGCCCAGCATCTCGCTGCCGCCCTGGATACGGCCAACCACGGTGCCGGCATCGGCCGCCGCTGTTTCCTCCGCCGGTGGCGCAGTTTTTTCGCCGGTTTCCCGCCCGGTTTCGGCCCCGCTGTCGGCAAAGCCCACCAGTGGCTCGCCTACCTCGACCGTGTCACCTTCAGCGGCGTAGAGCTTTTCCACGATACCGCCACGGGGGGCGGGCACCTCCACCAGGGCCTTGGCCGTTTCCACCGTAACCAGGCTGTCGTGGGCGCCGATGGAGTCCCCCTCGGCCACATGCCATTCGCGGATCACCGCATCCGGCAATCCCTCCCCCAGGTCCGGCAGCTTGAACACCTTCATGCCGGGTACTCCAGGGTGCGGCGAACACCGGCCAGGATTCGGTCCACGTCAGGCAGGTAGTGGTTCTCCAGCCGGTAGTAGGGCATCACCGTGTCATAACCGGTAACCCGGCATACCGGCGCGTCGAGCAGGTCGAAGGCGTACTCATTGACCTGGGCAATGATCTCCGCTCCCAGGCCTCCAAACCGTGCCGCCTCATGGATAACAACGCAACGGCGGGTTTTCTCCAGTGAGTCGATGATGGTGTGGATATCCAGGGGCTTGAGGGTGGCCGGGTCGATCACCTCTGCCTCCACACCCTCACTGGCGAGCGCCTCGGCCGCCGCGAGGGTCTCCTTCAGTGCGGCACCCCAGGCCACCAGGGTGATATCGGAACCCTCGCGCAGGCGGAAACAATGATCCAGCGGCAACGCCTCGCCATCATCCGGCACTTCCTGGCGGGCGGCGCGATAGATCCGTTTGGGCTCGAGAAATACCACCGGGTCTGGGTCGCGGATGGCGGCCAGCAGCAGGCCGTAGGCGCGTGCAGGTGAAGACGGCACCACCACCCGGAGTCCGGGAATATGGGCGAAGAGTGCCTCGGTACTCTCGGAGTGATGCTCCGGGGCGTGAATCCCGCCGCCGTAGGGGGCGCGATAGACTATGGGGCAGGACAGGCGGCCACGGGTGCGGTTGCGCAACCGGGCGGCATGGTTGAGTACCTGGTCGAACCCGGGATAGATAAAGCCCATAAACTGGAATTCCGCCACCGGCCGCAAGCCCTGGGCCGCCATGCCGATGGCGATGCCGGCAATCATATTCTCTGCCAGCGGTGTATCCAGTACCCGGTCAGTGCCAAATTCGGCCTGCAGCCCGTCGGTGGCGCGGAAGACACCGCCGTTGACGCCCACATCCTGGCCGAACACCACCACCCGCTTGTCCTGGCGCAGTTCGTGGGCCAGGGCGAGTGTCACCGCCTCAACCAGGGTGATGGCGGCCATCAGGTTTCGTCCCCCGCCGGCCGCGCGGTCCCGACCTCGGCGCACTGCTCCAGCAGCGCCTCGGGCAACCCGGCGTATAGATGGTCGAACATGGCGGTAGGAGCATCCGGTTCCCGCTGCCGGTATTCCCGCAGTTCCCGCTCGAGGATTTCCGCCAGTTCACGCTGCAGCTCCTCCTCGCGCCCGTCATCCCAGAGACCCGCGTGCTCCAGGTAACGCCGCAGCCGCTGCAGTGGTTCGCGAGCACGCGCCTGCTCCAGCTCCTCCGCCGGGCAATAGCGCGATGCATCATCGGCGGTGGTGTGGTCGCTGAGGCGGTAGCTTACTGCCTCGATCAGCATCGGCCCAGCCCCCTTGCGCGCGCGCTCGATCGCATCGGCCACCGCGGCGCGCACGGCAATCACGTCGTTGCCGTCCACCTGCAGGCAGTTGATGCCGGCGGCCACCGCCTTCTGGGCAATGGTGCAGGCCGCCGTCTGGGCCCGGCGGGAGACCGAGATGGCCCACTGGTTGTTGTTGATCACGAACACCACCGGCAGTTTCCATACCCCGGCCAGGTTGATTGCCTCGTAGAAATCCCCCTTGGAGGTGGCCCCGTCACCGGCGCTGGATACCGCCACCCTGGGTTTTGCCCCCATCTCGCGCTGCTGGTAGGCGAGTGCGAACGCCACCCCGGCGGCGTGCAGTAGCTGCGTGGCGATAGGCACGCACAGGGGGAAATCCTCCCGGGCATGGGCAAAATCCTGGCCGCGCTCATCGCCGCCCCAGATCGCCAGGATCTCGGCAATAGTGACGCCGCGCTCCAGCAGGGCGCCGGTTTCCCGGTAGTAGGGGCAGTAGATGTCGTCCTGGCGCAGGGCGCTGCCGGTGCCGACGCCGATGGCCTCCTGGCCCAGGCTGGAGGGGTAGGTGCCCAGCTGGCCGGTGCGCTGCAGCTTCACGGCACGATCATCCACCAGCCGTGCCAGCGCCATCTGGCGGTAAAGCGCGAGCAGCGTATCCGGGGTAGCGAAGTCGGGCAGTGCCTGGGTCGCGCGTCCCTCCTCGTCGAGATACTGCAGGTGGGCAATATCGAACGAGGCTATCAGGTGCAAGCGGGGTTTGTGCATCGGGTAATTCCCTTTATTCCCGATGCGCAAGTGTAATGGATCAGCCGGTGGATGCCGGCAGGCGGGGAGGGGATAGCCGCCGGTTTTTCAGCCGCTGCGGCCATCCCCCGCTGTTGGAATCAGGATTTCCTGGTGGGGCGCTGCCAGCCGCTGACGTTGCGCTGCTTGCCGCGGGCCACCGCCAGGTCCTCATCCGGCACCTCCCGGGTGATGGTGGAACCGGCGCCCACGGTTGCCCCCGCACCCACCCGGACTGGAGCCACAAGGGCGGTATTGGAGCCGATAAAGGCGCCGTCACCGATTTCAGTCAGTGACTTGTTAACGCCATCGTAATTACAGGTAATGGTGCCGGCGCCGATATTTACCTGCTCGCCCACCCGGGCATCGCCCACATAGGACAGGTGATTGACCTTGCTGCCGCGGCCGATGTGGGCCTTCTTGGTCTCGACAAAATTGCCCACCTTGGCCCCGTCCGCCAGCTCGGTACCGGGGCGCAGGCGCGCAAACGGGCCGATGGCGCAGGCTTCGCCGACCTGTGCATCCTCGATTATGGAATTCGCCTCGACCCTTGTGCCTGCAGCCAGCCGGCAGTTTTTCAGCAGGCAGTTGGGGCCCACCTGCACGCCATCGCCCAGGACCACCTCGCCTTCGAAGACACAATTGATATCGATCGAAACATCCGTGCCGCACTCGAGCCTACCCCGCAGGTCAAAGCGGGCCGGGTCCAGTAAAGTAACCCCCGCATTCATCAGCGCCAGCGCGCGACCGTGCTGCAGGGCACGCTCCATCTGTGCCTGCTGGGCGCGGCTGTTGACGCCGGCGACTTCCAACGGGTCGCTGGCGCGCACGCCGGTTACCCCAATATTCTCGCTGACAGAGCGCGCGATAACGTCGGTGAGGTAATACTCACCCTGGGCATTGTCGCTGGAGAGCTCCGGCAGCCACTGCTTCAGCAGGTCCGCCGGTGCCGCCAGGATACCGGTGTTCACCTCGCGGATCGCCAGGGTATCGGCGTCGGCATCCTTTTCCTCGACGATGGCCTGTACCCGGCCGCTGTCGTCCCGCACGATACGGCCATAGCCGGCCGGGTTCGCCATTTCCACCGACAGCAACGCCGGCCCCCGGTCGGAGGAGGAGAGCAGCGATTGCAGGGTGCCCGCCTTGACCAGCGGCACGTCACCGTAGAGGACCAGTACGGTGGCACCGGCACGGAAGTTGGGAATCGCCTGGGCCACTGCGTGGCCGGTGCCCAGTTGTTCCGCCTGCTCGACGAACTTCACTCCGCTGCCGGCATACTGCTCCCGCACCAACTCGGCGCCGTGACCCACCACCACGGTAATTTCCACATCCCCCAGCTGCTGCGCGGTTTCAATCACCCGACCCAGCATGGGTACGCCACCGATCGGGTGCAGGACCTTGGGCAGGTCAGAGCGCATCCGGGTGCCTTTGCCCGCAGCGAGAATAACGATATCAGTGGCCATGGAACCTCTTTCTGACTCAACGGTAAGACTAGGGCGGCAATTGTGGCCAGTTCCACCAGCGATCACAAGCGCAGGGCCATCTTGCGGCACCTAGACTATTGCACACGTGCAAAAGCGCGCGGGCAGGAGAGGGGACGTGGAACGGAAGGGCTTGTGGCTATCCATACTCGGTTGCCTGGCGATGGCGGCACTGGCGTTCCTTTTTACTTCCCTTTCCGGGTCGGCTGCGATTTTCCTGGATGGTGTCTTTTCACTGGTGAACTTTGTCATGTCGCTGGTAATGCTGCGGGTATCACAGCTGCTGCACCGCGCACCGGACCGGCGTTTCCACTTCGGCTATGCCAGTTTCGAACCCGCATTCAATGTCCTGCAAAGCCTGGTGAACCTGGGCGTCATGCTGATGGCCCTGTCATCCGCGGTGTTTGCGCTGTACCGGGGCGGCCGCGCTGTGGAAAGCGGTCCGGCGGTGCTTTATGCGGCGGTGGCAATGCTCGGTTGCCTGGTAATCTACATAGTGCTTCGCCGGATTGGGCGGATCTCCGGCTCCACCCTGATCCAGGTGGACGCCTTCAGCTGGTTGATTGACTGCTTCCTCAGCGGTGTTGTGCTGGTGGCATTTTCGGTGGTATGGATCTGGGGCGCGCGGCTGGGTCCGTGGTTACCCTATGTGGATTCCTGGCTGGTGATCGCAATGGTGGTGGTGATGCTGCCGATTCCGGCCCGCATCCTGTACCGGAACCTGATGGAAGTGCTGTTGGCGGCCCCGTCGGCGGAGCTGCAACTGGATATACACCGCGCCTTTACCCGGGCCATCCGGGATATCCCGGCCCGGGACTGGTCTCTCAGTATCAACAAGGCCGGGCGCAGCATTTACCTCCACGCCCGTATCCTGGTGGAGGAAAACCAGGAGCAGTGCCCGATCTCCCAAGCCGATACCTGGCGGGAGGTTCTGGTGGAGCGAATGGCTGACCTGGTAGAAGAACAGGAATTCGACGTGGTGTTTACCTCCGACGCCGATTACCTCTGAGATCGCCGGGGCCAGGGCTTTTCAGACTTTTCTTCTTGTGCTGCCTTGTCGCTGCTGACATAGCCATACTTCAGCATCCCCACGAATACGCTGCCACCGACGGTATTACCAATGGTGGCCCAGGCGATATAACCCAGCATTTCGCTGGTATCGATCGCACCGGCATTGCCCAGCCAACCGCTGAACATGGCGACGGATCCCGCCACACAGTGGGCCAGGCCGCCAACCCCGATCACAAAGGTGATCAGGATAATCAGCACCACACGGCCGATCGTATCCTGCGATGAAGTGGCGACCCAGCCCAACAGGCCCATCAGCCAGCCTGCCAGCACGGCCCCCAGGAATATCCCGGAGCCGGACTGCTCAAGGCTTTTTACGCCATAGTGTGAAAGTGCCTGCGGATCAATATAGGGGCTCACTTCCTCATACTGGGCCAGCAGCAGGCCGAACATCAGGGCACCAAGCAGGTTTCCGCTGTAGATCACCCCCCAGACACGGCCCAGAGCCCAGACACTTCTGCGACGATCGAGGACCGGAAGTATCGCCAGGGTAGTGTGCTCGGTGAACAGGTCGGTCCGGCCGATAATTACCATTACGAAACCGATGGGATAGCTGGCGGCCAGCAACAGGTGCAGCTGGCTCTTCCCCAGGTCTTCATTGAACAGGGTGTAGAGCACTGCCATAAGGAAGAAACTGAAGCCAATTTCCAGGCCCGCAGCGGTTGCGGACATAAACAGCGAGGAGGAATTGCGACGGTACTCATGCAGGCTGGCGGCCATCTGCTCCTGCAGTATTTCGCGGTCGCTTTTGGGTTTGTCAGAATCACCGTTGGTTGCCATGCACCGGCCCTGGTTTCCAGCAGCTACCACGAAGTGTGGCGCACTTGTGCAGGCTTTTAGCTTAGACCATCCGGGATTATGGGCCTGCGCAAAGCCGCTGGCCGGCACCACCAGGCGGAAGGCACGGGATATTTCGACTCGAGCTGACGCAAGTTTCCGGAACCACCATTTCAGCCTTGGCGACTATGGCAAAATTGAACACTGGTGTGACCATCTGGCCCAATAAGCAGGGAGGGCTTACCGTCGATGCACGGTGGGTGTGTTCTCAGTTTTCCTGGTTTATGATCACGCATATGCAGGGACGCATATTCAGTTTTCAGGTGAGGACCGTCACCAAAGTGGATGGACCACATCCCAATCCCCTGCCTGTTTCCGGTTAACCGATAAACCCGGGTTCAAACCTGCGTAGCCCTGCAATTGGGTTACCGGCACTGTTTTGCCGCTGACATTCCGACAAGCCATGAAAAGCACTGTGAAAAAGGTTCTCCTGATTACCCCGCAAGCTTCCGAGGCCTTTGGTGGTGAGGCAATGCTCCCTGTGCAATATTTCCGCCATTTGCCCGCTGCCGGGATAGAAGTTGCCATGATTGTGCATGAACGGGCCCGGCGTGAACTGGAAGGGCTGTTCCCCGGGCGCCAGGACCAGATCCACTTTGTGAAGGATTCATGGCTACACCGGTTGCTCTATCGTTGCGGGCGCCTGCTACCCCAGCGAATCGCCAGCTTCACCACCGTCTTCGCTGTCGACCTCCTGACCGAAAGGGCACAGAAGCGGATTGCCCTTCAGCTCATCCGCAAGGAGCGTATAGACCTGGTACATGTCCCGATCCGGGTTTCACCCAGACTCCCATCCAGTATCCACAACCTGGGACGGCCTGTGGTATTTGGTCCGCTCAACGGTGGCATGACCTTTCCCGATGGCTTTGTCCACCAGCAGGCCTGGCTGGAAAAGGCATTTATGGATGCGGGACGCACATTGTCATACCTGGCCAACCGATTCATACCGGGCAAGCCTCGGGCCACCACAGTGGTCGTCGCGAATGCCCGGACGAGAAAGGCGCTTCCTGTGACGACAGGAATGAAGATCGTGGAGCTGGTGGAGAATGGGGTAGACCTCTCACTCTTCCAGGCAAGGCCGGCGCGAAAGAGGCAAGCCTCCGATTCCTGCCGTTTCGTATTCCTGGGTCGGTTGGTGGACTGGAAATGTGTCGACATGTTGCTCGAGGCCATGGCCCGCCTGAATTCAGCTGGTCTTGCTCCGGAACTGGAGATCATCGGTGACGGTCCAGAAAGGCCTGCACTTGAGCGTCTTTCCAATTCTCTCGGCCTCAGCCAGCAGGTACGCTTTCGTGGCTTTGTCCCGCAGCGGGACTGCCCGGCACAGCTGGCCCAATGTGATTGCCTGGTGTTACCCAGCATGTATGAATGCGGCGGTGCTGTGGTACTGGAAGCCATGGCTATGGGTCGGCCGGTGATAGCCACCAATTGGGGGGGGCCGGCGGACTACCTGGACGCCGCATGCGGCATGCTTGTCGATCCCGGTAATGGCCGCCGGGATTTTATCGTGCGGCTGGCAGAGGCGATGCGCGCAATCATTGCCGACCCCGCCGGGGCTGAAGCCATGGGGGCAGCGGGGCGCGCCAAGGTGACGCGCCAGTTTGACTGGTCGAAAAAGGCCGGGAAAATGGTCGAGGTTTACGCCGCCACACTAAAGGCAGGCCAGTCCCCGCGTTGCAAGGTGCCGCTGCCGGAAAAAGCCATAACGCGGTGTGGTTAAGCAGTGCCCCTCAGGCGTCGCTGGTTTCCGCCGCCAGGGCCTCATCCAGTTCGGTAGCCCGGCGGAAAGCCTTGCGGTCACTCACCCGGGCAAAATAATCGATAAATTCCTGTCGTTTTTCGATAGTCCCGAACTGTAGTCCCCAGCCAACCTGGGCACCGACATACACATCCGCAGCGGTGAATCGCTTGCCGGCGATATAGGGGTTGTCCGTTACCCCACGGGAGAGGGCATCCAGTGCCAGCCCATAATTGCCGTAGCCAGCCATGCGCTGCTTTTCGGGTGCGGGATCACCACCAAAAATGCTCCGGTTGGTCAGAGCCGCCTCAATGGGCCCCGCGGTAAAGAACAGCCAGCGATAGTAAGCGGCCCGTTCCTCCCGGGTAGGTGCGAGACCTGCTTCCGGATATGCCTCTGCCAGATATGCACAGATGGCAGCGGTCTCAGTCACCACCTGGCCATTGTGAACAACAACGGGTACTTTGCCCATCGGGTTGATGGCATGGAACGTCGCGGATTTCATCCCTGCGCCGTACTCGACCACCTCCACCTTATACGGCTGGCCGATTTCCTCGAGCATCCAGCGGACAATGCGTCCGCGAGACTGGGGGTTGGTATAGAAAACCAGTTGATCAGTCATTTGGCTAAGTCCTCTGTGGAAAACACTGGAGAGTCTATTCCGGTTGCTGCAGTCCAGACGAGTGATACGCGCGACAGCGCCGGGAAATCACAAATAATTCACAAACGCCCAGCAGGTACAGATGTACCGCTCCGGGATAAAGTCGGTATTCAGGATCCAGCGGTTACTGAAGGGGAGGCGGGGATTCCGCGCTGCTGTGCCCACATTACCGCCGCCTCGATGGCATCACCCCATTCATTCACGAGCTCACGGGCGAACTGTATTTCCCTGTCCAGGGAAAATTCCTGGCCCTGCGGATCCTTGGCGTGTTTGGGGGCGATGCTTTCCCATGCCTGGGCCAGCTCCAGCGTCGATAACCCGAGTTCCAGTTGCCGGTTGGCCCGGGACAGGCTTTCGACGGGATCCGCGCGCAATGATTCCAGCGTTAACGGTGCGGTCTCGGTCGCCCCCGTTCCGCCCGCCACGGACGACATGGCGGTGGCCTGGGCTGCATAGGCACAGGCAAGCAGGCAACAGATGCTGGTCATGGAACCGGGATAAGATTGTGCCTCGCTCACTAGACTGGCGGGAACTGAACCCACCTGGCGAAGCCTTTCAAGTAGTTCGAGGGTTTGCCTGATCCTGGGCTTGCCGCCACGGAATATTGCAACGATATAGGCGCGGAGATCACAGGTCATCGACAGTATCCGGTAATTTCCGTTTTCTGCACCGCCGGTCGCCAGCAGGATATTGTCCCAGTTGGACAGCTTGATCGCAGGCCTGGCATAAGGCGCCATTGAGAAGCACAGTCGCGCCACAGTGCGATCAAATAACTTCTGTGTCTCGCTAAGGTGGGCCGGATCAACCAGTCCCGGCAAGCAGGCGTTGGATAACCGGGTAATTGCCCGCGGCTCCCGCAGTACAAAGGATTTGCCCGGAACTGACAGTACGCGGCTCAACAGGGTGGAACCACAGAAACCAGAATGGATAATCAAGGTGCCGGTCACTTCCCCGGGCGCGGGGTCGCTACGCCATCCGCGCAGCCTCTCTGCCGTTATTGCAACCAGGTCATTGGTGGCAGCCAGCGGGTGCCGGCCATCATGGAAGGGCATTGTCTCGATATGATCTATCGACACCTGTGCGAAATGGAATTCATCTGTCTCTGCATCGTAGTCAACCGGTAACCAGCTGGAATCGTCAAGAATCTCAGTGGTGCTCTCCATGGATAACGCCCGTCCGGGACGGCAAATTCCAGTTGCACTCATGACTACTTACTCTCCCGAGTCCACACCAGCAGTGATGCGATTTTTGTTCATTTTTCTTGTGCTGGCATCACGTGATCGATATACCGACGGGTATATCTGCAGGTATCCGCCGTACACACAAAGTGACGGATGGTGAGTCATGGGTCAATTCGTCTGGTCGCTGTGGGGACTGGACCCGTCGCAAACGCACTGCGTCCTGTCGCAGCAACGCACGCGGGCAAGTCCTGTGATATGGAAAGGTGCTGCTTACAGTAGCGGAAAAATTCTACTGCCTGCTGCTCGAGCAGGCCGGTGAATACGACGGCAGGGAAAAAGAGGCTGGCGAGGCGCGGGAGTTTATCCGCAAACAGCAGCGACTGACGGAGCCTGCAATCTGAACCAGGTGTTGGCTCCGATAGTGATGTCACCAGATTACCGTTACCACGCCCCGATTCCCCGAACGACGGGATTTCCCGGTTTGGGCACTACGGCTCCAGGTTTGCCGGCACCACGTCCTCAATCCAGGTTTTTACCCGTTCGACCTCGGCCCTGCCTGCCGCCACCGCCTCGGCGGCCCGGGAAAATTCCATGCCTCCAATGCCACCGACCTTGGGGATGATCATGATGTCCGGGGGGGAGCCTGCGAGCCGGGAGCGCTTGTGACGTCGCTCAAGAATCTCCATGGAGGTCGACATGGTTTCCAGCATTCCGGGAGCATACGGCGTGGTCCTGGTGAATCGGTCTCCTATCTGCGCCAGCTGTTGCCGGCCCTGCGTCAGTAGCTTCTCCAGGGACACCCCCGCGGAAACTTCCTTATTCACGCGCTGCAGGGGGGCAGGCGTCTCGGGTGCTTCACTGTTGTCGCCATCGCTGGCCAGGGTTTCCACTTCCCCCTGCCGATGTTCCCACATTGAGACCCCGTCCTCGGTAACATCGACCGCAATTACGCAGGTAGCGCCCATCGCGCGACAGACATCAATCGGCACAGGGTTTACGACCGCCCCATCTACAAGCCAACGCCCCGCAACCTGCTTCGGGGACAGCAACCCGGGAATGGAGCAGGAGGCACTCACCGCGTCGCTGAGGTTGCCTTCCTGCAGCCAGATTTCCTGGCCGCTGTTCAGGTCAGTTGCCACCGCGGTAAATGGGACAGGCAACTCCTCGATATTCTCGTAGGCAAAGCCTTCAAAAAAGGCCTGGAACGGTTTCTTGCCGCCAATCAGTCCGCCACTGAATGTCCAGTTGATATCCAGCAGGGAGAACACCCGCCAGTTATCCAGCATGTTCACCCATTCTTCGAGTTTATCCAGGCAGCCGGCAGCATAGGCGGAACCAACGAATGCCCCCATGGAAGAGCCCGCGATCACCTGGGGGCGAATGCCCATTTCATCCAGCGCACTCAGCACGCCGATGTGGGCAAAGCCTTTCGCAGCGCCACTGCCAAGGGCAATACCGATACAAGGCTTCGATGAGGATGCCATGGGAATCTCCTGGAACTTTTAGCTGATCCTATTCACACCTGATGGAACATTCGGTGATTTTCCCGCGATTCATACCCGGGCCGGTATGGATCGCGACACGGCGGGCAAGCGGGCATAAAAAAAGCAGCCGAAGCTGCTTTTTTAATCGCCTGCAAACAGGTTCCTACCGGGAGTAGGAGGGGCTGCTTACTTGCCGGCGGCCTTGCGGATGGCCTGCATGGTGCGCAGGCGCGCCTCGGCCTCGGCCAGCTGGGCGGAAATGCGGGCGTAGTCGACCTCGGAAGGAGCCTGGTGCAGGGCGTGGGCCGCTTCTTCGCGGGCCTTCTGCGCAGCTTCTTCGTCGATCTCGCGCTCGGCGACATCGGCCAGGATGGTGACCATGTTGGGCTGTACCTCGGCGTAACCGCCGCTCACATACAGCACTTCCTCTTCACCACCCTGCTTGATGATACGTACCGGGCCCGGCTTGAGCGCTGTCAGCAGCTGGGCATGGCCATAGGAGATACCCAGTTCACCCTCGACACCGGTGACGATAACCATCTCCACCAGTCCGGAGAACAGGGATTCCTCAGCGCTCACGATATCGCAATGTACAGTCATAGCCATAAGGCTACCTCATTCTCTGCAGTTTGCCTTGCGAATTCCCGCCACCGTGCCCGGACGGGCAGGGCGGCGGGGAGTTCCGCGCTTACTTGGCCTTGTTGGCTTTCTCGACCGCTTCGTCGATGGTGCCGACCATGTAGAAGGCCTGTTCCGGCAGGTTGTCGTACTCGCCGTCGAGGATGCCCTGGAAGCCACGGATGGTTTCCTTCAGGGACACGTATTTGCCCGGTGCACCGGTAAATACCTCGGCCACGTGGAACGGCTGGGACAGGAAGCGCTCGATCTTACGGGCACGGGCCACGATCTGCTTGTCTTCCTCGGACAGCTCGTCCATACCCAGGATGGCGATGATGTCCTTCAGCTCCTTGTAACGCTGCAGTACGGACTGCACGCCGCGGGCCACTTCATAGTGCTCCTGGCCGATTACCAGCGGGTCCAGCTGGCGGGAGGTGGAGTCCAGCGGATCCACGGCCGGGTAGATACCCTTGGCAGCGATGTCGCGGCTCAGTACCACGGTGGAGTCCAGGTGGGCGAAGGTGGTGGCCGGGGACGGGTCGGTAAGGTCGTCCGCCGGTACGTATACCGCCTGGATGGAGGTAATGGAACCGGTCTTGGTGGAGGTAATGCGCTCCTGCAGGACGCCCATCTCTTCCGCCAGGGTCGGCTGGTAACCTACCGCGGACGGCATACGGCCGAGCAGGGCGGATACTTCGGTACCGGCCAGGGTGTAACGGTAGATGTTGTCGACGAACAGCAGTACGTCGCGACCTTCGTCACGGAACTTCTCGGCCATGGTCAGGCCGGTCAGGGCCACACGCAGGCGGTTCCCGGGCGGCTCATTCATCTGGCCGTAAACCATCGCTACCTTGGACTCGGAGAAGTTCTCGACGTTTACAACGCCGGCTTCCTGCATCTCGTAGTAGAAGTCGTTACCTTCACGGGTACGCTCACCCACACCGGCGAATACGGACAGGCCGCTGTGCTCGGTGGCGATGTTGTTGATGAGCTCCATCATGTTTACGGTCTTGCCCACGCCGGCGCCGCCGAACAGGCCAACCTTACCGCCCTTGGCGAAGGGGCATACCAGGTCGATTACCTTGATGCCGGTTTCCAGCAGCTCGGTGGAGCTGGACTGCTCTTCGTAGGTGGGGGCAGCGCGGTGGATGGAAGCGCGCTCTACTTCAGCGCCCTCGCCACCGATGGGGCCACACTCATCGATCGGGTTGCCCAGCACGTCCATGATACGGCCCAGGGTGTCTGTGCCCACCGGCACGGAAACCGGCGCACCGGTGTTCTTCACTGCCAGGCCGCGGGAGATACCCTCGGATGAACCCATGGCAATGGCGCGTACCACGCCGTCACCCAGCTGCTGCTGCACTTCCATGGTGAGGTTCTTGTCCTCAACCAGCAGTGCGTCGTATACCTTCGGCACGGAGTCACGCGGGAATTCCACGTCGATTACCGCCCCGATAACTTGCACAATTTGCCCGTTACTCATTTCCGGATCCTCAAATCAAAATTCGTTCAGCCGCTTAAACCGCTGCGGCGCCGCCCACGATCTCGGACAGCTCCTGGGTAATCGCTGCCTGGCGCGCCTTGTTGTAAACAAGCTGCAGCGCATCGATCAGCTCGCCGGCGTTGTCGGTGGCGCTCTTCATGGCAATCATGCGCGCCGCCTGTTCGCAGGCCTTGTTCTCTACCACGGCCTGGTACACCTGAGACTCGATGTAGCGGGCCAGCAGCCCGTCCAGCAGGTCCACCGGCTCCGGCTCGTACAGGTAGTCCCAGTCGTGCTTGAGCTGGTCGTTGTCTTCTTTCGGCAGCGGCAGCAACTGCTCCACACGCGGCTTCTGCGACATGGTGTTGACGAACTCGTTGGACACGAGGAACAGGCGGTCGATTTCGCCCTCCGCAAAACGGTCCATCATGACCTTCACCGAACCGATCAGCTTGTTCGCCTGCGGGTTGTCACCCACATCGCGCAGGGCCGCCACCACCTTGCCACCAATGGTGTTGAAGAAGCTGGCCGCCTTGTTGCCCACAGCGCAGATCTCGACATCGACGCCGCGCTCGGACCAGGCCTGCATATCGCGAATAGCCGCCTTGAACATATTGATGTTCAGGCCACCACAGAGACCGCGGTCAGTGGATACCAGGATAAAACCGACCCGCTTGGCTTCGCGCTCCTGCAGGTAGATATGCTGGTATTCGGCCGATGCGTTGGCGACGTGGCCGATCACTGCGCGTATGCGCTGGGCGTAGGGACGCCCCAGTGCCATGCGATCCTGAGCCTTGCGCATCTTACTCGCCGCGACCATTTCCATCGCGGAGGTAATTTTCTGCGTGCTCTTGATGCTGGCAATTTTTGTGCGTACTTCTTTTCCGCCTGCCATAGTGATTTACCTTGTTCGCTGGATTTCTCAGAACCGCAGGAGCTCGCCCGAAACCGGACAGGCCCCTGCAGGCCTCCAGGGTGCTTACCAGCTACCGGTAGCGACAAACTTCTCGATGCCGGCCTTGAAGGCGGCGTCAATCTCGTCGTCGTACTTGCCGGTGCTGTTCACTTTCTCCATCAGCTCTGCATGTTCGCTGTTCATGTAAGCGAGCAGGGCGGATTCGAAGTCCAGCACTTTGTTGACTTCAACGTCGTTCAGGTAACCCTTGTCGGCAGCGTAAACAGACACAGCCATTTCCGCGATGGACAGCGGGCTGTACTGCTTCTGCTTCATCAGCTCGGTAACACGCTCACCGTGGTCCAGCTGCGCCTTGGTGGCCTCGTCCAGGTCGGAAGCGAACTGGGAGAAGGCCGCCAGTTCACGGTACTGGGCCAGCGCGGTACGGATACCACCGGAGAGTTTCTTGATCACCTTGGTCTGCGCGGAACCACCAACGCGGGATACGGAGATACCCGGGTTGATGGCAGGGCGGATACCGGCGTTGAACAGATCGGTCTCGAGGAAGATCTGGCCGTCGGTAATGGAGATCACGTTGGTCGGTACGAACGCGGAAACGTCACCGGCCTGAGTCTCGATGATCGGCAGGGCGGTCAGGGAGCCGGTCTTGCCTTTCACTTCGCCGTTGGTGAACTTCTCCACGTAGTCGGCGTTTACACGCGCGGCGCGCTCCAGCAGGCGGGAGTGCAGGTAGAAAACGTCACCGGGGTAAGCTTCACGGCCCGGGGGACGCTTCAGCAGCAGGGAGATCTGGCGGTAGGCCCAGGCCTGCTTGGTGAGGTCATCATAAATGATCAGGGCGTCTTCACCGCGGTCGCGGAAGTACTCGCCCATGGTGCAGCCCACGTAGGGAGCCAGGAACTGCATGGAGGCCGGGTCGGCCGCGCCGGCAGCGACCACGATGGTGTGGTCCATGGCGCCATGCTCTTCCAGCTTGCGCACCACGTTGGCAATAGAGGACTGCTTCTGGCCCACGGCAACGTAGATACACTTAATGCCGGTGCCTTTCTGGTTGATGATCGTATCGATCGCAACGGCAGACTTACCGATCTGGCGGTCACCAATGATCAGCTCCCGCTGGCCGCGGCCGATCGGGATCATGGTGTCGATCGCCTTCAGGCCGGTCTGGACCGGCTGGTCTACGGACTGGCGGTCGATAACGCCGGGCGCTACCTTCTCCACGGCGTCGGTCAGGCTGGTATTCAGCGGACCCTTGCCGTCGATCGGGTTACCCAGGGCGTCAACCACGCGACCCAGGAGCTCCGGACCCACCGGGGTTTCCAGGATGCGGCCGGTGCAACGACACTTCTGGCCTTCGGCCAGGGATTTGTAGTCGCCCAGGATTACGGCACCGACGGAGTCGCGCTCCAGGTTCAGCGCCATACCGAAGATGCCGCCATCGAACTCGATCATCTCACCGAACATTACGTCGGCAAGGCCGTGGATACGGACAATACCGTCGGACACGGAAACGATGGTGCCCTCGGTACGGGCCTGTGTGTCCACATCGAGACTCTCGATGCGGCTCTTGATAATTTCACTGATCTCAGAGGGATTCAGTTGCTGCATGCTCTGTTCCTCAAGTTCCCAAGATGCCAGAGATGACATCCGGGAAAGTTGTTTAGGAGTTCATCGCCTCGGCGAGTTTGGCCAACCGGCCGCGCACTGTGCCATCGATGACCGTATCGCCGGCGCGAATGATCGCGCCGCCCAGGAGACTCTCGTCGACGGAGCCGTGCAGGTGCACCTCGCGCTCGAACTTCTTGCTGAGTGCCTGGGTCAGTTGCTGCGCCTGCGCTTCGCTGAGCGGGCGCGCTGAGACGACTTCCACCTCCAGGGAGGCTTCGGCCTGTGCCTTGAGCTCTTCAAACAGCTCGTAGATTTCCGGCAACAGCGGCAGGCGGTGGTTCTCCGCCAGCAGCCGGATAAAGTTCTTGCCGGATTCACTGAGGTCATCTGAACAGATGGACAGGAATTTGTCTGCGCGTTCATCGCTGGTGAGCTGCGGGTTCTCCAGCATCTCACCAACTTTCTCGCTTTGGCTGACCGCGGCCGCCGTTGCCAGCGCAGTACTCCAGCCGCCGAGATCGGAGGCTTCCTGCGCGTAGGCAAACGCCGCTTTGGCGTAGGGCCGGGCCAGTGTGCTGAGTTCCGCCATGGGGTTCCTCGCTTACAGCTCGGCTGCCAGTTTGTCGATCAGATCATCGTGCGCCTTGGCATCGATATTAACCGAGAGGATCTTCTCAGCGCCGGCCACGGACAGGGCGGCAACGCGGCTGCGCAGCTGCTCCTTGGCACGGTTCACTTCCTGCTCGATCTCGGCCTTGGCCGCGGCTTTCAGCCGATCACCTTCCTCGACTGCGGCCTGCTTGGCCTCGTCGAGAATCTGGTTGGCGCGCTTGTTGGCACCATCGATGATATCCGCAGCCTGCGCTTTGGCTTCCTTCAGCTGATCAGCGGCCTTGCGCTGGGCCAGCTCCAGATCCTTACCAGCACGCTCGGCCTCTTCGAGACCAGTGGCGATCTTCTGCTCACGTTCCTGCATGACACCCAGCAGGGCGGGCCATACATACTTCCAGCAGAACCATACGAAGACCAGGAATGTAATCGACTGGCCTATTAGAGTCAGGTTGATATTCACACCGACACCTCTTGCTCTTTGCTCTTTATAAAAAGAACGGGGGGGTTAAGGGCAATTGGAACGATGGAATTAACCAGCCAGACCAGGAGCGACAGCGAAGATCAGGTACATGGCGATACCAACACCGATCATCGGTACGGCGTCGAGCAGACCTGCCATCAGGAACATTTTGCCCTGCAGAGCCGGAGCCTGTTCCGGCTGACGCGCAGAACCTTCCAGCAGCTTGCCGCCCAGGGTGCCGAAACCGATAGCAGTACCCAGTGCGCCCAGACCAATCAGCAGTGCGCTCGCGATGTAAACCAGACCAAGTGCTTCCATTGTATTCTCCATCAAAGTTGAGAGTTTAAGAGTTGTGGAAATAAGTTCTCTGGGGCCGCGCCCCAATCCAATCAGTGATCAGTTGTGTGCTCATCCTCACGGTCATGGGCCATGGACATGTAAACCGTGGTCAGGACCATGAACACGAAGGCCTGCAGGGTGATCACCAGGATGTGGAAGATAGCCCAGCCCAGCTGCAGGAACGCTGCACCGATAAAGCCCAGTACGCCGACGCCGAAGACGATGGCAATCAGGATAAAGATCATCTCGCCGGCGTACAGGTTACCGAAGAGACGCAGGCCGAGAGAGACCGGCTTCGCAATCAGGGAAACCAGTTCCAGCAGCAGGTTGAACGGAATCAGGAAAATGTCCACGTACCACTTGCCGGAGTGGAACGGGTGCAGGGTCAGCTCCTTGATAAAGCCAAGGGCACCTTTTTCGCGGATGCTGAAGAAGATCATCAGGGCAAATACTGCCAGAGCCATACCCAGGGTGACGTTCAGGTCGGTGGTGGGTACGACCTTGAAGAACAGGTGATCATTGCCCGCGGCCGTCGCCGCAGCCATGGGCAGCCAGTCCACCGGAACCAGGTCCATCAGGTTCATCAGGAAGACCCAGACGAAAATCGTCAGCGCCATCGGCGCCACCATGCTGTTGCGGTGCTGGAAGGTATCTTTCACCAGCTTGTCGACGAAATCGACGGTCAGCTCGACGAAGCTCTGGAAACCACTCGGCACACCGGCGGTAGCCTTCTTGGCGGCGCGGGCAAACAGGAAGCAGAACAGCAGGCCCAGGCCGATGGCCCAGCCGAGGCTGTCCAGGTGAATTGCCCAGAAGCCCATGTCCGCAGCTTCCCGGGAGGAGTGGGCCATGGTCCAGGTGCTCTCACTCAGAACAGTGCCGTCAGCGCGGGTGTAACCCGCCGGCAGCTTGCCGTAGGCCATGTTCTGCAGGTGGTGTTGGATATAATCCGTCGCGGTTTGAGCTTCGCCTGCCATAGTTCCTCAGCACTCGATCAATAGAATTAGTCTTCTGCGCCGGTCAGCGGACCATGCGCGCCACCATCAGCCACTGCAGGACAACGCAGCAGCCGTAGCTGATAAACAGCGCGGCCGCATCGAGCGGCCTTACCACGGCAAACACTGCCGCGAACCCCGTCAGGGTCAGGATGAACTTGCCCGTCTCCGCGCGGTAGAAAGATGCCACCACCCGGTCGGCGGACCGCGCGCCGCGATGGCGGAAAGCGCGGAAGCCAAAATAGGCATTGGGCAGCGCACACAGCGCACCACCGATAAAAACCGACAGCGCCGTCACCGGCCGGCCGTAAAAATGCAATACCGCTCCCGCCAGCGATACCAGCACCAGCTGTACCGCGGCGACCAACAACACCGGGGGTCTGTACATAGGCGGGACTTGGCCGACCAGGTTAGCGCTTTCCGCCCAAAATTTGGGCGAGCGAATTATAGGAGTAACCGCATTCCCGGTTCAACTGCAAAATCTGGCCAAGTTATTTAATTTTCAGTGTTTTTTCGTTGCAAATTGCCAGAGCGGTGAGTATTCACTAACCAGGCTCTCCGAAAGTACCGTGCGCCATTTTGGGGCGCGCGATTCTACCGGGTTATTCCTCGCGGTACCCCAGGTGGGCAAGGATACCGTCCAGCTCATCGAGGCTGTTGTACTTCAGCACCAGCTTGCCGACACCGCGGTCGTTGTGATCGATATTGACCGGCACCCCGACTTTCTCCGACAACCTCTCACTGAGGCGGCGGATATTCGGGTCCTGCTTCGGCTTGGCCGGCGCCGGGTTCTGCGCCTGCTGCACAATACGGCGCACCAGCGCCTCGGTCTGGCGGACCGTCAGGCCCTTGTCCACCACCTGGCGCGCAGCGGCGCGCTGGGCTTCGCCGGCCAGGCCCAGCAGGGCCTTGGCATGCCCCAGCTCCAGGTCGCCGCGCTCGAGGAAGGTACGCACATCCTCGGTGAGGCTCAGCAGTCGCAACAGGTTGGTCACCGCGGTACGGGACTTGCCCACCGCCTCGGCCACCTGCTGCTGGGTCAGCTCGAATTCGTCCTGCAGGCGCTTCAGCGCCAGCGCTTCCTCCACCGGGTTGAGGTCTTCCCGCTGGATATTCTCGATCAGCGCCATGGCGATGGCGGCTTCATCCGGCACGTCGCGCACCAGCGCCGGGACCCGGTCCAGCTCGGCCAGCTGGGCAGCACGCCAGCGCCGCTCACCGGCGATGATCTCGAAGGACTGCTCGCCCACGGGCCGCACAACGATGGGTTGCATGATGCCCTGGGCGCGGATGGAATCCGCCAGTTCCTGCATGGACTCCTGCGGGAAATCGCGGCGCGGCTGGTAGCGCCCCCGCTGCAGGAATTCGATCGGCAGCTCGCGCAGCTCGCCGTCGACGGCGTCCTTACTGTCGCTGCCGGTCGCCATGGCGATGGCCTGGCTGGCCTCACCACTGATCAAATGGGACAGGTTCTTGCCCAGCCCCTTGCGCCTGGTGGCCATATGTTTCTTACCTCTGGATTAAACGGCTTCCGCCACCGGGCGGCTCGGGTTCTGGTGGGACGCGTGGCGGCGGGTCATCTCGCCAGCCAGCGCCAGGTAGGCAATGGCGCCCTTGGAATGCTTGTCGTAGTCCAGCGCCGGCTTGCCGTAGCTGGGGGCTTCGGCCAGGCGTACATTGCGCGGGATACAGGTGCGGTAGAGGCGCTCACCGAAGTATTCGGAAAGCTGCTCGGAAACATCGCTGGTGAGGCTGTTGCGCGGGTCGTACATGGTGCGCAGGATGCCCTCGATCTTCAGCTCCGGGTTGGCGGCACGCTGGATCTGGGTAATGGTATCGATCAGTGCCGACAGGCCCTCGAGTGCATAGTACTCGCACTGCATCGGGATCAGCACGCCGTTGGCCGCACAGAGGGCGTTGACCGTGAGCATGTTCAGCGACGGCGGGCAGTCCACCACGATGTAGTCGTAATCTTCCGCGATCGGGCGCAGCGCCCGGCGCAGGCGCGACTCGCGCCCGTCCATATCCAGCAATTCAACTTCCGCTGCCGACAGGTCACCGTTGGCGGGCAGCAGGGCGAACCCGCTCTCGGTGGACACTACCGCGTCACGCGCTGCCGCTTCCCCGGCCAGCACATCGTAGGAGGAGAGAGCCAGCTGGCTCTTGTCCACACCGCTGCCCATGGTGGCATTGCCCTGGGGATCCAGGTCGATCAGCAGGACCCGGCGGCGGCTGGCGACGAGGGAGGCGGCCAGGTTGACGCAGGTGGTGGTCTTGCCCACACCGCCTTTCTGGTTGGCTACGGCGAATATCTTGCTCAAGGTTCTTGTCCTTTGTTCTCCCCGGGGACGCCCTCCCTGAAGTCGCCCGGGTCGCACGGCAGCAGCCGGCGTCAGCAGTCGCGGCCCGTTGTCCGGGCGCGCGCAGGTCTCGGAAATCTGTTATTAAAACTGGTTCTTTTCAGCGCGGGATAGTCGCCAGGCCGCCGCTTTCAAGCGCGGCGGAGGACGATGAGGTGGCGATCCGCATCGCAACCCGGTACCGACAGGGGGTGCACCTGCTCGACCTTAATCCCTTTTGCAAGTGTGCTCAACTCATCTTCCGGCCACTTGCCCTTCATAGCGTAAAACCTGCCGTCATCGGTTAGCAAGTGCTCACACCAGGCCGCCATGTCGGACACGGAGGCAAACGCCCGCGAAACCACTCCGGCAAAGCGCTGGGCGGGGCGATAGGCCTCGACCCGCTCATTGACTACCGTGACATTGGGCAATGGCAACTGGGTGGCGACCTGGAACAGGAAGCGGGTTTTCTTGCCGTTGCTGTCGAGCAGGGTGATCGGCCGGTCGGGGAACATGATCGCCAGCGGGATGCCGGGCAGCCCACCGCCACTACCCACATCGATCAATGGCTCATCCGCCCCGCCACAGAGCTTCACCACGCTCAGGCTGTCGATGACATGGCGCTCGAGCATCTGGGCCGGGTCCCGCACGGCGGACAGGTTGTATGCCGAATTCCAGCGCGCGAACAGCTCCAGGTACTGCAACAGCTTGTCCTGCTGTGCCGATGTGAGCTCGAGCCCCATGGACGCAGCGGCCTCGGTCAGGCGCGGGCGGTACTCTTCCATCTGCAGAGAAATGGTCGGATCTCCCCTGTTAACCCCGAGGGGCACAATCTCATGCGCGGGCGTCGCCCGTCGCGGCACACTGCCGGTCAACCGGCCTTTTTGCGGGTCAGCAGCCCGCGCTTTTTCAACTGGATCAGCAGCAGTGACACCGCCGCCGGCGTTACGCCGGGAATGCGCGACGCACGTGCCAGGGTGTCCGGCCGGGTCTCCTCGAGCTTCTGCTTCACCTCACTGGAGAGGCCGGACACCGAACCGTAATCAAAATCCGCCGGCAGCGGCGTGTCCTCGTAGGCCTGCAGGCGCTCGATCTCCTCCCGCTGGCGGTCGATATAGCCGGCGTACTTGGCTGAGATTTCCACCTGCTCGGCGACACGCTCGTCCCCGACAGGCTCGCCCTTGAGGTGAGCCACCTCGCCATAACCGAGCTCCGGGCGACGCAGCAGCTCGATCAGGCTGTATTCACGGGCCAGCGGCTGCGGCAGGCGCGATTCGACGGCGGCAGCCTGGGGGGTCTTCGGGTGAATCCAGGTCTCGCGCAGCCGCTGGGTTTCCCGCTCGATGGCCTCGCGCTTGTCGCTGAAGGCCTGCCAGCGCACATCGTCCACCAGTCCCAGCTCCCGGCCGGTTTCGGTCAGGCGCAGGTCGGCGTTGTCCTCGCGCAGCATCAGCCGGTACTCGGCGCGGCTGGTGAACATGCGGTAGGGCTCCTTGGTGCCGCTGGTGATCAGGTCATCCACCAGTACGCCCAGGTAAGCCTCGTCCCGGCGCGGGCACCAGGCGTCGCGGTCGCCCGCACGCAGGGCGGCATTGGCCCCGGCCAGAAGCCCCTGGGCGGCGGCTTCCTCGTAGCCGGTGGTGCCGTTGATCTGCCCGGCAAAGAACAGGCCCTGGATAAACTTGGTCTCCAGGGACGGTTTCAGGTCGCGTGGATCGAAGAAATCGTACTCGATGGCATAGCCGGGGCGGGTGATATGGGCCCGCTCGAAGCCGCGGATGGACTGCACCAGCTCCAGCTGTACATCGAATGGCAGGCTGGTGGAGATGCCATTGGGGTAGAGCTCGTTGGTGGTCAGCCCCTCGGGTTCGACAAAGATCTGGTGGCTGTCCTTGTCCGCAAAGCGGTGCACCTTGTCCTCGATCGACGGACAGTAGCGCGGCCCGACGCCCTCAATCACCCCGGAGAACATCGGTGAGCGGTCGAGACCGCCGCGGATGACATCGTGGGTACGGGTGTTGGTGTGGGTAATCCAGCAGCAGGCCTGGCGGGGATGTTGCGCGCGACTGCCCAGGTAGGACATCACTGGCGTGGGGGTATCTCCCCACTGCTCCTCCATCACCGAGAAATCCACCGAGCGTGCATCGATGCGCGGCGGGGTCCCGGTCTTGAGGCGCTCGACCCGGAAAGGGAGCTCGCGCAAACGTTCAGCCAGGGCGATGGAGGGCGGGTCACCGGCACGGCCGCCGGAGAGCGAGTCCATACCGATATGGATGCGGCCGCCCAGGAAGGTGCCGGCGGTGATGACCACATTCTGCGCCCGGAACCGCAGTCCGGCATTGGTTACCACGCCAGCGACCCGGTCCCCCTCGACGATCAGGTCATCGGCGGCCTGCTGGAATATCTCCAGGTGCGGCTGGGATTCCAGCACTTCACGGATTGCACTCCGGTACAGGGCGCGGTCGGCCTGGGCGCGTGTGGCGCGCACTGCGGGTCCCTTGCGGGCATTGAGCACGCGGAACTGGATGCCTGCGCGGTCAGTGGCGTGCGCCATGGCGCCTCCCAGGGCGTCCACTTCCTTGACCAGGTGGCTCTTGCCGATACCGCCGATTGCCGGGTTACAGGACATCTGGCCCAGGGTCTCGATGTTGTGGGTCAGCAGCAGGGTGGAGGCACCCATGCGTGCGGCCGCGAGGGCTGCCTCGGTACCGGCATGGCCACCGCCGATCACAATCACGTCGAAGCGTTTGGGAAATTCCATAACCTCTGCCAGGGGGAGTTAAAAAGGGCGCACATTTTATAGCCAGTACCCGTTGACAGCAAATGCCGATTTCAAGGGAAGCGGCGTCTGCTGAAAGCATTGTAGGGTCGCCACGCCAAAGGTAATCCCCAAGTGGACGACAGGCTCTCCTGATCGGCAGGCAGAGATATTGAATTATTAAACTTATACATATGTATGTAGAAAGATTGTTTTGTATTTGTTGTAACTATTGGGGACGCCTTTTTCCGGTATAACCAAGAAAAATACATATAAATCAATGGCTTGGGAGAAGTGCAACCATGCCAACAACCCCTTGGCCGGGGCAGGGGCAAGCGCGGTACATGGTTGTGGACAGACGGGATAACTTTGGTGTCTATCGCCGGACGCTGAACTTATGCCCGGGTTCCTCCGCAGGTTGCGGCGGTTTTATCCTCCTTTTTATGCACAGGCTTGTGGTGGCGGGAGCTTCCTGTTGATAACTGGCGGCATAAGCTGTCCCGCTCCTGTGTGTGGTCCGCGTCTTCTGGATAACCCTGTGGTCAGATGTGCGCAACTGTTGTGGTCAAGGCGTTGATTTCCGCTGCATAGTCCCGGCGGCCGGGCGACAGGCATTTGTACGGGTAGTTATACAGGCACAGGTGCGGCCAATGCGCCCGGGGCGGTATTGCCCGTTTTTGCGGTGCGGCGACAACCGGGAGGAGCGGGTCAAGAGCGACGGGGGGAGGAAAGGGGCAGGGCGGGTAGCCCTGCGCGGGGGTTATTTGCCGATACAGAAGCTGCCAAAGATCTTGCCCAGCAGCTCATCGGCGGTCATGGTGCCGGTGATTTCCCCCAGTGCCTGCTGGGCCTGCCGCAGGTCCTCGGCCAGCAGCTCACCGGCACCGCTGTCATGCAGCTGGCTGGCGCCCTGCTCGATAAAGGCCCGCGCCCGGGCGAGGGCATCCAGGTGGCGCCGCCGGGCGCTGAAGTTCCCCTCGGCAGCGCCGCTGAAGCCCATGCATTGCTTGAGGTGCTGTTTCAGGGCGTCGAGCCCGGCCCCCGTCCTGGCGCTGATGGCGATCACCGGCACACCGTCGGTGTGCGCCTGGAGGCCGGCACCATACTCGGTCAGGTCGATCTTGTTCAGTACCAGGGTGAGCCTGTCCGGGTCCGGCAGGCGGGCGGTGAACTCCGGCCACACCTGTTCCGGGTCGAGTGAGTGTGCCTGGTCCGCGTCGACCACCAGCAATACACGATCCGCGTGGTGGATTTCATCCCAGGCCCGCTGGATACCGATCTGCTCCACCTGGTCCGGTGAATCGCGCAGGCCGGCAGTGTCGGCGAACTGCAGGGGCATGCCATCGATGTCCACGTACTCGCGCAGGATGTCCCGCGTGGTGCCGGCGATATCGGTGACGATCGCCGCCTCGTGACCTGCCAGTGCGTTCAGCAGGCTGGACTTGCCGGCGTTGGGGCGGCCGGCAATCGCCACCTGCATGCCCTCGCGCATGATGCTGCCCTGGCGTGCCTGGGTCTCGACCGCCGCCAGTTGCGTCAGGAGCTGTTCCAGGTCGGCTGCCACCTTGCCGTCGGCAAGAAAATCGATTTCCTCTTCCGGAAAATCGATCGAAGCTTCGACATATATACGCAGATGGGTCAGTGAGTCGCTTAATTCTTCGATTTTTTCGGAAAATGCGCCCTGCAGGGAGCGCATGGCATTCCGGGCGGCCTGGGCGCTGCCGGCCTCAATCAGGTCCGCGATGGCCTCAGCCTGCGCCAGGTCGATCTTGTCGTTGAGGAACGCGCGCTCGGAAAACTCCCCGGGGCGGGCCTGGCGGGCGCCCTCGTGGATACAGGCCTGCAACAGCTGGTCGAGAATCACAGGTCCGCCGTGCCCCTGCAGCTCCACGACGTCCTCGCCGGTGAAGGAGTTGGGGCCGGGAAAGAATAGGGCGATGCCCTGGTCGAGTAATTCTCCCCGGTGGCTGAAGTCCCGGTAGTGGGCACGGCGCGGCTGCAGGGGGGATTCCCCGGCGATGGCAGCGGCGATTTGTGCGGCGCGGGGACCGGACAGGCGAATCACGCCGATACCGCCGCGCCCAGGTGCTGTGGCGACGGCGGCGATGGTGTCCCGCTGCCGGTTGGGATTTTGCTCTGACATGGGAAAAGTTTATCCGACTGGGAGATTTCTGCGCTATGACGAAACAGGGCCGCATAAAGCGGCCCTGTTTCGTTGGACGGTAAGCAGTGACCGGCGGTTACTTGCCCTCGGTCTCGATCTGCTTGTTGAGGTACCAGGTCTGGGCGATGGTGATCAGGTTGTTGGCAATCCAGTAGATCACCAGCCCGGCCGGGAACCAAAGGAAGAAGAAGGTCATCATCACCGGCATCAGCTGCATGATCCGCGCCTGGGTGGGGTCCGTGGGCTGCGGCTGAAGTTTCTGCATCAGCCACATGCTGGCGCCCATGATCACCGGCAGGATGAAGTAGGGATCCTTCACTGACAGGTCGTGGATCCACAGGATCCATGGCGCATGGCGCAGTTCCACGGTTTCCATCAGCATCCAGTAGAGTCCGATAAACACCGGCATCTGCAGCAGGATGGGGAAACAGCCCCCCATGGGATTGATCTTCTCCCGCCGGTAGAGCTTCATGGTCTCCTCGGCGAGTTTCTGGCGGTTGTCCTTGTATTGCTCCTGCAGTTTCTTCATTTGCGGGGCAAACTTGCGCATGCGCGCCATGGACTTGATCCCCGCCGCGCTGAGCGGGTAGAGCAGGGCCTTGATAAATACCGTCAGCAGGATAATCGCCCAGCCCCAGTTGTCGACGATATGCTCGTGGATAAAGTTCAGCACCCGGAACAGCGGCTTGGCGATCCACCACAGCCAGCCGTAGTCGACGGTCAGGTCCAGGTAGGGCGAGATCTCTTCCAGGCGGTAGACGTCCTTGGGACCAGCATAGAAGGAAGCGCGCAATTCACCCCCGGTGCCCGGTTCCACCTGCACCGGCGGCGATACGAAGCGCATTACGTAAAGGCCACCCTTGAGCTGGCGCATCTCGAAGGTGTTGCGCACGTCCTGTTCCGGGATCCAGGCACCCAGGAAGTAGTGCTGCACCATGGCGATCCAGCCGCCCTCGATGGTGGCGGTGGTGGGCTTCTCGGCCATCTCCTCGAAGTCCTGCTTGAAATAGTTTTCCTCCGGGGTGCGCATGGCACCGCCGAGGAAGGGCGACATGCCGATGCCGGCGTCGCTCGGCGGTACGTGGGCATCGCGCTTGAGCTGGCCGTAGAGGGCGGCGGACCAGGGCGCGGAGCCGCTGTTCTGCACCTGGTAGGTCACGTCCACCAGGTAGTCGCCGCGGCGGAAAGTAAAGCGCTTGGTGATTTCCGCATCGCGCTGTTTCAGTGTCAGGTCGACGGTAAGGGTGTCCTGCCCCTCGGCCAGGGCGAAGGAGGTATCTCCGGCGCGGAACAGGGGACGGCCCTTGGCGCTGTCGGTACCGTTCGGGCCGATCAACCCGCTCTGGGAAATATAAGTGCTATCCCGTGTCTGCTTGAGCAGCAGCAGGGGCTCATCCGGGGTTTCCCGCTCCTGGGCGTGCTGGCGCAGGGCCACCTTGACGATATCTCCGCCGCGGGGATTGATCAGCAGCTCGAACACGTCAGTGGTCACGCTGATCAGCTTGCCATCGGTGGCGGGAGCCGGCGCTTCAGTGCCCGGTTGTTGTAGCTGGGGAACATCGCCGGTATCGGTATCCGTCTGGGTGGGGACGGTGCCGGCCTGCCCGGTGTTGACGATCTCGCGGTCGATTTCCGGGGCGCGCCGCTCCTGGAATGCGTTCCACTGGAAAATAAGGGCCAGTAAAACTGCGGCGATTCCGCCCAGCAGCGCGTAACGTTGCCAATCCATCTTATATCCTGGGGTGTCTTCTAGAGGGTTGCTAATGGTCTTGTTCGTCGGAAGCGGGTGGAACCGGATCCAGGCCGCCGGGGTGCCAAGGGTGGCATTTTATAAGGCGACGTCCGGTTAAATAACCCCCCTTTAGGAATCCGTGTGCTTTTAATGCCTCCTCCGCATAATGGGAGCAGGTGGGATAGAAGCGGCACTGGTTGCCCACCCAGGGACTGAGCAGGTAGCGATAGACGTGAATCAGCCTGATCGCCAGCCAGGTCATCGTTTCTTCTCTTCGGATTCCTGTACCCGGCGGGCCAGCTTGCGCCACTGTTTGTCGAACAGTTTTGCCAGTGCGGGCCGGTCGAGGTCGCCGATTCCCGGGCGCGCGATTACCACGACGTCCACGGCCGGCAGGCGGTGCTGGCGCAGGCGGAAGCTCTCGCGGGCAATTCGCTTGATTCGATTGCGGTCAGTGGCGTTGCGGACGTGTTTTTTGGCCACCACGAGGCCCAGGCGCGGGTGCCCGAGATCATTGGGGACAGCGAGGATCAGGAGGTTGGGGTGCGCGGCGCGTACCTGGGTGCCGGAAAATACGGCGCGGTACTGTGCCGCGTTAAGCAGGCGCAGCGGCTTGGCAAATCCGAAGTCGCTGCGTTCCTGTTGCATATATAAGGAAGGACGTCCCGCGGGGCGGGGCGAACTTATGCAGACAGGACCTTGCGACCCTTGGCGCGGCGACGGGCCAGTACCTTGCGACCGTTTTTGGTGGCCATACGGGCACGGAAGCCGTGGTTGCGCTTGCGCTTCAAGTTGCTGGGCTGGAATGTACGTTTCATGGTCTTGCTACCTGAGACTTTGTATTCGGATATTCATGGGGCGAACCCCGGCCGCTGGCTCTGCTACCGGCCCCTTGTGGGCGGAACTGTGCGCTGCGAAGGCGGCGGATTGTATAGAAAGGCAGCAGTGAAAGCAACGCAGGGGAGGGTGAATTCATTGGAAATTGCCCTTCGCCCGTTTAATTCTAGACCCACCGCGGGGGTGACCGATCGGACGCTCCTGGCGGGGCCATGTGCCCACCGGTTGATACCAAGATATTCACAGGTTGCTGTGGATAAAATTCCATCTCCTTTTGTTCGGGGTGGTTATATATTGTTCAAACCCTTGAAAGTAGGGCATTTTTTTGCCGATGTTTTTTAATAAAAAGCTTTCCTGTTGTGGATAACCAGCGCCGCGGGGGGGTATAATCTCTGCTCTTTTGCGCGGCCCCACAGGCTCTTTCCCGGGCTACCGGCTCTGCCGCGACATTCATATACAGTTTTTCTGGGGTTTTTGGGGGGTTCCTTGTCTGAGTCCGTTTGGAAGCAGTGCGCGGCCTGTTTGCAGGATGAATTGCCGTCACAGCAGTTCAACACCTGGATCCGGCCGCTGCGGGTAACTTCCGCCCATGCCGCTGAGCTTCGCCTGCAGGCCCCTAACCGATTCGTCCTTGATTGGGTCAACGGGAAATTCCTCAACCGTATCCGGGAACTGGTGGCCCATTACAGTGGTGGGCAGGCCCCGGAGATTGTCCTGGAGTCCGCCGCCCGTGGGACTGCGCCGCGCTTTACGCGCGGTCGCCGGGGAGACGCGGCAGCATCAACGGATCGGCCCGAGGCCCGTGCGCCAGCAACCCTGGCCGAGGAGGCTGGGGCTCCCCAGGCGGTAGCGGCTGAAGAGGCCACTGCAGACCAGGTGAGCAGCGGTGAGTTGGCGCTTACTGACCCGCGCCCAGCCGTTGCCTCAGCGCCGCCATCACCTCCGCCGACGCCGGTAGGGGGCAACCCCACTGGGCGGGTGTCCAGCGATGGCGGGCGCAACGTCGAGGTGGAGGGTGCCATCAAGCACGGTAGCTCCCTCAACAGGAACTTTACCTTTACCTCCTTTGTAGAGGGTAAGTCCAACCAGCTTGGCCTGGCTGCGGCACAACAGATCGCCGATAACCCTGGTGGGGCCTATAACCCTCTGTTTATTTACGGTGGTGTGGGCCTGGGCAAGACCCACCTGATGCACGCAGTGGGCAACGCGCTTCTGGACCGCAATCCGAATGCCAAGGTGGTCTACCTGCATTCCGAGCGGTTTGTGGCGGATATGGTGAAAGCCCTGCAGCTGAACGCGATCAGCGATTTCAAGCGCTACTATCGCTCGGTGGACGCGCTGTTGATTGACGATATCCAGTTCTTTGCCGGCAAGGAGCGCTCCCAGGAAGAGTTCTTCCACACCTTCAATGCCCTGCTGGAAGGTGGGCAGCAAATCATCCTGACCTGCGATCGTTACCCGAAAGAGATCGATGGGCTGGAGGAGCGCCTCAAGTCCCGTTTTGGCTGGGGCCTGACTGTGGCGGTGGAGCCGCCGGAGCTGGAGACGCGGGTCGCGATCCTGATGAAGAAGGCGGACCAGGTGGGCGTGGACCTGCCCCACGACTCGGCTTTCTTCATCGCCCAGCGGATCCGCAGCAATGTGCGCGAGCTTGAGGGCGCGCTGCGACGCGTTGTCGCCAACGCGCAGTTTACCGGCAGGCCGATCGATGACGTGCTCGTGCGCGAGGCACTGAAGGACCTGCTGGCACTGCAGGACCGGCTGGTGAGTATCGACAATATCCAGCGGGTGGTCGCGGAATACTACAAGATCAAGGTGGCAGACCTGCTCTCCAAGCGCCGCAGCCGCTCGGTGGCACGGCCCAGGCAGGTGGCCATGTCCCTGGCGAAGGAGCTTACCAACCACAGTCTGCCGGAGATAGGTGACGCATTTGGTGGCAGGGATCACACGACGGTGCTGCACGCCTGCCGTAAAATCCGTGAGTTACAGGAATCCGACGCAGATATTCGCGAGGATGTGAAACTGCTGACTCGCTCCCTGACGACCTGACCCAATAAACGACAACACAAGGCGATAAGACCCATGAAATTCAATGTGAGCCGGGACGCCCTGCTGAAACCGCTGCAACTGGTGGCTGGCGTGGTAGAGAAGCGCCAGACTTTGCCGGTACTGGCAAATGTCCTGATGCAGCTGCGCGGGCAGGAGTTGTCCCTCACCGGTACTGACCTGGAGGTGGAAATTGTTGGCCGCCTGCCGGTAGACGCCGTTGAACTGGAGGGTGAGGTGACGGTTCCGGCGCGCAAACTGCTGGATATCTGTCGTTCCCTGCCCGATGGTGCCGAACTGAAGTTCGAGCGCGATGGTGAGCGCCTGATCCTGCGCAGTGGCCGCAGCCGCTTCCAGCTCTCCACGCTGCCGGCCACGGATTTCCCCAACCAGGAGGAAACCAGTGCGCAGACCCGCTTCTCAATTTCCCAGCGCGAAATCCGCCGCCTGATCGAGGCCACCGGTTTTGCCATGGCGCAGCAGGACGTCCGCTATTACCTCAATGGCCTGTTGCTCGAGTGTCGCCCGCAGCAGCTGCGTGCGGTGGCCACCGATGGGCACCGCCTGGCCCTGTGTGACCGCGATGCGCCGGGCCTCAATGTGGAAGGCCCGCTGCAGGCAATCCTGCCGCGCAAGGGTGTGCTGGAGCTGGGTAGGCTGCTGGAAGATACCGACGCTACTGCCGAGGTAGTGCTGGGTAACAACCATATCCGGGTGATCAGCGGCCAGTTCACTTTTACCTCCAAGCTGGTGGATGGCAAGTTCCCGGACTACGAGCGGGTGTTGCCGCGTGCTACCGGTAATGAGATTTACGCCGACCGCCAGGCGCTGCGCCAGGCGTTTTCCCGTGCGGCAATCCTCTCCAACGAGAAATACCGCGGTGTGCGCCTGCAGATCTCCGAAGGGCTCCTGCAGATCGTGGCCAACAACCCCGAGCAGGAGGAGGCCGAGGAGCAGGTGGTCGTGGACTACGTTGGTGAGCCGCTGGAAATTGGTTTTAACGTCAGTTACCTGCTGGATGTGACTGCTGCGATCCACAGTGACCAGATTCGTATCGGCCTTGCTGACGCAAACAGCAGCGCGCTGCTCCAGCAGCCGGAAGAGGGCGATGCGCTGTACGTCATTATGCCGATGCGGCTGTAAGCGATCTTAGTGACTGCCTGCCGTATCCCACTCCCACTCTTCTGCGCCGGGGTCTTCCGGAGCCCGGCGTACCCCCTTCCGTCCCCTTTGCCAGCGCCTGTTGATTCCGTGTCGCTGGGCCCGGAGTCGCTGCGGTGACCCTGCGCCGCCTTGCCCTGACTAATTTCCGCAATATCCCCCATGCAGACCTTGTGCTTGGGCCGGGGGTTAACCTGTTCTGTGGCATGAACGGCTCGGGCAAGACCTCCCTGCTGGAGGCAGTGCATATGCTGGCCAGTGGGCGGTCTTTCCGCACGCGGCAGCACCAGTCCGTGATCCGTGAGGGGGCTGACCAGTTGACCGTGTTCGGGCAGCTGGAGCGGGGTGACTCGCTCGGGATCGAGCGGTTGCGTGCCGGGGGAGGGCGTATCCGTGTAAACCAGGAGAATGCAGGGTCGAGCTCTCAGCTCGCCGCATTGTTGCCCCTGCAGGTGATCAATAGTGAGAGTTTTTCGGCACTGGATGGTGGCCCGGGGGTGCGCAGGCGCCTGCTGGACTGGACGGTGTTCCACGTGGAACATTCCTTTATCGAGGCCTGGAAAAGCTACCAAATCGCGCTGAGACAGCGAAATGCACTGCTCCGTCGTGGTAAAATCGGGAGTGATGATATCGGCATCTGGGAGCAGAGGCTGGCGGTTACCGGCGATACGGTAGACCGCCTCCGGCGCGAAGCGTTTGTCGCCCTGGAGGCCGCATTCTTCCAGTTCCTGGATGATATTCCTGATTCCCCCGTGCGGCGGGTGGAGTTCTCCTATCGCCGGGGCTGGCGAAAGGATGCCGATCTACTCGAGGCGCTGGCGGCGTCCAGGGAGGCGGACCTTGCGCAGGGGTATACCCGGATTGGTCCGCAGCGAGCAGACCTGCGGTTCAGCGTAGCCGGCGAGCCGGCACACCAGATCCTGTCCCGGGGCCAGCAGAAGATGCTGGTGTGCGCGCTCAGGGCCGCCATGGCAGAGGTGGTCATGCGGCGCGGAGAGCGCCCGGTCTTTCTTGTGGATGACCTGCCTTCGGAGCTGGACCCGGAAAATCAGTTGCAGTTCGCCCGCTGGGTGAGCAGGGTGGCCGGCCTGGTGCTGGTAACCGGTATTGATCCAGAGATTACGAGCCGGCCCTGGCGGAAGCTGGGCCAGCCATGGAATACCCCGACCATGTTCCACGTGGAACATGGAACAATCAGAGCTGTCCCGCTGACAGCCGATAATAGTTGAATGGAGTAATTCAATGTCAGAGCAGAACAGCTATGACTCCAGTAGTATCAAGGTGCTGAAAGGCCTGGATGCGGTGCGCAAGCGTCCGGGGATGTATATCGGCGATACGGATGATGGTACCGGTCTCCACCATATGGTTTTTGAGGTGGTGGACAACTCCATCGACGAGGCTCTGGCGGGACACTGTGATGAGATCCGGGTTGTCATTCACCCGGATGAGTCTGTATCCATTTCCGATAACGGCCGTGGTATCCCCACTGAAATGCACGAGGAGGAGGGGGTTTCTGCCGCCGAGGTCATTATGACCGTGCTGCATGCCGGCGGTAAGTTCGATGACAACACCTACAAGGTGTCCGGTGGCCTGCATGGAGTGGGTGTATCGGTGGTAAATGCGCTTTCAGCAGAGCTGAAGCTCACCATTCGCCGCGGTGGCAAGATCCACGAGCAGGTCTACCATCATGGCGTGCCCCAGGGGCCGCTGGCCGTTGTCGGTGAGACGGATACCTCCGGTACCGCAGTGCATTTCAAGCCGTCTGACGAGACCTTCAGCAATATCCAGTTCCACTTCGACCAGCTGGCCAAGCGCCTGCGGGAACTGTCTTTCCTCAACTCCGGCGTGCGCATCGTGCTGAAGGATGAGCGTTCCGGCAAGGAAGAGGTATACGAATACGAGGGCGGCCTGCGGGCTTTCGTGGAGTTCCTGAACCACGCCAAGACCCCGATCAACAAGGTCCTGCATTTCCAGAGCCAGCGGGAAGACGGCATCGGTGTGGAAGTGGCCCTGCAGTGGAACGACAGCTTCCAGGAAAACCTCTTCTGTTACACCAATAATATTCCCCAGCGGGACGGCGGCACCCACCTGGCGGGTTTCCGTGCCGCGCTGACCCGCGGGCTGAACAATTACATTGAAAAAGAAGGACTGGGCAAGAAGGACAAGGTCCACACCACCGGCGATGATGCCCGTGAGGGCCTGACCGCCATCATCTCGGTCAAGGTGCCGGACCCCAAGTTCTCGTCCCAGACCAAGGACAAGCTGGTGTCCTCTGAGGTGAAGCCGGCTGTCGAGCAGGAAATGGCCCAGTATTTCAGTGAATACCTGCTGGAGAACCCACAGGAGGCCAAGTCTGTTGTCACCAAGATGATCGACGCGGCCAAGGCCCGAGAGGCCGCCCGCAAGGCGCGGGAGATGACTCGCCGCAAGGGCGCGCTGGATATCGCCGGCCTGCCCGGCAAGCTGGCGGATTGCCAGCAGAAGGATCCGGCGCTGTCAGAGATCTACTTGGTGGAGGGTGATTCTGCCGGCGGCTCCGCCAAGCAGGGTAGGGACCGTCGCACCCAGGCGATCCTGCCGCTCAAGGGCAAGATCCTCAATGTGGAGAAGGCACGCTTCGACAAGATGCTTTCCAGTGCCGAGGTCGGCACCCTGATTACCGCCCTGGGTTGCGGTATCGGCAAGAGCGAGTTTGACCCGGACAAGCTGCGTTACCACTCCATCATCATCATGACGGATGCTGACGTGGATGGCGCGCACATCCGAACCCTGCTTCTGACCTTCTTCTTCCGCCAGATGCCGGAGCTGATCGAGCGGGGCCATATCTTTATCGCCCAGCCACCGCTGTACAAGATCGCCAAGGGCAAGCAGGAGCAGTACCTGAAGGATGAGGGTGCCCTGACCCAGTTCCTCACCAATGCCGCCCTGGACAGCGCCACCCTGTATGTAAATCCCGAGGCTCCGGGCCTATCCGGCGAGTCCCTGGAAAACCTGGTGGGCGAGTACCGAGCAGTGCTGAATACGATCGACCGGCTTTCCCGGGTTTACCCGGAAGAAGTGCTGCGCAGTATGATCTACCAGCCCAGCCTGACACCCGAGGACCTGCAGTCCCGGGAAAAGATGGAAGCCTGGTGCGAGAAGCTGCAGGAGCAGCTGCTGGAGGAAGCCAATGGCGGCGGCCGTCGCCACGAACTGACGGTCCAGGAGAACACCGAGCGGGGTCTCTTCCTGCCGCATGTACACATTGTTGCCCATGGTGTCAGCAGCGATTACCTGATCAACCACGAGTTCTTCGAATCGGCGGAATACCGCTCGATACGTACTCTCGGGGAAAAGATGGTGGGCCTGATGGAAGAGGGCGCCTTTGTACAGCGCGGTGACAAGCAGCAGCCGGTCAGCAGCTTCCCGGAAGCCCTGGAGTGGCTGATGAATGAGAGCCGCCGCGGCTATAGCATCCAGCGTTACAAGGGCCTGGGCGAGATGAACCCGGACCAGTTGTGGGACACCACCATGAACCCGGAAACCCGTCGTATGCTGCAGGTAACCGTGGAGGATGCCATTGCCGCGGACCAGATCTTCACCACCCTGATGGGCGACCAGGTGGAGCCGCGCCGGGACTTTATCGAGAGCAATGCGCTGGCGGTAGAGAACCTGGACGTCTGATGTGCGGGCGGATTGTGTGATGAAAACATGCGGCCGAAGAGTCGGCCGCAACATATCCCGTAGCTAAAACCGTAATTTGCAAATAGCTCATGAGACAATGTGAGTTGAGTTTCAGGTCAATTACGAGTTCTCAATGGAGAGCTTGTGCCAGCGCGTTTAGTTTGTCGAACTTTTCATGATCTCTCGTGATGGTGTCGAATACGTGGATGCTGAAAAGTTTTGTATCCGTATAGAACCTTACAGTAGTCGCGCCTCCACCCGCCTTTTTATATTTAACTGGCGCAAGCGTTGCAGGCTTGCCATTTACCAATATATTTCCAGAGGCCTCTCTTACTCGTAGACGAGTCACGTCTGGATCAGTAAGAAAGCTATACTCAGTTAAGAACACGATACCCAAAATCGGATGCTGAAACTGGTATGTGAGAGAATGTATGGCTCCATCAGAAGACGGGTCTCCCCCAAGTCTCACTAACTCAGCCCGATCAAACTCGCTTCCTTCGAGATTAATTGGTGAGAAGCCAAGTTGCCCAAGCTGTTGAAAATTACTCACCTTTGTACGAGCCGTTAAGCGCGCACGTAAATCACGCCCTTCAGGTCGGTCAACGGTAATGTAACCATTGGCATTGAGCTCGCTATCCCACTGCTTCGCTTGTTCCGACATAATCTTAAGTTCCTCGTCAGCAGCAGTAACTGAACGGGGGTCAGAAGATTTATCTATCAAAATGTGCATCTTGAACTGATCTTGAGATGCGCCGGCAAGTGCCAAACTAGGGATAAGAGTGAGAATAAAGAGGATTAAATATTTCATACCTCACACTCCTTTCTGGCGCTGGATCCTTCAGCTTTCTCAATAATGGCACCACCTTGCTCAGGGTCACAAAATAGGTAGGTGTGAGTGGCCTGTATATTGAATTCATTAAGGGTATAGCCAGCTACTTCGGGCTCATCATGATTGCCGGTGGCAAAGGAAGACTGATTGCTTGTCGAAAATGGCGCAGGAGCATAGTGCTGATTGGCTACATAGCCTCCAGGTAGTAACTTGGTGAAGTGCTGGGCGTGAATGATTAGTTTATGCATTGTTGCCGAGGCAACGGATGTGGAGCTTACATCCCCCCCCCGGATGAATCACATAAAACATTGTTAGAAGAGCTAGTTGTTGGAAAGGCTGAATAACTATCTGCTGAGCAAAAAAGGCCAAAAACACAAAAGAGAAATCTATTCTTCATAATCAGGTCTCCAGCTAGAAAAATCCCGATTACGCTAAGAGCTACATCCAATCAGATCCAATGGTTATTTTGAATACAAATAAGAGCCACTATCGCAAAGTGTAATTAAGTAAAGTTCTGCAGGGGCAGTGTCCGGCCAGAATCCCGCACACTAATCCCTCGCCTATTTTTCCAGTAACAGCCCACACTCCCGGTGTTCCTCGCCCTTGGTGGGATCGAAGTAGACATCATTGTCCGGGAGCTCGTTTTCGTACACGTACTCTTCCACGTCCAGTTCGGTCAGGTGGAACATGGGCGCCACCCGGATGGTGCCGTGGTTACCCTTGGTGAAGATATCCAGGTTCTTGCGATGCGCGTTCTGGTCGTGGCGGATGCCATTCAGCCACACATCCGGCTTCAACTCCTGCATCGCCCGATTGAACGGCTCGAGCTTGACCGTGCGGGAGAAGAAGTCGTGCTCCGGCGTGTCCAGTGGTGGGATACCGCCGTAGACCGCGTTGTAATGCGCCGCGGACATCTTCGGGGAATAGGTGTATAGGTTCAGGTCGAGTTCCTTGATCAGGCGCTCGATATGCCGGTAGGTCTCAGGCGTGTTGTAGCCGTGGTCGACCCAGATCACGGGAATGTCCGGCTTGGCGCGGGTGACCAGGTGCAGGAACGCGACTGCCAGCGGCCTGAAATTGGTGAAAACCACCGGGTTCTCCGCGTGCTCCATGGTAAAGCCCATGATCTCGCTGGGCTTGGCTGCCCGGAACTGTTCGTTCATGGCCTGCAGGTCGGCACCATGTTGAAAAGTACGGTGTACAGAGAGAGGCTGGGCGATGGCGCTGGTCGTTCTGCTTTCCACGTCAGGATTTCCCGGTCGGACTTCTGGATTGGAGTCCGCATGCTACTGTGTCCAGGGTTGACTGAAAAATACTAAAAAAGAGTCAATATAGACTGATCAGTTATATAGGACATCGGTGGCCGAGACCCGTCTTGCCTGCTCAGGCGCTGCGTCGCTGCTGCTGCCGACGTTCCATCAGTAGCTCCTGTTGTCCGGCCACCGGGTTGCTATTGCGGTCGACTTCAACAAAGCCGTGCCGTTGCAGGAAAAAGCGACCACCCAGGTTTTCCTCCAGGATCCTGGCCCGGCTCACGTGACCTTCCTCCAACAGGTGTTCCAACAGCAGGCTGCCGGCACCGCTGCCCTGCGCGGCGCGGGCCACAAACAGGCAGCAGAGCTCGCCATCCCGATTTACCGCGATCAGCCCATCGGCCCGCTCCAGGCCCCGCATTGAGAATACATGTACCGCATCGGCACCCAGTGAATCACGGAAAACCACCAGTCGGGCCTCCCAGAACCGCCGGGGCAGGGACGGGTGTGCCTGGCTGAAGGTATCGATCCAGAGGCGCTCGAGGCGTTGTCGATCGGCAGGTACCAGAGGTCGAATCATTGATACACCGTAAGTAAGTACTCGCCGACGAATCTTAATCCGGCATCCCCGCGCTTCCTAACAGGCAGTAGACGGATAAGTACCACGGGGCAATCTCTCACTAATAAGTGTGGCGCACTCGTAAAACTGATAGTAAAATGGAATCATTCTCATTAACAAATTCAATTCAATAACGCGTTACCGTCCATGGAGGATGCATGACCCGCTTTGTCCTGTCGCCACTGGCATTGGCCCTGGCTACTTCTCTCTCTGTACCTGCCCTTGCTGAGGAGGGCGCACCCACTCTGGAAACCCTGTCAGTGATTGGCGACAGCGAGTCGGCCAAGACCCTGCCCGGTTCCGCCCACCTGGTGGACGCAGAAGAACTGGCGAAGTTTGAGTTTGTGGATATCAACCGCATCGTGCGCGGCGTGCCCGGTGTCTACCTGCGCGAGGAAGACGGCTACGGCCTGCGCCCCAACCTGGGTATCCGCGGTTCCGGCAGTGGCCGCTCGGGCAAGATCTCGCTGATGGAAGACGGTGTACTGGCGGCCCCGGCCCCCTACGCGGCGCCTTCCGCCTATTACTTTCCCACCGCCGGCCGACTCAACGGCATTGAGGTCCTGAAGGGCCCGGGCACCCTCAAGTACGGTCCCTTCACCGTGGGTGGCGCGGTGAATATGCTCAGCACCCCGATTCCCGAGGCCACCACCGGCGTCGTGAAAGTTGAAGCCGGTGAGAACGGCGAAAACCGCCTGCATACCTATTACGGAAGCAGCACCGAAACCACCGGTTTCCTGGTGGAGACCCACCAGCAATACGCCGATGGCTTCCGCGAAATCGATCGCGCCGGTTCCGCGGATATCCAGAAAGAGGATTACCTGGTGAAGGGCCGTATCAAGTCCGACGCCAGCGCCGCCTACCAGCAGCAGCTGGATATCAAGCTGCAGTACTCGGAAGAACTGTCGGGCATGAGTTACGTGGGCCTGACCGACGCAGATTTTGCCGCGGACCCCAACCGCCGCTACGGCCTCACCGCCCTGGATGAGATGCAGAACCGCCACAGCACGGTACAGCTGAATCACAGCATCGCGCTGAACGAGAGCTTCACTGTCCACACGCAGGCTTACTACAACAAGTTCAAGCGCGACTGGTTCAAGGCCGACAACGCCGGTGACCTGATCGACGCTGCCAACGGTGGTGATACCCTGGCGCAGGCCATCCTGGATGGCGACGCCGATTTCGATGGACTGGAGGTCAAGCACAACAACCGCAAGTATGACTCCCGCGGGTTGCAAGTAAGTGCTAACTGGCAGCTGACCACAGGCGCCATCGCCCACGACCTGGACTTCGGGGTGCGCCGTCACTGGGACGAGGTGGACCGTTTCCAGCCCGTGGAGCTCTACAACCAGGTGAATGGCAACCTGTCCTTTGTGGAGAAAGAACTCCCCACAGGCGGTAATAACCGGGTGGAAGAAGCCGACGCGACCTCTCTCTTTATTTATGACGACATCGCCCTGGCGGAAGACCTGACCCTCACCGCGGCCCTGCGTTACGAGGACATCAGCACCGAACAGCAGCGCTACGATGATGTCGAGCGCAACCTCGAGGGCGGCTATCGCTCCAACGAGGTGGACGAGTGGCTGCCGGGCGTGGGCCTGGTTTACGACGTCAATCAGCAGTGGAGCCTGCTGGCCGGTGTCCATCGCGGTTTCGCCCCTCCCGGTGCCGGTTCGAAGGACGGCGTGGGTGCCGAGCTGTCTACTAACTACGAGTGGGGCGCGCGTTTCGATAACGGCAACCTGAACGGTGAGCTGATTGCCTTCTACAGCGATTATGAGAACACCGTGCAGAACTGCTCCGTGGCGGTACCCTGCCCGGATGGCGCCGACAGCGGTACCTTCAGCCTGGGCGAAGCGGAGATTCAGGGCCTCGAGGCCGCCATTGGCAGTGAGTGGGCACTTGCAAACGGCTGGATTGTCCCGCTGCGCGCGACCTATACCTACACCGATGCCGAGACTACCGAGGACAGCGACGATGGCGCCATCCTCGCCGGAGACAACCTGGCCTACCTGCCGGAAAATGTCTTTGCCCTCAGTACCGGTATCGACAGTGGCGCCAACTGGCGGGTGAACCTGACCGCGGCATTCCAGGATGAGATGTGCGTGAACAGCGACTGCAACCGTGGTGGTACCAATCAATACGATTACACTGGTTCCCTCTGGGTGCTGGACGCGGCGGCACATTACGACTTCAGCCAGGACCTGAGCGGCTACCTGAAAGTCGATAACCTGCTGGACGAGCAGGAGATCATCAGCCGCAGCCCGGATGGTGCCCGCGCCAACAAACCGCGCACCGCGATCGTGGGTGTGAAGTACGTGTTCTGATCCAAGAGAGCAGGACATGATTCAGGAAAGGCCGCGACATTGTCGCGGCCTTTTTTATGCCCGGTAAAAATACCCCCGCGTCAGCCGCAATCGGGTTGAACAATCCGCTGGCGCTACCAGATCCCTCCAGGGGAACCTACATTGTAAACACCGATCCCGGAGGAAATGCGCATGCGATCCACACTCGCCATTGCCGGCCTGGCTGTGTTCCTGCTGCAAGTGGCCATTGCCCGCGCCGAACAGCCATCCGCACCCGCTGACGAAGCCGGCCAGCGGGCGATCGCCATCGCGGCCGATCACCTGGATATCCGTGCTGACCGCCTTGCGGTTCTTTCCGTCGAGGCACGGACCTGGACCGATTCCAGCCTCGGCTGCCCCAAACCCGGGCGCCGCTACCTGCCCGGTACCTTCGATGGCTTTGTCGTTACGGTGGCCCATGGCAGTGAACGTTATAGGGTTCACCTGGGTGACGATCGCGGGCTGGTCTGTGAGGGTGTGCTGCGGGAAGGGCCCTGATAAATACTCAGATACCTGGTATCGGGTCGGCTACGCAGTATCGAAACGGCCAAAAATATCCATAACCATTTCGATACTTGCAGATAAAGGCGAGCGGGAAAGGTTTCTGATCGATGTGCCGTGTCCAGCTCGTGGGCAAGGCGCAGCAGAGTGCACGGCCAGGAAATACTATTGCAGCAAGAAATCGGCAAATTGTGCCAGGTTCTCGAACAGGATGGTTTCCACCAGTCCTTCATCGGGATTGCTCACCAGTTGCTGCAGTGTTTCCTCACCACAGCCGGTGCGCACCAGGACCGGTTTGCATCCTTTGCCCACGGCGGCCTGCAGGTCACGTAGCCGGTCCCCGACGAAGTAGCAGTCGTGCAGGCTGGTATCGAACTCCGCCTCGATCACATCCAGCAGGCCAGTGGCGGGCTTGCGACAGCGGCAGCTGTCGGCATCGTCATGGGGGCAGTAAAAGATAGCCGCCACCTCGCCGCCGGCATCCTCCACCAGTGCGCGCATTTTGGCGTGCATGGCCTCCAGGTCATCCAGGTCAAACCAGCCGCGGGCCAGGCCGGGCTGGTTGGTGGCGATGGCGAGCTGGTAACCGGCCCGGGAGAGTTCGGCCATTGCTTCGATGCTGCCGGGCAGGGGTGTCCAGTCGTGGGCACTGCGGCAGCCACCTTCCACTTCCCGGTTAATCACCCCGTCCCGGTCGAGTACGATGATGGTCATAGTCCAGATCCGGTTGCGCCACCGGGGGCGCCTGCCTACTGGCGGGCGCCCCTGGTTTGCGGGCCAGAGTTATTTGGCCTGGGTTATTTGGCCGGTGCCAGCAGGGAAATATCGGCAACTTCCAGGAACAGCGCGCGCAACTGCGCCAGCAGTGCCAGTCGGTTGTCCCGCAGCTGCTCGTCTTCCGCCATTACCATGACGTTGTCGAAGAAGCTGTCGACCGTTTCCCGCAGGCCGGACAGTCCGGCCAGGCCATCGGTAAACATGGCTGCAGCGTACAGCGGTTGCACCTGTTCCTGGGCGTCCCGGACCGCTGCGTAGAGGGCTTTTTCCGCATCTTCCTGCAGCAGCTCCTCGTTCACGGAGGCGGGCACCGGGCCATCCAGCTTGGCGAGTATATTGGATACCCGCTTGTTGGCCGCGGCGAGAGCAGCGGCTTCCGGCAACTGGCTGAAGGTGTGCACCGCGTGCACCCGGTTGTCGATATCGAGCGGACGGGACAGTTTGCGCGCGGCTACCGCCATAAAGACCTCGGCGGGAATCCCCTGGTCCTCATAGCGGGCGCGGAAGCGCTCGAGCATATAGGCGAGGGCCTGTTCCACCACCGTGTTGTATTCGCCCAGGGCAGTGCGCGGATAATTGTCGCGGGCCAGCTCCAGCAGGGTACGCAGGTCCAGGTCCAGTTTCTTCTCCACCAGCAGGCGAATCACCCCGAGGCTGGCACGGCGCAGGGCGAAGGGATCGCGGGAACCACTGGGCGGTTGGCCAATGCCGAAAATACCCACCAGGGTATCCAGGCGGTCTGCCAGGGCCAGCACAGTCCCGGTTTCACTCTTGGGCAGCTCGTCGCCGGCGAACTTGGGCATGTACTGTTCATACATGGACTTGGCCACGTCCAGTGGCTCGCCATCGTTCTCGGCATAGTAGTAGCCCGCCACACCCTGCAGGTCGGCAAACTCGAATACCATCTCGGTGACCAGGTCCGACTTGCACAACTTGGCGGCGCGCTCGGCCTGGCTCTCGTCGGCGCCGATGGCGGCGGCGATTTTCGGCGCGAGTACGGCAAGTCGCTCGGTCTTGTCATAGATGGTGCCCAGCTTCTGCTGGAAGATCACCTGCTTGAGTTTTTCGCGGCGGGCCTCGAGGCTGGTCTTCTTGTCGGTATCGAAGAAGAAGGCGGCATCGGACAGGCGCGGGCGGATCACCCGCTCGTTACCCTCGATGACCTGCTTCGGGTCCTGGCTCTCGATATTGGCCACGGTGACGAAGAACGGCAGCAACTGGCCATCACCGTCCACCACGTGGAAGTATTTCTGGTGTTCCTTCATGGAGGAAATCAGGGCTTCCGCCGGGACGTCCAGGAAGCGTTCCTCGAAGCGGCCAGTGAGCGCCACCGGCCATTCCACCAGCGCGGTGACTTCATCCAGCAGGTCGTCGTCGATCACCGCCTCACCGTTGACGTTATGGGCCTCGGCGGTGACCTGGTCGCGGATCATCTCGCGGCGCTCGGCGAAATCCACCACTACGTGCCCGGGGTCGCGCAACTGCTGGACATAATCCTGCGGGGAGTGCACTTCCAGCTCGCGATCGCAGTGGAAACGGTGGCCTCGGCTGGTATTGCCGGCCCTGAGGCCGAGCACTTCGCCTTCAACCACGGCGTTGCCGAACAGCATCAGCAGCCAGTGAACCGGGCGCACAAACTCCTCGCGGCGGGCACCCCAGCGCATCCGCTTGGGAATCGGCAGCTGGGCCAGCGATTTCTCGACGATGCCGGGCAGCAGGCTCACGGTGTCGGCCCCTTTCTGTTCGCTGACAAAGGCCAGGCGCTCGCCCTTGTCGGTGTCCTTGCGGGACAGCTGGTCCACGGTGACGCCATTGCTGCGGGCGAAGCCCTCGGCGGCCTTGCTGGGCTTGCCATCCTTGTCGAAGGCGGCTTTCACTGCCGGGCCCAGCTTCTCGATCTGCTTGTCCCGCTGGCGCCCGGCCAGGCCGGTGACGGACACGGCCAGCCGGCGCGGTGCGGCGTAGGCCTTCACTTCGCCGAACTCCAATTCGGCACCCTCAAGGCCCTGTTTAATCCCTGCGGCAAAAGCCTCCATCAGGGTGTGCAGTGCGGTCGGCGGCAGTTCCTCGGTGCCCAGCTCTACCAGAAAATCCTGCGCCATTACTGCTTCTCCTCTTGTTCGGACTGCTGTTCCGGCTGCTCCGCCAGAATCTCTTTGCGAATGGCTTCCGCGGCCAGCGGAAAGCCCAGTGCGCGGCGCGCATCGTAATACGCCTGCGCCACGGCGCGGGCCAGGGTGCGCACGCGCAGGATGTAGCGCTGGCGCTCGGTTACCGAGATGGCGTGACGCGCATCCAGCAGGTTGAAGGCGTGGGATGCCTTCATCACCTGTTCATAGGCAGGCAGCGGCAGGCCCAGCTCGATCATGCGTTGGCTCTCGCGCTCGCAGTGATCGAAGGTGTTGAACAGGAACTCCACATCCGCGTGCTCGAAGTTGTAGTGGGACATCTCCACTTCGTTCTGGTGGAACACATCGCCATAGGTCACCGGGCTGCCGTCCGGGTTGCGGGTCCACACCAGGTCGTAGATGGACTCGACGTTCTGCAGGTACATGGCGATGCGCTCGAGGCCATAGGTGATCTCGCCAGTTACCGGGTAGCACTCCAGGCCGCCCACCTGCTGGAAATAGGTGAACTGGGTCACTTCCATACCGTTCAGCCACACCTCCCAGCCCAGGCCCCAGGCACCCAGGGTGGGGGATTCCCAGTTATCCTCGACAAAGCGGATATCGTGGATGGCCGGGTCCACACCCATGGCGCGCAGGCTGTCCAGGTACAGCTCCTGGATATTGTCCGGGGACGGCTTCATCACCACCTGGTACTGGTAGTAGTGTTGCAGGCGGTTGGGGTTGTCCCCATAGCGACCGTCGGTGGGGCGGCGGCAGGGCTGCACGTAGGCGGCATTCCAGGTTTCAGGGCCGATAGCGCGCAGGAAAGTGGCCGGGTGGAAGGTGCCCGCACCCACTTCCATATCCAGAGGCTGTAGAATGACGCACCCCTGGCGCGCCCAGTAATCCTGCAGGGCAAAGATCAGCCCCTGGAAAGTGCTTAGGTCGTATTGCTTGGACACCGCTATCTCCGGATATGTGTTATGTGCGGCCCGCGTGGCGGCCCCGCACTGGGGCCCGGCCGCGAGCGCGGGCAAAGGGTCGCAATTATAGCGGTAGCGGGGAGCGCACTAAACCCGTGGGGCAGGGTGCGCGGCCCCGGCACCGCAATCAATCACCATAATGGAGGGACAGGGCCGCGGGCCCGCGGTTCCATGTTCGTGTAACTGGCAGAGGAAGTTGTTGTCTTGGATATCAAGGGCCGGTTGGCGCTATTCACCCTGAAGCTGGTTGGCCGTCTGCCGTTGCGCTGGTCGCGCCGGCTCGGCCGTGTGGTGGGCTGGCTCGCGGTTTTGACCCGCGGCGAGACACTGCGCCTGACCCGTATCAACCTGGAGCGCTGTTACCCGGCCATGGACGCCCGTGAGCGCGAGCGGCTGGCGCGGCAGAGCGTGGTACACACCGCCATGACCGGTTTCGAGGTGGCCACGGTCTGGCAGCAGCCCTGGAGCCGCAGCGAGGACCAGATTATCCGGGTGCGCAACCAGCAGCTCCTTACCGACGAGGTGGATGAGGAACGCGGCGTACTGGTGCTGATCCCGCATATCGGCAACTGGGAGATCTTCGGCATGTACCTGGCAACCCTGGGGCCGGCCACCGCCCTGTATGCCCCGCCCAAGCTGGCTGCCCTGGACCCGGTGATTCGCGGCGCCCGCGAGGCCACCGGTGCGAGGCTGATGCCGACGGATATCCGCGGCGTGCGGGCGCTGCTCAAGGCCTTGAAGGCCGGTGAAATTGTGATGGTGCTGCCGGACCAGGAGCCCGACAGTGGCGGCGACTTCGCCCCCTTCTTTGGACGCCCGGCCCTCACCATGACCCTGGCCCACAACCTGCTGCAGCGCACCGGTTGCCGCTGTGTGTTCGGTTTCGGCAAGCGGGTGGATGACGGCTTTGAGCTGGTATTGCTGCCCGCAGAGCAGGCCATTTACAGCGACGAACAGAAGGTCTCACTGGCGGCAATGAATCGTGGTGTGGAGGCCTGTATTGGCGAGGCACCCGAGCAGTACCAGTGGGAGTACAAGCGCTTTCGCCGCCAGCCCGAGGGAAAGAGCGCCATCTATCGCAAGCCCTGAGGCCCACTGCGCCCGACTGGCTGCATAACCCGCTATGCTGGTGCTCTCGACTGACAAGAGTGCCGCCAGCCATGACTGAAGACTCCTCCCGCAAACTGCTTCTGGCGCAGATGGCCCTGCTGTCGGCGCTGGGGCTGGTGGTCGCCACTGTGGCCGCCCTTGTCTGGGGCCTGCTGCCCGGTATCAACCCCCTGTTCCAGTGGATGCTCGCCGACCTGGCCGGCACTGCCTGGTTCTATCCCCTGGTCGGGTTGCAGGACCTGGTGATCAATATGCTGCTCTGGTCGCCGGTGGCACTATTGATAGTGCGTATGCCTGCGGGCAATACCCCCCTGTTGCTGGGGGCGGCGCTGGTCCCGGCACTGCTGGGGATGAGCTGGCCGCTGTGGCACCTGGCCGGGGCAACCGGGCTGGGGCTGCGCGAGGTGTTGGCACTGCTGGTGCAGCTGGCGGCCCTGCCGCTGGTGTGGTTGCTGCTTTCACGCCGGCGCGCGGGCAAGCCGGCATCCAGCGCCCCGTCAGCCGCCGTGTAGCAGTCCCACCACCGTACCCGTCATGCAGGTGGCCAGCAGGCCGGCGAACAGAGCCCGGGTGGCCAGGTAGGCCACCTCCGCGGTACGCCCGGGCACGATGGTGGAAATGGTACCCACCACCAGGCCCAGGCTGGCAAAATTGGCAAAACCGCAGATGGCGTATACCAGCACCAGGTAGCTGTGTGGCGACAGGGCGCCGGGACCCAGCTCGGCGATGCGCTGGTAGGCAACAAACTCATTGAAGATCAGTTTGATGCTCATCAGCTCCGCTGCCTGGCCCAGGTCGGCACTGTCCACACCCATCAGCCACACGATCGGGTGGAAGAGGAAGGAAGCCAGGTACTCGAGCGTGACCCCCTCACCGAACAGCGCACCCAGCAGCGCATTGACCAGGTAGATCAGCGCAAACAGCACCATAATCATACCGATGATATTCAGCAGCAGCCTGACGCCGTCCTCGGTGCCGCGCACCAGCGCGTCGAGGGTGCTCTGGGCCTCGCTGCGCACCGGGGGGATATGGTGCTGCTCGCGGTCGGCGGGTGGGACCCACAGCTGCGCGAACAGTACAGCCGCGGGCATGCTGACCAGCGATGCCACCAGGATATGCCCGGCCGGGTTGGCGATGATCCCATCCAGCTGGCTGGCGTATAACACCATGACGGTCCCCGCGACCGTGGACATGGCGGCGGTAATCAGCAGGAACAGGGTAGAGCGGGACATGGATTCGAAATAGGGGCGTACCAGCAGAGGCGCCTCGACAATACCGAAGAAGACACTGGCGGCGACGCTGAAGGTCTGCAGGCCATCCAGGCGCAGGGCCTTCTGCAGCAGGAAGCCGAGCCCGCCGATGATTTTCTGTAGAATGCCCCAGTAGAACAGGATGGCGGAAAGGGCACTCATCAACAGTACGATGGGCAATACCTGGAAGGCGATAATAAACGAGGTGCCGGGGCCGTCGGCCTCGAACGGCAGCTCCGCACCGCCCAGGTAACCGAACATGTAACTGCTGCCGGCCAGTGCCGCCTGCTCCAGTACCTTGACTGCACTGTTGAGGCCCAGCAGCAGGTCCTGTACCCAGGTGACCCGCAGCATCACCCAGGCGATGGCGAACTGCAGCGCCAGGCAGGCGACAATCATGCGCGGCGATATCGCACGGCGATTTTCACTCAGTAAAATCGGGATCGCGGTAAATACCAGGATCCCCAGCAAACCTTGCCACATAAACAACATTTCCCCCCGCGCAAGGCGGCGCGATTACTAAACCATGACAGAGACACCAGCAACGACTCCCTGGCGCCATGTGCCCAATCTTCTCTCCGCCCTGCGCATCCTGTTGATTCCGGTCATTATCTGGTTGTCACTGAACCAATATGCCGAGGCTGCACTGGCGGCCTTTATGGTTGGTGCCCTGACGGATTTACTGGACGGCCAGTTAGCCCGGCGCTGTGGCTGGCATTCCCATCTTGGGGCAATGCTGGACCCGGTAGCGGACAAACTTTTTGTGCTCTGCCTGATGCCACTGATCTGGCAACTGAGTTCCGTGCTGGCCCTGTTCGTGTGGCTGGTGATTATCCGTTACACCCTTCAACTCAGTGTTTTCCCGGTATTGATGGGCTGGCTAAAGCGGCCGTTCAAGGTTGCCCCCAGGCTGGTACCCAAGGTGGCAACCCTGGTTGCCTTCCTGGTACTCGGCCTGGGCTTCGCCCAGCCGGTGGCACTGGAGTGGACGCCGCACTATACCCACACCGGAAACTTCTTTGGCCGCTCTATCCAGGCTGCGAGTGCCTTCGGTTGCCTGCTGGAAGCCTGGGTGCTGGTCACCTTCCTGCCCCGTTACGCACAGATTATCGTCGGTACCCACGATACTTTCGAATAGCGACGGTAACCGAATCACGGCCACGGGCCTGGTAATTGTCGCGGCCGCAGCGGAACTATTACCCGGGCCGGGCGCAACGTTGTGTCAGTGACGCCAGAAAGCCGGGGTCAGTAATACCAGCAGGGTAAAGATTTCCAGCCGGCCCATCAGCATTGCCAGGATCAGGAACCACTTGGCCACCTCATTGACCGACCCATAGTGCGCGGCTGCATCCCCCAGTGCCGGGCCGATATTGCTGAGGCAGGAGGCCACGGTTGAAAAAGAGGTGACAAAATTCTCACCGGTGGCCATCACGATAATTGTCAGCACAAAAAACGACAGGATATAAACCGCAAAAAATCCCCACACGGCATCGGTCACCCGGTCCGGTACGATCTTGCCGTTGACCTTGATCGGCACCACCGCGTTGGCGTGTACCAGCCGGTTCAGTTCGCGCATACCCGATTTCATGATCAGCATACCGCGTACCGCCTTGATGCCCCCGCAGGTGGAGCCGGCACAGGCGCCGAGAATCCCCAGCATCAATAACACATAGGGCAGGAAGGCCGGCCAGGCGGAGAAGTTTTCCGAGGCGAAACCGGCCGTGGTACCAATGGAAACCACCTGGAAGAAACCGTGCAGGAAGCTGCTGCCGGGAGAAAAAATCCCCAGCCAATAGAGGTAAAGGCTGATCAACACCGCGGAGCAGAGGGTCAGGGTCACCCAGAAGCGAAACTCGGAATCCCGCCAGTAATGGCCCAGGGTGCGATTGCGGAAGGCGAAGAAGTGTAGGCCGAAGTTGATTGCCGCGGTGAACATGAAAAAGATACAGATCGCCATGATGGCATGGTTGTTGGCGTAGAAGCCCATGCTGGCGTCGTGGGTGGAGAAACCGCCGTTGGCCACGGTGGAAAACGCATGGCCCACCGCATCAAACACCGTCATGCCGGCCCACCAGTAGCCGAGGCCGCAGAGCACGGTGAGGATAATGTAAATCACAAACAACGCCCGTGCCGTCTCGGCGATCCGTGGCGTCAGCTTGGTATCCTTGACCGGTCCGGGTGTCTCCGCCTTATACAGCTGCATGCCGCCGATACCCAGCATCGGCAGGATCGCCAGTGCGATCACGATCACCCCGATACCGCCAAACCACTGCAGTTGTTGCCGGTAGTAGAGGATCGCTGGCGGCAGGCTGTCCAGCCCGGTGATCACCGTGGCGCCGGTGGTGGTGAGCCCGGACAGCGACTCGAAAATTGAGTCGGTGATACCCAGGTTGGGTTGCGGGCTGATAATCAGGGGCAGGGAACCGAAGCTGCCCAGTACCAGCCAGAAAAGCGAGGTCACCACAAAGCCGTCACGGGTGCGCATCTCCTGGCGCAGGTCGTGTACCGGCAGCCACATGAACAGGCCGGTAATCAGCGTGATGGCGAAGGCGATGCTGAAGGCGGTATGGGTGCCGTCTTCATACCACAGGGACACGCCGATGGGCGGCAACAGCGTCAGGCTGAATACCGTCAGCAGGATCCCGAAAACTCGCGCAATTACTGCAATTCGCATCGGCGCCTATCAGCCTGTTATTGAATATGTTTTGGTAGGAGCGGCCCATGGCCGCGAAAAGCGCAGGGCGATGGCGCCCCTGATCGCGGCCATGGGCCGCTCCTACAAAATAAAAACCTAGAAAAAACTGAATCCCACCTGGAACAACTGCTCCACATGGCGCGTGTGGCGACGGTCCACCAGGAAAACGATGACGTGGTCATCGGTCTCCACCACCACGTCGTCATGGGCAATCAGCACCTCGCTGCCGTGATCCCGCTCACGCACGATGGCGCCGATGGCGGCCCCCTCCGGCAGGTCGATGTCCTCGATCTTGCGGCCCACCACCTTGGAGGTGCGCTTGTCGCCGTGGGCGATCACCTCGATGGCCTCGGCGGCGCCACGGCGCAGAGAATGCACGTTGACCATATCGCCCCGGCGCACATGGGTCAGCAGGCTGCCGATGGTGTTCTGCTGCGGCGAGATGGCGATATCGATCTCACCGCCCTGCACCAGCTCGACATAGGCGCGGTTGTTGATCAGGGTCATTACCTTGCGCGCCCCCAGTCGCTTGGCCAGCAGCGACGACATGATATTGGCCTCGTCATCGTTGGTGAGCGCGAGGAAAACATCCGTGTCCTCGATATTTTCCTCCAGCAACAGGTCCTGGTCCGAGGCGCTGCCGTGCAGGATGATGCTGTTGGAGAGCTCTTCCGACAGGTAGATGCAGCGCTCGTGGCTCTGCTCGATGATCTTGACCGTGTACCGGTTCTCCAGCTTGTGCGCCAGGCGCAGGCCGATATTGCCGCCGCCGGCAATGGTTACGCGCTTGTAACCGTGCTCGAGGCGCCGCAGCTCACTCATCACCGCGCGAATGTCGGCGCGGGCGGCAATAAAGAACACCTCGTCACCGGCCTCGATGACGGTGTCACCCTGGGGAATGATGGGGCTGTTGCGGCGGTAGATGGCCGCCACGCGGGTATCCACCTTGGGCATATGCTGGCGCAGGTAGCGCAGCTGGTGGCCCACCAGCGGCCCGCCCTGGATCGCCCGTACCGCCACCAGCTGTACGCGGCCACCGGCGAAATCCAGCACCTGCAGCGCACCGGGGTGCTCCATCAGCCGGGCAATATACTCGGATACCAGTTGCTCGGGGCTGATCAGCACGTCGATGGGAATCGACTGGGGGTCGAACAGTTGCGGGTACTGCAGGTAGGCGGCGGCGCGCACCCGGGCAATCTTGGTGGGCACGCGGAACAGCGAGTGGGCAATCTGGCACGCGGCCATATTGGTTTCGTCGTTGTTGGTGACCGCCACCAGGATGTCGGCATCCTCGATTCCGGCTTCCTGCAGGATATCGGGATGCGAGGCGTGGCCGGCGACAATGCCGATATCGATGCGGTCGCGTAACTCGCGCAGGGTTTTCTCGTCGCTGTCCACCAGCACAATATCGTTGCGTTCGGAAGCCAGGCTTTCCGCCAGTGAGCCTCCCACCTGGCCGGCGCCGAGAATGACAATTTTCATATTATTGAGTTTGGCTCGCGGCCGCGGCCGCCCTGACTGTTATTGTCCGGCCCCGCGCCGGTTATGCCGCGGGTATCACTGCGGGGCCTTGCGGAGGAGGGCATAGAAAAATCCGTCGCCACCACCGGCGTCGGGAAAGACCTGCATCCCCGCTGCCTGCGGCTCGCCCCATGGCACCCCGCCAAGCATCTGTGGTGTATTGTCGCTCGCATCCCCTGTCTCCGCAATGAAGCGGGCGACTACCGCGCTGTTTTCCTCCGGCAGGATCGAGCAGGTGGCGTACAGCAGGCTGCCACCGGGGCGCAGCAGTTGCCACTGGGCCCGCAGAATGCGCGCCTGCAGTTCCGCCAGGGCGTCAATATCCTCTTCGCGCCGCACCAGCTTGATGTCCGGGTTGCGGCGGATCACGCCGGTGGCAGAGCAGGGGGCGTCCAGCAGGATGCGGTCGTAGGGCTCGCCATCCCACCAGTCGCGGGTCTCCGCGGCGTCGGCACACAGCAGCTCGGCGCTGGCACCCATGCGCTCGAGGTTCTCCGCCACGCGGTCGAGTCGCTCTTCATCGATGTCCAGGCATGCCAGCTGGATAGTGGGCTGCAGTTCCAGCAGGTGACAGCTCTTGCCACCGGGGGCGGCGCAGGCATCCAGTACCCGCTCACCCGCGGCCGGCGCCAGCAGCAGCGCCGCCAGCTGGGCCGATTCATCCTGCACGCTGACATCCCCATCGGCGAAGCCCGGCAGGTCGCTCACCGCCTGCGCCTCCTCCAGCACCACGCCCACCGGTGAAACGGCGGTGGCGCGGGCGGCGATGCCGGCGCCGGCCAGCTGCTCCAGGTAGGCCTCGCGGGAGACCCGGGCCGTATTGACGCGCAGGATCATGGGCGGGGCGGTATTGTTGGCGCGGAAGATTTCTGCCGCACGGACGTCCCAGGCGGCCTTGATGCGCCGCTGCAACCAGGCCGGGTGCATGGAACTGAATTGCGGGTTGCCGGACAGCTTGCGCTGCAACTGCTCGCGGTTGCGCTGGGCATTGCGCAGCACGCCGTTGATCAGCCCGGTGGAGCGCTCCAGCTTGAGCGCGCGCGCCGCCTCCACGGTGGCAGAAATTGCGGCGTGATCGGGGATGCGGGTGTACTCCAGCTGGTACAGGCCAAGCAGCAGCAGTGCCTGCACGCGTGTGTCGCCCGGGACACGGCGCACCAGCTTGTCCGCCAGCAGTTGCAGTCGCGGGGCAGTGCGGGCACAGCCGTAACAGAGTTCGCGCAGCAGGCTGCGATCGCGCTCCGCCACGGATTGCTCGGCCCGTGGCAACAGGCGCGCCAGGGAGCCCTGGCCCTCGAGCAGGGTGGCGACCACCCCGGCCGCCGCGGCGCGGGTATCAGTGGTCATTGTCTGTGACTCCGCCGAGCCGCTGGCCCGGTGTAAAGAGGTCCGGGTAGCCCCGGAGGATTTCCTCCGCGGCCAGTGCCTTCTTGCCCGGCAGTTGCAGTAATTGCAGGCGCAGCGCCTCGCGGCCGCAGGCCACCAGGATGCCCTCGTCATCGGCGCCGAGGATAGTGCCCGGCGCATCACTGTGGCAGCCCCGCTCCAGCTGGGCGCGGTAGATCCGCAGCCGCTGTTCGCCGCGGGCATCGGAATAGGTGGTCCAGCACACCGGGAACGGGTTGAAGGCGCGGATCTGGCGCTCGATTTCCGCCGCCGGGCGCTGCCAGTCGATACGCGCCTCTTCCTTGCTGATCTTGGCGGCGTAGTTGGCCTGGCTGTCGTCCTGGGGCCGGGGCCGTGCCGTGCCGTCCGCCAGCTGTGCCAGCGCCTCGAGCAGGGCCGGGCCACCGATTTCGGCGAGCTTGTCGTGCAGGCTGCCGCCGGTATCCACCGCGGTAACCGGGCAGCGGCTTTCCACCAGCACGGGGCCGGTATCCAGGCCGGCCTCCATCTGCATGATGGCGACGCCGCTTTCCGGGTCACCGGCCTCAATGGCGCGCTGGATCGGCGCCGCGCCGCGCCAGCGCGGCAGCAGGGATGCATGTACGTTGACACAGCCCAGGCGCGGTGTATCCAGCACCACCTGCGGCAGGATCAGGCCGTAGGCCACCACCACCATTACATCGGCACCGAGCGCCGCCAGTTCCGCCTGGGCGGTTGCATCGCGCAGGCTCAGGGGCTGGTAGACGGGGATTTCGTGGCTCTGCGCCAGCTGTTTGACCGGGCTGGCGAGCAGCTTCTTGCCGCGCCCCGCGGGGCGGTCGGGCTGGGTGTAGGCGGCGACTACGCTGTGCTCGCTGTCGAGCAGCGCCTGCAGGTGCACGGCGGCAAAGTCCGGAGTGCCGGCAAAAACAATCTTCAGGCTCATAACATCAATGTTCTGGAATGGCGGGAATCGGGTTGGCCAGCGGCAATTGCCAATAGTGTAGCGAGCCGCTGGCTGGAGGCGTGCGCCGGAGCACGGGCGCCGGCACTGTGACTGTGAGGCAGCCGGTCAGGCGCGCTTGCGCTGGGCTTTTTCCAGCTTGGAGCGGATGCGGTTGCGCTTCAGGGGCGAGATGTAGTCAACGAACAGCTTGCCGTCCAGGTGGTCCAGCTCGTGCTGGATACACACCGCCAGCAGGCCCTCGGCCTCCATGGCGAAGGCCTCGCCGTCGCGGTCCAGGGCCTTCACGCGCACGCGGCGCGGCCGCTCCACCGTCTCATAGAAGCCGGGCACCGACAGGCAGCCCTCGTCGTACTGGTGGATCTCCGGGTCCAGCACTTCCACTTCGGGGTTGATAAAGACCAGCGGCTCGCTCTGGTCTTCGGATACATCCATCACCACGATGCGCTGGTGCACATTTACCTGGGTGGCGGCCAGGCCCACCCCGGGGGCCTCGTACATGGTTTCGAACATGTCGTCCAGCAGGGTGCGCAGCTCGTCGGTAACGGTTTCGACGGGCTTGGCGACCTGACGGAGGCGGGGATCGGGGAATTCTAGGATCTCGAGCTTGGCCATATCACCTGTGACAAACTTCTAGTAAACATGGAACTTGCGCTGATAACATAATGATCGCGCTCGATATTTGCCGCAAGGAGCTGCTGCAGGCCGTGCCTGCCGGATGCTGTTAACAATGCTCCCGCCACCTCGGCTGTGGCCCGGCGCTGAGAATTATAGCGATAAAGAGCATAGGAATGCTTCCATGAAAAAAATTATTCTGGCCGCCGGCCTCCTGCTGGCCGCCGCGTTCGGCATCCAGGCGGCCGACGTGCGCCTCAATCCGGACCACCCGGACGAGTATGTGGTCCAGAAGGGCGACACCCTCTGGGACATCTCCGGCACTTTCCTTTCCCAGCCATGGTACTGGCCGGAAATATGGCAGGTGAACCCCCAGGTCGAAAACCCCCACCTGATCTACCCCGGTGACCGCCTGCGCCTGGTGTATGTCGAGGGCCAGCCGCGCCTGCAACTGGAGCGCGGGCCGCGCCCGTACCGCCTGTCTCCGGGCGCCGACCGGCTCGAGCCGCAGGTGCGCCGCGAGGCGGTGGGCGAGGCCATCCCCGCCATCCCGCTGGACGCGATCAACGCCTTCCTGTCCCGCACCCGCATCGTCGAGCCCAATGCCTTCGAGGGTACTCCGTACGTGATTTCCGGTGAGGACCAGCGGATCCTGATGGGTGCCGGCGAGCGCATCTATGCCCGCGGCGACTTCCGCGCGCCGCTGGCCTCCTACGGTATCTACCGCCCGGGCGAGCTCTACACCGACCCCTACACCGGTGAAGTCCTGGGGATGCAGGCGCTGGACGTGGGCGATGTGGACCTTTACCAGCTGGATCCGGACCAGCGCCGCGATTTCTCCGTGGCCACCATGGAAGTGACCCGCACTTCCCGCGAGATCCGCCTCGAGGACCGCCTGCTGCCGGTGGAGGAGCGCTCCATTGCCGCACTGTTCCAGCCGGGCGCGCCGGCCACCCCGGTGGAGGGCGTGATCCTGGGCGTGGAAGAAGGCGTCACCCAGATCGGTAAGTACGACGTGGTTGCCATCAACCAGGGCGAGCGCGAGGGCCTGCAGCCGGGCCACGTACTGGCGATCTACAAGCGCGGTGCCGTGGTGCGCGACCGCATCGAGCGCGAAAATGTGAAGCTGCCCGACGAGCGCGCCGGCCTGTTGATGGTTTTCCGCACTTTCGACAAGATGAGCCTGGGCCTGGTGCTCGAGGCCGACCGGGCCCTGGAAGTCCTGGACCTGGTCCGCAACCCCTGATCGATCGCGGGGCGCCGGTCGCCCCGGTCCCGCTGGCCGCCCAGCCAAACGGGCGCGCCACCTGACAAAACTCCGGAAGACGCATGGATGCGCTGACTCCCACCATGGCCCTGCTGCGCCTGGAGGGCCTGGGCCCCGCCCGTTACTGGCAACTGCTGGACCGTTACGGCTCCGCTGCCGCGGCCCTTGATTCCCTGCCCCAGTCACTGCTCGACAGGCTCCCCCCGCGGGCGCGCCAGCAATGGCGTGAATATCGCCAGCGCGGTAGTGACTGTGCACTGCTGCAATGGGTGCGGGAGGAGCAGGCGCGCTGTCGTGACCGCGGCATACAACCCCTGGAACACTCCCACGAGGACTACCCGGCCCTGCTGCGGGAGATTTCCCGGCCACCACCTGTCCTCTACCTCAAGGGCAATGTTGCCGCCCTGCACCTGCCGCAGGTGGCGGTGGTGGGTGCCCGCCGCGCCTCGCGCGCCGGGCTGGACAATGCCCACGCCTTTGCCCGGGAACTGGCCGCGGGGGGTTTTGCCATTACCTCGGGACTTGCGCTGGGCGTGGATGCCGCTGCGCACCGCGGTGCGCTCGATGCCGGCGGTGCCACGCTGGCAGTGCTCGGCAGCGGCATCGACCGGATCTACCCCCGTCGCCACGATGCGCTGGCCGCAGAAATCATCGATCGCGGCGGTGCGGTGCTGAGTGAGCAGCCGCTCGGCAGCGCCGCCGAGGCCGCCAACTTCCCGCGCCGCAACCGTATCATCAGTGGCCTCGCCCGGGGGGTATTGTTGGTGGAGGCGGCGGTCCGCTCGGGTTCCCTGATCACCGCGCGCCTGGCGCTGGAGCAGAACCGCGAGGTATTCGCCATCCCCGGTTCCATCCACAACCCGCTGGCCCGCGGCTGCCATGAAATGATCAAACAGGGCGCGGCGCTGGTGGAGACCGCGTCGGATATCGTTACCCAGCTGGGGGGGATACATGTACCGGCGACGGCACCGCCGGCCACCCTCGAGGCGCTGCCGGTGGAAGAGGGACGGCTGGTGGTAGCGCTGGGCGGGGACCCGCGCAGCCTGGAGCAACTGGCGGCCGATACCGGCGCCGCGGCAGGCGAATTGATGGCGATACTGCTGCGCATGGAACTGGCCGGGCTGGTGGAGCAGGTGCCCGGTGGCTTCCAGCTGACGGCGCGGGGCGCCACCCACCTGCAGGCGCAGCTGACTGCTGCAGACTGATATGGCAGTGAAAGCGGCGCCGACCCGGCACATCCTTGGTGTGGTGGCGCCGGAAACACCCCACGCCGCCGCGATTTGCGCTTTATTGTTGGAAGCTCCCCCCGCGCGCGGCCGGCCCGAAACAAGGGGCGGTGACCACAGCCCAGGCGAGACCCCGGGGCGGAACTTGTTTTGCGCAGGCCAATCCGCTAGATTGCCGCGTCTTTACCGCATCGACTGTGTTGAGAGAGCTGAAATGAGCAAGCCTTTTGTCGCCATCCTGATGGGTTCTGATTCCGACCTTCCAGTAATGGAAGCCGCCTTTGGCGTGCTGGAGAAGTTCGACATTCCCTTTGAAGTGAAAGTCACTTCCGCCCACCGCACCCCGGAAAACACCCACAAGTACGTTACCGATGCCGACCAGCGCGGCTGTGCGGCCTTTATCTGTGCCGCCGGCATGGCCGCCCACCTGGCCGGTGCGGTATCCGCTACTACCCTGAAGCCGGTGATCGGTGTACCGATCAATGCTTCCCTGGACGGCCTGGACGCCCTGCTGTCCACCGTGCAGATGCCCGGTGGTATCCCGGTGGCGACCGTGGCGATCGGCAAGGCCGGTGCCAAGAACGCCGCCTACCTGGCCGCGCAGATCATCGGCTCCTCCGACAAGGAGATGCACCAGAAGCTGGTGGATGAGCGTCGTGCCAACGCCGAGGCGATCATCGCCAAGGACGAGCAGCTGCAGAAAAACCTCGAGCAGCGCAAGTCCAAGTAAGCGGATCCGATCATGGCGGTATCGCCACTGGATGTCCGCTTCGCCGCCCGCGTCCTCGCCGCGGGCGGCGTGATTGCGCATCCCACCGAATCGGTGTGGGGGCTCGCCTGCGACCCGCATAACCGGGACGCGGTCGAGCGCCTGCTGCGCCTGAAGAATCGCCCGCTGGCCAAGGGCCTGATCCTGGTCTCCGGTGACGAGGACGATTTCTCCCCCCTGCTGGACAACCTCACCGGCAACCAGCTGCAGCAGCTACACCGCACCTGGCCCGGGCCTGTCACCTGGCTGGTACCCCACTTCGGCCGCGTGCCTCCCTGGATCAGCGGCGCCCATCACTCCGTGGCCCTGCGCTGCACAGCGCATCCATTCACGGCGGCTTTATGCCGGGAGTTTGGCGGTGCTATCGTGTCCACCTCCGCCAACCCGGGGGGCGCGCAACCGCCGCGCCACAAGTACCAGGTATTGCGTTACTTCGGCGGTGCGCTGGATTTTGTCGGCGGCGGTGCCACCGGCGGACGGGCAACCCCCAGCGAGATCCGCGACCTGATCAGCGGCGATGTCCTGCGACCGGGCCGCTGAACCATTCCCCAGAAAGCGAACTTCTGACCATGAGCGATGCAAATTCCACCGCACTGGATATCGCGGCGGTGAAAAATTACCTGCTCGAACTGCAGGACCAGATCTGCCAGGCCCTGGCGGCCGAGGATGGCAGCACTTTCCGCGAAGACAGCTGGGAACGCCCCGGCGGTGGCGGCGGCCGCTCCCGTGTGTTGGAGGGCGGCAGCGTGATCGAAAAAGGCGGGGTGAATTTCTCCCATGTGTTCGGCGATGGCCTGCCGCCCTCGGCCACGGCCAACCGGCCGGAGCTGGCAGGCCGTTCCTTCGAGGCCATGGGCGTGTCGCTGGTGATCCACCCGCGCAACCCCCATGTGCCCACCAGCCATGCCAATGTGCGCCTGTTCGTGGCGCAGAAGCCCGGTGCCGAGCCGGTCTGGTGGTTCGGCGGCGGCTATGACCTGACGCCCTATTACGGGGTGGAAGAGGATGTGGTGCACTGGCACCAGACGGCAAAGAAAGCCTGCCAGCCTTTCGGGGAGGAGGTCTACCCGCGCTTCAAGCAGTGGTGCGACGATTATTTCTACCTCAGGCACCGGGATGAGGCCCGGGGTGTCGGCGGGCTGTTTTTCGACGACTTCAACGACGGCGGCTTCGACAACGCCTTCGCCCTGATGCGCGCGGTGGGGGACAGCTACCTGGACGCCTACCTGCCGATTGTGCAGCGGCGCAAGGACACCGCCTACGGCGAGCGCGAGCGGGACTTCCAGCTCTACCGGCGCGGTCGCTATGTGGAATTCAACCTGGTCTACGACCGGGGGACGCTGTTTGGCCTGCAGAGTGGTGGCCGTACGGAGTCCATCCTTATGTCGCTGCCGCCACTGGTGCGCTGGGAGTACGACTGGCATCCCGAGCCCGGTTCTGCCGAGGCGCGGCTGTATTCCGACTTCCTGCCGGCCCGTGACTGGGTCTGATACAGCGGCTCGATTTACTCAGGGGGACAGGACATTGGACCAGGCGCGCGAACAGGCCATCAACCGATTGTTTGTGGAGTACCGACGCACCTTCGAGAGCGGGGATGCCGAGCAGGTCGCGGATTTCTACCGCTTCCCGCTGCACTATTACAGTGAGCGTGGCGGCAAGGCCGCGGTGAACCGGAACGACTTTGTCGTCCTGGTGGCGCGGCTGCTGGCGATATACCGGCGCCTCGGCGTCGACCAGATTGTCGGCGCTGTCTCCGATATCACCGAGTTGAATGAAAACAGTGCCCAGGTGTCACTGAACTGGGTGTTGCTGCGCCGGGAAAACAACAGCAGCGCGGAAGTCTACAGCGCCACCACCCGCTACCTGGTTAGTGATTTCGAGGGCACACTGAAGATCGATGGCCTGGTCGCCGTGGATGAAACCCGCCGGATTCGCGAAGCGCTGCGCCGGCGTTGATACGCCGGCCAACCTGCCAGCGGACGGAAACACAGATGACAGATCAATATGCCGTGGTCGGCAACCCGATCGCGCACTCCAGGTCACCGCAGATTCATCGCGCCTTTGCCGAGCAGACCGGTGAGCAGTTGGACTACGGCCGTGAACTGGTGGAGCGGGACGATTTTGCCCGCTTCGCGCGGGAATTCTTTACCGGGGGCGGTTGCGGCCTCAATGTCACCGTACCCTTCAAGCTCGATGCCTGCGCCTTTGCCGATACCCTGACGCCCCGGGCGCAGGCGGCCGGGGCGGTCAATACGCTCAAGCGCGAGGAAGATGGCTCTATCCTCGGGGACAATACCGACGGTGCCGGGCTGGTGGCCGACCTGGTGCGGCTGGGCTGGACCCCCCGCGGCCAGCGGATCCTGTTGCTGGGGGCCGGCGGCGCGGCGCGGGGCGCGCTGCTGCCACTGTTGCAGGAAAAACCGGCCGCACTGCATATTGCCAACCGCACCGCGGCCAGGGCCCTGCAGCTGGCCGAGACCTTTGCCGGTATTGGCCCGCTGAGCGGCGGCGGCCTGGAGGATATCCCCGGTGAGTACGACCTGGTGATCAACGCCAGCTCTGCCAGCCTCAGTGACCAGGCGCCACCGATCGCGGACAGCGTGCTGGCCCCGGGTTGCCGCGCCTACGACATGGTCTATGGTGCGGAGCCAACCGCCTTTATGCGCTGGGCCGCCGATCAGGGCGCGGAGTCCGCTGACGGCCTGGGAATGCTGGTGGGGCAGGCGGCGGAGTCCTTCTACCTCTGGCGCGGTGTCTATCCCGAAGTAGAGCCGGTGTTGCAACGCCTGCGCGCCGCGCTCTAGCGTCTTCGCTGTCTGGAAAAACAATAAACGACGTTGATTTGAGGTAAAACGTGCGCGAATTCCTGAGAAACCTTTCCTTCTGTTTTGCTGCCGGTGCATTCGGTGGGCTGTGCTACGCCCTGGGGCTGTGGGCCATGGGGTACCACGGATTCACCCGCTGGGTCGGTGTCGATATCGCCCCCTACCTGTCCAATGCCTACCTCTACCAGCGAATTGTCTGGGGCGGTATCTGCGGGTTGATTTTCCTGTTGCCCTGGCAGCGGTCGTGGGTGGAGCGGGGCTTTTTCCTGTCGCTGATTCCCGCCGGCATCATGCTGTTCCTGCTGTTGCCCATGCGTGGTTATGGCTTCGGTGCCATGCACCTGGGGGCGCTGACGCCGCTGGTGATTGTCATGGCCTGTGCGGCCGGCGGGATCGGGGCGTCCGGCCTGATGCGGGCCCAGGGCAAGTAAGCGGAAGGGAAAAAACAAGTAAAAAAGGCGGCCAATGGCCGCCTTTTTTGTTGTGGATCCTGGGCGCTGTTATCCCGGCTTGCGCGCCAGCGGCTGGCACATGCAGTGAACGCCGCCACCGCCGGCGGTGATCATGGAGATATCCGGATCGATCACTTCCAGGCCGCGGGCGCGACACTTTTCCTTCAGCTCGGTGTTGTCGGCCGGCAGCATCACCCGGTCGTTGCCCAGTGCGACGACATTGACGCCCAGCTCCATCACCTGCGGGTAGGAGATATCGATGATCTCGAAGTTGCGCGACCTGAACCACTGCACCAGTTCCGGCTCCACGGCGTCGACGCACACCGCCACCAGCTTCTCCGCCAATGCCGCCACCAGTACATCGATATGCAGGAAGTAGGGGTCGAATTCATAGCCCCTGACCTCCCAGCCCTCTTTTTCGATCCAGTTTTTCATCTGCTGGAAGCCCTGGGGTGAAGTGCGCTCGCCACTGTAGCCGCACAGGATCACGCCCGGTTCCAGCACCATGAAATCGCCACCCTCGAGACTGCCGGCGGTGATGATGTCGTAAATGGGGATATCGAGCTTTTCGTAAGTCTTTACCACGTCGACCCACTCGCCGCGGCGCCAGGGGCTGTACATCTGCGTCACGATCGGGCCCCAGGGGGTCATTACGGAGGAGTCGCGGGCGTACAGCTGGTAGGGGAGGTTCTCATCCGCCGGCAGCAGGTGAGTGTTCACTCCGGCATGTCTGTAGGCGTCGAGCATCTCCTGGTACTGGCGCTTTGCCACGGCGGCATCGAACTGGCGTCCCAGGCGCAGCGAGCGGCGCGAGGCGGCGTTGCCGGTCTGCCAGGTGTAGTGGTCGATAGGGCCGACGAGCAGGTCGGTGAGCACGCCGTGCTCGGAATCGATGCCCCAGCGACCCAGGGCCGCAGTGTTGCCGTTGTCGTTGCGGTGTTTGTAGGTGAATTCGGTCATTGCTGCCTCGGGTTCTTGAAAATCTTTCGGGCACCGGGGCCCGGTGGTCTTGATTCCCCTCCAGGGCGACCCCGACACCGGGGTCTTCATTTCAGGTGAAGGGGTTTGTTTTTACCGCTGCTCAGTCGTTCGCCATCTTCAGCATGGCGTGCAGCAGTACGTTGGCGCCGGCTTCCAGGTCTACCGGCTCCGCGTTCTCGGCCTCGTTGTGGGACAGGCCCTTTTCGCAGGGCACGAAGATCATGCCGGTGGGGGCCACGCGGGAGACATAGACGGAGTCGTGGCCGGCACCGGAGACCATTTCCTTGTTGCTGTAGCCGAGCTCGGCTACGGCGGCGCGCACGGCCTCCACGCAGGGTGGCGCGAAGGCCACCGCCGGAGAGCGCCATTCATCACGAATTTCGGCCTCTACACCGGTATCGGCCGCAATCTCCGCAGTAATTTCGCGGAAGCGACGGTCGATTTCGTCCAGCACTTCCTGCTCCGGGTGGCGCAGGTCCACCGCCAGCACCAGTTTCTCCGGCACGGTGTTGCGGCTGCCGGGCTCGGCGCGGATATCGCCGAAAGTGACACGGGCCCAGGGGGCGAACTCTTCCGCCAGCCGGTAAAGGCGGTCGAGCACGCGGTGCAGGGCCATAAACGGGTCGCGGCGTCCCTCCATCGGGCTGGGTCCCGCGTGGCATGGCTGGCCGGTGAGGGTCAGGTCGTACCAGTACATGCCCTGCACACCGGACAGCACACCGATCTGCTTTTCCTCGGCCTCGAGGATCGGGCCCTGCTCGATATGCACCTCGAAGGCGGCGGTGAGCGGGCGCGCCCTTGCCGGTGTGGGTCCCCGGTAGCCGATACGTTGCAGCTCGTCGCCGAAGGCCTTGCCTTCCTTGTCGGTGCGGGCGTAGGCGTAGTCCTGCTCGAAGTTGCCGCTCCAGACCCCGGAGCCGATCATGGCCGGGGAGAAGCGCGCGCCCTCCTCGTTGGTCCACACCGCCACTTCCAGCGGCGCCGCGGTTTCGATGCCGGCGTCGTTCAGGGCGCGCATCACCTCAAGTCCCGCCAGCACGCCGTAAACCCCGTCGAACTTGCCCCCGGTAGGCTGGGTGTCCAGGTGAGAGCCGGTAAGCACCGGCGGCAGGTCCGGGTTGCTGCCGGGCCGGCGGGCGAAGATATTGCCCATGCTGTCGATGTCGACGCTGCAGCCGGCGTCGCGGCACCACTGTACGAAGAGGTCGCGGCCCTGTTTGTCCAGGTCGGTGAGCGCCTGGCGGTTGCAGCCGCCCTTATCTGTGGCACCGATGGCCGCCATTGCCATCAGCGAATCCCACAGGCGCTGGCCGTCCACGCGGATCTTGCTGTTATCGGTCATAAGGGGGAATCCCGGTCGTTAAACTTATTCTGTCGGCGCCCGGGGATGTCCAGGGAGGCGTGCGGGAGCCGTGCACACCAGTCTATGGTTTGCATTTATCGACACAATTAACTTTTAATTGCCGTTATGGTGTCTTTAAGGCACCAGAAGTGACAGTCCAACTCCGGATAACCCGATGCCCACCGCGCTCAGGAACCTCTCCCTCACCTCCCTGCGAAGCTTCCACGCCGTGGGGCGCCACTGCCATATGCGCCGCGCCGCGGACGAACTGCATGTTTCCCACCCGGCACTCAGCCGCCAGATCCGGGATCTCGAGGACCGGCTCGGCACGCCGCTGTTCCTGCGCACCGGCAACCGGCTGGAACTCACCGCAGCCGGGCGGCGGTTGCACCGGGTGGTCAGCGACGCCTTCGGGCGGCTGGAGAAGGGACTGCTGTACCTGGACCCGGACAGCCTCAGCGGGGAAGTGGTTATTGCCTCGACAGCCACGATTGCGGTGCGCTGGCTGATGCGGATTCTGCGCGAGGTGCAGGCCCGCTACCCGGAAATCCGGCTGCGCCTGGTCACCATCGAGCCGCGCGCGACACGCCTTGCCAGTGAAGTGGACATCGCTATCTGCCTCGGGGAACCGCAGGCGCCGGGGCGGGAAGTGTGCCCGCTGTACCAGGAACACTACCTGCCGGTGGCGAGCCCCCAGTTGCTGCAGGCGGCGGGTGGGGCCGGCAAGCTGGCCCGGCCCCGCGACCTCCTGGCCCTGCCACTGCTGCACGATCGCCAGCAGCAGTGGCCCGGCTGGTTCACCGCCCAGGGAGTCGAGTATGCGCCGCTCGCCAATGCCGTATCCGTGGACTATGCCTACCAGGCGATAGAGGCCGCGCGGCTGGGAATGGGGGTGGCCCTTGCGGACCGCCTGGAGGTCAGCGAGGACCTGAAGAGCGGACGCCTGGCCACGGTAATCGAGCGCCCGTTTACCATCGGCCAGTCGCTCTACCTGGTCAGCGACCGCAGCGATCGGTTGAACAGCCGCACCAGCCTGGTACTGGGGCTGGTATTCCAGTGGCTGGAAAGCCGCGGCGCGCCGCTGGCGCCCCCGGCCCGCGTCCTGCAACAGACCCTTGCCCAGCCCGCGGAGGGCCCGCGCCCCGGGGCATAAGCCACGCCGCGCACCAGCTTCCATCCTGCCAATCCCGCCGCTATCACCTGAACAGGTGATAGTGGCCGCCCTGTTGATCACGCATACTGAATAATAATTCGAAAAAGATTAACGATTGCGCAGATTGTTTGTTTGGTAGACGATAGCTCCGGTTCCCGGACAGTCGAAAATGGCGCCAATTGCCGGCAGCGTGCCCGGATCGCCACTCCACGCACAGCAGTAGAAAAGCCGAAGAAGATGCAAAACCATAACAAGATCTATATCGATGGCCGGTGGGTGGAGTCCGCTTCCCCCGACTGGCTGGAAGTCACCAATCCCGCCACCGGCGCGCTGGTTAGCCGCGTGCCCGCCGGTACCCCGGCGGATGTGGACCGTGCCGTGCAGGCCGCTGTCCGTGCCTTCGACGGCTGGGCCATCACTCCCGCCGATCAGCGACGCGCACTGTTGCTGCGGGTCGCCGACCTGATGGAGGCCCGGAAGGAAGCTCTTGTCGACGCTGTTTCCACCAGCATGGGTTGTCCCCACCATATCAGCGGCTGGCTGCACGTGGAGGGCCCGATCGAGGCCATACGGCTGTTTGCCGACCACGCCGCCATAACCGGGGAAACCGCCGAACACGGTCACTCGCTGGTATGGCGCGAACCAGTAGGAGTGTGCGGTTTTATCAACCCGTGGAATTATCCCCTGCACCAGTTTGTCGGCAAGGTGGGCGCTGCGCTGGCGGCAGGCTGCACCATGGTGACCAAGCCCTCGGAGCAGACGCCACTGCAGGATTACCTGATGGCGGAAATCCTTCATCAGGCCGGCCTGCCCGCCGGTGTATTTAACCTGGTGCCGGGTCGCGGCCCCGAGGTGGGCCAGGCCCTCTGCGAGCACACGCAGGTGGACATGCTCTCGTTTACTGGCTCGACCCGCGCCGGCATCGAGATTGCCCGGGCCTGTGCGCCCACGGTAAAGCGGGTGACCCAGGAACTGGGTGGCAAGTCCCCGTTCATCATCACCGACGACTGTGATTTCACCGCCGCAGTCCGCTATGGCGTGGACGATGTGATGCTCAACAGCGGCCAGACCTGCACCGCACTCACCCGCATGCTGGTGCCTGCCAGTCGCCACGACGAGGCCCTGGAGATTATTCGCACACGGGTGGCCGAGATCGAGGTGGGGACGGGGCCGAATGCCTTTATGGGGCCGCTCTCGTCAGAGCGCCAGTGGCAGCAGGTGCAGGACTACATCCAGGTCGGCCTCGATGAGGGTGCCAGCCTGGTCTGCGGCGGCCCGGGTAAACCGGATGGCCTGCCCCAGGGCTTCTTTGCCCGGCCCACGGTTTTTGCCGGGGTCAGCAACGACATGCGCATCGCCCGCGAGGAAATCTTTGGACCGGTGCTGTGCGTGATTGCCTACGACGACCTCGACCAGGCCGTAAGTATTGCCAACGATACACCCTATGGCCTGTCCTCCGGTGTATACGCCCGGAACCACGAGGAAGCCCTGGCGATTGCGCGCCGGATTCGCGCCGGCCTGTGTTTTGTCAATGGCGGCGAGTTCAATTACCGCGCTCCGTTTGGCGGTTACAAACAGAGTGGTAATGGTCGCGAGTTTTCCCACCACGGCGTGGAGGAGTTTACCGAGCTCAAATCGGCACAGCTGGGTGCCCCCGCGGCATAAACCGCATGGCCACCGGCTGATAATAATAATCACTGAAATAACGCGGGAGTCTTACCGTGACGGACGTTGTAGTTAAAAAGAACCTTGGCAAGCGGGATATGATCCTGTTTACCGTCTCTGCCATCCTGCTGGTGGATACGCTGGCCGCCACCGCGGCCATCGGTACTTCCAGTATTTTCTGGTGGTTGTTCCTGGGGCTGTTTTTCTTTGTGCCCTTTGCGCTGGTATCGGCAGAGCTGGGCTGTGCCTACCCGGAAAAAGGCGGCATTTATGCCTGGGTACGAGATGCCTTCGGCGGTCGCTGGGGATCGCGTATCAGCTGGAGTTACTGGGTTAATGTAGCCATCTGGATGCCGGCCATTTTCATTCTCTTTGCCGGTGTCGCCAAACAGCTGTTCTGGCCGCAGATGGGGGTGGCGGGGCAGATCGGCCTCGGCATTGTGCTGACCTGGGTCGCGGTGGCTGCCAACGTGGTTACACTGAATGTCGGCAAGTGGGTGCCAAACATCGGCGCTATCCTCAAGATCATAATTTTCGGTGCGATTATTGTCGGTGCGATTTTCCATGCCGCGGACAACGGACTTGCCAACCCGATTACTTTTGACAGTATTAAGCCGAACCTGGGCGACAGCCTGCAGTATATCCCCGCTATTATCTACGGCATGCTCGGCTTCGAATTGATCAGTGCCAGCAGCGAGGAAATGCGCAACCCGCAGCGGGATGTCCCGCGTTCAATCCTGGTCTCGGGTGTCATTATCCTCGCGCTCTACACACTGGGCACAACCGCAATCCTGGCAGCAATCCCGGCACAGGACATCGACCTGGTCGAGGGCCTGGTGGATACCCTGGAAATGTTTTTTGCCCAGCTGCCATATGGTGGCCTGCTGGTGATGGCCCTGGGCCTGGCCGCGCTTTATACCTTCTTCTCCAACGGTGTGACCTGGGCCATCGGCGGTAACCGCGCTGCCGCCGAGGCGGCGGAGGAAGGTGAGCTGCCTCAGGTTTTTGCGATCAAGAGCCGCAGCCGCAATACCCCGGTGGGCGCGGCCGTACTGATGGGCATACTGAGTACCTTTATCCTGGTCCTGTACGGCTTTCTGGTGAATTCCAATGAAGACCTGTTCTGGTCCCTGTTTGCCTTCAGCGGGGTGATTTTCCTGCTCCCCTACGTGGGCATGTTCCTGGCATTCCTGAAAATGCGCCGCACTGACGCATCGCGTTCGCGTCCCTTCCGTGTGCCCGGCGGTAATCTCGGGGCACTGGTACTGACATCGCTGTGTGTCCTGGTACTGGTGGGCAGTATCTTCCTGTTTGTGTATACCCCGGGCGAGGGCATCCAGTGGCCGGTGCTGGTGGGCTCGATAATTACCCTGTTGCTGGGCGAGATGGCAATTCTCTGGGCGGAGAAGCAGGGTAGGGGAAAAATTACCGAGGCCAGTGGAATGCCTGTTACTGCTACATGACCTGACTAGCTACCGGGCAGTGTAATCCGGCCCGGTTCCGGCCGGCAGCGCCGCAGGCGCTGCAGCGCCATCCTGTTTGACCCGCACCCGCGGGTTTTTTTGTTCCCCGGAAAAATAAAGCGAAACCCGCCTTACTCACCCATTGGGGTGATACCCGAATTTCTATTCGGTTTTTATAGTGGATCCCACGATAAAACAGATAACTGTGTCCAGAGGGATCTCTATGCTTTCACCTGTCAGTGCCACCAGCGGTGGCTACCCGAAAAACTCACTTGCCTTCGCCATTGCCGGTGTTCTGGTTTCCGGTATCGCCCTGTCCTCCACCGCTGCCGCCCGGCAGATCGAGGAAGTCAGTGTTACGGCGCAGAAGCGCGAACAGTCCGTCAACGATATTGGCGTGTCTGCCAGTGCCCTCAGCGGTGAAATGATGGAAAGCATGGGCGTCGACAGTGCTGTCGACCTGGGTGCACACACGCCGGGCCTGGTTACCGTGAACTCCACCTCGGGTGGCACCCCGGTGTTCGCCATCCGCGGTATCGGCCTGGATGATTTCAGTCCCAATAACAGCAGCGGGGTAGGTATTTACACCGACGAGGTGTTTGCCAGCAACCCGGCATTCCTCGGTGGCCAGCTGTTCGACATCGAGCGGGTGGAAGTGCTCAAGGGGCCGCAGGGAACCCTCTACGGAAAAAATACCACCGGTGGTGCGATCAATTTTATCAGTCGCAAGCCCACCAGTGAGTTTGAGTCCTTTGTCGAGGCGGGCCTGGGTAACTACAACGCGACGGAACTGACCGGCGTTGTCAGCGGTGAGATCAGCGGCGAGGTGCTGGGCCGCCTGAGCCTGAATGTGTCAAGGGCCGACGGCTGGCAGGAGGACGCCATTACCGGCCGGGAATATGGCAGCGTCGATCGTGCCGCAGGTCGCGGCCAGGTCCTGTTCCCCTTTGCCGGTAATGGCGAGGCACTGGCAAAGGTTTACTTCAGCTCAGACAGGTCCACGCCGGTTTCGCCCCAGGTGAGCGGCCTCGGAGAAGCCTTCGGTGACCTGTCCTTCGATATGCTGAACAGCATTGCCGACCCGACCCGGGTCAATGTCGGCAACCTGGACGTCAGCCGCGATGAATCCGGCTACGGCGCGTCCCTGAACCTGAATTACGGCTTTGAGTTTTTTGACCTGGTTTCCATCAGTGCTTTGGATAACTACGAGCGCGCCGTCGTCGACAATTATGGAGGTGCGTCGGCGGCGATCCTCGATCTGTTCCAGGACAACGAGATCAGCCAGTGGTCGCAGGAATTCCGCCTGGTGAGCAACGGTGCCGGGGCCGTCTCCTGGGTGGCCGGTGTCAACATTTCCGAAGATACCGTGACGGTGACAGATACCTTCGATGATTCATTCTTCGTCACCGATTCCGTCGCCAGCACCTTTGTGCTGGACCCGGCGGATGTCCCGGTCCAGGGCTGGGACCTGCTGACGGCAAGCTATGAGCAGGTGACAGGCTCGTGGGGGGCCTACCTGCACACGGAAACCGCGCTCAATGACACCCTCAACCTGGTCGCCGGTATTCGCTACAGCGCGGATGATCGCAGCTTCGACGGTATCTCCAATAACCACGACGATATTTATTCTTTCAATGACGTGATCACTGCGCTGGATGACAGCGCCAGCGAGAGCGCGGTTACGGGTAAGCTCGGACTGGACTGGCAGCTGACCGACGACCTGCTGCTGTACGGCAATGTGGCCAACAGCTACAAGGCCGGCGCTTACTACGGTGCCGCGATCCTCGATGATATCAGCTGGGCCTACGTGGAACCCGAAGAGGTGATTTCTTACGAGGCCGGCTTCAAGGCGACGCTGTTCGATGCCGCGCTTCAGCTGAACGGTGCGATCTTTAGTCTTGATTACACGGATCGCCAGTCCCTGGTCACCATTATCGTTGACGATTTCAGTAATTTCCTCGAATTCCCCGTGGCCGATACCACCCTCGTCAACGTCCCCGAGTCCACCACCAACGGTTTTGAGATGGACCTGCACTGGTTGCCAACTGACAACCTCACATTGATGGCGGGCGTTGCCTATCTCGACAGCGAAGTTACGCGTGCACCGGGCACCGCCGAGATGCGCGGTATCGAGGCGAATGCGGCGGTCAATGGCGCGGCCGATGGTGTGAACCAGCTGTTTGTCGATGCCCTGGCGGCACCACTGCCGGAAGGCGCCGCGCTGTCACAGTCCCCGGAGTGGAGTTACAACAGCCTGGTGGCCTACGACCTGCCGGTGGCCGACTACAACCTGCGGCTGCAGACCAGTTACACCTACAGCGGCGAAATGACCGCCCAGCTTGCGGATGCCAATGCGCTCTCCGGTCCCGTGCATTCCTGGGATGCAGAAGCAACCCTGTCCGATTTTGACGGTCGTTGGGAGCTCGGCGCCTGGGTCAAGAACATCGAGGACAGCAGCGCCGAAACTTACGCCTTTTCCAGTTTTGCAGGCCGTTCCTACTATCGCCAGGCACCCACCACCTTCGGGATGTCGGTTCGCTACAACCTCTATTAATCCTGCGCTGGCGATACCGCGATGATGAGAGACCAACAATGACAGATGAACAGACCCGGGCGGATGCCCTGGCTGCGCTACAGCACACTACCTTCTTTCCCTACTGGCTGGACAACTCCCAGCGTCCACGGGAGGAGCCGGCCCTGCAGGAAAACCTTTCCTGTGACCTGCTGATTGTGGGCGGGGGCTTCACCGGCCTGTGGGCAGCGGTGCAGGCCAAGGAGGCCAACCCGGCCCGGGAAGTGATCCTGATCGAGGCCAGCAGCATTGCCATTGGCGCTTCCGGGCGCCCGGCGGCGATCCTCTCAACTTCGGTAATGCACGGACTCCAGAATGCCCAGCGACTGTACCCGGATGATATGGAGGAGCTGGAGCGACTGGGCAAGGAAAACCTCGACGGGTTCCGCGAGACGATCGAGCGCTATGGAATCGACTGCGACCTGGAGTGGGGCGGTGAGCTGACCGTAGCCATCGGCGACGAAGGACTGGCTGATATCGCAAAGGAGCATGAACTCTATTGCCACTACGGCCACGATGCCCACCTGCTGGATGCCGAAAGCGTACGGCGCGAAGTCCGGTCGCCGCTGTTCAGTGGCGGCCTCTGGTCGAAGAAGCGCAGTGGTACCGTGCACCCGGCAAAACTGGCCTGGGGCCTCAAGCGGGTAGCGCTGGAACTGGGAGTGCAGATTTACGAAAACACACCCATGGTCAGCAACCGGAAAAAAAGCGGCGGCGTTGAAGTGACAACTCCCTGTGGCCGTGTGCTGGCCAACCGCGTGCTGCTGGCTACCAACGCCTTTGCTGCAGGCAACCGCAAAATTCGCAAACGGGTTGCCGCCATTCGCGATCGCATCGTCGTCACCGAGCCGTTGAGCGAGGAGCAGATGGCAGCCATTGGCTGGCACAACCGCCAGGGTATCTACGATACCCGCACCCAGCTTAACTATATGCGACTGACGGCGGATAACCGGATCCTGTTTGGCGGCCGCCTGGATTATTTCTTTGGCAACAATACCGACCCTGCAGAGGACAGGACGCCGGATCCCTATCTGCGACTGATCGACAATTTTTACCGCACCTTTCCCATGCTGCGGGGTGTGCGCTTCACCCATGCATGGAGCGGCCCCATTGCCCTGACAACCCGCATGGCGGTGCACTACCAGCATTACCATGGCGGCCGGATGTTGTATGCGGGCGGCTATTCCGGTTTCGGCGTTACCGCAACACGCTTCGGGGCCCGGGTGGCACTGGCAATTCTGGATGACAGGAAGGTACCGGAGCGTGCGTTGAAATTTGCGCGCTCGCAGCCGGCATATATTCCCCCGGAACCCTTCCGCTGGATCGGCGCCAAGATCACCATGTACGCACTGGATACGCTGGATGAAAAGGGAGGGTGGCGAGTGCCCTGGGTGCGGATGGTAGAGCGCATGGGCTTTCCGGTAACGCAGAAATAGCGACTCAGTAACGTTTGTAAGCGAGTGGTTCCAGGTACCGGGAACCGTTGCCCGCGCGTCGCCCCCCTATTGGTTAGCGGGGCTGGCGGTGCGGGCGTTTTTATTTCCGCAACAGATATTCCGGGATTACTTATCCAGGCTTGAGAGCGGGTCTGGGTCCGCCTCGCTGTGGTGACGCAGGGCGCTGATAAAGAGGTAGAACAGTTCCGACTGCGAGGTGACATCCAGCTTGGTATAGATGTGCTTGCGGTGGGTCTTGATCGTGTCGACGCTGGCATCGAGCTTTTCCGCCATGGACTTGATCGAATGGCCGCGCATGGTCATGTGCAGTACCTCGCACTCCCGTGGGGTGAGTGTTGAGCTGCCAAAGTTGCGCAGGGCATTGTCGAGTCGTTTGCCGAAGCTCTCCCCGGTGCCCCGGGGACGGACGCGATTATTGATCCATTTCCTCAGTACACTTTCCACCAGCGGCCACAGGGCGTGCAGTAGATCCACTTCCTGCCGTGAAAACCGCCCGCCACCGAGATCCGCAGCGCGGCCGATCGACAGGCTGGCGATAATGCCACTGTCCCCGACTACCAGGTAACAGGCCTCGTCGGTCAGGTTGGCCTCGCGATAGTACATGCGGAAATATTCTGTCTCCCCGAACGCATCGGGGGCCACTTCGCGCAGCAGGAACAGTCCCTGGCGATTATCGTCCACCGCGGCACGATAAAAAGGGTCGAGCAGGTAGGCTCCATCGACATAGCGGTCTACCTGGGTGCTGGGCTTCTCGTTGGCAAGCAGGCGATGGTGGGTGATTTCGGGGGCGCTGTCGGAAGGGTAAATGATTGCCATGCTGCTGTTGCCCTGGACCAGGGCCTCGGCGCCTTTCAGCAGTTCGTAGATGCGCTGTGAATCTGACTCACAGTCGAGCAGGGTGGCAATACACTGGTGCCACTGGCTGAGGTCTGGTGCAGTCGTCATAAAACATCCCCGTTCCAGCGGATATTACCAAAGAACGGGACCCCGCGGCGCCTGCGCGGGGCTCATGAAGGCGTGTTTTTGCGACCCGGGCCGGTGTGCCGTCCACACTGTGCCCGGCCACCGCTGGTGGCCATGCTGCGAATCAGAACTGCTCGTGCTCGGTCAGGTACTGGTTCTTCAGTTTGACGTAATTGGCGGCCGAATAGCGGAAAAACTCCTTTTCCTTTTCTGTCAGTGGCCGCGCCTGCTTGCAGGGGGCGCCGACATAGAGGTAGCCGCTCTCGAGCTTCTTTCCCGGCGGTACCAGGGCCCCGGCGGCCAGTACCACCTCGTCGCCGATCACGGCGCCGTCCAGCACAATTGCACCGATCCCGATCAGTACACGGCTGCCTACGGTGCAGCCGTGCAGGCAGGCCTTGTGGCCGATGGTGACATCCTCGCCGATCTCCAGTGGCCAGCCCGCTTCATTGAAAGGCCCGGCATGGGTGATATGCAGAACCGCGCCGTCCTGCACACTGGTGCGGGCGCCAATCCGGATCCGGTGCATATCGCCGCGGACCACCGCCATGGGCCAGACGGAGCAGTCATCCCCGAATGTGACATCGCCGATCACCGCCGATTGCGGGTCGATATAAACACCGTTCCCGAGCTGTGGTGACTTTTCCGCCTCGCCGTCACCGTGGGGGCGCAATGGGGACATACCTCTCCTCCTGTACAATGGGTCCGCTATCATAGCAGGCTGGGGCTACCGCGAACCTGCCGGCGCCGCAGCCGTGGCCTCGCCCAACCAATTGTTGCACCGATGTAAGAGAACAGGGTCCCACATGTCCAATCCGCTGTCAGAAAACGCCCTCCTGCCGCCCTTTGACCGTCTTCACCCGGAGCACGCTGAGCCCGCAATAGGGGAGCTGATAGATGCGTGCCGGGAAGTGCTGCGGGAGGGCCTGCGCCAGCCGGGCTGGGACACGACCCTGGCCCCCCTGGAGGAGGCCGAGGATCGCCTGAGCCGGGCATTTTCCCCGGTCAGCCACCTGAACAGCGTGCTCAGCGGTGACTGGCGCGCCCCCTACGAAGCGGCCCTGGCGGAAGTGACCGCTTACTCCACTGAGCAGGGCCAGAACCGCGAGCTGTTCGAGGTCTACCGGGATATCGCCGGCAGCGACGAATTTGCCCAATGGCCCCAGGCCCGTCGCCAGATGATCGAGCTGGGCCTGCGGGACTTTCGCCTCGGCGGTGTCGCCCTGGACGGCGAGGAGCGCGAGCGATTTGCCGCCAACAAGCGGCGGCTGGCGGAGCTGTCCAGCCGCTTCGCCAATAACGTACTCGATGCCACCAACGCCTGGACCCACCACACCCGCGATGTGGAAGAACTCGCCGGCCTGCCCGCCACCGCGCTGGCCGCGGCGGAAGAGGCCGCCCGCAACCGCGACCAGGAGGGCTGGACCATCACCCTCGATGGACCCTGTTACCTGGCGGTGATGACCCACGCCGACAACCGCGACCTGCGCGAAATGGTCTATCGCGCCTTCGTCAGTCGCGCCTCTGACGTGGGCCCCCAGGCCGGCGCCTTCGATAATTCCGCGGTAATGGAAGAGATCCTCACACTGCGGGCGGAGCAGGCGCAGCTGCTGGGTTTCGGCAGTTACGCCGAGCTGTCCGTGGCCCGCAAGATGGCGACGGATGCCGCCACCGTAACCCGCTTCCTCGAGGACCTGGCGGCCCGCGCCCGGCCCGCCGCCGAGCGTGAGTTCGCCGAACTGCAGGCGTTCGCGCGGGAAACACTGGACCTGGACCACCTGCATCCGTGGGACATCCCCTGGGCCGCGGAAAAACTCAAGCAGGCTCGCTACGCCGTCAGCCAGGAAGCGCTGCGGCCCTATTTCCCGTTTCCTCGGGTGCTGGAAGGGTTGTTCGCGGTAGTGGAAAAACTGTTCGCGGTCACCGTGGAGGAAGACACTTCCGTGCCGGTCTGGCACGAGGACGTGCAGTTCTTCTGGCTGTCGCGGGACGGTGAGCGCATCGCCGGCTTCTACCTGGACCCGTTTGCCCGCGAGCGCAAGCGCGGCGGAGCCTGGATGGATACGGTCACCACTCGCCGGCAGGGGGCAGGCGGCCTGCAGCTGCCGGTGGCCTACCTGGTGTGTAACTTCAGCGCCGCGACCGGCGATACGCCCTCCCTGCTGACCCACAATGAGGTCACCACCCTGTTTCACGAGTTCGGGCACGGCTTGCACCATATGCTGACCCGCGTGGATGTGGCCGCGGTTTCAGGGATCAACGGTGTGGCCTGGGATGCAGTCGAACTGCCCAGCCAGTTCCTGGAGAACTGGTGCTGGGAACCCGAGGCCATCGCCATGATTTCCGGGCACTACAAAACCGGCGCGGCGTTGCCGCAGGCGCTGCAGGAAAAAATGCTGGCGGCGCGCAATTTCCAGTCAGCCATGTTTACCGTGCGCCAGCTGGAGTTCGCTCTGTTCGACTTCCTGCTGCACAGCCGCCCTGGCGGCGCCACGGCACAGGAGATCCAGCAATTGCTGGACGAAGTGCGGGCGCGGGTCGCGGTGGTGCCGGTGATTGCCGACAACCGTTTCCAGCACAGCTTCAGCCATATTTTTGCCGGCGGCTATGCAGCGGGTTATTACAGCTACAAGTGGGCCGAGGTTCTGTCGGCGGACGCCTTCTCCCTGTTCGAGGAGCAGGGTATCTTCGATCGTGACACTGGCCAGCATTTCCTCCACTGTATCCTCGAGCAGGGCGGGAGTCGCGATGCACTGGACCTGTTCACTGAATTCCGCGGCCGCGAGCCTAAAATAGATGCGCTGCTGCGCCATTCGGGCATTGACTCCACCGCCGAAACCGCGTGACGCCACCACCAGTAAACATCCAACCGAAGCAAAGGCAGTATCGGGAAAATTGATATGAATACAGAAGATGGCGGCAAGCAGACTGGCAAGAAGCGTTTTATTGCCGGGGCGGTCTGCCCGCGCTGTAGCGCGATGGACCGAATCGTCAACTTTCGCGAGGGGGATCGCAATTACCGCGAGTGTGTAGAGTGCGGTTTCAAGGACGAAATTCGCCTGCAGTCCACGCCCCGCATCCCGGACACGCGGGTACAGCGGACGCCGGATGCAGAGCATGAGGCACCGGTGAAAATCATCCAGCCACCTAAAAAGAATAACCAGGACTGATAACAACCTGTGAAGAAAATCCTTGCCTGCGGCGGGCTGCTGCTCGCCGGCATCATTGCTTTTACCTTTATTGGCCACTACCGGGAAGTACGCGAAGAGCAGCGCGAACAGACGGCACAGCTACTGGCGCGCTGTGTCAATGAGAGCCTGCTGTCACTGTTCCGGCTGCAGGCAAATGAGTGGCGTGATCGGCCGGACTTATACCGGGACGAGGCAGCGCGGCTGAGTAAAAATGTCGCCGCGCTGCCGCAGCGACTGTCGTCCGGAGAAGACTACCCGGAATGGCGGGAAGCGGTGCTTATCTGTGAACAGTTTACGGAGCATACCAACGCACAGCACCGCACGATATTCCGTCCGCTGGCTGCCTTTGCCGAATTGCCGGTGGGAGACAACCGCCTGTTAGGTGACCGGCGCGAATTGCGGCAGCTCCGTCGCCGCCTGGCATCAGTAGAGGTGTCGGCGCGTGCGGCGGACCGATACCTGCAGGATATGCAGCGGGATATCGCCCAACTGGTCAATGATTCAGGTCTCTCTGCGGCGACCCGGCAAGCAGCCGAACAACAGATCAACAGCGAGGTCCTGGACCGCTACCGGCGCGGAGCCTTCTCCCTGAAGCAGGTGCTGGCGCATACGGGACGAGTGCACCACTATTATAAATTGCTTGCCGGGAATCCGCGCGGCTGGACGCTGCGTGCCGGGGGATTGTACTTCCATGATCGTGCACTGCGCAGTGAAGTTGACCAGTTGAACAGTGCGGTATTCCAGGGTGAGGGGCAGTTCTATGCCAACTGGAAACAGGTTCTACAGCGCCAGCAATAACCGGGCCGGCCGGGGGATAATCCGCTTGGAAAAGCGGGATGTATGCGGACTGTGAAGTGGGTGTAAAAAATAATGAGCAGGCACAGCCATTATTATTCGACCTGCTCCATGCTTCCATCCTGGAAAGATATTTTTATTGGGAATCCTCTATAACTGGCAAAACAGCCAGTAAACAAACCTGTAATCAATTCGAAAAATAACCCTTCAGACCGATATACGACAGGTTGCCCTGGCTAGTGCACCGTATCATTGCTGATTACCGCACCCGGGGTCAGCAACCCGAACTCCAGGCTGTGGGCCAGGTCCGGCCACTCGCCGGGATCGTGGCTAAAACGCTGGCGACAGAGAATCAGGGCCACCGTCATCTCGCTGTCGAGCTTCAGGTCCATGAAAGCCCGCCCCAGGCGGGCACTTTCGGAATCCATCTCCTCACAGTGCTTTTCATTCAGTAGCCCGCGAATGACCAGGTTCGCGCGCATGGGGTCCATGGGCAGTAGCGGTGCGCCGCAAAGGGGTTGCAGCCGGTCGTTGATTTCTTCCATTACCCGGTGCGACAGGTAGGCTTCCGGGACCAGGGTGTGCAGCTGTGGACGCTCTCCAGCAATGCCGGACATCCGCTCCAGGCACTGGTCAATCATCACCTGCACCGGGTTAAAGTCGATGTCGGCCGCCGCCAGCTGGTGGTGCAGCTGGTGTAACCAGGGCGGCACACTCCGTACATAGCGTATCGCAAAGCAGGTCAGGTGCAGTGCACTGTCGCCCTCGGGTAACTGGATGCTGCGGTGCAGCGCAGGTAATTGCCGGTGGACGTGCCGGCGAAAATCGCCCTGCTCGCGCTCTCGCATAACAGCGAGATCGATCGTCCGCTGCATCTGGCGGTATTGGTTGTACATCGGAACCCGCTTTGCTGTGTAGTTAAATATTTTTTAATTTGTCTGATATATAGCAACGGAGATCGGATAGTGCAAAAAAGATCTGCTATTGATTGCTGTCGGGGATCCACGAGTTGCTTTGAGTGTAGTAGTGGTAATAAAGCAGTAGACTGAAAGATCGTGCACTGATCCACAAAAACAGGCTGAACCAAACGCCATGGTTGTCCCACGGACGTGTCAGCCACCATGCGGGAAAGAAAACCAGCACGGTTGCAATAAACATGGTGTCCCGCATTTCCCGGCTGCGTCCCGCACCGATAAATACCCCATCGAGCAGAAAGCACCACACTGCCAGCAGTGGCAGGGCGCACAGCCAGGGGTAGACCGACCGCGCTTCCACCAACACTGATTCCAGGTCGGTAAACAGCGGCAGTATCCATTCCCTGCCCGGTACCAGGATGGCAGTGACCAGCAGCGCGCTGCCCAGTGCCCAGCGGCCCGCGCTGCGGACAGTTGCGCGGAACGCGGGTTGTGAGCGCCGTGCTATCGCGTCACCCACCAGGGACTCGGTGGCATGGGCGAACCCATCCAGTGCATAAGAGGTCATCATCAGTAATTGCAGCAGGATAGCGTTGGCTGCGAGTACTGCGTCGCCCTGCGCAGCACCCTGGGCCGTAAAAAAAGTGAGCGTTAAGAGCAGCAGGCAGGTGCGCACAAACAGGTCGCTGTTGATGCGCAACAGCTCCCGCCATGGACTGCTATCCGCCCAGGGATACAGGCGCGGGTCCCGGAGCCGCCGGGCAATTTGCCGGTAAATATCGCTACCGATCCCCCGCAGCAGGAAAATACCGCAGCCGAATGCGCAGATATCGGCGCATACCGTTGCCAGCGCTGCCCCGCGGGCACCCCATCCCAGGCCAATGATAAAGACCACATCCAGCAGGATATTGAGCAGGTTGGCAGCGAGCAGTATCAGCAGTGGCGCGCGGCTGTCCTGGCGGCCGATAAAGAACCCCAGCAGTGCGAAGTTGGCCAGTACCAGGGGGGCGCTGAAGAGCCGGATCTGCAGGTACGCCTCAGCCTGGGGCGCGGCCGCGGCACTCGCATTCATCCATTGCACAATGGTGCCGAGTAAGGGGGACGCGATCGCCAGCAGTGCCAGCCCCAGCACCGCGGCGAGGCACAGCGCCCGCAGCAGCCAGCCGATACCGCCATCGGAACTGCCGGCGGCCCGGGCCACCAGCCCGGTGGTGCCCATGCGGAGGAAGCCGAAGGCCCACAACAGCATCGACATCACGCTTGCACCCACGGCCACCCCGGACAGGTAGGTGGGGGAGGGCAGGTGGCCGAGGATTGCGGTATCCACCGCGCCCAGTAGCGGCACGGAGATATTGCTGAGGATCATCGGCCAGGCCAGCTTCCAGACGCGCTGGCCGGGATCTTCCAGGAGTTGTGACTGCTTCATTCACCCGAGACTTAAGTTGGCGGATTCATTGACTTTTTGCCAGCGATGTGTTCCTTTTGTTGTCGTGCTGCCCCTCTGTGAAGAGGCCGCACCGGCTCTTCCCGGGGGCGGTCCACAGGGCCACACCGGCAGGCCGGAAAAAAGATGTACTGAGACAGTAATTGCAACAAAAAGAGACGCAGGTTGTTGGTTGTACCTTCCGGACGACGACATCTGAAGTAAAAAATCTTTGGGAAAAGAATAACAAGTTGCACTGAAGCAGTATCGCGGAGCAGGTTTTTCCCCTGCTGCGCCCAGTGTAAGTAGTCTTGTGTTACTACGCGATGTCCACAATTTTTGTGTGGAATTACCCGGAAACCGTGCCCGGCGAGCGCCCGGCCGGCAATGGGGAATCCAGTTATCCGTGAATGCAGCCGATGGCTGATATAAAAACAAACACACGGAGATCTGTAGGCGATGTTGAAAGGCTTCGATCGGCTGTTCGCCTTGCTGGCAACTTCGCTGCCGGCCTACTCCGCTTTTGCGGAAGTCGAGGGGGCGGAGCGCTGGGGGGTCAATATGACCCAGGGCGTTACCGAAGTTTCCCGTACCACTTACGACCTGCACATGCTGATCTTCTGGATCTGTGTGGCAATCGGCGTGGTCGTCTTCGGGGTGATGTTCTACAGCATGTGGCGTCACCGCAAAAGCAAGGGCTACCGGGCAGCACAGTTCCATGAGAGCACCGCAGTGGAGCTGGTGTGGACCATTATCCCCACCCTCATCCTGGTGCTGATGGCAATACCCGCCACCAAGACCCTCTACGATATTTACGATACCGGCGAAGCCGACCTCGATATCATGGTCACCGGTTACCAGTGGAAGTGGAAATACGACTACCTGGGTACCGATGTTTCCTTCTTCTCCAACCTCTCCACACCGCGTTCCCAGGTCGACAACCAGTTGCCCAAGGGTGAAAACTACCTGCTCGAGGTAGACGAGCCTGTAGTGGTGCCGGTGGGCAAGAAAATCCGTTTCCTGTTTACTGCCAATGACGTGATTCACGCCTGGTGGGTACCGGACCTGGCGGTGAAGAAGGATGCAATCCCCGGCTTTATCAACGATGCCTGGACCCGCATCGACGAACCCGGTATCTATCGGGGCCAGTGCGCTGAACTCTGCGGCAAGGACCACGGCTTTATGCCGATTGTGGTCAAGGCGGTACCCGAGCAGGAATACGACGCCTGGCTGAACGAACGGGCGGCCCAGGCAGCCAAGATGCGCGAACTGACGGAAAAGACTTTCGATTTCGATGAGCTCTTCGCCATGGGTGAGAAGGTCTACAACCGCAACTGCGCCGCCTGCCACCAGCCCAACGGCCAGGGCGTTCCCGGCACCTTCCCTGCCATCGCTGGTTCGCAGGTTGCCACCGGGCCGCTGGACAAGCATCTGAACATGGTCGTTAACGGGTCGTCGAAAAACCCGGCCATGCAGGCCTTCGGCCCGCAGCTTTCCGAGGTGGACATCGCCGCGGTCATCACCTATCAGCGCAATGCCTTTGGCAACGAAATGGGCGATACCGTGCAGCCCGTCGACATCCTCAATTTTAAGAATAAACAGTAAGCGGGAGCCGAAAGGAGCATTAGTATGGCACACGGTCCTAAACCCGGATTCTCCCGGTGGCTCTACACCACCAACCACAAAGACATCGGCAGCATGTACCTCTGGTTCAGCTTCGCCATGTTCCTGCTGGGCGGCTGCATGGCGCTGGTCATCCGCGCCGAGCTGTTCGAGCCCGGCCTGCAAATCGTGCAGCCGGAATTCTTCAACCAGATGACCACCATGCACGGCCTGATCATGGTCTTCGGTGCGGTGATGCCGGCCTTCGTGGGGCTGGCCAACTGGATGATACCGATGATGATCGGGGCACCGGACATGGCCCTGCCGCGCATGAACAACTGGAGCTTCTGGATCCTGCCGTTCGCGTTCGCGATGCTGGCTTCCACGCTGTTCATGGATGGTGGCGCACCCAACTTCGGCTGGACTTTCTACGCCCCACTGTCCACCGAGTACGCACCGCCGAGTACCACCTTCTTTATTTTCTCGATCCATATCATGGGTGCGTCTTCGATCATGGGGGCAATCAATATCATCGCCACCATCCTCAATATGCGCGCACCGGGTATGACCCTGATGAAGATGCCGCTGTTCGTGTGGACCTGGTTGATTACCGCCTACCTGCTGATCGCGGTAATGCCGGTACTGGCGGGCGTGGTCACCATGATGCTGATGGATATTCACTTCGGTACCAGCTTCTTTAGCGCAGCCGGCGGTGGCGATCCGGTGCTGTTCCAGCATGTGTTCTGGTTCTTCGGCCATCCCGAGGTGTACATCATGATCCTGCCGGCTTTCGGTATCGTGTCGGCGATCATCCCCACCTTCGCGCGCAAGCCACTGTTCGGTTACAGCTCCATGGTGTACGCCACCGCATCAATTGCCTTCCTGAGCTTTATCGTGTGGGCGCACCACATGTTTACCGTGGGAATGCCGATTGCCGGTGAGTTGTTCTTCATGTACGCCACCATGCTGATCGCGGTGCCCACCGGGGTGAAGGTGTTCAACTGGGTGACCACCATGTTCCGTGGCTCCATGACCTTCGAAACGCCGATGCTGTTCGCGATTGCCTTCGTGATCCTGTTTACCATCGGTGGCTTCTCCGGCCTGATGCTGGCGATCGCACCGGCGGACTTCCAGTATCACGATACCTACTTTGTGGTGGCCCACTTCCACTATGTGCTGGTGCCCGGTGCGATCTTCTCGATCACCGCCGGCGTCTACTACTGGCTGCCAAAGTGGACCGGCAACATGTACAACGAAACCATGGGCAAGGTGCATTTCTGGCTCGCTTTCGTCGGCCTGAACGTGACCTTCTTCCCCATGCACTTCGTCGGCCTGGCCGGCATGCCGCGGCGGATTCCTGACTACGCGCTACAGTTTGCCGATTTCAACCAGATTGCCAGCGTGGGTGCCTTCCTGTTCGGTGCGGCGCAGATCGTGTTCCTGTTCAACGTGGTACGCACGGTAATGGGTGGCAAGAAGGCGACCGACGAGGTGTGGGACGATCCGGAAGGCCTGGAGTGGACCGTGGCCTCCCCGGCGCCCTACCACACCTTCAGCACGCCGCCGGCGGTGCGCTGAAACACGGAGTGGCGCGGCGATGCAACTGAGTGAAAACGCAAAACTCACAGCCAAGCTGCTGGCCCTGGCCGGCAGCATGCTGGTGTTTGCCATCTTTATCATGCCGCCGCTCTACGACGCCTTCTGTGAAATCACCGGGTTGAATGGCAAGACTGGCAGCCGTTACGAGGCGGTTCCGGCTGCAGTACAGACCGACCGCAAGGTAAAGGTACAGTTTGTCGCCAGCCACAACGAGAGCATGCCCTGGGATTTCCGCCCGTCTGTGGTCTCCATGACAGTGCATCCGGGCGAGGCAGTGGACACGGTTTTCCTGGCCCGCAATCCCACCGGCCGCGATATGGTGGGGCAGGCGATACCGAGCCTGGTGCCATTCAAGGCGGCCGAATATTTTCACAAGACGGAATGCTTCTGTTTTAACCAGCAGACCCTGAAGGCGGGGGAGAGCGCAGAACTGCCGTTGCGCTTTATTGTCGACCCGGACCTGCCAGCAGGGGTCAACACCATTACACTTTCCTACACGCTGTTCGATGTCACGGAAAAATTTACCCGGAACCTGGATAACAAAAATGCCGACTCCGAGCGAGAGGGATAAAAATTATGGCCAGTGAAAGCAGCTACTATGTGCCCGAGCAGTCCCGGCTGCCAATTTTTGCGACCATCGGTCTGTTCCTGACCGCGTTTGGAGCCGCCAACTGGATCAACGGCGGCTCCTCCTATATTTTCTTTATCGGTGCTCTGGCGATGGCCGGCGTACTGTGGTTCTGGTTTGCCGCAGTGATCCGCGAGAACATGGCTGGGCTGAACAGTGACCAGCTGAAGCGCTCCTACGTCTGGGGCATGGGCTGGTTCATCTTTTCCGAGGTGATGTTCTTTGCCGCCTTCTTCGGTGCGCTCTATTACATCCGCACCTTTGCGCTGCCCTGGCTGGGCGGGGAAGGTGACCGGGGCGAGTCCAATATGCTGTGGCAGGGTTTCGAGAACACCTGGCCGCTGATGGTAACCCCGGATGCCGCGGTGCATGGCGATGCCGCCAAGGTGGTCGGGCCCAATGACATCATCGACCCCTGGCACCTGCCGCTACTGAACACCGTGATCCTGCTCACTTCCAGTGTCACCGTGCATATCGCCCATGTATTCCTGAAGAAGGGCAAGCGCAACGCCTTTAACCTGTGGCTGGGACTGACCGTGTTGCTGGGGGCACTGTTCCTGTTCTTCCAGGTGGAGGAATACTATGAGGCCTATGTCCACCTGGGGCTGACACTCGAGTCCGGTATTTACGGCACGACCTTCTTTATGCTGACAGGCTTCCACGGTGCGCACGTGACCCTGGGCACCATCATGCTGTTGATCATGTTGCTGCGCTCGGTCATCGCCCATCACTTCAAGCCGGACGATCACTTTGGCTTCGAGGCTTCCAGCTGGTACTGGCACTTCGTGGATGTAGTCTGGGTAGGCCTGTTTATTTTTGTATACGTACTCGGCTCCTGAGGACTAATGGCGGCCCGCAATGCGGGCCCCGAAAGAGCGGTATCAGTATTTATTGGCCCAGGGAGCAGTATTGGAGAGCATGCCGCTGTCAAAGCCATACCAGATGGCAAGCAGCAGCAGGGCAGCCAGGGAAATACGGATACCCAGGGCGTAAAGGGTGCGCTTCGATTCTGGGGCGCCCATATCGCGCAAGAGGAAAAACAGCGCGCTGGACAGGCTGGCCAGCACAGCTAAAAACAGAAAGACAATAACGATCTTCAGCCACATTTGTATTCGCCATTTGTTGTAGGGGCCTGTTCGCAGGCTGGAATCGGCATGACAGTAGAGACCCATCCAGTGCGACCCCGGAAACCTTCCGAGAGGGCCAGTGTAGCACTGATTTCCAATTGGCCCGTGACGGTGTTCAGCGCACTGTTGCTGCCGGTCCTGGTGGGCCTGGGGCTTTGGCAGCTGGATCGGGCAGCGGAAAAGCGGGCCCTGGTTACTGCCGTTGACAGTCGCCTCGCCGCCCAGCCGCAGGACCCCAGCCAACTCGCGGACCTGCAGCGCTATATCCCGGTTCGCCTGCTGGGTTACTTCACCGACGAGTACTTTTACCTGGACAATCGCACGCGTAGCGGTCACGTGGGTTACGAAATCCTCCAGGTTTTTGTGTCCGGTGACCGACGCTGGCTGGTCAACCGGGGCTGGTTACCGGCGGAACGCAAGCGCTCAGCGCTACCGGAAGTGACCTGGCCCCGGGCGGCGAAAGTGATCACCGGCTTTCTCTATCCGGTAGCGCTGGCCGAGGATGAGGCTGCTGCGTCGGCTGTCGCCGGCACAGCGCGAATCCAGGCGGTGGATTCCCGGCTGGCCGACACACTTGACCTGGCGCAGCCGCAATGGACGATCAGGCTGAGTGCGGACTCGGATACCGCACTGGTCACTGACTGGCACCTGGTCAGCAGCTCGCCGGCACGCCACCTGGCCTATGCGTGGCAGTGGTTTGCGATGGCGATGGCACTGGTGATTCTGTGGCTGCTGGCGGCCACACGGCTCCCGGCCAGGCTCCGTGGAATTGATCGCCGGCGGCAAAGAGATTAACCGGCTCGAGAATAATGAAAACAGACAAGAGGTAACCTAGCCGTGACCCAGAGCAACGATACCCACCGTGAAATCAGCGAAGATGCCCCGCCCCGGTCCCGCCGGTTGCAGGCCCTGTCCGTGGTAGCCTCGGTAGTGCTGCCTATTGCGGCCGCCTACATCGTCTTCTACACCGGCGTGGGTATGCCCGATGCCACCGTGAACGAGGGCAGCCTGCTGGAGCCGCCGCGCAATATCCAGTCACTGCCGCTGATGGAGCAGGGCCGGGCCCCGCTGCAACTGGAGGCGGAAGAGCCCAAGTGGCGCTACCTGATTGTGCCGGGGCAGGATTGCGATAACGCCTGTGAGGAGCTGCTGTACACCAGCCGCCAGGTTCACGTCCGGCTCGGGGAGAAGGCCCGCCGGGTCGAGCGCCTGCTGGTCAACACTGCACCGCTCAGCCCGGAGCGCCGCGAGCAGCTGGCAGAAAAGCACCCGCGCCTGCGATTCGTGACCCTGCCTGCGGCGCAGCTGGACAGCCTGCTGCAGGGTACCAGTCACAGCACCATCGATTATCCCAGTGCGCTGCTGGTGGACCAGCAGGGTTACGCAATGATGGTTTACAACAATGAACACAGCGGCAACCAGCTGCTGAAAGATATCAAGCGACTGCTGAAGTACTCCTACGAGCAGTAAGCCGGAGAATTGCATGCGCCAATACCAACCCGACCCGGACTATAACCCACGCAATGACTGGCGACTGCGGGTCGCCATGGCCGGTACCCTGCTGGCAGTGGTGGTGGTGGTCCTGGGTGCATTCACGCGGCTGGTGGATGCCGGTCTGGGCTGTCCTGACTGGCCTGGCTGTTACGGCCACCTGACCTGGCCGGACGAAGTGCACGAGATCGAGAGTGCCAATGCCGCCTTCCCGGATAGCCCGGTGGCCACGGACAAGACCTGGCCGGAAATGGTGCACCGCTATTTTGCCGGGGCACTACTGCTGCTGGTTGCAGGGCTGACCGTGATGGCCTGGCGCCGGCGGGGGCAGCGGGGTTTCCTGCATACCCATTTCCTGCTTGGCCTGATCATCCTGCAGGCCGCGTTCGGTATGTGGACAGTGACGCTCAAGCTCTGGCCCCAGGTGGTCACCGCCCACTTGCTCGGGGGTATGGCGACCCTGTCCTTGCTGTGGCTGTTGGTTGAACGCCTGCGTTACCGCAAGCGACTGATTCCGGTACATGAGTTCCGGCGGTTGCAGAAAATCCGGCCGCTGGCGATTGTCGCCGTGGTGGCAGTTTCATTGCAGATTGCGCTCGGGGGCTGGACCAGCTCCAACTATGCCGCGCTGGCGTGTGCCGACTTCCCCACCTGCCATGGCGAGTGGTGGCCGGCGATGGATTTCAGCCAGGGTTTTAACGTGGCGCAGCACATCGGTCCCAATTACCTGGGGGGTGCCCTGGAGAGCGATGCCCGCACCGCAATCCATATTACCCACCGCCTGGGTGCGCTGGTTGTCAGCGCGATAGTCCTGTTGCTGGCGGCACTGGCATGGCGGGCAGGTTCGCGGCGCTGGGCTGTAGGCCTGGCCGGGGTGCTGCTGCTGCAGGTATCACTGGGTATAGCCAATGTGGTGATGTCACTGCCACTGCCGGTGGCCGTGGCGCACAATGCCGGTGCCGCGTTACTGCTACTCGGGCTGCTCACCTTCTGTTACCGTATCCAGACGGCCCAGCCGCGAATGAAAAAATAATAACGAAGTACAAAGAGGTGAAACCATGAGCACCCAAGCCGCCGCCCTGACGCACGCCACCTGGCGCGACTACTACGAGTTGACCAAGCCGCGGGTGGTCATGCTGATGATCCTCACCTCGGTGATTGGCATGCTGCTGGCAGTGCCGGGGATGGTGCCTCTCGACGTGCTGGTGCTGGGGAACCTGGGTATTGCGTTGTGTGCCGGCAGTGCCGCAGCGGTCAATCACCTGGTGGATCGCCATATCGATATCAAGATGGCCCGCACCAGCAATCGTCCTATTGCGCGTGGTCGGGTGGAGCCCCGCCGGGCGCTGGCATTCGCCCTGGCCCTGGGTGTGGCGGGCATGGCCGTGCTCCTCGCATTCGTCAATGCGCTCACGGCATGGCTGACCCTTTTCTCACTGCTGGGCTATGCGGTGGTCTACACCATGTTCCTGAAGCGCGCCACGCCGCAGAATATTGTAATCGGCGGGATCGCCGGGGCCGCACCACCACTGCTTGGCTGGACCGCGGTAACCGGGGAACTGCACGGACATGCGCTGCTGCTGGTGCTGATTATCTTTGCCTGGACTCCCCCGCATTTCTGGGCCCTGGCGGTTCACCGCCGCGAGGATTACGCCAAGGCCGACATCCCCATGCTGCCGGTGACCCACGGCGTGGCTTACACCAGGCTGCATATCCTGCTTTACACCTTTATCCTCTTCGCTGTCAGCCTGCTGCCGTTTGCAACCGCCATGCTGGGCTGGCTGTACCTGCTTGGCGCTGTGGTGCTGGGTCTGGGTTTTGTCTACTGGGCAGTGGAAATGCTGCGTGACCGGAACCCGAATGCGGGCATGGAAACCTTCAAGTATTCCATTATTTACCTGATGGCACTGTTCTGCATCATGCTGATTGATCACTACCTGGTAGCAGTGTGATAAATGGGTGAGGAAAAATGAGCAAAAATACTGCTGGTGATCCAGGCCTGAACAGCCAGGACAAGAGCCCGGAACAGCAGCGCGGCGTGCTGATTACAGTTGCCGTCTGTGTCTTTTTTATGTTGGCAGTGCTGGCCGGTTTCCTGAATAAAATGGGCCAGCCGAGGGTGCTGACCGAGGCTGAAATGCGGGCCAATGGGACCGTGGAGCTGGAACGCCCGCGGATACTGGATAATTTTACGCTGGTAGCGGACAGCGGCGACAACTGGGAAACCGGAGAGCTGGCCGGTCGCTGGACGCTGGTGTTCTTTGGGTTTACCCACTGCCCGGATATATGCCCCACCACCATGTCGACCCTGAACAGCTTCTACCAGATGCTGGATCCGGAAACCCGTGCAGATACGGATATCCTGCTGGTCTCCGTGGATCCCAAGCGAGATACCGCTGATAAGCTGCGCCAGTACGTGGACTATTTCAATCCGGAATTTGCCGGTGTCACCGGTGAGTTTCTCAACCTCAAGCGCTTTGCCAACCAGCTCAATGTGCCCTTTAACAAGGTACCGCTGGAAGACGGCGAGTACACGGTGGACCATGGGTCGCAGGTGGTCTTGATCAACCCCCGCGGACATTACCACGCCTTTTTCAAGGCGCCACTGGATCCGGCGAAAATGAAACTGACCTACCGCTCCCTACGCGCAACCTACAACGGCTGAATGCCGACGGGCCGGTAATACAGGGTAGGCCTGTGGGCCCGCCACCTTACGAAAGGCCGGCCAGTTAACCTGGACTGATATCCCCGATATGGACATCGAACAGCGCAGTGCCAGCCCGGTACTGCCATTGCAAACCAGAGCGCTTTATATTCCGCTGGCGCTGGCTTTATGTGTGCTGCCGTTTGGCTGGGTCGGTTTGGCGGCGCCCCTGATCTGGCTGGCCCTGAATGGAATAGAGCGCAGCTCGGGCTGGTCCCGTGGACTGCTATTTGTTGTCGCGGCGATCGCCATGCTCGCCGCGGCGCTGGGTTTGCTGCCGGCGGTCCCCCGGATCGAGTTGCTGCCGCCATACGCAGACAATGCCGGAAACATGATCGTTAGCAGTTTCAACCCGGGCAAGGCCACCATTGCGGTTGCAGTGATTGCCTTTATGTTCGGGCGCAACCAGTGGCCCGCAAGGCGGGACTTGCCGTTGCTGATCTTCGCCGCAGTACTGCCGGTGGCACTTGCACTGCCGCTCACCGGCCTCTCAGCCAAGTTTTCCGTAACCATTCTGCTCGCACTGGTGATCAACCTGGTTGTCGTATGCGTGAGCGAAGAGGCGTTTTTCCGCTGGATCCTGCAGCGTGGCAGCGAGCAGCTGCTGAGGCGGTGGCGCTGGCTGGCGGTGCCCCTGGTGGTGGCGATATTCACCCTGTTGCATACCGGCTGGGCGGCGAGTCCACAGGTTGTCACGCTGGTGGCACTGGCGGGGTTTGGCTATGCACAACTCTGGTACCTGCGGGAAAAATTCTGGCTTTGCGTCCTGGCGCACTGGGGTGTGAATAGCCTGCATATGCTTCTGTTACCCTATCCACTGCAATAACCATGAAAACATATGCCGCGACGTCGGTGCAGTAATAGCTAATTACCACCGTCCAGCGTGCACACTCCCCTGGCTCACCGGAATACAGTAAACAATGGGCATTAGTACTGAAGTCATACTCTCACTGGTCATATACAAAGTCGTTTCGCTGCTGGTGGGTAGCCTGTTCGGCTATCTGGGCTACAGGCTTTTCATATCCGGCGTCTGGGGTGGCGCCGGTGAGCTGCAAGCCGCATTTCGTGATAACCGCCTGGTCCTGAAAGAGGCCGCACCGGGTACCTTTTTTGCCATCTGTGGCGTGGTTATTATTGCCGTTACCTTATATAAAGGCCTGGAGTTTGAGGACTACCACAGGGGCAATACGAATTACGTGGAAATCGCGGAAGAAGGGGGCGATGACCTGGCGGCCCAGCCGAAAGAGTGAAGGACAGTCCGGTGGCCCAACCGGAGAGACCTATATCATCTTTCCCTCTCAAGGGAACAATAAGGTCATTGCGCATCCAGCGTGCCCAATCCTTCTCAGTAATTGGGGCAGTTCCCCACTGGGGTTATCCTGTCGGCCGGCACAGCGTCGCGGGGGATCACATGGAATACGCAACCGCTGGTTGATGGACAGCACCGGATGCTGTTCAGATAATGCGGAATAAAGTTTGCAGAATTGCATTGCAAGGGAAGCGCCGTCATGGAAAGAGCCGTCGTCGTTCATGAGGACCGGCCGGAAAATACTGAGGGTCTGGTGCTGGCAGTAGAAAGTATTCTCCGGCACACGAATTCCACCGAAATTATTGTCAGTCACCGATTTCCTGACCCCGTTTTTCGTGCCTGGCTCAAAGCGCAGCCGGTGCGTGAGGCCCAGCTGGATACTACAGGTTTTAGTGGTTGGAATATCAAGGCGCGAATTATCCAGCAACTACTGCAACAGGGGTATCCCGAGGTGATCTGGATCGATGCGGATATCCTTGTCTGCGGAAACTTCCTGGAAAAGTTTACGGACTTTTCACCCTCAACAGTGATTGCCACAGAAGAGACGGCTTTTGGGCAGCGCCAGGGTGGCAGCCACCGGACAGTAAGCTGGGGATTGAAGCCCGGCCGTCGCCTGGCCCGCACCATTAACACGGGCGTGTTGCGTGTGACGTGTGAACACACCGAGCTCATCGACACCTGGTGCAACATGCTCTCCCATCCGGTTTATCGTCAATCCCAGAGGTTGCGCTGGTTCGAGCGGCCGCTGCATATGGTGGGGGATCAGGAGGCATTCACTGCCTTGGTGTGTGCGGATGAGTTTGCCCACATTCCTCTATACCAGTTACGCAGCGGTGTGGAAATTGCCCAGTGCTTTGGCCCTGCCGGCTTTACACCCGCTGAGCGCGTGAAGGCCTGGTTGCGCAGTCGCCGGCCGCTCTTCGTGCATGCCATGGGTACCAAACCCTGGGCGCGCGGGCCACTGGAGAAGGTGCGTGGGCTACGCGCCCTGTATAACTACATTCACCTTGAGACTTGCCCCTATACCCTGATCGCATCGATCGATTACGGAAGTCGCCGGTACCCACTGGACTGGACGCGACCCCGACACCGGGTATCGCGGTTGTTTCGCCGCCTGTCCGGCGATCATTACCTCTTTTGCCAGTTACCCCTCGCGCTGTTTGACAGTGCTACGCGGCTATTGCGCAGGGTGCTTGGGATCGGCCGCTACCAGGCCAACGCCCGCTTTACTCTCGAAGCGCAGGACTTTCGTCGTAGCACCGTGACCACCTCAACACCGGGATCCTGACCGTGGCCTGAGGGCCAGCTTTTCAGGGCTGGCGGGTCCATTGTGGGCTCACCCGGCCTGTGATGCGCGGCGGGGGTAGGCAGTGCTGTCGGTATGGCCCCGGAGCAGCCTGTCACTGACAGCCACCAGGGCCAGCGCCGCGAATGCTGCGATGAAAGGCACAGTGGGAAGGTGATAGCGATCCTGGGAGGCTATCAATGCATGAATACCCGCATTGGCTCCCCAGCTCAGGATGAATGGGTGGGTCAGTGCCCTGGCAAGCCCGGCCTGGTACAGGGTTAGCGCGAGGCCGCCGAGGCCTGCTGCCAGCAAAAGGAGCCAGTATCCCTGGGCCAGGATTTTCAGCGGTAGTAGCGCGCCTTCACCAAAGCGCGTCCTGATCCCCTCTGCGTTCCAGGTTATCCCAATGGTTTCATAACTGTGAAAGCGAAACAGTTTTATGAAAGTGCGCTGTACAAATGCTACCGGTTCTTCCGCAATATACTCCAGGGCGCGGGCCCTTAGAACCCGGCTCATTTCGTAAGTAGAATTCGTATTTGCAATCACGTCGGGCGGGATTTCGGCATAACCTCCATTGGTACCCGGTGAATTCCCCATCCAGAATACGGCTCCGCCGTTAGAGGACATGGGCACAAAATCATCGTATAGCTGGTAATTCCGGTAAGCCCAGGGCGCGACCATCAGTGCGAGTATCAGGAAGCAGCAGCCGGTGCGAAGAACCACTGCCAGAGGGCGTTGCCGCAAATACGCGAAGCAGGCAATCGCAAAAATGATTATCGAAACGGTAATCAGTGGCCGCACATAATACGCAGCGCCCAGCAACAGGCCCGCAAAGACCACTCGGCCCTTTGCCCCCTTGTCAGCGGTCACAAAACAATAAAGCCCGGCGACTGAAAAAAACATAAACAACAGTTCGCTCGCGAGTACGGTCACGTAAAAAATACCGGTCGGCCAGAGTGCAAGCAGTAAAAGGCTGAGCCTGGCAACCCGCGGATCGCTGAAAAAGATCTGGCACAGACGTCCAGTAAAGAAAAGGATTCCCACAGACAGGCAGATGTTTAGCGCTACGATCGGCCAGTATGCATGGCCAAACAGCAGGTACAGGGCTGCGTAGATCGCCGAGGTGCCCACTGCCCAGTAGCTGCCGGGCTCATCGGGTTGCCAGCCGTAAGTCCCGTGCTGCCAGATATTCACGGCAAAGGTATCGTAGGCGGCACTGTCGGAAACCGGCATCACCGGCACCAGCAGGGCCCATAGCAGGCGCAGGCCAATGGCGAGCAGGTAGATTCCGGGCGTCGCCACCAGCAGGCGCATCAATCGATCCATGATTATCGCTCCATAAGCTTTTGCAAAGCGGCAAGGATTATACGGATAGCGCCCGGGCGGCGACAGCTGTTGTGATTCGTTGTAACACCCTCTTCCGGATTCCGGTTTTTACCGCCTGGACGGGATGGTGCGAACCTTGCAAGCACTATGCCTGCCCGGCCTGTGTATTACTGTAATCGCGCCGGGGTTGCATTTGTGCCGAAATAACGAAAAGATCCCGTGCTCGTCCCGCACTGGAAGCGGGCGCGGGTTTTAGCTCGCCTGGTACATTTGTTCAAGAAGGTAGGTGCCGGGAATTGACTGGAACGAGTCACGGATAATGAGAGCACTTGCCTGTAAAGGGTAAATGCCAATGAACGCCCCATGGAACCGGGGAGCAGAATCGCTTAAGGAGAGAGCGCAGTGTCCCATCACGAGTCCCCGTTGATTGTCGACCTGGATGGCAGCCTGATCCGTACCGACTTACTCTATGAGTCATTCGTGCGTACCCTGTTTACCCGCCCCTGGGCACTGGCTTTCCTGCCCCTATGGCTGTTCCGCGGTATTGCCTACCTGAAATATCGCCTGGCCCAGGCCATCGATATCGACGTCAGTGCATTGCCTTATAACAGCAGCCTGCTGGAGTTCCTGCGGGAGCAGAAGGCACAGGGCCGCAGCCTGGTTTTATGCACCGGTGCCAATGAAGGCCTCGCACGGGAGGTAATGGATCACCTGGGTATTTTTGATGAAATCTACGCCACCGGAATTACCCACAACCTGACCGGCGAGAGGAAAGCGCAGTTCCTGCGCGAGCGTTACGGCGAGCGTGGCTTCTCCTATGTGGGTAATGAGAACCGGGACCTGCGCGTCTGGCGCTTTGCCAGGTCTGCCGTGGTGGTTGGGTCAAGCCGGGCCCTGGCGGAAAACGCAGCACAGGTCTGCCAGCTGGAAAACAGCTTTCCAACAGCGGCACCGACTTTGTCAATTTATCTGCGGCAGGTCCGTATCCACCAGTGGGTCAAAAACCTGCTGTTGTTTGTGCCGCTGGTGACGTCACATCAATTCCTCGACGCGGAAGCTGTAACGGCAGCATTGCTGGCGTTCGTCTGCTTTGGCCTGTGTGCCTCGGCCACCTATATCATCAATGATATTGCGGACCTGGATTCTGACCGGGCGCACCAGAAAAAGCGCTGGCGACCATTGGCCTCGGGGATGTTGTCCATCCGCGCGGGCCTGCTGCTGTGTTGCCTCCTGCTGCTCGCCTCGGGTGTGCTGGTTACTTTCCTGCCACCGTGGTTTGGTGCCGTGCTGTTCCTGTACCTGGTTACCACGCTCGGTTACAGCTTCCTGCTCAAGCGGCTGCAGACCGTTGATACAGTGGTTCTGGCGGGGCTGTACACCACCCGTATCCTGGCGGGGGCTGCCGCCATTGGCGTCTATCCCTCCTACTGGCTGCTGGCATTCTCGATGTTTGTGTTCCTGTGCCTGGCGCTGGTCAAGCGAATTTCAGAAATCTACCGCAAGCAGGGGGCAGACGAGACGTCCCTGCAGATCCGTGGTCGCGGTTATTTCACCTCCGACCTGCCGGTTCTCACCAGCCTGGCGTCAGCCGCGGGTATGGTTTCGATCCTGGTGTTTGCCATGTACGTAAACAGTGCGGAGGTGATGGGCATGTACCGTTCACCGATGATCCTGTGGCTGGCCTGCCCGCTGTTTGCCTACTGGATTATCCGCATGCTGGTTATGGCTTCCCGCGGTGAAATTGATGAGGACCCGATTGCGTTTGCGATCAAGGACAAGCGCAGCTGGATAACCGGCCTGGTTCTCGGCCTGGTCCTGGCAGCTGCCTCCACCATGACGATTCAGGGATAAGAAATGAATGTGCTCAACCTCTCCGTCATATTGTTGACGGTGTTCCTGTCCGCCTGCGCGCAACTATTGCTGAAGCTGGGTATGCAAAGGGCCGGTGAGGATTACCTGGCTGACGGCGTTGGCGGTATGGTGCGTGTACTCTTCAGTCCCCACGTCTTTTCCGGGATATTCGTATACGCAGTCAGCGTACTGGTATGGCTCTGGGTGCTGTCGCGGGTGGACCTCAGTATCGCCTATCCGTTTGTTGGGCTGAGTTTCATTTTTACGCTGTTGTTTGGCTATGCGTTTCTCGGTGAGCCGGTCAATGCCATGCGCGTTGGCGGATCCATGCTGATTGCCGCCGGCTGTATCTTCGTGGCGCGCTCCTGATCCTTCCATTAACGAACCCTAGTGCTGTGTATCCGCTGGTGGCAGCCGGCTTGCTTGCACAGTGCAATTCATCGTGTACGCTCAGGGTAAGATTGGCGCTGCCGAGAGGCCCCAGGCGACAGGGTTCGTGCATTGAAAAACCTGTTCGATAAGTTTTCGCACTCGCGCAGGGTCTGCCGTGCCCTGGGTTGGCTGGGGCTTTGCCTGGTAGTACCCGTTGTGCTGTGGGCGGCGCTCGGCGGGCTGGGCCTGGTCCCCTCCCTGGTGGAGGTGTTCACTGTGCCGGGCCTCAGGATTCCGGCATCAATCGCCATTACCGGGCTGTTGATGGCCGCTGTTGGTTTCTGGGATTACGACTGATCTTCCGGGCACAGCCCGGTATTGCTGGAGGCAGCCATGTTCAAGCTATCGGACCTGTTCATCATGATCGCAGTGGGGATCTCTTTTGTGCTGTCGGGATACCTGTGGTTCAACGGGTATCGGGAGCAGGGGATCTTCACAGCGCTGTGGGTGCCGAGCATTCTCGCTTTCGGCATTTACTTCAAGGTTTCCGCGCTGCTGGCACGGAGGCAATAACCATGTCGGATACGATGCTCCTGGTCATTGCCATCGGCGTATTCGTCATGCTGGTGATCGGTATTGCGCTGACCATTTACGAGTTCCGCCAGGCCGGTGAGGAACCGGCAGAAAACTCGCATTCCAAGGGCGACCATCCGGGGCGCTAAGCCGCGCGGACGGGGATGCCTCAGGTTGCGGGCCCGGTTCGCAACTGGGCCAGCAGGAATAACAGCGCTGCCGCCAATACAATCGAGGGCCCGGCCGGGGTATCCCAGAGGATGGATGCCAGCAGCCCAAGGATGACCGCCACTGCGCCGATCAGGGAGGCGAGCAGTGCCATGCGTTCGGGCGTGTCGGCCAGGCGCCGCGCTCCGGCCGCCGGAATGATCAGCAGGGCGGTAATCAGCAGGATGCCCACCACTTTCATGGCAATGGCGATCAGCAGTGCCAGCATCAGCATCAGGGCGAGCCTGACCCGTTCCACCGGCACTCCCTCCGCGGCGGCCAGTTCCTCATTCAGGGTGAATGCCAGCAACCTGTCCCACAGGAAAAACAGCAGGCCGCCGATAGCCGCAACTGCCGCCGCCATCAGCACCACATCCTGGCCACTGACGGCCAGCAGGTCGCCGAGCAGCAGCGCCAGCAGGTCGACGCGGATCCCGAACAGGCTCACCGTGACAATACCCAGCGCCAGCATGGAGTGCGACAGGATCCCAAGCAGGGTGTCTACCGACAGGGTCTGTCGGCGCTGCAGGTAAACCAGCAATACTGCCAGCACGCAACAGGTGGCGCCCACAGCGAGGGTTGGTTGTAACTGCAGGAGGAAACCCAGGGTCACACCGAGCAGGGCGGAGTGCGCCAGGGTATCGCCGAAATACGCCATGCGCCGCCAGACGGCAAAGCAGCCCAGTGGACCGCTGACCGATGCCACCAGCAGGCCCGCGGCCAGGGCGAACCACAGGAACTGGCTGCTGAACAATGCACTGACATCCATTACGCGGTCTCACTCCCGTTACCGTTGTCCCGGTGGCTGCAGCCTTGGTCGTGCACGATGTCGCCCCCCAGGTCGTGTTCATGGTTATGCTGGTGGGTATAGGGTGCCACCTTGTCGCCGAATAATTCGATAAAGGCCGGGTCGCGACTCACCTGCTCGGGATGGCCGTGACAGCAGATATGCTGGTTGATGCACAGCACCCGGTCGGTAGCCGCCATCACCACGTGCAGGTCGTGGGAAACCAGCAACACACCGCAGCTCAGTTCGTCCCGCAGGCTGGCGATCAACTGGTAGACCTCGCCCTGGCCCCCCACGTCCACTCCCTGGGTGGGTTCGTCCAGCACCAGCAGCTGTGGCCGGCGGGCGGCTGCCCGTGCCAGCAGCACCCGCTGCATCTCTCCCCCGGACAGGTCTGCCAGGCTGGCCCGCGCCAGGCGCGCCGCGCCGACCCGGGCCAGTGCTTCGTGCGCCGCGGGCGCATCGACGCGCTCGTTACCCAGTTGCAGGAAGCGCAAGACCGACATGGGCATGGACGGGTCAACCTGCATACGCTGCGGCATGTACCCGAGGCGCAGTCCCGGCTGGCGCCATACATTGCCGTGGGTAGGGCGGGTGAGTCCCAATAACAGGCGCAGCAGGGTGGTCTTGCCGGCGCCGTTGGGACCGATGACGGTGACGATCTCATCGCGCCGCAGTTCCAGCGTGATGTCGTGCAGCAACTGGCGGCCGGCCACCTCGAGGCCCAGCCCGTTTGCTGTGATGAGAGGGTCAGTTTGGCTCAGGGTGAAGTCTCCGCGACCGCGTGGGGATGCCAGGGGCTCTGTCGGCGCCGATGCTGTGTGTCGGCCCGGCAGGCGTTTGAAAGTGGCGCGCCCGGACTGGCGGGCTGGCGCCGGCTGTGATTATATCGCAGTTTACGCCCGACCCGATGGCCCGCGAATCCCGGATCCTGATGAATTTCCCGCAGTACCCAGTAAAGTATCTCCTGCTGTTCCCCCTGTTCCTGATGCTCGCCGCCTGTGCCCGGGAAGCGTCGGAACCGGCGCCGGACAATAAGGCGCTGGTCGTCAGTGTGCGCCCACTGGCGCTGATCGTGCGGGAAGTTGCGGAGCCAGATACGCCGGTGCAGGTACTCGCGGCAAACGGCGACCCCCATCACTATGCTCCCGGGGTATCCGACCGGGCTGCGCTGGAATCGGCGCGGTTGGTGATCTGGCTGGGGCCGCAGGTGGAAAGCGCCCTGGCGCGGCAGCTGTCACTGTTGCCGCAGGGACGCCAGCTGCAATTGCTGGAGCAGGACGGGTACGAATTCGGCGGGGCCTCGGCGGAGGATTTTCACCTGTGGCTGCGCCCTCGCAATGCCGCCGTGATGGCCGCCCATATTGCCGCGCGCCTGGCAGAGATGGATCCCCGGCGGGCCGACGCATACCGGCAGCGGGCACGGGACTTTTCCCGCCGCATGGCAAACCTGCAGAAAGTGCTAGACCGGGCCCTGTGGGCATACCGGGATGTGCCCATTGTGGTTACCCACGATGCCTACGGGCATTTTTTCGGTCCCGCCGGTGTCGAGACGCAGGCTCTGGCCGATTCGGCCCATGGCGGGCATGGGGCCCGGGCAATGCTGGAGTTGCGTGACGGACTGGGGGAGTCGGCCGACGGCAGCGGCTGCCTGTTTGGTGAGGTGCCGGAAAATGCCCGCGACCGGCAGACGGCGGAGAACCTTGGCCTCCGCTACGCGACGCTCGACCCGCTGGGGACACAGTTGCCGGCCGGTGCTGATTACGAGAGCCTGGTGCAGGCGTGGCTGGCCCAGGCTCGCAGTTGCCTGGCCGAGGTGCCCGATCGCAGCGACCGCGGTTGATCCCGCCCGCTCAGGAAGCCTCCTCCCCCGGTTCGTCCGCCTGGAGAGCCTCGCGTTCCCTCTGTAGCCTTTCCTGTTGTTGCTGGCGGGCCGCCTCTTGCTGCTCGGATTCACCGCGCTGTTGCACCTGCAGTTGCTGCAGGCGCTGACGGAATGATTCCATCTGTTGCCGATGTCGCACGAGCAGCGAGCCCAGTTGCTCACGCTTGCCCTGGTGTTCCAGTGCCCGTTCCTGAGCCTCGCGCTGGCGCGCTGCCTCCCTCTCTGCCCCGGTAACATCCAGTTCGTCGGTCACTTCCAGGTACTCCATCGGCCCGGGCTTCTGCGCCGGCCGCCCCACCGAGTCAGCGGATACGGCCCCGGTCGCCAGTACAGCGGCCAGGAACACACTGGAAATAAACTCTCGCCTCATGGTCATATCCCTCTCTCGAGCATCTCGCCGATAGCGGCAGGCCGGCGGCAGAATGGGCACTGCCGTTCAACTAAAGCCTAGAAGCCCGGGAGAAAACTGGCGGTGACACTGCGATGACCGCCACGGATGCGGCGCCGGGGCGAGCGAAAAAAAACGATCGCGGTTATCCTGTCGCGCAATCCCAGACATCCACGATGAAATTCCAGCTTTCCGGATACTTATGAGTAACAACAAGCCCAGTGCCGCTCCCCTGATCCTGGTGGACGGTTCTTCCTACCTCTACCGCGCCTTCCACGCGCTGCCGCCGCTCGTGACCAGTGAAGGGCAGCCCACCGGGGCCGTGCGCGGTGTGATCAGCATGCTGCGCCGCCACCTGAAGGAACATCCGGACAGCACGGTTGCAGTTGTATTCGATGCCAAGGGCAAGACCTTTCGCGACGAACTGTTCGCCGACTACAAGTCCCACCGGCCGCCCATGCCCGACGACCTGCGGGAGCAGATCCAGCCCATCCACGACATCATCGACGCCATGGGTCTGCCGCGGCTGGTAATCGACGGGGTCGAGGCCGATGACGTGATCGGCACGCTCGCCCTGCAGGCGCAGGAACAGGGCCAGGAAGTGATCATCTCCACCGGCGACAAGGACATGGCCCAGCTGGTGCGCCCGGGTATCACCCTGGTGAACACCATGAGCAACACGGAAATGGATACCGACGGTGTGCGCGAGAAGTTCGGTGTCGGGCCCGAGCTGATCATCGATTTTCTCGCCCTGATGGGCGACAAGTCCGACAATATCCCCGGAGTTCCCGGCGTGGGCCAGAAAACCGCCCTGGCCCTGCTGCAGAACCTGGGCAGCCTGGAGGACATCTACGCCGACCTGGATGCCATCGCGCCCCTGGGTTTTCGCGGCAGCAAGACCCTGGGCAAGAAAATGGCCGAGCACCGCGAGGCGGCCGATCTCTCTTACCAGCTGGCCACCATCAAGACCGATGTGGACATGCCTTATAAGCCCGCCGACCTCCACCACGGTGAACCGGATAAGGCGAAACTGGCGGAGCTGTTCAGCGCACTCGAATTCCGCAGCTGGCTGGAGGAGCTGAGCGGTGATGACGAGGCCCAGGCAGCGATGGCCGAGGCCATCGAGCGGGATTACCGCGTAGTTACCGAGCGCGGCGAGTTCGACGCCTGGCTGGAAAAGCTGAAAGCCGCCGAAATTTTCGCCTTTGATACCGAGACCACCAGCCTCAATTACATGCAGGCGAAGCTGGTGGGGGTGTCCTTTGCCGTGGAACCCGGGGAGGCGGCCTATGTGCCGCTGGCCCATGACTATATGGGGGCGCCGGAACAGCTGCCCTACGACGAGGTGATGGCCGCCCTCAAGCCGCTGCTGGAGGATCCGGAGCAGAAGAAAGTGGGCCAGAACCTGAAATACGACAGCCATATCCTCGCCAACTGCGGCATCGAGCTGCGCGGCATCGCCCGCGACACCATGCTCGAGTCCTATGTGCTGGACAGCACCGCCAGCCGCCACGACATGGACAGCCTGGCGCAGAAATACCTGGGTGAGCAGACCGTCCACTACGAGGATATTGCCGGCAAGGGTGCCAAGCAGCTCACCTTCAACCAGATCGAGCTGGAGCAGGCCGGCCCCTATGCCGCCGAGGATGCGGACATCACCCTGCGCCTGCACCGCGAGCTGGGCGGGCGCCTGGCGGAAATCCCGCCGCTGGAGAAGGTGCTGGACGAGATCGAGATGCCGCTGTTGCCGGTACTGGTGCATATGGAGCGCAATGGTGCCTACATCGACGCCGAGATGCTGGCAAAGCAGGGCGCCGAGCTGGAAAAGAAAATGCGCGACACCGAGCAGCAGGCATTCGAGGTGGCTGGCGAGGAGTTCAACCTGGGTTCCACCAAGCAGCTGGGCGCTATCCTGTTTGAGAAGCTGGAGATCCCGGTAATCAAGAAAACCCCCAAGGGGGCACCCTCCACCGCCGAGCCGGTGCTGCAGGAGCTGGCCCACAGCCACGAACTGCCGGCACTGATCATGCAGTACCGCGGCCTGGCCAAGCTCAAGAACACCTACACCGACAAGCTGCCGCAGATGATCGACCCGGGCACCGGCCGGGTGCACACCTCCTACCACCAGGCTGTGGCCGCCACCGGGCGCCTGTCGTCCAGCGATCCCAACCTGCAGAACATCCCCATCCGCAGCGAGGAAGGGCGCCGCATCCGCAAGGCGTTTGTGGCTGACCCGCGCATCGACGGCGGCAGCGTGATCATTGCTGCCGACTACTCACAGATCGAGCTGCGCATCATGGCCCACCTGTCCGGCGACGAGGGCCTGGTAAAGGCTTTTGCCAATGGTGAGGACATTCACCGCGCCACCGCCGCGGAGGTGTTCGAGGTGAGCCCGGAAGAGGTGGACGACGAGCAGCGCCGCCGCGCCAAGGCGATCAACTTCGGCCTGATTTACGGTATGTCGGCCTTCGGCCTGGCGCGCCAGCTGGGGATTCCGCGGGGCGATGCGCAGACCTATATCGATCGCTATTTCGAGCGCTACCCGGGGGTACTCGCCTACATGGAGAACACCCGCAAGCATGCCGCCGAGAAGGGCTACGTGGAGACCCTGTTCGGCCGCCGCCTGTACCTGCCGGAGATCAACTCCCGCAATGGCGCGCGCCGCCAGGCCGCCGAGCGCACCGCGATCAATGCGCCCATGCAGGGGACTGCGGCGGATATCATCAAGCGCGCCATGGTAGAGGTGGATGCCTGGCTGGGACGGGAAAAAATGGCCAGCCGCCTGATCATGCAGGTACACGATGAGCTGATCCTCGAGGTGCCGGCGGCGGAGGTGGAGCAAGTACGGGACAACCTGACCCGGCTGATGCAGGATGCCGCCGAGCTGGATGTGCCGCTGATCGTCGATGTGGGGCAGGGCGCCAGCTGGGAAGAGGCCCACTGAGCCGGGCAGTATGGCCATGAGAACGACATGACCGGGGAGACAGGGCAAGTGAAGGGAATTGCGGTGAAAGATTGGCTGCTCCGGTTCGCGCGGATGTTCGCCATCGTGCTGGCAGTACTACTGCCGGTGGAACTGTTCAAGGGGGCGACACTGGCCGGCGCCCTCCGCTACGGCCTGTTCTGGGCCGGGGCCAGCAGCCTGGTTTATTGCCTGGTGCTGGCCTACCGGCTGCGGCGCGAGCGCGCCTACGTGGAGGAGGTGACGCGGGCGGCATCACAGGAGCGGCAAGACTGAGGGAAAGCGGCGCCAATGATTAACACTTTTTAACCTGCCTGCGGGAACCGTCGCAAAAATGGCGGCTCTAAACAGGCAAGATCGTTGGAATGCGTCATCCCCCCCAAGGAAGTCAGATGTTGCTCGCCCCGGTGCTCCCCCAGCCCGGGGATTTTTTTTGCCTGCGGGAAAAGTGATCAGGCGGCATGGGCCCCGGCGCGCCGGCCGTAGTGGCGCGCTGCGTCCAGGTAGCGGCTGGTCTTGTCGCGCCATTTCTGTGGCTCGGCCACCACACCATCCTGCAGGTGCGCCGCCGCCAGTTGTGCCCTGACCAGCGCCCGGTAAGCCTTGTAAAAGTATTCCAGCAGGGCCGGGGCGGGGTCGGCGCAGGCACGCCGATAGCTGGCGAGGATACCGTCCCCCAGGTCCCGCCGGCCCAGCAGTTCGCACTCCAGTGCCAGGTAGCCCAGTTCGTCCAGGGGGTCGATGCTGCGCAGGTCGCGATTGAACTCCAGGCAGTCGATAATCTGTGGCGGCTCGGTCAGGAAGCAGTGTTCGGGCCGCAGGTCACCGTGGCCCTCGACGATGCGGCCGTCCACCGCCCGCTGCGCCAGCAGTGGGGCCTCGCGCCGGGTGAAAGTGACGAGGAAGTCGGCCAGCGCGTGAATACCGGCCGCCGGCAGCCCCAGTTCCGGCGCCAGCAGGGCCGTCCGTCGCAGCTCCACATGCTCACGCAGGTCGGTGACGTAGGCCACCGGGTCCACCGCCAATGGCGGCGCGGACCGGTAAAAATCGCACAGGCGCCGCACCAGTGGCGCCAGTTCCTCCCCCGTGACTTCCCGGCCCCGCGCCGCCAGGTTCTGCGCCTCCGACAGGCGCCGCATTTTCACCAGCCATTCCACCACCTCGCCGTGGCCGCCACTATCGGCCAGTTGCAATTGGCCATCAGGCCGCTGGCACAGCGGCACCACCGCCAGATAGACCCCGGTGGTCAGGCGCCGGTTGAGCCGCAGCTCCTCCCGGCAGTCGGCCTCGCGCAGGGCCAGGGTGCTGAAGTCCAGGAACGCCGTCTGTACCGGCTTTTTCATCTTGTAGGCATGGCGATCGGTCAGGAACACCCGCGCCATATGGGTTTCCACCAGTTCCACCGCTGTCGTGTCCCCGGCATAGCTGCCCGGCGCCAGCAGGAAGCGGGTCTTGGTATCCAGGTCAGGGGGTGCCGGTTTGGGATCGCGCTGGTCACTCATATTCAGATTGCCGGGAGGGTCTGTTTGCTAGTCTAGTTTTATCGGCATTACCTGCGGAGATCCCAGTGGTAACCCCCTTCAAGGACCGTGTAGCGGCAGGCCGTGAGCTGGCCGCCAGCCTGCGGGATTACGTCGATCAGCGGCGCCGCTCGGGCCGCGATGACATCATCATCCTCGCGCTGCCCCGAGGCGGCGTACCGGTGGGCCTGGAGCTGGCGCGCGCCCTGCATGCACCGCTGGACCTGATGCTGGTGCGCAAGCTGGGCGTGCCCGGTCACGAGGAACTGGCGATGGGCGCCATCACCGCGCAGGCGCGGGTCCTGAACCAGGATGTGATTCTCGGGGCCGGCATCACCGATGAAATGCTCGAGCGCGAGACGGAAGCCGAGCGGCGCGAGCTGGAGCGCCGGGCACAGCGTTATCGTGGCGACCGGCCCTGGCCGGAACTGCGGGATCACTGCGTGATCCTGGTGGACGACGGGATCGCCACGGGGGCCACCATGGAGGCGGCGGCCCGTGCGGTGCGCGCCCAGCACCCGGCCGAGATCGTGCTGGCGGTGCCGGTGGCGCCGACGGATGCACCGCGGCGCTTCGAACCGCTGGTGGACCGCTTCGAGTGCCTGGCGATGCCGGCGGCCTTCTGGGCCATCGGCGCCTGGTACGAGGACTTCTCCCAGCTCTCCGACGACCAGGTGATCGACATGATGCGCGAGGCGGACCGCCTCCGGGAAAGCGGGCAATGAGCGGTGGCGATGTACTGATCGATGCGGCGGGAGCGCGGCTGGAGGGCATCCTGCAACTGCCGGAGGATCCCTGCGGCCTGGTCCTGTTTGCCCACGGCAGCGGTAGCAGCCGCTTCAGCCCCCGCAACCAGATGGTGGCCGGCCAGCTCAACCGCGCCGGCATCGGCACGCTGCTGTTTGACCTGCTCACGGCAGAGGAGCACCGCGAGGACGAGATTACCCGCGAGTACCGCTTTGATATCGCCCTGCTGTCCGATCGCCTGATCGCGGCGCTCGACTGGGCGCACGGTATGGAAGAGACCCGCGACCTGAAGCTGGGCCTGTTCGGTTCCAGCACCGGCGCGGCGGCGGCCCTGATTGCCGCCGCCGAGCGCCCGGCACTGGCGGCGGCGGTGGTCTCCCGCGGCGGCCGGCCGGACCTGGCCGGTGAGATGCTGCCGCTGGTACGCGCACCCACTCTGCTGATCATCGGCGGGGAGGACGATGTGGTCATCGAACTCAACCGCGAGGCGGCGGCCCGCATGAGCAATGACCCGGCGATGGAAATCGTCCCCGGTGCCACCCACCTGTTCGAGGAGCCGGGCACACTCGAGGCAGTGATCCAGCTGGCGATTGACTGGTTCCGGCGCCACCTGGCGGGCACGGGCGGCCATGGGCCGGATTAAGCTGTTCAGCCTTGAGGCCGGCGCCGACCTGGCGCAGCGGGTCGCGGGCTTGCTGGGCGAGCCGCTGGCGGCCCACGAGGAGCGCGACTTTACCGACGGCGAGCACAAGCTGCGCCCGCTTGACGATGTGGAGGCGGCGGACGTCTACCTGCTGCAGTCGCTCTACACCGACCGGCCCGGGGGCACCGGCGGCAGCGTGGATGACAAACTGGTGCGCCTGCTGTTTTTCCTCGCTGCGCTCAGGGATGCTGGCGCCGCCCGCGTCACTGCGGTGATCCCCTACCTCTGCTACGCACGCAAGGACCGCCGCACCAAGCTCCACGACCCCCTGTCGAGCCGCTACCTGGCCAGCCTGCTGGAGGCCATGGGCTGTGACTGCGTGGTGACCGTGGATGTCCACAATCTGGCCGCATTTGAGAACGCCTTCCGCTGCCGGACCCTGCACCTCCCGGCACGGCCGTTGTTTGTCGACTTCGCTGCCCGGCTGCTGGCGGGGGAATCCCGCCAGCTGGTGGTGGTGTCACCGGATGTGGGTGGGGTGAAGCGGGCCGAGGCGTTTCGCGCGGACCTGGCGCAGCGGCTGGGGCGGGACGTGGGGCAGGCGTTTGTGGAGAAATATCGCAGCGGCGGCGAGCTCAGTGGCGGCACCCTGGTGGGGCGGGTCGAGGATTGCTGCGCGCTGGTCATTGACGACCTGATCGCCGGGGGTGGCACCACCGGGCGCGCGGCGGCGGCACTGGATCGTGCCGGCGCCGCGCGAATCCTCGCCCTGGCCAGCCATGGGCAGTTTGCCGGCGACGCCCTCGAGCAGCTGGGGCGGGCGCCACTGGAACTGGTTGCGGTAACCGATACCCTCCCGCAGCTTGATGCTGACCGCCTGCACGTGATCGAGTGCGCGCCGCTGCTGGCAGAAGCGATCCGGCGGCTCCACGAGGGCGGGCCGGCAACCGAGCTGGGCCTCTGACATGCCTGCCGGTGATGCAACGGGCCGGGACCCGTTCACGGCCGATATTTCCCGTTTTGTCTGGCAAACCAAATACCGGCAGCAGGCTCGCGGCCGGCCTGTGGATAACTCTATCGAGGATACCTGGCGCCGGGTGGCCGGTGCACTGGCCAGTGTCGAGCCCGGCGGCCAGCACCGCTGGGCGGCACGCTTCTACCGCAACCTGGAGGGCTTCCGCTTCTTGCCCGGCGGTCGCATTCTCGCGGGCGCCGGCACTGCCCGCGACGTCACCCTGTTCAACTGCTTTGTGATGGGGTCCATCGAGGACTCCATCGAGGCCATCTTCGAGCGGCTCAAGGAATCTGCCCTGACCATGCAGCAGGGCGGCGGGATCGGCTGCGACTTCTCCACCCTGCGGCCCGCGGGAACTATTGCCCGGCATACCGGCACCATTGCCTCGGGACCGGTTTCCTTTATGCGTATCTGGGACAGTATGTGCGCGACCCTGCTTTCCACCGGCAGCCGCCGGGGCGCAATGATGGCCACCCTGCGCTGCGACCACCCGGATATCGAGCAGTTCGTGGACGCCAAGCGCGATCCACGGGAATTGCGGCACTTCAATGTATCGGTGCTGGCCAGCGATGAATTCATGCAGGCGGTGGAGAACGACAGCGACTGGCCACTGGTATTCCCCCGGGCACAGCTGGATGACGGCGCGGGCGAGACGGTCATGCGCCAGTGGAGCGGCACCGCCGGCCCGGTTCCTTGCCGGGTCCTCAGGTCCGTGAACGCACGAGGGCTGTGGCAACGGATCATGCGCGCCACCTACGACTGTGCCGAGCCGGGGGTATTGTTCGTCGACAGGATCAATGGCGACAACAACCTGTATTACCGCGAACAGATCAACGCCACCAACCCCTGTGGGGAAATTCCGTTACCGGCTTTCGGCGCCTGCGACCTGGGCTCGGTAAACCTGCTGGCGTTCGTGCAGAACCCCCTGACACCCAATGCCCAACTGGACTGGCAGGGCATTGCCGATTGCGCAACCGTGGGGGTGCGGATGCTGGATAACGTAATAGACCTCTCCCGCTACCCGCTGCCGGCGCTGGAGCAGCAGGCCAGGGGCAGCCGGCGTATCGGCCTGGGTATTACCGGGCTGGCCGATGCCCTGATCGCGCTGGGCCTGCACTACGACAGCGATGACGCCCGCGAACTGGCGGGAAGGGTGATGTGCCTGTTGCGGGACAGCGCCTACAGGGCCTCGGTGGCCCTGGCGGAGGATAAGGGCCAGTTCCCGTTTTTCGATGCCGCAGCCTATAGCCGGGCCAAGTTTGTGCGCGGGTTGCCTGTGGGACTGCAGGAAGAGATTGGTGAGCGTTATATCCGCAACAGCCACCTGCTGGCGATTGCACCGACGGGAACAATCAGCCTGCTGGCCAACGGCGTCTCCAGCGGGGTGGAGCCGGTGTTCGATTTCCGCCACCGGCGCAAGGTACTGACGGCGAGCGGCGATTACCGCGAATTTGAGATCTGTGACCCGGTCTACCGCCTGTGGCTCGACCGCCATGGTGGGCACGGGGAGTCGGCTGCGCTGCCGCCGGAGTTTGTTCCTGCCCACAAGCTCTCGCCGGCCGCCCACCTGGCGATGGAGGCGGTGCTGCAGCCTTATGTGGACAACGCCATTTCCAAGACGGTGAATGTCCCGGCCAGCTATCCCTTTGCCCGGTTCGAATCCCTCTACCGGGAGGCGTTCCGGCTGGGGCTGAAGGGCTGCACCACCTACCGCCCCAACGAAATTACCGGCGGCGTCCTGAGCACAACTACTGGCGACGGCGGCGGACCCCATTGCTGCAGCATCGAGCGGGAAGGTGAGTAGTCGGAAAGGTAAAATTTCTCTGTTTTAAGGGAACCTACAGCAGTCAGGTGCGTCTCAAGAGACAGTATTGTTCCCACCCCGTGAGGTTGAACAATCTTCCCTATGCCCCGATACCTCCCCCAAGGTCGGGGCTTTTTTTCACCGGCAGTATGCATTTGCCCGCACAGAGGCACCGGAGGAGAACGATTTCCCGGTATTCAGGGAACAGGGAAACAGGATATGCAGGGGGCGCAGCGGATTGTGCTGGCACCAATATGGTGTGGGAAATCCGTTGTTGCGAGCTTACCGTACCTATAGAGGTCAGTGAGTAGCTGACGGCGTCGAGACCCCCAAGCGACGCCGGGTGAGAACCCATAGGCGTACCCGTCCCCCTGGGTGCGTCTAGTAAGATGCCCATCCCCAAGGGCATCGACCCCTGGCCGGCAGTCCCCATCTGCCGGCTTTTTTTTGCCTGCCGAACCGGTTTTCCCCACAGGCCTCTTCAGTTTAGCGGATTCTCCGCCACTGCATTGCAAATGATAATTATTATCGTTAACGTTGGGCGTGGTTTTTTGCGAATACAGGGAGGCTCCGTGAAGTATCGTTTTCTATGTGCCGGCCACCGCGCCTGGCTGATGTCGGATTGCCAGCGCGCCGAAAGGTCCATGCTGGGTTGGCTGGAGGAGGGGCAGGGACTGCTGGCCCAGGGAAGCCCGGAGCGGGCTTTGGCGTATTTTGGCTGTGCGTTCGAGCTGGCTGGTTTCCTGCTGCGCGGGGAGCGGCACGGGAGCGTGCGGCACTTCAGTGAATGTGCCCGTTGCCTGCTGGCCGCCGGCTGGCAGCTGGGCGAGCGGGAACTCTGCGGCTGGGTTACCACTGTTACCCGCATGCGGCTGTTGCGGGGCCTTCCCACAGGAGGTGGCAGCCAGGCAGCAGTATCAGGGAGGGACACTGCCGCCAGTGGCGGCGACAGCGGGGGAACGCCAGATGGACTCCTGCACTAGCCCCGCGGACGCGCCGGGATTCCTGGAACTCCAGGTACGTGAAAAGACCCTGCTGGAGCTGCTGGCCGGGCGCCGGCTGGTAGCGGAAGACCTGCGGGCCCAGACGCCGGGCGCCCGTCGCCAGTTGCGCCGCCTGCTGCTGCAATCGCTGCGCCGCGGACCCGCCGGCAATCCCTAGGCGCCTGCCGGCGGGACCTCTTCTTCCAGTGCCAGCCACTCGGCGAGCTTGCGCTCGAGCTTGTCCAGCCCGGTCTTCTTGGTGCTGGAAAAGATCTGTACCGACACCCCGGTATCCAGGCCCTGTTCCCGCAGGGCCTTCTCCACGGCAAAACGGGTGTTGTTGGCCGGCCCGTTCTTCAGTTTGTCGGCCTTGGTGAGCAGGATGTGGGCTGGCAGGCCGCCGCTTACCGCCCAGGTGAGCATCTGCTGGTCGAACTCTTTCAGCGGCTGGCGGATATCCATCAGCAATACCAGCCCGCGCAGGCACTCCCGGTGCTCGAGGTAAAACGCCAGGTGCCGCTGCCACTCGTCTTTCATCGAGCGGGCGACTTTGGCATAGCCATAACCCGGCAGGTCCACCAGGCGCTGCTGGTCACTGATGCGGAAGAAGTTGATCAGCTGGGTGCGGCCGGGGGTCTTGGAGGTGCGGGCCAGCTTTTTGTTGCCGGTCAGGGCATTGATGGCGCTGGACTTGCCGGCATTGGAGCGCCCGGCAAAGGCGACCTCGGCACCACTGTCCTCGGGACACTCGTCGAGGGTCGGGGCGCTGGTTAAAAATTGAACGTTGCGAAAGTTGATTCGCTCGGGATTGCTGTCAGACATGATTGATCTACCAGATTCGGTACACTCGCTTGGCGCGCAAGTATATAATGCCGCGGTTTACGCGTCGCAGGATTGACTGGGGGCGGCGCGGGGTTCGGTGAAAGCCGGGCCAAATGGCATATTTCAGCGCGCAATGGGACGACGTATGAACAGCATTGTAAAGAACTCCGCCCTGGCCCTGGGGCTTATTCTCGCCGCACCGTTCGTCGCGGCCGAAGGTGACCCGGCCGCGGGCAAGACCAAGGCCGCGCAGTGCGCCGCCTGCCACGGCCCCGACGGCAACAGCCCGGCGTCGGCTTTTCCCAAGATCGCCGGCCTGGGAGAGAAGTACATCCTCAAGCAGCTGATGGACGTGAAGAGCGGTGAGCGCGAGATTCCGCAGATGATCGGCCAGCTGGACAACTTCGACCAGCAGGACCTCGAGGACCTGGCGGCCTACTTCGCCTCCCAGCAGATGCAGCTGTCCGGCGCCGAGCCGGTCTCCGTGATGCTGAACAATGGTGAGAATGTCGACGGCCTGATGCTGGGACGCAAGATTTTCCGCGCCGGCAACCCGCAGACTGGTGTGCCGGCCTGCATGGGCTGTCACTCCCCCACCGGCCAGGGCAACGCGCCGGCGGGATACCCGCGACTGTCCGGTCAGTGGTCTGACTATATCGAGACCCAGCTCAAGGCCTTCCGTTCCGGCGAGCGCGCCAACGATGGCGAGACCCGGGTCATGCGCTCCGTGGCGAGCCAGCTGTCCGATGCCGAGATCACGGCGGTGGCCCACTACCTGGCGGGCCTGACCGACGGCAACTGATCTGTCGCAACAATCATCCAAAAAGGCCGGGTTTATCCCGGCCTTTTTGCGTTTGGTCCCGTGGATCTTGCACCGGCGCGCCGGAACTTCAATAATCGGGGCTGATCAAAGTTTTACCACCGGCGCTTGCCGGGAGAATAATGATGGAGAACGCCATGCGAGCAGTTGCCGCCCCCTTTACCCTGATCCTGACACTGTTGCTCAGCCTGTCGGCTTGTGCCCAGGACAACGGCCAGTTCAAGGCCGGCCAGCACTACCAGGTACTGCCCCAGGCGGTGCCGCAGAGCGATGAAGACAAGATCCAGGTGACCGAGCTGTTCTGGTATGGCTGCGGCCACTGCTACCACTTCGAGCCGATCCTCAACAAGTGGAAGTCGGACATGCCGGCAGACGTGGCGCTGGACAAGATCCCGGCCATCTGGCAACCGGTGATGGAGGTGCATGCGCGCCTGTACTATGTGGCTGACGCCATGGGTGTGCTGGACAAGATGCACCAGCCGATTTTCAATGCCATCAACAACCAGCGCCAGATGTTCGCCAACCGCGATGGCCGCGAGTGGAATCCCGACATGGACGCCATCGAGGAGCTGTTCAATGAGCACGGCGCCGACGGTGCCAAGGCGGTCAAGCTGATGAACTCCTTCGCCATCAACAGCAAGGTCAAGCAGGGCATGGCCAACCAGCGGGCCTACCAGCTGAGCGGCACCCCGGAAGTTGTGGTCGCGGGCAAGTACCGCATCAGCTCCTCCCTGCCGGGTTTCAAGGGCAAGAGCAATGGCCAGCAGCTGATGCTGGAAGTAGCGGATTACCTGATCGAGAAAGAGCGCGCCAATCGCGGCTGATCGAAGACAATCGCTGAAAAACCCCGCCAAGTGCGGGGTTTTTTTTATGGGTTCCCCCCCGTCCACTCCCTGTCGCCTCCCGCGCCACTCCCCCCAGTTGCCCCACACCCGACCTGTCGGGTGGACTACAGCGAGCACCGCTGGTGGCGGTGAAATGAATATTTTTGATGCTTCCCCTGCCACTGTTGGTTTTTACGTCTAGCCTTGAGTGAAAGGGACGTGAAAAAGCGCGCAGATGCACTTTTTCATGCCGGCGGAACCAACACCAGCGCCGGCCAGGAAAACCGGCAGCTGGCGGACCCGATTGCCCCACTGCCAGACATTGGTCAGCAGTAGTCGAGTTGCGCATGAAGTTGTTGCGTCACCTTTTGCCCGCGAATCCTCTTTCCCACTTCCTTCCAGCCTGCGCGATGACAATGGCGCTGGCGTTCCTCCTGTCCTTCCCGGCCGTCTCATCCGCGGAGGTCTCCCAGCGCGAGTGGGCCGGTAACTGGCTGGTGGTCGGCGAGGGCGATGCCCAGCTGGTCTGGCAGCTGCACGCCGACGGCTCCGGTTATGCCTACGGTTTCCAGCCCGGCGGGGAGCTCTCCCATGGCTTCGCCATCAGCTGGACACTCCAGGGCGACCGGGTGCGGGTGCGAACCGGTGCGGCGGTACGCTGCAGTGGCGGTGTGGTGGATGTGGCCTTTACCGGCTGGAGCCCCGTGACCCTAGACTTCGCAGTACTGGATGGACGCCATTGGCGCCAGCATGGCGGCGGGTTGCTGAGCTTCCAGCGCCGCCTGCAGGACTGGGAGACCCCCACGGCCGGCAACGAGTGCCCCAGGCTGAATAGCTAGGGGCATCCAGCAGGACCGGTGCGGCAGAGCCCGCCGGTCCCCTCCTCAGGGATGAGTAAAGCGACTGACTGGAGAACAGCTGTAATGCAGCGGCGCTTTATTCCCGCAGTAGCCCTGGCTCTCTTGGCCGGGTGGACCGTGTCCGGGGTCGCCCGGGCACAGCCGGAATCAGATGAAGCCCCCGACGGGGACGGCTGGGGCTGGGACGTAGAATCCCGGCTCGAGGCGGACCAGTGGGTGGGCGACTGGCTGATTTCCCGCGACGGCGAGGCGCGCCATGTATGGAGCCTGCAAGCCGATGGCACGGGTCGCTCCTACGCCTTTGTCCAGCGCAGCAACGGCGATATGCGGTTCGCCTACGGCTACGACATCCAGTGGTATTTCGACCCGTTCACGCAGATGGCCAACATTCGCACCGAGCGGCGTATCGTCTGCCGTGGTGGCAAGCTGTATCCCTACTTCCTCACCCTCAAATCCTACGAAAGCGATTACGCGGTGCGCGGCAAGTACGCGTGGCAGACCACCTGGACCGAGGCCAGTATCGGCGAAAACAACCTGCACAAATCCCTCATCGTGTTTGTTACCCCGCTGTCGGGCTGGCACAACCCGCGGAAGGACGCGCCCTGCCCGGACTTTCCCAGCATCGAGCTGGAACAGGATATCGACCGGGCACTGGACCGCTGGGCCAGGGATGCGGAGCGGGCCCGGGTGAGTGCCGAGAGCGCAGAGGATGTCACGCCATCCGCGGACGAGCCGGATATAGAGGGGGAATCATTCAGCAACTGATGGCCGCCCCAACGATGGCGGCCGCCATACCAACCAGACCGGGAGTGACTCGATGTATGAACGCCACCATAGGGCTGGAAAAGCTGCTGCGCAGCTGTGAACCGCAGTTGCACGGCAGCGACTGTGTCTTCTGTACCCTGAGCGCGGAGCAGCTGCCCCTGCTGGCCGGCCAGTGCCTGTTACTGGTCAGTGAGCGGGACGGCTACAGCGCGATACTGCCGCGGGAACTCGCCGAGCGCGAGGGTATCCCGGTGGACGCACCCCTGTGCCAGATCACCCTGCGCCAGCGAGGCGGGCCGGTGTTGCCGGGACTGCTGGCTGCCCTTGCCGGTGAGCTGGACGGTGCGCGCATCAGCGCCCGTATCACCTCGACACCGCGGGGCCATCACCTGTTTGTCCCGCAGGCGCAGGCCCAGGACACACTCATGCTGTTGCGGGGAATCGGCAACCGGGCACACTACTGTTAGCGCTTGCCCGGTTCGCCGGCCGGCTATGCAGATTGACTATCCGCTGGTGCAACCCCACGGCGAAATCCGCCGGCTGTTACCGGATATTTTTTATATTCCCGGGACGGCCCAGCTGGCGCCCGCCACTGCCGTGAATCGCAACATGGCCATTGTCCGTTGCGGCGATGAGCTGGTGCTGGTCAACCCGGTGCGCCTGCGCCCCGCGCAGGAGGAAAAACTCGAGGACCTGGGCCATATCCGCCATGCGGTGCGCCTGGGCTATTTCCACGGCTGTGACGACCTCTACTATCGCGACCGTTTCAACCTGACCTTCTGGTGCCAGCCGCACTCGGACTACTATCCCGCACCCGCCGCAGACGCGCTGGTGGAGGAGGGTGGCGAGTGCCCGGTGCCGGGTGGGCAGTTCTTCGAGTTTACCCGCGGCCGCCATCCCGAGGCGGCGTTGCTGGTACCGGGCTGTGGCGGCCTGTTGCTGACCTGCGATGCGCTGCAGTACTGGACATCCTGGTGTGGTTGCAACTGGTGCGGCCGCAACCTGCTTCGACTGGCCGGCTTCCGCCAGGGCATGCAGGTGGCGCCCACCTGGTGCCGCCGCATGGCGCCCGAGGGCATGGATCCGGTGCGCTGGTTGCGGGCGGATTTCGAACGCCTGCTGGAGCTGCCATTCCTCCACTTTATTGCCGCCCACGGCGATTTCTGTCCCGATAATGCCCACGAGGAGGTGGCCGCTGCAGTGGACAGGCGGTTTGCCCGGCACTGACCCCGGCGACGAGTCGCCGAATTATTTTCCCGGTATGTGCGTCAATACGCTGCGATGACCCGGAACCGGTTGGCAATACCGCCGGAATGGATCGTGGTAACCTTGCTGGCGTATAAGAACTCATTCCGCCGGTGCCCGGTGCGCCATGGTTACTGCTGGCGGGCACCTTTCAACGCTGGACAAGAACCTGACGATGAGACTCACCAACCTGCTCGGTGCCCTGGCTGTGGGCGCCCTTGCTGCCTGCGCCACCACCCCACCACCGCTGCCGCAGGCGGATGTGGAGCATATCCGCCAACAACTGGAATACCTGGCTGCGGATGAGCTGGCCGGGCGCGAGACCGGCACGCCGGGCTATCGCCAGTCGGCGGAATATGTCGCCGGTCAATTCCGCGCCCTCGGGCTGCAGCCGGCCGGGGGAGAGGACTTCCTGCAGGAGGTGCCGTTCCGCCGGGCCAGCTGGGACGGCCGCGAGCCGACCCTGGTACTGCAGGGCCGCGACGGCGACATCACTTTCAGGTTCGGTGAGGATTTTGTGGCCTCGCCGCCCACGACCGCCGAGAGAACCGCCATCGCTGCCGGGCTGGTGTTCGTGGGCTTTGGTATCGACGCACCGGAGTACGGTATCGATGATTACGCCGGCCTGGATGTGAGCGGCAAGATCGTGGTGATCCTGTCCGGCCGCCCCTCCAGCCTGCCCAGCGAAGTGGGTGCCCACTACGCGTCTTCCCGCACCAAGCGCCAGACCGCCGCGCGCCACGGCGCCGTGGGTTACATGACCCTCAATACGCCACAGCGGGAAAAGCGCTCACCCTTCGCCCGTGCGGTAGAGCACCGGGAGGATGCCAGCTTTGACTGGATCGGCGCCGATGATATGCCCGGCAATGCCATTCCCGGCCTGCACCCCGGCGTCTACCTGGATATGCCCGCTGGCCGCCAGCTGTTTATGGGCGCCGAGCGCAGCCTGGATACCGTATTTACTGAGGTTGCCAATGGCCTGGCGCCGCGTGGCTTCCCATTGCCCTACCGCGCCTCCCTGACCAGTGGCGCGCGCCACGAGCAGGTTCTCAGTCCCAATGTGGTGGCGGTGCTGCCGGGCAGCGATCCCGAGCTGAAGGACGAGTATGTGGTGTTTTCCGCGCACCTGGATCACTTGGGCAAAGACGCGGAGGGTCGCGTGGTCAACGGCGCACAGGACAATGCCGCCGGCATCGCCATCATGCTGGAGACGGCGCGACTGTTTGTCGAATCCGGCCGTGCGCCGCGGCGTTCGCTGATGTTTGTGGCGGTGACCGCCGAGGAAAAAGGCCTGCTGGGTTCCGACTACTTTGCCCAGCACCCGCCGGTGCCGCCGCGCGCCATGGTGGCGAATATCAACCTTGATATGCCGATGCTGCTGTACCCGTTCCGGGACATCATCGCCTTCGGCGCCGAGCATTCCTCACTGGGCCAGACCACTGCGCGCGCCGCGGCCCGCGCGGGCCTCAGGCTGAGCCCGGACCCGATGCCGGAACAGGTGATTTTCGTGCGCAGCGATCATTACAGTTTCGTGCGCCAGGGGGTTCCCGCCATCTACCTGATCACCGGGCGCGAGGCACAGGATCCGGCAGCCGACGGCACTGCAATGCAGAACCGGTTCCTGCGCGAGCGTTACCACAAGCACACCGATGAGGCCGACGCCCAGGTGGATTACGTGGCCGCGCAGCAGTTCGCCCGGGTCAATTACGCCATTGCCCGCGAGGTGGCCGACGCGGACCGCAAACCGCGCTGGTACGAGGGGGATTTCTTCGGCGAGTTGTTCGCCCCCGGGGGTTGAACCACGCTGCAGATCAACTGCGCACTACCACCGCGGTGCGCAGTCGCTCCCTTCCAAACACGGACATGCGGGCAAAATCCTCGCGGGCAATGGGCAGGTAACTGCTATCCAGCTGGTCCCAGAGCTCATCACAGTCGGGATCGTGCACGTACAGGCACTGTTCATCCATACCCACCAGCGTTACCCAGTGGGGCACCTTTTTGCCGTCGAGCCGATAGGTGCTGACCAGCATTAACACCAGTGCACCTGCTTCCAGCCACTGCTGCAGCTGGTCCTGGGTGAATTCCTCCGGTACCACCTGCATGCCGGCGGCAGTCGCTGCCGCGCGGAAATCCGCATCCACCTGGCTGATCACTTTCTTTTTCCCGGGCGCTCGCACACTGTCGATAAACAGCGGACCCTCCCGATTCAGGTACACAGAGGCGTCGAAGCCCCGCGCGCGCAGTGCCAGCCCCAGGCCCACCGGGTGGCAGCCACCGTGGCCGGAGGTCATGAAAATGGTGGTGGCCTCCCGCCACAGGGCCAGTTCCTCGCTGACAGAGGGGTCATAGCTGCTGTCCAGGGCTGCCATGGCCATCATGGCGGCAGCCGGGCCACAGGTGAAATCCGTCGTCTGCCGGTACCAGGGCACTGCCAGCCGATGCAGGTTTTCCGGATGGTAGTGGATGCGTTTCTGCATGCGCAGGGCATGGCTGTCATCCTGGTAATAGTTGCGGTAGCGGCCGAAGGCGCGGTAACCCAGTGCCTGGTACAGCGCGATCGCGGCCTGGTTATGTTCGGCAACTTCCAGGCGCATGAAAAAGCGACCACTGTCACTGGCAGCCTTTTCCACCGCTGATACCAGGTGGCTGCCAATACCCTGGCCGCGGGCGCTACTGGCTACTGCCAGCGAATAGAGCCGTGCCAGCCGGGTACCGCGACGCAAAATGACCAGCGCGTAGCCGAGCAGAGACGTGTCCCGTTCCGCCAGCAGGAACACACAATTGTCGGCCATTACCCAGTGACGCAGGCGTCGCCGGCTGAGTCGGTCGCGGGCAAAGGCGGCCTGCTCGAGGTCGTGCAGGGCCGCCACGTCGGCGGGCATCGCGGGCCGGATGACAAGGCCGGTTTTTTCCGGGGCGGGCATAGGGGGGCCTGTCGGCAAGAAGCCGTCAATACCGCGACATTGCGGCTGCGCAACAGTAGCAGAAGCGTCCCGGAAGGGAAGATTCCCCGGTGAAAAAACGCATAAAAAAACCTGTAGGCCGAACTCCGGTTTTCCTCTATCTTTCGCCTGCTGTCCGGCGTCCGCCGGACCCGATCCTGCGAGGCTTTCCTGCCGATGTCCCGGGTACTTATTGTTATCGACCAGCCCAGTGACTGGGCCCCCTATTATCCCAGCGAGCGCGTCATCACTTTTGCCGATTACCTGGCACTAGCTTCCCCCCAGCAGCGGGTTCGGGTGATTAACCTGTGTGGTGACTACCAATACCGCAGTGAGGGCTATTACTGCTCCCTGCTGGCGGAGGCGCGCAGCCACCACGTGCTGCCCAGCGTGCGCAGTCTCAATGACCTGGCGCTGCCGCAACTCTACAAGCTCCAGCTGGGTAGCATCCTGCCGGCGCTGGGCAAGTTGCCGGCACCGGCCGACGGCAGCAGCGAACTGCGGGTCAAGTCGTATTTCGGGCGCTGCCCCGAGCCGGTGTTGCAGCCGCTGGCACGGTTGCTGTTCGATCGTTTTCCCTGTCCGGTGCTGGAAATCCACCTGGTCCGCAACCAGTCCTGGGAAATTGCCGACCTGCACGTCTGTTCCCACCGCGACCTGGACGATGCAGAGGAGACGCTTTTTGCCGAGGCACTGGACGGTTTCAGCAACCAGGTGTGGCGGCCGCGGAAAAAGAGTGAAAGCAGCCGTTACGACCTCGCCATCCTGGTCAACCCGGAGGAATCACTGCCGCCGTCGGATAGCGTTGCCCTGAAGAAATTTGCCAGCGCCGGTCGCGAGCTGGGTTTTGCCGTGGAGATGATTACACCGGCGGACTACATGCGCCTGCCGGAATTCGATGCGCTATTTATCCGCGAGACCACGGCCATCGACCATCACACCTACCGCTTCGCCAAGCGGGCCGAAGCTGAGGGCCTGGTGGTACTCGACGATCCCACCAGCATCCTGCGCTGCACCAACAAAATCTACCTGGCGGACCTGTTCCGCACCCACAGGGTGCCGGCTCCCCGCACCGCTATCCTGCGCCGGGGCGACGAGGCCGGGTTAATGGCGGCAGTGCAGGAGCTGGGCCTGCCGATGGTGATCAAGATCCCGGATGGTTCTTTTTCCCGCGGCGTGGTCAAGGTAAAGAGCGAGGAGGAGCTGCGCGACCGGCTGGGTGAGTTGTTTGCCGAGTCCAGCCTGCTGCTGGCACAGGAGTTCCTGTACACGGAGTTTGACTGGCGTATCGGCGTTCTCAATAACCGGCCGCTGTATGCGTGTCGCTACTATATGGCCAAGAACCACTGGCAGATCTACAACCACGGCGACAAGAAAAACAGCAGTGGCGGCTTCGCCACCCTGCCGACCTTCGAGGTCCCGAAAGCGGTGCTGCAGGCCGCGCTCCGGGCCACCCGCCCGATCGGTAATGGTTTTTACGGCGTCGATGTAAAGGAGTCCGCAGGCAAGGGCTATGTGATCGAGGTCAATGACAATCCCTCGATCGACAGTGGCGTGGAGGACAAGTACCTGGGCAGGGAGTTGTATCGCCAGATCCTGTCGGAGTTTATCCGGCGACTGGAGGCGCGCCGCGTCGGCAGACAGGAAGCCCGGGCCGGACAGGGGATGCCGCTGTAATAAGCTGTAATCCTGTACCAATGAAGCCCATGTTAATCTCCGTGCCGGCTGGCGCTTGTATCAACCAGCCGACCGATAAAAAAATACGCTAAAGGACGAAACATGATTAAGAAAATTGCCTTGGGGGCCTCAATCGCTGCACTGACCCTGGCTACTGGCTGTGCCAGCATTCTCAGCGACAGCAAATACCCGGTAACCATCAGCAGCACGCCCACCGGTGCCAACTTCTCTGTGATCAATGAGGCGGGCCTCGATGTGCATTCCGGTGTAACCCCGGACACCATCACGCTGGACGCTTCTGACGGTTTCTTCTCGTCCGCCAACTACACCGTCAGGTACCAGATGGCCGGTTACAATGAGCAGACCTTCCAGATCAAGGCTGGCATGGACGGCTGGTATATCGGCAACATCCTGCTGGGCGGCCTGATCGGCATGCTGATCGTGGATCCGGCCACCGGTGCCATGTGGAAGCTGCCGGAAACGGCCAATGCCACCCTGCAGCCGCAGACTGCCGCTGCCTCCTCCGAGGACCTGACCATTGCCTCTATCGACCAGGTGCCGGAAGAACTGAAATCCCAGCTGGTACGGGTGAAGTAATCCCGTTACTGCCCGCAGGGGTGGGAACAGTTAGCGAAGCCACCCTCCGGGTGGCTTTTTTATTGGCGGGTTACGCGGCCTGCCGGCACAGCTCCAGCCAGCGCTCGATCCCCGTGCTGCGGTATTTCTGCCGGTGCAGGGCGAAATAGAACTCGCGGCGGAAATCCCGCTGGGGTACCGGCAGCTCAACCAGCGAGCCGCGTTTCAGGGCATCGGTAAGGGATACCCGGGACAGGCAGCTAATCCCCAGTCCCGCTTCAACCGCACGCTTGATGGCTTCGGTGTGCTGTAATTCCAGCAGGATATGCAGCTGGGGAAGCAGCCCCGCCAGCGCACGCTCGAAAGTCTGCCGGGTGCCGGAACCCGGCTCGCGCAGTATCCAGGTGGCGCTGCACAGGTCGGCGTCGCCGAGGGCCTGATGGCCTGCCAGTGGATGGTCCGGCGCGCAGAAGACCACCAGCTCGTCGTCGCGCCAGGGCATCATTTCCAGGTCCGGGTGGTTGAGTTCCCCCTCGATCAGCCCCAGGTCCAGTTCAAAGTTCAGCACGCGCTCGGCGATGGCGGCGGTGTTGGCCACGTCCAGCTCCACCCGGGTACCCGGCTGCTCGGCCATGTAGCGCGCCATGATGCCCGCCGCCAGGTAGTTGCCGATGGTGAGGGTGGCGCCGATCTTGAGCCGCCCAAGGTCGCCGTGGGCGGCCAGCGACTGTTCCAGTTCCCGCGCCCGCTCCAGCAGCTCTTCGGCCCGCGGCCACAGCTGGCGTCCCAGCTCGTTGAGGCGTAGCCGCTTGCCGGTGCGCTCGAACAGGCGCAGCTCGAACTGCTGTTCGAGTTCCTTCAGCGCCGTGGAGGCGGCGGACTGGGACATATTCAGGCTGGCGGCGGCGCGGCTGACATTCTCGTGGTGGGCGCAGGCGAGGAAGACTTCCAGCTGGCGCAGGGAGTAGCGCAAGGCATACCTCCGGGTCGGGATTTCAGTTATCTATTAAATAGATAAGGATTATCGAAATATCCCATTTTGCCAATAGGTATTCCGCAGCTAGAATTCAGGCATTAAGAGAATTGAGGAATAACTGGTTCTAATCTTATGTCAAATTTGAATATTGAAAAGGTGCTGGATGTCCATCACTGGAACGACACCCTGTTCAGCTTCAAGACCAGTCGCGACCCGTCATTCCGCTTCGAGAACGGCCACTTTACCATGATCGGCCTGCAGCAGGAGAACGGCCGCCCGCTGCTGCGCGCCTATTCCATCGCCAGTGCCAACTATGAGGATGAGCTGGAGTTCTTCAGCATCAAGGTGCCGGACGGCCCCCTTACCTCCAAGCTGCAGAAGATCCAGCCGGGTGACGAGATCTATGTCAGCCGCAAGCCCACCGGCACCCTGGTGGCGGATCACCTGCTGCCGGGCAAGCGCCTGTGGCTGCTGTCCACCGGCACCGGCCTGGCGCCGTTCCTCAGCATCATCAAGGACCCGGATGTCTACGAGCGCTTCGACCAGGTGATCCTGACCCACGGTGTGCGCTACAAGTCGGAACTCGCCTACCAGGACTTTATCCAGCGGGAACTGCCGGAGCACGAGTACTTCGGTGAGATGATCCGCGAGCAGCTGCTCTACTACCCCACAGTGACCCGCGAGCCCTACGAGAACAATGGCCGCCTGACTGACCTGATGCTGTCCGGCAAGCTGTTCGACGACCTGGGCACGCCGAAACCCAACGTGGAAGAGGACCGCTTTATGCTCTGCGGCAGCCCGGGGATGCTCAAGGACCTGACCAGCATCCTGGATGACTGGGGTTTCCGCGAGACCCGCGCCGGTGTCCCGCACGAATACGTCATTGAACGCGCCTTTGTGGAAAAGTAATTACCACCCGCTTCGACTGTCTGGCCACCCTCGGGTGGCTTTTTTATTTCCGGAACCGGCATTAATGTAATCCCGGCGGCTGCGTCAGGCGTATTGGGCAGTGACATCCGGCTACCCTATAAATAGCCGGTGATGGATTTCCGCTAATGGCTGCTGAGAGGCGCTACCTTGCGAAAACTTTTGCTGCTGTGTTTTGCATTCCTCTGGGGTTGTACCGGGGTGCCGGAGAATGTGCAGCCGGTTACCGGCTTCGATCTCGACCGCTACCTGGGCCGGTGGTACGAGGTGGCCCGCCTGGACCACTCCTTCGAGCGCGGGCTGAGCCATGTCACCGCCGAGTACAGCCTCAACGACGACGGTACCGTGAAAGTGGTGAATCGCGGTTATTCCCGTGAGAAAGGTGAGTGGCAGGAAGCCGTGGGCCGCGCCAGGTTTGCCGGTGACCCGGATACCGGCCACCTGGAGGTTTCTTTCTTCGGGCCCTTCTACGCCTCCTACGTGGTGGTGGCACTGGACGCGGACTACCGCCACGCGATGGTGACCGGCTACAACCGGGAATACCTGTGGCTGCTGTCCCGTGAACCGGAAATTCCCAAAGCCGAACTGGAGCAGCTGCTGCAGCAGGCGCGGGACCTGGGCTACAACACCGACAACCTGATCTTCGTCGACCACAGCGGTGAGCCCCCCGGCCAGTAGGCCCTGGCGCAGCTCCGGCTGGTTTGCGCCAGGGCTGGAAGTGCCTTCAGCGTTTCAGTTTCCGCTCTCCCCACCAGCTGATTGCCAGCAGGCCCAGTAGCAGCAACGCCAGCCAGTGTCGCGGTAGGGGCCGGTGCGGCGCCGGGGCTTCCCTACCGGGGCCCAGCCTGGCGGTGGCCATCTGCCCGGTGGACTGTGCTTTTAACGTGCGTTGCCAGGCGGGCCAGGCATCGGCGGCGAACACATACAGGCTGAACGGAGCCACCGCCGCTTCCGCCGTGGCTTCCAGTTCATACCAGCCGTGCTCGCGGGGCCAGAAGGTATAACAGCCGTCAGTGGACTGCGTTCCCGCCAGGCGCTGCTCGCCGGCAACGGCCGACAGTAGCGGTGCCGCACCGGTGAAGCCGCCGCTGCACAGGGTTACCCGGTGGCCCGCCCGCGGCAGCGCCTGGCGCACCGCCACCGGTGCGCCACTGCCCCGGTAGGCCAGTTGCGGTTCCAGCACCGCCTGCCACAACCGCGCGTACGCCTGGCCATAGCCGGCGGTGATCCAGCGGTAGCTGTTGCGAAAAAACACAAACCCCAGTGCCCCGTCCGCAGTCGCGCGACCCCAGTAGAGCGCGATATCCCTGCCGTCGACTGGACCCGCGGGAGCCCCCCGCAGCACCCGGTCGCCGGCCTGCATCGCCGCGGGCCGGAACCCGGTCGTGCCCAGGGCCGGGGTTTCGCGGTCGCCGAAGGGCGCCTGCAGTTCAGCGGACCTGTCGCGCTCCAGGCCCATGCCGTTGGCACGGGCGTAGTCGATAAAGCCCGCCGGCGCCTCGTCACCCACCAGCCACAGCACCGATGCCTGTCGCCGCAGCTGCTGTCGCTGGCGCCGGTCCAGCTGCGGCCACAGCTGGCTGTCGAGGATCAGCAGGTCGAAGCCATTGGCGGGGTCCAGCGGTGCGCGATTGCCGCCGTCAAAACCGTTCAGGTTGCGGCTGCGCTCGATACCCGGTGCCAGCCGGGTAACGACCCTGGTCGGTACGCCGGACTCCCGCAGCCAGCGGGACAGCGCGGCGGACTCGAAGCCCGGCTGCGCCAGCCACAGCAATACCTGTGGGCGTTCGCCCCGGTTTACCTGTACCGGCACGGCTTCGCGCCTCGCCGATGGTCCCTCGCCAATCTGCAACTGGTATTCCCAGCGCCCGGCCAGCCGCGGTGTATCCGCCAGGGTCACCTTGCCGGGGGGGGTGGAGGCGGGGATGGTTGTTTCCGCAACCGCCGTACCGAAGGGATCCAGCAGTTTCACCGGCGTTTCTGCGGGCAGTGTCGCGGGCAACTGCAGCTGCAGGGCAAGCTCCTGCCCCAGGCCCAGCTGGCGCGGCCAGCGCGGCTGCCAGCCATCCGCTGCTGCCGTAGCGGGGGCAGCGTGTTCGTGGCTGGCGCCTGTCACCCGCAGCCGTACCGGCGGCAGGGCGAGCAGGTCCTCCCGGTACAGGCCGGGGCCGCTGACCGCGAGAGCCGGCAGCGCGTCCAGTTCACGGCTTGTAAGCGCCGGTGTTATTGCCTGGCGCGGCCCCGTCGCTGTATGGGCCAGGCCATCGCCGTCTTGCAGGCGTTCGCTATCCAGCAGCGCAGCATCGGGGGCGGGCAGCAGTTGCGGCGGCTGGGACAGGAGCCACGCGGCCAGCCAGATTGCCAGCTGCAGCACTCCGGCAGTGACGCGTCGCTGCGCCGGGGCATGGCGCCGGGCCACCAGTAACAGTGACACCAGCGCACCGGCGATACAGGTCGCCGTTATCCACAGGCTCATGGCATTCCCCCGCTCGGCACCGTCTGTTTACCGTGGGGATTGGCGGCGCGGATCCAGTCGGCGTAGCTGCCCTGGTTAGCACCACTGGCCGGCAGTGCGGGTGCCGCCTGCGGCGGCGCCAGCAGCTGATACAGCTGTGCCTGCAGTTCCCGCCGACACTGGCTGCACGCCGTGTCCTGGCGGAAACGGCGCAGGGCCTTGCTGACTTCCAGTCGTTTCCCCTGTTGAAGCCCGGATTGCCCGCTGGCAGACATAAGCCCCGGCAGCGCGGCGAGCTCGTCTTCCGTTGGTGTTTCCCCGCTGAGCAGGCTGCGCAGGATGGACTCCAGCCTGGCGCGATCGGGGTCATCGAAGGCGGTGGTAACTTCCGGTGGGGCCACTTCGTCGCGCTCGCCGGTCAGGCGGCGCTCCTCGTCGATGGGCGGGGGCTCGAAGCCCACCCGCTGCAGGTAAATGCGCGAGGCCTGTTGTACCTCCTTGATATAACGCAGTGCGCGATGCTGGTGTGGGAGCGACGCCTGCGGTTCCACGACCGACAGCTCGCGCCAGGAGCTCCACATGGCATTGAGGGCGCTGCGCAGTAGTTCTTTCGTCTGCGGGTCGAACAGGGTCGCGTGCTCGGAGTTGTCGTGCTGGTGGCCCACTGCGGCGACGATGCCGGCGGCGTTGCCAAATTGCGTGGTTTCCCGCTGAACCTCGCCGGCACTTCCGGCCTGTTCCCCCGCGCTTTCCCCGCCATGTTCCCCGGCATGTTCGTCCCGGTGCTGGCCGCCATCGCCATGTTCCCCGCTGTGTCCGGGTCCATCATCGTGCTGTTCCATGGCCGAGTCCTCCTCGCCCAGGAATTTGCCGTAGCGCATGCGCAGCAGGTTCTGTTCGTAGGCCAGGGATTCGGCGCGGCGGCGGAATTCGCCGGGGGGAATTTCCGGTTGGTCCGCCAGTAACGCCTCGGTATCGATAATCAGCTGCCGCTGGCTGCGGAAATATTCCGGCATCACCTTGATCGCCATGCCCTCGGCATCGCTCAGGCCAAAGATCTCCTCCTGCTGCCAGCGCAGGATAAAGTGCTGGCTGCTGGCCACATTGGGCGCGGGCGCACGGTTGTCGCGGGCCTCCAGGAACCAGTAGAGCTCGTCGCCGGGTTCGATGGTGAACCGGTCCACCGGCACCTGGAACTCAAAGCGCTGGCGCTGCCCGTCGGCGGCAGCCGGTTGCAGGGGAATGCGCTCGTTGCGAAAGCGCACATTCTCACCATTGCCGCTGGCCAGGGTCACCACCAGGGCGGTGTCCTCGATACGGAAGTCGTCTTCCACCGTCACCAGTACCCGCAGTGCCGCGTCGCCGGAGGCCAGCGCGGCACCGACCACCATAAGGCTGTCGCGGGGCAGGCTGAACTGGAATTGCGGTGCCCGGTCCGGGATCACCTCGATATTGTGGATTTCCGGCAACAGGGTCTCACGGCCGTCGCGGGTCAGTGCCAGCTGGTAGAAGTCACTCTCCGCCAGCCGGCGCTGCAGGGTCCAGCGGCTGGCCGGCAATTCCCCCCGGGGCTGGAATTCGAAATCGGCCTCCGCCGCTTGCATCCGCAGCCTCTCCACCGGGGCAGACAAGCTCACAGACCACTCGGCGCGGGCATTTTCCGGCGCACGGACCTGCAGCGCCTGTTGTTGCTCCGGGAGTCCGGTATAGGCCGGCGGCATGACCCGGACCTGTGCGCTGTCGACCTGGATCATTCCCGGCCCGTCAGCTTCCGCCGACCCGAAAGAATTGGCCGCGATGCCGTGTGCAGGCTCCGGGCTGCCGGGCCACAGGGTGGTCACCGGGGCCAGCAGTGCTGCCAGGCATAACACCAGGGTAACGCCAATGGCGGGCCGCCAGCGGCGTGGCCTGAAGTGCAGCAGTGCCCCGCCGGCTACCAGTTGCTCCAGCGCGCTGCGCGTGCGCTGTTGCTGCAGGCGCACCAGCGGCGGCAGGGTTTCCGGCGCCTCCAGCAGCAGGGCACTGCTGTCCTGCAGTGCCGGGAAGCGGTGGTCCAGCAATTGGCACAGGTCCCGGTGGCCGGGGCGCCAGCGCTTATCCAGTAATGCGCCCAGCCCGGCGACTAACGTGGCGGCGATACCGCTCCACAGCGGCCAGCCCAGCAGGCCGTGGCTCACCTGGCCCAGCAACAGTGAAAGCAGTGCCAGCGCGATATACGGCGCGAGGCCCCATGCGCGCCAGTGGCGCCGGGCGATCCGCAGCGGAGAAGAGAGGCGGTGAGGCCGGTGCTTATCCATGGACCTGCCTCCGTGACAGAGTGAGTGCCCGCTCCGCCAGCAACACCAGTAACAATGCCAGCAGCAGCGGCTGCTGCAACGGTTCCCGGGCCGCGGCTGCCACCTCGCTGTCCGCTACCGGGATGCCCGGTGGTTTGCCCGCCGGCCAGTGTGGCTGCAATTGTGCCTGCAGCGGCCAGTCCTGTTGTGACCACTGCTGCCACAGCAGCACCGGCAGGTCGGTACGGTGATAGAAAGCCTCGTCCTGCCAGTTGCCCCGGTAGCGCAGCCAGCTGCCGCGCTCCAGCGCGGCCGCTTCGCGAGCGGGCCCGCCGTCACCCCCCAGCGGCACAAAATCCAGTGTCCCGGCAGGGGTGACTGAACTGTCGCTGACCAGCAGCCCGCCGGCGCGCACGAATGCCTGCACCGCTTCCGGCAGGGGGCCGGGACGGTTATAGAGCAGCCACTGGAATTGCTGCGGGTCCAGTTGGCCCGGATCCGCCAGTGCCTGTGGCTCCAGCTGTGCGGTACCGGTTTCCGCCAGCTCCTGCAGGGCAGGGCCCAGCCAGGGTGGGGCTTCGCCCATGATGGCCATGGGTGGCGCCGGCGGGGCCGCTGGTGTGTTCTCGCCGGTGTGGTGCCACTGCCAGTGTGGGCTGTAGCGCAGCGCCCGGTAACCGGCAGCGTTGGCACCGGTGTCGAGCAGGATATGGGCATGGCGGTAGCGGGGCTCTGCCGCCAGTGCTAACAGGCTGTTCCAGCTGTCGCGACTCTCGGGGGAGCTGCTGGCCACCGGCTGTGGTCGCGGCTGCAGCCACAGGACCCGGGCGAATGGTCCCTGTGCCTCGCTAAAAGCGGCAAGCTCAGCGGGTTCCACCGCCGGGTCCACCAGCAGCAGCGCACCCGTGTTTTCCCGTTGCTGCAGCAAAGGTATCGCCAGCAGGGCCGCCAGCAGGGCCAGCAGCAGGAGCCGCAGGCACAGCAACCCGGTGTCGCGCAGCTGCAGGCGTTTCCAGCTCTGTGGCTGGCGCTGTTGCAGCCAGTGGGCCGCGGCGAAGGTAATTTCCCGCGGCGCGCTGCGCTGCAACAGGTGGATCAGCAGCGGGATCAGTAAAGCCAGCAGCAGCCACAGCCACTGCGGGGATTGCCAGCTCCAGGGTAACCACGACATCTCAGCTGTCCCCCCGCATCAGGCAATCCGCGAATGCAGTTGGACGAAACGCTGTACCGCATCCGCCAGCGGCCGCTCGATCTTGACGCTGGTCAGCGGGCTCTCGCGGCCGGCGAAGCCTGCGGCCAGGGACTGCTGTGCGCGGGCAAATGCCTCCAAGTACTGCGCCCGCTGGCTGCGTGCGTCCATTTCCCGCACGGGTGAACTGCCGAAACCGGCCTCCGGGTCGCGCACGCGCAGTTCGCCCTTGAACGGGAAAGTCTCTTCCGCCTCCACCAGCAGTTGCAGGGGCAGGCAGGGACGGCCGGCGGCATGCAGCCGCGCGGCAAAATCACTGATTTCCTGCCCACGCTCGAAAAAGTCGCTGACCAGCACTACCTGGCAGTTGCTGTCGAACTGCGACCAGAGCGGCTGCAGCTGGGTGCCATCCGGCCAGTGACCGGTGGCACGGCTGCGCTGCAGTTCCAGTGCAATGCGGTGGTGGTGGGCTTCGCCCTGGCCGGCGGGGACGCGGCGCAGGTCCGCGTCGTTCAGCACCAGCAGGGAGCAGCGGTCGCCCTGTGCCTGCAGCAGCCAGCACAGGGCGGCGATCCAGCATTTGCCGAACTGCAGCTTGGTGAGTTCCGGCACGGCAAAGCTGGGCTGGGCCATGGAGGCGCTGGCATCGAGCACAAAGCAGACGTGCATCTGGCTCTCCTGTTCCGCCTCGCGCACGTAGTAGCGGTCGGAGCGGGCGAAGAGTTTCCAGTCGATATGGTTGATGGCGTCGCCCGGCTGGTAGCTGCGGTACTGCTGGAATTCCAGCCCGGCACCGCGGCGCCGGCTGTGTTGCGCGCCCAGCATTACGCCCGCGGCAATATGCCGCGACAACCATGCCAGGTCGCGGGTGCGGGCCAGTGTCAGCGGGTCCAGCAAGTCCACCGGGTCAGTCCTGCCCCGGCTCCGGGCAGGCCCGCAGCAGTTCATCGATCACGCGCGCGATACCGACCCCGTCGGCCTGGGCGTGGAAGCTCAGCAGGATGCGGTGACGGAGTACCGGCAGCAGCAGGGCGCGGATGTCCGCGCGGGTGACCGCCAGTCGCCGGTTCAGCAGCGCGCGTGCCTTGGCCGCCAGTACCAGTGCCTGGCCGGCGCGGGGCCCGGCGCCCCACTGGATCCACTGGGCCAGGGGTGAGTCCTCACTCCCGTTCGCTTCCCCGGTGGGGCGGGTGGCGCGCACCAGCCGGGCGATATAACCGTACAGGTCATCGCTGATGTGTACCTCGCGCACCAGCCGCTGCATCTCGATGATGGTGTCGCCGTCGAGGCAGGGTGAGGGTGGCGCGGTATCGCCGCCGGTGGTGCCGCGCAGGATGGCGATTTCGTCTTCCTCGCCCGGGTAGTCGATATGGATATTGAGCAGGAAGCGGTCCAGCTGTGCTTCCGGCAGCGGGTAGGTGCCGGCCTGCTCAATCGGGTTCTGGGTGGCCAGCACGAAATAGGGCCGCGGCAGGGCCATGGTCTCGCCGGCCATGGTGACGGCGTATTCCTGCATCGACTCCAGCAGCGCTGCCTGGGTCTTGGGCGGGGTGCGGTTGATCTCGTCCGCCAGCAGGATATTGGTAAAGATCGGGCCGCGCTGGAACTTGAAGAAACGCTTGCCGGTGCTGTGGTCCTCCTCCAGGATCTCGGTGCCGAGGATATCCCCCGGCATCAGGTCCGGGGTGAATTGCACCCGCTTGAAATCCAGCTCGGTGGCCTCCGCCAGGGTTTTTACCAGCAGCGTCTTGCCCAGGCCGGGCACCCCCTCCAGTAGGGCGTGGCCGCGGGCCAGCAGGCAGATCAGCAGCTGGTCCACCACCTCGCGCTGGCCGACAATCACGCGGCCGATCTCAGCGCGCAGTTGTTCCAGCGCCGACAGGGTTTGCTCGATGCCGCTCTCGGTGGCGGTGCGGGTTTCAGTTTCCATGTTGTTTCACGTGGTTAATGCGTAGATAACGATATTGACGGCGAACTTTGTATTGTCGATCGCCAGCCAGCGTTTGTTGCGGTAGTCGTAATCCCACTCGCAACCGAAATCCTTGTTGCTGTAGAGCACCGCGATACGGCCGTCCACGACGATGGCCTTGAGGTAATCGTGTACCAGGTCATCGCCCCAGCCATTCAGCTCAAAGCTGGTCACCGGGAGCTCGTCGAACTGGAAGAAGCACCGGTAGATTTCGTGATCGGCTGGCAGCTTCTGCAGGCAGTCCTCGCCGAAGAGCTCCACCATCTGCGCCTCGAAGGATTTGGCGAACAGGCCGTCGATATCGTGGTTGCAGTCATCCACGAATACGAAGCCGCCGCGATTGACATAGTCGCGGAAATTGCGCTTCTCGGCCGGGGTAAACTCCACCAGCTTGTGCCCGGCCAGGTAGCAGAAGGGCGCCAGCAGCATGGCCGGGTCCGCCAGCGGCACAATGCGTTCCTTCGGGTCGACCTTGAGATTCGTATATTCGACCAGGGAATTCAGCACATTCGATGGCATGCGCTGGTCCACGTCCCAGTCGCCGGATTCGTACATCAGGCGGGTAAAGTAGAAATCGTAATACTCCCCGGGTTGCGCACGCAGGCCTGCCGGCAGCGCGAGAGCGCCGCTGGTGAGCAACAGGTGGCTTAGGAAATGCCTGCGGGAGAGGGACACGGTTACTGCTCTGTGATCGACTGAAAATCGTGCTTGTAGTTACGCAGTGCCGGTAATGCACTACTGCCCTGCCATCCATGGCGCAACCAAAGGCGTTTATCCAAGCTTCAGCCCCGCCATCCATGGCGCAACCAAAGGCGTTTATCCAAGCTTCAGCCCCGCCATCCATGGCGGGGCTGAAGCCGGGCGCAAAGCATCGCCCGGCTTAGCCCAACTTGCGCTTGGTGTTGATCACATTGACCCCGTCGAAGCGCGCCGTGGAGCTGCCGTGGGACACGGTGCTGATCTGGCTCGGTTGGCCCTTGCCGTCGAAGAAGGAGCCGCCCAGGCGGTAGTCGCGCTTGTCGCAGATCTGCGAGCAGGAATTCCAGAATTCCTGGGTGTTGGACTGGTAGGCCACATCCTCCACCATGCCGGTGATCTTGCCGTCCTCGATCTCGTAAAACAGCTGGCCACCGAACTGGAAGTTATAGCGCTGCTGGTCGATGGAGAAAGAGCCGGCACCGACGATGTAGATGCCCTTTTCCACGTCCTTGATCATGTCGTCCAGGCCCAGTTCATCCTGGCCTGGCAGCAGTGACACGTTCGGCATGCGCTGGAACTGCACGCTGGACCAGTCGTCGGCGTAGGAACAGCCGTGGGACTTCTCCTGGCCGAGCATGTGCACCTGGTCGCGGGTGGCCTGGTAGTTCACCAGGATGCCATCCTTCACCAGGTCCCACTTGCCGGTCTCCACGCCCTCATCGTCATAGCCCACCGCGCCCAGCGAGCCGGGCTGTACCTTGTCGGCGAACAGGTTCACCTTGTCACTGCCGTACTGGAATTTGCCGCTGCGCCACTTGTCGAGGGTGGCAAAGGAAGTACCGGCGTAGTTGGCCTCGTAACCCAGTACGCGGTCCAGTTCCAGCGGGTGGCCGACCGACTCGTGGATGGTGAGCCACAGGTGGCTGGGGTCGAGCACCAGGTCGTACTTGCCGGGCTTGACGGACTTCGCCGTGAGTTTCTCTTTTGCCTGCTGCGCCGCCAGCCGGGCGTCCTCGACCATGTCGTAGGAATCGCGATACAGAACGGTCTGCGACTGCACCTTGTCCTCGGCGCGGCCATCCAGGTACTCGAAGCCGCGCCCTACCGGCTGGCTCAGGCCGTTGCGGGTGCGAAAGCCGCCGGTCTTCTTGTCTACGGCGGTCACCTGCATCGGCGCCCACAGGCGATGTACGTCCTGGTCGATATAGGAGCCATCGGTAGAGGCAAAGTACTTCTGCTCGTTCACCACGTAGAGGCTGGAGTTGATAAAGCTGGCCCCGGCGCCGAGGGCGGCCTCGTTGACTGCCATCAACAGGTCGACTTTTTCCGCCAGCGGGATCTGCATGGCGTTTTTCTGGATCGGTGTCTTCCAGCTTACCTCGCCGTAGCCTTTCTGCTCGGCCAGCTGCACCGGCTCGCTCTGGTACCTGGAGTTGGCCTTGGCGGTGGCCACGGCCTTGCGGGTAGCCCTGGCGATCCCGTCGCTGGTCATATCGTTGGTGGCGGCGAAGCCCCAGGTGCCGTTGGCGATCACGCGCACGCCCATACCGATGGACTCGGTATTGACTACGTTCTGCAGCTGCATTTCACGGGTGATCACATACTGGTTCAGGTAGCGGCCGATGCGCACGTCGGCATAGGTGGCCCCCAGCTTGGTGGCGGTATTCAGGGCGGCGTCGGCCAGCTCCTTCTTGACGGAGAGGTCGATACCGCTGGTGGTCAGCTTGCTCTCGGCCACCAGGTTGCCGGACAGCGGCAACATGGAAACGCCCATGCCGGCGCCGGTCAGCTGTAAAAATTTTCTTCTGTCCATGTCAGGTCCTCGTTTTGGCTGCCGGGCTTAAACCGCGTCGGAAAGGCTGCTGAAGGTGAAGTCGCGCACTTTCAGTGCGGGGACCATAGCGGGGAAGCCCATCATGTTGACGCGCTTGGCCTGTCCCATTTCCTCGATGTTGTTCAGCATGATCACCGGGCTCTCGTTGAAGCGGAAGTTCTTTACCGGGTACTTGATCTTGCCGTTCTCGATATAGAAAGTGCCGTCGCGGGTCAGGCCGGTCAGCAGCAGTGACTGCGGGTCCACCATGCGGATGTACCAGGTGCGGGTCACCAGGATGCCGCGGCGGGTGTTCTTGATCAGTTCCTCGGTGGACTTGTCGCCGCCGATCATGATCAGGTTGCCCGGTGTCGGTACCGCTTCCTCTTCAGTCTTTTCGGCCCAGTAGCGGCTGCGGAACATATTCTGTGCGACACCGCCCTTGACCCAGTCGATGCGCTGCAGGGGCATGTGGTCGTCCTCGGCCCAGGGAGTCGCAGGTACCTGCGGGTCGGTGGGGTCGGAGTAGATGTGCACGCGCTTGTCGAACATCTTCTCGCCCAGGCGGTTGCCGCCGCCCTTCTTGCTCATGAAGCTGCGGCCTTCGTCGGCGTTGCGCGCATCGTAGCTGTACATCATGTAGCCCAGCAGGCCGGAGACGGCATTGGGCTCGAGGATCACGGTGTACTTGCCCGGCTCCAGCGCGCGGGCCTCCTGGGACTGTACCGCCTTGTCGATGGCAATGCCCGAGGTGGCGGCTGTGCTCATGTTGTCAAAGTCGGTCACGTCGCTCTCGGCCCAGCCCGAGCCCAGGCCATTTTCGGTGCGCATGGTCACGGTGAAATTGGCCGAGGTGGAGACGTGGTAGCCGAACAGTCCCCTGGTGTTGGCCACGGCGGCGAAGGAGCGCGCGTCCTCCAGGTAGCCGGCAGCCACGACCTTGTTTTTCTTGGCTGCCATGATGGAGTCTGCGGCGGCCTTGGCGCGCTGCTCCGGGGTGATGTTGGCGGTGGCCTTGGCGAAACCGTTTACGTCCAGGTATTTCTGCGGGCCCAGCAGCGGCATGGCCTCGGGATTGTCCGGGGAGAGTTTTGCCAGCTCCTCGGCGCGGCGCATGACTTTCTCCAGCGCCGCGTCGCTGAACTCATTGATGGTGGCCACGCCGGACTTCTTGCCGAAACGTGCCTCGACCGCCAGCGAGATATCGTCGACGATACCGCTGGTGGAAACACTGTTGCGCGCGTAGCGGATGTTGCCGGTCTCGGCACCGGTCAGCTGTGCGCTGGCTCCATCGGCACGGCTGTATTCCAGCACCTTGTCGAGAATGCGCTTTGCTTCACTTCTGGTCAGGATTGCCATTATTTTTTCTCCGGTTACTTATTCTTGTGTCGGCACCGCCCTGGGGGCGGTGCCGCGCTGTCAGTACGGGGCAGTTGCCCCAGCAGTGTCTTACGAAATCTTGCGCTTGGTATTGATTACATTGATCTTGTCGAAGCGGGTGGTGGAACAACCGTGGGACACCGCGCTCACCTGGCTGGGCTGGCCCTTGCCATCGAAGAAGGTGCCGCCCAGGCGGTAATCGCTCTCGTCACAGATGGCCGAGCAGGAATTCCAGAATTCCTGGGTGTTCGACTGGTAGGCGACATCTTCGACCTGGCCGACAATCTCGCCGTCCCTGATTTCGTAGAACAGCTGGCCGCCAAACTGGAAGTTGTAGCGCTGCTGGTCGATGGAATAGGAGCCGCGGCCGAGGATATAGATACCCTTCTCCACGTCCCGGATCATGTCCTTCACGGAGTACTTTTCCTTGCCCGGCGCCAGTGACACGTTCGGCATGCGCTGGAATTGCACACTGTCCCAGCTGTCGGCATAGGAGCAGCCGTGCGATTCGTCCTGGTCGATCATGTGCACCTGGTCGCGGGTGGCCTGGTAGTTCACCAGGATGCCGTCCTTTACCAGGTCCCAGCGCCTGGCCTTCACGCCTTCGTCGTCATAGCCGACGGCGCCGAGGGAGCCGGGCTGGGTGCGGTCGGCAAAGAAGTTGACCTTGTCGCTGCCGTACTGGAATTTCCCGCTGCGCCACTTGTCCAGCGTGGCAAAGGAGGTGCCGGCGTAGTTGGCCTCGTATCCCAGCACGCGGTCCAGTTCCAGCGGGTGGCCGACGGACTCGTGGATGGTCAGGCGCAGGTGCAGGGGCTCCAGCACCAGGTCGTACTTGCCCGGGTCGATGGACTTGGCCGACAGCTTGGCCTTCGCCTGCTCGGTAGCGAGGATCGCGTCCTCGGCCATATCGTAGGAATCCCCGTAGAGGGTGGTGTGGCCGTGGATCTTGTCCTCCTCGCGGCCGTCCAGGTACTCGTAGCCGAGCCCCACCGGGGTGCTGAGGCCGTCGCGGGTCTTGAACACACCGGTGTCCTTGTCCACGGCGGTCACCTGCATGGGCGCCCACAGGCGGTGGATGTCCTGGTCGATATAGGAGCCGTCGCTGGAGGCGAAGTACTTCTGCTCGTTGACCAGGTAGAGGGAGGAGTTGATGAAGCTGGCCCCGGCCTTCAGTGCGCTGTTATTGACCTCCATCAGGTAGTCCACCTTCTCGCTGATGGGCACCTCGAAGGCATTCTTCTGGATGGGGGTCTGCCAGGACACCTCGCCCACGCCCTTGACCGGCGCCAGCTGTACCGGCTCGACCTGGTACCTGGAATTCGCCCTGGCGATGGCCACCGCACGGCGCGCGGCATTCGCGATGCCGTCGTCGGTCAGGTCATTGGTGGCGGCGAAGCCCCAGGTGCCGTTGGCGATCACGCGGATGCCGGCACCGAAGGACTCGGTGTTGATGATGTTCTCGACGCGGGTCTCGCGGGTGACCAGGAACTGGTTCAGGTAGCGGCCGATGCGCACATCGGTATAGCTGGCGCCGGCCTTGCGGGTGGTGTTCAGCACTATGTCCGCCAGCGCTTTCTTGCGCCGCACGTCCATACCATTTTGGGTCAGTTCCGCGGCGCTGACGCGGGTGCCGTAGACCGGCAGCAGGATACCGCCAGCCCCGACACCGGCCATCTTCAGGAATTCTCGTCTCTGCATGGTCCTCCCCAGCCCGGTACACCGCAGGGCGGTAGCGCCGGGAGTATTGGTTATTGTTCTCTGGTCGCAGGGCCCGGTGTCCCGGCTGACCGGTGTATCCAACCTATCACAATGGTGATGGCCGGTCAGGACATCCCGCGGCAGGTGCCCGGAATGCAAAAAAATTGACCAATGATCAGGATCTTCCGGTCGCGGGGGGCTTGTAAAGCGGCGGTCGTTAAACGGAAGGCAGGGGCGGATGAATTGAAGCGGGCTCGGGGAGGTGGTGCGCCCCGGGGCGCCCAGCGGATCGACAGTGAACCGTTCGCCGGTTGTGGGCGATAGTCAGATCTCGGCCCGGCGGCGCACCTCCGCGAAGGTAGTCTCGCGCAGCAGCCGGCCATCGCGGAACACCGGTCGCAGCAGGTTGGTGCGCTCGCCCAGTTCCTCCAGGCGCACTGTCTGCATTTCCCCGGCATCGTCCCGCACCAGCGCCAGCCGGCCGCGCATGGACTTCTTCTCGGGGCCCGTGACCGGGTCCTTCCAGACATCCTGCCACTCGCCGTCGATACAGATGGCACTGGCCTTCATGGCAAAGCTCATCAGGTCGCGGTCGAGTTTCTGCAGCAGGGCGCCGCCCATGCCGAAGGTCAGGTTATCGGCGGACAGGCCCCGGTCCTGCATCGCCTGCAGTATCTCGGGGATGGAGTGGCGGTCGACGCCATCCCCCTGGATCACGCGGATGAAATCCGGCAGGACCCGGTAGCCCTTGCTGTTGGTGGTGGAACCGAAGATGCGCATCAGGCGCTCCAGGCTCTCGCACACGATCTCCACCGGGTCGCCGGAATCCGGCCGCACAACTAAAGTGCCGCCACTGTTGATTACCCGCTCCTTCAGCTCCCCGCCCCAGATATTCTCGATCGCGTGCCAGAGGTCCCAGCTGTCGCTGACCACGGCCACGATCTTGCCGGGGCCGGCGAACTGGTCGAGCATATTGGCGTAGGCATCCGCCTCGCGCTCACGGCCCCAGGCGGTCATGGTGCTGTGCTCGGCGGCGGGAATGGATACCCCGGCCATGGGCTCGTCATAGTAGCGCCGGGCCCCCACCAGCCCGGACACGGTATCGGTGCCGTGGAAGTTCACCAGGTGCGACATGCCGCCCAGCATGGCGCTCTCCAGGCTGCTGGCGCCGCGGCCGCCGAAGTCGTGCAGCTTGAGCGGCAGCCCGTCCAGGGAATCCGCCGTCTCGCGCAGGTAGCCGGCGATGATTTTCTTGATCAGGCGGCTCTGGGTGGACACGGTCACCGGGTACCAGATGGCGCGCACCAGCCCGGTCTCGATATAGCTGGTGAGCCAGAAACAGGCCGGGCAGGTATTGACCACCTGCAGCATCACATTGTGCAGCGGCACCAGCGTGCCCTCCGGTACCGCCGAGATCTCCAGTGGCAGCAGCCCGCCGTGCTCCTCCAGGATGTGCTCCCAGCCGGCGCGGTGGAACGGCAGGCCATGGCTGTGGAGCATTTCCTCGGCCTCATCGATATCGCCCATATGAATGGGGGTGAGCAGGTACTCGCGGATGTACGCCTGCAGGCCGAAGAACACCGCCTCGGGGAAGTCGCCGCCACGGCACTCGATGTAACTGCTCACATACTCCGCCCCCGGCGGGTACTGCAGGTAGTGGCTGGCCTTGTAGCTGTCGACGTTGAGGATCAGGTTATGTGCAGTCATAGGTGGCTGGGCAGCGCGCAATCAGGGTTTTATTTCAATAACGTGCCATGGAACTTTACCTATCTCCATCGCTGTAAAGCCGATGTATTGATTTGGGGGCAGTGTAATTAAAGCAGGCAGGGCCCAGGCTACAGATTGCTCATCAGTTCTTTGAGGGACAGGGTCGGTTGTATCCGGATTTCTGCATCGAGGGCCGCAAAAAGTACCTCATTGTATTCCATGAGTTTGGCCTGGTTTGTTTCCTCGAAAACAAAAACCGCGTCACGCTTGCCTTCCCATAGGTGGAAATAGGCCGCTTCCGGGTTGGCAGACTCAATGAAGGCTTTTAATACCTCAGCCATCGACCCATCCGCTTTACTGTCGTTGCCCTTCTCCACAGGAATACGCACTTCCATGAATAGCCGCACAGCTACCTCCTGATCACTAAAGTTATGTAACGGGATTGTCCGTCTCCGATTAACAATAGAGTGACCATGAGCGTCCATGAGGCAACAGGGGCCAAATACGGCGCACGGCCGGGATTTCTTTCTATGATTGCTAGCGAGGCGACTCGTATCGGACGCAAACGATACTCGGCGGGACGTAGTGCTGGCTAAAGGTGTTTGTTGCCTGATAAGGGAAGCCTGATCGCAGTCGCCCACCGCTCAATAGCGCAATTGTTCGCGCATGATTGCCAGGGTTTCCCGGGCTCGGAGTAAATGAAGCGACATGGAGTACAGGGACTACTACCAGATCCTGGGCCTGGAGCGGGATGCCAGCCAGGACGAGATCAAGCGTGCCTATCGCAAACTGGCACGCAAATACCATCCGGATATCAGCAAGGAGGCCGATGCCGAGGACCGCTTCAAGGAGGTGGGCGAGGCCTATGAAGTACTGAAAGACCCGGAAAAGCGCGCAGCCTATGACCAGGTCGGCAGTGGTTATCACGCGGGCCAGGACTTCCGCCCGCCGCCCAACTGGGATGAGGGTTTTGAGTTCCACGGCGGCGGTTACACCGAAGCGGATGCGGGCGCCTTCAGTGACTTCTTCGAGAGCCTGTTCGGGCGCGGTGGCTTCAGCCACGGCTATGGCGGGGCGCGCCAGCAGCAGTTTCACGCCCGGGGCGAAAATACCTATGCCAAGATCGCCATCGACCTGGAGGACAGCTATCAGGGCGGTAGTCGGCAGATAGCGCTCAAGCACTCCGAGCTGGGGCCCGACGGGCGGCCGCACCTCAAGGAGCGCAAGCTCAACGTCAAGATCCCCAGGGGAGTGACCGAGGGGCAACAGATCCGCCTCGCCGGACAGGGCGAGCCCGGCTTCGGCGAGGGCAAGCCCGGTGATCTTTACCTGGAAATCAGCTTCAACCCCCATCCCCTGTACTCGGTGGAGGGCAAGACCGTGTACCTGGACCTGCCGGTGGCGCCCTGGGAGGCGGCTCTGGGCGCGAAGGTGAAGGTACCGACCCCGGCGGGGGAGATCCAGCTGACCGTCCCCCCCAACAGTCGCGGCGGTAGCAAACTGCGGCTCAAGGGGCGCGGTATACCGGCCGCTGAACCCGGTGACCTGTATGTGGTGCTGCAGGTAGTGACCCCACCGGCCAGCAGTGAGGCAGAGAAGGAGGCGTACAGCGAGTTCAGTCGCGCCTTCAGTTTCGACCCGCGCAGTAACCTGGGCAGCTGAAAGGAGAGGGCCAATGCAAGGTGATAATCACAGGGAAATCAGCGGCGCGCTGCTCGATGAAGAGAGTGAGCTGACCCTGGGTGAGCTGTGCCGAGCCTGCGGTATTCCCGCGGAGGCAGTGCTGGCGCTGGTGGAGGAGGGGGTAATCGAGCCCCGCGGACGCGGGCGCACCCGCTGGCGCTTCAGTGGGATCTGTGTCCGTCGCGTGCGCCGGGTTTATAGTATTGAGCGCGACCTGGGGGTGAACCTGGCCGGGGCCGCGCTGGCGATCGACTTGCTGGAGGAGATCGAGCGGCTGCAGGCGCGGCTGGCGCGCCTGGAACACGGAAAGAATAAGTAGTGGGAGTTGTTTAAGCTCCCGCAACCCGGGTAATGGTCATTACCAGGTAGGCGTTATAGACCACATAGGCCAGCAGCAGGGCAGCACCCTCGAAGCGGTTGATGCGGCCCTGGCGACCACGGAAACCGTAGCCGAACACGAACAGCGCAACGGTCAGGCCCACCACCATCGGCCAGTCCCGGGACAGCACCTCCGCCGGAACGCTCGACATGGGCGCAATGACGCCGGCGATCCCCACCACCGCCAGCAGGTTGAACATATTGGAGCCCACCACGTTACCGATGGCGATATCGTGTTCGCCCTTGCGGGCGGCGACCACGGTGGCGGCCAGTTCCGGCAGCGAGGTGCCCAGGGCAACAATGGTAAGGCCGATGATCAGGTCGCTGACACCCAGTGACTCGGCGATGGTGACCGCGCCCCAGACCAGGATGCGGGAACTGATGATCAGCAGTGCCAGGCCGGCCACCACCCAGAAAATCGCCCGGCCCAGTGGCATGGCGTGTTCCTCCAGCTCCTGCGCGATCTCACCCTCGACCGCATCTCCCTTGCCAGTCAATGCGGTGAAGATGGACCAGCCGATCAGGCCGAAGAATCCCGCCAGCAGTACACCGGCCTCCCAGCGCTCCAGGTTGCCGTTCCACAGGAAGGCGCCGGTCAGGCAGCTGATGGCCAGCAGCAGCGGCAATTCCTTGCGCACGATCTTGGAGTGCACCGCCAGGGGGATCATGATCGCGGTCAGGCCCAGGATCAGGCCCGTATTGGCGATGTTGGAGCCATAGGCATTACCCAGGGCCAGGCCCGGGCTGCCATCCAGCGCCGCCATGGCGGATACCACCATTTCCGGGGCCGAGGTGCCGAAGCCGACGATGACCATACCGATCAGCAGGGGCGGCATACCGGCGTGCTGGGCGGTCGCGGCGGCGCCCTCGACAAAGCGATCGGCACTCCAGACCAGCAGGGCAAAACCGGCAATGATGGCGAGGGCGGCGAGAATCATAGGTCGTCCTTCGTGAATAGTTTCAGGCTAGCAGTCCGTCCGGCGCGGTGGAATCGGTTTAACCGGTAACGATGTTGCCAGTAGGGGCTGTGCCCGGGGCCGGGGTACCAGGCGCCGGCCCGGCGGGGGGCCGATTGTACCGGCTCCGCAGAATTGGGAAAGGGCAGGCTGGAATCAAGGCCTTGCTATTGCCCTGGACTCGATGGTCACGGGCGCTCTGCAGATGGGGGTTCCTGTCGGTTCTCATTAAAGTGCTGTTGTACTGGACAGACTTAGCGGGGGCTTCCATGAACAGGAAACTCTTACTGGGCGCCCTGGTGGGTGCCGGCATCTCGATGTTGAACAAGAAACGACGCCAGGCGCCCCAGACCCGGGCGCCAAACATCCCCCCGCCCGACTTCTCCCGGGTACCCCCGCCCACCGGCGGCAGCCTGAACAGGCCCCAGGACAGCGGCCTGGATGACATCTTTGGCCGCCACACCGGCCGGGGCAGTGAGGGCACGGTGCCAGGTGGGGCCCGACGCGGCGGCGACGTATTTGGTGGCTCCACAGCCGGGGCAGGTGCGGCCGGGGCCGGCGGGGCCACGGTATTAATGGATATCGCCCGCCGCATTTTCCAGGAGATGCAGCAGCGCGGGGGCAGCCAGGCAGCGCCCCGCGGCGGCAACCTGACCGATCTGCTGGGGCAGATCTTCGGGCGTACGAATGGCAAGTTCGGCCAGCAGGGCCCACTGGGTCCTGCGGGTGATTCCCGTGCCTGGCAGGGCGCCGGCCAGGGCGAGCTGTTTGGTTTTGCCGCGAATGACAGTGGCGCCGAGGGTGAGGAACAGGCCGAGCTGATGCTGCATGCCATGGTGGCAGCGGCCCAGGCCGATGGGCGTATCGACGAACATGAACAGCGCAATATCCTCAGTTCCCTGGAAGGTCAGCTGGATCAGGATGACCTGACGGAGTTGCGAGAGTTAATGACCACACCGGTGAATATTGATCGCCTGGTAGACAGGGTCAATGACCCCGCCACGGCATTTGATATGTACCTTGTTTCCGCGATGACCATCAACGAGGACAACCCGCGCGAACATGAATACATGGATCGACTGGCAGAAAAGCTCGGTATTTCTGAGCAGGCTGCGCAGATGATTGAGCAACAGGTGCCGAAGGCTGCCTGAATCCGCTCCAGGCTCGATAAACCGATTCAACCCGAGTCGCGGCAGGTTGCCGCGACGACATTTTGCTGGGACGAAATTGTGGGAGGTGTGCCGATGCAGTCTTTGCAAATGATGGTAAGGGTGCTGCTATTGTCGCTGTTGGCGCTCGCGCTCGCCGGGTGCGGCCCGAAACGCGACGGGCAGGAGAATCCCGGGGACGGGGTGAGCGGCCAGGTGGGCTGCTGCCAGGAGGGCCCGGATGCCTGTTCGGCCCCGGCAACAGAGTCGGCATGCCTCGAGACAGATGGCACTTTCCACCGGGGCAAAGCGTGCGATATTGATAGCGGTAAATGCGAGGACGGCCCCGGGCCCTGATCGACTACCCACACTGTTCACCTCGCCACGTTACGGATGCCGGACAACAGCACAGTGGCGCCCCGTCGGAGGGGTAGGGTTTTGCCGGCCAGTTCAGGTGCACCATTACAGTGCTGGTGGCCAGCGGGCTCATCCAGCATGACGGCGGCACGTGCTTCATCATGTTGTGGGCAGAGTGATGAGACTACTGAAATCGCCTTTCCGTGATCGCGCATTCCCAACCTGTGTCCCGGGAAGAAACGCTCTGGCCAACGATGCCTAAATTCCGGGGAGGCACTTAATACCTAAGAACTAATTGACTCCACTTATTGGCTGTTTTGTACCACTTGAAGCCCTGTATTTATACGTAAGCTAAAAACTCGAGCGCACCATTTACACTGAAAAAAAATTTATCAATAATCTGTCCCTACTATTTTCGCAGTAACCCGCTGTCGCGGTCACAGGCAGCTGAAGGGGAGCGTGGCTGAGCGATATCCTGGCCAGGATAGAGCCTTTACGTATTCCCTGGTCGCCCCGGCGGCGCATGGAAACTGCTTCGTCGGCAGGGCCGGCGAAAAATTAAGGGATGCGGCTTACCTACCAGGGTCGCGATATATGCGCAGGGAGCGCGACAAGATGATTACCTCTCAAATTGCCGATGGGCCACGGTCGTGGCCCAGCGCTGGCTGTTTTCCTTTTGTGCCCGGCTGTGCGGGTCGAGAAGAAGCTTCCCTCCTGAATACTCTGTCATCGCGATCGGGCACGTGCTGTCAAAAGGCTGCGTAATCACCAGTCGGTATAGATATTGCGTGGCTTGAATACGGTCAAGCATAACCATGAGCCCGGACACCCGGGCGCTTAACTGAATCATATGGCCCGCCTGGCCAGTAATTAAGCTGAAACAGAAAAATGAAAGAGTTTACTTACCAGGACTACCTTCCCAATGAGCAGCTGAAGACGCTGGTGCGGGAGAGCGCAGAGGACTATCGTAGTGCGCTGCCGTTTGCCCATGGGGTATACGATGATGTGTTTTCACCCGAGGTCCTGAATGCGGTACTGGAAGAATTCGAGCGTGGTCAGAAATACTGGCGTGAATTCAATTCAAAGTATGAGAAAAAATTCCAGATGAGTTCGGACCTGAGCATGGGCCCGGTAACCCGGACTTTTATCCATACGCTAAATTCGGCGCCATTCCTTGAATTTCTCGAGCAGCTGACAGGCATCCAGGGACTGATTCCCGATCCCTACCTCCATGGCGCCGGCCTGCACAAAATACCGGCCGGTGGAAAGTTGGGGGTGCATGTGGACTTCAACGGGCATCGCCGTATGAATGTCTACCGCCGTATCAACGTGCTGATTTACCTGAACAAGGACTGGCTGGAAGAGTGGGGGGGAAACTTTGAGCTGTGGTGCGCACGGGAGAAGGTTTGCAAGAAATCCATAGCCCCGATCTTCAACCGTATGGCGATTTTCTCCACCACCGCCAAGAGCTTTCATGGCCATCCACACCCGCTGAGCTGCCCGGAGGATCGCCACCGTGTTTCCCTGGCGCTGTATTACTACACTGCCGGTGAACGGGGCGAGCAGAAAAAGGACCTTCACAGCACAATTTTCCTGCGCGCCGATGGCAAGCAGGAGGAATTATCACGACAGCCAAAGGGCCTGGTCGCGAGGATCCGACGGGCATTGGTGAACAGGCTGGTCAGTAACAACGAGCAGGCCAAGCATGCCGGCTGAGAGGGCACCGGGAAAACTCGGCATTGTGGTTATCGGCCGCAATGAGGGGGAGCGCCTGAAGGCCTGCCTCGACTCCCTGGCGGCGAGTGCATACCCCATTGTCTATGTGGACTCGGGCTCGACCGATGGCAGTGCCGCGCAGGCCGCCGACATGGTCGAATCCGTCGTGCGGCTCGATCCCGCCCGGCCATTTACCGCGGCAAGGGCCCGTAACGAGGGTGCGGCACGCCTGCTCGAACGCTTTCCCGGGCTCACCCTGATCCAGTTTGTGGATGGTGACTGTGTGTTGGACCCGACCTGGCTTGGCCGCGGGATCATGGTGCTCGAGCAGAGTCCGGGCACAGCTGTGGTCTGCGGCCGCCGCCGGGAGCTCCATCCCGATGCTTCCATCTACAACCGACTCTGTGACATGGAGTGGGATACCCCCACTGGTGAGGCCGACTCCAGCGGCGGCGACTTTTTAGTGAGAGTGGCGGCATTCCGGGCAGTAGATGGGTTCAACAGCGACATGATCGCGGGAGAGGAGCCGGAGCTGTGTTACCGGCTTCGTAGTGCGGGCTGGAGGATCCAGCGAATCCCACATGAAATGACCCTGCATGACGCTGATATCAGCCGCTTCTCCCAGTTCTGGCTCCGCGCCAAGCGGGCGGGGCACGCATATGCACAGGGCGCCTACCTGCATTCCGGTGACGGACGCGGTTTTCGCTGGCGGGAAGTCCGCAGCATTATCTTTTACAGTGCATTGCTACCGCTTGCACTACTGTTTTTGAGCCTGTTGCTGGGCCCGTTGTTACTGGCATTACTACCAGTCACTTACCTGGCCCTGGCTGTGCGTGTCTATCTTGGGCGGCGGGTGCGCAAGGAAAGCGAGACCAGGGCTTCAGCAGCTATCTATGCGACCTCCGTAGTCGTGGGGAAGTTTGCACAACTGCTCGGCGTGCTGGAATTTTTCACCAGCCAGTGGGTGAAGAAACCACGTGAATTGATCGAATATAAATAGCGTATCGCGGGAAAGGAGTTCCCTGCATGATCCATCACCAGCGCACAATCGGTGCCTGTCATATCGACCGGATGACCATGGCGTCGGCGCTCGAGAAAATCGTGTCAATGAGTCGGCAGGATACCAATCAATTTGTAGTAACGCCGAATATCGATCACATGCAGCGCCTGGTGACCGGGGAGAAATGCGACCGGCTCCAGGCTGCCTATGATAGCGCCGGGCTTTCACTCTGTGACAGCCGTATCCTCGCCCATATGCTGCGCTTGAAGGGCATCGTGGTGCCCGAGGTAGTCCCCGGCAGCACGCTGACCAAAGCACTGTTTAAGGGAAAGCTAACATCCCGGGATCGTGTCCTGCTGATCGGCGGGGATGAATCAGTCTTTTCCAGAATCAGGTCTCGTTTTCCACACCTCAATCTGGCGCACTACAACCCGAGCATGGGTTTTATCCACAGGGAAGAGGAGGTGAAAACCCTGGTGCAGTTTATCCTGCGACAAAAAGCAGATTATATCTTCCTTGCGTTGGGATCCCCGCAACAGGAATTACTGGCTTACCTGTTCGCACAGGAGCCGGAATCACGAGGAGTGACTCTCTGCGTGGGCGCGTCCCTGCTTTTCCTGTCCGGCCAGCAGCAACGGGCGCCTCGCTGGCTGCAGAAACTGTCACTGGAATGGGTGCACAGGATGCTATCGAATCCGCGTCGGCTTGCGCCCCGCTACTTCAGGAATTTACTTGCGCTCCCGGCAATCTACCGCAGCATCAGGCGAGATCAACGCCAGCCTGTGGTAACGACGGAAAACTAGGCTTGTTACCCATGTTGGCAATCAAAGAAAAACCGTATGTCATCATCTCTCCCTGTCGGGATGAAGAGGAGTATCTCGAGAACACCCTACACAGCGTAATAAACCAGACTGTTCCACCTACGCTGTGGCTGATCGTCGATGATGGTTCGACAGATAGAACACCAGAAATTCTTGAGCGCTACCGGGAGAAATACGACTTTATCCGTGTCCTCCGCCGTGATAACCGGGGCTTTCGTAACGTTGGCCCCGGAGTAGTCGATGCATTTTATGCCGGCCTGGAAGAAGTGCAGTTGGATCGATTTGATTTCATATGCAAGCTGGACCTGGATGTTGAGTTGCCAAGCCGCTATTTCGAAACACTATTGCAGAAAATGACAGCCGACCCGCGACTCGGCTGTGCCAGTGGTAAGCCCTATAATATGCGCGATGGCCGGCTGGTAAGTGAGCGGCGTGGCGATGAAATGTCAGTCGGGATGACCAAGTTTTACCGAACCCAGTGCTTCAGGGAAATTGGCGGGATTGTCCGCGAGGTAATGTGGGATGCCATTGACTGCCATCGTGCGAGGATGCTTGGCTGGCGCGCCCGCAGCTGGGATGAGCCGGATCTCCGTTTTATTCACTTGCGGATCATGGGGTCGAGCCAGCGGGGGATACTTACCGGCAAGATGCGCCACGGTTACGGCCAGTATTTTATGGGCACTGGGTTCCTGTACCTCGCCGCTACGGCTGTCTTCAGAATCGCTGACTACCCCTTTATGGTTGGCAGCATGGCCGTACTCTGGGGTTACCTGCGGAGCTGGCTGTCGCGTAAACCCCGGTTCCCCGACCGTGAATTTATTAATTACCTGCGTGCATTCCAGCTTTATTCACTGGTGGCTGGTAAGCGGCGGGCGATCGAAAAGTATGAGGCTGCAGGGCTTGAGCGCTGGAAGTCGGCGCGACGGGATAATAACGTCCAGGTTTCCGGCGGGGCACCTGCCAATGCCTGATCCTGTACTTGCCTACATCGCACCGGAAATTCCCGGCTTTTCCAGTACTTTTGTTTACAAGGAAATCTATATCCTTGAAGACCTTGGATTGAAAGTCGAACCATTTTCCATTCATGCCCCGATGGCGACTACGGGAGATAGCCGGCAGGAGGCGTTGGCGAGACGTACAACCAGGGTCTATGGCCAGGGAAAAGCGAAGCTTTTCCGTAGCCACCTGCATTTTTGTTTCAGGAATCCGCTCAGGTACTGGCGTCTGGCTACGACTGTGGTCACAGATGCAATATCGGTGTTGCCTGACCTGAAAACAGCTATCGGCCTTTGTTACAGGGGAGTCATCGCCCCCTGCCTTGCGCGAGAGCTGTCAAGGCGAAAGGTCGATCACTGTCACGTACATTTTGCACACGTGAGCACCGATGTTGCGATGTACTCAAGCCTACTGTCCGGTATCCCATTCTCTGTAACCGCCCATGCCAATGACCTGTTCCAGCGTGGCTACCTGCTGCCCCGGAAGGCCAGGCGTGCTGCGTTCATAAGTACCATTTCCCGGTTTAACATTGGCTGGCTACAGGACAAAGGAATACCCGCTGATAAGCTACGGCTGGTTCGTTGTGGCGTGGACAGCCGGGAGTTCAGCGCACGGCAGTACCGGCGTCAGCACGAAGTATTCCGCTTCGGTTTTCTTGCTCGCCTGGTGGAGAAGAAGGGTCTCAATATATTACTGGACGCCTGCCTGTTGCTTAAGCAGCGTGGGATAAAGTTCAAGCTGGAAGTGGCGGGCGATGGGCCACTGTGGGACAAACTGCAGAGCCAGGTATCTACGTTGGGTCTGCAAGCGGAAGTCAGCTTCCTGGGGGCAATCGCCAACACAGAGGTCAGGGCATGGTTGGAGCAGATTGATTGTTTCGTGCTGCCATGCTGTCGCGACAGTGCCGGGGATATGGATGGCATCCCGGTGGCACTGATGGAAGCCATGCTCACTGGTATACCGGTGATATCCACGTCTGTATCGGGAATCCCCGAGTTGGTCATCGACGGTGAGACAGGCCAGGTGGCGGATCCAACCCCGGACTCTATGGCCAAATGTATGCATTCGTTGATTGGGGTGGAGCCGGAAGAACTCGTGGCGCGGGTAGCCAGGGCCCAAAAGCTGGTGGCCGGCGAATTTGATATCCACCGAAATACCCTGCACCTGCTTGAAGAAATCAAACAATGCCTGGCAGATAAGGCCTCTGGCAACACCGCGCGAGCCGGCCTGAAGGCAACCTGATGATGCCCAACGCAATAGCACAACTGGCATTACTGTTGTGGCCGGCATTGGCGGCGGTGCTTTATGCGCGCCTCAGTGCGCTGACCGCTACTTTTATCACGATCATTGGTGGTTACCTGTTCCTGCCGGTTAAAGTCGAGTTTGACCTGCCGCTGCTTCCACCCCTGGACCAGGAAAGCATCCCGGTAATCTGCGCAGCAATCGGTTGTCTTGTCGCCCGGGGGACCGGCTTTATCGGTATACCGGTGCGGGGACTGGAACGCATCATTGTAATCGTGCTACTCCTTTCGCCGGTCGCCACGGTAATGACCAATGGGGAACCTTATTTTGACGGGGAGATCTTCATTCGGGGGCTGGCTATCAAAGATAGCCTGACGGCGATTGCCGAGACCTACCTGATGCTGTTGCCGTTTGTCCTGGGCCTGGCATTGGTAAAAACAGACGAAGACCTGATAAAGGTATTCCGTCTGCTGGTTTTCTTTGGATTGGCCTATACACCATTGGTGCTTTATGAAGCCCGTATGAGTCCGCAATTGCATACCATGGTTTATGGGTTTTTCCCCCACAGTTTTGCCCAGCAGGTACGCTTTGGCGGCTTCAGGCCAGTCGTTTTTGTCGGTCACGGCCTGTTGTTGGCTCTCTTTTTTACTGTGCCTTTTCTTGCATCGGCAGTCTTGTCCCGGGCCCGCCAGCGGATTACGGCACTGCCCAACGTGCTGGTGACTCTTTACCTTGCATTGATCCTGGTTGTCTGCAAGTCGGTTGCCGCATGGTTGATCGGTTTTATCGGATTCTGCTCCATAATGTTGATGCCGCAGTTCCTGACCAGGCTGCTGATCCGATTGATCTGTGTCACTGTCATCGCCTATCCCCTGCTTTGTATTATGGACCTCTTCCCCCATCAGGAATTCGTCGAGTTCGCCGCACTATTTGGCGAGGGCAGGGCGCAATCGCTTGATTTCCGCTTTTATCACGAGGAGCGGTTGCTGGAGCATGCGCGGGAAAAGATATTGCTGGGATGGGGCGCTTGGGGACGCAACCGGCTTTCGGACTCCGTTACCGATGGCTTCTGGATTATCCAGCTGGGTTGCTACGGCTTAATCATGTTCGCCGGGCTTTTTGGCCTGATGTCATGTAGTGTTTTTCGCGCGCTGGGAATAGCCGGAAAGAGCTCGGAGAATGATCGTCGTGCTTTATACACCGGTGCTGCGCTGGTGGCGGCACTTATGATGATGAACCAGTTGCCCAATAGCTCATTGTACTCCTGGCTCTGGTTCCTGTTCGGTTGTATCGGGGGGGTATCTTACAACCGGGTATGGGTGGTTGGTCACCGCGAGCGACAGGTGCCGGGAACTGCGCCTGCTGGCCGTAGCCAGCAGGGAGCCCTCCAGTTGTAGGGGGGCAGGATGTTTACCCGGGCTGGCAGTTGCTGCCAGCCCGGATGGGAGATCTATCCAGTTCAGTCGGTGCCGGGAGCCAGGGGAATGGGATAGTCTTGCTGGATCGGTGTCCCGCAGTCAGTAATATCAGTGAAGATGCTGTCATCGTCCTGCAGCGGCGACCCATCCGGGGGGGTGCTATTGAGGCGGCACTCGGCGTTCACCGGGTTGAATTCGTTGCCGATTGCGACGATGTTGACACCACCGAGGCGTAACTGGGCCTGGTTCTGGTCGACCTGGTCCAGAAGGTACTCGTTATTGAAATAGCCTGAATAGAAATGACCGCCACTGAACTCCGTAAAGGAAGCTGAATCATGCTCAGGGTCCATTTCGGTATCATTGAAAATGCTGTCAAAGACAAAGTTGAAGTGCGGCGTGAAGTGATTGGAAAATGACTTGGGCCGAATATAGTTGGCCGGGTCACTGAAGTCTTCGGGGTTCTTGTTGATATCAACCTCATTGCCTGCGGCAGACTGGCGCAGTGTGAGTCGATGCTTGCCGCCCACGCCACCTATGTGGTTTCCGCGGAACCACACGTTCGATACCACCAGGCCCCAGGCACCCTGGAACCGCGCATTGTGCTCGATGGCTGTGCGGTTATCCACACCGGCTATACCACCATTGATCATCAGGCAGTTGTTCATACAGCCAATATTCACGTTGGGCAGGTTGTCCGGGTGCGCACGCTGGATGGAATCGGTGAAGAAGATTCCATAGGAAAGCGGCACCAGGTCGCAATCGAGTTCATCGGGGTTATTAATGCAGTAATTGGTTGAATCACCGAAAGCAAACAGGCCGGGAAATTCACCACTGCCAGACCAGTCCAGGTCCAGGTCGTGCATGGTCACCAGCGTGGCAGACGTGCCGGTGATCGCGCTGCCAACCTTAAGCCCGGTGACGGTGTTGCCATAGGCCCACCCCTGGGTAATATGACCCTGGTCGTTCCTGGTGAGCATTGGGTATTCGCGGGCCTGGGTTGTACGCGGCACATCCAGGCAGCGATTGACCACACCGACTTGCACCACAGGTACAACAGGGCGTGAACCCTCCCCGTAGCGATCGATAGTGACATCGCGCTCCTGGTAACCGATGCAGATGTCCCCGAAACGTTCACCGGCGTGTAGCAGCACCCGCTTGCCGCTGTATTCACCCGCCAGCGGCACAGAAGTCTTCCGTTCAGCGCCCTGTGGACAGCCCGCGAAATCATTCGAGGGTGATACGCAAATCACATCACTGGTCGCGTAGAAGTTTTCCTGCGCGTGAATCTGGATAGTGACGAAATCGTCTGAGTAGACTCCGTCAGGTGTCTGGACCCTGACTCCCACCCGATACTCGCAGACTCCATCCTGGTATTTGCTGCTCTCTGGTGTGCAGGCAAATGTATGCAGCGCCCGGGGTGACGGACCGACCTGGCTGTTGCGGCTATTGCCCGTTGTCGCAAAGTTGCCCGAGTCGGGGTCGTCGAAGCTGAAGTGATATCGAAACCACTGGCCACTGGCACAGGCATCTGCATCGCTTCCACCGCTGAGGTCAGTACAGGCGGTGTCGGTGGAGTCCTGTGCAGAAAAATAAACTGTTTCCGGGGATATACCCACTGTCCGGGTCAGGGAGCGAAGGCGCGCGGTTACATCATCTGACTGGAGACCACCGTCACCTACCAGGACCGTGCGTTGGCGGGTAGTCTCGATCCCTGCGGAATCCTTGACCGAGTAGCGGACCCAGTATTCACCTGAAGTACTGGTATCGACATTTGAAGTCTGCGAAAGCAGGTTGGTAAGATCCCCGTCCTCTTTATCCTCCGCCATGGCACCTTCATCCTGGTAATCGGTGCCTACCGGAACCACGACCCTCTTGCTGCCCTTGAGTGTTATTGTCGGCGCAGTATTGTCCTCTACCACTACGTCGCGATTTGCCCTGGCAGTGGCGCCGGCGGAGTCCACCACGGTGTAGACCACGGTATAGGTGCCGGGTGCATACTCATCGATATCGTCGCCTTCGGTGGCGACCTGGTCACTGATGTCTCCGTCTTCTTCATCGACGGCAGAGAACCCCGGCTCCTCATAAGGGGTCCCATATGCCAGCGTCACCCGTGAACCTCCGGCAAGCGAAATAGTCGGCGGGGAATTACCACTGACGGAATCGGGTGGCGGTGCCACAGTTGTTGGTTTTTCGGAAGAATCATCCCCGCCCGATCCCCCGCCACCACAAGCACTGATAGAAGTGATCAACAGCAAGAGAATCGAACGCCTGAACATCATGAATACCTGGAGTTTTATGAAATGAAAATTACAGGAGGCCGTTCCGTGGTGTCACCCATCCAGAACATCTCACTGAAAAAGAATCTTAATAAGCACGGGCAGTTTCAACCGAACTTTTGACCCTGCACCAAACAAGTTCAAAAACAGCAGCACAGGCCAGATTGAAACATCGTTTTGGGTGTCATTCTGACTTGAAGCTCTCTACTAGTCGCGGGTTCAAAGTCACCCGGGGAGAACCTATTGAGCCCCAGCCTTGAACAAAGTTTCCTGAGCCAGCCAGTTAGAACCGGCCACTGCTGGATCACCTTAAGGCCCTGGAACAACGCCAGCAGAAATGAGGGAAATATTATACCCGCCAGGAAAACAATGGTGCGCCCAGAAACCTGACCAAATTCACGAAACGGAAATCCAAGCCTGTACAAATGATTTAACTTGGTACTAAAGGATCGTCTTGAAGCCAAATGTGGTACGACAGTTCTTTCCATAAAAGTAGATCAAAAATTTATTTTATGGGCACAGGAAAGAATTCAATTCTTGGCCTGTCCGCCGATGTTAAGCATGCCGGTTTACAGCGGAGCCTGACGTGCTGCCGTTGGGAGGCCGGCCATTTGCGCTGGCGGATACAGTCGCGCGGTCACAACGCGTCTCTGGTGTGCGGCTGCGCAGGAATTGTCCTGGATTTGCGCGGTACAGCAGGGACACAGATGCTCCCGGTGACCAATTACAGTGCGCTGCCAGGCAAGTTGTAATATCATGCATGCTGCGATCTGGGCGTCTCCTGGTTCGTCTGTTCAGTCGCATTTTCGTCTGTCAGGGAGGCTGCTTGGCAGCTTATATTCTGCCCTGGTGAGCCGCCTGGGATATCGAAGCTGACGGGGATGGGCATGGCAGGGACTGTTCTGTTGCTGCCCGGTGGATCGGGACGGCCTGTTAAAATTCCCGGGGGGGAGAGCCAGGCGATGGCCGGATTGACACTGGTCATAAACGATTAAGATGGCATGAGTATTGTATGCTATCTATGCCCTCCGGCCGCTCCGGTTCCTGCAGAAGCGAACAATACTCAAAGGTTGGATCATAAGTTCTTATAGTTAAGAAAATAGGGAGCTGTACCGCGCTCCCGTGATAATAGCGAATACCCGTCAATTGGATGACGTAATAAGCAAAGGGATCATCATGTACGCAAAGGGAGCTGCTGTAGAGACCGCCCAGGGAACGGATAATTGCAATCTCAAAAAACCTGTCCGCGAAAGACTGCCAGATTTTTTTGTAATCGGTGCCATGAAGTCAGCTTCGACTTCTCTGTATTTCTACCTTGAGCAGCATCCGGACGTTTTCCTGCCGGCCCGGAAAGAGCCAGAGTATTTTTCCTTTCGCTACGGATCCAGCACTGATTACGCCTGGTACCTTTCGTTGTATGAGGGGGCAAAGCCAGGGCAGGTTTGTGGTGATTGTTCGACCGGATACTCCAGGGGGCTGGATGAACACCATGTCCCCGCTCGCATAGCCCGGCAAGTTCCCCATGCGAAAATAATTTACCTGCTAAGGAATCCGGTAAAACGGGCCTGGTCCCATTACGTCCATCGTATGAATGAGCGTGTTTCAAGCGGACAGCCAGTACTGGAATTTGCGGAAGCTGTCCGTGAATACCCGGATATTATCGATGCAGGTCGCTATGCGAAGTGCCTGAGGAAGTACCTTGAATACTTCCCGCTGCGCCAGATAAAGGTTTTTATCCTCGATGAATTATTGGCCGATCCAGCCGCACATGGCAGGGAATTGGATGAATTCCTAGAGGTTGAACATGTACCTGAACGGCAGTTTTCCCGCAGTAATGTCGCAGGACAGTGGAACAAGGAAAAAAAGCTGGCTGCCTGGATGGAGCGGCTTGAGGGCAGTACCTTGGGAAAGGTCATGAAAAAGATCCTGCCCCGGTTTATCCGGTCAAGGATCCGTGGTGGCCTTCGTTCCAGTAAATGGGTCAGGGCTATTGCCGAGAAACGGACAAAGACTGTCGAGTTGCCCAAAGAGCCGCCGCTGGAGTTGCAGGACTGGCTCCGGGGTGCCTACAGGGACGAAATGCGGGCATTGGAGCAGTTACTTGGCAGGCCAATACCATCCAGCTGGCTGGGTGACAGCGAGCATGAGCAGCCAAGCGGGGGCGTCAACCCCGGGGAACCATTCTTGCGGGCCAGCTGACAGGAGGCCCGGATTCCCCTGTCGAAAACAGGTTCGCTTTATCCGGACGCGGCCAGTGATAACGATAGCTGGCCGATATAGCCCGGAAGCAGCGTTGCCAGGGGCGTGGTAAAAAGCAGGCCGTCGATCAACAGGACCTTGCGCGTAAAGTAAGGCATTGCCACTAGTATGGTAAGGATGCCTGCCAGGAGTTGGGCGGCTGCGGTAGCGCCTACAACATGAGCACTGTCACCGTACCGGAATGCAAGTAGCATTCCCGCAGCCAGGGTGCCGAACTGTATTAGCCTGACGAGGAAAACTCGCCGAGAATCAGCGTTACCTTTCAATACTGGAAGGTAGAGTGCGGTGACAATGAGCCCACCTGAACCCAACGCAATAACAGAGAGGAAATCCGCAACGGTTTTAAACTCTGGCGTGTAAAGTATTTCCACCAGTATTTCAGAACAGTACACCAGCCCAGTGATTACGACGATCGATATCGCAAGGATAGCGGCGCGTATCCTGGCGGACTGGAGCTCGCTGTCATGGTTGCCCTTGTTTCTGCAGTATACCGGGAACAACCATTTCTCACTGAACTCACGTAAAACCATTGCCAGGACAAGGCCTATATTCGAGGCAATGGCAAAAAAACCGAGAGCAGTTGGCAGAAGGAAAAAGCTGAGAGCGAGCTTGTAACCATCCCTGATCGCCCAGGTTACGATTGTCGCAGGGAGCATCCACTTGCCATAATCCAGGATTGTCTTTATTGCGCTTCGCTCAAGGCAAATACGATTAGAGATGCCGGGCAGTACCTGGTGTGTAAGGAGTACAGTCAGGCACATGGCGATCGCATTCGCCCATAACACTGAGCCCGCATTGGGCCAGAAATAGCACAGCAGGATTGCCACAAGCAATGCGAAGAGTCTCTCCACGAGCACGATGGCCGCAGGACCCGCGGGTCTTACCAACTTTTCCTGCTGAAACACTTTTGTGGACGTAAACCCGGTCAGGAGCGCGGTCAGTGCACATATCCTCAGGTAATTATCGATATTCGCAATTCCCGGGTACAGCCGGTGCACGAAAAAAGAAGCTACGAGCAGGGCCATAGCGACCAGCAGGTACTGCGCGATACGTAGTGTCCAGGCCGTATTGACATACTTTGGATCTGCCATGCCGCGATCATTATTAATGATGCTGCCGCGAAGGCCAATTTCGGAGCAGAGCGTAATCAGGCCGGTAATGGTGGATACGACCAGTATCTCACCAAAAGCCTCTGGAGCCAGGAGGCGGGTAAATATAATAGTAGAAACCAGGCGCAGGAGTATCGACGCTCCCTGGGACGCAAGCACTATGCCGGCGCTGCCTGTGAGCAGGGGGATCGACGCCTGGAGATAGGCAATCCGTCCACGAATCGGTTCTGTCAGCATAAGGACCTGGTAATTCTTTATTGCGGGCCGGTGGCCTGGGTGGTTCCCTTGCCGGGAGGCACTGATTTCGAGGTCATCAGTCGGGATACGACGTAGGGCTTGAAAGCAAGTAACGGTCTCTCGATCAAGTGCCAGGAAACGTAAGCAAGGCTGAAGGCCATTAGATACAGGAGGCCGGTATAGAGCATTGTTTCCCGCTGTAGCTCCATGTTTACTTGCAGCAGAAGCCAGGACAATATGTGAGTAGCAAATGCATGATAGATATACAGTCCATAGCTGATTCGTCCTATCAGCCTCAGGTTTCTTGCGCGTAAAAAGTGACTGCCCCTGCTCGCCCCTGGCAAATTCACCAGCAATATAACCACAGTGGCGCAAATGAGAGCGAGTACACTATCGAACAGTGCCAGATAGAGCCGCACAGCGGTATCCTGCCAATACAGGACAAGCAAACCCGATGCCACGATCGCACAGCAAGTGCATGCGGTCCTGATATATTTTTTCATTGGCTGGCGAACCGGCAGCGAGCCTCGCTGGTAGAGTGCTGCCAATGCGCCAAGGCACAGCGAATCCATCACACCGGGAAGAAGCATCAGGCCGGTATGTGGGTAACTGGGATCCAGGATAAAGATACAAAATATGCGCCATGCCGGTGCAGCAGCCACCGCGGCGCATAGAACCCAGAAAAGTGTATGCCGGGTCAAAAGTACAGCGAGCAATGGATAGAGCAGGTAAAACTGCTCTTCAATTGCCAGCGACCAGAAATGAGCAGTGGATGGATGGCGTAGTATTGTGCCGGCATCCGTTGTGATATAGCGAACGCCATCCAGGTTGGAAAGATATGCGAAGTGCCAGCCGGAAACATCCCGGAATCCCTGAAAATCGATCAGGTAGAGAAGTATGATTGTCAGGTAGTAAATAGGAAAGATGCGCAGGGTGCGGCTGGCGTAGAATTTATAGAATACCTTTGAGGGAGAGATCCCCCAGGTACTGGCTTTATCCAGATCCAGCAGTAACACGCTGGTGATCAGGAAACCGCTAAGGACAAAAAACAGCCTGACACCAATATGCCCCAGGCCCAGGTGGCTGACAAAATCGAGAGAAGCCGGTCCCAGGCCAAAATGGCTTACAAGCACAAGCAGTATGGCAACACCGCGGAGGCCTTCCAGCTCCGGCACGAACCCATGGGAATTTGCGGCGGTTGGGTTGTTCATGGGGAAAGGTTGTTCGCTTGTGCGGCTACCTGCCGCGGCGGCGTACCAGACGTAATAGTGGCAGAGTGTCCACGAGCTGGCTCACTTTGAATTACCCTGGCGATATGCTCCACATTTCCCGCCCGCAGGATGCCAATATGGTTCCCGGGAACGTCATACACACTCACACTCCGGGTGCGGCCGCTCCAGCCCAGGAAGGTGTCCCCGTGGTAGCCATAAAGTGATTCCCTGTCTGTCGCTTTGAACAGCAGGATATCCAGGTCGAAGTATTCGTCGTGAAAGTGATCCAGTGCACGCCGGCGAGCCTGCTCACGGGGATCGCTTGTCGCCGGGTCTTTCCGTCGCAGGACATACTTGCGTAAGGCTTGCTTGAATTTCCTGGGCAGGCTTGCGGAATCCATGCTTGAGTCAACGCTTCGCGGATACCAGCTATCGAACAATGCAAGCAGGCGTACCTCTTCACCAGCCGCTTGCAGGCGGCGGCCGACCTCAGCGGCTATCAGCCCACCGAAAGATGCACCGCAGAGATAATAGGGGCCCACAGGCTGGTCCGCAGTGATTTCCTCTATGTACCGTTCGACAATCATGCCGAAATCGGTGATTGAAGTATTCTCATCTTCCGTGATGCCGGCAGTGATTATGTTGGCTTCCTCTGGCAGGGCGACTCCGCAGACACGCCAGTCGCCACCCAGTGCATTGGCAAGGTCACGGTACTGCAGGATGCCGTTACAGCAATACAGAGTCCTTGTTGCCTGGCTATTTCGGGTGAGCTCATTGACTGCACGCCGGTCGTCTGCGGTTGCGCCACTGTCAATGACGGCGGCCAGCTGCGCAATACTGGGTGACGTCAGCAGGGTGCGCAGTGGCGGGGCGAAGCCATAGGTGCGCGCCACTTCGCTAAGCATGCGGACAGCTTTCAACGAGTTTCCGCCGAGGTCAAAAAAGCTGTCATTAATACTGAAATCCAGCTCGGGAAAGTAGGTGCACCAGATCCGGTAAAGGCACTCTTCAGTCGACGAGGTCGGGAGCGCGGCAACAGTGCCCGTATGTAAAGAGTTCGCCCTGGATGGTGAAGGGAGCCTCTTTCTGTCAACCTTGCCATTAAAGTTGGTGGGCAAGTAATCGAGCGCTACAAAATGTGCCGGAACCATGTAGGCCGGTAGCTGCTTGGCCAATGCCGTTGCCAGCTCTGTCCGGGAAAGGGATATGCCATCTGCCATAACCAGGTATGCAACCAGCTGCGTGGATTTGTTGTCCCCTGGAGACCAACCCGAGACTACAGCCTGCTGAATACCCTCGAAAGACTTCAGGAGCAGCTCAACTTCCTGCAGTTCCACTCGATTCCCATCAATCTGGACCTGGAAATCATTACGGCCAAGTAATTCAATATTTCCGTCAGCGTCAAACCGCCCGATGTCACCGATAGCAAAGAACCTTGCCCCATCGATCATGCGGAATTTATCGCGATCTGTTTCAGGGCGATTGATATATCCGGGTACTACGCCGGGACCGGAGAAATGCAGTTCGCCGGGAGCGCCCAGAGGTACCGGGTTACCATAGGAATCCAGGATCTTTACACGGGTATTGGGGAATGGCTTGCCGACCCGTGTCCGTTGCAGTTTTCGGTCCCTGCGCACCTCGTAGGTGCAGCCCAAGCAGCTGATTTCACTGGAGCCGTAACACACGTAAACCTGCGCCATCGGGAATACAGATTTGGCTCGCTCCAGAAGTTCTGGTGGCACCATATCCCCGCCGCTGATAACAGTCGTTACTCCACGGGTGATTGCTTCGCCATCCCCGTTGTCTTCCAGCGAGTCCATTATCCTCGCGAGCAATGACGGGACGGCATGAATTGCGCTCGCGCCTCCAATCGAAAGGCATAGTTGCTCGCTGTCGAGGAAAGCTTCCTTTGAGAGAATCGCTACGCTGCCACCGGCACGGAGGGCGGTTAGCATTTCAAACATGCTGATGCTGAAGGTGCTTCTGGCCATGGAGACGAAGTGGTCATCCGCAGAAAAGCCGTAGCGCTCGATTGCTGCTGAGAGGCAATGGTCCAGGTTGCGATGTGTAGCCAGTATCCCCTTGGGTATGCCGGTAGTCCCGGACGTAAAGAATACGTGGGAATAATCGTTGTAGCTGGCAACAGTTTCCGGGGCCGGGACAGCCTGGCGGGTAGCGAGGTCCTCGATATCGCGGGTGAGAACCGTATGCCTGACCAGCGAATGTATGCCCGCATCACTTTCATGGCTGGTGATGGCAAACCCCAGGTCCAGCTGATCACATACTGCCTGTAGGCGCGCAGCGGGGAATTCTGTATCCAGTGGTACATAAATGGCACCCGCCTTGTGGATCCCGAGCAGGCAGGCAACGTTCAGGTGTGAGCGTTCAATATAAACACCAACGTAATCCCCCCTGCCTACACCGGCCTGCGTTAGTACCGATGCAACCGCATTGGCCAGGTTGTCCAGCTCAGCATAGGAAATCTCCCTCGTCCCATTCAGAATTGCGGTACTGCAGGGATTGGCTTGGGCATGGTCAGCGACAGCCTCAAAGAGCAACGCGCTATTGTGAGATAAACAACAGGGGCTACCGAAATCCGCCTGGATCAGGCGCTCATCCTCACCAACAATGTCCAGCGACTCGTGCAGGAACGAGTCGCCTGAACGATGCCGACGCGCGAATGCCGCCACATACGTGTCGAGCCGGGTGACTTCCTCGATCTGCCTGTTTCCGCTCTGTACAAGCCAGCAGGCGTCTGGTGCGCGGTCTGATAACCACAGGACCGGTTGGCCCCCCGCGACAGAGATGAGCTGGCGCAGTGCCGGGGTTTCTGTGCCATAAGGCATCTCCGGGGCGATTATTACGTGTAGCGGCAGCGTTGTTGCTTCACCGGCTGGTGTAACCGGGCGGCGATCCGTTGCGTGCTGTAACTCGTAGTGAATAAGCTCACAGAGCTTGCGGAAATCCTTGCCTTCGATGTCATCGATAACAATCGAGTGGAGCTGGCGCTCAGGTAATAAAGAGCAATGGATAGCCAGCCGGGTGGACCTGTTGAGCCTGAATCCGGCAGCAGCCACAGCTGCCAGTACCATGGCGATGCGCTGGGTGGTAGAGTCATATTCACGCAGGAAACTGGCAAAGCTTGCCTCGAGCAGGGTGATGGGATCCGGTATTTCCATGGGCCCCGTCTGCGGCCGGGAACCGGACCGGGTAGCCGAACCGGCCCCGGACCCTTCTCCGGAAACTGTTTCCGGGAGGTCACCGGTAATTTCAATCGGGTAAGCCATAAGCCACATTCCTGTGAAAATATCCTGGACGTCGTCCCTGTCCATCCAGCGCCCCGGGCTGTGCAGGGTGCTGGAAAAGCCCTGGCCGCAGCCAGTTATTCTAAGCCCCTGTTCCACGGATGTGGGACGGAGCTGATTACATTTTATTACGGAAAGCCGCCCCCCCGGACCTTATGCCGGGCTGCAACGGGAACCGGCTCAGCCGGGGAGCTCACGGGGTAGGGGAACCGGTCAGGCAGTGGCGAGTGCGTCGGTAGCTGAAGCTTTGGCAGATGTTTTCTGCTCCGCAACTTCCGGCTGCTCGGTGCGTTTCACCACAGTGGGCTGCCACTGGTCCGGCATCGCGGCAAAATCGGTCAGCGAAGAAACGTCACCGCGGTTGCGGGCATCCTCAATACGCTGGTAAAAATTTTTGCCGGTATTCTGGGGGACATCCGTATTCAGTTCGGCACCTTCCTTCCCTCCACGCGGCCGCTCTACATATTCCGGGAACGACATCTGTGATGCCTTCAGGGGGGCATAGCCCTTGCCGAACAGTTGCTTCAACTTGCCGAAGCCATCGTCGTTGACCAGTTGCCGGCCACGGAAATTAACTCCCTTGGACATGGCGTGACCGACAAACCCCTCAAGACTGTCGGTATCAAAGGCAATATGCTGGACGCTGTGGTCACCGTGCAGGTCGACAAATTCCGTAACCTGGCTCTTCTTCTTGCGATCAATGCCTTCAACCAGGACGACCCCAAAACTGTCGAAGTCAATGCACCAGAGTTTCATGCTGCTTTCGGGGTCATCGGGTCGTACATCCGGGACGATCTTGGATACGGTCCCGCCCTCGATTTCGGTGTGGTACCAGCCCCATTTCTCAATCATGCCGGTTGATACGGCATAGGTGATGTGGTCTACGCGGTTGACCTTGGACATTCCTTGTCCCCCAAATTGTGTAAATTTTTAATATGAAAATTCCGGCAGACCTGCCGGGAGACGAATTAATATCATGAGAACTACCGATTAACAATCGATGCTTTCAAAAATTTTAAATCTTGAAAGTGCGATGTAATGGCATAAGGAAAACCATGCCAGCGTGGGTACCGATGTTCCAGATAGTGATAGCCCGTAATGAAAAAATTGTTTAGCAGTCACAGTTATCTGGCACACTTCCTGCTCGAAAATTACCGTGCATCCCGCCGTTGAAGAGTACCAATTTGGCGCAATTAAAAGCACTGGCATAGAGCGGTTGGGGTAATTGGTACGAAAGGTAGAGTTCCGCAGATCCGTGCATGATCGTTGGTACCCAAGCTTCATAAAAAGCCGGGTGAATTTCCACTAATTAAATATTTTTGGCGACTAAATCGTGATTTGCACCAGTTTGTGGATTGAATTGGTACGCAGTTTTGAAGGACGATAGGCGCCCCCAGGAAATGCAGGCATTGACGCCAGGCTCCCGGGGGGCAAGAAAAACCGGCGCACACAGGAAAGTGCCCGGTTGACCAATCCTCAGGGGGATAACGTGAACCAGGGATGGATCAGGACGCACCGGCGTGGAATCACCACGCTGTACCGCTTATTCGACCTCTTGCTGGTCCAGGCAAGCCTGCTGCTTGCCTTACAGGTGCTTGGCATCGCACCCAGCAAGGACTGGCTGATCGTCGCGCTTTTTGCGGTGGTCTGCTTCGCCTTTATCGCCGAGTCGGTGGATCTCTACCGGTCCTGGCGCTCGGAGAGTTACTTCAAGATCGTCGGCACCACGGCGGCGGCATGGCTGTCAGTCTGTGTGATCCTGTTGTTTGCCGGTTACCTCAGCGGCTATTACGCAGATTTTCCACCGCGTGCCGTTATTCTCTGGTTTGGCTTCGGCTTTACCGCCCTCACCCTGTGGCGATACGCATTGCGTCGGGTGCTGTTCCTGCTCCGGGCCCACGACAGGAATACGCGTTCAGCGGTGATTATCGGGCTATCAGAAGCAGGCCTGCGCCTGTGGCGGGAAATGGACGAAAACCCGCAGCTGGGTATTCGCTGCCAGGGTATCTACCGGGTTCCCGGTTCCACGGAGAGTGGGTTCGGGGCGGAGGGTTTTGATGGCCGCGCGATCCTTGGCGATGTGAACGACGCAATTGCAAGGGCGCGGGCCAACCGTTGCGACCTGGTTTTTATCGCCCTGCCCATGCACGAAGAGAAGAGGATCGCCGATATCCTGGCCGCGCTGGCTGATACCACCGCGACGGTGCATATGATTCCCAACTTCTTTGTCGCCAACATGCTGCATTCGCGGCTGCACAGTATTGGTGACACCAGCCTGCTCAGTATTTACGACACGCCTATCCAGGGTATCAATGGCTGGATCAAGCGTCTTGAGGACCTGTTGTTGGCCTCTGCCATCCTGGTGCTGGTTTCCCCGGTTTTGCTGGCTGTGGCCATTGCCGTAAAGCTCACATCACCGGGTCCGGTAATATTCAGGCAACGCCGCTATGGGCTGGATGGCAGGACAATAATTGTCTGGAAGTTTCGCACCATGACAGTCCAGGATGATGGCGCCAGGGTAGTCCAGGCTACCCAGAATGACAGCCGTGTGACACCGGTCGGTCGCTTCCTGCGTCGTACCTCCCTCGATGAACTGCCCCAGTTCTTCAACGTGCTGCAGGGGCAGATGTCAATTGTCGGCCCGAGACCCCACGCGGTTGCGCACAACGAGCAATATCGTGGCCTGGTCAGCGGTTACATGTTGCGGCACAAGGTGAAGCCGGGGATTACCGGTTGGGCCCAGGTCAACGGGTGGCGCGGTGAGACCGATACGGTGGACAAGATGAGCAAGCGTATCGAGCACGACCTGGATTACATCCGCAGGTGGTCGCTGCTGCTGGACCTGCGCATCGTCCTGATGACGATATTCAAGGGCTTCGGCGGCAAGAACGCCTACTAGGAATGCACCGGCAAGCTTCCCGGCATCGAATGGAATCACAATGGGCTTGAAAGGAAGACTGTAAATATGAGCTCGGTGAAAGGAAAAATGGCGCTGGCACCATTAGCGGTGGCTGTGGCATTGGCAAGTGAGACGGGCTTTGCGGCCATCAACCTGGGTGGCGGCACAACCCTGACTGCCGGTATGCGTGGACAGGTGATCTATGACGATAACCAGTTTGGCCTGGCAGAGGACCCGGTGGAAAGTATCCGCACCGTAGGCGCTCCGTACGCACAACTCTCAAGAGAGTCGTCGGCGCTGGGTTATGGGCTTTTCTATGAAGCGCGTGCGGGTGAGTACGCGACGCCAGATACTGAAGGCTACCTGGACCATGTGGCCTCTGGCGACCTGCAGTGGCAGCCGGCTTCGATATTCCGTACCTCGATCAGGTTCGATTACAGCGACCTGCACGAGGATCTCGGAATCGATGCCCTGTTCTCGGATGATTTAGAGCCCGGGGCGGTACCGCTGCTGGAGCCGGGACGCAACCAGCGTGAATCCGTCAGGGGAAGGCTGGAGCTGGGTGGCAATGACCACCGCCTCGGCGCGGCGCTGGCCCTGGGGGTTGTGGATGAGGATTTTTCCCAGGACCTGAGGGATAGAAAAGGAAAGCGTGCCGGCCTCGAGCTGGGGCTCGCTATTTCAACATCGGCGCGCCTGGTGGTCGGTGCCGCGCGGACCGAGCAGGAATACGACCTGGTGCCCGAGGCAATTCCCCTGCAAAGCAATCACCAGGACGAGCATGTGGTGGGTTTGGTTTTCCGGTCCAGCAGGACCTCCCTGGATGTGCGTGTCGGTGAGGTTGAGAAAGACTTCGACGATGTACGGCGCTCTGACTATAGCGGTGACCTCTGGCGTGCGGGCCTGACCTGGCGGCCCCGGTCCTACAGCACCTTCTCCTACACCACTGCACAGGTGCCGCAGGAAACCCAGGATTTTGCCCGCGCAGATTTTCTTGAAGTGCGCTCCCATACCCTGTCGTGGGGGCACCAGTGGTCAGATCGATTGAGCAGCTCGCTCGCCTACGGCACCTCTTCACAGGCGCCCCGGGGCGGCACCGGCAGCGACACGGTGGACAGTCGTCGCTACGGGCTCAGGCTGGACCTGGATGTGAATCGCCATCTGGTTGTCGGCATCGCTGCCAGCAGCGTCCGGCGACAGCCGGGTAATGGCCTCGAGGGCATCGACAGGAACCAGCTGGCACTCACCTGCACAGTGGAAATCTGATCCCGGTAACAGGAAATGCGGCCTCCGGGTTTCAAGCGAAAATATGGAAGTGATGATGAGTAGACGTTTGCGGCCATTGGTCGTCGTACTGTGGCTGGCGCTGCTGGCCGGGTGCGCATTGGCCAGTCAAGCACTGGCGCAGCCCGGGACGGATCCGGACAAGTATCGGCTGGGTCCGGGCGACCGTATCCAGGTTTCCGTTTACGGGGAAAACGACCTGAGTATGGAGATTCTCCTGAATGACAGCGGGGTAGTGAACTACCCGTTCCTGGGTGAAATCCTTATCGGCGGCCGTTCGGTCAAGGAAGTGGAGAAGATCCTGCTGGACGGCCTCAAGGGCGACTACCTGATCAACCCCAGCATCAGCGTCGCCATTGTGGAGTACCGCCCCTTCTATATTTATGGGGAGGTCCAGGTACCCGGCGGCTACCCCTACCAGCCGGGCCTTACGGTGGGCAAGGCGGCAGCCCTGGCCCAGGGGCTCACCGAGCGCGCCTCGGAACGGAGAATTTATATCGTGCGGGAAAGCGCGGGCAGTGATCAGCGGATCGAGGCCAGCCTGAACACGCAGTTACGGCCCGGCGATGTGGTTACCGTCGAGCAGGGATTGTTCTGAATATGACAGCAGTCAATATGAACCCGGAATCCGGACAGTCGGGATCAATCGACATCCTCTATTACGTCCTGTTGCTCCTGCGCAGCTGGTGGAAAATTGCCCTGGTGGTGATTCCGGTGACCGCGGTGGCCTTCTATTTTGCATGGAAGATGCCGGTGCGCTATGAGGCGACAGCGCGACTCATGTTCGACCCCAACCAGGCTAACCTGGTCTCAATCCGGGATATTTACGATTTCGGTACCCAGCGCCGGGAGTTTTTCCTGACCCAGGCGGAAATCCTGCGCTCCCGGGGCATCGCCGAGCGGGTTGTGGAGGATCTCGACCTGGTCAATTACCGGGCATTTACTGACGAGGAAAAGAAGCCGGGTCCACTGCAGCGGCTGCTGCCCGGTTTGTTTGGTGATGAATCGGCTGATGAGGAGGAGCTGGACCCGGCTGAGCAGCGCAGCAGGCTGGTCCGGGTAGTACAGGCGGGCCTGACCGTTCGCCCGATTCGCAACACCCAGCTGGTTGAGCTCGGTTACCAGGCGGTTTCACCGCAGCTGGCGGCCGCAGTGCCCAATGCGGTGGCCAATGCCTACGTGGAGCGGCAGATGGAAGCGAAACTGGATGTCACCCAGCGTGCTACCAGCTGGCTCAACGAGCGCCTTGCGGGGCTACGGGAAAAACTCGAGGAATCGGAACGCCGGCTGCAGGCATTCCAGCGCCAGGAAGGCCTGGTAGACGTGCAGGGTGTGCGTGGCCTGGCCGAACAGGAACTCAATGACAACCTGAACCAGCTGCTGGAGGCGCGCCGTGAGGCCAAGCGCCTGGGCGGTATCTATCGCAATATCCGTGCACACAGCGGGGATTTCGAGGCGCTGAAAAACCTGCCGGAAGTCATGAATCACCCGCTGATCCAGAATGTAAAAAGCGTGGAGATCTCCGCGGCCCTGGGCGTTTCCGAACTGGCGCAGCGCTATGGCCCCAAGCACCCCCGCATGATCGCCGCGCGGGATGAGCTGGACTCCGCCCGGGCGCAACTGCGCCAGGAAGTGGCCAACCTGGTGCAGAGCATCGAGGGTGATTACCGCGTGGCGCAGCGCAAGGTGGCAGAACTCGAGAGCGCACTGTCTGCAAACAAGGTGGATATCCAGAGTGTTGCCGATAAGGAGATCAAGTACGACGAGCTAAAGCGCGATGTCGAGGTCAACCGGCAGCTTTACAACACCTTCCTTACCCGTTTCCGCGAGGCCAGTGAGGCCACCGGCTTCGAATCACCGGCAGCGCAGCTGGTGGAACCGGCGATACCGCCGGAGTACCCGGTAAAATCCAAGAAGCGCCTGATCGTGCTGGCGGCGTTTGTCCTGAGTGGCGGTTTTGCTGCCGTCGCGATCCTGGCACTGGACTTCTTCCGCGCGGGAATCCGTTCCGCGGACGACGTGGAACAGAAACTGGGGCAGACCCTGATCGGCCAGCTGCCGCTGGTAAAACCGCAGGGCAAGGGAGGCCTGCCGCCGAAACTGTTTTTCGATCCGCAGCAGAGAGAGTACACCGAGGCAGTCCGCACCCTGCGTACGGGCTTGCTGTTGGGGCGGGAATCGCTACCGGCGAAAATTGTCAGTATTACCTCTTCCGCCCCGGCCGAGGGCAAGAGCACAGTGGCCGAAAACCTGGCCTTTGCCCTGAGCCAGGTGGAGCGCGTGGTGCTGATCGACACCGACCTCCGCTGCGCATCCCTGTCGGCGCATCTCGGCCTGCCCCCGAGCAAGCCCGGCCTGGCAGACATCCTCAGCGGCAGTTTTTCCCTGGAGGAATGTATCTCCCACGATGCGGATACCGGCCTGGATATCATCGGTGCCGGCAAGCTTCCCGGCGACCCACTGCGCATACTGGGTTCCCGCCAGTTCAGTGCCATGCTGGCGGAACTGGCCAATCGCTATGACCGGGTTATCCTGGATACCCCGCCAGTGATGGCGGTGAGCGACCCGCTGGTGGTTTCAAAGCTCGCGGATTCGCTGCTGTACGTGGTCAAGGCAGACGCGACCCACGCGCGGGTAGTGCGTCGGGGCCTGGACAAAATGCGCTCACTGGGATTGGTGGTCGACGGTGTAGTGCTCAACCAGGTGGATACCCGCAAGCTGGCCGGTTACGACGAGGGATATTACGGCGGCTATTATGGTGCCGCGCAGGGGGCTGCGGCCACATGAATGCGGCGCTGATCGACCTGCACTGCCACTTCCTGCCCGGTGTGGATGACGGGGCCAGGACCATGCTCGAGGGGCTCGCGCTGGCCCGGGACGCCGTGGACGACGGTATCGGTTTTGCGATGCTGACCCCCCATATTCACCCCGGCCGCTACGACTCTGACATCCACGCACTTACCGCCGTGTTTCGCCGGTTCAGCGCCGCCGTGCGCCATGCCGGCATCCCGCTGCGGCTGGGCCTGGCGGCGGAGGTACGCCTGACCGATGAACTGCCGGCACAGGTGCGTGCTCGTCAGGTGCCCTACCTGGGCCGCTGGGATGGCGAACGGGTACTGCTGCTGGAGATGCCCCACAGCCATATTCCCCCGGGAACCACCGCCCTGGTGTATTGGTTGCGCAGCCGCGGCATACGCCCGTTGATTGCGCACCCGGAGCGGAATCGGGATATTCTCCGCAGCCTGGACAAGCTGGACCCGCTACTCGAGGCCGGATGCCTGCTGCAGGTGACCGCCGGCGCACTGTGTGGGCGTTTCGGCGATCGCCCCGAGCGCCGCGCCCGCCAGCTGGTAAAGCGGGGGCTGGTCACCGTGCTGGCAACCGATGCGCATCACCGCGTGCGCCGACCGCCGCTGCTGCAGGAGGGCAGGGCGGCCGCGGAGAAACTGGTGGGTGCGGAACATGCACGCATGCTGGTGCGCGACAACCCGGCCAGGATCCTCTCCGGCGGCCTGTCCCAGTCACGGCCCGTACCGCCGGGGCCACTCCCCGGCCAGCCACATCTTGTGACCGCCTGAGATTCCCGGGCGGGAAATCAGCTGCCCGGCAGCAAGCGGGCGAAATTCTCGCCGGTGGGATAGCGGCTCGCCGACCAGCCCAGCCGCACCACCACCGTATCGGTGGACGGGGAGATCATCACCCGCTGCCGGCGGTTGCCCTGCATCAGGAACACGTCTTCCGGCAGTTGCGGGTAGCGCGGTGAGGCGCCGCCGCGGTTGAGCCAGAATTGGTAACCGTAGCGCGGTTCGTTGTCACTGCCGTTCGGGGTTGCCGCGCGCGCGACCCAATCCTCGCTGAGCAGCCGCTGGCCGTTCAGCTCGCCCCGATTCAGCATCAGCTGGCCCAGGCGCGCCCAGTCCCTTGCCGAGGCGTAGATATAGGAGCTGCCCACAAACACGCCGCTCGGATCCATTTCGAACACCGTATGTGCCATGCCCAGCGGCTGCAGGATTTCATTGCGGAAAAAGTCGAGGTTCGCCTGCGCACCGCCGAGCCGGTCGTGCATCCAGCGGGCAATCAGGTTGGTGGTGCCGGAGGAGTAGGAAAAGTGGCTGCCGGGGTCGAGCGCCGCCGGGCTGGCCAGGGGCAGGTCAGAGGCGCTGTGCGCATTGAACAGCATCTCGGTGGCATCGCTGCCCGGTGCGTAGGTCTCGTCGAAAGCCAGGCCCGAGCTCATCTGCAACAGATCCTCCATTGTAATCCCGGCCCGTTCGTCGTCCTGCCACTGGCTGAATACCGGCGTCGCAGTGGTATCCGCCAGCCCCAGGTGCTCCAGCCGGCCCAGCATGATCGCGGTGAGGCTCTTGCCCATGGACCAGCCCAGCAGCGGCGTCTGTGCATCGATGCCCGGGCCGTAGGCCTCCGCCACCAGCCTGCCGCCCTGGACCACCAGCAATGCGCGCGTCTGCAGCCCGGCCCGGTTGTCCGCTGCCAGCATGGCCTCCACCCGCTCCTGCAGGACCGGATCGATGGAGGAGACCGAAGAGCCCAGCGGCCATTCCTCGCCATTGGTTTCCACCGGCGTTACCCGCACGCGATCGAGCGGCCCCGTGTCACCGATATCCAGCGTGCAGCCCAGCCCCTCGCGATAGATGGCGCTGGTGCGTCCCATGCCCAGCAGGGTGGCGCTCACGCGGTCGTCGCCGTATTCCAGCTCCAGCAGGCGGTTGGCCGGGGAGTAGGAGGCCAGGTCCTCGACAATCCGCGAGGGCTCGAAACCGGAGATAAACCGGCCCGAGCAGGCCAGCTTGGCCCCCATGCCCGTGGCGACGCGCACGGCGTCATCCAGCTGCGCGACCGAGAAACCCAGCAGGCGTGGCGCCAGCAGTGCGGCCACCAGCAGCAGGGCCGCAACACCCCCCAGCAGGATCAGGCTGATTTTTTTCACGTTCATTATTGTTGTGCTCTCCCGGTCACCACCCGCAGCGGATGGTGGGTTATGACTGATTGGGGCGATTCTAGCCGCAACTGCCAACGGGCGCTGGTCAGTTTGGGTCGCGCCGCGCAGGTCGGGCCGCGCAGGTCGCGCCGCGCAGGTCCGGGCCCCCAGTTCGGGGCAGGCTGTCCCGTACGTCCTGCCGGTGCGCGCCCGGCGACACTAGAAATAGGGCAGCCCGGCAGGAGCGTACGATTGGGCTGCGCGCCCCATTTTCTCCGAAAATGTGGGCATAAACGGTGAAGATGCAGGCTATAGCGGGCAATTTGACTGAAGTTCAAGCCCGCGTCGCGACGGCGCAGGGGGCGCCGCTTGACATTAGTTACACATGCAACTAAGTTCGTTGCACCTGAAACTAATCAGTCCGCCGCCACACCCGCATGGCGGCACATAAAGTGAGAGATAACGGAGGAACACATGGCCGATTTGTTTGAAAACCCGATGGGCCTCGACGGCTTTGAGTTTGTCGAATTTACCGCGCCGGAGAAAGGCATCCTCGAAACCGTATTTACGGCCATGGGCTTCTCCAAGGTGGCCCGCCACCGCACCAAGGACGTCGAGCTGTGGCGCCAGGGTGACATCAACTTTATTACCAACTACGAGCCGGGCAGCCACGCCGACTACTACGCCCGCGAGCACGGCCCGTCCGCCTGTGGCCTGGCCTTCCGCGTGAAGGACGCCACCTTCGCCTACAACGAGGCGATCAAGAAGGGCGCCCAGCCGGTGGAAGTGGAAACCGGCCCGATGGAACTGCGCCTGCCGGCCATCAAGGGTATCGGTGGCGCCACCCTGTACCTGATCGACCGTTACAAGGAAGGCGAGTCCATTTACGACATCGACTTCCACTGGCTGGAAGGCGTCGACAAGCATCCGGAAGGCTGCGGCTTCCATACCCTGGACCACCTGACCCACAACGTCTATCGCGGCCGCATGGACTACTGGGCCAAGTACTACGAAGACCTGTTCAACTTCCGCGAGATCCGCTACTTCGACATCAAGGGCGAGTACACCGGCCTGCTGTCCAAGGCCATGACTGCGCCGGACGGCAAGATCCGCATCCCGCTGAACGAAGAGGCAGCCGGTGGCGGCGGCCAGATCGAAGAGTTCCTGATGAAGTACAACGGCGAGGGCATCCAGCATATCGCCTTTGCCTGTGACGACCTGATCAAGTGCTGGGACCGCCTGAAAGAGCAGGGCATGGAATTCATGACCCCGCCCCCGGAAACCTACTACGACATGCTGGAAGAGCGCCTGCCGGGCCACGGCGAGCCGACCGAAGAGCTGAAGGCCCGCGGCCTGCTGCTGGACGGTACCACCGAGGGCGGCCAGCCGCGCCTGCTACTGCAGATCTTCTCCGCCAATATGCTCGGCCCGGTGTTCTTCGAGTTTATCCAGCGCAAGGAAGACGAAGGCTTCGGCGAGGGCAACTTCAAGGCACTGTTCGAGTCCATCGAGCGCGACCAGCTCAAGCGCGGCGTGATCGGTGACAAGAAAGAAGACAAGCCGGAGGCCTAAATGGGCATCAAGCGTATTCACCACGTGGCCTACCGCTGTCGCGACGCCAAGGAGACCGTGGAGTTTTACCGCGATCTCCTGGGCATGGACTTCCAGCTGGCCATCGCCGAAGACAAGGTTCCCTCCACCGGGGAACCTGACCCGTACATGCACATCTTCATGGATGCGGGGCAGGGCAACGTCCTGGCGTTCTTTGAGCTGCCCAACTCCCCGGATATGGGCCGCGACCAGAACACCCCTATGTGGGTGCAGCATATTGCGCTGGAAGTGGAGAGCATGGACGAGCTGCTGGCCATGAAGCAGAAGCTCGAGGATGCGGGAATCGATGTGCTCGGGCCCACCGACCACACCATCTTCAAGTCCATTTACTTCTTCGACCCGAACGGGCACCGTATCGAGCTCGCCGCCAACACCGCCGAGCCGGGCATGCACGAGGAGCTGAAGCGGGTAGCGGAAGACATGCTCGAAGAGTGGTCCCGCACCAAGAAGGCACCGCGGCACGCCGCCTGGATGCACGGTGAGGGCGAATTCAATCCGAATACAAAAGGGGAGGCACAGTGAAGTTAGCCAGCCTTAAATCCGGCCGCGACGGCAAGTTGGTCGTGGTCTCCGAAGACCTGTCCCGCATGGCGCCGGCCGGTGATATTGCACCGACCCTGCAGGCCGCACTGGACAACTGGGAGCAGGTTTCCGGCAAGCTGGAAAAACTGCACGCGCAACTGGAAAGCGGCGAAGTGGCCGGCGAGGCCTTCGACCAGGCCCAGTGCCACTCACCGCTGCCGCGCGCCTACCACTGGGCCGATGGCAGCGCCTACGTCAATCACGTGGAGCTGGTACGCAAGGCCCGCGGTGCGGAAATGCCCGAGAGCTTCTGGACCGACCCGCTGATGTACCAGGGCGGTTCCGACACTTTCCTGGCTCCCCGTGAGCCGGTGAAAATGCCGCAGAGCGAGGGCTTCGGCATCGACTTCGAGGCCGAGATCGCCGTCATCACCGACGACGTGCCCATGGGTGTTTCCCCCGAGGATGCACTCAAGCACATCAAGCTGGTAATGCTGGTGAACGACGTTTCCCTGCGCGGCCTGATCCCGAACGAACTGGGCAAGGGTTTCGGCTTCTACCAGTCCAAGCCGTCCAGCGCCTTCTCGCCGGTGTGCGTCACCCCGGACCAGCTGGGTGACAGCTGGAAAGAGGGCAAGCTGCACCTGCCGCTGGTATCCGAACTGAACGGCAGCAAGTTTGGTGAGCCGAATGCCGGCGTGGACATGACCTTCCACTTCGGCCAGCTGATCGCCCACGCCGCCAAGACCCGCCCGCTGGGCGCCGGCACCATCATCGGTTCCGGTACCGTGTCCAACAAGCTGGACGGCGGCCCCGGCAAGCCGGTCAAAGAGGGTGGTGTTGGCTACAGCTGTATCGCCGAGATCCGCATGATCGAGACGATCCAGGACGGCAAGCCCAGCACCTCCTTTATGGGCTTCGGGGACAGGATTGCCATCGAGATGCTGGACGACAAGGGCCAGTCCATCTTCGGTCGCATCGAGCAGACGGTGGAGCAGGTGTAACAGCCTCGCTTCACCGGATAAAAAAGGCCACCCCGCGGGGTGGCCTTTTTTGTTTGGCGACGGCTCTATTCTTTGGGGGTAGGCTACCGCGTCATTTTGATCATCACATCAAGAATCTTCCGGGCCGTCTTGCCGTAGGGCGGCATCAGCATCTTCAGCGGATCCAGCGGCCCCTGGTAAAACACCGGGCGCAGTTTGGAGAAGGCGATAAAGCCCTCGTAGCCGTGGTAGTGCCCCATGCCGCTGTCGCCGACGCCGCCGAACGGGATATCGTGCTGGGCCACATGCAGGATGCAATTATTCACCGTGACGCCGCCGGAAATCACCCGCTCGACATAGTAGTCTGTCAGCGACCTGTCGTCGGTGAAGGGGTACAGGGCCAGCGGCCGCGGCCGCGCGTTGATGTAGCGCGCCACCTCCTCGCGGTCCCGGTAAGTCTTGATCGGCAGCAGTGGGCCGAAGATCTCACGCTGCATCACTTCCATATCGTCGGTGACATCCAGCAGCAGGTGCGGCGGAAACTTGCGCAGTGGATCATCGCGGCGGCCCTGCCCGTTGGAAAGGTCGATGGCCGTTGCCCCTTTTTGCACGGCGTCATCCAGCGTTGCCCAGAGACGGCGGTAGGCGTTGTCGTCGATGACCGAAGTGTAATCCTCGCTCTGCAGGTCCGGGTACCGTTTCTGCACCAGCAGCCTGGCCTTGTTTACAAAACTGTCGCGCGAATTTTCGGGTACAAACAGGTAATCAACCGTGGTGCAGATCTGGCCGGCGTTCAGCAGCTTCCAGAACATGATCCGCTCGGCGGCGGTATTCAGGGAAAAGTCCGGGCCGATGATCGCCGGCGACTTGCCGCCCAGTTCCAGGGTTACCGGCGTCAGGTTGTCAGCGGCCGAGCGCATGACCGCGCGACCAGTGGCCGTGGAGCCGGTAAACAACAGGTGGTCGAATTTCAGGGTGGAGAAAATAGGGCCCAGGCTGCCGTCATCATCGGCAATGAACGTGAGTTTTTCCGGCGGGAAGTAATCACCGCTGATCCGCTCCAACAGCGCCGCCAGTTTGCAGGAGTTGTAAGACATCTTCACCATGGCACGGTTACCCGCGGCAAAGATACTGGTGAGCGGGGCGAAGGCCAGGTTCACCGGGAAGTTCCACGGCACAATGACACCCACCACGCCCAGCGGCTGCGGGATCACCCGGTTTTTCGACAGCGGGTAATTGAGCATGGGGGTGTGGCGGCGCTGGGGCTTCATCCACTTCTTCAGGTTCTTGATGGCGTCCTTGATGCCGTCGAGGGCCACGTAAACCTCACAGAAGAGGCTTTCCACACCGGAGCGATTGCCATAGTCGTCGCTGATGGCCTGCACGATTGCGTCCTGGTGGTCCCGCAGCATCCGCGCCAGGGTCTTCAGGTCGCTGACACGAGAGTCGTAATCCGGCGCCGGCTCCTGCAGGTAGGCGTTGCGCTGCTGCTCCAGGAGGGCCTGCAGCATCTCCCGCTGCCGGGTTTCATCTACCTCGGGTAAAGTCAGAGTGTCCGTATTCATGGAAGCTTCCCGGAAAAGGGCCGGCAAACCGGCCTGGTGGAATTTCGCGTGTCCAGTCCCCGTCATCGAATAGCCACAGGGGCAGTGAGGGATTGTAGGCGCTGTGCATGCGGGAGCCAATGTGGTTCGGCGCGCCATGCCCTGTAAAGGTGCAGTTTTATCACCGTGCCCAGCGCGATGAGCTTTTATGGTGCATAGTGGCCGGGCGTGATCAGCCTGCTTTGCCGGAACGATAAGAGTGAAGCCTGATAACAGGCATACTGATCTGGTCACCATCGACTTGCAGGCAGTTCCCTTGCGATTTTCCAGCCAGTTGGCACGCCGGTTGCTCATTGCACGTCGGTATAAAAATTATGTGAATTCAATCGTGTTTCCTATTTGTGGCCGGTCACCCTGTGGGGCCCGGCAGCGCGGCTCCCGGCCCGCGCCCACAGCCAGGCTGCCGCAAGAGCAGCGCGGGACACGCTACCCCAACCACGAGAACCCATGGCCAGCGGCCGTCCCTACGGGAACGGCCGCTGGCTGCTTCAAGGAAAAAGATAAATGAGCAGAGTAATTACCCCGACCCTACTCGCGAGTGCCATTGCGGCCACGGTTCCGGCAGCGTTCGCCCAGGACACTGAAGGCAAGCGCCTGGAAGAGGTCACGGTGACTGCGCAGAAGCGCGCGGAGAGCCTGCAGGACGTGCCCATCTCCGTGGCGGCGCTGTCCGGGGAGCGTTTCGACAGCATCTTCTCCGCCGGCGACGATATCCTCGCGCTGGCGGCGCGGGTGCCCAACCTGTACGCGGAATCCTCCAACGGCCGCGCCGCACCGCGCTTCTATATCCGCGGCCTGGGTAACTCCGACTTCGACCTGGCCGCCTCGCAGCCGGTATCCATCATCTTCGACGAGGTGGTGCAGGAAAACGTGGTGCTGAAGAGCTTCCCCATCTTCGACGTGGAGCAGGTGGAAGTGGTGCGCGGCCCGCAGGGCACCCTGTTCGGGCGCAACACCACCGCCGGTATCGTCAAGTTCGACAGCCGCAAGCCCACCTGGGAGACCGGGGGATATACGAAGGTAGCCGCCGGTGGGCTGGGTACTGCGAATATAGAAGGCGCCGTGGGTGGCAGCCTGGTGGACGACAAGCTGGCGGCACGGGTGTCGTTCCTGCGCCAGGAGCGCGGCGACTGGATCGACAATACCTATTCAGGTGGCCCCAGCGGCACCGGCGAGGAGGAGGCCATGGGCGGCTTCACCGAGCTGGCCGGCCGCGCCCAGCTGCTGTGGACCCCCACCGATGATTTCTCCGCGCTGCTGAATGTGCACCAGCGTGACCTGGACGGCACCGCCAGCATCTTCCGCGCCAATATCCTCGAGCCGGGTGCCGAAGGCAAGCTGAGCGATAACTTCGACCGCGATTCCGTCTACTACAACCAGGGCGACAACAACCCGCAGCAATACGAGAGCGCCGGCTCCTCCCTGAAACTGGAGTGGGACCTGGGCGACGTGATCCTCACCAGTATCTCCGCCTACGAGGGCGCCGACGGCCTCAGCAAGGGCGATATCGACGGCGGTGTGGCCGGCGACGGCCCCGGCTTTATTCCCTTCGATGCGGTCACCGAGGACCAGGCCGATGTCTCCCAGCTGACCCAGGAAGTGCGCCTGGCCAGCAATACCGCCAGCCCGCTGCAGTGGCAGGCCGGTGGCTTCTATTTTGATTCCGAGCTGGACGTCACCAGTATCGATGGTTTCTTCGGGGCCACCACCGTCAGCCACGGCAACGAGTCCTGGTCGCTGTTCGGCCAGACCTCCTACGACTTCACCCCGGCACTCACCGGTACCCTGGGCCTGCGCTACACCTACGACGAGAAGACCCTGGTGGTTGGGCAGCAGAACGTGGACGGCTTCGCCCTGCTGATCGGCGCCGCCGCCGTGCAGGACTACGAGCCTGTCAGTATCGATGACAACCAGCTGAGCTGGGAGAGCAGCCTCAACTACCAGCTGGATGACTTCTCCAGCCTGTATGTGCGCCTGGCGGAAGGTTTCCGCGCGCAGTCGATCCAGGCCCGCGACGTGGCCTTCGAGGGCAGCCCCTCGGTGGCGGACTCCGAGACCATCACCTCCTTCGAGGTGGGCTACAAGGCCGACCTTCTGGAAAACACCCTGCGCCTGAACAGCTCGGTGTTCTACTACCAGATCGACGACATCCAGCTGACCGCCGTCGGTGGTGGTGGCAACTTCAACCGCCTGCTGAACGCCGACAAAGGTGTGGGCCAGGGCTTTGAGGTGGACCTGGAGTGGGTGGCCACCGACAACCTGCTGGTCACCGCCGGTGCCGGTTTCGCCGATACCGAAATCCAGGATGCCGGGCTTACCACCGCGCCCTGCGGTTCCGGCCAGTGCACTGTCACCGACCCGCTGACCGCCGACGGCCTGGCGCTGATCGACGGCAACCCGTTCCAGTCCGCGCCGGAAACCATCTACAACTTCACCCTGCGCTACAGCCAGCCCGTGGGCACCACCGGCGAAGTGTTCTTTTACACCGACTGGGCCTACCAGGGGGAGACCAGCCTGGCGCTGTACGAGGCGAAGGAATACACCATCGACGGCCAGTTCGAGGGCGGCCTGCGCGTTGGCTACACCAGCTTTGCCGGCGACTATGAAGTGGCCTTCTTCGGCCGCAACATCACCGACGAGGAGAACATCAAGGGACAGATCGACTTCAATAACCTGACCGGCTTCGTCAACGACCCGCGTATCCTGGGCGTGGAGTTTAATAAAAACTTCTAACCCGGATATTGCGCCAGGGGCCACAATGACCGTGCCTGTGCAGTCATCGTGGCCCCTATGAAAGCGGGTAGCGGACCTGTAACTTGCGCGCCTACATAGGCAGATAAGAGAGATACCCATGACCAGCCTGAAGAGCAGCCGCAGTCACACCCTCTGTTCGCGGGTGGCGGGCCTGTTACTGGCACTAGTCGCAACGGCGGCCAGCGCCAGCGATGGCCAGTGGTTCGAGGAGTTCAAGGCAGAAGCCAGCGACGCCGATCTTTATCGCTTCCTGTATGCGCTGCCCAAGGGCGGCGACCTGCACAACCACCTCACCGGTTCCAACTTCAGTGAGTGGTGGTATGACCTGGCCACCGACCAGAAGCTGAACGGTGGCTACCAGTACTACACCCGGGTGCGCATCGATAACTGCGCCGGCTACGGCAGCAACATGTTCGGCATGGCGCCCTACCTGCTGTACTTCCGCAACCTGCAGGAATCCAGCTACCAGCAGCTGTCCGAGTGCGAAAAGGGCGAGTACAAGAAACTCGAGGCACTGGATCCGAAAGAGAAGGCCGCCTGGCTGGACAGCATCCGCCTGGACAAGGCGCACGAGGGCCGCGAGGAATTCTTCCAGACCCACTGGCAGCGCCTCAATGAGCTGGGCCGCAACCCGCATATCAACGCCGAGATGCTGGTGCGCAACATGCAGGCCTTCGCCCGCGAGGGGCTCAGCTACCTGGAGACCATGGAAGGCACGCGCTACTACCTGAAGCCCGATGGCAGCGACTATGCCCCCGACGCCGTGGCGGATATCTTCCGCGCGCGCCTGGCTGAGCCGGATGCCCGCGCCACGGACGTCACGGTACGCATGCAGTACTACCTGCTGCGCTTTACCGACAACGCCGAGCAGGACCTGGAGTGGATCTACAAATTCGTCGACCGCCACCGCGACCTGTTCGTGGGCATCAACTTTGTCGGCCGCGAGGACAACGACAAGGGGCACCCGCTGCGCTTCCTGCCCACCCTGCGCAAGATGCGCCGCGAGATTCCCGCAATCCCGCTGGCCATCCATGCCGGCGAGGTGGACGAGCCCAACCAGCATGTGCGCGATACCCTGTTGCTGGGCGCCAGCCGCATCGGTCATGGCGTCAACCTCATCAGCGACCCGGACACCATGCTGCTGATGCGCAACAGTGACCACCTGGTGGAAATCAACCTGATCAGTAACCTGCTGCTGGAGTACGTGGACGATTACAGCCAGCACCCGTTTCCCGAGTACCTGCGCACCGGTATCCCGGTCGCCCTGTCCACCGATGACCGCGGCATGTGGGATTCCAACATGACCGATGAATACTTTGTCGCGGTCAAGGAGTTCAACCTGTCCTGGGAAGAGCTGGTGTCACTGGGGCGCAACTCGCTCAAGCATGCCTTTGTCGACAAAGAGACCCGGCAGCAGCTGCTGCGCGACTACGAGCTGCGCGTCGATGCCTTCCGCAAGCGCCTCGAGCATCGTGGTACCGCAGTGCTCGGTGACGTGGTGCCCCGCAGCCACGGCTTTACCTGCGAACATTATGGCCTGTGCGAGTTCACCACACCGGTCACCGCCGCCAACTGAACTGCTGAACCGAGAGCCCCATATGCATCCTGACGATGGACTGCAACAACGAGAAGAGAAAAAGATGTTGAAAAACTTTTCCCCGGCCCGCCTTGCCCACGCGGCGATCCGCTCCCCCCTGGTACTGATCCCGCTGCTGCTGGGCCTGCTGTTCCTGGCCGCCTGCGAACAGCGCGATGCCGGGGCCGTCGCCGGCGCGCAGGAACCCATCCCGGTCAAGGTGGTGGTGATCAATATGTTCGAGATCGGCGAGGACCAGGGCGATACCGCCGGTGAATTCCAGCTGTGGAAAGAGCGCCAGCAACTGACCCAGCGCTTCCCCTTCCCGCAGTCGCACCACGACCTGTACCTGAACCCGGAAACCGGCGTGCTGGGCATGGTGACCGGCATGGGCACCAACAAGTCCGCGTCGGCGGTAATGGCGCTGGGCCTGGACCCGCGCTTCGACCTCAGCAAGGCCTACTGGCTGGTGGCCGGCATTTCCGGCTTCGACCCGGCCGACGGTTCCATCGGCTCCGCCGCCTGGGCCGAGTGGCTGGTGGACGGCGACCTGATGCACGAGATCGACAGCCGCGAAATCCCCGAAGACTGGAGCACCGGCATCTTCCCGCTGTTCAGCAAGGGCCCCTACCCGGAAAAGCGCCCGCCCAACCAGGGCGAGGTATTCCAGATCAACGGTGATCTCACCGAGTGGGCCTACCAGCTGACCAGGGACACGGAGCTGAGCGACGATCCCACCATCGCCGAGAACCGCGAGCACCTGGAAGGGTACCCCAATGCCCAGCGCAAGCCGTTCGTCATGAAAGGGGACAACCTGGCCGGCATGACCTTCTGGCACGGCGAGCACCTGAACCAGTGGGCAAACAAGTGGGTGGACTACTGGACCGAGGGGCAGGGCAGTTTCGTCTCCTCCGCCATGGAAGACACCGGCACCGCCCAGAGCCTGTTCTACCTGGACCGCGCCGGCAAGGCCGACTACGACCGCCTGATGGTCCTGCGCACCGCCAGCAACTTCACCGTACCGCACCCGGGCATGACCGCCGCCGAGAGCCTGCTGAGCGAGGGCGAAGACTACGCCGGCCTGGCCATCGCACTGGAAAGCGCCTACCGCGTGGGCAGCCGCGTGGTGAACACCCTGGTGGATAACTGGGATGTCTATGCGGAGCAGATGCCGTATGAATCGGCAACTGATAGCGATAGAAACGACAGTAAAATGAAAGCTGAAAAAGCTGAATAAAAAATACTGTTAACTAAACAGAGAGCACGAAAAGCTTTCTGTGAATAGGTTTCCTGGCCAGAAAACTACTCCCCCGGATTGGTGATTACCATCCGGGGGGCCTCATTTATATAGTCAGATGCCCACTGATTCGGATTTGGAATCGGGTAAGCCATAAAGCTAAACTGAAGCTCAACAAAAGGATGGGTATGATTATCAAATGGCGGTAGGCCAATCGCTTCTCTCTGCTTGGTGAGACTGTCGTAAATTTCTTTCGCAGAAGAGGAAATATTCATTTTCTCTGACTCACTGAGCGAAACTCCGCTTCTATGGAGTTCATGCAGACTCACTAGAATCCCCTCCGGATCCCCTCGCATAGCGGCAACTTCAGCGTAGACAAGCATTGACTTGAGATTGACCAATCTATCAACTTCTTCCAAGTCTCCGGACCAGAGATTTGTACGGAAGATAGAGACCATTTCGGTCAGTGGTTCAGTCGGCCCATAAGCAGCAGATATGAGTCGGGCTTGTATCGCTTCTTCTTCGTAACCTTCCCTGTCAAGGGTGTCCGCCCAAAGATCCATTGCGATCAAATCTCCCTGATTCGCGAGCTTCCAGAGAGTGTCTCGGTCATAACTCAAGTAGAGGCCCAGCTCTTCTTCGCTGAAATAGCCCCTTTTTCTCTTCCACTTCTGAGAGTCAGCTTCGAGCGATGATAACTCCTGAGAGCCAAGAATTTGGAAAGAAGGAGATCTCCTTTCCCCAGTATTCTTGTTACCCGGAGAAGGTGTGATTTCAGAAGAGGAGTTGATGTCGTCGGCTGCGGCTACTCTTTCAGGGTGACTATGCAGGTTGAATCGCTTTAAATAAGCAACGCTAATAGTGAATAGCAGCGCCAAAAGAAAAGCTAAAGTTGATAAATAGAGTACGTAATGATGTTTCCTGAGTAATTTGATTCTGTTTAAGAACATGGCCTTCCTGGCTCGTCTCTATCTAGCATAATTAGAAAGGGTTTATATATGCGACTACTAAATCGACCCGAGTTTCGATCTCCCTGACATTGGGTGTATTAATCCAGGCTTGATAGCTGAGCACGCAAATTAAACCCAAGTGTTATAAGATGTATTACCGCATTAAAATAGCGGAAGAAGTTGTCCTCAGACTTGAAAACTGCACTATTTGCTATGTAGTGGTCAATTATTGCCCAGCTGATCACCGTTACTATCCATAGGGTAATAAATAGGTGATATCTCTTTTTTCTGCCAGTTTGAGTTTTACTTGATTCGTTCTCGGCTTTGCCTGTGGAAAAGTTTTCGAAATCAATTCTCTGATCGCTCAATTTACTATCCCTCAGTGATTACTTGCATCTTTCAGAGGCAAGTTTAGCTTGTTGTTTGCACCAGCCAGCAGCTTTTTCATATAGTGCCGTGCAGAATGCTGCAGCTCCGACTCCTGATGTTGTCTCTGCGCTACCAACAAAGGCTTTTGGTAGTCTCCCGGATGCACCGACACCAAATTGGATGAAAGGGTAAAGGCACAAACCAGTACCATATACCTTATACGTCCTTTTACAATTACTTTCAGCCTTTCTATATTTGTTTATACACTCCTCCTTGCTGTCTTTCTTATTGTTTTGTTTATCCTTGTTCCCAGGATACGCTGGTCGTGACGGTGGCCTGGGGAAGGGAGCTGTCGGCCCGGCGGGAGGGGAGTAGATTGGCGGTGCATAGTCAGGTAACGGACGACCGGTAACATCGATACACTCCAAAATCTTCGGCGGAGCACATTTATGATTATTGGCCATTGATTCAGAAGGTAAGACGCTAATTGATAAAAGAATACAGGCGGCTGGTAGCAATCGGTATTTTTCGATAGATGTGGATGAGCTGTATATTATGAAATTCTTTAATTTACAAATAGAAAATATTTTGAAGTAAGACATGTAGCATCCTTGCTTAAGTTATTACTAGTAGATACCTCCGTTGTCAGTTGGAAATTATCAATCGGAATTTGTGTCGACAATGCTTGCAAACCGTTTTAGTTAAAACTTGGCGCGAAAAATTTGAGCTTTTACCTTACTAGAAAATTCTTTTCTTCGTTTAAGATAATTATAAATTTATATTGGAGATAACTTTAATTTTTCAGGTTATTGGTGGGATATTATCGGTGGACGCCAAGAGGATTCTATGAAAGTTAATCTTGAACTTTTAACTAGGGGCTGTTCCGGATGTATGCGCTGCGGCTTTTGCCATTTCTTTGCCCAGCAGATCCCGAACAGGTTTCTAGATTAATATTGCTCGCTTATCGAGAGAATTATTTGGCCTGTAGTTCCCTAGCAGATCAATAATTTATCAAAGCTACTCTAGGGCACACGTATGAGTGGCTATTGGTATTCAGCATACAGCTCGTAGTACTCAGCAAAGAACCCGGGTACGCGCCTTCAATCAGTTACTTCCACACAATATAACTACGCTCGACTTTGTCCCCTGGTCAAATTTTGGGCGGTGGAAAATGTTGATAGCAGAGCGGTGAGGTCTTTTTTTGTTCATTCGCTCGTGTAGCCATGCAGGTGTACTTTTCGTGGGGCACACGCAAATCGTTGTTTTTTCACACGTTTTTTTCGGGGCCAGTAACCATGCGGTTCCGGCGGGATACTCAAAACTTATTCACAGATCTATCCCAAGAATGTGTTAGTAACCGGAATTTAATCATTGCCCTGTCGAGGAGTTGGTCCAAAAACAGTGCAGTGAGTACTTGCTGACCCTGCTTGCGGCAGCAAGGCTCGAATCGCCGGGTGTGAATAAATTGGCAAGGCGTGCATCGCAGTGCAAGTTGGCGGGGCCGAAACCGGGTTGGCAGGTTGTTCGACGGGGCGGGCCAGGCTTTTTAAACACAAGCCGGCGCCGGCTGTGGGAAAGTCGCCGGCCTGTGGCCGGCGGGGGTGAAGAGTATCTGTCGGTGGCAGCCGCAGGCCAGGGCTAGGGGGCCAGCATATGGTCCTGCTTGCGTGCCTCGCGGCAGTAGGCAATCACCGCCTCCACCTGCTGCGCCGCCAGGCCGGTATAGGTGGTGGCATCGAACAGTGCGTCCAGTTGTTCGCCGCTGAACAGCGGGCCCAGGTCGTCGCTGCGCTCGATTGCCTGGCGCAGGGTGATGCCCTCGTCCATGGCGTCGGTGGCCAGCTCGTGCAGGCGGGCATTGGCGGTGGTCTTGCCAATCTTGTCCGCCAGGGCAAAGGCCACCCGCTGGGACAGGATCATGCCGCCGGTCTTGTCCAGGTTGGCCCGCATGGCCTCCGGGTTCACCTGCAGGTTGGACAGCAGGCCCCTGGCGTCCGCCAGCATCTCTTCCGCATCCAGCGAGATCTCTGCCAGCAGGCGGTTGGTGCGCGAGGTATTGTCCCGCTCGAACACATTGATCATGTCATCGGCAATGGTCTCCGCGGTGCGCGGGATGCGGCGGGCGTAGAACACCAGCGCCTCTGACTTGCTGGGGTTTTTCTTGTGCGGCATGGTGCTGCTGCCCACGGCAGTCTTGCGGCGAACCTCCAGGGTTTCGCCGATATCCGTCATCTGCAGCAGGAACAGCTCGTTGCCCACGCGCCCCAGCGAGCGGCTGATCATGGCCAGGGTACCGGCGTATTCGGCAATCACATCGCGCGCGCCGTGCCAGTCGTCCGCATAGGGTTCCTGCAATCCCAGGTGGCGGGCGAAGGCGCGTTCCACCTCGATACCCTTTTCACCCAGGCCCACGTAGCTGCCTACCGCACCCTTGAGGATGCCGGAGCGCAACAGGCGGCCATGCAGTTCCTTGAGCCGCTCGATGTTGCGGCGGTTTTCCCCCAGCCAGGTGCTCACCTTCTTGCCGAAGGTGATTGGCAGGGCGTGCTGGCCCAGGGTACGCCCGACCATCACGGTATTTTTGTGCTCATCCGCCAGGCGGATCATGATTGCTTCCAGTGCCCGCAGATCTTGCACCAGGGTGCGGGTGGCTTGCTCGAGCTGCAGCACCAGCGCGGTATCGTAGATATCCACCGTGGTTGCGCCGAAGTGCATATACTCGGCGGCCTTCGGGTCCATGGCCCGCTGCCAGACGTTCAGCAGTGCCACCATCCGGTGGCGCACCACGGCGTATTCACTGGCCAGGTCTTCCTGGGAGACATACTTCGTGCTGCCCTTCGCGGCCATCTCGGCCGCGGCCCAGTCGGGGATGATGTCCAGCTCGGCCTGGGCCGAGGCCAGCGCCACTTCGATATCCAGCACCTTCTGGGTCTTGTTTTCCGGCGAGAAAATTTCCTCGATGGATAGGGGCGGACTGTCCGGGGCGGCAGTTGCGGCCAGGGCGGGGCAGGTGGCCAGCAGGCCAAGGGCGCTGGCGGCGAGGAATTGCTTGATGGATGCCATGGGTAGGGCTCCTCTTTTGTCTCCGGCTTTTTTGTCCAGCCGGGGGCGGGCACCGGGGAACAACACCCCGGCGCCCGCAACGCTTACAGGCCCAGGACGCGCGGCGCCCACTGGGTGGCGACAATGGCCAGCAGTACCAGGCTGAGCAGGTTCAGTGTCACACCGGCGCGCACCATCTGCGGAATCGTCAGCATGCCCGAGGCATAGACGATGGCGTTCGGCGGCGTGGCCACCGGCAGCATGAATGCACAGCTGGCGGCCAGCGTGATCGGCACGCACAGCAGCAGCGGGGAAATATCGGCCTGCACCGCGATGGCGGCCACCGCCGGCAGGAAGGTGGCGGTGGTGGCCAGGTTACTGGTGAGCTCGGTGAGGAAAATCACCAGCCCGGTGGCTGCCACCACCAGCGCAATCACACCGATCGCCGACACCAGCGACAGGCTCTCGCCCAGCCAGGCCGCCAGGCCGGAGGCGGACACCTGTGAGGCCAGGGCCAGGCCGCCACCAAACAGCACCAGCACGCCCCAGGGCAGCCGGCTGACGTCCTGCCAGGTCATCAGTTGCTCCTGCCTGGAGTCACCGCTCGGCACCAGGAACAGCAGCATGGCCGCGGCCATGGCGATGCCGGCGTCCGAGAGCCCCTCGAGGCCGAAAGCCGATGACAGCGGGCGGCGCAGCATCCACGCCAGTACCACCAGCGCAAAGATGATGGCGACCCTTGCCTCGGGTTTGGAGATCGGGCCCAGCTCGGCTTTCAGTTCCTGCAGGTGCGCCTTTACCTCGGCGTTTTCCGGGATCTCCACCCGGTAGACCCAGCGGGTCAGCAGCAGCCAGCCCAGCGGCAGCAGCACGGCGGCCACCGGTACGCCGATCAGCATCCAGCGGGCAAAGCCGATCTCGATACCGTAGTTATCGGCCAGGAACGCGGCCAGCAGCGCGTTGGGCGGGGTGCCCACCAGGGTTGCCAGCCCGCCGATGGTGGCGGCGTAGGCCAGCGCCAGCAGCATGGCGGTCTGGAAGTGCGAGCGGGCGCGCTCAGACAGCCCCTCCACATTTTCCACAATGATCGCCGTCACCGAGATGGCGATGGGGAACAGCATCATGGTGGTGGAGGTGTTGGTCATCCACATGGACAGCAGGGCCGCCACCAGCATGAAACCGCCGATCATGCGCCGGCCGTCGGTGCCGGTGCGGCTCAGGATCATCAGCGCGATGCGCTTGTGCAGGTTCCAGCGCTCCACCGCCAGGGCCAGCACAAAGGCACCCATAAACAGGTAGATGATCGGGTTGGCGTAGGGGGCCGTGGCCTCCTTCATGGTGCTGATGCCCACCAGCTGGAAAGTGGCAATGGGCAGCAGCGCGGTCACGGGCACGGGGACCGCCTCGGTGGCCCACCAGGCCGCCATCCACAGGCCGATGGCCGCCACCTTCCAGGCCACCGGGTTCATGGTGGTCTGCACGTCGGCGAACAGCATCATCAGCACAAACAGTGCCGGCCCCAGCAGCAGCCCGATGCCCTGGTAGCCGGGGCGCTGGATGCCGGCGCCACTGCCGGGCTGGGAATGGGCAAGGTCGGGAGTATTGCTCATCGAATTTACCTCGGGAATATGCGCGAATTGGCGGGGCCGGTTTCCCGCAATAGTGCACTGCGGGAAACCGGCTTGCCAGTGCCTGGCTTAGAAGCTGGACTTCAGGCTCAGGTAGTAATAGCGGCCGTAGTCGCTGTGGGCATCGGAGAAGTAACCGAAGTAGCGGTCGGCCAGCGGCGCGCGCTCGTCGGTCAGGTTCTTGACCCCGAAGCGCACACGGTTGCTCGCGCCGGCGTAGTCGAAGCGATAGTCGACGGTGGCATCGTAGGTGGTCATCGACGGGATGACGTAGCGGGTACCGTCTTCCAGGGTCAGGGAATCCTGGTAGAAGTCGCCGATCCGGAAGCCGCTCAGGGACGCACCGAACTGGTCGTAACGCCAGTTCAGCTGCACCGAGTGGCGCTCTTCCTGGTTGCCGTTCTTGCCGATCAGGTCGGCAAAGCCGGCGACCGGGTAGTTGACCGGGATATCGCCGTTCTGCTGCGCCTGCACCAGTACTGCCGCATCGCCACCGGCATCCTGCTCGAACTGGGTGGTGAACGAGCCGTTGTACTTCAGGCCGAACTCACCGATATCGGTGTACAGGTCGTAGTAGATGCCCACGTCGTAGCCGGCCAGGGTGCGGGTGTCCAGGTTGGCATAGCGGTCGTTCACCGAGTCGATGCTGCCCGCGGCACAGATACCGGCGGCCTCGTAGAAGCCCGCCTCGTCGGGATCCACCTCACCGCGGCTCACCGCCGTGTTGCCCACCGAGCCGCAGTTGGCGGTGCCGTTCTGCAGGCGGTAGTACAGGTCCAGCAGGGTGTGGTTTTCCTCACCGAACAGGCCGATGGTGTCTTCCTTCTCGATGGACCAGTAATCCACGGTCACGGTCAGGCTGTCCAGCGGGGTGAACACCAGGCCCAGCGAGGTGTTGGTGGACTGCTCGGCTTCCAGTTCATCGCTGCCCTGGGCAATACGCTGGATCGAGTAGCTGCAGTCGAGCACATCCTGGTCCGGGTCGCCGCCGTTCTCGGCCGCATAGACGCAGGCCCAGTCGGTGGTGGAGCTGTTGCGGGCGATGATCTCCTCGTTGATGGTGACCAGGTTCGGTGCGCGGAACGCCTCGGACCAGGAACCGCGCAGCAGCAGCTGCTCAACCGGGCGGTAGCCGAAGGCCACCTTGCCCACGGTGGCATCGCCGAAATCGGAGAAGTCCTCGTGGCGCAGCGCCAGCTGCATGTCGAAGTTATCGAATACCGGCACCTGCAGCTCGCCGAACAGGGAGGTGACAGTGCGCTCGCCGCTGTTGTCCGGGGTCGGGCTGGAGTTCACCACGTCGGAGACAAACGGATAGGTATCGCCGTCCTGGTCGGTGAACTGGATGGTGCCGTCGAGGCGGTCATCGCGGTCGTCGACGAAGGATTCCTCGCGGATCTCGAAGCCCGCCAGCGCCGCCACCGGACCGGCCGGCAGGCTGAACAGGCCATTGTTGGAGAACTTCACGTCGAAGCTCTTCAGTTCGCTCTCGCTGTCGCGGCGCACATCGATCAGCGCGCGCTCGATATTGCTGTCCACGCCACCGCTCAGCGGGTTGTAGGCTGCCTCGGTGGTATCGTTGAGGGCTTCCTGCATCAGGGTGTTGGACACGCGGTTGCGGGTCACGTCAGTTTTCTCGTCGCGGTTCCACAGTACCGCGGTTTCCCATTCCCAGTCCCCCAGGTCGCCGCGCAGGCCCTGCAGCAGGCGGAAGTTGTCGCCGTCGTTCTCGACGATGCGCGGCAGCTCCGCAAAGCGGTAGTTGTCGAGGATGAAGTCCTCGCCGAACGGGTTGTAGGGGTTTTCCGCCGGGAACAGCAGCTCCGAGGTGGAGAAGGAAGCGGTCGGGTGGCGGGACATGGTGGTGGCAGAGCGGTACAGGCCGAACTCCGAGAAGCTCTCCATGCCGTTGCCCAGGTCGTGGTTCAGGAATACGAACAGGTTGCTGCGCTCCAGCTCCGAGCTCACATCGCGGAACTCGTTCAGGTTGTAGCGCTCGGTGCCCTGGCCGTCGACCGCGCCGCACACATACTGGTTGATGGCGTATTCGCAGCGCTCGTCACCCACCGGGTAGGTCTCCAGCTCGCCGCGGCTGTCGGTAATGCCGTCGATGCTGCCGCTGGGCATATCCAGCTGCGGGTACAGCGAGTTGGCGCTGTTGTTGCGGAACGCGGTGTCGTCGAACCAGGGGGAGTTTTCCGGGATACGCTCGCGCAGGTCGGCGTCGGCCCAGCGCGGGTCCTCGGAAGCGGCGATGCGGTCGCGCTGGTAGTGGCTGAAGAAGGCGCTCACATTGGTGCGGCCCTCGTTGAAGGTTTCGCCCCACTCGATGCTCAGCTTCTGCGTATCGCGCTCGAAGTTGTCGAACTCGGAATGCTTGACCGACACGCTGAAACCGTCGAAGTCGCTCTTCAGCACACTGTTGACCACACCCGCCACCGCATCGGCACCGTAAATCGCCGAGGCGCCGTCGCGCAGTACTTCCACACGCTGCAGGCCGGCGGTGGGCAGGATATTGGAGTTCACGGTGGTGACCGGCACAAAGCTGCCGCCCACTTCCTCGGTCTGGTAGGCCGCGGAATTCACCACCCGGCGGCCGTTCAGCAGCACCAGGGTATTGCCGGTGCCCAGGTTGCGCAGGTTGAAAGCGCCAATGTCGCCGCGCGCGGAGTTCACGCCACCGCTGATGTTCTCGGCTTCGTTGAAGTAGTTCTGCCCGTTTTCCGGGATCAGGGCCAGCAACTCATCGCCGGAGTCGACCCCCAGTGTCTCGATATCCTCGGCATTGATCACGGATACCGCCAGGGCATCATTGATCTGGGCACCCTTGATCTGGGTACCCACCACCGTTACCTCTTCCAGTGACTGGTTTTCGGTTGCCGCTGTGGTGTCGTCACTCGCCTGGCCCTGGATGGCCAGTGCCAGCGGGCTCATCAGCATGCCGGACAGCAGCGCCAGTGATCTTTTGCTGCGGAGTTCTCTCATCGCTTTTCTGCTCATGGTTGGCATTCCCTTATTGTTTGAATTGGGATCTTGTTAGAGTCGCGTGCAGGCCGGGACTGGCCCGGCAGAATTACCTCTAACTGGCTCAACGCATGGGCAGGCAAAATCCCCTAACGGGATAATGAAAAAAAGTTGGTCAATCGGCGCTGATCAGGTTTTGCTCAATTGACGGCGGCTGGGCGTAGTGGGCCGGTGCCGGTTCGGCGGACTGCCGGGGCTGGGAGGCGGGAGACTGGCCCAGGGAGAGGACCAGGCCGATGGCGATCAATGCCATGGCCACCACCGGTTGCCATTGCTGGCGGAATGATGGCGCGCTGGCGGCAGCGGCAGTGTCTGCTGGCGGTGCCGAAGGGGAGGGGGCCCGGGGTGTCGCGGGCTGCGGGAACAGCAGTACCCGGGGTGCATCGATCCGGGCGCGCACTGTGGACAGGGTGGCGGCGCGGGCGTACAGCTGCGACAGCTCATCGAAGGCCCAGCGGTGCGTCGGGTCCGCGTCCAGCCACCTGGACAGGCGCTGGCGCTCGTCGAGCGAGACATGGTCGGCGTCCAGGCGCGCGAGCCAGGCCGATGCCTGCTCCTGCACCTCGTCGGGGATGCCGATACAGAGCCACTCATCCAGCTGCAACTTTTCCCTCCCTGGCCGGTACCTGTTGGGTATTGATGGTTTCACCAGTAGCCTGATGCAAACCGCCTGCCACAATATGGTTGCGGCACAGGCGCATGCCCCGCGCCAGGTGATTTTCCACCGTCTTGGTGGAAATGCCCAGCACCTCGGCGATCTGCCCGTGGCTGAGGCCATCGATCTTGCGCATCACGAACACCTGCCGGCATTTCAGGGGCAGGGCATTGATGGCCGCCAGCAGCGCCCCCTGTTCCTGTTCCCGGCTGATGCGGCTCTCCACCGCCTCGTGGTGCGCCGGCATGGCCAGCTGCACCTGCGCACCCCGCTCCTCCACCACCTTCTGGTGCCGCAGGCGGCTGATGGCCTCGTTGCGGGCCACCCGGTAAAGGAAGGCGCGCGGTTCCGGCGCCCGGTCTTCCCGCAGTGCCAGCAGCAGTTTCAGGTAGGCCTCCTGTAGTACCTCCTCCGCCTGGGCGGGTTCCAGCATGCGGCGCAGGCTGGTCAGCAGCGGCTCGCGGGTTTCCGCGTGAATACCATTGAACAATTGCTCGACGTCCGGCGCCTGCCGGGACGCGGGCTTGCCGCCGGAAAACGGATTGAGCAGGAACCTGGACAGGAAACTTTTCGACATGGGCGCCTTTTCATTTTTATAGTATCGGAGCGCGCACCAGCGCTGGTATCGCCGGATAGTAGCATGCTGGCTGGCGGGGATTGTAGATATCCACAAGCCGATCTGTGGACAGAAACTGGTCACCGGTCGAAAGGGAACCACAAGATGAAGTATGTACTTACACTCCTGCTGGCCCTGTCACTGTGGGGGTGTGGTTCCCCGGCAACGGCACCGGCCGCGCCCGATCGGGCCGCCGCCCCGGCTATGGCCGCGCCGCTGCAGCGCGCCATGGTGGCGCCGTCGCTGGTGTACCGCGCCATCGAGGTGCAGCAACAGCTGGACGCCCGCGAGGGCCAGCCGCACGCGGCGGGCGAACCCTGGTTCCGGGTGGTGCCCGGGCGCATCCCGGTGGTGATCACCGCTCCCCACGCCACCCGGCCGCTGCGCAACGGCAAGCGGCGCTTCTCCGATGGCGGCGGCACCGCCGCACTGGCGCTGGCGCTGGCCGAGCTCACCGGCGCCCATGTGGTCTACACCACCGAAGAGGGGCCGTCCGACCCCAATTACCACGACGACAACGCCTTCAAGCGCGAGCTGGCAGGCCTGGTGCGCGAACTACAGCCGCGCTATGTGCTGGATATCCACGGCAGCCACGCCTTCCGCCCCTACGATATCGACCTGGGCACCATGCACGGCGAATCCCTGTTGGGGCAGGACCACCTGCAACAGGGCCTGGTCACCAGCCTGCGCAGCGAGGGTATCCTGAATATTTCCGGCAATTATTTTGCCGCGGCAAAAAACCAGACCATCACCAAGTTTGTCGCCGCCCTGGGGGTGCCCGCCATCCAGGTGGAGGTGAACACCACCTACCTGTCGCCGTCCGCCGGCAAGATCGAGGCGCAGCGCTTCAGCCAGCTGGCCCAGGCCATGGCCAGGTTTATCGAGTCGGGTTGGAAGCGGCCGCGGGGGTAACCGGACAGGGCGCCCGGGCTGCGGTTACAGTTCGTCCCGGGTCAGGCGCTGGTCCATCGCCGGCGGCTTATAGTCGTTCATCCTCGCCAGCAGGCCGGCGGGGGTGTCCGCCTCCAGCAGCATATTGCGGTACTGCGGCTGCAGCAGCTGTTCATTGACGCAGTGATCCAGGAAGCTGGCCAGGTGGCGGAAGTAGCCGGCCACGTCCAGCAGGCCGCAGGGTTTGCGGTGGAAGCCCAGTTGCGCCCAGGTGAGGATCTCGAACAGTTCTTCCAAGGTGCCCAGGCCGCCGGGCAGGGCGATAAAGCCATCGGAGAGCTGCTCCATCATCGCCTTGCGCTCGTGCATGGAGCCCACCACATGCATCTGGGTGACACTGGGGTGGGGCACCTCGCGCACCGCCAGGGCCTCGGGGATCACGCCGGTCACGCGGCCGCCGCCGGCCAGCACCGCATCGGCCACCGCGCCCATCACGCCGATACTGGCCCCGCCGTACACCAGCCCGATATCCCGCGCCACCAGCTCCGCCGCCAGCGCCTCGGCCGCCTGGCGGTACTCGGGCAGGCGCCCGGGGCTGGAACCGCAGTACACACAGATATTCTTCATGCTTTTATTCATTCCCCGTTGGTGGATTGGGCACTGCGCCTATTGTGCCCGCATCCTCAACGGTTTGCCCCCGGCTGGAACTGGTACACCACCTTCAGCCACACGTAATCGCCCTCCGGCGTATTCTCGGTATCCAGCTCCGGCAGCCAGCTGAGTTCCACCAGGAAGTTCTCGCTGCCCTTGGGCACCATGTAGCCGATTACCGGGCCGATGCCCGCCGTGCGCTGCTTGAAGTCCCCCTGGATAATGATGCCCGGCTTGCGGTCGTCGCTGATCTGGTCGGCCCAGAAACCGTTCAGGCCCAGGGTCAGGAAACCGCTACCGGCCTTGATCATCTGCTGGATGCTGGCGTCCAGGTGGAACAGCCGGCCGCTGCGGTAATTGGTATCGTCGTTCTCCTCGTTGAACATCACCCCGGCGAACGCCGAGAAATTAAAGCCCGCGGTGGGGTTGGTGTAGGCGGCGCCGCCCACCAGGTCCAGCGCCCAGTAGTTCAGCCCCTCGTTCGCCAGCCGGCCGGCCTCGTAATCGCCGGTGGGCGCGTGGGCAAAGGCGGCAAAATTGTATTGCCAGCAGTCGTCCTCCCAGGCCATCAACGCCGGCACCAGGGTGGTATCCCCCAGCCCGGACACGGAATCCCGCCGGCTGAAATTGCCCAGCGGGGTCTCCACCGTACCGGTGACGGTGACATCCACCCAGGAGGGGAAGGCGCCCAGGGTGTAGTCGGCACCCAGCACTTTCTTCTCGAAGGTATACAGCAGGCCCGGCACAAAGGCATCGAGTTCCACATCCAGCCCCAGCGCCACCAGGCCGGCGATGGGGGTTTCCGCCCCGGCACCGAAATCGCCGCTGTAGTGCATGTACTGCGGCTTGATCACCCAGCCCTCCTGCACCGGCGCCCGGTCGATCAGCGTGGCCATGGAGCCGGGCACGTAGTAACCGATACCGCCCTCGGTGGCGTGGCCGGCGCCGGACGCCACCAGCAATGCCAGCGCCGCCCACAGACGCCACAAAACCGCGCCCCGGCGGGTGCCGGCAACCAACGCACAAGCTTTACCGCTAATTCCCTGCATACCACTTTCCCCGACTTCCTTGCCCGTCGTTTCTTTCACTGCCGGTATGTGGGTGCTGACCCACATACCGTGGCGAGATACTCAGGAAAGTCTAGTTCGTACCCATGTACCAACCGCGAACTGCGGCATTGCCGGCGCGGGGTTGCTCGCAAATAGTGAGTTACGCGCCAACGGCCCCGCCGGCGTTGCCGCCCAATGGCGCGTCATTAAACCGGCACGCCGGTGCAATGTCGTGTAATCGAAAACTGCCGACCAACGGTTCACTCCTGCGACACACGTGGTAGAGTTTCGTGGCTTGCGTCACAAAGCTGCATTTAAAAGCAGCATCACAATAAAGGGCGCCGGCTCGATAACAACAATGCATAAAAATCGCGGAGCGTATTATGGCGAGCATCCTGGGGGCGCGTCTGAAGCACTTCCTGCCCATCCTGCTGGCATCCACCTTCTTCCTGGCCACAGCCACCAGCGCCCGCGCCGCCGACGCCGGCGAGCAGCTGCAGGCGATCATCGACGAGCACTGGCAGTACAGCCTGCGGGAAGACCCCATCATGGCCGGGCGCATGGGCGTGCCGGATTACAACGACCGCCTGCCCGACGTCACCGCAAAGGACCGCGCCCGCCGCCTGAAGGCCGAGCAGGACTTCCTCAAGCGCCTGCAGCAGATTGAAGGCGACGAACTCAGCCAGGACCAGCGCATCAACCGCGACCTGCTGGCCTGGGTGCTGGAAAACTCCATCGAGGGCAACCGGCTGTTTCTCGACCGCATCCCCTTCAACACCTTTTACGGTTTCTACAACTCCGCCGTGGAGGCCAACGATGGCCTGGCCATGAACGATGTCAAAGCTTACGAGGATTACATCGCCCGCATCCGTGACTTCGGCCGCTACTTTGACGAGAACATCGCCAATATGCGCCAGGGCATCGAGGACGGCTTCGTACAGCCGAAGATCGTGGTGCAGGGCATTGCCCCCACCGTGCGCGCCCAGGTGTACGACGACCCCACCGAGAGCCGCCTGTACAAACCCTTCGAGAAAATGCCGGACTCCATACCGGCCACAGAACAAAAGCGCCTGCGCACCGAGGGCAAGAAAGCCATCGACGAGGTGGCCACCCCGGCCTTCGCCCGCGTGGCCGAGCTGCTGGAGGGCGACTACATGCAGGCCGCCACCGACAGCATCGGCGCCGAGCAGCTGCCCGGCGGCAAGGACTACTACCGCCACGGCATCAAGACCTACGTCACTCTGGATATGGACCCGGCCGAAATCCACAAGATCGGCCTGGCGGAAGTAAAGCGCATCCGCACGGAAATGGACGAATTGATCGAGCAGAGTGGCTTCGACGGCAGCTTTGAGGAGTTCACCGAATTCCTGCGCACCGACAAGCAGTTCTATGCCCAGACCCCGGAAGAGCTGCTGAAGGAAGCGGCGTATATCTCCAAGAAGATCGACTACCGCCTGCCGGCCCTGTTCGGCAAGCTGCCGCGCCTGCCCTACGGCGTGGTGCCGGTGCCGGACGCCATCGCCCCCAACTACACCACCGCTTCCTACAACCCGGCGGCCATCGGCGGCACCCGCGGCGGTGCCTACTGGGTCAACACCTACGCCCTGGACCAGCGCCCGCTGTACGAACTGCCGGCCCTGACCCTGCACGAGGCCGTCCCCGGCCACCACCTGCAGGGCGCACTCAGCCAGGAACTGGAAAACGTGCCGGAATTCCGCAAGGGCCTGTACCTGAGCGCCTTCGGCGAGGGCTGGGCACTCTACTCCGAGCGCCTGGGCAAGGAGATGGACGGCATCTACACCACCCCCTACGAACACTTCGGCCGCCTCAGCTACGAAATGTGGCGCGCCGCCCGCCTGGTAATCGACACCGGCATCCACTCCCAGGGCTGGACCCGCCAGCAGGCGCTGGACTTCCTCGCCGACAACACCTCCCTGTCAAAAGCCAACGTGCGCGCCGAGGTAGACCGCTACATCTCCTGGCCGGGCCAGGCGCTGTCTTACAAGATGGGGGAGATCAAGATTCGGGAGTTAAGGGCGAAGGCTGAAAAAGAGCTTGGGGACAAGTTTGACCTCCGGGAATTCCATGATGCGGTTTTGGTTAATGGGGCTTTGCCGATGGGGATGTTGGAACACGAGCTAAAGAAAAATTTCACCCAAGCCGAGAAGAATTAGCCGCAGCCTGACATAGTTTGTCTAGATCTGGGCGCTTCATCAGTTCAAAGATAATAATTAATTAAGAACGGCTTTTAACACATTGATGGGCTATAGCAGAAATGGCTAAATCTGATAGCGGTGGTATTGGCGCTAAAAAAGGGTTTCTATATCAGGACTATGTTGCGGCACTCAACGCACTTTATATGCTGTTGAATAAGAGCATAAAAGAAATTCGATGCGAAGTTTCCGATGACATAGATGTCGTATACGATGATTACGTCGAGTATGTTCAAGTAAAAACGACTAAAGCGGAAAAAGCCTGGCAGATTGGCGAATTCACAAAAACTTCGTATAAAGAGAAGCAAACTAAAACCGGAAAGAAAAAGAAAGAATACGGTAGTGACTCTATTTTACACAAATCATTAGATTGCGATAAAGAATCTTTGCCGGCTCGCTTCCGCATCGTAACCCCCCGTGACATTTGTGCGAACCTCTCTTACTTAAAGGTGCCGCTTAAAGAGCGAAAAAGCATAGATGGCCGATGTAAAATACTAAAATCATTACGTAACAGGTTGAAGAATTACAGATCGCCGAATAATAACGATGTAGAGTACTGGCTCGATAATGCTGTCTGGGAGGTGATCCCATCAATCGAGCAAATGTGCTTGGAGGCCAATAAGATAATAATGACCGTAGCCTATGAGCATTTCGGCATACATGTCAACCCTACCCGCGATCCTCAAAGAATTCTAAATGATCTTCTCGTAAATATTATTGAGAAAAGTGCAACGTCGATAGTATTGCGTAGCGAAGAGAACAAAATTTATAACAGAACAGATTTCATAGATTGGTTTAGGCGAGAGGTTATGCATTGCGCCGAATCGGCTAGGCAGCACTTAAAGGTATATACGACTGACCGATCAAAGCTCGAAGCCATTCTAGATGAGTTTCTTATAGATGATGAGATTTTTTCTTTTTCTGGTGAAAAATCCTGTCGCGGGCTAAAAGGGAGCTATCATAGAAAGAAATATAACTACATAAATATTTCAAAGGGAATTCGTAGGTGGTTGCCCGAGGTTCTATTACGGCCAAATGAGCTTGCTGACCAATCTCCAGAAAATTTAGAAGCCATAATTAAACGTTATGCTAAGGCTAAAGCGCAGAGTCTCTCCGAAATAGATAGTCTCATTGCGAACGTTCTACTTCACTCAACTATCCGCACCAGTTATGGATCGCAACCAGTTGCTGCAAGCCTATATGTCGATGATGGAAAAGCTACATGCTTCGATAATATACACATTATCGTTCATGATCATGCCCCTGATATATTGCTCATGGGCTTCAGTCATCTGATTATTGATAATGTAAAGACCACGTTAGAAAAAATAACAGATGAGTTTGATCATTTACTTGAATCTGACGCGTTCAGCAACAGGAACGAGAAAATTTTAGAAGACAAGGAGGATGGTTATCTACTGAAGCATGATGTCGATGATATATTGAAAGCCAATACTTCACTAGATGAAAACTTAGACCGATTTCTATTTGCATTTTTTCTTGGTTATGAAACTAACATTTTGAAATGTTCTGAATCAGATATGGTGGGTGACTATCTGATAGATCTCAAGGATGAAGTGAGATTTCATTTCCAGAGATTGATAGAGAAGCTAATTAAAAAAGATAGTTATTTTGAAGATTTACATCTTCATGTATACATATATCCAATACCGTCGGTTAGTGCATTAAAGCAGACGGTTAGAGGGGAGATGGAGGGGCCATGATCGCTGATTCAAACCCTAAAGAATGCCTTGAAGGTGTTCGAAATGATTCATTAACTCCATTTATGTATTTAAAGCAGGCAAATAAGTGTCTTTCCTCGCCCGCAGAACAACCAATTGGTCGAGAATATATAATTAGAGCATTGAATGAGTTTGATAGATTTCATAATCATAAAAGTCTGCTAAAAAACCTAGTCCGTAAGGCCGGTCTTTACCCATACTTGCAGAAATATTTTTCGTCTAGTGAAGCTCTCGATGTCGAACTTGTGAGCTCTTTATATCAGAGCAGCTTGGACCGTGAATTCATTTTTCATGCCCAGCAGGCTAGAGTTTTCAATCTACTTATGTCGGGAAGGAATGTCATCCTCAGTGCCCCTACCAGTATGGGGAAGAGCGCGATCGTAGATTCGCTAATTGCCACTAGTAGATTTAATAAAGTAGTAATTGTTGTTCCAACAATAGCTTTGATTGACGAAACGAGAAGGCGTATACAAAGTAGATTTGGTAGGGAATATCAAATTATTCATCATGGTTCCCAAGCGATAAGAAAAGATAGAGTCGTGTATGTTTTGACTCAGGAGCGAGTTAATGAGCGAGAAGATATAAAAAATATAGACTTATTCATTATTGACGAATTTTACAAGCTCGGCTTCAACAAGGAAGATAAGGCGCGAGCTATAGCTCTCAACATAGCATTAAGCAAATTGTTAACAGTTTCTAAGCAGTTTTACATGATTGGCCCTTATATTGATGGGGTTCGAGGCTTGGAAGCAGTAAAGCAAGAGTATGTGTTCATCCCAACTGAATTCAACACCGTTGCGCTTAACTATTTTGAATATAACTTGAAACCTAATGATGTAACATCCAAGAATAGATCGCTAAAAACCATAATTAAAAATCATGAAGGACAAACAATCATATATTGCCGATCACAAAATTCTATTGAACAAGTGGTATCTTCACTAAGCTGGATGAATACTGAAGGCTTATCAAATGAGATGGACAACTACTACAAGTGGCTAAAGAATTTTTACGGAAGAAATTGGTGCTACACCAGGGCACTTAAAAGGGGCGTGGCCGTCCACCACGGAGCGCTACCGCGGGCTTTGCAGCAGAAAGCTGTTGATATGTTTAATAGCGGGGCGGTTAAATATTTAATCTGCACGTCGACTCTAATTGAAGGTGTGAATACTGTAGCAGAGAATGTGGTAATTTATGATCACAGGCGCTCCAATACCTCAATAGATGAGTTCACGCGTCGGAATATTTCTGGTCGAGCAGGACGGATGAACCATCATTTGGTTGGAAACGTCTTTTTTCTAGAGTCTCTACCAAAAAGCTGTACTGAATCAAACGTTGTAGATATGCCGTTAGGCCAGCAAGATGCAAATACACCGCTGAATTTATTGGCTGGCTTGGAAAGAGAGCATCTTTCAGACGCGGGAACTCAGCATCTAAATCGATTCAAAGAGGTATCTTCTTTACCTTTAGAATTTTTAAAGGAACACGCGTCCTATGAAGTCGAAAGCCTTGGTGAAGGATATGGTTACATTTCAGAGCTTACTAATAATGAGATAATCAAGCTGAAATCGAAGAAATCACCAGGTCGAATCCAATTAGACCTTATAGTTAATTTTATAAAAATCGTTGAGTACCGTGCTTTACAAAGGTTGAGCCTCCATTTTCAAGATAATGATGATCTTAAAAATAGAATCGGATGGTATATTTACGCGAACAGCCATTCTGAATACATTTGCGATAGGCTGAAATACATTTACGAAAGATATGAGAGTGTAAGCGAGCAATCAGCAGCGACGGATAGAGAATTAAAGATTGCACGCAATATTTTCAAGCACGCAGTTCCTAGAGCATTAATTCTGCTGCAAGACCTCGTTAATTTTGAACTTAAAATACGCAAAATTGAAGCTGAGTGCGACTTGGGGCACTTGGTTCATGTTTTTGAGAATTCACATTTGCCGTCCAATTTCTCTGCTTTGGAAGAAATGGGAATTTCTATAGAGACTTTAGAAAAGATCGTAAACGAGCGCCTGGCAGTTAGAAGGTTAGAAACGTTAGCAAGGTATGTAAGACAGAATTATAAAAAGTGTCAGCAGCTTGATGTGATCGATAGAATGTTTATTAATTTGGCATTGCGCTAGGCCACCGGAAGAATCAACGTAAAAAACAGCTCTACATTCGGCATCGCTGCAGCAATTCTTTCTGGGATTGGAGAGGACAATTCCCAGATAAAGGCTGCTGCGCAAAAACAAACTATAATTATTTGGTTAATGAGCTTGAAGAGTCTGATGAAAAAAACAGTTTACATACTAGGTGCAGGCTTCTCACGGCAAGCAGGTGCGCCAACACAAGCAGAAATAATTGACTATGCGTTCAAGCTGTATGAAGAGTGTCCAAATAATTACAATAAAGAATATTTTTTTAAATTTAAAAATTTCATTGAAGAGCAACTTAATATACCCTCGAATGAATTCTCTAATATAGACTTGGAAGATATATTTACTCCATTAGATCGTTGCACTGCAGAAAGGTCCCAGTTTAGGGGGGTCAATCTCAGCCACATCATGGAAGTACGTGAAGCGGTCGTCTATGTGATTGGAATGACGATCCAGCTTTTGTTGAACGGTTCTTATGATTCAAAAGATTATATCGATAGATTTGCTAGCTACATAACTAGTAAGTGTTCAGTTAGGGCCGGTTTAAATTATAGGTTGCAAGATCCCGTAAGTATTGTTAGTACTAATTGGGATATTCTCCTTGATAATTCAATTTATGAAACGTTAAGAAATAATCAAGGATACAACGGAGTAGTGGATTACTGCTGCTATATTAGCGCAAAGAATGAGAGTGATGAGTCTGTTAAGTCTGTTAAGTCAGGTCTAGAAAAGCTCGGACAGGGAGGATTTAATGTTAAGCTGTTAAAATTGCATGGATCATTAAATTGGCTTCAGTGCCCAAGATGTTCAAGGTTGTACGCAAATTTTGGGTATAAAGAGGCAATAAATAATTATAAGAACCCTACTTCATGCCGCCATTGTGATGATAATTTTCCCGAGCATTCTGGTAAGCATACACTGATGGCGAACTTAATCATGCCTACCTATTTGAAGGATTTGTCTAATCCACAGTATCGAATTATTTGGCAAAATGCAGGAATAGAAATATCAGAGGCTAGTGAAATAGTTTTTATCGGATATTCACTCCCGCATGCTGACTTCGAACTGCGCCAGCTATTGTCGAGAATGACTAGGAAATCTGCACGAATTACAGTTGTTGACTCTCGTAAAGTCGACGAACAAGATATGGTGAAAGCACATTGGAGGAAGTTCTTTGGTAGTAGAGAAATAGAATTTGATTTTTCTGGAGCAAGCGCATTCGTAGCAAGGCTAATTCGTGAAGCCAATGATTCCATAGCAGACGCTGCTGAACCAACAGCACTCTAAGCGTAAAAAGTTATTAGTAGAATAAAAAAGGACACCCACCAATCGAGTGCCGAATAACCGGCCAACGCCCACCGATCGAGTGATTCCCGGTAGGTGCCTCCGGATTAGGTTGCTTAGTATTAAATGGCGGACGATAGGCCTCGTCGCAGAAAAGAATTGTAATAATTGGGGTAAGAGTAAAATATTGACGCATTATTACACATGTAACTCTGCTCGAACCGAAAGCTCTATGAGCTCGAAAGGATAGCCAAAAATACTAACTCTGCAAATTGATCAAGGAAGAAGAATGTTTAAAGGATTACATCTAGCCATCCTCGCCGGATTGGCCTTAGTTGGCAGTTCTGTTGCATTAGCATTGGCCCCTGCTGAGGCAGAGAAGTGGCAAGAAGATATCGAGGTATACCGCTACACGCTCGAAGAACGGCACATCAACCTCTACCACACCGTTGACAAGCCGGACTTCCACGAAGAACTAACTTCCCTCAAGGCTAATCTGCCTTCACTCACCGAAGACCAGCTAATGATCGAGCTGATGCGCATCAGCCGTCTGATCGGGGACGGTCATACCCGCGTGCCATTCTGGGGTTCAGAGCACCAGCATTATCCATTGCTGTTCCAGTTTATGGATGGCGAGCTACGCCTGCTGCGCACCGGGCCGGAGCAGCGCCGGTTGCTGGGGCGCAAACTGGTGGCGGTGGGGGATATGGCCACGGCCGAGGTGGTGAAAAAGCTGGAACCCGTGGTGCAGACGGTGGAGAACGAATACTCCCTGCGCCGCCACCTGCCTTATCACCTGAATGTCGCGGACATACTGGCGGGCCTAGGCATTGTCGATGATCCTGCCTCCGCCACCTTCATCCTGGAAGACGAGCGCGGCCAGCGGGAAGCGGTCACGCTGGAGGCCATTTCCTGCCCGGACTACCGGGAGCGCGTCACCGTCCGCTATGCGGAGCAGATAGTGCCCTTCGGCGAAAAGCGGGTGACCGAGTCCGACTACCTGTGGCTGAGTGCCGACGAGGACCGGCGCGTGGCCTACGTCTACTTTGCCCGCTACCCGTCCTTCTCAGACATGGAATCCTTTGCCGAGGATGTCCGCGAGTACCTGGATGAGCACCGCATCCGCAACCTGGTAGTGGACCTGCGGGACAACACCGGCGGCGACTTCTTTGTCGGCCTGCGCTTCGCCCACCAGATGATCCTGGTGGATGGGCTGGACTGGGACGGCGGTATCTATACACTGATCGGCAACGCCACCTTCTCCGCCGGCATGAGTAACGCCGCCCACTTCCGCGAAATGTTCAACGCCACCCTGGTAGGCGAACCCACCGGCGGCAACCCGGTCGGCTACCAGGACATGGACAGCTTCACGCTGCCCAGCTCCGGAATCGAGGTCAACTACTCCAAGCGCCTCTACCGCTTCCAGGACAAGCCCACCCAGGGCATCCAGCCGGACGTGCTGATACCGACTCGCTGGGCCGATTACCGGGTGGGCAGGGATGCGGTACTGGATTGGGTATTGGATGACATCAGCAAGCGCTATGCAGGGCAGGATGCAGATGCTGCCCGGGTCTCCGGCCTATGATCCCCGAGATGACTTGAGAGCCCCTGAATAGCTAGAAATTAAGTTATGTCTACTATTGCGATAAGAATCGTTAGCCTACTACTACTGGTGTCTGCGGCGGCACTAACGCGAGCAGAGATATACCAGTGCGTGGACAGCGAAGGCAGGACAGTTTTCAGCGACCATAAATGCTCCGAAGACGACAGCAACGTTAAGGTCGTCGAACCCAGGGTCAATGTGGCCCCGTTTAAAGATGTGCTTGAAGGGCAGGAAAAAAGCTCGCGCGTGATATACCGGGGAAGCAGGGTTGGACGGAAAAGCCGGTTCCTGGATGTATCGATCTACGAGGAAACAGAGTCCTACATCATCTTTGAGGTAGAGGTTTACTACCGCGGCCCAGCCCATGGCCGGGGCGAGTACCGGGTTATGCCGAATATCCACTGGCGCGCTCGCTCTTTCAGCACTTCAGACGTAGGTGTAAGCAGCGGATTTGCCCGTGTTGAGCTGGGCTCCAGGGCAAAGGACGGAGATGTCTCAGATGTCATCACCCTCCAGCTTTGGCAATACATCCCGGGTGAGAGCCCGAGCGTTCTTGAGACCAGGGTAATTCCCTATAAAAAGAAATGGAGTAAGAGAGTGTAGGTCTCTCGGCCAAAAGAAATGGCCTGGGCGCTTCCTCAATACTTGCCTCAGTTACAGCAATCAGGAAGCGGCAAAGAGCTTTCCCATTAACCAGGCGCAGTATGAAGCTAAAAATACGTCTCTCAAGATCAGTTCCGAAGATTGGAATTTGAATTGAAAAAAATAAGATATTCAAGGTTGCTTATAACGTCATTGATTTTCTTGATCTGCGGCTGCACTGAAATCCTATGGCACTCAACTCGGCCGGACTCATATCACGAAGACGTGTCTTCCTTGCTTATGACGCAAGACGAAAGAAAGATGGTAGTTGTAGGGGAACAGTACCACTACATATTCCAGGTACCGGAGACCATGCAGGCATTGCTCCGTTCGCCGGTGAAAGATAGTTTGTATGTGTCTTTTAAACCATTCTTAATGGACGGTGAAGAGATAGCTGGCAGTGTTTCTTTTGTCCTAAAGAAAGAGAAGCTAGTTGAAAAAGACGGAAAATCAGTTTTTGTCGAGGTTGACAGCCTGGATAGCTTGAAGGCGGAAGCAGTAGAAATCGGATTTAATAAGCCCGCTTACAGGCTAAACGTCGATCTGAAGGGCCGTCGGTATCAGGCAACGGATTTATCCTCTGCGGACCTTAAAAAGGAGGAGCTGACGAAAGAGTATAGAATCGAGGTAGAGGACAACCTTTCTGTTGGCAAAAAAGCCGCACGTACCATACTTAGCCCAGTAACCGTGACGGTAGACGGTGCTTTAGCAATCGGTGCGCTTCCTCTTGTTGCTGTCGGTTGGGGGTCTGTTGGGGTGGCATGCTCTTTATCAGATGATAAATGCCGGTGAGTTTTGAAAATATCCGAAATGATTTTGGTAAGAGCAGAGTTACAAGGCGAATAAAAAAGACACCCATAAACTGAATGGTTCTAAAAGGGCGAGTGTAAGCTAACTCTTGTGACAATATTTGAGAATGAAAACGCTGCGGAGCATGGGTTTGAAGTAGCTCTCGAAATTGCGGTTGAGGCCGGGATCTTCTTTCTGGCCTTTCTATCCCCAGTTGGTGCCGAGCTGAGAGCGCAATCTGGATAACTACGCAGCGCCTCGGGAGGCGTGGTAACAGGGTAAGAAATTAGTGCGCCGCTATAGAGCAAACGGCGATAAGGTCCCACCCTGCACCAATACTTCACGTTGACGATGCTAGGCGATTAAAGCTGCATCTTCGGCCGCAGACGACGCCCCGGAATCACCACTGGCGCTGCTGCCACTATCACCGGAGCCCCCGGCATCGATGGAACCCCCTGCCTTGGCGCCGACAGACCAGCCCGAACTGGTTGTTTTGGTATAGCTACCGGTGGTTTCCTGGTCTTCCACCGGCGCAAAACCATTTTGCTCGGGTACAAGAACGCTGGGGTCGTTGCCGGTATTTAGCGTTTTGGTGATGTCGTCATTCCATGAGAAGGGCTTTCCCTTTGAGGCTTGCGTGAACAGCTCCAGCTGGCTCTGGTCTCCCGGCAGAATACCGAAGCGTACAAACTGTTGTTCCTCATTGGAATCGAAGCCGATGCTGCTCTGGGTGAAGTTTATCCGTAGGTAAGAGCAGCCATTATCAGCCTTCACCAGGAAGAGATCGTAAGTCATGGAGCCATCAACAAGGTCGGCTCCATCAGCGGAGTCGAGGTTTACCCTGAACCAGCGGGTCTTCTGCTGCACTTCCTGCTTTATTTCCGAGTTAGTGCCCGCATCTTCGATTTCTGAAACGATGGTGCTCGACTGATTGGGTATCCAGGGGAGGTTCCCGGTCAGTTCCTGCGGCTTGTTCTGGAAATTACCGACGAACTCGATATTCGGCGTGGCCCAGTCAATCTTGATAACACCTTTCGCATCTGTGCCACGGTAGGTGTCGTGGTGCCGATGGTGGGCACCTGAACCCCAGTAAAGGGTATAAGTGGTCGGGCTATGGTCGTTGGGCGCATATAGAATCAGCGATGCCTCTGCAGGCATGCCATTCGTTCCCATGAAGGTATTGTCTTTGTCCTTATTCAGGAATACCCAGTTGGGGATACTGCCGATCATGAAGTTCTCGACGTAAAAATTCTTGGTGGTCCACGTCTTGGCGGTGGTGACATTGTGGTTGTAGGTGAAATTGAGCTCGCCTGATCCTGATGGCATGGTATTCCTCGACCAATTGTTGATTATGGAGCGGCAAGTTTAGACGGCCCCCGCGATTTTGCAGGGAACCGGAAAATTATGGCGTGATCGGGATTAAACGAATTCGGCGACAAGTCGTATGCTGCATACATTGGCGAGAGCAGCGTGCAGCCCAATGCGTTCTGGTTGTGGATATGCGACGTGTGATAAACGGGGTACGAGCAGCGTTTTGACGCGAAAATCCCCGAGTATAACGGCGCCATAATGTTATCCTGTTTCCGCCGGAATACCCGGTAACTGTGCAACTTACCGTGGTGGGGAGCCTGCCGGCGAAAAATTGCCGGCAACCAGGATATGGACAGCTACACGCTGCCCAGTGCCGGTATCGAGGTTAACTACTGCGGGCGCCGCCACCGCTTCCAGGACTAGGCCAGCCAGGGCACTAAGCCGAACGTGCTGATAGAAGCCCACTGGGCCGATCACCGGGTGGGCAGGGCTGCGGTGCGGGGACCACAATGCGGAACACGATAACAAGCCCGCCGGTGATCAGTCTGATTTGCCCCGCTTGTGCGGCTAGAGATAGGTTGGTAGCAGGTGAATAGTCAGTGGCAGGCGTTGCATTGCAGGATGAGCATACTTTGTGAGTTAAAGACAGTATGGAAGTAAACGGATGAAGTTTTTGGTTTCAAATATAGGTGGTAGAGCTCACCAGGATATATTCTCGGTTATCTCAGAGGGTGCATTTTTTGATCTTGCCCCTGGCCAGCACGGTTGGAATGATTACGTGCAGATTCGTCCTGGTGACGTCGTCTACGTCATTAATCAAGCGCGTCGAGTTGAGACCGGATTTTGCGTGTTGGGTATCGTGGATGGCGTAACGCTGAAAAAAGATGAAGTGTGGGGGGAGAAGGTGAAATCCATGATAGGAGGGAACCTCCGAGTGCTATTTGGGGAGCCTGTAGAGGATGTGGGGCAAGATTACTCAGATTTTGTCGATGCAAATAATATTCGGAGCCCGAAGATTAACCCCTCAACAGGTAAGATGTATCCTGGATTCAACTGTACAAAGTTTTCTGAAGATTTATGAGGTGCTGTCGGAATAAAGCCACTCTAAGCTAGGCCTTCCGCGCGGAACTTCAGTAACCCGACAGGCAAACCTCTATTCATGTTGTGCTTTGAAGGGCTTATTTCCTAGGAGCAGCGCTTTATTCAGAGAAATAAAAAGGAAACCCACCAATTGGGTACTCTCGCACTCCTAAAAACCAGGCATGAGACTGAATAGAAACGAGCCAGTCAGATAGATTTGGATGAATGACGCTAATGAGAGCACCGACGTCACCAAGACGTGCTAGTCTGAGCAATCGACAGTGCTAGTTATTAATAGTCTAAAGAATAATGGACAATTTTGAAAAACAATAATCATCGAAATTCACGGCTAGCCCTTTTCCTCTACATTTCTATCGAAGGTTAGCAAGGGTACATTTATGTCTATCCAAGAGTTGTTGAGCCCGAAAAATGGGCGAATTCTATCGATCTCATTAGCTATATACCTTATGGGTAGATCGATTTACTATTTGGTTGCGGGCACTCCTGAGTATTACGGGTCTTTTATACAAGGGAACATGTTTACGGATGTGGTTTTTCAGGTCAGCGTCCCAATGGCTATCATGACGATAATGTGGCCAATTATATTTGTAGCGCTCAACCTATTTCATAAGGAATTTCGATTAAACGCCTTGATCTTCTACCTAACCATATTCTTGCATGCCTTTGGTGGCTTATTAGCTGCTGTGATATTGGCGTTCGATCAAGATGTGGTTCTTATAGAAAGCGGCAGAATCACAAATTTATCTAGAATATACGTGATTACTGGAATATCCGTCGTTACATGTATAGTGGCTGGCATCGCTTATCAAAAAAATATGTCACTGTTTAGCGCAAGCGCCCAAGAGCCTAAAGGAAATAAAAGGGCGCCCATAAACTGAAAGCGTGAAGCTAGAACTCCCCTTACGTACCTGAGCGGCATGAGCATGAGAACCTGTAATGCATTTCGCATGCGAACAACTTATTAAGCATGCCAAATTACACATTCCAGATATGAGGATACAAACCAGTCCGGCTGGATAGCTGGTACGTAAAAGGAATGCTGGTTAAACCGTGGGTGGAGTGAGGAATGTCTCCCAGTCGCGGATGCCCTGCGCCCATCACTTGCCGAGCTGTTCACACGCGCTGCGGACAGACTGAGCACTACCCATCAGGGACTTGAAGCGGCTTTAAAAGTTTCGGTTGAGATACAGCCTGTGATGAGGATCAATTTGGAGCCGCTCGAGGATCGCTGGTAGCCTGCTTGCAATGGCCCCGCACTCGTCTTCGCGCAGAATCCGCCCGCCCCAGTGCACAAGCTCGATATGGTCCTGCATCCGGAACGGCATATCCTCAGGCATGGGTGCCCGGGAATTGCCGGCAAAGGGCAGCAGCTCATCAGGCTGTCGGCCATCGCTGGCAGCCGTTATGTTACGGTGGATTGAGCTGTGATCAGAATTCTCCGGTGTCTCCGCCATTTTGGCTGGGATCGGGTTCAGGTCCACGTAGGCCATACATGCCGCTAGCGCCGGCTCGTCGAGAAGGGCCTGGGACTTGAAGCGGCCATCCCAGAACCGGCCAGTACAGCGATCTTCGCGGTTTGCCTCTCGGCCAATGGAATCGTTCAGCATCCGGATAAACCAGCTGATATCCTGCAGCCGTGCTCGCCATACCTCGGCCACCTCGGTCAGTCGGGCCATCTCCGCAGCCCCAACTCTCATTGGGACGTGGCGGAGGGAAAGCACGGAGTCATCGCACAACTGGTGCCAGCGCTCTACCACTTACTGCTGCCCCTATTTGGCCATCTGCGCCTGGTTTATATGCAGTACCACATGCTAACGGTTTGCTCATCACGCCGTAGGCGCAGACATCCAGCGCGAATATCTGCACTAGAGACAACAGTTTGTCTTCAACCCACAGGCGGCGGTGCATACAGCACTGTCCGGTACGACCGTCCCGCTCACACAGCAAAGCTCGCCGCAACAGCTTGCCATGCAATGTTCTTTGTGCTGAAAAGAGTCTTACCCGGTCTCGTCATCGATAGATATTGAATAAACGGTGCTTTTCATGAGTAATTGTCAGGTAAAAGAGAAGTGGCATAGGATCCTCTGTATTTAGTGGCTGTCTCATTTTACTATTAGAGCGCATACTCATAGATACTCGTTGGCTACTGGATAATCTTTATGTTCTCTTAAAAGGTATGCACTAGAAAGTTAACGGCAGAAGAAAAACTATAGAACTGGCAGCGCCAAATCACTTAACCTCTTCTAGTTCGTTAATAATATATTCCGAAATAGTAAGGCACATATAACTCTGATTACAATTATGAGGATGGATAAAGTGCAAGAAGTCAAAATATCATTGGCTGGATTGAATGAGTTGGATGCAGAGGAGTTATCGGAAGCTTTCGAATCAGACTCAGTTGAATTAACACGTCCGGAAGTTAAAGAGGGCGAACTGGCAGAGCCAGCCACTATTATTGCGACAGTAAAAATTACAACTGCATTATTAGCAGTTTTTGCATTATGGCTTTCTAAAAAAAGGAGAAGTTATATTTTAAAGAAAAAAATAAAGATTACATATCCTGATGGTAGGGAAGAGGAGTCCTATATAGAAGTAAATGCCCGCTCGGAGTCGGAAGCTAAGATACAGATTACAAATTATCTGAAAGAACTATTTACAGATGCATAGCTAAAATAGAGTGTAGCCACGTGAATGGTACTAAGAAAGATCGCGGATCTACCAATACATTTACCGGTGCAACAAGCTTACTAGATATTCCCGCCAATGAACTATTTGGCTATGCTATTAAAGATAGTCTACCTAAACAATTTCTTCCTTCATTTGTCCACGAGTCATCCCATTTTTGGTGCCTTGCTACTGAACTAGGTAATGCGCTAGCACTATTGGAATTGCGTGCCCATCGAAAAATTATTTTCGAAAAGGCTAGTCTAAATGAGGTGTATAGAGACACAGCAGTAATCGATGCGCTTCAACTTTTCTTTGTGCCAATTTACGAGGGTATGGCACTATTTCATGAGTTTGACGTATTGCCTGGAAATTCTCGTGTCATTAGTAAGCCTAGTTTATGGGCGGCTAGGATTTTCCAGTCTCTTGTTGTTGATAAAAATGTAAACAAAGCAAAATCTAAAAAAGGTCCAGACTATCTTGATGGCATATTAGAGTCATTGATGTTTGCATATCGTAATAGTGATACTGCACTAAGCAGAAAGATTAATGTTTTAATGCAGCCATTACAGGATGATCCACATTTTTATCTATCTGGTTATCTAACAGTAAAAGCTATTTGGAGGCTTGCTTCTCAGAAGACTGAATTGTTTTGGGATAAAGAATTATTCATTTCTTATTTGCATTCATGGCTATTTTACGACAGGGTCTTAATTGAATTTATATGTGACGAGGATATTCCGCCTGAGGTACTTATAAGTCATATCTCTCGACGCCTTCAGCGACGGTTAGCTGTGCTAGTAAATGAGGATTTAACAGAGGAAGTTCGTAGCTTCGAGGATATAGCAGATGGTGGGAGTGGCTCTGGAAGACCAATTTTTAGCAACATTAGATTGAGTGAGGCGGACGCTGATATTGGCTATCAAGCCTTTATGCGATTAATGCGCCAAACACTAGAAGGTGTTGGGGATAGGGAGTCGAAAAAAAATATTCTATTTGGTGATCTTGCGACACTTGAACACAGGTCCAAGTTTATGCGTCTTGCGATTGAGCCAGTATTTATAGAAGTTAATGAAAATAAGAGAGTAAATATTTATAAGGATAAATCCCTGGATTCACTTTACATGAGTGGTCCTGCACCCAAGGGGGCAATCGTAGGTGTTACAAGAGGTTGGGTGGCAGTCTACTTTTCATCCGAAGATATGAAGATCTATACTCTGGCATGTCGTAAAGGTCGGGCAATGTTGTGGATGCCACCCTCAGGTGAAGTTTTAAATGATCAAAATGAGGAATGGCCAGTTATCCTCACAAAATTTATTGGGATAGAAGAAGCCAGGCAGAAAACCTCACAAGCAATAAGAAAAAGTCTTTTGGCTTCCAAGGACTGTGAGTATAAGTCGCTATTAGCCAGGGTTAAGCAGCATACTTCTGAGGTATTTTCAAACCTTTCACTGCAGACTATTTTAGAGCCGAGTGATGTATCAAGAGTAAGCCATCTGATTCAGCGTAGAGGATTCTATGACCTTTTGCATAAGGATGGTGATCTGCTTTCGTGCTTGGCCCAGCTCAGTGTATTGCCAATAAGTGGGCGTGATAATTTAAAACGTCTCGAAGATAACTATGAAGAGCCTTTATTTACTGACAGTAAAATAGAAAAGTTGAAAGAAATATCTTCGATGTATAATTTTCCATTTGTTGTCGAGAATTCGAAGTATCTATATTACTTAGTATGATCCGTATCAAGTTCACTTTGAAGAATTTTTCATAGATGTGAGCGAGACAGGGACTAATTGATAGTCAAATGCTGTTGATTGCATTGAGAAAGTTTCCGTGAGAATGATAGGCCGTAAATTATTTTAGCCATCTATTAGTTGGCCCACTTGACGGAGTTAACTAATGGATGACCACACAATTTCACATTCTGCGATAATGAACACCTTCAAAGGAATATAGAATTGAGCTGGAAGGTGATAGCCATAGGATCAAAGTGGCGTACGCTAAGCCTTCATGTCTTCAAACCTTAACCCGTGCTTACCAAGCAACTGCTTCACCCGGTGCGAATCGTTGTTCGACTTCTTCGCCTGCCGGCTCACATTAAACAGCTTGCGCCCGGCCTCCGCCATAGAGCTGGAGCGCCGGCACACATCAATCAGCGCGGCCAGCTTGAGCTGGTCGTAGTAATCCATCTCGGCGCTGCTGCCGCTGCCCAGTACGCTCTCCACTGCACTGCGGGCATGTTCGCCGCTGTGCTCGGGCGTGTGCCACTTGTGCTTCAGGCGGCGGACCTCTTCATCCACCACTTCCACCGTAATGCGCCCGCCATCGGCCAGGGTGGCCATGCGGGTGATGCTGGCGTTCAGGTCGCGGAAGTTGGCCGCCCAGGTGGCGTCGGCTGAGCGGCCGAAGGCCAGGTACTTTTCCCGCGCTGCCCTGTTGAAGCTCACCAGGTGCCCGGCCTTGTTGGAGAAGGACTCCAGTTCGTAGTCGACATTGGGCTCCAGGTCCTCGATGCGGTCGCGCAGGGATGGCAGCTCATAGGTCCACAGGTCGATCCGTGCCAGCAGGTCGGCGCGGAAGCTGCCCTCCCTGGCTTTCCGGGCCAGGTCCCTGTTGGTGCCGGCAATCAGCTGGAAGTCGCTGCTGGCCTCGCGGTCGGAGCCGAAGGGGATAAAGCGCTTGTCCTCGATCGCCCGCAGCAGCATGGCCTGTTCGTCCAGCCCCAGCTCACCGATCTCGTCGAGGAACAGCAGGCCCTTGTGGGCTTCCTTCAGCAGGCCGGCGCGATCGGCGGTGGCGCCGGTGAAGGCACCTTTCTTGTGGCCGAACAGGGCGGACATGGTGTTCTCGCCTTTCAGGGTGGCGCAGTTGATGGCCACCAGCCGTCCCTCCAGCTTGCCGCGCTGCTTGCGCAGTTCGTACACCCGCTGGGCCAGCTGGGTCTTGCCGGCGCCGGTGGGGCCGGTGATCAGGATCGGCGCATTGGAGCGGATGGAGACCTTCTCCAGCTGCTCAATCATGCGGTTGAACGGTGCGTTGTTGGTCTGGATACCGCCCTTCAGGTAGACGGTGCCTTCCTGGTGTTCCTTCTGGAAGCGCGAGGCAATCTGGTCGTAGCGGGACAGGTCCAGGTCAATTACCTGGTACTGGCCGGGCGCGTCGCTGTCGCGCCGGGCGGGGGAGGTCTGCAGCAGCTTGCCGGGCAGGTAGCCCGCCTCGGTCAGCAGGTACAGGCAGATCTGCGCCACGTGGGAGCCGGTGGTGATATGGGTCAGGTAGCGCTCGCGGTTGGGGCGGAACTGGTAGCCACGGGCGAAATCCAGCAGCTGGCTGTAGACCGTCTCGAAATCCCACGGGTCAGGGAAGTTCACCTTGTGGTGGACCACCTCGGTCTCGGGGGATACCAGTGCGATGTCCTCGGTGACCTGGTTGGCCAGGCCCTGGGAGTGGTTGTCGAACAGCAGTTCCAGCCGGTCGATCAACAGGTCTTCGTGCTGGCACATGGAAACGGTCGGCCGCCACTTGTCCCAGCGCTTATCGCCCTTGCCGCGCCGGTCCATGGTGGTGCCGAGAATACTGATGGCAACTGTTTTCATGGTTATCAAAGATATTATCCCGCTATCAAAAAAGATAGATCTGTGTCGCTTCGATGATGGTGGCCGCTGGCGGGAAATCGCTTTATGAAGAAAAATTCTTTATTTAAATCAACGGGTTAAAAGTTTTTTCAGCACGCTGGCAAAAGTTGGCACTGTCCTCGCTATACAGGGGCTACACATAAGCAAGCACGAACCCGGCAGCCGAACAGAAAAGCCGGGATGGAAGAAGAAGGAAAGGAACAATGACTCAGCAAGCCTATGAAGTAATGCAGGACGGTGGTGTGCCGATCAAGTCGTGGACTGTCGGCGTGCCCTTCGAAGCTGAGGCCAGGGAGCAGCTGAAGAACATCTCCCGCATGCCGTTTATCCACCAGTGGGTGGCGGCCATGCCGGACGTGCACCTGGGTAAGGGTGCCACCATCGGCAGCGTGGTGCCGACACTCGGCGCGGTGATCCCGGCGGCGGTGGGTGTGGATATCGGCTGCGGCATGATGGCGGTGCGCACCAGCCTCAAGGCGTCGCAACTGCCGGACAACCTGGCGGGTGTGCGTTCCGCCATCGAGCGGGCGGTTCCCCACGGGCGTTCCTCGCGGGCGCGCGGAAGCCGGGACAAGGGCGCCTGGGGGAGCCTGCCGGACGATGTGATGCAGGCCTGGGCGCCGCTGGCGGCGCAGTTCGATGTGCTGCAGGAAAAGCACCCGGTGCTGAAGAACACCAACAACATCAACCACCTGGGTACGCTGGGGACCGGTAACCACTTTATCGAGATGTGCCTGGATGAGCACGACAGCGTCTGGCTGATGCTGCATAGCGGTTCCCGCGGTGTGGGTAACCGCATCGGTACGCACTTTATCGAGATGGCGAAGAAGGACATGGAGCGCTGGCATATCCACCTGCCGGATACCGACCTGAGCTACCTGCCGGAAGGCACCGAACACTTCGACCAGTATGTGGAAGCGGTGGAGTGGGCGCAGGACTTTGCCCGCATCAACCGCGAGGTAATGATGGCCCGCACCATCGACGCGGTGAAGGCGGCGCTGGGGATGGAGTTCGAGGCTCGTATGGAGGCGGTGAACTGCCACCATAACTATGTGTCCCGCGAGCACCACTTCGGCAAGAACGTGCTGGTTACCCGCAAGGGCGCAGTGCGTGCCCGCGAGGGCGAGATGGGAATTATCCCCGGGAGTATGGGGGCGCGTTCCTTCATCGTCCGCGGGCTGGGTAATGCGGACAGCTTCTGCAGCTGCAGCCACGGTGCGGGCCGCGTGATGTCCCGCACCAAAGCCAAGAAGCTGGTGTCGCTGGAAGAGCACCTGCAGGCGACCGCCGATGTGGAATGCCGTAAGGATGCCGGCGTGATTGATGAAACCCCGGCGGCCTACAAGCCGATCGAGAAGGTGATGGCCGCCCAGAAAGACCTGGTGGAAGTGGTGTACACCCTGAAGCAGGTCGTCTGCGTGAAAGGATAGGACCATGCATACCATTGATGGATCACAGGGCGAGGGCGGTGGACAGATTTTCCGCTCCGCGCTGACTTTGTCCATCTGCCTGGGGGAGCCGGTGCGGATAAGGAATATCCGCGCTGGCCGCCGCAAGCCGGGCCTGATGCGCCAGCACCTGGTGTGCCTGCATGCGGCCCAGGCGATTTCCGGCGCGCAGGTGACGGGGGACGAGCTGGGCTCCACAGAGGTGACGTTCAAGCCGGGCAAGGTGAACGCTGGCGAATACCGTTTTGCCATTGGCACCGCCGGCAGCACCAGCCTGGTGTTCCAGACCATCCTGTTGCCGCTGCTGCTGGCGGACGGGGTGAGCGAGGTCTGCCTGGAGGGCGGCACCCACAACAAACAGGCGCCCAGCTTCGATTTTATCCAGGCCGGTTTCCTGCCGGTGATGGCGCAGATGGGTTACCGGGCCGAGGTTCAGCTGGAGAGGTTCGGCTTTTACCCGGCCGGCGGCGGCCGGTGGCGGGCACGGATATACCCGGTGGGTGAACTGAAGCCGCTGGCTCTGCTGGAGCGGGGCGCCGTGCTAAGCAAGGAGGCGCTGGTGACCTCGGCACAGATTCCGGGCCACGTGGCAGACAGGGAATTGCGGCATATCGCCAGCAAGGGCGACTGGGCGGCGGACGAGCTCCAGCGCCGGCAGGTGGATTCATTCGGGCCGGGCAATATCGTGTCGCTGCGGGTGTACGCCGAGCACGTTACCGAAGTGATTGAGGTGGTGGGCGAGAAGCAGCTGTCGTCGGAGCGGGTTGCGGGCCGCGCGGTGAAGGAGTTCAACCGGTATATGGAAGCCGGGGTGCCGGTGGGCGAACACCTGGCGGACCAGCTGCTGCTGCCGATGGTGTTGGGCAGGGGCGGCCGTTTCAGGACGCTGGCGCCGAGCCAGCACCTGCTAACGAATATCGAGGTGATCCGGCAGCTCACCGGGATGGAAATCAGCGTGCACAGGGAAGGCGGGCACGCCTGGATCGTCAGCGTGCCGGGCAGCACGCAAGCGCGTGAGGCGCCGGCAGCAGGATATGCCCAGGGATGAAAAATGGCACAGGGGATGTGCCCGCGTGAGAACACTGGCCACCTGCAATGCGCAGGTGGCAGTAAAAGAGTTTGGGCCAATGGCCCGGCATGCGGAGCTGGTTCACAACGCCAGCCCGGCACAGGAGCCCCTGGCTTGCTGTGTACCTGCCGGGGCAATTACCTGAACACTACTTTGTAGCTCAGAGGTAGAGCAGCCGATAGTTTCGGCCGGTCGCAGGTTCGACTCCTGCCAGAGTAACGTCGTCCACTACACGACTTATCCGGTAAAGGCGAAGGCCTGGGGTTCGACTCCCCACAGGGTTAACGCCCTTGTTGACTACCAGAGGCCCATGGCCACTGGGCGCTGGCGACTTGCACTCCCCCGGGAAGGCAGCCGCCGGTACCCGGAGGCGCCGGAAGTCCGGGCGCCGGTGGTGGGCAACCTGGCACGTGGCATTGCCACGCCGGGCTCGCCTGCAGCGCGGGCAATGCGCATTGGCGCACCCCCGCTGCAGGCAGGCCGGCCGATGACATTGTCACCTGCCCGGTTCAAGCCGCCGGCCCCCGGGCTTCCGGGTGGGCCTCACCCCTGGTTACGCAGGTAATGCGCCGGGGAACAGAAGTAAGGAGAAGTAAAATGATGATATGGAAAAGCGTCGATATTGCCGATCACGAGCGGGCGCTGCTGTTCCGCCGTAACCGTTTTATCCGCGTGCTCGAGCCGGGCCGGCACCGACTGCTGCAACTGGCGGACAAGGTGACGGTCGAGGTCCACGATATCAGCGATGTACTGTTCGAGCGCCCGAACGCCAGGTTCTTCCTGAACACCCATGCGGAAAAGCTGGCGCCCTACACCGAGACCCACGAGCTGGGTGACAGCCAGGTTGGCCTGCTGTACCGCGACGGACACCTGGTGAATGTCCTCAGCCCGGGTACCTTCCTGCCGGTCTGGAAAGGGGTGGAGAATGTGCGTGTCGATATTATTGATATCAGCGCGCAGTACACCGTGGATGAGCGGCTTGTCGGCCTGCTTGGCCGGGGCTCCGGCGCGGTGCCGAAGGCGTCGGTGGCATCCGCTATCCACTACGTCGAGGTGCCGGATGAGCACGTGGGCCTGCTGACCGTCAATGGCACGCTGGTACGCAAGCTCGAGCCCGGCAGCTACGGCTTCTGGAAATACAACCGGACCATCGCCGTACGGCTGGTGGATCTCAGGCTGCAGACCGTAGAGGTCAGCGGCCAGGAAATCCTCACCAGGGACCGGGTGAGCCTGCGCATCAACCTGAGCGCGAGCTACCGGGTGCTGGATGCCGAGCGGGCTGCACTCAAGCTGGGTAATTTCGCGGAATACATCTACCGCGAGCTCCAGCTGCGGCTGCGTGAGGCGGTAGGGGGCAACACCCTGGATGCGCTGCTGGAGGACAAGGACAGCCTCAACCTGGGCATCGCCACCGCCGCGCGGGAAAAGCTGGCGCACTACGGTATCGAGCTGGCGACGGTCGGGGTGAAGGACATCATCCTGCCCGGTGATATGAAGCAGATCCTCAACCAGGTGGTGGAGGCCCAGAAGGACTCCGAGGCCAACCTGATCAAGCGCCGGGAGGAAACCCAGGCGATGCGGTCGCTGCATAACACCGCGAAGATGATGGACAACAACCCGGTACTGATGCGCCTGAAGGAGCTCGAGGCCCTGGAGCGGGTAACCGCGCGTATCGACAAGATATCCGTTTACGGCGGGCTCGAAGGCGTCCTCAACAACCTGGTGAACCTGAAACCCACCGCCACAACCCAGTAGGTAGCCCGCCCGATAGGGCGGGTTACTCTCTCCGCTACTGCCGGCAGCTAAGAAGGCGATCCACCGTTGGGCTGGTCTGCCTGCCAAAATCCTACCCAGTTCGGCAAGTATGTGTTTTTCCCGAAGTCATGGGGAAAGTGGCGTTTCTTCCGCAGCACCTGTGGTGAGCCAAACTCTGGCCCCATTGATTCACTAACCCCCCGCTCCACAGCTTTTTTTGCGGTAAGGCATCACTCCAGGATACGCGCAAGGTGTAATTTGGTGTAATAAAGCAGAGCAATTTGTTCGAAATCATTGCTGATCTGTGGCACATAGTTCCTTATAATGATGATAGGGAAGAATATATAGAGCAAGGTAGCTGTTCGTGTTCCTGCCGATTTGGCCGTGCGGGATGCTTTAAATAAACAACGAATGACTTGGGGTAAATACAGATGATAAAGAAACTGATGGTGCTGACCCTTGCGGTTGTTGCTACAGGCTGTGCGGGCGTGAAAAATATGCCCTTATCTGCAGATGCTGGGCCGATGATCGAAGGTCGGCAATTGAGTGGCGTCAGCCGCGAGAAGCCAGACTTTATTGCCACTACACCCGGTAATAGCATGTTCGGCGCCGTTGGTGTTATTGCCATGGTCAAAACTGGCAACAAGCTGGTAAAAGAAAACAATATTGAAGATCCGGCAGGTCGCATCTACGACATTCTTGCAGATGCCATGGCCCAGGAGCATAAGCTTGTACTGCTGGATGACAATACTGTCACCGCTGAAGGCAATGACGTAGAGGAACTCACTGCCCAGGTGAATGACTCCCGGCTGCTTCTGGATGTGCAAACCCTGGGGTGGAAATTCCTCAATTTCCCTCTGAATTTTAGCAAGTACCAGGTTGGTTACGGTGTAAGGATGAAGCTGGTGGATACTTCCACTAACGAAATCCTGGCTGAAGCGCAATGTGGCCAAGCGAGCCCGGAAGAGGTCGAGCAGGCTCCGACGCATGACGAGCTACTGGCCAACAATGCATCGCTTCTAAAGCAGAAGCTACGCGAAGCCGCAGATCACTGCGCGAACGAATTTAAAGTCAATACATTGATGCTTTAACGGTCCGGGTAACCGAATCTACCTGGAAACCTCCGGGGAAGCCCAGTCGATAACCCGCCCAAAAGGCGGGTTACTTTCCCGGGATGTCATCGGGAATGCTGTAGTTCTCCGCCTATGGCTGGCGGCAATATAGACAGCAGCAGCGCTGTCCGAGAGCGTCGGGAGTGGACGGCGAAAATAATAATCAGGAATGAGACTTTGACGTCTGAAAACAACAGGAAATCTCCTACCAGAACACAACTCCAGCCGGAATATTGAGATCCAGATATAACACGACTGAATCCGACGTGTTCCATCGATTTTTGTGCCTACTGCTTGCACCATATGCTGCTAAGTTAACATCGGCAGAGTTTACCCCCTTGGTGTCGCTAAAGTCCCTCTAGAGCACATATGAGCATCTATGTTTCGTTCCTGGCGGTCCTGGCATTGTCCCTGATCGGGCTGACGGTGCCGCACTGGCCCGTTTTCCAACGGAAAGCGCATCCGCCCATATTGAGTGTCTCTGCGGGTGTGGGGATTACATATGTTTTCCTTGTGCTGCTCCCAAAGTTGGCCGAGGTGCAGGCATCACTTCAGGTGAGTGAGGATGAGGCTGCAATATTGCCTGTAGACCTGCATGCATACCTGAGTGCACTGGCTGGCTTTATTGTTTTCCTGTTGATAGCGAACAAGGGTTTTTCTGACAGGGCTGATAGAACGCCGTCGAGGCTTTCATTCAGTGAAACACTGGTTCTTGTTGTTTTCGGCATCTATTACGCGCAAATTGGCTTCCTGTTGCGCTCCTGGCCCAGCGCAATATGGTTTGGATACCTGGGGTTGGTCGGTGCCTTTGCGATGCATCTGGTAGGGATTAATTACCACCTGTGGAAGCGCTATCCCAACCGGTTTCCCAGGGTTTTTCGCTGGGTGCTATTCCTCTGCCTGTTGATTGGCTGGATGGCGGCCGTTATATATGAGCAACTTTCTGGCGTGGTGAAGTTCTCGACGATGTTTGTCGCTGGCGGAATTATCATTACCGCGATCCGGGAAGAAATACCGGCACAGAAAGACGCAAATATTCCTTACTTCCTCGCGACGGTGTTAGTCACGACGATCTTTGTCCTGTTTATTGAAATTATCCTGCTTGATTGAGTGATGCCGATTCTGTCGATCGCTTTCCGAACCTGTCGCCTGGTTAGCACAGGTGTCGCTATTGGCGATGTCCGCAGAGATGCCCGCCACAATGGCCTGTGTCGTTGACATTTCACTTGGGCCCAACATACTCACAGCGCGATGAGGGATCCTTGATTTCAGGATCAATGCGTGTGAGCGTGTCTTGGGCTTCAACAAAGGATAAGTACTTATGTCTCTTCGAATAAACGATACCGCGCCAGATTTCACGGCAGATTCCACCGCCGGCAAGCTGAAGTTCCATGAATGGATTGGCGACAATTACGCCATACTGTTTTCGCACCCGAAGGATTTCACGCCAGTCTGTACCACCGAGTTCGGCGCCGTTGCGCAGCTCGCCGATGAATTCACCAGGCGGAATACCAAGGTGATTGGTGTATCCGTTGACAGCGTTGAAGAGCATGAGAAGTGGAAGCGGGATATTGAGGAATTTGGCGGTGCCCCGGCGGACTTCCCCATCATTGATGACGGCTCGCTGGAGGTATCCAAGCTCTATGATATGTTGCCGGCCGATGCCTACCTGCCCGATGGCCGCACACCCGCGGATACTGCAACCGTGCGCACTGTATTCATCATAGGTCCGGACAAGAAGGTCCGGCTCACCATGTCCTACCCCATGTCTGTGGGTCGTAACTTCGACGAGATCCTGCGTGCCCTGGATGCGATCCAGGCCACCGACGGCCAGCCGATTGCAACACCGGCAAACTGGAAGGCGGGGCAGAATGTCATTGTGGCGTTAAGCCTTAATGACGATGAGGCAAGGGAAAAGTTCGGCACATTTCACGCCAAGATTCCTTACCTGCGCTTTACGGAAGCACCGAACAGGTAGGCATACCAGTCAGGAATCGGCAGGGTCGTGATAGCGCATCACCAGGATATCGCGCCCCTGCTTCTGGTAGGTCAGGAACCGATCGACGATGGAACTGGGCTGCCCCTGCGGCTCTTCTTCTGCAAATCCCAGGGACTGGTAAAAAGGCACCAGGTGCCGGTAGGGGAAGGTAAACGTCAGATCGTCAAAAGCCTCGCCCATGCTGCGGAGCAGAAAGCGGGCCACTCCCTGCCCCTGGTATTCCGGCGCCACTGCAACCCCCGCCAGTAACCGGGCACCGGTCAGCTGTCGCAGGCAGCCGCAGGCAATAATCTGGTTCTGCCTATCCCTGATCACCATACACGGGTCATGGCGTCGGGCTTTGCCGCGGAATTTGTGCGTGCGGTAGAATTTGTTGGCCAGCGGGATCTCTGCGTCCGAGAGCCAGTGCGCTGAAAAGTCGTTATCAGAAGTCATCTATGCCGCGCCAAACCTGCCCCACTTGCCAGCGCCCCTTGAACGTCTGCTACTGCAGCGCGCTGGTCCATATAGCCAATCACATCAAGGTGCTCATCATACAGCACCCGCTGGAAGTGAAGCATCCGTTCAACACCGGCCGTATGGCACACCTGTGCCTGGAGAACAGCGAGCTGGTGGTGGCGGAGACGCTGGACGATACCGAACTGGCCCGCCTGCTAGCGCCCCGTTCGGCCTTGCTCTACCCGAACCTGGACTGGTTGCCGGCGGTGGAGCAGGTGGGTGAGGGCGGCCAGCTGGCCCGTGGCCCGCTGGAGCAGCTGGTGGTGATCGATGCCTCCTGGCGCAAGTCGAAGAAGATGCTGCACCTGCACCCGACGTTGCAGCAATTGCCCCGGGTCAGCCTGGAGGGCGAATTGCAATCCAATTACCAGGTGCGCCGCTCCTCACTCGCCAACAGCCTGTCAACCATCGAGAGCGTCGCCATGGCGATGGATCGCCTTGAGCCGGCCGGGCGTTTTGAATTGATGTTGAAACCGTTTGAGCAGATGATTGCGTTACAGCAATCCAGCTCTCATACGATAGAGCCCGGGGACAAGCCATGAGTGAACACGAAAAAATCAATTACGTGGAATTTCCATCCAGCGACCTTGGGGATACCAGGGCATTCTTCGAGAAAGCGTTCGGCTGGTCATTCGTTGACTATGGGCCTGAATATTCAGCGTTCTCCGGTGCCGGGCTCGACGGGGGCTTTTACCAGGCCGATGCCTGTTCCAAAGCGGACAGCGGTGCCGCACTGGTCGTGCTTTACAGTAACGACCTGGAGGGCAGCCAGCGCAAGGTGGAAGAGGCCGGTGGCACCGTGGTCAAGCCTACCTTTACTTTCCCCGGTGGCAGGCGCTTTCACTTTACCGAACCGTGCGGCAATGAATTTGCCGTATGGTCGGACCTGGGCGCCTAGGCGCGCGGCAAGTTCCGGGGATAGGTAACTGTTTCTATGTGGTACAAGCGCTACGGCTATAAGCACCCTGCAAGCAACAGTGAGATCGGCTTTTTCTCCGGGCTGGCAGTGACACTGGCCGCCAGTGGGTTCGCCTGCGCCCTGGTGGCGATATTCGACAGTTACTGGTTTTTGCTGGTGGCGGTGCCGGTGGCCGTTGCCGGCTTCGAGCTGCTGGCGCGCCGGACCGCGAAGGATCGCAATGCGATGCGGGACGAACGGCACCGGTACCACATTGACCAGGCATACGCGTATATCGAGGCTGGGCATAAGGAGGCGGCACTGGAGGCCATCAGGCGCGCCAGAATCTACGGCGAGCTTCCCGCCGGGCTACAGGCCTTTGAAAAGGAGCGCCGCGCGCACCAACGGGCATGAGGGGCAAACCGACTGCCAGCTGTTCCTACGAATAGCACATCAGCCCGGCCAATTCCCCCCCGCACGCAAGAGCCTGCCGGTCGCTGGCCTATAGTCTGCGGTATAGAGCAAAAACTCGTATTGGTAGTTCGTTGGTCAGGTCAGCGATCTCTAATGGGCAAGGGTGAGTACATGGCGCGGTTGGCTTCTGGAATGTTCCGCCTCCTGCTGGTGCAACTGCTATGGGCTACAGGAGTCCAGGCGTCACAGACGGCAACCGAAACACTGATCGTAGTGGTGCGCCATGCGGAGAAGCCGGCCCAGGGGCTTGGGTTGCTGACCTGCCAGGGCCTGAACAGGGCCATACGCCTGCCGGGGTATTTCCGTGAACATTTCCCTCGCCCTGACTACATCTTTGCTCCCGATCCCTCCGTAAAGGCCACGGAAATCCACGGGGACGGCCAGCGCCACGACTATGTGCGGCCACTGCTGACCATCGGCCCCACGGCGGTTGATATGCAGGTGCCCATTAATACCCAGATTCCCTACAACGATCCCGGGTTGCTGGCGGATACCCTGCTGAGCGAGCCCTACCTGGGTTCCACGGTGTATGTGGCCTGGGAGCATATGAACATCGACCTGCTGGCAAAAATACTGTTGCGCCGCTTCGACTCCAGCTCGGAGGTGCCAGAGTGGCCCAACTCTGACTACGATACGGTATTTGTCTTCCGGCTCTCCGGCGTGCCGGGCAGCGGCAAGATCAAGCTGGAAGTGGACCAGCAGGGGCTCGATGGCATGGATAAGCGGTGTCCGGCTGGGAGCAGCGAAGCCAGCCGCTGACGCGTCGGCTGTCGCCTTGGAGAGACACCGGCCAGTCGCACTTTCCGGCAATGGGTCGAGACGCAGTGCAGCAAAAACTGGATAATGCGCGCCGCTGGCCTATGGCCCACCAAATCCCGCAGACCTGGTAGTCCCCCATGGAAATCAACGTCAACTTCCTCGATAACCTCCGCCTGGAAGCCAAGTTCGATGACTTCACCGTCATCACCGACCAGCCCATCCGCTACAAGGGCGATGGCTCGGCGCCCAGCCCGTTTGACTACTTCCTGGCGTCCTCTGCCCTGTGTGCGGCCTACTTTGTGCGGGTCTACTGCAACGCGCGCGATATCCCCACCCACAATATCCGCCTGTCGCAGAACAATATCGTCGACCCGGAAAACCGCTACAACCAGATCTTCAAGATCCAGGTGGAGCTGCCGGAGGACATCTCCGAGAAGGACCGGCAGGGCATCCTGCGTTCCATCGACCGCTGCACGGTGAAGAAGGTGGTGCAGACCGGCCCGGACTTCCAGATCGAGACGGTGGAGAACCTGGCCGAGGACGCCCAGGCCCTGCTGATGGTGGAGCCCGACAGCGAGCACACCACCTTTATCGAGGGCAAGGACCTGCCGCTGGAGCAGACTATCGCTAACATGACGAAGATCCTGGCGGACCTGGGCATGAAGATCGAGATCGCCTCGTGGCGAAATATCGTGCCCCACGTGTGGTCGCTGCATATCCGCGATGCGGCTAGCCCCATGTGCTTTACCAACGGCAAGGGTGCCACCAAGGAGGCGGCCCTGTGCTCGGCGCTGGGGGAGTTCATCGAGCGGCTGAACTGCAACTTCTTCTACAACGACCAGTACTTCGGCGAGGAGATCGCCAACAGCGATTTCGTCCACTACCCGGACGAGCAGTGGTTCCAGCCCGGCCCGGGCGATGAGCTGCCGGCGGAGATCCTCGACGAGCACTGCCTGGCCATCTACAACCCGGAGGGCGAGCTGGGCGGCTCCAACCTGGTGGACACCAACTCCGGCCGCATGGACCGGGGCATCTGTTCGCTGCCGTTCGTGCGCCAGTCGGACGGCGAGGTGGTGTACTTCCCCTCCAACCTGATCGAGAACCTGTTCCTCAGCAACGGCATGAGCGCCGGCAACACCCTGGCCGAGGCGCAGGTGCAGTGCCTGTCGGAAATCTTCGAGCGGGCGGTGAAGAAGCAGATCATCGAAGAGGAGATCGCGCTGCCGGATGTGCCCGCCGAGGTGCTGGCCAAGTACCCGGATATCGTCGAGGCGGTGGAGGCGCTGGAGCAGCAGGGCTTCCCGATCCTGGTCAAGGATGCCTCCCTGGGCGGGCGCTTCCCGGTAATGTGCGTGACCCTGATGAACCCGCGCACCGGTGGCGTGTTCGCTTCCTTCGGCGCCCACCCCAGCTTCCACGTGGCGCTGGAGCGCAGCCTCACCGAGCTGATGCAGGGCCGCAGCTTCGAGGGCCTGAACGACGTGCCGCCGCCCACCTTCAGCACCGAGGCGGTGACCGAGCCCAACAACTTTGTGGAGCACTTTATCGACTCCACCGGCGTGGTGTCCTGGCGCTTCTTCAGCGCCACGTCGGAATACGAGTTCGTGGAGTGGGATTTCTCCGGCGACCACCACGATACCAACCAGACCGAGGCCGGCCGCCTGTTCGGTATCCTCGAGGACATGGGCAAGGAAGTGTACATGGCCGTGTACGAGGACCTGGGCGCGCCCACCTGCCGCATCCTGGTGCCGGGCTACTCCGAGGTCTACCCGGTGGAGGACCTGGTATGGGACAACACCAACAAGGCCCTGGACTACCGTGAGGAAATCCTCAACCTGCACTCACTTGGCGACGCTGAACTGGAAGACCTGGTGGAGCGGCTGGAAGAGAGCCAGATCGATAACTACGAGACCATCATCACCCTGATCGGTATCGAGTTCGATGAGAACACCGTGTGGGGCCAGCTGACCGTGCTGGAACTGAAACTCCTGGTCTACCTGGCCCTGCAGCGCCATGAAGAGGCGCTGGAGCACGTGGAAATTTTCCTGCAGTACAACGACAACACCGTCGAGCGCGGCCTGTTCTACCAGGCAGTAAACGCGGTGCTGGAAATCGTGCTGGACGACGAGCTGGAGCTGGACGATTACCTGCACAACCTCAAGCGCATGTTTGGTGAAGAAACAATGGCAGCCGTGGTCGGTTTAGTAAACGGCACCGTGCGCTTCCACGGCCTGACACCCACCAATATGCAGCTGGAGGGGCTGGACAAGCACCTGCGGTTGATCGAGAGCTACAAGAAGCTGCATGCGGCGCGGGCGGCGAAGCACCCGGCTGTGACCGGGTAAGCACAGAACCCTGGTAAAAGGCAGGGAAAGGCCGGGCGTGCACGGGCGCCCGGCTATCTGCGTTGCGTACCTACCGGCCGATATTAATCCCATCCCACCCGATTTCCTCCACCAGCGCCTTGAGCATCGGCGGGCGGTAGTTCTTGTCGTGCAGGTAGCGGCTCTTCACCGTCGGGTGAATCAAGGTGGGCTTTCCGTCGACGATGAGCGCGCGGTCCAGCGGGCGCTTGAAGCGGTAGACGTGCTTGCGCGACTGGTGAATCGACGCATGGGTGCCATCGGTGAGGCTTTTCTTCAGGTCGGGCGCTATCTTCAGGCCGGCGAAGTGGGCCTCATGGATCATCCAGGTCAGCGGCACATCGGAAGCCAGCTTCCTGGTATTTTTATCCGGTGGGTAAGAACCGCCCACATCTGAATGCACGCCGGCAAACCAGACCTGCTTCAGGTCCACACCTGGCCGCGGTGTCCATACGGTGGGCATGAAATCCTCGCGCTTTTCATCGATGGCCAGGGCATGGCGGGCGATCTGCACGTTGGAACCCATCTTGGTGTCATAGAACTCGTCGTGGGACTCGAACAGGCCCATCAGGCTGAATGGAATACCCAGCGCCCCGACTGTATCCCACACACCGATAAAGTGGATCCTGTTGGAACGGTGGGAGTAGTCCCGGCGGAATTTCACCGCCGCATTGCCATCGGGGTGGTTCTTCCTGCTGGGGCTTTTGTAGATTTTCCAGGCCTCGGCAATCAGGCGGGCGTTGGCCTGCCTGACGATGCCACAGTTATTGATCAGGCCGCAGAGTGACCTGGCGGTATAGGCCCCGCGACTAAAGCCGAACAGGTAGATCCGGTCGCCCGGGGCATAGTTGTGGACAATGTAGCGGTAGCCATCGAGGACGTTCTTGTGCAGCCCGGCACCGGTAATACCACCGCTGAACCTGTCGTAGTAAGAGCCCACGCCCCAGTCGTAGAACACACTCTGCTTTACATCACCGCTGGATGGGCTGACCGCGCGGGCCAGCCGCAGCACATTGGTGGGGAAATCCTTTTCCAGGTCCTCTTCCGGGCGGTTCCAGGTGCCATCGGAACAAACAACCAGGTTAGCCATACGTAATCCCTCACTGGTCTTCAGCACTTCCTGTTGTCGGCACCAAGGCTGCGGAGCAAAAGCAGCGAAATTAAATCCTGGCTAGGTCATTTACAGCCCGGGCCTCTTTTATCGTCAGACTGAAATTAGCGCAAAAGCGACCGGTAATGGGCGCTAGAATCCTCAAGGGGTAATAAACGGCTGGTAACGACCGGGGAATAAAAACCCGCGCACACTTTTACCGGAAGAGCAGTTGGTACATTACGCGAAATTACTGCAGGGGTTACCAGGAAAGCGGCGCGGCCAGGTTGATAAAGCCGGTAATGGTCAGCCTGCCGTTGCTGATATGGTCAGGCAGCTGCTGCCCCGGCTCCACAACTCCGGAATGCAACAGACTGGCCGGGTAAAAGGCCACGCGGTTGAATGTCGCTGCCACTTCGCCAACCGTCTCGTACCATTCGTCGCATTCACTCGCGTAACCCGGCCGCACCAGCTCCAGCAGCGGGCCGGCCAGGCCGTTGCGGGTATCCAGCCCGCAGCCATGGCGTGTTGCGGGCGGCCTCCACCAGTTGTTCGGGCCGCGGGTATGCCCCATCAATAATGACCACCGGGGTCTGCTCGGCACCGACTTTCTTGATAGTGACCTGCATCTGCTGACCCGGCTGCGTTGAAGCCTGCGCCCATTACGCCCGAGCCGGATGGGCTTGGTAAGGAAGCCGGGCGGCCTCTCGCGCGCTGCCCTCTCGTGCAGGTCGGGGGCACCTGTCACATCACCCGCTTGCCCGGGGAATTCATCCTGCCGCTATTACGGGCGATGATAGTTGCGATTATGACAGGCCTGTTCCGCCCGGGTTTATGTAATAAAAAAGGGCGCCGAAGCGCCCTGGCAAATTGATTGGGTCGAGCCGTCAAAATGCGAACTTGTATCCCACGGACAGGTTGAACATCCACGGGTCATAGATGTAGTCACCGGAGTAGGATTCGAAGAAGAATTCCTCATCCTCGGCCAGCGGCTCCCGGCTGAAAACCTGGAACTGCATATCAGTTACAGCGCGTACATACATGGCAGAGGCATTCACCAGCCAGGCGCTGTCATGACCGAAATTGAAGTCCACGCCGGCCTGCCAGGTATAGCCCCAGGAATATCCCAGGTTGACTCTCCCTCTCAGGTTGGCCGCATCAAGGTCCGCCCGTGCGGGGCCGCGGAAATTCTCGCTACCGAAGTCGGTATAGCTGATACCACCACCGATATAGGGTTGCACCAGGCAGGATGGATCCAGTGGATACCACTTCAGGCTTGCGGTACCGATTTCCGGCTCGAACTCGCCGATGTCGCGGAGCCCGAGGTCATCAAACCCGAAATCATTGATGTCACTGATGATGGAGAAATACCCGTCTGCGTCACCACCGACATGGTCGTCACCCTGGGCATAGGTAAGCTCGATGCCCCAGTGATGCATTGGTCTCCACTCGCCGTTGATATACCAGCCCCATTCGGCGTCCGGATCTACGGTCGCCCGGAACGAGTCAAAGAATTGGAAAGTATCATCGGTAAAGGTGACATCATCCTGTATCGGGTCGATATAGGTGGCACCGAGGCGAACAACAAACTCCTGTGCCGGCGGGGGTGGCGGTGCCGGCGTATAGCCGGACGGGCCGGCCGACGCCACGCTGGATACCGCCAGAGTCAGTGCTGCCACAGCGGGGATAAAAACGTCCTTCGTCTTCATTTGGTCAACTCCCTTGAGATAAAGCAGATTAAACAGCAATCAGCTCACTATCAGTGTAAAAGCGCGAAAGAGAGCTGTAGAAAAAATGACCAACTTCTGGCGGGTAAATAGCACATCGGCACAAATCGGGCGCGTCGTATCTTTTTTTTGCGGCACTGCGCGCCGCCGGTGGCCTGGAGGCAAGCCGGGATATGCGCGACTTTCCTCGGGAAATTGACGCGAAAAGTGCAAGAAAGAATTTGCAGGCGCCACATAATGGGGGGCCTGCCAGCAGGGTGTGAGTGGGAGTCCCTGTCGGTTATCTGTTTGCGATGGTGGTGCTTATCCTGTCATCGCTGCCGACGCTATTGGCTCCCCGGGCATGGCAGTCGCGGGTTCCCAGAGGAAATTACCCGTGGGGTGTATTGGGCGCTGCGAAATGCACCCTTCGCCGGAAATGGCCCAATAAAAAAGCCCGCCGGTTGGCGGGCTTTCTTTTTGCGGGAAGGACGGTTCCTCAGAGGCTGGCAGATTCTGCGGATTCCACCGGTTCTTCAGTTTCCTTCACATAACCGTCCTCATCCAGCTCCACGATGGGCATGCCCAGGGCCTGGATGTCCTCGGTGATGCTGGCCTTGTCACCCACCACCACGATGGCCATGTTGGCCGGCTGCAGGACATCGGTGATTACCTTGTTCAGGGTCTTGCGATCAATCTCCTGCAGGATGGCGTTTTGCTGTGAGCGATAGTCCAGCGGCAGGTCGTAGCGCAGGATACGGCTGAGCAGGCCCAGCTTGTCGCCGGGGGTTTCGTAGCTCAGGGCTTCCTGCTGGCCGATGGCCGAGCGCATGTAGTTGAACTCGGTCTCGGTCATGCCTTCCTTGTCGTAGGCCTCCAGTTCGGTGAGAACCTCGTTCAGGGCATCCGCGGTTGCATCCTTCTTCACCTCGGAGCTGAACAGGTACAGGCCATCGCGGGGCTCGCCGACCAGGTAGGTGCGGGCACCGTAGGTGTAGCCCTTGTCTTCCCGCAGGTTCAGGTTGATGCGGCTGTTGAAGTTGCCACCCAGGGGGAAGTTGCCCAGGTAGGCGCGGTAGTAGTCACCCAGCGCATCGTAGGCCAGTGCGTACTGGCTGGCGCGCAGGCTTGACTGGGCTGCCCCTTCCTTGTTCACCAGGTACACGGTGCGGCCCTTGAGCTCCGGCTTCTGGAAGGCGATGGCCGGGCGCATGGCCTGCTTCACTTCCAGCTTGGCCAGGCCGTCCAGTGCCTTGAGGGTGGTTTCCTTCGGCAGGCTGGTGCTTACCGTAATACCGCCCAGGTGGGTGGGGAAGTGGGCCTTGTAGTAGCCCTTGACGTCCTCAAGGGTGATCTCGGCCACGGTGCTCGGCAGGCCGCCACCGGGGTAGCTGAGCGGGTGCTCGGGGCCGCGCATCACGGCGCCCAGGGCACGGCTCGCCAGCCCCTGCGGGGTCTTGCGGGCCTGCTGCAGGCCCTCGATGGTCTGCTGCTTGATACGGGCGAAGTCTTCCCCGGTGAAGGCCGGCTTGGTGATGCGTTCCATCATCAGCGGCATGGCCTGGTCCAGGTTCTTGGCCAGTACGTTGAGGGTTACGGTGGTCTCGAACTTACCGGCGTTGACGCTGATGGAGGCGCCCAGGCGCTTCATTGCCTCGGCAAACTCGGCGGCGCTGCGCTCGGTGGTGGCCTCGCCCATCAGGTTTGCCATCAACGAGGTGAGGCCCGCCTTGCCGCGGGGCTCGTCGCGCTGGCCCACGTCAAACACCGCCTGCACGGTGACAGTGGGAGTTTCGCTGTTCTCCACCGCCAGCAGGCGTACGCCGTTGTCGAGCTTGCTGTCCCAGATGCTGGGCAGCTCCACCTGCGGGTTGACGCCCGGGGTGGGTTGCACGCTGCGGTCGAAGGTGTCTTTCACCGGCCGCAGGGCCAGCTCTGCGTCATCGTCGCCGTAGCTCTCGGGGATGGTGCGATCCCACTCATGGTTCTGCGGGGCTGCCGCCAGTTCGGGTTTGCCGTTGGGCACAATGCTCAGCAGCACGGACGGCTTGTCGGCAATGTACTCCTCGAATACGCGGGTGACGTCCGGGGTCTCGACGCCCAGGTAGGCCTGGATCTCGTCATCGATGCCCTTGGGGCTACCGGTGAAGGTCTCGTAGTCCGCCAGGGCGGATACCTTGCCGGACACGGACTGCAGGCCGAACACGCGGCTGGACTCATAGCCGGCCTTGAACTTCACCAGATCGTCCTCGGTGACGCCGCGCTCGGCGAACTCGGTGAGGGTCTCGCGCACCGCCTGTTCCATCTCCGCCAGGGACTCGCCGGAGGCGGGATTCTGGATCACGATAAACCACATCTCGCAGGCCAGCTCCTTGCAGGAGTGGGACACGCTCGCCTGTACCGCACGGCCGGTCTGCACCAGGCGCTGGTAGAGCATGGAGTCCTGGCCCTGGCCGAGGATGGCCGCCGCCGCATCCAGCGCCGGCTCGTCGGCGTGGCCGCGGTGCACGGTGGGGATCATCATCGCCAGTGCGGGCAGGTGGATGTTGTCCTCGAGGGTGACATAGCGGTCGGACTCGAGGGTGGCGGGCTGCTCGGGCAGGTCCTCGACCTCGGGGCCGGCGGGAATGGGACCGAAATACTTGTTTACCCACTTCAGCGTCTGCGCCTTGTCGATGTCACCACCGATGGTCAGCACCGCATTGTTGGGGCCGTACCAGCGCAGGAAGAAGCGCTTCAGGTCGTTCAGGTCGGCCCGGTCCAGGTCTTCCATCCAGCCGATCACCGGCCAGGAGTAGGGGTGGCCGTCCGGGTAGGTGGCGGCGTACATGGTCTCCAGTGCCCGGCCGTAGGGGCGGTTGTCCACCCGCTGGCCGCGCTCGTTCTTGACCGTCTCGCGCTGTACCTCGAACTTCTCTTCGGTGACCGCGTCCAGGAATACGCCCATACGGTCGGATTCCAGCCACAGCACGGTTTCCAGCTGGTTGGCCGGCACCGTCTCGTAGTAGTTGGTGCGGTCGGTGTTGGTGGTGCCGTTCAGGGTGCCGCCGGCTTCCTGGATGATACGGAAGTGCTCTTCATCCGCCACGTTGACGGAGCCCTGGAACATCATGTGCTCGAAGAAGTGGGCAAAGCCGGAGCGGCCCGGGTCTTCCCGGTTGGAGCCCACGTGATAGGTCACGTCCACGTGCACCAGCGGGTCCGAGTCGTCCTCGTGCAGGACCACGGTCAGGCCATTGGCCAGTTTGTACTTGCTGTAGGGGATGGCGATTTCAGAACCCTCGCCATCGAAGGTCTCTACAAGGGTGACGCCGTCGGGCAGCGCGCTGGTGGCCTCGGCGGCCGCATCTGGTGATGCCTGCGAGGCCGGTTCCTCCGGCCCCTTGCCGCAGGCTGCAAGCAGCGCGGCCGTCAGGATCAGTGCAATTCTGGTGCGATGCATGGTGGTTTCAAGCTCCGTCTTACTTTACGCAGTTATTAGAAGTTCTCAGCGAGAGAAGTTTCCCGATGCTATCACAGCCCGGATTCAGGAAGATCAAACCGGCGCCACCGGCTAATCGATGTCTTTCGACCAGGGGTTGAGGCGCCGCGAATTCCTGTTCCAGGATTTGCGAGGAACCTGTTGCCGCCTGCGTGACATTCTGGAAATATAATTCCAGTTCCGCTTTTTGGGGGCGTCGGGGCGGCACCCGTTGTTTGCGCTCCGTGCCGGCCACCGCCGGTGCAGTATCAATATCGATGGAAATCATGCTTCCCGCGAGGAACGCACACGTCACTTCCAGGGAGGAAGCCTTGAGCCGTTATCACCTTGCCCAGTTAAATCTCGCCCGGCTTTCCGCGCCGATTGATTCCCCGCAGCTGGCCGATTTTGTTGCGAACCTGGATCGAATCAACGGGTTGGCTGACGACTCGCCGGGATTTGTCTGGCGCCTGCAGACGGAAGAGGGGGACGCGACCGGGATCGATTTCTTCGGTGCCGACTACATCGCCAACCTGTCAGTATGGGAGTCGCTGGAATCACTGCACGACTACGTCTACCGCAGTGGCCACCTCGAATTTTTGCGGCGCAAGAAAGAGTGGTTCGAAAAAATGCCGGGGCCGTATATTGTCCTGTGGTGGGTGCCGGAAGGACACCTGCCGTCGATAGAGGAGGCGGCGCAAAAACTGGCCTTGTTGCAGGAGGAGGGCCCGGGCGAGCGCGCCTTTACTTTCCGCAAGCCATTCCCCGCCCCGGATTCTACCGTGACGGCACTCGCCGATTAATTGCAGCGCGATAGGGCTTTCTCATTGCGGTAAATGCGCGCCGGTCTTTCCTGCAGGGAGAAGCCTGTCGCCCTGCCTCTCCCCGGCCTGCCCCGACTTCCACCTGTTGCCGTTGCTATGCTGCCGGTAACCTCAGCCAGGAATCTTGCAAAGTGCCGGCACACTGGGAGCATTTCAGCCACGAGGCGGATATGGGCGTCCGCGGCGTCGGCGCCACAATCGCGCAGGCGTTTGAGCAGGCGGCACTGGCCATGACGGGGATTATCGCCGACCCCGGCGTTGTCAATGCATCGCAGCGGGTGCCGATCCATTGCGAGTGCCCGGATACGGAGCTGTTGCTGGCGGACTGGCTCAACGCGCTGGTGTTCGAGATGGCATGTCGCAATATGTTGTTTTCCCGCTTCGAAGTTGCTATCGAAAACGGCCGGCTGGACGGTTGCGCCTGGGGCGAGCCAGTGGACCGCGAGCGCCACCAGCCCACCGTTGAGGTGAAGGGCGCCACCTATACTGCCCTGCATGTGGGGCAACAACCCGACGGCACCTGGCTGGCCCAGTGTGTCGTGGATGTGTAAGCCCCGGAAACCTTTCCAGACCGGCAGCGGCGTACAAATCCATGACCACTCACTACCCCCTGAAGCAGCAATCGGAATTCAGCTGGCGCATCGAGCCATTCGGCAAGATGCGTGTGCCCGGCATCATATACGCCGATGAGCCGCTGGTGCGCGCCATGGACGACAAGGTGTTCGAGCAGCTGTGCAATGTAGCGACCCTGCCCGGCATCGTGCAGGCGGCCTACGCCATGCCCGACGCGCACTGGGGCTACGGTTTCCCCATTGGCGGCGTGGCGGCATTCGACGCCGATGCCGGCGGGGTGGTCTCCGCCGGTGGCGTGGGGTTCGATATTTCCTGTGGTGTGCGGGCCCTGCGCACCGGCCTCACCATCGATGAAGTGGAGGCCCGCAAGACAGAGCTGGCCAATGCCCTGTTCCGCCATATCCCCGCCGGTGTCGGCAGCACGGGGCGCATCCACCTGGATGAGCACGGCATGAATGCCATGTTGCGCGGCGGAGCGCGCTGGGCGGTGGAGCAGGGCTATGGCGAATCGTCCGACCTGGAACGCATCGAAGAGCAGGGCTGCATGCGCGGCGCCGAGCCGGATGAAATTTCCGCGCGGGCGCGCAAGCGCCAGCAGGACGAGATGGGCACGCTCGGTTCCGGCAACCACTACCTGGAAGTGCAGCGGGTGGCAGATATTTACGATGTGAATATTGCCAACACCTTCGGGCTCAGGGAGAACGACGCCGTGGTGTTTATCCACTGCGGCTCTCGCGGGCTGGGCCACCAGATCGGCACCGAATACCTGAAGTACATGGTGCTGGCGGCCAGCAGCCACAATATCGAGTTACCGGACCGGGAACTCGCCTGTGCGCCCATCCAGTCGGAACTCGGGCAGTCCTACCTGGGGGCCATGCGCGCCGCCATCAATTGCGCGCTGGCCAACCGCCAGATCATTACCCACCTTACCCGCGAGGTGTTTGGCGAGGTGCTGCCGCGCTCGGACCTGACGCTGCTGTTCGATGTTTCCCACAACACCTGCAAGCTCGAAACCCACACGGTGGATGGGCAGAAGCGCCAGCTGTACGTGCATCGCAAGGGTGCCACCCGCGCCTTCGGCCCCGGCCACCCGGATATCCCGTCGGCGTTGCGCAGCGTGGGCCAGCCGGTTCTGATTGGCGGCTCCATGGGCACCGAGTCCCATATTCTCGCGGGTGCGAAAAGCGGCGAGTCACTGTCGTTCAGCTCCGCCTGCCACGGTGCCGGCCGCGCCATGAGCCGCCGCCAGGCGACAAAGCGCTGGAAGGGGCGCTCACTGGTGGACGACCTGGCGGCGCGCGGCATCGTCATCCGCAGCCCCTCCATGCGCGGCGTGGCCGAGGAGGCCCCGGGGGCCTACAAGGATGTGCGCGAAGTGGTCGACGCAGCCGAGCGGGCGGGGCTGGTACACAAGGTGGCCCGGGTGGAGCCGGTGGTTTGCATCAAGGGGTGAAGGATAAGCTTATTGTTTCCGGTCTGCGGCAGATTCATACTGTCCGTATGGGTACGGAGAGCCTGCCCGGTTAACACATGCTTACTGCTACACCAGGTGGGAATGATTTGACGGAAAAGACGCTTTTTTACATCTGTAATCAAGTCGAATGTGGATCGATGCTGCGCTTGCCGGAAGCAGAGGCGCAAAAGCATCATTTCCGTTGCAATTCATGTGGCATGAAGATGGCCAGTGAACTGGTTCCTTATACGCAATACCGGGTTGCAGCCTGGTTTTCCGGGCGCAAGGTGTCACTCTCTATCGGTCTCGCCCTGCTGTGTACATTCTATTTTCATTTTTACTTCCTGGAAAATCCCGCTGAACCCATTTCCTTCATCAAGAGTTTTATCTTTGCCTTTTGCTGGTGGGGTTTTAATGCACTGGTGTACATGGGAACGATCAAAAGATTCCGGGCATGGAGAAGTCGTCTTCCCCGCTCAGAAACAAATCTCTGGCCGCTCTGGGCCGCGATGCTGGTTGTCAGTGTCAACCTGCTGGTCTTTTTCACGACCTATTGATTTTAGGGGTAGGTGGGGAACCCGGCAGTTGGCCTGGAGAGTAAAAAAGCCAAATATTGCTGTGAATAGTCTGAAGCTCAGGACATTTCTGCCTCACGCTCCATGTTCGCCCGCAGCGCTCCGCCCAGGTAGCGGAAATATTCACTGAACGCCCTGTTGATCCGCTGCCGGTGCTCGCCGGTGGGATACAGCCCGAGTTTTGCCTCGTCCGTGGCCTTGGTGCCCGCCACGAGGAAGTTATTGCTGATGCTGGCGTCCTGCACAAATGCCTCGAAAGCGCGCGCACACATTTCTGCCGGGTCGGCGTAATAGACACAGCCATTGGCCTTGTCCACGGTTTTCGATACCCGGAACATCTCGCTGGGGTTTTCCCCGGACTCGTCGAGCATGATGGTGCGGAAGCAGGCAAACAGCTGGTCGTTGAGCGGGTGGACCACTGGCGTGGCGTCGCGCAGCCAGGCCTCCGAGGCGAACATGCGGGCGGGGGCATCGCTGAATGCCTTGTCGGTCAGGTAGTGGTCGAGGGCGTGGAACCATTCGTGGGCGATGGAGCCGGGCCCGGCGTTCTTGGCCAGCGCGAAAGTGCGCGACGCCGGCTCGTAATGGGCGGAGATGCCCGGACGGCCGCCGGTGCCGTACTGGAAAGAGAGCGAGCCACGCAGCGACACCAGGATTTCGGGTCCCTGCAATATTGCCATCAGGTCCACCAGCGCGTCGTAGAACAGGCCGGCGGCGCGATCCCGCTCGGCCTGGGTCACCCAGCGACCGATACTGATGGAGCGGAAACCGAAGCGCCGGCGCACGTCGGTAAAGCTGACGGTGTCCTGCTCCCGGCGGACGGGGCTGCGGCGGTAGAACTGTCGGTTGAGTACCATCGGTCCCGTTATCTCTCCAGTCAAGTTTTCGCCGGCGCGGGCCTGTCGTCGGCAGTATCCCAGAAGGCCCCGAGCCCCTGCGACAGTGCCTCGCCATTGTTGCAGGCCTGCAGCTGCCAGTGTTCCGGGTACAGGTTGCGGTAGAAGGGATCGGTAAAGCGGGTATCCGCCAGGATCACTACCCCCCGGTCCGACTCGGTGCGGATTACCCGCCCGGCGGTCTGCAGTACCCGGGTCAGGCCCGGGTAGCGGTAGGCGATATCGAAGCCGTTGCCGGCGGAATCACTTTCATCGCAGGCCCGGCGCAGCAGTTCCTGCTCCTGGTTCATTTGCGGCAGGCCCACGCCCACCACGATGGTGCCCACCAGCTGCTCGCCCACGTAATCCACACCCTCACCGAACACGCCGCCCATGATGGCAAAACCCAGGCTCTGGCGGCCATCGGCAAAGTGCGCCAGGAAGGCGCCGCGTTCCTGCTCCCCGGCCCCGGGCTGCTGCTGTACCAGTGCGATCCCGGGGTAACGTTCGCCGAAGCGTTCCGCCACCTGCTGCATAAAGCGATAGGACGGGAAAAACACCAGGTAATTCCCCGGGCGGCTGTGGTAGACCCGCGCCACCATGTCCACCAGCGCGTCGGTGGACCGGTCGCGGGCCCGGTAGCGGGTGTCCACGTAGGGACACAGGAACACGCCCAGCTGGTCGGGGTTGAATGGCGACGGCAGGGCCAGGTAGGGGGCGTCCGCCTGCAGACCCAGCTGCCGGTAGATATAGCCGGGGGGACGCAGGGTCGCGGAAAAGGCCAGCACCGCGTGGAATTGCCGGTAGGCCTGCGCCAGGTAATCGGCGGCATTCAGGCACAAGAATTTCAGTTCCTGCTCCTGCCATCGGGCGCCCCGCTTTTCCGCGTGGGTGAGGCAGCGGTGCTGGTCGCCCACCAGTTGCTCGATGGCCAGGAAACGGAACAGCGCCTTCAGCCAGTCGGCGATGTCCTCTGGCGGTGCCTTGGACTGCTCCCACAGCTGGCTCACCACCGTCAGTACCTTGTGGGCCGCGCGGCTGACCGCGGCGGGGTAGGGCTCGATATTGCCTGTGTCGTTTTCCACAAGTGGGGTTATCCACAGTTCGCTGTTGCGGCTATCTGGTGTGGTGGCCTGGGTATGGTGGGGATTGCCCGCTTCCCGGCACTCGATGACCCATTGATCCAGTGCCCGCACCAGCGACTGGATCGCCCGACGCAGGGCCGGGTGCGTGCCCTTGCAGGCGGCCGCGGCGTGGCGACTGTCGCCGCGGGTCAGTCTGGTGCTGTACATGGCGCGCGCCCGGTCAATCAGGTTGTGGGCCTCGTCCACCAATAGTGCGCGGCGCCGGGACTGGTCCTGCAGGATGTTCATGCGCACCAGCGGGTCGAATACATAATTGAAGTCGCATACCACCAGGTCGGCCCAGGGCAGCATCTGTAGTGACAGCTCGAACGGGCAAAGCTGCAGGCGGTTGGCGGTTGCCGCCACGGTTTCCGGGGTCAGCAGTGGCTGGCCCAGCAGCTCCCGCCGGGCTTCCGGCAGGCGATCGTAAAAACCGCGGGTACGCGGGCAGATGCCGTCTTCGTCGCGGCTGCACAGGCCCAGGCTGCAGGCACAGGTTTTGTCCCGCGCCTGGATTTCCAGTACAGAAAGCCGCAGGCCTTTCTCATGCAAGCGCGCCGCAGTTTCCCGCACCACCCGGCGGCCGGAATTCTTTGCGGTGAGGTACACCAGCTGGTCCACCTGCTGTTCGCCCACGGCCTTGATGGCCGGGAACAGGGTGCTGACGGTTTTGCCGATGCCGGTGGGCGCTTCCACCACCAGCTCACCGCCGTCGCGCAGGCAGCGGTAGGCGGCCACCGCCAGCTCGCGCTGGCCGGGACGAAAGGCGGGGAAGGGGAACGCCAGTGCTTTTGATGTTGCCCGCACTTTCCCGCGGTGTGCCTGCCAGTCGCGGTGCCACTGCAGGTACTGCCCGAGGGCGGCCAGGGCAAAAGCCTCCAGTTCGGGCCAGCTGAATTCCTGCCGTTCCGGGTAGGTTTTGCGGTCCTTGAGGTTGTGCCACAGCATCTGCAGGGCCACACGTTCGCCATCGCCGGTTCCCGGGCCGGTCTCTTTCACTGTGGCGGCCTGTTGCTGCAGCAGGTAGCAGTAGCCGTAGATTTTCAGTTGCGCCCAGTGCAGTGCCCGGGCGGAGTCCGGCAGTTGTTCCGGTGTTACGTAGGTGGTCTTGATCTCATCCAGCTGCACAGGCGTGTGCAGGTCTGCCGGTGGGTGCAGGATATCCACGCGCCCGCCCAGTACCACAGCCTGGCCGTCGACCTGCAGTGGAACCTGTAACCGGTATTCGGCCTCGCTGCCTTGCGGGCGTTTCTTCTGCAGTTTCTGGTGGGCGCGGATGCCCTCCTCGGCGGTGGGGCCGCCGGGCCCGTCGCTGGCCAGGTCGCCGCTGCGGCAGGCGAACGCCACCAGTTCCTTGACCGACAGTTGTAGTGTGTTGTCGCTCTCCGAGGTTGGTGACTCCTCGCTCACGGCTGTTGATTCGCTCAAGGCTGCCACTCCACATGCAGTACCCGGTGCGGGATCCGGTGGCGGGCGAAAAAGGCCAGCCAGCGCTGCTGGTTCTGCTGCAGGCGGTCGCCGGGGCCCTTTACTTCCACCAGCTCGTAACCGCCCCCGGCCGGGAACAGCACCAGGTCCGGCAGGCCGTTGCGGTGGTGGGCGATATCCCCCAGCAGCCGGCGGAACAGCGCTCGCCAGTGGTCGGCGGGGATACGTTCCAGCGCCAGTGCCAGCAGCTCTTCCGGCAGGCCCTCCCAGGCCACCAGGGGGTTGGCGATACCCTGTTTCTGCCGGTAGTGGAGCCATACCCGCTCCGCCAGGGTGCCAGCGTCCAGCTCCGCCAGGCGCTGCTCGAACGCCGCGCGGCGTTGTGGATAAAAGTCGGGGGTGCGGAAGTCGCTGGGCGCTACCTGGAATGGGTTGAAAAAGGCCCCGGGCACCGGGCTGAAGAGGATGTCCCACACGTACAGCCCCAGCACGCCCTTGAACAGGGTGTTCTCCACCCAGTAACACTGGTTTTCCTCGTGGCCCTGTTCCAGGTGCGCCGCCGCCAGCAATTCCACTCGTTCGGCTAGCCGGGGCAGGGCGACGGTCTCCGTGGGCGGCTGGTGCCGGGCCGGTGCTTCCCAGCCATCCAGGCGCCCGGCCTTCTTTGCGGTGCGGTAGCCGAAGCTCTCGGCAAATACCTGTTCGGCCTCGTTGTGGGGCGCGTCGAGGATTTCCCGGCACAGCGCCAGGCCGGTGTCGACAGCGTCGCGCTTGACCGCGATGCGTGCGCGCCGCTCCCGCGCCGGTGGCCGGGTGCAGTGTTGGTAGAGCTGGTCGGCGGCCTCCAGGGCGTCGATGCGCTCCAGCTGCCGGGCCAGTGTCAGGCGCAGGCGGTCGAGCCGCCGGTGCAGGGTGGCATCGCCATCGATGCCGTCGGGCAGCTGCTCCGCCAGTGCGAGGATGTCTTCGGCTTCGCCCTCCAGGGCCTCCTCCAGCTGGGCCAGGCAATCGTAATAGCGCAGGTGCCGGTCGATCTGCTTCCGGTCCCGGAACGGCAGGTGTTCCCGGTCCAGCGGGTAGGCCTCGTAGCGGAACAACCCCAGGTCGCGCAGCACATAGTCGGTCAGGTCCTGGTTCAGGTTGCCGAAGAAGCACAGCTTGAAGGTCTCGAAGTGCTCCGCCGCCTGCACCGCCAGCAGGGTTTCCCCTTCCAGCAGTGCCTTCATTAAGGCAGGCGTTGCGGCCTCCTGCTCGAGCAGGGCCTGTTCCAGCTCCGGGCGCTTCAGCGCTTTTGGCGGGGGAACGGGGCTGTTGCCCAGCAGCTCTGCCTTGGTGAACAGGGGCAGAATTTCTTCCAGCGGTAGTGCCGGGTCGCGCAATAACAGGCCGGCTTCCACCAGCTGGTCGGCGGCGCGGGGCAGGTCGGTGATCTCGGCATAGGCCAGTTTTTCCTGCCGGAACAGCGCGCCACAGGAGGACGGCACACCCTTGCGCGACAGCAGCCGCACATAAAGCCGCTGGCTGTCCGGCTGCAGCGCGCAGAAGTCCCGGTAAAAGCGCTGCTCCCCCGCCGACAGCAGGCCCTCATACCGCGCCATCACAAAATCCACCAGGGCGCGGAAGTTGCTCAGGTAATAGTCCGGTGCCAGTTCGACGGGTTCGCTCATGGGCCTGCAGGTTGTTCCGGGATGGTTTCCAGCGGTGGTGTTGCGGAAGCGGGTGAGGGCCGGCTGGGGACAGCGGGCCGGTTGCCGCACGGGAGCTGTATGGTTATACAGCATGGGGCCTGCGACGACAAACCCTGCAGCCGACCCGCTGGACAGGGGTGCCGGCCCGGCTGGATGGAATACCACTGTGACCGTGATCCCAACCCGGGTCTGTCGTTTGCGGTTAGCATGGATGCGCGCGAAGCCGGTATGATGCAATGACCGGACAGCAGGATGGAGACCCTTCTTGCTGGCCGTGCCTTTTCTGGCTGCCGTCGCCGGTATGCGGTCGCGCGTGAAAAGATCAATAATAAACCGCAATCCTGGAGAACCCTGTGATGCTCAGGAAATCCTTCCTCCTGTTCTGCACTGCGGCCATTGCCGCCTGTGCCTCCGTCGACTCGCACCAGCCTGCCAGGCCCGCGGATGCCACCGATTACACGGCCATAGAGGTCGCACCGGCCGAGACCGAGCATTTTGTCCAGACCGACAGCAAAATTTTTGATGAGCCCATGCTCGGCGTGCTCTACGACTACGCCAACAAGCAGTATCCATCTGACAACCTGGACCTGTTTGTATACCCGATCAATCACTTCGACTGGGGCGACACTGAGTCCCTGCTGGAGCAGGAGATGCAGAGGGTACTTGCCGAGATTGATCGGGCGACGGAACTTGGCTACTACCGCTCGCGGGGAGCCGAACAGGTGGAGCCGCATACGGTAGCTTCCGCCGACGGACAGCTGGAGGGACTCAAGGCCTCATTTGAGTTTGAGACCAATAATGGTGGCCGGTATTTTTCCAATGTGTACCTGTTTGTCGAGGGTGACAAATTTATCAAGGTCAGGAGCAGCTTTGACAGCGAGGCGACGGTGCCCTGGGATGGCGATGAGTTTGTCCGCGAAGTCCTGCCGAAGCTACAGGTTCCCGGTGAATCCGCACACCTGAAAAAACTCCGTGCCGCCCATCGACAGCAACTCAAGGACAACCTGATGCGGGTGTTCCTGCAGGCGGCCATGGAACAACAGGGAAGCACGGACGGAATCGAAGCGGCGGATGAGGCTGGCGAAGCTGCGCAAGCCCCGGAATCCGCAACTGGTGCAGGGATGGAAAGCACTGAAGAATAGCGGCCTCGCTTAATAGTCCTCCTGTTATTCCCTTCGCCCTGCAGCTGGCTCGCCTAACGATCACGACCGGGAAGCGGCCGGCTGCTGCAGCGGCCGTCCATTGATGGCCTCAATCCCGCCGGCTGTCCAGGCTGGCCGCACGATCTCCATACCGTTACCCTGACTTCTTTCACCGCGTAAATGAAAGGTTGTTATTCATGAACCAGTCCCGGCGTGCCTGGCGCACGCGCAAGGCCGGAGCCATCAGTAACCTGCAGCTGGTGGAGGAACCACTGCAGCCACTGGCCGCCGATAAAATCCGGGTGGAGGTGAAGGCCGTGGGCCTGAACTTCGCCGATATCTTCGCGCTTACCGGCCTCTACTCGGCCACACCAGAGGGGAGTTTTGTCCCCGGGCTGGAATTCAGTGGGATAGTCAGCGAGTTGGGTGCCGCGGCTGAGACCGACCTTGCCGTGGGAGACCGTGTCTACGGCTGCATCCGCTTCGGCGGCTACGCCACCAGTGTGGATGTACCGCCGCAGCACTGCCGCCGGATGCCCGAGGGCTGGTCATTCGCCGAGGGAGCGGCCTTCCCGGTGCAGAGCCTTACTGCCTACTACGCGCTGACTGACCTGGGTGCGGTGCGGCCGGGCCAGCTGGTGCTGGTGCAGAGCGCCGCCGGCGGCGTGGGGCTGCAGGCCATGCGCATGCTGCAGCAAATGGGTGCCGTGCCCATCGGTACGGTCAGCTCGGACAGCAAGCGCACATTCCTGGCGGGGCTGGGTTTCGATGAGGTGATCGTGCGCGGTAACGACTTCGGGGCACAGCTGCGGGAACAGCTGGCCGGCCGACCGTTGCACGCAGTGCTGGACGGCATCGGCGGCGAGATACAGAAACAGTCCTTCGCGGCGCTGGCACCCACCGGGCGGCTGGTGGTGTTCGGGGCTGCAGAGTTTACCCCGGGTGATAAACCCAACTGGCTGAAGGCCGCCTGGCTGTACCTGAAGCGGCCGCGCTACGACGTGATGGATATGATCAGCAGCAACCGCTCGGTGATGGCCTTCAACCTGATCTGGCTGTGGCAGGAACAGGCGCTATTTGATCGCCTGCTGGAGGGCAGTGCCAACCTGGGATTACCGGCGCCCCACGTGGGTCACGAGTTTGGTTTCGAGGAGGCACATGAGGCGATTGGATGCCTGCGCAGTGGCAAGTCGGTGGGCAAGGTGGTACTCACTACGGAGGGCAGTTAGCTCTTCTGTTACCTGAAATAATTTAATCCCCGCTCCCCTGCGGGCTAGTGGATCGAGAGGGAAGGGGATGAGTACTTTATTCTTAGCTGTCCTGGCCGTTTCAACCTTGCAGTTCCTGAAAGGCTTTTTCTCTGCAAGGGGCTTTTCGAGAAGGAAAATGGCGGCTCTTGGTTTCTGCTTGTCCACAACAGCACTACTCCTGGTGGGGCTTGTCGTTGCGCTTACGGAAGGACCTGATGGCCTCATCCGGCGCCTGGACTTCACCGGTGTTACCCTGTCCGCTGCGATGGTTCTGGTATTCACCCTAACCTACGCTCTGGACGGCGGGGGAGACAGTGCGCATAGGTGACTGCAATGAAACCGTGCCGTACAAGGGTTCAGTTTGTAGTTGGGTATGGTATTACCGTGTAAAAGCCTGGAGCCTGGCCGCGGGCGAAGCGTCAACGTCTTTACAGCTGTCCCAGGTAACCGGTCCCACCCAGCTGGCGCACCTGCCGGTCGATGGTGTAGGCGCGGTTGCGCACATAGCTTGACGGGTTGCGTGCCGACATCCGCTTCGGGCTTGGCAGTACCGCTGCCAGCCGCCCGGCCTGCCAGCGGTTGAGGTGCTGGGCGGAGGTGCCGAAGAAGTTGCTGGCCGCCGCCTGTGCGCCGTAGACCCCTTCCCCGAATTCGGCGATATTCAGGTAAACCTCGAGGATACGCTCCTTGGGCCAGAGGACTTCCATCAACACGGTGAACCAGGCCTCCAGCGCCTTGCGCACATAGCTGCGCCCGTTCCACAGGAACAGGTTCTTGGCGGTCTGCTGCGTGATGGTGCTGGCGCCACGGATGCGCCCCCGGTCCTCGTTCAGGGCTTTCTTCAGCGCGGCAAAGTCAAAGCCAAAGTGGTGGGGGAACTTCTGGTCTTCCGACGCGATTACGGCCACCTGCAGGTTGGGGGAGATCTGCTCCAGCGGCCGCCACTGGTGCACCGCCTCGCGCCCGCTCTCCCGCTCCCACGCGGAGATCACCGCAGAGGAGGCCGGGTCGACCCAGCGCAGGGCCAGGACCATCAGTGCGGTCACCACGACAAATCCGCTGCCGAGCCAGAATGTGTACTTGGCGGTGCGTTGCAGGTATCGGGTCATAATGCTTCGGTTTCAGGTTTTCTCGGTCGATTCACTGGGACCGCATGGCAGGCCGTGGGTTCCGGCGATCAAGTTTACTCAGCTGACAGCATCGAACAGAATCATGCAATCGATCATATACAGGCACATGACCGCAGCGAGTCTCCCGGAGCCCCCCATGCCCAGCACCATTGTGAAAGACTGGTTTGGATGCCAGTTTACCGACCTGCACCCGATGCTCCAGCAGCTACATATCCGGGGTGGCAGGCTGGTTGGTGAGGTAACCCTGGCCAGGGGTAGTGGGCTTGCCGGCCTGGTTGGGCGGCGCCTTGCGAGAAAAATGAATCTACCGGAACCGGGTGCCCACAGGTTGGCCGTCGACATTTCACACGATGCTGATGGACTGCACTGGCGCCGCAGTTTCAACGGAACGAACCGGGTCGATTCCCTTTTCCGGTCGGTAGGGAATATCGGGCAGGGTTACTGGATTGAGGAAACCGGGCCGCTGTCCATGCAGTTGACGGTGGATATTATCGATGGCGGCTGGTTCTGGCGTTGTCTCGGAGTGAAGTTCCTGGGGGTGCCGGTGCCGCGCTGGCTAATTCCGGACTCCCGGGCTTACAAAGTCATAGAGGCAGGGAAGTACCGCTTTCACGTGGAGTTTTCCCTGCCGATACTTGGCTCCCTGGTTTCCTACAGTGGCCTGTTGACCGCTGGGCACGCTGCGCCGTGATTGGGCGAGCCCGCAGGTTTTAGTTTTGCCACCACTGCAGGAACTGCTTGCCGACTGAATGCTGTGGCATTGAGTGTTCATCCGCCGCGATATCCTGCTCTTTTTCCATTTCCGTAACCCTCTGGTTGGCGGCCGTGAACCAGGCGGAGGGATCACTGGTTCCCATTTCCAGCGCATCCCCGTACAGGGCAGCGCTGAACCAGGTGCGCTCGGAGTCGTCGCTGCAGCCAAACGAGGTGCGGTCGGCTGCGGCGGAAGCAAAGACTGCGCGATAGGGGTTCGCCAGCGCCTGTTGCCACTGGCCGGAGTAGCAGGCGGAAATGATGATCCACTGGTAGCGGGTTTCCAGGTCGTCCAGCCACTGTGTGCCCTCGGTAACGGAGAGATCATTGAGGGCCAGGTTCTTCTCTGCCAGCTTCAGGTCGCCGTTCTTGTCGCCGTGGCTGACAAAGTGGACCAGCAGCAGGTCTTCCTGCGGGTCGAGTATCGAGTCGAGCTGTTCCAGGCTCCGGCGGATGCTGGTGCGGGTTGCCATCGGCAGCTCGCCGCTGCCGCCGTTGGTAAGGCGCAGTTGGCGGCCCTCAATATCGAACACGGTGCCCAGGCGCTGCGCCACCCAGTCCACCTCGCGGGCGAACACGCCCTCGGTGCCGTCGCCGCCCACAATCAGTGTGTACACATCGCGCACGCCCGGCCGTTGCGGCGCCAGCCCGGAAAATGCGGATTCCAGCCGCTGGGCCTCGCTGTACAGGCGGGATTCCATTTCCGCCCGCTGCCGGGTATCACTTTCCCGCCAGGCCTGTTCGCTGGGGTAGTAGCGGCCGGAGACAAAATAGCCCTGCTCCTCCACCCGCTCGCCGTTGTCGCCCTCGCGAATACGCACACCCTCTCCGCTGGCCTCGCCGTACTGGAAGTTGGCCCGGATAATGGTGCCGTCCGGCCGGGTCAGTTCGCCCTCGCCGTTGTAGTAGGTGTATTCAAACTCGCCCTGGTACTGGTAGCCCTCGTCGTCCCGGTAGCTGCCTTCCACCAGGTAGCCGTATTCAAAGGTGCCCTCGTAATCGGTGCCATCGGCGGTGGTGCGGTGGCCCTGGCCATGGGGGGCATATTCCTGGAATTCGCCCCGGTAGGTATCGCCGCCGGCGGAGGTCACCGTGCCTTGTACCAGTTCCCCCTGCCGGAATTCGCCATCCCATACCGCATCACCGCAGGCGTAGTGGCCCTGGCCGTGGAAATCGCCCCTCTGGAATTCCCCGGCATAGGTGCAGCCATCGGCAAACACCATCCGCCCCTCGCCGCTCATCTGGCCCTGGTTGAATTCACCCTCGTAGTGGCGGCCGTCCGGCCAGTTGAGTTCGCCCTCGCCGTGGAACAGGCCGTTTTCCAGCTCGCCGGTGTAAACCGAGCCGTCCGGCAGGGCCGTGCCGCCGCCGAACTGCTCCGGCCCGCAGCCGGCCAGGGCCAGCAGCAGCGCGGATAGCGACAGGGAAGTGAGCGGTGAGAGGGGTTTCATGGACTGTTCCAGGTTACGGACATCTGCCCCCAGACTAACAAAAAGGCATTCCCCGTGCTTCACCATACTTTAGCCGGGCTGTCATACTGAGCGGGTAAATTGCCTACGATAATCAATAAACAGAAGAGGGCAGCCGTGAGCAGACTGACTCGACGCAATTTCATCAAAGCCGCGCTGGCCGCCAGCGGCGGTGTGCTGGTATCCACCCCACTGCAGGCCATGACCCGGCCCGAGCTGCCCTCCGAGGTCGGCTTTCCCCACGGTATCGCCAGCGGCGACCCGCTGCAGGATGCGGTGATCCTGTGGACCCGCGCCGTACCGGCGAAAACCGCCAGCGGCGGGGATCCGGTGAGGGTTACCTGGGAACTGGCGCGGGACCGGGATTTCACCGATGTCCTGCGCCGGGGCAGCGCGGAAACCGGTGCGGGCCGTGATTACACCGTCAAAATCGATGTGCAGGGACTGGAGCCGGAAACCCGCTACTACTACCGCTTTGTGGGTGCCAGCGAACAGAGCCCGGTGGGGCGCACCAGGACCCTGCCCGCCGGCGGTGTGGAACAGGTAAAACTGGCCGTGTTCTCCTGCTCCAACTACCCCGCAGGTTATTTCAATGCCTATGCCCTGGCGGCGCAGCGGGATGACTGGGATGCGGTACTGCACCTAGGCGACTACATCTACGAGTATCCGGCCGACGGCTACGCCACCGAGCGTTCAGCGGAAATTGGCCGCGCATTGCCGGCCGACAACGCCGGCGAGATCCTGACCCTGGCGGATTATCGCAAGCGTTACGCCCTTTACCGCACCGATGCGGGCCTGCAGGCACTGCACGCGGCCGCACCGTTTATCGCTGTGTGGGACGACCACGAGATCACCAACGATACCTGGAAGGGCGGGGCGGAAAACCACAGTCCGGAAGAGGGCGACTTTTACCAGCGCCGCGCCGCGGCCATCCAGGCCTATTACGAGTGGCTGCCAATCCGCCCGCCCAAGGGCGAAACCAGGCCGCAGATTTATCGCAGCTTCCAGTTCGGCGACCTGCTGGACCTGCATATGCTGGATACCCGCGTGATTGGCCGCGACCAGCAGCTGGATTTCGCCGGCTACCTGGGTGAGGACGGCAGTTTTGACGGCCGCGCCTTCGGCGCTGCGCTGGCAAGCCCGGACCGTACGCTGCTCGGCCCCACCCAGCGCAACTGGTTGGCGCAGTCGCTGGAGCAGTCCCCCGGCCACTGGCAGCTGCTGGGCCAGCAGGTGTTGATGGGCAAGATGCACCTGCCGGCGGAAGTGATGATGAGTTTCTACAGCCGGGGCAAAAAGGAAGACCCGACGCCGGAGCTGGTCCAGCTGAAAGCCGCCAGCCTGAAAGGCGAGCCCCTGTCCGATGCCCAGCGGGCGCGGCTGGCACAGGTGGTGCCCTATAACCTGGACGCCTGGGATGGCTACGCGGTGGAGCGCGAGGCGCTTTACCGCCATGTGGCGGCGCAGGGCAAGAACCTGGTGGTGGTGGCGGGGGATACCCACAACGCCTGGTGCAATCACCTGACCGATGACAGCGGCAAGCTGGTGGGGGTGGAATTTGCCACGCCCAGTGTCACCTCACCGGGTATGGAGAGCTACCTGAAGCTGGACGAGCAATCCGCGGCGGAGATGGCCCGCGGCATGTCGGTGCTGGTGGACGACCTGCAGTACTGCAACCTGCACCAGCGCGGCTTTATGGCACTGACCTTCAACCGCGAACAGGTAAAAGCGGACTGGCACTTTATCGATAACATCGACAGTACCGAGTTCGCCGAAGCCGGCAGCCACACTGTGGTGCATCGCCCGGCCTGAAGCAGGGGTGGTTGACGTCACCCCGGCGCAGGCCGGGATCCAGTGGTGGAAAAGTGGTGGCAAGTCGCCGGCCGGCTAACTCTCAAGTGGTGCCGTGGAATGATCGCCACGATGGGGCCTGGCTGCAATCGCGTCAGCAAACCACTGGGTAACCACCTCGGTGCGGGTAATCGCGGTACCCCCGGGTGTGTTGAAGCGGCCCTCGGCCATTACTCGTACACCGAGGCCAGCCGGGTGCCGTTGCGCTGCACCATCAGGTTAAAGCGATAGCGATCGGCGCGATACAGGCCCCTGGCCAGCTCGATAATCCGTCCCTGCTCGTCGTAAACAGTGCGCTGCGCCAGCAGGGCGGGGCTGAACGCGGGGATCTGCAGCAGGTCTGCCTTCTCTTCATCCACCACGGTGGCACTGATCTCCTGGCTGGCATGGTCCACGACAATTTCGTACTGGTCGTGCAACAGCCCGTAGAGGGAGCCGGTGTTCAATTGCTGGATTGCCAGGTCGGGTAGAACTGGGCTTTTGGATTGGAGGTGCGGGGAGTTCAACAAGTCCGCTTTGCGGACTTTCCCCAGAGGATGCGCTCCCCCCGGTCGCGAATCTGGGCCCTGGGACTAGCCATATACAAGAAAGGCCACCCGTTGGGTGGAGCTGGGCTTTTGGATTGGAGGTGCGGGGAGTTCAACAAGTCTGCTTTGCGGGCTTGTCCCAGAGGATTAGCTCCCCCCGGTCGCGCATCTGGTCGCTGGGGCAACCCATATACAAGAAAGGCCACCCTGGTTGGGTAGAGCTGGGCTTTTGGATTGGAGGTGCGGGGAGTTCAACAAGTCCGCTTTGCGGACTTGCCCCAGAGGATGCGCTCCCTCCGGTCGCGCATCTGATCGCTGGAGCAACCCATATACAAGAAAGGCCACCCGTTGGGTGGCCTTTCTTGTATATGGCCCGCCCCAGAGGATTCGAACCTCTGACCTTCGCCTCCGGAGGGCGACGCTCTATCCAGCTGAGCTAGGGGCGGGAAAACTGGTTTTTCAAAGTCGTACAGTGCTTGCCTTGGCCCGGGAAGCCTTCGGCTTCCTGCGACGCTCCCCTCGCGGGGCTCGGGCCCGGCCACCAATCGCAGATTGGTGGCGTTCGGCGGCGCGCAACGCGGTGCGTTGCACTCGCTTGCCTCACCCAGCTGAGCTAGGGGCGGTTTTCGCTCTGGGTGACCGATACGGCTCAACCCGGCGAGGACGCGGATTATACAGAAGGGGTGGGGGCGGGTGAAGCTTGGATTTGGCTTTTCGCCTGCCGGCCCTTCGCAGCGGGCGGCACAATGACTATAATGCCGGGCTGGTATATATACGCGGCAATGTGCCGAAGCGAGTACCGGAAGTCACCGGACGGCGGTGGCTGCCTCTAGGGGGAACCGAATGAAAGCGATTTTGAGTATTGTAGCGGCCCTGGCCGTGGGAACTGCCGCGGCTGTGGCACAGTCCGTGGACGACCAGATTGCCGAGCGCATCGCGCCGGTGGGCGAGATTTGCATGAAGGGCGACGAGTGCGCCGCAGCGGCTCCGGCCGGTGGCGCTGCCGCCGCTGGTGGCGGTCCGCGCACTGGTGAGCAGGTTTACAACGGCGCCTGCCAGACCTGCCACGCGGCCGGTGTGGCCGGGGCGCCCAAGTTTGGCGACGCCGATGCCTGGGCCCCGCGTATTGCCCAGGGCATGGAGACCCTGTACTCCAACGCCATCAACGGCATCAGGGCGATGCCCGCCAAGGGCCTGTGTGCGGACTGCTCCGACGAGGAGATCCAGAACGCCGTGGACTACATGGCGGAGAACAGCCAGTAAGCGATTGCTTACCCCGGTTGCAGAAAGGCCGCTCATTGAGCGGCCTTTTTTGTGCCCGGCTTTTCCGTCCTCACAGCATGGGGTCCGTAGGGGCGGACCTTGTGTCCGCCCGGCCCCCGCGCCGCGACCGACACCGGGCGGATACAAGATCCGCCCCTACGGGGAAAGTCCTGTGCCGGGGGATACATAATCGATCCGTTGGGTGGGCGATACGGGCAACTGTAGGGGCGAACCTTGTGTTCGCCCTTGCCCAGGGGCAGGCACCGACCCCGGGCGGACACAAGATCCGCCCCTACACCGGTGGTGCAGGCCACCGAACACCCGTCGGGCCGCCCGGGTCAGTCGAACATGCTCAGCAGGGACCCCAGCGTTTCCTCTCCGCGGGCCTGGTTCTGTTCCGGGGTGGCCTGGCCGAAGCCCTCGAGCTCCACGTCTTCCTCCGGCAGCTCGTCCAGGAAGCGGCTGGGGGTGGTGTCCTGGTTCTCGCCAAACATCTTGCGCTTGCCTGCCAGCGTCATGGTGAGGGTACGCTGGGCGCGGGTGATACCCACATAGGTCAGGCGACGCTCCTCCTCGATGTTGTCGTCCTCGATGCTGTTGCGATGCGGCAGCAGGTTTTCTTCCATGCCGATCATGAACACATGCGGGAATTCCAGGCCCTTGGCGGCGTGCAGGGTCATCAGGCTCACCTTGTCGGTGGCCTCTTCCTCTTCCTGGCGATCCAGCATGTCGCGCAGGATCAGCTTGGAAATGGCCTGTTCCAGGCGCACGTCCTGCTCCAGCTCGTCGTCGGTGCCCTCCATGGTCTTGTTGAGGCTCTCCAGCAGCCAGTAGACGTTCTCCATGCGCTTCTCGGCCACCTTGTCACTGCTGGCGTTCTGGCGCAGCCAGCCGGCGTAGTCGATATCGTCGAGCATCTCGCGCAGCGCGGCGTCCGGGCTGCGCTCGCGGCAGTCACGCTGCACCTTTTCCAGCCACAGGGCGAAGCGGTTGAGGCGCTCGTAGCCCTGCTCGTTGATGTGCTCGCGGAAACCCATTTCCGAGCAGGCCCGCAGCATGGAGATCTCGCGGCCCCTGGCATAGTTGCCCAGCGCCTCCAGGGTGCTGGTGCCGATCTGCCGGCGCGGGGTATTGATGATGCGCAGGAAGGCGTTGTCGTCGTCCGGGTTTACCAGCAGGCGCAGGTAGGCCATCAGGTCCTTGATCTCCGCGCGGGCGAAAAACGAGGTGCCGCCGGACATCTGGTAGGGGATCTGGTTTTCCTGCAGCTTCATCTCGATCAACCGCGCCTGGTGGTTGCCCCGGTAGAGCACGGCGAAGTCCTTGAAGCCGCAGCCGCGGCGGGACTTCTGCAGGAAGATCTCGTTGGCGACCCGCTCGGCTTCCTCGTTCTCGTTGTTTACCTTGACCACCCGGATCTCCTCGCCCAGGCCGCGGTCGGACCACAGGGCCTTGTCGAATTCGTGCGGGTTGTGGGCGATCAGGTGGTTGGCCACCTTGAGGATGCGACTGGTGGAGCGGTAGTTCTGCTCCAGCTTGATCAGGCGCAGGTTGGGGAAATCTATCTTCAGCTGGCTCATGTTTTCCGGCCGCGCGCCGCGCCAGGCGTAGATCGACTGGTCGTCGTCGCCCACCACGGTGAGGCCGCCGCGACCGCCCACCAGCAGTTTCACCAGCAGGTACTGGGAATTGTTGGTGTCCTGGTACTCGTCCACCAGCAGGTAGCGGATCTTGCGGCGCCAGCGCTGCAGCAGCTCCGGGTCGGAATCGAACAGTTGCACCGGCAGCAGGATCAGGTCGTCGAAGTCCACCGAGTTGTAGGCCTTGAGGGCGTCGCAATAGCGGCCGTAGGCCACGGCGATGGCCTGTTCGCCCGGGCTCTGGGCCTGCTCCACCGCCTGGCGCGGCGTGAGCATGTCGTTTTTCCAGTTGGAGATCTGGTTCTGCACCCGGTCCAGCAGGTCGGTGTCCAGGTCGCCATCGCGCAGCATCAGTTCCTTGATCAGGCCGCGGGCATCCTCGGCATCGAAGATGGAGAAGCCGGGGCTGAGCCCGGCCGCGCGGTACTCCTTGCGCAGGATATTCAGGCCCAGGTTGTGGAAGGTGGACACGGTCAGGCCGTGGGCGGCCCGGGATTTCTTGCCATCGGGGCCGGTCACCAGCTTGCCCACGCGCTCCTTCATTTCCCGCGCTGCCTTGTTGGTAAAGGTCAGCGCGGCGATATTGCGCGCGGCAAAACCGCACTCCTCGATCAGGTAGGCGATCTTGCGGGTGATTACGCTGGTCTTGCCGGAGCCGGCCCCGGCCAGGACCAGGCAGGGGCCGTCCACATATTTCACGGCCTCTGCCTGGCGAGGATTAAGCTTGGTCATGGAAAAACATCTGGTCCGCGTCGAGGTGGGCATTCTAACAGCCGGGATCGCCCCTGCGTGGTACTGAATTGGCAGTCGCACGGGCCTCTGTGACTGCACTACGCTGGGGCGTTCGTATACACAGCAGCCCCGATTGGCTATAACTGCTGCCGTCGCCCAGCCGGGCGCGGGCCCGGCTGGGCAGTTGGGGGTTAAAGTGTCAGCGCGACCCGGGGAGAGCAGTAATGGAACAGCCAATTGTGGGTTACCACCGGGATGAGGAAGACCACTGGGTGGCGGAGCTCCGCTGCGGCCACAACCAGCATGTGCGCCACGACCCACCCTGGACCAGTCGCCCGTGGGTCATCACGCCGGAAGGCCGCCTGTCGATGCTGGGCTACCGGCTGAATTGCAAAAAATGTGACGCGGGCGCACCGCCGGACCACGATAACGGCACTCCGCCGCAACACAACGGACACGCGCAACAGGGTCGCGATAGAGGGGAATCACAGTAATGGCCAGAATCTGGGTGGACGCGGATGCGTGTCCGGTGGTGATCAAGGAGATCCTGTTCCGTGCCGCCGAGCGCACCGGTACAGAGATGACACTGGTGGCCAACCAGCCGGTGCGGGTGCCACCCTCACGCTATATCAAGTCGATGCAGGTCACCGCCGGCTACGACGTGGCCGACAACGAGATCGTGCAGCGCTGTGGAGCCGGCGACCTGGTGATTACCAGCGATATCCCGCTGGCGGCGGAGGTAATCGACAAGGACGCCACCGCCCTCAGTCCCCGCGGCGAGCGCCATACCAAAGCCAATATCCGCGCGCGCCTGAATATGCGCGATTTTATGGACACCATGCGCGCCAGCGGAATGCATACCGGTGGGCCGCCGGCCCTGAACCAGCAGGACCGCAAGGCCTTCGCCGACCAGCTGGACAAGTGGCTGGCCCGGCAGAAGCCGGCGCAGGGAGCGCGCTGATGGATAAGTCCCTGCGGCTGGTGGAACCCGTCCCGCAACAGCTGGAAGAGTTGATGTCCTGGGTAACTGACGCGGACAGCTGCCGTCTCTGGGGCGGGCCCTGGTTCCGCTTCCCGTTCGATGCCATCTCGTTTCGCGAGGACTGTCGCTGGGACGAGGCGGGCGGCCGCGTGCTGGCGGGGCCCGACGGCGGGATGCTGGCGTTCGGTCGCTACTACCTGCGCGAGCAGCGTTGCCACCTGGGCCACCTGATCGTGTCACCGGCAGAGCGGGGCAGGGGACTGGGATCGGCGCTGGTGCAACGCCTGTGTGCCGAGGGCTGTCGCCAGCTGCGGGCTGCGGAATGCTCCCTGTTCGTACTGAAAGACAATGCCCGGGCCCGGTCGGTTTACCAGCGGCTCGGGTTCCGGCAGGCGTCCTATCCGGGCAAGGCCGAGTGGCTGGAGTTGTGTGACTATCTGGTGGCCCCCGGCGATATCATCGCGGCGGCTTCCCCACTGGACCTGCAGGATCATGGCTAAACCGATGGAGCTGCGCACCGACCGCCTGCTGTTGCGCCAGTGGCGCGAGGCGGATCGCGGGCCGTTTGCGGCGCTGAACGCCGACCCGCGCGTGATGGAGCATTTTCCCTCGACCCGTAGCCGGGCGGAAAGCGATGCGACCCAGGACCGGCTGGCGGACCATATCGCCAGGCACGGCTGGGGATTCTGGGCCGTGGAGACCCTGGCCCGGGAAGAGTTTATCGGTTTCGTGGGGATCCAGTCGCTCGGAAGTGATGTCATGTTGGCGTCCGGCGTGGACTCGCCGGGCGTGGAAATCGGCTGGCGGCTGGCATTTGCGCACTGGGGCCGGGGCTATGCCAGCGAGGCGGCCCGGGCGGCGCTGGCCTGCGGTTTCGGGGATTTGCAGCTGGACGAGATTGTCTCCCTCACCACCCTGGACAACCACCGCTCGCAGGATGTCATGCAGCGGTTGCTGATGCGCCCGGCCGGGGAGTTCGATCACCCTGGCCTGCCGGCAGGGCATCCTCTCCAGCGGCACTGCCTGTACCGCCTGGCCCGGACAGACTGGTCGCCGCAATAGCAAAGGGCTTCGTTGGCCCTAAATGTACCGCCGCACGCGTTTGCGGTAACTGCGGTATTCGTGCCCGAATTTTTCCAGCAGGTACCGCTCCTCCGGCTTGACCACACCAAAGTGCAGCGCAGCGGCCAGCGGCAGCAGCAACAGCGGGCCCCACCAGCTGTTGAACAGCAGGGTGACACCCAGGTAGATCATCAGCAGGGCCAGGTAGATGGGATTGCGGGAGAAGCGGAAGGGGCCGTCGCAGACGATGCTGGTGGTGGGCCGGCGCGGGTGCACATGGGTGCCCGCGCGCACCAGCGCCCGCGCGGCCCAGACCGCGAGCGCCACACCGGCCAGGGCCAGGAACAGGCCCGGGCGCCAGAGGTACCGGTGCGTGCCGGAAACCGGCAGGGGCCAGAGCCACTGCAGCGCCAGTGCCGCGCCCAGGAAAAGCGCCAGCACCAGGGGCGGCAGCGCGACGATATCCGGGCGATCGGGTTTACTGTCACCGGCTCTGGTCATCCCCACCTCAAAACTGCTTTTACTCGACGCTTTTGCCTTCTATCGGCCTGTTCAGGCCCCGGCGCCAATGGGCTGCCGGCGGTCCAGGTTGCGATAAGCCAGTGCCTCGGCGATATGCCCGCTGCCGATGGATGCTGCGCCTGCAAGATCGGCAATGGTTCGCGCTACCCGCAACACCCGGTGGTAGCTGCGGGCCGAAAGGCCCAGCTGGTCCACCGACCGGCGCAGCAGCTCCTGCTCAGGGCCGCCAAGACTGCACTGCTGTTCCAGGGCGTTGCCCCGGAGCTCCGCGTTGATTGTAGCCTGTCGTTGCTGTTGCCGGATACGGGCATCGACGACCCGCTCCTGCACCACCGCCGAGGCCTCCCCGGTGGGCGCATCCTGCAGCTGGCCGGCAGTCATCGCGGCGACCTCCACGTGCATATCAATCCGGTCCAGCAATGGTCCGGACAGCTTGGCGCGGTAGCGCTGTACCTGGTCGGGGGTGCAGCGGCAGCGCGGCTCGCCCAGGTAGCCGCAGGGGCACGGGTTCATTGCCGCAACCAGCTGGAAGCCGGCGGGGAAGGCGACGCTGGCGCGGGCGCGGGCAATGCGCACCTCGCCGCTTTCCAGCGGTTCGCGCAGGATCTCCAGGGCGTGACGGGGAAACTCCGGCAATTCATCGAGAAACAGGATCCCGCGGTGGGCCAGTGAGATTTCCCCGGGGCGGGGATTGCTGCCGCCACCCACCAGTGCTGTCGGCGAGGCACTGTGGTGGGGCGCACGGAAGGGCCGCTGGCCGGGGAAGTCCAGGCCGGCGCTGGAGTAAACCGCGGCCACCTCCAGCTGCTCCCGCTGGCCCAGCGCCGGCAGTATCCCCGGCAGCCGGCTGGCCAGCATGGTCTTGCCGGTCCCCGGGGGGCCGTAAAACAGCAGGTTGTGACCGCCGGCGGCGGCGATCTCCAGGGCCCGGCGGGCGCGCAGCTGGCCGCGCACGTCCGCCAGGTCCGCTACCTGCGGCCTGGCCGGCGCCGGCGGGGGTTGCGCTGCCGGCAGTGACTCGCGCCGGTGCAGGTGGGCGCAGACCTGCAGCAGGTTCTCCGCCACCAGTATCTCCCCGTCTGCCAGCGCGGCCGCGGGGCCGGATGCCCGTGGCACCACCAGGCGGTGCCCGGCATCGGCACAGGCAATGGCTGCCGGCAGGGCGCCGGGCACTTCCCGCAGGTCACCGGTGAGCGCCAGCTCGCCGATAAACTCGGCCCCGGCCAGGGATTCCACCGGTACCTGCCCGGAGGCGGCGAGGATGCCCAGTGCAATCGCCAGGTCGTAGCGCCCGCCCTCCTTGGGCAGGTCGGCGGGGGCCAGGTTGACGGTAATGCGCCGCTGGGGGAATTCGAAATGGCTGTTCACCAGGGCACTGCGCACCCGGTCGCGGCTCTCGCGCACGGCGGCCTCGGGCAGGCCGACAATATTGAAGGCGGGCAGGCCGTTGGCCAGGTGGGTCTCGACTGTGACCAGGGGGGCAGAGACCCCCAGCTGGGCGCGGGTGTGGGTAACGGATAGGCTCACGGATTCATCCTTGAAGTGCGAGTTCCCGGGGTGGGCTGAAGCCCTGCAGGCTATCTACTTGTCCCCGGTGTTGTCCTGTTCCTGCACGGCTTGCTCCAGCTCCTGCAGCTGTGCCTCGAGCCGGGCCACCTTTTCCCGGGTGCGCTCCAGGATCGCGGCCTGGGTGTCGAACTCGGCCTGGCTCACCAGCGGCAGCCGGTTCAGCGCCACGCCAAGTGCGTCCCGCAGGTCACCGGTGATGACTGCCCCCTGTTGTTGCAGCTCGTGCAGTAACTGTTGCAATTTATCTGGGGCCACACGCAATTCCTCGCTAAAAAACACCGGTATATAGTGCTGGAATTGTAACCCAGTGCCCATGGGGGCAAAAGTTATGTGACCGATACACGATTTCTGTCGATAAGTGCGCTGTCATGGTTCGCTGGTGATTTCCCGCTCACCATTTGGGTGCGACCTCCCTTGGCCGGCTTCATTCTGGTGCATCTCCCCTCCCGCTTTTCCCCCGCTCATCTCCCGCCACGATTCTGGATCAGTTTTAAGTGGTTGATTTTCCAGCGTTTTGCCAACTTGGCATCAAGCCTGCAGATGCACCACTGCAGATCATTTCAGCCGGCGGGCATAAAAAGGCTCACAAGGCATAAAAAGATCGAGGGCCACACACCACCCCTCCATAACGAAAAAAGTCGCCCGATGCTGACAGCAGACTGCACAGAATAATTTCGACGAGAAAATCACAGAGTCCAAGGAGAATTAAGGTGGGAACGACTATGAATAAAATCGCTGCCGCAATAACGGCCGGGGCCATCGCCCTGGGCACCACTGCCACTGCCACTGCCGCCGAGGGTGGCGTTTCAGCCAGCGCCAACGTGGGTGTGGTGACTGACTACAAATTCCGTGGTATTTCGCAGACCGACGGCAGCCCGGCCGTGCAGGGCGGCGTCGACCTGGACTTCGGTAACGGCCTGTACGCAGGCACCTGGGCCTCCCAGGTGGATTTCGCCTACGGCGAGGACGAAACCGATTTCGAGCAGGATTTCTACGCAGGCTACGCCGGCGAAATCAGTGAGACCACCAGCTACGACGTTGGCTACATCTACTACGCCTACCACGGTGGCGACAATGACGAGGATTACCAGGAAATCTACGGCAGCGTCAGCATTTCTGCCCTGACCCTGGGCCTGGCCTATTCCGATGACTACTGGGCCGGCACCGGTACTTTCTATTACCCGTACGCAGAGTACAGCTTTGCGCTGCCGTCCGATGTGAGCCTCGACTTCCACGTCGGCGCCAACATGTTCAGTGATGAGGGCTTCCTGTTCGAGTCGGATTCCTACATCGACTACTCGGTTACCGTCGGCAAGGAATTTGGCGGCCTGAGCCTGAGTGCCTCGCTGGTCGGCACCGACATCAGTGATGCCGAGTGCTTTGACCTGGACTGGTGTGAACCATCGGTACTGGCTGGAGCCTCTTACACCTGGTAACGCGCGGGCCCTGCCGATCCCGGCAGGGCCACATTACGATGGGGGATCGCACCATGAAACTGGTTACCGCAATTATCAAGCCTTTCAAGCTGGACGCCGTGCGTGACGCACTGGCCGAGGCGGGCGTTAACGGCATTACCGTTAGCGAAGTGAAGGGTTTCGGTCGGCAGAAAGGGCACACGGAACTCTACCGCGGGGCAGAGTACGTGGTGGACTTCCTGCCCAAGACCATGCTGCAGATCGCTGTTGGCGACGAGCAGCTCGACGCCGTACTGGAAGCGGTCGGTTCCAGCGCCCAGAGCGGCAAGATTGGCGACGGCAAGATCTTTGTCGCCGACCTGGAGCAGGTAGTACGAATCCGCACCGGTGAAACCGGCGCGGAAGCCATTTAACCGGCCGCACCCGCGAGGGGAAACCGGTCGATAAAAACTAAATCAATTTCCACCAATTTCGGGATTGAACGGAGCGAAAGATGGAAAACCAAATTTTTCAGTTGCAGTACGCAATTGATACGTTTTACTTCCTGGTGTGTGGCGCACTGGTAATGTGGATGGCCGCCGGCTTCTCCATGCTGGAAGCTGGCCTGGTGCGTTCCAAGAACACCACAGAAATTCTCACCAAGAACGTGGCACTGTTTGCCATTGCCTGCATCATGTACCTGCTGACAGGTTACGCCATCATGTACGACGGCGGCTGGGCCCTGTCCGGTATCGAGGCGTTCAGCCTGGAGAGCGTGCTGTCTGACTCGGCCGACGCCGGCTTCGACGGCGGATCGGTTTACTCCGGCGCTTCCGACTTCTTCTTCCAGGTGGTGTTCGTGGCGACAGCCATGTCCATCGTCTCCGGTGCCGTGGCCGAGCGCATGAAGCTGTGGAGCTTCCTGGTGTTCGCGGTCATCCTGACCGGCTTCATCTACCCGATGGAAGGTTCCTGGACCTGGGGCAGCGCTTCCGTGTTCGGTATGTACACCCTGGGCGACCTGGGCTTTTCCGACTTCGCCGGTTCCGGCATCGTACACATGGCCGGTGCGGCCGCGGCACTGGCCGGTGTCCTGCTGCTGGGCGCACGTAAAGGCAAGTACGGCCCCAACGGCGAGGTCTACGCTATCCCCGGTGCCAACCTGCCGCTGGCGACCCTGGGTACCTTCATCCTGTGGATGGGCTGGTTCGGCTTCAACGGCGGTTCCGTACTGAAGCTGGGCGACGCCGCCAGCGCACACTCTGTGGCCATGGTGTTCCTGAACACCAATACCGCCGCTGCCGGTGGTGCCGTAGCCGCCCTGATCACCGCTCGGGTACTGTTCGGCAAGGCCGACCTCACCATGCTGCTGAATGGCGCGCTGGCGGGCCTGGTGGCAATTACTGCCGAGCCCTCCACCCCGACTCCGCTGCAGGCAACCCTGTTCGGCGCCCTGGGTGGTGTACTGGTGGTCTTCTCCATCGTTTCCCTGGACAAGCTGAAGATCGATGACCCGGTGGGTGCCATTTCCGTGCACGGTGTGGTTGGCCTGCTGGGCCTGCTGCTGGTGCCGCTCACCAACGACGGTTCCACCTTCAGCGGCCAGCTGATTGGCGCGGCAACCATCTTCATCTGGGTATTCGCCACCTCCTTCGCGGTGTGGTTCCTGCTCAAGGTCATCACCGGTATTCGCGTGAGCGAGGACGAGGAACAAGAAGGTGTTGACTTGGTAGAATGCGGAATGGAAGCTTATCCCGAATTCATGGGCAAATAAGCGCCCCGCAACGGGCTGCCGGCGGCACCGCCGCCGGCATTTCCGGGTCCGCATTGCGACGGTCCCCAGAATAAAGCAACCAGGTCAGATCCCGGCCTCAAACCAGGGGAATACACAAAATGAAATTGATTACGGCTGTAGTTAAGCCCTTCAAGCTGGACGACGTGCGCACCGCGCTCTCGGAAGTTGGTGTACAGGGCATGACGGTGACGGAAGTAAAAGGCTTCGGTCGCCAGAAAGGGCACACGGAACTCTACCGTGGCGCCGAATATGTGGTGGATTTCCTGCCCAAGGTCAAACTGGAGCTGGCGGTGGATGACAGCATGGTGGATGGCGCTGTAGAGGCCATCACCAAGGCAGCACAGACCGGCAAGATTGGCGACGGCAAAATCTTCATCACCGCACTTGAGGAAGTGATCCGCATCCGTACCGGTGAGACCGGCAGCGAAGCGGTTTAAATTCCTCCCTTCCCGAAAGCGGTGCGCGGAATTGTGCGCCAATGCTTGAAAAGGCCCCAGTGGGGCCTTTTTTCGTTTCCAGCCGGCATCGGCGGTATCCGGGCGGCTAAAAATTGTACAGTCGCTGGCAGGATTACTGCCCCAAAATTGGCGCAATTTGTTCCATAACCAGGGGCAATATCTGTGTGTCCCTGATGCTACAAAAAACTCTACCCCGGCCGCGGTCCCCGGCTGGCAGGGCCCGCCGCGAGTGCCTATATATTATTCGCCGTCGCGTATCGCGCAGCCGCGGTTTTAATGACCCGGTGCGGCACAGGGGTACTTCCTCTGTAACAGGAGTAGTAGTTACAGGGTTTCTACGATGAAAGCTAATGGTTACGAAGATCAGAGCAACAGCGCCCGTAGCAAAGACCAAGAGGATTTTGCCGAGGAGCGTTCAATTACGTCGAGAGAGCGGGCCAGAAGCCAGCTGAACAACGAAATCGAGGAGTTTCTCGCCCGTGGGGGCGCCATTAGTGAGATCGATCCGGAGGTGACGGCGGACCCGCCGCGCAAACCGCAGCCCAAGTACGGCAGCCGGCCGATCTGAGGGCTGGCCTGGCCCGGAACTTTCACCTGGCCATAACGATCGCTCCAGCCCGGGTGGCTTGCCCGGGCTGGGCGTTTGTGTCGATGGACCTCCCTCTGATCCGGTCATGAGGCCAGCCTGGAGGTTGCCGAGTTCCCGGGAGATATTGTGTAAGGGAGTATCAGAATGATGGCCCCAAACTGGTTGGGCACCTGCTTCATCGCGATGACGATAGCAGCCTGGAGCCATGCCCAGGACGCGCCCCCCGCCTCGCCCAACCCCGATACAAAGTACTCTCCTTATCCCGAGCAGAACTTCCCCAATCGGGTGTTCTTCGGCGACACCCACTTGCACACCAGTTATTCCACGGATGCCGGTATGTTCGGCAATACGCTGGGACCGGATGCCGCCTACCGGTTCGCAAAGGGAGAAACGGTTACCTCAAGCACCGGGGTGCCCGCGCGCCTGCATCGCCCGCTCGATTTTCTGGTGGTTGCCGACCACGCAGAGAACCTCGGCCTGGCGCCACTGATCGAGGAGTCCGATAAGCGCCTGCTCGCCAGCGAGTGGGGCAAGCAGGTGCATGACCTCGTCAAGGCGGGCAAGCCCGATGAAGCCTATGCGATGTGGGGGAGCGCGGTCTCTGAGCGCAAGGACCCGTTGACCGATATCGATGGCCTGGTGGAGTCCATGTGGCACCGGATCACCAAAGCGGCGGAAGCGCATAATAATCCGGGGCTGTTCACTGCACTGATCGGTTTCGAGTGGACCTCCAGCCCCGATGGCAGCAACCTGCATCGCAATGTTGTTTTCCGTGACGACAAGGCCAGGGCCGATCAGGTAATTCCCCTGTCTGCCTACGACTCCGAGGACCCCGAGGACCTCTGGCGCTGGATGGCCAACTACGAGGAAAAGGTTGGCGGTCGGGTTCTCGCCATTCCGCACAATGGCAACCTGTCCAACGGCCTGATGTTTGACAGTGTCACCCTGACCGGCAAGCAACCCCTCGACCGGGATTACGCTGAACGCCGTCGCAGGTGGGAACCACTCTACGAGGTCACCCAGATCAAGGGCGATGGCGAGACGCATCCGCTGCTGTCACCGAACGATGAGTTCGCCGATTTTGAAACCTGGGACAAGGGCAGCTTTGGCGCCGCAAAAGAGAGAGACATGCTGCCGCGGGAGTATGCCCGTGAAGCCCTGAAGCAGGGGCTCGCGTACCAGGAAAAACTGGGAGCGAACCCTTACCGGTTTGGGATGATCGGCAGCACCGACTCCCATACCTCGCTGGCCACGACCGGGGAGGACAATTTTTTTGGCAAGGCCACTGCGATGGAACCGAGCAGTGACGAGATCCGGTTCGAGGAAAGGATTACCGGTTATCTGCCCGACCCCCAGGGGCGGGACTATGCCATCCGCCATTACCAGGCCAGTGCCTCGGGCCTCGCTGCGGTGTGGGCACGGGAAAACACCCGGGAGGCACTCTGGGACGCCATGGCCCGCAGGGAAGTGTATGCCACTACCGGAACGCGCCCGATAGTGCGGGTGTTCGGTGGCTTTGAGTTCACGAAGGACGACCTGGTGCGCTCAGACTTCGCCAGGCACGGCTATGAAAAAGGCGTGCCCATGGGCGGGGAACTCGAGGGGTCCGACAAGGCCCCAACCTTCCTGGTGCGGGCGATGCGCGACCCGGACGGTGCCAACCTCGATCGTATCCAGGTCGTCAAGGGCTGGCTCGATGCCGGGGGCAAGACCCACGAACGGATCTACGATATTGCGGTTTCCGACGGCCGCAAGATTGGCGCTGACGGCCGGGCGAAAAAAAAGGTGGGCAACACTGTGGATGTGGGCAATGCCACCTACACCAATGCGATCGGCGCGCCCTTCCTGCAGGCCTGGTGGAAAGACCCCGATTTCGATGGCACACAGAACGCTTTCTATTATGTGCGCGTTCTTGAGATCCCCACCCCGCGCTGGACTACTTATGACGCCAGGTTCTTCGGCCTGAAGAGGCCGGAGGATGTTCCGGGCAGTATCCAGGAGCGAGCCTACACCTCCCCCATCTGGTACACGCCCTAGCTCACCTACGACTTTTTGCCTTTTGCCCGCGGGTGCGCCTGGTCGTAAACACGCGCCAGGTGCTGGAAGTCCAGGTGGGTGTAGATCTGGGTGGTGCTGATGTCGGCGTGGCCGAGCAGCTCCTGCACTGCGCGCAGGTCGCTGCTGGATTCCAGCATATGGCTGGCGAAAGAGTGTCGCAGCATATGGGGGTGTACCCGCTGCTCGGCACCGCTGGCCCGGGACCAGTGCGCCAGGCGTGCCTGCACCGCACGGTTGCCCAGTCGCCGGCCCTTGAGGCTGGTAAATACCGCATCGCCTTCGGCTGCCGGGGCAATACTGCGCCAGGCCCGCAGGGCTTCGCGTGCCTGCTGGCCGACCGGCAGCACACGGGTTTTGGCCCCCTTGCCGGTAACCCGCACTTCGCCGCCGGCCAGGTCCAGGTCGGCCCAGTTGAGCCCGGTAAGCTCTGACAGCCGCAACCCGCTGCTGTAAAACAATTCCAGCAGTGCGCGGTCGCGCACCTGCAGGCGTTCATCCCCGTCGCCAGCACCGGGGCTCTCCACGAACTCGCCGGCGGCATCTGCGTCCAGCACCCGGGGCAGTTTCTTGTCGGCTTTCGGCGCCCGCAGGCCGGCGGCGGGATTGGCGCGCAGCCAGCCCTGGCGCAGGGCGTGGTCGCCCAGGCTGCGCACTGCCGACAGCCAGCGCTGCAGGCTGCGGGGGGACAATCCCTGCCGGTGCAGCCGCGCCAGCCAGCTGCGCAGGGTCATTTCCCGGATCTCGCTGATTTCAGCCAGGCCGTCCACCTCGGCCTGGCGCAGCAATTGCGCCAGGTCGCGACGGTAGGCGGAGAGGGTGTGGGGGGAGAGCTGGCGCACGCTTTCCAGGTGGGCCAGGAAGCGCTCGATGGCATCGGCCAGCGGCATCGGCAATCAGTCCCGGTCCAGCAGTCGCGGCAACAGGCGCTCGAGCACTTCACCGATATAGGACAGGAACAGGGTGCCGAGGCTGGAACTGTAGTGCTGGGGGTCGGAGGAACCCACGGCCAGAATACCGAGCTGGTTTGCCAGCGGTACCACGGCGGCCGAGGCCACCCGGTCGGCGGACTCCTTGCCGAACAGGTATTCGCGTTCCGCCGGACGCAGTACGCCGCAAACCGTGCGGCCATTGCGCAGGATTGATCCCACAGATGCCTCGGCAGTGGTGCGGTTGCTGGCCCGCACCCGGCCCAGTTCGCGCTTGCCCTGGGGCAGGGGTTCGAACAGGGTCAGGGCCGTGGTTTCCACACCGAAATCCTCGCGGAAGCTTTGCAGCAGGGACTCGCCGGCCTCGGCCACGGTCTGCGCGTCGAGTAGCGCCAGCACCAGCCGGCGGCTGTGCATAAACAGCTGGTCATTGTCCCGCGCCGCCTGCAGCAGCTGGTCGAGGCGCTGGCGCATCTCGATATTGCGCTCGCGCAGCAGGTTGGTCTGGTGGGTCATCAGCGACACGGTCTTGCCGCTCTGGCTGGGCAGCTGGATGGTTTCCAGCAGCTCCATGTGGTCGGCGAAAAAGTCCGGGTTCTGGATCAGGTAACGGGCAACCTGGCGCGACAGGACTTTCTTGTCCCGTTGGCTTTCCTGTTGGTCCGCGTCGGCGGCCGGGGCCTGGATTGCATCGCTTGTGTCGGTCATGCTTTCTCTTATTACCTGTTCCTGTTGCCGGCATTCCTGGGGGCGGTTAAAGGAGAATCTGCCCCTGGTACACGGTGGTTGCGGGCCCGGTCATGGTAACCGGCTCGCCGGGCCCGCTCCAGTGGATCGTCAGCTCGCCGCCGGGCAGGGCGACCGTGACTTTCTCATCCACCAGGTCGCGCAGCCGCGCCGCCACCACGGCCGCGCAGGCGCCGGTGCCACAGGCCCGGGTCTCGCCCACACCCCGCTCGAACACCCGCAGGCGCGCCCGGTCGCGGGACTCTACCTGCAGGAAGCCCACATTAACCCGGTTGGGAAAACGCGGGTGACTCTCAATTTTCGGGCCCAGTGCTTCCACGGGCGCCCGGTCGGTATCCTCGACCAGCAGTACTGCGTGGGGGTTACCCATGGACACCGCGCCGATGATAAAGGTCTCGCCATCGACTTCCAGTGGATAGGTCTCGGCGCGGCGATCGGCGTCAAAGGGGATTTCTGCGGGTTCCAGCACCGGCGCGCCCATGTCCACACTTACCCGGTCGCGCTCGGCCAGTTCCAGCTGCAGCAGCCCGCCGGTGGTTTCCACCAGCAACCGGTGCTTGCCGGTCAGGCGCCGCTCGCGCACAAAGCGGGCAAAACAACGGGCGCCGTTGCCGCAGTTTTCCACTTCGCTGCCATCGGCATTGAATATGCGGTAGCGGAAGTCGGCGTCCGGGTTGCGGGGTGCCTCGACCAGCAGTACCTGGTCACAGCCCACGCCCAGGTGGCGATCGGCCAGGCGGCGGATCTTGTCCGGGGACAGTTTGATGCGCTGGCTGATGCCGTCGAGCATCACGAAGTCGTTGCCGAGCCCGTGCATCTTGGTGAATTTCAGGCGCATGGCGTGCTTACCCCTCGCCGCCGCGGGCGGGGGGCACGGTGCTCTCTCCGCGCAGCAGGTCCGCCAGGTTTTCCCGCGCCCGCACCAGGTGGGTGCGATCGCCATCGACGATCACCTCGGCGGCCCGCGGGCGTGTATTGTAGTTGGAGCTCATGGTGAAACCGTAGGCGCCGGCGGACAGCAGCGCCAGCAGCTGGCCCGGCTGCAGCGCCAGTTCGCGTCGCTTGCCGAGGAAATCGCCGGTCTCACATACCGGGCCGACGATATCCCAGATTTCCACGTCGCCGTTGCTGGGCTTCACCGGGACGATATCCTGCCAGGCCTGGTAGAGCGCCGGGCGCAGGTTGTCGTTCATGGCCGCATCGACGATGGCGAAGTTGTGCTCCTCGGTACGCTTCAGGTATTCGACCCGGGTCAGCAGCAGTCCGCCGTTGGCGGCAATAGAGCGGCCCGGTTCCATCACCAGTTCCAGGTCGCGGCCCTGCAGCCGCTCCTTGACTGCTCCCAGGTAATCACTCACCGGCGGCGGCATCTCGCCGCGATAGCGCACGCCCAGGCCACCGCCCAGGTCCAGGTGCTTGAGCCGGATGCCTTCTTCCGCCAGCTGGTCGATCAGTAGCAGCAGCCTTTCCAGGGCGTCGAGGAAGGGGGAGATTTCCGTCAGCTGTGAGCCGATATGGCAGTCGACGCCCACCACTTCCAGGTGCTCGGACTGCGCCGCGCGCCGGTAAGTGTCGAGGGCGTCGTCGATGGCGATGCCGAATTTGTTTTCCTTGAGCCCGGTGGAAATGTACGGGTGCGTTTTCGCATCCACGTCCGGGTTCACCCGCAGGGATACCGGCGCGTTGACGCCCATGTCTGCCGCCACTGCCTCCAGCCGTTCCAGCTCGCCGTCGGACTCGACGTTAAAGCAGTGCACGCCCACCTCGAGCGCGCGGCGCATTTCCGCGGCGGTCTTGCCCACACCGGAAAACACTACCCGCGACGGATCGCCACCGGCCTGCAGCACCCGCTCCAGCTCACCACCGGAGACGATATCGAAGCCGGCCCCGAGCTGCGCCAGCAGTGACAGGATGCCCAGGTTACTGTTGGCCTTTACCGCATAGCAGATCATACCCGGGTGGTCGCCCAGGGCATCGGCATAGTCGCGGTACTGCTGTTCAAAGTGCGCGCGGCTGTACACGTAAGTGGGGGTGCCGAATTGCTCGGCGATGTGTTCCAGCGAGACGTCTTCAGCCCACAGGCTGCCCTCGCGGTAATTGAAATCGCTCATTTTTCTACTTCTTGCTGCTCGGGTTCTTGCTGCTCCGGCTGTTCCGCCTGCCCGGTATCGGTTTCCATACTGTCCACCGGGGTGTCGACCGGCCCTGGCTGGGGCGCAGCCTGCTGTGCTTCTGCCGCCGGCAGGCCAGTGGCGGGAGAAGAGGGCTGCCCGGACGCTGGTGCTGCCGGAGCGCCGGCCACCGGGGCGCCGGGCATCGGTGCCGCGGGCTGTGCGGGATCCTGCGGCAGGTACAGCGGTCCCTTCTGGCCGCAGCCGCCCAGCGCGACGGCAGTAAGAATGGTGGCGAGGAAAAATCTCTGGCGCATGCGCGGCTTCCTGCAGCTGTCTGGCGGAGTTCGGGTGAAAGCCTGCTAGTATAGCGACCTCAGATCCATATCGTACACGGTAACAGAAGTAACCATTTTATGAGCCAAGCGGAATTCGATGCGGCCATCGAGCGTACCCTGATTGCCATCGAGGATGCCCTGGATGAATGCGAGTGGGACATCGATTACGAGCGCGCGGATGCGGTGCTGACCCTGACCCTGGAAGATAACGGCAGCCAGGTGATCCTCTCCCGCCAGACCGCCAACCAGGAGCTGTGGGTGGCGGCGCGCTCCGGCGGCTTTCACCTGTCCTTCGACAATGCCGGCACCGGGCCGGTCTGGAAGTGCACCACCACCGGCGAGGACCTGCCGACGCTGCTGGACCGCGTGCTGACCGAGCAGCAGGGCGAGCCGGTGTCCCTCAGCCTGGACCTCTGACCACATACCGCCCATGTAGGCGCGGCCCATGGCCGTGACCAGCGCCGGGTAACCGTTGCAGCCAGTCGCCGTCGCGGCCAGCGGCCGCTCCTACAGCGTTACTTCGGTGGTGCCGTTCAACTGGGCGTTGTCCGGTAGCGGCGGGGCGAGTCTGCCTTTCATCATATTTTCCCGGCTTACCCCCCCCCACACTCCTGTAGGAGCGGCCGCTGGCCGCGATCGCCCGGTGCGTCGTCATGCAGCCACAGATATCGCGGCCATGGGCCGCGCCTACAGGTGTTCTTCGTCATGCCGGCGAGGGCCGGCATGCAGTGATTCAGCGCGCGGCGATCAGCTTTTTCGCCCGCGCGCACGCCGCGCGCACCTGCGCCGGCGCGGTGCCGCCGATATGGTCACGGGCGGCCACGGAACCTTCCAGCGTGAGCACCTCAAAGACATCCTCGCCGATGTCGGCGGAGAACTGCTGCAGCTGTTGCAGGCTCAGTTCCGCCAGGTCTGCCCCCTGCTCGATGGCGAAGGACACGGACTGGCCGACAATCTCATGGGCATCGCGGAAGGCCACGCCCTTGCGCACCAGGTAATCGGCCAGGTCGGTGGCGGTGGAGAAGCCCTGGGCGGCCGCGGCCAGCATATTCTCTTTCTTGGCCTCCAGCGCCGGCACCATGTCGGCGAAGGCACGCAGGCAGTCGAGCGCGGTATCGGCGGCGTCGAACAGCGGTTCCTTGTCCTCCTGGTTGTCCTTGTTGTAGGCCAGCGGCTGGCTCTTCATCAGGGTCAGCAGGGATACCAGGTGGCCGTTGACGCGGCCGGTCTTGCCGCGCACCAGTTCCGGCACATCCGGGTTCTTCTTCTGCGGCATGATGGACGAGCCGGTACAGAAGCGGTCCGGCAGGTCGATGAAATCGAACTGGCTCGAGGTCCACAGCACCAGTTCCTCGCTGGCGCGGGACAGGTGGGTCAGCAGCAGCGCGGCAAAGGCACAGAACTCGATGGCGAAGTCCCGGTCGCTGACCGAGTCCAGCGAGTTCTCCGTGGGGGCATCGAAGCCCAGCAGCTCGGCAGTCCGCGCCCGGTCGATGGGGTAGCTGGTGCCGGCCAGCGCCGCGGCACCCAGCGGCGAGCGATTGACCCGCTTGCGGCAGTCCATCAGGCGCTCGTAGTCCCGGGTCAGCATTTCGTTCCAGGCCAGCAGGTGGTGGCCGAAGGTGACCGGCTGGGCCGACTGCAGGTGGGTAAAGCCGGGCATGATGGTGTCCGCCTCCCGCTCGGCCAGGTCCACCAGGCCGGTCTGCAGGCGGGTCAGCTCGGCGCCGATCAGGTCGATGCGACCCCGCAGCCACAGGCGTATGTCAGTAGCCACCTGGTCGTTGCGTGAACGGCCCGTGTGCAGCTTCTTGCCGGTGGCACCGATGCGCTGGGTGAGGCGCGCCTCTATGTTCATATGCACATCTTCCAGCGCGACCTCCCAGGGAAACTGGCCGGCCTCGATCTCGCCGGCAATATCCTGCAGGCCACCGGCGATCTGTTCGTACTCCTCCGCGGTGAGTACGCCCACCTCGGACAGCATCTGGGCATGCGCCAGCGAGCCCTGGATATCCTCCATCGCCATGCGCTGGTCGAAACTTACCGAGGCGGTGAATCGTTCCACGAAGGCATCGGTGGCCTCGCTGAAGCGGCCGCCCCAGAGCTTGGCGGCGGGGTTGGCGGAAGCGTTGGTGTCTTTGCTCATAGTGCCTCTGTATTCATGCCTGGGTATCGGTGGCCCTGCCCGGTTGCAGGGCGGTGGAACTGCGCGGGTGATGGCGGTATCTTGCTTGTTTCCCGGTCGCCCTCGCAGCGACAGCTGCCGGGGCGGTTACGGCCCAAGAATAGATAACAAATCCAGAAGAAAGAACGTGGTATGACTTCCCCACAGCCCGCTCGGCCGGCGGGCATTATAGCGCAGCAAATTCGCGAAACAGCCCCCGAAGGCAAAGAATCTGCACCTGCCCACTTCCTGCCGGACCTGTGCAGCGTATCCGCCGTTGCCGTGCTGGTGATGATGGGCGAGCTGCTGGCGGTGGTGCTGGTGCTGGCGGTGGACGGCCTGCGGGAGTTCAGCTGGCAGAGGCTGGGCCTGTTCTCCCTGACTACCCAGTGGGTGATCCTGCCGGCGGCGGCGCTGTTGTGCCGCCTGCGGCCGCGGCTGGCCCGGCTGTCACCACGCCGGGCCGGCGCGCTCAGTTTTGCCGTGGTGCTGGCGGTGCTGGGCGCGGTGATGCTGGCCCAGCAATGGTGGCTGGCGAACCTCTCCGGGCAGCCGCTGGATCTCTGGGCACTGGGCGGTAACCTGCTGCTGGGTGCCATCTGTGCCGGGGTGGTGTTGCGCTACGCGTTTGTCCAGCAGCAGCTCCACAACCAGCAGCGCGCCGAGCTGGGCGCCCGTATCGAGGCGCTGCAGTCGCGCATCCGCCCGCATTTCCTGTTCAACAGCCTCAACAGCCTGGCCAGCCTGATCGCGGTGGACCCGGATCGAGCCGAGCGGCTGGTGGAGGAATTGTCAGCCCTGTTCCGTGCCAGCCTGGCGGAACCGAAAATGGTATCGCTGGCGCAGGAGCTGGCGCTGGCGCGGCGCTATATGGAAATCGAGGCCCTGCGCCTGGGGGAGCGTCTCCAGCAGGACTGGCAGGTGAACGATGACCTGGCCGACGTGCAGGTACCGTCCATGCTGCTGCAGCCACTGCTGGAAAATGCCGTACTCCACGGTGTGGCACGGATTCGCGGCGGTGGCTGTATCCGGGTACAGGTGTCACAGGAAGCCGACCGGCTGGCAGTGTGGATCGACAACCCGCTGCCCGCGGAGAGCCCGCAAGAGCATGCTGCGGGCAATGGTATGGCGCTGGAAAATATCCGCCAGCGCCTCGCCGCGCACTATCCGCGGGGATTCGAATTCCGTGCCGGCAGGGAGGGCAACCGCTACCAGGTCAACCTGCACTTGCCGATTTCGCCCACGTCGCGGCCACTGGTGCAGCAGGCACAGGAGGAGCCGGCATGACGGAACTGGGAGTGCTGATCGTTGACGATGAACCCCTGGCCCGCACGCGGCTGGCGCGCCAGCTCCAGGGCCTGGCGCAATGTGAATTGCTGGGCGAGGCGGCCGATGCGGTCGAGGCCCTGCGGCAGGTACAGCGGCTCGATCCGGACCTGGTGCTGCTGGATATCGAGATGCCGGGTGACAACGGCCTGGAGCTGGCCCGGCAACTGTCGGCACTGGAGTACCCGCCCGCGTTGATTTTCTGCACTGCCCACGATGAATTCGCGTTGCCGGCCTTTGCCACGGCGGCGGTGGGGTACCTGCTGAAGCCGGTGACGGCAGCGGACCTGTCGGCGGCGGTGGACAAGGCGGTGCAATTGAACCGGTCACAGCGCAAGGTGGCCGGAATATCCGCGCAGCCGGCAATGGCGGCCGGCCGCAAGCGCCTCAGGTCTGCCAGCCGCCGTGGTGTGGAACTGGTGGATGTTGCGGGAATCCGCTGCTTTGTCGCCGACAACAAATATGTGGTGGCGCATTACCCGGGCGGTGAGGCAATCCTGGAGGAATCCCTGAAGGAGCTTGAGGCGGAATTTGCCGGCCGGTTTGTGCGGGTGCACCGCAATGCGCTGGTGGCAGTGGAATCCATTACCGGCCTCGAGCGCGAGGGTGGAAACTACCGTGTATTGCTGGACGGCGTCGACGAGCGGCCGCAGGTAAGCCGGCGATTACTGCCTGCGGTAAGATCCCTGATTGAAGAAATGGCCTGAAGCCAGCCACTCGCCCGTGGGTTACCGAATGGCCAGGTTGGGTTACCCGGGGCGGCCATCCCCATACCCCTGGTCATGCGCCCGCTGAGCCGCGTCAAAAAACGGCTCGGCAGGCTGGGCCCGCTCTGCGGCCCAGCCTCACTTACGTTCACGCCGGGGTTCAATTGGCAATAAACCCGCGGCTGTAGCCCTTGCGCCAGCCATCAGGCGAGGTGAATCGCCACGGTTGCCGGTACTCTTCAAAGTTGTGGCCCACACCGCCAAGCATCCATAGCTCACCATTAAAGGGCAGTAGCTGGTGGTGGTAGCGGGGCGCGAATGGTGCATCACCGGCTGCCTGAATCCAGGTGATCCCGTCTTCGGATGTCCAGATATCACCCAGGGCATTGATGCTGCTGTCGTAGCCGCCAGTCAGCCACAGCTTGCCCTCGTAGTTCGTTACCTGGTGATAGACCCGCGCGGGGAATGCTGGAACCGGTATTACCTGCTGCCAGCTTTTCCCGTCCCCGGAATACCAGACGTCGCGCTTGAGAGTGTTGTCTACCGGATCAGAGCCGCCACTGACCCACAGCTTGCCGTTGAAGCTGGATACTTCATATCTTTCCAGTGGCGAAAACTGGGGCAGTGAAGAGACCAGGTCCCAGTTGATGCCATCTGCCGAAGACCAGACCTCATTCGTGGGGACCCCGCTGACCTCGGCCTGGGCAAATACCCACAACCTGTTGTCATGCACAACCACGCGGTGGCCTGTCTCGGCAGGAAAGCCGGCGTCGCTGGTTTCCTGCGACCAGGAAATACCATCGGGTGACGACCAGACGTCGTTTTTGGCTGCCGTGCCCGAGCCCAGGTCGTAACCGCCAATCAGCCAGAACCGGTTGTCAAAATAGGCGAGCCGGTGACCGCTCCGGCGAAGCAAGCCGCCAGTCGTTGTTCGCCTGGACCATTCGAGGCCATCCGCTGATTGCCAGATGACGGCATCGGACGGGTTGCTCTGATCGACCGGGTCAAGAAGGATAAACTGCTCATCTGAAGCCACGACGGGGATATCGCCATAGTAGATGTTTTCCGGCAATGCCTGCGCCGGCGACTCCCGGATCCAGGAAGAGCCAGAGCCTGTTGACCATACCCAGTTCCTGCGCTTGCTCCCGCTGGAGTTTTCCCCGAGGGATACTGTGTAGCTCCCGCCGACAATCCACAGGCGGTCCCGGAAAGAGACGGCCTGGTGCTCCCTGATATGGCTGTCAGCCAGCGCCTGTGCATCGATATCCAGCTGCTCCCAGTTGATACCGTCGCCAGACCGCCATGCCGTGGTTTCAATGGGGTTGAAGTCCAGGTAAGCGGAAGTCCCGATTATCCAGAGTTTGCCCTGGTGGGTCAGCATCTGGTGGTTGCGAAGGTTGGCAAACTGCTCCAGGTCGGCTGCCCTGTTCCAGTTTTTGCCGTCAGGAGAGGACCAGACAGTCTCGTTCTCCCCATTTGCTTCCCCACCGGTCAGCCAGAGCCTGTTGTCGTACACGGCGACACGGTGCCCGAAGCGTCCACCGAAAGGCGCGGTTGCAACTTCCCGAGTCCAGGTGATGCCATCGGGAGAGGACCAGACATCTGAAAATATGCTGCTGCTGTCGCTCCAGCTGGAACCACCGATCACCCATAATTTCCCGTTGAAGCTCACTGCCTGGTGGTCGGCCCTGGGCGGGAATCCGGCATCGCCGGTGAGCTGCGTCCACTCGGTGCCATTGGTCGATGTCCAGACATCACTCTTCTCGCCATCACTATTGCCTGCAATCAGGAACAGCTTTCCCCCGTGCTCGACGATCTGGTGATCGAGCCTGCGACCCGGCAGGTTGGAATCCGCCTGTTGCCAAACCCGGCCATCGCTGGAGACCCAGGGGTCAAACGGTGTCCTGCCGCTGCTGGTACCGCCGTAAAGCCACAGTTTGCCATTGAACTCGATCACCTGGTGTTGCGTGCGGCGACTGAACTGGTGTGGCCAGGCGGTGACCTCACTCGTTCCGGCAAGTTTCAGGTAGGCGGGAGTGCCCAGCGTTGCATTATTGTCGACAAGTGAGCCATCAATAGCCTGCACACTGCCGTTCGCACAGCCAGCGAAGTTACCAATATCGCATTCCGGCTCGCTAGAGCTGTAAAGGCTCATACCGTAGGTTGCCTCAGGGAGTTCAAGCAAGGTGTCCGAGGCTCCGCTCCAGGCGTGCATTATGGCGCTGGTGCGGATTTCAAAAGATGCAGACGCAGCAGAAAAAACACTGTCGGCTTCCTGGTGCGCTGAAATTATTGACCTGCCCAGTCCATGCGCTGTCACCACGCCATCGGGGGCGACTGTCGCAACATTGGTATTGCTCGAGCTGTAGGTGATGTCGGTGGAGGCGAGTCCGCTTGCCGGGTTGGACAGGCTTTTTCCTGTCGCGAGTGGTTGTACCTCAGCTGAGGAAAAGGAGAGCGCGTTTTCCCTGGTTGATACGTTGACATCATAGGCAGCGGAGGCTCCGCTGTACTCGGAGTCCTCTGCGATATTGGCCGTAATCCTGGTGCTGCCCGCACCCATGGCTGTAACCTGGCCGCTACCGTCGACCATCGCTACCTGTTCATTGCCGGAACTATAAGTAATAGCGCCACTGCCGGGCGCAGTCGCGGGATTGTCCAGGCTTTCCCCGACTGTCAGGGCGACTGGCCCCTCCTGCGAAAACGTCAGGTCCTGTTCTGACAGTTGCGTCTCCGGGGGTGAAGTTGAACCAGGTGATGGATCACTGTTGCCACCACTACCGCCGCCACCGCAGTTTATCAGGGCGAGAGCCCCCCAAAGGACTAAAAATAGCCTTGCCCCCTTGAGCATGAAACCTCCGAATTTATTGTTATCAGGATATGGTGAGAACTTAATTCTCAATGATAACAGTTGTAAGGGATAAAATTGCCTGGCATATGGCAGTGAGGGGGGCGTGGCGGGAGTGTCAGGTGCTTCTCGGTGTTTAGCGCCTGCTGTGGCTGGAAAGGTGTGTCAGCGAACCGCCTTGCGCCTCACTGACACACCTTTCAATCATGGATGTTGAATGGGTAGACGCCGCAAATCAGAAAATCTGCGGTCCCTTGTAGTCGTCAGTCTCGCCTTCAAGGCTCAGCTCGCCCGCTGCCTCGTTCAGGTACTCGGCGTCGGATTCTGACTTGAGCTTGATCATCAGGCGCAGGTCGTTGGCGGAGTCGGCGTGGGCGAGGGCGTCCTCGTAGGTGATCTCGCCGCGGTCGTACAGTTCGTACAGGGCCTGGTCGAAAGTCTGCATCCCCTGCTCGTTGGAGCGCTTCATCAACTCTTTCAGCTTGTGCACCTCGCCCTTGCGGATCAGGTCCGAGGCCAGCGGGGTGTTGATCATGATTTCCAGGCACGCGCGGCGGCCGTCGCCATCCGGGGTGGGTACCAGCTGCTGGGCCACCATGGCCCTCAGGTTCAGGGACAGGTCCATCCACAGTTGCTGGTGCCGGTCGGCGGGGAAGAAGTGGATGATCCGGTCCAGCGCCTGGTTGGCATTGTTGGCGTGCAGGGTACACAGGCACAGGTGGCCGGTTTCGGCGAAGGCGATGGCGTGGTCCATGGTTTCGCGGGAGCGCACCTCACCAATCAGGATCACGTCCGGCGCCTGGCGCAGGGTGTTCTTCAGGGCCACTTCGAAGGATTCGGTATCCAGGCCCACCTCGCGCTGGGTCACGATACAGCCGCGGTGCTGGTGGACGAATTCGATCGGGTCCTCGATCGAGATGATGTGTCCCTTGGAGTTCTCATTGCGGTGGCCGATCATCGAGGCCAGTGACGTGGACTTACCGGTACCGGTGGCACCCACGAAGATGATCAGGCCGCGCTTGGTCATCGCCAGTTCCTTGACCACTTCCGGCAGCCCCAGGCCATCGATGGTGGGGATCTTGGTCTCGATCCGCCGCAGCACCATGCCCACCAGGTTGCGCTGGAAGAACGCCGAGACCCGGAAGCGGCCCACATTGCGCACCGCGATGGCAAAGTTGAGCTCTTTCTTTTCCGCGAACTCGCGCCGCTGTTTCTCGTTCATTACCCCGACGACCATCTCGCGGGCCTTTTCCGGGGTCAGAGCCGTGCTGCTGGCGGGCACCACCTTGCCGTGCACCTTGATTGAGGGCGGCACCCCGGCAGTGATAAACAGGTCGGATGCGCCTTTCTCGACGACAAGCTGGAGGAGTCTTTCGATTTCCATTGTGGTTACCGCTTTTTATCGATTGTTGTGGCGGGCTTGCGGCCCGCTGGCAGGGCCGTGGCCCCGCACTGGCTGACACCGGTTTGCCGGTGTTAGAAATTTTCCGGCATCTTGGCTTTTTCGCGCGCCGTCTCGCGGCTGATGATGCGCTTCTCGACCAGGTCCTGGAGGCACTGGTCCATGGTCTGCATGCCCACATTGGCGCCGGTCTGGATGGCGGAGTACATCTGCGCGATCTTGTCCTCACGGATCAGGTTACGGATCGCCGGGGTGCCGCGCATGATTTCATGTGCCGCCACGCGGCCGCCACCGACGCGCTTCATCAGCGTCTGGGAGATCACCGCCTGCAGGGATTCCGACAGCATTGAGCGCACCATGGCCTTTTCCGCGGCCGGGAACACGTCAACCACCCGGTCGATGGTCTTGGCGGCGGAGGTGGTGTGCAGGGTGCCGAATACCAGGTGGCCAGTCTCCGCGGCGGTGAGCGCCAGACGAATGGTCTCCAGGTCACGCATCTCGCCCACGAGGATGATGTCCGGGTCTTCCCGCAGGGCGGAGCGCAGTGCCTCGGCGAAGCCGTGGGTGTCGCGGTGCACCTCGCGCTGGTTCACCAGGCACTTCTTGGATTCGTGCACGAATTCGATCGGGTCCTCGACGGTGAGGATGTGCTCGTACTTGTTGTCATTGATGTAGTCCACCATGGCCGCCAGGCTGGTGGACTTACCGGAACCGGTGGGGCCGGTGACCAGCACCAGGCCGCGCGGCATGTCGGAGATCTGCTTGAACACCTGGCCCATGCCCAGGTCCTCCATGGTCAGTACCTTGGAGGGAATGGTCCGGAACACGGCGCCGGCACCGCGGTTGTGGTTGAAGGCGTTGACCCGGAAGCGGGCGACGCCCGGGACTTCGAAGGAGAAGTCCGTTTCCAGGAACTCCTCGAAATCCTTGCGCTGCTTGTCGTTCATGATCTCATAGATCAGCGCGTGGACCTCCTTGTGCTCCATCGGGGGCAGGTTGATGCGGCGCACATCGCCATCCACCCGGATCATCGGCGGCAGCCCGGCGGAGAGGTGCAAGTCGGAAGCGTTCTGCTTGGCGCTGAAGGCGAGGAGTTCTGTGATGTCCATACTGCTACCTTATTGTTCTCGGCGGACCTGTTCTGGTGATTATTTAACCTGTGCGAGGCGGCAGCATATGCCTTCCCCGGACTCTGTTAGTACAATCCGCCCATTTCTGGTACCGGACCTAGTATATGCGCAAAGCGGATATCACCGAAAACCTCAATCGCGTGCGTGAGCGGATTGTCACATGTTGCCGTAGCTGCGGTCGCGACAGTGACAGCGTGACACTGCTGGCGGTTTCCAAGACCAAGCCGGCTGAAGACCTGCGCGCAGCCTTTGCTGCGGGGCAGCGCGATTTTGGCGAAAACTACCTGCAGGAGGCTCTGGACAAGCAGGCTGAACTGTCAGGCCTGTCGATCTGCTGGCATTTCATCGGCCCGCTGCAGTCGAACAAGACCCGCGCCGTGGCGGAGCATTTCCAGTGGCTGCATACCGTGGACCGGCTGAAAATTGCCCGGCGGCTGTCGGAACAGCGACCGGCGGGGATGGCACCGCTGAATATCTGCCTGCAGGTGAATATCGATGCCGAGGAGAGCAAGTCCGGAGTGGCGCCGGCAGAGCTGCCGGCGCTGGCGCGGGCCGTCGCCGGATTGCCCGGCCTGCGGCTGCGGGGCCTGATGGCGATTCCCGCCCCGCGGGCAGATGCGGCGGCGCAGCGTGAGCCGTTTGCGGCGCTGGCGGCGCTGCTGCAGCAGTTGCGTGAGGAACTGCCCGGGGCGCCGCTGGACACCCTGTCGATGGGGATGTCCGGGGACCTGGAGGCGGCAATCGAGGCAGGCAGCACGATGGTACGGGTGGGCACGGATATCTTCGGGCGGCGCGACCAGTAAGTTGCAGTGGCGGGCGCCATTCCCACAGGCCCGCCCCGGCGGCCATAATTAGCCCACGCCCGCGCGGCACAGGCACAACAGGATCCAACGACGAGAGGTAACAGTGGACACACCCAGAATGGTATTTATCGGTGGCGCCGGCAACATGGCCGGTGCGGTAATCGGCGGGCTGGTGGCGGATGGCTACCCCGCGGACAGGATCCTGGCGACCGGTCGCGACCGGCAGAAGCTGGATGCCTTTGCCGCCCGCACCGGGGTGCCGGTGGGCACGGACAACGCGGCGGCCATCGCCGATACCGATATCCTGGTGCTCTCGGTCAAGCCGCAGGTGATGAAGGACCTGTGTGAATCCATCCGCGACGTGGTGCAGGAGCGCCGGCCGCTGGTGGTAACCCTGGCGGCGGGTATTCCCCTCGCTGCCTACCAGCGCTGGCTGGGTGAAGGGGTGCCGGTTGTACGGGCCATGCCCAACACGCCGGCGCTGGTGGGCACTGGCGTCACCGGTCTGTTTGCGGCGGACGATGTCAGTGAGGAGCAGCGCGGCCAGGCGCAGCGCATTGCCGAGGCGGTGGGGCTGGCCCACTGGGTCGATGAGGAATCCGGCATCGACCAGGTGATTGCGGTGTCAGGCTCCGGGCCGGCTTACTACTTTCTCTTTATGGAGTCGATGATCGATGCGGCGGAGAAGGCCGGCATGGCCCGTGCAGACGCCGAGCGGCTCACCTTGCAAACCGCTCTGGGTGCGGCGAAACTGGCCACGGCCAGCGACGTCGATGTGGCCCAGCTGCGCCGCAACGTGATGTCTCCCGGTGGCACCACGGAGCGCGCCATCCGCTGCTTCGAGCAGGGTGGCCTGAAGTCGCTGGTGGAACAGGCCATGGGCGACTGTGCGGAACGCGCTGCGCAGATGGCGCGCGAGCTTGACCAGTAGCCGGGCACCTTTACGGCAACGACCCCATAACAGAGCTAACAGGGACAATTCATGGGCAATACGTTTTCCAATATCGGCGTTTTTCTGGTCGCTACACTGGGGATTCTCTTCCTGTTCGCGGTACTGCTGCGCTTCCTGCTGCAGCTGGCGCGGGCCGATTTTTACAATCCCATCTCCCAGGGCGTGGTGAAAGTCACCAATCCGCTGCTGCTGCCGCTGCGCAAGGTGGTGCCCGGGATGTTCGGCGTCGACATGGCGTCGCTGGTGCTGGCGCTGCTGGTGGGCACCGTGATGATTATCGTGTGCGGTTTTATGATCGGGGCCGGACTGGTGAACCCATTGAGCGCGCTGTTGTGGTCGTTGATCGGCTGTATCAGCACCACTATCGCCATCGTGTTCGTGGGAATGCTGATTTCAATCGTGTTCAGCTGGATTGCACCGCAGAGCAGCCATCCGGCGCTGCTGTTGTTGCACCAGCTGCTGGAGCCCTTCATGGGCCCGATACGCAAAGTCATCCCGCCGCTGGGAATGATCGACATCAGCCCGATCTTCCTGTTTATCCTGCTGACAGTGGCGGACAAGCTGCTGGTAGGGTTTGCCCAGGCCGCCAGCATGCCGGCATTTGTCTACAGCCTGTTCTGGCATATTCCTTTCTGATCCACCGCTGTCCCGCCGGGCGCCGTGCGCCCGGCGATTCCTGCCCGCCCCCGGCCTGCGCCGCCTGGGCGTTAAACGCCGCATGAATTCCCGGCTTGTGTGTGTATTCCGCGCACTGGGTCGCATTTTGCTTGCGCGCCAGCTTTTATAAATGTCCCTGTTAGCGGACAATGCCCCGCTCCCCGGGAAATTCGCAAAATAAAGCAGCAGTAGAAGAACAACAGGAATACATGGAAGACGCCATCTTGCGACAGCACATTGCCGAGTACGACCGCTGGAAGAAAGCGCTCGACCACCAGTTTGACGAGTTCAATAACTGGCTGGAGCAGCACTTCCCCAACTCCGCCGGCGCCCGCCAGGTAGTGCGGCAGGCCCGCGCGCTGCTGGCGGAGGACCAGTTCACGCTGGCGCTGGTGGGCGAGTTCTCCCGGGGCAAGACCGAACTGATCAACGCGCTGCTGTCCCATACTTATGGCAAGCGCCTGCTGCCGTCCAAGCCGGGGCGCACCACCATGTGCCCCACCGAGATCTACAGCGACGGCAGCGACAAGGCCAGCCTGCGCCTGTTGCCCATCGAAACCCTGTCCACCAATACCAGCCTGGAAAGCTTCCGGCGCATCCCGCAGAAATGGGTCTCGCACCAGTTCAATGCCGATGACCCGGAGGCGACCCGCGCGGCGCTGCAGAAAGTGGCCGCGAGCAAAACGGTTACCCCGGAGGAGGCCGCGCGCTATGGCTTCGATCGTCGCCACCTGGACAGCCACGGCAACCTGGTGGAGATCCCGGCCTGGCGCTATGCCCTGATCTGCCTGCCGCACCCGCTGCTGTCACAGGGACTGCGCATCCTCGATACACCGGGGCTCAATGCCCTGGGCAACGAGCCGGAACTGACCCTGAGCACGCTGCCCAGTGCCCAGGCGGTGGCCTTCCTGCTGTCCGCCGATGCGGGCGTAAGCGGTACTGACCTGAATATGTGGGAGACCCACCTGGTGCCGTTGAAGGAACACCGCGGCACCGCGGTAATGGCGCTGCTGAACAAGATCGATGTGCTCTGGGGAGACCCGGACGAGGATCACGAGCAGATGCTGCGCGGTATGCGCGCGCAGGTTGCCAAGCTGCTGGAGCTGCCGATGGAGAGCGTGGTGGGGGTGTCCGCCAAGCAGGCCCTGGTGGCACGGCACCAGCGCGACCCGCAGCTGCTGCGGGACAGCCATTTCCAGGACTTCGAGCGCATGCTGGTGGAGCGCCTGCTGGAGCACCGCCAGAAAGTTTCCGAGCACCGCTCCCTGCACCAGGCACTGACGCTGATGGCGGATACCCGCGACCTGCTCAAGCGCCGGCTCAACAGCGGTCGCGCGGCACTGTCCCACCTGGAGCAGAACAGCGGCACCACCAAGGAGCAACTGGAAGAGCTGGTGGCCCTGCACAAGACCGCCCGCGAGCAACACAAGCTCTGCCACCAGGAGCTGCTGACCCTGAAATCCAGCCAGCGCATGCTGGCCCGCCAGCGTGCGGCCCTGCTGGAGCCGGTGTCCAGCCAGCAGCTGCAGACCCTGATCGAGGAAACCAGTCGCGCGCTCTACGAGCGCTGGACGCCGCTGGGACTGGCCAAGGCCATCGACGATTTCATGCACGGTGTGGATCACCAGCTGGGCAGCCTGGAACGCGAGGCGGAACAGGCTAACCGGGTGGTGGATGCGATCTTCGAGCGCTCCTCGCTGAGTCACCTGGATGCCAGTGAACAGCATCTCGACATGGGCAGCTTCCGCGCTGCCCTGCGCGGCCTGCACCGCCAGGCGGCCCAGCTGCGCCGCTCGCCGCAGCTATTGCTGGCGCGCCGCAACCGCCTGACGGAGCGCTTCCTGGCCACCCTCGCCAGCGAGGTGGGCCGGCTCTACAGCCAGCTGATTTCCGCTGCCGATGGCTGGCTCGACCAGGCGCTGGAACCCCTCAAACAGCACGCGCAGTACCAGAAGCACCTGCTGAACCGGCACCTGATCAAGCTTACCGAGCTGAAGCAGAAGACCCAGAGCAAGCGCACCGACCTGCGTGCGCTGGAGAGCGAAGTGGTGCGCAACGACAGCGCGCTGGCATCCCTGGAAGAGCTGCTGCGCCGCAGCGCGCCATCACCGCGTCCGGTGGCCCCGCCGCCCCGGGCCAGCAATGTGACCCCGCTGAAGGCCCCGGCCAGCAACTGACGCTGGCCATCATTTGTAATTTTCCGGCGCGCTCCCGTAAACTTGCCGCACGCCCCGATCGCCGCACTGGCGTGCAGCAGTGTGCCCGGGGGCCCCGATTCTGATCACCAAGCGAAGCCGCCTTGTCCACGGAAAAAGTCTCCCCCTCAGCAGACGCGCGCCCGCAGCCTGCCGGTGCCGCGCCCTCCGGATCCGGCCCGGCCAGTGCGGCGGGCTCAGTCGGTATTGTGGTACCGCAGCGGCATACATTCAGTGAGCCACTGGAACTGGCCTGTGGGCGCACGCTGCGTGACTACACGCTCGTTTACGAAACCTATGGCGAGCTCAATGCCGAGCGCAGCAATGCGGTGCTGATCTGCCACGCGTTGTCCGGCCATCACCACGCCGCCGGGCGCCACCATCCCGACGACAAGCGCCCCGGCTGGTGGGACAACTATATTGGGCCCGGCAAGCCGATCGATACCGACCGCTTTTTCGTGGTGTCGCTGAATAACCTGGGGGGCTGCCACGGTTCCACCGGCCCGGCGGACACCAACCCGGAAACGGGCCGGCCCTGGGGGCCGGATTTCCCCATGCTGCGCGTGCGCGACTGGGTGCACAGCCAGGCGCGGCTGGCCGATGTCCTCGGCATCGATCAGTGGGCCGCAGTGATTGGCGGCAGCCTGGGTGGCATGCAGGCAATGCGCTGGGCACTCGAGTACCCGGAGCGGTTACGCCACTGCGTGGTGATCGCCTCGGCAATGAAGCTCTCGGCGCAGAACATTGCCTTCAACGAGACGGCACGGCAGGCGATTACCTCGGACCCGGACTTCTGCGAGGGCCGCTACCTGGAACAGGGTCAGCTGCCCCGCCGGGGCCTGGCCGTGGCGCGCATGATTGGCCACATCACCTACCTGTCCGATGATGGCCTGGGACGCAAGTTCGGGCGCGAACTGCGCTCCGGCAGCTTCCGCCTGGGGGCGGAGGAAGAAGTGGAATTCCAGGTGCAGAGTTACCTGCGTTACCAGGGCGATACCTTCTCCAGCAGCTTCGACCCCAACACCTATATCCTGATGACCCGTGCACTGGATTATTTTGACCTGGCGCGGGAATACGGCGACGACCCGGTGGCGGCTTTCTCCCATGCCCGCTGCCGTTTCCTGTTGCTGTCGTTCACGTCCGACTGGCGCTTTGCGCCCGAGCGGTCGCGGGAAATTGCCGACGCATTGATGCACGCCAATATTCCTGTCAGCTACGCCGAGATTGAGTCCGCCATGGGACATGACGCCTTCCTGTTGCCCAATGATCGCTATCGACGGGTGTTCGGCACCTATATGGCAGGCGTTGCCGCGGAATGCAGTGAAGAGGTGAACGGCTGATGCGTATCGATCTGGACATCATCCAGGAGTGGATCGCGCCGCATACCCGCGTACTGGACCTGGGCTGTGGCGATGGCCTGTTGCTGGAGCAGCTCGGCCGCCACAAGCAGGTGAGTGGCTACGGCCTGGAAATCGACCACGGACAGATCGAGCGCTGCCTGGCGCGCGGGGTCAATGTGGTGGAGCAGAACCTGGACCAGGGCCTGGGCAATTTTGCCGACGGCAGTTTTGATACGGTGGTGATGACCCAGGCCCTGCAGACCCTGCGCCAGCCACACCTGGTAGTGCGGGAGATGCTGCGGGTGGGGCGTGAGTGCATCATTACCTTCCCCAACTTCGGCCAGTGGAGCGCACGCTGGCACCTGGCCTTTTCCGGGCGTATGCCCGTGTCGGATTTATTACCATTTGAGTGGTACGACACGCCCAATATTCATTTTTGTACTTTCCGGGACTTTGACCTGCTCTGTCGGGAGAACGACTGGACTATCCTGCACCGGCAGGTAGTATCAGAGTCATTGCCAGGCAGGGCGTTCAAGGATTTCCTGCCCAATCTGTTCGGCGAGACGGCAATTTACCATCTCACTCGCTAAACTGAATCTAGTAAAAGTAAAAGCGCGCCATGCGGCCCCGCTGTAACCGGGCCACGCAGACCGCGCACCGCAGGTGACAGAGGAGGTGAACGTGAAACGCATCTTAGCCGCAGTGGGCGCCGCCGTGCTGCTGTTCTGGGCTGCCAGCGCCGCGGCGCAGGAAGCCAAGATCATCAAGAGCCATGAGGATTTCGGTGACTACCGGGTGATCTATTCGGTATTCAACAGCGATTTCATCAAACCGGAGATTGCGCAGAACTACCAGTTGGTGCGCGCCGGTGACCGCGCCTTCGTCAATGTGTCGGTGGTGAAAAAAGACGGCGGCACCAAGGGGCTGGCCTCCGAGATGTCGGGAACCGCCAGCAACCTGATGCAACAGTCGCGCAACCTGGAATTCACCGAGATTCGCGACGGGGATGCAGTTTATTACCTGGCACCCCTGCGTTTCGAGGATGAAGAGGTGCTGACGTTCAATGTGAATGTCAAACTGCCCGATGGCCGCACCGAGACCATTACTTTCCGGCGCAAGCTGGAGCGCGGCTGAAGGCCGGCCATTCCCGACGGCGTTACCTGGAAAGCAAGCAAAGCGAGCGCCTGGCGCTCGCTTTTACGTTGCGCTACCGCATCGACGGTGGCGGTAGCCGCATACCGGCAATAAAAGACAAATCCTGGAATTCCTGAATGTTTGACAAGATCGTGCTGGCCAGTGGCAATGCCGGCAAGTTACGCGAATTTTCCCAGCTTTTCTCAAGCTGGGACATCGAGGTGGCACCGCAGTCCGATTTCGATGTGCCGGAGGCCGATGAAACCGGCCTCAGCTTTATCGAGAACGCCCTGATCAAGGCGCGCCATGCCAGCCGCATCAGCGGGTTACCGGCGCTTGCCGATGACTCAGGCCTGGCGGTGGACGCACTTGGCGGTGCACCGGGCATCTATTCGGCCCGCTACGCAGGCAGTGACGCCAGTGACGCGGACAACAACCGCAAGCTCCTGGAGGCGCTGGCGGATGTGCCCGACGAGCGCCGGGGAGCGAGCTTCCATTGTGCCCTGGCGTTCGTGCGTTCCCATGACGACCCGGTACCGCTGGTGTGCAGTGCGCGCTGGAGCGGGCGTATCCTGCGGGAGCCGGCCGGGGAGCAGGGCTTTGGTTACGACCCGCTGTTCTATGTGGAAGAGCAGGGCTGCAGTTCCGCGGAGCTGCCGCGCGAGGTGAAAAACCGCATCAGTCACCGCGCCCGGGCGGTGCAGCAGTTCGGGCAACTCTGGCAGGAATTGATGGGGCGTGAACAGATAAAGGGTGGGAACTGAAGTTGGCGGAAGAGCGTGACAAGCTGCTGGCGCTGCCGCCGCTGAGCCTCTATGTGCATATTCCCTGGTGTGTGCGCAAATGCCCCTACTGCGACTTCAATTCCCACGCCGCCGGCGAAACGCTGCCTGAGACGGAATACGTGGCGCAGCTGGAGCGTGACCTGCGCAGCCAGCGGCTGTGGGCGCAGGGGCGCCGGTTGCAGAGCATCTTCTTCGGCGGTGGCACCCCGAGCCTGTTCTCGCCGCAGGCCATCGGTGCCATTCTCGCCGCTGCGGAGCGGGAAGTAGGCTTTGCGGATGATATCGAGATCACCCTGGAGGCAAACCCGGGCACCTTCGAGCAGGCCAAGTTCGCCGGCTACCGCGCCGCCGGGGTCAACCGGCTGTCGATCGGGGTGCAGAGCTTCGATACGCAACAGCTGGATAACCTGGGCCGGATCCACTCCGGCAGCGAGGCCGAGGGCGCGCTGGAAATGGCACGCCGGGCGGGCTTCGACAATATCAACCTGGACCTGATGCACGGCCTGCCGCAGCAGTCCGAGGAAGAGGCGCTGGCGGACCTGCGCCGGGCGGTGTCACTGGCGCCGGAGCATATCTCCTGGTATCAGCTGACCATCGAGCCCAATACTGCCTTTTACAGTGCGCCGCCGGTGGTGCCGGGTCCCGCCCATATTGTCTCCATGCAGGGTTCCGGCCGCGAGTACCTGGCGCTGCAGGGCTACGGCCGCTACGAGGTGTCCGCCTACTGCCAGGCGGGGCTGGAGTCCCGCCACAACCTCAATTACTGGTCCTTTGGCGACTACCTGGGCATCGGCGCCGGTGCCCACGGCAAGGTCACGCTGCCCGGGGAGGGGCGGATACTGCGTAGCCGCCGCACCCGTGCCCCCCGGCACTATTTAGCGCTTCCGCGGGCCGCAGGCGCTGAAGCGCTACCGCTGGCTAACGGCGAGGATGCGCTGGAGTTGCCGCTGGTGGAGGCCGTGGCCACCGAGGAGTTGCCGCTGGAGTTCCTGATGAATGCGTTGCGACTGGTCCGAGGCGTGCCGGTGGGGAGCTTCGCCCCCTATACCGGGCTGCCGCTGGCGGTGCTGGAGCGCCAGTGGCCATCGCTTGAGCAACTGCAGCTGGTACAGCCACTGGGGCCGCGCATCGCCGCCAGCACCTTCGGCTTCGACTACCTTGACGAGATCCTGCAGCGGTTCCTGGAACAGCCCTGAGCGAACCTGCAACCAGCCCTGAGCCAACCGGGAACCCGCCCCGGGGACCAGGGGCCATAATTGAACCAGTGGGCAGGCCTGCAGTTGACGGGCTTGAAACCGGCACCTGTGCCCCCATCTAGGGGGGAAACGGTGCCCCGGGGCCATCCCTTGCGGGTGGGGCCGGGCAGTCCTTATCATGTGCCGGCACCCCGCCGCGGGGTCGACCGCACCGAGTAACCCAGAGAACAGGAAAGCAATATGAGCGATAACGCTATTGTCAATGTCACCGACGCCGAATTCGAAGCCGAGGTTCTGAAGGCCGAGGGCCCGGTACTGGTAGATTTCTGGGCGCAATGGTGCGGCCCCTGCAAGATGATCGCTCCGGTACTGGAAGACCTGGCCGGTCACTACGGCGACAAGCTGAAGATCGTCAAGGTCGACGTGGATGCCAACAAGGAATCCCCGGCCAAGTACAATGTCCGCGGTATCCCGACCTTGCTGCTGTTCAAGGGCGGCAATGTGGAAGGCACCAAGGTCGGCGCCCTGTCCCGCGCCCAGCTGACCGAGTTTATCGACAGCCAGCTGTAAGGCTGGCCCCCTGGCCGGGATTGCCCGGCCGCCCCGTCCTGCGGGGGGCAAATACCCCTTGCAGGATGGCATTCTGCCGTTATACTGGCTATCATTCTTGAAACCGCTCCGACGAGCCAACTAACTGATCTGGACCGAGCTGAACCAAGTCGCCCCTCCGCAAGGTTACAGACCCCCCGGCGCACAAACTCCTCGAGTTGAACTTTTCTGAAGCTGAGCTGCCCGATTAGCTGGCTTGAGAGCGGTATGATTTCCCCTGATGTTGTCGCGTTCGCGGCAAACCTGATTTCGGCCATAACCTGGGCATCCAAGCGTGGGCAAGATAGAACAGATTTCTCAAACCCCTCCTAAAAAATCAGGCGCGTCCGCGCCAATTGAAAACAGAAACGTTAATAAAGCAATTGGTATGAATCTTTCCGAATTAAAAACCAAACCCATTGAAGAGCTGATTGAAATTGCCAAGGGCATGGGCCTCGAAAACCTGGCCCGCTCGCGCAAGCAGGACATTATCTTCAACATCCTCAAGCGTCACGCGAAGAGCGGTGAAGATATCTACGGCGACGGTGTCCTGGAAATCCTGCAGGATGGTTTTGGTTTTTTGCGCTCTGCCGACTCTTCCTACCTGGCGGGCCCCGACGACATCTATGTGTCCCCCAGCCAGATCCGGCGCTTTAACCTGCGTACCGGTGACTCCATTGCCGGCAAGATCCGGCCGCCGAAAGAGGGCGAGCGCTACTTCGCGCTGCTGAAAGTCAGCGAGATCAACTTCGACAAGCCGGAAAACGCCCGCAGCAAGATCCTCTTCGAAAACCTCACCCCGCTGTTCCCCAACAACCGCCTGACCCTCGAGTGTGGCAACGGTTCCTCCGAGGACCTGATTGGCCGCATCATCGACCTGGTGGCGCCGATCGGCAAGGGCCAGCGCGGGCTGATCGTGGCACCGCCCAAGGCCGGTAAGACCATCATGTTGCAGAACATGGCCCAGGCCATCACCCGCAACAACCCGGAGTGCCACCTGATCGTCCTGCTGATCGACGAGCGCCCGGAAGAAGTCACCGAGATGCAGCGCTCCGTCCGCGGTGAGGTCGTGGCCTCCACCTTCGACGAGCCGCCGGCGCGCCACGTCCAGGTGGCCGAGATGGTGATCGAGAAGGCCAAGCGCCTGGTGGAGCACAAGAAGGACGTGGTGATCCTGCTGGACTCCATCACCCGCCTGGCGCGCGCGTACAACACTACCGTACCGAGTTCCGGCAAGGTCCTGACCGGCGGTGTGGACGCCCACGCACTGGAGCGCCCCAAGCGCTTCTTCGGTGCCGCGCGTAACATCGAAGAGGGCGGCAGCCTGTCGATCATCGCCACCGCGCTGGTGGATACCGGCTCCAAGATGGACGAAGTGATCTTCGAGGAGTTCAAGGGTACCGGTAACATGGAACTGCAGCTGGACCGCAAGATCGCCGAGAAGCGCGTCTACCCGGCCATCAATGTGCGCCGCTCCGGCACCCGCCGTGAGGAGCTGCTGATGCCGGAAGGCGAGCTGCAGCGGGTCTGGATCCTGCGCAAGCTGCTGCACGATATGGAAGATATGGCGGCCACCGAGTTCCTGATCGACAAGCTGAAGGACTTCAAGACCAACGATGAATTCTTCCTGTCCATGAAACGGAAATAATAGCGATTCACAATCGGGCACCTGAGCGGGTGCCCGCTTTGAATACGCGACGAAATTGGCGATTATTTACGCCGATTTGTATTGAAAAGGCGAGCCGTTAGGCATATAAAGTCCCACATTGTGGCGCTGGATGTGTATTGAACGAACGACGCCCGACCGAATTGGCCCAAGCCAGTCATTTTGTGGCAGGCGACAGGGGTCAATCTCAGATGGATGATCTGGTGGAGCTGGTTATCCATTTGTGACTTGCACGACAGCCCACATACTCAGTGAGAACTTTTTGTGAATATCTATATTGGAAATCTGGCCTACGCGGTAACCTCCGAAGACCTGCAGGACGCTTTTGGCGCTTTCGGGGAAATCTCTCGCGCGACTGTAATCACCGACCGGGAGACTGGCCGCTCTAAAGGTTTCGGTTTCGTTGAAATGCCGAACGACGACGAAGCTCGTAAGGCGATCGAGGAAATGAATGATCAACCGCTGTCTGGCCGTAACATCCGTGTTAACGAAGCCAAGCCGCGCGAAGATCGTCCGCGTCGTCCCCGCTTCTAAGCTGATTCTGGCTTAAGAATTTTACGGCCCGCCCCCCGGCGGGTCGTTTCCCCCTCTCTCCCCAGCACCCGTTTCCACCGGGCTGCCATTCCCCATTTTGTGCCGAGTCCTTTACACTGGCGTGGTTTGAAACCGATGTCAGGACCTGCATGAAATACAAAGACCTGCGCGACTTTATCAAGCGGCTGGAAAAACGCGGCCTGCTCAAGCGCATCAAGCACCCGGTAGACCCGAACCTGGAAATGACCGAAATTGCCGACCGTGTCCTGCGGGCCGGCGGACCGGCACTCCTGTTCGAGAACCCGGTTGGTTTCGATACGCCGGTACTGGCCAACCTGTTCGGCACCCCCGAGCGGGTTGCCCTGGGTATGGGCCGCGAGAGCGTGCGCGAGCTGCGCGAGGTGGGCGAATTGCTGGCTTTCCTCAAGGAGCCGCAGCCCCCGGAAAGCCTGCGCGATGCCTGGGAAAAGCTGCCGGTGTTCAAGCAGGTGCTCAATATGGGCCCCCGGGTGGTGAAGAACGCACCCTGCCAGCAGGTGGCGCTGACCGGCGAGGATGTCGACCTGTACCGGCTGCCGATCCAGACCTGCTGGCCCGGCGACGCCGCTCCCCTGGTGACCTGGCCCCTGGTCATTACCCGCGGCCCGGAGAAGAAGCGCCAGAACCTGGGCATCTACCGCATGCAGCTGATTGGCAAAAAGCGGCTGATCATGCGCTGGCTGTCCCACCGTGGCGGCGCGCTGGATTTCCGTGACTGGTGCCAGCGCAACCCCGGCAAGCCCTACCCGGTGGCTGTGGCCCTGGGGGCCGATCCCGCCACCATCCTCGGTGCCGTGACCCCGGTGCCCGACACCCTGTCGGAATACGCCTTCGCCGGCCTGCTGCGCGGCGACAAGACCGAGGTGGCGGATGCCGGCCTGAGCGACCTGCAGGTACCCGCCAGTGCCGAGTATGTGCTGGAGGGCTTCATCTACCCGGACGACATGGCCGACGAGGGCCCCTACGGCGACCATACCGGTTACTACAACGAGGTGGATCGTTTCCCCGTGTTCACGGTGGAGAAAATCACCCACCGCAAGGACCCCATCTACCACAGCACCTATACCGGTCGCCCGCCGGACGAGCCCGCCGTGCTGGGCGAGGCCCTGAACGAGGTGTTCGTGCCCATCCTGAAGAAGCAGTTCCCCGAGATCGAAGACTTCTACCTGCCCCCGGAGGGCTGTTCCTACCGGCTGGCGGTGGTCAGCATGAAGAAGCAGTATCCCGGCCACGCCAAGCGGGTGATGATGGGCGTGTGGTCCTTCCTGCGCCAGTTTATGTACACCAAGTTTGTGATCGTCACCGACGACGACGTAAACACCCGCGACTGGAACGACGTGATCTGGGCCATGACCACCCGCATGGACCCGGCACGGGACACGGTGATGGTGGAGAACACACCCATCGATTACCTGGACTTCGCCTCGCCGGTATCCGGCCTGGGCTCCAAGATCGGCTTTGATGCCACCAACAAGTGGCCCGGCGAGACCGACCGCGAGTGGGGCCGGCCCATCGAGCGTGACCCGGACGTGGTCCAGAAGGTAGACCAGATGTGGGACAAGCTCGGGCTCTGATCCCCCGCACTCACCATAGGCATTCCCAGGGAGGGGAACATGCAAGTCATCAAGACCATCCGCCCGGGCCAGCCGGGCGCCCGCCGATTCGAGCACCGCTTTGGCAAGCGACTCTGCGCCGTTCGCTACCGCGAGTCCACCTGTGGCGAGAAAATCCTCACTACCGTCGAACTTGTGATCGATGAACGGGCAAAGCCTGCACCCGGGGTGTCGCTGGCCGCTGTGCAAGCACACGACCGTGCCGAGCCGGTCGCCCTGTCAGTCGGCCGCGAAGAACTCGCCATGCGCAGGCTGGTCAAGCAGGCCGGGGCCCGCTGGAGTGCCAGAGGCAAAGCCTGGATCCTGAAACGGGAGATGGCCGTAACACTGGGACTATCACACCGGATGGTCGAGGGGCTGGCGGACGAATGTACCGATATAGATACCAGCGTTGAACTGTAGCATGGCCATATCTGCCCATTTATGGCTACATATAGGCATACATGGTCATATGTACCCATATGCCCAGATATGACCATGCCTAAGAATTAACTGTTAGATTTTGTCGGCCTCGGAGTGATTGGCTTTTGGACTTTACCAGAATCTAACACCTGTATAGAAATACAGTAACGAAATATAAATTAACTGGGCCAGTGGAATTACTTCTAAAAGGAAGATGACGAGCAAAAATTTTCTATGTTACCGTGAAGCGTTGCTTCCGCTCGCAAGCACGAGTGGTTGCGGACGTAAGCCTCACTTCACGGCAAGGCATTTTGCTGCATCTACTATCCCTTCCAGTAGTAACTTCACTTCCACACAGTTCGATAGGCCTTGCTTAAGCAGTGGCAATTTTACCCAGAGGTGAACCACAATGCTTTACAGTTCTATCTGGCTTAAATCTAACAAGACGCCGAACGAGTTCCTGCAAAAAGCGCAGGACTCGTTGGCTGTTCGTTAATGTGATCAACCTGTACCAATGAAAAAGTACGTAACTATTACACTTGGGTTACTTTTATCCTTATCCGTAGCTTTGAATATCATACAAGCTCGATCTCAGATGAAAGCGTATGACATTAGCTATGGTGATTTAGCCAAATCGCAAACTCTGAATAACAGGATTCTTTCTCTGTTGGAAAGCGGGGAGATTGAAATGGCAAAAATTGCGCTGGAGAGAAAAATTGGGATGAACGAGAAAATACTCTCCATTTGTATGTCAGAAAACTGTTCATCCAGAGCGAGAGAAATATTGAGTGCCAACCCATCACAATAACAAGCGCAGGAACAATCGGCCACTTCGTGGCCTGGACCTCCAAACCGCTACGCGGTTTTCCGGCCTGTGCTGCGAGCGTTATGCAAAAGGAAAGATAATGAAAAATTTACTTGCCGTGGTGTTAGTTTTTGTGTCGCTAATTAGTTCTTCAGCTTATTCTGAGGAATTACACATAAAATCGAACAAAGTTGACGTAAAGCTTTTGAGTGATCCAGATAGTTGGACCTATGAGATTTTGGTGAATGGTGAATCTGCGCTAAAGGACGATGGGCAAATCTTGAGTTTTATGTTTAACGAAAGTAACGATTCATACTTTTGGGGAAATAAAGAGTATCTGATTGTTCAGGTAACTACTGGCGGCAGCGGCTGTCCAGCATTTTTTAGAATTTTAGACCCGAGTAAGGATAAGAATAGTCTTACAGAAGAGTTTGGCACGTGCAGTGATACTCCAAAAATTTCGGAAAGCGAGAATGGTCTAATGTTCTCATTCCCTACCCGTGAACCAAATGTCAGTCGGGTATGGAAGTACGAAAATGGAGTGTTGAGTGAAAAACCTGCATAACAATCGCAGGCAATATGCTCCAGCCCTACGGGCTTCCGCGGGACGGCCTACGCTACGCTCCGGCCGCCCTTGCTGCGGGCGTTATATTTCTTAAGAGATGACTGAGCTAATAGAGATACACGGAGAGCAATGGAAAATTGCCGACATTCAAGACAATGTTGAGTGGGCTAGGCAGCAAGAGTGGCTCTTAAAAAAATATGACATCACAGACGATCATGAGCATTGTCTTATTTGCTACTGGACTATCTTCGCCTCTGATAATGAGGAGGAGTCAACGGGGTATTTTTATGGGGGTAGCACTTGGCTGTGTACCGAGTGCTATACAAAGTTTGTGCAAAAAATATAACAAGCAAAGGCAGCATCGCCCTTCGGGCTGGACGCGCTAACGCGCGCCGCTGCTGTGGGCGTTCTGGCTGTAGAAAAACTCTTAAAATATAGTGTTTTTTGATAGAATTGGCAGGTCGAAAAGGGGAATCCCGCCATGCCAAACTTCAAGCGGTACAATTACAACCAGGACGCGATGGTTGTGATCAATTTCGAAGAGCAATTGCAGCCGAATACCTTCGAATTTACCCTCCACCACCTGATCGATGACCATATCGACCTGTCTGCCTTCTACGAAAAGTACCAGAATGACGCCGGTGGTCGATCGGCTTACGATCCCGCCATTCTGTTAAAGATCATCCTGTTCGCATACTCCAAGGGCATCACCTCCAGCCGCGAGATCCAGTGGCAATGTGAGCACAATATCATCTTCAAGGCGCTTTCCTGCGATTCAGTGCCGCACTTCACCAGTATCGCCAGCTTTGTCAGCAGTTACCCGGATGCGATCGAGTCGATCTTTGAGCAGGTACTGATGGTATGTGACCAGGAGGGACTGCTGGGCAACGAGCTGTTTGCGATTGATGGTTGCAAGATGCCGTCGAATGCCAGTAAGGAGCACTCCGGTACATTCAAGGAACTCGAGCAAAAGCAGGCCAAGATCCGCAAGAAGATCCGGCACTGCATCAAGGAACACAAGAAGCTGGATGGCCGCAAGCCCGCCGAGCGGGAGCGCAAGCAGCGACTGGCGCAGGCGACGGATACGCTCAAGCAGCACTTCGAGAAGATAGACAAGTTCCTAAAGACGCAAGCCCCAAGGATGGGGCAAGGCAAGACCCCGAAAGAAGTCAAAAGTAATATCACCGACAATGAGTCGGCCAAGATGACCACCAGCAAGGGCACCATCCAGGGGTACAACGGTGTCGCCGCAGTGGACAAGAAACACCAGATCATTGTCGAGGCGCAGGCTTTCGGCGAGGGCCAGGAATACCATACGCTCAAGCCCATGCTGGATGGTCTCACCGCACACTACCGGAAAGCCGGCATCCATCCGGACATCCTCGCCGATGGCACCATCGTGACCGCCGATACTGGTTTCTCCAACGAGGGCAATAATGCCTATCTGAAAGAGGAAGGCATCAACGCCTATATCCCCGACAACCAGTTCCGCTCGCGGGACAAGGCGTTCGCCAAACAAAAAGAAAAGTATGGCAAGCGTCATCGCGATACCCTGGTGGGCGTCAAGCAGGTGATTCCTGCCAGGGAATTCACCTTCGATAAGCGCCGCAAGACCTGTATCTGCCCAGCCGGTAAAGAACTGCTTCTCTACAGGGAGGAGCAAGTCAGTGAGGGCAAGCGCAAGCTGTTCTTTGAGGGCCGCCTGACTGACTGCCGCCACTGTCACCTCAAACACCAGTGCATGCGCAACCCCGGTTCTGCCGATACCCGCGACGGCCACGGCCGGCAGGTGTCCACCACCTGGACCAATGGCCGCACGGCGACCGACTGGATGAAAAAGCGCGTCGACAGTATCGCGGGAAAGACGATCTATAGTCACCGGATGTCGGTGGTAGAGCCGGTGTTCGGTAATATTGGTACCAATAAACGGCTAGGCCGTTTCTCTTTACGTGGTCGTGAGAAGGTCCAGGGGCAATGGCGTATGTTCTGCCTGGTGCATAACATTGAGAAGTTGATGAGATACGGGGCGATCCACTGATTCACAGGGATATCCACACTCGTCTGCGCAAAAGAGGCCCTTAATACGTGCAATGAGTGATTATGTAAAACGGATGTGTTTAAATCGTGATCATTAAACTTATAAGAAAGAGAGCCGATGGGATATCAGGTTGTCATCCTGTTTTTCTACAGGCTCGTTATGCATCAATAAGGAGAAAATAATGAGTTGGCCAAATGATGTACATGGAGATGTTTTTAGATCGATAGAAAAAGAAGGTTTTGATTTCAGCCAAGAGGTGGAAATAGACTTTCAGCTCGAATTTGAGCATTGGCCACTAAGCAAAGACGAAAAGAACTTTATTTCTGAAAGCTTTGCGGGTGTAGTATTTATCGATCCAGATGAAGAGGATATTGAACTTGGAGAGGGAATTGGTTACGCCCAATTCCAGTTGACGAATAAATTGACCTATGAGTTCGTTATCTCGACCTTAGAAGAATCAACTAAGAAAGCCGCACATATTGGAGGTCGTTGTGAGTATTGGGGCGTCATGTTTGAATAATGCATAACAAGCGGTTGTGGGCGCCGCGAAAAGCGCGGCTGGGACAGCTTACACTACGCTCCAGCCGCCCCTAAACCGGACGTTATGCCCAAGGGAGATATGGAAATCATGTACCTATCGGCGAGAGAAATTGAACAGCTTGAGGGTGTCGAGAAACAGCACTTTTTGTATCCCGAGGGTGTCAGAATCAATAAATCTCTGGGTGATGCGGTCGGACTCCAGAAGATGGGCGTGCACCAAGTCTCTGTTCCCGCTGGCCACTACTCGACGGAGTACCATGTTCATCATTATGAAGAAGAGTGCATTTTCATTTTGTCTGGTAGTGGTGTGGCGACTTTGGGGTATGAGCGGCAACGAGGGAACGCTGGTGATTTCATCGGCTGCCCCATCAATGGTAAGGCACACGATATGTTCAACGATGGTGTCGAGCCCCTCGTTTGTTTGGTTATTGGGCAACGTCTCGATCAGGATGTGACTGATTATTCGAGGCTCGGTAAAAGATTGTTCCGGAATAGCGGTGAGTGGACGGTAGTGGAGCACTCCGACATCCAAACAATCAAAAGTATAAAGGCATAACAAGTCATGGCACTCGGACGGCCGCAAAGCGGCCGCCGGTGCTTCAGCGTTAAAAGCTAAAGGGAACCTTCGGTGAACAAGGAAGACCTTTCCCCAGAAGACCAAGCCTACTACAAGCGTTTTGAGTTCAAGCCGTTACGAGTATTGCTTTATCTGCTGGCGGTAATTTACTTGGTGTTTGTTTATGCAGTCGGTGGTTCCCAATTCAGCGGAGGCTTTTTCAGCGGCGCGGTCGGAACCTTTGTTCTGATTCAGGGTATCGATCTCTCTCAAAGACGACTGATCTTCATTGGCGGATTCCTGACAGTTGTGAGCGTCTTCCAGACAATATCGTCGCTGTTGTAGTGACTACCGAGTGCTTTGTTCAAAAGCCTTTAACAAATAGTTGTAGTACATTTCGGGCCTGGGGCCCTACACCGGACGCCCATTTCGCTGCGCTACACGGGGCTGCTAAACACGGGCGTTATGCGCTTGAGTAACTGAAATATTGAGAGCGTATAAATTGAAGTTGTGGAGATGGGAAAAAGGTAGGCAGAATACCGGCTATGAAAAGCTTTTCGTGCTCGGTTCGAAATGGCCAATGCCTTTTGATTGTTATCTTCTGAGATTCAGAGAAGGTGCAGAAATTCCACCCCATAAGGATAGGGTTAGTTCAGGTAGCCACTACCGATTGAATGTAGTTATAAAAAAGGCAAATTCTGGTGGTGAGTTTCTGTGTGATTCGCCAATTTTTGAGAATTCGAGGGTAAAGTACTTCCGTCCAGACCTGTCAGAGCATTCAGTATCAAGGGTGGTTTCAGGTACACGTTATGTGCTCAGCCTCGGTTGGGTGCGGCACGCATAACAAGGCGCAGCATTCGCCCGCAAAAAAGCGTGGCCTGCGATGTCCTGCACTCCGCTTCACTTCACTCTCGGTTGTCGATCACCATCAGAGTATGAAAGCTGACAGACATAAAGTGTCTCCGAAAGTGGTAGCAGATTACCAGCCTATACTGGGCGTTAATAACCCAGGCTCCGAGGGGATGGCGCCGAACACGGCTTAAAGAAAGTAGGTCCAGTATTAAGTGCGTCATGCCCCAAACTTTTTCGGTTAGTCTCCGGGGCAGTTTCCCACCTAAGATTAACTATCTGCTCGACCGAGAGCTCATCCTTGCCGTTATGACAAGAGTCGATCTGTTGGCGTTGGATATGCACTTGCGTAGGTCCCGATACATTCAAAGAAGCTCAGTGGCACCGTTTTCTCTCAAAGAGCGCGCTGTTGGGATTGCCAGTCGATACCGAATGGCGTGCCGATTAACCGGAATAGGAGGCGAAATAATCGCTGCCAGACTGAGTGAATTAAAGCTATCCCTAGTGCTGAAAACTGTGCCGGCTAAAGCACTGTTCGAAAGAACCTCGGCTAGTATGTGAGCATCACGAAAGCCAGTGGAATTCGAACATGAACAAGCCTTACGTAAAGCTCGATAAGAATGATGCAGCTGTTCTCCTTGTAGATCACCAGTCCGGCCTGATGTCACTGGTGCGTGACATCGAACCTGACATGTTCAAGAACAATGTGCTGGCCCTTGCCGACCTGACAGAATACTTCAAACTGCCGGCAATTTTGACGACAAGCTTTGAGGATGGGCCGAATGGTCCCCTGGTCCCAGAACTGAAAGAGAAATTTCCCGGCGCGCCATTTATTGCCAGGCCGGGCCAGATCAATGCCTGGGACAATGAGGACTTCGTCAAGGCTGTAAAAGCCACGGGCAAGAAGCAGCTGATCATTGCGGGAATTGTCACCGAAGTCTGTGTGGCGTTTCCGGCATTGTCCGCGATTGAGGAGGGATTCGAGGTGTTTGTTGTGACAGATGCGTCGGGGACCTTTAACGAGCTGACTCGCCACTCGGCGTGGAACCGGATGACGCAGGCCGGTGCGCAACTGATGACATGGTTCGGCCTCGCCTGTGAATTACACCGGGACTGGCGCAACGATGTAGAAGGTCTTGCCACACTGTTTAGCAACCATATCCCGGATTATCGCAACCTGATGACCAGCTATGACAGGGCGGGTTCAGGAAAGTAGAGGATCCTTGTGGCGAGGTGAATTTATCCTGCTTGCCTCGAGCCCCCGAAATAGCGGGCTTTGGAGTGGTGTAACCGGGGCATGGTTGGCACCGCTTGTGGCAATGGCCTGGTAACGCTGTCCTGGCGCGACGGAGACAAATATCGTGAAATCGGTAGCTTACTTTCTGCTGGCAATTTGCGCGGGCTATGCGGGTACGACGCTGGGTGCGCCCGACCTGATTGTCACCAACGCGAAGGTGACAAGCTTCAGTGGTGGCGACAACCTCACCGCCTTTGCTGTCAAGGATGGTGTCTTCACTGAAGTCAGTGAAAATGCCGACGAACTGCTGGCAAAGAAGGGCAAGGACACAAAGGTCATTGATGCCGGTGGGCGCCGCGTAATCCCGGGACTCAACGACTCCCATGTGCACGCCGTCAGGGGTGGGCGTTTTTACAACACCGAGACCCGCTGGGAGGGCGTGGAAAGCCTGGAAGAAGGGCTGGAGATGATCAGCGAACAGGCCAGGCGTACCCCGGAAGGCCAGTGGGTGCGGGTGATCGGCGGCTGGTCCCCCTACCAGTTCAGGGAAAAGCGCATGCCCACAGTGGCGGAGATTAACCAGGCTGCGCCTGATACCCCGGTATTTGTGCTTTTCCTGTACTCCGGTGGGATTCTCAACAAGGCGGGTATGAAAGCCCTGGGCGTCAACCGCGACAGTGTGGCCCCCGAGGGAAGCCGCTATGAGCGGGACGACCAGGGTAACCCCACCGGGAGACTCATCGCTGATCCCAACCCGATGATCCTCTACCGGACCATTGGTGCACTGCCAGCACTGAATGCGGAGCAGCAATACAATTCCTCGGTCCAGTTTTATCGCCACCTGCTCAGCCTGGGCGAGACAAGCTCGGTGGATGCAGGGGGAGGCGGCCACCAGTTCCCGGATGACTATAAAGCCTCCACCAAAATGGCAAAAGATGGGGAGCTACCCGTGCGGATCTCTGCTTACCTGTTCCCCCAGGAGCCCGGCAAGGAACTGGCGCAGTTCAAAAAGTGGATGGCCAATTACGATCACGACCAGAACCTTCACAGCGGCCACGAAAATGGCTATGTGGTAGAGGGTGGCGGTGAGTTCCTGGTCTGGTCCGCGGCTGACTATGAGAACTTCACCTCGGCGCGGCCGGACCTGAAGGAGAACGCGGAAGAGGAGCTGGAGGCGGTGGTGCGTCTGCACGTAAAGCAGGGTTGGCCATTCAGGCTCCACGCTACCTACGACGAATCCATTGGCCATATTCTCAACGTGCTGGAGAAGGTGAACAAGACCCAGCCACTCAACAAGGTCCGCTGGGCCATCGACCATGCGGAGACCGTCTCGGACAAGAACCTCGAGCGGATCAAGGCCCTTGGTGGCGGGGTCGCGGTACAGGGCCGTATGGCCTTTGCCGGGGAGTACTTCATTGACCGCTACGGCAAAGAAGCCGCAGGTCGCGCGCCGCCGATCCGCAAGATGCTGGAGATGGGTATCCCGGTGGGGCTTGGCACCGACGGCACCCGTGTGGCCAGCTTCAACCCCTGGGTGACCTACTACTGGGTTGTTTCCGGCCGAACTGTTGGCGGAACCGAGTTATACGGTAAGGACAATCGCCTGGACCGCAAGACGGCACTGAAGCTGTTTACCAGAGGGTCCGCCTGGTTCTCCGGTGAGGAGGACAGCAAGGGGGATATCGCGCCGGGAATGGTGGCCGATTTTGCCATCCTCGATCAGGATATATTCGAGGTGGACGAGCGCAAGCTGCTGGATACCCGGGCCGACCTGACCGCAGTCAATGGTGAAGTTCGGTACGCCTCCGAGGCGTTCCCGGAATACCACCAGCCGCCGACAAAAGCCCTGCCCGAGTGGTCACCGGTGAACAGCATGGAGAGGCGCTAGCTGATAGTCCAGCGCCGCCGACGAACATTCGCTTTGCACCCATCCTACAGAGCTGGCGCGGATGCGTAGTTCCGGGAAGATGCACTTTCTATCCACCGGATTCGCTACCATTTCCCTGCTGTTGAGCGTGGGGGGAATGGCGGATTCCAGTGGCCTGCCCCCGATAGAAAAATTACGCTACCAGGAGGACTATTCCGAACTGGCGAATAGGCCGCCCGCATCCTGCTGGCCGGACTGCTGGAAGTATATCCCGCTTGGAAATCGCTCCGGCCGCTACCTGACCATCGGCGGCGAGGTGCGACAGCGCTACGAGTACACCGACAACCCCACCTTCGGTGAGGACGAGCAGGACAAGCATGGCGTCTGGCTCCAGCGCTATTCACTGCTCGGCGACCTGCACTGGAATCGACACCTGCGCTTCTTCGGCCAGCTCACCAGCGCGCTGGAAGCCGGTCGCGCCGCCGGCCCGAGCCCCGTGGATGAAGACGAGCTGGAGTGGCAGAACGCATTCCTGGAACTGGGGCGGGAGACCCGCGCCGGCCGTGAAGCCACACTGCGCCTCGGCCGGCAGGAGATGGTATTGGGCTCTGGTCGGCTTGTTGATGTCCGCGAGGGACCGAACGTCCGGCGAACCTTCGACGGTGGCAGGGGGTTCGTCATCGACAGCCGCTGGCGTATCGACCTGCTGGCTGCTCGACCCCGCCGGGACCTGCGGGGTGTTTTTGATGACGATAGCAATAACAACCAGGCGCTGTGGGGCATCTACAGCGTATTACAGCAGCCGTTGCCCTTCCCGGGTGACCTGGATCTCTACTACCTGGGGTACGAAAATGAGGGCTCCACCTACGTGCAGGGGACTGCGCATGAGGATCGCCATTCCCTTGGCGCCCGTTACTGGGGCGAGGCAGGCAACTGGCGCTGGAACTGGGAGGCGCTCTACCAGTTTGGGCACTTTGGTCAGGGAGATATCAGCGCCTGGACCCTGGCGACCGAAACGACACGCCGATGGCAAGCCGTTCACCTGCAGCCGGCACTGAAGCTGAGCATTAATGTTGCCAGTGGTGACAGCGACCCGGACGACGATGACCTGGGCACCTTCAATCCGCTCTATCCCCGGGGGAACTACTTTTCCGAAGCTGCGGTTTTTGGTCCGCGCAACTTTTATAACTTTCACGTGTTTCTCTACCTACAGCCTTCAGAGAAACTGGCGTTTACAACTGACCTGAACCTTTTCTGGCGCCTGGAGAAGGAAGACGGGCTCTACAGCCCCAGCGGGCAGATAGTCCGGGGGCCCAACGGCAGTGACAACCATTTTGCGTTCACCGCGCTGTCACTGACTGCCGAATACACGTTCCGCCGCGGGCTGGCATTTACCGCGATTTACACCCATGGCAATCCGGAAAAGTTCCTGCGTGAAGCCGGGCCGTCCGAGGATATCGGGTTTACCGAAATTACATTGCAGTATCGGTTCTGATACTGGTCCGGGTGAACCCCTGCTTCGGGAAGCGCTTCGCTGTTCGGGGTGATCGGGCATTCCAGGCGGTGCCTGGTCTTATTGTTGTGGACGCGAAATTAGTATTAATCGCCCGGTCGCTGCCAGGCGCAACTTGCCCGGGATCGGGCAAAGGCCGAGGAGAGCGACTGTTATGCCCCTCATCGTTGGCTGCGCAGGCGAGGATAAAAGCGGGAGAGGGAAAACCTGCAAGCATGCCCCGGGTTCCCCGGGGCATGCTGAAGCTACTGTGGGCCCGTGTTCCCGGCGTTAAAAAGCGTAAGTGACGGCACCAAAGCCCTTGATCACACGGTCATCGTCGACAATCGGGCTGTCGGTGATGTCACTGCCCAGGTCTTCCACGCCGACACTGAGTATCACCCGCCAGTTTTCGGTAATCTCATACAGGCCGCCAAGGCCAACCTCGACGGTGACGGTGTCGCCCACGTTGTAAGCCGGGCGGGCCGGCGTAGCCGCGGAAACGGGAACACCAAAGTCATAGTCGGCCAGGTCGCTGCTCAGCCAGTTGACGCCCAGTTCCGGTGACAGGCGCAGCTTGCCGAACTGGAAACCGCGGGATACCCGCGCCACTGCACTGCCACCGCCGATCTGGTCCAGCACATCGTGCTCATAACCCAGGTCGAACTCGAAACCGTTGGGGCCCTCGTAAACCAGGCCCAGGCCCGCCATCAGCGTGCTGTCGCGATCGCCCAGGCCCTCCAGGAAGTCGGAGTCGTCCTCTTCGTAGGCACCGACACGATAAGTCGCCGTGATTGCCAGGCGCAGGGTGTCGCTGCCCAGGATGCCGTAACGCAGCGCCGGGCCTATCCACTGTAACCGGTCACCGAAATAGGTGATGGCGGGAATCGGCTGCACCACAGTGGTGTCGGAACCCACATACGGGCTGCTGCGGGTGATCACGCCCAGGCCCACGCCCCACTGGCCTGACTCGCCGAGAATCTCGTATAGCTCGATTTTGACTTCGTTGGGCCGGTCCTGCGCTACGTAGAAACTTGCCTGCTGGAAGCTGGGGGGGCCCTTGGGCTGGTAGTTGTTGGACAGGCCGATGCGCTCCCGGGGGATGCCGATAAAGTTGCGGTCAAGCGCCCGGTTATTGTTCGAGTCGAGGTACACGAGCACCGCGACCTCGCCGGCAGGGGCATCGGGAATCACGTAATTCTGCCCGGGCTGGATGTCATAGCGCACCTCGCGCGCGGGACGCCGGAAATCACCAAAAGCATCCGGGTCATCGTAAACCTGCAGTACGACCACTCCCTCTGGCGGCAGGTTTTGCATGCGAACATTAATATCGGCTGCGCTGGCAGTCGCGGATGCGAGCAACGAGAACAGCAGTGAAAGTACGGCTGGTTGTTTCATAAGCAGAGGTGGTCCCGGGAATTCCAACTTCTATGTACGCAGAGGCTGAAGAAGCAGATGACTGTTAATGCGGACCGCGCTCGCAGTGAATCACAGCCCGCAATCCGTTTGTCATTGCCTTCCTGCGGTGTGTCGCCCGTTGGCGCTTCAACATGCACCATGTAACAGTGTAGGAGTTTCACAATACCCCCAATGCAGAGTCTTCCATCGGCTTTGCTCCGGTGACCGGTTCGCATTGGGGGTTGCGCACGCGCAGGTAAGGGGACTTAACCCATCCGGGCGCGTTCAGCGTAGGGAAGGGAGAGGGCAGCTGCATGGCCGGGGCGGCCGAATTAGTGAAATCGGGAATATTTCGCAGTAGTCTGGACTTCTCATTGACTGATAATCAAAAAACTTCTGTGGAGCTAACTTGAAAACTGTCCAACGAGGACGCTTCTGCCGCCAGCGGGGCGTTGCCACCGGTGTTGCATTACTGGCTATCACCCTGCTGACCGGGTGCGAACCGGCTGCCGAGTCTCCCGGGGAGCGGGAGCAGCCCCGGGCCCAGCCGGTGGTGACGGAAACCGTGGCATGGCAGCCGCGGCTGGTCCGGGTCGAGGCCGTTGGTACCTCCCGTGCGGACAAGAGTGTCACCCTGTACCCGGAAGTGAGTGGTGAGGTGGTGGAGGTGAGCCTCAAGGCCGGCGACCGGGTCGCGGCGGGCCAGACCATCGTGCAGCTGGACCAGCGCGACCAGCGCCTGGCGGTGCAGCTCGCGCGGGTGGCACTGGAAGATGCCAAACGGCTGTACAGCCGCTACCAGCGCACCCGGGACTCCGGCGCGGTGACCGAGAACGCCGTGGACGATGCCCGCAGTGCAGTCGAGCGCGCCCGGCTGAACCTGGACCGGGCCGAAGTGGCGCTGGACCATCGCTCGATCGAGGCGCCCTTCGACGGCTATATCGGCATTAGCAACATCGACCCCGGTGCGCGGGTCGATCCCTCCACAGAGATCACCACCATCGATGACCGCAGCACGCTGCTGGTGACTTTCCAGGTGCCCGAGTTGTTTCACGGCCAGATCGACGAGGGGCAGCCGATCTCGGTATCCGCCTGGTCCAACGGCGACCCCGGCCACCAGGGTGAGGTGATCGATATCGACAGCCGGGTGAGCCCGCAGACCCGCACCTTCACGGTGCGGGCGCGGGTTGATAACGGCGACGACCGGCTGCGCCCGGGCATGAGCTTCCGGGTAACCCTGAAGCTGGCGGCGGGCCGTTACCCGGTGGTACCGGAAGTGGCGCTGCAGTGGGGCAATGATGGCGCCTTTGTCTGGGCCGTGGACGGCAGTGGCAAGGTGCGCCGCGTGCCGGCCACGGTGGTGCAGCGGCTGCAGGGTGCCATCCTGGTGGATTCCGACCTGCCCGAGGGGATGTCGGTTGTGACCGAGGGCACCCAGCGAATGCGCGAGGGCATGCCGGTGGCCAATATGGCGAGGTTGTAATCCCATGAGCAATGATTCCACTCGCGACAGGGATTCCGCAGTGAACCAGGACGCCGGGCCACACCGGGGTGACCTGGCCTCCCTGGCGATCCGCCGCCCGGTACTGGTGCTGGTGCTCAACCTGTTGATTGCCATTGCCGGTATCGCCGCATTCAGTGCGGTGGAAGTGCGCGAGCTGCCGGATGTGGATGTACCGGTGGTATCGATCCGCGGTGAGATGCCCGGCGCTTCCCCGGAGACCATGGATTCCGAGGTCACCAGCATTGTCGAGGGGGCGGTGGCGCGGGTCTCCGGCATCAGGAATATCCAGTCCTCCAGCGAGGAGAACAATTTCCGTATCCATGTCGAGTTCAACACCAATGTGGACCTGGATACCGCCGCCGCCGATGTGCGCGAAGCGGTGAACCAGGCCCAGCGGGACCTGCCCCAGGACGTGGAGCGGCTGGTGGTGGTCAAGGCCGCCGACCAGCCGGAGCCGGTGATCAACCTGGCGGTAACCAGCGAGCGCCTGCGTGATGAGGCGCTCACCTACATCATCGAGAAAGACATCGTTCCGGAGCTGATCTCGATTCCCGGCGTTGCCGATGTGCCCATCTCCGGCCAGCGCCAGCGCGTCCTGCGGGTGGTGCTGGACCCGCTGCGCCTCACCAGTTTTGGCCTGTCAGTGAGTGACGTGGCGGCGGTACTGGAGCAGGCACCGCTGGATGTACCCTCCGGCAGTTTCCGCTCGGAGGACCAGCAACTGCTGGTGCGCACCGACGCGTCGACGGTGACCGAGGAACAGGTGCGCGATATCGTGATCAGCGGCACTACCCGCATTGGCGATGTGGCGCACGTGGCGTTCGGGCCCGAGGATGTGCAGTCGCTGGTGTACCTGAACAACCGGCCGGTAATCGGCCTGGGTATCGTGCGCCAGGCGCAGAGCAATACCATCGATATCAGCGAGGACGTGCGGCGGGTAATCGACAGCCTGAACCTGCGCTTCGACAATCTCGAAATCACCGTGACCGAGGACCGGGCGGTATTTATCCAGGGTTCGGTGCGGGAGGTGGTTACCAGCCTGTGCTTCACCATCGCCATCGTGATTGCCGCCATCTGGCTGTTCTTTGGCAATATCCGCACCACCCTGGTCCCCAGCACCGCCATTCCCATCGCCCTGGTGGGCACCCTGGCGGGTATCTGGTTGATGGGCTTTTCCATCAACATCCTGACCCTGCTGGCGATTGTGCTGGCCACCGGCCTGGTGGTGGATGACGCGATTGTGGTGCTCGAGAATATCCAGCGGCGCCGCGCCCAGGGCCTCGGGGCCCGGGCGGCCGCGGTGCTGGGTACACGCCAGGTGATCTTTGCCGTACTGGCCACCACGGCGGTGCTGGTCAGTGTGTTTATCCCCATTTCGCTGCTGCCCAGTACCGCCGGGCGCATGTTCCGCGAGTTCGGGCTGGTGCTGGCCACGGCGGTGGCGCTGTCCTCGGTGGTGGCGCTGACTCTGGTGCCGATGCTCACCGCGCGTATTACCCGGGATGAGCGGCAACAGCGTCCGCACCCGGTCTACGAGCGCCTGGTGGGTATTGGTGGGCGTATCGCGAACGCTTACCAGCGCAGCCTGGTCGCCTGCCTGCGCCATGCCCGGTTGAGCTTCGCGGTGGCGCTGATGCTCGCAGTGGGCGCGGGCGGGCTCTACCTGGTGCTGGGCAAGGAATTGCTGCCATCGGAAGATCGCGGGCTGATCCGCGTCGATGCCACCGGCCCGGATGGCGTGGGGCAGAATTACATTGCCCGCCAGGCGGAACATATCGAGGATGTGGTGCGACCGCTGGTGGAGCGCGGCGATGCCACCGATATCATTACGTTGATCGGGCGCTACGACCCCAACCGGGCCCGGGTGACCCTGCCCCTGGCGGACTGGGAGGAGCGGGAGATCTCCCAGCAGGCACTGGCCGGGGAAATTGCCGGGCCGCTGGCACAGATACCCGGCGCCCGAATTCGCGTCAGCAGCCCCAACAGCCTGTCCCTGCGCGGCGGTGGCGGCGGGATCGAGATTGCCCTGGTGGGCAATGACTACAACCGCATCTACCAGGCCGCCCGGGAGATGGCCCGCGCCATTGAGGACCGGCTGCCCCACCTGAGCCAGCCGGATATCAGTTACCGGCCCACCCAGCCGCAGCTGTCGATCGAGATCGATCGTCGCCGTGCGGCGGACCTGGGGGTGCCGCTGGAAAATATTGCCGTAACCCTGCGGGCAGTGGTCGATGGGCTGGATGTGGTGGACCTGAATGTGGGCGACCAGGCCGTACCGATCATGCTGGAGGCCGCCAACACCACCGTCTCGTCACCGGAGGACCTGGTAAACCTCTATGTGAAGAGCAGCAGCGGCGAGCTGCTGCCGCTGTCGAGTATGGTCAGCCTGCGCGAGGAGAGCGTGGCCGCGGAGCTGGACCGGCACGGCCAGCGTCGCGCGATCGAGATCGATATGGGGCTGGCTCCGGGCTACCCGCTGGCAAGCGCGGTGGAGGAATTGCGTGCCCTGGGAAGCGAGATCCTGCCGCAGGATGTCGGCATCCTGTTCCAGGGCGAGGCCGATACCCTGGAAGAGAGCTCCCGCGAGGTGGCGATGACCTATGCCATCGCCGCCCTGGTGGTATTCCTGGTGCTGTGCGCCCAGTTTGAGGGCATCAGCAGTGCCGTGATCGTCATGACCACGGTACCGTTCGGGCTGGCCGCGGCGGTCTACGCGCTGTTCCTCACCGGTACCACGGTGAACATCTTCTCCCAGATCGGGCTGGTGATGCTGATTGGCCTGATGGCCAAGAACGGCATCCTGCTGGTGGAGTTCGCGGACCAGCTGCGCGACCGTGGCCACAGTGTGTACGAGGCGATTACCGAGGCGGCACAGGTGCGCCTGCGCCCCATCGCCATGACCATGCTCTCTACGGTGCTGGGCGGGCTGCCGCTGATCCTGAGTAGCGGTCCCGGCGCCGAGGCGCGCGGTGCGATCGGCTGGGTGATGTTCGGTGGCCTGGGGCTGGCGGCGCTGTTTACCCTCTACCTGACCCCGGTGGTTTACCTGGGGCTGGGGCGCTTCCACAAGCCGCGCTCGGTGGAGAGCAGCAGGCTGGAGGAAGAGCTGCAGGCGGCTACCGGCAATTAAGTCGGGCCTGGAATTTTGCCCTGGTGCCGGCGGTGGTTTTCCTGTCGCCGGTAGTTTTCTCTACCTGGACCTTTCCCCGGGACAGGAACAGGCTGGTTGATAGCGGGAGGTGGCCATGGCCAGTAAAAATCCGGGCGGGCTGAACGCAAACGGCTGGGTGACTTTTCTCGCCCATTTCCTGTTTATCCTCGCGGCCTGGACCGTTTTCATCAAGTATCTCTTTCCCATCGGTTACGCGCTGGCGAACGGCGAGCCATGGATGCGCTACATATACTGGGATTTCTGGCCGGTGATCCATGTGTGGCTGGGTTGGGCGTTGCTGGTGCGGCCCACTTACCTCTACCGTCTTGCGCTGGTGGTGTCGCTGGTGGAGATACTGATTATTGGCACCAAGTTCGCCCAGTTTCTCGTGCAACCCGAATGGTCTATCTGGCGCACCAACTGGTTTGTAAACAAGGTGTTCGTACTGGCCTGTTTTATCCTGTTGCTGGCCACGGCGTTACTGAAACCAGCCTCCCTTGAAACCCGAGCCCTTAAAACCAGAGTCCCTTAAAACCTGAGTCCCTTAAACCCGCTACGCCACTCAATTCCGGGAGGCAGCAAGCATGACGACAAACACTCACGCGAAGACTGGCCGCCGGCAATTCCTCAAGCTGGTGTCTACGGGTCTGGCTGCCATGGCAATGTCCCCGGTACTGCGAGCCGCACCCGATGGCCTGTTGCGCAAGGCGATCCCCGCCACCGGCGAGCAACTGCCGGTGATCGGGCTGGGTACCTGGCAGACGTTCAACGTGGGCAGCGACCCGGAATTGCTGGATGCCCGTACCGAGGTGCTGCGGGCATTTTTCGATCATGGTGGCGGGCTGGTGGATTCCTCCCCGATGTACGGCTCGGCACCGGATGTGATGGGCTATGCCCTGAAAAAACTGGGTGTGCCCGAGTCACTGTTTTCCGCCGAGAAAGTCTGGAGCCCGGCGGGCGGATCCGCCCGGGAACAGTTCCAGCAGCTCGCGGCGCGCTGGGGCCTGCCGGAATTCAACCTGCTGCAGGTGCACAACCTGGTGGACTGGCGACAGCAGCTTGAAACCCTGCGCGAGCTGAAGGCGGAGGGCAGGATCCAGTATATCGGTATCACCACTTCGCACGGCCGCCGCCACCGGGAGTTCGAGCGGGTAATGGCATCTGAAGACATCGATTTCGCCCAGCTGACCTATAACATCACCCACCGGGAAGTGGAGGCCCGGCTGCTGCCGCTGGCACGGGAGCGGGGTATTGCGGTAATCGCCAACCGGCCCTACGACGGTGGTCGCCTGATCAAGGGCCTGAAACGCAGCGAAAATGTCCCCGCCTGGGCCAGGGAGGAGTGCGGCTGCCAGACCTGGGCCGACTTCCTGCTGAAGTTTATTGTCAGCCACCCGGCGGTGAACTGCGCCATTCCCGCCACCACCCGGGTCGAGCACCTGAACGAGAATATGCGGGCTGGCAATAAACCGCTGCCATCCCCCGACTGCCGCCGGAAAATGATCCGGCATATCGAGTCGCTATGAGCGAATGGTCCAGCTACCGCCTGGAGGATTTCATTCCCTTTACCGCGGATGTCTATTATCGCCTGCTGGAACGGATGGGCGAGGATTTCTGGCCGCTGCACCTGCTCACCCTTTTGCTGGGAGGCGTAATTATTGTACTTGTCCTGCGTGGGCGTGCGCGTCTCGCCTGCCTGCTACTCGCCCCGGCGTGGGTCTTTGTGGGGGTGGGGTATTTCATGCTGCGCTACGGTGAGCTCAACTGGGCCGGGCAGGATATCGGCTGGGGGTTTGTGCTTGAGGGGATCATGCTCGCCGCAGTCGGTGCCAGCGGGCTCGGTATCGATCACGCGCCACGATTCAAAACCCTACCGGTGATGCTTGGTGCGCTGCTGGGAGTGCTGGGATTGTTCGGCTTGCCAGTGATTGCCCCGCTGCTGGGCTACGGCTGGTTCCAGGCGGAGACCTTCGCCATCCACCCGGCGCCCACCGCAATAATGACGCTGGGTGTGGTACTGGTGGCGCTCCGTGGCATCGGCCTGTGGGTGGCCGCGGTTATACCCCTGGCCTGGATTGCAATTTCGGGGATGACGTTACTGGTGCTCGAGGCACCCTGGGCACCGCTAACCTTTACCGTCCTGGCAGCGGGGCTGCTCGGCCTGGTGTGGAAAACTGTGGCCGGGCTCAGGCGGTTGCGCGGAGGCGGGGCTCCCGCCTGAGTTGGCAGGTTTAGTTCGGCGTACCGATGGCCTGCAGCTGCTGCACCAGAGTTGCGAACGCCGGCGTGCCCGGGTGGATCCAGTCGAAGTGGCCCGCGCCCGGTTCCAGCACTCGGTTTACTTCGGGTCCGCCCAGCCGCTCGAACTGTGCCCTCGGCACGATCGGGTCCAGCTCTCCCTGAAGCAGTGTGACCGGGGCAGTAATCTTCCGTTCCGCCGGATTGGCTTCGGTGTAGGCATTGCCGTTTACCTCCGGCATGCTGCCCATAAACTGCGGTGTCGCCTGCTGGCAACTGTTGTCTCCGGCCGCGTACAGCTTGATATCCGTGATCGCGGCCAGGCCCACGGCAGAAACCGGGGGTGCTTTCCCCGGAAACATTTGCTCCCAGTCCGACGCCGCCAGCAGCGCCAGGTGGCCGCCGGCGGAATGTCCTATCAGGATAACCTGGTCGGGCGAGACCCCAAACGCCCCGAGTGCCGGCAGTGCACGGATCCCGCGCTGGATATCGTCATAGCTGGTGGGCCAGCCTCCTCCGGTCTCGCCGCTGCGGCGGTATTCGAGGTTCCATACCGGGTAGCCATGGCGCGCCAGCGCCGTCGCGAGTGGAAAGGTGTGGGTAATATCGTAGGCGCTTAACCAGCAACCGCCGTGGATCAATATGATCAGCGATCCGCTGGATTCTGTGTTTTTCTGTGGCAGCCACAAGAGGCCGTACTGGCTTGGGTCATCGCCGTAGGCAATTTTGTGTTGGTGTGGCCGGTGGGGCAGGGCGGTGGTGTCGGAGTAGGCCGGATTTGCCGATACAGGTGCATAGCCATCGATGGTGTTATGAGCATCACCGGGAAAAAGCATGGCCGTAGCCAGTAACAAGCTGAGATGGCCCATAAAAGCCTCCTGGTTATTAGTTGGAACTGCTGTGCTACCTCCGCGAACTGTTCCCGGCTGACCTGGCTCCTGCAATTGCTTCAGCCCGGGGCTCCAGTGATAGTATCGCTTTAATGGTTTGTAAGGGACTTTCAATCAGGCTTAATCAAGGATTTTAGAATGGGGGTAGGGGATAACTCGGCGAATGACACCGAGGGACGGGCTGCTGAAAAGCTGGGAGGACAGTCCGGGCGCGAGTTTTTTATTGTGGTTCTGCTCGCAATCATCGGGTCAGAGATGATCTTTGCCAGGTTGGGCTTTGACTACAACATGTTCTCCGATCCTTTCAACTTATCCAGTTTGTTGTTTGATCTCGGCATATATGCACTGCTTTGTCTTGTGGTGACGAGACTGTATCGCCTGCTGTCGATTGCCTGGCGAGCGTTTATAAATTGGTTTTATTGAGTGCCATGGCAGAGTGCAAGGCGCATGGTGATCCCGGGACCGAGAGCTCCGTTTTTCCGAGCGCAGGCCGGGTGTGCTGTTACGATACATATTCATGTATTGTTGGAAGTTTTCGGTGTAAATAAAAATAGGGATGATAATGACCAGATATTTGATGGGGATGGTTTCCGGGATGTTATTGGCACTGGTTGGTTACCTGGCCCAGGCGGCCAGCCTGCCGCCCCGGGATACTTTCTGGCTGTCCGCAATGTTGCTGTTGATGATAGGCCTGATCACCTTTGCCACATTCAGGGTCAAGGCTTTTCGCGATTAACCCGGCGTGCTGTCGGGTGAGGCTGTTTACAGTTTCGAAGTATTTCGGGTATCGGTAATTGTGTGCCTGGATAACAAGGAGGGACAACTGATGCAAAATGAGCAATCCGCCAGGGAGGCATTCAAACAATGGTGGCAGAGTGCCTCCAGCATCGAGCAGCGCGCCCTGATCACCCTGGGGGTGATTCTCAGCGGGGTCCTGGTTTTTTGTGCTGGGGTGCAGGCAGGCAAGATCGCTGCGATGCTGTTATCGGCAAATTAGCAGAGAACCCGGTTAGCGGATTCAATATTTTCTGTCGTTGTCGGGGGGTGCTCTCTTCCCGGGGATCCCGGCTCCGGGATGTCCCGGGTAGATTACACGCCAACCGTCGTTAGCTATCAGTCCACGGCGGCGGCATGACCGCAGGATGCCCGTTCATCTATCACCGCGCGGACTTCCCCGATGCGGACTATGATGGCGTGGTAGTGTCGGGAAGGGTGGTCGGTGTCGGTTTATATCGGCGCCGATGGCGGTGAAGAGGGCGTCAAGCTGGAAGGCGGGCCCTGGCAGCCGGGGCGCTCTTAAAAAAATCCTGGCACCTGGATTGACGCTGGCGCCTTTTCCCGGGAGCGGCGCAGGTACTGTGGAGGAATAAAATGGAATTCCTGATTTTATTGATCGTGCTGGTCGCCCTGCTGGTGCTGCCGCTCAAGATGGCGGCGGCCATGTTGGGGGCCCGCAATACCGGCGCCTTCTATTGCCTGTTTGCGTTACTGCTGGCGGTAATCATCCAGCGTTTTGTCGGCGGCATGATTCCCGGGGTGACTGCGGAATGGGGCATGCTGATCACCATTCCGCTCGCGGCCATTGCCTACATGCTGGTGCTGGGTACCGGATTCCTCAAGGCGATCCTGATTGCCATCGTGCAGGGGCTGATCATGGTCGGTGCAGTCATCCTGTTTGGCGGGCTCCTTGCGGCATAAGCCCGCTTTCGTCAGTCGCTGACCGGGGCCAGTGACAGTTTTACCAGGTCGCTCTCTGCCAGCATCGACCTGACCCCGATCATGCGGTCCGCCCGTGGATGCAGGTCAAAGTGCAGCCGGAAGCGGTTGTGGGCCAGCAGCCGCTCCATCCGCCTGCCATCGTCCAGTCTGATACGCACTACGAAGGCATCGTTGCCGCGATGCTCGGTGTAATACAGCCAGTCTCCCCGGACCTGCCAGCGATTGGGCTGGGCTGAGGCCACTTTGCCCAGTTCCCGCCTCGCAGCGGCCTGGTCCACGCTCACGAGCAGCCATGCCCGATTTTGTTCGTCGATGGCAACCGCGCGGCCATCTGCGAGGATGCGCAGGGCGGCGTATCCGTGCAGTAACGGGGCGTGCCGGCCGGTTCCGGGCTGGAAGCGATAGATTACTGACGCACCTTTTTCGCGCCTGGCGTAGAAGAGGGCACTGCTGTCCGCTGACCAGGTGGGGGCGCTGGCGAGATCCAGGTCGCTGGTAAGGTAGTGCAGCTCCCCGCCTTCACCGGAAACCGTGAACAGGCGGCGCCCGGCGATACCCGCCACCATGGTGCCATCGGGACTGGCCTGCAGGGCCTGTATCCGAGTCTCCACCGGCAGTGATACCAGTGTTTTCCGCCGTTGTTGCGGGTCCTGGCGCTGAATGTAGAGCCGGTCGCGAGCCAGTGACGCGTAGAAGAGACGTTCGCCGCCGCGGGAGTAATGAGGGAAATCCTCCGCGCCGGGCAGGTCAAAGCGATCTGCAGCCATTAATGATTTGGCGGCGAAGGGATCCGGCTGCTCCTCCAGGTCGAGGAAGTTGCCGTTATGGCGGCGCATCAGGAAGCAGTCATTGCCACACTGGAAAAACAGGTCGTTGATAAAGCGGTCCGGTGTGGGCCGGGGCACAAAGCGGTCTTCATCCAACCGGTATTCCATTAGTTCGCCATTGAATCCCGACAGCCCGATGCGCAGTCCATCCGGGTGCCATGCCAGCCGGTCAACAGGAGTGGTGAGCAGGCGGGTATGCAGGAGTGTGCCTGTGGCCAGGTCCAGCACCAGCAGCTCCCGCTTGTTGTCCTCAAGCCCCCGCAGCAGGGCAAGCCGGCGGCCGTCATGGGATTCCCGCGCAAAGTAATCGCCCACACCGTTGACGCTCGGTGCCGTTAGCTGGTGCAGGGATTGCCGGGTGAGTTCCAGCCGCCAGATTCCCTGGGGCTGGCCGGCATCTTTCAGGTAGATGGCCTCGCCGGAGCGGGACCAGCCCTGCAGGTAGCGGCGCTGGCCATCTCCCTGTGGCAGCGGGCGCGGGTCGACAATACCGGTTTCCGGATCGTAGCCCGCCAGGTAGTGCTGTAGCTGTTCTCCCTGGCTGCGGGTATAGACCAGCCGGGTGCCGTCGGGGGACCAGTGGGCATTGGCGTAGTTGGCGCTGTCCCAGGTAAGCCGCTGCACGCGGCCGGAGGGCAGCTCCTTGGCGTAAAGCTGCAGGGTGTCGTCTTTACTGGCGCGGTGGGAAAACACCAGTCGCTCGGCAGCCGGGCTGTAGTCGGGACTTACCTCGGAGCCCGGGAGACCGGTCAGTTGCTCGATCACCGCTTCCGGTTCGCCGGCCCCATGACCATCAATGGCCGTCATCGCGATGGCGGCTACCAGGACCGCTGTGATACCGCTAGCGGCGATCGCGATGGCCATTCTGGACGTGCGCCTGCCTGTCGTGACTGGCCCCGTCCTGGCAATCAGTGCATAGCCTTTCAGGGGCAGGGTGCGGAGATAGCGGGGGTCCCGGGCATTGTCTCCCAGGGCCTCGCGCAGTTTCTTCACCATGGCCCGCACGGCATCGTCGCTCACCACCCGGTCCGGCCAGATCTGCCGGTTGATGGTATCGCGGCTCACCGTTTCACCGGCATGCTTTACCAGCAGTGCCAGGAAGGTACTGACCTGCGGCTCCAGCCGGTAGGTTTCTCCCCCGCGCGAGAGCTTGCCGTTGCGTGGGTCGAAATGGAACTCGCCAACCCGCCAGCTATCTGCGACGGGCTCGCCGGATTGTTTTTCTTTTTTCAAATCAGCCACTTACACCTTGTGACCGGCTGTGACCAGTGTCCCGCGCCGGCCTTCACAGGTGTTCACATTCCTTCCTTTGCGGACCGCAGTGGGCACGCCGATATTCCCCTCATTAAATCACAGCCATGCCCCTGCGGGCATGCCGACAAACCAGGGGGATCCCACATGAAAACACTGTTGTACTGCACCGTGGTATTGCTGATATACGCGACCGGCACTGTCGCCCAACCGGAAGCAGGTCCGCCGCGAAACCTCCACGAACTGGAGCAGGCGATTGAGGCTATCGGGGCCAGGGCCCGAACGCCGGGCCTTGCCGTCGCCCTGGTAGGTCACGGTGGGTTGCTGTGGCAGCACACCGCCGGCATGGCAGACCTGGCGGCAGGACGGCAGGTAACCGCCGACACACAGTTTCGGCTGGGGTCCATCTCCAAGATGTTTGTCAGCCTGGCGGTGATGAAACTGGTAGAGGAGGGCCGTGTCAGTCTCTCGGATCCCCTCGCCCGGCTGGCGCCGGAGATCGAGTTCCACAACCCCTGGGAAGGGAAGCACCCGGTACGACTGGTGCACCTGCTCAACCACAGCAGTGGCTGGGACGCGCCGCATTTCCCGGAACTGGTGTCCGCCGGGGGTGAGCCCATCAGTATCCGCGCAGCCCTGGCACTGCACCCGCATTCACGCACGTCACGCTGGGTGCCGGGATCCCGCTCGGCCTATAACAATACGGGCCCGTTAGTGGCCGCCTACATCGTGGAGAAGTTAGCGGGCATACCTTACGAGGAGTTCGTGCGGCGCCAGTTCTTTGTGCCGCTGGCTATGAACGACAGCGGTTACTTCTATTCGGACAACTATCGCTCACACGCTGCCACCCCCTACCGCAGGGGGCGGCCGCAAGGTTACTGGCACCTAAACAACCGCGCTGCCGGTGGGCTCAACAGTAGCCTTACGGACATGGTGAAATTCGTGCGTTTCCTGCTGCAGCGGGGTCGCGCCGGCGAAGACAGGTTGTTGTCCCCGGCATCACTGGTACAAATGGAAAGTCCCCGCGCAACGCTTGCCGCGGATGCCGGGCTGGAACTCGCCTGGGGGCTGGGCAACACTGTATTCCGGCACGATGACACGGTGTTTTTCGGCCATGAGGGAAGCCTGCCCGGTGCCCGTAGCCTGCTTGCCTACCAGCCGGAGCTGCAGAAGGGCTATGTGATCCTGGCCAACGGTGAAGGCCCGGCGGTGGCGGAAATTCACCGGCTGCTGTCGGCCTATATCGCCCGCACCAGCCAGCCGGCTGAAGTCCAGCCGGCACGTGCGCTGGCACAGGCAGACCTGGCCATGTCGGGCCTGTACCGCTCGATCAGCCCGGTCTCCGGTCGCTTTGGTTTTGTTGCCAGCCTGTTGCCCTGGAAGCTGCAGGTTCACGACGGTGTTATCACCGTCGGGCCGGTGCTGGGTGGCCCGGTGCGAGAACTGGTGGCGGGTTCCGGAAATACCTACCTGCAGCCGGACAGCGGGCGGGTGGCCCTGGTACGGGCTGAAGATCCCGTGGCGGGAGACGTGCTGCACTACGGGCCGCAGACACTGGTGAAGACCGGTGTGCTCGTCGCCTATGCGCCATTGCTGCTGTTGGTTCTCTGGCTCGTCTGTACCCTGGCCGGCCTGCTGATGGCACTGGTATGGCTGCCGCGGTTGCTACTGGGCCGCGGCTCCCGCGGCGCGAAGGTGGCGTTGCGGGCCTGGCCGATGCTTACCGTACTGGCGCTGGGAATGGCAATAGCGGGCGTGTTGCTGGCATTCGGTGGGCCGAGCCCCTACGCCGAGGCCGGTCGTGTCTCTGTGCCAACGCTGCTGGTATTCAGCGGTACCGTCCTGTTTCCGCTAATGGCACTGTGGAGCCTGCGGGTCTGGTTCCGCCACCGGGATGCGGGTATTGGTCAGGTGGGGCGTTTCACTTTCTGGCATGCCACTGCCATGGTGATGCTGAACCTGGCACTGGCTGCCTATATGTTCGGCTGGGGCCTGATGGGAATCCGGTTGTGGGCCTAGTGCCTGCAGCCAGCCGGGGCAGTGGCAGCAGCTCAGGGCTGCTGTCCCCGGATGATGGTCAGCACGATCTCGCCCACATTGAAGCCCCACTTGCTCAGGCTGGACTCGTTGATCAGCACCCTGTCGGACACCAGGTACATACGATCGTCGACATCCACCTCGATGGTGTCTCCCTTCCAGGGCACCTGCAGGGTATAGCGGATAAACATGGCGTTGCCGCTGACGCGGACCTTGGCCGGGCCGATCACGTCGCCGGCAGTGCCGGAGAAGGTACGCACGCCGGCACTGTCGGCTCCGGTGGGTACAAGGCGCCAGTCGCGGAACTGCACCTCGCCGTCGTCGAACACGAATCGTTCCTCCAGCAGGCCCTCGCCATTGTTCCAGCTGCCCTTAAGCTGCGCATTGAACGTGCGCGTCACGCGGCCGGAGCGATCCTTGAGGATGCCGTGCGCAGTCAGCGGGCCGCGGAAAAATTCTTCCGGCACAAACTGTGGTTGCCGGTCGCGATACGCGGAAACATCGGTACTGGAGCAGGCGGTCAGCAGCAGGCTGGCCGCGACAAGCAGGACTACACGGCGTATTGCAGTTCCGGGCATCGGGATATTCCTCTCGGAGGTTCGCAAAAGGACTCTACGCCGGCCAGCAATATCCGGATCAGGCAGTGGCGCGAACTCAGTCCACGGCAAGCCCTGCCTGCTCGAGCTTCTGGCGCAGTGGCGCCAGCTGCCCGGCAAACTCCCGCCAGCGTCCCACGGAGCGGGCGTGCAGGGGCTGGCGTACCTGGGAGGCACTGGCGGTGGCAGCGGCGGCCCCGGAGCGGTGGAACTCCAGGCAGGCCTCCTCGAACGGCAGGCCCAGGTAGTCCAGCAGCCGTTCCGTCTGCGTGCGCTGTTCCGCCACCAGCACATCGTAATTCACGCTGTACAGGCGGTCGCCAAGAAGTGCCTGCCAGTGATCCATCAGGGCCCGGTACTCCACGTAGTAGTCCGCCAGCTCGTCGAGCCGGTAAGAGTAGGGATAGGCATCGGCGAACAGCTGCTTGTAGATGGCGAAGCAGCTGTCCATCGGGTTGCGGTGAACGTGGACGAAGCGCGCCCGGGGAAAGGCTTTGGCCAGCAGCCCCAGGTAGAGGAAGTTGCCCGGTAACTTGTCGGTGAAACAGGGCACATCACCACGCAGGTGGCGGATGCTTCCCAGGTAAGTTTCGGCAGCTTCAGCCGGATTGATACTGGCCGCGGCCGCGGCGATCTCGGCATTGACCAGCCCGGGGACTGTGAGACCGGTGCTCCTTTTCACCGCCAGTGGCCACTGGTGGAGCTCTCCCAGCGGTTGCACCCGGGAGTGGCTGCCGAGGACCTGCTCCACGAGGGTGCTGCCGGAGCGTGGCAGGCCCAGGATAAATATCGGGGCAGCATCGCTGTCTGCGGTTTTTCCCGTGGCCGTGGACTCGAGCCAGTCCCGGTCGAACCCCTGCCGCAGGGTTTTGAACAGCGCCCGGTCCGCAGCCGGGGTGTAATCGGTACGGCGGCGCTGGGCCTCGGCGCCGGCATGGTAGTGGGTCCAGGCGCTGTCCCAGTCCTGCAGGTCCTCGTATTCCTTGCCGATGGCATAGTGCAGGAACGGGCGGCCGGGGTGGTTGGTGCCGAGCCCCGATACCAGTTTCTCCATCGCCTCGATATGCCCACGGTCCCCGGCCCGGTGGATCTTCGACAGCTGCCAGTGGCTGCGGTAGTGGCCGGGGTCCTGCTGCAGGGCCTGTTCGAGGTAGGTGCGTGCGCGTTCCTTTTCACCCAGGAAAACCTCTACCGAGGCGGCGTTGGAGAGGATGGCCATATCCGCCGGAGCCAGCGCGGCGGCGCGGCGGAACAGCGGGGCGGCCTTGTGCTGCTTGCCAATATGGCTGTACACCGTTGCCACCAGGTCCAGTAGCTTGGCGTTGTCGGCCAGCTGCGGAACACAGCGGTCGGCCTCCTGCTCTGCCTCCACATGCATACCGGCCTGCACCAGGCAACGGGCGCGCTGGGCGCGGGCATCAAAGCGCCCGGGGTCCAGTTGCAGAACCCGGTCGAAGGCCTTGAGTGCCATACCGGGTTTGCCACCCTCGGCTGCGGCAAGGCCCAGCACCAGGTGCGCATCCGGCTGGTCCGGGTCGCGCTGCAGTACCTCGATACTCAATCGGGTGGCGGTGCGCCAGTCCCGCCTCTGCATGGCGTCACGTACCTGCTGCAGGCGTCGGGCGATATCGGTGTCGGGCATGGCGTCAGTACCTCTGGGTTTGCATCTCGAGACGGCTGCCCGTTGATGTTAGCGGTTTTTCCGGGGACGGGAAAAGCGGGCACAAAAAAGCGGGGCCGGGCCCCGCTCAAGCATCCTGTGAGAGGTGGTTGTTAGAATTCGTAAGTAAAATTCAGGCCCATGGTGCGGGGCTGGCCGACGTAATAGAACTGGCCCCGTTCACCGTAGCGCTTGGCACTGCGCACACCCGAGAAGTAGTACTCGTCGGTGACATTGTCGAGGAACAGGGAAGCGCGCCACTGGTCGAGGCGGTAATCCGCTGACAGGTTGTAGACAACGTAGCTGTCCAGCACCTCATTGTCCGAGTTGTCGAACTCGTACAGCTCATCCTCGTAAGTAATATCATTCAGGCGGCTCTGGACCTCGTCCTTGTAATACGCGTTGCCGCGCAGGGTCAGCTCACCCACAGGAACCGGGATAAAGTAATCGAAGGCCGCGTTGAACTGCAGGTTGGGAACGCCGGGGAAGGCATCGCCGTCATAGCCACCAATCGCCAGCGCGTCACCATCCAGGCGATGGTCGTAATAGGTGACCCAGCCGCTGAGGGTCAGGTTATCGCTGACGGCCGCCTGGGTGGACAGTTCAATACCGTCGATCTGGCCCTGGTTGGCATTGCCGGTGATGTTGATGGCGGCAAGCTCGGACTTGGTGGGGACCTGCAGGTCTTTCCAGTCCACCCGGAACAGCGCGCCGTTGAAAATCATGGCACCGTCGGCGATGGTGGTGTGCCAGCCGAGTTCATAGTTGACCGCGGTATCGGAATCGTAGGCTTTCTCGCTGTCCAGCAGCTGGGCGCCGGCGTTGGTGCCGCCGCGACGGAACCCCTCGGCCACCGTGGCATAGAACATTACGTCAGCAGTGAAGTCATAAGCGGCATTGAACTTGAATACCGTGTCATCGATCGAACCGTCACGGACATCACATTCCGGCTCGACGGTGTCGCGGGTCCAGTACCAGTAGACGGGCAGGAGTGTGCAGTCGTAGGCGTAATTCTCTTCCTGCTCAAAGTATCGTGCACCCAGGGTGAACTGCAGCTGGTCATTGGCGTGGAAGGTTGCTTCACCGTATACCGCCTGTTCCTTGAAGGTGCTGTCGGCGAAGCGCCAGTACTCAAGCTCACCATACCCGGTATCGATGCCGGCCCAGTCCTGGTAGCCCGGGGTGTATTCACGGGCATCCAGCAGGGTGTCAGTCTCCTCGTAATAAACCCCGGCGATCCAGTCCAGCCAGTCCGGCGAATTGGACTCGGTGGAGAGGATACGGGTCTCGTGCACCAGGGATTCCGAGTTGTTGTCGTCCACCGTGAAGCCGGAGAACTCGGGGAAGTCACAGTAGCCAGGCCAGATGTCCACGCACAGCAGGTCGGTCTGGTCGCGGTTGCCGGTGCCTTCGTATTCAGCGATGGAGGTGGTCGAGAAGATTTCCACCAGGTCGGTATTGAGGCCAAGTTCCACATTGAACAGGTCGTCGCGGTTCTCGCGTACTTCCTCGTAGCGCAGTGCGGAACTGAAATCACCGCCAGTGAACTCCGGGTTCACTGCCTGGCGGCCGCCGGCGGTCTGGTCCTGCACGTAGTAGCTGGCCTGGGCGAAGAAAGTGTCGTTGGGCTCCCACCGCAGGGCAGCGCGGACGGAATTGGTTTCCTCGGTGTTGGCATCCTTGATGGTGCGCTCAGCATTGCTTACGCCCGGCTCAACCAGCACATTTTCATAGTCCACGAAGCCGGCGTCATCGACACGAGTGCCAGAGACGCGCAGGGCCAGCGTATCGGAAAGCGGCAGGTTGAAGACGCCGCTGACCTCACTTGAAATCCCGTCACTCTCGCTATTCTGCGAGATCTCTGTGCTGACAGAACCTTCCACTGCCTCGGTGTTGGGGTTGTTGAGGATATAGCGCAGGGTGCCGCCCATGGCGCCGCGCCCGTAGAGGGTGCCCTGGGGGCCGCGCAGGACTTCCACGCGATCGATATCCACCAGTTTGAAGTCGATCAGCAGCGGCGTGTCGTTGACGTAACGGGAGATGATGTCCTTACCACCCTGGTTCTCGGACGCCTGCAGGCCGCCGACGTTCATGCCGCGCAGTGTCACCAGGCCGGTGCTGCGGGCGCCCGCGTCGATCATCTGCATACCGGGGATAAACTGGGACATCTTGGTCAGGTCGTCGGCACCGACGTTCTGCAGGTCCTCACCGGTGACCGCGGTGATGTTGTAGGGGATCTCCTGGATAGATTCGGAACGACGGCTTGCGGTAACCGTGATTTCCTCGAGCTGGGTGGCATTGCTGCCGGCCTCCTGGGCCTGCAGCACCGCGGGTGTCGCGTTGGCAGCGATGGCCAGGGCAATCAGTTTCTTACTGTATCTCTTCATGGGAGCACCTTGGGTTTTCGTGTAGTTATGAATTTTTTGTCGCCCCTGTGGCTCCCCGCACAGGTGGCGCAATACACCTGTGACTTCCCTGCAAGGGGGGAGTTGAGAGGGCTCTGGGGGGATTGATCCCGCCGGGTTAAAAAACCAGATACAACTCGATGATTTTTCGTGGGCAGGTCAAGAGAGGGAAAAAGGGGGTTCCGCTACCGTGCCCGATAGCGTCAACTCAATTATCGAACCATTCGCTGAGGTAGAAGTCGCTGGAGCGAGCGCGGAGCGGGTCGCCCACAACGTGGGTGTATTTCAGCATAGCCATGTGTTCTTGTTAGCGATGTAAACCGTTGTACAAAAATGCGGGCATGCTGGCAAGCAGGCAGGCCCCCCAATTTGGCGAGCTGTCTGCAATATGCAAATTCCGCTGCGGAAAGTCAGGAATGACAGAAAGCCTGTTTCCTGAGAGCGCTCAGGCGGCGGTGCATGCGGAAACCCATTCGGTCCTGTTGCGCTACCTGCTGCGATTGGCTGGCTGGAACCAGGGTTGCATGAGCCGGCCCGGTACCTGGCATCAGTGGCTGCCGTGGGTGAAGGAGGCCGCCTCTCCCGGTAGTGGTAACTGCGGCAGGCTGGAAACAGCCTGGACCAGGCCTTCCTTGTAGAGCTCCGCCGCGTGCTCTTTTTCCCCCAGCGCGTGCAGCAATCGCGCCAGCTCCGCCGAGGTGGCGGGGTCCGAGCGCAGGGTCAGGCTCTTCTCGAAATGCTGCCGCGCCTTGCCCCAGAGCTCGTTGCGCAGGCACAGGCGGCCCAGGCAGGTGTACAGGTCCGCGTTCTCGCCGTATTCCTTCAGCCAGCCGTCGGCGACAGTCAGCTGCGCCGCGGCATCAGCGCCGGTCAGGCAGCCGTAGAGGCGACCCAGCTTCGCACGCCACTCATGGTTGAGGATCCAGCGCAGGTGCTTTTCCGCTTCCTCGTCACGCCCGACCAGGTGCAGTTGCTCGGCATAAAGCCCGCGCAGGTCCATATTGCGCTGCCAGCGGCCACTGAAACTCTGCCAGATATCGAACAGCTTCTCTGCATCCTGGCGGGCGCCGGCCTCCAGCAGCTGGTGCTGGTACACCTCCTGCTCCAGCTGCTGCATTTCCTCCTCGGGCATATTGGCGTGCTTTTCCAGGTCCGGCAGCAGTGCGCGCAGGTGATTCCAGTCTTCCAGCTGGTAGTAGGCCTGCTTCAGCATCTGCAGCACCGCCGGGTGTTTCGGTTCCACCTGCTTGGCCCGCTCGAGGCTGGCGATGCACTGCTCGTAATGCCTGTCCAGCAGCTGCATGCGCGCCTGGCTGAGTGCCACCGCCAGGCGGGTGTCATCGCCGCTCGCCTCCGCCTTGGCCAGCAGTTCGTTGGCCTCGTCCCGATAGCCCAGTTCGAAGGCACTGCGTGCCGCGGCGAGGTAGTTGATCAGCGGGGCGTCGGACCGGGGGGCGGATTTCAGCAGCTGGCGCCGGGCGCGGGCCCAGTTGCCCTCCATAAATTCCACCAGGCCGTTGGTAAGGCGGCGGCGTGCCACGCGGGTACGGCCGAAACGAATGCGGCTGACCCCGCCCTCGACACCGCGCAGCAGGCTGCGCAATAGCCAGAAGACCAGGAATAGCAGCAGCACCGCCAGGGCCACTGCGCCCACCGCCACCCACAGGTTCATTTCAATGCGCTTGCCGCCAACTGCCAGCAGCATATAGCCGGGATAACTGCGAATCATTTCGGTGAGGAACGCCCCGAACAGCAGGAACGCGAGCGCGGAGAACAGGAAGCGCTTCACGATGTCGCCCCCCCGTCTTCGGCCGGCCCGGGACTGGTGTTGTGCAGTCTCTCGATATAGTCGTGCAGGGCTTTCTGCGAGGCATTCAGGTCGGGCAATTCCGCTTCAATGGGCTCTTTTGCCATCGACTCGAGCTCGCGCACCAGGGCATCGCGGCGCTGGTTGGCAATACCGTAATCCAGCAGCAGCTGTCGCGCGCTTTTCAGGGAATCGCGATAGACGGTGCTGTCACCGCGCAGTACCGCCAGCTGCGCCTGCTCCATATTCAGCCGCAGGCTCTGGCGGAAACGTGCCTCGCTCTGGGGGGAGAGCAGTACCGGGTCGATATCGCCGTCGCGGATACGCACGGAATCCTTGAGAAAGCTGGTGAAGTTCTCCCAGCTGCGCTCCCAGGCCGGCTGTGTCGAATCCGCTGTATCATCTGGCGCCTCCTCTCCGGAAGCGCCCATTGCCAGGTCGAACTCCGGCTGGATACTGGCCTTCAGCATCTGTTCCTGCAGGGCGCCCAGGCGCAGGTACAGCCCCTGCTGGTCGATATCCTCGGCCATCTTCAGGTCGGTAATATCTCGCGCCAGTTGCTGGCGAACACCGTAGAGGTCGGGTCGGTCCACGCGGCGCAGGATGCGGTCCACTTCTTCCAGCAGGCCCAGGGCGGCGCGGCTGTCGCGTTCGAGCAGCAGGCGCTGGTTGGCCAGCCGCAGCAGGTAATCGGCCTCCGCCAGCTGCCAGTCGGTGCGGCTGACGTTACCCAGCTCGCCGAGGCGGCTGGACTGCGCCGCCAGCTCCCGTTGAAGTTGGGCCAGCTGCTGGCGCAGTTGGGCCACCGTGGTGCGCTGCTGGTTGAGTTCGCGCAGCATGTCTGCCATGGCCTGGGCCTGTTGTGCGGCCTGTTGGGCGCCGGGCTGGTGGGGTGGAGTGGAAACTCGGGCGCCGCTGTCCGGCGCTACCGGCTGCGGTATTGCCGAATCCCGCGAGCCTGCTTCAGCGGGCGAGGGCGTTGCGGGTTCGGGGGAAGCTGCGCTCTCACCTGTTCCGGTGGGGGTGTCATCCGCTGGCGCTGCGACGGTCGCGGTCGATTCGCGCTTGTCGCTGTCGGGTAGCAGTTCAATGGCCTGTTGCACACCCGCCTGGAATTGCGGCCAGTTGTACCAGGCCCATGCGCCACCGCCGCCCACCAGGGCGGCGGCCAGGAGCAGCCACAGCCAGCCGGAGCCGCTGCGCGACTTGTCCGCTTTCTTGCCGCCTTTGTCACCGTTTTTTTTGTCCGCGGCTGCCCGGGCAAAGTTGCTTTTGGGCTCCGCCTGGTCCGTGACCACAGGCACATCCATGTGATCCCCGGATTTTTTCGAGTTGTCGTCAGTCATGAGCTGGCAGGCACTGCAGTGGAAAATGTCGTCAAATTATAGCGACTCGCGGCATCCTTTATACGATCTCTGGCGCGGATTTGAAATTTTTTACCGCGATCGGGGCGGCCGGGACCGCTCAGCGGGAAAAGAACGCACGCAGGGCGGCAAGCATGGCGCGGTCACCGGCGTTGGCGGCGGCGGTTGCATGCTGGAAGCCCAGCGCCCGCGCCTGTTCAGCCACCCGCTCACTGGGACAGACCAGGGCGGCACGATAGAGCGCATCGCGGCCGCTGGTGCGAATACAGTGGGCCAGGTTGTCCAGCGTTTCACCGCTGTGGACGGTGATGGCGTCGGGTTGGACGCTGTAGCCTGCCAGCTCCCCCGCGGCGGCTCCCGGCAGGGTTCGATGGTAGAGCTCGCAGTAATCGACGCGCGCACCCCGCTCGCGCAGGGTCTCGCCGATCAGCGTGCGGCCGCCGGCACCGCGAAACACCAGTACGCGCTCGCCTTCCACCCGCTGCAGGGCCGGCAGCGCCAGCAGGGCTTCGGAATCCATACCGCCGCCGGCGCTGCTGCAGGTCACGTCGTGGCTTTCCAGGTCCCGTGCGGTGGCGGCGCCGATGGCATAGTAGCGGGGCCCGGCCGGCAGTTGTGGCCAGTAGCTGTCCAGCCAGTCGAATGCCAGCCGTACTGCGTTACGCGACACAAAGATGGCATGTTCCACCTGGTCGAAATCCAGTACCTGGTCCCTGATGCGCTGGCAGGCGGGGCCGGTATCAATGGGTTCGATCGCCAGCATGGGGATACTGTCCACGGTGGCGCCCGCGGCGGCGAGTTCCGCACACCAGTCAGTGGACTGGTGTGCGGGCCGGGTAGTGAGTACGCGCACACCGCGCAGTTCACTGGTCATGGGGTCAGAGGGCGGCCAGGATCTTGTCAGCGCCGCGGGCCAGCAGTTCCTCGGCCAAGGCGGTGCCGAGTGCGGCCGCCCCGGAGCGCGGACCGCGGGTTTCTGCACTGACAATTTCGCGGCCATCCGGGTCACCCACCAGGCCGCGCAACCACAGCTGGTCTCCCTCGAGTTCGGCGTAACAGCCGATGGGGATCTGGCAGCTGCCATTGAGGCGCGCCACCAGCGCCCGCTCGGCCGCCAGGCGATCTGCGGTGTCGCCATGGTGCAGCGGGGCAAGCAGGCGGTCGAGCTCGGCATCGCGGCGGGACTCGATGCCCACGGCACCCTGGCCGCCCGCCGGCAGCATGATCTCGGGGGCGATAAAGTCACGGATGCGCTCGCGCATCTCCAGGCGCAGCAGGCCGGCAGAGGCGAGGATAATGGCATCGAACTCGCCCGCATCCAGCTTGGCCAGTCGTGTATTGACGTTGCCGCGCAGGAACTTCACCTGCAGGTCGGGCCGGCGCGCGAGCACCTGGCACTGGCGGCGGAGGCTGGAGGTACCCACCACGGCGCCCTCCGGCAGTTCGTCGATGTGAGCGAAGTGATTGCTCACATAGGCGTCGCGGGGATCCTCTCGCTCACAAATCACCGGCAGGTGCAGGCCTTCCGGAAACTCCATGGGCACGTCCTTCATGGAGTGCACGGCGATATCGGCCCGGTCGTCGAGCATCGCTTTTTCCAGCTCTTTCACGAACAGGCCCTTGCCGCCCACCTTGGCCAGCGGGATATCCAGCAGCTGGTCGCCGCGGCTGGTCAGCGGCAGCAGTTCCACCGCGAGGCCGGGGTGGTGGAGCTCCAGCTGGTCCTTGACGAAATTGGCCTGCCACAGGGCAAGGGCGCTCTGCCGGGTGGCGATGCGGATGCGGTCTATAGCCATACTGCCTGGTTCGGTTGGGAAATGGGCCGCCAATTCTACCAGACCATAATGGCGCGGTGGGCGTGCGGGGTCAGTCGGTGGCGGCCCTGGCGCGCAGCCAGTCCTCCAGGAAGATACGGGCGGCGATGGAGTCCACCGGGTCCTCGGCGTAGTTGCCGCGATGGCCGCGCGCGGACGCCTCTTCTTTAGCGGCGCGGGTACTGAGTCGCTCATCCACCAGTTCCACCGGCAGGCCGGTACGGCCGTGGAGGCGTTGGGAGAACTTTCGAGCCCGGGCGCAGAACTCGCTCTCGCTGCCGTCCATGTTCAGCGGCAGTCCCACCAGCAGGTAGTGCGGCTGCCACTCGGCGACCAGGGCCTGCACCCGGTTCCAGTCGGGCTTGCCGTCCTTTGCCGGCAGTGGTGCCAGCTCCCGGGCGCTGCCGGTGAGGCTCTGGCCAAAGGCCAGGCCAATGGAGCGGGTGCCGAAATCAAAGGCCAGCGCGGTGACAGGTTTGGCCATCAGGCGTGACCCGCCTGCGAGCCCATGCCGGAAAGGTCAATGCCGTGGCGCGCCGCGGCGGTTTGCCAGCGTTTCTCGATGGGCGTGGCGAACAGGATCTCCGGCTCTGCCGGCAGGGTCAGCCAGGCGTTCTCCACCAGTTCCTGTTCCAGCTGTCCGGCGCCCCAGCCGGCGTAGCCGAGGGCCACCAGCACATCGTCCGGGCCGCGACCGGTGGCCAGGGACTCGAGGATGTCCCGCGAGGCAGTGAGACTGATATCGGGACTGACCTCGACAGTGGAATCGAACTGGGCCCCGGTACCGTGCAGGACAAACCCCTGTTCCGGGGACACCGGGCCACCCAGCAATACGACCTCGTCACCTCGGAGGCTGGCATCCTGCAGGGATAACTGCTCGAAAACCTCCTTCCAGTGCACCTTGCTTGGCACATTGATGACGATCGCCATGCTGCCGTCCGGGTTGTGCTCGCAGACGAAGGCGATGGTGTGGTGGAAGCGCGGATCCTGCATGCCGGGCATGGCGAGCAGGAATTGCCCCTTCAGGCTGGAGTGGGTCAGGTCGCTGTCGATATTGTCTCGGTGCATAAACTCAGTCTAGTCGGGGAGGCCGGGGGTGCCGGCGAGAACGCCCGGGCTCCGTGGTCCGGGGATTACCCCCGGGAGGGCATCTTGCCGGCGGCGGTGGAGAAGCCGGTCATTTCGAAGCGCCAGGTGCGGATGATTTCCAGTCGGTCGGCCTCCTTGCGGATCTCCGCCGGGAAGGGGGCGAATGGCGCCGCGAGGCGTACGATCTGCTGGGCGGCGTCGTCGAGCACGCGCTCGCCAGAGGACTCCAGGATAACAACTTCCTCCACTGCGCCCGTGGGCAGGAGTCGCACCATCATCCGCAGGCTGCCAGTGATCTGCTGTTGCAGGGCCTCCTCCGGGAAATTGTCATTGCCGACAGATTCCACTTTTTCCCGCCAGCCGTGCAGGTAGGCGGCGTCGGCTGAAGCCTTGGTAGCCACCGAAGTAAGCCGGCGGACCCGTGGGCGCTGGGCGATTGTCTGGCGGATCTTGTCCAGGCGGGCCTGCAGGCTGGCGATCTCCGGATTCACCTGCGGCAGGTCGGTGGGTGCATCACCGCGCTTCTCGTCGGAGCGCTTGTCCTCGGCCGGGAGCTCCGGCGCTTCGCGCGGGCTGTCGCCGATGGTTGTGACCAGTTGGCGTCGCTGGTCCGCCGGCCGGGCGGCCTGCTGCTGTGGCAGCGGGTTTACTTCCTGGATGCGGGTATCGGCGATTTCGGCGCGGCGGTTGCTCGACAGTTCCCTTGGTGTCTCGGCGGTACCACTGGCCTGCTGGTTGTGCTGTGCGAGGTAATCCGCATCTTCCGGCGCCTGCGTGGTGTGGTGTTGTGCCAGGGTCACTTCCAGGGTCGGCGGCGCCTGGCGACCTTCCGGCGCGGCAAAGGCCACGCCGAATATTACTATGGCGTGAAATGCACAGGCCAGGAACAGTGCGAAGACAAAGCGCTCGCCCTGGGCTGCCTGTGGATGGTTATTACTGGCGGTCGAGTTCATTCCGGTGATTGTGTACTGCTTATTATTTGCCCGCTGTGCTCGTCAGGTATCCCGGTGACTGCAATCACTGGTTTGCAGTGATGGTGCGGGATGACGCGGCACGGGATGCCCCGGTTACCTTGCCGGGGATTGATCCCCGGGGCCGCATCTACCGGCCGTTGGCCAGTCTATCCCTTTTTCCCCAGCAGGTCTGTGATCGCGTCCATGAGCAGCCCGCCGATATCGGTGCCGTAGGCCGCATCGATTTCGCGCACGCAGGTGGGGCTGGTGACATTGATCTCGGTGAGGTAATCACCGATCACGTCCAGGCCCACGAACAGCAGTCCCCTTTCCTTAAGGCTGGGAGCCACCTGCTCTACGATCCAGCGGTCGCGGTCGGTCAGCGGTCGTGCTTCCCCCCGTCCGCCTGCGGCGAGGTTGCCGCGGGTCTCGCCGGCTTCCGGGATCCGGGCGAGGCAGTAGGGTACCGCCTCGCCATTGACCACCAGGATGCGTTTGTCGCCGTCCTTGATTTCGGGGATGTAGCGCTGCCCCATAATCTGGCGGCGGCCGTTATCGGTTAGTGTTTCCAGTATCGCGCCCAGGTTGCTGCCGTCCGGCTTGCAGTGAAAGATGCCGGTACCGCCCATGCCGTCGAGCGGTTTGAAAATAACGTCCCGGTGGCTGGCATGGAAATCCCGCAGGCGCTGGATATTGCGGCTGACGATCAGGGGCGGGCAGCACTGGGGAAAGCTGGTGGCAAAAATCTTTTCATTGCAATCGCGCAGGGACTGGGGCCGGTTGACCACCAGGCAGCCCTCACGCGCGGCACCCTCCAGGATGTAAGTAGAGTAGAGGAATTCATTATCGAAGGGCGGGTCGACCCGCATCAGCAGGGTGTCGAGGTCGCCCAGCGGCATGTCCTGTACATCGCCGAGTGTGAACCAGTTCCCGGGGTCGTCGAACACTTCCAGGGGGCGCCCGCGTCCCATGGACCGGCCGTCCTCCAGGTAGAGGTCGCCCTGTTCGAAATACCAGAGCCGGAAGCCGCTGCGCTGTGCTGCCAAAAGCAGGGCCAGGGTGGTGTCTTTCTTGAACTGGATTTTGGCGATGGGGTCCATCACCACGCCGAGGGTCTGGCTCATAGGTAGGGGGTTCCGTTGCTGGTCGTCTTTGCCCGTGGCTAAAGTAAGGTCTGATCAATGGGGAGGCAACCGTTTCGGGCGACAATATACGCGAAAGTGCTCCGGGGTGGGGTGACGATAAATTGTGCATGCCGTCGAACAGGATTGGGACCGGTGGATTGTGCGATAGTTCTATGTTAAAAGTTCCCCTTGGCGTGCGACCCCGGCGAGTGCCCTGGAAAAGTGGCGCGGGGCGCCCAGACCCTGCTAGTGGTTCAAAGAAACGGCGCGGCAGCAAATAAGAACGGTTACCAGTGCCGAAAATAAATATTCAGGGGATACAACAACACTATGGAGCTGAACTGGGAAAGCCTGACGGTAATGGTGATCGACGACAGCAAGACGATCCGCCGCACCGCAGAAACTCTACTGCAAAAAGCGGGTTGTACCGTCGTCACGGCCACCGATGGCTTCGATGCATTGGCAAAAATTGCCGATTCCCGCCCCGATATCATCTTTGTCGATATCATGATGCCGCGCCTCGACGGCTACCAGACCTGCGCACTGATCAAAAACAACAGCGAATTCCGCGCAACCCCGGTAGTAATGCTCTCCAGTAAGGATGGCCTGTTCGATCGGGCAAAAGGGCGTGTTGTCGGCTGTGATCAATATTTAACCAAGCCGTTCAGCAAGAGTGAGCTGATGGGGGCGATTTCCGCTCACGCGAAGCCCCATCATGCGGCATAGGGCTGGTTGCGGATTGTGACTTTGCGCTCCCAGGTAGCGTAAGATAGGCGGCTTGTCCGCTGTCCGGCGGGGCCCGATCACGGTTCCAGCCGGGATAAAAAAGCAACAATAAAAAACTTAACAGGGTGTGCGGGTACCGGTTTCCGGTTTCCAGCCCGCCCAGCAAGACCAAAACAGTCACGCAGGCACTAGGCACTTTGGGGAATAAGTGGCCTGTGTGGCCAGAGAATGTCACGGGGAAGAAATGGCTAAGGTATTGATTGTTGACGACTCTCCGACAGAGACGCACAAGCTGACTACCATTCTGGAAAAGAACGGGCACTCGGTGCTTACCGCCACCAGTGGCGAAACCGGTGTGGATGTGGCACGCGAGCAGCGTCCGGATGTCATCCTGATGGACATCGTTATGCCGGGCCTCAATGGTTTCCAGGCTACGCGCCAGCTCAGCAAGGACAACCACACTACCGGTATCCCGATCATCATGGTCACTACCAAGGACCAGGATACCGATCGCGTCTGGGGCATGCGCCAGGGTGCGCGCGCCTACCTGACCAAGCCGGTGGCTGAGAGCAAGCTGTTGGGTGTGATCGAGGAGGTGTTGGCTTAAGCCAGCGGCAATCCGGTGCAGTCTGAACAGTCCCCCTATCTCGCGCTGGTTGATATTGCCAACCGCGCCAAGGCGCAGGCCGCAGGCCTGCCTGGCCGCCAGGAAGTAAAACCCTATTGGAGTGGTATTGGCTTTTCCCTGTTGGGGCATCGCTTTGTCGCTCCCATGGATGAAGTGGTGGAGCTGCTGGAAGTGCCGCCGCATACCTTTATCCCTGGTGTCCAGCCGTGGGTGCGGGGGGTGGCCAATGTCCGCGGGCGGTTGCTGCCCCTGTTCGACCTGGCAATGTTTTTCGGCGGTAGCCTGAGCAGTGGCCGCCACCAGCGCCGGGTGCTGGTGGTGGAGCATGAAAAGGTCTATGCCGGGCTGATCGTCGATGAGCTGCACGGTATGCAGCACCTGGCCCTGGAATATGCCCGCCGTGCGCCGGGAGATTTGCTGGAGCCTTTCGCGCCCATGATCAGCGGGCAGTTCCTGCGGCAGCAGGATCGCTGGCTCGTGTTCGATATGCTCGCCTTGATCAATGATTATCAGTTTATGGATGCCGCGGCTCACTGAGTACGCGGCATTCCTGTTTGTCCCGCGGGGGATGAACGCACAACAGGTGTCGCCGGCAGGCTGGTATTGTGTATTGCCGGGGCATCTATCGATCTTCGGTTCAACAGTGGTGAAAATAAGACGGCCTCAACAATAAACGGGGCCCGCCAGGAGTAAACTATGAAAACAGGCTCCCAGAGTTCCTTTTCCGCGCTACGCCGCAACCCGGCCGCGCTGTTCTTGGGTCTACTGGTGCTCGCCGCATTGGCGGGCCTGATCGTCAGTATCTTCCTGGTGCAGTCCCGGGGAGACCAGGACAAGCAATACCTCCAGCAGGTTGCCGAGCTGCGGGCCCTGGCCTACCAGGTGGTGACATACGCCCCCGCTGCCACCGCCGGTGACGAGCAGGCATTTGTCGAGCTGGAGAGTGTTATCGACGACATGACCAGTACCTGGAACCAGCTGCAGGGGGCCGATGAGTCCACCCGCGAGGTGCTGCGGAGTGAGCTGGCTGAGTATGGTGAGATCTGGCGCCAGGTGAGGGCCCAGGCGGACACCATCATTGACAACCGCGACACCATTATCTTCCTGAATGACGTTGCCAGTACCCTGAACGACTCGCTGCCGGAACTGCAGGCAGAGCACAACAACATTGTGGAAATCCTGCTGGCCAACAACGCCCCCGCGAACCAGGTGGAGCAGGCCCAGCTGCAGGTCTGGCGCGCCGAGCGTATCGGCCGGAACATCGACAAGATGCTGCAGGGTGGTGAGGATGCCGAGTCTGCTGCCGACCAGTTCAATACCGATGCCAGCCTGTTTGGTAAGGTGGTAGAGGGCATGAAAGGCGGTGACGTGGTGATGGGAATCTCCCGCGTAACCGACGAGGAGGCCCGCGAGTCGCTGGACGAAATCACCGAACTGTTTGAATTTGTGAGCTCCTCTGTACGGGAGATCTTCGAGGCCACCCCGGCACTGTTCGCGGCTCGCCAGGCGGCAGACGGTATCCTCGCCTCTTCCCCGCAGCTGCTCGAGTCCCTCAACACCCTTAACGACCGTATCGTTAACCTTTCCGCAGAGCGCCAGCCGAATAACCAGACCATCGCTATTCTTGCCGGTGTGTTCGTGCTGCTGATCTTCGGCATGATGGTTACCGCCTTCTCCGGCACCCGTCGCAGCCTGCGTGAAGAGTCCGAGACCAACGAGCGTAACCAGCAGGCCATTATGCAGCTGCTGGATGAGCTCGCCGACCTGGCCGATGGTGACCTTACCACCAGTGCCACGGTAACCGAGGCCTTTACCGGTGCGATTGCCGACTCCATCAACTACACGATTGACCAGCTGCGCGTACTGGTATCGCGAATCAACGGTACCGCCCAGGAAGTATCCGGCCTGTCCGAGGAGACGCAGCAGACTGCCCTCCACCTTGCGGAGGCCTCTGAGCACCAGGCCCAGGAAATTGCCGGTGCCTCTGCGGCCGTTAACGAAATGGCGGTAACGATTGACCAGGTATCCGCCAACGCCGCCGAGTCTGCCCAGGTAGCCGAGCGCTCGGTACAGATCGCCAGCAATGGTGCCAAGGTGGTACAGAACACCATCAAGGGCATGGACAATATCCGTGAGCAGATCCAGGACACCTCCAAGCGGATCAAGCGCCTGGGTGAATCCTCCCAGGAAATTGGCGATATCGTGAGCCTGATTAACGACATTGCCGACCAGACCAACATCCTCGCACTTAACGCCGCGATCCAGGCCTCTATGGCCGGCGACGCGGGTCGGGGCTTCGCGGTGGTAGCGGACGAAGTACAGCGTCTCGCCGAGCGCTCCGCCGGCGCCACCAAGCAGATTGAAGGCCTGGTAAAGGCGATTCAGTCCGACACCAACGAGGCGGTGACCTCGATGGAGCAGACCACCACCGAGGTGGTGCGCGGTGCGCGCCTGGCCCAGGACGCCGGTGTTGCCCTGGAGGAAATTGAGGGCGTATCCACCAACCTGGCGGCCCTGATCCAGAACATTTCCAACGCGGCACGACAGCAGGCCTCCTCTGCCGGCCATATCTCCAACACGATGAACGTGATTCAGGAGATTACCTCGCAGACTTCCGCGGGTACCCAGGCGACAGCCCAGTCCATTGGTAACCTGGCCAAAACCGCTACCGCCCTGCGTGAGTCCGTTGCCGGCTTCAAGCTGCCCGCCGAGGATACCGGTGTGGAGACCGGTGACGACCTCTACGATGTCGATCTGCCGGATGTGGGCGAGGATGATTTCCCGATGCTCGACGGCGAGGAAGACGACGCGACTGCCCGCGAGGATCGCGCCCTGGCCTGAAGCCCGGACGGGTAGCCCGTGCGCAAGCCGCGGGTACCCGGCGAAATACAGAATTATTGAGGACTTGGCGTGAGTCACGACAATCCGAATTTCCAGGCCCTTGACTGGCTGACCGGAGAGATCAACGAGACGCTGGCCCAGGCACGTCACGCCCTGGAGAGCTATGCGGCCGACAGCACGGAGCCCTCGCTCCTGCAGAATTGTCTCGAGCTGATCCACCAGGTCCACGGCAGCCTGCATATGGCAGAGCTGACCGGCGCTGCCATGCTGGCCGAGGAAATGGAACAGCTGATCCAGGCACTGGCGTCTGACGAGGTGGAGAATAGCGAGGAGACACGCGAATTCCTGATGCGTGCCCTGCTGGAGCTGCCGCTGTATCTGGACAAGGTCGCCTACCAGCGCCGCGATAATGCGGTGCTGTTACTCCCCCTGCTCAATGACCTGCGCGCGGTCCGCCGCGAGCGCCTGATTACCGAGGGCGGACTCTTTTCGCCCGAGCTGTCAGCGCTCGAGCGTGCCGCCGGTGCCCGCCAACCCCTGCTCTCAGACAAGGCCCGGCTGCAGGAGTTGGTGACCAAGTTACGCAAGATGTATCACGTTGCGGCGGCCGGTTTGATCCGGGACGTCAACAGTGGCGATAACCTGGCCTACCTGCAGAAAGTCACTGACAAAATGCTGCTGCTCTACAGCGGCAGTGTGCGCCAGCCACTCTGGCAGATCCTCGAGGGCCTGCTGGAGGCCATCGGTGAACACCGTATCACCGTGCAGCCGGCATTGCGCCAGCTGCTGCGGCGGATTGATGTGGAATTCCGCCTGTTGCAGGGCCGTGGCGGCCAGGTGCTGGATGCGCCCCTGGACCGCGGCCTGGTCCGCAACCTCCTGTTTTACGTCTACATGGCCGGGCCAAACGGCCCGCGCTGCCAGCAGCTGTACGACACTTTTGCCCTCGATCGGGCGGTGCCGGGAACACCACGGCCCGATACTGGCGAGGCGCTTGCCATGGGCCCCGAGGCCATGGGCACCGCCGTGGCCGCCCTGCGCGAAGAGTTGCAGAGTGTGCGCGAGGCTCTGGACCCCACCGTCGCTGCAGCCGAAACGGTTTCCCTCGCTGACACCGCTACGATCGCCCAGCGTATCGCCGATACCCTGGGGGTCCTGGGGCTGGAAAATCATCGCATACGCGCCCGCGGTATCTACGAAAGCCTGCGCGATGCGTCGCGCAGCGGGGATCCACAGGAACTCCTGTTGCAGGCCGCGGGTGAAGTGGTACAGCTGGATTCGGCACTGGCTGCGACAGTCAGCCGCCAGCACCAGGAGCATGCGGAACAGCCCCTGATGGGCGACGCCACCGACTCGGTACTGAGGGAGGCGCGCGCGGGCCTTGAGTCAGTAAAGGAATCGGTAGTCGAGTACATCGCCAGTCACTGGGATGTGCGGCACCTGGACAGGGTCCCGGAACGGCTGCAGGAAGTCGGCGGTGGTCTGGAGATGGTGGGTTACCGCCGCGCAGCGGACATTGTCTCTGCCTGCACCCGCTATATTTCCGAGCGCCTGATCGAGGCAGCCGAGCAGCCTGAATGGAAGCTGCTGGATACCCTGGCAGATGCCATTACCAGCGTCGAGTACTACCTCGAGCGGCGCGCGGACGGCATCGAGGATGCCGATATGCTGCTGGCCCTGGCGGAGGACAGCGTCACCGCCCTGGGCTTCCAGGTTAAGGGTGACAGTGCCGACGCAAGCGTATCGGAACTGCAGGACGACGCAGGGGTTGCCGCGGAAGCTGTGCCGGCGGTGGAAGAGCCCACCGCTCCTACAGCGGATTACTATGCGGACGAATCCCTCAGCGGGGACGCAGGTGCTGCGACAGAAATCCCGGTCGCGGAGGCAGGGCCGCCCTCGCCAGAGGAAGCGACAGAATTCCCGGCTGCCGATTTGCAGCAAGGCTCGGCTGAAGCGGAACCCCCGGCCGAGACCGCCGCATCCGCCTCGTTTGTCGATGACGACGATGAGAGCCTGATCGACGACGAAATCCTCGAGATTTTCCTGGAAGAGGCCGCCGAGGTCCTGGAAACAATCGGCGAGTACTTCCCCCGCTGGGCTGAAGATTTCAGCGACCACGATGCCCTGATCGAGTTTCGCCGGGGCTTCCACACCCTCAAGGGTTCTGGCCGCATGGTCGAGGCGCTGGATATCGGCGAACTGGCCTGGTCGGTTGAGAACATGCTCAACCGCGTGATCGATGAGACGGTCAAGCCGCAGCGTGGCCATGTCCACCTGATAGAGCATGTCTGCGCCAAGCTGCCATCGATGATCGAGGGCTTTCGCCTGCAGACCGGCGATCCGGAGCCCGAGCGTACCAGCCAGCTGCAGGAGTGGGCCGACCAGTTGTCCCGCGGCGAAGTCCCCGCAGGCCTGTCCGCCCCCGAAAAAGGTGCTGCGGTCCCGCAGGAGGACCAGCCTGCCGCAGAGCCCGTGCCTCCGGCGCCCGAGGATTCCGATTTTGATGACAATGCGCAGTTGTGGGAGATTTTTGCCCAGGAGACCGAGACGCATCTAGCCACCCTGGATGAGTACCTTGCTGCAATGCGCGAGGCCGCGCCGGTCTACGATGTGCCCTCGGATCCACTGCACCGCGCCCTTCACACCATGAAGGGGTCTGCCCATATGGCGGAAGTCACCCCGGTGGCAGAACTGGTCGCGCCGCTGGAGCGATTCGTGAAAGAGCTGCGCACTTACCAGGTGCGTATCGACGAGGACATTTACGAGCTGCTCGCGGATGGCGCCAGTTACGTGCGCATCGTGCTCGAGCAGATACGCGGCCAACAGCCGATCCACATCGAGAAGGCTGAACAGTTCCTCGCCCGCACCGAAGAGCTGCAGGAACGCTCCGTCGGTCACCTGATCCGCGAGCGCGAAGCGAGCGAACCGCGGGAGGTCGATCCGCACCTGCTGGCGGTCATCATGGCCGATGGCATGAAGGTCCTGCTGGATGCGGACGAGGTGCTGAACGCATGGCGGCGCACCCCGGAGAATACCGCGCAGCTGAAACCTGTGGCGGAAGAGTTGGAAGTGCTGGGTGAGGCCGCACGCCGTGCGCAGCTGCCAACCCTGGCAGAGCTGTCCCAGTTACTGCTGGAAGTTTACGTGCGCATCCTCGACGGACGGCTGGAGGGCGAACCGGCCCTGTGGTCGACGCTCGACCAGGGCCACAGCGAATTGCTCGACCTGGTGGATGCGGTGGCCGCGGCCCAGGACCTGCCGGACGTCAGCGATGCGGTGGGCGAGGCCCTGCGCTCACTGGCGCACGGTGAGAGCGTCAGCGAGGATGACGACTTTGATTGGGCTGAGCTTGGAATCGACCGGGCCGACCTGCCGTTAACCGGTGACAGCGAAACGGAAGCTGAACCGGCGGCCGGCAGTGATGATGCCGCAGGCAGCTCGGCCGGAAGCGACTGGGCCGGTCTGGGTATCGATAGCGGCGACCTGCCGACAACCCGGGGCGGTGAGCAGGAGTACGACCTGGCCGGGCAGGATGACTTCAGTGACCTGGGGCTCGACCCGGAACTCCTGGGCGAGTCCGGCAACGGGGATAAACCTGCTACAGCCGGTGAGGAGCAGCCTGCTGCGCCGGTTGTGGAGCCGTCCAGCACGGCGGCACCAGCCACTGGCAGTGACCAAACCGCGCACCTGAATGCCCTCCTGGCTGACATCGACCCGGATGTGGTGGATGTATTCATGGAGGAGGCCGGTGACCTGGTCGATGAACTGGAAGAGTTGATCCAGGGCTGGGAGGCCGATCCCGCGGACTACAGTCGTGCGGAAGCACTCAAACGCGTACTGCATACGTTCAAGGGCGGCGCACGCATGGCTGGCCTGATGGGGCTGGGTGAAGTGGCCCACCGTTTCGAAACCGTAATTGAGGCTATGCCTCCCCGCGAGCACCCAACCGGCGGTTTCTTCACCGATGCCCATGGCATCTATGATCGCATCGCTGCCGGTGTTGAGACCGTGCGCGCGTGGATGGGCGGTGATTCCCTGGAAGAGTTTGCCCTCCTGCTCGAAACTGCCTGGGCCGACAGCCAGGTGGCCGATCTGCTGCAGGTGGCGGAGATCATCGAGGAAGACGGGGTAAGCCCGGTCGAAGCCGGCCAGCCGGAAGGCGATAGCCAGGCTGCCGACGACGACGGAGCGGTTGAACCGGAGCAGGAAAAGGACGAGCAGCAGGTGCCGGCATTGCTGGGTGCTGTGGAAGTGGGTCCGGCCCCGGCCACTACGGTCGAGTCGGCTGCCAATGTGCTGCCGTTTGTACGTAAGAAAGACAGCCTGAAGGACAGCGACCAGCGCTCCGGAAACCGCGGGCAGCCGCAGGAAATGGTGCGGGTCGCGGCGGAGCTACTTGAGGAACTGGTGAACCTGGCGGGGGAAACCTCAATCTCCCGCAGCCGCCTTGAGGAGCAGGTGAGTGAGTTCGGTTTTGCGCTGGACGAGATGGATTCGACCATCACGCGCCTGAACGAACAGCTGCGCCGCCTGGATATGGAAACCGAGGCGCAGATCCTGTTCCGCCAGGAGCAGCTCGCCGAGCAGGATGACAACTTCGACCCGCTGGAAATGGACCGCTACTCATCCATCCAGCAGCTGTCGCGCTCTCTGCTGGAGTCCACCTCGGACTTGCTGGAGTTGCGCAACACCCTGGGCAACAAGGCCCGTGATACCGAAACGTTGTTGCTGCAGCAGTCCCGTGTAAACACCGAGTTGCAGGAAGGCCTCATGCGCAGCCGCATGGTGCCTTTCTCACGCCTGGTGCCGCGCCTGCGCCGTATCGTACGGCAGGTCAGCGCTGAGCTGGGCAAGCAGGTCGACCTGGTCTTCTCCAACGTAGAGGGGGAGCTGGACCGTTCCATGCTCGAGCGTATGGTGGCACCGCTGGAGCATATGCTCCGCAATGCGGTGGACCACGGGATTGAGTCGCCGGAATTGCGCGCGGAATCTGGCAAGCCCGAGCGCGGTCGGATCACTGTCGCACTGGAGCGCGAGGGCAGTGAGGTGGTGCTCACCATCAGCGATGATGGTGCCGGTATCAACCTGATGAAAGTGCGTGAGAAGGCGATCGAGCGCGGCCTGATGCGTGCCGATGCGGAGCTTTCGAACAACGAGATCCTGCAATTCATTCTCAAGGCGGGCTTCAGCACCGCCGACCAGGTGACGCAGATTTCCGGTCGCGGCGTGGGTATGGATGTGGTGTCCGCCGAGATCAAGCAGATCGGTGGCGCCGTGCATATTGAGTCGCAATACGGCACCGGCACCAGCTTCACTGTGCGTCTGCCCTTTACCGTGTCGGTCAACCGGGCACTGATGGTGAGTGTGGGGGATGATGTTTTCGCCCTGCCGCTTAATACCATTGAGGGTATCGTGCGCCTCAGCCCCTACGAGCTGGAGCACTACTACAAATCCCCGGATGCCCGTTTCGAGTATGCCGGTGAACCCTACCAGGTGAATTACTTCGGTACCCTGTTGCAATCCGAGGCGCGGCCCAAGCTGGGACTCGATGAATCCCAGCTGCCAGTGTTGCTGGTGCGCTCCGAAGGGCATGCAATGGCATTGCAGGTGGATGCCGTGCTGGGCAGTCGCGAGATCGTGGTAAAAAGCCTGGGGCCCCAGTTCGCCGCGGTGCAGGGGGTCTCCGGGGCCACTGTAACCGGTGACGGTACCGTGGTAGTGATTCTTGATGCCCACGCGCTGTTGCGCCAGCAGGCCGCCCTGCTGGCACGTCCCCCGGAGCCGACCCTGGCGCTGGCGCCGCGGGTGAGGCAGGAAGCGGAACAGGCACAACAGCGGGTCATGGTGGTGGATGACTCGGTTACCGTGCGCAAGGTCACCACGCGCTTCCTGGAGCGTGAGGGTTACCTGGTGAATACCGCCAAGGACGGTCAGGACGCCGTGATCCAGCTGCAGGATATCCAGCCCGATGTCATCCTGCTGGACATCGAGATGCCGCGGATGGATGGTTTTGAGGTGGCGCGCCATATTCGCGGTAACAGCCTCCTGCGCGACATCCCCATCATTATGATCACATCGCGGACCGGCCAGAAGCACCGTGAGCATGCGCTCTCCCTGGGGGTAAACCACTACCTGGGCAAGCCCTACCAGGAAGAGGTGCTGCTGGAGGCAATCCGCGAGTACACCGCAGAGACGGCCGGCCAGTGACGGGGACAGAGACGATCGTGAGAGAGGTGGGTGTATGAGTGGAACAGAAGCGCTCTCGCTGGAGACGCCCCAGGAGGTCAGCAGCCTGTTGCTGCCCCTGGCGGATGGCCAGCTGCTGGTGCCGGTGGATATCCTGTCCGAGGTAATTGCCCTGCAGGCGCCGGTATCGGCTTACGATGCGCCGGACTGGTACCTGGGCGAGATCAACTGGCGTGAGCAGCGGTTGCCAGTGCTGTCTTTCGAGGTAATGCGCGGCCAGTCACTGTCATCCATGGACGACAGCGGTCGCATTGCCGTGCTGGCCACCGGTAACCCCGCCGGACGCCTGCCGTTTTTCGCCATGGTGCTGCGCGGCACGCCGCGCCTGGTACGGGTTACGCCTGACCAGTTGATGGGGCGGGACCGTCCCTGCGCCATGGGTGAGTTGATGCATGTTTCCCTGGCAGGCGAAGAGGCGGTGATCCCGGACTTTACTGCCCTCGAGCGCGCCTGCCTCGAGTACCGGAGCCGTAACTAGCCTTACTCCTCACCGGTACCATCCAATAAAAAACGGGGCCAGCTGGCCCCGTTTTTTATTGGCAGGATAGAGCCCCTGATCGGGGCTGCGACTGCGATTCCGGCCCGATCAGAACAGTTCCTCGGGCAGGGACTCCTCTTCTTCTTCATTGTCACCGGCACTGTTACCGGAAGAGGGGTAGCCGGGCCGGTAGGAACTGTAGGACTCGTGTCCGGGCACGCGGTTCTCACGGAAGACCTCGAACATGCCGCCACGGGAGGTGCGCAGTCCGGTGCGCGGGTTGATGCGCACAGTAACGATATTGTCCGGCTGTGGCAGGTGGCGTTCCGGCAGGCCCTCGAGAGCGGTTGACATGAAGTCGATCCAGATTGGCAGGGCGGCGGAGCCACCGTACTCGTTCTTGCCGAGTTCAGTATTGGAGTCGAAGCCCACCCAGGCGCTGGTGGCCAGGTGCGGGCTGTAGCCGGAGAACCAGGCGTCGCGCGGGCCGTTGGTGGTACCTGTCTTGCCGGCAATATCGCCGCGCTTCATGGAGAGTGCCTTGCGGCCGGTGCCGCGCTTGACCACGTCCTTGAGCATGGAGTCGATGATAAACGCCGTTTCCTCGGTCATGGCGCGCGGGGCGCGCGGCAGAGCCTGGGCGGTGGGATCGGCATTGAGCGGATTAACCTGCAGCGTGCGCAGCTCGATCGGCTCCTCCTCCGGCAGCACCTCTTCGTCCTGCACCTCGGCCAGGTCGATGGGCTCCGCCGCCAGTCCTCCTTCCCCCGGTTCTTCGGCCAGGTCCCCAGGCTCGTCGCAATCGCGACAGACTGTCAGCGGCAGTGCCTGGTATATGGTTTCACCATTGACGTCCATCACCCGGTCGACCAGGTAGGGCTCTACCCGGAAGCCGCCGTTGGCAAAGGCCGCGTAGCCGCGCACCATCTCCAGCGGCGTGAGCGCCGAGCTGCCCAGGGCGATGGTGAGGTTGCGGGCCAGCTTGCTGCGCTCGAAGCCGAAGTTCTCGGCGAAATCCAGGGCATAGTCGATGCCGAGCGCCTGCAGGAGGCGGATCGACACCATGTTGCGGGACCGGTACAGGGCCTTGCGCAGGCGGGTGGGGCCGAGGAAGGTGCCGGTATCGTTCTCGGGACGCCAGACATCCTGCAGGTTGGTCTCCTCGAAGATGATTGGCGCGTCATTAATCATGCTGGCGGCGGTGTAGCCCTTCTCCAGAGCCGCTGCGTAGATGAATGGCTTGAAACTGGAGCCCGGCTGCCGCGCTGCCTGGGTGGCACGGTTGAAGTGGCTCTGGCGGAAGTCGTAACCACCAACCAGCGCGCGGATGGCGCCATCCTCCGGGGCCAGCGAGACCAGGGTGCCCTGGGCCGCAGGTACCTGGGCGAGGTGCCACTCGACACGTACCTCCGGCTCCTCCAGCACTGCCGCCGGCTCGCCGGGATCCGCAAAGGGATCGGCTACCGGCTGGCGGTCATCGGCATCAGTAAGCTCCTCGGTCGCGTCGACGGCTACCGCCTCCTGGTCCCGGGGGTCGATTTCCACGCGACGCAGCCGGATCACGTCTCCCGGTGCGAACATCTCCTCTGCCGATTCAATGCGGGCGCCGCGGGCATTTTCGGAAATGTAGGGCCGGATGCTGCTCAGGCCATTTTCCCAGAGCACCTCTACCACACTGCGATCGCGCAGCTGTACCTGCAGGCGCTTGGGTTCTACGGCGGTGACCACTGCCGGCTCCAGCCCGCCGAGGACCGGAATTTCATTGAGCAGGTCGACCATCTGGTCGTTGTCATCCAGTAGCTCTTTCTCCAGGCGCTGCTCGGGGCCGCGGTACCCGTGCCGGCTGTCATAGGACTCGAGGCCTTTCTGCAGCGCGTCCTGGGCCGCCTCCTGCAGGCGGCTGTTGACGGTAGTGATGACCTGGTAGCCCTCGGTGTAGGCGCTGTCCCCGAACAGGTCGACGGCCTCCTTGCGGGCCATCTCGGCAATATAGGGGGCGTGCAGGTCGAGGTCGCGGCCGTGATAGCGGGCGGATACGGGCGCGGTGATGGAGTTCTTGTATTCCGCCTGGCTGATATAGCCCAGGTCGAGCATCCGCTTCAGGATCCAGTTGCGGCGCACCAGCGCCCGGGTTGGATTGGCAATCGGGTTGTAGGTCGACGGTGCCTTGGGCAAGCCGGCCATCATCGCCCACTGCGCCAGGCTCAGGTCACTGATCTCACGACCATAGTAAACCTGTGCTGCGGCCTGGAAGCCGTAGGCACGGTTGCCGAGGAAAATCTTGTTGATATAGAGCGTGAGGATCTGGTCTTTGCTCAGCTCGCGCTCGATCTGCAGTGAGAGCAGGATTTCATTGAACTTGCGCAGGAAGCGCTGCTCCCGGCTGAGGAAGAAATTGCGGGCGACCTGCATGGTCAGGGTGCTGCCACCGGACTGAATGGAGCCCGTTTGCAGGATTTGTGAGGCAGCTCTCATTAGGCCTTTAATGGAAACGCCCTTATGGGAGTAGAATCCCGCATCCTCTGCCGCCAGCACCGCCTTGATAAACATCTCCGGGGTTTGCTCGATCGTTATCGGAGTTCGGCGCTTTTCGCCGAACTCTCCGATCAACTTCATATCCTGGGAGTAAACGCGCAGGGGAGTCTGCAGGCGAATATCGCGCAGGCTCTCAATCGAGGGCAGCCCGGGCTTCAGGTAGATATAAATGCTGGAAAACGCCATGCTGGCGGCAGCGACCCCGGCAAGGGCGAGCCAGAGCAACGATAGCAGACGGTTGCGGGCTTTTTCGGTCATGAAAGTACTTCTGTTCAGTCTGTTCAGGTCTTAACCGGGTCAGATTAACAATTATACGAAGATTGTGCGCTATTACCTATGAAAATGCTGGTTGCAGCTTTAATTTAAAGTGCTATAACATCAAACCCTCATAACCCACGGAAAAGATAAGAAAAATGGGGATGCTCCCTTTTCTCAATAAAGGTCCCAGAGCCATGCTGGGCCTCGATATTAGCTCGACCGCGGTAAAGTTGCTGGAGCTGAGTCGCAACGGCAGCAAATACCGGGTCGAATGCTATGCAGTCGAGCCGCTGCCGCCCAATGCCGTTGTGGATAAGAATATCAACGATATCGAGGCAACGGCGGAAGCAATCCGCAAAGTTGTGCGTCGCTCCAAGACCCGCCTGCGCCGTGCCGCGGTTGCCGTGTCGGGCTCGGCAGTGATTACCAAGACCCTGGAAATGGCCTCCGACCTCAATGACGACGCACTGGAAGCGCAGATCGCCCTGGAGGCGGACCAGTATATCCCCTACCCGCTGGATGAGGTGAACCTGGATTTTGAAGTGCAGGGTCCTTCCAGTCGCGGTGAGGGCCAGGTAGAGGTCCTGCTGGCGGCCTGTCGCAGCGAGAATATCGACCAGCGGGTCACCTCCCTGGCGGGGGCCGACCTGCAGGCAGCCGTGGTGGACGTAGAGGCCTACGCAATCGAGCGCGCCTATACCCTGCTGGAGCGCCAGTTCCCGCCGCAGGAGCAACTGGTGGTGGCGGTCGTGGATATCGGCGCCACCATGAGTGCGCTGTCGGTACTTGTTGATGGTAAGACTGTATACACGCGCGAGCAGCTGTTCGGCGGCCGCCAGCTTACCGATGAGATTCAGCGCCGCTACGGCCTGTCCGCGGAAGAGGCAGGGCTGGCCAAGCGCCAGGGCGGCAGCGGCCTGCCCGATGACTATTACCCGGAGGTGCTGGAGCCGTTCCGGGACGCGGTGATCCAGCAGGTGACCCGCTCCCTGCAGTTTTTCTATTCCTCTACGTCATACAGTGACGTGGATTACATCCTGCTCGCCGGTGGCGTGGGGGCGATGGACGGGCTGGCCGACCTGGTCAGTGAGAAGCTGGGCAAGCCCACGGTCGTGGCCAATCCTTTTCACGATATGGCAGTGGCCTCGCGGGTTAACCGCCAGGCGCTGGCGAGCGAGGCCCCCTCACTGATGATTGCAGCCGGCCTGGCAATGCGCGAACGGGAGTTCTAACCATGGCAAATATCAACCTGTTGCCCTGGCGCCAGGAATACCGCGAGCAGAAACAGAAAGAATTCTCCCAGGTGCTGGTGGCAGTAGTCCTGGCTGCCGGTGTGGCGTCCTTCCTGTGGATGAAGGCTGTCGATGGACAGATCGACAACCAGAACGAGCGCAACCAGATACTGCAGGCCGAGATCAACGTGCTGAACAAGCAGGTCCGCGAAATCAAGGACCTGAAAAAGCGACGCCAGGAATTGATCGACCGCATGCGGGTTATCCAGGAGTTACAGGGTAATCGCCCGCTGTCAGTGCGTTATTTCGATGAGATGGTCCGCGCTACGCCAGAGGGGCTGTGGCTGGACAGCCTCAAGCGCAGTGGCAAAACCATCCAGGTCGCCGGCGTGGCCGAGTCCAACAACCGGGTGTCCTCTTTTATGCGCAACCTGGACGGCTCGGACTGGTATCAATCGCCCAACCTGACGGGGGTCACCGCCCGTCCCGAATTTGGCGAGCAGGCCAGCGCTTTCCAGCTGACCGTGGACGTGACCGGGCGCAAAAAAGACGGCGAAGAGTCGGAAGAAGAACAGAACGCGCAAGCGGGTAAATAAAGGAACCGGTTCATGGCATTGGAGGATACGCTCAAGCAGCTCAACGAGCTCGATATCAGTGATATCGATTTTTCCCGCGTGGGTGTCTGGCCAGTGGCTGGTCGCGTGGCACTGCTCACTCTTGTGTCGGCCCTGATCGTCGGGTTGGCTTACTACTTCCTTATCAGTGACCGCTACCAGCAGCTGGAGTTCGCGCAGAAAAAAGAAAAAGAGCTGTTTGTCGAGTTTGAGAAGAAATCATTTGAGGCCGCCAACCTGGACGCCTATCGGGAGCAGTTGGCCGAGATGGAGGAGACCTTTGGCGCATTGCTGCAGCAGCTACCCAAGGATACCGAGGTTCCTGGCCTGCTGGAGGATATCGACGAATTTGGCCGCGGCAGTGGCCTCACCATCCAGAAAATTGCGCTGGAGCAGGAGCAGGTGGGCGAATTCTATGTCGAGCTGCCGATCCGCATTGAGGTGCAGGGTGGCTACCACGAGTTTGGCGCCTTTGTGAGTGGTATCGCCGGGATGCCGCGGATCGTGACACTGCACGATTTCACCATTCAAACCAGCAAGGATGGTGGTGCCCTGCTCAATATGGCCATCAATGCCAAGACCTACCGCTACAAAGAGCAGGAGGGTGAAGGATGAGCAGGCATTGGATCCCATTGCTGGGCCTGATGGTCCTCTCCGGTTGCAGCCTGGATGGCGGGCACAGTGATCTGCGGCAGAAAATGACCGAGATCAAGCACAAGCCCAAGGGCCAGATTGAGCCCATCCCGACGTTTACCCCTTACAGCCCATATGTCTACAGTGCCGCGGCTGAGCGCAGCCCCTTCGCGCGCCCGGTACTGGAGTCAGACCAGCGCCTGGTGGGCCGGCGGCTCGATGTGGCCCCGGACTCGGATCGCCAGAAAGAGTTGCTCGAGCAGTTCAACTTCGACGCGCTGTCAATGGTCGGTACGCTTGCCCGTGGCGGGCAGTTGTGGGCACTGATCGACGACGGTGATGGGGGGATTCACCGGATCACCGTGGGTAATTATGTCGGCAAGAACCACGGCAAGGTGGTCAATGCCTCGAAATCACAAGTGGATGTACTGGAGATCGTGCCCGATGGCACCGGGGGCTGGATTGAACGGCCCCGCGCTCTGACTTTGGAAGAGAAGGACAACAACTAATGAACAACAAGCAGCTCGCCAAGGTTTTGGCTCCATTCAAGGCGCTGTTGCTGGGACTGGCGCTGTTTCCGCTTGCGCTTCATGCTCAGACGAACCAGTTGACTGACATCCAGTTCTCGGAACTGCCGGGCAGCCGCTTACAGCTGCGTCTATCGTTTTCGGACACCCCACCCGAACCCACAGGCTACACCATTGAGGAACCCGCGCGAATCGTGATGGATTTCGCCGGGGTCGAGAGTGTCCTGCCACAGAAGAAATACTCCCTCGGTGTGGGGGCGGCACGCAGTGCCGTGGTGGTTTCCAGTGATGACCGCACCCGCCTGATCGTCAATCTCGATGAGCTGCCGGTGTATACCAGCGAACGCCAGGGCAACCAGGTGGTGATGGAAATCGGCGCCGACTCCGCTGCCACCGCCAGCGCGACTTCGGCGCCGGCTGCCGCAGCGAGCACAGGCTCCAGTGGTGCCATTGACCTGGGCGGCCAGCAGCGTTTCCGGGCGGCATCCAATGTGGCGATCAACAATGTGGATTTCCGTCGCGGTGAAAGCGGCGAGGGCAAGGTGATCGTCAGCCTGAGCGACCCGGCGGTCAATATTGATGTGGAGCGCACCCGGGGCAAGATCTACCTGACGTTCCTGGGCGCCGACCTGCCGGACTCCCTGCGCCAGCGACTGGATGTCACTGACTTCGCCACGCCGGTCAATGCAATTACCGTGGATTACGATGGCCGCAATACGGTCATAACCGTGGATCCCAACGAATCCGACTACGACTACCTGGCCTACCAGGCGGACAACGAGTATGTGCTGAGCGTGAAGCCGCTGACGGTGGCCCAGCAGCGTGAGAAAGCCCAGGAGTTCCAGTTCAGCGGGGAGAAGCTGTCGCTGAACTTCCAGGATATCGAGGTGCGGTCGGTATTGCAGCTGATCGCGGACTTCACCGACCTGAACCTGGTGGCCAGTGATACCGTGTCGGGCCGCATTACGCTGCGCCTGGACGGCGTGCCCTGGGACCAGGCGCTGGAGCTGATCCTGCGCGCCAAGGGCCTGGACAAGCGCCAGGAGGGGAATGTGATCATGGTGGCGCCGGCGGCAGAGATCGCCGAGCGCGAGCGCCAGGAGCTGGAAACCCGCAAGCAATTGCAGGAGCTGGCGCCGCTGCGCACCGAGTATATCCAGGTGCGCTATGCGGATGCGCGGGAACTGTTTTCCCTGTTCTCCGGCCGCGGTGCCGGTCAGGGTGGCGGGGACCGGGGTAACTTTGCCGGTGGCCAGCAGGATTCAAGCGACCAGCGCAGTATCCTCTCCGCCCGCGGCAGTGCGATCGTCGACGAGCGCACCAACACTATTATCCTCACCGATACCGAGGAGAAGATTGCCCAGTTCCGCGAGCTGATCGAGGCCATCGATGTGCCCATTCGCCAGGTGATGATCGAGGCGCGCATCGTCAATGCCAATACCGACTTTATGCGCGAGTTCGGTGTGCGCTGGGACTATACCGAGGATCACGACATTAGCGACGACACGATTGGCATCGGTTCCGGGCGCCAGGCTTCGGGAATTCGTGACGGTGATGGTTCCGGTCCGGATGTCAACGCGCCCCAGGCCGCATTCAGCCCGGTTATTTCCGACCTGAGTGTGACCAACCCGGCGGGCAGTATTGCCTATGCCATCCTGAAGGAAGACTTCTTCCTGGGCCTGGAGCTGTCCGCTCTCGAGGATGTGGGTAAAGCGGAGATCGTCTCCCAGCCCAAGGTGGTGACCGGTGACAAGCAGCAGGCCAGCATCCAGTCCGGTGTGGAAATCCCCTACCTCGAGGCCACTTCCTCCGGTGCCGCCTCGGTAACTTTCCGCGAAGCGGTGCTGGAACTGAACGTGACGCCGCAGATTACGCCGGACAACAATATCATCATGGACCTGACCATCGACCAGAACAGTGTCGGCGAGCTGTTCACCGATATTGTCAGTGGCAGCCAGATCCCCGCCATCAACATCAACTCGCTGCAGACCAAGGTGCTGGTGCGAAACGGTGAGACCATTGTGCTGGGTGGCATCTTCGAGAGCCAGGTGCTGGAAGGGGAAACCAAAATCCCGCTGCTGGGTGATATCCCTTACCTCGGTCACCTGTTCAAGACCACAACGCGTAGCAATGACAAGCGTGAGCTGCTGATGTTTATCACTCCGCGCATCATGGAAGACGATCTCTTCTTCACGAAGTAAATTCCGGTGATCAACCGTGCTATCTTTCTTGTCGGCCCCATGGGGGCCGGCAAGTCAACTATCGGCAAACTACTGGCGGCGGAGCTGCAACTTCCCTTCGCCGATTCTGACCGGGTGCTGGAAGAGCGCACCGGGGCGGATATTCCATGGATCTTCGACGTCGAGGGCGAGGAGGGGTTTCGCCGTCGGGAGACCGATGTGCTGCGGGACCTGTGCCGTGGCCCGGTGCAAGTTGTCGCCACCGGAGGCGGTATTGTGCTGGCGGAAGAGAACCGGCGCCAGTTGCGAAAACACGGGCTGGTGGTCTACCTGCAGGCGAGCCTCGACCAGTTACTCGAGCGCACTTCCAAGAACAGCAACCGTCCACTGCTACAGGTACCGGATCCCCGGGCCCGCATCGAGGAACTGTTGCGCGAGCGCGATCCGCTGTACCGCGAGGTCGCCGATATTATCTGCGATACCGATTACTGTACGCCGCGGCAGGCAGCGTTAAGGGTTGCCGCCCGCCTGACCTCGTCGGTTTCCCCGGCCGACTGAGCGGGGCCGGACCCGCCAATTTCCTTTCCAACGGTTGTGATAAAGTGCGGTTCGTCGCAACCAGCAGGCGCTGGCCTGTTGTCTGATTCCCGCTATGGGCCATTGCCATCGCCAACCGGAGGGCGCAATGCACGAATTGAATGTCGAACTCGGGGAGCGCAGCTATCCCATCCTTATCGGATCCGGGTTGTTGAGTGAAAAGCGTTACCTCGCTCCCTATATCCGTGGCCGCCAGGTATGTGTCGTCACCAACGAAACAGTGGCGCCGCTCTATCTGGAAAAGTTACTGGATGGCCTGCCGGAATGCGACCTGCTGGACACGATTGAGTTGCCCGACGGCGAGGCCTTCAAGACCCTGGAAACCCTGAACCGTATCTTCGACCGCCTGCTCGAGCGGCGCCATAACCGCAGCACGACCCTGGTGGCGCTGGGTGGCGGCGTGGTGGGGGATATGACCGGCTTTGCGGCCGCGTGCTACCAGCGAGGCGTGGATTTTATCCAGGTACCGACCACCCTGTTGGCCCAGGTGGACTCCTCTGTGGGCGGCAAGACCGGGGTCAACCACGCACTGGGCAAGAACATGATCGGCGCCTTCTACCAGCCGCGCCTGGTGCTGGCGGATATGGATACCCTGGCCAGCCTGCCGCCGCGGGAACTCGCCGCCGGAATTGCCGAGGTGATCAAGTACGGCATGATCTGTGATGCGCCATTCTTCGACTGGCTCGAGCAAAATATGGCGCAGCTGCTCGCCCGCGATCCTGCAGCGCTGGCGTTTGCGGTCGAACGCAGTTGCCGTGCCAAGGCGGCAGTGGTGGCGGAAGACGAGCGGGAATCCGGTCGCCGGGCGATCCTCAATTTTGGCCATACCTTCGGTCACGCCATTGAGACGGTGCAGGGGTACGGCAGCTGGCTGCATGGCGAGGCAGTCGCTGCGGGTATGGTGATGGCTGCGGAGCTCTCCCGGTTGCGCGGTGAGGTTGAGCCGGAAGTGGTCGACCGGCTGCGCCGCCTGCTCGATCAGGCGCAGCTGCCAACCAGGGCGCCGGAGGCCATGTCTGTCAGTCAGTTCCTCGATGCGATGGCAGTGGACAAGAAGGTGATCGATGGCCAGCTGCGGCTGGTTTTACTGCGCAATCTCGGCGAGGCGCATGTCGTTGCGGGCACCTCCCGTGAACTGCTGGTCGAGGCGTTGCAAACCTGCGGGGCGCTATGACAGCAGGCGCCCCAAAGCCGGGCAACTGAGGACTATTTAACAAAAGCCTATACTGAAAGAAGATAAGTCGGTTTTTGCCTCTCTGAGCAGAAGATAAGACTGCCAATTCTTGCAATTTCAGGAGGGCGCAAGTAATATTGCGCGCCCTTTGGAAAAAGCGGCCGAGAAAAAGCGCCAAATAAGAAAAAAGCCCCGCACGAGGGCTTTTTTTGTCTGGGCCCGGCCAAAAGATAATGCGAGGAGATCTATGGGTAACGGTCTTTACAGGTTGGACGAGTTCAAGGACAACTGCGGCTTCGGCCTGATCGCCCATTTGAAGGGCGTAGCCAGCCACAAGCTGCTGGAAACTGCGATCGAGTCCCTGACCTGCATGACGCATCGCGGCGGTATCGCCGCCGATGGCAAGACCGGCGACGGGTGCGGCCTGCTGATTCAGAAACCCGACGCCTTCCTGCGTGCAGAGGCGCGCAGTGCCTGTGGCGCAGAACTGACCGATAGTTACGCTGTCGGCGCGATCATGTTGCCCCTGGATGAGGCGACTGCCAGCACCGCCCGGGATATCCTCGATGGCGAAATGGAGGCCCAGGGGTTCCGTGTGGCCGGCTGGCGAGAGGTGCCGACCAACCCCGAGTGCCTGGGGCCCATTGCCCTGGAATCCCAGCCCCGTTTCGAACACCTGCTGATCAACGATGCGGAAAAGCCGATGGGCGAGGCACGCTTCAATGCCCGCCTGTTTGTTGCCCGCCGCCGCGCAGAGCAGAAGCTGGCCGAACAGGGCCTGGATGAGGTCTATATCGCCAGCCTGTCGGCCCAGGTTGTGTCCTACAAGGGCCTGATGATTCCCGCCGACCTGCCACGTTTTTTCCCCGAGCTGGCTGACCCGCGCCTGGAAACTGCGATCTGCGTGTTCCACCAGCGCTTCTCCACCAACACCATGCCCCGCTGGCCACTGGCGCAGCCGTTCCGCCTGCTGGCGCACAACGGCGAGATCAACACCATTACCGGCAACCGCAACTGGTCTGTGGCCCGCACACCGAAGTTCGCCAGCGAGCTGCTGCCGGAACTGGCGGAACTGGCACCACTGGTGAATCGCGAGGGGTCCGACTCCTCCAGTCTCGACAATATGCTGGAAATGCTGACCATCGGCGGCATGGAACTGCACCATGCGGTGCGCATGCTGGTGCCGCCGGCATGGCAGAACGTGGAGGGGATGGATTCCGACCTGCGCGCCTTTTACGAGTACGTCTCCATGCACATGGAGCCCTGGGATGGCCCCGCTGGCCTGGTAATGACTGATGGGCGTTACGCTGTCTGCACCCTGGACCGCAACGGCCTGCGCCCGTCGCGCTGGGTGATTACCAAAGACGATTTCATCACCGTGGCTTCGGAAATCGGCACCTACGACTACGACCCGAAGGATGTGGTCGCGAAGGGCCGCCTGGGCCCGGGCCAGATGCTGTCGGTGGATACCCGCGAGGGGAAGCTGCAGCACACTGCCGACATCGACAACATGCTCAAGCAGCGCCAGCCCTACAAGCGCTGGCTGAAGGACAAGGCGCGCCGTATCCGCTCCACCCTGGTGACTGCACCGGTGGACAACAATTTTTCCTACGAACAGTTCAAGGTTTACCAGAAGCTGTTCAGCTCCTCGCTGGAGGAGCGTGACTCTGTCGTGCGCCCGATGGCCGAAGCCGGCCAGGAGGCAGTGGGTTCCATGGGGGACGACACGCCCATGGCGGTGCTGTCGCGCTACAACCGCTCGATTTACGACTATTTCCGCCAGCAGTTTGCCCAGGTGACCAACCCGCCGATCGATCCGCTGCGGGAAACCATCGTCATGTCCCTGGAAACCTGCCTGGGACGGGAAAAGTCGGTGTTTGAGGAAACGCCGGAGCACGCCAATCGCGTGATCCTCTCGTCGCCGGTACTTTCGCACATGAAGTACACCGCGCTGCTGGACGTCAACCGGGTGGGCTTTGAATCGCGGATCTTCGACCTGAATTACGATCCGTCCAAGCTCGACCTGAAATCAGCCGTGGAGCAGCTCTGCGCCGACGTGGAAAAGGCGGTTCGTGATGACGGCATCGTGCTGGTGGTCCTGTCGGATCGCGAAATAGCCGACGGCAAGCTGCCAATCGACGCGCTGCTGGCCACCGGTGCCATACACCACCACCTGGTGCATGCCGGCTTGCGCTGTGATTCCAATATCGTGGTGGATACCGCCAGCGCCCGCGATGCGCACCAGCTCGCCTGCCTGGTGGGCGTGGGCGCGACCGCGGTGCACCCGTACTTCTCCTACAGCATCATCAATCACCTGATTGAGACCGGGGAGCTGCTGCTGGATGCCGCCGAGGCCCAGAAGAACTACCGCAATGGCATCATCAAGGGGATGCTGAAGATCCTGTCCAAGATGGGCATCTCCACCGTGGCCTCGTATCGCGGCGCGCTGCTGTTCGAGCTGGTGGGCCTGGACCGCGAGGTGGTGGACCTGTGTTTCCCGGGCGCTGCCAGCCGTATCCAGGGGGCGGGCTTCGCTGACCTGCAGGCGGATATGGCCGCGCGCGCGAAGATCGCGTGGAAGTCCCGCAAGCCGGTTTCCCCGGGCGGGCTGCACAAGTTTGTCTACGGCCAGGAATACCATGCGTTCAACCCGGATGTGGTCATGTCGCTACAGCAGGCAGTGCGCACCGGCGACTACTCCGCCTGGCGCGACTACGCCGAGCTGGTGAACAAGCGCCCGGTGGCCACACTGCGCGACCTGCTGGCCTTCCGCGACGACCTGCAGCCGGTACCCCTGGAAGAGGTGGAGCCGGCGGAGAGTATCCTGCGCCGTTTCGACAGCGCCGCCATGTCCCTGGGGGCACTCTCCCCAGAGGCCCACGAGTCGCTGGCGCAGGCGATGAACCGTCTCGGCGGCCGCTCCAACAGCGGCGAGGGCGGTGAGGACCCGGCGCGCTTCGGCACCGACAAGGTATCCAAGATCAAGCAGATCGCCTCCGGCCGCTTCGGTGTCACCCCCCATTACCTGGTCAATGCCGAAGTCTTGCAGATCAAGGTGGCCCAGGGCGCCAAGCCCGGTGAGGGCGGCCAGTTGCCAGGCGGCAAGGTCAATGACCTGATCGCGCGCCTGCGCTACTCCGTGCCCGGGGTGACCCTGATTTCCCCGCCGCCGCACCACGACATTTATTCCATTGAGGACCTGGCGCAGCTCATCTATGACCTCAAGCAGGTCAACCCGGATGCGCTGGTTTCGGTCAAGCTGGTATCGCGGCCGGGTGTCGGCACCATTGCCGCGGGCGTGGCCAAGGCCTATGCGGACCTGATCACCATTTCCGGTTATGACGGTGGCACTGCCGCCAGCCCGATTACCTCGATCCGCTACGCCGGTTCCCCGTGGGAGCTGGGCCTGGCGGAAACCCACCAGACCCTGCGGGCCAATGACCTGCGCGGCAATGTGCGGGTGCAGACCGATGGCGGGCTCAAGTCCGGCCTGGATGTGGTCAAGGCGGCAATGCTCGGTGCCGAGAGTTTCGGTTTCGGCACTGCGCCGATGGTGGCGCTGGGATGTAAGTACCTGCGTATCTGCCACCTGAACAACTGCGCCACCGGTGTTGCCACCCAGAACCAGCAGCTGCGGGATGAGCACTATATCGGCACCGTCGAAATGGCGATGAACTTCTTCAAGTTTGTTGCCGAGGAGACGCGCGAGTGGATGGCGCGCCTGGGTGTGCGCACTATGGATGAGCTGGTGGGCCGCGTGGACCTGCTGCAGGCCCTGGATGGGGATACGGACAAGCAGAAAAAGCTGGACCTGTCGCCACTGCTGCATACCGACGAGTTGCTGGCCAGCAAGCCGCAGACCTGCCAGGTATCGCAGAACGATCCCTGGGACAAGGGCGAGCTGGCGGAGCAAATGGTTGCCGAAATCCTGCCGGCGATCGACAAGCTTGCCGGCGGCGAGTTCAGCTATCGCGTGACCAACTGCGATCGTTCCATTGGTGCGCGCCTGTCCGGTGAGATCGCGAAGCGCCACGGCAACCAGGGCATGGTGGACGCACCGGTGAAACTGCGCCTGGAGGGTGTTGCCGGCCAGTCGTTCGGCGTATGGAATGCCGGTGGCCTGGAGATGTACCTGGACGGTGACGCCAACGACTATGTGGGCAAGGGAATGGCCGGTGGCAAGCTGGTCATCCGTCCACCGGCGGGCAGCAGCTTCGAGTCACAGAAAACCAGTATCGTCGGCAACACCTGTCTTTACGGCGCGACCGGCGGCAAGCTGTTCGCCGCCGGCCGTGCGGGCGAGCGATTTGCCGTGCGCAATTCCGGTGCCTTTGCGGTGGTGGAGGGTGCCGGTGACCACTGCTGTGAATATATGACCGGCGGTATGGTGGCGGTGCTGGGCAAGACCGGGGTCAACTTCGGTGCCGGGATGACCGGCGGCTTTGCCTACGTGCTGGACCTGGAACGCGACTTCTTCGACAAGTGTAACCACGAGCTGATCGAGCTGCGCCGGATCAGCAGTGAGACCCTCGAGCCCAACCAGAGCCACCTGCGCGAGGTGATCGAGGAGTATGTTAACGAGACCGGCAGTGAATGGGGCGCGGAGTTACTGGATAACTTCGACGATTATCTCCACCGCTTCTGGCTGGTGAAACCCAAGGCCGCGAGCCTCGCCGGCTTGCTGGCGGATGTGCGCAAGCGTGGCGAATAAAGGGGTGATGAAAATATGAAAGATCGATTGAGCAATGATTTCCAGTTTATCGATGTGGATCGCACCGATCCGCCGAAAAAAGACATCATCACCCGCACCAATGAGTTTGTGGAAATTTACCAGCCGTACAGTGAGCGCCAGGTCGCCAACCAGGCGCACCGCTGCCTGGATTGCGGTAATCCCTACTGCGAGACCGGCTGCCCGGTACACAATTTTATTCCCAACTGGCTGCGTCTGATCTCCGACGGCAACATCATGGAAGCGGCCGAGCTGAGCCACCAGACCAATACCCTGCCGGAGGTGTGTGGCCGGGTATGCCCCCAGGATCGCCTGTGCGAGGGTGCCTGTACCCTGAATGATGGTTTCGGTGCAGTTACCATCGGCAATGCGGAGAAGTACATTACCGATACCGCCTTTGCCCTGGGCTGGCGGCCGGACCTGAGCCATGTGGTCAAGACCGACAAGCGCGTTGCCGTGATCGGCGCCGGCCCGGCGGGTCTGGGCTGTGCCGACGTGCTGGTGCGCAATGGCGTGCAGCCCGTGGTGTTCGACAAGTACCCGGAAATCGGCGGCCTGCTCACCTTCGGCATCCCCGAGTTCAAGCTGGAGAAGTCGGTGATGCAGCGCCGGCGCGAGATCTTTACCGAGATGGGCATCGAGTTTTGCCTCAATACCGAGATCGGCAAGGACATCAGCTTTGAGCAGTTGCTGAATGACTACGATGCAGTGTTCATGGGTATGGGCACCTACACCTACATGAAAGGCGGTTTCCCCGGCGAGGACCTGCCCGGTGTGCATGACGCACTGCCGTTCCTGGTGGCCAATGTAAACCGCAACATGGGCTGGGAGAAGAACCCGGAAGAGTTTATCTCTGTTGAGGGAAAGCGCGTCGTGGTACTGGGCGGTGGTGATACCGCCATGGACTGTAACCGCACTTCCATCCGCCAGCGGGCGCGCAGCGTTACCTGTGCTTACCGCCGGGATGAAGAGAATATGCCCGGCTCCCGCCGGGAGGTGGCCAATGCCAAGGAAGAGGGCGTACGCTTCCTGTTCAATCGCCAGCCGGTCGAGATCGTTGGCGATGGCAAGGTGGAAGGCGTCAAGGTGGTGACCACCGAGCTGGGTGAGCCGGATGAAAACGGCCGCCGCCGCCCGCAGGTGGTGCCCGGCTCGGAGGAGATCATCCCTGCGGACACGGTGCTGGTGGCCTTCGGTTTCCGTCCCAGCCCGGCGGACTGGTTCGGCGAGCACAAGATCGACACCGCTGACTGGGGCGGTGTGGTGGCGCCGGAGGAGCAGGAGTTCAAGTTCCAGACCTCCAATGAAAAGGTCTTTGCGGGTGGTGACATGGTGCGCGGCTCCGACCTGGTGGTGACCGCCATCTGGGAGGGGCGCCAGGCTGCCGAGGGCATCCTCGACTACCTCGACGTCTGATCCCTGCCATCCGGTCCCCGGTCGCCGTACTCCTGGCGGCCGGGGGCGCAATTGCCTCCCACTGTCCTAGACCTGCTGTCCTCTGTACAATGGCCGCCCATTTTTCGACCGCGGCCAAAGCACCCATGTCCGACAGCAGCTATCCCGAACTGAAAAACGACCGTTTCCTCCGTGCCCTGCAGCGCCAGCCGGTGGATCGCACCCCCGTATGGATGATGCGCCAGGCCGGTCGCTACCTGCCGGAGTACCGGGCTGCGAGGGCCCAGGCGGGCAGTTTCATGGACCTGTGCCGCAATACCGAACTGGCCTGCGAGGTGACCCTGCAACCGCTGGAGCGCTACCCGCTGGACGCCGCCATCCTGTTCTCCGATATCCTCACCATCCCCGATGCCATGGGGCTGGGGCTCTATTTCGAAGAGGGCGAGGGGCCCAAGTTCCGCAAGCCGGTCCGCACGCGGGCCGAAATCGAGTCGCTGGAGGTGGTGAACAGCGCCCGTGACCTGGACTATGTCATGAATGCCGTGACCACTATCCGTCGCGAGCTGAACGGCCGGGTGCCGTTGATCGGTTTTTCCGGCAGTCCCTGGACCCTGGCAACCTATATGGTGGAAGGCGGTTCCAGTCGCGATTTCGCACGCTGCAAGGAGATGCTTTACTCCCAGCCCGAGCTGATGCACCACCTGCTGGGGGTGCTGGCCGACTCTGTTACTGATTACCTCAATGCCCAGATCCGCGCCGGCGCCCAGGCTGTGCAGATTTTTGACACCTGGGGGGGTGCCCTGAGTCACGGTGCCTATCGGGAGTTCTCCCTCCAGTATATGGCGCGCATCCTGCAGGGACTGATCAAGGAGGCGGACGGGCGCCCCGTGCCGGCGATCCTGTTCACCAAGGGCGGTGGCCAGTGGCTCGAGGCCATGGCTGATACCGGCGCCACTGGCCTGGGCCTGGACTGGACCACGGATATCAGCGCCGCGCGCCAGCGGGTAGGGGATCGTGTGGCCCTGCAAGGGAACCTGGATCCGGCTGTACTGTATGCCTCACCGGAGAAAATCCGCACCGAGGTGGCGGCGGTGCTGGAGTCATTTGGTCACGGTTCCGGGCATATCTTTAACCTGGGGCACGGCATTACACCGAAAGTCGATCCGGAACATGCACGGGCCATGATCGAGGCGGTCTGCGAGCTGTCCCCCCTGTACCACCAGTAAAGTTTCCGTTGGGGCGGAAGGAAGTTTCCTGTTCTGGCAGGAAACTGGCGGTTTCTGTCACTGTAACTATCGAGATCGTGCACCAGAGTGGAATCTCGTGCTATAAAGACGAACTGGTACAGGCGCGGGTGAGCACTGCGTCACTTAAATAATGTGAAATAAATAAAATTTGACGGAAACCCTCACGAGCGTGGCGATCCAGCAGGTCAAGGTTTATACGGAGCAGCTACAGCGCGGCATGTTTGTATCCCGGCTCGACCGGCCGTGGACGCATACACCCTTTGCGCTGCAGGGCTTCTACATCCGTGACCTGGAGGAAGTTCGCCAGCTGCAGAAATACTGCCGCTACGTCTATGTCGATATCACCAAGACGGTGGGCGATGTAGGCGCCAGTTTGCGACGGTTGTCACGCCTGAATGCGGGCGGTGACAGGGAGCCCGTGGCCGCTTCATCCCGCAACCGGGCAAAAGTACCTGCCCTCATACCCTGCCGGCCCGTGCAGGTTTCCCACCAGGCCTATCCGCCGCCGGTCGCCGCACGCAAGGCCGCACCCAGGGCACGAAGACTACTCCGGCAACTCGAGGCATGCCTGCACGAGGTGATGGTGCAGGTCAGTAGCCAGGGGCCGCTGCCCATCCCCCAGGTAACTGCCGTGGTGGAAGAGCTGGTGGACAATGTGCTCCGCAGCCCCGACGCCGCAGCCTGGCTTGCCCGGGTGCGGGAAAAAGACGAATACACCTACAAGCACTCGATGCGGTCCGGCATCTGGGCGGTCATCTTCGGTCGCCATATTGGCCTGGGGCGTCACGAACTGGTGCAGCTGGGACTCGCCTGCCTGCTGAAGGATGTCGGCAAGCTGCAGCTGGACGACAGGGTGCTGCGGGCGGGGCGGAGAAATGCCAAGGTTGAGCGGGAGTATCGCCGCTTTGTCGATTACAGCGTCAAATTGCTGTCCACAGAGCCCCGCCTGGATCCGCAGGTGGTGAATATTGTCCATTGCCACTGTGAACGCCATGACGGCAGTGGTTTCCCGAGGGGCCTGCGGGGAGACAAGATCCCGGTACTGGCACGCATGTGCGGCATCGTCACGTTTTACGATGAGGCCACCAATCCCCGCAGTGAGGCTTTCCCGGTGGCACCATCCCGGGCGGTCGCCCAGCTCTACGACCTGCGGGGGATCGGCTTCCAGGAACAGCTGGTGGTGGAGTTTATCCAGGCAATAGGCCTGTACCCCACCGGCACTGAGGTCGAGCTGTCCACCGGCGAGGTGGCGGTAGTGGTGGAGCAGACATACCATCATCGCCTTCGCCCGCGGGTAATGGTGGTGCTGGACCGGGACGGGCAGGCGCTGCCCAAGCCCCGGTTACTGGACCTGGCCGTGGATGACGATCGCAAGCAGCGCCTGATAGAGCGCGGCAAGCTGGGTCCCAACGACAAGATCACCATCGTCCAGGATCTCGAGCCGAGCCGTTACCCCGGTGTGGATGTTGCCGCGATAAGGGATCACTACCTGCTCAAGGATGGCGGCATCGCGGCCGTATTTACCCGCCTGTTCTCCCGCTAGATTCCTGTTGCCCGGGCCTTACTTGTTGCCGGCGGTATTCGGCTGTCGGGGGATGGGCCCGGCCAGCATCGCTAGCAGTATTGACCCGGCCACCATGCCTCCCAGTGAACCCGCCAGCGTGGCCACGCTGATTCCCAGATCCAGCAAAATCCCCACCACTAACGGCGACACAGCGGTCGACAGGATCATCACACCCTGCGACACCGATCGAATTGCGCCCAGGTGGCGGGTGCCGTAACGCTCCGGCCACAGGGCGCCGGCGGCAGTGCCGGTGCCCGCCTGGGTGATGCCGAACAGGGTCAGGTAGGCGAGTGGTGCCCAGGGAGCCTCGAACAGGGCCAGTAACAGCAGTCCCGCCACCATGGGCACTAGGGCCAGCGGCAGGCTGCGCTGCGCACCGAACCTATCCACCAGGCTGCCGGCCAGGAAGAGCATCAGCAGGTGGCCCGCCGCATAACCGCTGAAAGCGGTCCCCAGTAATGTGAGGGACCAGCCCCGGGCCTCGCCGATTGCGGCCTGGTGGAAAAGAACGGCGGTTACGACTACCGGGGTCATCAGGATCGCCGGCAGCAGCAGGTAGAAGCCCGGGTCCCGCAATACCTGGGCCCGGCTGAAACCCTCCCCGGCGTCCTCGTTCCCGTCCCCTCCGGCCTGGCTGTGCTGGCCGGCGCGGGCGAGCCACAGCAGGGTGGGCAGTGCCAGGCCCAGCAGCAACAGTGCTGATGCGATCCAGGCGCTGCGCCAGCCGAATGCCTCGATCAGCCAGGCACCGCCGGTGGGCAGCAAGGCCTCGGCGAGTGGAAAGCCCAGTGCGGCCACTGCGATCACCTTGCCCCGGTTGCTGCTGAAATAGCGCCCCGCGGTGGTCATACCCAGGTGGGTCATAAAGCCCTGGCCGGCAAAGCGCAGCAGGAAGAACCCGGGCAGCAGCATCAGGGCGTGATTGGCAAACGCCATCACCAGGCAGGCTGCCGCCAGTAGTACAACGATCAGGGCCGTGATGCGACGCAGCGGCCAGCGGTCCACCAGGCTGCCGCAGGCCAGCAGGGCCAGGGCCGAAACCAGGGTGGCGGCACTGTAGCTGGCGCCGTACCAGGCGTTACTGAGGGCGAATTCCTCGCGCAGTGCACCGCCGAAGATCGAGATAAAAAAAGTCTGCCCGAACCCGGAGGCGGCCACGGCGAGCAGCGCGAAAAATACCAGGTGGGCGCGTTCGCGCATGAATGCGGGAAGCTGTGGCATTGCAGTCAATTCATCCGTGGGAGGGAGCGGCCCCGCGCCGGGGCCGCTATGGTGTGTGGATCAGGCAATATCGCCGAAGTGCCGGCCCATGCGGACCTCGGTTTCCGCCGTCAGGGATTCGAGCCAGTTCACCCGCTCGGCGCCGAACAGCATGATCACGGTGGAGCCCAGTTTGAAACGTCCCATTTCCTCGCCTTTCTCCAGCTCTACCGGTTTGCTGTCGCGATAGTTGATGGTCTGCACCCGGCGCTTCAGCGGGGCCACCAGGCCGGCCCAGACGGTCTCGATGCTGGCGACGATCATGGCCCCCACCAGGATCATTGCCATGGGCCCGGCCGCCGTGTCGAAAACACAGACCACACGCTCATTACGGGCAAACAGTCGCGGTACGTGCTCGGCAGTCACGTCGTTCACGGAAAACAGCTGCCCGGGGACGTAAGTCATGCTGCGCAGGGTGCCGTCCACCGGCATATGCACACGGTGGTAGTCCCTGGGGGAGAGATACACCGTGGCGAAGTGGCCACCGGTAAACTGGGCCGCCAACTGGGCATCCCCGCCCACCAGCTCCATCAGGCTGTAGTCGTGGCCCTTGGCCTGGAAAACGCGGCCGTTCTGGATTTCACCGAGCTGGCTGATGGTGCCGTCGGCCGGGCAGGCAATGGAGTTCTCCCCCTCGACCACCGGCCGTGCACCGTTTTTCAGTGCCCGGGTGAAGAAATCATTGAAGGATGCGTAGGCGGTGTAGTCCGGCTCTGCAGCCTCGCTCATGTCGACGCCGTATTTCTCCACGAACCAGCGGGTAAACGGGTCCTTGATCGCCTTGATGCGGGTCTCCGCCAGCCAGCCGGCGGCGCGGGACAGGGCGTGTTGCGGGGTAAGGTACTGCAGTGTGGTAAAGACTTTTGGATGCATATCAAATGCCTGCTGGCCAGGCTCCTAACTGGTAAAACTTGGAATATATCGATGCCGGGTGAGTGCCTAGGTTTCCACCGGGGTGTCCGGCAGGTTGCCCCACTCGCTCCAGGATCCTGGGTAAGCGCGGATATCCAGGCCCAGGGACCTGCCCACCAGCCAGGTAAACCCGGAGCGGTGGTGGCTCTGGCAGTGGGTTACGATTTTTTTACTGTCGTCGATGCCCAGCGCCGCCAGGAATTCCCGCGCATCCGCGCGGATGCGCAGGTTACGACCGGGATCCATCAGCTGGGTCCACTCGCAGTTGATGGCGCCGGGAATATGGCCACCGCGCATCGCCACCACTTTCTCGCCGCTGTATTCCTGCGGTGAGCGCGCATCCCAGACACAGAAGCTGGGGGAGTCGAGCTGCTGGCGGATCTCGTCAGTATCCATTAGCGGTGCCGGGTCGATTGCCAGGGAGATCTCGCTGGGGGTAATTTCGGGCTCGTCGGTCGTCAATGGCAGGCCTGCAGCGCGCCAGGCGTGCATGCCGCCGTTGAGATAGCTGTACTGCCGGTGCCCGATAACCTCCAGGGTCCAGAGGAAGCGACCGGCCCAGCCGCCACCCTCGTCATCAAAGGCCACCACGTGGAGGTCCGGGCGCAGGCCGATGGCGCGGAACACCTGGGTCAGGCGCTCGACAGTGGGCAGTTTGCCCGGTGCCGGTGGAGTTCCCGCCAGCAGGGCCTGGAAGGGCAGGTGCAGGGCGCCGGGAATATGGCCGCTGGCATAATTCTGGGGGGAGCTCAGGTCTACCAGCAGCAGGTCCTCGTTCCCGAGCCGGGCGGCGAGCTGCTCCGGTTCGACGATCAGTGGCAGTGATGCGGACAAGGTGCGTCTCCTTTCATTCGATTCCCGCTGATCCCGCTCTCCGCTGGCGCAACCGGCGGATCGGCGATCATTCCTCCTGCAGGCTGTTGCGCAGGTGGATAAAGCTGTTCATGCGTCGTTCGCTGATTTCGCCCCGGGCCAGGGCCTCGTTGATGGCGCAGCCCGGTTCGCCCTGGTGGCGACAGTCCCGGAAACGACAGTGACCAATAAATGGCCGGAACTCGACGAAGCCCTCGAGCAGGTCCGCCTCGCTCATATGCCACAGGCCGAATTCGCGAATGCCGGGGGAGTCTATCAGATCACCGCCGGTGGGCAGGTGAAACAGTTCTGCCGCGGTGGTGGTATGGGTGCCTTTCTGGGTCGCCTGTGACAGCTCCCCGGTGCGCGCTCCGGCCTCCGGCAGCAGCGCATTGACCAGCGATGACTTGCCCACGCCGGACTGCCCCACGAATACACTGGTGCCCTGTGCCAGGGTTTCCAGCAGCCCTGGCAGCCCCTCCCCGGTTTTGGTGGACAGCCGCAATACCGGGTATCCCAGCCCGGGGTAGGGAGCCAGCAGGTCCTCGAGCGCGGCGCGGTTGCTGTCGTCGATCCGGTCGATCTTGTTGAGAACCAGCAGCGGGTGTATCCCGGTGGTTTCGGCGGCGACCAGGTAGCGATCGATGGCATTGGCGAAGGGCTCGGGATAGGGGGCGATGACGATCAGGATGCGATCGATGTTTGCGGCCACGGTCTTCAGGTCACCATAGCGATCCGGCCGCTGTAATTCCGACTGTCTTTCCAGGCGGGCGCCGACGACGCCAGTGCCACCGCTGCGCTCACCGAAGGCTGGCCGCCAGGCCACCCGGTCCCCGGTCACCAGGGTGTCGATATTGGCGCGCATATGGCAGCGCTGGCGCAGCTCGGGGTCGCTGCTGCTCTCCACCAGTACCTGGGTACCGTAGTTGGCGATCACCAGTCCGGTCTGTTCCGGCCCCAGGTCGCCTTCTTCGAGGACGTGTTCAGCACCTTCCGCGCGTTTGCGGGCACGCGCCTCGCGTTCCTGCTGGATTTTCTCAATGCGCCACTTCTGGCGCCGGTTCAGTTTGCGTTTGCTCATCTGCTCATCGTAATCGGTGCCGGTGGCGATTCGTCGCGGATTATAGCCTGACCGAAGCGCCCGGCGTTGTTTTCGCGGTTTAGTTTGCATCCGGGGGCAGTTGCGGTAACTTGCTGCCATGCAGAGGAGACCCGCAGTGGACCAGAACAACCTTATCTGGATCGACCTGGAAATGACCGGCCTCGATCCGGAAAAAGAGCGCATCATCGAAATTGCCACCATCGTTACCGACTCGCGGCTGACCATACTGGCCGAGGGGCCCACCATGGCCGTTCACCAGAGCGACGCCTTGCTGAATGCGATGGACGAGTGGAACACCGAGCAGCACGGTGGTTCCGGGCTGGTGAAGCGGGTGCGCGAATCCACTATATCCGAGCGCGAGGCCGAGCGGGAAACCATCGACTTCCTGCGCCAGTGGGTGCCGGAGGGGGCCTCCCCCATGTGCGGCAATTCCATCGGCCAGGACCGCCGCTTCCTGGTGCGCTATATGCCCATGCTGGAGAGCTATTTCCACTATCGCAACCTGGATGTGAGCTCAGTCAAGGAGCTGGCCCGGCGCTGGCGCCCGGATGTGCTGGAGGGGGTCAAGAAGGAAAGCAGCCACCTGGCGCTGGACGATATCCGCGACTCCATCAACGAGCTGCGCCATTACCGGGACAACTTCTTCCGGCTCTGATGCTCTGCGGGAGTGGTGGCACAAAAGGGCGGACACAAGGTGCGCCCCTACGTGCGTGACGGGCCCCGGAGAGGTGGGCGAGGACCGGTTTCAACGCTGGACCGTAGGGGCGGATCTTGTATACGCCCGGTTGCCGGCTGGCAGCGGTGACAAACGCAGGGTTTCTCCTATGGCTCCCGCCTGATTTTGCGTTTTCGACGTCGCCCGCTGCGCAGGCGCGCCAGCGCCCACTGGATATGTTCCGCAACCAGCGGCGTGGTGCTTGCAAGGCGCTGTTCCAGCGCCGCGATCACTTCCGGGCTTGCCTCGCCGTTGCCCAGGGCCACCGCCAGGTTGCGCTGCCAGCGCTCGTAGCCGATGCGGCGGATGGCTGAGCCGGCGGTGCGATCCAGGAACTCCTGTTCGGTCCAGCCAAACAGGGTCAGCAATTCGCCGTCGTCGAGGCCGTGGCGCGGGTGGAAATCCGCTTCCGCGGTGGGTTTGGCGAATTTATTCCAGGGGCAGATGATCTGGCAGTCGTCACAGCCGAACACCCGGTTCCCCATGGGCTCGCGGAATTCCTCGGGAATCGCGCCCTTGTTCTCGATGGTCAGGTAGGAAATGCAGCGCCGCGCATCCAGCTGGTAAGGGCCCACAAAGGCATCCGTCGGGCAGACCTTCAGGCAGGCGGTGCACTCGCCGCACTGGTTTGGCTGTTCACTGTGATCCACCGGCAGGGCCAGGTTGGTGTAGATTTCACCGAGGAAGAACCACGAGCCGGCGCCGCTGTTCAGTACCATGCAGTTCTTGCCGATCCAGCCCAGCCCGGCCTTTTCCGCCAGTGCCCGCTCCATCACCGGGGCGCTGTCGGTAAAGGCGCGGCCGCGGGCGTCCAGGCCGTGGTCCGCGCAGAATGCTTCGATCTGTGCCGCCAGCCTGGCCAGCCGCTTGCGGATCAGCTTGTGGTAATCGCGGCCGGTGGCATAGCGGGATACATAAGCCTTGCCCGGGTCCTTCAGTACCCGAACGGGTTGGGTGTCTGGTGGCAGGTAGTCCAGGCGCACGCTGATGGCGCGCAGGGTGCCGGGCTCCAGCAGGTCCGGCCGCCAGCGCTTGGCGCCGTGGGCCGCCATCCAGTCCATATCACCGTGGTGGCCGGCGTCGAGCCACTGCTGCAGGCGCTCACCGTGACTCTCCAGCTCGCAGTCGGTAATGCCTACCTGCTGGAAGCCCAGCTCCCGCGCCCAGGTCCTGATCCTGGCGGCCAGTTCAGAGAGCAGTTTGTCGGTGGCAGCGGTGTCGCTCATGGGGCTCCGTTGGGCCGCGCCTCAGGAGGCGGCGGGATCGTGGGACAGGGGACAAATTATACGCCCGGAAAGGTATACTCCCGGGTATTCCGCAGGGCCGGGGAAGGCCCGGCGGCGGCTATTCTGCCACAGATTAAAAATTAACCACACTGGAGCCTCCCAGGGAAGCGCAATGGAAGTCCCACATCCCCTCTACAGCGCCGAGTCGGTCCGCGAGCTGGACCAGCGCACCATCGCCGCGCTCAAGATCCCGTCGATCACGTTGATGAAGCGGGCCGGCCGTGCCGCCTTCGCCCAGCTGCAGGCGCGCTGGCCCGAGGTGGGGCGTGTGCAGGTGTTCTGCGGTGGAGGCAACAACGGCGGCGACGGTTACGTGATTGCGGCCCTGGCGGCGCAGAAGCAGATCCCGGTGACTGTCTATGCATGCGTGGAACCGCAGAAACTGTCCGGCGATGCGCAGGAGGCCTTCCGCTACGCAGAACGCGAGGGCGTGCATATCGTGACCTCGCTGGCCGAGATGGACAGCGCCGACGCACATACCGTGATTGTCGATGCCCTGCTGGGCACGGGCTTTTCCGGTGCGGTGCGGGAGCATATGGCCCATGCCATCGAACGCATCAACAAGTCCCCGGCGCCGGTGCTGGCGGTGGATATGCCCTCCGGGGTGGAGTCTGACAGTGGGGCAGCCGGGACCGCGGTCCAGGCAGATATCACTGTAACCTTTATCGCGCGCAAGTTCGGCCTGTTCTGCGGCCGCGGTGCGGCGCTGAGCGGCGAGGTGGTGTTTGCCGGCCTGGGTGCGCCGGATTCGGTATATCGGGATATGCCCCTACTGGCGCAACGTTACGACGGCGCCAGTGTGCCACGGCTGCCAGAGCGCCCGGCGGATGCTTACAAGAACCAGTTCGGCCACGTGCTGGTGGTTGGGGGTGATCGCGGCTTCGGTGGCGCGGCGATGATGGCGGCGGAATCTGCAGCGCGCACCGGCGCCGGCCTGGTTTCCCTCGCCACCCGGCCCGAGCACCTGCCGGCGGCGCTGACGCGATGCCCTGAGGTGATGGCGCGCCCGGTGATTTCCGGGCAGGAGCTCGAGCCGCTGCTGGATGCTCCCAGCGTGATAGCGGTGGGCCCGGGGCTGGGTCGCGACCCCTGGGGCGAACAGCTGCTGGCGCGCGCTGCCCGCGCACAGGTGCCGGTGGTGCTGGATGCGGATGCCCTCAATATCCTCGCCGGTGGACGCGTGCTGGCGGGGCACCGGCGCGACGACTGGATTCTTACGCCCCATGTGGGTGAGGCGGCAAGGCTGCTGGGCTGGGAGACTTCCGAGGTGCTGGCTGACCCGCGCGGTGCCGCGCAGGCGATTCAGGAGAAGTTCAGCGGTGTGGTGATACTCAAGGGAGTGGGAACCCTGATTGCCCACGAGGGCGGGGTGGACCTGGTCAACAGCGGCAACCCGGGCATGGCCTCCGGGGGCATGGGCGACCTGCTTACCGGGATCGTCGCTGCGCTGGTTGGGCAGCACATGCCGCTGCCGAAGGCAGCGCAGCTGGCAGTGTGGCTCCATGGTGAGGCGGGTAACCGCGCAGCCACAGATGGCCAGCGCGGCCTGCTGGCCACCGACCTGCTGCCCTGGATAAGAAAACTGGTGGACTGATGGAACTGAACCGGCAGCTGGCTGACGAAGAGTCCACTGTGGCAGCGGGGGAGGCGCTGGGTCGCGCCTGCCTGGCAGTGGGGATGCCGGCCGGCATGACTGTGCACCTGCACGGCCAGCTGGGCGCGGGCAAGACGACATTCTGTCGGGGCGTGCTGCGGGCCTTCGGCCATCGCGGCGCAGTCAAAAGCCCCACCTATACGCTGGTGGAGCCCTATGAGCAGGGGCCGCAGCGGGTGTACCACTTCGACCTCTACCGCCTGGGCGACGCCGAGGAGCTGGAGTTTATGGGGGTGCGCGACTATTTTGCGCCCGATAGCCTGAGCCTGGTGGAATGGCCGGAGCGGGGTGAGGGTGTACTGCCGCCCGCGGACCTGGTGGTGGCACTGTCGGTGCCGCAACAGGGGCGGGCACTGCGCATGCATGCGCAATCCGGGCAGGGGGAGCGGGTGCTCAGGGCAATTGCTCCCCTGTTGGGATAAACTTACCGCCGACAGGGCAGGGACAAGCGGCAAGAATAACGTTAACAGGGCTGAACCATGAATCGAGTCTGGCGTCGACTTAGCGGCCCGGCCTGTGTGCGGGCAGCGGCACTTTTTCCTCGACATCTTTCACGGCTTCTCGCGCAGCATCGCGGTCAACAGCGTCTAACTTTGCCGGGGGCACTGGCCCTTATTGCAGTGCTGTTGCTCCCTGCCGGGGGGGCGCTGGCGACCGAAGTCCAGGGGGTACGCCTGTGGCGGGCCCCGGACCACACACGACTGGTATTCGACCTCAGCGGTCCCGCCGAGCACAAGCTGTTTACCCTGAATAACCCGCACCGGGTGGTGATCGATGTGGACGACACCCGCCTGGCGGCAGCGATTGAGGGGCTGGAGCTGGAAAACACGCCTATCGAGCAGGTGCGCCATGCCCGGCACAACAAGAAAGACCTGCGGGTGGTGCTGGACCTGAAGCAGGAAACCAAGCCGCGCAGTTTCGCCCTGCGACGCCTGGACGAAAAACCCGATCGCCTGGTGATTGACCTCTACGATCACGTCGTGCAGCAGGAGAAAACCGTGCTCGAGGTCAGCCGGGAGCGCGATATCGTGATCGCCATCGACGCCGGCCACGGCGGCGAGGACCCGGGCGCATCCGGTCCCGGTGGGCTGCGCGAGAAGGATGTGGTGCTGGCCATCAGCCGGCAGCTGCACAAGGCGATCGACAGTCGTCCCGGTTTCAGTGCCAAGCTGGTGCGCACCGGTGATTACTATATTCCACTGCGCGAGCGGGTGAACAAGGGGCGCAAGATGCGCGCCGACCTCTTCGTCTCCATTCATGCGGACGCCTTTACCCGCAAGGATGCCCGCGGCGCCGGTGTGTACGCGGTCTCCTCCCGCGGCGCCACCAGTGAAACCGCGCGCTTCCTGGCGCAGCGGGAAAACGAGTCCGACCTGATTGGCGGTGCCGGCAGCCTCAACCTGGGCGACAAGGACGACACCCTGGCTGGCGTGTTGCTGGACCTGTCGATGACGGCAACCATGAATGCCAGCCTCGATGTGGGCGCGAGTGTCCTGGCGCAGCTGGGCCAGGTGACCCACCTGCACAAGAAGCAGGTGGAGCAGGCCAATTTCTCGGTGCTGCGCTCGCCCGATGTGCCCTCGATCCTGGTGGAGACCGGCTTTATCACCAACCCCCATGAGGCTCGCCGGCTGCGTGACCCGTCATTCCAGCGCAGGCTGGCACAAAAACTCAGCGAAGGTATAGTGGCGCACTTCAGTAGCCGCCCGCCGGCGGGATCCTGGCTCGCCGCCAATGCCGGCCAGAACCGCAAACACACCATCGCCCGCGGGGATACCCTGTCGGCGATTGCCGCGCGCTACAACGTTTCGGTTACCGCGCTGAAAAAGGTCAACGGCATCAGCAATTCGGTGATCCGGGTGGGCCAGACGCTGAGGATTCCCTCGGGCTGAGGCCCGTCACATAAAAAGACCCCCGATACAGGAGCCTGTTCACAGGCCGTTATTCCCGTTTATGCACGACAAGATCCAGCAACTCTCCCCGCGCCTCGCCAACCAGATCGCCGCCGGCGAGGTAGTCGAGCGCCCCGCGTCCGTGATCAAGGAGTTGCTGGAGAACAGTCTCGATGCCGGCGCCACGCGCCTGGACGTGGAGATCGACAACGGCGGCATCAAGCGTATCAAGGTGCGGGACAACGGCAAGGGCATCGGCCAGGATGACCTGCCCATGGCCCTGGCCCGCCACGCCACCTCCAAGATCCATGCGCTGGAAGACCTGGAAGCGGTGGCTACGCTCGGTTTTCGCGGCGAGGCGCTCGCCAGTATCTCGTCAGTGGCGCGCCTGGCGTTGACCAGCAGCCGCGACGAGAGTGGCAAGGGCTGGCAGGTCAGTGCCGAGGGCCGCGACATGCAGGCGCAGGTGGCCCCCGCCGCGCACCCGCGTGGCACCACCGTCGATGTGCGCGACCTGTTCTTCAATACGCCCGCAAGGCGCAAGTTCCTGCGCACCGAGAAGACCGAGTTCAACCGGGTTGACGACACCATCAAGCGCCTGGCGCTGTCGCGGTTCGATGTCGCCATTACCCTGCGGCACAACGGCAAGGGGGTGCACAACCTGCGCGCCGGCAGTGGCCGGGTGGAAATGGAGCGCCGGGTATCGCAGGTCTGCGGCCCGGCCTTTATGCAGAATGCCCTGCACATCGACGTGGAGCGCAGTGGCCTGCGCCTGTGGGGCTGGGTGGCGGAGCCGGCCTTCTCGCGCTCGCAGGCCGACCTGCAGTTTTTCTACGTCAATGGGCGCGCCATTCGCGACAAGGTGGTCAGCCACGCAGTGCGGCGCGCCTTCGCCGACGTACTCTACCACGGCCGCCATCCCGCGTTTGTCCTGTACCTGGAGCTCGACCCGGCTTCGGTCGATGTCAATGTGCACCCCACCAAGCACGAGGTGCGCTTCCGCGACAGCCGCCTGGTGCACGATTTCCTCTTCGGCAGCCTGCACCGGGCGCTGGCTTCCGTGCGGCCGGGGGACCGGGACGACGCCAATGGCGGCGAGGCCCCCGCGGGCCAGCCGCTACAGCCATCGCCGGCGCCGGCGGTCGCGGGAGTGGCGGCGGGGGAGTTTGCCGGCCAGCAGCGTATGCCCCTGTCCTCCTCACCTTCGCCGGAGCGTTTGCAGGGCCAGATGCAGGGGTACGGGGCGCTGCACCAGCCCTATGCTGGTGGCGCCGCGGTGGCCGAGGCATCACCTGCCGCCCCGGCATCGCAGGGCTGGAATGCATCCCTGCCGGCTGAGGCCGATGACGCCGCGGCGCCCCCCCTGGGCTTTGCCCTGGCGCAGCTGCATGGCATTTATATCCTGGCGCAGAATGACCAGGGGCTGATTGTGGTGGATATGCATGCGGCCCACGAGCGTATCGTTTATGAACAGATGAAGACCGCCCATGCCGCCGGCGGTATCCAGGCACAGCCATTGCTGGTGCCGGTGAGCCTGGCGGTGAGCCAGCGCGAGGCGGATTGCTTTGAGGAGCGCAGTGAGGTCTTTACCGCGCTAGGCTTTGTTCTGCAGCGGGCGGGACCGGAGACCCTGCTGGTGCGGCAGGTACCCACCATGCTGCATGGCGCCGAGGTGGAGCAGCTGGTGCGGGACGTACTTTCTGACCTGCTGGCCCAGGGTGGCAGCGACCGGATCGGGGAGCGCATCAACGAGGTGCTGTCCACCATGGCCTGCCACGGCTCGGTGCGGGCCAATCGCAAGCTGACGGTGCCGGAGATGAACGCCCTGTTGCGGGATATGGAGCGCACCGAGCGCAGCGGGCAGTGCAACCACGGCCGCCCCACCTGGACCCAGGTGAAGCTGGGCGACATGGATAAGTGGTTTATGCGCGGCCAGTGAACCCGCGGCAAGGATGATGCAAGCTTGAAAAATGCCAACGGCGGCGACCTGCCGCCCGCCATTTTCCTGATGGGCCCGACGGCCTCGGGCAAGACCGACCTGGCCATGGCGATCGCCGACCGGTTGCCCGTGGAGCTGGTCAGCGTCGATTCGGCGCTGGTCTATCGCGGCCTGGATATCGGTTCGGCGAAGCCCGGTGCCGCCGAGCTGGCGCAATACCCCCACCGCCTGATCGATATCTGTGATCCGGCCGAATCCTATTCCGCCGGTGATTTCCGCCGCGATGCGCTGGCGGCCATGGATGAAATCACTGCCGCCGGGCGCATCCCTTTGCTGGTTGGCGGAACAATGCTGTATTTCCGTGCTCTATTGGAGGGAATGGCTGAACTGCCTGCGGCGGATCCGGCCGTGCGTGCCGAGATCGAGGCGCGGGCGGCGCGGGAGGGCTGGCCGGCACTGCACGCAGAGCTAGCCGGGGTGGACCCGGAACTGGCTGGCGAGCTGCATCCGAACCATTCGGTGCGAATCGAGCGGGGCCTGGAGGTTTACCGCCTTACCGGGCGGCCGCTGTCGGAGCTGCGGCGCGAGCAGGCTCGCGACCCGCTTACCGATCGCTACCGCGTGACCCAGCTGGCACTGCTGCCGCGGGACCGCGCGCTGTTGCACGAGCGCATAGAGCGACGCTTCCTGCGGATGCTGGAGCACGGGTTCGTGGATGAGGTGCGCGCCCTGCACGCGCGGGGCGACCTGCACGCGGACCTGCCGGCGATTCGCGCAGTGGGCTATCGGCAGGTATGGCAGTACCTGGCCGGTGAGCTGGATTACGACGAAATGGTCGCCGCGGGGATCGCCGCCACCCGGCAACTGGCCAAGCGCCAACTCACCTGGCTGCGGCGCTGGCCGGACCTGGCGCGGATTTACCTCCAGGCGCCGGATGGCACATTGCGCAAAAATGACGAAATCTTGGCGGAAGCCTTGAAATTTCTCGCATGAGCAGCCATAACGTGGGTGTGCCGTCCTCAGGTCGGTATTGATCAGTCAGTTATTATCACAGAGTCCGGCGATTTCCGGCTCATTTTGTACGCGTATTCAACCGTAACCGTTCTTTAGTTCGCGGCGTTCGCGAGCGCGATTATGGCCTGCATACGGCTTCCAGCTTTTGACAAGGAGAAAAAAGATGTCAAAAGGGCACAGCTTACAAGACCCTTACCTCAACGTTTTGCGCAAAGAGCGTATCCCGGTTTCCATCTATCTCGTAAATGGCATCAAGCTTCAGGGGCAAATTGAATCTTTTGACCAGTTCGTGGTGTTGCTCAAGAACACCGTGAGCCAGATGGTATACAAGCACGCCATCTCCACCGTAGTGCCGTCCCGTGCGGTGCGCGTGCCGCTGCTGAACCCGGCGGCCCAGGGTGGTGCTGAAGGTGCTGGTGAAGGTGGTGAGCGCGACAGCTTCGCCTGATCCCGCCCTGCCCGAAACGCAGTGAGTGCCCCGGCCCGCCGGGGCTTTTGCGGTTGGGGGGCGGCAATAGCCGTGCCCGCAACAAGCCTTTTCTGCCGTGGGGAGCGGTAACCGTGATTCCCCGGCAACAGTTGAGAATTCCCATTGTTTTTTGATCGACCGGAATCCGGTGAACTGGCGGTGCTGGTGCACCTGGAACTGTCAGCAGTCGACAGCCCCGAGGACCCGCGCGAATTCGAAGAGCTGGCCCTGTCCGCCGGTGCGGACCCGGTCACGTTCATTTTTGGCCAGCGCGCCAAGCCCGATCCCCGTACTTTTGTGGGGCGCGGCAAGCTGGAGGAAATCCAGCAGGCGGTCAAAGAGCACGGCGCCGAGCTGGTGATTTTTGACCACAACCTGTCGCCCAGCCAGGAGCGCAATGTCGAGCGTGAGCTTCGCTGCCGGGTGCTGGATCGCACCGGCCTGATCCTGGATATCTTTGCCCAGCGCGCCCGCACCCACGAGGGTAAGTTGCAGGTGGAGCTGGCACAGCTGCGGCATATGGCCACGCGGCTGGTGCGCGGCTGGACCCACCTGGAGCGCCAGAAGGGCGGTATCGGCTTGCGCGGGCCCGGTGAGACACAGCTGGAAACGGATCGCCGGCTGCTGCGGGCCCGTATCGACTCCATCGAGAAGCGCCTGGAAAAGGTACGCCGACAGCGCGACCAGGGGCGCCGCGCCCGCACCCGTGCCGAGGTGCCCACGGTATCCCTGGTAGGCTATACAAACGCGGGCAAGTCCACGTTATTCAACCGGCTGACCGATGCCGGCGTATATGTCAGGGACCAGCTGTTTGCGACGCTCGACCCCACCATGCGACGGGTTGAGCTGCCGAGCGTGGGTGGCATGATCCTGGCCGATACCGTGGGCTTTGTCTCGCACCTGCCGCACCGGCTGGTCGAGGCGTTCCGCGCCACCCTGGAAGAGGCGGCCAGTGCCACGCTGTTGCTGCACGTGGTGGATGCTGCTGCGGACGATCGCCTGCACCTGATGGAGGAGGTGCAGTTGGTACTCGAGGAAATTGACGCCGCTGACTTGCCGCAGCTGGTGGTGTACAACAAGATCGACCTGCTGGCGGCGAAAGAGCCCACCATCGATCGCGATGCCGACGGCGTGCCGCGGGCGGTGTGGGTGTCGGCGGTCACCGGGGCCGGGTGTGACCTGCTGGTGGAGGCCATTTCCGAACGCCTGGGCGAGCAGATGGTGCGGGGGCAGCTGCTGGTTGCCCCGCGCCACGGGCGCCTGCGGGCACAGCTGTACGAAATCAACGCGGTCAAGCACGAAGCCTACCGCGACAACGGCGACGTCGAGCTGGAGCTGGTATTGCCGCGGGGCGACCTGCAGCGATTACTGGCACCCTATGCCGATGCCGGCGACGGACCGCAGTGGCGGGCGTCGGAGTGACGGAAAACCGGTAGCGATCAATGCTAGAATCGCGCCGCAACGAACAAGATTCTCAGAGAGTTGGAGTAAGTCGATGGCCTGGAACGAGCCGGGTGGTAATAACAAGGACCCCTGGGGCGGCGGTGGAGGTAACAATCCCAACGGCGGCCCGCCGGACCTGGATGAGCTGCTGCGCAAGCTGCAGCGCAAGTTGAGCGGCATTTTCGGTGGCGGTGGCCCCGCCAGCGGCGGCGAGTCCGGCCGCTTCCCGTGGGCGCTGGTGGTGATTGTCGTGGCAGTCCTCTATGGTCTGCTGGGCTTCTACCAGGTCAACGCCAACGAGTCGGCCGTGATCATGCGCCTGGGCAAGTACCACGGCACCGAGATGTCGGGGCTGCACTGGAATCCGCCGCTGATCGACAGTGTCACCAAGGTGAACATGACCGAAGTGCGTACCGAGCGCACCACCGGCCAGATGCTCACCGAGGACGCCAACATCGTCGAGGTGGTGCTCACGGTCCAGTGGCATATCGATGACGCGGAGTCCTTTGTGCTGCGGGTGGCCGACCCCCTCAAAAGCCTGCAGGAAGCCACCGACAGCGCGCTTCGCCATGTGGTCGGCTCGGCGACGCTGAACGGGGTTATCTCGCAGAACCGGACCCAGGTCTCTGCCGACACCCAGCAGCGCCTGCAGGAGTACCTTGACCTCTACCAGACCGGTATCCGCGTCGACGTGGTCAACCTGACCGATGCCAAGGCGCCGCGCGAGGTGCAGGACGCCTTTGATGACGTGACCAAGGCCCGCGAGGACGAGGTGCGCTTCAAGAACGAGGCCCAGGCCTACGCCAACCAGGTGATCCCGGTGGCACGCGGTAGCGCCCAGCGCATGATCGAGGAGGCCGAGGCCTACAAGGCCCGCGTGGTCGAGCTGGCCCGGGGTGAGACAGTCCGCTTTGAAAAACTGCTGACCGAATACCAGCTGGCCCCGGCGGTGACCCGCGAGCGCCTGTACCTGGACACAGTGCAGGACGTGATGAGCAATACCTCCAAGGTGATGGTGGATGTCGAGGGCGGCAACAATATGATGTACCTGCCACTCGACAAGCTCGCCGAGGGCACTGCCAGTAATGCGGCCCAGCGCAAGGATACTTCCCCCCAGGTGATCGACGAGATCTACCAGCGTGTGGTGGAGCGCCTGCGCACCGAGGCTGCCAACAGCCGCCGCAATCGCGATGTACGGTAAGGGGGGAGAAGCATGAACAACAGAACTCTCGTAATCATCGCCGCGCTGCTGCTGGCAGTGCTGGCGATCTCCTCCAGTGCCTTCGTGGTCAAGGAGACCGAAAAGGCGGTGCTGCTGCGTTTCGGTGAACTGGTGCGGACCGACTATGAGCCGGGTCTTTATTTCAAGATTCCGCTGGTACATGAGCTGCGCAAGTTCGACGCGCGAATCCAGACGGTCGATTCACAGCCGGTGCGGATGCTCAACTCGGAAAACAAGTTCATGATGGTGGACTCCTATGCGAAGTTCCGCATCTTTGACGTGAGCCGTTTCTATGTCGCCACCCGCGGCGACGAACGCAACGCGGTGCGCCTGCTTTCCGAGCAGATCAATAACCGCCTGCGTAACCAGTTCGGTGTGCGCGACCTGCACGAGGTGGTGAGTGGCCAGCGTGATGAGCTGATGTCCGAAATCACCACGAACCTCAATGAGGTGGCGCAGACAAACCTGGGCGTGGAAGTGATTGACGTGCGGGTGAAGCGCATCGACCTGCCGCCGGAAGTGTCGGAATCCGTGTTCCAGCGGATGCGTGCCGGCCGGGAGCTGGAAGCCCGTGACCACCGCGCCAAGGGCCAGGAGGCCAGTGAGCGCATCCGCGCCAATGCGGACCGCCAGGTGGTGGAGATCGAGGCCGAGGCCGAGCGCAAGGCCGAGGAGCTGCGCGGTGAGGGGGATGCCACGGCAGCTTCCATTTACGCGGCCGCCTTCAGCAAGGACCCGGAGTTCTATCGCTTTACCCGCAGCCTCAAGGCCTACCGGGAGTCCTTCAACGATCGCGCGGATATGCTGTTGATCGAGCCGGACAGCCAGTTCTTCCGCTACCTCAAGGATGCCGAGGGGGAGAGGGACTGAGTCCCCCCTAACCGGCCGGTCAGGGCACATAATGCGGTGCCGGGGGGGCATGGTGCCCCCGGCCCGGTTGTTACCCCTACCTTCCGCCGGCCACTTGATGGTAAAATCATGCAAACCGGGCGTCGCCCGGTTTTTTTGTGGGCTGCCGGCCTGTCCGGCCGGTTCCCGTCGCTTCACAATCAGCGCCTGTTGCAATCATGACCCAACCAGATCGCTGGATGCTGCCGGAAGGCATCGCCGAAATCCTGCCCGCGGACGCCAAGTGCATCGAAACGTTGCGCCGTCGCCTGCTGGACCTCTATCACAGCTGGGGCTACGAACTGGTAATCCCGCCGATGGTGGAGTTTACCGATTCCCTGCTGATCGGCATGGGCCGCGATATCGACCTCAGCACCTTCAAGGTGACCGACCAGTTGTCCGGGCGCACCCTGGGCATTCGTGCGGATATCACTCCCCAGGCCGCGCGCATTGACGCTCACAGCTTCCCGCGTGCCGGCGCCAACCGGCTGTGCTATGCCGGCCAGGTGCTGCATACGCGCCCGCGCACAGCCATGGGCTCCCGGGCCCCGATCCAGATCGGTGCCGAACTCTATGGTGTCGACAGCCTGCAGGCCGATATCGAAGTCATCTCGCTGATGCTGGAAAGCCTGCTGGCCGCCGGGGTGGAGCAGATCCACCTGGACCTGGGTCATGTGGCAATCTACCGCAGCCTGGCGGCAGCCGCCGGCCTGGATGCCGAGCAGCAGGGCGAGCTGTTCGGGATGCTGCAGAGCAAGGCCAGCGCCGATATCCAGCAGTGGGTCGCCGACAATATTGGTGAAACCCGCATCGCCAGCTGGCTGTGTGCGCTGCCGGGCCTCGCCGGCGGCAATGACTGCCTGGCACGGGCGCGGGAGCTGTTCGACGAGGCGCCGCAGGCCCTGCGGGAGGCACTGGCGGACCTGCAGCAGGTGGCTGACGCCCTGGCGCAGCGCTACCCGGCAGTGGAGCTCTTCTTTGACCTGAGCGAAGTGCGTGGCTACGACTACGAAACCGGGCTGGTGTTCGCCGCCTATACCCCGGGCCACGGCCAGGCTCTGGCAAATGGCGGCCGCTATAACGGTATCGGGTCGGTGTTCGGTCGCGAGCGTCCGGCCACCGGCTTCAGTACTGACCTGGTGGCCCTGAATACCCTCGGCCGCGATTCACTGGCGGAGCCCGGGGCAATCTTTGCCCCGCAGGTGGATGGCGAGTCCCTGTGGCGCAAGGTGGATGCCCTGCGCCGCGCGGGAGAGGTGGTGATTACCGCCATGCCCGATATCGGTGAGGGGGAGATCCTGGAACGTTGCGACCGTGAACTGGTTGAGCGCGATGGTGAATGGGTGGTGCAGCCGCGGGGCTGAACCGGACTAAGATTATTGAATTTGCAGCGGCGGCCGCTGCAGTATCACGTGGATTCAGAGATTTAGGCAAATGGGTAAGAACGTAGTAGTGCTGGGCACCCAGTGGGGCGACGAGGGCAAGGGCAAGATCGTCGACCTGCTGACCGAAAAGGTCTCCCTGGTGGTCCGCTTCCAGGGCGGGCACAACGCCGGCCACACCCTGGTCATCGACGGTGAAAAAACCGTCCTGCACCTGATTCCCTCGGGCATCCTGCGCCCCAGTGTCACCTGCCTGATCGGCAACGGCGTTGTGCTGTCGCCGGAAGCATTGCTGAAGGAAATGGCCGAGCTGGAGGACAAGAGCGTGCCGGTGCGTGAGCGCCTGCGCCTGTCCCCGGCCTGCCCGCTGATCCTGCCGGTGCATGTGGCCCTCGACCAGGCCCGGGAAAAGGCACGCGGCGATAACCCCATCGGTACCACCGGGCGCGGCATCGGCCCGGCCTATGAGGACAAGGTGGCCCGCCGCGGCCTGCGCCTGGGCGACCTGTGCAACTGGGATTACTTCTGCGAACAGCTGAAAGAACTGCTGGAATACCACAACTTTGCCCTGACGCAGTATTACAAGGTGGACCCGGTCAGTTATGACGACATGGTGGCGGAGGCGAAGGTGTGGCGCGACCAGCTGGTGCCGATGATCACCGACGTGGCCGACTGGCTGCACTGCGCCCGCGAGCGCGGTGAGCACATCCTGTTTGAGGGGGCCCAGGGCTCCCTGCTGGATATCGACCACGGTACCTATCCGTTCGTGACCTCATCCAACACCACCGCCGGGGGCACCGCCACCGGCTCCGGTTTCGGCCCGCTCTACCTGGACTATGTACTGGGTATCACCAAGGCCTATACCACCCGCGTCGGCGGCGGTCCTTTCCCCACCGAGCTGGGCTGCGACGTCGGCCGCCACCTGGGCGAGAAGGGCCACGAGTTTGGCGCCACCACCGGGCGCCAGCGTCGCACCGGCTGGTTCGACGCCGTGGCGGTGCGCCATGCCATCCGCATCAACAGTATTTCCGGCCTGTGCTTGACCAAGCTGGATGTGCTCGATGGCCTGGACGAGGTGAAGATCTGCACCGGCTACCGCAACAGCGCCGGTGAGGAAGTGCCGGTACCCTTCGACGCCGCTGGCTGGGAGGGAGTCGAGCCGGTATATGAGAGCCTGCCCGGCTGGAGTGATACCACCTTTGGCGTCCGCCGCGAGGCTGACCTGCCCGCCAATGCGCGTGCCTATATTGCCCGTATCGAGGAACTGGTGGGTGCGCCGATCGACATCGTCTCCACCGGCCCGGATCGCAGCGAGACCATCGTGCGTGAAACCTCGGCCCTGTGCGAGATGGGTATCCACAACCCCAGCGTCTGAGCCGCCGGGATCGATAGCCAGCGCGGCCGGGAGCCTGCCCGGTCGCGTTGCCGGAGCCCCCGGCCGGGGGCTCACGTTGACCAATTCCTCCTGCCTGTATTGTGAACAGCCGGTCCGTCATGGCCCTTGCTTTCCTCCCCATCTCTGTTGATGATGGAACCCGTTTTCAGAATTTGGTCACATTCCTGTGCCATACTCCAGACTCATGATTTTCCGGGGTAGTCCATGTCATCCAGTACCGCCGTCTCGCGCTACAGTCTCGCCGAGGAAATCGCCAACAGCGTCACCCACGGCATCGGCGCACTGCTCGCCATTGCCGGGCTGGGCATACTGTGCGGGTTCGCCGCGGTCTATGGGGATGCCTGGCATATTGTCAGCTGCAGCATCTACGCTGCCACGCTGATTCTCTGTTTCGGTGCCTCGACCCTCTATCACAGTGTCACCCACGAGCGCGCCAAGGGCGTCCTGCGCACCATTGACCATGCCTCCATCTTCCTGCTGATCGCCGGCAGCTACACGCCTTTTACCCTGGTTACCCTGCGCGAGGCTTCCTCGCCCGCGGGCTCCTGGGGCTGGTGGCTGTTCGGGATTATCTGGGGGCTTGCCCTGGCGGGGCTGGTGATCCAGTTTACGCCGCTGAAAAAGGTGCGTGCCCTGTCGATTACCCTCAGTGCCCTGATGGGGTGGGTGGTGGTGGTGGCGGCCAAGCCACTGCTGGATAACCTGGCACCCGGTGGCCTGTGGCTGCTGCTGATCGGCGGCCTCTGTTATACCGGGGGTATCGCCTTCTACCTCTGGCGCAGCCTGCGCTTTCACCATGCCATCTGGCACCTGTTCGTACTGGCCGGCGGTATCCTGCATTTCTTTGCGGTGCTGATTTACGTTATCCCCTGATTCCGGCGGGCCGTGGGTGACGACGGGGTTGGCGCCAGTGCTTGACCGGCGTCACGCTCTACACGATTCGACTTTCAGTTTGCCGTCGCCGGCTCTACCCTATGGCGAGCACTGACTGTCGAAGGAGTTTGCATGTCCAGTCTGCCCGTATTGCGGCCCGCACTGTCCCAATGGCTCACCCGTGCGGGGCTTGCCCTGTGCCTGGTTTTCTCCACACCACTGTTGGCCGCTGATGCGGGCTTCCAGCAATGGGTGAAGGAATTTCGCCAGACCGCCCTGAATAACGGTATTTCCCCGGAAGTGTTCGATCGCGCCTTTGAGGGCATTGATTCTCCGGATCAGTGGGTACTGGACAAGGCCAGCTACCAGCCGGAGTTCAAGGCGCCGGTGTGGCAGTACTTTGACAACCGGGTGCAGAAGCGCGCGATCCGCATGGGCCGTGCCAAGAAAGAAGAGCTGCAACCCTGGCTGGACAAGATAAAACAGCGCTATGGGGTCAATCCCAATATCCTGCTGGCGATCTGGTCGATTGAATCGAGCTTCGGTGCCATCCTCGATAATGACAGGGTAATCCGCAATGTGGTGCGGTCGCTGGCAACCCTGGCCTATGCGGATCCCAAGCGCAGCAAGTTCGGTCGCCAGCAGCTGCTGGCGGCGCTGAAAATCCTCGAGAGTGGCGACGTCGACGAGAAGCACCTGGTGGGTTCCTGGGCCGGCGCCATGGGGCATACCCAGTTTATCCCCACCAGCTACCAGGCCTATGCGGTGGATATCGACGGCGATGGCAAGCGCGACATCTGGAACTCCGTACCGGATGCCCTGGCCACGGCCGCCAGCCTGCTCTCCAGTAACGGCTGGCGCCGCGGGGAGACCTGGGGTTATGAGGTGACGATCCCCGAGCGCAAGCTGCCTGCCGGCAAGCTGCCGCTGCGCAAGTGGGAGCAGCTCGGCGTCAAGCGGGTCAATGGCAAGCCGTTCCCGCGCCCGGATGATATTGCCGAATTGAAGCTTCCCGCCGGTCGCGAAGGCCCGGCTTTCCTGATGCTGAAAAACTTCTTTGTGCTCAAGCGCTATAACAACTCCGATCGCTATGCCACGGCGGTGGGCCTGCTGGCGGACCAGATCGGCGGCGGCAAGGGACTGGTCAAGGACTGGCCGCGCCCGTTTACCCCGCTGGACCCGGCCCAGGTGGAGGAAATGCAAAAACTGCTGAAGGCCCGCGGCTATTACGAGGGTGAGATCGACGGCAAGGCCGGCTCGGGTACCCGCAAGGCGGTGCAGCAGTTTGAGAAGGAGATCGGTGTTGAGGTCCAGGGCTACCCGAGCAAGGAGGTGCTGGAAGCCCTGCGCGAGCGCCAGTAATAGTGAAAACCCCTGTTTAATCCAAACAGTGCCGGGCTTCAGCCCGGCACTGTTGTTTCAGGGCCGCTCAAAAGTTCTCATCCGGCAGCAGGCTGTCCTGTAACAGTTCCAGGTTCTCGGCCACTTCCTGGGGTTCATGGAAGTAGGCAATATGGAACATGGCATCGCCTTCCTGCACCAGCGGGAGGTTCTGGCGCCCGATCACAATGCCATCGGCATTACAGGGTACCCGGTCGATCTCCTCGCCGAACAGGTCGGAGATGGAAGCCAGCGCCTCACCTTTCAGTACATGGTCACCCAGGTCCTTGCGATAGTTAACTATGCCGCTGCCGGTGGCCCGCAACCAGCCACTGCGCCTGGCCACAAAGGGTTCGATATTGCCCTTTTTCTTCACTCGCGGCAGCATTTCCAGGTGACGCATGACATTGATGATGCCCTTGTGGCCCGCCCGTACGCAGAACTCGTCAAAACGCAGGGCCTCGCCGGCCTCGTAGAGCAGGATACGCACGCCCAGGTCGGCTGCCGCCTGGCGCAGGGAGCCGTCGCGCAGGGTGCTGTTCAGCAGCACGGGCACACCGAAGGCGCGGGCCATGTCACGGGTGGGCTGGTCGTCGAGGTTGGCGCGAATCTGCGGCAGGTTGCTGCGGTGGATGGCGCCGGTATGCAGGTCGATACCGTAGTCGCACTTGGAGACAATTTCCTCCAGGAACACATGGGCCATACGCGCAGCCAGTGAACCCTTGTCGGAACCGGGGAAGGAGCGGTTCAGGTCGCGCCGGTCCGGCAGGTAGCGGGACTGCTCCAGAACCCCATACACATTGACTACCGGTACCGCGATCAGGGTGCCGCGCAGGTTCTTGAGGCTGCGACTGCCAATAAGTCGGCTGATGATTTCGATACCGTTCAGTTCATCGCCGTGAATGGCGGCACAGACGAACATGGTTGGACCCGGTTTCTTGCCGCGCTTGACGTAAACCGGGATCGCCATGTCTGTGCCGGTATAAAGCCGGACAATCGGCAGTTCGATGCGGCGGGTTTCCCCCCGGGCAACCTCGACACCGCCAATAGAAAACTTTTCTGCCATTGCTCCCTTCCTGGCTGCTGCTGGCACTCATTGTAGGTGCAATAGGGTCGGGAAAGCGATGGCCATGATTTCTGCGCCTGGCAGGCCGGGAGTCATCCTTCCGACAGGGCTATTCCGCGGGACAGAAGTACCGGTGACAGGGGCTGGTGGTGGCAGCCTTTGGGCACACGGTAACCGCAGTTTTGCGAACAGGTAACAGGTGTATGATCGGGGCAGCCGCCGGCAGCGGATTGCCGTCCGTGTTAGGGTAGGCAATCTGGCGCAACGATTGGAAATTTGCCTGGGGGAATAACCGTGGCTATTAAAGAATCCGGTTTTGCCATGCCGCCGTTGCTCGACACCAAATCCGGCGAGCGCCGCCGGGTGGGTTTTGAGCTCGAGTTCTCCGGTGTGACGCTGAAGCAGGCCGGTGAAGCGGTACAGTCGGCGCTGGGTGGGGAATTACACTCCGATTCCGTGGCCGAGCTGTCGCTGCACAACGAGCTGGGCCGCTTCAACATCGAAATCGACTGGGACTTCCTCAAGCGCGAGGCCGCCGAAGCGGGGGCCGAGGAGGGTGGCGACGGCTGGCTGGAGTTGCTCAGCCAGGCGGCGTCCCTGGTGGTCCCGATTGAGGTGGTCTGCCCGCCATTGTCCCTCGATCGGCTAAAGGATCTGGAGCCGCTGGCCCCGGCATTGCGCGAGGCCGGTGCGAGGGGTACCGAGGATTCGCTGATCGCCGCTTACGGGGTGCATATCAATGCCGAAATCCCGCAACTGAATGCCGAGACGCTCGACGCTTACCTGCGCGCATTCGCCCTGCTGCAGTGGTGGCTGGTGCAGGCGCATCGGGTGGATATCGCCCGGCGTGTCAGTCCCTATATCGACCTCTACCCGGAAACCTATATCCGCCTGTTGCTGGAGCGGGAAAAACCCACCCTGGACAACGTCTTCCGCGATTACCTGCAGCACAATGCGACTCGCAACCGCGCCCTGGACCTGTTGCCACTGCTGGCGGAAATTGACGAGGCGCGTGTGCGCCGGGCCGTGGACGACCCCCGCATCAAGCCGCGCCCGGCTTTTCACTACCGCCTGCCCAACTGCCAGATTGAAAAGCCGGGCTGGTCGCTGGCCTCCAGCTGGAATACCTGGTGCGTGGTAGAGGCCCTGGCAGCGCGACCGGAATGGCTGGCAGAACTGGGCGAGGCATACCTGGCGCGGAGCCAGCCCCTGCTGGGCGTGAACCGTGGAAACTGGACTGAGTTTATGTCGGTATGGCTGAGCGACCACGGATTGGTGTAACCGGCACGGCCAGCCGCTGGTCGCCGGGCTGGTGGTGTACGGCCGCTGCGCTGCGACTGGCGGGCGCGACACCGGAGCGTATCAGCGTCCGCCATAAGCCCACGGGCCGCCCCCTGCAGGGGCTGGTCATTGGTGGTGGCGACGATATCAGCCCGGAACACTATCACGGGGACCTGCGGGAAAAAGTGAAATCCGACCCCGAGCGCGACCTGCTGGAAATTCACTGGATTGAATATGCCCTCAAGCATGGCCTGCCACTGCTGGGTATCTGTCGCGGCGCCCAGCTGATCAATGTGGTGCTCGGTGGCGACCTGCACCTGGATATCCGGCCATTGCGGCGGAAAACCTACAACCGTCCCGGGCTGCTGCCCACCAAGCAGGTGTTCCTCACAGAGGGATCGGCATTGTCGCGCCTGGCCTCACGCAAAAAGTTACGGGTCAACAGCCTGCACCACCAGGCAATCAACCGGCTGGGCTGGGGCCTGCGAATCGTCGGTGAGGACCTCGACCATTTCACCCAGGCCGTGGAGAGTGCCTCGGGGCAGCCCATCATCGGTGTCCAGTGGCACCCTGAGTACCTGTTCTACCTGCCCTCCCAGTTCGGGCTGTTTCGCTGGTTGCGGAGATGTGCCGGGTGATAGTCGAGTACCTGATCCTTTTCTCCTCTGCTTTTCTCGCCGCGACCATCCTGCCTTTTTACTCTGAGGTGGTACTGTTCGCGCTGTTGCGGGAAGGTGGTGACCCGGCACTGCTGGTGGCGGTGGCAACACTGGGGAACACCCTCGGTGCCGTGGTGAACTGGGTGCTGGGGCGCTACCTGCTGCATTTCCAGGACCGGCGCTGGTTTTATTTCTCCCGCAAGCAGATCAGCCGTGCCCAGGAGTGGTTCCAGCGCTATGGTTTCTGGTCCCTTTTGCTGGCCTGGATGCCGGTGGGCGGTGATGCCCTCACCCTGATCGCCGGCATCATGCGCGTGCGCCTGTGGCTATTCGTACTGCTGGTGGGGATCGGCAAATGTTTGCGTTATATCTCTGTGGTGTACCTGCAGCAATGGTCGGCCTGGTAGTTCCGTAGCGGCACTAGTCGAAAATAATCGCTTAAGCCCCCTGTGCCCTGCCGGGGCAGGGCACCCTTCACCATTGTCTCTTCCCGTATTGCTTTGTACCGGACGCTGTCACCGCAGCAGGCGCTAGCGGGGCCCGGGGCGCTGGACTAGGCTGGGACTGCATACCAACTATTGTGTAGATGTGCCCGGGCGTTCGCTGTGACAGGCCTGGGATCCTGGGATTACCCTCTCTTGTCGGGCTGGGGACATGGCGGCGGACAAGCAAAGTGAGACAAACGGCGGAGCCGCGAGTAAGCGGCAGGTGCGTGGGTGGCTGATATTACTGGCCCTGGCGTCGCTGGCATCGCTCTACTTTTACATCCGCTACCAGGAGCAGCAGGAGGTCTTTACCAATACCTACTACTTCCGCACCCTGCAGGAAGTCGCCGCAGAACTGGATACACGCCTTGAGCAGCTCTACAACGTAAACTGGTGGGGCGAGAGCGACGTCAAGATAGTTTCTATTTTCCCGACGTATAAACCGGCCTCTGACGCGGATTGCCTCGGGGTCAGGGAAGTAGTGCGAAAAGGGGAGCAGAAGGCCCACGATTCCGTCTTTACCCTGAAGGGAAGCCATGTCATCGGCTGTCTCGGTTCCGGCAGGGGTTACGAGGTTTCCATCAGTGATGTGCTTCCTGATCCGGGCGGCGACTTTGTCCTCTACCTGCTCGCCGATGCGGGTGGCAGGGTTCTCGGCAGCACTGGCGGGGCCTCAGGTCTTTCGATCATCGATACGCGCGCGATCAGTCGTGAAATCCAGGCGCAGGGAGGACAGAGTTGGCTGGGATTGGTCTCGAAGAAAGAGGGCCCCGAGATCGACGAAAGGAAAGAGTTGCCAGGGCACAGCTATTACGTGGATATGGTACTGAGTTCCGGGGCGTCGCGGGTATATATCCAGCCATACCGCCTGCGCTCGGGAGTCGATTTACTGATTCCGCGGAGCGATGGAGAGAATGGGGAGGGGTTCGCGCCATCAGACCACCTGTACCTGATAGGGGTGCTGCCCGACCGGTTGCTGGACCTGAAGGAGGACAAGCGCTGGAATCTCAGCCTGCTGCTGCTCTCAATCATGTTCCTGGCTTCCTGCTGGACCGTCGCGCGGCTGGTGATGATGTCCCGCAACGAACCGCTGGGTACGTTTTTTTACTGCGCCACCTTTGCGGGTACTTTTGTTGTCTTCATTATGGTTGTGGCCCTGTGGCTCGCCTGGGGTGAGCGCGCCGCAGAGGTCGCCCGCAAACAGGCCAACGCAAGGGAATTGTTACAGGAGACCTCCGCGCGCCTGGAGAGCGAGCTCTACTGGCTGTTCCGCGACCTGGAGAGCTTCCACACCTATTACGCCCGGCTGTTGTCATCCGGGGTTCACCCAGAGGCAGGCACGAAACCTGAAGGCACGCCCGGCGCTGCGGGCGAGCTACGGGATCCCGGGTTACTGGTGCTGCCAGGGGGGAATGTTAATTGCCGCCAGGTTGAGGCAGTGACCCTAGGAGACGGGAGCGGCTATGAACGACCCGAGGAAGCTGAAAAGGAATGGACCCTCAGTCCTGATGAGGTTGCGGTTGCACGCAGTATCACCGACAAGCGTTCTGAGGGGCTGCTGCCATTTTCCCAGGTTTACCTGTTTGGTTGTGGTGCGCGACTTGTCACGCCAGGCGAGGTCGGCGAGAGGTTCGATAGCAGCCAGATGGCTGCACAACGCGGACCCAAGTTGATCAATGTCTTCCTGATGAACCAGAGCGGCGACCGGGTGTTGCCGACCTTCCAGTTTGTCGAAAGCAACAAAACACCGATCAGTTATCCACTTGGGCACCGGGATTATTTTCGCGAAGTGCGCGCGGGTACAGGCTGGCACGGGGTTTTCGCGCGCGGTAGCGGGCCTGCGCCGGTCAGTGGATGCTGGGCCACTTGCGCCGACCCGGAGCATGGCATCGACGAAGGGGATACCCGCAGTATCCACAATTTTTATATCCAGCGCCTGTTGAACTTCAGCAGCGGAACTCGCGGCACCACGGTCGGTATGCCGCTGGCTAAAGAAGGGGTAGGGGCGGCAGATGGTGCCGACTGGCCGCCCGGCGACTATATCCTCGGGTCCGATATCCTGTTGCCCTCGATGACGCTCAATGAGTGGCACGAGCCGCAAAAATTGCAGGACCTGGTGTTGATGGTGGTGGATCGCTCCACAGGTGACGTCCTGTTTCATATGGATCACCGACGGACCATGGTGGAGAACCTGTTTCACTCGGGGCAGGGAACGGTAGCAATCAGTCAGGTGATTCGCTCGGGCCTGTATCGCAACCGGGCGGTGCCCGGGTTTTACCGCGGCATCTCGGGTGATTTTATTGCCGGGCGGTTGCCGCTGGAGCAATGGGTGGCTGTGGCGTTTATTCCCGACGATGGTACCGACAGCCTGATGACGAATTTCTTCCTGTCGATGACGGCGGGGATGGGACTTTCGCTGCTGCTGGTGACCGCACTGCTATACGCACTGCCCGCCATTTTTGGGGATCCCAAAGCGCGGCTGGGTATCCCGCTGGCGATCAACCGCCATAACACACTGTTGTTTACTTCAATCCTGATTGCCAGCCTCTACCTGGGTTTCCGCATGGGCTCGGTGATACTGGGGGAGCTCGGCGAGGGCCCTGTATCGACGGCGGCCCCGGTATGGGCGCCCGTTATCGCACTGTTGCTGGTGCTGGCCTGGGGGTGCTGTCGCTATTTCCACATGCGGCGCGTCTCCGGTGGTGATGCAGGGCTGGCACCGGACCGCGGGCTGCTGGTCCTGCTGACGCTGTATTTCCTGTTTGGCCTGGCGATTATTGGCCAGCTGCAGCGTGTCGGAAATACACCGGTTTCGGCGATGCACTGGTACTTTTCCAGCAAGCTCTACCCGGCACGTCTCAACCAGGAGCTGGCCGAACTGGAAACGATCGCGCTGACCCGTTACCCCAATACTATCAAGCGATTTGCTGCTGATCCGCTGGACCTGTTACCGATCAGCCCGCGCTGGCGGACGGCGCTGGCCTGCACCCGCGACGGCAAGCCTTCGAACCAGCGGCATCGGCTGCCGGCAGAAATCGGCACCTTTAGCCAGCTCACAGCCACCACTGGGGTGGCGAACTGGCTTCGACGCTATGTGCTCGGATGGACCAATGACGGTCGCTGGCGGGCAGGCCACGCGCCCGATCCGTGCGACGATGTTGGGAAAGTCGACAGCCCTGGCGGTGGGCAGGCAGAACTCCCCGATGCCAGCCCTGCTGGTGACGGCACATTACAGCTGGCTGGCCACATGGCGTTGTATGTTGTCCTGCAGGTGCTGGTATTCCTGGTGATCTGCCGTCTCTGGCTGATGTTCTACCGGCGTGTTATTACTCCCAGGATGTTTGGTACGCCGGATTTCCTTGTGCACCTGAAGCAGCTCTCAGGACCGGGCGGGCGCCTGCGCGGCGTTCGGCCGGCACCAGGACTGGTTGTGGATTTGTGTGATAAGGAAGTCACGGGTATCGGCCTGGATATGCTGGTGCACCAGGCCGGCCAGGACAATGGTCCCGCCACGCCGGTACTGGACCTGCTGCTGGCCCACTGCCCGGCGCTGCGTACCAGCAGTGAGGATGAAGAGCAGTTTCCCGAGGTGCGTGTCCGGCTCAATGGGATGGGTTCCCGGGGCGGGGCACCGGTCGCCGGCAAGGCGCCAGCAATCTGCCTGGAAAATATCGAGACCTGCCTCGCTACCCCGCCGGGGCGCGCGCGGTTGCTGCAGTTGGTCCGGCAGTTAAAGTCCATGCAGCTGTCAGGACGTTTGTCGGAACTGCGCCTGTGCCTGGAGAGCCAGTGCTTCGAGACCTTGTTGCTCAATGCCCATGCGCCGGCGCCCGGACGCAGCTGGCCCGATGCGCAGGAGCGGGCAGCCTGGGCCGAGTTGCTGATGGACTTTACCGTCGACTTGCCGCAGGCGCTGGTGGAGCGCGCAGATCCGGCTTTTGTGATTGAGGAGTGCCGGGGTGGCCGGTTGCTGCGCTACCTGATCCCTGAACTTGCCGAGCACGCGCGCGGGTCAAGCGGTCGCCTGCGACAGGGCTGGCGCACCCTGCTGGACCGGCACAAGACTGGGCCGGAGTGGGCCTCGATTCTGTGTATCCTGCTAAAGGCCGGCGCCCGTTTCCGCTACCAGTGGGAAGCCTGCTCAAGTGAAGAGAAGCTGGCCCTGTACTACCTTGCGCGCGGCAAGCGCATCAATCCCGCAAACACCCAGGTACTTGAACAGCTGGCGATACAGGGCCTGGTGCGCATCGAAAACGGCCGCGTGCAGATCGTGAACAACAGCTTTGCCTACTTTGTCCTGAACGCCGAGGATCTGGAGTCCATGCGCCAGTTGCTGGAGAGCGGTCACCAGGGCGCCTGGCTCACTTACCGGTTGCCGGTGACGCTGGTGATCCTGCTGCTGGTTGGGGCAATCGCCATCAGCTCGGGGAACTCGATTTACCTGATAGTGGCCACAGTGATGGGATTGCTGGGTAGCATTGGCAGCCTGGTTGGCAGCGCGCGGATGATTCATGAGAACCTGCGCTAGCCACCGTACACACTTCGGGCAGGACTCTCTCGGCAGGGGTTGATCGCGGATTTTGCTGGCAGGTTCGTAAGAAGCTTCAACAGGCGGAATGCGATGCCTTGGCGTGGCTTTGTCGAGCAACCGGGCTGGTCCCATTATTGGCGACTCTATCCCAGTCGGCTGGCCAGCTGCAGCTGCCTGCTTCCGAGCTGAACTACTCCTATACAGGCCCGCGGCCGGAATACTGGTTGCCCGCACCAGGTAAAAAGCACGCAGTCTCCGCGCGGCGCACTGCAGGCGCCGAAGTTATTGCGTCGCCTCTTTTCATTCTGGGGTCCTGTTGCGCCACTCGTGCCGCCAGTGGTCCGGCTTGTCGCGCAACCCGGCAACCGACAGGCGGAAATATGCGAACATAACGCCAAATTTCTGCCAGGGAGATAATGATTCGTGAATCAGGACCAGAACGCACCGTTGCGAGAGGATGTCCGCCTGCTTGGCGAGGAGCTCGGATCGGTTCTGCGTGAGCAGGCCGGCGAACCGCTCTTCGAAACCGTGGAAACCATACGCCAGGCGGCGGTGGAGAGCCGTGGCCAGGGTGAGATGCAGGCGGGGCGCCTGCGCAAACTGCTGGACCCGCTGGACGATGACACCCTGCTGGAGGTAGCGCGGGCGTTCAGCCAGTTCCTCAACCTGGCCAATATTGCCGAGCAGCGCCATCGCGAGCGCCTGCACCGGCATCACCAGCGTTTTCCGGGAGACCCGGACACCGACCAGGGCCTGCGACAGGTACTTGCCGAGCTGAAAAAAGCCGGTGTCGACAAGGCTAAGGTGCGCTCGGTGCTGGACCAGTTGTCTGTGGAGTTGGTGCTTACTGCACATCCTACTGAGGTCACCCGCCGCACCCTGATTCGCAAGTACGACCGGATTGCCGACCTGCTCACCGACCGGGACCGGCCCGACCTCACCGAGGAGGAGGCGGAGCACCTGCGCCGCCACCTGCGCGAACAGATCCTGTCCGCCTGGAGCACCGACGAGATCCGCCGTGAGCGCCCGACGCCGGTGGATGAGGCCAAGTGGGGGTTCGCCACTATCGAACAGTCCCTGTGGCGAGCGGTGCCGGCAGTCATGCGCGAAATCGAGGCGGAGCTGGAGCTGGCGGGCCTGGACCCGCTACCGGCAGACTGGGTGCCGATCCGCTTTGCCTCCTGGATGGGCGGCGACCGCGATGGCAATCCCAATGTGACTGCCGCTGTTACCCGCCGGGTGCTGCAACTGGCCCGCTGGATGGCCGCGGACCTGTACCTGCGCGATGTGGAAAACCTGCTGGCTGACCTGTCCATGCATCGCGCCAGTGATGAGTTGCTGGCGCGCACCGGGCCCAGTCATGAACCCTACCGGTTACTGTTGCGACAGGTTCGCGACCAGCTGCAGTTGACCCGCGAGCAGATGGAAGCGCGGGTCAACGGCAATCCAGAGCCGGCGGGAGAGGGTTACACCAGCGGCGCACAGCTGGCCGGCGAGCTGCGCCTGATTGATCGCTCCCTGCGCGAGGTAGGGCTGTCCGCCATCGCTGATGGCCAGCTGAAGGATACCCTGCGCCGGCTAAACTGTTTCGGCATCACCCTGCTGCGCCTGGATATCCGCCAGGAGTCCACCCGCCACAGCGACGCACTCGATGCCATCACCCGCTACCTGGGCCTCGGCAGTTACGGGGACTGGGACGAGCCGACCCGGCAGCGCTTCCTGCTGGCGGAACTGGAGAATCGCCGGCCGCTGGTCGACAGCGCCTTCTACCAGAGCGAGTTCTGTGATGACGAGGTACGCCAGGTGCTGGAGACCTGTGGCGTGATTGCAGAGCAGGGACCGGAGGGGCTGGGTGCCTACGTGATTTCCATGGCCCGGGCCTCGTCCGATGTGCTGGCGGTAATGCTGCTGCAGAAGATTGCCGGGGTGCAGGAACCCATGCGGGTGGTGCCGCTGTTCGAGACCCTCGATGACCTCAACAACGCCGGCGATATCATGAGCGCGCTGCTGGAGATTCCGTCTTACCGGCAGCGTGTGGCGAAGGGCCAGGAAGTGATGATCGGTTACTCCGATTCCGCCAAGGATGCCGGCTTCCTGGGCGCGGCCTGGGCCCAGTTCCGCGCACAGGAGGGACTCACGGCAATTTTCCGCGAGCACGGTATCCCGCTCACCCTGTTCCACGGTCGCGGTGGCTCCATTTCCCGCGGTGGCTCGCCCACCCGCATGGCGCTGTTGTCGCAGCCGCCGGGGTCGGTCGCCGGCCGTATCCGGGTCACCGAGCAGGGCGAGATGATCCGCTTCAAGTACGGGCGGCCGTCCGTGGCCGCCTACAACCTGGAGCAGTACGTGGCCGCCACCCTGGAGGCCACCCTGTTGCCCCCGGCGGAGCCGCGCCCCGAGTGGCGCGCGGCCATGGACCGGCTCACCGAGGTATCGGTCAACAGCTATCGCGAAGTGGTGCGCGACGATCCGGCGCTGGTGGGTTACCTGCGCACCGTCACGCCGGAAACCGAGCTCAGCCGCCTGGCCCTGGGTAGCCGGCCGGCACGGCGCAAGCCCGGCGGTGGGGTCGAGACCCTGCGGGCAATTCCCTGGGTGTTTGCGTGGACCCAGATCCGGCTGATGCTGCCCGCGTGGCTGGGCACCGGCGCGGCGCTGGAGAGTGCCCTGCAGAGCGAGGAGGGCGCCGCCACCCTGCGCACCATGAGCGGGGAGTGGCCGTTTTTCCAGACCGCGGTGGATATGCTGGAGATGGTGCTGGCGAAATCCGACACCCGGGTGGCGTCCTGGTACGAGGAGCGGCTCACCGGCGACGCTGAACTGGTTCGCCTCGGTGGCCTGCTCCGTGAGCGGCTGGCTCACACGGTATCGGCACTGCATGAACTGACCGGCCATGAGAGCCTGCTCGACAACAACCCGGTCATGCGCTGGTCGATTCGCGTGCGCGACCCCTATACGGATCCGCTACACCTGCTGCAGGCGGAGCTGATGGCGCGGCTGCGCGAGCGCGATACCGACCCGGTGCTGGAGAGCGCGTTGATGGTCACCATTGCCGGCATCGCCGCGGGGATGCGCAATACCGGCTGATGCCCGCCGCCGGATGGGGCAGAAATAAAAAAGGCCGACTCGCGAGAGTCGGCCTTTTTTGGAATTGGTGCCCAGGAGAAGACTTGAACTTCCACGACCTTGCGGTCACTAGCACCTGAAGCTAGCGCGTCTACCAATTCCGCCACCTGGGCAATTCGACGGTGTGCGCCGTCGAGGGTGCGCAATATAAAGAATTTCCGGGGCGTGTCAATCGCCGACTGTGACCGGTGCGACCCGAATCGTTAGTGCGGCGTAGGACAGGGGGCAGGGGGCCCCAACGAAAAAAGGCCGACTCTCGCGAGTCGGCCTTTTCGGAATTGGTGCCCAGGAGAAGACTTGAACTTCCACGACCTTGCGGTCACTAGCACCTGAAGCTAGCGCGTCTACCAATTCCGCCACCTGGGCAATTCAGCGGCGTGTGCCGTTGAGGTCGCGAACTATAGAGATTTGGCCGCAGGGTGTCAACGGCCTTTTTTGCGTTTAATTCAACTTTTTCTGGTATGGTCGGGAAACGCGGGGAAATCGCTTATACTGCCAGCAATGAGCGGCAACACCGACCGGCCGGTTCCCGGCCATATTCTCAATTCCCCGCCGCCTGCAGACTCCGCCGGATGATCCCGGCGACCGTGGATGAGCCGCGGTTCCCCAACAACGGACGATGTTTTGACACGAGACAAACCTACAAACCATACCGACGCCGATCCCCACGCCCAGCGCGAGGCGGAGAAATACGACAAGCCGGTGCCCAGTCGCGAATACCTGCTGCAGCTGCTGGAGCAACAGCATGAGCCGGTGTCCTGGGAGGCGGTGGCGGAACTGCTGGATATCCACGATGAGGATCGCCGCGAGGGCGTGCGCCGGCGCCTGATCGCCATGTCCCGGGACGGGCAGATTGCCAGTAACCGCGCCGGGGATTTCGGTGTGCTGGACAAGATGCACCTGGTGCGCGGGCGTGTGATCGGCCATCGCGACGGCTTTGGCTTTGTCTCGCCCCGTGACGGTGGCGACGACCTGTTCCTGTCCCACCGGCAGATGCGCAAGGTATTCGACGGGGACGAGGTGCTGGTACGCGAGACCCCCGGTGGCTTCCGCGGCAAGCGCGAGGCGGCGGTGGTCCGGGTGCTCAAGCACAATACCCGGCAGCTGGCAGGTCGCCTTTACCAGGAAAATGGCATCTGCTTCGTGCGCCCGGACAACCCGCGCATCAACCAGGACATCATGGTGGCGGCGGACAAGGTGGCCGGTGCGGCGCACGGCCAGTACGTGGTGGTGGATATCGTCACCCAGCCCAGCCGCGACAGCCTGCCCCAGGGCGAGGTGGCGGAAGTGCTGGGCGACCACCTGGCGCCGGGGATGGAGATCGATGTCGCCATCCGCAATTACGGCCTGCCCCATACCTGGCCGGCAGCGGTGCAGAAAGAGGTGGATGCCATCGCCGATGAGGTGGGGGAAGCGGACAAAAAGGCGCGGGTCGACCTGCGCCAGCTGCCGCTGGTGACCATCGATGGCGAGGATGCCCGCGATTTCGATGATGCCGTGTTCTGCGAGCTGATGCCGGACAACAGCTGGAAGCTGCTGGTGGCCATCGCCGACGTGTCCCATTATGTGCACCCGGGCAGTGCCCTGGACGAGGAGGCACACAGTCGCGGCAACTCGGTGTATTTCCCCGATTTCGTGCTGCCCATGCTGCCGGAGAAACTGTCCAACGGCCTCTGTTCCCTGAATCCGGAGGTTGATCGCCTGTGCATGGTCTGCGAAATGCAGATTGACCAGCGCGGGGAGATCCGCGATTTCCGCTTCTTCGAGGGCGTGATGCGAAGCCATGCGCGCCTGACCTATACCCAGGTGGGGCAGATGATCGAGGAGCGCGACAGCCGCGACAGTGGCCTGCGCAAGCAGTTCGCCGCGCTCACTCCACACCTGGATAACCTGCACGACCTCTACCGGGCACTGCGGGGCGCGCGGGACCGGCGCGGCGCGATCGATTTCGAGACCACCGAAACCCGGATCCTGTTCGACCAGCAGCGCAAGATCGAGCGCATCGTGCCGGTGCAGCGCAACGACGCCCATAAGTTGATCGAAGAGTGCATGCTGGCGGCCAACGTCTGTGCCGCCAAGCTGGCGGAACTGTCGGAACTGCCTTCACTCTTCCGTGTGCACGATACCCCCAAGGAGGAAAAGCTCACCAACCTGCGGGAGTACCTGGGTGAGCTGGGGCTGCGCCTGCCAGGCGGGGCAGAGCCACAGCCGATGGATTTCCAGGTGTTGATGGAGCAGGTGGAGGGGCGTGCCGACGCCCACATCATCCAGATGATGATGCTGCGCTCCATGAACCAGGCGGTGTACCAGCCCGAGAATCGCGGGCATTTCGGCCTGGACTATGAGGCCTATGCCCATTTCACTTCGCCGATCCGGCGCTACCCGGACCTGCTGCTGCATCGCGAACTGCGCTGGCTGATTCGCAATGGCAGCGCCAACCCGGCGGCGGTGGCCAAAAAGGTTCACCCGGTGCCGGGTGCTGAAGCCATTCCCCGGGAAAAGATCATTCCCTACGACATGCCCGCCATGGTCCAGCTGGGTGAGCACTGCTCGATGACCGAGCGCCGGGCCGACGACGCCACCCGCGATGTGGTCAGCTGGCTCAAGTGTGAATACCTGCAGGACCACGTGGGTGAGGTCTATCCCGGGGTGATCAGTGCGGTCACCGGCTTCGGCCTGTTCGTGGAACTGGACCAGCTCTATGTCGAGGGGCTGATACATGTCACCGCGCTGCCCAAGGACTACTACCACTTCGAGCAGGCGCACCAGCGCCTGGTGGGTGAGCGCAGTGGTACCCGCTACCACCTGGGCGATTCGGTAACCGTGCAGGTGGCACGGGTGGACCTGGAAGAGCGCAAGGTGGATTTCACCCTGGAAGAGCTGTTGACGAGCCCCAAGCGCAAGCGCCCGCGTAAAGGAAGCGGGGGTAAAGAGAGCGGAGGCAAAGAGAAAGAGACCCGGGTCAGCCCGCGCGCCATGGAGATGGCGGTTGAACACCAGCAAGAGCGGGGCCGGCGCAATGGCTCGGGTGGCGCCAAGGGCCCGGAACGGGATGCTGCAAAAAAAGCCGGCCGTGCCGCCGGTAGCCCCTGGAAGAAGCGCCCGGAAACACCCCCGGGCGAAACGCCATTCCGCAAGCGCAAGGTGGGATCCGCTGAGACCGAACCGGTTGCAGCGACCCCGGCCACAGGGGAATCCGCCCCTGCCGGTGGTGAACAGGGGGAAGAGGCGCCCCGCCGGCGCGGTCCGCGCCGGACCCCTCCCCGCAAGGGAGGCAAGCGCCCCGCAGTGGCCGCACGCAAGGCGGCGCAGAAAGCCGCCAAGGCCGGTAACGGCAAGGGCAAGAAGAAAGTCCGCAAGAAGCATGTCGCCGCCAAGGGCAAGAAGAAAAAGTAGCCAGGCACGTGCAGGTTCCCGTTGACCCAACCAGTTGAATTGGATTTATGGCCACAGAGATCGTCTATGGCCTGCACGCAGTGCAGGCTCTCCTGAAAAGCTCTCCCCAGCAGGTACAGGAACTGCTGCTACTCCGTGGGCGGCGGGACCAGAAGCTGCAAAAGCTGGTCCGCCAGGCGGAGAAAAATGATATTGCCCTGCGCTATGTGGACCGTCGGGCCCTGGATGAAAAGGTGGGAGACGATGGCAACCACCAGGGCGTGGTGGCCGTATGTGCGGGGGCCGCGAAAGTCTACGATGAACGGTTCCTCAAGGAACTGCTGGAAACGCTCGACCAGAAATCCGAGGCGCCTTTCCTGCTGATCCTCGACGGCGTAACCGATCCCCATAACCTGGGCGCCTGCCTGCGCTCCGCCGAGGCCGCGGGGGTACACGCGGTGATTGTGCCCAAGGACAAGTCCGCCGGTCTCACACCGACTGCGCGCAAGGTTGCCTGTGGCGCAGCCGAAGTCCTGCCGCTGGTGACAGTCACCAACCTGGCGCGCACCATGCAGCAACTGCAGCAGGCGGGGGTATGGATTTTCGGCGCCGCCGGCGAGGCCGAGCAGGATGTGTTTGCTGCCAGCCTCACGGGTGGTGTCGCCCTCGCCATGGGTGCGGAGGGCTCGGGCCTGCGTCGCCTGACCCGGGAGCACTGCGACCACCTGATTCGCATTCCCATGGCTGGAGAGGTGAGCAGCCTCAACGTCTCCGTTGCCACTGGTGTCTGCCTGTTCGAGGCGGTGCGCCAGCGCGCCAGCTGAACCCCGGAATAGCGGTCCCGCCGCCATTGCGTTATCCCATTGCTGAAAGCTGTGCCGGTTGCGATAGTGGCCGGCAAGCCTTTTTTTGCCAGGCAATTGAAACCTCTCGCAAAATCCGGCGGTAATCGACGCCTGGGTTCAGGCGTTGCGTCAGAATACACCCCCCTCCTGCTAAATTTTCCCCGCGGCAGAATTTTCCGGAACCCTCTGTCCCGCCCGCTCGTGTAACAGCGACAGGCCGCCTCAGCAGTATGCCTCCCCTCCGGGGACTTCCGCATTGGGCCGGCATTACCCCAAGTTCCAGCCAATCGGGAGTAGTGGTTTGAATACCTGGCTGACGCGTTTTTTCCATGCCCCGCGCTCACCGGAAGACCGGTTTGTGTCCCTGGTCTCGCCCCACCTGCGCCGAATGTACCGCATGGCTTACCGGTGGACCTTGAATGCTCACGAGGCCGAAGACCTGGTGCAGGACGTGCTGGTGCGGCTGTTGCCGAGAACGGCAGAGCTGGAAAGCGTCGAGCGGCTGGGACCCTGGCTGGTACGGGTGCTCTACCGGCGCTTTGTCGATCTTTACCGCCGCCGCTGCGCATCACCCATTGATCCCAGCCAGTCGCTGGATGACACGGATCAGGAGAGTCGATTGCCCGGTGATGGCGGTGAAGATCTCAGGCGTACTGAAATGCAGCGCGCATTGCAGAGGGCCCTGCAGGAGCTGGACGATGAATGGCGCGATATCGTGTTACTGCACGATATGGAGGGCTACACCACAATCGAGGTGGCGGACATCATGGATATCAGTGTGGGGACTGTGAAGTCCCGCCTGCATCGCGCCCGCGCCAAGCTTAAAAAAAGTCTCTCCCCCGGAACCCTTCAGATTTCTGAAGCGTGTTAGTGAGCATAGGAGCAGCTCATGCGATCGAGGCACACAGTGAATCATCCCGCCCCCGCGCAACTGGCCGACAATGAGTTAATTGGCGTTCTCCGGGATATGCCAGTCCCGCAGCCGGACGCCGGTTACGAGCGCCGGGTACTCCGTGCGGTACTGGATTCGCAGCAAGCCCGAAATAAGCGTCCGGCCTGGTTTTTCCAGCCGACGCGCTGGCCGGTGGCAGCTGCCGCCATCATGTTGCTCACCCTGGTTTTCTCCCAGGGCGCACTGCGGGAACGGTCGCCGATGGCGGGCCAGGCATGGGCTCCGGTTGGGCAAACTCCGCATACAGTGCATGTGGTGCTGGATAGCCCGCGCCAGCTGCGGGGCGCAATCATCCGTGTGACCTTGCCGGCCGGTGCTGTGCTGGAGGGGTACCGCGATGTCGATACCCTGCAGTGGCAGGCGGATATTCCTGCCGGTGGCAACCGGCTGTCCCTGCCGCTTCTGGTGCAGGAGGGTATCAGCGGCGGGACTGTCCAGGTGGAAATAGAGCATGGCGGCGCGCGCAAGGCGCTGGAAATTTCAATCCCGTCGCCACCGGATGGCGGCGGTGCGTCCATCACCAAAACCTGAAAGCAGGTTGTTTTTTTCCAGAAGAGGTAAAGGAAGATGTTACGGAAAAATCTACTCGTCCTGGGGCTGGCCACTGGCGCCTGCCTGGCATTGCCAGCCCATGCCCAGGAAGTTGAAAGCCAGGCCGACCTGGATGTCACCATGTCGGTTGTCGAGGACGCACAGGATGCACAGGATGTGCTGAACAGCATTGAATTGCCACCGGAGTTGCGGGAAGTGGCGGAGCAGCAGATGGCAGCCATCATGGCGGCGATGGAAGCGGCCCGGGCAGGGGAGTCGTCAGGTGAAAGCCCGGCCAGCCTCGATCCCGAGACCCAGGCGCGATTTGCCGAGGCCCTGGAGCGCAGCCGCGAGCTGGCTGCCAGTAATACTGCCGCCGCCAATGCCGCAGTAGCGGATGCCCAGCTGGCCGCCGAAGCCGCGCGTGAGGCGATCGAGGAAGCGGTGAAGAACGGACTTACCGGCGCGGAAGTCGAGGGCATTATCGACCAGATGATGCAGGATATTCTCAATAGCCTGCCGGATGATGTGCGCGAGCAGATGCCGGCTGACATCAATACCCTGATTGAGGACGCGAAAGGCACCAGTACTGAAAGTCCCGAAACCTGACCTTGGAATGTAACCGTGCCGGCACCGGGCCCTGTCCCGGTGCCGGTACTCGAATTGCAAATGGATAGGTAACAACGGGGTAAGGAAAGTGAAGGTAAAGGAATACCTACGGGGCCTGGCGCTCGTGACCGCTCTGGCTGCGGCATCACATTCGATGGCAGCAGTCGAGCTGGACGATGGTGTTGAGGCTTTCAGGGGTGGGGACTACCAGCGCGCACTGGTAGTCTTTAAATCGCTGGAGGCCCGTGGAAACGACAGCACGCGACTGAAATATAATATCGGCGTCACGCTGGTGAAGCTGGGGCGCCATCGCGAGGCCGGAACCTATTTTTACCGGCTCCTCGATGACCCGGAGTGGCGCGACCTGGCGCGCTACAACCTGGCGCTTACAGCGGAGAAGCGCAAGCGGCCACTATTGGCTGCAAAGCACTACCGGCAGGTGGCGCAGACTACTGATTCGGAAAAGCTGCGCAAGCTCGCCGCAAGCCGCCTCAACGCACTGGCTGCCGATGAACGCGGGGCCATGTCCCGCCAGTGGCTCGGACTCGCCAGTCTTTCAGCCGGCTATGACGATAACGCCTACGCGCTACAGAATGACCTGCTCGCCGATGTGGAAACAGGGGATGACAATTTCACGGAGCTCTTTGCCTGGGGGCAGTACCGCCTGCATGGGAGCCCGGCAGATGGCTGGCGGCTGCATGGATACGCCTTCAGTCGCCGTTACCGGGAACTGGAAAGCCTCAACCTGAACAGCGTGAGTGCAGCCCTGTCCCGGGACCGACGCTGGAATGGCTGGGACACGGAATTGGGGGTGGCCGGGGAGTTTATCTACCTTGGTGGCGACCAGGTTTCCCGACAGCTCAATCTTGTGGGCCGGCTTGTGAGGGAGTTCGGTCTGGGTAGCCTGTCACTGTCTTACCTGCCGGGCTATTACCTGGGCGGGGAGGGCTACGAATACCTGGACGGCTGGCGGCAGCGGGTGGCGGTAAAGTGGCGCCGTCCGCTGCTGGCGGGTGAACTTCTGGCATTCTACCAGTACGACAGTAACGACCGTGCCGATCTGGAGCGGGAAGCCCGGGATTATTACAGCTACTCGCCGGCCCGGCATTCGCTGGGCGCTGAGCTGGAATGGCCGCTGACACTGCGCTGGAGTGTTTCCGCCGGAATGGAGTTTCGCCAGAGTGTGTATGACGGCACCAACCAGGTGACCGGTGATGACGGCTCTGTCGTGCGGTATCAGCGTGAGTCGGATCGATTCAAGTCCTGGCTCGAGACGCGCTACCGGCTGAGCCCGAGATTCAGCCTCGATGGTAAGGTACTCAATATCGATAACCGTGAAAACCGGGATATCTATACATTCGATAAAACCGAGTTCAGTCTGGGGGTCAGTTATATTTTCTGATCCCGGCGGAATCGGCCGGGGAGGGTAGAGCTGCATGTTTTCCCTGCCCGTCACTCCCTGGCCAGAGGTGCTTTTCCGGCGGCTTCATCGAATCCTGTAGACCTCTCCCTTGTCTATGCCGTGAAGCCGCCATTTTTAATTACAGTTTCATGTTCGTTGGTAATCTATTTATGCTTCGCACTTTCCCTTATTCAGGGGGCGAAGCCCGATAGAAAATATATTTTTCTTCGAGTGGCCCCTCAATCTTCAATCCCTGCCCGGATTGCCTCTCCTTTGCCTTTGTGAGTCTTAAATTATTGCTTCCCTGGTTTTTGCCTGCTTTGTTGGTTGGGTCGCGGTCATGCCGGGCCAAAAAGGTAAGCAAGATTATTGCTGCGCCAAAATTTTCCGCCATTGGATTTGCCGTGCTTTCGCTTGTGACCTGCCGCAGTGATGAGAACCCTGGCCATGTCACTTCCGGCCGGCGCACGGGGGTTTACCCGGGAATGGTGCGATACGGTCTGCGTAACCTGCGTGGGTAATACTACCGGTTGCCTGAATAAGGATGGCACCTTCGCCAGTAACGCCAGTAACGCCAGTAACGCCAGCATCTGCAGTGATCCCGCCTCTGCCTACGCTGTTGTGCGAGCCGGAACTGGAGGAAGGGGGCTCGACTGCCCAGTGACCGCCACCAACCTCAGTGAGGTAGTGGATTTCAAGATGCTGCACCTGTTTCACCTGCAGGGCCGTGTGAGCTACCGCGTGAACCAGTTGTTCTATCCCCCCCCGGACCTGGAGGGTGTGTATGCGCGGGTGTTCCTGCCGGCATCGCATTCCCTGTTGGGTTACCTGCGCAAGTGCCAGGGGGGCGGCAACAGGCCGCCGCTTACTGCCGGGTGCCATAGAGCTCGGCCGCCGGGCGGTACATCACCCATGAGGTGAGCACATACTTGTCACCGGAGGTGGGTACATTGCCCCGATGGGTATGGGTGAAACCGCAGGGTGACAGTACCAGGCTACCCCGCCGCGGCTTCAGGCGAATATCCTGGTAAATGAACTCGGTCTCGCCCCCCTCCTCCACATCATTCAGGTAAAGAAGCCAGAACAGCACCCGGTGCAGGGATTTCTGCCCGGGATCGGTGGGGTGTGGGTAGTGTTCCGAGTGCCAGTGACGGAACCCGCCGGTGGATTGGCGGTAGTGCTGGAAATTGATGCCGTCGAAGTGGAAGATCCCGGAGACCAGCATCCGCAGCTGCTCATCGGGAAGCTGCGCGATATCGTCGCTGGCCAGGTTCCGTGGCGCCTGCAGGCTGTCATCGTAGATGGTCGGGGAGAGGGCGCCGGTAAGCATATGCGGGTAGCGCCGGCAATAGGCCATCAGTGCGCGCAGCACCACCTGGTTGACGGAGGTGCACTCCTCCCGCCAGGACTCCATGCTGGAGATATACAGGTCAGAGCTGTTTTTCTTGCTCTTGTCCACACCGGAGCCGATGCGGCCCGCCTGCTTGTCGGGTGCGCTGTCGAAGCGCTGTATCAGGTGATCGCATACTTCTGCCGGAACCGCATCTTCAAACATTGCGACCAGGGAATCCATGAAAACCGCCTCTCTGTAGTTATTCTTGTGATCGTGGCGCCCGCAGTGCAAGGCCTGCAGTGCCGCTACGGAATATTCGCATGTAGTGCGGGGACAGGAAAGCGGTGGAGATCGTGACAATGGCCGGGGACCAGGCACGGGTTGCCGTCCCGGTCACCAGTGCTGCAGTCCCCGGTGCCCATTGTCATCACTGTGCGGGCATTTGCCCCACGAGTGTTGCCGGGGGAATTCTTCTGGCGGGTGCGGGTCGAAGCCAGTCAACGGCTTGCGCAATCGTGATCGCGTTATATGCCTGTCTTTGAGATCCCTGTTTCTCCTTGCCGGCAGTTAATGGTTTTTCATTGCAGCAAAACTGTGCGGAACGTCTGTTTGGGCGAAGCCTGTGGGGCGTTGGGAAAATAATTGCTCCTGCCCGGGAACCTTTTCCCTGTCTGACACGTGTAGGATGCACAAGCAGTCTGTGTGCGATTTCTAGGGGGAACGGGTAAGCCCGATGACGTTTTTACGCTGGCCGAAAAGACCGGAAGACCGGTTTACCGCCCTGGTGCGCCCGCACCTGCGCCTCCTGCATCGCATGGCCTACCGCTGGACACAGAATAACGACGAGGCTGAGGACCTGGTGCAGGACATCCTCACCCGCCTGTTTCCGAGAGTCGACGAGCTGGAGAGGGTGGACAAGCTGGGCCCCTGGCTGGTCCGGGTGCTGTATCGGCGCTTTGTCGACCTCTATCGTCGCAATGCCAACTCCCCCATTGACGATAGTGTCGAGCCCTCCGGGGATGATGCACTGTTTGACGAGCGGCTCACCGTAGAGAGTGAGCAGCTGGAGAGGTTGATCCTGCAGCGCGAACTCAACCGGGCCCTGTCCTCGATCGACAGCGGCTGGCGGGATGTGGTTCTGCTTCACGATGTAGAGGGTTATGCGGTGCTGGAAGTGGCCGAAATCCTCGACCTGAGTGTGGGCACGGTGAAATCGCGATTGCACCGTGCACGAAAAAAATTGCGTTTGGCGCTGGAAACGGGAACCAAAACCGTTGCCGAGTCGTGTTAAGGGACAAACGGGAGCGAATGATGATGCATTGCAGACAGGCACAGCAGCAGCTTGAACAGCTCAAGCCCGAAAATGAGCCGGATCTGCTGGCACACCTGCGTCGCTGTCATGATTGCCGGGAATATGCCGAGGACCTGCGGGTCGCTCGCCTGCTGCGTACCATGCCGGCTCCCGAGCCGGAGGCAGGCTTCGAGAGTCGTGTTCTGCGCACAGCGATCAGCCAGTCGCGCGGGGTGCCGCAGGGGGCGAATGCTGTCGGCTGGAAATTGGCCACTGCCGCGAGCCTGCTGCTGGCGATCTTCCTGGCCCTGCCCCGGCAGGCGCCGACTCCAGCGGAGCCGGTTGGGCAGCTGGCGGGAACCGTGAGCCCAGGGGTGATGCCGGTAACACTTGCCCTGAAGAGTGGGCGGGACCTGGCAGGTGCAAAAATCCGGGTGGTAATGCCAGAGCACCTGGAAGTGGACGGATTCGAGAACCAGCGCGACCTGCAGTGGCGCACGGACCTGAAGGCCGGGGCCAACCGCCTGACACTTCCGATACGCCAGCGTAATGATCGCGGAAATGATGTGATTCTGATCGAGATAGAGCACGAGGGTGCCCGCCGGGAATTCCGGGTACCGGTCCCCGGCGGTAATGGTGCCGTCTTGCAGGGGCAGGATGCACAGGGAATGCAAAAGATATAGAGAGAAGTTGAAAAGCGAACCACGATGAGGTGGACAATGAAAGCTTATAAGAACTTGCTGATTGCAGCCGTATTCCTGTCGTCCCAGGTTGCACTACCAGCGCTCGGACAGGAAGAGGCCGATAATGACGACCTCGATATTGAAGTAACCGTGGTCGAGGCAAACGAGAGCGCCGCAGACGCTGTCAACAATATCGAGCTGCCGGAGGCGATCAGTGATGTTGCCCGCATGGCGATCCAGGAAGGTGGCCTGGCGGTGGCCGAGGCGGCACGCAGTGGCGAACTGGGCGGTGATGACCAGGAGCTGGAAGAGGTGGCCGGGGATGTAGAGGCTGCTGAAGAAGCGGCCATGAATGCGGAAGCAGCACTGGCCGAAGCGGCAGCCAATGCCAATGAGGCCGCTCGTGAGGCTATTAATAATGCGCTCTCCGGTGGGGGGTCCGCTGAGGAAATCCTGGAGAATATCCCGGACGATGTGATTGAGAACCTGCCTGAGGATGTGCTGGACAGGTTAAACGAAGTGCTGGATAACAGGCCGGATATAGAAACCCCCGAGGTCGACACGCCATCGGGCGGGTGATTCGCGCAAGGAAAAATGTGGTTTCAGGCTGGGCAGGAATGCCCGGCCTTTTTGTGTATATAAAAGAGGTGTTTTGTGCGCACGATAATAAATGCATTGGCAGCCTGTTGCCTCGCCTCCAGTGCGACCGTGGCAAGCGCTGAGCAGGATGCTTTCTCCCAGGGGACCACTGCATTCAAGCGCGGAGACTATGGCGTGGCCCTGGAGCGTTTCGAGGCCGCCCGTGCGCGTGGCAACCGTAGTAACAACCTGTCCTACAACCTGGGGGTGAGCCTGTACAGGCTGGGGCGCTATCCGGAGGCCAGCGTCTGGTTTGAGTCCCTGCTCGACAGCCCGCAGTGGCACGACCTGGCACTGTTCCAGCTGGGGCTGGTGGCAGAGAAGCAGGGAGACCGAAAGCTGGCGCAGCGGCGCTATAAAAGAGTAGCGGCGTCGCGCTCGGAAAAGCTGCGTCGCCTCGCTGGTGTCCGGCTGGATCACCTGGATGACCCAGCCAGGCCTGCCGGGCCCGCGCGTGACAGCGGGGCGGCCCGCGGTGGCGGCCGGCGCGGCTCGGCGCTGCTGAGACTGGCCGCGGGCTACGATGACAACGCCTACGCCCTGCGGGATGAGCTGCTGGCGGGTGCGTCCGAAGGGGAGGATAGCTATACGGATCTTTTTGCCTGGGGCCAGTACCGGCTGGCAGGCACGCCAAGCGACGGCTGGCGCCTGCAGGGGTACGCCTTCCGGCGTTCTTACTCCGAGTACAGCTCCCTCGATCTCAGCAGCCTCAGTGCCGGTGTCGCCCGGGACCTGAGTTGGGGGGCCTGGCAGCTTGAGCTGGGCGGTGCGGCCGAACAGGTGGGCCTCGATGGCGAAGAGGTTTTCCGACAGCTGCGCCTCCAGGCCAAGGCCCGGCAGCGGATCGGTGACGGCGAACTGGAGCTTTCGTTTGTGCCCTCACGGTTTTCCGGTGGCAGTGGCTACGAATACCTGGATGGGACGCGCCAGCGGTTCGGGGCCGACTGGGAACAGCCCCTGGGCCGCGCGCAGTTGGAAGTGGGCTACCAGCTGGACCTGAATGACCGCGACGACCTGCTGGTTGCCACGGAGACGGGTGACAACTTCTACAGCTACTCCCCGGTCCGGCACACCTTCGGCGCCGAGGTGCAGTGGTCGCTCGCTGGCAACTGGTTACTGTCTGCAGGTTCCGAGTACCGGCTGAGTACCTATGACGGTGAGAACCGGCTGGTTGACACCGACGGTGTCGTGCGCGAGGCGCAGCGGGAAGCCGATCGCCTCAAGGCGTGGCTGGGCTCCCAGTGGCTGGTGTCGCCGCGGCTGCGCCTGGCGGGCAACCTGACATTCACCAACAACGAGGAGAATTTCGCGGTGTATGACCACGACAAAACCGAGGCCAGCCTCGGCGTCACCTACACCTTCTGATTGTCCCCGACGGCCCGTCGACAAGCGGGCCGACAGTTTTTCCCGGCGCACAGGGAAGCGTGCCGGCTTTATTCCAGCCAGCGTTGCAGTTCCGCAACGATGGCGTCCGGTGCCCGCAGCCAGCTCAGGTGCGGGTTGCCGCCGGTCAGCGGTAGGTCGAGGTGGCGTACCTCGCCCCCCAGCAACGAGGCCAGTCGCGCAGTTGCCGCCGGTGGCGCGAAGTCATCGCCGCTGATGGCCAGGTGCAGGGAGGGTCCTGCCCGGTTCTCACCAGTTTGCCGCCGCTCCGGCGCGAAGCGTCCGCTGAATACTGAGGCTGCCCAGTCCGTCATTACCCCGCGCGCCTCGCGACCGCCAAAACCCAGTACCCGGCCGGGGAAATAGCCCAGCAGGTGGCCGCTGCCCCAGGCCAGCCCCGCCAGGGCCAGCACTTTCATACGCATGCTGCCCTGCCAGCAGCGGAAATGCAGGTGTCCCGCGGCGACCGTGACAATACGCGCCTGTCCCGTCAGCCCCTCCCTCGCAGCCAGTGTCGCCACCTGGCCGCCGATACTGTGGCCGAGAACTGCCGTCGGCAATCCCAGCCGCTCCAGCAATGAAGGCAGGAACCCGTGCACCAGGTCGTTGTAACCGAAGTCCGAGCGCCGCGATGGGCGCGGCCGGCTGGTCCCGGTGCCAGGCAGCTCGGTGACCGCACTGCTGTAGCCGGCTTCCGCCAGGCTCTCCTGCAGGCGCTGGTAGCGGGAGGCGGGCACGCCCAGGGCGGGCAGCACAAGCAGCAGCGGGGCGTCGCCGCGGGGCCTGCGAAGCATGACCGGTACCCGGAAGGGACCGAACTGGTGATCGAGTATCTCCTGGCTGGGTGCCATGGCAGCTCCTGAGTTTCCGGGGTGGAGGGGAGTAAGTTACCCCCGGTCGGCGGATGCTGACATGACTGGAAAGATGAAACCGGTTGGCCACTTGCCCCGGGGGTGGCTGAGGGTATGCTGGATCGATTGATCAACTTGCAACCAGGGTGGCAAGTGCATAGAATACGCCGCCCGCGATGTGCCCCCGCAAACAGGGCCGTCGCTCTCCTTGCCTCACCGGACTGTCCGGGAGGCTGTTTAACCCGTAAGGAGCAAAAATGCGTCATTACGAAATTGTATTCCTGGTTCACCCGGACCAGAGCGAGCAGGTACCCGGCATGGTGGAGCGTTACACCGCCACCATCAAGGACAGCGGTGGCCAGGTTCACCGCCTGGAAGACTGGGGCCGTCGCCGCCTCGCCTACCCGATCAACAAGATCCACAAGGCGCACTACGTTCTGCTGAACGTCGAGTGCACCGAAGAAGCTCTGGAAGAGCTGACCACCAACTTCCGTTACAACGATGCCGTGCTGCGTAATATGGTGATTCGCGAAGATGAAGCGATCACCGAAGAGAGCCCGATCATGAAGGCGGAAAAAGAGAGCCGCGAGCGCAAGGCCGCCCGTGCCGAGCGCAGTGAGCGCCGCGAGCGCGCCGAGAAGGACGACAAGTCTTCCGGCGAATCCAAGCCCAGCGAAGAGCAATCTTCCGACCAGGCAAGCGAAGAGTAAGGGGGTTACCAGATGGCACGTTTTTTCCGTCGTCGTAAGTTCTGCCGTTTCACCGCGGAAGGTGTAAAGCGTATCGACTACAAAGATCTCGATACCCTGAAGGCCTACGTTTCCGAAACCGGCAAGATCGTACCGAGCCGTATCACCGGTACCAAGGCCCGTTACCAGCGCCAGCTGGCCACTGCGGTCAAGCGCGCTCGTTACCTGGCACTGCTGCCGTACACGGACAGCCACGAAGCCTAAGCAGCCGTTTTGCTTAGAATCGTTACAAGAGAAGCTATCTAAATATGCGCGCCCTGGCTGAGTTTATTATGCGCGGGCGCGTGCGGGCGGTGCTCACTGCGATGGTGGGTATCCCCCTGATCAGCCCGGCAGCGCTGGCCCTGGTGAGCCTGCGCAAGGGGACCAACGATGGCCTGATGGTGCTGGTCTGGGCCTTGTTGCCGGTGGTTGCCGGTGGCATGAGCGGGGTCTTTTCCCCGCTGATGACAGGCCTGGGAGCCACGCACCTGGCAGCGGTCTTCTGTGGTGCCCTGGCACTGCGCGGGACCCGCTCCTGGACGTCGGGGCTGGTGGTGCTCACCGCAGTAGCCTCAGCGGGAATCCTGGCGACATCGCATTTCAGCGGTGGCCTGCTGGAGACCCTGTTGCAGGCTGCCACGGAATCCGGTGGTGCACAGGCCGACCAGTTGCGCCAGGTCTTCAACAGTGAGGCCCTGGCCACCGGTTACCTGGCACTGGTGTCGGCGATTACCGCCACCCTGGCGCTGGTACTGGGCCGCTGGTGGCAGGCGCTGCTGTACAACCCTGGCGGGCTGCGTGAGGAGTTCCACCAGCTGCGCATGCCGCTGCCGCTGGCGGCGACGGCCATGTTGCTGTGGGTATTCTGCCTGTTGACCCCGGGGCTGGCTTTCTGGGGCGCAGTGGTCGCCTTCCCGCTGGTACTGGCCGGCATTGCGCTGATCCACTCGCTGGTAGCCCAGCGGGGCTGGGGGCGCGGTCCACTGGTGGCCATGTATGTGGCGCTGGTAATCGCGGCACTGCCGCTGGCCGGGTTCCTGTGTGGGCTGGCGCTGATCGATAGCTGGATTGATATTCGCGGGCGTTCCGCCAACAAGTAGGAACGGGCCGCACAATACTGAAATTGAGGAAACCGAGATGGAAGTTATTCTGCTCGATAAAGTAGGCAAGCTGGGCAACGTGGGTGACCGCGTTGAGGTCAAAGCCGGTTTCGGCCGCAACTTCCTGCTGCCCACTGGCAAGGCCATCCGTGCTACTGCCGCCAACATCGCCGAGTTCGAAGCCAAGCGCGCCGAGCTGGAAGCTGCCGCCGCCGAGAAGGTGAAGGCTGCCGAGGAGCGTGCCGAGAAGCTGTCCGGCCTGACTGTTACCATCACCGCCAATGCCGGCGATGAGGGTAAGCTGTTCGGTTCCGTGGGCGCCGGTGACATCGCCGAGGCAATTACTGCCGACAGCGTTGAAGTGGCCAAGGCCGAGGTCAACCTGCCGGAAGGCACCCTGCGTGAGACCGGTGAGTACGACATCGACGTACAGCTGCACGCTGACGTTGTCGCCACCGTCAAGGTTGTGATCGTCGCAGAATAAGCGCCACGCGCTTATCTGGCGGCCGGGCGGCCCCTGCGGTTCGCCCGCCGGGCCGGGCATTCTCCCGGGTGAACCTGGTTCACTCCAATGGGATGCCCATCTGCGGCCCAGTCGCGCTACAATCGGGCGCTGGATTCCCTGTGGGTCCAGCGCCCGATCTGTTTCTGGTAGTCAGTTATTGCAATGAACGAAGAATACGCCGCAGCGGAAGAAGAACTGCAGACCGAGGAGACCTCGCCCCTGCCGCACTCTGTAGAGGCGGAGCAGTCGGTGCTGGGCGGCCTGATGCTGGATTCCAGCCGCATCGATAGTGTGGCGGAGCAGCTGGGCGAGCAGGACTTTTTTGTCGCCAGTCACCGGGTGATCTTTGGCGTAATGACCCAGCTGGCGGACGCGGAACAGCCGCTGGACATCGTCACCCTGGCCGAGGCCCTGGCCAGTCGCGACCTGCTGGCAGACGTCGGCGGGCCTGCCTACCTGGCTGAACTGGCCGAGAACACCCCCTCCGCGGCAAACATCGTCGCCTACGCCAAGATCGTGCGTGAGCGCTCGATGCTGCGCCAGCTGATTGCCGCTGCTGGCGAGATCAGTCGTACCAGCTTCAACCCCGGCGGCCTGGCCTCGGCGGACCTGCTGCAGATGGCCGAGCGCCGGGTGGCGGAAATTGCCGAGGGGCGGGCGAAGGACGGTGGCTTTGTCGGTGTCGACGCGCTGCTGAAAAAGACCGTCGAGCGGATCGACGAACTCTTCAAGACCGAGGGCGACCTCACCGGCCTGGGGACCGGCCTCACCGAACTTGACCAGCGCACCTCCGGCTGGCAGCCCGGCGAGCTGATCATCCTCGCCGCGCGCCCGTCCATGGGCAAGACCGCGCTGGCACTCAACTTTATCGAGACGGCGATGCTCAGCCAGGAGCGACCGACGCTCGTGTTCAGTATGGAGATGCCCTCCGACTCCCTGGTAATGCGGATGCTGTCCTCGATCGGGCGCATCGACCAGGGCCGTATCCGCAACGGCAAACTGCAGGAAGATGACTGGCCCAAGCTCTCCAGTGCGGTGCAGAAGATGAAGGGCAAGGCCCTGTATATCGATGACACCCCCGCGCTGTCCCCCAGTGAGGTGCGGGCGCGGACCAAGCGCACCGTGCGCGATCACACCAACAAGCTGCTGCGGGAGAATCCGCAGATGAGCCGTGAGGACGCCGAGGCGAAGAGCCAGCCGGCCCTGATCATGCTGGATTACCTGCAGCTGATGCAGGTGAAGGGGGCCACCGAGGGGCGTACCCAGGAGATCTCGGAGATTTCCCGCTCCCTGAAAGGGCTGGCGAAAGAGTACGAATGCCCGGTCATCGCCCTGTCACAGCTGAACCGGGGTGTGGAGCAGCGCCCCAACAAACGGCCGATGAACTCTGACCTGCGGGAATCCGGTGCAATCGAGCAGGACGCGGACGTGATCCTGTTTATTTACCGCGACGAGTATTACAACGAGGACAGCCCCGACAAGGGGATGGCGGAGCTGATTATCGGCAAGCAGCGGAACGGCGAGATCGGCACCTGCCGCGCGGCCTTCGTGGGCAAGTACACGCGCTTCGACAACCTGGCGCCGGAGTATTACCAGGGCGACGACTGACGCCCCGTTTCCCCCTCCTGAAACAGAAAGGGCGATCCACCCGGATCGCCCCTGTCATATCCACAGCCGTAATCACCTGGCTGTGCGGTCTGCCCTATAACTGCACCACTACGTAGACCTCCTGGCCATCGCGCTGGGTGGGCATAAAGTACTGGTCGCCGTAGCGGTAGTACTGGACCCCGTTGATAATCTCCGCCGTGTAGCCTGTGGGCAGGCTGTCCAGGACTTCTCCCGGTGCGTAGCCAGTGCCACCCTTGACCGGCCCGCTGCCGCCTTTTATCGGGGCTGCGGGCACGGGTGGCACGGGTGGCGCGAGTGGCGCGGGTGCCGCTATATTGGCCCCGGCGGGCGGGGGGACAACCACATAGACCCGGCGCGCGGGATGCCACTGGTAAAAGGCGTCGGCGTACTGGTAGAAGATCGCGCCACCGATTTCCACCCGCACGGCGCTGCCCGGCAGGGAGACCACCGAGGCACCCAGGGGGGCGGAGACCACCACGTAACCGGCCGGACCGTGGCGGTAGAAATGGCCACCGTGGTAGTAGAAGGGCCTGCCACCGACACTCAGGTTGACAAAGCCATGGGGCAGTACCGGGAAGGTCAGCCCCAGCGAGATTCGCGGGCCGTGGCTGCCGCGCCAGTGGCGGGGGCCGTGGTGATGGCGCTTGAAGTGATGATGGCCGTAGCCGTGGCGCTCGTAGCCGGCGCCGCGGGCGTCGGCGGCGGGGGCAAACGCAAAGGCAGTCAGCACCACCACGGCGGCCACCCATAGCGTCGTTTTCAACGATTTCATGGCTTCTCCGGCGAAGCGAGTACTTACATTAGTTTAAATTTTAACCCCTTTCATTGGCCCGGCGCCATGGCCATTTGTTAAGAATTGTTGCCTGCTCCGCCCGGAAACCCCCGGTCACTGCCGGTTGCGCTGGACAATACCCATCAGTTTGTAGAGCAGTTGGGCGGCGGCGAAGTCATAGGCGTGGAAGCCCTCGATGGGGGCGAACTCGAGCAGGTCGAAACCAATGATCTCCCGCTGCCGGGCCACCGATTCGAACAGGTTCAGCGTCTGGTACCAGCCGAGCCCCCCGGGGACCGGGGTGCCGGTGGAGGGGAAGACCGATGGGTCGATCCCGTCCACGTCCAGGGTAAAGAACACCCTGCTGGGAAAGTCCTCGGGCAGCGCAAACTCCTGGACATTGGCAGGTACCAGCTCGTGGGCATCCAGGTAGTGCACCCCGTACTTCTGTCGCGCCCCCATTTCCTCCTCGCAGTAGGCACGGATGCCCAGCTGGAACAGTGGCACACCGGCCTCCACCACCAGGCGCATGACACTGGCGTGGCTGTGCTTCTGGCCCTCGTAGCGGTCGCGCAGGTCGGCGTGGGCATCGATCTGGACCACGCCGAAATCCTCCACCCCTGCATCCAGCAGGCCCTTGATGACTCCCCAGGTGACAGAGTGCTCACCGCCAATTCCTACCGGCATCTTGCCCAGTTCCAGCACCTCGCGGGTAGCGGCGGCAATGTTTTCCATCACCTGTTCCGGTGTGCCGGAAACATTCACCGGCGAGCGGGTATGGATGCCGAGCTCGCAGGGTGAGGAAAAATTATCAAAGGTTTCCAGCTGCCAGGAGGCCTCGAGGATCGATGCCGGCCCCTTGCCGGTACCGCCACCGTAAGACACCGTTTCCTCATAGGGGATGGGGATAATATGGAACAGGGCATCCTCGGCGCGGGGCTGGTCGATCTCGGAGCCGAGGAAGATGGGGTAATCTTTGTCTGAAAGCATTGTTGCTCGTCCCTTCGGGGCGGATTGGGTTAACGGGTTGCGCCGGGCTGGCCGGCCACCTGCGCACTGGCGGTCAGGAGAGGCGGCCCTTGAAGTCCTCATAGCCGAACTCCTTCACGATCTCCAGCGCGTCGGTAGACGAATTCCACAGCGCGATGGCTGGCAGTGGAATGCCGTTGAAAGTGTTGGTCTTGACCATGGTGTAGTACGCCATCTCCTCGAACACCAGCCGGTCGCCCACCTGCAGGGGCTCGGCGAAACTGTACTCGCCGATACTGTCGCCGGCCAGGCAACTCTGGCCGCCCAGCTTGTAGGTATGCGGCAGTTCCCCCGGGCGTGCCGCACCGGTGATGTCGGGTCGGTAGGGCATTTCCAGGGTGTCGGGCATATGGCAGGTGGCAGATACATCCAGGATTGCCTGGTCGACGCCGTTCCATGCCAGGTCCACTACCTCGCCCACCAGCACACCGGAAAACAGCGAGATGGCCTCGCCGGGCTCCAGGTAGACCTGCACGCCATGGCGTGCCGAGAAGGCCCGCACGGCATCCACCAGCGCATCCACCTGGTAGTCACCGCGGGTAATGTGGTGGCCGCCGCCGAAGTTGATCCACTCCATCCGGGGTATCAGCTCGCCGAACTTCTCCTCCACCGCGGCAATCGTGCGCGCCAGCGGGGCGAAATCCTGTTCACACAGGGTATGGAAGTGCAGGCCGCTGATACCGGCCAGGTCCTCGTCCTCGAACAGCGCACGCGGGATTCCCAGCCGCGAGCAGGGCGCGCAGGGATCGTAGAGGGCGTTGGTGCCCTCGGAGTGCTCGGGGTTGATCCGCAGGCCGAAGCGTAGCTCCGGGCGCTGTTGTTGTGCCTCCAGGCACAGGGCACGGTAGCGCTTCCACTGGGAAAAGGAGTTAAAGATCACATGGTGGGCAATGCCAAGGATCTGGCGCAGCTCGTCCTCCTTGTAGCCGGCGCTGAAAACATGCACCTCACGACCCTGGTCGCGACCGCCGTACTCCTCGTAACCGAGGCGCGCTTCGTGCAGGCCGCTGGCACAGGTGCCGCTCAGGTACTCGGCGATGAGATGCCCGGTGCGGAACATGGAGAAAGCCTTCAGCGCGGCCAGCACTCTGGCGCCGCTGCGTTCCTGCACATCGGCCAGCACAGCGAGGTTGTCCCGCAGTGCCGCCTCGTCCACCACGAAACAGGGGGAGGGAACCCGGGAGGGATCGAAATTACCGAAATAATCTTTGCGGGGCGTCAGGTCCATAGGTGCTCATTGTTACATGCCGGGCGCCGCCCCCCTGTGACGGGGCGACAGCGGCGGTCCCGGCTGGTGTGTGGGAGGGCGTTACTGGAATGGCTCGTCCAGCCAGGTTTCCTGCCAGGGCAGGCCGTACTGGTTCAGGTCGTGCATAAAGGGATCCGGGTCCAGCTGTTCCAGGTTCCACACCCCGGGCTTCATCCATTTGCCCTCCAGCATCATCTTGGCACCGATCATTGCCGGTACACCGGTGGTGTAGGAAATGGCCTGGGATTTTACCTCCCGGTAACACTCCTGGTGGTCACAGATGTTGTAGACGTAGTAGATCTTTTCCTGGCCGTCCTTGTTGCCGCGGACGATATTGCCGATACAGGTCTTGCCCTTGGTCAGCGGTCCGAGGCTGGCCGGGTCGGGCAGCAGCGCCTTGAGGAACTGGATCGGCACAATCTCCTGGCCCTGGAACTCGATCGGCTCGATGCTGGTCATGCCCACGTTCTGCAGCACCTCCAGGTGCTTCAGGTAGCTGGCACCGAAGGTCATCCAGAAACGGGCGCGCTCGATCTCGGGGAAATGCTTCGAAAGCGACTCCAGCTCCTCGTGATAGAGCAGGTAGATGTCCTTCTCGCCAATGCCCGCAGGGAAGTCGAACACGCGCTTCTCTTCCATCGGCTTGGTGGTGATCCACTCGCCGTTTTCCCAGTAGCGGCCGTTGGCGGTGATCTCGCGGATATTGATCTCGGGGTTGAAGTTGGTCGCAAACGGCAGGCCGTGGTCACCGGCGTTGCAGTCGATGATGTCCAGCGTCTTGATGCGGTCAAAATGGTGTTTTTTTGCATAGGCGGTAAACACACTGGTGACGCCGGGATCAAAACCGCTGCCCAGCAAGGCCATCAGGCCGGCCTTCTCGAATTTTTCCTGGTAGGCCCATTGCCACTTGTACTCGAACTTGGCCTCCTCGGGTGGTTCGTAGTTGGCGGTGTCCAGGTAGTGCACGCCGGTTTCCAGGCAGGCATCCATGATATGCAGGTCCTGGTAGGGCAATGCAACGTTGATCACCATGTCCGGCTTGACCTTCTCGATCAGGGCGACCATTTCCTTCACGTTGTCCGCATCTACCTCTGCAGTATCAATCTTGCGCGGCAGCATCCCGGCTATCTTGTCGCACTTGCTCTTGGTGCGACTGGCGAGGGTGATGTGCTCGAACACTTCCTCGACCTGGGCGCACTTGTGTGCCACTACCTGGCCGACGCCGCCGGCGCCGACAATCAATACGTTGGCCATGCAAATCCTCCGTTAATTTCCGTGCCCGGGTAAGGGTAATTGTTCTGGTAGCCCGCTACCCGGTTACTAAAAAAGGCCTTAATTCAGGGAGCGCCCGGGGTTATTTCCCCGGCGGCGCCCATGGCTATTTTCAAAAGCCCCGTGGCTATTTCTCAAAATAGGTATAACCGCTCATGCTGGCGGTATAAGTGTGCAGTATCTGCTTGCGCTGTTGCGGGCTGATGCGGCCGTCCTTGACTGCCTTTTCCGCCAGCTTGCGGAACCGTTCGAACATGTCCTGCGGGCGGTACTCAACGTAGCTCAGCACATCGGCAATGCTGTCACCCTGTATTTCGCGGTTGTAATCGACGCTGCCGTCGCCGTTGATCCGTACATTAACCACATTGGTGTCGCCGAACAGGTTGTGCAGGTCGCCGAGGGTTTCCTGGTAGGCGCCCACGAGGAAGGCGCCCAGGATATAGTCCTCGCCGTCTTTCAGGGGGTGCAGCGGCAGGGTTTTCTGTTCTTCCTGGCGGCCGATAAAGCGGTCGATCTTGCCGTCGCAGTCACAGGTGATATCCGCGATGATCGCCGAGCGGGTAGGCGCCTCATCGTGGCGATGAATCGGTACGACCGGGAAGACCTGGTCGATGGCCCACATGTCCGGCAGTGACTGGAACACACTCACATTGGCGTAATAGATATCAGACAGCACCTCGGGTAGCGCCTGCAGGTCCACCGGGATTTCCTCGGCCTCGTCGAGCAGGGCGCGAATTTTCTGCGCCGCCTGCAGGAACAGGTTCTCCGCGTTGGCGCGCTCGCGCAGGCTCACCTGCCCGTGCAGATAGAGCGAGCGCACTTCATCGCGGTAGTACAGGGCATCGTTATAACTCTCCTGCAGGTTCTTTGCGGTCACATTGTTAGCCGCATCCTGGAGATAACGCAGCATCGGGTGGTCGTCTTCGGTGATTTTCGTGTGTTCCAGTTCCACCGGCTCAAAGCGGGTGGTGTCGAGGATGTCGAAAAGCAGTACCGAGGAGTAGGCCACGGTGGCGCGGCCCGATTCGGTAATGATCACCGGGTGGGCCACGCCCTCGCTGTCCAGGGTGCCCATGATCGCTTCCACCACATCCACGCAGTACTCGTCGAGGGAGTAATTCTTGCTGTGCGTGTAGTTGGTCTTGGAGCCGTCATAGTCCACTGCCAGGCCTCCGCCCAGGTCCAGGTAGCCCATCGCGGCGCCTTCTTCCACCAGGTCCGCATAATAGCGGCACGCTTCCAGAACGCCGGTGCGAATGTCGCGGATGTTCGGTACCTGTGAACCCAGGTGGTAGTGCAGCAGCTTGAGGCAGTCGAGCATATCGTGGTGGCGCAACTGGTCCACCATGGCGATCAGGTCGTTACTGCCCAGGCCGAAAATACTGCGGTCGCCACTGGTGGCATTCCAGTAACCGCCCACCTTGGAGGCCAGCTTGATGCGCACGCCGATATTGGGGCGCACCTGCTCCCGTTCGGCGCAGGCGATAATGGTGGCCACTTCCGATGGTGTCTCCACCACAAAAAATACCTGCACGCCCAGGCGCTGTGCCTGCAGGCCCAGATTGATAAATTCCTCATCCTTGTAGCCGTTGCAGACAATCAGGGACTCGGTATTGTCGAGTGTCGACAGCGCCGCAATCAGCTCAGCCTTGCTGCCCGCCTCCAGGCCATGATTGAACGGGCTGCCAGCGCGTGCAATTTCCTCGATCACCTGGCACTGCTGGTTCACCTTGATCGGGAAGACGCCACGGAACACATTGTTGTAGCCGCACTGCTCGATGGCCCGTGCGAAGGACGTGTTGATCAGCGCAACCTGGGCGTCCAGCAGGTTTTCGATGCGCAAAAGCAGCGGCATGCCCAGGCCGCGCTCCATGGCGCCCCGTGCAATTTCCAGCATGGACACGGACTGCGTGTTGCCATCAGTAGTGGGTGCCTGCGCGGTAATCTCGCCTGCCTCGTTAAGGTCGAAATATCCTGCCCCCCAGTTGCGGATACCATACAGGTCCGCGGAATCTTCCCGGGTCCAGTCTATTATCTGCTGCTGCTTCATGGCGTCTTATCTGTTGCGTTTGTTCGGGCGCGAATCTTGGGCCCATCGCTTTCCGAAAGCAATAACTATAGATTCAAAAAAACCGCTTTTTTACAGCGGAAAAATTAAATTTTTATTCGGTTTTTTCGCGGCCGGTTTTGTCGGCGTGAAAAGCTTTCCCTGGAGGAGCCTGGATAGGCTCCATGCTGCCCGGTTTGCGCGCACAGGAGCGTGAAACACAGCGCACTTCGGCAAGCTGCCGGCATCTTTTCGCCGGGCTGCGGGTCGCCGACAAGAAATGAATGAAGTTTCAGTTTTGTGGCGCTGGTTACTTTATGGCGCCGGGCAAATTAATGCCGGGAGGGATCGGTGACTGGATTGGTAGGGGCAGCGGGCAGGCATAAAAAAGCGGCCCGGGGGCCGCTACAGGTCTGCTGATGGAGTCGCCTGGGGGATCAATAGAACCCGGGGTTCTCGACAATCCGGTAACCGCGGTGTCTGTGATCCCAGACGTAATAAGTGTCATAGGCCACGTAGTAATTGAGCCCGCCGAAGGTCAGGGAAATCGCTGTGCCGGGCAGGCTGGTGACCACCGCGCCGATGGGCGGGCGGGCCACTACATAGCCGTGATCGTGGCGACGATAGAAGATCCCGTCACTGTAGAAGAAGCCGATGCCACCCAGGCTGATGCGAACATAGTTGCGCGGCAGGTGGCGCCAGCGGTAACCGTAGTGGTAGTGTGACGGGCGCCAGTGGTGGCGGTGCTTGCGATAGTGGCGCTTGGTGTAATAGCGGTCCTTGTAATGGCGCTCTTTGTAGTGGCGTTTCTTCCAGTGCTTACGCTCGTGTTTCTTCCAGTGCTTGCGCTCGTGTTTTTTCCAGTGCTTGTCGTGTCCGCGTCCCGGGTGGCCATCGTGGCCCCTGCCGGTATGCTTGTAGCGATCACCGTGGCCCCGGCGATCGCCGTCGTAATCACCCCGGCCGCGACCCCGGCGATCACCGTCGTAGTCACCGCGGTCATGACGCTTGCGCTTGTGGTCACCGCGGCGCTTGCCGTGGTCCTCACGCTCGGCGCGGCGGTGCTTGCGCATGGCGTCGTCAAAGGCCGACCCGGACAGCTGGGAGTCTTTCTGGTAACCGCGGAAACCGCTACGGCCTTCCCGGTCAGCAAACGCCGGGCCCGCCAGAAGCAGGCTGGTGGCTGCGATTACAGTAATCAGTTTTTTCATGGCTCTGTCTCCATCGTGCGATCGAGGCGCAGGGGGCCACCTCTCGTACTGTGGGGCACAGTGTGACGGGATGCGACTGAATCTTTCCTGAACCGATGCACAGATTTCCATTCAGGTTGCCGCGGTGCGGCAGCGCGGACCGGGGGATAAAACCGAGGAATTGTTCTGGTTTGGCGAATCTGCCGGCTTTTAGGGGTGTTTTCGCCGCGTTTTTGGCGGAGATGGGCGATTCTGTGGCGCTGCTTATATTGTCCAACGGATAGCCAGCGAGTATGATGCGGCGCTATTCGAGACCCCTTTCGCTACCCCTGAAGTGATTGCGATGCAAGTATTCCACCATGTGGCCAGCCTGCGTGAGGCGCTGGCCGAGGCCCGCAGCGCCGGCAAGACCATCGGTTTCGTGCCCACCATGGGCAACCTCCACGATGCCCATATCCAGCTGGTCGAGACCGCCCGGCAGCACTGTGACGTGGTGGTGGTATCCATTTTCGTCAACCGGCTGCAGTTCGGCCTCAATGAGGACTGGGACAAGTATCCCCGCACGCTGGAAAACGATATGGCGCGCCTGCGGGCGGCCGAGTGCGACTTCCTGTTCCACCCGGAGGAGAGCGAGATCTACCCCAACGGCATGGACCAGCAGACCCGCGTCGTCTGCCCGGCCATGACCGATGTGCTCTGTGGCGCCAGCCGCCCCGGGCACTTTGAGGGTGTCACCACGGTGGTGGCCAAGCTGTTCAATATCGTACAGCCGCACAAGGCGGTCTTCGGGATCAAGGATTTCCAGCAGCTGGCGGTGATCCGCCGCATGGTGGAGGACCTGTGCATCCCGGTGGAAATCGTCCCGGCACCGGTACACCGGGAGCCCGACGGCCTCGCCATGAGCTCCCGCAACAGCTATATCACGGCACAGGAGCGCCCGCGGGTACCGGTGCTCAACCAGTGTCTGAACTGGGTAAAGGAGGAGATCGAGGGCGGGCGCCGCGATTTTGCCGATCTCGAGGCAGAGGCGTGGAAACGCATCGAACAGTCGGGTTTCAAGGTGGACTATTTCTCCATCTGCAACAGCCGTAACCTCGAGCCGGCCGCACACGACGATACCGAAATCACCATCCTGGGCGCCATGTACACCAGTGCCGCGCGCCTGATCGACAATGTTTCCCTGGAACTCTGAGGGGAGGTAGCCCGATGCAGATCGAAATGTTGAAGTGCAAGCTGCACATGGCGGCAGTGACCCAGGCTGAACTCTGGTACGACGGTTCCTGTGCCATCGACCAGGACCTGGTAGAGCTGGCGGGCCTGCGCGAGTTCGAGAAAATCGATATCTACAACGTCAGTAACGGCGAACGCTTCCATACCTATGTGATCCTGGCGGAGCGCGGCTCCGGCATCATCTCCATGAACGGTGCGGCCGCGCGCCGGGTACAGGTGGGCGATCGCATCATCATCGCTTCCTATGCGCAGGTGAGCGAAGCCGAGGCGGACAGTTTCAAGCCGAAGCTGGTCTACCTCGACGAGCACAACCGCGTCGAGCGCAGTACCAACACTATCCCGGTGCAGCTGGCCGAGGCCTGAGTCACCGCAAGCGACCGGGGATCAACCAGCACCCGGATCTCCCCCGGGCCCGTCTCCACTGAACTTTATTTGCTCCCCGCCCCTGTAGGGGCGAGCCCTGTGTTCGCCGGGGCGGTGGGCGGGAACGGGCGGAGACAAGATCCGCTCCTGCGGCATATTCCCCAGAGCTAATGGATACACGGCGGGTTCCATTCGCCAGTCACGCCGCCCATCTGGGGGCCTTGGGAGCCGGCAATCCCCAGCCTACCATCTGCCTGTTGCCCGCAACCCGACAGGCACCGTCATGCTTACCTGCCCGAAATCCGGAAAGGCAGTGTCCTGGGCAGACCTGCTGAAATCCGGGTGCCGGATCTTTATCGGCTCCAATGCCGCTGTTCCCAACGCCCTGGTGGCGGACCTGATCGATCACAGCCGTGGCCTGCACGACATCGAGGTCACCCATATCCTCACGCTGTCCGACAACGTGTGGGCCGAACCCCGCTACCGGGACCTGTTCAAGGTGAATTCACTGTTTATCGGTGGCGAGAAGGTGCGCGATGCGATTGCCGAGGGCCGTGCCGACTACACGCCCTGTTTCCTGTCGGAAATCCCACAGCTGTTCCGTGAGCAGGTCCTGCCCCTGGACGCGGCGCTGGTGATGGTCGGCCCCCCGGATGAGTTCGGCTACTGCTCGCTCGGGGTCAGTGTCGATGTGGTTTCGGCCGCAGTAAGGTTTGCCCGCAGGGTGGTGGCCCAGGTCAATCCACGGATGCCGCGCACCAGTGGCCACAGTTTCGTGCACGTGCAGCAGATTGATGCCTGGCTGGAACAGGCGCAGGAGCTTCCGGAAATACAGCCGCCGGAGCTGGACCAGGTCACCGAGCAGATCGGCCAGTACGTCTCGCTGCTGGTGGATAACGGGGCCACGCTGCAGCTGGGTATCGGCAAGATCCCCGATGCCGTACTGCGTTACCTGGGCAACCACCGCGACCTGGGGGTGCACAGTGAGATGATATCCGACGGTATTATCGACCTGATGCAGAGTGGGGTGATCAATAACCGCAGGAAAACCTTTCACCGCGGCAAGGCCGTGACCACTTTCTGCATGGGCACGCGTCGCCTTTACGATTTTGTTGACGGTAATCCGCACGTGGAGTTCTACCCGGCGGAACATGCCAATTCCCCCACCAGGATTGCCCGCAATGACAAAATGGTTTCCATCAATGGTGCCATTGAAGTAGACCTGACCGGGCAGGTGGTGTCCGATTCCATTGGTCGGAAGTTCTACAGTGGTATCGGCGGCCAGGTGGATTTTATCCGCGGTGCGGCCCTCAGCCGCGGTGGCAAACCGGTTATCGCCCTGCCGTCCACTACCCGTGACGGGCAGCACTCCCGTATCGTGACCACTATTACTCCCGGTGGCGGGGTCGTTACCTCCCGCGGCCACGTGCATTACATTGTCACCGAGTACGGCATTGCGTCGCTGCACGGCAAGAGTATCCGCGAGCGCGCCCTGGAGCTGATCCGCATTGCCCACCCCAGGTTCCGCCGCGAACTGCTCGAGCAAGTGCGGAAATTTTACTGGGTACCTGAATACCAGGAGCTGGCGCCCACCTCGGTGCCGGAACTGGGGCCGGTGGAATCGAAGCGGTTTACCTTTGACGGTATCCGCTACACCCTGCGCCCATTGCGGCCTGCGGATGAGCGCCTGTTGCAGGAATTCTTCTACACCCACAACAAGGAGACCCTGCTGATGCGCTACAACCACCACGTGACGCAGATGTCGCGGGAAAAGTCCTGCAGCCTTGTGAGCGTTGACCAGCGCCGCGACCTGGCGCTGTGTTTTACCGATCGCCAGGGGCAGGCCGAGGTGATCCAGGGAGTGGGGCGCTATTACTACATTGCTGCCGACAACAGCTGCGAAGTGGCATTCGTGATCAAGGAGAGCCGCCGGGGCAAGGGGATAGCCACCACGCTACTGGAGGAGATGGAGGGCATTGCCCGCAGTCGCGGGATAGACCGCATGGTGGCCTGTGTGCGCCGGGACAATCACCCGATGCTGGCGGTATTCGAGAATCGCGGCTTCCAGGCCATACCCGGCGAAGACCTGGATGAGGTCACGCTGGCACTGGATCTCGGTGGGGAAAAACCGGCATAGTGGGGTCCTCTTCCCGTTTGGCCTCAGGCAGCAACCGCCAGGAGCGCAGCATGTCCATCGGTTTCTTTACCCACCCGGCCTGCTCCCTGCACGAGATGGGTGAGGGCCACCCGGAGCGGCCCGCCCGACTGGCCGCGATCCAGGACCAGCTGCTGAGCAGCGGGCTGGATTTTGTCCTGCGCCACTTCGAGGCCCCGGCGGCCACCCGGGCGCAGCTGGAGCGGGTACATGAGCCCGCCTATGTGGAGTCCATCTTCGCCCGGGCGCCCAGTGATGGCCGCGAGATCCTGGATCCGGATACATCCATGTGCCCGGATTCCCTGGAGGCCGCATTGCACGCCGCCGGTGCGGCTGTGGCGGCGGTGGACCGGATTATGGCCGGCGAAATACCCTCTGCTTTCTGTGCCGTGCGCCCCCCGGGGCACCATGCCGAACGCGATCGCGCCATGGGCTTCTGCTTGTTCAACAATATCGCCATCGGCGCGGCCCATGCCCGCCAGCACCACGGCCTGGAGCGCGTGGCGATCGTCGATTTCGATGTGCACCATGGCAACGGCACCGAGGATTTCGTGCGCGGTGAGCAGGGCTACCTGTTCTGCTCCAGTTTCCAGCACCCGTTCTACCCGTTTTCCGGTACCGGCGACCTCCCGGCACATATCATCAATTCACCACTGGCACCCGGTGCCGGGGGGGGCGAGCTGCGTCGCGTGGTGGAAGAAGACTGGTTGCCGGCACTGGAGGCTTTCCGGCCGCAGATGGTATTCATCTCCGCCGGCTTTGACGGCCACATCGAGGACGACATGGCACAACTGCGTTTTGTCGAGGAGGATTACCGCTGGGTAACCGACCGGGTGCGGGAACTGGCCGGGCGCCATGCGCAGGGACGCATTGTATCCACCCTGGAGGGCGGCTACGCACTGGGTGCCCTGGGGCGCAGCGTCGCGGCCCACCTGCAGGGGCTGATTGGCAACTGAGCCCGGCGCCAGGGGCGGGCTATTCCTCGTAGATGGCGTAGAACTTCTTTACCGATCCCAGGGTCTCCCAGGTGCCCCTGAAGCCTGCTGGTATGCAGAAGGCATCACCGGTGGCCACGCGCTCGCTGTGTCCATCGCTGTCGGTGATTACTGCCTCCCCCTCGATGATGTAGCAATACTCGTCCTCACTGTAAGTGAGCTCCCACTTACCGGCATCAGACGACCAGATGCCACAGAAAAAATTATCCCTGGAATTGGTGAAAAAGTGCTCGGTAAGTTGCTGCGGCTGTCCCGCCAGCAATTTGTCCGGTGCCACCGGGCCCGCCTCGCGCTCCCCGGCGCCCTCTTCGATTCGCAACAGTTTAACGGCCATGTTGCCGGTACTCCTTCTTATGATTCTCCAATCACAAAAATGTGATCACTTTTTTATGGGTGCTTATTGTGCCAGCGAGCGGCAAAAATGGCACGTGAATCCGTGGGCGACCGGGATTCATTTTTGCCTGCGCGTTATGATGGATTGGAAGGCTGGCTGACAGCGTTGTCATCCTGTCGTTGCCAGTGGTATAACAGGTCGGGATACTGGCCGGCGTGCCCAGCAGCCGCTCTGCCGCCGGCCAATGCGCTACCCTCTGGAGACATGTCAGCCAGGGCGTACGCCAACAGCCCGATAATTCTAATAAGGGAGAAAACGATGTCCGAAGTCCATACTCATCCCGTACCCCCGGAATTTGCCGCCGACGCGCATATCAGTGCGGAGGACTACCAGGAGTTATACCGACAGTCCGTGGAAGACCCAGAGGGGTTCTGGTCACAGCAGGCCAAGGATTTCCTGCAGTGGGAAAAACCCTTCACCCGGGTGGTGGAAGAGGACCTGAAGAAAGGCCATGCGGCCTGGTTCGCCGATGGCGAGCTGAACGTCACCGTCAACTGTATCGACCGGCACCTGCCCGCGCGCGCAGAACAGACTGCGATCATCTGGGAGGGTGACGATCCCGCTGACAGCAAGCACATCACCTATGCCGAGTTGCACGAGCAGGTATGCCGCCTGGCCAACCTGCTCAAGGCCCGCGGCGTCAAAAAGGGCGACCGGGTCTGTATTTACATGCCCATGATTCCCGAGGCCGCTTATGCCATGCTTGCCTGCGCCCGCATCGGGGCTGTGCACTCGGTGGTCTTCGGCGGCTTCTCCCCCGATTCACTGAAAGACCGCATTCTCGACAGCGACTGCCGCCTGGTGATCACCGCCGACGAGGGTGTTCGCGGGGGGCGCAAGATTCCTCTCAAGGCCAATGTGGACAAGGCGCTGTCCAGCTGCCCGGATGTGCACACTGCCATCGTGGTCAAGCGCACCGGTGCCAATGTGGACTGGGACAGCAAGCGCGATATCTGGTATGCGGAATCAGTGGCGGAGCAGGAAGCAGAGTGCGAGCCCGAGATAATGAACGCGGAAGACCCGCTGTTTATCCTCTACACCTCCGGCTCCACTGGCAAACCGAAAGGCGTGCTGCATACCACCGCCGGCTACCTGCTCATGGCCACCATGACATTCAAGTTCACCTTCGATTACAAGGAAGGGGAAGTGTTCTGGTGCACCGCGGACGTGGGCTGGATCACCGGCCACAGCTATATCGTGTACGGCCCGCTTTGTGCCGGCGCCATAACGCTGATGTTCGAGGGTGTGCCGACTTACCCGGATGCTTCCCGCTGCTGGGAGGTGGTGGACAAGCACAAGGTCAATACTTTCTATACCGCGCCCACTGCTATTCGTGCATTGATGGGGGCCGGCGATGAGTTCGTGACAAAAACCGACCGCGGCTCCCTCAAGCTGTTGGGTACGGTGGGGGAGCCCATCAACCCGGAGGCCTGGGAATGGTATTACGAGGTGGTGGGCGACGGCCGCTGCCCGATCGTGGATACCTGGTGGCAGACCGAGACCGGTGCCCACCTGATTACCCCGCTGCCGGGGGCCATGGATATGAAGCCCGGCTCCGCCACCCGACCGTTCTTCGGTGTGCAGCCGGCACTGCTGGACGAAAAGGGCCGGGAAATCGACGGGGAGGGCGAGGGTGCCCTGGTAATGAAGGCCAGCTGGCCCAGCATGATCCGCTCGGTGTTCGGTGACCACCAGCGCATGATCGATACCTATTTTTCCACTTTTCCCGGTTACTACTTCACTGGCGACGGCGCGCGCCGCGACGCGGATGGCGATTACTGGATCACCGGGCGTATCGACGACGTGCTGAATGTGTCCGGCCATCGCCTGGGCACGGCAGAGATCGAGAGTGCTATTGTCCTGCATGATGACACTGCCGAAGCGGCGGTGGTGGGGTATCCCCACGATATCAAGGGCCAGGGCATCTACGCCTATGTGACGCTGAAAGCCGGCCACGAACCCTCCGATGCGCTCAAGCAGGAACTGATCGACCTGTGTGTGAAGGAAATCGGGCCCATCGCCAAGCCGGATATCATCCAGTGGGCCCCGAGCCTGCCCAAGACACGTTCAGGCAAGATCATGCGCCGCATCCTGCGCAAGATTGCCGGCAACGAGCTGGATTCGCTGGGGGATACGTCCACCCTGGCGGACCCCTCGGTGGTGGAGGACTTGATCGAGCAGCGAGCCAACCGCTGATACTGGCGCTGGCTACCTGCCGGCAGTAGCCCGGCCGCAAAAGCGAACCCCAGGGGTTCGCTTTTTTTGTTTTCCGGCTGGAGGTCGGTGCCCGGAATCGAGGGATGCAGCGGAATTGCATTCCTGTGCCCGGAGGCAGGGAAGGTATCAAGAAGGCCTGCAGGAACTACCGACCAGAAAACAGGGCGTCGACGGGATCCGCGCTGCCGGCAGCGCGCCTTAAAAATTTCGGTGCCCTCACGCTTCAACTGATCGCGGTACCCCGCTGCCGGTGCATTCACACTGAAGTGTATCGCTGCCCGAAAACCAGGAGCACTGGTGTGCTCGATTATTTTGTCGGGTAGTATGTCCTGCATGTCCCCCGATAGCCCCGCGAACGAAGACATGACACCATTGAACCAGCAGCAATATCTCTGTGAGCACTATCGCTTTAATGCGGAGCAGCGCCTGAAGGGGTTTAATTTCTTTGTTGTCCTGTCGATTTTTGCCGAGGGCGGTATCTTTACTGCTGTTGAGAAAGGCTTCCACCCGCTGATCCTTACCCTGCTGGGTGGCTTTGTGCTGATTCTGTGCTGTGTTTTCTGGCTGGTGGACGCCCGCAGCCGGCAACTGCTGGCCATGGCCAAACCGGGGTTGAAACTGCTGGAGGCAGACCTGCCGCCGGCAGCGCGTATATTTACCCGCGACAGCGAGGAACGGGGCGGGTTGGTGCGGTTCACATTTGCGATCCGCGCGTTACTGGCAGCGCAGTTTATTTTCGGTGCCGGAGTGGCCTTTTACGGCCTCTGGCAGTGGCTGGTATAAATCGGGGGAATCACCTTGAACCCGGATGGCTTTCAATCCCGCTTGCCCACACTAAATGGGGACGGTGTGCAGTTACGGTGGCTGGAACCGGCGGACCTTCCTGTATTACAGCGGCTTTTCGGTGATGACGAGGTGGTGCGCTTCATGGCCCTGTCCCGCCTGGAAACACGAGCCCAGGCAGAGGTTTTCCTGGAGTCCATTGTCGAGGGGTTTCTCGAGGGCAGTCTGTACCAGTGGGGCCTGGAAGCGGGAGGGCAGCTCGTGGGGACCTGTACCCTGGCGGGTATCGACCGCGACAACCGGCATGCGGAGATCGGCTTTGCACTGGAGCGCGCCCATCGCGGGCGCGGGCTGATGGCACGTGCCACCCGGGCACTGCTTGGCTTCTCTTTTCGCTTCCTGGCGCTGCACCGTATCGAGGCAGATGTGGACCCGCGCAATACCGCCTCCATCCGACTGCTGGAAAAACTGGGGTTTGCACGAGAGGGGTTGCTGCGGGAGCGCTACCGGGAGCAGGACGGTTACCAGGATGCCCTGGTCTACGGGCTGCTGGCGCGGGAGTGGCAGGGAATACCCGCCACGGATTCACAGCCTGTCGGTAGATAGTGACCCGGGTCACCCGGTGCAGGCAGCTGTCGGTTCCCCCTGTGCCCGGCCCCCTGCATGTATCCCATGCCCGCCTTCAGGGTGGGAGAGATTGACTACACTTCCGGCATATCGTTGAAGCCCTGTTCCCTTTTTCCCGATTCGCCGGAGGAAGTCGTTAATGCTCGACCATGTTGGCGTGCATGTGCACAGCTATGAACGCAGCAAGGAATTTTACCGCCTCGCCCTGGCGCCGCTGGGTTACGAGTTGATCCTGGAATATGCGGGCTGGGCCGGCTTTGGCTGGGCCGACCGGCCAAGCCTGTGGATCCGGGGCGGGACCAGCATGACCCCGGCCCTGCACCTGGCTTTCCGGGCCGAAGACCGCGACGCGGTGCGGGAATTTCACCGGGTCGCGCTGCAGGCAGGCGGCAAGGACAATGGAGAGCCCGGCCTGCGGCCGGAACAGCATGCAGATTATTATGCGGCATACGTACTGGATCCGGATGGCAACAATGTGGAAGTTGTTTGCCACTTGCCGGAACTGTCCGAGCCCTGAGCCGCAGGGTTAGCCCCCGGGTTGCGCCGGGGGCCGACGGCCCGGTAATGCGGTCCGGGCAGCCTCTTTTCTTTTCCGGTATCCTGCCTGGTCACCAATATTAACAATAAATAACCAGCAACCATGCAGAATGTATTTATTACCGGCAGTGGCAGCTTCCTGCCCGGTTTGCCGGTGGATAACCGGGAAATGGAAGGGCGCATTGGCCTGCTCGGCCCCCACAGCCGTCGCCTCAAGTCGGCGACCCTGCGCCAGAATGGAATTCGGCAGCGACACTATGCAATAGGTGCAGGTGGCGACTACCTGTTTACCAATGCGGAAATGGCTGCGCGGGCGGTCGAGGCTGCATGTGACCGGGGTCGGCTGGACAGCAGCAGCCTGGACTACCTCGCCGCCAGCACCACCCAGGGGGATATGCTGGTGCCCGGCCATGCCAGTGCCGTTCATGGTGAGCTGGGCAATGGCGCGCTGGAATTGGGGTCGTTCCAGAGCGTATGCGCCAGCAGCATGATGGCGATCAAGTCAGCGTACCTCGGCGTGAAGGCAGGGGAGCACCGGCGCGCGGCCGCCTGCGGGAGCGAGTTCTCGAGTCGCTGGTTCCAGCCCGGGTTTTACGATTCAGTTGACTTTTCCACGATGGGGACCGGGGAAGCTTTCCAGTATGAATTCCTGCGCTGGACACTGTCCGACGGCGCCGGCGCACTGTTGATGGAGACGGAACCACAGCCCGGTGTGCCCTGCCTGCGTATCGACTGGATCGAACAAAAATCCTTTGCCCACCGTTTCCCCTCCTGCATGTCCGCTGGCAGTTCCCCCGGCCCAGATGGCAATCACCGTCCCTGGGCGCATTTCGGTTCCCCGGCCGGTGCCATCGAAGGGGCGGCTTTCCCGCTGCGCCAGGATTTTACCCTGCTGGAACAGATGTTCCCGGTCTGGGTTGGCTATTACCTGGAAGTGTTGGAACGCCGGGAAATTGATCCCGCCCGCGTGAAATATTTCCTGCCCCACTATTCGGCCCGGGCCCTGGGGGAGCGCATGAAACAATTGCTTGCAAGTGCCGGGGCGATGATTCCGGAAGAGCGATGGCGCAATCACCAGGACCAGGTCGGTAATGTGGGCAGTGCTTCAATTTTCCTGTTGCTCGACCGCCTGTTACGGGAAGAGCAGCTACAGGAGGGGGACAGGGTCCTGTGCTTTGTCCCGGAGAGCGGCCGTTGCCTGGCCGCATTTATGTGCCTGACGGTGGTATGAAAATATGGGAAGCGAATTGAGCGAGGCCCAGAGGCTGGTCCGCGAGCTGGGGCAGACCTGGGCGGAATTTGAAAGCCAGCTGGTACAGGTGCCCATTATCGCACGGGCGCTAAGGGGGGCCATTCGCCTGGAGGATTACCGCCAGTTACTGCACGATCACTACCAGCAGGTTATTGACGGCGCCTGCTGGATATCCCGGGCGGCCTCCTCAATTGGCCGCGAGCATCTCGAGCTGCGCTCGCAGTTCCTGCGCCACGCGGGCACCGAACACCGGGATTACCAGATGCTGGAACGGGATTACCAGGAAGTCGGTGGTGAACTGCGACAGTTGCGAGAGGGGCAGAAGAACATCGGGGCCACTGCACTTTCGGCCTGGATGATGCAACGGGCTTCGCAGCCGGATCCACTGGACCTGCTGGGGGCCATGTTTATCATCGAGGGGCTAGGCAAGCATTTCGCCGGTATTTTTGCCCGCGCCCTTCAGCAGCACCTGAACCTGCAGGATAGCCAGGTGAGTTTTTACCGCTACCACGCCGCACATGATGAAGATCACCTGCAGCAGCTCCACGACGTGTTCGATTCGGGCCTGTTGGAGGTGCCGGGAATGGCGGGGCGTATTGCGCACACCGCGCGGGTGACCGGTCGTCTTTACCTGTTGCAGCTGGAAGAGCTGGGGAATTACTGATGGGCTGGAAAAGCGATTTTGAACAGTCGAACCTGAACCATTCGGATCCAAATCCCTGGCTGGTGCTCTACCTCGATCGCAGCCTGCCAATCCATGACGGTGCCAAGCGCGCCTTGCTGGCCGGCCACAATACCTGGTCGCGCCGGCTGCTGTTGCCGGTGGTGCGGCCGCTGGCCCGTCTCTCCATTGTGCTGGTGCAATTGCTCCGCCTGCTGATCCCGGAGCGCTGGCATTCCTCGCGGATATTACACCGCACCATTTACTGGGGACTGCGGTACTTTGTGCGTGCGGACGCCAACTACCTAATCCTGCGCCACTTCAATATCGGCACGGAACTGCTGCAGTTTATTGCCGACAATGTCGGCGGCGTTGAGATCGGCAGTACCCGCCCGTTGCGGCCGCGGGAGCTGGCAGACCTGCTGGATGATACATTCCTGGTCCATGACCTCAATATTTATAATTTTATCGGCGACCTGAACAGTCAGCTGGCGGAGCAGGGGCGCGAGATCCTGCCGGCAACTGAGCTGGACTTCAGTGCCATCTCCGATGGGGATTTTGACCTTGAGCCGGGCGGGCAGTATGCCACCAGTGTCCTGGACCTGCAGACGGCGATCGAGTTGTACACCCCCCTTTACGCTCTTTTCCTTTCAGATCACGATTTCTGGCGTGCCAGTAACTCCCTGCAGCTGGATGAAACCATTTCGATCTATATTGGTAAGTTGCTAAACGACAGTACGGCCCTGTCGCTGGTCAATAATCGCCACCCTATGGTCCCCCACACAACATTGCAGGCGGGGTTCCGCCTGATGCTACATGGCCTGGATGCAGAGATCCTGCACGGCTACCTGCGACAGCTGAAACGGGCGGGCCAGTCCGGGGCAGCGGAGCAGGTGAGTGATGAGGGACGCGAACATGCCGTTGCCGGGACCTGATTGGCGGCAGTGATGAACGCGGAGCCGGGGCGACAGGTTCGCCTTGCTCCGGAACAGGATTGGCTGGGCTTCCAGCATCAACTACAAGGATATCGCCATGCGACCCCATGCTGCCCTCAGTGTTCTCAGGATTGTCCTGGTTATTACCGGGCTGTTTTTCATCTTTGGCATCTACGCCATGATGATGTGGGTCTGGCCCGAGGGCTGGGGCTGGACGCCAAGGCAGCCCGAGTATGAACAGATGATCATGGGTATCTACGCCACCCTGGGCGTGTTCCTGGTTCTCGCCGCGCGGGACCCGCTGGCCAATGCCAGCCTGATCTGGTTTACCGTCTGGTCCAGTCTGGTACATGGCCTGATCATGCTGGTACAGGCCATTGTCGACAGTACCGAGCGGGCCAACCTGCTGGGGGATGTGCCAGCGCTGTTGATCCTGGCTGCGGTGCTGGGCTACCTGATGCGCCGGGCCAGCCCCGCGCCCGCCGGCTAGGCAGGCCGCCTGCGAGGTTTGTGCGCGGCCGGGGCGGCGCGTTAGCATAGCTGCCCATTATCAAGCCGGTTGCCGATATGTCCGCAAACCCACATCCCTACGATGGCCTGACACCCGACGTGGTCATCGACTGCGTGGAGACCACCGGGCTGCTGTCCGATGCGCGCATATTTCCGCTCAACAGCTATGAAAACCGCGTTTACCAGGTGGGAGTCGAGGACGGTGAGCCGCTGATTGCCAAGTTCTATCGGCCGGGTCGCTGGAGCGATGCCCAGATTCGCGAGGAGCACAGCTTTTCACTGGAGCTGGCCGCGGCCGAGATCCCCGTGGTGGCGCCGCTGGAGTTCGATGGCCGCACCCTGATGGAGGCGCACGGCTTTCGTTTCGCGCTGTTCCCGCGCCGCGGGGGGCGCCAGGTGGAGCTGGATAACTTCGAGCACCTGGAGCAGGTGGGGACCATGCTCGGCCGGATTCACGCCGTTGGGCGGGCGCGGCCCTTTGAGCACCGGCCGGCACTGTCCCTGCAGCACTTTGCCATCGACAGCCGCGAATTCATCCTCGCCGGGGATTTCCTGCCGCGGGAAAACCGCGACGCCTATGCCACGGTGACCGGGCATATCATCGACGAGATAGCGCCCCTGTTCGAGCGAGACTGGGAGACGCTGCGCCTGCACGGCGACTGCCACGCGGGCAATTTCCTGTGGCGCGACGACACGCCCTGGTTTGTGGACCTGGACGATTGCCTGACCGGGCCCGCAATCCAGGATATCTGGATGCTGCTCTCGGGCAACCGTGCCGACCAGACCGCTTACCTGGACACAGTGATCGAGGGCTATGAAACTTTTTCTCCCTTCAACCCTCAAGAGTTGCAACTGGTTGAACCGTTACGCTGCCTGAGGCAGATGCATCACGCGGCGTGGCTGGCGCGGCGCTGGGAAGACCCGGCGTTCCCCCTGGCGTTTCCGTGGTTCAACAGCCCGCGTTACTGGGCGGAGCATATACTGGCATTGCGCGAGCAACAGTCGGCCCTGCTGGAGCCGCCGCTGACCCTCGGCGCGATCTGAATCCACAGCGAACGGCGCGGTTGCCTGCGCCGCCAAGGAGCGATACCCGATGGAAGCCCATCAGCTCAATACCGCCGCCCGGGAGGGCGATGCACTCTGGCAGCAGATCCGCGCTGACGTGGCGCAGCAGGTGGAGCGCGAGCCGATCCTGGCCAGCTTCCTGCATGCCACGATCCTCAACCACAGCACGCTGGAATCCGCACTGAGCTTCCACCTGGCCAACAAGCTCGACAGCCCGGTAGCCCAGGCGCTGTTGATCCGCGAAGTGATCGACGAGGCGCTCGACAGTGACCCGGCCATCGGCCGCGCCGCACGGGCCGACCTGAAGGCGGTACAGCAGCGGGACTCGGCCTGTTCCTCGCTGTATGAGCCCTTTCTCTACTTCAAGGGCTTCCACGCCCTGCAGGCCTGGCGGGTGGCCCACTGGCTGTGGCAGCAGCAGCGGCGCTCACTGGCGCTGTTCCTGCAGCACCGTATTTCGGTGGTGTTCAGCGTGGATATCCACCCGGCGGCGACGCTGGGGCAGGGCATCCTGCTGGACCACGCCACCGGCATCGTGATCGGCGAGACCGCGGTGGTGGAGGACAATGTGTCCATCATGCAGTCGGTAACTCTCGGCGGTACCGGCAAGGAGAGCGGCGACCGGCACCCGAAGGTGCGCGAGGGTGTGCTGATTGGCGCCGGCAGCAAGGTGCTGGGCAATATCGAGATCGGGCGCTGTGCGCAGGTGGCCTCGGGCAGCGTGGTACTCAAATCAGTGCCGGCGAAGAAGCTGGTGGCCGGCGTGCCGGCCCGGGTGATCTGCGATGCCAGCTGCGACGCGCCGGCCCTTTCCATGGACCACTGCGCCCTGACCCAGGTGGACCGGCAGCTGCCCTGATTACTGCCATCAAAGTGACCCGCCTGGATCAATTGTTCCCGTTTGTTGTCGGAATTGCTTCCTCCTGTGCCTAGACTATGCGCAACCGTTGTTCTGCCCGGCTCCGGCCGGGGGAACGCCGGTGGCACGGGTGATCGGTAAACACAACTATCCTGATAGCCATGAAATACAGTCTCAGCGCCAAAAACCTTGTCTGCCGCAACCTGGAATCACGCGCCAGTTATTGCGCCGGGCTGACCAACCCCGACCAGACCCGGGAAATCACCAGCATTGTGCGCAGCGATAGCGGGTTGCTTTCGCATAACTTCAACCAGGCGGTCACCAATGCGGTGGTCCCGGCGATGATCCTGAAGCGCTTTGTGGTGGACTATTTTGCCGAGCGCCACAGCCCGTTCACCCTCTGGCACTGTGCCAGCAAGCCGATGGACGAGGCGGAACTGGCAGAGCTGGGGCTGGCCCACCGTGACACCCTGGTGGCGATGGCCATTGAGATACAGCGGCTGGCGGCGGACGAGAATCTGCCGGATGAGCTGCGCGACCGGCTGGAGATAGTGGCTGTGGGCGCTGAGCAGCTGGGGGAATACGGCGACCTGCAGGCCCAGCCCTTTGACGGCACCCGGGAGGCGCCGCAGGTGCGCAAGTTCTACCAGAAGCTGGCGGAAATCCCCGAGCAGAAGCGCAGCCGCCTGAAGTTTTACCTGGCCCGCCTGGATGGCGAGGCAGTAGCCTCGGGTTGCCTGTTTGCCTCGGCCGATGCGCTGGGGATCTATGATCTGGAAACGGTCGAGGCTCACCGTGGCAAGGGCATCGGCCGTGCGCTGTTCAACCACCTGCTGGCCCAGGCCCTGCACAGCCACCACAAATATGCGGTGGCACTGACCCCGGAGAACCGCCAGAGTGCGTACCTGGACGCCGGCTTTTTCGCGGTCGGCCAGGTCAGCCGCTACCTGTTCGAGCCCTGAGTCCGCGCCAGCAGCTCAGGCGCGCCCGACCGGAAAGGCGATGACTTCCTCGATCCGCCGGTAGCCGCCGGCCAGCATCAGCAGCCGGTCGATACCCAGGGCCACACCGGCACACTCGGGCATGCCCGCCCGCAGCGCCTCCACCAGCCGTTCCTCATAGGGATAGACGTGCAGCTTGTGCGCGCCGCGGTAGCGGTGATCGGCCTCGAAGCGCCGCAACTGTTCTTCGGCATCGGTCAGTTCCCAGTAGCCGTTGGCCAGTTCCAGTCCGCCGACGTAGGCCTCGAACCGCCGCGCCACCGGCCTGCCGGTATCATCGGGCAGCACCTTGGCCAGTGCCGCCTGGCTGGCGGGAAAGTCGTACAGGAGGGTAATGCCCGGTCCCATCCGCGGCTCCAGGTAATGGCTCATCAGCAGGTCCAGGCATTCGTCGCGATCGGCAGGGGCGAATGAGAGTTCCACATTTTCGGCGGTACACTCGCGCAACGGTTCGATGCCGGCGGTATGGGGGTCCAGCCCCAGGTGTTGCAGGAACAACTCCCGGTAGCTGAGGGATTCCACCGTTTCGATATCCAGCAGGGTGCGCAGCAGCTCGCCCACCTCGAGCATCAGGGCGCGGTCGTCCCAGCCGCAGCGGTACCACTCCAGCATGGTGAATTCCGGGTTGTGGCGACCGCCGGCCTCTCCCTCGCGGAAAGCCTTGCCCAGGTAGTAGCAGTCGCCCAGTCCGGCCGCCAGCAGGCGCTTGAGCCCAAATTCCGGGCTGGTGGCGAGATAGGCCGCGTCGCCGTTAAGCAGGGCGGTAATGGAATCGATATGGGGGTCGCTGGTGGCGCGGCGGGAGAGCACCGGAACTTCCGCTTCCAGCACCTGGCGCTCGGCGAAAAACTGCCGCACCCGGGCCAGCAGCGCGGCGCGCTGGCGCAGTGCCGCGAGGGACGCTGTAGGTTGCCAGGTATGTTCGGTCATTGTGCGGGGCCTCATGCAGGAACGGCCGCTGGCCGCGACCGCTGGTGGCCCGGGCCACCCTCAATCGCGGCCAGCGGCCGCCCATACAGGAAATAGTGTGCCGGAATCAGTCGTCCTTGGCGCGACCCAGGTACTCGCCGGTACGGGTGTCGACCTTGATGGTCTCGCCAATCTCCAGGAACAGCGGTACCTTGACCACGGCGCCGGTGGACAGGGTCGCGGGCTTGTTGCCGCCCTGGGCGGTATCGCCGCGCAGGCCCGGGTCGGTATCGGTAATCTCCAGGATTACATGGTTGGGCGGGGTCACTGCCAGCGGGGAGCCGTTGTAGAGGGTGACGGTGCAGATATCCTGCTCTTTCAGCCACTTGGCGGCATCACCCACCGCTTCGACGCTGGCCGGGTGCTGTTCGAAGGTGTCCGGCTCCATGAAGTGATAGAACTCACCGTCGTTGTACAGGTACTCCATTTCCCGGTCCATCACGTCGGCGGCTTCGAGGCTCTCGCCGGAACGGAAAGTGCGCTCCCAGACCCGGCCGGTCTTGAGGTTGCGCAGCTTGACCCGGTTAAATGCCTGGCCCTTGCCGGGTTTGACGAATTCGTTCTCCACGATGGAGCAGGGATCGCCGTCCAGCATTACTTTCAGACCGCCCTTGAATTCGTTGGTGGAATAACTAGCCATGAGTTCCTCTAAATCAGAAAAACGGTGCGGTTCGCATAAAAAGCACCGCCCGCTCTTTAAATTTCACTGTAACTGCTTAAAATTTGCGCGCTTTGCGCCACAGAATAGCCGCTTATGATACAGCACGTCCCAGCCGCCAGTGAAATCGTTGCCCGGGAGGAGGCTCCCGCTGCCTCCGGCCGCCGCTGGCAGGAAGAGATGACCGACCTGGTCACGGACCCCGCCGAGCTGGTGAAGCTGCTCGGGCTGGACCCGGAACAGCTCCCCGCCGCCCTGCGCGCCGCCGACGGCTTTGCCCTGCGGGTGCCGCGGCCCTATCTGCGCCGCATGCGCCCGGGGGACCCCCGCGACCCCCTGTTGTTGCAGGTGCTGCCGGGGGCCCCGGAACTGGAGCCGGCGGCGGGATTCACCAGTGACCCGCTGGCGGAGGCGCAGGCCAACCCGGTGCCGGGCGTGGTGCACAAGTATCGCGGGCGCCTGCTGCTGATCGCCGCGGGCCAGTGCGCCATCAACTGTCGCTACTGTTTCCGCCGTGAATTCCCCTACAGCGACAATCACCTGACCCGCAGCCAGTGGCAGGGGGCGCTCGACTATATTCGCGCGCAGGACGAGCTGCGTGAGGTCATCCTCAGCGGCGGTGATCCGCTGGTGCTCAATGACCGCCAGCTGGCACGGCTGGTGGAAGAGCTGGCCGCGGTACCGCACCTGGACAAGCTGCGCCTGCACACCCGCCTGCCGGTGGTGGCGCCCAGCCGGGTTACCGATGAGCTGGTGACATGGCTCACCGGTTCGCGCCTCAGGCCGGTGCTGGTTTTGCACTGCAACCACGCCCGCGAGATCGACGATGAAGTCCGGGCGGCACTGCGGAAGCTGCGCGCTGCAGGTGTCACCCTGCTTAACCAGGCGGTGCTGCTGCGGGGCGTCAATGATTCGGTGGCGGCCCTGTCGGCACTGGGGGAGGCCCTGTTCGCCAGCGGGGTGCTGCCCTATTACCTGCACCAGCTGGACCGGGTGCGTGGCGCGGCCCACTTCGAGGTGGATGATGGGACTGCGCGGGACCTGGTGCGAGGCCTGAGGGAGAGCCTGCCCGGTTACCTGGTGCCGAGACTGGTGCGGGAGATACCCGGGGAAAGGTCGAAAACGCCAATCTAGTTTAGCTGGGTGACAGCGCTGGCAGAAGCATGTCGGGTTAGACCTGTTTGGCGCTTTTGGCGTGATCGTTGTCTCAATATTGTCGCATAAAGCTTCTTTATGGGCTTGTGAGTCTAATTTCGCTCTTCTTATACTGCTGTAACCCAACGGACGGTTACAGTAATAATGATGGATGATATAGATGCCGCCGCCCCGGCCCGGGCGAGCGCCCCCGCGAGCTTTGCCAGCAAGCTCGGATTGCCCTCACGTGCGCTGCCCGCCCTCAGTTGCGGCTGCGCCAGCGAAAGCCAGCTGGACCGGTGGCTGAGCCAGTACGAGCTGCATCCTTTCCACCCCTCCGACCAGCAGCGGCTGGTGACTTTGCTGGCAGGGCTGGTGGAGGAAGTTGCCCAGTGGCGCGCACCGGCAGCCACCCGCCTGCCAATCCTGGAACTGCTGCGCCAGCATGCCGTCACTTGCGGCGATGCCATCGTCACCCAGCGCAGTGCGCTCAGTGCCACGCAACTGGAAAAGCTGCGCCGAAGCCTGCAACCGGTGGTGGGGCTGCTGCAGAAACTCTTTGTGGCCTACGCCAGCCTGTGGGTGCAGCTGGAGGACACCGCCGGTGTTCCTTTCCTGATGCGGGAAAAACGTGCCCGGACCCTGCACCGGGCCGTCGATGCCGGCGGCCGGCTGCTGCGGGTCACTTCCCTGTTCGGCCTGGCGCCCCCGGAGAACTGCTGGCGCAACCTGCATCTGCTCCTGCAGCGCGGCTTCCCGCAGCAGGTGGCGTGGCGGCGGGTGTCGGATCCACTGGAATCCCGCGGCCGCACCAGTGCGGTAGATGCCTATATCAGCGCGGCGCTGTTTTTCAGTGCCAATCCCGGCCAGTTGGACGGCGAGCAGCAGGATGCGTTCTGGTGCCGGACCCGGGACTGGTGCCGCCTCGGCACGCTGGAGGAGAACTACACCGAAACGGGCGATAGCCTGGTGGCCTCCACGGAGCTCGACCAGGCGCCCCTGCCCGCGGGCAGGCTGTCCGCCAGGGCGGTCGACAGCGACCGGTTCCGTGCGCCGCGGGGCTGGAGGCTGGGCCTGTCAGCGGTCCTGCAGCGGGTGGAAAAGCACCTGGAAAAGAATTTCGATCCCCTGGTGGAGCGTGCCCGCGATGCATGGGGCGGTGCCACGGGCCGTGGCGAGGAGCGCAAGCCGGGGCAGGCGGAGTGCGTGGTCAGCATCGGCCTCGGGGCTACCTGTTTCAACCTGCGGGAAAAGGATGGCAGCGGGCCGGGTACTGGCGATATGACTGCCTGGCTAGACCGGGAAGAGGAGCGCGTATGCCTGGAGGCGGCAGCGGTGGATTACCAGTCCGGCCGCACCATGGCGGAATACGATGTCAGCCTGCCCTGCGCACCGAGTCTCAGGAGCGAGCGCAGTGCGGGGACCAGCGGCGCCGCCCGCCACTACCAGACCGAAGTCGCCGAGGTATTCAACCGCAGTGCCCGCGGTCTGGGGTTGAGGCTCTCGCCGGCCGCTGGAGAGCGCCTGCGGGTTGGTGAGCTGGTCGGCGTGCGCATGCCAAATGGCTGGCAGGTGGGGGTGATCCGCTGGCACCTCAGCCGGGTGGACTACAGCGATGCCGGTGTCGAGATCCTGGCTCGCCACGTGGCGCCGGTGGAGGTTCGCCGGCGCAATTCCGCCGGTCGCGCTTCGGCGCCAATCCCGGCCCTGCTGACCCGCGAGGGTGACGGCAAGTGTGTTGCCCTGGTCCTGCCAGTCCCCCTGTTCAAGGCCTACGACGAGGTCGAGGTGATTACCGGCAGTGTGACCCGCCCGGTTAGCCTGCAGCGACAGACGGTGGCAACCCCCTCCGTTGCCCGGTTCGATTTTGTGTGAGGTCTATCTCCATACCCGTGTGCGGTGGCTACCCGCTCTTGTAAGCCACCGACGCCGCGACCTACACTTAGCGCTCTTGCGCCGCTGTCCCAGCGGCGGCGCACTGACGGCCCGTAACACCGTCCCGGGACCGCAGATGTAAGTATCAAGAGCATAATAAATGAGCAGCAACGACACGATTCGTCTCCTTCTGATTCACGACACACCCTCTGAAGCCCAGCGCCTGGTCAGCATGCTGCACAATGCCGGCCGCCCCAATCGTGCCCAACACGTGCCCAGTGAGCCAGCACTGACAAAGTTGCTCCAGGACAATACCTGGGATCTCCTGATTGCCGCGGAAAGCAGCAAGCAGGTGCCGCCACCCGTGGCCCTGCGCACCATCAGCAAATTGCAGAAAGATGTACCGGTCCTGCTGCTCACCGAGCGCAGCGGCGCCCAGCCGGTGGTGGAGGGCCTCAAGCTCGGGGCCCGGGATGTGGTGACCGTGGATGAGGACCAGCACCTGCTGATGGTGATCCAGCGGGAGATCACCGCGCTGCGCAACCGGCGCCAGGCGCGCATGCATGATCGCCGTTATCACGCCGGGCTGGCCCGGGCCCAGGAGCTGCTCGACAGCTCCAAGGACGCTATTGCCTACATTTCCGACGGCCTGATCGTCTATGCCAACCAGTCCCTGGCCGAGCGCCTCGGGTACAAGGACCGGGACGATGTGGAGTACCAACCGCTGATCGATATGGTGACCGAGGGGGAGCAAGAAGACGCTCGCGCCTTCCTGCGCCAATGTGCAATCGACAATAACGATGTCGAGGCGCAGGAGTGGAAATTCACCGCCAGGTCCGCCTCCGGCCGGCCAGTGCCGGTACGCGCCGAGGTGCTCTCCACTGTCTACGATGAGGAGAACTGCCTGCAGGTCCGTATCGCGGCGAGCTCCGGCAATACCGAGGAACTGGAAGCACAGCTCAGCGACATCAAGAGCCGTGACCCCCTCACCGGCCTCTACAACCGGCAGCATTTCCTGCGCATGCTCGACGCCGCGATCAAGGCCGCCGCCAGCTCCCAGCGTACCGGTGGCCTGATGTATATCGAAGTGGATCGTTTCGAGGAAACCGTACAGAAAGCGGTCGGCGTCGCGGGTGCCGATGCGCTGCAGAAGAAAATAGCGGAGCTGTTGCAGTCGAGCGTGCGTCGCGGTGACGTAGTGGCCCGCTACGGCGAAAAGAGCTTTTGCCTGATGATGGCAGAGACCACCCCGGACAGTGCCGAGCACCGAGCCCGGGAGCTGATGAAGAAAATCGCCGACACCATCTTCGATGCTGCCGGCAAGACGGTACAGGTCACCGCATCGATTGGCGTGTCCCTGCTCAGCGAAGCCTCCGTTAATGCCCAGAAGGTTCTTGACCAGGCGCTCCAGGCCCACGAGCAGGCACTGCAGGACAGCGAGCAGGGCAATGGTTTCGCGCTGTTCGAGCCGGGCGCCGACCAGGAGGGCGATGCCGATACCTACCACCGCGCGCGGGTAATCCAGGCGCTGGAGGCCGGCAACCTCAAACTGCTGTACCAGCCGGTGCTCAGCCTGCAGGGCACCGGCGAGCAGATGTACGAGGTGCTGGTGCGCATGGTGGATGGCAAGGAGGAACTCTCACCCCTGTCATTCCTCGAGGGGTTGGGAGACGACAGCCTGGCGATCAAGATGGACCGCTGGATAATCCTGACCGCAATCAAGGCGGCTGCCGCCCAGCGCGCCCGGGGCAAGGATGTTTCCCTGCTGCTACATATTTCCGCGGCGTCGCTGAAGGATTCCGGCTTGACCGCCTGGCTGAAGGTTGCCTTCAAGGCGGCCAAGGTGGCACCGAAATCGGTGTCATTCCAGGTCAGCCAGGGCGATATCAACAGTAACCTGCATGCGGCACGGGATTTCATCAAGCAGGTGCGTGAGTTCGGCAGCCGGGTAGTGGTGAGCCGCTTCGGCGCCGGTCTCAATCCTTTCAAGACCCTCGAGCATGTCACCGTGGATATCGCCAAGGTGGATCCGTCCTTTGTCCGGGAAGTACAGGATGAGGGGGAGAACAGCGATACCCTGGTAAACATGGTGCAGCAGCTGGCCGAGGCGAATACGCGGGTGATTGTGCCCCATGTGGAGCAGGCCAGTATGTTACCGACCCTCTGGCAGAGCGGCACCGACTATATCCAGGGCTATTATGTGCAGGCGCCCGCCGAGCACCTGAATTTCGATTTCAGTCTCGATTGACCCGCCACAGATGCTTCCCTCGTCCTGCCGGGCCCACAGGCCCGCAGGACACAGATTTCCCGGCGGGCAGTCATTTGGGTATGCTTTGCCGGATTTTCCCTTACAGCACCAATAAGCAGAATTGACCTGGAGTCATCTATGTTGCCCCGCATACTCTGTAGCAGTTTGCTCTGCAGCGCCCTCGTCCTTGCGAGCGGCTGCTCCAAACCGGAATCCGACGGCGCGGCGGGCGAGCCCGCAAAACCCGAGGTCGAAGCAACCCAGCCTACCGCGAATGGTGCCGATGCAGCGCCCGCCGCGGAGGACCAGGGGAGTGCCCAGGCGCCGGAATCGGGTGTGGACTATCACTCTTTCGCCAACACCGGTGACTACCGTGTACGGCACCTGGACCTCGACCTGACGGTGGATTTTGACCGCAAGGTACTCGAGGGCGAAGCGGTACTCGACTTCAAGCGCCTGACGCAAAAGAATCCGCCGATGGTGCTGGATACCCGCGACATCAAGGTTGAGGCGGTGCGCGCCGGCCACGGCGGGGAACTGAAGCCGGTAGAGTTCTCCATGGGTAAAACCGACCCGGACCTGGGGACGCCGCTGAACATCCAGCTGCCCAAGAAAGCCACCCGTGTCGCCATCCGCTACCAGACCTCGCCGGCCGCTTCCGGTGTCCAATGGCTGGAGCCGCAGCAGACCGCCGGCGGTGAACACCCGTTCCTGTTTACCCAGGCGCAGGCCATTCACGCGCGCAGCTTCGTGCCGCTGCAGGATTCACCGCAGGTGCGCATCACCTACAACGCCACCATCCGCACGCCGGAAGAGCTGCTGGCGGTGATGAGTGCGAACAATGACCCAAAGACGGAGAAAGACGGCGTTTACGAGTTTGAAATGCCGCAGCCGATCCCGTCTTACCTGCTGGCGCTGGCCGTGGGCGACCTGGAGTTCAAGCCCATGGGCGAGCGCACCGGCGTCTATGCCGAGCCGGAGCTGCTCGATTCCGCCGCAGCGGAATTTGAGGATACCGAGTCCATGCTCGAGGCGACCGAAGAGGCCTATGGCCCCTATCGCTGGGACCGCTACGACCTCTTGATCCTGCCACCCAGTTTCCCCTTCGGCGGCATGGAGAACCCGCGCCTGAGCTTTATTACCCCGACCGTGATCGCCGGCGACAAGAGCCTGGTGGCCCTGATTGCTCACGAGCTGGCGCACTCCTGGTCCGGCAACCTGGTGACCAATGCCAGCTGGCGCGACCTGTGGCTGAACGAGGGTTTCACCACATACCTGACCAACCGCATCATGCAGAATATCTACGGTGACCAGCGCTATCGTATGGAGATGGCGCTGGGCTATGACGACCTGCAGGCGGACCTGGAAGACCTGGACAGCCGCGACGAGATCATGGCCATCGACCTGCGTGGTCGCGACCCGGACAAGGTGTTTTCCAATATCCCCTATGAGAAGGGCTCCCTGTTCCTGTATGAGCTGGAACAGAAGATTGGCCGCGAGGCGTTTGACCAGTTCCTGCTGGAGTACTTCAACAACTTCGCGTTCGAGAGCATCACCACTGAGGACTTTATCGAGTACCTGCAGCAGACCCTGCTCAAGCAGTACCCGGACAAGCTCGATGAGGCGCGGATCCGCGAGTGGATTTTTGAACCGGGCATCCCCGAGGGTGCGCCGCAGCCGCAGTCCGATGCCTTCAGCAAGATCGACCCGGTGCGCCAGCAGTGGCTGGACGGCGAGATCGCCGCGAAGGACATCGATACCGGGGAGTGGACCTATCACCAGTGGAAGTATTTCCTCGATGGTATGCCGGAAGAGCTCAGTGACGAGCAGCTGGAGGAGCTGGACAGCGCCTTCAACCTGACCGAGTCAACAAACAACGAGATCGCTTTCAGCTGGCTGATGATTGCCGTGCGCAACGACTACCAGCCCGCCTTCGGGCGCCTGGAGAGCTTCCTCACCGAAATCGGTCGCAATAAGTTCCTGCGCCCGCTGTATCGCAACCTGGTGGAGAGCGGCAAGCAGGAAATGGCGGCGGAGATTTTTGAAGAGGCCAAGCCCGGCTATCACCCGCTGACAGTCAAGGTGAACAGCCGCATCATTTACGGCGACGACGCCCAGTAACAGCCGCGATCCCGGCTGGCCCGCCACCCGCGGTGCCCGGCCGGGAACCTCAGTCACCAGTGCCGGTAACGCGGACACCGGTAACCTGCCAATGCCCGGCCGGGCACCGCCCATCCGCGCAGGGGTTCACAGCGATTGAAAGAGTTGTAGAATCAGCTGCCACCTTGGCATCCGGGCGGCTACCCGCGGAAACCGGAAGTACAGTAAAGTGGTCAGATATGGTGGTCGGGACGGATTATTTTTGGCCTGTTCCCCCGGCTATCCGGGCCCGTTCACGGACGAGCGATTCAGGCAGAAACACACAGGAGCCGCGGGACGATGCGCTGGTTAAAAATTTTTGGTTTATTCGCATTGTTGGCCTTTGCCGGCTGCAGTGAGCAGGCGTGCTTCGAGCGCGGCAAGCCACCGTCATTGCCTTTCCCGCACGCCTTCGCCGTCAGCTGATTCGTAGCGGCAGCTCACTGCTGCAGTTCAGTCGGCCTGCAGCAGGGCAATCTGTTGGTCGTTGAGGCCAAACAGGTAAAGAGCCGCATCGAGCCCGAAATGGGTGATGGCCTGGGGGGCTTCCAGGCGCACCTTGGGTTTGGGGTGAATCGCGATGCCCAGTGCCCCCAGGTTCAGCATGGGGATATCGTTGGCCCCGTCTCCCACTGCAATCACACTCTCCAGTGCCAGGCCATGTTCCGCGGCCATCTGCTCCAGCAGGATACGCTTTCGCTGGCCGTCCACGATCGGTTCGATGACTTCCCCGGTGAGTACACCGTCGGCGAACTCCAGCTCATTGGCGTGGACGAAATCCACCGCCAGCTTTTCCCGCTGCAGGTAGTGTGCGAAATAGGTAAACCCACCAGAGAGGATTGCCGTCTTGCAGCCCAGGGCCCGCAGGGCCTGCAGCAGTTCGCGCGCGCCCTCCTTGATCGGCAGCTGCGGGGCGATGTCAGCCAGGCGCTGCTCGGAGAAACCCTGTAGCAGGGCCATGCGCTTTTTGAAACTCTGGCGGAAATCCAGTTCTCCCCGCATGGCAGCCTCGGTAATGGCAGCCACGCGATCGCCAATGCCGGTGATCCGGGCCAGCTCGTCGATTACCTCGGCGTCGATCAGGGTCGAGTCCATGTCGAAGCCGGCCAGTCGCGGTGGCTGTTGGGTAACGCCGGCCTGCAGCACCAGGTCCACGCCAAGCCTTTCCGCCAGTTGCAGGCAGGCGTGCCGCGCCGGGTTGAATTCCAGTTCCGCCTGCAACTGGAAGCGGATCACCGTGCGCTCCCGCGCTCGCGACAGGGTGTCTGCGGCCTGCAGGGCCCAGCCCTGCTCGCGGAAAAATCCCAGCAGGGCGCGCAGTTGCTCCAGGGTCGCCGCAGGCGAGAGCAGGGTGACGCACCAGGGGGCCGTGACCGCGGCGGCGGTGTCGGGCATCGCGACAGTGTCCGACGGGCTGGCGTCGAAGGGTGGGGTGTCCCGGTACCCGATCCCGACCCGCGCTGCGCCGCCCTGGTAATCCAGGTAGTGCAATGGGCAGTCCGTTGCAGGTTCCATCAGTGTTTCCAGGGGGAGCCGGAATTCCCGGTAGTCTGGCGTTGCGCCCATAGTGCCCTTCCGTGTTTTGGTTTTTGCGGGGCGGGCATTATAGCCCCCGGGACTTTATTCGCTAAAATCCACGGCAACGTGATAAACCCAAGAATACGCGCCCTATCCATGAATGCCCTGAAAAAAGAAATCCAGCGAGTTTACGCCGGGATGCCGCGGCACCTCCGCCAGCAGCTGATTGCCGCCGGTATCTGGCTGGTGCTGGCCTGTTTCTGCGCGGTGGCGCTCAGCAACTACTATGCCGGCCAGCGCGACGCGGCGATCGCCCGCGACCGGGTCACCGCGGAGGTGGCCGCGGCCTTCGTGGCCAGCCAGAGCCTCGAGAGTATCGTCGCTGGTGATCGCATCAGCCTGCAGCTGCTGGCCAGGAATATGCTGGAAATGCCGGTGATCTCCGGGATCGCGATCCAGGACGTGGAGTCCAGCGCGCTGGCGCAGGGGGGCGACCTGGATAGTGGGGAGACCGTCAGCGCACCAGTGGTGTTGCACGACAGTATCGCCGGCAACGTGATTGTCCACCTGCAGCCGGGCGAGGGCGTGCGCTACCCCTGGGCAAGCCTGTTACTGAGCCTGGTGTTCGCGCTGCCGGTCAGTGCGGCGGCGGCCCTGGCGGTCGGCAGCCTGGCGGCCCGGCGCACGCCGGTGGTGGCGGCCCGCCCGGCGCCGCAACCGGAGCCGGAGGTCCTGGTGGGACTCTACCTGCGCCCGCTGAACTGGAGCCAGCTGGGTAACCAGTTGAGCCGCTCGGCGCTGGAGCGATTGCAGGATGAGCTGCGGGAACGCCTGGCCCTGCTGGGCAGGATCTACGATGCGCGGCCGCTGAAGCATGCCGGTCCCCAGCAGGGACTGGGCTTCTGCGGTGACGATGCCGCTTTCCGGGCCGTTTGCTGTGGCCTGTTGCTGCGCGAGTTACAGGCCGGCGGCCGCTCCAGTGGCCTGCAGCTGGCCACCGCTGTGGTGCCGGCAGCGCTGGAGCCGGCGGATTTCGGCGGTGAGCCGTTGCTGGGCCAGGCCCGCGACCTGGCCTTGCACGATGACCTGCTCGAGGCACCGTCCCTGAAAGGGCGCATCGCGGTGCACTCCGCCAGTTGGGGTGCCGCGGTTACCGGCCTGGATGACACCTACCAGAAGCTGCTGGACAGCCAACTGCGGCAACTGCAGGGCGCCTGATTCCTCTTTTCCTTACCGCCCGGCCCGCCAGTGTGACTGGCGGATCTGCCTGGGTCGGTTTTACCTCCTCCCTTTACGTTTACGTTAACGTAAACCTCTGCTAGGCTCCTGACACTCTTTCAGGAAGCCACTATGAAGTCCGAGCAGAGCAAACCCGAAACGGAATCCGTGGCGGGTGCCGAACCCAGCAGTTACAGCATTTCCGACCTGGCCCGCGAGTTCGGTATCACTACCCGCGCCATCCGCTTTTACGAGGACAAGGGCCTGATCAGCCCGGCCCGCCGCGGCCAGACCCGTGTCTACCGCCCCGAGGACCGGGTACGGCTGATGCTGATCCTGCGCGGCAAGCGACTGGGTTTCTCCCTGGATGAGAGCCGCGAAATCATCGACATGTACGACCCCGAACACGGCAATGTCGAACAGCTGCAGCGACTGCTGCAACACATCAAACAGAAACGCGCGCAGCTGCAGCAACAGCTGCGCGATATCCAGAGCCTGATGGGCGAACTGGACGAAGCGGAGGCCCGTACCCGGGCCTCGCTGGCAAAAACCAGAGAACACTGATGAGAGACAGATACACGGAGTCGCTATGAATACCGCCTACCGCACCCTCAACTTCGGCCTCGGCGAAGAGATCGATATGCTGCGCGATATGGTCTACAAGTTCTGCCAGGCAGAACTGGCGCCACGGGCGGCACAGATCGACGAGGACAACCTGTTCCCGGCCGACATGTGGAAAAAGTTTGGCGAGCTGGGCCTGCTGGGGATGACCGTCGAGGAGGAATTCGGTGGCTCCAACATGGGTTACCTGGCCCATGCGGTGGCGATGGAGGAGATCTCCCGCGCCTCGGCTTCCGTTGGCCTGTCCTACGGGGCCCACTCCAACCTCTGCGTCAACCAGATCCGCAAGAACGGTACCCGCGAGCAGAAGGCGAAATACCTGCCCAAGCTCTGTTCCGGCGAACATGTCGGCGCCCTGGCCATGAGCGAGCCCAACTCCGGTTCTGACGTGGTCAGCCTGCAGTTGCGCGCGGAGAAGAAAGGCGATCGCTTTATCCTCAATGGCAACAAGATGTGGATCACCAACGGTCCCGATGCCGATACCTACGTGATCTATGCGCGCACCGAACCGGGCATCAGTTCCGGTGGCATCACCGCTTTTATCGTCGAGCGCGGCTTCAAGGGATTCTCCCAGGCGCAGAAACTCGACAAGCTGGGCATGCGTGGCTCGAACACCTGTGAGCTGGTATTCGAGGACTGTGAAGTGCCGGAAGAAAATATCCTCGGCGAGCTGAACGGCGGCGTGCGGGTATTGATGAGCGGCCTCGACTACGAACGCACTATTCTCTCCGGCGGCCCGGTGGGCATCATGCAGGCCTGCCTGGATGTCGTGGTGCCCTATGTGCACGAACGCAAGCAGTTTGGCAAGGCGATCGGCGAGTTCCAGCTGATGCAGGGCAAGCTCGCCGACATGTACGCCGACCTCAACGCCAGCCGCTCCTACCTGTATGCGGTGGCGCAAGCCTGTGATCGCGGTGAAGACTCGCGCAAGGATGCTGCTGCGGTGATCCTGTTTACCGCCGAGCGCGCTACCCAGATGGCCCTGCAGGCAATCCAGACCCTGGGCGGCAATGGCTATATCAATGAGTACGCCACCGGACGCCTGCTGCGCGACGCCAAGCTGTACGAGATCGGCGCCGGCACCTCAGAGGTGCGCCGCATGCTGATCGGCCGCGAGCTGTTTAACGAGACCCGCTGACCGGTCACCACCGCAAAATTGTCGTAGGAGCGGCCCCGGGCCGCCCCTACAGCCCAGACAAGGTTTACCTGCAAAGGCGAATCAGAGTTTATGAACCAGCTACAGAGCAAAATTAACACCCGCGACGGGGCTTTCACGGCAAACCGCGAGCAGATGGAAAAACTGGTCGCGGACCTGCGCGACAAAGTGGAAACCATTGCCCGGGGCGGCGGTGAGCGCGCTCGGGAAAAACACCTGGCCCGCGGCAAGCTGTTGCCGCGGGATCGCATTGACGCGCTGCTGGACCCGGGCTGCCCTTTCCTGGAGTTTTCCCAGCTCGCCGCCCACGATGTTTACGGCGAGGAAGTGCCGGCGGCCGGTATCATCACCGGGATCGGCACAGTGTCCGGCCAGCCATGTGTGATTGTCGCCAACGACGCCACGGTAAAGGGGGGGACCTATTACCCCCTGACGGTGAAAAAACACCTGCGGGCCCAGGCCATCGCCGAACAGAATAACCTGCCGTGTATTTACCTGGTGGATTCCGGCGGTGCCAACCTGCCGCGCCAGGATGATGTCTTCCCGGACCGCGAGCACTTTGGCCGTATCTTCTTCAACCAGGCCAACCTGTCGGCGAAAAATATTCCGCAGATTGCCGTGGTGATGGGCAGCTGTACCGCTGGCGGCGCCTACGTGCCGGCGATGGCGGACGAGTCGATCATGGTAAAAGAGCAGGCCACCATTTTCCTGGCCGGCCCGCCGCTGGTGAAAGCCGCAACCGGGGAAGTGGTCTCGGCCGAGGAGCTGGGTGGGGCCGAGGTGCACTGCAGGACCTCCGGTGTGTCCGACCACTATGCCAACAATGACGTGCATGCGCTGGAGCTGGCACGCCGCTCGGTCAGCCGCCTCAACCGCATGAAGCAACCGGGCCTGGATGTGCAGCGCCCGGTGGAGCCAATTTACCCGCCGGAGGAAATCTACGGTGTGGTTCCCGCCGACTCGCGCCAGCCCTACGACGTGCGCGAAATTATCGCGCGCGTGGTGGATGGTTCCGAGTTCGATGAGTTCAAGGCCCTGTACGGTACCACCCTGGTGACCGGCTTTGCCCGTATACATGGCTACCCGGTGGGTATCGTCGCCAACAACGGCATCCTGTTCGCCGAAAGCGCCCAGAAAGGCGCGCACTTTATTGAGCTGTGCGCCCAGCGCAATATCCCGCTGGTATTCCTGCAGAACATCACCGGCTTTATGGTAGGCAAGCAGTACGAGGCTGGCGGCATCGCCAAGCACGGTGCCAAGATGGTGACCGCGGTTGCCACTGCCAGGGTGCCGAAGATCACCATCCTGATCGGCGGCTCTTTCGGTGCCGGCAATTACGGCATGTGCGGCCGCGCTTACGACCCCAATTTCCTGTTCATGTGGCCCAACGCCCGTATTTCGGTGATGGGCGGTGAGCAGGCGGCCGGGGTGCTGGCCCAGGTCAAGCGCGACCAGATGGAGGCCCGCGGCGAGCAATGGAGCGCCGATGAGGAGCAGGCATTCCGGCAGCCGATCGTCGATGACTACGAACACCAGGGGCATCCCTATTATGCATCCGCCCGGTTGTGGGACGATGGGGTGATCGACCCTGCGGATACCCGGCGTGTTCTCGGCCTGTGCCTGGCTGCCGCAACCCATCGCGAGCCGGAAGAGACCAAGTTCGGCGTATTCCGGATGTAAATGGGGCGGCCGGTGGCTGCTCCTGCAAGAAATTGAAACACGCCCGAAGACAAGGACCCGATTATGAGTGACAAGCTGCTGAGCGAAGTCGACAGCGAAGGTGTGGCTACGGTTACCCTCAACAGACCGGAAATTCACAACGCCTTCGACGATGACCTCATCCACCAGCTGGGCGAAACTTTCGACCGCCTGTCGCAGCAGCCCGGGGTACGCGCGCTGGTGCTGGCTTCGGAGGGCAAAAGCTTTTCCGCCGGTGCCGACCTCAACTGGATGAAGCGCATGGCGAACTATTCCGAGGAGGACAACCGCCGCGATGCCGCGGGCCTGGCGGCGATGCTGTACAGGCTGGATAACTTCCCCGCGCCCACCATCGCCCGCGTCCAGGGCGCAGCTTTCGGCGGTGCCGTGGGGCTGGTGAGCTGCTGCGATATCGCTGTGGCGAGCGAGCGTGCCAGCTTCTCCCTGTCCGAGGTCAAGATCGGCCTGTTGCCGGCCACCATCAGCCCTTACGTGATCAACGCCATCGGTGCGCGCCAGGCGCGCCGCTACTTTGTCACCGCCGAACGTTTCTCCGCCGAACGTGCGCGGGAGATCGGCCTGGTATCCGAGGTCTGCCCCGAGGGCGAGCTGGACCTGACCGTGCAGAAGCTGGTCAACGCGATCACCGACAATGGCCCCCGCGCTGTGGCGATGGCCAAGCAGCTGGCGATGTCCATGTCCAACCGCGTGGTGAACGAGGAGTTGCAGGGTCAGACCAGTGCCCTGATCGCCGCGGTGCGCGTTTCCCCGGAGGGGCAGGAGGGCCTGCAGGCGTTCCTCGACAAGCGTGCCCCGGAGTGGATGAAAGGCAGCGACTGAGCGCCCTTTAACAGCAAGACAGGCTGCCGGGCCGATAGCCGGCGGCCACAGTGAATGAAGAGCAAAGCATGATTCGCAAACTGTTGATTGCCAATCGCGGCGAGATCGCCTGCCGCGTAATCCGCACTGCCCGTCGCCTGGGTGTGGCGACTGTGGCCGTGTATTCCGATGCCGACGCCAACGCATTGCATGTGCAGTTGGCCGACGAGGCGGTGCGCCTGGGGCCGGCCCCGGCACGGGAATCCTACCTGGATATCGACAAGGTAATCGGGGCCGCCCGGCAGACTGGCGCCGATGCCATTCACCCGGGTTACGGTTTCCTGTCCGAGAATGCCGTGTTCTGCCGTGCCTGCGCCGAGGCGGACATTATTTTTGTCGGGCCGCCGGCTTCTGCCATCGAAGCGATGGGCTCCAAGTCCGCGGCCAAGCGGATTATGGAGGAAGCCAATGTCCCGCTGGTGCCCGGCTACCACGGCAACGACCAGGATGCCGGGACCCTGGCCGAACACGCCGAGCGTATCGGTTACCCGGTGCTGCTGAAAGCGGCGGCCGGCGGCGGCGGCAAGGGCATGCGCCGGGTGGACAGTGCGAAGGACTTCCATGACGCGCTGGAAGCGGCCAAGCGCGAGGCCCAGAACGCCTTCGGGGACGACCTGATGCTGGTGGAGCGCTATGTTCTGAGCCCGCGCCATGTGGAAATCCAGGTTTTCTGTGATGGGCAGGAAAATGGTGTCTACCTGTTCGAGCGCGACTGTTCCGTGCAGCGCCGCCACCAGAAGGTGGTGGAGGAAGCGCCGGCGCCGGGCCTGGACGAGGACCTGCGTCGTGAAATGGGTGAGGCGGCCCTGCGCGCGGCCCATGCCATCGGGTATGTGGGTGCCGGCACGGTGGAATTCCTGCTCGATGCCAGCGGCGACTTCTATTTCATGGAAATGAATACCCGCCTGCAGGTTGAGCACCCGGTGACCGAGATGATCAGCGGCCAGGACCTGGTGGCCTGGCAGCTGGCAGTGGCCGCGGGCGAGCCACTGCCCCTGGAGCAGGACGACCTGCAGATCGATGGCCACGCCATGGAAGTGCGGATTTATGCCGAGGATCCGGACAGCGATTTCCTGCCGGCTACCGGCACGCTGCTGCGTCATCGCCCGCCGAGCGAGACCGATTCCGTGCGCGTGGATACCGGTGTGCGTGACGGCGATGAAATCAGCGTGCATTACGACCCGATGATCGCCAAGCTGATCTGCCATGGCCGCAATCGCCGCGAAGCCCTGGCGAAGCTGGACCGCGCGCTGGGGGAATACCAGATCGCCGGGGTGCGCCACAACATTGAATTCCTGCGCCGGGTGATCAACCAGCCGGACTTTGCCGAAGGTCGTGTCACCACCCACTTTATCGACGACCATGCCGATGAGGTATTGCAGCCGCAGCGGAGCCTCACGCCGCTCAAGTGCGCAGCTATGGCGGTGGCGATCCATCGCCGCGAAGTGCGCGAGATGCGTGGGCGGGCACCGGCCGGGGACCAGTATTCGCCATGGCATGCCGGGGATAACTGGCGCAGCAACCTGACCAGCCAGCGCAACCATGTGGTCGACTACCACGGCCTGCACGCACAGCTCAGTTTCTCGGTGGTGGGTGACCGGTTGCAATGGCAATGCTCCGCCGACGATGCGGAAGACCTGGACGGCGAACTGCGCCTGTTACCCGGCGAAGATATTTCATTGCCGGACGGCCGCCGCGTGACACTGACCAGTGTGGATACCGTGGAGGGCGGCTCGGTCTTCTTCGATGGCGGGCAGGTAGAGTACCGCCTGCTGCCGCCGGATATCGGTGAGGGCGGCGAACATGCGCTGGGACTGGAAGCGCCCATGAACGGCACCATTGTCTCCCTGCTGGTGGAACCCGGTAGTGCGGTGGAAAAGGATCAACCGCTGCTGGTGATGGAGGCAATGAAAATGGAGCACACCCTGCGCGCGCCGGCTGCCGGTACCCTGCAGCAGTATTTCTGTGCCGCCGGGGAACTGGTGGACGGCGGCAGCCTGTTGATTGATTTTGTCGCGGAGGAATAAGCGTGTCGCTGCCAGCAAAAGTAAAAATGGTTGAGGTGGGCCCGCGCGATGGCCTGCAGAATGAAAAACAGGAAATTTCCGTGGCCACGCGGGTGGCGCTGGTGGACCGTCTCAGCGCCGCCGGCCTGCCGGTGATTGAGGCGGGCAGTTTTGTCAGCCCGAAATGGGTGCCGCAGATGGCCGCCAGTGAGGAAGTTCTGGCTGCGATCGAGCGCCGCCCCGGAATTACTTACAGCGCGCTGACCCCAAACATGAAGGGCTACGAGCGGGCCCTGCAGGCCCGCGCCGACGAGGTGGCGGTGTTCGGTGCCGCGTCCGAGTCGTTTACGCAGAAGAATATCAATTGCTCCATCGCCGAGAGCCTGGAGCGCTTTCGCCCGCTGCTGGAGCAGGCGCGCGCTGACGGTATCCGGGTGCGCGGCTACGTGTCCTGTGTGCTGGGCTGCCCCTACGAGGGCGATATCGCTCCGGAAAAGGTAGCCGAGGTGAGCGCCGCGCTGCTGCAGATGGGCTGTTACGAGATTTCACTGGGTGACACCATCGGCGTCGGCACCCCGGAGGCCGCACGCAAAATGGTCGAGACGGTGGCCGCGTGCGTGCCCATGGAAAAACTGGCGGTGCACTTCCACGATACCTACGGCCAGGCGCTGGCAAACATCTATGCGGCGTTGCAGGCCGGGGTGACGGTGGTGGATTCGGCCGTGGCCGGGCTGGGAGGCTGTCCCTATGCCCGCGGTGCCTCTGGCAATGTGGCCAGCGAGGATGTGCTCTATATGCTCAATGGCCTGGATATCGACACCGGGGTCGACCTGCACAAGCTGGTTGCGGCCGGAAACTTCATCTCCGCCGAGCTGGGCCGCGAGAGTAACTCCCGTGTTGCCCGGGCCATCACTGGCTGATCCCCACCGCCCGGGGGCTGCCTGAGCCCCTTCGGGCGGCCCCTGCCATACAGAATCTGCTAACATCGGCGCAAAGTCACCGAAACTGCAATGCCGATGAAACTGCTGAAGATTTCCCTCCTCGCCCTCACGTTCCTGCTGGTTGTTGTTGCCCTCGCCGCCCCCGGATTTATCGGTCCTCAGGTGGAGCAGCAGTGGCAGCAGCAGTTCGCGCGCCTGCAGGGGGCCGATAACACCGGCTACCAGCGGGGCTGGTTCGGAGCCGAGGCGGGCACACGGGTCAGTGGTCGTGACGGTGACACCCGACTGCGCAGCGAGATCCAGCACGGCCCGGTGGTGTTTACGGCTGCAGGCCCGCGGGTGGGCCTGCTCTACAGCGAGACCCGCCTGTCGGTGGAACAACTGGCACCGGCGCTGCGGACCCAGCTGGAAAAAATTTACGGGCGCCTCGACCATAGCCCGGCGGTGCTGGAATCACTGGTGGGTGCCGACAACAGGGTCCGCAATGTGCTCAGGCTGGAGCCCTTCACCCGCAGCGACAGCGGCGGTGAGCTGAGTTTCGGCGGGGCCGAAATCGTGGTCGAGAGCGATTATGCCGGCACTGCGGTCGCCGGTACGCTGGAGATCGGCGCTGTGCAGCGTCGCCAGTTCGCGCTGGACAAGTTTTCGTCCGCTGCAGTGACTGGTCGCTTCAGCTTTATCCCGGGCGAATCCGGGGAATTGTCCCTGTCGCTGCCGGAACTGAAGGCCGACTCCGATGCCGGCCCGGTGGAAATCCGTGAGGCTACGCTGGCGCTGCGGGCCCGGCGGCTCGATACCGGGAACCTCGAAGTCCACTCCGATCTACAGGTGCCACAGGTCCAGTCTGCCACCCCGGTCTCATCCTTGCAGCAGCAGGTAACCCTGCCGGATATTGCGCTGGCGGACCTGGGGCATTTCCTCCATGCCCTGTTGCTGGTGCCCGCGGCAGAGCGCGACTGGCCCGAGATCATGCGCAGGCCATTGCAGCTCCAGCAACAGGCGGCAATCCAGTCGGCCAATGGTCCCATGCTGATGGACCTGGATATGGACTGGCGTGGCATGCCGGCGGGGATGCGGCCGGCAAAGCAGGCCCCCGGCCAGTGGCTGCAGCCGCTGGTGGGGACCATGACGTTCACTTCCGCCGAGCAGGCATTGATGCAGTCGCCGCTGGTGGGGCAGGCCATCGCGTTGCGGGAATACGGCCTGTTGCTGCAGGAGGGTGATGAGCTGCAGATGCTCCTGGAGGTCAATCGCGGTGACCTGCGGGTAAACGGCCAGCAACTGCCACCGGACCTCTTTATGCTGGCCCTGGGCGGCGGTTTCTAGGCGGTGCAATTGGCGCTGGAGGGGATAATGTCGCCCGCCGCCAGCAAGGCAGCGGGCTGGTATGCGAGGTCGGTTACCGGTCAGTAAGCGGGCCGGTTGTCTGCCAGTGTCAGCCAGCCACGTACCACGCGGTAGACCACCCACACCCAGCTGATGCCCAGGATCAGGAAGCCGAGGCCCATGATCCACCAGGTCAGGGAGCCGATCACAAACCACAGCAGGCTGAACCAGAAAGTACGGATCTGCCAGCGGAAATGCGACTCGGCCATGGTGCCGCGCACGTCGCCGCGCTTGACGTAGTTGATCAGCACCCCGACAAAGAAGGGCACCGCGGTAAACAGGCTGATGGCCTGGATCAGGTAAACGAGGGTGGCAAGGTCACGCCCGGACTGCTCGCGTGCTTCCTGGTTCTGGATCGGGTATTGCTCGGTCATCGCTTCTCTCACAAGGGGTTCCGGCCATTATAGTGCGGCCCCGATACCGCTTTTCAAGCCGGACCCCATTTCGCACCGCCGCGTGCGCGGCTCACTTTAACGCCCAGGCGGTGTGCACGTTGCGGTCCCGCCAGGCCTTCAGCTGCTGGATGGAAGAGCGCATCATATTCAGTACTTCCGTGCGTTGGTGGCGACAGTACTCGCGCTCACTGTCGGTGCCCAGAGAGTCGGCCAGCGTGCGCAGGCGAGAGGCGATGGCCTCGAGGCCGACTTCCTCGGAGCTGGCGGCCGCGGAGCGCGCCTGCTGTTCCGCATCCAGCCAATGGCGGCCAGTCAGGGCGCTGGTAAGGGAGGTGATGCGCTTGGGCAGGGCAGCAATGCGGCTGCTGAGCAACTCGGCAAAGGCCAGGTGGCCCAGCGTGTCCCGCTGGCGCTCCAGCGTGGCGGGGTTCAGCAGGCGGGAGGTGTCCGCCTTGGCCGGGCGGCGCGGCTGTTGCCGGGCGCGGCGGGAGACCCAGTTGAGCAGCTGCTGCAGCTGTGTATCCATCACCGGCCGGGCGAGCACCCCGGTCAGCCCCTCGGCCTGGTAGCGCTCCTTCTCGCCGCCCAGCAGGGCATTGACCAGCGCAAAAATCGGCAGGTCGCGGCCGGAATGCCGCCGGATCTTGCGGGTCACCTCGACACAATCCAGCTGGCCCAGGTCGCAGTCGAGTAGCACCAGGTCGAATTTGTCCCGGCCCGCGGCCTCGGCGCCGTCGAGGCCATTGGTCATACGCACGACCCGGTGTCCCCGTTGCTCCAGCGCCCCCAGCAGGGTGTCCTGCTCTTCGTTCTCCACCAGTAATACCGACAGGCTGCCCGACGAGCGGGCGGGCTGGGTGCCGGGCTCTGCGACCGGGATATCTGCACCGCCGCGTCGCCGCAGTTGGGACAGGGCCTGCAGGGCGGCTTCCAGTTGCCGCTGTGCCATTTCCGCCAGCCCGGCCGACTCGGGGTCGCCACCCCGCAGGAGCAGGTTGAGGGTACCCTGCACAGCTTCCAGGGGGCGCTGGAGCCGGTGGTTGATGGTGGCGTGCACATCGTTGCGCTCCTGCCGGAGCAGCTCAACGGTGTCGCGGGTTTCACTCAGCTGTACGTCGCGCCGGGCGACCTCGTTGTTGGTGGCCTGCAGGCGCCGGTACAACTTGGTGTTGTCGGACTTGAGGCGCTCGATAGTGGCGCTCGATTGCATTGCGGCGTGCCCGGCGCGCTGCCGTATAAAAAGGGCGGCAACCGCTGTCGCCACCAGCGCTGTGGCCAGCAACACTGGCCATACGAGTGCCACCTGGGTATCGGTAAACAACTCCGGCAGGGGGGCAGCGGAGGCGGGGGCGGCACCGGCGAAGGCGAGCACCGCCAGGGCGGCGCGCACGGGAATGCCAGCGCGATCCATGGTATTTATCATCCTTGTAACCATTCGCTGTGGAGCGGACCAATTCCTGCGGTCCGGGGGTATTGGGGCGGTCGTAACCACCCTGCGGTTCAATCCTCAATACTAGATAATGCAAAAGTCTGCACTATACAAGCGAGATGGGGGGATAAACCGGACAGTTTGGGGTGCGTTGGTACTAACTGAGGCGCCCTGTCAGGCGGCGCAGGGCAGCCTCTGCCGCAACAACTGCAGCATGCGCTCAGAGGGCAGGAACAGGTGGATGCCCTCGCAGTGACGCAGCAGCTCCGGATAGAAATAATCGAAGTGAGTGCAACCGAGGATCAGGATCTGCACACCGCTCTTGACCAGGGCGGCGGCCAGGTCGTCGAGGGCATGCTGGCGCACGATCACCTCCGGCGGGATCTGGTCCTCGATGTCCTCGACGATCTGCAGGTTGCCAATACCGATGACCTTGGCGGTATTGTTGCGCGAAAGGATCTCGCGCTCGATATTGGCACAGCTCTGGCAGTTGGCCGCCAGCAGGCCGAAGTTGCGATAGCGCCCGGTCAGTTCGGCATAGACATCGAGTGGGGAAATCACCTCGATCGGGGCCGAGGCGCGCACCTTTTCCAGGTCCACGGCACCGGAAAGGGAGTTGCAGTAGATCATGGCCGCATCGGCGCCGGCCCGGTGCAGCTCGACAATTGCATCCACCAGCTGGCTGGTCAGGGCGTTGCGATCCAGGGCCTGCAGGTTGGTCTGGGCCTGGGGAGATGCGGACAGGGACAGGCCGATACCCCGGACCTGGCGCTCGGCAAGGAAAGTGAGCCCGAACTGGGTGTCTGTGGCGGTGCCGGCGACGATGCCGATGGTCAGGTCACTGTTCTTTATCTCGTTTTCCAGCACTACTGACCTCATTGCGGATCCAGCGTCATGGTGGCGTCGATGCCGCGGGACCGCCTATTTATCCACATCCGGCGCAGCCAGTCGAGATAAATTCCGTAGGGCCGGCCCAGGGCGCCGGCAATGACCAGGAAGGTGGCGCTGGCCGTGGCGATCTCGGCCCAGCTGGCGCCACCCAGCAACATATTGCCCACGTAGAGCGGGAACTGGAAGCTGAGGAAAACAAAGGTGTCCAGCAGGTAGGCATTGACTGGCCCACGCCCGCCAAAGCGGTCCGCCACCCAGTGGCGATAGACCCCGAACGGGCGCGCGATCAGGGTATTGAACACCACCGCCATCAGGCGTACCTGGATATGCTCCTGCAGGCTCATGCCGGCCAGCAGCAGCTCGATCGGGATGGCAACGGCCCAGGAGAAGCTGTTCATGGCAAAGATGTCCAGCACTAGCTCCCGTCGCCGGCACAGGGTGTGGCCGGGGGGCGCCTCAATGGCGGGCATCTCCGGTGGAGTAATGGTGGTGGCAGTTGACATGGTACTTCTGGATTTCAGGGGCCGCTAAGCGGGCCGTTGGGTTCAATCACTGGATGAGGCGGCGATTATATCTACAGTTCGGATAAAATCTAGTCTGCATATATTAAGAATATGTAAAAAATAAACTGTATATCTCGATCTATGCTTTTTATTGGGGCAAATATCACCCTCAAGCCGGTCTTCGGGTAAGGTTGGTCATCACTGATCGGGACAGCCGGGGTGGGCAGTGAAGAGGGTGCGGGCCCGCGGGTGCCGGGTGGGGGCAAAGGGGCAAAGGGGCAAAGGGGCGAAAGGTGGGGTTGAGCGGCGATTGAGGGGGCAGGGTGGTCGCCGGACCACCCGTTTCCAGCGGCAGGAGCCGCAATCAGCGGCGGGCCTTTTCCACTACCAGGCTGCCAATGGAATAGCCGGCACCGAAGGAGCAGATGACCCCGCGGTCGCCCGGTTGCAGGTCGTCGCGATAGAGGTGGAAGGCAATGACCGAGCCGGCGCAGCCGGTGTTGGCATAGCGGTCCAGTACCACCGGGGCGCGCTCTTCACTGGCGCCATCGCCCATCAGCTTTCGCGCGATCAGGTTGTTCATGTTGATATTGGCCTGGTGCAGCCAGTAGCGGGCCAGCTCTGCAGGGGCGCCCCCGGTTTCGCGGACATGTTTCTCAATGTGCGCGGCGGCCATGGGGCAGACTTCCTTGAACACCTTGCGGCCGTTCTGGCGGAACAGCTTGCCATCGCCGAACGGATCCACATCCGCGGCGCGGGAGGTGTAGCTGAAGTTGGAGCGGATGTTGTTGGAAAACACCGTCTTTGCGCGGGTACCGAGAATCTCCCAGGCATCGTCGGCGGTACAGGTCTCGGCGCTCTCGACCACACTCGCCACCGCCACATCGCCAAAAATGAAGTGGCTGTCACGGTCGGTGTAGTCGACCTGGGGCGAGGCCAGCTCCGGATTGATCACCAGCACGGTTTTCGCCGCACCGGAGCAGATGGTATCCACCGCGCGCTGCAGGGCGAAGGTGGCGGATGAGCAGGCGACTTCCATATCGAAGGCAAAGCCGTCGATGCCCAGTGCACCCTGGATCTCGATGGCGATCGCGGGATAGGCCCGCTGCAGGTAGGAGGCGCCCACGATCACCGCATCGATATCCCCCGGTTTCTTGCCGGCGGCGGCCAGCGCGTCCCTGGCGGCGGCCAGGCCCATCTCCGCCTGCAGGCAGAGCTCGTCGTCAGCGCGCTCAGGCAGGTAGGGGCGCATGCGTTCCGGGTCGAGGATACCTTCGCGGCTGACCACAAAACGGCTCTTGATACCCGACGCCTTCTCGATGAACTCCGCCGATGACAGCGGCCTGGCAGCTATCTCTCCGGCCTCGATGGCATCCGCATGTTCGGCGTTGAAGCGCTCGGCGAAGCGGTTGTAGGCGTCGACCAGCTCTTCGTTGCTGATCGAATGGGGCGGTGTCCAGAGGCCGGTGCCGCTGATCACCACACTGCGCGGCAGCTTGTTGTCACTCATCGCTGGGATTCCCGTCTGGCGCTCGACGGCGTGCGAGCGGCTGGTCACTAGGTATAACGTTAGCAGCGCTGCCCCCGGATTGAGACTCCGGTGCCAGGCTGGCGTGGGGCGCTATTCTGACGGGATGTCGTTTTCCGGTCTATTTCCGTTGAGGACGGAGTGTCAGGGGGTTCTGGCCAGTGCGAAGGCGCTTATAGACACGGCACCGGCGGAGTGCAGGGTGCGCGCCGCCGCCTCCAGGGTGGCGCCGGTGGTCATCACATCATCCACCAGCCCCACATGCAGGCCATCGAATCGCCCGCGGGCGACAAAGCAGCCCTCCAGGTTGCGCAGCCGCTGCCGCCGGTCGAGTCCCCGCTGGCTGGCGCCGGCCCTGGCCCGGCGCAGCTTGCCGGTATGGACCGGGAGCCCCCACGCATCCCCCAGCTTTGTCGCGATCACCTGGGCCTGGTTGAAGCCACGCTGCCAGTAGCGGCGCCAGTGCAGGGGAACAGGGACCAGGATATCGGGCGGTGGGGCCGGGGGGCCGAGCTGTGCAGCCGCCAGCATTGTGAGACTGTGCGCCGCCGCCATATCCCCCCGGTCCTTGAAGCGTCGCACCAGCTGCGCCACCGGGTAGGCGTAGTGCCAGGCACAGTGTGCCGCGTCGAAGACCGGAGGCCGGCGCAGGCACCGGGGGCAGGTGGCCGCCACCGGCAGGGGAAGGGCGCAGCGGGGGCAGGCGCATTGCAGTTGCGGCAGATCCGCGCTGCAGGCATGGCAGATGCCGGCGGCAGTGCCCGCAGGGCGGCTGCACAACAGGCACAGTGCCAGCCTGCGTGACAAAAAATGTGAAATCAGTCTGTAAACCATTCCCTGGCCATTTGGTTGACAGCGGTCCGGCCACCGCTAAACTGGCGACTTTACCGGTGCCATCCATAACAAGCCGCCGCCAATAATCGATGGGAGACTACCCCTGTGACCGCCGCCCAGCAAATGACCAACGCCTCCTCCCTGTACGCCGGGGAGCGCCACGACTGGACCCGCCAGCAGGTCCTGGACCTGTTCGCGCTGCCGTTCAATGACCTGTTGTTTACCGCCCAGCAGGTGCATCGCATGCACTTCGATCCCAACCGGGTACAGGTGAGCACCCTCTGTTCCATCAAGACCGGCGCCTGTCCCGAGGATTGCGCCTACTGCCCACAGAGCGCCCGCTACGATACCGGGCTGGAGCGGGAGCAACTGATGAAGGTGGAAAAGGTGGTCGAGGAGGCGCGTGCGGCCAGGGCCAGTGGCGCCACCCGTTTCTGCATGGGGGCCGCCTGGCGCTCACCGAAGAAAAAGGACATGCCGTATGTCACCCGCATGGTGCGGGAAGTGAAAGCGCTGGGGCTGGAGACCTGCATGACCCTGGGTATGCTGAAGGACGAACAGGCCCGCGAACTGGCCGAGGCGGGGCTCGACTACTACAACCACAACCTGGATACCTCGCCGGAGTACTACGGCGAGATCATCACCACCCGCACCTACCAGGACCGCCTGGAAACCCTCGACCGGGTTCGCGCCGCGGGCATGAAAGTCTGTGCGGGCGGTATCGTCGGCCTGGGCGAGGGCGAGAAGGACCGTGCCGGGCTGCTGATGCAGCTGGCCAACCTGCCGGAGCACCCGGAGTCGGTGCCGATCAATATGCTGGTGAAAGTGGCCGGCACCCCGCTGGAAGATGAGAAGGACCTGGACCCGTTCGAGTTTATCCGCTGCATCGCCGTGGCCCGCATCATGATGCCAAAGTCCCACGTGCGTCTGTCCGCCGGGCGCGAGGCGATGAGTGACGAGATGCAGTCGCTGGCCTTCCTGGCGGGTGCCAACTCGATTTTCTACGGTGAGAAGCTGCTCACTACCGGTAACCCCGAGGCCAACGAGGACATGCAGTTGTTCGCCCGCCTGGGCATCCAGCCGGAGGAGTACCAGCAGTACGCGGATGAATCCGAGGTGGAGGCAGACCTCGGTGCCCGCATCGCCGAACAGGAAAACGACCCCTACTTCTACGACGCCGCAAAATGACTGCCGCCAGTCCGCTGGCGGATATGCTCCGCCAGCGCCTCGATGAGCGCCGCGAGCGCAAGCTTTACCGCCAGCTGAAAACCCTGGCCGCCGCGCCGGGGCCGGAAGCGGAAGTGGACGGCGCTCCGCTGGTGGCTTTCAGCAGCAATGACTACCTGGGCCTGGCCACCCATCCGGCGGTCATTGCCGCGCAGCAGGCCGGGGCCGGGCTGGGCGCCGGTGCGACCGCTTCCCACCTGGTCAACGGGCACCTGCAGGTGCACGAGCAGCTACAGCAGAAAATCGCCGAACTTACCGGCCGCGAGGCGGCGCTGGTATTCTCCAGCGGCTATATGGCCAATGTCGGCACCATCTGTGCCCTGGTGGGGCGCGGCGACAACATCATCTCCGACAAGCTCAACCACGCCTCTCTGATCGACGGCGCGCGCCTGTGCCGCGCCGAGAGCCTGCGTTTTGCCCATAGCGACTTGCCTGCACTGGAGCGCCAGTTGCAGCGGGCGCAGCGCAACGGCGGCAATATCCTGGTGGCGGTGGACGGTGTCTACAGCATGGACGGCGACTGTGCCCCCCTGGCCGGGATTGCTGCGCTGTGCCGGCAGTACAACGCCTGGCTGATGGTGGACGAGGCCCACGGCTTCGGGGTCATGGGCAGCGATGAGCTGCCTGCCGCCGGCAGTGCGGCGGCTGCGGGCCTGGGACCGGAGCAGGTACCGGTGTTGATGGGTACCCTGGGTAAGGCGGCGGGCAACGCTGGTGCCTTTATTGCCGGTTCGCGGCAACTGGTGGATTTCCTGGTGCAGTTCGCCCGCCCGTATATCTATACCACCGGTATGCCGCCGGCGGTGGCCGCCGGCAGCATCGCCGCGCTGGAGCTGATGCAGGGCGAGCCCGCCCACCGCCGCCGTTTGCAGGCACGTATCGACCAGTTCCGCCAGCGGGCAGGCGAGCTCGGGCTGCCTCTCATGCCCTCCGCCAGCGCCATCCAGCCACTGCAGCTGGGGTGCGAGGAAACTGTGGTGCAGGTCGCCGCCCGGCTGCAGTCACAGGGCTACCTGGTAGGTGCCATCCGCCCACCGACGGTGCCCGCCGGTACCGCGCGGTTGCGAATTACCCTGTCCGCCGCCCACAGCGCAGCGCAGGTCGAGGGCCTGCTCGCCGCCCTGGCCGCGGCACTGCCCGGTGGCGTTACCCGCGATGTGACCACGGGAGAGCAATCGTGAATGAGTCCCTCTCGCTGGTATTCCTGCACGGCTGGGGCGGTGACAGCCGCATCTGGGAGCCACTGTGCACGCAGCTGGGGGAATCCTCCGGCCTGCCCACAGTCACCATCGACCTGCCGGGCTTCGGCAGTCGCGCCGGCGAACCCTGGCCCGATGACGAAACCCTGCTCGCCGATATCGCCGCCCGTTTACCCGGGCCCTGTGTGCTGGTGGGGCACTCCCTGGGGGGCATGCTGGCGTTGCGGCTGGCGGCGCACGAGGCCCGGGACGGCAACGGCAAAATCCGTGGCCTGTGCACCATCGGAGCCAACGCCAGTTTTGTCGGGCGCGAGCAGTGGCCGGGGATGGAGCCGCGGGTATTCGAACAGTTCTGCCGCGGCTTTGCCGCGGATCCGGCGGCGACGCAGGCGCAGTTCTGCGGCCTGCAGGCCCGGGGCGACCGGGCGATGCGGCCAGTCATGAAACAACTGAAACAGTGGATACAGCCCGTGACCGGGCCCGCCTGGGGGCGGGCCCTGGAGGTTCTGGGGCGCTGGGATAATCGCGCCCTGATAGCCGGCTGGCAGGATTCGCGCGTGCCCGCCCTGCACCTGCTCGGTGAGGGTGACGCGCTTGTGCCCGTGGCAGCAGCGGCCGAGCTGCGGGCGCTGGGCGCCGATGCGCGGGTGCTGGAGGGGGCTGGCCATATGCCGCAGCTCTCCTGCCCCGGACTGGTGGCGAAGCAACTCTGTGTTTTTCTCCAGGGAATCCACGAAACCGAAAGCGACGGGGCGCCCTTCGACAAGCGCGCGGTGGCGCGCTCCTTCGGGCGCGCCGCCAGCAGTTACGACCGGGCAGCCCACCTGCAGCGGGCCGTGTGCCGGCAGCTGCTGGGCCGCCTGGAAACCAGCCGGCCACCGCAGCGGATTCTCGACCTGGGAAGCGGCACCGGTTACGGCTGTGAGCTGCTGCGCCGGCGATATCCCGACGCCGAGATCATCGCGCTGGACCTGGCCGAGGGCATGCTGGACTACGCGCGTCGCGAACGCCCGGTGGCAGACCACTATATTGCCGCCGACGCGGAATTCCTGCCGCTGGCGGACGCCAGTGTCGACCTGGTGTTCTCCAGCATGGCGCTGCAGTGGTGTTACCGGTTGCCGGGGCTGTTTGCCGAGCTGCGCCGGGTGCTGGCGGACAATGGCAGCTGCCAGGTGGCAACACTCGGCCCGGGGACCCTGGATGAACTGCGGCGCAGCTGGGCCGCCGTGGATGGCGGTGTGCACGTCAATCGTTTTCTCCCCGCCGGTGACTGGCTGGCGGCTGCGAGGGGGGCCGGGTTGTCCGGTGCGCTGAAGTCCGAGGGCCGGGTGCTGCACTTCGATACCGTGATGGAATTGATGCGGGAGCTGAAAACCATCGGTGCCCATAACGTCAATCGCGATGCCGGGCGCGGATTGACCGGCCGCGCGCGCCTGCAGGCCCTGGCGGAAGCCTATGAGCAGTGGCGGACGCCCGCCGGCCTGCCGGCCAGTTACGAGCTGCTCTACCTGGATCTCGAGGCCGGGCAGGCGTCGAAAAACAAAACGGGCGCCGGCTGTACAGCGGGCGCCCGTCGGATGATCTAGCTGGTCCCGGAGGGGATCAGGGGTAGATGGAGATAGGGGTGGGGGTATCCACCATGGCCCAGATCTCGTCCATCTCACGGTTGTTCACCGCGATACAACCGTCGGTCCAGTTCATCCTTTTCAGGTAATCTTCCATACCGGTCCACTGCGGCTTGATGCCGTGGATCATGATATCGCCACCGGGATTGACACCCAGGCGCCGTGCGCGGGCCTTGTCCGCCCGGTTCGGGTAGGAGATGTGGATCGAGCGGTAAAAGCGGCTCTGCGGGTTTTTCCAGTCGAGGGTATAGCGGCCTTCCGGCGTGCGCTCGTCACCCTGCTGGATTTTGTGACCACGGGGGTTGTCGCCAAAAGAGACCTTGTAGCTCTTGAGCACGCGGCCATTTTTCTTCAGCTGCATCAGCGCCTTGGATTTATACACGACGACCTCGTCCGCCTTGGTCACAGCGGCGGAGGCAAAGAACGGGGCAAGCAGCAACAGGGCAAAAGCAATGTATCGCATAATCTCGGTAACGCGTCTGGTTGGTCAAGGTTCCGGTTGTGTCAGCTTCCCTGCTATCGCATGGCGCGGCGGTCAGGAGTCACGCTGGGTGGCTCCGGCGGCACGGCACATACGGTGCGACTTTGATGGCAATGCTGGGTGACAGCGCTGTCCTTGATTGCCAGCCCGGTAAACCCGGGACTTTCATTGGAGAAATTATCCTAACCCGGGGCTATATACAGCGGCCGGCTGATTAATAATTACTCTAAGTGGGTAATTTATCAGCAAGTAGACGGCGTTTAAAGAGGCGTCAAGAAAAAAACTGCAAATTCAGGAGGGGTACCAGTGGCCAGATCCTTTTTCGTTGCCGGCACCGACACCGAGGTCGGTAAAACCCATGTGACCGCGGCCCTGCTGGCCGCTGCTGCCGCTCGCGGGCTGCAGACGGCAGCGGTGAAGCCGGTGGCCTCCGGCTGTGAGTGCACCCATGAGGGCCTGCGCAACGCCGACGCGCTGCTGCTGCAGGAAGCGATGACCATGGAGTTGCCCTACCAGCAGGTCAACCCGATCGCGCTCGAACCGGCCATCGCCCCCCATATTGCTGCGATGGAGGCGGGCAAGCGCCTGGACGTGGGGCGCCTGGCCGGCGTGTGCCGCGGGGTCATGAATAGCGGTGCCGACCTGGTGCTGATCGAGGGGGCGGGGGGCTGGCGCACCCCGTTGGGGCCGCGCGGGTTCCTGTCCGACCTGCCGCGGGAGCTGGATATCCCGGTGATCCTGGTGGTGGGAATGCAGCTGGGCTGCATCAATCACGCACTGCTGACTGCAGAGTCGATACGCCGTGATGGCCTGCAGCTGGCCGGCTGGGTGGCCAACTTTGCCCGCGAGGGCATGGCGCGCCCGGAAGAAAACCTGGCCACACTGCACCACCTCCTGCCGGCCCCGCTGCTCGGGGTGGTGCCGTTCGATGAGGCGGCCGACTACCGTGTCGCTGCGGAGCACCTGGGCCTGGATCCGCTCCTTTCCTGAGCACGGGCCAGTGGGTTCCCGCTGGAGTCCACTGGCCCGGGCTGCGGGTATCCGGTCGAGAGCCCGCATCCCCCCATCTGCCTGTCCGCGCCTCCGGTGCATGCAAAGACAGTTGACAAGTCCCTGCTGCGCGCCTAGATTCAAACGGCTGTTTGAAACAACTGAATGAGGCACACGGAGCATGGCTGACTACAAGGCCCCCCTGCGGGAGATGAACTTCCTGCTGCACGAAGTTTTTGCTGCGGATGAGCTCTGGGCACGCCTGCCCGGGCTGGCCGGCGCGGTGGATCGCGAGACCGCTGACGCGATTCTCGAGGAAATGGCCAAGCTCGCCGCCAACACCCTGGACCCGATCAACCGCTCCGGCGACGAAGAGGGCTGCCAGTGGGACGACGGCGTGGTCACTACTCCGGCGGGCTTCAGGGAAGCCTATGCCACTTTCTGTGAGGGCGGCTGGGGCGCACTGCTGGGCAACCCGGAATACGGCGGCATGGGCATGCCCAAAATGCTGGGCGCACAGGTCGAGGAGATGATCAACTCCGCCAATATCTCCTTCGCCCTCTATCCGGTGCTGACTGCCGGTGCCTGCCTGGCGCTCGATGCCCACGGCAGTGAGGAGCTGAAGCAGAAGTACCTGCCGAAGATGTACGAGGGTACCTGGTCCGGTGCCATGGACCTGACCGAGCCCCACGCCGGTACCGACCTGGGCATTATCCGTACCAAGGCCGAGCCGCAGGACGACGGCAGCTACAAGGTCACCGGCAGCAAGATCTTTATTACCGGCGGCGACCAGGACCTGTCCGAGAACATCATCCACCTGGTGCTGGCCAAGCTGCCCGATGCGCCGAAGGGACCCAAGGGGATCTCCCTGTTCCTGGTGCCGAAGTTCCTGGTGAACGAGGACGGCAGCCTGGGCGAGCGCAACGCGGTCAACTGCGGTTCCATCGAGCACAAGATGGGCATCAAGGCCTCCGCCACCTGCGCGATGAACTTCGACGGCGCCACCGGCTGGCTGGTGGGCGAGGTGAACAAGGGCCTGGCGGCCATGTTCACCATGATGAACTACGAGCGCCTGGGTGTGGGCATCCAGGGCCTGGGCGCCTCCGAGCGCTCTTACCAGAACGCGCTGGAGTACGCCCGCGAGCGTATCCAGAGCCGCTCCCCGGCGGGCCCGCAGCAGGCCGACAAGGCCGCTGACCCGATCACCGTACACCCGGATGTGCGCCGCATGCTGCTTACCCAGAAAGCGCTGATCGGTGGCGGCCGCGCCCTGTCCACTTACGTGGCGCAGTGGCTGGATATCGCCAAGTTCGGTGAGGGTGATGAGAAGAAAAACGCGGAAGCGATGGTGGCCCTGCTCACCCCGGTAGCCAAGGCCTTCTTCACCGATATGGGCCTGGACTGCACCGTGACCGGCCAGCAGGTGTTTGGCGGCCACGGCTATATCCGCGAATGGGGCCAGGAGCAGCTGGTGCGCGACGTGCGCATTACCCAGATTTACGAGGGCACCAACGGTATCCAGGCTCTCGACCTGGTGGGCCGCAAGACCGTCGCCAACGGCGGGGCCTTCTTCAACCTGTTTGCCGACGACGTGCAGGCGTTCGTCGACACGCACATCGATAACGAACACCTGGCCGAGTTCGTACAGCCGCTGGCGGAAGAGCTCCAGCGGCTGCGGGATGTCACCGGAAAGATCATCGAGGCCGCCAAGGCCGACCCCCACGCGCCGGGCGCCGCCTCGGTGGAGTACCTGCACCTGTTCGGTTACGTGGCCTACGCCTTTATGTGGGCCAAGGCTGCCGCCGTGGCCCTGCCTAAAGTGGATGGGGACAGCTTCTACAAAGGACAGGTCAAGACCGCGCGCTTCTATTTCCAGCGCCTGTTGCCGCGCACCCGCGGACTGGCCGCCAGTGTCGATGCCGGCAGCCACAGCCTGATGGATATCGAGGAGGAGCTGCTGTAGGCAGCCCCGCTGTAAGCGGCCCCCTCGACCTGTTTCCAAGCAGCCTTGCCAGCCCCGCCCAGCGGGGCTTTTTTTTGCCTGCTTGCCGGCCGCTTTTACCGTCAGCGGCTTTCTCCTAAACTGCTCCTGAACTCTCCGCGCGGACCCGGGGGCATAACAACAGGCGAAATATCCCATGAACGATAAGAAAAAACTTTCCGACGAGGACCAGGCACGGGTCGACAGATTCCTCCACAGCGGCGTCAACGAGACCGAGCGCAAGCCGTTCCGCCCGCTGCTGTTGCTCGGTGTGATCGTGGGGGTGCTGACCCTGCTCTCATTGCTCAGCCTCTTTATTGCCAGCACCAAGGGGGTGGTCTGATGGGGGCCCCGGGTGAGTTTGTGCCGCTGCAGTTTGAGCCGCTGGGTGAGACAGAGATGTGCAGCCGCGCCAGCGCGTTTTACCAGTTGATGCGCCGGCGGCGCACGGTGCGCGACTTCAGTGCCGCGCCGGTGCCCCGTGCGGTCATCGAGGATGCGATCCGCACTGCCGGCAGCGCCCCCAGCGGGGCCAATATGCAGCCCTGGCATTTCGTGGTGGCCGAGAGTGCGGAGATCAAGCGCAGGATCCGCCTGGCGGCGGAAGAGGAGGAGCGTGAATTTTACCAGCGTCGTGCCTCGGAGGAGTGGCTGCAGGCCCTGGAGCCGTTGGGCACCGACGCCCACAAACCCTTCCTGGAGACGGCGCCCTACCTGATCGTGGTGTTCCTGAAAAAATTCACCAGTGCCGGGGACGGCGAGCGGCGCAAGAATTACTACACATCCGAATCGGTGGGCATTGCCACTGGTATGCTGATCGCCGCCCTCCACAACGCCGGCGTCGCGACACTCACCCACACACCCAGCCCGATGAGGTTCCTCAACCAGATCCTCGGGCGCCCGGCCACGGAAAAGCCGTATATGATCCTGGTGGCGGGCCTGCCGGCCGAGGGGGCGGAGGTGCCGGCCATCGACAAGAAGCCGCTGGGGGAAATCGCGGACTTTGTCTAGCCCACTGCTGGTCTGCGGTGCCCCGGCCGGGCTATAGTCAGCTGGCAAGAGCATAATGGGCCTTTAAACTATGAAAATAAGAAAATTTATTCTCACGCTGGGCCTTGTGATGGGCCTGGGCGGTTGTAGCAGCCTGGCACAGATATTCCTGGAGAATGCCAGTGACAGCCGGATTCGCTACAGCTCCCATTGCCAGAGCCTGCGTATGCAGTGTCGCGGGGAGAATTACCGCGAGTGGGAGACCTCAACCGGCCGCCGGGGCTGTTCCTGCGACGGTCCCTCCAACCAGCAACCCACACCGGGGGATGTCCTTGGCCCCCGCTGAACCGGCCCCTGCCCAATAAGCGGCGCCGGGGATCAGCCCCGTCCCATTCGCAGCAGGTGGCGCCATTCACCCGCGGCCACCGGCTGCACCGACAGGCGTCCCTGCTTTACCAGCACCATTTCCTGCAGGTCGGGGTCGGCCTTGATCGTCGCCAGCGGCACCGGCCGCGCGAATTCTCCCTGCCAGCGTATATCCACGCAAAACCAGCGCGGTTTTTCCTGCGTCGCCTTGGGGTCAAAATAGGCTGATTCGGGGTCGAACTGGGCCGGATCCGGGTAGGCCTCCCGGACCACCACGGCGGTGCCCACCACGGCCGGCACCCGGCAGGCGCTGTGGTAAAACAGCACCCCGTCCCCTTCCCGCACCCGGTCCCGCAGGAAATTGCGCGCCTGGTAGTTCCGGATCCCGTCCCAGCGTCCCGTGCGGTCCGGCTCAGCGGCCAGGTCCTGCAGGCTGTATTCATCGGGTTCGGACTTGAAAAGCCAGTAGTTCAAGGGGGCTCCTGCGGCAGTCTGTTGCCAGGCTGCGCCCGGCGGTATTTCGCCCGGGGCAGCGGGCAATTAGTATGTTTGACCAAAGTGGGAAGGGCCCCGTTCGGCCCCAGTGGCCGCATCGGCGGCTTCCCGGCAGTAAATTCTGCGCGGATCCCGGTCCGCGCGCAATTGCGGAACCATATGGGCAACAATGTCTTTCACTGGCTGGCCGAGAGGCTCGCCACGCATCGCTGGCAATACCGGGCCCTGCAGCTTTCCGGCTGGGGCGGTTACACCCTGCTCACGTTTGTCGGCAGCTTCTTCTGGGTGGAGAACCACTGGCTGCATACCGGTTATATCGCCGCGGCCACCGCGTCCGGCGTGCTGCTGTCCGAGGTCATGCGGCGAGGTTTCCAGCGCCTGTGGAACAAGCCCCCGGCGCTGCGACTGTTCGGGTCCCTGGGCGTGGTGGCGCTGGCGGCGGTCCTCTGGGCGGCAATCAAGTTCGCGGGCTCGGCCTGGCTTTACGGCACCGAGAAGGGCGAGCACCCGGCAGTCCTGGCCGTCTACTGGTTTTCCTACTCATTCCTGATCCTGATGACCTGGGCGGCGCTCTATTACGGCATCAAGTACTACCAGACCTCGCTGGCGCAGCAGGCCAAGGCTCTGCGTGCCGAGTCCATGGCGCACCAGGCGCAGCTCAAGATGCTGCGCTACCAGCTCAATCCGCATTTCCTCTTCAATACCCTCAATGCCATCTCCACGCTGATCCTGGACAGCCAGGGGCGCACGGCCAACGACATGGTGTCGCGCCTGTCGCAGTTCCTGCGCCACTCGCTGGATAACGACCCGATGCAGAAGGTCACCCTGGCCAAGGAAGTCGAGGCGCTGATGCTCTACCTGGATATCGAGAAGGTGCGCTTCGATGACCGCCTGGCGGTAAACGTCGACCTGGATGGCGACTCGCCGCGGGCACTGGTGCCCAGCCTGTTGCTGCAACCGCTGGTGGAAAATGCGATCAAATACGCTATCTCACAGCGGGAGTGGGGCGGCGAGATCAATATCAAGGCGCGGGTGTTTGCCGGTGAACTGTTGCTGGAGGTAAGCGACAATGGCCCTGGCGTATCCGAGGAGGTGCTGGCTGGCCTAGGGTCCGGGCAGGGCGTGGGTATCCGCAACACCTGCGAGCGCCTGCGTGCACTCTATGGCCCGGAGCAGAAGGTGCGCTTCCGCAACCGCAATGAGGGAGGGCTGGCAGTGCATATAAGAATTCCCTACCAACAGGAATCGAGACATGAGTGGCAACCGAGACAGACTGAGAGCCATCGTCATTGACGATGAACCCCTGGCCCGCAAGGGCCTGCGCCTGCGGCTGCAGGCCCTGGGTGATGTAGAGGTGATCGGCGAGTGCAGCAATGGTCGCGAGGCCCTGGAGCAGGTGCCGGCACTGCGGCCGGATGTCCTGTTTGTGGACATCCAGATGCCCGGGGTCGACGGCTTGCAGATGGTCCAGCAACTGCCGCGGGAAGAGATCCCGCAGGTGGTCTTTGTCACCGCGTACGACCAGTACGCGGTGGAGGCGTTCGAGGTCAATGCCGTGGACTACGTGCTCAAGCCCATCGAGGAAGAGCGGTTGCGGACCGCCATGGAGCGGGTGCGGAACAAGATCGCCAGCGCTGATATTGCCACCCAGCGGGAGCAGCTGCTGGAAGCGGTGGCGGACCTTACCAGCGAATCCCCCGAGGTGCTGGAACAGAAACTGGCGGCGGGAGATCTCCAGGGGGAGTGGGGCGGTAGCCGCTACCCGGAAAAGATAGCCATCAAGGATGCGGGCCGGATCACCCTGGTGCCCGCCGCCGACATTGACTGGATCGATGCCGCCGGTGACTACATGTGCGTGCACGCCAATGGCGAGACCCATGTCATGCGTATCACCATGAAGGAGCTGGAGCAGCAGCTGGACCCGGCGAAATTCCAGCGGATCCATCGCTCCACTATCGTCAACCTGGGCCGGGTACGGGAGATATGCGCGCATATCAACGGCGAGTACCACCTGGTACTTAATAATGGCGAACGCCTCAAGATGAGTCGCAGCTACAAGAACAAGGTCCAGCACTTTCTCTGAATCCGCTGGCCGCTGCATAGTCCCTCCCGCGCCGGCCGCTAGCCGGCGGACTTTGAAGGCTAATCCTGGCCAGTGTCGTGATCTGGTTGCGGGACCGGCCGTGGCTCGCGGCGGCGCCAGCTGAGGCGGTTCTCCAGCAGCCGGATGCCACATTGACTGTGGGGTTCTGCGTCCATTGCATGGACTTGGGCGGTTGAGTGCCTGCCATGCACATTACCGCCACCGCCACCGCCACCGCCACCGCCACCGCCACCGCCACCGTCACCGTCACTATCGCGACCGGGACAGCCGCAATCGCTCCGACCTGGCGCGAATCTATCGGTGCTGACAGGCTGGAAAAGCGGCTGGACTACACTGAAAACTGAGTCCGCGGATGCATCCGGCACCCGCGCGCTCGTGCATTTCTTACGCCAGGGACTTTCATGGACTGATACGGCTATGGTGGGTGATCCCGGACTTTCCCCTCCGTGCGCTCGTGGCGCAACACTGCCATTGCCCTCCCGGGCGGCAGCTTTCCTGCTGGCATTACTGCTGACTCTTTTTTCCTGCCAGGCGCTGGCGCAATTACCCGGCACCAAGAAGCCCGAGGAGTTTGCGCCGGAGATTCCCGATTTCGATAACCTCTCCGCTGACTGGTGGACCGGCTGGCCCGACGCCACCCGGGAACAACGGGAGCAGTGGTATGGGGAATTGCGGGAAGCCTGGCAGGAGCGACGCGAAAAACTACCGGACAGCAAACCGGTACAGGATCTCGCCCGTTCGATCACTACCACGCTGGAGGACATCGACAATACCTGGGACCGTTACCGGGAATACCAGAAAACCCCCTTCCTGCCCGACGTCGAATACCCGCAGAACCCCAATGTCCTGCAGTGGGCCCAGACTGACCAGATTGTCGCCCAGTCCCGCCGGCGCCTTTCCAGCATGCAGCTGGAAGCGCAGAGTCTCGATGAATCCCAGGCCGCCTCCCTCGACCGGTTGCGCAAGCAGGTGGCGGCGCTGCGGGAAGTGAGTGGCGATCCCACCGCGGTGCAGGTGGCCACCCTGAACCTGCTGCTGGCCCAGTTGCGTCACCTGGATGTGGTGGAGCGCCGCAAGACCGTGGCGGAACGGACCTCTGCCTGGGAAGAGGAAATCCGGCTCGCCGAGCAGCAGCTGGAGCGCATGCTGGCGGAACTCCAGTACAGTGAAGCGGCCGCGGAAAAACTGCAGCAGGATATCGAGAAGAAGGAGGAGGCGATCAGCGAGACCTCCGCCCAGGAGAAGCAGCTGGCCGAAACCCGGCCGCGCTCAGCCGATCCCGGCTTGCGACTGGAGCGCGAGCTGCGACTGATGGAGTTGCGCCTGCAGGAAACGGAAGAGCAGTTGCGCCGGCACAAGCTGGAGCAATTGCTGGCCATGAATAACGTCCTCAACCCGGACGCGGAAGACGTGAACCTGGTGCAGAGTCGCGAGCTGGTGGAGCGAGCGCGGGGCGTGGTGGATAAGACGTTACGCGAGCTGAACGTACGCCAGCGACAGGTGGCCAGCTGGCGGCGGGAAGACAGTGAGGTAATGAACCGCTGGTGGAATTACTTCGAAAAAGTCAGTAACGCAGTAACCCGCATCGATGACCTGGTTGAGGATGCCCTGCGTTATGAGTCCGCGGCCCTCAAGGTATTCCAGCAGCGCCAGGGGTGGTGGCGCACCGTGCGCGAGCAGGCCGGTTACCTGGGTAATGTGGTGGCCACCAGCTGGCGCAACCTGGCGAATTACAAACTGTTCAGTATCGCGGAAAACCCGATTTCCCTGCGGGACATCGCCAAAATCCTGCTGGTGCTGATCGGGGCCTTCGTGGTTTCCAACCTCGCCCGCCGCTTCCTCGGCCGGCTGGTGGCCAAAAACCGGGCCAGCGAATCGTCCATGTACAACCTGGGGCGGGTGCTGCACTACTGCCTGATCGCAACCGGCCTGTTAGTGGCTTTGGTCATGCTGGGACTGGATACGTCGAAGCTGGCACTGGTTGCCGGTGCCCTGTCGGTGGGTATCGGTTTCGGCCTGCAGGCAATCTTCTCCAATTTTATCTCGGGCCTGATCCTGCTGTTCGAACAGCCGCTGCGGGTCGGCGACCTGGTGGAGCTGGAGTCGGGGGTGTTCGGCCGTATACGCGACATCAATGTCCGCTCCACACGCATTACCACGCGCGACAATATCGATATCCTGGTGCCCAACACCGAGTTCGTTGCCGGGCGGGTGATCAACCACACACTGGATGACCCGGTGCGGCGTATCCATGTGCCGTTCGGGGTTGCCTACGGCTCGGATCCCGATGTCGTGCGCGAGGCGGCCATGGAAGCGGCCGAGCGGGTGAACATCACCCACACCGACTGGCAGCGCAAGACCGAGGTCTGGCTGATGGAATTCGGTGACAACGCACTGAACTTCAAGCTGGTGGTCTGGGTAAACAGCAATATGGTTTCGCCCCTGGGGGACCCCTACGCCCTCTATAACCTGGAGCTGTTGCGCGAGTTCAACCAGCGCGGCATCGAGGTACCCTTCCCGCAGCGCGATGTGCACGTACGCAGCTGGGAGCCGCCGGTACCGCTACACCTGCAACGGGGCGAGCGGGAATAGTGAGGCAGGTCCCGGGCACCGGCGAGCTAAAACTTTTCCCGTGTGTCTGGTAAGGTCGAATATGACGCAACATGTGGGCATTGCACCGGCATGACCCACATTTCCCCCGGAGTCCCGAAAGCAATTTGACGATCGGTGCCCGATAAGACATTTTTGCGCATGGAAAAAGAAAGAAGGAACAGCGTTCTGCGCCCGGCCTTCCATCCATACCCGGTGCTGGCACCATGACGCGACCTGCAAGGACATCCCATTGCTGATTATCCCTGTCCAGAACAAGCCCGACTGGCGCCGGCCCCCGCTGATGTGCTTTGTGCTGATCGCGATCAACCTGCTGATGTTCGTTTTCTACCAGGGTGGGGATGAGGAGCGCTGGCAGAAAGCCGAGAATTACTATTTCTCCAGTGACCTGCCGGTCCTCGAGGAGCAGCGGTTCCTGATCTACGTGAATGAAGAGCACCCCGAGTGGCGCATGCAGATGGACGCCATGGGGGAGGATTTCGTGTACCGCGAGCTGCTGTGGAATGTCGAGTTCCACCAGTGGTTGCTGCCCCAGTTACGCAGTGAGGGCGAAACGGAATGGCTTGCCCAGCGGCAGCACTTTGCCGGGTTGCGGGACCGGGTGAGCACGCTGGCACTGGGGCTGGTGCCGGCGGATCCCGACGCCAAAGGCCTGCTGGGGCATATGTTCCTGCACGGCAGCTGGGACCACCTGATCGGCAATATGCTGTTCCTGCTGTTATTCGGGCTGTCGGTGGAGCTGGCCCTCGGCGGAATCTGGTTTGCCGCCTTCTACCTGCTCGGTGGGCTGGCCGCGGCCGGACTGCATATGGCAGTGGAGGCCGGCAGTGCGGTGCCGATGGTGGGGGCATCCGGTGCCGTATCCGCGGTGATGGGGATGTTCGTGGCTGTCTACGGTGTGCGGCGGCTGCGCTTCTTTTACACGGTGGGGTTCCTGTTCGGCGAATTCAGCGCGCCGGCGTTACTGGTCCTGCCACTGTGGCTGGGCAAGGAAGTATTCGGCTACTTCTACGGCGATGCGGGCATTGCCTACTGGGCGCATTTCGGCGGCCTGGTGGCCGGTTTCATCGCCGCGCTGGCCTATGTCGCCTACCGCGGCGGGGTTCACGCACTGCCTGTGGAGGGCGCGACCGACGAGGGAGAGCTGCCCTCCGGTGAACACCACGCCCTGGAGCGTATCGGTCACCTGCACGAAGAGGGGCGGCTGGACGAGGCGGCCCGGGCATCGCTGGCCGCGCTGGGGTCATTCCCCCGCTCCGTGCCGCTGATTGAACTCGCGATCAGCCTCAATGCCGTCGCGCCGGACAGCGAGGGTTTCCACCGCGCCAATCTGGCCCTGTTCGGGCTGGCTGACGATGCCGCTGTAGACGGGCATACGCTCGCAGCCAACTACTACCGCTACCTGGACCTGACTGCACAACCGCGGGCTCTGACCGGCCGCGCCTGTCTGTTGCTGGCCCGCCGGGCCGCCCGCGATCGCAACTGGGGCTGGCTCGAGGACCTGCTCCACCGCCTCAACCAGCAGCAGGTACAGCACCCGCTGCTGCCACGGCTGGGAATGGCGCTGGTGGAGCACTACCGGCGACTGGGGGAGGAAGTGCGGGCGCGGGAAATCCTGCGGCTGACACAGACCGCCGGAGCGCCGGACTGATCAGCCGGCCAGGATTCCCTGCAGGGTACTGATCTCATCGCGCAACTGGCTGTCCGGGAAGTTCTTGCGCAGGAAACTGAGCAGCTTGCGCGCCGTGTCCTCGCGGTTGAACCCGTCGATATAGACCCTGGCGAGTAACAGGTAGGCAGCGTCGAGTGCGCCGTAAGCGGGGTCGTCGCGATGCAGGTTGTTCAGCAGCTGCGCCGCCGGGCGGAATTTCTGTTGCCGGTAGAGCGCATCGGCCAGGGCGTGGCGAAGCCGCGAGTTGTCGATGACAGGCACCGGGTCAGTTGCCATGTACAGTTCTGCTGCCTTGTACGCCCGGTCCAGGCGGACGAACTTCTCCAGCAGGTGGGGCGCCAGTTCCCGCAGGGCCCCGGTATCGCGCTGGGCAAGTAGCAGCCGGTAGTAGCGCTCGTTGAGGGCAGGGTCCTCACTGTAACGCCGCAGTGTCTGCACCAGCGCCTGGCGCGCCCCTGAATAATCCCCTTCACTGAGCAGGATGTGGGTTTCTGCCAGCGTCCTCGCCCGCTCGAATTCTGCCTCGTCCATCAGCTCTGCATCGTCTTCCGGGTCCGGGCTGATACCCAGTTGCCGCTGTCGCGTCAGGCAGATGTAGCCCATCATGGCGCTGGTGACAATATAGAAATAGCCGGTACTGGCGGCGATGACCGGCATGATGGCCCAGCGCGGCAGTTCGTCGCCGATTGCCAGGATCAGGTACCCCGGCGCCGAAGACACGGCACCGGTGGTGAGCCACAACAGCCAGTAGGGCCAGCCTATGACCACCGTGAAATAAAACAGCTTCAACGGATTGATGGCTGCGCGCAGGCTGCCTTCCACCGCGAGGATGATCATGGCGGCTGGCGCCAGCAGGGACAGAGCGATCGAGTACAGCTGTAGCGCCCGTTCCCCCAGCGGTATCAACTTGTAGCCGACAAAGCCGGCCACCAGCATCATCGCGATCACCTTCAGGAACAATACGGCGCTGCGCCCATCCAGGGCTTCACCCAGCGCCGGGGCCTTCATGCGACCCCGGGCCAGGGTCTCGATTACCAGCAGGTTGTAGCGGGTCACCAGGGCCATGGCGCCCACCAGCATCGCCAGGGACAGCAGGTTCAGGCCGGAAATCAGCAGGCTCGCCAGGGCACTGAGGGCGACAACGGTGAGGGGGCCGGGTTGCAGGGCATAGCGGAAGAAAAAGGGGCCCATCTGCCAGAAGGGCCGGGCATTATTGCAGGCACCTGTGTATTCCAGCGGTTTGCGGCAAAGCGGGCACTCGGGCTGGCCGTTGTGGTAGTTGGCAGCGGCGCCCGGTATACAGCCGCGGCAGAAATCTTTCGCGCAGGACGCGCAGTGCCATTCGGCAGTCGAGCGGCGGTGGTAATCGCAGGATTGCGCCATTGTGCCTTCCCTGAATCTGGCAGAAATTCCTTTTAATTGGCGCAAGTGTAAACGGTCCGTTGAAACGCCTGCAATTTCACCGGATTACACCACCTCGGGCCTCGCATTATGGATATGGGTAAGAAAAGGCGTCAGGCCGGCTGTCGGGTGTTTGCCACGCGCTGCTGCAGTGCCTGGACCTGGCGAGCCAGGCGACCGCGCGGGAATTCCCGCCGCAGGTAAAGCAACAGCCGCGCAGCATCATCCGGGCGCTTGAGCCCCTCCAGGTAAATGCGTGCCAATAGCAGGTAGGCCGCCTCCAGTTGCCGGTAGTGGCTGTCCTCGCGGTGCAGGTTTCTGAGCAGGTGTGCCGCCTCTACAAACTTGCGCTGGCGGAACAGGGCCTCGGCCAGGGCGTGGCGCAGGTGTGACTTGTCAATAATCGGGCGGGGTGTCGTGGCCAGGTAAAACCTGGCCGCTTTGTGGGTGCGATTGAGCCGCACGAGCTTTTCCAGCAGGTGCGGGGCCAGTTCCCGCAGGGACCGGGTATCCTTTGAAACCAGCAGCAGCCGGTAGTAGCGCTCGTTGAGTTCCGGATCGCCGGTGTACCGGCGCAAGGCATCCATCAGCACACGTCGGGCGCCATTGTAATCCCCCTCGACGGTCAGGATCCTGGCCCGGGCCAGAGCACTGTCGCGGTCAGTGTCTTCGGGTGTTGCGGGGCTCCTGCGCCGTTCGGTGCGTGGTGTTACCGCGGTTACGCTGGCTGCCGGCCTGCGTCGCCGTGCGAGGATAAATAGTACGATGAGGGTAACCGTTACGCCCCAGACTGCCGGGACCTGCCACCGTGGGCCGGAGGGGAGGAAAAAACTTGCGGCCGCTGCAAGCGCCAGCAGGGCCAGGGGCAGCGGGTGGCGCAGTGGAGCGAGAACACTCAGCCAGCGGTGCAGGCCAACCGGGGCGCGGGGGGTAAGGGGCTTGCGGCACAGTGGGCAGCGCAGCGATCGTTCCCGCCACTGTTGAGGATCGGCTGCGGCAGCGGGAAAGCAGGCCATGCAAAACCCCCGTATACAGCGTTCGCAGTTATGGGTGGCCCGGTTGGCCGGATGGTAATTGCAGGCGGCTGCCATAATGAATTCCCGGAATCTGTTGCGGCGGCGGAAACAGGTACTGAGCGCCGACCCATGGGCGGCTCGCGACCGAGCAGGCAGGTATCGCCGCCTGCGCCTGTTAGAATATTGCGCAAATCGATGGAACAAACTGTAAGCCAATTCACAACAAGGTGGACTATGACGAAAGCAATGCAGGTCAAGCTGGAACAGAACCCCGCGGCAGAAGCATGGGGTGACAAGGCACTGCTGAGTTTCTCCGGCGCCGTGGCCACGGTACACACGCCAGGTGCCAACGGTGACGGCAATGTTGCGGCGCAGCGGGCTGCGCGACGGCTCGATGGCATGGGTGTACCGGCCGTGGAGCTGGCCGGGGACGGCTGGGACCTGGAAAGTCGCTGGGCATTCTGGGCCGGTTACTACAACCCGCTGAAGGACAACCAGCTGGACTGGGGCCTGTCTTCCGGTCGCCAGCTGAAGGAATTGCAGGCCCGGGAGGCCGCGGCGCGCTGGGTACGGGAGGTGACCAACGGCACGCCGGAGGATATCTCCCCGCGGGTACTGGCGGAGAGTGCGGCCAACATGCTGCAGAAGCTCGCGCCGGATGCGATCAGTTACCAGATCATTGCCGGGGATTCCCTGCTCGAACAGGGGTTTGCCGGTATCCACAATGTGGGCCGCGGCAGCGTACGCGAGCCGGCCATGCTGCAGCTGGACTACAACCCGGGCGGTGACCCCGAGGCGCCGGTGGATATCTGCCTGGTGGGCAAGGGGATTACCTTCGACTCCGGTGGCTACAGCATCAAACCGTCGAACAATATGGCGGCGATGAAATCCGATATGGGTGGTGCAGCCATGGTCAGCGGTGGCCTCGCGCTGGCGATTGCGCGCGGGCTGAAAAAGCGTGTCAAGCTGTACCTGTGCTGCGCGGAAAACCTGATTTCCGGTCATGCCTACAAGCTTGGCGATATCATCCGCTACAAGAACGGTGTGACGGTGGAAATCCTCAACACCGATGCGGAGGGCCGATTGGTGCTGGCGGATGGCCTGATTGCCGCCTCGGAAGAGGAGCCCCGCTGGATCCTTGATGCCGCCACGCTGACCGGTGCCGCCAAGATGGCGGTGGGCCGCGATTACAATTCTGTCATGAGCTTTGAGGATGACACCGCCCAGCGGGTGCTGGACGCCGCCGCCGCAGAATACGAGAAGGCCTGGCGCCTGCCGCTGGACAGCTTCCACCTGGAGCAGATCCCCTCCGGTTTTGCGGAGATTGCCAATGTGGGCGTGGAAGGCAGTCCCGGAGCCTCCACTGCCGCGGCATTCCTGGCCCGCTTTGTGCGTGATACCGGCCGCAACTGGGTGCATATGGACCTGTCCGGCTCCTACCTGCCATCCGGCAACGACCAGTGGGCCCAGGGGGCGAAGGGGCACGGCCTGCGCACCATCGCGCGTTTCCTGCAGGACTGCTGACATAATCGGCCGGCCACGCTGATGGGCGGGGCCGGCCGGCGCCGGAGCAACCCAATAATAAAAAACGGAAATCACTGAGATGCACACTGAAACCGTCACAGCGGGGGAGCCGGTTGTTACCGGGGAAGCCGTGACAGACACCGCTACCCCCTCCCACCCGCGAGCCTGTGCCAATTGCCAGACGCAATTGCTGGGGCCGCACTGCCACCAGTGTGGACAGCCGGTCAAGGGGCTGGTGCGGCACTTCTCGAGTGTGATTGGCGACCTGTTCGATACGCTACTGGCGCTCGACTCCCGCATCTGGCGCACCCTGGTGCCGCTGTTATTGCGACCGGGATATCTCAGCCGGGAGTACCTGGCGGGCCGTCGGGTAAGCTATGTAAGCCCCGTGCGATTGTTTATCTTCCTCTGCCTGACCACCTTTTTCGTGATGCGCCTGACCACTGACTGGGGTACGGAACTGGTACCCGACAAGGTAGTGATGGGCGATTTTGCCGATGCGGAAACGGTGGCGGAAGTCGAGGAGCTGCGCCGGGAGGCGCTTGCCGGGCTGGACAAAGCCATCGTCGAGGGCCAGCAGGAGAATGTTCCGAGCGTACTGAATGATGGTCTTGCAGCTGCTCGGAAGCAGGTCGACCGCCAGGCCGACCGGCGTATCGAACAGTTGGGTGGTGAGTTGCCCACAGAATCTGCTCCGGTGGAATCCGAGGCGGTGACGGGCGCGGAAGAGCCTGGATCACCCGATGGCAGCGAGTGGACTGAAGTGAAAAACTTCAGTCCGGGGGTGAACGCCTGGCTGAGCGAGCGGTTGCAACGCGTGGATGAAAATGCCCGGGTAATCCGTGACGACCCGAACCTGTTTCGGGAGGCTCTTATCGGGGCTATTCCCTCCATGCTGCTGGTCCTGTTGCCGCTTTTCTCCCTGATGCTGTGGGTGCTCTATGTTTTCCAGCGTCGCCTGTACATGGAGCACCTGATAGTCGCCCTCCACAGCCACGCCTTCCTGTGCCTGGCGCTGTTGCTGATTGAATTGTTGAGCGAGGTGGAGGATACCCTGGCACCGGGGGTCCTGCGGGGTGCCGTGGGGTGGGCTGGCATGTTGCTGGCCCTGTGGATGCCGCTGTACCTGCTGCTGATGCAAAAACGGGTGTATGCACAGGGCTGGGCCATGACCCTGCTTAAATACAGCGTGCTGGGTATCCTGTACTGTATTCTGGTGGGCCTCGCGACCACCATTACAGCGCTGGCAACCCTGGTCAGTCTCTAGCTCTGATGCTCCTCCAGGCCTCCGCCGATGGCTGCCTCGGGAGGGATGCTGAGGATCGGGGGGCTGCCCGGGTTACCACTCTGGCGCCCGCCTCCCATGGTGGGCAGGCAGGTGGTGCCCCGCTTTACCAGCGCCCTCGGCGGCAGCACCTTCACTACCTCCCCCGAGCCGGGGAAACCCACCGGACCGCTCTCGGCCAGGGAGTTCGAGCAGCGTAATGTCATTGCGCAAAGTCCCGACGAAGCCGCCACCCTATCGCGGTGCCAGGGTAGTGAACTGGTGACCCAGCTTCCTCATCCCTCTGTGGCCGGCATATAGCGAAAGAGTCGCTGTTCGATGATATCCACCCGATACCGGGTTCTTTCGACCGGAACCCAAGTGGGGCCCTCACCGAGGCTGGCGTCGGCCTTCCAGGCCCAGGTGGCGGAAGGTGAAATTGTGGACGTGCTTATCGCCCGCTCCGCGGCCGCGCATGTCTGCCTGTTCCCGCCGGGTCAGCACTTCCCCCCACAAGGCGCCAGTTGACCAGGCCGCGGGAGTGGTGGATGCGAACACCCGGAAACCACTCGAGGGTAGAGTGGCGATATAAAAATCGTCGCCTACACGGATGGTGCCGGGGTCCGGGTTAAAGCCGGGCAGGATGGGGTTGCGGATGCGGTGGGTGGTGGCCGGCGGTGGTGGGGACTGCATGGGTATCCCCGTGTGCAAAACCATTATTTGCAGTATGATATTGATGTGAACTGCACAAGCTTGTAAGAAAAACCCTAATAAATATAAAAATATTGATAACACCGTATCCGGGGAATCAAGATGCACAGCGCTCTGGTGTACGAAAACGTCGACCTGCCGGCGGGGCAGGCGGTCAAGGTGGCGCGCTACCACTTTCCCGAGGGCAACCCGCTGGAAATTGCACCGCATTTTCATATGTTGCTGGAAGTGATGGTGTTCGTCCGCGCCCGGGGTTACGCCATGCTGGATGGCGAGCGCTTCGATATCGAGTCCGGCAGTGTGCTGTTCCTGTCTTCGCTGACGGTGCACGAGTTGCACATGGAGGGCGGCGACCAGGATTTTTTCCTGCTGCAGTTCGATCCCTCCCTGCTGGAGGGCCAGGAGCTGGAAGCCGACCTGCAGAAGTTTGCCCCCTTCCTGAACCGGGTGGACGGCCGCGAGCTGGAGCGCCTGACGATGCTGCTGGACTGGTGTTGCGATATTAATGAGCAGCCGGCACAGGTAACCCTGCGCAACCGGGTCATGCAGTTGCTGGTGCACAACCTGTCACAGCTGGTGGCGAGCCGGGGCGCCGGCCTGGCTGGGCACTCGTCGGCGGTGGGGCGGCTGGAACCGGTACTGCAGCACTTCAAGGACAGCAAGCAGCTGTCGTTGCCGCTGGATGATGCGGCAGCACTTTGCGGTATTTCCCGCAGCCATTTCTCGCGGCTGTTCCACCAGACCCTGAACCTCCGCTACCAGGATTTTCTCCTCAAGCGCAAGCTGCAGCACGCGGTCTACCTGCTGGTGAATACCCGGCTGCGTATCGCCGATATTGCCTGCCAGTGCGAGTTCAGTGACAGCGCCCACTTCTGCAGCAAGTTCAAGCGACTTTTCTCCGTCACGCCGCAGCAGTTCCGCAAGGCGACGGTAGAAAACCTGTAATCAATTCCGTTGCCGGGACCCGGGGGCGACCGGCAATGCGCCCGTAATTCCGATGGGAGGAGCTGTGCATCACCGGCACAAACGGCCCTATAGTGAGCCCGAACTGAGCCCCATGGGCATGGGCTGCTGAGCAGTTAGTATGCCGATGGAGTTTCTTTGCCGGAGAGCGATATCCGGTGCCGGGCCGGCGGGTGGTACGCGGGCGCCTATTCCAGCACGTCCCGCAGGCCGGTTTTCGGGTTGGTGCCGTACTCGTTCCGGCCGGGTTCGCTGTCCAGCAGCATAAATACCAGCAACACGATGGTGCCCAGCACGGGGATCAGCGCCAGCAGGAACCACCAGCCGCTGCGGCCGGTATCGTGCAGGCGGCGCACCGTGACGGCGATGGAGGGGACCAGCACCAGCAGCGCGTAGATGCCGCTCACCGTGCCCAGCCCGGTTTCCGGGTGGAACATGCCGGTGGCGCTGTCGACCGCGCCCAGCACCAGGCTGATCAGGATATTGAACAACACGAAGTACCAGTATTCCTTGCGCCGGGCCCGGCCGCGGAATACCGCATATTTTTGCAGGGCTGCCAGGTACCAGTTCATGGGGAATCTCCGCTGCCGGTTACGCCTGTTGCCTCGATGTGGCCACGGGACCGCACCTTAACTTGAGGTTAGACCAGTCCCGGGCAGTCAGGCGCCTGGCAGTGGCCTCCGGAAGGCGCCGGATTCTGCCGGCAATGCCGGTCCCGCCAGTGGCGCTGCCAGCAGGAACTGCCGGCGCAGCCGGCGCGACAGCCAGTCGGCGCCGAGAATCAGCGCGGCATTGACGCCGATCAGCAGGATGGCCACGTCGAAGCGCATAAACTGGAAGGCCGAATCGATATAGAACCCCAGGGTGGGGATGCCCAGCACACCCAGCATGGCGGTCTCCCGAATAATGATCTCCCAGCGGTAAAAGCAGTAGGCCAGGAAGCGCTGGTACAGGGTGGGCACGTAGAAGTAGGCGAAGCGGCCCAGCGGGCCCGCCGGTACGGGTGGCGGCGGGACTTCATCGCTGTGCCGGCCCAGCAGGTGACCGATGATGGCGCCATTGTGCAGCGTCATGGCCAGTGCCGCAGGCAGCATCGAGGGGCCCAGCACAATCAGGAAAATAAAGTTCAGCAGGTACTCCGGCAGCGAGCGCAGTACCAGCAGCAGGCTGTCGCCGGCGCGGCGGGACCAGCCGCTGACAAAGTGGGAGGAATTGAGTGGTGATGCCAGTAGCGCGAACAGGGCGGTCAGCACCAGCGCCACCTGGGCCAGCAGCACGGTGTTCCAGGTGCCGGCCAGGACCTGCTCACCCAGCCAGCCCAGCCAGCGCTGGGTTTTCTCCAGCGGCCAGTCCTGGCGCAGTGGCGCCGGCACACACTCCCACAGGAAACGCAGCAGGTTGGCAGCGCTCCACTCCGCAGTGACCGGCCTGGCGACAAAGGCAGCCGGTACCAGCAACAGCAGCCAGCGGGCGCGGAACCAGAAACGCAGGGAGTACACCAACGCCAGCACTGTCAGCAGCAGGGCGCTGGCGGCGCTGTACTCACCGGTGCGCAATGCGGTCTCCAGGTGAAAGCCGATAGTGGGCAGGCCGATGAAACCCAGCACCACTGATGAGCGAATCGCGCATTCCATGCGGTAGGCGGTGTAATTGCGCATGGCATGCAGGGCCAGTGGCAGGCGGGTATAACAGAAATGGCTGATACCGCCGCGACCGGGGGAAACCGCGCGGGCGGGACGCTGGTCGATTTCCTCCAGCTGCTCACCGAACACCTTGGCGATGGTGCCGCAGAAAGGCAGGGCGATGGCCAGCACGCCGGTCAGGGAAGAAAAGCCGAACACCTGGATAAAAATCAGCGCCCAGAAAAGCTCGTGCACCGAGCGCAGGCCCGCCGCCAGCCGCCGCGCCCAGGGTCGCTGGTAAAACGCGGACAGCACCAGCCCCAGTGCCGCCGCCAGTGTCACACCCTGCAGCGCGAACGCCACGGTGGTCAGGCTGGCATCCAGCCACTGGTCCAGGTCGGCAATGCGCGGGCTGAACAGGCCCGCCAGCATCAGCCCCAGTTCGTGGCCCGGGTCCGGCGCACTGATCTCGATATCCGCCAGTGCCAGGCACAGCAGCGCCGATACCGCGAAGTAAAAACTGAGCCGGCGCAGGCTGCGGCGCTGGCTGAAAAAGCGCAGCGCCGCAGTCACTGGTAGAGCCGCCGCAGGGCGCTTTCTTCCAGCTGCTCCACGGGCAGGTCGAACTGGATACGCCGGTCCTGCAGGCCGATCACCCGGTTGCAGGTGCGCAGTCCCAGGTCCGCCTGGTGCAGGGCCACCACCGCGGTGGTGTGCTGGCCCAGCAGGTGCGTGAGCACCCGCTCACCCTGCTGGCGATCCAGTGCCGATACCGGCTCATCGGCAAGCAGGAAGGGATTCTGCTGGTACAGGGCCCGGGCCACGGCCACGCGTTGCTGCTGGCCGCCGGACAGTTCATCGGTCTTGCGCCAGAGCAGCTCGTCGATGCCCAGGGCGGCGGCGATCTCGCCGATCTCCGCCTTGCACGTTGCTGACGGCAGGAACAGCGTCCTCAGGTTGGCCAGCCCGGAGTGGCGGTCCAGGCCGCCGGCGTAAATGTTGTGGAATGCCTTGAGTTGCGGCACCAGCGATGTCTCCTGCGGGCACCAGCTGGCGGTGCCGGGGAGCTGGCTGCGCAGGTGGCGCAGCAGGGTGCTCTTGCCGGAGCCGCTCCTGCCCAGCAGGGCGATACGGTCCCCCTCGCGGATGGCCAGGTGCCCGATGCGCAGGGCGAGCTGCTCCGGCCCGCCCGCGTCCGGGGCCGGGTAGGACAGGTCACAGTCGTGCAGCTCAATCGCAATCGGCATCAGAAGTCGTCGAGCAGGCCAATGGCGGTGGCTGTTTCCTCGATCGCCCGGTAAACGTCGTTATCCGCGGGCACAAAGCGGGAGCGCGGGAAGGCCCGCAGGATCGATTCGTCCTCAAGTTTCAGCAGCGCACGGGTCAGTCGCTGCTTGAAGCCGGCACCCAGTTGCCGGTCGATATCACCCCGCACGGTCCACTGGTAATCGGCATAGGCGGGCGTGGTCCAGATCACCGATACCTGGTCCGGGTTCACTTCCCCCTTGTCCACGGCCTTTTCCCACACCGCGTAATTCACCGCGCCCACCTGGTAGGCACCGGACTGCACCAGGGCAATGGTACGGCTGTGGTCACCACTGAAACCCACCCGCGAGAAAATCTCGCCGGGGGCCTCGCCAAAGGTTTCGCGCAGGTGGAACTCGGGCATCAGGCGCCCGGAAGTGGAGCCCTTGGAGCCGAAGGTAAAGGTCTTGCCGCGCAGGGTGTCGGACAGGGTTTCGGCTGGTTGCAGGCCGGCGCTTGCGTGGGCGATAAAGTAGGTCTTGAAGAACTGGTCCTCGTAGCCCTGGGCAATGGCCTCGGAACCGGGCACGGCGCGCCGCGCCTGCACACCGGACAGGCCGCCAAACCAGGCCAGCTGCACCTGGTTGTTGCGAAACGCGGTAATGGCCGCCGGGTAGCTCTTTACCGGCATGTATTTCACATCGACATCCAGTTCTTTGGAAAGGTAATCGGCCACCTGCTGGAAGCGTCGCACCAGCTCGGCCTCGTTCTGGTCGGGAATGGCGGTGAAGGTAAATTGCGGGCGCTGGTTATCGGCAGCGGTGCTGCCGAGGGATACCAGCAGTGCCAGTACGGCGAACAGGTAGCGCATGTTTCGGTGCCTTGCGATGGAAATGGTGGGATTGCGGGGGGCCGTTTTAGCCCAGGGGGCGCGATTATACAAGCGCCCTGCCGGCGCATTGCCCGCCCGAATCCGGGGTAGGGGCAGGGGCGGGGGAAAGTGCGGATGAATTCTCTGTCAGGTGACCCATGCTGGTGCATGGGCAGGACCCTACTGGTCCGGAGCTGCCACACTGTCGAGGAAATCAATCAATGCGTTGGCCAGCGCCTGTGGCTGCTCGGGCAGCATCGCGTGGCCCATATTGGGATAGGCCACCAGGCGGGTGTCCGGGCGACGCTGGACCAGGTTCCAGGCGTTCTGCGGCGGCGCGATCCTGTCGTCCAGCCCCTGGATTACCAGCCCCGGTGCCGTGCCGCCCAGGTAGATGGGCTCGAAATCGGTCTGCCGGGCGGCCTCCATCTGTTTCTGTGCGGTTTCGCCATGCCAGCCATCCTTCCACAGCGAGGGGTCGCTGCCGGGGGAGAAGAAAGAGTCGGCCACTGCCTGCAGGTGCTGCTCCTGCGGCAGGTCGGGATCGAACACCTTCTGGAATTCCTCCCATACCGCCCGGTCCGGCTCAATCTCGCCACCGGCGGCCATCAATACCAGGCCAGTCACCCGTTGCGGTTGCAGCCACGAGGCCGCGCGTGACACCCGGTTACCGAAATTCTGGCCGACGATAAACACCCGGTCGAGCTGCAGGCTGTCGGCCACGGCCCAGAGATCCCGCGCCAGCACCTGCAGGTTGACGTTATCCATTGGCCCGGTGCTGCCGCCGATGCCCCGCGGGTTGACCAGGACCACCCGGTAGCCCGCCGCCGCCACGCTCTCGCCCACCTGCATAAAGTCCTGCGCCGGGCGACCCAGGGAGGGATGCATCAGCACCGGCCTGCCACTGCCCTGCTGGAAAATTTCCAGCTTGGCCCTGCCCAGGTCGACCACCGAACGCTGCCAGTTGCCGTCCGCCGACCCCGCGACCTGCGCATTGGCGAGCTGGCCCAGGAAGAGGCTGGCAAGAATGCTGAAACGGAAAACGGCATGAAGCACGCGGTGGTGTCCTCCCCGGCATGAACGCTACAAGCATAGCGAACCCCCGCCGCCCGGCCCTTTTTCCGCTTGAATGCGTGGCAGCGCATCACTAAGGTTTGGGAAGACCACCACCCCGGGACACCGATGAAACGTACATTTATTTTCTGCCTGTCGCTGCTGGCCCTGCTGGTAATGCCAGGAGCCAAACTCGCCGTTGCCGGCCCCGCCTCCTCGCTACCGGACAGCCACCCGGGGCTCTGCCTGGACGGGGACGCCTGCGCGGCGGTGCGGCTACACAATGCGGTGCGCAAGCAACTGAATCGCGGCCGGCTGGCCAACAGCCCCAAACCCCTGCCACCGGTGGATATGCTGGTGCACGACCGGGCCCTGGGCATCACCGCATTTAACTGGGCGCGGCAGATGTGCGAGCGCGACGCCATGAGGCACAACCGCAACCGGGTGCGGGATTTCCACGCCAATGGCGGCAACCCGCATTACCGGCACATTGGTGAGAACCTGGCCGTATTCTCATCCACCCGGGGGGATATTTTCCCGGTGGGGGAAGGGGCCATCAGCCGGGCGGTGGATTCCTGGCTGTCCGAGGCCAACCAGTACCGCTACCGGCCCTTCACCAGCCGCGGCCCGGTAGTGGGCCATTACACCCAGCTGGTCTGGAATGCCACGGAAGTGTTCGACAGCGCCGGCAACCGGCTGCCCAAGGCGGTGGGCTGTGGTTCATACCAGTGTCGGTCGGGCAAGTGGTACAAAACCTATATCGCCTGTAATTATGCGCCGGCGGGCAACTTCAGGGGCAAGCTTCCCTACCGCGCGGAATAACATGGGCCGGGACTTTTATCCGTGCCGCTGCAGCAACAGCGGCTTTCGACCGGGTCCGGCAATCACTCAGATCCCGAACTCGATCCATAATGGGTAATGGTCGGATATCCGGTAGGAGACCGATGTGCGGCTCAGGCCCAGCCCGGCATAAAGGTGGGGCATAAAGTCAAAGCTGCCGCCGCTACGCACTTCCATGTCCAGCAGGGCTTGGTCGCCGACGGTAAACCATGCAATCTGGTCATAGAAAGCGTCGTCATCCGGATCCCCGGGATCATCGAAGATGGTCCTGGGTTGGTTGATCAGGATGTCCGGCACGGTCAGGCCGGAGGAGATAAAAACATCGTGCCCGGGACTTCCCTGGCGGTCTATGTTGAAGTCGCCGAGCGTCAGCAGGTTGTGATGGAAGCGGTTCGAGCGCCGCGCCCAGTCGGCCATCCAGTTTGCCACGCCCCTGAGTTCTGGCAGCCGGTCTGTCTCCCGGTCACCATAAAGCACGTGCAGTGTCACCAGGATAAAGGTGGTGTCGCGGCGCTGGAAACTGACGGCATATGGCGGGCGCACGAACTGCTCGTGCAGCACTTCCTGCCCGGTGTCTTGCAGCTGCTCTGGGGGGATGACAATCTCCGCAGCCAGACCTGAAGGGCGTACCCGTGAGCGCTGGAACAGGAATACCAGCCGCTCATCATTACCCGCGTCACCGATATTTACATCGGTCATCAGGAAGGCCCAGTCCTCACCGAGGAATGCCAGTGCATCCCGCAATGCGCGCAGGTCACCCTTTACTTCCTGGATGGCAATCACATCGAACCGCGAGAGGATCTCAATGATCGCCCGCAAGCCGCGCAGGTCTCGCTTGGGACTGTCATCACCGGTGGCGGTCCACTTGCGCGTCAATGAGGCGAACGAGCGGATATTCCAGGTTGCGATCAGCAGGTTGCTGGTGGCCTTTGGCGGAATCTCGGCATCCAGGGCAGCGCGCAGCGCGTCGAGCTCGGCGCGGACGGCTGCAGGTGGATTGTCATGGATCGAGGCCATTGTCCCTCCGGCGCGGGCGTCCGGTATCCCGTTGACGGCGTACCCTGTTGCTGAAAGCATAGTCCTGCCGGGCCCTATACTTTGATCTCCAGCGGCATGTCGCCTGATGCGTTTTGCTGTCGGCCGGGGCCGACTCCAACCGGGGAAGCCATGAACGAAGTCCTGATACAGGCGCGGGACCTGTGCGTGTCCTATCGCAACGGGCGCGAGCGGATCGACGTGCTGCGGGGACTGTCGCTGGAATTGCGGCGCGGTGAGGCGGTGGCCATTATCGGCCCGTCCGGCTCCGGCAAGAGCACCCTGCTGAACCTGCTCAATGGCCTGCTGCAACCGGACAGCGGCAGCCTGCGGGTGCTCGACCGGGACGCGGCCGGGCTGGCAGAAAACGACTGGGCCCGGCTGCGCCGCACGCGCATTGCCACCCTATTCCAGGACGGCAACCTGGTTCCCACGCTGACAGTGGAGCGCAATATTGCCTTTCGCGCCGGACTCGCCGGCCTGCAGCAGCATAGTGGCCAGGCATTGCTGGAGCGCCTGGATATTGCCGACATTGCCCGGCGCTATCCCGACCAGGTTTCCGGCGGCCAGCGACAGCGGGCGGCACTGGCGTGCGCCTTCATCATGGAGCCGGAAATCATTTTGGCCGACGAGCCCACCGGCAGCCTGGACCAGGCCACCGCCCGGCGGGTAACGCCGCTGTTCTTCGACGCCATCCGCGAGCGGGCGCTGGGCGCCCTGATCGTCACCCACAATACCGAGCTTGCCCGGCGCTGTGACCGGGTGCTGGAACTGCGGCGGGGAGCCCTGGAGCCATGGGACTCGGCACTGTCTTCCTGAGCCACTACCGGCGCCATCCCGGGCAACTGGCCGGCCTGCTGCTGATCCTGGCCTGCGCCGCCACCCTGTGGAGCGGGGTGCGCTCCCTGACCGGCCGCGCGGAGGAGGCCGTCGCCCAGTCCCGGGCGGCGCTGGAGCCGCGCCTGAGTGTGTTGCGCGTCGACGGCCGTGCCGTGGGGGTGGAGGATTTCGCCCGCCTGCGCCGGGCGGGGCTGTGTGCCTCGCCGCGGTTGCAGGTTTATATACCGGTGAGCGAGGCGCCTGAAGTCGTGGGTATCGATCCGTTCACGGCCGGTTGCCTGCGGCAGTACAGCGGCGAATCTCCGCTGGTGGAAGAACTGCTGGCCGGGCCCGCCCGCCCCCTGCTGCTGGGCAATGCGCGGGACCTGGCGCGCTGGCGGCAACTCTCCCTGCCGGGCAGCGGCGATTACCGGCTGCAACCGGCCGAGGGCATACCGCCGGGCCTGTTGCTGGCGGATATCGCCGTCGCCGCGGAGCTGGCTTCCGGCGGGCGTGCCGACCTCGAGATCCTGCTGCCGGCGGCTGAATTACAGGGGCGGGCGCTGCCGCCGGGGTATACCACCCGGGTCGAGGACTACGGTGTCGAACCGGAGTCGCTGGTGGAAGCCTTCCTGCTCAACCTGGATGCGCTGGGGGCGCTGGCACTGCTGGTGGCCGCGCTGCTGGTGCGCAGCATCTACCGTTTTGCGCTGGAGCAGCGACGCCGCAGCCTCGAGATCCTGGTGCGCCTGGGCGTGCCGGTGGCCCGGTTACGGCTGGTGTTGGCGGCGGAGGTGCTGCTGCTGGCGGTGGCGGGCGGCAGTGTCGGTGTGTGGCTGGGGGCCATGCTGGCATCTGCGCTGGCCGGCGGCTTCCAGTGGACGCTTAGCGGCCTGTTCAGCGTGGACATCCTGGCGCAAAGCCCGCCCGCGCTGGAAACCTGGCTCGGCATGGTGCTGATCCTGGTGCTGGTGGTGGGCTGGGCCTGTATCGACCTGCTGCTACTGCGGCGCGTGCGGCCGGGCACGGAACTGGAAGGCGGGCGACGCCGGCAGCTGGCCCTGCTAATGGTGGCACTGCTGCTGGTGCCGGCCTCCCTGGTTGTATTGCTGGCGACGGAAAAACTGTGGCTGGTATTCCTCGCCGCCACCGGCTGCCTGGTGGGCGCCGGCCTGCTGTTGCCCGCGCTGCTGGACCGGCTGCTGGCGCGGGCCGAACGGCGCAGCCGCGCGGCGGGGATGGGCAGCGGTGCGCCGCTGCTGGAGTGGTCCTGTTCGGAGATGCGCGCACTGTGCCGGCTGCTGCAACTGCCGCTGGTGGCACTGGCATTCGCCATTGCGGCGGCGATCGGGGTGCAGGCGATGGTCACCGGGTTCGAGTCCACGTTCGGGCGCTGGCTCGACCAGCGCCTGCAGGGCGATCTCTACCTGGATCCCGGCCGGCCCGTGGCGACCGCCGCGTGGAATAAACAGCTGCAGCAATTGCCCGGAGTGAAAACGGTGTTGCCCATGGTACGCGGTCGCGGCCTGCTCGACGGCCAGGCGGTGGACGTCATGGCCGTGGACCCGGCCTCGCCGCTGGTGCGGGACTGGCCATTACTGGCTGCCGCTCCCGGGCCCTGGGCCGCACTTGCCGCACAGGGAGTGATGGTCAACGAGCAGCTGGCCCGGCGACAGTCGCTGTCGGTGGGGGACCGGGTGCGGTTCCGGCTTGGCAGCGCGCCACTGTCACGGCAAGTGATTGGTATCTATGCCGACTACGGCAGGCCCGAGGGCGAACTGCTGCTACCGCTGGCGCTGGTGCCGGACTCCCTGCCCGAGCGCTACACCACCTTTGTGCTGGGGGTGAACGACACAGCCACTCCGGGCTGGCAGGACTGGCCGGAGCAATATCCCTGGCTGGCGGGCGGGCGCCTGCGGGACCAGCCGGGCCTGAAGCGCGCCGCCAGCGCCGCCTTTGCGCGAACCTTCCGCATGACCCGATTGCTGAATATCCTGACGCTGGCCCTCGCCGGCACCGCCCTGGCACTGATGGGGCTGGTGATTTTCCGCCTGCGGCAACGCAGTTATACGCTGCTGCATGTGTACGGCGTGCCGCGGCGGCAGCTGCGCTGGCGGCTGGTGGCCCACAACATGCTGGTCACCGGCTTGCTGGCAATCGTGGCAACGCCACTGGGAGTTTTCCTCAGCTGGGTGCTGGTGGCGCGGATCAATCCGGTTGCCTTTGGCTGGTCCCTGCCACTGGAACTCTACCCGGGTTTCTGGCTGCAGGTGTGGCTGGCCAGCCTGCTGATCGGTGCCCTGGTGGGCCTGCTGATGCGCAACCCGGTGCGACTGGAGACCCTGAAAAATGAATAGCCTGCTCCGGCTCGCACTGCTTGCTCTGATACTGGCCGGTTGTGGCGAGCGCGCCGGTAACAGCGAAGGAGGGGAATCCCTCGGCGCCCTGAGCGACGCCCCCGGGCAGTTTCGGCAGGCGCTACCGGGTATGACCGTCCGCCTGCCGGAGGATATGGGGGCGCACCGACAATACCGCCTCGAGTGGTGGTACCTGACCGCCAACCTGCAGGGCGCCGGTGGCGAGCGCTTCGGTGTGCAGTGGACACTGTTCCGGTTTGGCCTGAAGCCCGGGCCCTTTGAAAACCCTGAGCCCGGCTGGCACCGCAATGAGGTCTGGCTCGCCCACGCGGCACTCAGCCGCCCGGGTGATCACCGGTTTGTCGCCCGCAGTGCCCGCGGCGGCACCGGCCAGGCCGGCATCACGGTACGGCCCTTCAGGGCCTGGATTGACCACTGGCAGCTGGAAAGTGACGAAGGCAAACCCTGGTCGCTGGCGGTGGACGGTGGGGAGTTCGCCTACCGCCTGCAACTGCAGCCACGTTTGCCCCCGGTATTTCACGGTGAGCGCGGCTTCAGTGCCAAGTCCGCCGGTGGCGGCGGCTCGATGTATTTCAGCTATCCAATGCTGGCAATTGACGGCACGGTGCAGGTCGATGGCCAGGATTTTCCGGTCAGCGGGCGGGGCTGGTTCGACCGGGAGTGGAGCAGCCAGTACCTGAAACCGGACCAGCAGGGCTGGGACTGGCTGGCGCTGCACCTGGAGGATGGCCGTCACCTGATGGTGTTCCGCCTGCGCGGTGCCGACCCCTATTTTTCCGGCACTTTAGTAGAAGCCGACGGCACCACCCGTAACCTCAGTGCCGGCGACTTCAGCCTGCAGCCCCGTGAATACCGCGACAGCCGCTTTGGCCGGGTGCCGGTCGCCTGGCAGCTGCGGGTTCCGGCTGCCAACCTGGACCTGGTAGTCCGTTCCTGGCCCGGCGATTACTGGAACCCGGGCAGCCTGCGCTACTGGGAGGGCCCGGTCAGTGTCAGCGGCAGCCACGCCGGTGAGGGCTACCTGGAGATGACCGGCTACGGCAACTGAATATGCCCGGCGCGCTGCCGGCGTCGCGGGAAATTTCCCGCCCCTGCCTGATTGCACCTCCTCCTTTCTCATATCGCGCTGCGGGGGCAGGCCCGGCGCGGCAATATACCCTGGTTGCGGAATAGCAGATGTAAGTCGCAGGACGGGCGCGCCAGTCACCGGTCCCAGGCGGCGTGGCCTCGAATGCCATCCTATGATTCCTGCAACATTGTGTTTCCCCGATGCCCGGCTGCGGGAGGATTAAATGCATCGCTTCAGCCAGTTACTGCTGCTTTCCCTGTTGCTCACCGCTTGCGGTGGTGAAAACGAAAAGCCCGCACCGGAACCGGATGCAAGTGCCGGCGCGGAAAATGGTAAGGCGTCGGCAGGGCCAGAAGTCCCGGCTGGCCATGCGGAGACTGGAAGCACTGATACAGAGGCGGCAACCGGGGAAAGGGATGGCGATGCGGCTGCCGGCAATGTCACCGGCGACATAGCCACAGACGTCTATTTCGGGAACTTCCACGTCCACACCAGTTACTCATTTGATGCAGTAACCAATGGCGCCACCACCACCCCGGATGACGCCTACCGCTGGGCGAAGGGTGAGGCCATCTCCGCCGGGACACTGGGTGGCGAATTGCAGATCGAGCGGCCACTGGATTTCTACTCGGTATCCGACCACGCCGAGTACCTGGGCGTGTTCAAGAAGATGTACGACCCGGAGAGCCCGGCCAGCAAGCTGCCGATCGCGAAGGAAATTACCTCGGACGATACCAAAGTGGCATTCGATGCCTATGCCCGTGTGCTGGACTCGATGCAGCCGGGCAACTCGGACCCGGCCTTGTCGGATCCGTCGATTACCAAACCCATCTGGCAGGAAATGGTGGAGACTGCTGACAGGCACTACAAGCCGGGCAAGTTCACCACCTTCCCCGCCTTCGAGTGGACCTCGAACCCGGACAAGCTGAACCTGCACCGGGTGGTGGTATTCCGCACCTCCGAGGGTGTTCCGGATATGCCTTACTCGGCGCTGGACTCCGACGATCCCCGCGACCTGTGGAAATGGATGGCGAAGATGCGCGAGGGCGGCGCCACCCTGTTTGCCATTCCCCATAACGGCAATGCCAGTGACGGGCTGATGTTCCCGGTGGCGCTCGATGGCGAGCCACTGACGGCGGACTATATCGAGACCCGGGTCCGGAATGAGCCGGTATACGAGGTCTCGCAGATCAAGGGCACATCGGAAACCCATCCGGAGCTGGCGCCCAACGACGAATTCGCGGGTTTCGAGATCTGGGATTACACCCTCTCCTCCACCAGGGTGGAACGCCCCAAGAACAAGAAAGGCAGCTACGCCCGCCAGGCCTATCTCGATGGGCTGGCCATGGCCGCCAAGGGCAGGGGCAACCCCTATGTGTTCGGACTGATCGGCGACTCCGATACCCACAATTCCGCGGCCACCATAGAAGAGGACAACTACACCGGTAAATTTGGTATCGAGTCGAAAGCGGAACACCGGCTGGATGGCCCGGTACCCGGTGATGAGGTGAACAACCAGCGCGTGCGGGAATTCAGCTCAGGTGGCCTTGCCGCGGTGTGGGCGCCGGAAAATACACGGGAAGCCATCTGGGATGCAATCAAGCGCAAGGAAACCTACGCAACTTCCGGCACCCGGATGCAGGTGCGCTTCTTCGGTGGTTGGGATTACGACAAGGACAGTATGCAGGGCGACTGGGCCAGGGCTGCCTATGAAAAGGGCGTCCCCATGGGTGGCAACCTGGAGCCAGGCAGTGGCGACAGGAAACCGGTCTTCCTGGTGCAGGCGATGAAAGACAGCGCCGGGGCTAACCTGGACCGCATCCAGATCATCAAGGGCTGGGTGGACAAGGACGGCAAGCAGCACAAGAAAATTTACGATGTGGCGCTGTCCGGCGATCGCAAGCCCGGCAGTGATGGCAAGGTGCCGCCGGTGGGCAATACCGTCAATGTGGAAAAGGCAACCTACACCAACGATATCGGCTCCGGCCAGCTCTCCGCAGTATGGACGGACGAGGAATTCGACCCGGCACAACATGCTTTCTATTACGCCCGGGTAATCGAGATCCCCACACCGCGCTGGTCCACCTACGATGCCGCAAAGCTGGGGCGCGAACCGCCCGACAGCCTGCCGGAGACAATCCAGGAACGCGCCTGGACCTCGCCGATCTGGTATTCGCCGTAAGCAGGGTGGGCCGCTAGATTGTCTCTTGGGGCTGGATACTCCGTGAGGCCAGCGAGGTAAGGGTCTCCGGCAGGCGCGAATGAATCATCAACCCGCCAGCGGCCACGATGACGAGGGACGGCAAGCCGACGGCGAAGGTGCCGGACAGGGTCGAGTACTCCGTCAGCAGTTGCCCGACGCCAGCGGCCACCAGGCCGACATAGGACCAGCTCATAAAGTAGGCGTGAAGGTTCATCCACCCGTAGGCCGGCCTGCGCAGGAAGGCCGGGATAAACCCGGCGCTGAGGGTGGCGAGGCTGATCCAGGCAAGAATATGGAAGGGGCCGGCGGTGCTTGAGTCCTCATACACCGACAGCGCGCTCAGGTTAGCCAGCAACAGGGAGGCGCAGTACAGGTAGCCCGGCCAACGATGCTTCCTCCCGCCTTTTTTCTGCAACAGCGCCACCGCTCCAAATGCGAGACACGCGCAGGCGAGTACAAAGTGAATAGTGCCCAACATGATTCAGGTTCCCTCCCGGCCGGGCCAGCTTGTATGCACCGGCATCTATCCCTAGTTGTTTTCCAGCGCGTGAACCAGCGCCTGTTCCCTACTACCCCGTGGTTTTGCCCAGGCCCCGTGCCCGGATACCGCGCTACACAGTAAGTCGGATTTCCTGACCCCGGTCAAGCCACCGTTCTCACCCGGGACCGGGCCGGTATCCGCCATCCATGACCCGGCAGCCGCCCTTGGCGCAACCTACCGCGCCTGATTTACAATGGCCTGCCGGTATTACCCGGCCCGGCGCCAAGACGCCGTGCAGCAGTCATATCCTGAATAGAGACCCAGTATGAGAATCCAGTACCCCGCCAGAATCCTGGCCGCCTTTGCCCTGGCCGCCTCCGTCCTGGCCCTGCTTGCGGGCTGCAGCAGGCCGGAGACCCCGCAGGAGGTCACCCAGGCTTTCTGGGGCGCGGCGGTGGATGGCGATGGCGGCGATGTGGCCCGCTATTCCACTCTGGGCCACCCGGACGCCTTTGACGGCTTCGCCCGCGACTGGGAAGGCTACCGCCCGTCCTGGGGCAGGGTGATCATCGATGGCGACCAGGCCAGCGTGGTGTCGGAATTTGCCCGCCCCGATGGCGCGCGCGACAGCGAGCGCTCCTTTGTCACCTACCTGGTGCGCCGCGACGATACCTGGCTGGTGGACTACGACCGCACCGCCCGCAGCGTCAACGGCGGCCTGTTCGGCGACATGTTCAACCAGTTCGACCGCCTCAGCCGCGAGTTCTCGCGGCAGTTCGACCAATCGACCAAGGACGCCAATGCCGAGGTGGAGCGCATGCTGGAAGAACTGGAGGGCGCCGGCCAGGAGCTGGGCGAGCAGGCCTCCGAGGCGCTGGAACGCTACTCTGAGGAGCTGGACAAGGCCCTGCAGGAAATGGAGCAGTCCATCGAGCAATCGCTGGAGGAAGACCAGAACAGCCTGCCGGCGCCGGAACAGAAGCCGATGGATTCTGCAGCCGTTGGCCCGCTACAAGGTAAGAGCACGGTCTTCGAATGGAACCGGCTTCCTGCCTGATTGATATCTGGCCTGGTAATCCTTCCAACTAAATAGAGAGCCCTGCGGTGCACGGTGTACATGCACTGCGGCTGGCTGCTCATTCATGGAAATGTCAGCTCGGCCCTGTAGGCCACCTGCGTCAATTGAGCCGAGTCTGCCGGGGCCGTTAGTCGACCTTGAAGTCCGGTATACGAATGCTCTGCATCGCCAGGTGCACTTCGCGCAAAAAGAATGCAAGCCCGGCAATCAGCGCCAGCATCGCGGCGGCAAACAAGGCTCCGACGACGCTACCCAGTGGGGCATCAATCATCACGCCAACAAACAGCATGGCGATCACCACGCACAGCAAGAGGGCTGAAATCGTCGAGGCTGTAATTGCCACACTGGAGTAGTGTCTCCGGCGATCGAGGGCTCGGAGTTCTCCAGCAATCGAGTCCGGCTTGATGAGCGAGAAGTCAATCTCACCCTCTGCCAGGGCCCTGCCGCGATCGATGATCCTGGCAAGGCGGCCAGTCATGACGGCGAGCATCCCGGCAATCCCGGTCAGCAGGAAAGCGGGCGCCAGTGCAAGCTGGATCGCGCTTGCACTGGCATTGAGGATTTCAGGGGTTGAAGCCATATTGCTAGCTCGTCACGAGGCACATATTTATTGGCGATAAAGTGCTTATCTTTCAGGTGCACACCCGGTCGCATTCTCGACCTGCTGCCCGGACGCTCAAGGCATTGGATAAATGGCACGGGTTTTCGCGATAGCGTACCGGACTTTTCCGCAGGTCTCCACCGGCCGGTTGATCGGATTATCAGGCGCGAAAACCAGCCGCGCTCCGGGGAAGGAAAATGTAAGCATGAGTGAAGGTGCGGCCAGTCGTCTCGACTATATCCGCGTCGAAGATATCGGGTAGGCGCCAGCTGTGACTGGCCGGGTACCAGACGGCAACCGCTATTCGTTGCAGCGGTGGCCGAACAGCTCGAGCCCCTTCTCAAGATAATTGGCCAGCAGCGGGTGGCCGACCAGGTACTCTGCAGTTTGCGGTGTCCAGTCATCGGCAGCCTGCGCCAGTGCCTCTTGCCACTCCCCCAGGCTGTAATCCTCGCGGCCTAACCACACCAGTGCGACCAGCTCCTGCTGCTGGTCCGGCTCCAGGTCGTCCACAATGGACTTGAACTCCTGAAAAGTCTTGTCGCCCCCGTGGCTGGCCAGGATCTGCCGTGCCCAGTCCCCACTGGCATTGTCCGGCTCATCGGGAAAGCTTACCCCCTCCTGGGCATGAAATTCCTTCGCCAGGTCGATGAGGCGGCAGGTTGTGTCGAGGTTAAGACTGAGCATAGTGTTCTCCCTCAGGCAAGATTGCGGCACCGTAGCGGCAGGCGTTGCGACAGCCAAAATGTCAGCATCTCTAAAGATTAGGCTTTTTTGCCAAGGGTGGAATTAGCGGGACGCAGTGGCTTAAGCGCCAGGCAAGTCGCTAATACCCAATCGCGCTCGGGTGTCATTTGGCGCCACTGTGAGAGTCTAATTGTGCTGGCCGCGCCCTCCGTCAATTGAAGAGTCTTTATAACTTATTGAAATTAAGGAATTGTATATTTTATTAGGGCATGTCATGCCCGCAATTGTGCCCCCCAAAACTAGCTTTGTGGTCGTTAGATGGGCTCATCCCGACCTTTGCTAATTGGCATGCATGCGGGAAGCGCATTTCTGGCTCTATTACCTAGCGGGCGAGTAGGCCCAGTTACCCTGGGCCCTTTGTGGATCCGCTGCAAGAAAAAATGACGGGTATTGTAAGTTTCTTATCTGGGGTTGGTGCTGAATAGGCTTAGTTTCTCGATGAGAAACGGTATTATTCTGCCTCGTTCTAAGTGATATCGAGAAATACGCTGCTCAAGGTTTCTAGTTTTATCGGAACTATTGAGTTGGGAAAATTCCGCGTCACTAAGAAGGGCATATTTAATCCACATTGCCATGATTTTTAGCGTATCGTAATAGCTACCCTCTCCCATTTCATCAGATATGCCTGTTTGCTGGCAAAGCTCTGCATAGCTTATGTTGCCTTTCTGTAATGCAGTGAATATCTCAGGTCTAATGACCTTGATTACGGACAGAAATGAAATTATCGGGGGTAGCCGTAATTGACGTTCAGTAGATGCTGCATAGAAAAGTGCAATATTCGTATAAACGCGCTCTAATTGCCGTAGCGAAAGGTCGAAATGTTTCGCCAGTGCTTCATTTCCCCTAAGGAGGGCGTCTTCATCACCCCAGGCTTCAATTTCATGTAATTCCATCAATCTTTTATTATATAGAGTGATGTCATTAAGGGGCGAGTCCCAACTCCGTTTGGGTAGTGACGTTTCAATATTGATGAATTTCTGCAGGTAGGTATGCGCATCTATATTAGTGCCATAAACACACTTAACTGCTTCTTCTAGTTGGCGTCTGTGCATAACTAGAATGAATATTACATTTCTCACCGAGAAGAGATGCTTTATCTTTTCGATAAGCTCTACGGCATAATTGGGTCTGCATCGATCAAGTTCGTCAACAATAATTATTAGTGGAGTTTCTCCTGTAGGAGTAAGCATGCTGGGGATTTGAGAGAGAGTTGATTTAAAAGATTCAAGGGTTTCTATATCCTTTTCGTGACAGGTTAAGCGCTCTTCAATAAAGTCGCCAACAACGCCGGAAACACCTGTTGCGACTTCATTCTGTATGTCTCCCAGCGCTTCTATATCACTATCCTTAATTGCTCCAAGAGTCGCCGCTCTTAAACCTATTTTTGCCGTCCAGGATAAAAGCTGAGCACCAACATTTTTCGTCTTATCCAAAAAATCTTTTATTTTGTCTTCATCGGTGCAGTTAGCGTTTTGTTCAATATAGGCGTTAATGGCGCTCGCAACTGAGATGAATGGCTCGTCGAAATAGTCATTAGCGAATGCATCTATGTAAACACAAGGTATGTTTTGTTCACGCAACATTCCTTGCCACATCCTAGAGAACGTTGTTTTCCCTTCGCCCCATCGGCCGTCTAAAGAGATGACTAGCTCATCACTTGACCGAGTTACTAGATTTAACAGCGCCTCTCCGAAATCCTTTCTCCCCAATGCATCTTTTTCAAAAGCCTCTGAATCTTCAACAACTATTGGGGGTGTTACTATGTGCATAGTTCCTCACTTGTTCTACTTCATGCTCATGAGCACTACATGGTAGATATATAAAGGTCCCACTCTGATTGGATAAATAAGGCCAGATATTGGAGCTTATAGGGTGCCTTGTGTGTATTTAACTTACAGCGCAAGGGGAAATTAGTCCACTATAAGCGGGTATATTCAGTACTAAACACCACTGGGAGTGGACATCGATATGTATCTGCTTGGCGACATGCAGTGAGCGTCTGAGGCGTCGCGGGCTTGGGCGTCAAGTCATGGCGGTCCGTCCCAGTCATCGAGGCCGAGCCAAGTTAGTCGGTACAGTATTGGCTCGCGTTTTGCGATTAGATAGAGAGTTATTTGTATTCAGCCCAGCTGCTTTAGTTCTTTGCGGTATCGTGAAGCTGTATTTTTATCGCACCCTATAGGGTCATAATCCGAGAGACTGCACTGAGAATAGTTGGGGCCAGAGAAAAATATTGATGTCGATATCAACTGTCCATCTGGAGGTTATACCGAGCTTGTTTCAGGAGCCCCGTAATACGTTCCTTTGCATCAAAGGCCGCCTGCCGTATATGGTTTCTCGTTTCGTCAAGCTTCCAGTATTCCACCTCATCGGGTAACACATGGAAGTGTGTCCGCACATAGTATTCAGCCAGGGACTCACCCGTCTTGGGGTTCAGGTCCCGCTTTACGGCAAAGATCTTCTTGTAGCTTCGCGGGGCCAGGTAAAAATACAGCATCACCTGGTCCCAGGTGGTGAGCTTGGCAGAGGGGGTGTTGCCGCTCTCGGTCCATGTGTGTGACTTGCACTCGACAATCACTTTCTGCCCCGCGCATCCCAGGTCGAACTTGTGTTGTTTCTGGTTGAGGTGGCCGATGGGTAGCCAGAATGGTCGGGCAAGTGCTGGAAAGAAAGCTGTTAAGAGCGAGTGCACCAGCTCTTCGAAATCGGCCCCGACAGCGGCGTTACTTGCTGCATTTTTTCGTTGGTGGTTTGTCATTGGTTTTGCGTGAGCATATTGAACGCTACCGTGCTCGCGGTCTGCGTTGATTTACTTGTTATTGTTTCTGGACGTATTTCGATTCGACAGTGCGTATCTTATTTTGTCGAACACTATTGGCTACAGTAAGTCGCATTTTGAAATGAGCGTCAACCGTATATCTGGCTGAAATGCGGGGTGTACTTGATGGGGAGAGGAAAATGGTGGGCCCTCCGGGACTTGAACCCAGGACCTGCCGATTATGAGTCGGATGCTCTAACCAACTGAGCTAAGGGCCCCCATGGAGTGCCTGCTGATGGAGCAGGCGGTCGGGAAAAGTACTCGATTTTCCCCGTTAAATCAACGGCTTTTGCCTGTCGCGCGGTGCTACCAGGCCCAGCTGAAGCCCAGGCCGGCGCGCAGGCCCTGCCAGTCGTGATCGTCCACCGAAGTGCGGTAACGGAGGTCGAGGGACAGGTCCCCCATGGGTAGGGTGAGCAGGCGTGTGCCCACACCCAGTTCCATCCAGCGGGCGCCGCGCTGGTGGCGCAGGTCTGCGGCGCTGGAGCTGTAGAGTTCGTCGTCGCCATCCAGGATCTGCCACAGGTTGGCATAGGCGAAGTGCGGGCGGTCGCTGCGGTAGGCGCGCACCCCCGCACGGAGTGCCAGCTCCGGGGTGACGTCGGAATCGACCGCGTAGCGGCCGGCGTCGATCACTGCCAGGTTGGTGTAGTTGGCCAGCAGCTGCAGCTGGGGCTCGATGCCGTAGCGCTCGGTCAGGGCAAGGTCGTAGCCGGCTTCCGCGGCCAGAGCGAGCTGCACGCCGTGGGTGTCGCCGCTGGCGCCGCGATAGGTGTCGGTCTGTACGCGCAGGTAGGCGACCTTGGCCTGCAGGTCCAGGTAGCGGCCGCTATTGCGCAGGTCGCTGAAGTAAGCGCCAACAAAATAGCTCTGCAGGTCGTTGGTGCCCACCTGGCCATTGCTGCCATCGCGGCGGCGGGCAAAGCTGTCGCCGCTGGCGAAACTGCTGCCGGCGCTGACCCCGGCCTGCTGGCTGCCGTTGCAGGTGGGGCCGGCGAAGAAGTCGTGGCTGGCGCGGAAGCCGGTCAGGGTGCCGTCAAAGCGGCTCGGGGCATCGCCGCGCCAGTCCAGTTCCAGCCCGCCGTGGTGCAGTTGCAGGCGGCTGTTGCTGTAGCCCATTGGTGCATTGCGCCATTCCTCCCGGCGTTGCTGGAAGCCGTCGAGCTGTTCGAGGGAGACCTGCTGGGCGAGTCGCTTGATCTGGGCGAACACGACCAGCTCGCCACGATCGGCGGCCTGGGCGTGGGAGAGCGCGGGGGCGACGCAGAGCAGGGCGAGCAGCCCTATAGTCGCCAGAAACTTTGGTGCCATAAACCTTCCGTGGTTGATGCTTTATGGGCAGTGGGGAAAGTTTAGACGGGCGTACGAATTGTGGCGCGCGGTGGCGGAGATTTCCTGGCGCGGGGCAGGAGTGGTGCATGGGCGCGGCGAACGCCGCAGGAGGATCAGGTGACCCAGCGCGGCAGCAGGATGCACACCCAGGTGAATAGCCACATCAGCAGCGACAGGGATACCGCGGCCGAACCGGTGTCCTTGGCGATCTTTGACAGCGGGTGCTTTTCCGGGCCGATGCGGTCGATCGCGGCCTCCACGGCGCTGTTCAGCAGTTCCACGATCATCACCAGCAGGGTGACGCCGATCAGCAGGGCGCGCTCGATGCCTGTCTCGCCCAGCCACAGGGCCAGCGGGATCAGGAATACGGCCAGGCTCACTTCCTGGCGGAAGGCGGCCTCGTTGCGCCAGGTGGCCAGCAACCCCTGCCAGGAGTAGTTGGTGGCATCGATCAGGCGCGGGATACCGGTCTTGCCCGGCTTGTTGACGAACTCTTCCTGCATTACGGTTTCCCTCCGGCGGTCATTCCCTGTGGCGGTGGTATCGGTCAGGCGCGGTTTCCTGGCCACGACTGTGTAACCTGTTGGTAAAAAAAAGCCCGGCGGTGCCGGGCTTTGGGTGCTTATCCTTCGTCGAGGAAGCTTCGCAGGTGCTCCGAGCGCGACGGGTGTCGCAGCTTGCGGAGTGCCTTGGCCTCTATCTGGCGGATACGCTCGCGGGTCACGTCGAACTGCTTGCCCACTTCCTCGAGGGTGTGGTCAGTGTTCATGTCGATACCGAAGCGCATGCGCAGTACCTTGGCCTCGCGCGCGGTCAGGCCGCCGAGCACGGAGCGGGTGGCGTCGTGCAGGCCGGTCTGGGTGGCGGTATCCACCGGGGACGACTGGTTCTGGTCCTCGATGAAGTCCCCCAGGTGCGAATCCTCGTCGTCGCCGATGGGCGTCTCCATGGAGATCGGTTCCTTGGCGATCTTGAGTACCTTGCGGACCTTGTCCTCCGGCATTTCCATGCGCTCGCCCAGCTCTTCCGGGGTCGGCTCGCGGCCCATCTCCTGCAGCATCTGGCGGCTGATGCGATTGAGCTTGTTGATGGTCTCAATCATATGCACCGGGATACGGATGGTGCGCGCCTGGTCCGCGATGGAGCGGGTGATGGCCTGGCGGATCCACCAGGTGGCGTAGGTGGAGAACTTGTAACCGCGACGGTACTCGAACTTGTCCACCGCCTTCATCAGGCCGATGTTGCCCTCCTGGATCAGGTCCAGGAACTGCAGGCCACGGTTGGTGTACTTCTTGGCGATGGAGATCACCAGGCGCAGGTTGGCCTCGACCATTTCCTTCTTGGCGCGGCGGGAGCGGGCCTCGCCGATGGACATGCGGCGGTTGATCTCCTTGATCTGGCCGATCTCCAGCCCGGCCTGCTCGCGGCACTGGGCCAGTTTGCGCTGGCAGCGGATGATGTCTTCCGCCAGGTGGCGCAGGTTGTCGGAGTAGTCGCGCTTCTTCTTGACGATACCGGGGATCCAGTCCTCGTTGGTCTCGTTGCCCGGGAACTCCTTGATGAAGGTCTTGCGCGGCATCCGGGCTTTCTTGATGCACAGGTGCATGATGGCGCGCTCCTGCAGGCGCACCTCGTCGAGGATGCTGCGCACCTGCTGGTAGAGCGGGTCGAACTGGCGCGGGGCCAGCTTGAAGTAGCGGAACACCTCGCCCACGGCCTCCAGGGCCTCGCCGGCCTGCTTGGAGTCGCGGCCGTGCTTCTTGATGGCGGCGTCGGCTTTCTTCTGCGCGGCGATCAGCTTGTTCATGCGCTCGGCGAGTTCTTCCGGATCGATACCGCCGACGTTCTCTTCCTCTTCCTCGGAGGAATCGTCGTCGTCATCGTCGGAGTCGTCGTCATCGGACTTGTCGCTGCTCGGGGCGGGGGCGGCGGCCTGGCCGGTCTGGGCGCCCGGCGGGACCTCGTCGGCCGGGTCCAGCCAGCCGGCGATCACGTCCGGAATGCGGCGCTCGCCTTCCTCGATCAGCTTGTACTCGTCGATCACGTGCTGGACGGCACCGGGCCAGTAGGCCAGGGCTGCCATCAGTTCACGCAGGCCTTCCTCGATCCGCTTGGCGATGGCGATCTCGCCCTCGCGGGTGAGCAGCTCCACGGTACCCATCTCGCGCATATACATGCGCACCGGGTCGGTGGTGCGGCCCACGTCGGATTCCACCGCGGCCAGGGCGGCGGCGGCTTCGGCGGCGGCTATCTCATCGGCGGAGCTGTCGCCCTCGGCCATCAACAGTTCTTCGGCATCGGGTGCACTCTCGAACACCTTGATACCCATGTCGTTGATCATGCCGATGATGTCTTCCACCTGATCGGGATCGGAAATATCTTCCGGCAGGTGGTCGTTTACTTCTGCATAGGTCAGGTAGCCCTGCTCTTTACCGCGGGCGATCAGCTCCTTGATGCGGGAAGTCGTCTGCTGTTGGGTTTTGTCGGTCATGCACAACCCTGAAATCTTGGGGGTTAAAAAGTCGGGACAAAGACGCGGGATTATAGCGTATTTGCGATAGCAATAACCACTCTGGCTGTCAAGTGACGCCGTGGTGCGAAGTCTGTTGTGCTCGGTTCCCGATCCCGTCTCCCGTCCGGGGTTTATCGATATGGTGCTGGGCCCCGGTATTTCAAGGCCCGGCACCTGACTAGTCGTCCTTGCGCCGCCAGTTGGCCAGCAGCGCCCGCTGCTCGTCGCTCAACTGGCCGCCACCGCTGCGCAGCTGCTCCAGCAGGCCGCGATTGTGCTCGCGTGCCTCGCTGCGCTCCAGCTGCTGCAGGCAGTCCCTGAATTCGGCCTGGGGGTCGTACTCCAGGCCCGCGTCGCCGCGGGCCAGCTGGCGTACGCCGCTGACCAGCTGGGAGGCCGCCAGTTGCGCCAGGGTGTCGCAGGATGCGGCACCGTGGTGGGCGCGCCAGTAACCCAGCAGCTGGTTCAGATTGTAGTCTGGCCGCTGCCGAAGCAGCTCCACCAGGTCGGCGAACAGGGCCAGGTCCGCCACGCCGCGATTGCGGAACTGCGCGCTGTCGGCGATCTGTGCCGCCAGCTCCGGGTGGTGCAGCAGCAGCGCAATCAGCATGCGCTCCGGCGGCAGGCGGTACTGGCCGCTGCGCCGGCGCGGGGTGGCGGCTGCCGGTGCCGGCTCCGGGGCGGCCATGTCCGGGGGCTGGTCGAACTCGTCGATATAGTCCTGGGGCGGCTGCGGCGGCATCTCCCCGGGGCCCGGGTCCGGGCTGCCCGGGGCGGCTTCGCCGCGCGGTGCAGCCGGCTCACTGCGCGGGGCGCTGTGGGGCTGCGGCGCGGTTGGGGCCGCTTCCGGTGGGCGGCTGGCGCGGCTGGCCTGCTCTGCCTCGATGATTTCTTCCAGCATCTCCCGGTCGAGGCCGGTGCGCGCCGCCAGTTGCTGGAACATCAGCTGGCGATAGACGCCGGCCGGCAGCAGGTCCAGCAGGGGGGCGGCCTGCTTGGACAGGCGCGCGCGCCCGTCCATGGTCTGCAGGTTGATGCCTTCCCCCACCAGGTCGAACAGGAAGTCTTCCAGCGGCCGTGCCTGCTCTTCCACCAGTTGCGTAAAGCGCTCGCCCCCCAGCTGGCGCACCAGGGTGTCCGGGTCCTCGCCTTCCGGCAGCAGCAGGAAGCGCACACTGCGGCCGTCCTGCATCTGCGGCAGGGCGGATTCCAGTGCCCGCCGGGCGGCCGCGCGGCCGGCGCGGTCGCCGTCGAAGCAGAACACCAGTTCGCCGGTATGGCGGAACGCCAGCTGGATATGTTCCTCGCCACAGGCGGTGCCCAGGGTGGCGACCGCGCAGCGGATGCCGAACTGGGCCAGCGCCACCACATCCATGTAGCCCTCCACCACGATCAGCCGCTGCAGGTCGCGGTTGGCCTGGCGCGCCTCCCACAGGCCGTAGAGTTCGCGGCTCTTGTGGAAGATCGGGGTTTCCGGCGAGTTCAGGTACTTGGGCTTGTCGTCACCCAGTACCCGCCCGCCGAAGGCGATGGTGCGTCCGCGCTGGTCGCGGATCGGGAACATGATCCGGTTGCGGAAGCGGTCGTAGTGGTGGCGTCCGCGGGAGGCGCTGTTGCCGTTGCTGTCCTGGCGGCGAATGGCCAGGCCGGCGCGCTCCAGCTGGTCGGCCTTGTCCGGGGTGTCCGCCAGCTCGTTGAGCAGGTTGTCCCAGCCCGGCGGCGCCAGGCCGATACCGAAGTCGCGGGCGATCTCACCCGACAGGCCGCGCTGTTTCAGGTAAGTGATCGCTCGCCCCGCGGAGGGGTGCGAGCGCAGCTGGGCGCGGTAGAAATCCGCTGCCTTGCCGGTCAGCTGGTAGAGCGACTGGCTCTCCCGCTGGCGCTGCTCGACGCCAGGGGCCAGCTGCTCGCGTGGCACTTCCAGGCCCTGGCTGGCCGCCAGCTTTTCCACCGCCTCGGGAAAGCCCATGCGGTCGTATTCCATCAGGAAGCCGATCGCATTGCCGTTGGCACCACAGCCGAAGCAGTAGTAGAACTGTTTGTCGGGGCTTACGGTAAAGGACGGGGTTTTTTCGTCGTGAAACGGGCAACAGGCGGAATAGTTTTTCCCGGTCTTGCGCAGTTTCACCCGGCTGTCGATCACCCCGACGATATCGGCCCGTGCGAGCAGGTCGTCGATAAAATGCTGGGGGATCTTTCCGGCCATTCAGTCGTTCCACGAGATTTGCTGCGGCCGGGCGGCGCTGGGCACCCGGCGTAGTGTAGGAATGGCCCGGCTCAGGCGAGCTGGGCTTTCACCATTTTGCTCACCGCACCCATATCGGCGCGGCCCTGTACCTGCGGCTTCACCTGGGCCATTACCTTGCCCATGTCGGCCATGCCGCTGGCCCCGGTGTCCTTGACCGCGGCGCTGACGATCTCGGCGAGTTCGGCCTCGCTCAGCTGCTCCGGCAGGAACTCCTGGATGACGTCGATCTCGGCCTGTTCCACGGCGGCCAGCTCGGCGCGGCCGGCTTTCTCGTACTGGGCGATGGAATCGCGACGCTGCTTGGTCATCTTGTCCAGCAGGGCCAGGATGCGGGCGTCGTCCAGCTCAATACGCTCATCCACCTCGACACGCTTGATCTCGGCATTGATCAGGCGCAGGGTCGCCAGGCGCTCCTTGGCACGGGCCTTCATGGCCTCCTTGGTGGACTGGGCGAGGGTATCCTTGAGAGTGCTCATGGGTATGGATCCGGTCTTTAGGGTTGTTATTCACCCGGCCGCGCGGGCGGCGGGTCAGTATCCGGGCCGCCGGCATGCACGGGGCATCCCGGTGGGGTGGCGGGGCGGGGCCACGCCTTTTAACTCCAGCACAACGCAAAACGGCGCGCGAGTCCAGCTCGCACGCCGTTTTTCGATCACCGCCCCGGGGTTCTGGCCCCGGCCGGCCTCGCTGAGAGCAGCCTCGGGGGCCGCTGCTTAGTAGAGGCGCTGGAACTTGCGGTTTTCGCGCTGCAGCTTCTTGGCGTGACGCTTCACAGCCGCGGCAGCCTTGCGCTTGCGAACGGCAGTCGGCTTCTCGTAAAACTCGCGACGACGTACTTCAGACAGTACACCGGCTTTCTCACAAGAGCGCTTGAAGCGGCGCAGGGCGATATCGAACGGTTCGTTGTCTTTGATTCGTACAGAGGGCATAAGTTACCTGTAAAATTCGTTTCTCTCGGCCTTCCGGCAATTGCTCTCGCAGATGCAATCCGGGGGCCGGTTCACAGCGAGGGCGCAAATTCTAAACACTTGGTCCGGGGATCGCAAGCCTGTCAGCGCCCGGTTTATAGCCATTTCCGCCCGTCTCTGCGGGTCGGTGGCGCCGGTATGCCCCTATATAGGAAGAAAAGCATCCCGGCAGCAGCGGAAATGGCGCCAGAGGGCCGTCTGGCGGGGGCTTTGGCCCGCCTGCGGGTGCCATATGCAGCTTCCCGGGGGATGCCTGCACCCTGACTACCCTTTCAAGTATGATAGGCGCCCTTTGATTCAGCCACGAGTGTGAGACCAAGTGCGGATTCTGGGTATCGAAACCTCCTGCGATGAAACCGGCGTAGCCCTGTACGACAGCGAACGGGGCCTGCTGGAGCATGCGCTCTTCAGCCAGGTGGACCTGCACGCCGATTACGGCGGTGTGGTGCCGGAACTGGCCAGTCGCGACCATGTGCGCAAACTGCTGCCACTGGTGCGCCAGGTGATGGAGCGTTCCGGCACTGCGCCGGCGGACCTGGACGGTATTGCCTATACCGCCGGTCCCGGCCTGGTGGGCGCGCTGATGGTGGGGGCCTGTGCCGGGCGGGCCCTGGCATACGGCTGGGGCGTGCCGGCGGTGGAGATCCACCATATGGAGGGCCACCTGCTGGCGCCGATGCTGGAGGAGAAGCCGCCCGCCTTTCCTTTTGTTGCCCTGCTGGTCTCCGGCGGCCACACCCAGCTGGTGGATGTGCGTGGTCTGGGGGAATACGAACTGCTGGGCGAGTCCCTGGATGACGCCGCCGGGGAGGCCTTCGACAAGGCCGCCAAGATGCTCGACCTGGACTATCCGGGCGGGCCGCGCCTGGCCGCGCTGGCGGAGAAGGGCGATGCGGCGCGCTTTACCTTTCCGCGGCCCATGACCGATCGCCCGGGGCTGGACTTCAGCTTCTCCGGCCTCAAGACCTATACCCTGACCACGGTGCGCGACCACGCCCTGGCAGACGGGCTCCCGGACAACCAGACCTGTGCCGATATCGCCGCGGCTTTCCAGGAAGCGGTGGTGGACACCCTGGTGATCAAGTGCCGCCGCGCGCTGAAGGCGTCGGGCCGCAAGACCCTGGTGGTGGCCGGCGGGGTCTCCGCCAATAAACTGTTGCGCGAGCGCCTGGAGAAGGCGCTGGCCAGGGATGGCGCGGAGGTCTATTACCCGCGCCAGGAATTCTGCACCGACAACGGTGCCATGATTGCCTACGCCGGCTACCTGCGCCTCAAGGCCGGGCAGCAGTCGGGCCTGGGTGTGGAAGTGCGGCCGCGCTGGCCGATGACGGAACTGGAAGGAGGCCTGGCCGGCTGATGGATATCGTTTATATACGGGACCTGAAAGTGAACACCATTATCGGGATCTACGACTGGGAGCGCGAGGTGCGCCAGACCGTGAGCCTGGACCTGGAGATGGCGTTCGATATTTCCGAGGCGGCGCGCACCGACGATATCGAGCACACCCTCAACTACAAGGCGGTGGCCAAGCGGCTGATCGGCTTTATCGAGGGCAGCGAGTTCCTGCTGGTGGAAACCATGGCGGAACAGGCGGCAGGCATTGTGCGCGACGAGTTCAGCGTGCCGTGGCTGCGGCTGCGGCTGTCGAAGCCGGGGGCCGTTCGCGGTTCCCGCGATGTGGGTGTGATTATCGAGCGCGGCGAACGCCCGGCCAGCGGCGCCGCCGCAGGAGTGTGAGCGTGGCACAGGTATACCTCAGTCTCGGCAGTAACATCGACCGCGGGCGGCATATTCGTGCCGGCCTGGATGCGCTGGCCGCTGAATTCGGCAACCTGAGTGTCTCGCGGGTATTCGAGAGCGAGGCCGTGGGCTTCGATGGCGACAATTTCTATAACCTGGTGGTGGGCCTGCACACCGACCTGCCGGTGGGCCAGCTGGCACTGCGACTGCGGGAGATCGAGGATGCCAATGGCCGGGTGCGCAGCGGCCCCAAGTTCAGCGCGCGGACGCTGGATATCGATATCCTCACCTACGACGACCTGGCCGGCGAATTCGATGGGGTAAAACTGCCCCGCGGCGAGATTGTGAAAAACGCCTTCGTGCTGCAGCCCCTGGCCGAGCTGGCGCCAGCCCAGCGCCACCCCCTCACCGGCCAGACCTTTGCCGAGATGTGGGAAGATTACGACAAGGACAAGCAGAAACTCTGGCCGGTACACTTTCCCTGGCCCTGACTGTCTTTGTCCTGCACCCGGGCCCCAGTGCCAAAACCGGCGCGTGGGGCTGCGGGCGTACCCGCTGGGAGCAACGGCTACGCTGCCTTACAGCCAGCCGCGCACCGCATCGATGTAATCACCTGGCAGTATGTGGCCTCCCGTGAGCGCCTGGTGCTTCTTGTCTGCGCTTGCAATCGCATCGTACAGCTGCAGGTTGTCCTCTTTCGAAGCGTACTCATCATCCTCTGCAGTGATCAGGAGAACTCCGGGTTTTTTAATCAGGCCGGCAAGGTTCCTGGGCGCCACGACCGCCGTCTTGTCGTCGATATGTGGCGGCACCATAGCGATAACCCGGTCCACGCGCGGGTCGAGGGCCGAGGCCAGCAGGGCGACCTGCGCGCCCATGCTGTAACCCGCCAGGGTCAGGTTGCCACCGTCCAGGTCCGGTTGCTGAGCGATCCAGTCCATCAGGACCCGGTAATCGAGGACCGTGTCCCGGATCATTGCTTCGTAGTCGCGCTTGTCCCCGAAGTAATGCAGGTCATTCATGATCGACGCCAGGGTGCGGTTGGGGTCTTTCCTGGTGCCGTGAAAGCGTGCATCGATGGCGACCACCACATAGCCTTTTTCGCTGGCGAGCTCGGTGATTTCATTCACCCGGGTCACTGTCGGGCGTCCCTTGAAGGAGTCCACCCACCAGCGCTGGTAGCCTCTTCCCATGGCCGCCATGCCGACCAGCACGGGATATTTTTCCTGTTTTACGGAGGGATAGCTGATGCGGCCGTTGACCAGTGCCCCGTCAAAGCTCCGGTACGAAAACTCAAACTGGCCTCCCCCGATTTCTTCCATCGACATGCCGATATCCGCCGGCGTTTGGTAAGCGTAGGACGCCACGATTGCATCCCGGGCTACCGGCTCCTCTTTCAGCGCTACAAAGGTATACCAGAGGGCGGTAAGGCAACCGATTGCCAGCCCTGGCAGCAGGATCATTCGGGTCGTAAATTTCAGTTTCTTGCTCATGGTTTGGTTCTCCTGATTGATGGGGGAAGTCTGCAGGTGGCCCGGTAAAATTCAGGTGAAAATTCCGGCCGAAGCGTGTGCGATGCAGTATTGCCGGGGGAAGGCTGGTTCACTGGCGGTGGGCTCTATGAGCCCACCGGGTCTGGCAGGGGGCATTGAAAGCTCCTGGCCGGGTGCGCAGGCCGGTCGCGGCCTGGCTCACACGGAAATACGAAGCCGGGGCGACGGTCCTGGTTACACCTGTTTCCCCTGTTGCCACTTTTTTGCAGCGGACAGCAGCCGCACGATATCCACCGCCTTGCCGACCCGTCCCTGCATCACCGCGACAATGCCGTGCATCGCCAGTAATCGCCGGTTGATTGCTTCCCCCTCACCACTGGCCGCCTGCTGGAATGTTTCCAGCCTGGTCAGGGCGCCGCGGTGGCCATCGGTTTCATAGGCCAGTAGCAGCTCCACGGTGTTTTCTTCACTGGTAACCTTTCGCTGTACCGGTTGATAGCCCAGTGTTTTCACCATTTCCTCGGCGAGTGCCCATACCGACCAGGGGTTTTGCCCGGTAACCAGCCTGCCATCGGTGCTGACCTGGCGCAGGTAGGCCGGGCCCGCCTCGAACACGGCGCCGTTCTCCCGCAGCCGGGATTCGAGCAGGAAGGGAAATACTTCCTCCGCCTCCGGAATCAGGAACAGTTCCTCTTCGTTGGTAAAGCTACTGATACGCCGCCCCTGCAGCAGCGGCACCCCCGGCTCCAGCTCTATATCGGCAAGTGCTGCCGGTCCGTGGCAGACCGCGCCGACGACACCGGCGTCCCCATAGATGGATGCCACCAGGTTGTGGATGTCGGCATTGCCGGGGAAGTCGAACATGGCGCCCTTGCCACCGACAAAGAAAATACCGCGGTAGTCACCTGCATTGGCCTGTGCCACCGGGATGCTGTCGTGCAGCTTTGCCTTCACTAGTTGGTCGTTCAGGAATGCGTATTCGATTGGCCCCATATCGTCCCGGTCGATCACTGCCGGCGGCTCTCCGCCCCGGGGGCTGGCGATATCCACGGTAAAGCCATTGGCGGTAAATACGTAGTAGGACCGCGCGAGCTCGGTCAGTTCGTATCCGGTGTCCTTGCCGTGCTCACCCATGGTGGAGGCACTGGTCACCACCATCAGGATTCGGCCGCGGTCACCGGCGGGCCGGGGTTGCTGGAGATAGGGGATATCCCCGGGCTGTGTCTGCGCCAGGGCCTGGTGATCCGGCGGTGGGGGAATCAGGCTTTTCAGCCAAAAGCCGGTGCCGGCGAGCAGTGTCACGCTGAATAATATTGTTAACAGGATTTTCTTGGCCATGATGATTCTCCTTGCTGTTTCAGGAGCATCGTGGCGCAGTGCGCGTGAAGCGCTGGTGAAATTCCTCGGGAAATATCGTGGAGGAACGGGCGCGGGCCAGGCGGGATGTCAGGCCGGATAGATGGAGATTGAGAACAGCTGTTTCTCGCAGTTGGCCCCATAGCCCCACCCCTGCGCATTGAGGATCCGGCTTGCCAGGTACAGTCCCTGGCCGAGACCGTCACTGCCCGGCCTGCGGGTGCCGGCGAGGAAGAGGTTTTCGGTATCGGTGTTTTCCCTGACCGGGTTGGTGAAGCTCAGCCCACTGCCGCTCGCATGAATCTGCAGGGCGGGCCCGGCGGCATGCCGAATGGCATTGTCCAGGAGGATATCCAGCAGCAGTACGGTAAGGCGGGGGTTGCCATTGACCGGCAGCTTGTCCGGCAGCGCGAGATCCAATTGGAAATTCTCTCCCGCTGCGATCTCGCGCCGGGCCAGCAGCCTCTCTTCCAGGAGGGGGCGCAGGTCAAAAGTGGAGCGCTCGATTGATTCGGCGCGCGCCAGTGCCAGCAGTGTGCTGACGGTCTTTTCCATTGCCGTCAGCGTCGACCAGAGTTCGTGTTTCTCGCTGTCCTGCAATTCCCGCTGCCGGGACAGTGCGATGGTGTTGGTGGCTATGGCGAGGCCGGTGCGCAGTTCATGGCTGACATCGCGGGTAAATTCCGCTTCCCGCTGTTGGGCCTGCTGCAGCTCGTTGAGGCTGCGCTCCAGCGTTCGCGCCAGGAAGCCGATCTCGTCCTGGTTTTCGGTGGCGGAAAGGGCGACTGGCTGACGGTCATTGTGTTGCTGCTGCACTTCCCGGGCGAGGCCCAGCAGGGGGCGGATGGTACCGGCGGCCAGCCGGTGTGCCAGCCACAGGGCCAGGGCAGTGGTAGCGAGCAGCGCAGCCAGTAACAGCCATACGAGACGGCCGGACTGGCGCGATACTGTCAGCAGGTTGCCCACGTCCGCAGCGAGTACCGGCCCACCGTCGAGTTCCAGGCGCCGCAGGTGGTAATGCTGTTCCCCGGTAACAAACAGCTCGGCGCTTTTCCGGCCGCCTGCCAGGGCGACCCGGAAGTTGCTCGGGGCATCGCCGGCGGAAGCGTACAGGGAAAAATTGGGCAGTCGTGGTGTCGGCAGCTTGCCGTGGGTATGGAACTGTCGCTCGATATACCGGGCTTCGTCCGATATCAGGTTATCGAGCAGCTGGTCCTCGATGATGTAAGCCGCCATGATCCCGATGCCGCTATAAACCAGGCAGAGCACCAGGGTGAAGCTGCCGAATATCGTAAATACCCGGCGTTGCAGGCTCCGCTGCGGCTGCTCAGCCTTCATCTGGCAGCTCCAGCCGGTAGCCGATATTGCTGATGGTGCGCAGCATGGGGCTTGCGAATGGCCGGTCCAGCTGGCGGCGCAGGCTGTAGATATGGGATTTCAGCGCGTCGCTGTCCGGCGGGTTGTCGCCCCAGATGCGGTGGCAGAGCTCAGCGCGGGTCAGCGGCTCGGGATAGGCACAGGCCAGTTCCCAGAGGATATTGAAGGTGATGGCGGTGAGCCTGAGGGGCTCGCCATCGCGTTCCGCCTCACGCCCGCGCCCGCGGACTTGTAAAGCGCCGATCCGGATTTCGTCATTGCGATGTAGCTCCCGCCGTCTTGCCAGGGCGCCGCACCGCAGTGCCAGCTCGCGCGGGTCGAAGGGTTTGCACAGGTAGTCGTCGGCACCGGAATGGAAACCCAGGGCCTTATCGTCGAAGGCGTCGCGGGCAGTGAGCATCAATACCGGGGTCGTGACCGTGGCGCGCTGGCGGAACTGGCGGCACAGCTCCACGCCGTCCATGTCCGGCAGGTTGAGGTCCAGCAGGACCAGGTCGTAAACCTGTTCCAGGGCCAGCTTCAGGCCCAGCCGCCCGTTATCGGCAAAATCCACCTGCCAGCCATGCCCCTCGAGGAATTCGCCGGTCTGGCGGGCGAGGGTGGGGTTGTCTTCGACCAGGAGTATCTTGAGGCTGTTCACCGGGGGCTTTCCGATTACCGACGTGGAAAGGCATTGTGGCAACTTCCCGGTGAAATTGCAGTGAAATATGGTCGGGCCGCGTAGTTCGGGCCGCGCAGGTCGGGCCGCGCCCGGGGTGGATCAGATATTCAGGCTGCGCCCGCCATCCACGGCCAGTACCTGGCCGGTGATGTAATCCTGGCCACTGACCAGGAAGCGCACGGTACGGGCGATATCCGCCTCGCGGCCGGTGCGCCCCATGGGGATACGCTGGAGGATGCCGGCCTGGGTTTCGCTGTCCACGGCCTCGTCCTCGCTCTCCGGCCAGAGGATGGCCCCGGGCGCCACGGCATTGACCCGTACCTGTGGTGCCAGCTCCAGCGCCAGGCTCTTGGTGACCATTACCAGCCCCGCCTTGGCGGCGCAGTAGATGGTGTGCTGCGGCATGGGCCGCTCGGCGTGGATATCGGCCATATTGACGATGCAGCCGTTATCGCGGGAAAGGCTGGGTGCCAGCGCCTGGCTGAGGAAAAAGGGCGCTTTCAGGTTGCTGCCCATCAGTTCATCCCAGACGGACTCGTCGGCCTCGCCGATGGGGGTGGGATGGAAGGCCGAGGCGTTGTTCACCAGCGCATCGATGCCGCCCCACTGCGCCGTTGCCGCCGCTGCCAGGGCCTCGCAGTCCGCCTGGCTGGCAAGCGGGCTCTGGATGGCAACGGCGGAGTCCGCACGGATACCGTTCAGCTCTTCGGCCAGGGCCCGGGCCCGGGTGCCGGAACTGCGGTAGTGGATCACCACCCGGTGGTCGCGGTGGAGTTCGCGGGCGATGGCGCGACCCAGGCGGGCGGCGGCGCCGGTGACGAGGGCGTTACGCATCTGCGTCCTTCTGTTCCTGTTCTTTCTCTTTCATGACCTGCGCAATGGCGTCGATCCGGGCCCGGTCCAGTGCCTGGCCCAGTTCCGCACCCTCGTAGCCCTGCTCGATCAGTGGTTGTACCGAGACGGCCTCGGCGGCGGCGCGCACCCTGCGCAGGAAGTCCGGCTGGGGGTAGTCGCGATCTGCCAAGCCCGCGCGCCCACGGGCGTCGGCCTCGCAGGCCAGCAGGAAATCCTCGAAACGCTCCGGGCGTCGCAGGGCATCCAGGGCGCGCAGCATTTTCATCAGCGTCTGGGGGCGCAGCTCGAAGGCGCGGTGGCAGTGCAGGTGATATTCGCAGACGCCGGCAGCGAGTGCGGTCAGTTGTTTCGGCACCCGCCAGCGCTTGCATACGTCGCGCACCAGCGGCAGGCCGGCCTTTTCGTGGCCGCGGTGGCTGGGCAGGACCTCTTCGGGGGTGATGCCCTTGCCCAGGTCATGCATTAACACTGCGAAGCGCACCTCCAGGCGGGGCGGTGCGATACGCAGGGCGAGCAGCACATGCTCGCCGGTATCCACCTCCGGATGATGCCTGGGCGGCTGCGGCACGCCGAACAGGCGGTCAACTTCCGGCAGCAGTATCTTCAGTGCGCCGCATTCCCGCAGCACGCGGATAAACACATCCGGGTCCGGCTCGGTGATTGCCCGGCTGATTTCCTTCCATACCCGCTCGGCCACCAGGTGCTCGACCTCACCGGCCTCAACCATCTGGCGCATCAGGCCCATGGTGTCGTCGGCAATCTGGAAGCCCAGGTGGTGGTAGCGGGCGGCAAAACGGGCCACCCGCAGTATGCGCAGGGGGTCCTCGGCGAAAGCGGGGGATACGTGGCGCAGCAACCGGGCTTCAAGGTCGGCGCGACCGTTATAGGGGTCGATCAGCTCGCCGCTGTCATCCTCGGCCATGGCGTTGATGGTGAGGTCGCGGCGCAGCAGGTCCTGCTCCAGGGTGACGTCGGGGTCGGCGTGAACGGTGAAACCACCGTAACCGTGGCCGCTCTTGCGCTCGGTGCGGGCCAGGGCGTACTCCTCGCTGGTATCCGGGTGCAGGAATACGGGGAAGTCGCGGCCTACAGGGGTGAAGCCCTGCGCGCGCATATCGTCTTCGGTTGCACCCACGACCACCCAGTCCCGCTCGTGCACCGGGCGCTCGAGGAGCCTGTCGCGGACTGCGCCGCCCACCAGGTAGATTTTCATCGCGGGGGCCTCGCGGGGGGAATACTGCTGTGCCGGTCTCGGCTCTGTACCACTGTAATTCCTTGCGTCCGGCGCCGTGGAGAGCGTTCAAAGAGGAGGGGATTGAGCTTCTGGAAGATAAAAAAAAGGCCCCGAAAAAACAAGGGGGCCCAGGGTCTTAGGGTATACGCGTCGGCCCGGGGGCCGAAAAAGACTGTGCCCGGGGACGGGCGGAGTCGCCGGGCGACTCGGGTGGCAGTAAAGACCTGACTGCCAGATGATGACAATTCTATTAAACCTGTCTTACCTGTCAACAATTCATTTCGAGATTTTATTGAGGGACTTGGGATTACGTTCGTTAATACACTATGAGGCCGAGCTAACGGCTGATTTTGCCAAAGCAAGCAGCATATTTTATAAGGGTAGGTCGATATCACAGCATAAATGCGCGTCGGCGGGGGGTGTTGGCCCCGTACGGTGGCGCAGATTTCGACATGGCCTGTAAGTAACCGCAGATGTTGGGGGAAATAAGAACGATGAACGAACTGCATGTGCTCACCACCGGGGAAGCGGCGCGTTATTGTGGGGTTAATTTCCGTACGGTGATCCGCTGGATCGAGCGGGGCCAGTTGAAGGCCTACAAGCTGCCGGGGCGGGGCGACCACCGGATCTGTGTGGAAGACTTTGTTGGCTTCCTGCGCGACAACGCCATGCCGGTCCCGGCAGAACTGGCCGCGGCCAGCCGCAAGGTCCTGATTATGGCGCAGAGCCAGGAGCTGATTGCTGCGGGTCGCCAGGCGTTGCAGCAGGGGGGCTGCGAGGTGGATGTGGCCGGCAACAGTTTTGTGGCGGGCACCATGCTGGCGGCGGCCAAGCCGGCCCTGCTGGTTATCGATGTCAGCCTCGAGCACAACAACGCCTTCGGTATCATCGATCACCTGCGTTCGCGCAATGAGTTTGCGAATGTGCGGGTACTGGTCGTGACCGAAGCGTCCGAAAGCGACTCGCAGCGCTGGCTGGATGCGGGGGCAGACGCCGTAATCCAGGGGCCGGGGGATCGCGCCGAACTGGTGGCCAAGGCGAAGCTGCTGCTGGAAATGTGAAGCGCCCGGCTCAGATGGGCTTGGGAACCAGCATGGACTCCTCTTCCCGTTCTGTCCGGTCGCGCCCCTGGTCCGGGCAATGAAAGCTTGCGGTGATCTCATCACCGTGCAGGCTGTTCAGGTGCACATCGAACCCCCAGAGCCGGTGGATATGCCGCAGCACTTCCTTGGTGTCCTTGCCCAGGGGGCGGCGGCGATGCTGGGTGTGGTGGAGCGTCAGTGAGCGGTCGCCGCGGTTGGCCACCGAGAACACCTGTATATTGGGCTCGCGGTTGCCCAGGTTGTACTGTCCCGCCAGGTTAGCTCGCAACTGGCGGTAGCCGTCCTCGTCGTGAATGGCGTTGACCACAATTTCATTTTCGCGGTCGTCATCACTGATACAAAACAGTTTCATATCCCGCATTACCTTGGGCGACAGGAACTGCAGGATGAAACTCTCATCCTTGAAATCGCGCATGGCAAATTGCAGGGTCTCCTTCCAGTTGCTGCCGGCGATGTCCGGGAACCACTCCCGATCCTCTTGCGTCGGCGCCTCGCAGATACGACGCAGGTCGCTGAAAATACTGAAGCCCAGGGTGTAGGGGTTAATGCCGTTGTAATACGGGCTGTCGAACGCCGGCTGGTAGATGACATTGGTGTGGCTCTGCAGGAATTCGATCATGAATCCCTCGGTCACACGCCCGCGCTTGTACAGCTCGGTTAGCAGCGTGTAGTGCCAGAAGCTCGCCCAGCCCTCGTTCATTACCTGCGTCTGGCGCTGCGGGTAGAAATACTGCGCCAGCTTGCGCACGATCCGCACCAGCTCCCGCTGCCAGTTTTCCAGCAGGGGGGCGTTCTTCTCGATAAAGTAGAGGATGTTCTCCTGCGGCTCTTCGGGGAAGCGGTGTGGGCTGTTGCCCTCATCGTCCTCTCCCATTTTGGGGATGGTCCGCCACAGGTCGTTCAGCTGGCGCTGGCGGTATTCCTCGCGCTCTTTCTGGCGTCGCTCCTCCTCGACCGCGGAAATTGGGTAGGGCCGCTTGTAGCGGTCGACGCCGTAGTTCATCAGTGCGTGGCAGGAATCCAGCACGGCTTCCACCTCGGCCTGGCCGTGGCGCTGCTCACACTCGCGGATATAGTTCTTGGCAAAGATCAGGTAGTCGATGATGCTGCTGGCATCGGTCCAGGAGCGGAACAGGTAGTTTCCCTTGAAAAATGAGTTGTGGCCGTAGCAGGCATGCGCAATCACCAGCGCCTGCATGGTCATGGTGTTCTCTTCCATCAGGTAGGCAATACAGGGATTGGAGTTGATCACAATCTCGTATGCCAGGCCCATCAGTCCGCGCTGGTAGTTATTCTCCACACTGATGAATTGCTTGCCGAACGACCAGTGGTTGTAGCCCACCGGCATACCCACCGAGGAGTAGGCGTCCATCATTTGCTCGGAGCTGATTACCTCGATCTGGTTGGGGTAAGTGTCGAGGCCAAACTCCTCGGCAAGCTCGGCTATGGCGCGGTCGTATTCCCGGATCAGCTCGAAGGTCCACTCGGATGTAGTGGATATGGGGCCCTCGGCATGCGCATCCGGCGAAGAGCTGGCTTGATCGAACATTACGCGCTCACCTTCTGGCTGAACAACTGGCGGAAGACCGGGTAGATATCCTGTACATCGACGATCTGCTCCATGGCGAAGTGCTCGGGAAACAGCGTCCGGACACTTTCGTACTCCTCCCAGAGTGCCTGGTGGTCCCGGGGCGTAATCTCCACATAGGAGTAGTACTGCACGTGGGGCATGATGTCGTCGATCAGGATCTTGTGGCAGGTGCTGGAGTCGTCGTTCCAGTTATCGCCATCGGAGGCCTGGGCACCGTAGATGTTCCACTCGCTGGCCGGATACCGCTCGCGCATCACCGTGCGCATCAGCTTGAGGGCGCTGGAGACGATGGTGCCGCCGGTTTCCCGTGAATAGAAGAATTCCTCCTCGTCCACTTCCTTGGCGCTGGTGTGGTGGCGGATAAATACCACCTCGGTGTATTCGTAGCTGCGTTGCAGGAACAGGTACAAAAGAAGGAAGAAACGCTTGGCCATGTCCTTGGTGGCCTGGTTCATGGAGCCGGACACATCCATCAGGCAGAACATCACGGCACGGGAGCGGGGCCGGGGCTGCTTCACCAGCAGGTTGTATTTCAGGTCGAAATCGTCGAGGAAGGGAACCCGTTTCACGCGTCCACGCAGGTCGGCGATCTGGCCCTGCAGCAGGTCCACGCGGCGCTGGTCCCGCAGTGCGGGATCCTTGTTCTCTTCCTGCTCGAGCTCCTCCTCCAGCAGGCGGATATTGCGGCGCTTGCTGCTGGTAAGTGCAATCCGGCGGGCGTGAGCCGCGCGGAGGGACCGCACTACGTTCAGGCGGCCGGGCGTACCCTCGTTGCTGATACCGGCACGCACCACCTGAAAGGATTCATTGCCGGCGAGTCGGCGCTTGACCATGTTCGGCAGCTGCAGGCCCTCGAACATAAAGTCGAGAAATTCCTCCTGCGAGATCTGGAACACAAACTCGTCCATGCCCTCGCCGCTGTCGCTGGCACTGCCGCCACCGCCGCCGGAGCCGGACTGCTGCCCCTGACGGGGAATCCGGTCGCCGGTGGAAAACTGCTTGTTGCCCGGCAGTACCCTGTCTACATGACCGCCGGCGCCGTGGGAGAAGATGGGCTCGCTGATATCCCGGGTGGGAATACTGATACGCTCGCCCTTCTCCATATCGGTGATCGAGCGACTGTTCATCGCCTCGCCTACAGCCTTCTTGATATGCGCTTTATAGCGCTGCAGGAAACGCTGCCGGTTCACCGTGCTCTTGTTTTTACCGTTGAGCCGACGGTCGATGATGTAGCTCATAAACCCCTACAGCCGGTTACTGCGATTTGCGTACCCGCAGGTACCACTCCGATAACAGTCGAACCTGTTTCTCGGTATAACCCCGTTCCACCATGCGATCGACAAAGTCGGCGTGCTTCTTCTTGTCGTCCGCTGAAGCCTTGGTGTTGAAGGAGATAACCGGGAGCAGGTCCTCGGTATTGGAGAACATTTTCTTCTCGATCACTGCGCGCAGCTTTTCATAGGAGCGCCAGTCCGGGTTTTTGCCCTGGTTGTTGGCGCGGGCGCGCAGCACGAAGTTGACGATCTCGTTGCGGAAGTCTTTCGGGTTGGAGATGCCGGCGGGCTTCTCGGTCTTCTCCAGTTCCTCGTTCAGGGCGCCGCGGTCGAGAATCTCGCCGGTCTCCGGGTCGCGGTACTCCTGGTCCTGGATCCAGAAATCGGCGTAGGTGACGTAGCGATCAAACAGGTTCTGGCCATATTCGGCGTAGGACTCCAGGTAGGCGGTCTGGATTTCCTTGCCGATAAACTCCACATAGCGCGGTGCCAGGTATTCCTTGATAAAGCCCAGGTACTTCTCCTGGTATTCCGGCGGGAACTGCTCCTGCTCGATCTGCTGCTCCAGCACGTAGAGGAGGTGTACCGGGTTGGCGGCCACTTCGGTGGCGTCAAAGTTGAATACCTTGGAAAGGATCTTGAACGCGAAGCGGGTAGAGAGGCCGTTCATGCCCTCATCTACACCGGCATTGTCACGGTATTCCTGGATGGTTTTGGCCTTGGGGTCGGTGTCCTTGAGGTTCTCACCATCATAGATTCGCATCTTGGAATAGATACTCGAATTCTCCGGCGCCTTGATCCGGGATAACACGGAGAATTGCGCCAGCATGCGCAGGGTGTCGGGCGCACAGGGGGCCCTGTTCAGGGAGCTGTTTTCCAGCAACTTCTGGTAGATCTTGATTTCTTCCAGCACCCGCACGCAGTAGGGAACCTTGACGATATAGATGCGATCGAGGAACGCCTCGTTGTTGCGGTTGTTGCGGAAGGACTGCCACTCGGACTCGTTGGAGTGGGCGAGAATAATGCCATTGAATGGGATGGAGCCCAGGCCCTCGGTGCTGTTGTAGTTGCCTTCCTGGGTTGCAGTCAGCAGTGGGTGGAGCACCTTGATCGGCGCCTTGAACATCTCCACAAACTCCATCAGGCCCTGGTTGGCGCGGCACAGGCTGCCCGAGAAGCTGTAAGCATCGGGGTCATTCTGGGGAAAGTCCTCAAGCTTGCGGATATCCACCTTGCCCACCAGCGAGGAAATGTCCTGGTTGTTCTCGTCGCCGGGCTCGGTCTTGGAAATTGCCACCTGGTCGAGAATGGACGGGCGGACTTTCACCACCCGGAACTTGCTGATATCGCCCTGGTACTCATGCAGTCGCTTCATGGCCCAGGGAGACATGATGGTATTCACGTAGCGGCGGGGAATGCCGTAATCCTCCTCGAGAATCTGCCCGTCCTCTTCTGGAGAGAACAGGCTGAGGGGCGATTCAAACACTGGTGAGCCCTTGATGGCGTAAATGGGGATCTTCTCCATCAGCGCCTTGAGCCGCTCCGCCAGGGAGGACTTGCCGCCACCCACCGGACCCAGCAGGTAGAGGATCTGCTTTTTCTCCTCAAGGCCCTGGGCTGCGTGGCGGAAGAAGGAAACGATCTGCTCGATCGCTTCCTCCATGCCGTAGAACTCGCTGAAGGCAGCGTAACGCTTGATCACTTTGTTGGAAAAGATACGCGACAGGCGTGGATCGTGGGAGGTGTCAATCAATTCTGCCTCGCCGATCGCCATCAGCATGCGTTCCGCCGGAGAGGCGTAGGCGCTGGGGTCCGCCTTGCACAGCTCCAGGTAGTCCTGGATGCTGAGCTCCTCTTCCTGGATGGACTCGTACCTTTCCTGGTAGTGATTGAAAATCGTATTCATTGACAACTCCCTGTAGCGTGTCGGGCGACCTTCGTGTTCCAGTCGGGGCTCAGGCTCGCGGGATACTGCGCCGGGGGTGACCAGGCCATGGACTGTCGGCGAGATGGTGGCGCCCTGGGGGCGACACTGGTGCTGAATCGCGCTGCTGCGCTTAAACCAAAATCTATCTTTATTTCCGGTCCCTCGATGACCGGGCGGCGCTGCCGGGACGCGCCGGGCGAGGAAAATTACTTTTTGCTCTCGCTTTTCCAGCATAGCTCTCCCTTAAAGGGAGACGCCGGAGAGACCTCAATACAGGTTGAAAAGGGCGGCAGTTTTGCGCTCTACTTACGCCCCATTCCCGAGAACTAAAAAATGAAGGGCCAGACCCATGGCAATACTTGTGACCGGCGGGGCCGGCTACATTGGCACCCATACCTGCGTGGAACTGATCAGCGCTGGCTGGCAGCCGGTGGTGCTGGACAACCTGTGCAACAGCAGCGAGGCCGCCCTGCACCGGGTCGAGGCCATTACCGGCCAGCCGGTCAGTTTCCATCGTGGGGACATCGCCGATGAGCAGGTGCTGCGGGAAATATTTTCCCAATACCAGATAGATGCGGTGATTCATTTTGCCGGCCTGAAAGCCGTTGGCGAGTCGGTGGCACAGCCCCTGCGTTATTACGAGAATAATGTGGCGGGGACCCTGGCCTTATGCCGGGTCATGGAGGAGTTTGGCGTCAGGCAGCTGATCTTCAGTTCCTCCGCAACGGTCTACGGGGATCCGGCCAGCGTACCGATCCGCGAGGATTTCCCCACCGGCGCCACCAATCCCTACGGTGCCAGTAAGTTGATGGTGGAAGACATTATGCGTGACCTGTGCGCGGCCCCTGATGCGGGCTGGAAGGTCAGCCTGTTGCGCTATTTCAATCCCATCGGCGCCCACGAGAGTGGCACTATCGGTGAAGATCCCCAGGGTATTCCCAACAACCTGCTGCCATATGTTGCCCAGGTGGCCGTGGGGCGCCTGCCCGAGCTGCAGGTGTTCGGCAACGATTACCCGACTGTGGATGGCACTGGCGTACGCGACTATATCCACGTGGTGGACCTGGCTCGCGGCCATGTGGCAGCCCTGGAGAAGTTGGGCCGTGGGGACACCGACAGCGGATGTTACACCTACAACCTGGGGACCGGTCGAGGCAGTTCCGTGCTGGAAATTGTAAAAGCTTTTGAAGAGGCCTCCGGTCGTGCCATTCCTTTCAAGGTGGTGCCGCGCCGCCCCGGCGATATCGCCGAATGCTACGCCGACCCGACAACGGCGGAGCGAGAGCTGGGATGGAAAGCGGAATATGACCTGCCGCGCATGGTGGAAGACACCTGGCGCTGGCAGTCGCAGAATCCTCAGGGCTACCAGGGCTGACCCTGCCGGAAAGGGATGCCCACGCCTGGACAAGTGATGACTGTTGCCGCTACCACTCCAGGAAGAAGCTGGTATCGGCCGCCCCCGGGCGGAGTTGCCCACCAAAGCGGCGGCACTCGCGGTCCAGTTTCTTCCTGAGCCACTCCCGGTCCATCTCCGGCGCCTGCTCCAGTCGCAACCGCCGCGACTGGAGTGGGATCAGCTCCAGCGACTGCAATGCTCCATCTTCATTCAGCTCCACGCAGTACAGCACCCGCAAGTCCGGCCGGAACTCTTCCTGGCCACCGATACCTTCGTAGTCGTTAATCAGGTCACCGCAGCCGTACAGGATCGGCCTGTCGCGGTAGACTTCGATTGCCTTCGGGTGATGGGAGGAGTGACCGCACACCAGGTCGATGCCGCCTTCTATCAACCGGTGGGCAAATTGTTGTTGCTCGGCGGGTACGGCGTATCCCCAGTTGCCGCCCCAGTGTACTGACACCATGGTGACGTCTCCGGGGCTGCGGATGGCGTTGATGCGACTAACAATATTGTCGGCCATCTCCGCTGACAGGTTGTCTGCACGGCACACTCCGGCCGTGTCCGGCGTGGCCGCCCAGACCGGGGGAATGCCACTACTGCCATGACCACAGGCAAGTACCAGCAACCTTTGCGTGCCAGCTTCCATGACAGCCGGCCTGCAGGCATCCTGTATCAGGTTGCCTGCACCGACTGTTTTGATTTCCACTTCGCGAAGACGCGCCAGTGTCTCTTCCAGTCCTGCATAACCCCAGTCCAGGACATGGTTATTGGCGAGGCTACAGATGTCGACTTCCGCCACCGTAAGGCATTGCAGGTTGGCCGGGTGCATACGGTAGTGGATACCCTTGCCCGGCCAGCAGTCGTCACTGGTGGTGACAGCCGTTTCCAGGTTAATGACCCGTAAGTCTGGACGACGGGCCTGCATGACTGTAAGGGCATCACCCCAGATGTAGTCCGGTGAGACGGGCAGGGGAATGGGGCCATTGCGCTGCTCGGCGAGGGCTACATAGTCATAGGCAGATTTCAGCCAGGACTCGTAGATTCTCGGATTGCAGGGGCTCGGGAGTATCTGGTCGATACCCCGTCCGGTCATGACATCGCCGGCAATAAGCAGTCGCATATCCCGGGCCACTCCTTATAGACAAAAATAAAAACCCAATAACAGAGTTTCTTCGTCTACATTTGAAATTATATTCTCAAGTAAAATTGAATAAAAAAATTAAACTCTCCATATGATTCTTGATTTGACGAGCATTTGGGGCGAATGAAGAATTTTAGTGCATAATTTTCTAATAGCTGTCAGAAATATTTTCATTTTTTTTCAATAGCTGAATGTTTATTCAAGGCTTGTAATTAAATGTAATGAGACAGTTTTGAATTTTACCAATATGGCATGTAAAACACCGTCCCTGTTTTCTTATTCAAGAGGGGAATGTCGGCGGTGTCAGGGTTGTTCCGTAACCAGGTATTGCAGCGACAAGCGGATCGCCTGCACGGGGAGATCCTGTTACTGCCTCGCCTTTCCCATTTGGCTATTCTGGCTCTGTTATTGATTTGGGTGATTGCAGTTGTCGCATGGCTTTGCAGCAGTAATTACGCGCGGCAGGAAACGGTGCAGGGTTGGCTTGAGCCAGCGTCGGGCGTGGTGCGTGTCTATACGGATAGCCCGGGCATCATAAAGCAGGTATTGGTAGAGGAAGGGGAAAGTGTTGTCGAAGGCCAGCCGTTAATCGTGGTCAATGGCGATCGCATCCTAGACAATGGCAAGCACCTGGAATCTCTACTGTTGGCAGAGTATAAAAGTCAGCGCCAACTGCTTAATGAGCAGTTGGCGCGCAGCGAGAAGATCTACCGGCAACAACTACAAGACATACAGCAACAGACTGCTGCGACGAGACAGGATCTGTCGTTGCTGGAAAAGCAAATTGTGACGCACACTCGTCGCTACACACTAATTTCGGAGCAGGCGGAGCGTTACCGGATTCTCAACGATAAAGGCCATGTTTCCTCTGCAGAGCTGGAAAGTGTGTTGGCGCAGGAACTGGAAATGCGCGCCGAGCGCCAGAGCCTGGAGCGCAACCGAGTCAAGCTGCAAAGCCAGATCCAACAATTAAAAAGCAAAATGGTGTTGCTGCCAGAAGAGCATGCCGATGTCGCCGACCAGTTGCGCGCGAGGCTTTCGGATCTGGCGCAGCGGGTTGCCCAATTGCATGGACAACGCGCCTACATCGTCAAGGCTTCCCGGGCGGGCGTAGTCAGTAATTTACAGGCTGAAGAGGGGCAACAGGCGCAAACAGGAGTCCCAGTCCTGTCCCTGGTGCCCGACGGACAAGCTTTGACAGCGCAGTTGCTGGTGCCAGTCCGCTCCGCTGGTTTTCTCGATGCGGGTCAATCCTTGAATATTCGTTACGACGCCTTTCCTTTCCAGAAATTCGGGCTCTATAGCGGCAGCGTGCTGGAAGTCTCCGATACGGTCATGCTCCCAGATGAGCTGCTCAACACGCCTGTATCGGTACGTGAGCCTGTGTTCAAGGTTTCCGCGCAGCTGTCTCAGCCATCGGTCCGCGCTTATGGCGAGAATTTCCCGCTCAAGCCGGGTATGACTCTATCCGCCGATGTGCAGCTCGCCGAACGCAGTCTTCTGCAGTGGCTGCTGGAACCCATCTATAGCCTGAAGGGACGGCTGTAATGGACGCGACTGCCCAGCAAGGAGCACGCCAGCCGCGCCCGGAGCAACTACTGCATTTTGCTACCGGTCGACGCCTGCCGGCAATACAGCAGACAGAGGCCGCGGAGTGCGGTCTGGTATGCCTGGCGATGATTGCCGGCTTCCATGGCTACGATACGGACCTGACAGCGCTACGTAGGCGTTTCAGTATTTCGAATCACGGTACCAACCTCAAAACCCTGATGGACATGGCCGGCCGCCTGAATCTGGCAGGCCGCGCGCTGCGCCTGGAGCTGGAGCAGCTGGGAGAGCTTCAACTTCCCTGTGTGCTGCACTGGGATATGAACCATTTCGTGGTATTGAAGTCGGTGCAGCGCAGCAAGGTGACTATTCACGACCCTGCGATGGGCGAACGGGTGCTGACCCGTGAAGAGTTCGGTCAGCACTTTACCGGTGTTGCCCTGGAGCTCACGCCCACACAAGAATTCCAGGCGGGTGAAGATCGCAAGCACCTGAAGCTTCGTCATTTCTGGTCGCGTGTCACGGGGCTCAAGCGCAGCCTGGTACAGGTATTGCTGCTGTCCCTGTTGTTGCAGATTTTCGCCGTAGTCGCCCCTTTCTATGTGCAGACGGTGGTGGATGATGTCATTCTGCGCGGTGACGAAAACCTGTTGCTGGTACTGGCCATAGGCTTCGGTTTGTTGCTGTTGATACAGACCGGCACCAGCGCTCTACGCCAATGGGTGATACTGTATATTTCCAGCCGGCTCAATATGCAGATGGCCGCCAATCTCTTTCGTCACCTGATCCGGCTGCCAATGAGCTATTTCTCAACTCGGCATATGGGGGATGTGGTGTCGCGCTTCGGCTCCCTTAGCCAGGTTCGGGAACTGTTGACCACAGGGCTGGTCGCGGCGTTGGTGGACGGGGTTATGGCCCTTATCACGCTAACTGTCATGTTCTTCTACGACGTAGAGCTAACACTGTTAGTCCTGCTGATAGTGATGCTGTATGCAGTGCTGCGCCTACTACTTTTCCGGCCGTTGAGGCTGCTTACCGAAGAAAAGATCGTGGCCCAGGCGAAACACGATTCGCATTTTATGGAGTCCGTGCGCGCCATCCAGACTGTGAAGATATTCCAGCGCGAGAATGACCGCCAGGCGCAGTGGCAAAATCGCCTGGCGGATACCATCAACAAGGATATCCGCATCACGCGCTGGAATATCGGCTATGACACCATCAATCGACTCCTTTTTGGTCTGGAAAATCTGCTGGTCATCTATTTTGCCGCCACTGCGGTGATGGGAAATCTTTTCACGGTAGGGATGCTTTACGCCTTTATCAGCTATAAGACCCGATTTGTAGAGTCTATGGATGCGCTGATCGTTAAATGGATCGAAATCAAGATGCTCGGTCTGCACCTGGACCGTCTGTCCGATATTATTTTTACGCACATCGAAGAAATCGACTCGGTAAATACCCTGGCGATAGGGGGCGGTGAATCTAAGCAGACCCTTGGCGGCACTATCGAAGTACGCAATCTGGGCTTTCGCTACGGTGAGGCGGAAGCACCCGCCTTCCAGAATCTGAACTTTTCCATCGAAGCAGGGGAAACTGTTGCCATTGTTGGTCCCAGCGGCTGTGGCAAGACAACGCTCCTTAAATGTCTGATGGGACTGCTAGAGCCGAACGAAGGCGAAATACTGATTGACGGTCAGCCACTGAAGCAGGTGCCTAATTTTCGCTGCCAGATCGCCGGTGTTATGCAGGACGACCAGCTGCTCGCCGGAAACATAGCCGATAACATTGCCTGCTTTGAGCCACAGCCGAATCTGCAGCGCATTGCGTACTGTGCTCAAATGGCTTGTATACACGAGGAAATTCTCGAAATGCCGATGCAGTACAACACGCTGGTGGGCGATATGGGAACGAGCCTCAGTGGCGGGCAGAAGCAAAGAATTGTGTTGGCGCGTGCGCTCTATCGTGCGCCTCGCATACTTTTCATGGATGAAGCGACCAGTCACCTGGATGTGGCGAATGAATCTTTGGTCAACGACCATATCAAGCAGCTCGCTATTACCCGGGTATTGGTGGCTCATAGGCCGGAGACGGTCGAATCTGCAGGGAGGCAGATAGAACTGATTGGCAGTTAGCCAAATCTTCATTGAGATAAGGAAATAGAGTTATGAAAGAACTGGATGCCGCTAGCCTTGAGCTTGTAGTGGGTGGAGCAACGGATACTGAGGCTGCCATCTCTGGTGGTTTGATGGGAGCTTTAGGGGGCGCTGGAGCAGGTGTTGTAGTAGCTACGGTGGCTGCTACGCCCTTGGGCCTGAGCGTCTTGGCGGGGGCGGCCGTTGTAGGCGGTATTTCTGCAGCGTGGTCATTTGCGACTAATGAGAACTAAGGAGGGAGATATGCAAGAGTTAAATCGAGATCAACTTGAGGCTGTGGTAGGCGGCTCAGAGATGACGGCGGTTATTGGAGGAATGTCGGGAGGAGCGTTAGCAGGTGCTTCTACCGGTGCTGGCATCGGCTTTGCCATCGGTGGCCCTGCGGGGGCGGCTGTTGTTGGGTTGATGGGGGCAGGCATTGGAGGTATATCCGGTGCACTAGCTGCAGCGTTTCGGTAGTTCTTGTAGGGCCCTCGCTTAGAGGGCCCATGCACTAGTATTCAATAGGTGTTAAGAATAGTAATTGATCCTTTGGGACCGTTGCATGGTTAAAACTGCTGGAGGATATGAGCTTACTCTATTTGGGAATTACTAACACTGTTATTATGTGTTTATGGTTAGGCGTTTTTTCCAGGCTTTTATGTGGTGCATTATCCGGTGAGTTCATATGGGAGCCGATGTTTTAGTTTGGCTAATCTCTAGGTAAAGAGTTCTTCGAATAATTGGCTTGTGTCTTGATTGATTGTTTTGTGGTTGAGTATTTTGGTTTGATTTGGTCATGAATATTATCTTTTTTTGGGTCTCTGTATTAGTTTCTTACTTTCTGGTGGTTTATTTTTCATCGCTGAATTTTAGCTGGGTGCCTGTCTATATTATAAATGCTGTCTTTATAGGGGTTTCGATTTACTATCGTTACTTGAGAGGATAGAGGATGGGTTTTATAAATAATGGAATGAAGAAAGCGAGCAAGCTTTTATCTATAGTATAAAGATGTAATTGAATTGTAGCCGATATGGCTGCAATTTATTTTTCAGTGAGACTCTTAGCAGTTTAAAATGATGAAATTTACGTCGAATCGTGAGCCTGGATAAAAATGATAAGGGAAATCAGCAATGAATTTTTCTGAAGAAAGTATGTCTACTAATACAGAGGAATGCGGCCAGGGGCATCTCCCAAAATGCGGACTGTTGCCAAATCCTTGGTACGCCACTAGCTGGCTTGTCGTATTCGCAATCCTTCACTTTGTGGGCGTTTTTCTCTATATCGCCGGCTATGGTGGTTACCTGGGTGCGCAGCTGGGAGCGCAGGGGGAGGTTGTCGATCCAGCGTCGATCCAGCAGGCCGTGGAGATGCATATCCAGACGCCCGCTGCGTTGGCAGGGATGTACCTGACCCAGTTCTGCCTGATATTGCCTGCGCTATTGTTTGCATCCAGATTCGAGACCCAGACACGGCGGGCGACGCTGGCCATTTCCGGTTTCCGGTTGGACTCCCTATGGCGCTGGCTGTCACTACTCGTGGTATTCATGATCGCACAGGTGGTGACGGTGAAGTCTCTCGGTGTCGAGCAGGGGGAATTTATGCAGATGCTGGCGGGCAGTCGCCATTTGCCGCTGGCGCTGGTGGTGGTATTCGCCGCGCCGTTACTGGAGGAGTTGCTGTTTCGGGGATACCTGTTTGGGGCCTGGCGACAGACCCGGCTCGGTTTCAGTGGCACTCTGTTGCTGACCTCTGGCTTGTTTACCCTGATGCACTGGGGGCAATACCACTGGGTGCAGTTGAGTTTCGTTTTTGTACTGGCGCTATTGTTGGGGCTGGCACGGGAGAAGAGCGGTTCGGTATTACTGCCGATGCTGCTGCACTTGCTGAATAACCTTGTCAGTGCGGTTGTGGTTATATATCTGGGAATCTTGTAAGGCGTCCCGCAAGCCAGTATTCACTGTGGGATACTGGCTCGCTTTATGAGCCGCAATCCGCACAAAAAAACTTCTCATCACTAAGCCGCATTGCAGTCAGATACCCGCCCCAGACACAGCCAGTATCCAGCGCATAAACGTTCTCGGTATCAGCCCTTCCTTCCAGCGCCGCCCAGTGGCCAAAGATGATCTTGTCCTTCCTGGTTTTGCGCTCTGGAAAGCTGAACCAGGGGTGGTAATCGTTATGCTCCGCTTCCGGACCGCGCTTGGTGACCAGGTCCAGAGTGCCGTCGGCCTTGCAGAAGCGCATGCGGGTGAAATAGTTGGTGATAGAGCGCAGGCGCTCGATGCCCAGCAGGTGCTCGTTCCAGCAGTGCGGCTCATTGCCATACATGCCGTAGAAGAATGCCTTGGCGAGGGCGTCGTCAGCAAGGGCGTGGTGTACTTCCCCGGATAGCTCGATTGCTTTGGTGATACTCCAGATGGGCGGTATGCCGGCGTGGACCATGGTGAAGCCCTTCTTGTGGACTACCAGTGGCAGGCTCTGCAGCCACGTCAGTAGCTTGTCGGCGTCCTTCGCACGCAGGACCCTGGCCAGGTCGTGCTCCCTGTCTGTCAGGCGCTTGGCGCCATGGGCCAGCGCCAGCAGGTGCAGGTCGTGGTTACCCAGTACCGCGGTCACCTGGGAACGGTGTTCGTAGAGGAAGCGGAGGGTGCTCAGGCTGTCGTGGCCGCGGTGCACCATGTCGCCGGCCAGCCAGAGCTTGTCCCGGTCGGGGCGGAAGTGGATTTTATCCAGCAGGCGCATAAACGGGTCGAAGCACCCCTGGATATCGCCAATTGCGTAGGTCGCCAAAACGCTGTCCCTGTGTCTCTGCTATGCCGATTCAGGATTCGAGTGTGGCACAGTAGTTTGCCAGTTCGACAAACTCTTTCACACTGAAGGTCTCCGGACGGCGGCTGGCATCCAACGGCAGGGCAGCGGTGTCCAGGTCGGGGTAGAGCGGCTTGAGGGCATTGCGCAGGGTCTTGCGGCGCTGCTGAAAGGCCACGTTGACGATGCGTTCCAGCAGGCCTTCGTCGCTCGCCGCCAGCTCTGGTTTGTCGCGGGGGGTGAGCCGGACAATAGCGGATTCCACCTTGGGCGCCGGCCGGAAGGATTGCGGCGGCACCGGGAACAGGCCCTGTACGCGGCAATGGTACTGCACCATTACGCTCAGCCGCCCGTACGCCTTATTCCCGGGCGTGGCACTCAGGCGGTCCACTACCTCTTTCTGCAGCATAAAGTGCATATCCTGGACCATGCCGCGGAAAGAGAGCAGGTGAAAGAGCAGGGGGGTGGAGATGTTGTACGGCAGGTTGCCGACGATCCTGAGTGGCTTGTCCCGGGCCAGGGTGCTGAAGTCGAATTTCAGGGCGTCCTGCTCAATGATGCTGAAGTCGGGGTAGTCGCGAAACTTGAACTCCAGCATCGGGATCAGGTCGCGGTCAAGCTCAATGGCAGTAAGGCCGGGGCAGCGTTGTAGCAGCAGCGCGGTGATAGCGCCCTGACCGGGGCCGATTTCCACCAGCCGGTCTGTCTCCTTCGGCCCGATGGCGCGCACAATGCGCTCGATGATGTTTTCATCCACCAGGAAGTTCTGGCCGAAGCGCTTGCGCGCTTTGTGCTCGAAAAAATTATCCATAGAAAGAGTCTGTCAGTCAGAATGCGCGCAGTCGGGCCATTTGCACCGCCTGCGCCAGGGCGGCGCGCAGGCTGCCACTGTCGGCCTCGTTGCGGCCGGCAATGTTGAGCGCGGTGCCATGGTCCACGGAGGTGCGGATAAACGGCAGCCCGAGAGTGATATTCACTGCGTGCCCGAATCCCTTGAATTTTAACACTGGCAGGCCCTGGTCGTGATACATGGCCAGGACCGCGTCGCAGCGTGACAATTGCGGCGGTGTGAACAGGGTGTCGGCGGGCAATGGCCCCAGCAGTTTCAGGCCCAGGGACCGCAGCATTTCCAGGGAGGGCTCGATGACCTCGATTTCCTCCCGCCCCAGGTGCCCTCCCTCCCCCGCATGGGGATTGAGCCCGCATACACCGATACGCGGTTCGGGAATCCGGAACTGGTCGCGCAGGCTGCGGTGCAGGATGGTGATTACCTGTTCCAGGCGCTCGGAGGTAATCGCAGCGCTGACATCCTTGAGCGGCAGGTGCGTGGTGACCAGGGCTACCCGGAGGTCGGCGGCGGCCAGCATCATGACCACGCGCTCCACGCCGGCGATTTCGGCGAAGAGTTCGGTATGGCCGCTAAAAGCGATGCCCGCGTCGTTGATCACGCCCTTGTGCACCGGCCCGGTGACAACGGCATCGAAGGTGCGGTCCAGGCAACCGCGTGCAGCGCTGCGCAGGGTATCCAGCACGTAGCGTGCATTGGCGGGATTGAGCGCCCCGGGCTGCGCCGGTTCGGCGAGGGCCACTGGCTGGACGTAGAGTGTGCCGGCGGGGGTGTCCGCTGGTGGCTGGTCGGGGTCAAAGGGAATCAGTCGCAGGGGGAGCCGCAGCTGTGCGGCGGTGTCCTCGAGTAACGCGGGATCGGCCACTGCCACGATCTGTGTCGGCCCGTGGTGCCGGTGGCCGTGATCATTGCCATTGCCGGAGGCGTAGTCCACCGCGCGCTCGGGGCCCAGGCTGGCCAGCTTGACCGCCAGCTCGGGGCCGATACCCCCGGGTTCCCCGGGGGTTAGCGCGATGCGCGGAATCATTGCTGTTCCTGTTCCTCTTCCCCGGATTCCCCGGCATCGTCACCGGCGCCCGGCAGCTTGATATCCACAAAGGCCTGGTCACGGATTTCGCGGCGCCAGTTCTGCAGCTCTTCCTCGTAGCGCCGGTTGCGCAGCAGATTGGCAGCCTGGTTGCGAATGTACTGGTCGGTCATATCCTGGTTGCGGCGGCCGTCAACCCGCAGGATGTGCCAGCCGAACTGGGACTTGAACGGCATGCTGATCTCGCCCACCGGGGTGTTGTTCATGGCCTGGGTGAACTCGGGCACGAACTGTCCCGGCATGGACCAGCCCAGGTCGCCGCCGGCGAGCATGGTGCCGATATCCTCGGAGTGCTCGCGGGCCAGCTCATCGAACTTGGCTTCGTCGTCCAGGAGTTGCTTGCGCAGGTCAATCAGCAGGTTGTAGGCAGCATCGTCATCGCGGATAGCACTGGTCTTGACCAGGATGTGGCGCACCTTGGTCTGCTCCACTACCTGCTCATTGGAACCGCGCTGGGCATGGATCTTCAGCAGGTGGAAGCCGGCGTCACTGCGGAACGGCTCACTGACATCGCCCACGCCCAGGCCGTCCAGCGCGTTGGCAAACAGGCCGGGCAGCTCCACGGTCTTGCGCCACCCCAGGTCACCGCCGGACAGGGCGTTCTGGCCTGCAGAGTTGGCGATGGCGAGTTCGCGGAAATTGGCACCAGCGGAAATCTGTTGCGCCAGTCGCTCGGCCTTCTCGCGGGCTTCCTGCACTTCGTCGGCAGGCGCGCTGGCACTTACCGGGATCAGGATATGGCCCAGCTCAAACTGGGGAGATTTCCAGAATTCGCCTTCCTTGGACCGGAGGAAGTTGTCGATATCCTGGTCGGTGATCTGGATCCGGTTGTTGACGCTGCCCTGTTCTACGCGGCGGATCAGGATTTCCCGGCGGATCTGCTCGCGGAACTCGCGCATGGTGATGCCGTCCGCCTCAAGGCGCTGGCGGAACTCCTCGGGGCTGCTGCCGGCGTTCTGCTGTACGCGGGCTATGGCCTGCTCCAGCTCAGCATCGGAGACGCTGACCCCGGCGCGCTGGGCCATCTGCAGCTGGAGCCGTTCGATGATCAGCTGTTCCAGCACCTGGCGGCGCAGTACGTCCATCGGCGGAGCCTGTACCTGCTGGGTGCGGATCTGGTTCTGGATGGTATTGAGGCGCTGTTGCAGTTCACTTGCCATCACGACGTCGTCGTCGACTACGGCGACCACCCGGTCCAGGGCCTGTACCTGGCCCAGGGCCGCGCCGGTGAACAGGGCGCAGGCGGCGGCGAGTGCCAGCAGGCCTCTCTTTGCGACGGACTTTGTCATTATATTCTTCACTGTTTCAGTACTTCTCTCTGTTGAAAGTTGGGTATCCCCTGGCTGAGCATGTTGGTGACGGTGGTGCCCAGGCCGGCGAGCCCTTTCAGCTGGAACTCGATATATACCCCTTCGTCGTAGGTCAGCTCTTCAGGAGTTACCACATCCGCCAGGTCGTTGTCCAACGTGCGCCGCCAGGCCAGGCGCACCTGGTAACAGCAGCTGTCATATTCGACGCCCGCCATGTACTCCAGTTCCCGGTCGAAAGTGACGTCATAGTTGGCCCGGGCCAGAATCGAGGTGCCGTTGGCCACCGGCAGTACCATGGAGGCGTCCAGTTGCTCGATGGGACCCTGGATCAGGTTGTCGCTGGCGTCGAATCTCTCTTCCCTGCGCAGGTAGCGATAGCTGAAGTTAAACAGGCGCAGGTCTTCGTCCAGGTAGCGGACGGTGAAGTCACCCCGGTCCAGCTCCATATCCTCATCATCGTAAACCAGGTCACTACTGAGGCGTAGTGATTGCAGGGGGCGGCTTTCCAAGCGGGCGGCGAACTCCGAGCGGGGCGATTCGATGATCGGGTCCCTGAGCCCGACCTGGATGTCTTCCGAATAAAAGACCTGGCCGGCACTGGCCGCCAGCAGGTCCCGGCCGCTGGTCGGGTCGATGAACCTTGTGGTCAGGCCCAGGGCGATCCGGTCCGCGTCATCGATTCGGTCATTGCCATTGAAGCGACTGTCACGGAATAGCTGGTCATAGCTGAAAGTGAACAGTGAGGTATCGAATAGCAGGTCGTTACCGCCATCTGCCGGATTGGTGGTGATATTGAGGAAGTCTTCCTGCTCGGCATTGGAGCTGACCAGGCCGAACAGGCGCGGTTCCAGTGTCTGTACATAGTCGAAGCCGCGGAACTGGCCATTGCGCTCGAAGAAGAGGCCTGTATCCAGGGTGAACTGCGCGGCGGAGGCCTCGGGCGTATCGGAGCTCTCCGGCTTAAGGAACTGGTCGTTCAGGTCGTAACTCAGGTAGCGCATTGCCACGCCGGGGGTGAAGTAGCCCCACAGCCACTGGCGGTCCCAGTCCAGCTCGTAATCCAGCCGCGCGCGGTCGGCGGTAACGAAATCGCGGGTGCGCGTGGTGACACTGTTTATGTCGCCGGTGTCATTGATAAAGCGGATGGTCTGGGTTTCGTCGTGATCGAAGCTGGTCATCTCGTGCTCGAGATTGAGCAGCCAGTCCCCCCAGCGGTAGTTGCCGTCAATGTCCAGGCGCGGCAGCTGACTGTAGGTATCAAAGCGGTCCTTCACCAGCTGCTGGTATTCCTGCAGGCGCAGGTTGGCGGTCCAGTGCTCGCCCAGCAGGCCGAACTGGGCCCGCTGGCTGAGCGCGGTTTCGGCCGACACACTCAGGTTGGAGGTGTCCAGGTCGCGGAAGTAGTCCGCGTCACTGACTTTTGTGTAGTCCACGTTGGTGCGCCAGGCGGACCCGCTGCTGCCCTGTTGTTCCACGTTCACGAGCCAGCGGTCCTCGCCCTTGGCGGGTAACACCAGTTCCTCGGGGAAGCCCTGGCGGATCAGCTCGCGGGCGTCCTCATCGTCGCCGCCCTCGTCGTCAGGCAGCCCGGCAAGGCGAACCTCGGTATTGAACCAGGGGTGGAGGTGGCGCACCTCCAACTCCGCGCCGGTACCGCGGTACTGGATATAGCGCGGCACGATGGTGGCATCCATCTGCGGGGCGATGTTCCAGTAGTAGGGGATGGCAATATCCCAGCCATTTTCATCGCTGTTGCTGATGCTGGGAAACAGCAGCCCCGACAGGCGTGCATCCCCCACGGGGAAGCGCAGGTAGGGAAAGTAGAATACCGGCACATCGAGGATCTCGAGGCGGACATTGCGCGCCACGCCCTGTCGCTCGACATTGTCGATATTGATCTCGCCGCCGTTCATGCGCCAGACCACGTGGCCCGGTTCACAGCGGGTGTAGTTGCCGGCAGACAGGTTCAGTTCGCCGCTGGCCTCGCGGGAAGCGTAGGCGGCGCTGCCATGAATGAACTGGTCGTGGATTACGTAGGTGGCGTCCTCAATCTCCGCCGCCTTGCTGCCGGTATTTACCTCTGCCGCACGGCCCCGCACCAGCAGGTTGGGTTCGCGCATTTCGATGGCACCGCGCAGGTAAGCGGTCTGGTTTTGGCGGTCGACATCCACCTGGTCTGCAAACAGCTGGCGGTAACCCTGGGTGATATGCACGTTGCCGCGCAGCTGCGCGGTGCCGTCATCCAGCCATTCCGAGCTGTCCGCGGTCGCCCGCAGCGGGGCCTCCTCCGGCAAGCGGTCGGCATTGAGATAATCGCGCGGCGGTGCCACAAACGCGCCGGAACAGACCGGCGGCAGGCCGGCCTGCAGTTCCGGGGCCAGTTGCGAGGCGGGCATCCAGTCGAGGAAAAGGTAGGGGTTGTCGCCCCCGGTTGCGCCGGGAGGGAGCTCCTCAGCTTGCACCCACACGGGCTGTGCGGCCATCAGGCCGATCGCCAGGGTTCGTGGGCGTGAAATCTGGGCGATCGCCAGTGTCAGGCGGCGCCAGCGGGAGGCTTCCAGCATCAGGTGATAAGTTCCGACTATCTTTAGAGTCTCTTCCCTAGGGAGCGGTGTGCAAAAAACAGCGGGTGATTCTACTTGAATGTAGAGACGGTTAACACTAATAGCACGCGGGCAGCCGGGCGTGGCGGCAATTTTTGCCGGGTTCGCTGGACGGCGGCAGTGGCGCCGTTACAATGCGGCCCGGAACTGGTGGAGTAGCAGCGGCGCATGAGTGAGCGTTCGACAGATGAGATAGACATGCGGCGCACTGAGCTTGGCCAGTGGGCCACGCGGGCACTGTCGGCGGCGCAGCCGGTACAGTTACTGCCGCTGTCGGGCGATGCCGGCTTCCGGCGCTACTTCCGCACGGCTGGTGAATCACGCCTGATTGCGGTGGATTCCCCGCCCGAGCGCACTAACCCGGCGCGATTTGTGGCGCTGGCCGACTATCTCCGTCGTTTTGGCATCCATACTCCCCTGGTCATCGCGGCGGATGTCAGCCGCGGCTTTATGCTGCTGGAGGACCTGGGCGACCGACAGCTATTGTCCCTGCTCAGCGAGGACACGGTCGAGGGTCTTTATGGTGAGATGCTGACCGAGCTGCTGTGCCTGCAACAGATTCCCCGATCGGAGGAGCTGTTGCCACCATACAGCCGCGAGTTGCTGCAGATGGAAATGCGCATCCTGCCGGAGTGGCTGGCGGAAAAGCTGTTGGGCTATACCCTGGGGGCAGATGAGCAGCGACTGCTGGACCGGACCTTCAGCCTGTTGCTGGACTCTGCGGAGGAGCAGCCCCAGGTGCTGGTGCATCGCGACTACCACAGCCGCAACCTGATGGTGCGGGAGGGCGAACGCCCGGGAGTGGTGGACTTCCAGGATGCGGTCTGGGGTCCGGTTACCTACGACCTGGCCTCGTTGTTGCGGGATTGCTATATCCGCTGGCCCCGTGAACAGGTGGAGAAGTGGGCCCTGTGTTACGCGGCGACGGCGCAGTCGGCCGGTATCCTGCCGGAGGTGGATCGCGATACCTTCCTGCGCTGGTTCGACTGGATGGGCCTTCAGCGCCACATCAAGGTGCTGGGTATCTTCCCGCGGCTGTTCCTGCGCGACGGCAAGCAGGGCTACCTGCCGGACTTGCCGCTGGTAATGCGTTACACCCTGGAAGTCGCCGGTCGTTATCCCGAGCTAAAGCCCTTTGCCGAGTGGTTTGGCACCGAACTTTTGCCGCTCGCCGAGCGTCAGAGTTGGTACCGCGACTACCGCACGGCAGGAGAGCGCGCCCGTTAAACCCAAGCTGCGAAGCGCACGAAGACTGTAATGAGCCAAGCAAACGATAATCAGGTCCCCGCTGCCATGGTACTGGCGGCCGGGTTCGGCAAGCGCATGCGGCCCCTGACCGATAATACACCCAAGCCGCTGCTGTCGGTGGCGGGCAAGCCGTTGATCGAGCACGCCCTGGATCGCCTGGCTGCGGTTGGGGTGCGCCGGGTGGTGATCAACCTCGGGTACCTGGGCGAAAAGATCCGCGAGCGGGTAGGCAGCGGTGAGCGCTGGGGGCTGGAGGTCCGCTACTCCGTCGAGGGGGAGCCGGTGGAAACTGCCGGCGGCATCCTCAAGGCGTTGCCCCTGCTGGGAGAGGATCCCTTCCTGGTGGTCAACGGCGATGTCTGGTGTGATTTTGACCTTTCCGGCTGGCTGGGGCGTCCCCTGCCGGCCGGCTGTCCGGGCCGCCTGCTGATGGTGCCCAATCCGCCGCACAACCCCGAGGGCGACTTCGGCATCGACAACGGCCTGCTGTCCGGCACTGCCACCCCCCGCTACACTTTTGCCGGCATCAGCTGGCTGCGGCCCGAAATGCTCACTGACTATCCGCGCCGGCGCACCTGCTTCGGTCTCGGGGAAGTCTTTGTGCATAATGAGGACCGCCTGCAGGCGGAGCTCTACGAAGGCGACTGGTGCGATGTGGGCACCCCGGAACGCCTGCAGCGCCTGGATGCACGCCTGTGCGGCAAAACTGAACAATAAGCAACAGGACTCACCATGCCCGACTTCAAGATTGCCCCGTCGATCCTTTCCGCCAACTTTGCCCGGCTCGGGGAAGAGGTGGATGCCGTTCTGGCAGCCGGCGCCGACTGGGTGCATTTCGACGTGATGGATAATCACTACGTGCCCAACCTGACCATCGGGCCCATGGTCTGCCAGGCGCTGCGCAAACATGGCGTCGAGGCGCCGATCGACGTGCACCTGATGGTGGAGCCGGTGGATGACATGATCCGCATGTTCGCCGATGCCGGGGCCACCTACATCACCTTCCACCCGGAGGCATCGCGCCACGTGGACCGCTCGCTGCAGCTGATCCAGGGCCTCGGTTGCAAGGCCGGCCTGGTGCTGAACCCGGCTACTGGGCTGGAATCGGTGAAATACGTGATGGACAAGCTCGATATGATCCTGCTGATGTCGGTTAACCCCGGCTTCGGCGGCCAGAAGTTTATCCCTGCCACCCTCGACAAGCTGCGCGAGGCGCGCCAGCTGATCGATGATTCCGGCCGCGATATCCGGCTCGAGATCGACGGCGGTGTCACCCGGGACAATATCGCCGAGATCGCGGCCGCCGGTGCCGATACCTTTGTGGCCGGTTCGGCGATATTCAATGCGGACGACTACGCCCAGGTGATTGGCGCAATGCGCCGTGAACTCGCCCCCTGACCCGGTGCCCGCCGGGGCGGGCCTTGCCCCCTCGGCGGCAGGTTTGTAAACTTGCCAGCTCGACTGACGAGGCCACCCCGTGAACGCACCTGCTTCCCACTTCCACAGCTGGCGATGGCGCCACTGACCCGCTGACCGGCGCGTCCCTTAGAGAGGCCTGCGCCTGGCATACCGCGGGCGGAGTTTGTCCAATCCGCTCGGGTGATAACCCAGATCAACACGATTGGTTTCAATCTTCTCCGGAGTCGCCATGACCCCCAGTGAATACACCCAGCTTGCGTCTGCTGGATACAACCGCATACCGCTCGTCCGCCGCGTGCTGGCGGATATTGAAACGCCCCTGTCCACTTACCTGAAGCTCGCCGCCGGCCGCTACAGTTACCTGCTGGAATCCGTGCAGGGGGGCGAGAAGTGGGGCCGTTACTCGATTATTGGCCTGCCGGCCAGCACCATACTGCGGGTGCGGGATCACCGGGTGACGGTAGAGCGTGACGGCGAGGTCGTGGAGACCCACGATGTCGAGGACCCGCTGGCTTTCGTCGAGACGTTCCAGCAGCGCTATCGCGCCCCGGAACTGGCCGGCCTGCCGCGTTTCAATGGCGGCCTGGTGGGCTATTTCGGCTATGACTGCGTGCGCTATATCGAGCCGCGCCTGGCGGACACCTGCCCGCCGGATACCCTGGACAACCCGGATATCCTGCTGATGGTGAGCGACGAGCTGGTGGTGTTCGACAACCTGGCCGGCGCGGTTATTTTTATTGCCCATGCTGATCCGTCGGTGGAGGGGGATTTCGAGCGAGTCCAGCAGCGACTGGATGAACTGGTGACCCAGCTGGCGCGCCCGCTGCCCGATACCCCGCCGCTGGACCTGGACGGCAGCGGCATTGAGGAGGAGGCTTTCGAGTCCCACTACGGCGAGGCCGCCTTCAAGCACAGCGTCGACCGGGTCAAGGAGTACATCCTGGCCGGGGACGTGATGCAGGTGGTGCCGTCCCAGCGGCTCTCGGCACCCTACAGTGCGCCGCCGCTGAACCTCTACCGGGCCCTGCGCAGCCTCAACCCGTCGCCCTACATGTATTTCCTCGACCTGGGCGACCACCAGGTGGTGGGCTCCAGCCCGGAGATCCTGGTACACCTGGAAGATGGCGACATGACCGTGCGGCCGATCGCCGGCACCCGCAAGCGCGGTGCCACCGAGGCGGAGGATGAGGCCCTCGAGCGGGAGTTGCTTGCGGACCCGAAAGAACTGGCCGAGCACCTGATGCTGATCGACCTGGGCCGCAATGATGTGGGCCGGGTGGCCGAGACCGGCAGCGTGCGCGTCACCGAGAAGATGGCGGTGGAGCGTTACTCCCATGTCATGCATATCGTTTCCAATGTGACCGGCCGGATCCAGCCCGGCCTGACGGCGATCGACGCCCTGCGGGCGGCATTGCCGGCCGGTACCCTGTCCGGGGCGCCGAAGATCCGCGCCATGGAAATCATCGATGAGCTGGAACCGGAGAAACGCGGTATCTATGGCGGTGCGGTGGGCTACCTGGCCTGGAATGGCAATATGGATACCGCGATCGCCATCCGCACGGCGGTCATCAAGGATGGCCAGGTGTTTATCCAGGCGGGGGCCGGCCTGGTGGCCGATTCGGATCCCCAGTCTGAGTGGGACGAAACCATGAACAAGGCCCGGGCGCTGTTCCGGGCTGTGGCAATTGCGGTGGCTGGTGAATCCCGGCCGGCCACCGGTGCGAGTGATGACGAGAGTAGTGAGACGGTCAACCATGAGTGAAATGGAAATGACAGCGCCGGCGCGGACCGGTGTTGCCGATGCCTGTGCCCGCCTGGTAGCGGCGCCGTTGTTCAACCAGGTAATTATCGGCCTGATCCTGCTCAATGGCGTCGCCGTTGGCCTGGAGACCTCGGCCTGGGTCATGGAGCGCTTCGGCGGTTTCCTGCACGGCATCAACCAGCTGATCCTGGTCTCCTTCGTCCTCGAGGCGCTGGTCAAGATGGCGGCACATGGCAGCCGCCCGTGGCGCTATTTCGCCAGCGGCTGGAACTGCTTCGATTTCTCCATCATTGTGCTGAGCCTGGTGCCGGCCGCCGGCCCCATGGCCACGCTGGCGCGGCTGGTGCGCGTGCTGCGTGTGCTGCGGCTGGTTTCGGCATTTCCGGAATTGCGGCTGCTGGTGGATACACTGCTGCGCAGCCTGCCAAGCATGTTCCATATCGCGCTGCTGATGGGGATCATCTTTTATATTTACGGAGTGGCCGGTTATTTCCTTTTTGCAGAAATCGACCCGACCCACTGGCGCAGCCTGCCGATCGCGCTGCTGAGCCTGTTCCGGATTGTCACCTTTGAGGACTGGACCGACATCATGTACACCGCCATGGAGGTGATGCCCTGGGCCTGGCTCTATTTCGTCAGCTTCGTGGTGATGGGCGCATTCGTGATGATCAACCTGTTTATCGGCGTGGTGCTGAATAACCTCGAGGAGGCCAAGCTGCGCCGCCTCGATGAACTGCAGTTGCCGCCCAGCCAGACAGAGATACTCCGCGAGCTGCGCGCCACCCAGGAAGCGCTGGCACGCCTGCAGAGACGCATGGACAGAACCGCCACACAGCCAACTGGAGAGGCCGCTGAACAATGATTCTGATGATCGACAATTACGACTCCTTCACCTGGAATGTCGTGCAGTACATGGCCGAACTGGGAGCGACAGTGGAGGTGCGGCGCAACGACGAGATCAGTGTGGCGGATATCGAGCGCCTTGCGCCGGAGAAAATCGTGATCTCGCCCGGGCCCTGTACCCCGAATGAGGCTGGTATCTCCATGGAAGCCATCCGTCGCTTTGCTGGTGAAATCCCGATCCTCGGTATCTGCCTGGGTCACCAGAGTATCGGCCAGGTGTTCGGTGGCCGGGTGGTTCGTGCGGGGCAGGTGATGCACGGCAAGACCTCTCCCATCGTGCACAACAACCGCGGGGTGTTCCACAACCTCTCCAATCCGTTCGAGGCGACCCGTTACCACTCACTGGTGGTGGAAAAGGGCAGCCTGCCGGATTGCCTTGAGGTAACTGCGTGGACTGAAACCGAGAGTGGTGAAATCGACGAGATCATGGGTCTGCGCCACCGCGAGCTGGCGGTTGAGGGAGTGCAGTTCCATCCCGAGTCCATACTCACCCAGCATGGTCACGACATGCTGAGGAACTTTCTGGATGTCTGAATAATAACGACCAGGGGAAACGCTATGGATATCAAGCAGGCCATTGCCAGGCTGGTGGAGGGGGAACACCTCAGCCGGGCTGACATGCGCGCGGCCATGGGCCAGATCATGCGCGGTGAGGCCGAGGACGCCCAGATAGGTGCCCTGCTGGTGGCACTGCGCATGCGCGGTGAGACAGTGGATGAAATTGCCGGCGCGGTGGAGGTCATGCGTGAGCTGGCCACCCCGGTGGATATCGACCTCACCAACGCGGTCGATATTGTCGGTACCGGTGGCGACGGCGCAAACCTGTTCAATGTGTCCAGTGCGGCGAGCTTTGTCGCTGCCGCGGCGGGCGCGCGGGTGGCCAAGCACGGCAACCGCTCGGTGTCGTCGAGCACCGGTGCCGCCGACCTGCTGGAGCAGGCCGGTATCTACCTGCCCCTGACGCCGGAGCAGGTGGCCCGCTGTATCGAGACCATCGGTGTGGGCTTTATGTTTGCCCCCAGTTACCACAGTGCCATGCGCCATGCCATCGGGCCGCGCCGGGCACTGGGGCTGCGTACCATTTTCAACCTGCTCGGCCCGCTGACCAACCCGGCCGGCGTCCGCCGCCAGGTGATCGGCGTTTTCGACCGCCGCTACTGCCACATGCTGGCCGAGGTGTTGCAGACCCTGGGGTCTGAGCATGTGATCGTCATGCACAGTGACGACGGCCTGGATGAGGCGAGCATCGCCGCGGATACCCACGCGGTGGAACTCAAAGACGGGGAGCTGCACGAGCGCTGCTACCGGCCCGAGGATTTTGGTATCGAGCGGCGCAGCCTTGAGGGGCTGGAGGTGGCAGATGCCGGTGAGTCACTGTCACTGATCGGTGATGCCCTGGGCAAGCGCGACAGTGCCGCGGGGCAGAAAGCCGCCGATATGCTGGCACTGAATGCCGGCCTTGCGGTCTACGTAAGTGGTGTGGCCTCGAGCGCGGAAGAGGGCGTGGCAATGGCGCAGGACGCCATCGCCAGCGGGCTGGCCGGGGAAAAAATCAAGGACCTGGCGGCGTTTACCAGCGCCTTCCGGCCGGAGGATGTGGAATCATGAGTACGCCGACGATCCTGAAGACTATTGTCGAACGCAAATGGCAGGAAGTGGCCGAACGCAAGGCCGGGATGCCGCAGGCCGAAGTGCGCGCACTGGCCGAGCAGCAGCCGGACTGCCGCGGCTTTGTGGACGCGATCGAGGGCCGTATTGCCGCCGGCGAGGCGGCAGTGATCGCCGAGATCAAGAAGGCCTCGCCGAGCAAGGGGGTAATCCGCCCGGACTTTATTCCCGCCGAGATCGCCAGCAGCTATGCCCGCGGTGGCGCGGCCTGCCTGTCGGTGCTTACCGATGTGGACTTTTTCCAGGGCGCCGACGCGTACCTGCAGCAGGCCCGTAACGCCGTGCGCCTGCCGGTGCTGCGCAAGGATTTCACAGTCGATCCCTACCAGGTGTTCGAGGCACGGGCCATTGGCGCGGACTGTATCCTGCTGATCGCCGCCTGCCTGGACGACGCGCAGATGCGCGACCTGAATGCCCTGGCGCTCGAGCTGGGCCTGGACGTGCTGGTGGAAGTGCACAACCGCGCAGAGCTGGAGCGTGCACTGGTGCTGCCCAATCGCCTGGTGGGAATCAACAACCGCAACCTGCATACTTTTGAGGTCCAGCTGGAAACCACATTCAAACTGCTGGACCTGATTCCCGACGACCGGATTGTGGTCACCGAAAGTGGTATCCACACCACCGACGATGTGGCGGCCATGCGCGGCCATGACGTGAATGCCTTCCTGGTTGGGGAGGCCTTCATGCGCGAAAAGGAGCCGGGGCGGAAGTTGCTGGAGATGTTCAACTGACGGGATTACGTTGCCCGGACTTTGCCCGGGCAAGCAATAAAAAAGGGCGAACCCGTGGGTTCGCCCTTTTTTTGTGCTGGGGAAAAGGCGGGCTCAGCGGGTGCCGTAGACCACCATGGTCTTGCCTTTCACCGACACCAGTCCCTGTTCTTCCAGGGTCTTGAGCACGCGGCCGACCATCTCCCGGGAGCAGCCCACAATACGGCCGATTTCCTGGCGGGTGATCTTGATCTGCATGCCCTCGGGATGGGTCATGGCATCCGGCTCGTTACACAGGTCGAGCAGGGTGCGGGCCACACGGCCAGTCACGTCCAGGAATGCCAGGTCGCCCACCTTGCGGGTGGTATTGCGCAGGCGGCTCGCCATCTGGGTGGCCAGGGAGAAGAGGAACTCCGGATGCTGGCGTGTGAGTTCCTGGAACTTGCCATAGGAGATCTCCGCAACCTCGCACTCGGTCTTGGTGCGCACCCAGGCGCTGCGGGTGTCCTGGTCGAACAGGCCCATCTCGCCGAAGAAGTCGCCATCGTTCAGGTAGGCGACAATCATTTCCCGCCCTTCGTCGTCCTCGATCAGGACGGTTACCGAGCCGCGCATGATGAAGTACAGCGATTCACAGCGGTCGCCGGCATAGATGATTGTGCTCTTGGCCGGGTAGCGGCGCCGGTGGCAATGCGCAAGAAAGTCTTCGATATTGCCAGTGGACATGGATTCTTCGGTAGCAACCGTCACGGATCTACTCCTTATTCTTAAATTTGTGCCTGATCCCCGCCGGGAGTGCAATCAACGCGATGCCGGCAAATTATCCCCTGAAAAGCCGGTCCCCGACAGTGGCACCACCCGGGAATCGCTCGCGTTGTGACCTGAAACACCGTCACCGTGCCAACTGCTTTTGCTCTGGCCGGATGTGGGCTCGCAACGGAGTCTGTGAGAGGGCGGTCAGTACAGCTGCCTACTATACCGCATTGAGCGCCTGCGAAAAGGCTGGGATGACGATTGGTAATGACTCCCGGGACGCGGTCGAGTTCCCCTGTGATAAGCTTGCCGCCCGTTTTTTTGAGATTGCAGAGGAGCAGGCGCATGCAGGCCAGAGTAACCTGGGTGGACGGTGTCACTTTTGTCGGTGAGGCCGGTAGTGGCAACTCCGTGGTGATGGAGGGCGGTGAGAAGAACAACGGCATTCGCCCGATGGAAATGATGCTGCTGGGAGCGGGTGGTTGCGCCTCCTACGACGTGGTCACCATCCTGCAGAAGGCCCGGCAGGACGTGATCTCCTGCCACTGTGAACTTACTGGGGAGCGGCCGGATGCCACACCGGCACCTTTTACCCGTATCGAGATGGAATTTGTCGTACGCGGCAGGAACATCAAGGAAAGCCAGGTGGCCCGGGCGGTGGAGTTGTCTGCGGACAAGTACTGCTCCGCCTCCATCATGCTGAAGAATGCCGGGGTGGAGATTGTGCACCGCTACCGGATCGAGGAGGCGTGAGCCTCCTCCCCGCGACCCGAAGTGATTAAACCCGGTAACTGGCCGAGGTCATTACCTTCGACACCAGTGTCATCAGGCCTTTTACCGGGGCCGGAAACCGGGCGCCACCGGCGGCGAGTGCCGCGTGCTGGTGCTCGGCTTCATCCTCCCGCATCTGCTCGACAATGGCCCGGCTCTTGGAGTCCTGGGCCGGCAGCTGTTCCAGGTGGCTGTCCAGGTGCTTGCAGACCTGCTCCTCGGTGGCGGCCACAAAGCCCAGGCTGACCCGGTCGCTGACCTTGCCGGCCGCGGCGCCGAGGCCGAAAGAGAGCCCGTACCACACCGGGTTGAGCAGGCTGGGGCGGCTGTCAAGTTCGCGCAGCCGCTGCTCACACCAGGCCAGGTGGTCCACTTCCTCCTCGGCGGCGTGCTCCATCTCCTCGCGCACATCGGGCAGCTTGGCTGTCAGTGCCTGCCCCTGGTAGAGGGCCTGGGCACAGACTTCCCCGCTGTGATTGACCCGCATCAGGCCCGCCACATGGCGGCGCTCACGCTCGTTCAGCTCGGGCTCCTCGCACCCCCTGGCCGGAGATGGCCGCGGATGGGAGGGCGCTCCAGGGCTGAGGGTGCGCAGGGCGCGGTCCGCCTGCAGCAGCAGGCGATCCAGGCCGGTCAACTGGCGTTCTCTGGACATGGCTGGCCTCCGGGTCAGTACTCAGGTGCTCGGGTTATTGCTCGGTGGACTGCTGTTCCCGCTCAACCGCACGATAGCCGATATCCTTGCGGTAGAAAACGCCGTCCCAGTAGATCCCGCGGGCGGCGTTATAGGCATTGGCCTGGGCATCGGCAACCGTGTCGCCCAGTGCCGTCGCACACAGTACCCGTCCACCGCTGGTGACAACCCGCTCGCCGTCCAGCGCGGTACCAGCATGGAACACCTTGGCGTTTTCGCCGTCGGCCCGCTCCAGGCCGGAGATGGCGTCGCCCTTGCGATAGCTGCCGGGATAGCCATTGGCGGCCAGCACTACACCGAGGGCCGGGCGCGAATCCCATTCCACGCTGACCTGGTCGAGGCGCTTTTCCACCGCCGCCTGGCACAGTTCCACCAGGTCGGACTTCAGCCGCATCAGGATGGGCTGGGTTTCCGGGTCACCGAAGCGGCAGTTGTACTCGATTACCTTGGGGGCGCCATCGGCATTGATCATCAGTCCCGCGTAGAGGAAGCCGGTGTAGGGCATGCCCTCTTCAGCCAGGCCGCGCACCGTGGGTTCGATGACCTCTTCCATGATGCGCTGGTAAACCTGGTCGGTGACCACCGGGGCCGGGGAATAAGCGCCCATGCCGCCAGTGTTCGGGCCGGTGTCCCCGTCGCCCACGCGCTTGTGGTCCTGGCTGGTGGCCATCGGCAGGATATGCTCGCCGTCAACCATTACGATAAAGCTGGCTTCCTCGCCGGTGAGGAACTCCTCGATCACCACTCGGCAGCCGGCGTCGCCGAAGGCATTGCCGGACAGCATGTCGCGTACCGCCAGTTCTGCCTGCTCCTCGCTCTCGGCGACGATCACGCCTTTGCCCGCGGCCAGGCCGTCGGCCTTGACCACGATCGGGGCACCCTGCTCGCGGATATAGGCAACGGCGGGCTCAATCTCGGTGAAGTTACGGTAGGCGGCAGTGGGAATCTGGTGCCGCTCGAGGAAGTCCTTGGTAAAGGCCTTGGAGCCCTCGAGCTGTGCAGCCGCCTTGGAGGGACCGAAGATTGGCAGGCCGCGGCTGTTGAACAGGTCGACAATGCCGTCGACGAGCGGTGCTTCCGGGCCCACGATGGTCATCTGCACATCGTTGGTCTCGGCAAATTCCGCCAGGGCGGAAAAGTTGTCGACGCCGATGGCGAGATTCTGCACTTTGGGTTCGCGGGCAGTGCCGGCGTTACCCGGTGCCACGAATACCGTCTCGACCGCAGGGTTCTGCGCCGCTTTCCAGGCCAGTGCGTGCTCGCGGCCGCCGGCGCCAATTACCAGTATGTTCATCCTCAACTCCCCCTGTATCGGCCGATTGGATGCAAATTTGTTGCGCTATTTTAGCCCGAATTCACTCCGGGATTGTGACGGGGCGGCAGGGTCGGGAAAATCCCGCTCCTGCCGCCGCCACTGCGGTCGGTGAGACTCTGGTCAGTGGCGGAAATGACGCATGCCGGTGAGCACCATCGCCATATCGTGCTCGTCGGCGGCGGCGATCACCTCGTCATCGCGGATCGAGCCGCCTGGCTGGATCACACAGCTGATGCCGACCTTGGCGGCATTGTCGATACCGTCGCGGAAGGGGAAGAAGGCATCGGAGGCCATAACGGAACCCTGTACCTCCAGCCCGGCGTGCTCGGCCTTGATGGCGGCGATACGGGCGGAATTGACACGGCTCATCTGGCCGGCGCCCACACCGATGGTGCGCCCGTCCTTGCCGTAGACGATGGCGTTGGACTTGACGAATTTCGCTACCTTCCAGGTGAACAGCAGGTCGCGAATCTCGGCCTCGGTGGGTTGGCGCTTACTGACCACTTTCAGGTCTGCAGCGGTGATTACCCCGTCATCGCGGTCCTGTACCAGCAGTCCGCCATTGACGCGTTTGTAGTCCAGCGCCGGGGTGCGCTCGTTGTCCCACTCGCCGCAGGCCAGCAGGCGCACGTTCTTTTTCTCGGCCACGGCGGCGCGCGCCTCTGCCGAAATGCTGGGGGCGATGATCACCTCGACAAACTGCCGTTCGACAATCGCTTTTGCGGTCTCGCCATCCAGCTCGCGGTTGAACGCGATGATGCCGCCGAAGGCGGATTCCTTGTCGGTCTCGAATGCCAGGTCGTAGGCATTGAGGAGGCTGTCAGCAATGGCCACACCGCACGGGTTGGCGTGCTTGACGATCACGCAGGCCGGTTCGTCGAAGGCCTTGACGCATTCCAGTGCCGCATCGGTGTCGGCGATATTGTTGTAGCTGAGTTCCTTGCCCTGCAACTGCTCGGCAGTGGCAATGCCGGCCTCGGCCGGATCGGCCTCGACATAGAAGGCCGACTTCTGGTGCGGGTTCTCGCCGTAGCGCAGGTCCATTTTCTTGATGAACTGGCTGTTGAAGGTGCGTGGGAAGGGCTCCTTCTCGCCCTCCTTGATGGAACCCAGGTAGTTGGCGATGGCGCCGTCGTAGCCGGCGGTGTGCTCGAAGGCTTTCACTGCCAGGTCGAAGCGCTGCGCCTGGTCCAGGGCCCCGTCATTGGCTTTCATTTCACTGATGATGGCGTCGTAGTCGGAGGCGTTGACCACGATCGCGACGTCCCGGTGGTTCTTGGCCGCAGCGCGCACCATGGTCGGGCCACCGATATCGATATTCTCGATGGCGTCGGGCAGGGTGCAATCCGGTTTGGCCACGGTCTGGGCGAAGGGGTAGAGGTTGACCACCACCATGTCGATGGGGGTGATGCCGTGTTCTGACATGACACTGTCGTCTGTGCCGCGCCGGCCCAGGATGCCACCGTGGACTTTCGGGTGCAGGGTTTTAACGCGTCCGTCCATCATCTCCGGGAAGCCAGTGTAGTCGGAGACTTCCACAACCGGGATGCCGGCTTCCTTGATCTGGCGGTGGGTGCCGCCGGTAGAGAGGAGCTCCACGCCCATTGCGGCTAGTTCGCGGGCGAATTCAACGATTCCGGTCTTGTCCGACACGCTGATCAGCGCGCGGCGAATCGCAACCTTGTCAGTCATAACATTGGGTCCGTCTGTTTTCTGAAAGGAGTTGGTGCCGCCGATCCCGTCAGCGGCAGGGCCCCGGGAGATTCCGGTGCCGGTAAAATAGACTTACAGTAAATAAGTGAGGGGGGATGAGTGTCCCCATCCCCCCTCGCGATAAACAGTGCGCTGGGCGCCCGGGCTCAGAGGAGTCCGTAGCGCTTCAGTTTCTTGCGCAGGGTGCCGCGGTTCAGTCCCAGCAGCTGTGCCGCGCGGGTCTGGTTGTGGCGGGTGTATTTCATCACCACTTCCAGCATAGGCGCTTCGATCTCGGACAGGACCATGTCGTAGACATCGGTGACCATCTGGCCGTCCAGGTGGCGGAAGTAGTTCTCCATCGCATGCTCGACAGCGTCGCGCAGTGACTGCTGCTGCGGCTGTTGGAGTTGCGTCTGGCCCCCGGTGGCTACTTCTTCTTCGTTGCCCGTATCCGGAATGATTGCTTCGTTGTTCATGCCGCTTGTGCCCCTCTCGTTATTCGGCGTTCAAACCACTCTTGAACGCTGGCATGTTGTGCTTCTGCGCTGTCTAGTTGGAAAAAGGTCTTGCGAAAGGACTCGCTGTCCGCGAGTGTCTTCAGGTACCAACCCACATGCTTGCGGGCGATACGGACCCCCATCACTTCACCGTAAAAACGGTGCAATTCACCCAAGTGGGCGAGCAAAATATCCCTGACTTCTTCCGGTGAGGGTTCGGGTAGCCGCTCGCCAGTGGCGAGGTAGTGGGCTATCTCCCGAAATATCCATGGCCGTCCCTGCGCTGCTCGGCCAATCATCACTGCAGCGGCTCCGGTATAGTCGAGCACCTCGCGGGCGCGCTCGGCACCGGTTACGTCCCCATTGGCGAAAACCGGGATCTTCACCCTGGATACAATTTCGGCAATGGTATCGAATTCAGCGTGCCCGTGGTAGCCACAGGCACGGGTGCGGCCGTGCACCGCCAGGGCTGAGATGCCCAGCTCCTCTGCCATTCTGGCCACGGTGACACCGTTGCGGGACTCTGTGCACCAGCCTGTGCGAATCTTCAGCGTCACCGGTACCGGTACCGCCTCAACCACTGCCCGGAGAATGTCCCCGACCAGTTTTTCGTCCCGGAGCAGGGCGGAGCCCGCCGCTTTTTTGCAAACTTTCTTTGCCGGACAGCCCATGTTGATATCGATGATCTGGGCGCCCCGGCGCACATTCTCCTGTGCCGCCTCGGCCATCATCTCCGGGTCGCCGCCAGCGATCTGCACCGAGATCGGCTCTTCCTCGCCGGTGTGGTCGAGGCGCAGGCGCGACTTGCGGCTGTTCCACAGGCGCGTGTCCGAAGTGACCATCTCGGATACCACCAGGCCCGCCCCCATGCGCCGGCACAGCTGGCGGAACGGACGGTCTGTAACGCCGGCCATTGGCGCCAGAATTACCGGGTTGCCGATAATGTAGGGCCCTATGGCGATGTTGCTCGACAAGGTCTGCTCCGCGGAGTGGGCGTCAAAAGAGCCGCCTATGATAGCGGCTGACCCGGGATTGGAAAAGCGAAAAACCGTGCAAATTGGTTGCGAGCTGTGCGTTTAGGTTGATGATTGCGCAATTTTCGCCGTTTTAAGCGCCAATTCCGCCACTTTATTATTGTCTGTATAGTCAGTTGGCAGTCAGCAGCTCGTAATTGATTGCCTCACGGCCCGGATCCTCGATCTCTATGGCGATATGCACCGGGCTGCCGGATGGCATTTCCCTGCGCCCGGCCAGTTCGCCCTGCAGGTATTCGCGCGGGGCGAAGCGCCGGCTGGCCACTGGCTGGTTCTTCAGGTTGCTGAACCGCAGCAGCAGGTCCGGGAATGGCTGGTCGAAGTCGGCGGTATTCAGCAGTACCGCGTCCACTACCAGGGCCCCGGCGATCTCCGGGTGGCTGCGGACCACCAGGTTGGAGGTGCGGATTGCCTGCAGGTCCCTGAGTTCGGGCAGCTGGCATCCCAGGGCCGGGCAGGCCCAGGTGTAGACGGTACGCCAGGGCTGCTGCCGGGCCAGGCTGTCAAAGCGATAAATGCCCAGCTGTAGCACCAGCGCCAGGGACAAAAGAACAGCCAGCAGTCCCCACAGCCACCCGGGGACACGGCGCTGCTGCTGTGGGGCCCAGCTCACTTCCAGTGGTGCCGGCTCGATCGAGGAAAGCAGGCGTTCGCGCTCGGGACGGTCATCGCCCGGGACAAGCCTGTCGCTGTGATCGTCTGCCTCGGCAGGGTCGGTGGGAGGTTCTCGATAGCCTGCCCATGGATCGCCGGCGGCATCGAGCTCGCTCGGGCTTGATCCGGGGGATGCTTCCCACGGTGAAGAGTCCGGTTCCTCCTCATCCTCTTCCCGGAGCACGGCTTCCGTCTCCGGCTCTTCCGCCTCCTCGCCGGGGGCAGCGCCTGCATCCAGGTCGCGCCACTGGGTTTCGCCAAAAGCGTCGCCAATCAGGGGCTGGTCTTCATCCGCGCTGCTTTCATCATTCCCCGGGGAGTCGGTCGCGGCGCTGGCAGGCACGGTGGGCGGGGCCGCACTCTCCTCATCGTCCAGCAGTATGTCGTCGTGGATCAGGAAGTCGTCGTCTTCCAGCAGGGCCTCCAGTTCCTTCTGCGAGTCCACCTCGCTGTCGGCGAAGAGGATATTCTCATCGGCACGAAAGACCTGCAGGCAGGAGCCACAGCGCACCGCACCACGGGCGGCGCGCAGCTGCTGTTCGCTGACATGAAAAGAGGTGCTGCAGTGGGGGCAGCGGGTAACCAGTTGCGACATTCGACTTTGGCAGAATTTATTCGGTGGACAAGTTTAGGCGCCCACGGAGTCGCGGGGCAAGACCATGTAAGGGCGAGTAAGCGGCAGACGGTAAGTAACTGCTCGCCTGGCCTGCTCCCGCCAACACCGTTGGCCGCGACGGGGGTCATTCTTTCGCAAGGCAGCATGGCTGCCGATATTAGCGTGGTCAGGCCCTAGGTACGACGGGTGCCGCTCAGGCGCACCCATTCCTCCCGCTGGCCATCTTCCTCGAAATCGACCCACTGGCTGTAGGCCTGGCGCACCTGCTCCGCCTGGCTGGCGAGGATGCCCGAGAGGCACAGGCGCCCGCCCGGGCGGGTCAGTGCCACCAGCTGCGGGGCCAGCTCAACCAGTGGGCCCGCAAGGATATTGGCCAGCACCAGGTCAACCGGCTCCTGCGGCAGCTTTTCCGGCATGTACACCGGGAAGCGCTCCGGGGCTAGGCCATTGCGGACCGCATTGTCGGCACTGGCGCGCAGTGCCTGTGGATCGATATCGGTGCCCAGGGCGCGCTTTGCGCCCAGCAGCAGTGCTGCGATTCCGAGGATGCCGGAACCGCAGCCGAAATCTATTACTGTCTTGCCCTCCACCGGTTCGCGGGCGAGCCACTGCAGGCAGAGAAAGGTGGTGGGATGGGTGCCGGTACCGAAGGCCAGTCCGGGATCCAGCATCAGGTTCACCGCCCCGGGATCCGGTGGTTCGCACCAGCTGGGACAGATCCACAGGTTGTCGTCGCACTGGATCGGGGTGTAGTGGGCCATCCACTCCCTTTCCCAGTCCTTGTCTTCCAGCTGTTCCCAGCGCGCATTAGGCAATGGCTGCCCCAGGGCGGAAGCCGCCATGGCCTCGACGCGGGCGGTATCCACCTCGGCATCGAAGAGGCCGGTCACCCGGGTATTGTCCCACAGCGGTATCTCTCCCAGCCCCGGTTCAAGGATCGGCTGGTCGGCATTGTCCTGCAGGGTGACGGAGACAGCGCCCGCGGCGAGCAGTGCATCCTCTATGGGTTCCGCCTGTTCGCGGTGGGTATCTATGCGGAGCTGGAGCCAGGGCATGTTCGGGACTCGGGTAGTGATTGGTGGTCGTGCGCTCGGGTGGCGCTAGTGTAGGGGGGAACAGGGCGATCGCCCAGGGGGCCGGCACACGGGGCCGTGCGGCCCCGTGTGCCGGTAGGTCGGTCAGAGACCGAGCTTTTTCTCGAGATAGTGGATGTTGACCCCGCCCTCGGCAAAGGCGCTGTCGCGTACCAGCTCCTCCTGCAGTGGGATATTGGTCTTGATGCCGTCAACGATCAGCTCGGAGAGGGCCACGCGCATGCGTGCCAGCGCCTCCTCGCGATTCTCGGCGTGGGTGATCACCTTGGCAATCATCGAGTCGTAGTTGGCCGGTACCGTGTAACCCGAGTACAGGTGTGAGTCCACCCGCACGCCCAGCCCGCCGGGGGTGTGGAAGTTGTTGACCTTGCCGGGGCAGGGGAAGAAGGTCTTCGGGTCCTCGGCATTGATGCGGCATTCGAAAGAATGACCGCGGATCACCACGTCTTCCTGGCGGATGGAAAGCTTCTCACCGGCGCACACACGGATCTGCTCCTTGATCAGGTCGAAGCCGGTAACCATCTCGCTGACCGGGTGCTCTACCTGGATGCGGGTATTCATCTCGATAAAGTAGAAGCGCTCGTCCTCGTACAGGAATTCGAAAGTGCCGGCACCGCGATAACCGATATCGATGCAGGCCTGGACGCAGGATTCCTGCACGTCGCGGCGGACATCGTCGGGGATGCCGGGGGCCGGCGCTTCCTCGAGCACCTTCTGGTGGCGGCGTTGCAGCGAGCAGTCGCGGTCCCCCAGGTGGATGGCATTGCCCTGTCCGTCGGACATCACCTGGATTTCCACGTGGCGCGGGTTCTGCAGGAACTTCTCCATATAGACGGTGCTGTCGCCAAAGGCGGCACCGGCCTCGGACTTGGTCACGGAGATGGCATTGAGCAGGGCCGCCTCGGTATGCACCACGCGCATGCCGCGACCACCGCCGCCGGCGGCGGCCTTGATGATTACCGGGTAACCGATTTCCCGGGCGATCTCGATGCAGCGGTCGCCGTTTTCAGGCAGTGACCCGTTGGAGCCCGGCACAGTGGGTACGCCGGCCTTTTTCATGGCGGCGATCGCGGACACCTTGTCGCCCATCAGCCGGATCACGTCCGCGTCCGGGCCGATAAAGGTAAAGCCGCTCTTCTGGACCTGTTCGGCGAAATCGGCATTTTCGGCGAGGAAGCCGTAGCCGGGGTGTACCGCCACGGAATCGGTGATCTCCATCGCCGAGATGATCGCCGGAATATTCAGGTAACTTTGCGGGGACGGGTTGGGGCCGATGCACACGGCCTCGTCGGCGAGGCGCACATGCTTGAGGTCGCGGTCCACCTGCGAGTGCACGGCGACGGTGGAAATGCCCATCTCCTTGCACGCGCGCAGGATTCGCAGCGCGATCTCACCCCGGTTGGCAATCAGTACTTTATCAAACATGCTGGATTATCCCGGTCAGACGATGGTGACGAGCGGCTGGTCGAATTCCACCGGCTGGCCGTCCTCGACCAGGATGCTCTCGATGGTGCCGGCCTTGTCCGCCTCGATCTGGTTCATCATTTTCATGGCCTCGACGATGCACACCACATCGCCCGGCTTCACTTGCTGGCCCACTTTCACAAACGGTTCCGCGCCGGGGCTGGAAGCGGCATAAAAAGTGCCCACCATGGGGGACTTGATCGCATGGCCGGTCAGGGCCGGGACGGATTCCTCCGGCTCGGAGGCCGGGGCAGCGGGCGCTTGCGCTGGGGCGGCTGCCGGGGCCGCGGGGGCCACCTGGGCCGGCATCTGCGCCATCATCGGTTGTGGGGCGTTGCTGACCCCACGGCTGATGCGCACCGATTCCTCACCTTCCTTGATTTCCAGCTCGCCGATATCCGATTCCTCGAGCAGTTCAATCAGTTTTTTAATTTTGCGGATATCCATAGTTCTCACTCGCAGTCTTGGGTGATGACAGTATTGGGTTGGTTAAAGTTCGTTTAGCGCCGCCTGCAGCGCCAGGGTGTAACTCGCCGGGCCGAAGCCGCAGATCACGCCCCGGGCCAGGTCGGAAAAATAGGAATGGCGACGGAACTCCTCCCGCGCGTGCACATTCGACAGGTGCACCTCGATAAACGGGATAGCCACGGCCGCCAGCGCATCGCGCAGGGCCACGCTGGTATGGGTAAAGGCGGCGGGGTTGATCACGATGCAATCAATGCCCTCGCGGCCAGCGGCGTGCACTCGCTCGATCAGTTCCGCTTCGCTGTTGCTCTGCAGGGATTCCAGCTGGTGGCCGGCCGCTGCGCACTGCTGGCGCGCTGCGCGGTCGATCTCCGCCAGCGTGGTCGCACCATAGACCGCCGGTTCACGCGTGCCCAGCAGGTTGAGGTTCGGTCCATGCAGCAGAAGGAGGCGTGCCATAGCTTGTCCTGAAGAAAAAGCGCGAAACGGTCACAAAAAATTAGCGAAAATTGGCTAACTTGCCGGGAACGGTCACGTTTGCGCCCCGGATGGCCATAATCGGGGCGAGTGTGCCCCAAAAATGACCCCCTGTCCATGACCTGGAGCACGGATTATTGACGTTAGGCGCAGTTCGGCGAATTTTGCCGCTAAATTAGCTAACTAGTCGATGTGCAGTGGCTTGATCGCCAGATTGGTTGGCTATAAAGACCGGCCGGTCACAGGCTGGCGGAAGCGGGCGTGCGGGCCGCTCTATCCAGGGCCTCCAGCAGTCCGTCGCGGCTGAGGACCTGTGGCAGGATGCGGGGCTCGCCGCCACCAGCGGGGTAGAGCAGGTACAGCGGAACGCTGGTGCGGCCGTGGCGCGCCAGCAACTCGCTGATCTGTGGGTCCTGGTTGGTCCAGTCGCCCTTGAGCGCCACGACGCCCAGTTTCTCGATGGCGGTGCTGACTTCGTCGCTCGACAGCACCACTTTTTCATTGGCCAGGCAGGTGATGCACCAGGCTGCCGTCATATTGGCCAGTACCGGGCGGCCCTCGGCGCGGGCGCGATCCAGGCGTTCTGGTGAGTACGATTCCCAGTACCCCGAATTGGTGGCCACCTGCGTCACGGTTTCCAGCCGTGGCAGCAGGGCCACAGCGATGGCGATGGCCGCGATGGCCGTACCGCCCTTGAACCAATGCCACTGGGGGCGCGGCCACAGCCACAGGGCGAAGGCAATTGCCACCGCCCCGGCGAGCACCAGCGCCACGCCGTCGCTGCCACTCTGGCGGCCCAGCACCCACAGCAGCCAGACTGCGGTGAGGTACATGGGGAAGGCGAGCAGTTGCTTGAAGCGATCCATCCAGGGCCCCGGCCGCGGCAGCCGTTCCACCAGCCCCGGTGCATAGGTCAGCGCCAGGAAGGGGGCGGCCATCCCGGCCCCCAGGGCCGCAAATACCGACAGGGCAACCGGGGCGGGCTGGGTGACTGCAAACCCCAGGGCGGAGCCCATCAATGGCGCGGTACAGGGGCTGGCCACGAGCGTGGCCAGGGCGCCGGTGGTGACCGAGCCGCGCAGGCCCGGGCTGTTACTGACGCCATGGCCGATACCCATCAGGCGACTGCCGAACTCGGTGACCCCGGAGAGGCTCAGCCCCATGGCGAAAAACAGGTAGACCAGTACCGCCACCAGTACCGGCGACTGCAGCTGGAAGCCCCAGCCGATCGCCTCACCGCCGGCGCGCAGGGCCAGCATCAGGCCGGCGATGGCGACAAAGCTCGCCACTACACCGGCGCTGTAGGCCCAGCCGTGGGCGTGGCGCTGCGCCGGCACGCGTGCTGTCTCACTGATCGCCAGCAGCTTGATGGATAGCACCGGGAACACGCAGGGCATCAGGTTGAGAATCAGCCCGCCGATAAATGCCCCCAGCAGGGCCAGCGGCAGCGAGAGGCTTGAGCCCCCGGCGCCAGGGTCCGCGCCACCGGGGGGAGTGGATGCGGGGGGAGTCGTCCCGCCACTGGCCGGTGTGGCGGTACCGTTGCCGTAGTCCAGGTCAAAGACCCGTGTTTCCGGCGGATAGCAGAGGCCGGCATCGGCGCAGCCCTGGTAGTGGACCTCCACCCTGGTGGTGCCTTCGGCCTGCGGCAGTGGGATTTCCAGTTGCAGCCGGTAGACCTCGGTCTCTTTCTCGAAATAGTCGTCCCAGATTACCTCGCCCTCGGGCAGGTTGAGGGGCAGCTCGGTGCGCTGGTCGCCGTCGATCTGGTAGAGGGCGAGTTTGTCGCGATAGAGGTAGTAGCCCTCGGCAATCTGGAAGATGGTGCTGGCGCCGCTGTCGCTGAACAGGAAGTCCTGCTGGTAGGCTTCGTCCACCTTCAGGAAGGCCTCATCCTGTGCGGCCCCGCCCAGGGGAGTGCCAAATGGGGACTGTGATGCCTGCGCAACCGCGTGCATCGCGCCGAGTACCAGGGTGGCCAGGACCAGCAAAAGGGGGAATTTTTTTCGTAAACCGTTGGTCATCACAGTCATCACAGTTCAAATTCTTTAAAGTCAGCATTAATCTGACTGTCCGGACCGTCACGGGTTCATTGCGAAACCGGCGGCGGAAGCAGTATAACGGTGACTGCGGTGCAAAAAAACGGTACAAAAAAACAACATCTGGAGTTGGGCTTGTCGAATCACTCGGGATTCCGTGCAGTAGCGGGCGCAATGGTGCTGGCCTGCTGGCTTACGGGGTGCGTTACTTCAACACCGGTCCCCGCCCCGCGGGCGGTGCCCCTGCCTGAGCCAGCGAAGCCGGCCGGCCCGACGCCGGAGGAAATTCGCCAGCGCAACGTGGAGTTCTTCCTGGCCCGCGCCGAGGCCGCCCAGCGGCAGGGCTTCCTGACCCGGCCACCCGGTGCCAGTGCCTTTGACTATTACCTGCGGGTGCGCCAGCTGGATCCGGACAATCGCCGCGCGGCCAGTGGTATCCAGACGATTGTGATCGAGTTTGTCGAGCGCGCGCGGGATGCCCTGCGCCGTCGCTCCTTTGGTGAGGTCAATGCATACCTGAACCGTGCCGACGAGCTGGCTCCTGATAACCCGCTGGTCGGCGAAGTCCGCGCGCAGCTGGCGCGGGAGCGGAGCCGCGCCAGTGCGGGGCTGCCCGAGGGGGAGTCGGTCAAGTTGTCACCCGGCGCCCTGTCGGCGAAGTCCCCGGAGATGGTGGCGACGTTAAAGGACCTGGCCCAGCGTATCCGGCGGGAGAATCAGCGTATTATCATCATTGCGCGCCAGGATGCCGAGGGACGCTGGATCTACCAGAAGCTGCGCGAGGCGGTACCCGGTTACCGCGTGCGCGGGGATATCAAGGTCGGTGGGACGCCACAGGTGATCCTGACCGGCTCCATGGGGGGAGCTGAATAGTGAAGCAATGGCTTCTTTGTTGCCTGGCAATGGCGGCGCTCAGTGGCAGCCCGCTGGCGGCCGCGGCACTGGATATCGACGGTTATGCCCGCGAGACACTGCCGGGTGCCACCATGTCGGCAGCATACCTGACGCTGCGCAATGGCGGGGATACCGCCCGCACCCTGGAACGGGTAGAGTTACCGGGGGTCGAGGGCGCCCGGGCGCAAATACACAGTACCGTCAGGGATAACGGAGTGAGCCGTATGCGTCCCCTGACGGCGCTGCCGGTTCCTGCGACCAGTTCAGTGGCGATGGCGCCGGGGGGGATTCACCTGATGCTCAGCGGGGCCGAACTCAGGGCAGGCGGGCAGGTCCAATTGCGACTGCATTTCGCCGACGGTGAAGTGCAACTTATCAGTGTGCCGGTGCGCGGTGCCGCCGGCCAGGCGCACCACCACTGACTATAGGAATTTAGCGCCCGCGCACGCGGGTGGATAAAGACAAACTGGAGGTATCAATGAAAAAAATTGTGATCAGTCTGCTGGCAGTCCTGATGGTGGCCTGTGCCCACAGCCCGGTGGAAATCCAGGTGCGGCCGCAAGTCGATGTTGCTCCCGAGGCTTTCGGTACTGGCTTCTCGGTCAGTGTCCAGGGCGCCAACAAGCTGCCCGGCGGCGGACTGGGTTCCCTGGGGGGCATTTACGCCGATCAGTCTCAGGTTCGGCTGGGCAACAATGTCGAGGACGCCCTGGCTGAGACCCTGAAAGAAGGGTTCCGGAACTGGTCGTTTGAACCGGTATTCAGCGGCGCCGACGTCCAGGTAGTGGCCAGCCTGACCAGCCTGAAGTACGACAGCCCCAACGGGCTGGTGACGAGTAAGGTGGATTCCTCCGCGGAGGTGCAGTTGGCGGTGACCATCGGGGGTTCCACTTACTATGGCAATTACCGCTCCAGCGGCAAGGATCGCAACCTGATCAAGCCGGCCAAAGAGGAAGTGGAAGGGCGTATCAATGGCCTGCTGAGCGCCACGCTGCAGCGGGCGTTCGAAGACGAAAAACTCAAGAGCTTCCTGCGAGCGAATCTCTGACGGGAGCTGGTGAAGCGGCACTGCTGTGCCGTTCGCCGCGCCCCGTTGGGGTGCCCAGCTCGCGCGAGGCAGGGACAGCCGAAAACACTGTGAGCCCGCAACCTTGACCAAATTCGATCCGAAATCCGTGTCAGAACTCGGCCCGCTGGCGCAGGCCGGGCACACCCAGGCCGCGGCCGGCCGGATCAGCGCAGCTGCCGCTGAACTGGCGCTGGGCGCCGTGGCTGACGGGGTTCTGGTCGCCGACGCGACCGGGCGGATCACCTACTGCAACCCCCTGGTGGCGGAGCTCACCGGCGGAGTGGTGGCATTGTTGCCGGGGGAGTCGCTCAACGAGAGGCTATCCCTGTGGAACGAGAGTGGTGAGCAGTTGCCACCGCTGTTGCCTGACGGCGCCGAAGCTGCCTCCCATGAACTGACGGCCTACCTGCAGTGCCCCACCGGCGACAATGACCCGGCCCCACTCAGCCTGGGTGTGAACGTGGTGCGCGACGGATCCACGCTTGAAGGCTTTGTCATTATCCTGCGCGATACCACTGCCGCGCGACGTCTCTCCTCTCGCCTGAGCTGGCAGAATACCCATGATGCCCTGACGCACCTGCCCAACCGGCAACTGTTTGAATCGGAACTGCAGCAGAGCCTGTCCGCCTGCGAGGACCGCCGCCACCACCATGTACTGCTCTACCTGGATGTTTACCAGTTCAAGGTGGTGAACGACACCCTGGGCTACCGCGCCGGAGACCAGTTACTGGTGCAGCTGGCGGAGTTGCTGGCGGCCTGCCTCGCGCAGGAGGACCTGTTCGCCCGGGTCGGTAGTGACGAGTTCGCCATCCTGTTGCGCGATTGCTCGATCGAAGAGGCTCGTCGCGTGGTACTGCGCCTGCGGGAGACGGTCAAAGGGTTCTCATTCCAGTGGGAGGGCAGCGACAGCCGGGTGGCCCTGTCCATCGGTGCGGTAGCAGTCGATCACCACGCCAGTTCCGTCAGCCAGCTGCTCGCCTCCGCCAATGATGCCTGCAGCGCGGCCCGGGACCAGGGCCGCAACCGGGTAAAGCTGTTCAGCGATTCACGCAAGGTGCTGGAAAAGCGCCGCCAAACGATCTGGGTGGCTGAAATCCATGCGGCCCTGCGGGAGGACCGGCTACTGCTGCACCGCCAGCCGGTGGTCAGCCTGGGCGGGGAGCGGGGTGTCCACCATTACGAGGTGCTGGTGCGCATGCGCGGACGGGACGGGGACCTGATTCCGCCGGGGATGTTCCTGCCGGCCGCAGAGCGTTACGGCCTGATCGAGGAAGTCGATCGCTGGGTGATTCGCCGGGTGTTCCAGCATATGGCCGCCGAGTCCGGCGGCGACGAGGAAAGCTATGCAATCAACATCTCCGGCCTGAGCCTGGGGGATGAGGCCTTCGTGGACTTCGTGCTGGCGGAGCTGGCGGACGCAGGGGTGGCGCCGTCGCGGGTACAGTTCGAGATTACCGAGACCAGTGCCATCAACAACCTGCAGCGGGCCCTGATCTTTATCCACAGGTTACGCGCCGCGGGCTGCAGTTTTGCGCTGGACGACTTTGGCCAGGGCGCTTCGTCCCTGGCTTACCTGCGGCAGCTGCCGGTGGATTACCTGAAAATCGATGGCAGCTTCGTGCGCAACATGCTCGACGACGAGATCGACAGCGCCATGGTGAGCACCATCGACCACCTGGCCAAGCAGATGGGCATCAGCACCATCGCCGAGTATGTGGAAACGCCGGAATTGATGGAGAGATTGCGGCAGATGGGTGTCGATTACGCCCAGGGATTCGGTATTGCGGCAGCGGCCGAGTTTCCCGACCGGGAAGCCGGCAGCAGCTGATCCCGCTGCCGGGTATACACTCAGCGGGCGGGTCCGCTGTTGCCCTCCGCCAGTTCCGGCTCCTGCTGCAGGTCGCCGTATTGCCCGGCCCGCAAGCGCGGTCCGTACTGGCTCACCACCCGGGCGGCGGCGCGACAGGCCAGTTTGCCCGCCTCGGCAAAGCCCATACCGCGGTTCAGGCCATAGATAAACGCCCCGGCAAAGGTATCGCCGGCGCCATTGGTGTCGATCGCGTGCACTTTGGGGGCCGCCACCTGGTGCTGGCGCTCGCCGTCCCACACCAGTGCGCCATCGCCGCCCAGGGTGATGGCAAAGCTGCGACAGTGCCGGGCCAGTGCCGCCGCGGCCGCCTCGACTGAATTCGTGCCGGTATATCCCAGCGCCTCATCCCGGTTGCAGAACAGCAGGTCGACACCGTTGCCGATCATTTCCCCCAACCCGTCGCGGAACAGCTGGACCATCGCGGGGTCCGAAAGGCTCAGGGCGGTTTTTACGCCGGCCGTCTCGGCCTCCTCGCGCAGGGTAATGGCCGCCTGGCGACCGGTGTCGGAGGAAACCAGGTAGCCCTCTATGTAGGCCCAGCGGGAGGCCCGCAGGGCTTCCCGGTCCAGCTCGGCCACAGACAGCTCACCGCTGATCCCGAGGAAAGTATTCATGCTGCGCTCGGCGTCCGGTGTCACCAGCACCAGGCACTTGCCGGTAATGCCAGCGTCGGCCTGCTCCAGTGCCGCAGGGTAAGAGACGCCGGCCCGGGACAGGTCGGCCCGGTAGAAGTCGCCATTGTCATCACCGGCTACCTTGCAGGAGTAGAAAGTGCGCAACCCCAGGTAACTGGCGGTGATGATGGTGTTGGCCCCGGAACCCCCGCAAGCGCGCTTGGCCGTCACCAGGTGGTCCTGCAGGTCGCTGACCAGCTGGGCCTGGCGCGATTCATCCACCAGGGTCATGACGCCCTTGTCGACACCCAGTGACTGGAGGTCGCCGTCGGTAACCTCGATTTCGGTGTCCAGGAGGGCGGCGCCAATGCCGTAGAGATCGTACTGGTGCATAGGGGTCCTTGTTCGGGGATGGATTGGGGCTGGTTCAGGGGGCATTATGGCCGCCGGCAGGTCAAGTGCAAGTCGGCCGGGTTTGACATGTCCGTTGCAGGGCTTATAAATGCCCGGCCCGGGGCGTGTGCTGCGGTCCGGGGAAGCATGAGGTAATTTGGGAACGGCGCGGACGTCCCCCTATCTATAGTTTACGTATTGGGTTGGTACTGCATCGCTATGGCTGCAACTAAGCGCAAACGCGCGAAATCTTCAAAACAGGCAAGACTGCACCGCTGGCTGGTGCGGCTGGGACTGCTGGCGCTGGTGGGCGCCCTGGCCCTGGCGGGCTATATGGTCTACCTGGATATGCAGCTGCGTGAACGGCTGGACAGCCGCCAGTACCAGTTGCCGGCCCGGGTATTCGCCCGCCCGCTGGTCCTGCGGGAGGGGATGCCCCTGCGTCCGGATGAACTGATGGCTGAGTTCGATGCCCTCAGCTACCGGGAGAAGAAACCGCTGACCGAGCCGGGCCAGTGGCACCGCGAGGGCATGGAGTTCCGTATCTGGCGGCGGGATTTCGCCCATGCAGACGGCCGAGAGCCTGCCGCCCAGGTAACCTTCCGCCTGCGGAACGACGAGCTCAGTAACCTGCGCGACGAAAATGGCCAGAAAATCGGTAAATTCCGCCTGGATGCGGCGCCCATTGGCACCCTCCTGGGTGGGGGGGACGACCGCAACCCGGTGCGCTTCGCCGATATTCCACCATTGCTGGCCAACACCCTGATCGCCGTGGAAGACCAGGATTTCCTGCACCACTTCGGTGTTTCACCCCGGGGCATCGCACGCGCCATGATTGCCAATATCAAGGCCGGCAGTGTGGTGCAGGGTGGATCCACGATTACCCAGCAGCTGGTCAAGAACATCTTCTTCGACCACAAGCCGAGCCTGCAGCGCAAGATCAATGAAGCGTTGATGGCCATCCTGATGGAGCTCCACTACGACAAGCCCTATATCCTGCAGGAGTACATCAACGAGGTGTGGCTTGGCCAGCAGGGCAGCCGCGCCATTTATGGCTTCGGGCTGGCGGCCGAATTCTATTTCCAGAAACCGCTGGATACCCTCGAGCCGCACGAGATGGCCCTGCTGGTGGGGCTGGCCAAGGGGGCGTCCTACTACAATCCCTGGCGCCATCCGGAGCGGGCGCTCGAGCGCCGCAACACTGTCCTCGATGTAATGATGGAGCAGGGCCTGATCTCCGAGGAGGCCCACAAGGACTATCGATCCCGCCCGCTGGATGTGGCCAGCGCCGGTGCCGCGGCGCAGAATCCCTACCCGGCGTTTACCGAACGGTTACTGGAGGAATTGCGCCCCTACTACTCCTATGAGGAGCTGCGTACTGCCGGGCTGCGGGTTTATACCTCGCTGTCGCCCTGGATCCAGAAGCTGGCCGAGGACGCGGTCAGTGCCCGCGCCGAGCAGATCGAGAAGGACCGCGGTATCCAGGAGGACTCCCTGCAGGCGGCCACGGTATTGCTGGATAACAACAGCGGTAATGTACTGGCGATGGTGGGCGATCGCCGCCCCCACTACCCGGGTTTCAACCGGGCCCTGGAGGCGCGTCGCCAGGTGGGGTCGCTGATCAAGCCGGCGGTGTACCTGACGGCGCTGGAGCGGCCGCACCAGTACAACCTGGCCACACCGATCGAGGACGCCCCCATCCGCGTGGAGGGTGACAACGGCGATGTCTGGATGCCGGCGAACTTCGGCAACAAAAGCCATGGCCCGACGCCCCTGTACCTGGCCCTGGCCAAGTCGTACAACCAGGCGACTGCCCGGCTGGGGCTGGACCTGGGACTGGAGAACGTGCGCCAGACCATCCGCCGGCTGGGGGTGCAGGCGGACCTGCCACGGGTTCCCGCCCTGCTGTTGGGGGCCGTGGAAATGACCCCGTTCGAGGTGGCAGGCATGTACCAGACCATCGCCAATGGCGGCGAGCATGTGGAGCCGCGCACCCTGCTGGCGGTGGCGAACGCGGACGGCGAGCAGGTACAGCGCTTCCGCCGGCGCAGCAACCGCGGCGTGGACGAGGTGCCGGCCTACCTGCTGCGCTATGCCATGGAGCAGACGATGAAAGAGGGTACCGGTAAAAGCGCCATGCGGCGCCTGCCGGGCAGTGTGGCGTTTGCCGGCAAGACCGGCACCACCAACGACTACCGCGACAGCTGGTTTGCCGGCTTCTCCCCGGACGTGACCGCTGTGGTCTGGCTGGGCCGCGACGACAACGAGCGCACCAGCCTGACCGGTGCCACCGGCGCGCTGACGATCTGGACCGAGGTCATGCGCAAGCTGCCACACCGCCACGGCCGGGTGGAGCCGCCGCGGGGCGTGGAATTCAAACCGGTGAACGCGCGCGGCCAGTATATGAATCCGGAGTACTGCCGGGGCGGCATGGAAATGCCGTTCTCCTACGAGACCCGCCTCGAGCCGGCACCGGAATGTCGCGGGCGCGATCGTTTCCGCTGGTTCCGCGACTTCTTCGGTGATGACCGGGACGACAATCGCCGCGACGATGCCGCCCCGCGGGAGGATATGACCCCGGGCTGGGGGGTGGACCCGGATGAAGACGATCGCCAGCGTGAGCGCGAGCGCCAGTTGCAGGAGCAGCTGCGCATGGATGATGAACCCCTGCAGTTGCCGCGCGGTGAGGAAGAACGGTTGCGGCGTCAGGAGGACCTCTGGCAGCAGGAGGAGCGCCGTGCCGAAGAGGAGCGCCAGCAGCTCCAGCGGCGCCTGGAAGAGGAAGAGCGTCGCCGGGAAGAGCTGCAGCGCCGTGGCGACGTGCCGGTGGAAGAGGCAGAGCCCTGGCCCGGCGATGAGGACCAGTGGCCCTGACGGCACCCCGTTAAAGGGGGCTCAGATATCGTGGGCTTCGGCCCACTCCTTTAATTGATCCAGCACCGACAGTGATGAGCGACCGAATTCGGTGATCGTATAGGCCACCGCAATGGGACGTGTGCTCAGCACCTCGCGACTGACCAGTCCCTGTTGCTCCATTTCTTTCAGTCGCTGGTCCACCATTTTCTTGCTGGCGCCTCCCAGCTGGCGCGCCAGTTCATTGAAGCGCACCGGGCCATCCTGCAGGTGCCACAGAATCGAGCCTTTCCATTTGCCGCCGATGATGCGCATGCCCCTCTCAATCGGGCAGGGCTCCAGGCAGGTATCACTGTTTCCGGCATTTGCCGGAGATCTTTGCTTGGTTTCACTCATTGGTCACATTTCCTCTCGGGCCTGGCCGCTGGACTCCCGCTAGCTGGCGACTGCTTGTGCGTGCTTGCGCGGTTGAGCTCTGATGTCCGCAAGGTTACAAAAAGTATACTGGTTGACAGTAGTAACCTAAGGTAACAGTATTCCGCGGACTTATCCATCCACAGTATTTGCGGAGCCGCGAGTGAATCTCTTTATCATCAATACCCACCAGTACTACCCGTTCTCTGAAGGCAAGCTGAGTGCTGCCATGGTTGCGATCGCCAGGGAAGAGGCAGAGGCCGCCGGCCATGCGGTCAAGGTCACCACCATGCAGGATGCCTATGACGTGGAGGCGGAGCTGGAAAAGCATGAGTGGGCGGACGTTATCCTGTTGCAGGTCCCGGTCAACTGGATGGGGGTGCCCTGGTCATTCAAGAAATACATGGATGAGGTTTATACCGCGGGTATGTCCGGGCGACTTTGCGACGGCGATGGCCGTCACCGGGACCAGCCGGAAAGGCAGTATGGCACTGGCGGTGTGCTGGGCGACAAGCGCTATATGCTCTCACTGACGTTCAACGCACCGGCGGAGGCATTCGGTGACGGCAACCAATTCCTGTTCAAGGGGCGGGATGTCGACGACCTGTTCATGCCCACCCACATGAATTTTCGCTTTTTCAACATGTCCCCGCTGGAGACATTTGTCTGCTATGACGTGATGAAAAACCCGGAGACAGAAAGCGACAAGCTGCGCTTTCGTGAGCACCTGCGCAAACAGCTCAACCTGGGGAGCGCCACCCGGGAGAGCGGTGCAGCCTGACTGATTGAACGGAATTGAATAGCAAGTCGAGGAATTCCCCATGAGCCGACAAAGCAGGCCGGCAGCCGGAGAGCCCTTCCCGGAAGTGCTGGTAACCACGCTGGATGGCAAGGCCGTCCAGTTAGGCCATGCATGTGAGGAGGCCGACTGGACCATGGTGGTTGTCTACCGCGGGCAGCACTGCCCGCTATGCACCCGCTACCTGAACCAGTTGGAGAATTACTGGGACAGGCTCTGTGCCAACAAGGTTGGGCTGATGGCGGTGTCAGCGGACTCACGCGAGCAGCTGCAAGCGCATATGGAAAAGCTGGAAGTTTCTTTCCCTGTAGCTTACGGGCTTACGGTTGAGCAGATGCAAGCGCTCGGCGTCTATATTTCAGTACCCCGTTCTGCCGCGGAAACGGACCATAACTTTGCCGAACCGGGTATTTTTGTGGTTAATCAGGACGGTAACCTGCACGTGGTGGATATTTCCAATAATCCATTCGCACGGCCGGATATAGAACAATTGGTTTCCGGGCTCGAGTGGATCAGGGACCCGAAGAATGATTACCCGGTCCGGGGGACCTTCCGTTAAATGATCCCGTCCTCCCAGCCGCCAGTCCCGGCGGCTGGGATCAGGGTCGGAATGCATTGCAGCTGCCCTGGTGGCCAACTGGCCGCAACGGGGTTATCGATTGAGTAACTTTGCCGCTTCCTCGGCAAAGTAGGTCAGGATACCGTCTGCCCCGGCGCGCTTGAATGCCAGCAGTGACTCCAGAATCACCGCTTCCCGGGCCAGCCAGCCATTGTCAAAAGCGGCGCAGTGCATGGCGTACTCCCCGCTCACCTGGTAGGCGAATGTGGGCACTCGCAGCTCTTCCTTCACCCGGCTAACCACATCCAGGTAGGGCATGCCCGGTTTCACCATGATCATGTCGGCGCCCTCGCGAATATCCAGTGCGCACTCGTGCAGGGCCTCGTTGCCATTGGCCGGATCCATCTGGTAGCTGGCCTTGCTGCCCCCCTTCAGGTTGCCGGCCGATCCCACGGCATCCCGGAAGGGGCCATAGTAAGCCGAAGCGTACTTTGCTGCGTATGACATGATGAGCGTGTTGACCCGCCCATCGTGCTCCAGGGCAGCCCGGATGGCGCCGATACGGCCATCCATCATGTCGGACGGGGCCACCACGTCTGCGCCGGCCTCGGCATGGGACAGTGCCTGCTCGACCAGTACCTCGACAGTATCGTCGTTGACGATATAGCCGCTGTTGTCCATCAGGCCATCCTGGCCGTGGCTGGTAAAGGGATCCAGGGCCACATCGGTGATCACGCCAAGTTCGGGGGCACTGTTTTTTAGCTCCCGCACGGCGCGCTGGGCCAGGCCATCCGGGTCGTAGGCCGCGCGCGCGTCGTCTGATTTTGCCGAGGGATCGACCACCGGAAACAGGGCCACCGCGGGGATGCCCAGGTCGACCAGGGTTTTCGCCCGGGCCGCGAGCAGGTCTACGCTGAGGCGCTCAACACCGGGCATGGAGGCAACCTGCTGGGTTTCGCCGTGCCCCTCGATGACAAACAGGGGCAGGATCAGGTCGTCGCAGGAGAGTTGCCGCTCGCGCACCAGTCGCCGGGCAAAATCCTGTGCGCGCAGGCGGCGCATGCGGGTGTTGGGGAAGGGGCCGCGCTCAAGGCTGATACTCATGGGGCTGGACCTTGTGAGGAAACGAATTGAATAGAATTGAGAAAATGTATCCCGGCCTGCCGGGCTGGACAGTCCCGCTGCGACTCGCACCGGGTTGTCCGGGCGGCAATGATAACAAAAGGAGAACAATCGATGTCCGTTGCCCTGTGGTGCCTGCTGGCAACCTCAATTATGCCCTACGTGTTCACCGTAATCGCCAAGGTCAGCGGGCGGGGACGCTACGATAACCGTGCCCCGCGCCAGTACCTGGAGGCCCAGGAGGGGTTGTCCCAGCGGGCGGACTGGGCACAGCGCAACAGTTTTGAGGCGCTGCCGGTATTTGCCGCGGCGGTACTGGCGGCGATGGTGGCGGGTGTTGCTGAATCCTGGCTGGCGGGCCTGTCGCTGGCGTTTATCGGCATCCGCGTAATTTATGGCGCCTGCTACCTGTGCGACTGGCACGGGGCCCGCTCCCTGGTGTGGTTCGCGGGCCTCGCCTGTTGTATCGGCCTGCTGGTGCTGGCAGCCCTGGCGGCCTGACGGGGGATTCCGCCAGGCCGGGGCTGTTGTCAGCTACCGGCGATGGATGCCAGCACACGGCGGGCGGCCGCCACTGTCTGCTCGATGTCTTCCTCGCTGTGGGCGGCGGACATGAAGCCGGCCTCGTAGGACGCCGGGGCAAGGTAAACTCCCTCGTCCAGCATGCCATGGAAGAACCGGTTGAATTGCTCGTTGTTGCACGCCATGACCTGTTGGTAATTGGTTACCTGTGGCTCCTCGGTAAAGAAGAAACCGAACATACTGCCGGCACGGTTGGCGGTCATGGGAATGCCCACCTCTTTCGCAGCCTCAAGCACGCCGTTGACCAGCTTCTCGGTCCGGTCGTTGAGTTGCTGGTAGAGCCCGGGCGCCTGCACCAGGCGCAGGGTCTCCAGGCCCGCCACCATGCCTACCGGGTTGCCGGACAGTGTGCCGGCCTGGTAGATCGGCCCCAGCGGCGCGATCTTCTCCATGATCTCCCGCTTGCCGCCGAACGCGCCCACCGGCATGCCGCCGCCGATCACCTTGCCCAGGGTGGTGATATCCGCCTCGATGCCAAAGTGGCCCTGGGCGCCGGTGAGGCTCACCCGGAAGCCGGTCATCACCTCGTCCAGGATCAGCAGTGCGCCGTGCTGGTCACAAACCTCCCGCAGCGTCTCGAGGAAGCCCGGAACCGGGGGGACGCAGTTCATGTTGCCGGCCACCGGCTCGACGATGATGCAGGCAATCTCGTCGCCAATCTCGGCAAAGCACTGCCTGACCGACTCCGGGTCGTTATAGTTCAGGGTGATGGTGTGGTCGGCCAGTGACGCCGGCACACCGGGAGAGGAGGGCACGCCCATGGTCAGGGCGCCGGAACCGGCCTTCACCAGCAGGGAATCGGAATGGCCGTGGTAGCAGCCCTCGAATTTGACGATTTTGTCGCGGCCGGTATAGCCGCGCGCCAGCCGGATGGCGCTCATGGTGGCTTCGGTACCGGAATTTACAAAACGCACCAGATCCATGTTGGGCCATAGCCGGCACAGTTCTTCGGCCAGTTCGGTTTCCAGCTCGGTGGGCGCCCCGAAACTGAGGCCGGACTGTGCCTGTTCCACCACCGCCTCGATCACCTCGGGCTGCGCGTGCCCCAGCACCATGGGGCCCCACGACTGCACGTAATCGATATAGCGCTTGCCGTCGGCGTCAAACAGGTAGGCACCCTCGGCGCGCTCGATAAACAGCGGCGTGCCCCCGACCGCGCGGAAGGCGCGCACCGGCGAATTGACCCCGCCGGGAATGACTTTCTGGGCTTCGGCAAAAAGTTGCTCGGATTTACTCATAGCGATCTGCGGCCTTGCTGATTGGCTGGAAATTTGGCGGGTATTATCCGGATGGCCGACGGCGGGAGCAAATGCGCGGCGCACTGGCGACAGCCACTGCACAGGGCTTGCCATGGGGAGCATGCCGGCGGGCAAAAGCTTTATGTGGTTGCTTCAGCGCTTGGTCCAGAACAGGCGGTTCGGGACCGGCCGGCCCATCCCCAGCCGGCGGCTGTCGGCGATCGCGCTCCAGGTGAACTGCTGGCTGCGACTCACTGCCTCGATCACTGTGAGGCCGTGCGCAATATGGCAGGCGATGGCGGTGGCGAGGGTACCGCAGGTGCCGTAAGCGGCGGGCGGGAGGCGCCGCCAGAGGAACTGTCGCATCAGGCCGCGTTCGTCGTAAAGCCGGTTTTCCAGCTGCTGGTCGGCGGCCGGGACCCCGGTGAGCAGCAGGTAGCGGCAGCCGCTTTCCAGTAGCTCCTGTGCCTGGGCATCGAGTACGTCAGCCTCCAGGGCCATGGCACGGGCCTCGCGGCGGTTGGGGCAGACCATGGTGGCAAACGGTAACAGCAGGGAGGTCATCGCTTCCCACAGCGGGGGAGCCAGCAGGCTCTCCTTGTCGGCCAGGGTGGCGTCCGGGTCGATCACGATGGGAATGTGGGGGTAGTCGGCAAGCACGCTGTGGAGTGCGCGTACGTTTTCCACTGAGCCGAGGTAACCGACCTTGATCGCGGCCACCGGCAGGTCTTCCAGCACCGCCCGGGCCTGCTCCACCAGCAGCGTGTCCTCCACCGGCGCCACGCCCTGGAGTTCGCCGGTGTCACAGACACTGATAGCGGACACCACGGAAGTGCAGTGGCATCCCAGGCTCACCGCGGTCTCGGTGTCCGCGGTGATGCCGGCACTGCCACTGGGGTCGTGGTGGGTGACGGTAAGAATGATGGGTTGGCGTGTATCCATTTCCTGTCGGGGCGATATCCGGGGTATTGGGCGCGACCAGAGATGCCCTAATTCTAGTTGTTATATGGCGGTGGGCCGGAATGATCCGGTGCCTAAAACGGCCGCACCACCGCAAGAATCACGATCGCCACCAGTGCCAGCACTGGTACTTCGTTGAAAATGCGGAAATAACGCCCGGATTTGGTGACGGTACCGGCGGCGAACTGCTTCACATAGGCGCCGCACATATGGTGATAGCCGATCAGCAATACCACCAGCAGCAGCTTGGCGTGCAGCCAGCCGGCGCTCTTGTAGTAGTCGAGGTTGAAGGTGATCAGCCAGCCGCCCAGCAGGATGGTGGCAAGCATCGACGGCAGTCCGATGCCGCGGTACAGGCGCCGCTCCATGATGCAGAAACGGTCGCGGCTGGTGGCGTCGGTGGCATCCCGGTGGTAGACGAACAGCCGCGGCAGGTAGAACAGTACGGCGAACCAGCAGACCATGGCCACAATATGGAAGGCTTTGACCCAGAGCATTGCGTATTCCTTGTTGTTTTCGTCCTCGCGACCATGCCGGCCCGCGGGGCAGCAGGGGTCACTTGCGATAAAAGTTGTCGATGTCTGCCGGCAGGATAATGCCCGCGGCGTCATTGTCCAGCATGCCCGAATAACCGCGGGAGATATACAGGGCGTCGGCCTTGCTGCTTTCCAGTTTCTGGTGGGCCTCCAGCAGTGTGCTGCGCCAGTTGAGCCCGGCCGCCGCAAAGCGCTCGCCGGGCAGCTTGAGCAGGTCCACCGGGGGCTCCTCCCCCTCCACCGCCTGGCTGCCCTCCGGGGCACCTTTCTTTTCCTCCACCCGTTGCAGGAAGCTGGCGAGGTCGGCTGCCCGCAACAACTGGTGCGCGGGTTCGTCCGGCAACTCTACCAGCACCCACAGCGGGTGGCGCTGAATCAGCCGCTCGGCCTGGCTCCGCCCCACTTTCTGTGGTGACACCACAAAGCGCCGTTCCATCACGCTGGCGACCCCCACGCGGTTCAGCATCTGTGCTCGCCAGGTGGGGGTGCCGCTCTTGTCCATGGCTCGCAGGGTCTCCTGGAAGATACCCTGGGCTGCAAAAAAGTAGCGGCTCACCAGGCAGGCCACCACGATCATCATCATGCCCGGGAAGAGCACGTTGGGGTTGTAGGTGAGTTCCAGGATTGCCAGCAGCGCCGCCAGTGGTGCATCCAGCAAGGCGGCCATCATCGCGGCCATGCCCACCATGGCGTAGAAGCCCGGGCTGGCGGTGTACTCGCCCAGCCACAGGTTGGCCAGGCTGCCGGCTATGCCGCCCATGCAGGCGCCGAGGAACAGGCTGGGGCCGATCACGCCCCCGGGAATGCCCAGGCCGGAGGCCAGCGCCGTCGCCACCATTTTCGCCGCCACGATCACCAGCAGGGCCCCCAGGGCAAGTTCGCCCAGCATTGCCAGTTCGAGGGTGTCATACCCCGCGCCGAGGATCTCCGGCACCCAGATGCCCAGGGTGCCGGTCACCAGCCCGACCGCCAGGAAACGCAGGATCGGTGCGCGGCGCTGCATGGGGGCCAGGTATCTCTGGGCGCGAATGAAGAGTGCGGCGAGGGTGCCGATGACTACGGCACAGAGCAGCAGCACCGGCAGCTCGGCCAGCGAGCTGAGCTGGATCGCGGGTACGTTGAAAGCCGGCTGGTTGCCGAAGGCCAGTTGGGTGATGGCGCTTCCGGTCGCTGCAGCGAGGATGACCGGCAGGAAACCCACCACCGAGTACTCGAGCATCACCACTTCCATGGCAAACACCACCCCCGCCAGCGGGGTGTTGAAGGAAGCCGCGATCGCCGCTGCCACACCGCAGCCGAGCAGGCTGCGCACCGAATTGTTGGGGAGTTTAAGCCTGCGCCCGAGCCAGCTGCCACTGGCGGCGCCGAGGTGTACTGCGGGGCCCTCGCGACCCACGGACTGGCCGCTGACCAGCGCGATTGCACCGGCGAAAAACTGCAGTAACGCGTTGGCCACTGGCATATTGGCCTGGTGGTTGTGCAGGCGGTCGAGCACATGGACCACACCCACCAGCCGCCAGCCGGGGCTCAACAGCTGGTAGATGGCCCCCAGTACCAGCGCTCCGCCAACGGGCAGGGCGAAGCGCCAATAGGTGGGCAGGCTTTCATAGCGCTCGGGGATGGACAGGAACAGCTCCGCCGGTATTTCGCTCAGCAGGCGAAAGGCCACCGTCACCGCTCCCGCGAGGATGCCGGTCAGCAGGGCCATGGCCAGCAGCGGTGCCAGCGCCTCCTGGGATGACAGCTGCAGGCGCCACTTTTCCAGTCCCCGTTCGCGCAGGGGCCATTTCGGCTGCTTTTTTTTACCCGTGGGGCGCGCTTTCCTGAGCACCGTGCGTCCTTTCCCGATGGTGGCTTGTGGTAGAGTGCAGCCTCCATTATACAGGCCGCGCCGGCGGTGTATGGGTGAGCCCGGTACGGATACAGCAGCGAGGAGTCAGACAGTGATCAAAGTAGCAATCGTCGGCGGGACCGGATACACGGGGGTGGAGCTGCTGCGACTGCTGGTATTGCACCCGCAGGTAAGCCTGGCTGCGATCACCTCCCGCGCCCTGGCAGGGCAGCCAGTGGCGGAACTTTTTCCCAGCCTCCGGGGTCACTGTGACCTGGCTTTCTGTGAACCGGACCTGGCCCAGTTGGCCACGTGCGATGTGGTCTTTTTTGCCACTCCCCACGGGGTGGCGCAGGCCCAGGTGCCGGAACTGGTGGCACGCGGGGTAAGGGTCATCGACCTGTCGGCGGATTTCCGCCTGCGCGATATCGCCACCTGGGAGCGCTGGTATAACCAGTCGCATGCCGCGCCGGAGCTGGCGGCGGAAGCCGTGTACGGCCTGCCCGAGGTCAACCGCGAGCAGATTGCGGGGGCACGGCTGGTGGCCTGCCCGGGCTGCTACCCGACAGCGATCCAGCTCGGCTGGATCCCGCTGCTGGAGCGCAACCTGGTGGAGCCGGGGCACCTGGTGGCGAGTGCCGCGAGCGGCGCCACCGGCGCCGGGCGGCAGGGCAAGACCGAGTTGCTGCTGGCCGAGAACAGTGACAGCTTCCGCGCATATGCGTCAGGCGGCCATCGCCACCTGCCGGAGATCGAGCAGGGACTGCGCCGGGTGCAGGCCGCAGGCAGTGCCGAGCCGCGGGTGACCTTTGTGCCACACCTGCTGCCGATGGTGCGCGGTATCCATGCGACCCTGTTCGCGCGGCTGAACGGGGACAGCGGTCTGGCTGAGCTGCAGGAACTGTACGAACAGCGGTATGCCGCTGAACCATTTGTGGACGTGCTGCCACCAGGCAGTCACCCGCAGACCCGCAGCGTCAGGGGGAGCAACATGTGCCGTATTGCCCTGGCGCGGCCGGATGACCGGGACACGGTGGTGGTGATGTCGGTGATCGACAATCTCGCCAAGGGCGCCTCGGCCCAGGCCATCCAGAATATGAACATCATGTTTGGCCTGAATGAGAAGCTCGGACTGGAGAGCCCGGCGCTGCTGCCTTAGAATCGTCAGATTCAACAGGCTCACAAGTAAGTCATAACGAGATAAGAACACACGGGTGTCATGGCACATAAAGTAAAAGGCAGTAAACAGTACCGCATGAAGGTAGTGCCGCACCGGCCCTACTCCGGCGCCCTGACGTTGCTGGGGGTGACGCTGCTGGTACTGGTCACCTCGGCGGCCGCTTACTTCGCCGGCCAGCACCACCTGCGTAAGGGGCTGGATCGCAAGACCATGGCCCACGAGGAGTCCCTGGACAGGCTCGATTCCCTGCGCAGGGAAAATGAAGCCCTGCGGCTGCGGGTGGCCACGGCCGAGCAGTCACTGGCGATCGGTGAGCAGGCGGACGAGAAAGTGCGGGCCGAGCTGGTGGAGAAGGAAAACCGGATCGCCGAACTCAAGCAGGAAATTTCCTTTTACCGGGGCCTGATGGCGCCGGATGATGACGGCGATGGTGTTTCCATCGGCCGTTTCAGTCTTTCGCAAATGGCCGATGAGCGGCGCTACCAGTTCAAACTGTTGGTGCAGCAGTCGGCCACGCGACACAGCGTGGTGACGGGGCACGCGACCTTCACCGTGGTGGGCAGTCAGGATGGACAGCCAAAACGCTATCCGCTCAGCGCCCTGTCGCAGCAGGTGGACAGCGAAAAGATCGCCCTGCGCTTCAAATATTTCCAGAATATTGAGGGCGAGCTACAGTTGCCTCATGGCTTCGAGCCAGAGGGCGTTGAGCTGTTGCTCAAGTCCAGCGCGCGTAAGGGGTTCAATATCGAGCAGCGTTATGGCTGGCTGGTTCAGAAGAGCTGATGCCAGGCGCTGATTGCACGAGGTTTTGACTGGATTATGTTTAGAAAGCAAGAGAAAGAGAAGACGACGACTATGGCTAGCTCTGGAAGTAACCACACGACCCTGATCGCCCGCCAGACCGAAGTGAGTGGCGACCTGCATTTCCGCGGTAACCTGGTGGTTGAGGGCACCGTTCACGGGAATGTCAGCGCACACAGCGACAGTGACGCGCGCCTGCAGATTGTCGATGGCGGCAAGGTGGAAGGTGAGATTCGCGTGCCGCACGTGGTCATCAATGGCAACGTCAAGGGCGATGTGTATGCCGTTCGCCACCTGGAGCTCTCCGCCAAGGCAATGGTTGAGGGCAACGTGCACTACAAGCTGATCGAGATGGTCAAGGGCGCACAGGTCAATGGCTCCCTGGTTTCCAACGTTGAGATGGACAACGCCGGTGAGCCGCGCATGCTCGAGTATTCCGAGGAGATCTCGGTCGACTCCGAGTAATCCCGGCTCTCTTTGACCGGCTGGTCGGCCTCTGTCGGCCGGCCGGTGTATGCGGCCGAATACTTGACTGATTTCGTCGGTTTTAGCACTATGGCGGCCCCCGGGCCCAGCTCAGTACAATGGGTGGGCTGGCCCATATTCTGCCGAGAGAGACTTATGTCAGAAGCTGTTTCCTTTTCTCCCGAGCCGGTGATCGTTACCGAGAAGGCTGTGGCCAAGGTCAAGAGCCTGCTTGAAGAGGAGGGCAATCCGGAGCTGAAACTGCGGGTGTTCGTCACCGGCGGCGGCTGTTCCGGCTTCCAGTACGGGTTCACTTTCGATGAGCTGGTGGCTGACGACGATGCGCTGGTCGAGAAAGATGGCATCGAGGTCGTGGTAGACCCGATGAGCTATCCGTACCTGGTTGGGGCAACAGTGGACTACGAAGAGGGCCTGTCCGGCTCGCGCTTTGTGGTGCAAAACCCCAACGCTTCCTCCACCTGCGGCTGCGGGTCATCATTCTCCATCTGATCGCCCGGGATGAACCCGGGCCGGGTCCTGTCCTGTTCCCGTAGCTCGGCTGTCCCTTATCTTCCTGCCTTCCCTGCTCCCGCCTGGCCGCTCGCCATCCACTCAGGCGGGGTAGATACCTCCGAGCACCGTTTCGCGAACCGCGCCGGTTACACCGGGACAGTTGCCCGGGAGCCCGTGCATGGTCTGGCGCGCCAGCCACGCGAAGCCGACAGCCTCCAGCCAGTCGGCGTCGATACCATAACTGCCGGTGCTGGCGATCGACCAGGTGGGCAGGCGCCGGTGCAGGCGCTGCATCAGGTCCGCATTGCGTGCGCCCCCACCACAGATCAGCAGCTCACCGCCGTTGGCAAAGGCGTGCACGGCGTCCGCGATACTGGCGGCAGTGACCTCGGCCAGGGTCGCCTGAACGTCCGCCGGGGCCAGCTCCAGGCCCTCGCCAGCCCGCTCCAGCCAGGTGGGATTGAATGCCTCGCGCCCGGTGCTTTTGGGGGCTGGGGCGGTGAAATAGGGGTCGGCCATCAGGCGGTTGAGCAATTCCGGGCTGACGCGACCGCTGGCGGCCCAGGCGCCGTCGCGGTCAAATGGCTGGCTGCGGTGCAGGCCAATCCAGTAGTCCAGCAGGGCATTGCCGGGACCGGTATCGTAGCCGCGCACGCTGCCGTCGGCGCGTAATTCAGTGATATTTGCCATGCCGCCGATGTTCACCACCGCACGATCGCGGTCGGCCGCGAAGGCCGCCTTGTGAAAGGCTGGCATCAGTGGGGCGCCCTGGCCACCGAGGGCCATATCGCGCCGGCGGAAGTCTGCCACCGTGGTAATACCGGTGCGGGTGGCGATGGTGTTGGGGTCGCCGATTTGCATGGTAAAAGGGTGGGCGACAGTGCCGGGCGGCCGGTGGCGCACGGTCTGGCCGTGGCTGCCGATAGCGGTGACTCCGGCCGGTTTGACCCCGGCATTATCCAGCAGGGCCAGGGTTGCCTCGGCAAACAGCTGGCCCAGCTGGCAGTCCAGCTGGCCGGCCCGGTCCAGTTCCGAGGGGCCGGGGGCGCAAAGGGCCAGCACGGCATCGCGCAATGCAGGGGGGATCGGGTGGCCCAGCGTGGCGATAATATCGGCCCTGGACGACGTTTCCTCAGAGAACTCGACCAGCACCGCGTCGACACAATCGACGCTGGTGCCGGACATCAGGCCGACATAAAGCTCGCCCATAGGGTCAGTTGACGTTTTGTTGGTTTTGTTCTTCGCCGCGTTGTGCCAGCGCCGGTTGCTCGTAATTTTCCAGTTTTGCCAGCAGGGGCTGGGTCTGGGCGCGGAAGCGCGCCATCTCGGAATCCGGGATGGACTTGGCCTTGGGCAGCTTGCGCACGATGGTGGCAGGGTTGCGGTGATGGCCGTCTACCAGGAACTCGTAGTGCAGGTGGGGGCCGGTTGCATACCCGGTGGCGCCGACGGTGCCGATCACCTGGCGCTGCTTGACCCGGTCGCCCACCTTCACCTTGCGCTTGTTCAGGTGCAGGTAGCGGGTGATGTAGCGCTCGCCGTGCTTGATAAACACATAATTGCCATTGGGCCTGCTATAGCCGGCCTTGATTACGCGCCCGCTGCCAGCAGCATATACCGGGGTGCCGCGCGGTGCGGCGTAATCGGTTCCGTTGTGTGGCCGGCGGGTTTTATGGATCGGGTGCAGGCGGCTCGGGTTGAAGTGTGAGCTGATGCGGGCAAAGTCCACCGGGGTGCGGATAAATGCCTTGCGCATGCTTTTGCCATCAGGGGTGTAGTAGTTGGCATCACCGTTCTGGTCGACGTAGCGCACCGCACTGAAGGTTTTCCCCTGGTTGACGAATGTCACCGCCTGGATAGGGCCATTGTCGATCTTCTCGCCGTCGAGGAATTCTTCCTCAAAGAGTACGCTGAAGTGGTCTCCTTTCCTGATGTCGAGGGCAAAGTCGATATCGGAGCTGAAGACCTGCGCCATTTCCATGATGAGGTTATTGCTCAGGCCCGCGTTGTTACCGGCAACAAACAGGGAGCTCTCGATCTCTGCCTGGCGGTAGGCCGGGTAACTGTCGGCCTCCCGCTGGTGCAGGGCATAGCTGAAGTCGCCGCTGTCACCGCGCTTGAATTCCAGGCGGCTGAGGCGATCCCGGTGCACCTCCAGGCTGTCGAGTGAGCCGTCACCAGCGATATGGAAGGTGAGTTCCTCACCGGGGCTCAGTCGCGCAAGGCCCTTGGCTTCCTTGCCGCTCTCCAGTAGCTCGTACATATGGCGGATATCCACGCCGGCACGGTCAAACAGGTTGGAGAGGGTGTCGCCGTTACGAACCTTCACCCGTTTGCTGCTGGTGGGGGCGGGGGTTGCTGGAGAGGCCTCGGGTGCGGCGTCGGCAGCGGCCATGACCACGGCGGGAGCAGCTTCCTCAACTGCGGACAGGGTCACAGGCAATGAATGGCGCTTCGCCTCTACCTCTGGGGTGGAGACGAACATGGCGAGTGCCAGCGCGCAGCTTGCGGCACCTGCCGCGAGGGCATGGGTGCGCGGGAAGTGCTGGCGCAGTGCGCCCAGCAGGCGCGGCTTGGTAGTGCGATGATTCTGCATGGTCTTAACAGGAGGCGCTGTTTGTACTTGTCTTGCGTGCTTTGCGGTGTCTAAAAAACGAACACCAAACACCCTTTATATCAAAA